>NZ_CP106753.1:767500-3285000 GCF_025642115.1 Chitiniphilus purpureus | reverse complement strand
GGCTGGATCACCTCCTTTCAAGAGTCAGTCTTGACTCAAGCACTCACACTCATCGGCTGTAGGTTGAAGATACGGAGAACTGGGTCAGTAGCTCAGTCGGTTAGAGCACCGTCTTGATAAGGCGGGGGTCATAGGTTCGATTCCTATCTGACCCACCATTTGCCCTAGGCAGATGATCAATCAGTTTACCGATGGGGGCATAGCTCAGCTGGGAGAGCACCTGCTTTGCAAGCAGGGGGTCGTCGGTTCGATCCCGTCTGCCTCCACCAGCACCTGGTGCTGATCTGGAAGGAATCAGAATGAAGGGCATTGCATGACGCAGTGTGTTTCATTCTGACTGCTTCAGTTGGAAGAGTAGTAACTCTGTATCTGATCTTTAACAAGATAGAAGAAGCAAGACTCAAATTAAGTTTTTTTGGGTTTGATTGTATCGAGTTCTGAATTCGACAAGTCGAAGGATTCAGACGTCGCAAACACCGTAACCAAGAACACGACGTGTTTGAGGTTATAGGATCAAGCGAATAAGTGCATCTGGTGGATGCCTTGGCGATCACAGGCGATGAAGGACGCGGCAGCCTGCGAAAAGCTGCGGGGAGCTGGCAAACGAGCTTTGATCCGCAGATGTCCGAATGGGGAAACCCACCTCTTTTGAGGTATCCATGACTGAATACATAGGTCATGTGAGGCGAACCAGGGGAACTGAAACATCTAAGTACCCTGAGGAAAAGAAATCAACCGAGATTCCCAAAGTAGTGGCGAGCGAAATGGGAAGAGCCTGTACGTGATAGTCCTTGTTTTAGCAGAACGGCATGGAAAGGCCGGCCATAGTGGGTGATAGCCCCGTATGCGAAAAGACAAGGGTGGTACTAAGCGTACGACAAGTAAGGCGGGACACGCGAAATCCTGTCCGAAGATGGGGGGACCATCCTCCAAGGCTAAATACTCGTGATCGACCGATAGTGAACCAGTACCGTGAGGGAAAGGCGAAAAGAACCCCGGGAGGGGAGTGAAATAGAACCTGAAACCGGATGCATACAAACAGTGGGAGCCCCCTCGTGGGGTGACTGCGTACCTTTTGTATAATGGGTCAGCGACTTACGTTCAGTAGCGAGCTTAACCGAATAGGGGAGGCGTAGGGAAACCGAGTCCGAATAGGGCGTTTAGTTGCTGGGCGTAGACCCGAAACCAGGTGATCTATCCATGGCCAGGATGAAGGTGCGGTAACACGCACTGGAGGTCCGAACCCACTAGTGTTGCAAAACTAGGGGATGAGCTGTGGATAGGGGTGAAAGGCTAAACAAACCTGGAAATAGCTGGTTCTCCCCGAAAACTATTTAGGTAGTGCCTCAAGTATCACTAACGGGGGTAAAGCACTGTTATGGCTAGGGGGTCATCGCGACTTACCAAACCATGGCAAACTCTGAATACCGTTAAGTGCGAGCTTGGGAGACAGACATCGGGTGCTAACGTCCGGTGTCAAGAGGGAAACAACCCAGACCGCCGTCTAAGGTCCCAAATGCTAGATTAAGTGGAAAACGAGGTGGGAAGGCATAGACAGCCAGGATGTTGGCTTAGAAGCAGCCATCATTTAAAGAAAGCGTAATAGCTCACTGGTCGAGTCGTCCTGCGCGGAAGATGTAACGGGGCTCAAATCTAGAACCGAAGACGCGGATGTATCTTTGATACATGGTAGGGGAGCGTTCCGTAGGCCTGTGAAGGTGGCTTGTGAAGGCTGCTGGAGGTATCGGAAGTGCGAATGCTGACATGAGTAGCGTTAAAACGGGTGAAAAGCCCGTTCGCCGAAAGCCCAAGGTTTCCTACGCAACGTTAATCGGCGTAGGGTGAGTCGGCCCCTAAGGCGAGGCTGAAAAGCGTAGTCGATGGGAAACAGGTTAATATTCCTGTACCGATTCTGAGTGCGATGTGGGGACGGAGAAAGGTAGGTCAGCCGGGTGTTGGATGTCCCGGTTTAAGCGTGTAGGTGGGGGATTTAGGCAAATCCGGATCCCTGTTAACACTGAGGCGTGATGACGAGGGCCCTTTGGGCCCGAAGTGATTGATCCTATGCTTCCAGGAAAAGCCACTAAGCTTCAGCTCAGAATTGACCGTACCGCAAACCGACACTGGTGGGCAGGATGAGAATTCTAAGGCGCTTGAGAGAACTCAGGAGAAGGAACTCGGCAAATTGACACCGTAACTTCGGGAGAAGGTGTGCCGCAGTAGGGTGAAGGTCCTCGCGACTGGAGCTCGACGCGGTTGCAGTGAAAAGGTGGCTGCGACTGTTTATCAAAAACACAGCACTCTGCCAAGACGAAAGTCGACGTATAGGGTGTGACGCCTGCCCGGTGCCGGAAGGTTAAATGATGGGGTGCAAGCTCTTGATTGAAGCCCCGGTAAACGGCGGCCGTAACTATAACGGTCCTAAGGTAGCGAAATTCCTTGTCGGGTAAGTTCCGACCCGCACGAATGGCGTAACGATGGCCACACTGTCTCCTCCTGAGACTCAGCGAAGTTGAAATGTTTGTGAAGATGCAATCTCCCCGCTGCTAGACGGAAAGACCCCGTGAACCTTTACTGTAGCTTTGCATTGGACTTTGAACGGACTTGTGTAGGATAGGTGGGAGGCTTTGAAGTGGTGACGCTAGTTGCCATGGAGCCGTCCTTGAAATACCACCCTGGTGCGTTTGAGGTTCTAACCTAGGTCCATCATCTGGATCGGGGACCGTGCATGGTAGGCAGTTTGACTGGGGCGGTCTCCTCCCAAAGTGTAACGGAGGAGCTCGAAGGTCACCTAGGTACGGTCGGACATCGTACTGATAGTGTAATGGCACAAGGTGGCTTGACTGCGAGACCGACAAGTCGAGCAGGTGCGAAAGCAGGACATAGTGATCCGGTGGTTCTGTATGGAAGGGCCATCGCTCAACGGATAAAAGGTACTCCGGGGATAACAGGCTGATTCCGCCCAAGAGTTCACATCGACGGCGGAGTTTGGCACCTCGATGTCGGCTCATCACATCCTGGGGCTGTAGCCGGTCCCAAGGGTATGGCTGTTCGCCATTTAAAGTGGTACGTGAGCTGGGTTCAAAACGTCGTGAGACAGTTTGGTCCCTATCTGCAGTGGGCGTTGGAAGTTTGAGAGGGGCTGCTCCTAGTACGAGAGGACCGGAGTGGACGCACCTCTGGTGTACCGGTTATCACGCCAGTGGTATCGCCGGGTAGCTAAGTGCGGAAGAGATAACCGCTGAAAGCATCTAAGCGGGAAACTCGCCTCAAGATGAGACTTCCCTAGAGCCTTGAGCTCTCTGAAGGGTCGTTCAAGACCAGGACGTTGATAGGTCGGGTGTGGAAGCGCAGTAATGCGTTAAGCTAACCGATACTAATTGCCCGTGTGGCTTGATCCTATAACCTGAACCAGGTCGGTTCAGGGTGGCGACAAGCTCGTATGATCTAACCTGAAACGAATTTGAGTGTGTGGGGCTGTCGGCCGCGCACCGCTTCTTCTATCGATTTGGAGCAGGACTGTATACAGTCGTAGCTCAACCAGTTACGTCTGGCGACCATAGCGAGTTGGCCCCACGCCTTCCCATCCCGAACAGGACCGTGAAACGACTTAGCGCCGATGATAGTGCGGGTTCCCGTGTGAAAGTAGGTCATCGCCAGACTCCTCATGAAAACCCCCGGGTGCTCACGCACCCGGGGGTTTTGCTTTAGGATCGGCGATCCAGCGCACCCAGGTCCCGGTCGTTGATCTGGCGGGGACGGTGGCACTCAGGCAAGTCCGCCATTGGGCAGCTGGCCACCCCGCCCCGGCGTCAGCACCACCTTCCGGCACGCATCCTCCTTCTCGTTGAAGATCTTGTAGCCCAATGCCGCCTCCTCAAGCGGCAGGTGATGGGTGATGATCACCTCAGGGTTGAGCTTGCCAGCCAGGATATATTCCAGCAGCTCCGGCATGAAGCGCTGCACATGGGTCTGCCCCATCTTGAAGGTCAGTCCCTTCTCGAACGCATCGCCAAACAGGAAGCCGTGAATGAATCCGGCGTAGACGCCTGGTACGCTCACCGTGCCGCCACGGCGGGTTGCAGCAATGGCCTGTCGCAATGCCTTGCCGCTTGACCCCTCCAGCTTCAGATTGGTCAACACCGTTTCCACCGGACTGCCCTTGGCTTCGAATCCGACCGCATCGATCGAGGCATCGACACCACGAAAATCAGTGGCTTCGATGATGCGCTCGGCGGGATCGTCATCGTCATCGAAATTGATCGGTTCCACCCCATAGGCGGCCACTGCGAATTCCAGCCGGTACGGATGGTGATCGACCATGAAAATCCGCTCGGCGCCCTTCAACCGGGCGCAGGCAGCCGCCATCATCCCGACCGGGCCTGCGCCAAAGATCGCCACGGTGCTTCCTGGCTGCAGATCGGCGTTGACCACAGCCTGATAGCCAGTGGGCAGGATATCCGAGAGGAACAAAACCTTTTCGTCGGCGATGCCGTCCGGAATTTTGAGCGGACCGGTGTTGGCAAATGGCACGCGCACGTATTCCGCCTGCCCGCCCGCATAGCCGCCGTAGAGATGGCTGTAGCCGAACATCCCCGCACCGGAACGG
Source organism: Chitiniphilus purpureus (assembly GCF_025642115.1). GTDB lineage: Bacteria > Pseudomonadota > Gammaproteobacteria > Burkholderiales > Chitinibacteraceae > Chitiniphilus > Chitiniphilus purpureus. The sequence goes on along the minus strand of NZ_CP106753.1, from coordinate 3,280,391 downwards.
ACGTTCTTCTTGTTCAGGATGGCACCGCGGCCGGGATTGCTGCTCTCGCACGCGGAGTACAACTGTTTCTGGCAGAAAAAGCAGTCGCCACATGAAATGGTAAAAGGAATCACCACCCGGTCACCCTTGCGGACCCGAGTGACGCCGGGGCCCGCTTCCTCGACCACGCCCATGAATTCGTGCCCCAGGATATCGCCATCGCGAACCTCGGGAATCTTGCCGCGGTACAGATGCAGATCCGAGCCGCAGATCGCGGTGGCGGTAATGCGCAGGATGATGTCCTGCGGCGTCTGCAGCACCGGATCGGGCACGGTGTCGACGCGTACATCGTGCGCGCCGTGATAGGTCAATGCTCTCATTGGTTTCTTCCTTGTTCAGCCAACGATGTCCTTGGGTTTGAAGCGCGCATTGACCCGTTCCCATGCCGCATAGGCCGCATTGCGCCCACCGTTTTCCCAGCGCAGGTGGGCTTCGTTCGCGTTGTGCAGACGCTCCCGCAGCTCAGGCTCCCATTCATCAAACGTGCGCCCGTCATCCAGTGAACGTGCGGCGGAGCCAAGCAGGTAGGCCGGCGCATATTCGTCGTAAGGGCGTTCGGAGCTGGCATAGGATTGCTCGGCGTGGTGTTCGCGCCAGTACTCATCTTCGATCGTGGGATTGAAGGCTTCTGCGGCTTCCTTGCCGATCAGACCGCCTGCAATCGCGCCGATCGCCGCGCCGGTCAAGGCGCCCAATGGCCCCAGTGCCGCGCCTGCGGCGCCCGCTGCGAGCATGCCACCGATGCCAGCGGTGGCTCCGGTTGCTGCGCCGAGTGCGGTACCGATGGGATGGCTGCCGTGTGCCTTGGTGATCGGGTCCGGGTTGGCGGAGTCGCCTTGCCGTATTTGGGAATGGGCCATGGTTGCTGCTCCTGGTTCAGGGACGCGAGATCTGTGATGGTGCAAGCAACGTGCCACCTGGAGCTGGAACCGTTCTTGCTCGATGCGCCGGGTCATTGATGCCTGTAGCGCTAGGAGCAAGCGATGAAACCTGATCCCAATCCTTCGGCGCCCGCCCGCAAGCCAGATGGTGCGCCCCCACAGAGCGACAAACCGATGGCTTCGAATGAAGATGACCGGAGCAACTACGAAGCCAATTATCCGGATGGTGCGGTTGGCAGTAGCGGCGCAAAGCGGCCGGCGGGCCCGGGCCGGATCTGATCCATCGCGGCAGGGCAGGGGGGATTTTCGCCGAAGGTGCTTTCCCCTTTGCTGCCAGCCGCTCACGACTTGGTCGGGTCCGCCCGTCCGTCTTCGACAAGGAGAAGTGTTCTGATGATGCTGATAAGCCGTACCCGCTTTCTTTCCCACGGGCGCGCCACGGTCGATTCGAGCCGGCGGCTGGCAATGGCGCAGCCCGATGTGCCCCAGGTGACGCCGGAATCGCCCGCTCCGTTAATTCCGCCTGCCCCAGTGCCGACACCGGCGCCGGTGGAGGAGCCACCGCAGACGCCTGCCCATCAGCCGGGCCTGCCCCCCAACCAACCTGCCGATCCGCCAATCCATGAACCAGAGCCTGATCGCGTCCCCGATCCGATCAACCCGGAACGCCCAACGCATCCGGATCAGGAGCCTGCGCATCCACCGATGACACCGCCGTTCGATCCACCTCAGGATGCGCCTTATTTCAAGGCAAGGACGAGACCGGTCCTATTGCAAGAGGGGGTTGCTCCCGCTACGGCGGACCATCGCCTATGGCGCAGCTGGATGTCTTGTAAAAACAGCGCCATGGCCGTGTACGAATTGCAATCTTCTCGCCGGGCCACGTGATGATGACGTTCCTGCTGGTTGGCGGGGCGGTGCTGATGCCGATCTTGATGTGTCTGATCGTGGCGCGTCGGCCCCGCTTTGCCCGCGCCTTCGCTTGCGCGGCTTATCTCGCGCAACTGGCATCCGGGGTGATCGCGGCGTTGAAGGTCTGGGAGGTGCGTCGCACCGGACAGGTCCTGATGACCACCATCCACGAGTTGTTTCTCAACGATTTTTTCCTGGCATGCGCAGGGCTGGCCGGTCTGTTCCTGCTCTACGCCACGCTGTGGCTGGCGCTATATGGCCAGTGGCCGCCATTGGGTCGGCAGGCATATTGAATCGACACGGAGCCCGCACAAAACGGGGGCTGGATCGGTGAAGGGGTACCGTGGTGCAGCGCTGCCTGCAATGGCGTGCTCCGGCACCGATTTTGCTCTTTAGCCTAACTGCATAGATTGCGAACAGGAGGAGCGCCATGCTGCGAAAGCATCATTGGTGGCAGGACGGGGTGGTCTACCAGATCTATCCCCGTTCGTTCATGGATGGCAACAACGATGGGGTCGGAGACCTGGCCGGGATTCGGGCACGGCTGGACTACCTGGCATGGCTGGGGGTGGATGCGATCTGGATTTCGCCGATCTACCCGTCGCCGATGTCCGATTTCGGCTACGACGTCTCCGATTACACGGATATCCACCCGCTATTCGGGTCGCTGGCCGACTTCGACGCCTTGCTGGCCGAGGCGCATGCACGCCGCCTACGGGTGATACTGGATTTCGTGCCCAACCATACCTCGGATCAACATCCGTGGTTCACCGAATCGCGCTCCTCGCGCGATAACCCTAAGCGTGACTGGTTCATCTGGCGCGACCCGGCACCCGATGGCGGCCCGCCGAACAACTGGCTGTCCAACTTCGGTGGCAGCGGCTGGGAATACGATGCGCAGCGTGACCAGTACTACTATCACGCGTTCTTGAAGGAGCAGCCTGACCTGAACTGGCGTAATCCGCAGGTGCAGGATGCGATGCTCGATGCAATGCGCTTCTGGCTGGATCGGGGCGTGGACGGTTTCCGCATCGACGTGATCTGGCATCTGATCAAGGACAAGGATTTCCGCGAGAACCCGGTCAACCCTGAATATCACGCACAGATGGGCGAGCACCGGCGCCTGCTGGCCACCTACAACACCGATCGCCCAGAAGTGCATGATGTGATCGAGCGCATGCGCAATCTGCTGGACAGCTACGAAGACCGGATGATGGTCGGCGAGATCTATCTGCCGGTGGAGCGGCTGGTCACCTACTACGGTACCGGTGGTCGCGGGGTCCATCTGCCGTTCAATTTCCAGCTGATCGGCATGGCCTGGGATGCGCAGTTGATCCGGACCGCAGTCGACCAATACGAAGCCGCGCTGCCACCGCACGGCTGGCCCAATTGGGTACTGGGCAATCACGACAATCATCGCATCGCCAGCCGCATCGGCGTCGAGCAGGCGCGGGTGGCCGCCATGTTGCTGTTGACGCTGCGTGGCACGCCGACGCTTTATTACGGCGACGAGATCGGCATGCGCGACGTGCCCATCCTGCCTGAACAAGTGCAGGATCCGCTGGAGAAGAACATGCCCGGCCTGGGGTTGGGGCGCGATCCCGAGCGCAGCCCGATGCAATGGGACAACAGCCTGCATGCCGGCTTCAGTCTGAGCACGCCCTGGCTGCCGATTGCCGACGACTATCCACAGGTCAACGTTGCTGCCGCGCAACGCGACAAGCATTCACTGCTGCATCTGTACCGCAAGCTGATCCTGTTGCGCGATGAATGGCCGGCGTTGGCGGTCGGCAGCTATCGTGGGTTCTCCACTTCGGACCAGGTATTCGGCTATCTGCGCGAACACGATGACCAGCGACTGCTGGTTCTACTCAATTTCAGCGCCAAACAGCAGTTGGTGGATCTGGGCAGCATGCTGGGCGGGTATATCCTGCTGAGCACCGGACTGGTACGCGAAGGCGAACCGGTGGCCGGCACCCTGCTTCTGGATGCACACGAAGGGGTGATTGTCTGCACTGAATGTAATGGCTGATCACAGCCAAAGTGCCTGCGTGACAGCCCCGCCTTCATGGCGGGGCTGTCCTTTCACAGTGCCACGATCACGCCGGCCCCGCCGGCAAGCTGGAGTGTTCCGCTCTCTGCAGTCCTCACCGTTGCACCTGCCGTGCTTTCCAGCAGCATCTCCCCAGGGGGCATGGCGATGCTGCAAGGACGGTCGCTGAAGTTGAGCGCGACGCGGATCTGCCGGCCTTCATGTTCGCGCTCGAAGACAAGCGCGCCGAGCGGGGCCGCCAAGCCGCGATAGCTGCCGACCGCCAGTGCCGGGTGCTCCCGGCGCAACTGGATCAAGCGGCGGTATAGCTGCAGTACCGACGCAGGGTCGTCGCGTTGAGAGGCCACATTGACCTGGGCCGCGTCCTCGGCCAACGGCAGCCACGGCTCCCCCTGACTGAAGCCCGCGTTGGCGCTGTGGTCCCATTGCATCGGAGTGCGCTGCGGATCCCGGCCACGCCCGAGACCGGGCATGTTCTTCTCGATGGGGTCCTGAAGCCGCTCCGGCGGGATCGGCACGTTGCGCATGCCGATCTCGTCGCCGTAATAGAGCAGGGGCGTGCCGCGCAGGGTCAGCAGCAACATGGCAGCCAACCGCTCCTGTCCTGCCGGTACGCGGCTGGCGACCCTGGGCTGGTCGTGGTTGCCAAGCGACCAATTGGGCCAGCCATGCGTGGGCAGCGCGGCTTCATACTGATCGATGGCCGCAGCCATGCTTTCCGCATTCCATGGCGTGCCGAGCAGCGCGGTATTGGCGGGCAGATGCACACCGTCACCCTCCCGGCCGTAATAACTGACGGTGCGTTCGGTCGAAAGATAGAGTTCGGCGATCAACACCCGTTCGGGATAGGCATCCACCACCTTGCGCATGGAACGCAGCAGGCCCTGCATTTCCGGGCGGTCACTGGTAAAGACATGCAGCAGCCGCTCGTGCTCGGGCTGGTTGTCCTGCCAGCCCGGGTTGGGCGGGTTGTTGCGCAACTGCTCATCCTTGATCAGATGCCAGATCGCATCGAGTCGCAGCCCATCGACACCCCGGTCCAGCCAAAACCGCATCACCTGGTGCATGGCCGCCTGCACCGCAGGATTGCGCCAGTTCAGGTCGGGTTGCTGCGGCAGGAAGGTGCGCAGGTAATACTGGCCCGTCGGCTGGTGCATTTCCCAGGCGAGCCCGCCAAAGTGGGAGCGCCAGTTGTTCGGCGGGCCGCCATCGGGCAGCGGGTCCTGCCATACATACCAATCCCGTTTGGCACTTTTGCGGGAACTGCAGGCGTCGATAAACCAGGGATGGCGGTCGGAGGTATGGTTGGGTACGAAGTCCAGGATGATCCGGATGCCACGCGCATGGGCGGCGGCAATCAGATCGTCGAAAGCCGCCAAGTCCCCAAACAGCGGGTCGATGTCGGCGTAGTCGGTGATGTCGTAGCCGAAATCCAGCATCGGCGAAGGCTGGATCGGCGTGATCCAGAGTGCGTCAACTCCCAGCCATGCCAGGTAATCCAGGCGCTCGCGCAGGCCGGTCAGATCACCGACACCGTCGCCATTGCCGTCCATGAACGAACGGGGATAGACCTGATAGATCACCCCACGCTGCCACCACATATGCTCAACCATATACCGGCTCCCTTGTGATCCGATCCCCATGCCCTTGCACAGGGCATGCCAGCGCTGGCATGCCCATCCCTGCTTGGCTTTTACGTGCAGCTTGTGCGCGTCGCGGTGTAATTCCTGCCCATGCAGCGGCACGGCCAGCCCATGGAGCGCGATCAGGGCTGGGGCGCTGCCGCGGCACGGTTATTGCTGCCGGCTGCACTTGCCGTCTGCAAGGGAAGCGCGAATGCCTGACGCTGTGCTGCTGGCCCGGATCCAGTTCGCTGCCAATATCACTTTTCATATCCTGTTCCCGGCAATCAGCATCGCGCTGGGGTGGGTCTTGCTGTTCTTCAAGCTGCGCTTCAACCATACCGGTGCGGCATGCTGGATGGATGCGTACCGGTTCTGGATCAAGGTGTTCGCGCTCACCTTTGCGCTGGGCGTGGTGAGTGGCATCACCATGAGCTTCCAGTTCGGTACCAACTGGCCGGGTTTCATGCTGACCGTGGGCAATGTGGCCGGACCGTTGCTGGCCTACGAAGTGCTCACCGCGTTTTTCCTGGAGGCCACCTTTCTGGGCATCATGCTGTTCGGCATGCGCCGCGTGACCCCGCGGGTGCATACGCTGGCCACCCTGCTGGTCGCACTGGGTACCACGGTGTCGGCGTTCTGGATCCTGGCGCTCAATTCCTGGATGCATACACCGGCCGGCTTCGAGATGCGCGAAGGCAAGGCCTATGTGACGAGCTGGATCGAGGTGATCTTCAACCCCTCGTTCCCCTTCCGCTTCACCCACATGCTGCTGGCGTCCGGGCTGACTGTCTCGTTTCTGCTGGCCGGTGTATCCGCCTACCGGTGGCTGCGCGGTGATCGGCAACCGGAGGTGTCGACCGGACTGCGTATCGGCGTCTACTTGGCCGCGCTGCTGATTCCGCTGCAGATGCTGGTCGGCGATCTGCATGGGCTCAACACATTGCAGCATCAGCCGGCCAAGATCGCGGCAATGGAAGGGTTGTGGCAGACCGGGGCGAGCGTGCCGGCGGTGTTGTTCGGCTGGCCCGATGCGTTGGCGCGCCGCACCGATTTCGAGATCGCCATCCCGGGGCTGGCGTCCCTGTACCTGACCCATTCGCTGCAAGGCGAGGTACGCGGGCTGGACGCTTTTCCAGAACATCCGCCGGTACTGCCGGTGTTCCTCGCCTTCCGGGTGATGGTCGGCATGGGCCTCATGATGCTGCTAGTGTCCTGGTCCGCGGCTTGGCAGCTGTATCGGCGGGGCGAGCCAGGGCGGGGCCTGGCACGGGTGCTGGTGGGAATGACCTTTGCCGGCTGGGTCGCGCTGGTTGCCGGGTGGTACACCACCGAAATCGGCCGCCAACCCTGGCTGGTCCACGGTGTGCTCAAAACTGCCGACGCTGCCGGGCCGGCCGCAGCGTCGACCGTCGCGCTGTCGCTGACCCTCTATCTGCTGCTCTATGCCGCGCTGATCCTGGCCTATGTCTCGGTGCTCTTCTATCTGGCGCGCAAGGCCGGCGACGAGCCCGAGACGATGGACATGCCCGAGGTGCAGACGCCGCAGCCGGTACTGCCGTCCACGACGCCGCCACCGGCCCGGCCACGCGACGAAGGAGGGGCCGATGCCTGAGTCGGGTATGGCATATTGGCTGCCGCTGGCCAGCATGGCGCTGATGGGGCTGGCGGTGCTGGTCTATGTGGTGCTGGATGGTTATGACCTGGGTGTGGGCATCCTGTTACGGCACGCGCACGCGGATGAGGACAAGGACCTGATGATCGCGGCCATCGGCCCGTTCTGGGATGCCAACGAAACCTGGCTGGTCCTAGGCATCGGCCTGCTGCTGGTTGCTTTCCCACTGGCGCATGGCGTGATCCTGGGCGCGCTCTACCTGCCGGTGACGGCCATGCTGTTCGGGCTGATCCTGCGCGGGGTGGCATTTGATTTCAGGGTCAAGGCACGCGCGCATCACAAGCCGTGGTGGAACCGGGCGTTCCACGCCGGCTCGCTGATCGCGGCACTTGCCCAGGGCGCCATGCTGGGCTTGTATATCACCGGTTTCCGCGATGATGCGTGGGGCGTGCTGTTTGCCGCGGTAGTCGCACTCGGTCTGTGTGCAGGCTATGCGCTTCTCGGCGCCGCGTGGCTGATCCTGAAGACTGAAGGCGCATTGCAACGGCTGGCGGTGCGCTGGGCGCGCGGTGCGCTCGGGTTGACGGCCGTAGGCGTGGCCGCGGTCTCGCTCGCCACTCCGCTGGTCAGCCGGCGTGTGTTCGACAAGTGGTTCTCGTGGCCGGAACTGGTGTTTCTCGCACCGATTCCGCTGGCCACCATGCTGCTGTTCTTCGGCTGCGCATATTGGCTGCAGCGGCTCCCGGCGCGCCTGGCGCAAGGCGATGAGCGCGGGGCGGGGCGTCTGTTTGCCGCTGCGGCCACGATCTTCGCGCTGGCGTTCTGCGGGCTGGCGTACAGCCTGTTCCCGTACCTGGTGGTCGACCGCATCGATCTGTGGCAAGCGGCGAGTGCGCCTGAATCGCTGGCTGCGGTGCTGATCGGCGTGGCCATCGTGCTGCCGACCATTGCCGGCTACACCCTGTATGCCTACCGCGTCTTTCGCGGCAAGGCGACCGCCCTCCATTACCACTGACCAAGGAGCGTCCCATGAGTACGAGCAAACACTACCCGGAGGAAGACGAGCGCATCGTGAGTCCTGAGGACCCGCAATTCGACCCTGCGGTGCGGGAGGCCGAGGCACCGCTGGATCAGCAGATCGAACGCGAGGACGTGCGCGATGTGCATACCGAGGCCCTGCTGCGCAATGCGCCGCTGGCCGAGGGGGATGGCCGGGAAAGCCTGCGCCGCGAAGGCGTGGCGCTTGAGGAGGACGAGGAAGGCTCACCTACGATCGGCATCGATCCCAGCCTACCCCCCCTCCCGGACGTGCCGGACGAGGAAGATCCGGACGCCGTGGTATGAGGACCCGGGCCGGCCATGGATAATGTCTCCCTTTCGCGGTGCCGGCCGTCCGCGCGTCGGTGCCGCAGGTTCGACACAGGGAGACTGAATGGCACCGATGGCCCAACTCGACCGCTTCGAGCGTCTGATCGATTCGCTGCTGCCTCGGATCGCCAACTATGGCATCGATCTGTTGGTGGCGCTGATTGTCCTGTTGGCTGGTTGGTGGCTGGCGCGCCGTCTGGCCGGTGCCGTGGTGGGCCTGGTGGTACGCGCCGGGGGCGATGCGACGGCGGCGCCATTGATCGGCACTGCGGTGATGTGGGGCGTGCGCATTCTCACGCTGGTGAATGTACTGGCGCGTCTGGGTATCCAGACCACCAGTATCGTGGCGGCGCTTGGCGCGGCGGGGCTGGCGATCGGCCTGGCATTGCAAGGCACGTTGCAGAACATCGCCGCCGGACTGATGTTGCTGCTGCTGCGGCCGTTCCGGGCGGGCGACTACATCGAAGGCAGCGGCACGATTGCCGGCACGGTGCGCGAAGTGGGGCTGTTTTCCACACACCTGGGCAAGCTGGACGGCGTCTCGCTCTATGTGCCCAACAGCCAGCTATGGTCCAACGCCGTGACCAACTTCAGTCGCAATCCCACACGCCGGATCGAGGTGGCCTTCCAGGTGTCGGTCGCGCAGATCGAACCCGGACTGCAGTTGCTGCGTGAGCTGATTGCCGCCGAGCCGCGCATCCTGTCCGAACCGGCTCCGACTGTACTGGTCGCCGATTACACCGACGCGGGCGCCAAGCTCGCCCTGCAGGCCTGGGTGATCAATGCCGACTACACCGCGGTGCGGGCCGAACTGTTGCGCTCGATCCGTCCCCGGCTTGAGGCACAGGCAGAACCGCAAGTGTGACGTGGTTCACCCGTGCAAGGGCATCCGCCGTCTGCACCAGCCGGCGGTGCGGTCTGTCGTCATGTCTTGCGCTGCACTCCGGTCATTCAGTGTGCATCCGGCCCACGTTTGTGTTGCGGCCGCACAAAATCCTATGCCATCTGGATGCCATTTAAGGCCGGCAGGTGGAAAACCTGCGCGCGGGCCGACGCTGTAGTGGTCTTGCCATGTATTACATGACAAAGACAATGTTACCCTCTCAGGTTTCTCGTTTGGCAGCCGCAGCCCCATTTTTTACCGGTCATCCGGTGGAAACCTACTTTCACCGGGGGTAGCAGGGGTCCCGTAAGGAAGTAAGGTGCTTGAATCGCAGTACGGCCAACAGGATCAGCGCAGCATTATTCATTGAAATTGAATGCTTTCAAGACCGTCCGATTGATTCGAGCTGCTGCATATATGACGACAGTATGACAAAGAAGGCGATTTTTGTTTTTAAAATCAGATGTTTGACAACGTGCTATCCTCGCGTCTCGCATAAAACATCCTGCCATGCGGGGTGAATGGTTGCGTGGTGTGACAGCGCTGGTAGTATGCCCATCATTTTCGATTTATGACGGGAAAAAGGTAATTTGACGATTGACGCTGTTATCCATGTTTGCCAACATTTTTCCCGTAAATTTCTTTTAAAGTAAGTTATTCAGCAGTCAATATGAAGGGAGCATGCATGCCGCAGGAGACGGAAGCGCATCCAGGCCGCGCCGGCAAGGCATATCAATGGATACGCAAAGCAGTACCATTGTCGCTGGCGGTATTGCCCACGCTGCTTTGGGCGGCCTATGACGAGAGCGACCCGGTCGTGCTTGAAGCGAAGGTCAAGTATATGCACGACGACAATCTGTTTCGTCTTGCCGATGGTGTCGACCCGCGCTCGGTACGCGGCGATGCGCGCCGTGCCGACAGCGTGATCGAGCCCAGGGTCGCGGCACGCGTCAATCTGCCTGCTTCACGCCAGTTGCTGCAGTTCGACGGTGAGGTCTTCTCTCCGCATTACCTGCACCACGACGAGTTGAACTACACCGGCTGGCAAGGCCTGCTGGCATGGCAGTGGCAGGTCGGCAGCGATTGGCAGGGGCAACTCTCCTATGGCGATCGCAAGCGCCTGTCCTCGTTCGAGGATGTGTTGCTCGGGGTGCGCGATCTGTACCGTACCCGCTCGGCCGATGTGTCGGCCAACCGTCGTCTGGGGGCGGTCTGGATGGTCGGCGTGAACGCCGGCGGCTCCCGCGAACGGCACGATGCCCGCCAGTTCAACGATTACGACGAGAAGCACTGGGGGGTGGGCGTCACTGCGCAGACCGGCAAGGGCAGCGTCTTTACCCTCAGAAGCAGCATCACCGAACTGGACTACGTCGACGACACGCTGGTCGCGCTTGGCGCACCGCAGCGCGGGTTCACCCAGCGCGGACTCGACCTTTCGTGGGAGGTCCCGGTCACCGGCCTGACCAAGGCAGGGGGCAACGTGGGATGGGTGCGCTGGAAGGACAAGGCCACCGGTTCGCACAGCAACAGGCTGGTCGGTGGGGTGAACGCGAGCTGGCAGGCGACCGAGCGCATCACGCTGGATGGCTCATATGACCGCAGCTTCGACGATCCGGGCCAGAACCGGGTACGCCGCATCATCGACACCTACCGGGTCGCGGCGTACTGGCAGTACCACCCCAAGTGGACGTTCAGCGGCGAAGTCCGTTACGAGGACCGGGCCGGTGCGCGCAAGGAAGAGGGAAGCATCGATGAGCAGACCCTGCTGTGGCGTCTGGCGGCCACCTATCGGCCCCATCCGGCGGTCGACGTGAATGCCTATGTACAGCAGCAAGGGCGCGATGCCGATACGGCAAGCAGTCAATACGACAGTACGCAATACGGTTTGAGCGCCCAGGTGCGCTACTGACCAGGAAGAGGTGAGGGATGTCTGGAAGTTCGGCGTGTTCCGGTTTACGGCAATTCGTTCCATGTGCCTGGATGGGGCGCTTCTGGTCTGAGCAGGAGGGAAAATGAACGCCAACGTCGATTTCGTAATACCGGCTCCGGAAACCGTACGCGGTCCGGAGCATGTGCATTCCGCATTGTTGAACGAGCGCTTCGGCCAATTGGCGAACGCCGCGCCGCTGGCAAGCTTTTGCAAGAGCTTTCTGGATCCGGTGGTGGTGGTGGTGGTGCTGTACGCGCTGGCGATCCCGTTCGACATCGCGTGGAACGGCTACCTGCTGATCTGGGCCGCGCTGGCGTTCCTGCTGTCCGCGCAATTGCTGGACGGTACCTTCCTGTTCGTGCCGGGTGTGACGCGGCCGCTCATGGGTCTGGGGCGCTTCGTCGCCGGCTGGCTCTGCGTGATCGGCTTCCTTTGGCTGATCGGACGCCTGTCGGGTTTGAACGACTATTTCTATCCGCCGTTCCTGCTGGCCTGGGAGATCGGCGCCCCGCTGGTGCTGATCGGGATGCATGCGCTGTTCCGGGCCGTGTTGCTCTACCCGAGCCGCTCGGCCAGCGTGCGCAAGGCGGTGATCATCGGTGCGAACCAGGCAGGTCAGGCGCTGGCCGCGCGTATCCGGGACAACCCGCAGCTGGGTCTTGATTTCGCCGGATATTTCGACGACCGCACGCTGGAGCGGCTTGAGGGCATCACCTCCGATGAACTGCTGGGACGGCTCAGTTCGCTTGCCGAGCATATCCAGATGCACAACATCCAGCAGATCTATATTTCGCTGCCGATGACCTCGCAGCCCCGGGTGCTGTCGCTGCTGGAGGACCTGAAGGACAGCACGGCGTCCATCTATTTCCTGCCCGATTTCTTTGTGTGCGATCTGATCCAGGCGCGCTTTGATCATGTGGGTGGCATTCCGGTGGTATCGGTCTGCGAAAGCCCCTTCGTCGGCACGGCCAGTCTCGTCAAGCGTGTGTCCGACATCGTGCTGGCGCTGCTGATCCTTGCGCTGATCTGGCCTTTGATGCTGGCGGTGGCGATTGCGGTCAAGGTGACCTCCCCGGGACCCGTGCTGTTCAAGCAGCGGCGCTATGGCGCGGACGGTGAAAGCATCCTGGTCTACAAGTTCCGCTCGATGACGGTGATGGAAGATGGGGACAAGGTGGTGCAGGCACGCAAGAACGACCAGCGTCTGACGCCGATCGGCGCCTTTATCCGCAGGACCTCATTGGACGAATTACCACAGTTCATCAATGTGCTTCAGGGCAAGATGAGCATCGTCGGCCCGCGCCCCCACGCCAATGCCCACAACGAGATGTATCGCAAGCTGATCCGTGGCTACATGATCCGGCACAAGGTCAAGCCCGGCATCACCGGTTGGGCGCAGGTCAATGGATACCGGGGCGAGACCGACACCATCGACAAGATGCAGAAACGGATCGAGTTCGATCTGGAGTATCTGCGCAACTGGTCGCTATGGCTTGATTTGAAAATCGTGCTGCAGACCGCCTTCAGCACGCTGCGCGACAAGAACGCCTATTGATCTTCTTTATCCCGAACCCAACGAACTTATTTTATTTGAAAGGAATACCATGCCTAACACCCATCCGATGCGGTATGGCCTGCTGCTGCTGATCCTGGCCCTCGCCGCCTGCGGCGACAAGGAGGCCGCCAAATCCCCCAGCCAGGTGCTGGCGCGGGTCAACGACAAGGAAATCACGGTGCATCAGCTCAACTACCTGTTGGCACGTCAGCGCCAGCCGGTCAGCGATGCCGACAAGCAGCGCCTGCTCGATCAACTGGTCGACCAGGAAGTCCTGGTGCAGAAGGCCGAGGAGCTCAAGCTCGATCGCGATCCGCAGGTGTTGCAGGCGCTGGAGCAGAGCCGCCGTCAGTTGCTGGCGCAGGCCGCGGCAGAGCGGGTGATCGGCAAGCCCACCGAGCCCAGTGCGCAGGAGCGCAGCAAGTTCTATGCGGAAAACCCGGCTTTGTTTGCGGAGCGGCGCATCTATGACTTCGTGAGCTTCAGCGTGCCGGCCGCTGCCGCTGCCGACAAATCGCTGCTGACCAGCCTGGATACGGCGAAGTCGCCTGCCGATACCGAAGCTGCGCTCACGGCGGCGGGTGTGCAATATCAGAGCGCCCGCGTGCGCCGGCCGGCCGAGCAGTTGCCGATGCCGATGCTGCAACGTATCGCCAGCATGCAGCAGGGCGACATCGTCTCGATTCCGGACGGCAAGGAGCGCGTGGTGCTGCTGCAACTGGAAGGCAGCCGCCCGGCACCGGTGAGCCAGAGCGACGCCGATCCGGTGATCAAGGCCTATCTGAGCAACGGCCAGGTCGAGCGCGAGGCGCGCTCGCGCATCAGCGGCCTGCGTCAGGGGGCCAAGGTCGAGTACGTGAAGCGGTATGCCGCGGTCGAAGCCGCCGCGCAGACCTCGGCGCCTGTTGCCGACAGCGCCGAACATCTCAAGGCCGGCGTGAAGGGGCTCAAATGATGCGGGGGCTCTGGTTGCGCACGTTGGCGCTGTGCTGCGCGCTGCTGATCGGGCTGAGCGCCACGGCGGCCGAGCGGAGCAACGAATATCTGCTGGGGGCCGGTGACGTGGTGAAGATCAGCGTCTACGACCATCCCGACCTGATGGTCGAAGCCCAGCTCACCCAGGCCGGCGAGATCAGTTTCCCGCTGCTGGGCACGATCAGGCTGGCCGGCATGTCGTTCTCGCAGGCCGAGGCCCATGTCGCCTCGCTGCTGCACAAAGGCGGCTTCGTCAACAAACCCAGCATCAATGTGCTGATCACGCAATACCGGTCGCAGCGTGTCGCGGTCCTGGGTGAGGTGTCGAATCCAGGCCGCTATGCGCTCGACAGCGCTTCCACCGTGATCGATGCGCTGGCCCTTGCTGGCGGGGTCAATCCCAACGGTGGCGATCTCGTGGTGCTGACCCGCGGCAATGAACGCCACGAGTATTCGCTTGCCGCCCTGCTCGCGCGCGACGGCAGCGCCCAGGCAGTGTCGGTGCAAGCGGGCGATGTGCTGTATGTGCCGCGCAGCGCGCAGGTATACGTGTATGGCGAAGTCAACCGGCCGGGCTCATTCCGGCTGGAGCGCAACATGACGGTGATGCAGGCGATCTCAGTGGCGGGCGGCTACAACGTGCGCGCCTCGCAGAAGGGCCTGCAGGTGAACCGCACCAAGCCCGACGGCAGCACCGAGCTGCTGGAGGTCAAGCCCACCGACTTGTTGCGTCCCAACGACGTCGTGTTTGTGCGCGAAGCGCTGTTCTGAAGCCTGAGGAAATCACGATGAATCTTGAGCAGTTTTTCCAGGTGTTGAAGGCACGTTTCTGGATATCGTTGCTGGTGTTCGTACTGGTGGTCGGCACTGCAATGGTCGTCAGTTTGCTGTTGCCTAAACAGTACACGGCGGAGGTGGTGCTGACCGTAGATTCCAAGGCGGTCGATCCTATCAATGGTCTGGCCACCCCAAATGTACTGGCACCGGATTATATGAGTACGCAGGCGCAGATCATCAGCAGCCATGGTACGGCACTTAATGTTGTTGATCAGTTAGGGCTGGACAAGCTGCCAGAGTCGCGAGAGGCCTTTTTGAAAGAAACAGAAGGACGAGGCGAAATTCGCGACTGGTTGGCCCAGTCGCTGTTACGCTCGCTGGAGGTCGAGCCGGCTCACGAAAGCCGCGTAATCTATCTGAACTACACAGCACCTGATCCGCGTTTTGCTTCAGTGATCGCCAATGCCTTTGCCCAGGCATATATCAAGACGGTCAGTAATATCCGTACAAGTGCGGCACAGCAGAATTCAGTGTTCTTTGAAGCCCAGCTCAAGACGCTGCAAGCGAATCTGGAGCGTGCCCAACGCAATTACTCGGATTACCAACGCGAACGCGGCATTGTCGCGTCGGATGAAAGGCTTGATACCGAGACCCAGCGCTTGAATGACCTTTCGTCGCAAACAGTGCTTGCCCAGTCGCAGACCTATGATGCGCGCGCACGTGCACGCGGCCAGGATTCTGCGCCGGATGTGCTCAACAATCCGCTGATCCAGCAATTGAAAAGCCAACTGGCGCAGCAGCAGGCCAAGTTTGACGAGCTGGCGCAGAAGGTTGGGCCGAATCATCCCCACTACGTCGCGGCCAGGGCGGAGTTGGAAGCAACCCGCAACGAGCTTGCAACATTGACCCGGCAGTATGCCGACGGATTGTCGAGCGCAGCCAATAATTCCGCATCTCGACAGGCCGCACTGCAAGGTGCTTTAGCCGCGCAGAAGGAGCGGGTGCTCAAGCTCAAATCCGAGCGCACCGAGCTCGAAGTACTGCAGCGGCAGGTGGAAAACGCCCAACGCGCCTACGAACAAGCACTGGATCGCTATTCCCAATCGATGCTGGAAAGCCGTTCGGAAGCTACCAATATTTCTGTGCTGAAGGCTGCGCCGATACCGATCAAGCCATCCAGCCCCAGACTGCTGCTCAATCTGGTGTTGGCCATTTTGATCGGGGGCCTTCTTGGTGTGGGGTTTGCCTTGTTGTTCGAGCTGCTCGATCGGCGTGTGCGCACAGAGCATGACATCCAGCATGGACTATCCCTGCCGGTGCTGGGGGCCTTGTCGTTGGCACCGCCACGCCGCCGTCGTTGGGCACGGTTCTCGAAATCCCCTGCCATCCAACCCGCCTAGAGAGACGCGCAATGAAACAGGAATCCTTGGGCAGCATGTTGCCTCCCGAAGCCCGTCATATCGGTAGGGTATTGTTGGAAATGGGCAAGCTTACACCGCAGCAGACCGCCCATATCCTCGAAGTCCATCAGGAGGAAGGGTTGCGTTTTGGTCAGGCGGCTGTCCGCTTGGGGTATTTGACCGAAGCCGATCTGCGGCATGCGCTGGCGCAGCAATTTTCGTATTCCTACTTGGCTTCTAACGACTCGTCACTCAGCCCTGATCTTATCGCTGCTTATCACCCGTTCAGTCCTGCCGCGGAAGCACTGCGTAGCCTACGTAGCCAATTGGTGCTGCGCTGGATGGCTCAGGGTAACAAGGTGGTCGGGTTGGCTGGCTTCGACATGCGTGCGGCCACTGCGCTGTTCGCAGCCAATCTTGCGATTGTGTTTTCGCAGTTGGGTGAGCGGACGTTGCTGATCGATGCAAATTTGCGTCGACCCTCGTTGCACGACCTGTTCTACACAGACAACCGACAAGGGTTGTCTGATCTGTTGATCGGACGCTGCACCGAGGATTGCGCACAACCAATCTCAGTATTGCCAGGGTTGGCACTGCTTAGCGCTGGTACTCCAGCGCCAAATCCCCAGGAGTTGTTGTCTCGTGCGGCCTTTCCACAGGCATTGGAGAGGTTGGCCGCGGCTTACGACGTTGTGATCGTCAATACACCGCCAGCAACCGATGCTGCAGATCAACAACTTATTGCAGCACGGGTACGCGGCATGGTTTTGGTTGCGGAGCGCCACCGTTCCCGTTGGAGTGAGCTTTCGCAACTGCAGACCCAATTGGAAGCTGCTGGTGCCCAAATCATCGGTGCAGTGCTAGACGAAGGGGGACGCAAGAAATGACGGTTCGTGTTGATGCGGCTGCCGCGCCTGCATTTGGTGGGTTAGGCGAATTTGTGATGCGCAATTTCTTGCTCTGCATTGCGTTGGCTGCCATCGCGCTGCCTACTATTTATACCCTGACCACGACCTTGTGGCAGAGCGAGGAGCTGGGGCACGGCCCCATCATCCTTGCAATGGTATTGTGGTTGTTCTGGCAAAAGCGCATGGTGCTGGCTGTCCTGCCCGAACGTCCGGCAAAGGTGGCCTGCCTTGGCTTTGGCATGCTGGGAATGCTGTGCTACGCCTTTGGTCGGTCGCAAGGGATTCTGTTGTTGGAAATCGGTGCGTTTATCCCATTTGCAATGGCCATGCTGTTGGCCAGGCGTGGATGGCCGGCAGTACGTGTGTGCATTTTTGCACTTTTCTTCATGCTGTTTCTACTGCCGTTGCCCGGCTTCATTATTGACGCGCTGACCGCCTCCCTTAAACAGGAAGTCTCGAGCATTGCGGAACACGTACTTTATGCCGCTGGTTATCCCATTGCGCGCAGCGGCGTGCTGCTCAATGTGGGGCAGTACCAGCTGCTGGTTGCTGATGCATGTTCAGGCCTCAATTCGATGGTCAGCCTGTCGGCAATCGGGCTGCTATATGTCTACCTCAATGGGCATGCGAGCGTAGTGCGCAACCTGCTGCTGATTGCTGCCATTCTGCCGTTGGCTTTCTTTGCCAATATCCTGCGCGTTATTGCACTCGTACTCGTCACCTACCATTTTGGTGATGAGGCAGGGCAAGGGTTCGTGCACGGCGCCGCCGGCCTGTTTCTATTTGCTGCCGCACTCAGCTCGCTTTTCATTCTCGACCGTCTGCTTGGATTGGTTTTTCGCAACAAGGGGGGGGCATGAACCAGTTTCGCTGGCAGATTCCATTGTCTGTAATGATGCTTGTTGCAGCAGCATTGGCATGGGCAATGAAGCCAACTAAACCTTTGGCTGATCAGCATCAAATCAATCTAGAGCGGATGATTCCGGCTCAGATCGGTGATTGGCGTCTGGAGTCGGTGCAAGGCGTGGTTGAAGTTCCCCCTGACTTGGCGGCCCAGCTCTCACGCATCTATTCGGAGACGTTGAGCCGCGTTTACGTGGATAGCCGGGGCCGACGGGTTATGCTGTCGATTGCTTATGGCAAGGATCAGCGTGACGACTTCAGGTTACATCGTCCGGATATCTGCTATCCCGCACAGGGCTTTACGATAGACCCGCCGGTGAACAAGCAACTGCAACTGGGTGGGGAGGCCATGCAGGTTCGCACTTTGGCTGCCAAGCTCGGGCCCCGCCATGAAGCTGTTACCTATTGGGTCACCATGGGCGAACGTGTGGTTGGCAGTACCGCAGAGCAGAAACTCGTACAGATTGGTTATGGCCTTCGCCAGATCATTCCAGATGGCATGGTATTTCGAGTGTCAACGCTGGATTCGGATCAAGCCGCTGGTCTTGCGTTGAACAAGCTATTTGTTCAAACCCTCTATCGGACGTTGCCGACGCAAACCCGGGTGTTGTTCTTCGGAAATGGCGCATGAATAATCCAGTTTCGCAACCCTATTTGCGTGAGGTGTTCTTCAAGGTATTGGTGGTTTTCGGGCTTTGCTTGTTTTCCATATTGGCCGGTTTGGCCGCGGTAACCAATAGTGTTCTGATTATCGGCCCGGTTGTCGGGCTTGCGTTTTCCGTATTCCTTTTCATCAGACCAGATTTGGCAATCCATTTTGTGTTCTTCTCGGGCCTGTACGTTGTTGGTCTTTTGCCATTGGTGATGCCTGGATCTGATAAGCTTAGTTGGGTGTTGGCAATCATCAGCTTTGCAGTCGGCGGCTGGGGGTTGTTGCAATCGGCTGGCAGGAAGCATGGATATTTCATTCCTTGGTACATTTACCTTCTGGTCGCATTTTTAATCCATTCTTTGATGGCCTCGCTTATCAACTTCAGCAATCCCTTGCAGGTGGTGGCTGGGTTCAAGAGGCTTTTTCAATTTTGGGGGTTGATTCCCGCAGCTCTGGCGTTGGGGTTTTCCAGTGTACTGGTGGGGAAGTGGCGACGAATATTTTTCTATGGTGCACTCATCCAGCTTCCAATATGTCTTTTTCAATTATTGTACGTCGTGCCAAGGGTGCCGATTGCCAGGGATATTATCCCCATTGATGTGATAGGTGGCACGTTTGGTTCTTCATTTTCAGGAAGTGGTGCCAGTGGTGATATGGCCATGTATCAGGTCATTGTATGGGGCTTTATACTGGCTTTGTGGAAGGAAAAGCTATGGTCTTTAAAGAAGGCCGCATTGATTTCCGCCCTGGTGCTGGCGCCACTTTTTGTTGGGGAAGTGAAAGTGGTGGTGGTATACATCCCGCTGATGTTGTTCACCCTGTTTTGGGATGATTTGATCAGGAATCCAGGCCGCTTCATTTCAATATTGATATTGACTTTTCTGGTTGTTGGATGTGCCGGATATATTTATTTTTCCTTTATTGCAAAGAGCCAATTTTTAGAAGAGGTCGAGAATATCTACGGCTACAATTTTGGCGACAGAGGTTATGGCCGGCTTGCTTTGAATCGCACCACTGTTCTGACTTTCTGGTGGAAGGAGCATGGGTTGCACAATATACTGCAGATGTTCATGGGGCACGGTCTTGGCAGCTCCAATCTGGCCAGTGGTGGGATCGTTGGTGGAGAAGTTGCGCGCCAGTATCCACTTTTGATCGGCCTGGGTTTAGGGTTAACCAATGCAGCTTCGATGCTGTGGGATGTCGGGCTTCTCGGGTTTTCAGTTTTCCTTCTGTTTCTGATTGTAATATGGTGGGATCAAGGGCGATTGCTGAAGAAAACGTCGGATTCTTGGTTGCGTAGCCAGATAGCCCCCATGCGGGGGGTTACGGTAATATTGATCGTTTCTCTCTTTTATAAATCCTCTTTTACCAGTATTGCAGGCTTTCAGGTTCTTTTTGTTGCTTATGTTATATATCATATCTACCTGTGCACATCAGTACGTGACTATCTTCCTGTGCAGGGCCAAAAATATGCCGTGTGAGCCACGAGGGGTGGTCGGTGGCTTGGGTTTTAGAGGTGCAGTGTGAGTGTCAATCCATGTCGAGCTCGCTGGACCAACAAGAACACTTCTATGCATTTAACCATGGTGGGATTTGGGGGTTCACTTAATTCTGGCGTATTGAGTGCGATAGTGCCTGCTTTTGTAGTGGGGGGGTATTTAAACGCTGTTGGATTGCATGTTGCTTTAGGGGCCGAGGCGGAAGTAGGCAATGGCGGCGGAGTGGTATGGGTACTATGAACGCGCCACACCCTTATACTGCACAGCGGGCCAAGCGCAGTATCGTCAACTTCTTGGGCGGTAAGGCCGCGTCGGCAGTGTTTACCTTTGGCGCATTGGTGCTTTTGGCGCGATTGCTGGAGCCTGCCGACTATGGTTTATACGTCGCAGTGTTCGCGTTCGTCGAAATTTTTTATCTATATACAGGATTTGGACTGTCGATTTTTGCGCAAAAATACATTACCGAGCTGCGTGTAAAGGGCTACATCGGGGCGTTGCATCGTGCCTTGTGGTGGAGCTGCGCGTTGCGGCAACTACTATCGGTGATATGCGCTGGCGCTGTATTCCTGGTTTTCGATAAGCTGGCGGGTGCATTTGATCTGCAGTTGGGTGCGCAATTGCTTGCACTTTTCGTGGTATTGCTGGTGTTCGAAACTGCAATGCGCTTCTTTACTGAATTATTTCCGGCGCTATTGTTGCAAGGGCATACTCAATTCATCTATTTCGCGCGCTCCGCCTTGCGCATGCCTGCTTATGGCTGGTTGGTATGGCAACATCAAGAAGCATCGCTGCAGGCGGTACTGACTATCGATTTGGCCGCCACTGCGGCAGCTTGCCTCTATGCCCTGGTAACCTTGGCTGTCTACACCATCCGCGAACGGGTGCTGGATAGCGGGCCGGAAAAACTGGGTGGGCGTCGTGCCATGCTTTCGGTGTGCTTGCAATTCTATATCAGCCAAGTGCTAGGGCAGATCTACGGCAATAATATGCTTCGTATCCTGGTGGGTAAGTTTGCCGGTCTGGTGCAAGCGGCGTATTACGGCTTTGCCTTGGCATTGTCAGATATGTTGCGCAATTATCTGCCTGGCTATCTTCTGCTGGGTGTGATCCGGCCAATGTTCGTGGCACGTTATACCGCCAGTCAAAATCCGCAGGTATTGGATGACATGTTCAATTTCGTAGTGAAGATGAATTACTTCACCTTGCTGCCATTGCTGATTTTCTTTGTCTACGCCGGCGAACCTTTCCTCGATTTAATTAGTCATGGAAAATACGGTGGTGCTTACCCCATCATGCTGGTGATGATACTGGTGGTGTCGCTTCAATGTGTCCATACCGCATTCGCCATGATCAACATGTCTACCGGTTCTCCCAATATCACCTTAATAGCGACACTGGCTGCGATTTCCGGTTTGCCTGTGGCACTGATCGGGGGGCGTTGGTACGGTGCTCAGGGCGTGGTATGCGGTGCATTGGTAAGCGAAGTGGTGTGGTGCATGGTGTGCTGGTATGGCTTGCGCCGCGGTGGGGCTCGCATTGCCATTGATTTTCGCGGCTTTGGCAAGCTGGTGAGTACTACCCTTGTTATTTCGGCGGGAGTTCTGTTCATTCCGCATTCCAATGCTGCTGCAGCCTATACCCTGGGTCTCGTCGGCATTCTGGTCTACATGGTGGTGCTGCACTGGTTGCGTCCATTTAGCGACAATGAACGCGATTGGGTCAATCGTGTCGCGCCCGGCCGGCTGGGCCGGTTGTTTGTGTGGTGAACTTCCCGCATTCCTATTAAAAGAGAGTTTGAACAATGCATTCCAACCCGACCGACCCGGGCCGCAGCGCCGACACGGGCGACCGGACCACGCCTGCCGCATGGCCTGCGGTGCAGCCATTGCTGTCGGTCCTGATCAAGGCGCTGAATGAGGAAACGCACATCAGCGCCTGCATCGAGGCGCTGTTGCGTGAGACCAATGGCATCGAATGCGAGCTCATTCTCGCCGATAGCCTGTCCAATGACCGTACCGTCGAGATCGCGCAACGCTACCCCGTACAGATCGTACAGCTGCGCCGGATTGAGGACCGGGGAGCCGGCGCCGCGGCGCAGCTGGCGTACCAGTTCGCGCGCGGCAAATATGTGTACCTGATCGACGGGGACATGGTGGTGCAGCAGGGCTTCATCGCCGCCGCGCTGGCCGAGCTGGAGCGTCGTCCCGAATTGGCGGGCGTCGGCGGTCTGCTGATCGATACCTGCGTACGCAACATGTTTGATCGCGGCCGGGTGAAGAAGAAGCCGTCCGCCACGCCCGGCGTCGTACCGTGGCTCAACGGCGGCGGCGTCTACCGCAAGGCGGCGGTGGATCAGGCCGGCTATCTGGCGCACCGCTTCCTGCCGGCCTACGAGGAGGCCGAGCTGGGCATGCGGCTGCGCGCCAAGGGCTGGCAGATGGTGCGTCTGCCGCTGCCGGCAGTGCAGCACACCGGCCATGCGCTGGGCACCGGCGCTATGCTGCTGCGGCACTGGCGCAATGGCTATGCCCGTTCCGAAGGCATGTTGCTCAAATCCGGATTGCGCCACGGCTACGCCAAGGGGGCGCTGGGCATCAGCAAGCAGCCGTTGCTGCTGGCCGGCCTTGCACTGCTGGCATTGGCCGGGCTGGCCTGGTGGCCACTCGCCGCCGTCGCCGGCGCGCTCTGGCTGCTGGTGTTCCTGGCGCTGCTGGCGAAAAAGCGCAATCTGCTGGATACCGCGTTCTCCTACTTCCATTGGCATTACCGGCTGGCGGCGGTGGTGCGCGGCCTGTTCCATCCGCTGGATTCGCCGTACAAGCGCATCGACGCGGTGAAACTCACGGAGGCCAATCAATGAGCGAATGGCTAGGCCAGTTGCGCTTTGGCCTCATTGATCGACTGCGTGGTACCCATGTGTTGTCGCTGTATCGTAAGCTGATGCAGCAGCAGTTTCTCGACCCTGAAAAGCTGGCACAGGCCAGTAGAGAACAATTGCAGGCAACGGTAGAAAGTGCCCGCAAAAATTCAGCGTTTTATCGCGAACTCCCAGCGTGCGACTATGCCGAGTTGCCGATCCTGACCAAGTTGCTCATCCAGCAGTCGCCGGAGGCGTTTCGGAATGTGGCGTACCAGGGTAAGCGCATCGGTAAGAAAACCAGTGGTTCCACTGGAACGCCATTCCGCTACGAAACCAGTGTTCATGCGCAATCCTTTCTCTGGGCCGGTATTCTGTTGGCCTGGAGCACGGCAGGGTACCGCCTTGGCGATCGTGTTGCCTTTCTTGCAGGTTCGGCCTTGTTTTCTTCTGGCTGGCAACGGCGGGTGTTCTATGGGTTGATGAATATACTTACGCTTTCTGTCAATAGTATGGATGACTTGCGGATGGCGAAGTACATCCGACAATTGACAAGCCAGCGTGTACGTATCCTCTACGGGTATGCCACCGCCCTTGATGGTTTGGCTGAATACGTGTTACGTCAGGCTGAGGCGCCGCGCTTTGCGCTTCGAGGTGTGGTGACTACGGCCGAGAATTTGACGCCGCAAGCGCGAGAACGGATTGGCCGTGCTTTTGGTTGCCCGGTATTCAATCACTATGGTTGCAATGATGCAGGTGTTTCCGCATTTGAGTGCGAACATCACCTGGGTTTTCACGTCATTACCGATCGTTGTCACGTGGAAATGTTGTCTGACGGCCGTTTGGTTACCACCGATTTTGCCAACGATGCTCAGTTTTTCCTGCGTTATGAAACCGGCGACTTGGTTGAACTAGACACGACCCCATGCCCGTGTGGCCGTGGCTACCCTCGTATTGCGCGGGTCATGGGGCGAGCCAATGACGTGGTGCGCGATCGTCGCGGTCGCCTATTCCACGCTGCCTACTTCACACAACTCTTGCAACACGAACCTGGTGTCCAAGCTTACCAAGTGCTATTCGATGATCAGCACATCCGACTGCTGCTTGATACCACTGGGGCTAAGATCGATCGTACGCGGCTTGAAGCACGGATATCCAACGACATGGATTTTGCCCATTACGAATTGCGTGAGAGCGGCGATTTCGTAGTTCAGGCCAATGGCAAACGCCGTTACGTATTGAAGATGGAGCGTCTTCCGCAATGAAACGACAGGTTGTCATGGTGGGGCCGTCTCCGTTGGCGCATGGGGGTATGGCCTTCTGGGCCAAATCAGCTAGTGAGGCTGGTTTGTTGACTGAATTGGACGTGCGATACATCTCCAGCTACGTCGATGCGTCTCGGCCCCGTAAGTTTCTGGTTGCGCTAGGGGCTTGGTTGCAATTGCTCATGCTGCTGTTATGCCGTCGCGTGTCGCTGTTGCACGTCCATGTTGCAACCCGTGCCAGCTTGTGGCGTAAGTTGGGGTTCATTGAGTTGGCCCGTCTGTTTGCCCGACCTTATGTCGTTCATCTGCATGGAGGCATGTTTCCCAATTATTACGAACGTAACCGCGAGCGGCTCATAGGCCGCTTGTTGGTGCGCATGTTGCGTGGGGCCGACGCTGTCATTGTGCTCAGTCCGGAATGGCGGGAGTGGGTAGCGCAATTGGCGCCTGCGGTACGGGTACTAGTGATTCCCAACGCAGTCATTTGGCCTGAGCAGGTGGAGACCCTGCATGATCCACTGTCCTTGCTATATCTCGGACGAATCGAAGCGGCCAAGGGCATTGAGGAATTGCTGGTCGCGGTAAGGAGATTGCGAGATGAGGGCGTGCCGTTGCGCCTGACGGTGGCGGGCGATGGCCAGATGTCGTGGTTTTGGAGCAAGGTCCAGGAACACGGCGTGACCGACGCATTGGAATATGTGGGTTGGGTTTCGGGCGAGCGTAAGGAGGCACTGCTACGCACATGCGGTGTGTTTGTGTTGCCGTCGCACTTGGAAGCGTTGCCGTTCGGTGTGCTTGAAGCAATGGCTTACGGTCGGGTAATCGTGGCAACCCGTGTCGGTGGCATTCCTTTTGCGCTTGGCGAGGGTTCCGCAGGCTTGCTGATCGAGCCCCAGAGCGTCGAGGCACTGTGCCAAGCATTGATGCAATTGGCCAAGCAACATCCTGCGGCCAATTTAAGCTTGGCAAGTGATGCCCGTGAAAGGGCACGGCAGTTTTTTTCGTTCCCTGCGATTCGTTCCCAATTGGAGGAGCTGTACGATGTGGTCAAGCAGTAGACCACGACGAACTGTGGTTCTGTGCGCCATGCTGGGGCTAGTGCTTGCCCCAAGCCCCTGCGTTGCAAAAGAAGACGCAGATGCTTCATCTCGCCCTGCCTTGGCCCAGTTCCTACCGGTACCCGGACTTGACCTTTACCAGAATCCACCTTTCATCGCTTGGCCTGCCAGCGGCCGTGTATCTTATCGATTGACGCTGACCGACCGTGCCGGAAAGGTACTGCGCACAGTCGATACTCAGGACAATCACTATATTGCGCCGCAGCCACTGGCTCCGGGCGAATACTGCTGGCGCGTCGAGATGCGAGGGCGGAGCAACGGCCCGTCCAATTGTTTTCACATTACCCCCGACAGCCCCAAGCTGGAGGATTTTGCCGAGTCGGCATTGTGGCGCAAAGGGTTGCGTCGACCATTCATATTCAACGGCAAAAATCGCACCAGACATGAGTGGCGCTGGGCTATCCCCAGGGTCGAAGCCGCCTACCGCCGCTTGGAACGAGTCGGGGCCACCAGCATGAAACGGGCTGCCAGTGTTGCTGTTGGCAAGGAGTCGCTCGACGCTTATCAGGAGGTGGAGCACTGGTCGAATCAATTGTTGTACGGCTCGATGTTGCATTACCACACCGGACAGCCCGCATACCTGAGCGATATCCGCGCTGTGCTTGCCGATCTTGGCGCAGGCGACGTGTTCACCCCGTCGTATCGGGATAACCCGCGTGCCGCGCGGTCGCGCCTGTGGGCCCTGGCTTATACCTACGACGTGGTTGGTGATGACCTCGGTACAGCAGAGCGTAACCGGTTACGTCTTCGCATTGAGCAGGGGATCGCCTCCTTTGTGCGTGATATCGATATCAATGCCTACCGGCAGCGGCCTAACAACGCCACGCATGCGAATGGTATCGCGACGCTGCTGGCGGCCGCTGCGTTGCTGGCACCCGATTCAGCAATTGCGCGTGAGGTGCTTTCGCGCCATCTGCGTTGGTATGTTTATGCTGGCAATCCCTTTGGCGCTCAGGATGGTGGCTATTTGAGTGGCGGGGCCTATCTCCAATGGAATCTGGTGAACAACCTACCGCAGTGGGATGCAATCCGTGCTGCCACCCGTTTTAATCCCTACCAGCACATCTGGCTGCACAATGTGCCGCGCTTCTTCGCCTATGCACTGCCTCCAGGCGCGCCGGAAAGCCTGTTCGGCGATGGCCATGAAACGCCGGTTGATCCAAACCATGTGTTGGGGCTCATGGATCGCGTCGCTTCACCCTATGCAGCATGGTATGCCGCACAGTTCCCCCGGACCGCACGCAAGCCGGCAGTGGTATTGAGTAGCGCAGCCCCCGCTCCTGCTGCGGCAGTTCACTTTCCCGCCAAGGCCGACGCTGCACTGTTTCCCGACAGCGGGATCGTCGCCATGCACCGTCAGGCCGGCGGGCGCGAGGTGTCGATCTACCTCAAGGCCGACCCGCGTGGCAGCAGCATCAACCACAGCCATGCCGACCAGGGGGCATTCCTGATCCATGCCAACGGCAAGATCCTGGCCGGCAGCAACGGCGCCTACGACTGGTATGGCTCACCGCACTGGAAGCACTGGTATCGCAACACGGTCGCGCACAATGTGGTGACGTTCGACGGCGGTCAGGGACAGCCCCTGGGCAGTGCGGCGCCGGGCGTGCGTTTCGTTGATTTCAACACCGGCGCCAACGATACGGTGGCCGCCGATCTCACCGGCGCCTACGGTGGCGCGCTGACACGGTATGTGCGCGGCTGGGCCTATCTGCGGCCGAACCTGCTGGTGGTACGCGACCTGCTGGCGTCGGCCACGCCGCGCCGTTGGGAGTGGAACCTGCACAGCACCACTGGCTGGCATGCGGCGCGCGGCGGCTACCAGCAGATGGGTGAGGGCGCGCGCTCGCTGTGCGTCAAGCAGGTGGGCGGCCCGGACAGCGATTTCGTCGAGGGCGATGCACAGCGGTGGCCGTTGGAGCGGGGCAAGCGCAATGCCGTGCCATGGCACGCACGTTTCGTCGCCCGTGCGCCTAGCGCCAGCGCCGATTACCTGTTCGTACTGGACATCGGCTGTCGGTCGTTGCCTGCCGCCACGTTCGACAAGGGGCAGCTGGCGATCGACCGCTACCGCATCAAGGCAGGCCCGGATGGCCTGCTGCGCATCGAATGATGCGCCCGGCAGGCGGGCAGCACGATGGGGAATGAAGCGGCACGACGGGTACGACAACTGAGCACAACGCCGCCGGCAGGTGTTTGCCGGCGGCTCAAATAAGAGGCACACGACATGAGCAGGATGAACATACTGGGTTGCGACGTAGACAACCTCTCCATGCAGGAAACGCTGAGCCGGGTCGGTGAGTTCATCGCCTCGGGGCGGCCGCACCAGCACGTGGTCATCAACGCCGACAAGGTGGTCAAGGCACATCGCGACCCCGCACTCCGGCAGATCATCAATGAATGCGCGCTGATCAATGCCGATGGCATGCCGGTGGTGTGGGCTTCCAAGCTCCTGGGCAAGCCGTTGAAGGAGCGGGTCACCGGGGTGGACCTGTTCGAGAACCTGATGCGCCATTCGGCCGAGCAGGGCTGGCGCGTCTACCTGCTGGGCGCCCGTGAGGAAGTGGTGAGCGCGGTGGCGTCCAAGTTCCAGGGCATGTATCCCGCGCTGCAACTGGCCGGCTACCGCAATGGCTACTGGACTCCCGAGCAGGAGGCCGACGTGGTACGGCAGGTGGCCGAGGCACGGCCCGACATCCTGTTCGTCGCCATCACCTCGCCCAAGAAGGAACAGTTCCTCGGCCGCTACCAGGAGCAGATGAAAGTGCCGTTCGCCATGGGGGTGGGCGGCACCTTCGACGTGATGGTGGGCAAGACCCGCCGCGCGCCGGTATGGATGCAAAAGACCGGCTTTGAATGGTTCTACCGCTTCCTGCAGGAGCCGCGCCGTATGTTCAAACGCTATTTCATCGACGATATGTACTTTTTCGTGATGCTGGCCAAGGCGATGCTCAAGCGGCCGTTCGTGCGGGAGCAGCGCGCATGAAGAAAGTGATGGTGGTCTTCGGCACCCGGCCCGAAGCGATCAAGATGGCGCCGGTGGTGGCCGCGCTGCAGGCCGATGCCCGTTTCGAGGCCAAGGTGTGCGTCACCGCCCAGCACCGGCAGATGCTGGACCAGGTGCTGGAGCTGTTTGCGATCAAGCCCGAATTCGATCTGGATCTGATGCAGCCGGGGCAGGATCTGACCGACGTGACCACGCGGGTGCTTGGCGGGATGCGCGAGGTGCTGGGTCGCTGGCGCCCTGACGTGCTGCTGGTCCACGGCGATACCACGACCACGATGGCGGCGAGCCTGGCGGCCTTCTATCAGCGCGTGCCGGTCGGACATGTCGAGGCGGGCCTGCGCACCGGCAACATCTATTCCCCCTGGCCGGAGGAAATGAACCGCAAGATCGCCGGGGCGATCAGCGCGCTGCATTTCGCGCCCACAACCACCGCCGAGGGCAACCTGCTGCGCGAAGGCATCGAGCCGGCCACGCTGCATGTGACCGGCAACACCGTGATCGACGCATTGCTGCAGGTCGACCAGCGGCTGCGCGAGGATGCCGCGCTGGCGGACCGGATGGCGACGCGTTTCGCGTTCCTGGATGCGTCCAAGCGCCTGATCCTCGTCACCGGACATCGCCGCGAGAACTTCGGCGGCGGCTTCGAGAACATCTGCGCGGCGCTGGGCGAGCTGGCCGAGCGGCCGGATGTCGAGATCGTTTACCCGGTCCACCTCAACCCCAATGTGCAGGAGCCGGTCAGACGCACTCTCGCCAACCGCCCCAATGTGCACCTGATCGACCCGCAGGACTACCTGCCCTTCGTCTACCTGATGGGGCGTGCCGACCTGATCCTGACCGACAGCGGCGGCGTGCAGGAGGAAGCGCCTTCGCTGGGCAAGCCGGTGCTGGTGATGCGCGATACCACCGAACGCCCGGAGGCCGTGGCTGCCGGGACGGTCAAGCTCGTGGGCACCGACCGCGCACTCATCGTGGCCGAGGCCACCCGCCTCTTGGACGACGAAGCGGCCTACCTGGCGATGAGCCGGGCACACAACCCCTACGGCGACGGCCAGGCCGCGCGCCGCATCATTGATATCCTCGCTAACTGGAGCGCATAACAGCATGTACAAGTTCAACACGGTGGCCATGATCGGCCTGGGCTACATCGGTCTGCCGACCGCGACGGTACTGGCCAGCCGCGGCATCAAGGTGATCGGCGTGGATGTGAACCAGCACGCGGTCGACACGATCAACCGCGGCCAAGTGCACATCGTCGAACCGGACCTGGATGGTCTCGTGCACCACGTGGTCAAGGAAGGCAACCTGGTCGCACGCACCTCGCCGCAGGAAGCCGACGCCTTCATCATCGCCGTGCCGACCCCGTTCAAGGACGGCCACAAGCCCGACCTGTCCTATATCGAGGCTGCCGCGCGCGCCATCGCCCCGGTGCTGCGCGAAGGCAACCTGATCATTCTGGAATCCACCTCGCCGGTGGGGGCCACCGAGCAGCTGGCCGGCTGGCTTGCCGAGTACCGTACGGACCTGTCCTTCCCGCAACAGGCCGGCGACGCGGCGGATATCCAGCTTGCCTATTGCCCGGAACGGGTGTTGCCCGGGCATGTGCTGCGCGAGCTGGTTGAGAACGACCGCATCGTTGGCGGCATGACCACCAAGGCAGCCGAGATGGCGGCCGACCTGTACCAGATCTTCGTGCGCGGCGAGTGCCTGCTGACCGACAGCCGTACCGCCGAAATGGCCAAGCTCACCGAGAACTCGTTCCGCGACGTCAATATCGCGTTCGCCAACGAGCTTTCGCTGATCAGCGACAAGCTCGGGATCAATGTGTGGGAATTGATCGAACTGGCCAACCGCCATCCGCGCGTCAACATCCTCAAGCCCGGCCCTGGTGTCGGCGGGCATTGCATTGCAGTCGACCCCTGGTTCATCGTCGACTCCGCACCGCAAGAGGCCCGGATCATCCGTACCGCGCGCGAGGTGAACGACAACAAGCCGCACCATGTGGTCGAGCAGGTGGCCCGCGCAGCCGATCGCTTCAAGAATCCGGTGATTGCGTGCCTGGGACTCTCGTTCAAGGCCGATATCGACGATCTGCGTGAAAGCCCGGCAATGGATATCGTGCTTGAACTGGCCGAGCGCCAATTGGGCCGGGTGCTGGCGGTGGAGCCGCATATTTCCAAGCTGCCCGCCAAATTGGAAGGCAAAGTGGATCTGGTTGCGGCGGATGAGGCGATCGATGAAGCCGATATCGTGATATTGCTGGTCGACCACAAGCAATTCAAGCGTGTCCGCCGCGAAAAGCTGCAGACCCGGGTGGTGATCGATACCCGCGGTTTCTTCTGGTCACGCTGAAGACCGGCGGGTGTTATAGACCACCCGTTGCATGATCGATAACAGGCTGCCTGGCGCGCCGTGCGCCGGGCGGGCCTGGAATCGGATCACCAGGCGGCATCAGATGAAAAAGAAGGGCTCCGATTGCTCGGAGCCCTTCTTCATTACTGCGGGTATATCAGGCGAACAGGCTTACTTGGCCTGATGCTTCTTGCGACGTGCGGCGATCAGGCCGGCCAGACCCAGGCCCATCAGCGCATAGGTTTCGGGTTCCGGAACCGGGGCGATGGTCGAGGTCAGCACATATTGACCACCCAGGGTACCGGTGATCACACCGTTGACCTTGTAGTAGTAGTCGCCTGCTGCCAGGTTGCTGAATTGATGGTCGGTGCTGCCGGTGCTGCCGTCAAAGGCATAGGCGCCCAGCGACACATCGGCCACGTTGTCGCCATAGGTGCCGGCGAACAGTTCGACCGAACCTTGTTCGACGCGGAAACGGTTGATCAGGTTGGCCGAAACCGCAGCGGTCCACAGGTGGGACGGATCGTCGAGTTCGAAGGTGAAGAAGTCTTCGAACGCTTGGCCGCTGTGGACCTTGCCGTACTTCACCGTTTGCGTTTCCAGGATATCGTGATCATCCCACTCAAACACCGTGGCTTGGGCACCAGCGGCCATCAACGCAATTGCAGCAGCAGCCAATTTCAACTTGACGTGCATAGGGTGACACTCCTTTCAAGTAGTATTCAAAATGGTCCGTTATATGCATTCGCCGACGCACCTTCTTACCGCGGTGCTTACCGGCAGCGCAAATACTAAGGGAGTTGAGCAAATAAAGTGAGAGGCAAGTCAAGGGATTCGGATGAGCGGTAGTGTTAAAAATAAGCTGTACTAAAGTCGGTTCCTGTCGGGGCTCTGAATCGAGTTTTCTGTTTATAAATCAACATACAAATGGCTTTCTGATTAATGGCCGGCGCAACAAAATGAGTTGTGAAAATACCCTTTGCAGACCAACGGTTGCCGAGCTAGTGCAACAATCCGCGGTTTTTCATGGACAAGTGCTTCGTAAGGGAAGCGCGACGAAATGACATTGCCAATATGGGATCTCTTTTGCCGGGTCGTCGACAATTACGGCGATATCGGCGTGTGCTGGCGTCTGGCCCGCGCACTCACCCATGAACATGGCATCGCTGTGCGCCTGTGGGTGGACGATCTCGCTTGTTTTGCCCCGCTTTGCCCGACGCTGCGGCCGGAGCGTAGTTGCCAGGAACTGGAGGGCGTGCAGGTGCATCGCTGGGCCGACACACCGCCGCCGGACTGGCAGCCGGGCGCCGTGGCGGTCGAGGCCTTTGCCTGCACCTTGCCTGATGCCTGGCAGCGGGCGCTGCGGGGTGCCACCCCTGCGCCGTTGTGGATCAATCTCGAATACCTGTCCGCCGAGGATTGGGTGGCCGGTTGTCACGGGTTGGCTTCGCCGCAAGGCGGCGGTATCACCAAGTATTTCTTCTTCCCCGGTTTCACGCCCGATACCGGCGGCCTCTTGCGGGAGGCGGACCTGATGGCGCGGCGTGATGCGTGGCGTGAGGCAGACGCCCGGGCCTGGCTGGCGGGCCGGCTCAAGGTCCCCCCGCTACCTGGCGCGTTGCGGGTGTCGTTGTTTGCCTATGAACAGCCGCCGCTGCAGCCCCTGGTCGAGACATGGCGCCGCAGCACCAGCCCGGTGCAGGTGCTGGTGCCGCCGGGCAAGGTGGTGCCGGCGCTGTCGCAGGCGCTTGGCATACCTGCGCTCCGCGTCGGCGAGCGGCATACCTCGGGCACGCTGACGGTGCAGGGCATCCCGTTCCTGCCACAGTCCGAATACGATCTGCTGCTATGGAGTTGCGATCTGAATTTCGTACGCGGTGAGGACAGCTTCGTGCGGGCACAGTGGGCTCAGCGACCGTTCGTGTGGCAGATCTATCCGCAGGAGGCGGGGGCGCATCACATCAAGCTCGATGCGTTTCTCGCGCGTTATCTGGCACAGTGGCCGGCCGGCGAAGCCGCCGTGCTTGCCGCCTGCTGGCGTGCCTGGAACGGTGCAGGAAACCTGGATGCGGCCGCATTGCTGCCGCTGCTGCCAAGCTGGAACGTGCACGCCCTGCGCTGGGGCGCACAGCTTGTCCACAGTGGCGAACTGGCGGCGAATCTGGTCAGTTTTGCGCGCTCCAGGCTACAATGACGAGTTTTTCTATTTTTCAATCGCAGTAACGGGAACGCTCATGAAAACTGCTCAAGAACTCCGTTCGGGCAACGTCATTCTGGTCGACGGCCAGCCGCTCGTGGTCCAGAAGGCCGAGTACAACAAGTCCGGCCGCAATGCCGCGGTCGTCAAGATGAAGATGAAGAACCTGCTGACCGACGCGGCCTCGGAAGCGGTCTACAAGGCGGACGACAAGTTCGACGTGGTGGTGCTCGAAAAGCGCGAATGCACCTACTCCTACTTCGCCGACCCGATGTATGTGTTCATGGACGCCGAGTACAACCAGTACGAAATCGAAGCCGGCAACGTGGGCGATACCGTGGCCTTCATCGTCGACGGCATGGAAGATGTCTGTGAAGTGACTTTCTACGAAGGCAAGGCCATCTCGGTGGAACTGCCGACCACCATCGTGCGCGAAGTGGAATACACCGAGCCTGCCGTGCGTGGCGATACGTCCGGCAAGGTGATGAAGCCTGCCAAGCTCAAGGGAACCGACACCCAGGTCCAGGTCGCCGCCTTCATCGAAATCGGCGATCGGATCGAGATCGATACGCGCACCAGCGAATTCAAGCGGCGCGCGGCATAACGCCACGTGGGCTGCGCCGCACCGGGCCTGCAAGGGCAGGGCGTATTGCCGCCCTGCTGCAGCACCGGGGCGTGATCGGGCGTTCCATAGCAAAACAGCCGCATCTGCGGCTGTTTTGCTATGGCGCGGTATGGTGCGTCATGAATTGCGTCGGATCAACGACACCACGAACAGCACCAGGAAGACCACGAACAGCACCTTGGCGATCCAGGCCGCAGTACCGGCGACGCCGCCGAAACCCAGCACCCCGGCAATCAAGGCGATGATCAGAAAGACGATGGCGTAGTGCAGCATGGCAAGGCTCCTTGGCGTTATCGTGTTCTTACTCTAAAACGCAGTTCTGCCGGAGTTTGCGGAAATTTTGCCGGGAATAGGGGTAAACGGTGGCGATCGTGCAACATTATGCGCACACCAGCAGTGGGTGGCGCAAACGCATGTAGGCGGCCCCGGATGGTGATGTAGGAAGGGGCTTGCGTGGCTTCTCAGCCAAGCAGACCGGCGTGCGCGAGCTGGCGGATGCGGCGCACGGTATCGATATCGTTCTGCCGATAGGCCGCTTTCACATAATCGATGTAGTAGCCGTCGTCCTGCTCGCCCATGCCGGGTGTCTGTGTCAGCGGGGTCTCGTAGACCACCCGCAGGAACAACGCGCCCGGCTGGGGCTCCTCGATGGTCAGCGTCAGCGACCCACCACCGTGCTCGTCACTGGGCTGCGTGTCATAGTGCACGCGCCGGCCAGGTGTCAGCGTCACATGGTCGACAACGCGCAGCCGGCCCAGCAGCATCTCGCGCTCGAAATAGCCATCCTCCTGGTGCAGGATGCGCACGGACTCGACCTGCTCCATGAAATCCTGCGGCGAACGGGCACGATGGACCAGCCCTTGCCAGAGCTGGTCCGCCGTCAGCGCGATGGCCAACGGGTTGCCTTCCTCGTTGATCTGGATCAGGTGTTCGAAACGCATGGCTGTGGGGCAGGCCTCCGGCTGTTCAGATGGGCACCGCACGCAGCGGCGCCGCACCGGGGGCAAAGCCCCCTCGTTCAGTGATGACGGCCGGTGGGGCGGCGCGGCACCGAGAACAGCGCTGCCACCGGCGTATTCTCGTTG
The DNA here is from genome assembly GCF_025642115.1 of Chitiniphilus purpureus. Taxonomy (GTDB): domain Bacteria; phylum Pseudomonadota; class Gammaproteobacteria; order Burkholderiales; family Chitinibacteraceae; genus Chitiniphilus; species Chitiniphilus purpureus. Next base: position 3,245,913 of record NZ_CP106753.1, on the reverse strand, counting down.
CTGGTGGGCTGGCGCTCATCCCAGACCGAGCTGTCGCTGTCGCGCCGGTCGACATTGCCGCTGCGGGCCGGGTTGGCAGGGCGATTGCCCTTGCCCTTGCCACCGGCGTTCTGCTGCTGTTGCTGCTGCTGTTGTTTGCGCCCGGTCTGCTGTTGCTGACCACCACGGTTCTGCTGGCCTTGTTGTTGCTGCTGCTGGGCCTGGCGCTGTTTCTGACGCGGCTGCTGCCCGCGTGCCGGTCCTTCCTGCGCCCGTTCACCGCGCTGCGCCTGTGCCTGCTGTTGCTGCGGCTGCGGTGCCGGGGTGCGACGGCCCTCGCCGCCACCCTGGCGCCCTTGCCCGCTGCGTTGCGGGCGTTGACCACTGCGTTGCTGGATCGGTTCGGGCTTGGCGTCCGGATCGGGTTCGAATCCTTCGATCACGGCCTTGGGCAGTTCGCGCTTGATCAGCTTTTCGATGTCGGCCAGCAACTTGAGTTCATCCACGCAGACGAGCGAGATGGCTTCGCCCTCCGCGCCCGCCCGGCCGGTGCGTCCGATCCGGTGTACATAGTCCTCGGGCACGTGCGGCAGCTCGTAGTTGACCACGTGCGGCAGTTCGTCGATGTCGATGCCGCGCGCGGCGATATCGGTGGCCACCAGCACCTGCAGGGTACCGGCCTTGAATTCGGACAGGGCGCGGGTGCGTGCGCCCTGGCTCTTGTTGCCGTGGATCGCCAGGGCGGAGATGTCGTCCTTGACCAATTGCTCGGCCAGCCGGTTGGCGCCGTGCTTGGTGCGGGTGAAGACCAGCACCTGGAACCAGTTATGTTGCTTGATCAGGTGGGTGAGCAGCTGGCGCTTCTTGTCGCGGTCGACCGGGTGCACCTTCTGCGCGATGGTATCCGCCGTGGCATTGCGGCGCGCGACTTCGATCAGGGCGGGGTTGTCGAGCAGCTTGTCCGCCAGCGCCTTGATCTCGTCGGAGAAAGTGGCCGAGAACAGCAGGTTCTGGCGTTTTGCGGGCAACAGCGCCAGCACTTTCTTGATGTCGTGGATAAAGCCCATGTCGAGCATGCGGTCGGCTTCATCCAGCACCAGGATCTCCACCCCGGAAAGGTCGACGGTGCCCTGGTTGGCATGGTCGAGCAGGCGACCCGGCGTGGCGACCAGCACATCGATCCGTTTCTTGAGCTTTTCGATCTGTGGATTGATGGCGACCCCGCCAAAGATCACCACCGACTTGAGCTTCACATGCTTGCCATAGTTGCGGACCGATTCCTCAACCTGGGCAGCCAGCTCGCGGGTCGGGGTCAGGATCAGCGCGCGCACCTTGGTGCTGCCTTCGCGCGGATGCTCGGACAGGCGCTGCAGGATGGGCAGGGTGAAGCCCGCGGTCTTGCCGGTGCCGGTCTGGGCGCCGGCCATCAGGTCGCCGCCGGAAAGGATGGCGGGAATCGCCTGGGTCTGGATCGGAGTGGGTTCGGTGTAACCGAGTTCGGTAACGGCGCGTACGAGCGATTCGCTCAAACCGAGAGAAGCAAAAGACATAGATCTTCCGTGAAGACCGCCGCGATCCCTGAAGCGGGCACCAGTCGAGCAGGCGGGTAACAATACAGGTACGGACTGGAAACGATATGGCTGGCGATCACATGCCGGACGGGCCGGGACATTGCATCGGATCGCTTGAAGTCCTCGCATTATACGTAATCGCGTTTGATGCGCCAGCGCATCATTTCATCGGTCCGGAAAGCGGGTGGGGGTTCCCGGGGTATACGGGCGGGACGGGCGCGTGCCGCAGCGTGCAAAACGCAGTCCTGCCCACTTCGTGCACGAGGGCCGGCTGCTGCCCGGACATTGGCGTGGCGCTGCCCGGGACGGGCGGCGTCTGCCAGTGCGTGGCCGGTGTTGGCGGGGCCGGCTATGCCATGCTGGCGCGGCGATGGTGGCTTGCCAGACGCGACCAGAGTGCTTCGAAATCCTGCAGGCGGCTGTGCCGTTGCAGGTAGCGTTGGCAGTGCAGCAGGCCTTCATCGACCAGTTGCTGGTCAAGCTTCATTGCCTGTTCCATGCAGCCCAGCCCGCGTTCGTCCCCGGCGTCGAGCAGCAGCGACGCCAGCAGGTAGCGGGCCTGGGCATGCTGCGGGTCGCGGGTGAGCACCCGTTCCAGCAGCGGGCGGGCCTGTGTTGCGCCGACGCGGGCATGGCTCAGTTGCGCCAGGCGCCACAGCTGCAGGTCGTCCAGGCTGTCCGGGCTTTGCATGCGCAGCATGGCCAATTCGGTGTCCTCCTGCTGCACCGCGCGGTAGCGCGCCTTCCAGTTCTGGTTGTTGATCGCGAGCCATTCGCGATCGAACTCTGCCACCAGCTTGCCCAGCGTGACACCGAGCCACTTTTCACCGGCACTTTGCGCAGGCCAGGCGGCCGGCCGCGCCACCTGGACCAGGAGGTCGAGCTTTTCCTTGAGGCTGGGGCGGGGATCGTCGTGCGGCGGTTGTTCGGCCAGCACCTCCTTGAACCAGCGGCTGGATCGCCACAGGCGTTCTCCCTGCTGGAAGCCCTCGTGCAGTCCAGCGTAGGGGCCGAACGGCGGACTGGTCTGGCTATCGGCAAACCGCCAATAGTTCTGCCAGTAGTGATCGTCAAAGAAACGGCCGAACAGCCTGGTCTTGACGGCCGCCGTCGCCGTGGCCTGGGCGCCGATGACCTGGGCCGCCAGCTGCGTGGCCGCGCGTTCCTGCCGCCGTGCCAGCGCGAGCGTATGCATCAGAAAGCGGGGGATGTACCACAGATAGAAGCGCTGCACCCATCCGGCCAGCGTACCGGTGTCTTCCTGCAGCGCCGGATACCACGCGCCCCAGCGGCGGCGCATGCGGTAAAGCCAGCCGCGCCAGCCAGGGCGGCCGCCGTGCAGCCGGCCGTATTCCTCAACGACCAGCGCCCCCAGCTCCGATGAAGACAGTGCGAGCAGCATGGGCAACCCGACGACCAGGTAGCGGCGTACCCCGCCGAGCAGGCCAAAGCGCGCAACCTCGACCAGCTCGACCGCGAAGCGCTCGTCCACCAGCACAGCGTCGAGCGGCGCAACCTTGAGCTGGCGCTGCAGCTTGCTCAGCATACGGAACAGCGCGAGCGCCTCGGCCGGCTGCAGGCTGCGCCCCTCGGGCCTGCCGTCCGCCTGCATCAGGCAACTCAGCATCAGGTAGCTGCCGCCCAATCCCAATCCCAGACCACCTGCCAGCAGCATCAGGCGCCCATCCTGCAGCCCGGTCTTGGCAAGCAAGCATCCCAGGGCAAGCACCAGCAGCAGGCCGCTGTACCCGGCGGCGGCCACCAGCAGTGTCTTCAGCTCGGTCAGCCTTGGATACAGGTGGGCGTTGTTCTCCAGGATGGCGATACGCTGGGTGTCGAGAAACGGGCGCTCGTTCATGGGGGGGCTAATGGCGGGGTCGAAATCGGCCCAAGTTGTAAGCCATGATTGCGATCATGCTCAAAAAGTGGCGACCAACTGTCGTATCCGGCCCCTGTACGGTGGGTCGGTACGCCAATCCTGACTATGGGTCACGCCGCCGCCCTGGGCAGCCGCGGCCCGGGTCGCGGCTAGAGCGCGGGGTTGGGGCAGCGTAGGTGGATGGCTTCGATCGCTGCCAGCAGCGCGGGATCGAGGGGGAGGTCGAGGCAACCCAGGTTTTCCTCCAGCTGTGCTGCAGTGGTCGCACCGATGATGGTGCTGCTCACATACCAGCGCTGCATCAGCCAGCAAAGCGCCAGCTGCGCAGGGCTGAGCCCGTGCTCGCGCGCCAGGCGCGCATAGTCGGCAATCGCCGACTGCACATGGGGTTTGCGGTAACGGGCGCCGAATTCGGGGAAACGGGTCATCCGTCCGTCGGCGCCGGGGTCATCCTGGTACTTGGCACTGAGCAGTCCGAATGCCAGCGGGCTGTAGGCCAGCAGGCCCACGTCCTCGCGGTGGCATACTTCGGTCAGCCCGTGCTCGAAGCCGCGGTGCAGCAGGTTGCAGACGTTCTGGATGCTGATCGGCCGCGGTAGCCCGTGCTCGCGTGCCAGACGCAGGAATTCCATCACCCCCCAGGGGGTTTCGTTGGACAGACCCACGTAGCGCACCTTGCCGGCCCGCACCAGTTGGTCGAGGGCCTCGAGCTGCACGTACACCGAAGGCACTTCGGTGGGCTCCTTGGCCGGATCGAAGTCGGTCTCTCCGAACATCGGCACATGCCGTGCCGGCCAATGCAACTGGTATAGGTCGATGTAGTCGGTGCGCAATCGCGACAGCGAGGCGTCGCACGCGGCGACGATCTGATCGGCGGTGTACTGGGGGCCGCCGCGCATCCAGGCCATGCCGCGCTGCGGCCCGGCGACCTTGGATGCCACGACCACCCGGTCGCGCGGCTGCCGCACCAGCCAGTCACCGAGAATGGCTTCGGTGCGGCCCTGCGTCTCGGCGCGCGCCGGTACCGGGTACATCTCGGCGGTGTCGATGAAATTCACGCCTGCCGCCAGCGCGCGATCCAGCTGTGCGTGCGCCTCGGCCGTGCTGTTCTGCTCGCCAAAGGTCATGGTGCCCAGGCATATGGCCGAAACGGTCAGGTCAGAGGCGGGCAGCAGGCGATAGCGCATGGCGATGGCTCCAGGAAGGCTGCGCGCAGCATGCCGCTGCGCGCCTGGCCTCGGTACGGAACAAGTTACTTTTGCGGTTTGCCGCCGCGCTTGTCCAGGTCGGCCGGGGTGACCTTGTAGCCGGCAGCGCGCAGCCGCGCCACCAGGCCGTCCTTGCCCGGCAGGTGCAGCGCGCCGACGGCGAAGAATGCCCCGCCTTGCGGCAAGGCCTTGATCATGCGTTCGGCCAGCCGCACATTGCGCTCGGCCAGCAGTACCCGCTGGCTCCAGTCGATGAAGAAGGCACGATCGGCCGCGGGGAATGCCTGCAGCAATGGATCGGACTGTGGCTGGGCCAGGCGCAGCATGCCCGGGTAGTCGCGCGCCACATAGCGCCCGATCAGCGCCTTGGTGCCGGCCTCCATCGCGCGCTGGTGGTCGATCAGCACCTTGAGCAGGGTCAGCTGCTTGTCCGCAGGGATCTCGGAGAACACCGCCAACTGCTCTGCCACCGTCTCGATGCCGTCGTACGCCTTACTCGATTCCACGGCGTTCTTGGCCAGCATCAGGTCCAAAGGCAACTGCCCGGTCGGATTGCGGGGGGCCATCAGGTACATCGCGGCCGCCCAAGGCTTCAGGCGCCGCGTTGCCGCCTCCGGATAGTGGCGCGCTTCCAGCTCGGGCACCAGCCGGGCATAGTGCTCGGGGCCCAGCAGGTCCTTCAGGCTTTCGCCTTCGGGCAGCAGCACCAGGTGCGCCTGTTCCATGAAGGCACCGAAGTCGAGCCGCACCTCGGTGGCGATCCGCTCCGCCCCGTCGAATGCGGCTTGCACCGCGGGCGAAAGGCGTGTCACTTGCGGATCGGAGACATGCGCGGTGCCGAACAGCCACGACGCCGGTTGGCCCGGCTTCTCAATGCGCCACAGGTGCGAGCGGGGGAAATCCGGCGACGTCGTCTCGGCGGCGTGGGCCGGGCCGGGCGCGAGCAGGGCGGCGGCGCAGGCGCCGGCGAGCAGCGGGCGCAGCAATTGGCGAAGGCGGGACAACATGGCAATCTCCGGTACGGGGCGCAAAGCTGGCAAGTATAGCGAGCTGTGTTGCGCGACGGGCAATGAGGCTGGCGTCCCGGATCATGATCGCGCCGCAACGGACGGCGCAAGGAGGAAACCAATGACACGTTACATCATGGGTGCGCTGGCCCTGTTGGCCGGCGTTGCATCGGCGCAGCCGGTATTGCCGGCCGATTTCGTCGGCAACTACTGGGCCAAGCTGCATCATGACCGGCGCGCGCGCGCCTTGCTGATCGATACGCTGCTGACCGAGCGGGCCGGCGCATTCACCGCCCACGGCCGCTTCGGCGTGATCTGCAAGGGGCTGGTGCCGGTGGTGATCGAGGGGCGGCGGCACAAGGAGGGCTGGCAGCTCAGCTTCTCGCCGTCGCAGAAGACAAGGATCACGCTGCAGGGTGATGCGAAGCACCTGTCGGGCAGCTATCAGGGTGAATTCGGCACCGGGCAACTGACCGTGGACCGCGGCGAGGTGGCGGTCAGTTGCCCCGAGCTTTTCGCCGGGGCCGCGTCGGAGGCCGCCACGCGCGACGATGCCTCCCGGCCAGCGCCCTAGCGGCGGTGTGTCCCAAAGTAAAAACCCGCCTCATCGGCGGGTTTTTCCTGGAAGGCCGGATCAGCCTTGCTGGGCACGCTGGTAGCTGGCGACGATCTCGGCCTCGGCGGCGGCCTTGTCGCCCCAGCCGGTCACCTTGACCCACTTGCCCTTTTCCAGGTCCTTGTAGTGCTCGAAGTAATGCTGGATCTGCGCCAGCAGCAACTCGGGCAGGTCCTCGAGCTTCTGGATGTGCTTGTACATCGGGCAGATCTTTTCCACCGGCACAGCGATCACCTTGGCGTCCTGGCCGGCCTCGTCTTCCATGCCCAGCACGCCGATGGCGCGGCACTTGATCACCATGCCGGGGGCCAGCGCGAACGGGGTGTGCACCAGCACATCCACCGGGTCGCCATCAAGCGACAGCGTATGCGGCACAAAGCCGTAGTTCATCGGATAGGACATCGATGTGCCGACGAAACGGTCGACCACGATGGCGCCGGCTTCCTTGTCGAATTCGTACTTGATCGGCGGCGCGTTGGCCGGGATTTCAATGATCACGTTGAAGTCGTTCGGCAGGTCCTTGCCAGCCGGGATCTTGCTGATGTCCATGTCGGGTCCTTGTCGGGGTGTGCAAAACGGGCGCAATTATATCGGAAGGCTTGTGCGTGGTGGCCGCCGCGCCAGCGGGCACGGCCAGGGCAACATTTGTTGCGCCAACTCAAGCTGCGGCGCGTCAAGCCGGCGTAGGCGCCGGCTACAATTCATCTCAACCGCGCACCCGACGAGCCTGCCATGAAACAGCACTACCTCACGCCCTTGTTCGACCCCAAGTCGGTGGCCGTGATCGGGGCCACCGAAACCGAGGGCGCGGTAGGCAGGACCGTGTTCGCCAATCTGGTCGAAGGCCGTTATCCGGGGCGCCTTTTTCCGGTGAACCTGCGACGCGACACGGTGCTGGGGATCAAGGCGGTGAGATCGGTGGCTGAGATCGACGGCCCCCTGGATCTGGTGGTGATCACCACGCCGTCGCGCACGCTCAAGGCGCTGATCGAGCAATGCGGCAGGCGGGGTGTCAAGGCAGTGGTGCTGATGTCGTGCGACTTCGTCGGGACCGACGAGCGCGCACGCACCTTGCTCGACCAATTGCTCGTGCTTGCCCGCCAATACGATCTGCGGCTGTTCGGCCCGACTGTGTTCGGGCTGGTACGGCCGATCTCGAATTTCCTGGCCGGGCACTATCAGGGCAGGATCACTGCCGGCAATCTGGCGCTGGTCTCGCAGTCCTCGTCGGTGGCTTCGGCCATCCTGGACTGGGCCGAATCGCACGAGGTCGGTTTTTCCAGCGTGGTGTCGCTCGGCACCGGCGCCGATGTGGATGTCGGCGAGACGCTGGACTATCTGGTGTCCGACCCCAGGACCCGCAGCATCCTGATCTACCTGGAAGACGTGCAGGATGCGCGCACGCTGATGTCCGCACTGCGTGCCGCCGCCCGCACTAAGCCGGTGATGGTGCTCAAGGTGGGCCGCTACGACGAGACGCTGGCGTTGGGCCGCACCCACAGCGAGCGCCTGATCGGACGCGACGACGTGTTCGAGGCCGCGCTGCGCCGCGCCGGGGTGCTGCGCATCCGCTCCATCAACCAGCTCTTCATCGCCGCCCGCGTGGTCAACGCCGGCTATCGCACGCGGGGGCGGCGTCTGGCCATCATCACCAACGGCATGGGCGCCGGCATGATGGCGGTGGACCGGGCACATGACCTGAATATCCAGTTGCCCACGCTCACCCCCGACACCATGGCCCAGCTCGCCGTCTGGCTGCCTGCGCAGGCAGAGCGCTGCAATCCGGTGGACGTGCTCGGCGATGCGCCGGCGGCGCGTTTTCGCGGCGTCACGCAGACGGTGCTGGCTGATCCGAATGTCGACGGTGTGGTGGTGGTGTTCACCCCGCAGGTCGGTACCGACCACATGGCGACCGCCGAGGCGATGATCGAGCTGCACCGCAGCACCGACAAGCCCATCCTGCTGGCCTGGATCGGCGGCAAGAAGGTGGAGGACAGCCGCCGGCTCCTGACCAAGCACAACTGCGCGCATTTCAACGCGCCCGAGCACGGCGTGGAGGTGTTCTATTCGCTGGCGGCATGGGAATACAACCAGCAGCTGCTGTTGCAGACCGCCGCTCCGCTCGGGGAGTGGGAGAACCCGGACTTCGAAACCGCGCGCATCATCATCGACACCGTGCTGGCCAGCGGACGCACGGTGCTCGATGAGATCGAGTCCAAGGCCATCCTGCGCGCGTTCCATATCCCGGTGATCCCGACGCTGCGTGCCGCCAGCGCCGACGATGCGGTCACCGTCGCCATGGGGCTGGGGCTGCCGATTGCGCTCAAGCTGGATGTGGAAGGGGTGGCCCACAAGACCGACATCGACGGCGTGACGCTCAACATCCAGAGCCTGGTCGGCGTGGCGGCCGAAGCGAACCGCATGCTGACCCGGGCGCGCGAGCGTTTCGGCGACAAGGTGCGCGGCCTGACGGTACAGCCGATGCATGGCCGCAGGTTTGGCCGGGAACTGATGTTGGGGGTGGCGCGCGACCGCGCCTTCGGTCCGGTGATCACCTTCGGTGCCGGCGGCATCGCCGTGGAGATCTTCAACGATGTGGCGGTGGCGCTGCCGCCGCTGAACGAGTACCTCGCCGCCAATCTGATCCGCCGTACCCGGGTGAAGAAGATGCTGGAGGTGTTCCGCAACCAGCCTGCGGTCAAAATCGATGCGGTGGCCGACGTGCTGCTGCGGCTGTCGGAGCTGGTGTGCGAGCTGCCGCAGGTGCAGCAGCTCGATCTGAATCCGCTGGTGGCGGACGAGCAGGGCGTGATCGCGGTCGATGCCCGCATCGTGGTGGCGCCGGTGCCGGAGCGCACGCGTCGTTATGCGCATATGGCGATCCATCCGTATCCGTCGCATCTGGTGCAGGTGCGCGAGCTGAAGAACGGCATACCGGTCACCATCCGCCCGGTACGGCCGGAGGACGCCGAGATGATGGCGCGCTTCGTTGCCGAGCTGTCCGACGAGACACGCTACAACCGCTACATGAACACGCTCAAGACGCTGCCGCAGGCGATGCTGGCACGCTTCACGCAGCTGGACTATGCCCGCGAGGTGGCGCTGGTGGGCACCCTGGGCGAGGGCGACGGGGAGCGCATCCTCGGAGTGGCACGCTTCACCGTCAACCCCGACTACGACAGCTGCGAATTTGCCATCGTCATCGCCGACACCATGCAGGGCAAGGGCCTGGGCAGCCAGTTGATGCAAGCGCTGTTCAGCGCCGCGCGCGACATGGATCTCGATACCGTGGAAGGCGAAGTGCTCACCAGCAACAAGACCATGCTCAATTTCATGAAACGGCTGGGCTTCGAGATTCACCCACATCCTGAGGACGAAGGGCTGAAGTGGGTGGTGAAGCGGCTGTAGCGGCGGTGTTGGCAGGGTGGCCGTGCAGTCGCGCAGGCATGGCGCTGCGGTTACGCCGGTCCACATAGTCGGCAAGCCGACAGCCAGATGTCGGCAGGCTGGGTGGTCCAGTCACTTGGTATTCAGCCTTTCATCAGTCAGCTGCTAGCATCCTTAGCACCTATGCCAAGGAGAGCCTGATGATGCAGCGCACTGCAGTGGGACTATTGTTGCTGATGGCGGCAGTGGCCGCATGGGGGCGACAGCCCGTCGCCACCGGGCGTGGTGGCGCGGTCGCCACCATTTCCGAGCCGGCAAGCCAGGCGGCGTTGCAGATACTGAACCGGGGCGGCAACGCGGTCGATGCCGCAGTGGCGGCTGCCGCCGTGTTGGGGGTGACCGACCCGTTCAGCTGCGGCATCGGTGGCGGCGGTTTCATGCTGATCTACCTGGCCAAGGACAAGCGCGTGATCGCGCTCGATCATCGCGAGACCGCGCCGGCCTACTTCCATCCTGCGGTATTCCAGCAAGGCGGCAAGGCGATGCCGTGGGAGGCGGCGGTGCCCTCCGGCGTCGCGGTCGGCGTGCCCGGCACGGTGCGCGGCTGGCATGACGCGCTGGCGCGGTACGGCACCATGGATTTCGCCCAGGTGCTCAAGCCGGCGATCAAGGTGGCCGAGCGCGGTTTCAGCGTCGGACCGAACTTCCACCGCATCAATAGCCGCAATGAGGCCAAGTTCGCGCGCTTCACCAGCACGAGTGCGCTCTACCTGAAGGATGGCAAGGCATTGCCGGTCGGCACGCATTTCCGCAATCCCGATCTGGCCGGCACCTATCGGCTGTTGGCCAGGCAGGGGGTGCGCGGATTCTACGAAGGACCGTTGGCGGCCCAGATCGTGCAGGCGGTCAACGCCCCGCCCACGCAGCCGGGTGAGGCTGTGCTCAGCGCGCAGATGACGCTGCACGATCTGAAGCACTACGAGGCGCGGCTGCGCCAGCCCATCCGCTCCACCTACCGCGGCTACGAGATCTATGGCATGCCATTGCCGTCAAGCGGCGGCATCGCCATCGCCGAGGCCCTCAATATCCTGGAGCAGTTCGACCTGAAGGCGCTGCCGCGCGCCCAGGCCGAGCACCTTTACCTGGAGACGTCGCGGCTGGTGTTCGCCGACCGCAATGCCTACGTCGCCGACGGCGAGTTCGTGGATGTGCCCGGCGAAGGGTTGCTGGCCAAGGCCTACGCCGCTGAGCGCGCCCGGGCGATCGATCTTGCCGCGGCAGCGTCCGGCAAGGTGGGGCCGGGCGATCCCTACCTGTTCCAGAACGACCAGTCGGTGCCGTTGCGACCGCAACCGGCTGCCCTGGCGGCGGAACCGGCCCACACCACGCATCTGACGGTGAGCGATCGCGAAGGCAATGTCGTGGCGTATACCTTCACCATCGAGGACTGGGGCGGCAGTGGCATCGTGGTGCCGGGACGTGGCTTCCTGCTCAACAACGAGATGACCGACTTCGATTTTTCCGGCCCCCATCCCAATGTGCCCGAAGCCGGCAAGCGTCCGCGCTCCAGCATGAGCCCGACCATCGTGCTGCGGCAGGGCCGGCCGGCGTTCACGCTGGGTTCGCCCGGGGGCTCCACCATCATCACCACCGTGCTGCAGACCATCGTCAATCACCTCGATCTGGGCATGAGCCTTGCCGATGCGCTGGCCGCGCCGCGGTTGAGCCAGCGTAACGGCAACGAGACCCAGGTGGAAAAGCGTTTCGGCTATGCCGCAAGCCCCCAGGCCAAAGCGCTGGCGGCGTATGGCCATCGTTGGAGCGAGACGGACGAGATCGGCGCCGCCAATGCCATCCGCTTCAACCCCGATGGGACGGTGACCGCCATCAGCGAACCGGTGCGCCACGGCGGTGGCAGTGCGCTGGTGCAAGGGCGCTGAAATGCACGGCTTCGTACCAGGCAGGCGCCCCATCTGGCGTTCTGCACGCCGCCGTCCGGTCTGCGTGCGCCTGCCGCCGCTGTGAGCAAGCTCGCCCCCTGGTCGCGAAAGCAGGGCTTTCCGGCGATAATCGCCGGCATTTGCAGCCAAGGGACGAGTGATGCGCGGATGGATACATAGTGTGTCCGGCTGCCTGCTGGGGCTGGCCATCCCGGTGGCGCCAGCGGTGGAAACAGTGTTCATGACCAGCGACACGGCGGCCCAGACCGTCGAAGTGCTGTATGTCAATCGCGGCCGGGCGGACGAGGCAGTGACGCCGTCGACCACGTTGTTCTGCCCTGGTTCGCGACTGTGCGACCTGACCCAGGCCGCCGCACCGTTCACCCTTGCTCCCGACAGCGCGCGCCTGCTGCGCTATGCGGTACGCAAGCCGGTGCAGCCGACACCGCCCAGCGTGCCGACACCGCTGCAACCGGGTACGCCGCTGCCGGCGGAGGTGCAGATCCAGAACACCGCGGTCACCAACTATGCCGCGGCGCGCTTTGCACCGTTGGAGCCGATGTATTTCCTGATGGCACCGGACGGCGAGGACGCCCGCTTCCAGTTCAGCTTCCGCTATCAGCTGTTCGATCCGGACAGTGCACTGGCGCGCCGGATGCCCTGGCTGGCCGGATTGCGCTTTGCCTATTCGCAGACCTCGCTGTGGAACCTGTCCGAGGATTCCACCCCGTTCTACGACACCAGCTACAAACCGGCCTTCTACTACGAGCGCGCCAACCTTGCCCGTATCCCCTACGTGGATCGTTTCGATCTGGCCTATGGTTTCCGGCACGAATCGAACGGCAAGGGCGGCAGCGAATCGCGCGATCTGAACCAGCTGTTCATCAATCCGACCTTCAACTGGGGTGATGTGGACGATCTGCACCTGATCTTTTCGCCGGTCTTTGCCACCTATCTGACCGAAATGGACGAGAACCCAGATATCGCTGGTTATCGCGGCTATGTGGATTGGCATTTCAAGGTCGGCGACGGCCAGGGGCTCACTGCCGCGCTGCTGGGACGCTACGGCAGCAAGGGCAAGGGGTCGGTGCAGGTCGATCTGGCCTATCCGCTGCGGGCGTTCGGCGCGGATTTCTTCGCCTACCTGCAGTATTGGGACGGCTATGGGGAGAGCCTGCGCAGCTACGACCGTCGTACCAACAGCCTGCGCCTTGGCATCGGGTTTGTCCGATGAACGATGTCATCGATCTTGAAGTCCTGCATCGGCCGGCCGATGCAGCCCGGCGCCGGGCCGCCCCGCCGCTGTTGTTCGTCCACGGCGCCTATGCCGGTGCCTGGTGCTGGGAGGAGACCTTCCTGCCGTACTTCGCGCGGCTGGGCTACGACTGCCATGCGTTGAGCCTGGCCGGGCACGGCGGCAGCGAAGGGCGCGACCGGCTCGACAACTTTACGCTGAACGACTTCCTCGACAACGTGGCCAGCGTTGCCGGTGCCTTGCCGGCGGCGCCGGTGTTGATCGGTCATTCGCTCGGCGGCTATCTGGTGCAGCGCCATGCGCGCCGCAGCCAGGTCGCCGGACTGGCGTTGTTGGCCAGCGTACCGCCTTACGGGTTGTCCGGCTCGCTGGCCTATGTGGGCCTGACCGGACCGCATCTCTTGGCCGGGCTGTCGCGCTTCCAATGGCACGAGGCACCGGACCGGATCGACCTGCGGGTGCTGCGCGAACTGCTGTTCTCGACCACCTTGCCGCAGGCGCGGCTGGATGCCTTCGCCGCGCGCGCACAACCCGAATCCACCCTGGCCCTGGCCGAGCTGATGCTGCCCCAGCCGTGGCAGATGTTCGGCCTGCCGCGGCCGCTGCCCTGCCTGGTGGTGGGAGCGGGGCAGGATAGGATCATCAGTCCTGCCGATGTGGTGGCCACGGCCCGGGCCTGGGGCGTGCCGGCGCAGTTCTGTCCGCAGATCGGCCATGCGCTGACCGTGGACGACGGATGGGAGCAGGTGGCTGGCATGGTGGCCGATTGGTTGGCACGGCATTTCGGAGGCAAACGATGAGCTGGCGGAACGATCCGGCGGTGGCACGCGCGGGGGCGGCCGAGGCAGGCGGCGACTGGATGACTGCGTATCGGCACTATGACGAGGCACTCGCCCGCTGGCCGCGGCAGCTGCCATTGCAGCTGGCCTGCGGCATCGCCGCCACCCGTGCCGGCGAATCGGCCGCGGCGCGTGCACTGCTGGAGCCTGCGCTGCGTGAGTCCCCGGGGCAAGCGCACGGCTGGGCGGCGCTGGGGCAGGCCTGTGCGCGACTGGGCGATCCTGTGGCGGCACGTGCGGCGCTTGCACGCGCGGTTGCGCTCGATCCCCGGTCGCCCGCGCTGCGGCTGAACCTGGCCAATGTGCTGCGCACGTTGGGCGAAACCGCCGCAGCACGCGCCGAGCTGGAGCGTGCATTGCAACTGGCTCCGGATTACGCGCCGGCCCACTACAACCTGGCCAATCTGCTGCGGGACAACAATGCGCCAGAGGCTGCCAAGGCGCACTACCTGGCAGCGCTCGACGCGGCGCCGGATCATCTGGAAAGCCGGTACAACCTGGGCTGCCTGCTACGCCAGCACGGCGAGATGACCGAGGCGCTGGCCACGTTCGAAGCCGTGCTCGCACGCGCGCCCGGCCATGCCGATGCCTGGCACAACCTGGGTGGCTGCCGGCGGGCGCTGGGGGATTGGGAGGGCGCACGGGCGGCGTACCGGCAGGCGTTGGCGTTGAGTGATACGCCGCTGCCACGCTATGCCCTGGGCACGCTGGATCTGTTGCACGGGCGCTGGCGTGAAGGTTGGATCGGCTACGAGGCGCGCTGGGCGGCCTGTGGCGTGACCCCGCCGACCGTGCCGCTGCCGCGCTGGCACGGTGAGGCGGTCGCGGCGACGGCCCGGCTGCTGGTGTTTTCCGAGCAGGGGTACGGCGATCTGCTGCAGTTTGCCCGCTTCGTACCGCAGTTGCAGGCGCGGTTCGCCACGGTCACGCTGGCCTGTCCGCCGGCCATGGCACGCCTCATGGCCGCCAGTCTGGATGGGGTGACTGTCTGCGACCACCTGCCGGACCCGGCGACGTTCACCCACTGCGTGCCCATCATGTCCCTGGCCGCCACGCTGCAGGTCGATGAAGCGATGCTGCGCACCTTCCCCGTCCCTTATCTGCGCACCCCGGAAGGGGGCGCGCCAGCCGTGCGCGGCACGGGCTTGAACATCGGGCTGTGCTGGACCGGCAATCCCGGGCAGGCCGACAACATCCAGCGCACCGTCCCGCTTGGTTTGCTGCGCAATCTGGCCCACCTGCCCGGCATCACCTGGCACAACCTGCAGCAAGGCAAGGCCGAGCAGGCGCGGGCCGCCGGCTTCACACTGCACGACGCCAGTGCCCATTGGCGCGATTTTGCCGATACCGCCGCCTATCTGGATGGGCTCGATCTGGTGATCAGCGCCTGCACCTCGATCGCGCACCTGGCCGGGGCCTTGGGGCGGCCGGTGTGGCTGGTCAGTCGCTTCGACGCCGATTGGCGCTGGCTGCTGGCGCGCGAGGACAGCCCGTGGTATCCCAGCCTGCGCCTGTTCCGACAACCGCGCCCGGGCGATTGGCCTGCCGCTGTTGCGGCGCTGGAAGGCGCATTGCGCCAGCGGCTTGGCGCCCCCATCTGATACGACATGCCATGGATGGAGCAAGCCAGGATGAGCGACAAGATTGCAAAAAGCGATGAACAATGGCGGGCCCAGCTGAGCCCCGAACAATATCGGGTGACCCGGCAAGCAGGCACCGAGCGCCCGTTCTCCGGCGAGCATTACCTGCGCAATGCACAGGGTGATTATCTGTGCGTCTGCTGCCAAGCCTTGCTGTTCCATTCCGATACCAAGTTCGATGCCGGCTGCGGCTGGCCGAGCTTCTGGGAGGAGGCACAGCCCGGGGCGATCATCCGGGTTCCGGATTACAGCCACGGTATGGTACGTACCGAAGTGCGCTGTGCCCGTTGCGATGCCCATCTGGGTCATGTGTTTCCCGATGGCCCGGCGCCAACCGGCGAGCGCTATTGCATCAACTCGGTTGCCATGACATTCGAGCCGACTGCCTAAGCTGCGTACGTCAGATTAAATTGTAAGTTTATGGGGTCGCCCTGGTGTCATCGCCCAGCGTCGATGTTATCCTCTATTGCCCTGTTGCTTGGTGCGCCATGCACGCTTACTTGGAGAGGACCCCCGATGCAAATGTGGACGACGAAGACATTGGCCTTGATCGCCGCCCTGGGCGCGCTGGGCTTGGCCGGTTGCGGCAAAAGCGGTGATGAGGCACCCAAAGCGGCGGTGGATCAGAAGGAACTCATCAGTTCGATCAACGGATACCTCAGCACTGCTGAAAAGACCTGCATTCCGGTGCCGGTGCGCTTTGGCGATCCGGTCGACGAAAAGTATGAAGCGCTGACCGAACCCAATGGCGCGCAACTCGCCGCGCTGGTCAAGGCCGGACTCGTCAAGGTGGCACCGGTGGAAGGTGAGGCCGGCAAGGTGCAGTTCAACGTGACCGAGGAAGGCACCAATTACTACACCGGTCTGACCGAGCCTGCCGGTCCCGGTTTCTGCAGCGGCACGCTGGAAGTGGACAAGGTGGTCGAGGACAAGGTGGCCGAGCAGACCGCCAACTACCAGCGGCATACCGTCACCTACACCTACAAGGTGGCCAATCCCGCGGGCTGGCAGACCAACCCGGACATCCTGGCGCAGTATCCCAAGTTTGCCGAGATCGTGACCAAGGTCGGCGATGCGCAGCTGAAGAACGATGTGGAAGGGCGCGGCAAGGGCTGGAACGTGGTGGAGACCACGCAGTTCGCCAACTGAGGCCAGCCTTGATTCAATTCAACAAAAACCCCGCCGCGGCGGGGTTTTTGTTTGGGAGCAGCCGATGTGGCCAGGCGCTGCGTTCCTAGACGCCCAGCTCCTCGACCCAGGCCAGCGATTGCACATGCGCGCGGTTGAGCATTTCCGGCGTGATCTGCAGCTGCTCGCACAGTCGTGGCACCTCGCTCATATCCGGGTCCTCGCAGGCCTCGGCCAGTTCCAGGAACGGCCCGTAGATGCCGCTGCGTGCCAACAACGCATCGCTGATGCTGTCGGGCAGGATCAGCGTTTCCATGATGCGGTCCATCGGCATGTCGAGCAGCACATCCAGCAGCGAGAACATGCCCACGATGAAGAGATTGTCGCGGTCCTGGCCATCCAGCAGATGGCTGCCGAGCAGCTCCACCAGACGACCGCGGGTGACTGCGGTCTTCAAGAGGGCAGGGGGCGACCCGCTTTCCGCCCCGGCGGTCACCAGCAGCAACGTCAACCAGCGATACAGTTTCTGGTAGCCAAGGATGGTCACTGCGTGGCGGAAGGACTGGATCTCGCACGACAGCCCAAAGCCGACCGAATTGATGTAGCGCAGCAACTTGAATGACAGCGCCACATCCCGCTTGAGCGCATTCTCGATCTCGCGGATCTCTGCGTTGTTGCGCAGCATGTTCAGCAGGTTGAGGATATTGGCATAACTCGGATTGATCACCTTGGCCGACAGGGTTTCCGGGTGCGCAAAGTAGAAGCCCTGGAAGCAGTCAAGCCCGATGTCGAGGCACTGCTTGAATTCATCCTTGGTCTCGACCTTTTCGGCCACCTGCAGCACCGGGTACTTGCGCAGCTCCTTGGACAGCGTTGGCACCTGTGGCAGGCCCAACAGCTGGATATCAAGCTTGATGTAGTTGGCGAACTCCATGAACGGCAGTGTGTGCTGGGCCAGCACGAAATCGTCGAGCGCGATCCCGAACCCCTGGTTGCGCAGGTCCTTGATGCGGGTCAAGAGCTCGGGCGTGGCCGAGGTGGTCTCGACGATTTCAAGCACCACCCGTTGAGGGTGCAGCAGTTCCAGGAAGTTGCTCTCCAGCATGGACTCGGCCACGTTGATGAAGGCGAGCTTGCTGCCGACCAGCCAGTCGGTACCCATGTTGGAGATGGTGTTGACCAGCACATTGGTGCCGGCCTGCATGTCGCTGGAGAACTCGGCGGTGGTGGCCTGCTTGTCCAGGCGGAACAGCAATTCATAGCCAATGATCTGTTGCTGTCGGTTGAGTATGGGCTGGCGGCCGATATAGGCGTGTTCTTGCGTCATCTTCGAATCCTGCGGGCGGTGCGATGGCGTGGTTTCAGGGGCAAGCGGGCAGCATCACCCCGGTGCTTATCTCGTTATTTCAAGCTGCCGGTTCGGTCAGGCGCGAAGTCTTCACTGCCGAAGTATCCGCATTGGACGACGAAAGCAGGTCCTCCATATCCAGTACCAGCACCACCGACCCGTCTCCGGACAGCGTGGCGCCGGCCACGCCGCGTGGGCGGATGTTCTGCAGTGGTTTGATCACCACATCGTCGCGGCCGACGAAGCTGTCCACGGCCAGGATGAAGGAGTGCTCGGCCGACTGCATCAGCACGCCGAACAGGGGCACCTGGGTTTCCTGCCAGCCGATCAGCGCGGCCAGCGACTTCACCGGCAGGATCTCGTCGCGCACCACGATGGTGGCGCGCCCGGATACCTCCTGGACCTGTTCGCTGCGGATGGTGATGATCTCGCGCACCATGGCCAGCGGCACGGCGAAAGGCTGGTTGCACACCTTGACCACCAGTACCGGCAGGATGGCCAGCGTAAGCGGCAGCGAGATCGAGAAGCGCGATCCTTCACCGGCCACCGACTGGATGTCGATCCGGCCGTTGAGCTTCTGGATATTGGTCTTGACCACATCCATGCCGACGCCACGGCCGGATACGCTGGAAATCTGGTCCTTGGTCGAAAAGCCGGGCAGGAAGATCAGTTGCAGGCTCTGCTTGTCATCAAGACTGTTGGCGCTCTCGATGTCGATCAGGCCCTTCTCGACTGCCTTCTTGCGGATGACATCGGGGCGCATGCCACGGCCATCGTCGGTGATCTCGATCAGGATATGGTCGCCCACCTGGGTGGCAGACAGTTCGACCACCGCCTTGGCCGGCTTGCCGGTCGCCACGCGTTCCTCGGTGGTTTCGACGCCATGATCGACCGCATTGCGCACCAGGTGCACCAGCGGGTCGTTCAGGTCTTCGATCATGGTCTTGTCAAGCTCGGTTTCCTCACCGCTGATGACAAGTTCCACATCCTTGCCCAACTGCCGGGCCAGATCGCGGGCCAAGCGTGGGTATTTCTGGAACAGCCGGCCGATCGGCTGCATGCGCGTCTTCATCACCGCGTTCTGCAGATCGCTGACCAGTAGGTCGAGCTGGCTGATTGCCTCATCCATCGCCTTCAGCGTGGACGAATCCATCTTGCCCGACATGATGTCGGAACGCAGCGTGGTCAGCCGGTTCTTGGTGAGGCCGATCTCGCCGGAAAGATTGAGCACCTGGTCAAGCCGGACCGTATCGATGCGTATCGTGGTTTCCTGGGTGGCGGATGAGAGCTGCTGCGAGGGCGCAGGGGTGCTCTTGACCGGCGTGGCAGGGCGCAGGCCCTGCGCCGATTCGCTTGCGGCAGGCAATTGCACCGGTGCCGTCTCCAGCGCCGTCTGCGGGGTGGCTGACGTGTGATCGAGCAACGCATTGTAGAGGCCCGGCCAGTCGGGCTCGCCGGCGGCCGGCGCTGGGGACGGCGCCGCGGGAACGGGTGCTGCCGACACCGGGGCGGCTGGAACCTGCCCCTGCAGCACGGCATCCAGTTCAGCGATCAGCTCGGGCTGTGCCGGCTGCGGCACACGTCCCTGGGTCAGGGCACCGAACATCTCACGCACCACGCCGGTGGCGGCAAGGATGCTGTCCATGATCTCGGGCGTGAGCTTGAGCTCGCCGTTGCGCAACTTGTCGAACAGATTCTCGGTCCGGTGGCACAGGCTCACCATGGCGTCGACATTGAGAAACCCGGCGCCCCCCTTGATGGTATGGAACCCGCGGAAGATGTCGTTGAGCAGGTTCTTGTCGTCCGGACGCTTTTCCAGCTCGACCAGCTTGTTGTCGACTTCCGACAAGAGGTCCGACGCTTCGGTCAGAAAATCCTGCAGCAACTCTTCCATGCCGGCAAAGTCACTCATCTTGGCCTCCGTACGCGCATCCCGTACATCCAGTATTGTGGCTGTTCGATCAAAAACCCAGGCTTTCAAGCAGATCGTCGACCTGCTCCTGGCTCGTCACCACATCGGTACGGCCCTCCGCATTGATCACCGGGCCTGCCAGCAGGCCATCGTCGTGCCGCGTTCCCTGTGGCGAGAAGGCAAGCAGGAATTCCAGCAGCTGGCTTTCCATGTCCTTGGCCATCAGCAGCACTTTCTTGATCACCTGGCCCGTCAGATCCTGGAAGTCCTGGGCCATCATGATCTCCAGCATCTGGCTGTTGATCTGGTCGGATTGTTCAACCGATGTCTTGAGGTGTTGCCGCGTTCTTTGCACCAGGGCCTTGAATTCCTCGACTGACAGCTGGTTGGCGAACAGTTTGTCCCAATCGGCGCTCAGCGCACGTGAGCCGTTGGCGATCTGGTCCTGCAATGGCCGGGCTGCGTCCAGCGCATTCAGCGTGCGCTCGGCCGCCTGCTCGGTCATCGTCGCCACGTAGCTGAGGCGGTCACGCGCATCCGGGATCTGCGAAACCGCCTGTTCCAGCGACTTGTCGAGCCCCAGCTCGCGCAGCGTATCGTGCAGCTTGCGCGTGAGTTGCCCGATTTGCGAGAACATCGTACGGGCAGGTTCGGAAAGCTCTTCCACGCTTCCGCTCCTTGCCGGAGTCGCTGCCTGCGCCGTCGTCCCCGGTGTCCCGGACGCCGGTGGGTCGTCCTCGTGCTGTGCCTGCACGATGCTGTCGAACAGGGCTTCGAGTTCGGCGGAATCTCCGCTGTTGAGGGCTTGATCGCTCACGTGCGGCCTCCTTGAGCCTTGCTGCTGCTTTACTTATTCAGGTTCGAGAAGATCTTCTTGAGCTTCTCGTCGAGGGTCGCTGCGGTGAACGGCTTGACAATATAGCCGGAGGCGCCTGCGGTCGCGGCCTCGATGATGTTCTCTTTCTTGGCCTCGGCCGTAACCATCAATACCGGAAGGTGCTTGAGCTGCGCATCACCGCGGATCGCCCGCAGCAATTCGATGCCGGTCATGTTCGGCATGTTCCAGTCGGTCACGACAAAGTCGTAGGGCGTGTTTTTCAGCTTGTGCAGCGCAACCTGCCCATCCTCGGCTTCTTCCACATTGGAGAAGCCAAGTTCCTTCAGGAGGTTGCGGACGATGCGACGCATGGTGGAAAAATCGTCCACCACGAGAAAACGCATATTGTTATCTGCCATATCTTGGAACTCCATCCACGCGCCCGAAGCGCGCGACTTGAATCGGTTTTATGCTAGCTGACAACGTACGGCGTCACGGTGTCGGCAAGGATTACGGGGTCGAATTTTGCCACATAAGCATCGACGCCGACGCTCGCACCCATGGCCCGATTGGCGTTGGAAGACAGGGAGGAATGCATGACCACCGGAATACCACTGAAGCGGTGATCGGATTTGATGTGTTTGGTGAGCACGTAGCCATCCATCTCCGGCATTTCGGCATCCACCAGGATCATCTTGAGCTTTTCCTTGAGCAGCTCGCCGTCGTGGACTGCGCGGTTGGCCAGGTTCTGCAGCTTGTCCCAGGCTTCCTTGCCGTTGTTGGCCTGGTAGTACTTGATGCCGATCTTGTCGAGCACGCTGACGATCTCTTTTCTCGCCACCATCGAATCGTCGACGAAGAACATGAACGACTCGGGGTTGACATGGGTGCTCGGCAGGTCGGGTATCACCGGTTCGCCGATCACGCTGGAAAGGATCTGCTCCACGTCCAGGATGGAGACGAGCTTGCCGTCCGGCAGCTCCGTCAGCGCCGTGATCAGTGCCTGGTTGCCGGCCAGCATCGCTTCCGGGGCGCGCACCTTGTCCCAATCCACTCGGATGATCCGGTCCACCTCATGCACGAGAAAGGCCTGGGTATGCTTGGAGAATTCGGTGACGATCATCGTGCTGTTGGCGTCGCTGGATGGCTTTTCCTGCGTGGCGACAAACTTCGAGAGCGAGATCACCGGAATGATATTGCCCCGCAGCGAGATCACCCCTTCCACACCCAGCGGCATATTGGGCGTCTTGGTGATCTTCGGGGTCTGCGAAACTTCGCGTACCTTGAAGACATTGATGCCGAAGATCTCGCGGGTGCCCAGCGAGAACAGCAGGATTTCCATCTTGTTGGAGCCCGCCAGTTTGGTGCGGGCATCCACGCTTTCGAGCAGATTGGCTTGCATGATGGTCACGCTCTTGAATGTGGCTTGGTTGGCAGGCTGGCGGCATTCATTCCTTGAGCAGGAAGCTCGCGATCATCTGGGACAGCTTGTGCGGCTCGAACTTGGACACATAGCCATCCACGCCCACCGACTGCCCAAGCTTCTGGTTGGAGGCGCCGGAGAGCGACGAATGCATCAGCACCGGAATCCCGGCAAAGCGCGGATCGCTTTTGAGCAGCTTGGTGAGCATGTATCCGTCCATCTCGGGCATTTCGACGTCGGTGAGCAGCAGGTGCACCAAGTCCCGGACCTCCTTGCCCTGCAGCGCCGCCGATTGCGCGATGCGCTGCAGCTCATCCCAGGCGCGCTTGCCGTTGATCGCATACTGATAGCGCACGCCCATCGCATCGAGCGTCTGGCTGATCTGGCGGCGTGCGACGGTCGAATCGTCCGCGAAGAAGATGTTCTTTTCCGAGAAATTGCGGTTCTGCACCACCAGCGAGGTATCGATGTCGTCGGCGGTCTGGGTGGTCTCGGCCAGCACCTTTTCCACGTCGAGCATCATCACCAGCTTGCCGTTCTCAAGCTCGGTCACCGCAGTGACAAGGCCGCCCATCTGGGTGAGCAGCATATCGGGCGGCACGCGCATCGAAGACCAGTCCAGCCGCAGGATCGTGTCGACCGCCTCGACCAGGAAGCCCTGGGTATGGCCGTTATACTCGGTGACGATCATGATCCCGGGACGGGTGTCGCTGCTGACGCCGGCATACTTGGCAAGGTCGACCACTGGCACCAGCACGCCGCGCAGGCTGACCATGCCTTCGACCGACGAAGGCATTTCCGGCGCTTGCGTGATATCGGGCGTGCGCATCACTTCGCGCACCTTGAACACGTTGATGCCAAAGTTCTCACGCCGGCCGGAACGTTGATCCACCCCCAGGGTGAACAGCAGGATCTCAAGCTTGTTGGTGCCGGCGAGCTTGGTTCGGGCATCGATGGTTTTCAGAAGATCAGACACGATGCGACTCCAGAACACATGGCCGATGGATGGCCGGTAAGGATTGAGTGGATACTGATGACGCGATTCCAGCACGCATAGGTTGTCAGGATGGGCTGGCGGTCAAGTCGCAGTCAATTGCTCGAAACCCTAAATAGAGTCCGCAAAACCAAGCTGGATGCGGGATTAAGGCTCTTTATAATGCAAAAGAACCGATGCTACAAGGAGTGCGGGAATTGGCCGAACAACCGCCGGGGATTGATCCAAAAGAGCTGGAAACGGCTTTTTCGCTATTCACCGTTGCTTCCGAACAGCTGACAGAAGCTTACTCTGAACTGCAATTGCAGGTGGAGTCGCTCACGCGGCAGTTGGAGATCGCCAATGGCAACCTGCGCCGCGAGTTGGAGGAAAAAGCAGCGCTTTCGCGCCGCCTTTCGCTATTGCTGGCAAATCTGCCGGCAGGGGTGGTCGAGATCGATGGCGTGGGAAAGGTGATCGCGATGAATCCGGCCGCCCATCGCCTGTTGGCGCCATTGTGCGAAGGCATGGATTGGGAGCAATTCAGCCGCGAGCAGCTGGAGCTGGACACCGTATCCGACCTGTGGCGCCACCACCATGCCGACGGTGTGCTGCAGTTGAATCTCAGCTATGGGGACATGCCTCAGGAGACACATCGCATCGTCCTTGTGCACGATCTGACCGAGAGCTGGAACCTG
Organism: Chitiniphilus purpureus; assembly: GCF_025642115.1. Classification (GTDB taxonomy): domain Bacteria; phylum Pseudomonadota; class Gammaproteobacteria; order Burkholderiales; family Chitinibacteraceae; genus Chitiniphilus; species Chitiniphilus purpureus. The sequence continues at coordinate 3,222,293 of NZ_CP106753.1, read as the reverse complement.
CAACAGGATCTTGCACATCACAAGCGGCTTGCCGCGATGGGGGAAATGGCCGCCGGGCTTGCCCATCAGCTGCGTACGCCGCTTGCGACGGCGCTGCTCTATAGCGCCAATCTCACCAAGCCCCAGCTGCCCGAGCCGGACAGGATCCGCTTCGCGCAAAAGTCGCTGGCACGGTTACGCCACCTTGAATCGCTGATACAGAACATGTTGCGGTTCGTGCGCGGCCAGGCATTGCCGTTGGAATCATGCGATCTGACCTCATGCATCCAGGAGGCGGTGCAGACCATGCAGCCGCAACTGGAGGCCGCAGGGCTGCAACTGATTTGCTCGCTTCCTGGACATGCAATACTTGCCATGGTCAATAGAAAGGAACTTCAGGGTGTCGTCCTCAATCTTCTTGACAATGCTATGCATGCTACGCAAAGCGGAGGCACAATCATGGTCAGTCTGGCCTGCGACGACGGGCAGGCCGTGGTGACGGTGCGCGACACCGGGGCAGGGATGGGGCCTGAGGTGCTGGAGCGCCTGTTCGAGCCTTTTTTCACCACACGCAAGGAAGGAACCGGGCTGGGGCTTGCTATCGTGCAAAATCTGGTGTCACAGTTCGGCGGGACTGTGGAGGCGACCTCCTCGCCCGGCGAGGGCAGCGAGTTTATGCTGCGGTTGCCACGGCTGGCCGGGGCATCTAAGGTATGAGGACGCCGGAAGCCCTTAAGGGCTGCGTCAGTTAATTATGGATTACGGCAATTTGGCAACAATTACTAAGAGGTCGATTTCCTTATGACGCCTACCGTTGAGATCGAAGGGGATGTGGGCCGCGTTATTTTGTCCGGGCAGTTCGACTTCAGCGCGCACCGGGAATTTCGCCAGGTCTGTGAGACATTGATCGCCAATCCTTCGGTGAAGGAAGTGCTGGTCGATTTTCAGAACGTCAATTATCTGGACAGCTCGGCGCTGGGCATGCTGTTGCTTCTCAAGGAAAAAATCGGCGTGGCCAACAAGAGCCTCGCGCTGGTGAATTGCCGCGATACGGTCAAGCAAGTTCTGGAAATCGCCTGCTTCGGCAAGATCTTTACCATTCGCTGATTATTCCCCTGGCATGAAAATCCTGGTTGTCGACGATACCGAAGCAGTCCTGTTGCTGATTTCCCGTTTCGTCGAAGCCCTGGGCCATATGGCCGTCATTGCGCGCGACGGCGCGGAAGCGGTCCAGGTCTGGCGGCAAGAGCGTCCGGACCTGGTGCTGATGGACATGATGATGCCGGTGCTGAGCGGGCCGGAAGCCGCCATGGCCATCAAGAACGAAGCGGGGGAGAGCTGGGTGCCCGTGGTCTTCGTCACCGGGGTGGGTGAGGAGAACCGTCTGGCCGAGGCGATCGAGCGCGGCGGCGACGACTACATCAACAAGCCGGTCAATTTCCGGGTGCTCGAAGCCAAGCTCAAGGCGTTCGACCGCACGCTGGAGCTGAACCGCAAGGTTCGCGAGCAATCGAGCAAGCTTGCCGACTATTACGACCGGGCCGAGGAAGAAAAGCGCGTAGTGCGCCATCTGATGGAACAGATGGTGAACGCGGAGCGCCTCTATGACCCGCTGCTTGAATACTGGCTCACGCCTGCGGAAAGCCTGTCCGGTGATCTGATCGCCGCGGCGCGTACACCCGGCCAATCGCTGTATATCCTGCTGGCCGACGGCATCGGCCATGGCCTTACTGCGGCCCTCAACGTGCTGCCACTCACGCAACCCTTCTACAGCATGACCGAGAAGGGATATTCGATCTCCGACATCCTCACCGAAATGAACAACAAGGTCCGCCAGGTCCTGCCGGTGGGACGGTTTGTCGCGGTGGTGCTGATTGCGATCGATGAGGTGAACGGCTGGGTGGATGTGTGGAACGGTGGCATGCCGGGCGTGCAGCTGGTCGGGATCGACGGCCAGAGCCAGCATGTGTGGAAATCCGCGCATCTGCCGTTGGGGATCGTGCCGACCGAGGCGATGGACGTGATCCCCGAGCGCCACTATTTCAGCGCTCCGGGCACGGTGATCGCCTATTCGGACGGACTGATCGAAGCGCGCAATCCCCTGGGTGAGCCTTTCGGCATCCAGCGGCTCATGGATGTAGTCGCCACCTATCCGCCTGCCGAACGCATGGCGCTGGTCAAGCGCCGCTTGACCGAGCACCTGGACAACGTCCCGCATCACGACGACATTTCGCTGGTGATGGCCCATTGCGGCTTGCCGCAACGCGCACTGCCGATCCACAGCGCACCCAGCGCCGCCGATCCCATGCGCTTCCAGGAGCTTGCGGAATCCCGCTGGCGCTACAGCCTGAACCTGGGGGCGCAGCAGCTGCAGCACATCAACACCGTGCCGTTCATGATGAACTTCATCAACAAGGTGATCGGCCCGGGGGAAAGCCAATCCGATGTATTCCTGATCCTGACCGAGCTGTTCGTCAACGCGCTCGATCACGGGGTGCTGGGCCTGGATTCCTCGCTCAAGCGCGAGCCCGAGGGGATAGAGCAATACCTGACCGAGCGCGCGCGCCGGCTTGCGATGTTGCAGCAAGGGCATGTCGAGATCGATCTGACCGGCATGTGGCTGGATGGGCAGGATTATCTGCGCATCATCGTCAAGGACAGCGGGCACGGCTTTGACTGGCCGGGTTGGCTGACCAACGATCTCTCCACGGCCGGCGGCCTGAGTGGACGCGGCATCGCCCTCATCCGCGCCCTGTGCGACATGCTGCAGTATCGGGGGACGGGCAACGAAGTGCATGCCTACTACCGTGTCCGCAGCAAGAAGCCATAACGGGCCGCGTGCCGAACTTGCGATCGGGGTGATCACTCGTCAAGATGACATGGTGTAAAAGCCCTGCGTTTTACCAGGGTTGCCCGGCGATGCCGGACCGCGCGAGCGGTGAGTGGCCGGCAAGGATGACGGGCTGTGCAAAGGGGATCGCCGGTCCGGCGTGGACACCGGCAACACCCTGCGATACCCCCTCACCCTCTGCGCGGCGAGCAGTGCGGTTGCGCAACACAGACCCACAGGCCCCAACCGGCGACGTGCCGGAAAGTTATTGCGATCATGGCCGACGACAATCAACGAGACCCACCCAAAAAGCACGCGCCCCGGCGCACCACCGAGCTGCCCAATCTGACGGTGCCGCCAAGCCATAGCGCCGACGTGGTCCTGGCGCTGCAGCCGCGTGCACCGCACCGGACGGAGTGCGTGATCGTCGTGGGCGCCTCCACCGGCGGCACCGAGGCGCTAAAGGATCTCCTCACCCCCATTCCCGCGCATGCCCCGCCGATCCTGATCGCACAGCATATGCCGGAATTGTTCACCCGCTCGTTTGCCGAGCGCCTGGACGCGATTTGCCGCATCCGGGTCAAGGAGGCACAGGCCGGCGAGCGGCTGCTGCCCGGACATGCCTATATCGCCCCCGGGCATTCCCACCTGATGCTGGCGCTCAAGGGCGGGCAGTATGTGTGCGATCTGTCGCAGGGGCCGTCGGTGAATCGGCATCGCCCCTCGGTGGATGTCCTGTTCCGCTCGGCTGCCAATGTCGGAGGCAGGAACGTGCTCGGGGTGATCCTCACCGGCATGGGGCGGGACGGTGCGCAGGGCATGCGCGAACTGCACGACGCGGGCGGCTACAATCTGGCTCAGGACGAAGCCAGCTGCGTGGTGTTCGGGATGCCCAAGGAGGCGATTGCACTGGGCGGTGTGGATGAAGTGCTGCCATTGCGCGATATCGCGCAACGGTTGATGGTGTTGGCGGGCAAGCGGGCCTGATGGCAGTTCGATCACGGAGAACCGGCTTTCATGTCGTTACCCATTCTGATCGTCGAGGATGACGACGATCTGCGCGATGCGCTGACCGATACCCTGCAATTGGGGGGGCATAGCGTGCTGACCGCCAGCGATGGCGAAGCAGCGTTGCGCTGCCTGGAAACCGAGCGCGTCGCGCTGGTGCTCTCCGATGTGCAGATGCAACCCATGGATGGCGAGACACTGCTGCTGGAAGTGAAGCAGCGCTACCCCTGGCTGCCGGTCATGCTGATGACCGCCTACGGTGTGGTGGAAAAGGCCGTGGCCGCACTGCATGCCGGCGCCTGTCACTACCTGCCCAAGCCATTCGAGCCGGACCAGTTGCTGCACGAAGTCGTCAAATACATGTTGCCGGGCAGCGAGGATGATACGGTGATCGCCGAGGACCCGGCGATGCGGGGGCTGCTGGACATGGCGCGCCGTGTCGCGGGATCGGATGCCTCGGTGCTGATCTCAGGCGAATCGGGTACCGGCAAGGAGGTGCTGGCCCGTTTCATCCACCGCGCCAGCATGCGTGTGGAGCGTCCCTTCGTGGCGGTCAATTGCGCGGCGGTACCGGAACAACTGCTCGAATCGACCTTCTTCGGGCACGAGCGTGGGGCTTTCACCGGCGCTGCCAACCAGCATATCGGCAAGTTCGAGCAGGCCAATGGCGGTACCTTGCTCCTGGACGAAGTGACCGAGATGCCATTGGCGCTGCAGGCCAAGCTGCTGCGGGTGCTGCAGGAACGGGAAGTGGAACGGGTCGGCGGCACACGGGCGATCCGGGTCGATGTCCGTGTGATCGCCACCAGCAATCGCGATATCGCGCAGGCCGTCGCGGCCGGACAGTTCCGCGAAGACCTCTTCTACCGGCTCAACGTGTTTCCGTTGCACCTGCCGGCACTGCGCGAGCGGCCTTCGGACATCCTGCCGCTGGCCCGCGCCATGCTTGCACGCCACGCCGCGCGTGTCGGGCGGCGCGCCCCGTTGCTTGCCGCTGATGCCGAGCGTAGATTGGAAGGCTACGGCTGGGAGGGCAATGTCCGGGAGCTTGACAATGTGATCCAGCGCGCCCTGATCCTGGCTCCGGGCGACGTCATCCTGGCCGAGCATCTGTATTTGCCGCAGGGGCCGGCAAAAGCTGCCGTTGCCCCACTGCAGGCGCGGTCTGCAACGCCGATTGAAGAACCGCAGCGGCCGACCGATATCAAAGCATTGGAGAAGCACCATATCCTCGAGACGCTCAAGGCCTGCGGCGGCGTGCGCAAGCTTGCGGCGCAGAAGCTTGCGATGAGTGAGCGCACCTTGCGCCACAAGCTGCAGCAGTATCGCGAGGAGGACGGCACGGGCCCCGCGTAGCGCCGGTGCCGGCTGGCTTAGGATTTGCTTGCCCGGGGCGGGTGACGGCCCCTACAATTTCGCTTCATAGGAAGGCGAGCCATGAGCGTCCAAGGAATCGATCAACTGCTGGGTGAATTGAAGGCCATGTCGGCATTGGCGGCAGGGCAGGCCCCCGCACAGCCGGCTGCCACCGGCGAAGGTCCCGATTTCGCCGCGCTGCTGAAGAATTCCCTCGATCAGGTCAACCAGATGCAGCAGGAGGCTCAGGCCCAGCAGGCTGCGTTCCAGGCCGGTGATCCACAGGCCGATCTGCAGGAAGTGATGGTCTCGCTGCAAAAGGCCAGCCTCTCCTTTCAAACCATGGTGCAAGTACGCAACAGACTGGTCAGCGCCTACCAGGAAATCATGAACATGCAGGTGTGACCTGCAGGTCTTTCGGGGCGAACCACGTAATCTATGGCAGAGGCGGGCGTAGCGGCTGACGGCAATCTGGTAACCGCAAGTGGCCCGCAGGCACTGCGGCAGCGCTTTGCCGCGCTCTCCATGGGCCGCAGGCTTGCCATGCTCGCCGGTGTCGCTGCCGTCATCGCGTTGATCGTCGGCTTTGCGCTCTGGTCACGCGAGCCGGCGTATCGCGTGCTCTTCACCAATATCCCGGATGCCGAAGGCGGCGCCATCATCCAGGCGTTGCAGCAGGCCAATGTGCCGTACCGGCTCGAAGGTGGCGGTACGATCTCGGTCCCCGCGGACCAAGTCTATGATCTGCGGCTGCGGCTGGCCGCGCAGGGCCTGCCCAAGTCGGGCAACGTCGGCTTCGAGCTGATGGACAACCAGAAATTCGGCATTTCGCAGTTTGCCGAGCAGGTCAACTACCAGCGCGCCATCGAAGGCGAACTGGCACGTTCGATCCAGACCGTGGCGGCGGTCGACCAGGCCCGGGTGCACCTGGCCATTCCAAAACAGACGGTGTTCCTGCGCGATCAGCAAAAGCCGACCGCGTCGGTGATGCTGACCCTGCGGCCCGGGCGGGTGCTGGATGACGCGCAGGTGGCCGGTATCGTGCACCTGGTGTCGAGCAGTGTGCCGGCATTGCCGGTGCGCAATGTCACCGTGGTCGATCAGGACGGCAATCTGCTGTCGCGTTCGCCCGAGCAGCATGCATCGAACCTGGACGCACGCCAGCTGCTTTACGTGCAGCAGATCGAGAAGAACTACGTCGAGCGGGTGCAGGCCATCCTGGAGCCCATCGTCGGCAAGGGCAATGCCCGTGCCGAGGTGACCGCGCAGATCGACTTTGCCGAGGTGGAGCAGACCTCGGAGACGTTCAAGCCCAACAATGCATCCGAAGCGGCGATCCGCAGCCGGCAGACGCTGTCGCAGACCGGCCAGAGCGCCGAGCAGGGGCCGGCCGGTGTACCCGGCGCGCTTTCCAACCAGCCCCCGGGCGCGGCGGTGGCGCCGCTGACCGCGCCGGTCGCCTCCGGCGTGGGGCCGGGCACGAGTGGCAGCAGCAGCGCACGCAACGAATCCACCACCAATTACGAGGTCGACAAGACCATCCAGCATGTCAAGCAGCCGGTCGGGTCGATCAAGCGCCTGTCCGCTGCGGTGGTGGTCAATTACAAGCCGGGTACCGACCGGAGCGGCAAGGCCACCTATGTGCCGTACACGCCGCAGGAGGTCGCCCAGCTCAACAACCTCGTCCGCGAGGCGATCGGTTTCAACGAGCGGCGCGGCGATTCGGTCAACCTTGTCAATGCGGCCTTCGCCGAGTCGATGCCGCTGGAGGCGCGCCCGCTGCAGGATCAGGCGCTCGACTACCTGAGGCAGAACTATGCCGAGCTGATCAAGCTGCTGCTGATCGGCGTGGTGGTGCTGTATCTGCTGTTCTTCGTGGTACGCCCGCTGATGAAGGACCTCGCCCGTCCGCGCGAGCAGCCGGGCACCTACACGGTGGACCTGGGCGAGACCGAGACCGAGGAGGAGTCCGCCGCCATCGCCGGCGAGGAAGAGGACGCCGCCCGCTCGGCCGCTTTTGCCGATCTGATGCAGCAGAGCAAGGAACTCGCCAAGAACGATCCGCGCATGGTGGCCACCATCCTGCGCGAATGGATGTCCAACGAGGAAGAGAACGTCAATCCGAACAAGGTGGGCTGACGGGCGCCTGCCGACACCGGCGCCCGCACGCCTTGATCTGGGAGTAGGCCATGGCCGCCAATATGAACGAGGAGGGCGTGCGCAAGAGCGCCATCCTGCTGATGACCCTGGGCGAGGAAGCCGCGGTCGACGTCTTCAAGTACCTCGGGCCCAAGGAAGTGCAAAAGCTCGGTTTCGCGATGGCGAACATGAACAACGTCAAGCGCGAAGAGGTCGACGAGGTGCTGGGCGACTTCATCTCGGCCACGCAGAACCGCGCCAACCTCGGCGCTGCCGACGAATACATCCGTTCAGTGCTGACCAAGGCGTTGGGCTCGGACAAGGCCGCCAACCTGCTGGACCGCATCCTGCAGGGCAATGACAACAACGGCATCGAGTCGCTCAAGTGGATGGATTCGGCCGCTGTGGCCGAACTGATCAAGAACGAGCATCCGCAGATCATCGCCACCATCCTCGTGCACCTGGAGCCGGACCAGTCGTCCGAAGTGATGGCGCAGTTCCCCGAACGCCTGCGCAACGATGTACTGCTGCGCATCGCCACGCTCGAAGGCGTGCAGCCGGCGGCGCTCAAGGAACTGAACGATGTGCTGACACAGTTGCTGTCCGGCTCGGACAAGCTCAAGAAGAGTGCGATGGGCGGGGTGCAGATGGCCGCCGAGATCCTCAACTTCATGGGCGGCGTGGTCGAGGCCAGCGCCATCTCCAGCATCCGCGAATACGATCCGGATCTGGCCCAGCGCATCCAGGACAAGATGTTCACCTTCGACAACGTGCTGGATATCGACGATCGCGGCATCCAGCTGCTGCTGCGCGAGATCCAGTCCGATTCGTTGGTGATCGCACTCAAGGGCACGAGCCAGGCGCTCCGGGACAAGATCTTCAAGAACATGTCACAGCGTGCCGCGGAGATGCTGCGCGATGACCTGGAGGCCAAGGGCCCGGTCAAGCTTTCCGAGGTGGAGTCTGAGCAGAAGGAAATCCTCAAGATCGTGCGGCGCCTCGCGGACGAAGGGCAGATCGTGCTGTCGGGCAAGGGCGACGAAGGCTTGGTCGAGTAGTCGACCGGGTCTCGCCAAACCGGGACCACCCCACTATGCTTGTCAGGCAGGGCCGCCTTTCGCGGCCTTCGTGTTTTGTGTCCCTTTGCCGTGAGAACGATCCATGCCCACGCCACCGCGCCGCGTGATCCCCCGTGAAGAACTGACCGCCTGGGAGCGGTGGGAACTGGGCGCGCTCCACGAGGAAGCGCAGGAGCGGGCCAGGGCCGCGGCGCATGCCCCGGCGGCGCCGGTGGCCGCGCCTGAGCCGTCCGTGCCGCCACCGGCGCAGCCGGCTCCTGAGCCGGCGCCGGTGGTTCAGCCCGAACCCGAGTCGGTGGCGCCGATGCAGTGGCCGACGGCCGAGGAAATCGAGGCCATCCAGCAGCAGGCGCAGCGCGAGGGTTTCGAAGCGGGCCTGGAGGCGGGGAGGCTGGCGGCCGAGCTGGAGGTCGAGCGGCTGAAGGCGCTGCTGATGAAGCTACAGTCGTTGGTCGGGGACCTCGATGCCGCATTGGCGGACAAGGTATTGGATCTGGCGCTGGTGGTCGGACGGCAGATGGTGCGCAAGGCGCTTGAGGTGGACCGCGAGCGCCTGCTGCCGCTGTTGCGCGAGGCCCTGGCCACACTGCCGCCGATGCGCCCACCGGCCAGATTGTTCCTCAATCCGGCCGATCAGGATGCGGTCGAGGCGCTGTTGGGCGGCGAGTTGCCCGCCGATGTCTGGCGGCTGGTGCCCGATCCGCAGATCGAAGCCGGTGGTTGCCGTATCGATTCGAGCACTTCCAGCGCCGATCTCAGCCTTGCCACACGCTGGGCGGGCCTGGTGCGGGTGCTGGGCCGTGAGCAACGCGCCGATCTGGCCTGGCAGGCCGAGCCGCAGGATGCCGGTGAGGCGGACGACATCGCAGCCCGGGACCAAGGGGGGCCCGATGTCTGACGCGCTGGAGCGGCACCACAGTTTTCTTGACGAATGCATTGACGCGGTGCGCTGGGTGCGCCCTTGGCTGCCCTGTGGGCGCTTGACGCGGGTTTCCGGGCTGGTGCTCGAAGCGGTCGGGTTGCGGCTGGCGATCGGAGCGTCTTGCGACGTGATGACGCCCAGCGGGCAGCCGGTGGAGGCGGTGGTGGTCGGTTTCCAGGAGGACAAGCTCTTTCTGATGCCGATCGCCGAGCTGTATGGCGTGGAGCCCGGTGCCGAGGTGATGCCGCATGAGGATGTGGCGGCCTGGGTGCCCGAATACGGGCGCGTACGCCCGCCACAGCGCCGGTTGGAAGACCATGGGCGGCAGGTGCCGGTGGGCTGGGGCCTGCTCGGCCGTATCCTCGACGGGCTGGGGCGGCCGCTGGACAACAAGGGACGTGTGGCGCAGGAAGGGTTCATGCCGTTGTACGCGCGGCCGTTCAATCCCATGGACAGGGAGCCCGTGCACCATGTGATGGATGTGGGCGTGCGGGCCATCAACGCCATGCTGACCGTGGGGCGCGGCCAGCGCCTGGGGTTGTTTGCCGGCTCGGGGGTCGGCAAATCGGTGCTGCTGGGGATGATGGCACGCTATACCACTGCCGACGTGGTGGTGGTGGGCCTGATCGGTGAGCGCGGCCGCGAGGTCAAGGATTTCATCGAGAACATCCTTGGCGAAGAAGGGCGTGCCCGCTCCGTGGTGGTGGCCGCGCCGGCCGACACCACGCCGCTGCAGCGCCTCTATGGCGCGGCCTACGCCACCACCATCGCCGAATTCTTCCGCAATGAGGGCAAGCACGTCCTCCTGATCATGGATTCGCTGACCCGCTACGCGATGGCACAGCGTGAAATCGCGCTGGCCGTGGGTGAGCCGCCGGCCACCAAGGGCTATCCGCCGTCGGTGTTCGCGCGCCTGCCGCAGCTGGTTGAGCGCGCCGGCAACGGCCGGGTCGGCGGCGGCTCGATCACGGCGTTCTACACTGTGCTGTCCGAGGGCGACGATCAGCAGGATCCGATCGCGGACAATGCCCGCGCCATCCTGGACGGGCATTTCGTGCTGTCGCGGCAACTGGCCGAATCCGGCCATTACCCGGCCATCGACATCGAAGCCTCGATCTCGCGGGTGATGCACGACATCATCGCCAGCGACGAATTGGAACTGGTCAGAAAATTCAAGTATCTGTGGTCGCGCTACCAGCGTTCGCGCGACCTGATCGCAGTCGGTGCGTATGCCCCGGGCTCTGACCCGGTGCTGGACGAGGCCATCCGTCGCCACCCGTTGTTCGAGCGGTTTTTGCAGCAAGGCGTCCATGAGCGCGAATCGTACGAGGGCGCTAGAATGAAACTCGCACAGCTCTTTGCCGGCTGAGCGCCCTTTCCGGCATTTGCAGGAGGCCGTGTTCCTTGGCCGAGTTCCGTTTCCATTTTCTGCTGCAACTGGCGCAGGATGAGCGCGAGGAAGCCGCAAGGGCGATGCAGGCGGCGCAGGCCGCGGTGCAGTCGGCCAAACACAAGCTCGAACAGGTGGAGACCTTCCGTGACGAGTACCGGGGCCGCCTGATGGCAAGCGGCCAGGGTGGGATGACCGTGGTGCAGTGGCGGGACTACCAGCAGTTCCTGGCCAAGCTCGATGCCGCCGCCAGCGCGCAGCAGGCGGAAATCGTCCGGCTGGAGGCGTTGTACCTGCAGCACAAGGAGGTGTGGCTGGCGTGTGAAAAGAAGGTGAAGGCGTTTGAAGCGCTCAAGGTGCGGCACGAGCAGGACGAGCTGCGGCGCGAGTCCAAGCGCGAGCAGAAGCTGATCGATGAATTCAATTCCCGGCCGCGCCAACGCTAGCCCACGCCGCGTGCCTTCTCCAGCAACACCAGCGTCACCTTGTCCGACACCACCTGTTCACCGTTCACCTGATACCCATGGCGCCGATACAGCCGCAGGTTGTCGGCACTGCGGCTGCCGGTAAAGAGTGCAAAGCGCTCGGCCTGCGGGCAGGCCGCTTCGATGGCCTGCAGCAGCGCACTGCCGATGCCGCGCCGTTGAGATGCCGGGTCGACGATCAGCCGGCCGATCCGGCAGGTGCCGTCCACCAGTCGGGCGCGGACCGATCCGACCAGCACGGTGCCGATCCGGGCCTTGAGCACGATGCCGGCGGCGATCTCGGCCTCCAGCTCATCCAGCGTCTGTGTCAAAGGCGGCAACGCGGGATCGCCATAGCGTTGCGCTTCCGCCTGATAGGCGCAGCGTTGCAGTGCCAGGATGGCCGGGGCATCGGCGCGGGTCGCCGTACCGATCACCAACCCGGCGGGCCGGCCCGGTGTCATTGCTGCAAGGCTTTGCTGACGATCTCATGTGTATCGCTCGACAAGCCTGCACTTGCGGCGATGCGTTCCAGCTCACCCTTCATCAGCGCGCGCCGGACCGGCTCCAGCTTGGGCCAGCGGTTGAAGCACGCGGCCAGCCGGGCCGCGATCTGCGGGTTGAGCCGATCCAGCTCGATGACCCGGTCGGCGGCGAAGGCGTAGCCGTAGCCATCCAGTGCATGGAAATGCTGCAGGTTCTGCTGGCAGAACGCGCCGATCAGCGCGCGTACCTTGTTCGGATTGCGGATCGAGAACGCCGGGTGGCCCATCAGCGCCTGCACCCGGCTCAATACTCCGGCGCGCCGACTGGTGGCCTGGATCGAGAACCATTTGTCCATCACCAGCGCGTCGTCCTGCCAGGTCTGCGCAAAGTCGGCCAGGTATTCCTCGGGGTGCTCGCTGTTGGCGAGCGCCTTGAGCGCGGCGAGCCGGTCGGTCATGTTGTCCGCGCGCCGGTACTGGTTGATCAGCAGCTCGCTGACCACCGGCCCCTGGCGTTCGCCAAGGATCGCCAGGCAGACGTTCTTGAGCGAGCGGCGTGCCACGGCAGCGGCATCGAAGCGGTACGGCGCGCCGTCGTTCAGCCGCTGGTAGGTGGCCAGCAGCGGTCCGCGCAGCTCGCGTGCCAGTGTCTGCAACACCTCGATCCTGACCTTGCTCAGCAACGCCGGGTCCACATCGTCCAGCGCCTCGAACAGATACTGCTCGCTCGGCAGCTCCAGCATCAGTGCCACCAGTGCCGGGTCCAGCGTCTCATCTTCCAGCAGACGGCCGGCGGCGGCCAGATAGCCTGGGGGCACGTGGACCGCCTCGCCGCGCTGTCCGCTGGCGTAGCCGTCGCGCAGCAGGCGCATGGCGTAGCTGTTGGCCGCTTCCCACCGGGCGAAGGCGTCGTCGTCATTGGCCATCAGGAAGGTGAGTTCCTCATCCGTATACGGATATCTCAGGCGCACCGGCGCCGAGAAATCGCGCAGCAGCGATGGCACCGGACGCTCGTTGAGGCCGGTGAAGACAAAGTGTTCCTCGGCCTGGCGCAATTGCAGCACCCGGCTGGTGGCGGCGTCGGTGTCATGTCCGCCGGCAAGCGAGAGCGGCAGCGGCGTACCGTCGCTGCCCAGCAGTGCCACGGCCAGCGGGATATGGAACGGCTGCTTGTCCGCCTGCCCCGGCGTGGCCGGGCAGGATTGGCGCACGCTGAGCGTGTAGGTGCGCGCCGTGGCATCGTAGGCACCGGCGACATCGAGCAGCGGGGTGCCAGCCTGGCTGTACCACAGCGCGAACTGTTCGAGATCGGCGCCGTTGGCATCCGCCATCGCGGCGCGAAAATCGTCGCAGGTGACGGCCTGGCCGTCATGGCGCTTGAAGTACAGGTCCATCCCCTTGCGAAAGCCTTCGCGCCCGAGCAGGGTGGCGTACATGCGCACCACTTCCGCGCCTTTCTCGTACACCGTCCACGTGTAGAAGTTGTTGATCTCCTGGTAGGCGTCGGGACGCACCGGGTGCGCCTGCGGGCCGGCGTCCTCGGCGAACTGATGCTCGCGCAGCGCGCGCACGTTCTGGATACGTTGCACCGCACGGCTGCCGACATCGCTTGAGAATTCCTGGTCGCGATAGACCGTCAACCCTTCCTTGAGCGAGAGCTGGAACCAGTCGCGGCAGGTGACCCGGTTGCCGGTCCAGTTATGGAAATACTCGTGCGCCACCACCGATTCGATGCCATCGAAGTCGGCGTCGGTGGCGGTCTCGGGCTTGGCCAGCACGTATTTGGTGTTGAAGATGTTGAGGCCCTTGTTCTCCATGGCGCCCATGTTGAAGTCCGACACAGCCACGATCATGTAGGTGTCGAGGTCGTACTCCAGCCCGAAGCGCGCCTCGTCCCACTGCATGGATTTATGGATGGACGCCATCGCGTGCGGGCATTTGTCCAGGTTGCCCGGCTCCACGTAGATCTCAAGGCTGACAGTGCGGCCGCTGCCGGTCACATGCTTGTCGGTCAGCGAGACCAGCTTGCCGGCCACCAGCGCAAACAGATAGGCGGGTTTTCTGAACGGGTCGACCCATTTGACCCAATGGCGGTTCTTGTCCAGCTGGCCTTCGCCAACCCGGTTGCCGTTGGAGAGCAGCACCGGGTACTTGGCCTTGTCGGCGATCAGTGTGGTGGTGAACTTGGCCATCACATCGGGCCGGTCCAGGTAGTAGGTGATCTTGCGAAAGCCCTCGGCCTCGCATTGCGTGAAGAAATTGCCGTTGGAAACGTACAGCCCCATCAGGCTGGTATTGCGTGCCGGGTCGGTGCGGGTGGCGATTTCGAGGATCACCTCGTCGGCAATGCCGCCGATGCACAACTGGCGGTCATTCAGTTCGTATTCATGCGGACCCAGCACCCGGCCATCCAGTTTCACGCTTTCCAGCACCAGGGCCTCGCCATCCAGGACCAGTGGCGCATCGGCCACGGCGGACGCCGCCGGATTGCGCTTGATCACCAGCCGGCTGGTGACCAGTGTGTTGTGCTCGTCCAGTTCGAAGGTCAGATCGACCCGGTCGACCAGGAAGGCGGGCGGGGTGTAGTCGAGGCGGGACACGGTTTGGCGAGTGACTGTCATGGGTTCCGGGCACGGTGGGGCGGGGGAGAGGCTGGCAGCTTAGCCCCGTGTGCAGACGCCCGCAATGCGGATCATCGCCACGAACCGGCCGCCATTGCCATGGTCACCGTCGGCGGTGATCCGGGCCGTAAACGCAGCCTGGCAGAGGCTGTGCGCGGATCGGTGCATATCCGTGCATTTTTACTGGTGGCGCCACTCCGGCGGTGCCGCCCGTTTGGCGGTGCCGGCCGGCGCGGCGTGCTTGCCGGCGTTGCCCGGGCCGGCTTGCGCCAGCGCAAGCATTAGCGCCGCAAGCTGTATCCATATAGAAAATCGGTTTTTTTATCTATAAGGCGCGCTGGTATAGTCCTTTCCTTTATCCGGCTTTTTCTCGGAACAGCCCATGTACCAATACGATCCGATCGATCAGCAGATCGTCGATGCCCGTGTCGCCCAGTTTCGCGACCAGACGCGACGCTATCTGGCCGGTGAATTGACCGAGGACGAATTCCGTCCGCTGCGCCTGCAGAACGGCCTGTATATCCAGCGCCATGCGCCAATGCTGCGTATTGCCGTGCCGTACGGGATGCTGGCGAGCCACCAGGTGCGCAAGCTCGCGTTCATTGCCCGGACCTATGACCGCGGCTACGGCCATTTCACCACGCGCCAGAACATCCAGTTCAACTGGCCCGAGCTCAAGGATGTGCCCGATATCCTGGCGCATCTGGCCCAGGTGCAGATGCACGCGGTGCAGACCTCGGGCAACTGCGTGCGCAACACCACCACCGACCAGTTCGCCGGCATCGCCCACGACGAGATCGTCGATCCACGCCCCTGGTGCGAGATCATCCGCCAGTGGTCCACCTTCCACCCGGAATTCGCCCATCTGCCGCGCAAGTTCAAGATCGCGGTCAATGGGGCGGTGGAGGACCGCGCCGCGGTGCTGGTGCACGACATCGGCATCAATGTGAAGAAGAACGCGGCCGGCGAAGTGGGCTTCGAGATCTATGTCGGCGGGGGCCTTGGCCGCACGCCGATGGTCGGCAGCCTGATCAAACCATGGCTGGAGCCCAGGCACCTGTTGTCCTACCTTGATGCCACGTTGCGGGTGTACAACCGCTACGGCCGGCGCGACAACAAGTACAAGGCGCGGATCAAGATCCTGGTGAAGGCGATGACACCCGAGGCGTTCGGTGCCAAGGTCGAGGCGGAATGGGCGCACCTGAAGGATGGCCCGGCCACGCTGACGCAGGCGGAGATCGAGCGGGTCAGCCGTTTCTTCGTAGCGCCGCAGTACGAACAACTGTCCGGCGACGACGCCGGCTTTCACCGGCTGCAGGCCGAGAACCGGGCGTTTGCCCGCTGGGTGGAGCGCAACGTGTTTGCGCACCGGCAGCCGGGCTACTGCGCGGTGACGCTGTCGCTCAAGAAGACCGGCGTGCCGCCGGGCGACATCACTGCCGACCAGCTCGACGCCGTGGCCGATCTGGCGGATGCGTACAGCTTCGGCGAGGTGCGCGCGTCGCACGAGCAGAACCTGATCCTGGCCGATGTCAGGCAGTCCGATGTGTACGCGTTATGGGAAAAGGCCAAGGCGCTGGGCTTTGCCACGCCCAACATCGGCCTCTTGACCGACGTGATCTGCTGCCCCGGCGGTGATTTCTGCTCGCTGGCCAATGCCAAGTCGATCCCGATCGCCCAAGCCATCCAGGAACGGTTCGACGACCTTGACTATCTGTTCGACCTGGGCGAGATCGACCTCAACATGTCCGGCTGTATGAACGCCTGCGGGCATCACCACGTGGGCAACATCGGCATCCTGGGCGTCGACAAGAGCGGTTCCGAGTGGTACCAGGTGAGCCTGGGCGGCCGCCAGGGCAACGCAGCCGCCATCGGCAAGGTGATCGGCCCGTCGTTCGCCCAGGACGAGATGCCGGACGTGATCGCCAAGATCATCGGCGTGTTCGTCGAGGCCCGCGAAGGGGATGAGCGTTTCATCGACGTGGTCGAGCGCATCGGCATCGACCCGTTCAAGCACCGTGTCTACGGCGGCAAGACTGTCAGAAAGGAGGCCGTCGATGCCTGAGCTCATCGTCAACCGCCAGATCGTGCAGGATACGTGGACCCGCGTCGTGCCGGGTGAGGACGGCAGCATCGCCGTGCCGGCGGCAGGGCGCGTGATCGTGCCGTACCGCTACTGGCTGGGCCATCGCGACGAGCTTGCCGGGCGCGAGATCGGCATCTGTCTCGCCCCCGACGACGAACCCGAATCGCTGCCGGTCGATCCCAATCTCTTTGGCGTGATCGCGGTCGATTTCCCGGTGTTCACCGACGGGCGCGGCTTCTCGATCGGACGGTTGCTGCGCGAGCGCCATGGCTACACCGGTGAACTGCGTGCCGTGGGCGACGTGTTCAAGGACACGCTCAACTACCTGTGGCGCTGCGGTTTCAATGCCTTTGCGGTGCGTGCGGACAAGGACATCGCCGATGCATTGCTCGGGCTGGACGACTTCACCGAAGCCTATCAGGTGAGCGTGGCGCATCCGCAGCCGCTGTTCCGTCGCCGCGCTGCATAGCCTGCAGGCAGCACCTCACCTGGAAAAGCGTGCCGCGGCACGCTTTTCTTTTTGGCTGCGGCATGGCGGGGTACAAGCGGCCCATCGTGCATCCGCCGGGCACAGACCGACGGTGCGTGACAGGGGGTGGCATGCTCGATCCACCCTAAGCCCTTGTGTTGCAACGGATTGCAGCAACTGCAAAGACAAAGGGTCGCCCGGCATCTGCGGGATTGCTCTGATGGCCCGGTGCGGCCGGGATGGGGTATTGAAGATAAGCCTTTAATGTTATTGGATTTTTTGTCGGCGATTGACGGTGATGGCGGGTTTGGCGGGCGGCGGTAGACTGCGGGCGGCCGGCCCGATGTTGTAAATAACGATAACGTCGGCCTCCCTTCCCCAAAGATAAGGATGGCTCCCTTCATGAACCGTTTTGCTCTCAAGACCGTATCGGTCGCTGTCATGTCGTTGTGCGCGGCCACCGGTTGGGCTGCCCAGGCTGCCCCGCTGGCCGTCGCCGATTCGTCGGACCGGCTGATCATCAAATACCGCGATCTGCCGATGGCGCGCAACGCCGTTGCCGATGTCAGCCCGCAGGCCGAAGCCGTCGCCGCAGGGCGGCACGGCGTGACGCTGAGCAAGGTGCGCGACACGCACGCCGGCGCCCGGGTGATGAAGCTCAACCGCAAGCTGCGTCTGGAGCAGCTGCGCACGTTGGCACGGCAGATCGCCGAGGACGATCCCAACGTCGAATACGCCGAACCCGATCTGATCAACTATCCGCTGGGCACCACCAATGATCCGCAGCTGGGGCAGCTGTGGGGCTTTGCCAACAGCAGCGCCGGCAGCAACGTGCTGGGTGCCTGGGACATCGCCACCGGCAACGGCGTGGTGGTGGCGGTGATCGATACCGGCTTCCGGCCGCACCGCGATCTGCTCGCCAACCTGCTGCCGGGTGCCGACCTGATCACCTCGACCAGCTACAGTGTCGACGGTGACGCACGCGACAGCGATGCCAGCGATCCGGGCGATTACGGCACCTGCAATGGCCGCACCAGCAACAGCAGCTGGCATGGCACCCACGTGGCCGGGACCATCGCCGCGGTGGGCAACAACAGTGAAGGCGTGGCCGGTGTGGCATATAACGCCCGCATCCTGCCGGTGCGCGTGCTCGGCCGCTGCGGCGGCTATACCTCGGATATCACCGACGGGATGATCTGGGCGGTCGGTGGCAGCGTACCGGGCCTTGCGCCCAACCCCAATCCGGCCAAGGTGCTCAACCTGAGCCTGGGCGGCTCCAGCAGCACCTGCGGCGCCACCTACCAGAATGCGATCAACTTCGCCCGCGGCAAGGGCGCGGTGGTGGTGGTCGCTGCGGGCAACGAAAACCGCGATGCCAGTCAGGCCACGCCCGCCAACTGTGCCGGGGTGATCACGGTGGCTGCATCCGACAGCGCCGGCCGCCGTTCCAGTTTCAGCAACTACGGTGCGCTGGTCGAGATCACCGCGCCGGGTTCGTCCATTCTGTCCACCATCGATACCGGAACCAGCACACCGGTCGGCGATGGCTACGCGCGCTACAACGGCACCAGCATGGCCACGCCGCATGTGGCCGGCGTCGCGGCGCTGATGCTGTCAGCCAATCCCAACCTCACGCCTGACCAGGTGCAGCAGCTGCTGACCAGCACGGTGAAGCCGATGCCGGTGGCCTGCGGCGAAGGGTGCGGTGCCGGGTTGATGAATGCGGTCGCTGCAGTGGCCGCCGCGCGTGCCGCAGGGGGTGTACCGACCCCCACGCCGGTGCCGACGCCCACCCCCGTGCCGACCCCGGGCCCGACCCCGACACCTGTGCCCACGCCCGTACCCACGCCGACCCCGGGTGCCTGCTACCCCGCCTGGGCCGAGGGCCAGACCTATACGGCGGGCCAGTACGTGACCTATCAGGGCAACAACTACCAGGCACTGGTCACGCACCTTGCCCATCTGGGTGCCAACTGGAATCCGGCAGCCAATCCGACGCTGTGGCGCAAGGCCGGTGCATGCAGCGGTGGCACGCCGGTACCGACCCCCGTACCCACGCCGGTGCCGACCCCGGTGCCGACACCAGGGCCCACGCCGGTGCCGACTCCCACCCCGACGCCGACCCCCGCGCCCGGCATCTGCCATGCCGCCTGGGTGGCGAGCAATGTCTACATGGGCGGGAACCGGGTGACGCACGAGGGCGTCAACTACGAGGCCAAGTGGTGGACGCAGGGTGACAACCCGGCGCTCTCCGGCCCGTGGGGTGTCTGGAAGACGCTCGGCGCCTGCGCGCAATAACGCGCCCAGGTCGCACGGCCCCGCCCTGGCGGGGCCTTTTTTCTTGAGGATGGGATGATGGCGAACCGCAAACTGGCGAATTGGAGCGCAGCGTTGTTTATCGCGGCCGGCATGACAGCGTGTGCGGCCCCGCGCGAGACGGCGCAGGCGCCCGGGATGATCATCAAGTTCCACGATGACAGCAAGCGCGAAGGGCTGTTGCAGCAGCTGGCGCAGCGCTATCAGGTGACGTTGGGCCCCGGCCGGCCGTTGGCGCTGGGTGCCTGGGTCTATCCGGTGACGGGGAGTGGCAGCGAGCGCGACGCATTCGTCGCGGCGCTGGGCCGTGCGCCGGAGGTGGAATACGCTGAATGGGACGGGGTGGTGACCACGCAATGATGCCGGGCCGGCTCGGCGTGCCCGGGCGCTGAGGGCGGTGGGACGGGTAGGCCGGCCCGTTGCGCCGTGATTGGTGCCACTGCAGGATGCAGGGTGCTACAGGCTCAGCGCCGCCTGCAGGCCCGCCTCGATGGCCCGCTTGGCGTCAAGCTCCAGCGCCAGCTCGGCGCCGCCGATCAGGCGCACCTGATCTCGCCGTTCGGCCAGCGCGTGGTACAGCGTGTCCACGGAGACCTGCCCGGCGCAAATCACCACATGGTCCACCGACAGCAACTGCTGCTGGCCGTTCACCTCGATCGTTAGACCCGCATCGTCGATGCCGAGATAGTGCACGCCGCCCAGCAGGTGGACGCCGCGTGATTGCAGGGTCAGCCGATGTATCCAGCCAGTGGTCTTGCCTGGCCCGCTGCCTGGTTTGCCCGGGCGGCGCTGCAGCAGCCAGAGCTCACGTGCGGGCCGTGCCGGCATGGGCGCGGTGAGTCCGCCGGGCAGGGTGAGCGTGGGGTCGATGCCCCAGTCCTGCCGGTACTGCGCAAGTGGATCGATGGCATTGGCGGGCTCCGACAACAGCAGCGCGGTATCGACGCCGATGCCGCCTGCGCCGATGATGGCCACCCGCCGGCCAAGCGCCACCTCGCCGCGCAACGCGGCCGGGTAGGGCACCGCCTTGCGATGGGTGATGCCGGGAATGTCCGGCAGGCGCGGCGCAACGCCGGTGGCGATGATCACCCGCTCGAAGTCCGCCAGATCGACCGGTTCGACCCGGGTGTTCAGCCGCAGCGTGACACCATGCCTGGCCAACTGGTGCTCGAAATAGCGCAGGGTCTCATTGAATTCCTCCTTGCCCGGGATGCGGCTGGCGAGGCGGAACTGCCCGCCGATGGCATCGCCGGCCTCGAACAGCGTCACCTTGTGGCCGCGTTGCGCCGCGTGCAGCGCCGCCGACAGCCCGGCCGGGCCGGCACCGACCACGGCGACCTCGAAACGACGTGCCGCCGGTTGCAGCACCAGCTCGGTTTCCCGGCCGGCGCGCGGGTTGACCAGGCAGCTGGCGCGCTTGCCTTCGAATACGTGGTCCAGGCAAGCCTGGTTGCAGGCGATGCAGGTGTTGATCTCCAGCTCGCGCCCGGTCGCGGCCTTGATGGCGAATTCAGGATCGGCCAGCAGCGGCCGTGCCAGCGACACCATGTCGGCCGCGCCGCTGGCCAGGATGTGCTCGGCAAGCTCAGGGGTGTTGATCCGGTTGACCGCCACCAGCGGCACGCCCACATGCGGCTTCAGTTGGGCGGTGACCCATGTGAAGGCACCGCGCGGCACTACGGCGGCAATCGTCGGAATACTGGCTTCGTGCCAGCCGATGCCGGTGTTGATCAGTGTGACGCCTGCGCGCTCCAGCGCCTGCGCAAGTGCCACCGCCTCGTCGAAGGTGCCGCCCTCCTTCACCAGATCGAGCAGCGACAGGCGGAAGATCAGGATGAAGCGCGGGCCGACGGCGGCGCGGATCGCCCGTACGATCTCGACCGCCAGGCGCATACGGTGTGCCAGACAGCCGCCCCAGGCATCGTCGCGCTGGTTGACGCGGCGCACCAGGAACTGGTTGATCAGATAGCCTTCACTGCCCATGACTTCGACACCGTCGTAGCCGGCAAGTTGGGCCAGGCGCGCGCAGCGCGCAAAATCGGCGATGGTCTGCTCGATCTCGGCCTGGCTGAGCGCGTGCGGCGTGAACGGCGAGATCCGTGCGGTGACAGCGCTTGCACTGACTGCCGCCGGATGATAGGCATAGCGGCCGGCATGCAGGATCTGCAGCGCGATCCTGCCGCCGGCGGCGTGGACCGCTTCGGTGACGGTGCGGTGTCGCGGCAGTTCGCCTTCGTCGGCCAGCATGGCGGCATCCGGGTAGATGCGGCCGGCCGGATTGGGGGCGACGCCGCCGGTGACGATCAGCCCCACACCGCCCCGCGCCCGCTCGGCGTAGAACGCCGCCAGCTGTGCGCCACCATCGGGTGCTTCTTCGAGCCCGGTATGCATCGAGCCCATCAGGATCCGGTTCGCCAGCGTGGTGAACCCCAGGTCAAGAGGGGCGAACAGATGGGGATGGCGGGTCATGGCACGGAATCCGGTATGGCTGCGGCGGGTTCCTTACCTTAGCGTTTTTGCTGCAGGGCCGGGATTGGGGTTAGCACGCAAGCAACTGTTTGAAACGCAGCCGGCTTCGCGCTGCCAGCAAGCGCCGGCCCCATCGCCGTGCCCGGCGTGATCCGGTCCTGCTCCGGATATGGGCAGATGGGAGCGCTGCATCTGCACCGCCTTCATGACGGCTTTCCCGGGCGCTGGCATCTTTTCCACGATCTGGCCGGATAACCATGTTGAAGCGCTGTGGATGAATCGCGCAACCCATTGAAGCGGCAATGGTTTTGTTTGATCGCTGTAAAAATGGGCGATGAACGGTCGTTTTTTCACAATCGATGGGAGCAAGCATGTGCAACGCCTGTGGATAAGCGGACTAAGCTGCTGATCCGCCGACGGCTTTGCCAGCATGCCCAAAACTTGAGCGCCGGGCATGTATAATCGCGCCTGCCGAGCGCCCCGCACCGTGTGGGGCGTTGCTTTTGGATGTGCCCGATGCCCAGATCTCCCGAACTGCTCCTGCCCGCCGGCGACCTCGTGCGCATGCGCGCCGCCTATGACTTCGGCGCCGATGCGGTCTATGCCGGTCAGCCGCGTTACAGCCTCAGGGCGCGCAACAACGACTTCAAGCTCGAAAACCTGAGGAAGGGCATCGAAGAAGCGCATGCCCGGGGCAAGAAACTGTTCGTGGCCAGCAACATCCTGCCGCACAACGCCAAGGTGAAGACCTACCTCACCGACATGGCGCCGGTGATCGAGATGAAGCCGGATGCGCTGATCATGGCCGACCCGGGATTGATCATGCTGGTGCGCGAGCAATGGCCCGAGGTGCCGATCCACCTGTCGGTGCAGGCCAACACCGTCAACCATGCCGGGGTGAAGTTCTGGCAGAAGCTGGGGCTCACCCGGGTGATCCTGTCACGCGAGCTGAGCCTGGACGAGGTCGAGGAGATCCGCAACGAGTGCCCGGACATGGAATTGGAAGTGTTCGTCCATGGTGCGCTGTGCATTGCCTATTCGGGCCGCTGCCTGCTTTCGGGCTACTTCAACCACCGCGATCCCAACCAGGGCACCTGTACCAATGCCTGTCGCTGGGACTACAAGGTGCACGAGGCCTTCGAGGACGAGGCCGGACAGGCACAGGTGATCCGCTTCGACTTCAACAAAGCCATGGATGAGGCCAACCGCGCCTTTGCCGCCGCCGGCGAGGTGGTGCGCCACCCGCTGGCCGACCGGAGCTATCTGATCGAGGAGACGCAACGCCCCGGCGAGCTGATGGAGATCATGGAGGATGAGCACGGCACCTACATCATGAACAGCAAGGATCTGCGTGCGATCGAGCATATCGAGCGGCTGGTCGCCATCGGCGTCGATTCGCTCAAGATCGAGGGTCGCACCAAGAGCCGCTACTACGTGGCCCGTACGGCGCAGACCTATCGCCAGGCGATCGACGATGCCGTTGCCGGCCGGCCGTTCAACCCCGCGCTGCTGGCCGACCTCGACGGCCTTGCCAACCGTGGTTATACCGACGGCTTCTACCAGCGCCACCACAGCCACGATACGCAGAACTACCTCGACGGCCACTCCAAGTCCAAGCGCAGCCAATACGTGGGCGAAGTACGCGCCATCGAAGGCGGCTGGGCAGAGATCGAGGTGAAGAACCGCTTCGAAGTGGGCGACCTGCTGGAGATCATCCACCCCAGTGGCAATGTGATCGTCAAACTGGAGCAGATGCGCGGCAAGGACGGCGAGCCCGTCAGCGCTGCCGCCGGCAACGGCGTCAAGGCGGCCATTCCGCTCGATGCACGTTTTGCGGATGCGCTGATCGCCCGGGTGCTGCCGGCGTAGCCGATCGATACGCGCCGAATAGGGCTGGGACGCGGAGAAGAGAGGGCGCAGGCGTTGGTCTGTTGCGGGGCATTGTGCCCCGGCAGGCTGTAGCGGGTTCCCTCGCGCAGGCCCGCGCTGCCGGGTGACGAGGGTGTTGGGCCCGGGGTTCCCGTTCCGGCCGGGGCAGGCTGCAAGCCGGAGTGCCTGCGCCGGCAGGATGGTCGGCGGCGGGTGGGCCGGTCAGAGCATCATCCGTTGCCAGCTGAATTCAGACTCCCCCAGTTGCAGCAGTTCGTCGAACACTTGGCCGAGGCCGGCGAGCTCGCGCGTGTCGGTGCCCGCTTCGCCGCGCGGCCAGTCGAAGTGGTGGCGTTTCACGTAGCGTGCGCCATCGGCGGTGGCAAATGCGGCGTGCCACAACTGCGGCGGCTGGCTGACGCGCAGCATGGTGAACCGGTGACTCCAGGTCTCGCGCAGATCGAGAATGCGCGGCGCATGGGCGGCGATATGCTCCGGCTGCAGCGCCAGCAGTGTCACCTTCAGGCTGTCGCAGGCGACAAAACGCCCACCCAGGGCTTCGGCAAAGGCGCGGCTGCCGATGCCCGCAATCCCGAAATCGACCTCGAACAGCTTCAGTTCACGCTCGGCACTGTGGATCAGCGCCAGCAGCGCCTGCTGGTATTGCGCAGGCCGCTCAAACTTGCATGGGGTAAAGGTAGCCATAGTCGTAACACGCGTAGAGGGCTTCGAGCACCGTCTCATCATACTCGCCCGCGGGCAACGCGCGCCGGTTGGCAAGGGTCTTCAGCGCGGCAGACGCCTGCGGTGCGGCAGCAAGATCGTCGCCGTTGATATAAAAGCCCGCCGCGTCGTACAGCAACTGCGTCTTCAGATCGAGTGTGACACCACCGCTGGCCACGGCGGCGCAGAATGCCTCGTACGCCAGCGGCGCCTCGGGCGGTTCGAAATAGACGTGCGGCTTGGGCTCGGTGAAGTAGCGCCCGGCAAAACGCGCGATCTGCTGCTCATCCCACCGGATGTGCTGCAGCATCCCCGCGATATCCCTGGCAAAGCCGTCATCGATCAATCCCGGTTCAGCGGTCGGCTGCCGGCCCGGATCGGCATACATGCCCTCGATGCGGAGTTCGTCCTGCAGGAAATCCAGGAACCTGCCGACGATTTCCTGGCTGGTGGGGGCCCGAAAGCCGATGCTATAGGTCATGCCGGCAGTCAGGGCAACGCCGTAATGGGCGTACTTGGGGGGCAGATACAGCATGTCGCCGTGCTCCAGCACCCACTCCTGTTCGCTGGTGAACGACTTGAGCACCCGGATCGGCGCATCCTCGATGAAATTGCCCGCATCATCGGCCGAGATCTGCCAGCGCTTGGCGCCACCCACCTGCAGCAGGAACACATCGTATGAATCGTAGTGCGGCCCGACGCTGCCACCGGGCGGGGCATACGAGATCATCAGATCGTCCAGTCGGTAATAGGGCAGGAAGTCAAAGCGGTGCAGCAAGCGATCGATGTGCTCGATATGGTGGTTGACGTCCTGCACCAGCAGGGTCCAGTCGCACTCGCCCAGCCGGTTGAAGCGGCGCGCCTCGAACGGGCCGTGTGCCAGATGCCAGCGGTCGCGTTTGAACTCGATCAGCCGTGATTGCACATCGTCGCGCTGCGCCAACGCCTTCAGACGCGCCAGATCGATCAGTTCCGGAAAATCGGTGACAGCCTGCCGGATCAGCAGCGGCTTCTTCTGCCAGTAATCGGCAAGGAACTGCGCGGGCGTAAGCCCGCCAAGCAAGGTAGAGGACATCTGGGCTATAACCAACACAAGTCAGGGACGATGGCGATTATCTCACCCGCACTGCTTGCCCGCAGGCAAACCTCACCCCACAAGAAGGAGGGCCCTTATGCTGAATGCTGGAGACGTCGCACCCGATTTCGCACTGCCGGCATCGGCCATGGAGTTGATCCAACTGGCCGATTACCGTGGACAGCACCACGTGGTGCTGTATTTTTTCAACAAGGACCACACCCCCGGCGGCCTCGCCGAGGCCATCGAATTCAGTGATCGGGTGCGGGAATTCGCCCGCCACGATACCGTGATCCTCGGGGTGAGCCTGGATGAATGCCTGGCACACGAAGTCTTCCGCGAGCAGGAGGGCATCGAGTTCGAGTTGCTGTCCGATACCGAGGGCGAGGTGAGCGAGCGCTACCACGCGCTGAAAAAGTGGGAGGCGAACGGCGTGGTAAGATACGGCATCGAGCGCTCGACCTTCGTCATCGGCAAGGACGGTGTCATTCGCCACGCCTTCTATCATGTCGCGCCCAAGGGGCACGCTGCGCAGATTCTCTCTCTTGTTCAATCGCTGGGATAAATTCGATGCAAATCGCCAAAGACACTGTCGTTACGCTCCACTATCAGATGTATGACGCCGAAGGCAAACTTTTGGACAAGACGGACGAGCCGATCGCCTATCTGCACGGCGGGTACGACAACATCCTGCCGCTGGTGGAAGAAGCGCTGCAGGGCAAGGGCAAGGGGGACAGCATCGATGTCACCATGACGGCGGAAGATGCGTTTGGTGAATTCGAGCCGGAGCTTGTACGGGTCGAGGAAAGGAGCGTGTTCCCGATGGAAGTCGAGGTCGGCATGATGTTCGAGGCCGACGATCCGGAGACTGGCGATGTGCTGCTGTTCCGCGTCACCGAGATCGAAGGCACCCAGGTGACCGTGGATGCCAACCACCCGTTTGCCGGTCAGACCGTCCGCTTTGTCGGCAAGGTGGAAGACGTGCGTGCCGCACAGGCCGAGGAGATCTCGCACGGCCATGTGCACGGCGCCCATGGGCATCAGCACTGAGCCCGGTTTCCCACGATGGATCGCGCCCGCCGCAGGCGGGCGTTTTCATTGATGCCACCACTGCATTGCCAGGTGGCGCAGTACGCGGCGTAGGCTTCTCCCGGGCCATCCCGGGTGAACCGCGCCGCGCTGCCCTTGTGGCGCCCAGTGGTCGATTGCCGTTGCATCAACGATGCATGCCGCGACAACCGCCCCCCGCGCACTGTCCCTTGTTGCTGGCTAGCGCTCGCCTTTGATCTTGTAGACGTTGGACGAGAGTTGGAGCGTGGCGTCGAACGAGACCGGCGGGCGGTGCGGGTGGACCTTGAGCACGGCGTCGACACGAAAGCGCAGCAGCCGCTCGGTCTCGCGCGGCAGGTCCAGCGTGATCCGTACCCGCGTCAGCCGCGGCTCATGGTGCTCGATCGCGCGGCGCACCCGTTCGCGCAGCAGTTCGCGATCATCCGGATTCAGAAGACTCAGCCCGCTTAGATCGGGAATGCCGAAGTTGATCACCGAATTGGCGCTGAGCGGGTAGGGCGCCATCAGTTCCTCGTGCTCGACGATACGGGTATTGAGCAAGGCTTCGAGGTCCCGCGCCAGCGCACCCTTGAAATCATTCAGCTCGGCATACGATTGCCGGGCCTGCTGGTTTTCCGGCGCATCGTCCAGCAGCCGGTCGAGGATCGAAGGCTGGGTCAGGGGCTGGCGCCGCAGCTGGCTCATAACCGCTACACGCCGAGGAAGCGGTCGACCTGGGTGCCCAGCAGCACGCGATAGACGATGAAGATCGTCACCGCCACGATGGCCAACAGCGCGAAATACAGCCACAGCGGCAGTTCATTGCGCACGAAGCTCTGGAAACGGTGTGGCAGTTTCCAGTTGGGTGCGAAGTCCGCCTTGCCGCCACGCACCTGCTGGATCTCCTGCCCCACCCGGTGGATCAGATAGCCCAGCTTCTCGGTGCCTTCCAGCAGATAGCGCCCCTGGAAGCCGAGCAGCAGCACGGTGTAGTACACCTCCAGCGGCTCGATGTGTTTGCCTGGATCCATCCGGAGCATTTCTAGACGGTCGAAGAACCCTTCGCCAGCCAGGTGCTCGCCGAAAAGCCGCAACTGCAGCGGCATGCGCTCCCATTCCTCGCGGATTGGGAAATCGGAGGACAGGATGATCTCGTCCATCAGTGCGCAGAATGCATACTTGGCGTGCTCGATCGCGTCGCCGGGTTTGTTGAAGTTGCGCGCGTTCTTGTCGTACTGCTGCAGGAACAGGTCGACACGCCGGTTGAATTCGGTCGACGAATTCGGGGGATTGCCGTCGCGCAACAGGAACAGCAGGTAGATGCCATCCTCCATCAAGTCGCGCAGCGTGGGCGCGGCAGGCGTTTCCACGGCAAGCGGATGGGTGAGTTCGGCGGTGGCTTCGGTCATGGTCCTGTTCCCTGCGACGGCCCGCTCAGCGGAACACCGCGATCAATTCGATTTTCAGCGAAACGAGCGTCTGCGGCACGTAGATGCATACCGAGCGCGATTGCAGCATGCGCTGGAAGATGTCGCCGCGCGGCTCCAACGCGAAATAGTGGTTCCCCACCCGTACCGGGATGGCCGATGGGGTCTGCGGTGCGTGGGCAAGGCTGACGCCGCGCAGTGCCGAGTTGAGGATCTTCTCCACATCGTCCGGCGCGCCGACCTTGAACTTGAACGGCACGGCCTCGATCACCTGGGCGGCGGGCAGGTCGCTTTGCACCGAGAGATAGAAATCCACATTCTCCAGCAGCCGGTCGCTTTCCAACCGGCCGATGTAGAACGAGGGCTTGGGCGAGGTGAGCGGAATCACGGCGTAGCGGGCCGAGATCACGGTATCGAGCAGTTCGCGGATCTGCTCGTCGAGCTTGGGCAGGGTGTCGCCCAGCTGCTCGTGGCGATAGGCAGGCAGGTCGGCAAGCGTGTAGATGCTCGAGAACGTCAGAAGCTCGCCGCAGAACTCGGCCAGTGCCACGTACAGCTCCTCCGGATGCAACGGCTCGGCATGCAACAGGTGGTTGAGCCGCGCGAAGTTGCGGTTCACCGTATGCAGCAGCCAGAACGAAGCGATATCGGTGGTGCCGTACTCCATCACATTCTTCGCGCGTTCGCGGTGCGCCCCGGCGAGCGATTCGCTCTTGACCAGTAGGATGTCGAGCAGGCGACGGATCATCCGTGGCAGCGCCGGATTGGCACTGACCGTGGTCATAGGCGGCAGGTAGTCGTCCGCGGCACGCCATTGCCCGGTCGCGTCCTTGGTCAGCCGGGCGATCGGCACCGAGTCGTAGCCGTCGCGGTTCTCTTCTTCCACCATCAGCCGCAGGTCCAGCTCCAAGGTGGTGAGATCGGCTTCCAGCGATTGGGTGTAAAGGTCGGACAGCGCGTAGTGCGCGTTGCGAAAGCGCGACGGCCGGCCCGGTGGCGTATCGGCATTCGCGGTGTTGCCGCCGTAGGGGTTCAGGTTGGGCAGGCAGGCGTAGAGCATGGTGTCGACGCCCAGCTGCGGAATCTCGTTCAGGTCGCGCGACAGCGGCAACGGTTCGCGCTGCGGCGCGGCGAACTGGGTACCATCGCGGAAGGTCACGCTCAGCTGGTCCGCCCGGATCAGGCCGTTCCTGAGCGCGGCGTGATCCAGCTCGAACGAACGCAGGCCCCAGGCATGCCGCTGCACCGCGAGCAGTGCCTCGGCCACCGCGTTGTCGTTGAGCAGGGCTTGTTGCTGGAAATGCTGCGGGCGAAGGAACATGCCTTCGCCCCACAGAACACGCTTGGCCTTGAGCATTCGGGTACGTACCTAAGGGAGGAGCCGGCGCATCGGCCGGCGGTCGAACGTGATCAGCGCTTGGGCTTGCCGGTGCTGAACGGCATGCACTCGGGCTTGTAGTCCGCGCCCTGGCCGGGGATCAGCAAGGCCTGGGGCTTCACCAGCCTGAGGTAGCAGTCCTGTACCACGAACGCCAGCCCCTTGCTGCGCACCGCGTCAGCATCGACCAGGAAGCGCCAGTTCTGCGCATCCGGCTTACGGAAAAAGCCGATCACGCCCAGATACTTGGCTTCGGGTTGCAACTGGTCGGTGACGTTCTGCGTCGCGCCTGGAATCAGTTGCAGTTCGGTGCGGGCGACAAACTCGCTGCCGAAGAGCTCCGTGTCGCTCTTGCCACTGGCCGCGGTATCGAAGGTCAGGCGGTTGAATTCGTTTTTGTCTTTCAGCTGATATAAGCGGACGACGATCGAGAGGGGTTTGCCGCTGATGTCACGGTTGATGATCGGGTCGGCGGTGCCGCTGATCGGGTATTCTTTCGGGCCACTGGCGCACCCGGTAATGACCATGGCGCCAAGCACTGCAAAAAGGGTGTTACGGGCCATTTTTCTTACAATCGACAGGGGTTGATTACGCCTCATTGGCAGCTCCCTTTTGATAATTGTGAGCGGATATTATACATTAGCGCCCACGCGTTGCGGCAAGTGTAACGCTCTGGTTCTTAACGGTTTCCGGAGTACCCCGGCTGCAAGTATGATCATGACGGGTTACTTTCCACAAGTTTGCACTGGGCCATGGCAGAGTTGAATTTCTGGTGGTTGATGCTGCTCATGTTTGGCCTGGTGATGAGTTTGGGCTGGATTGGGTGGCGGTTTTTCTACGGCGGCGCGCCGGCGACCCTTGCGCCGATGCCGCGCCCTGCCGCAACGCCTGCTCCTCAGCCCCGGCTGCCGCGTCGACCATTGTGGCCGGAGCTGCTTGCATGGCGGCGCCGGCTGAACTGGCATGCGATACGCTGGCTGCTGATGGCCGCTGCAGTGGTGCTGTTGATCATCCTCGTTACCTTACAAATGGCCGGTTACCATGTATTGCGTGCATTGTCGCCGCAAGCTTACGATCGCACGCAGCATATCCAACTGGCCTTGAAGGACGAAAAGCTGGTGCCGCCCCCGGCATTGCCGCCATCGATCTTCGTGAGCAGCGAGCGTCCCTCGCTTGCCTATGCCGACCGCGACTGGAGCAAGCTTGATCCCCGCTTCACCCAGCTGGTGCTGACCGTGATCGCACGCATGCAGGAGCGCGGGTATCCCATCGTGCTGATCGAAGGCTACCGTTCCCCCGAACGCCAGGATGCGCTGGCCGACGGTGATGTGCATGTGACCAACGCCCGCGGTGGTCGCAGCAAGCACCAGTACGGCCTTGCTGCCGACCTTGCGCCGATGCGCGAGGGCCGGATTGTCCTGTCGGAGCGGGACCCATGGGCGTGGGAGGCCTATCAGGCACTGGGTGAGGAGGCGCAGGCGGCCGGCCTGGTGTGGGGGGGAGGCTGGTCGTTCAAGGATTATGGGCACGTGGAAATGAAAGGGCCGATCGCCGCGCTCACCAGCGGCAGGTAAGTGTTCGAAGTAGCGGTACTAGGGGCTTGGATAACAAATGAAACGGTGGTTGAAGAACGCGAAGGTCGCTTCGGCGATCGGTTTTCTGATCCTGATCGCGTTGATCTGGTTCGTCGGGCCCTGGATGGGGCTTGTCAGCGCCGAGGCGCGCTTTGGCTGGATCTTCGGTGTGATGCTGCTCTGGGTGCTCACGCTGCTCGTCGGCCAGATGCTGGCCAACCGCGCCGGCGGTCTGATCGAGAAGATGCTGCAGCGTCAGGCCGATGATGCGGTGATGGGGGCCAGCCCGGACAAACGCGCCGAGGTCAACCTGCTGCGGCAGCGGCTGCTGGGCGCCATCGACACCCTCAAGAGCTCCAAGATCGGCAAGGCGCGCGGCAATGCGGCGTTGTACGAGCTGCCCTGGTACATGATCATCGGCCACCCCGCCGCCGGCAAAAGCAGCGCCATCCTGCAATCCGGGCTCACCTTCCCGTTTAGTGACAAGGCGGGCGTGCAGGGGGTCGGCGGCACCCGCAACTGCGACTGGTTCTTCTCCACCGAGGGCGTGCTGCTCGACACCGCCGGCCGCTATGCCACCCAGACCGAGGACCGGGTCGAGTGGCTCGAATTCCTCAAGCTGCTCAAGCGGCACCGCGCCAAGGCGCCGGTCAACGGCATCCTGGTCGCCATCAGCCTGCCGGAGCTTGCCCAGCACAAGTCCGAGGGCTTTGCCATCTATGCGCGCCAGATCCGCGAGCGCATCCACGAGATCGAGGACATCTTCGGCCTGCAGGTGCCGATCTATCTCGTATTCACCAAGATCGACCTGCTGGGCGGCTTCGCGCAGTTTTTCGAGGATGTGCCCGAGGATGAACGCAACAAGGTCTGGGGGGCCACGCTCACCCACGATCAGGGTGCCGGTTTCAATATCGGCCGCGTGGTCGGCCAGCATTTCGACACCTTGTACCGCGGCCTGCGCCAACTGGGCGAGGACAAGCTCGCGGCGCATCGCGGCAATGCATCCAGGGCGGCGTTGTTCGCGTTTCCGATCGAGTTCCATGCGCTCCAGGAGGCGATCTGCCATTTCGTCGAGCTGCTGCACGAGGAGGATCCGTATCACGCCCGCCCGCTGTTGCGTGGCTTCTATTTCTCCAGCGCATTGCAGGAAGGCGTGCCGCGTATCGGCGCCGCGACGCGCGTCTCCGGGCAGTTCGACCTGGGCCGCAGCGGCTTCGACGCACGCCAGGCGCCGGCGTCGTACAGCTATTTCCTGCGCGATCTGTTCCGGGAGGTGCTGTTCCCCGATCAGCATCTGATCTCGCGCCAGACCAGGCCGAGCGGGAGCCGCTGGCGTCTGGCGGGCATGCTGGGCGGGCTTGCGCTGTTGGCACTTGTCGCGAGTGCGCTCACCTGGTCGTTCATCGGCAACCAGAAGATGATCGCCGCGATCGAGGCCGAGCGCGCGCAGGCCGGCCGGCTGGTCGAGAGCGGGCCGCTGTACGAGCGGCTCAAGGGCCTGGCGCTATTGCAAAAGCGCCTTGAGGACCTGCAGCACTACCGCACCGAAGGCCATCCGTGGCAGATCGGCATGGGGCTCTATCAAGGGGACAAGCTCGAGCAATCGCTGCGCAAGCAATATTTCGAAGGGGTCCGGCTGGTCATGCTCGATCCGGTCAAGGCCAACCTGGAGGCGGCACTGGTGCAGCTGGCGCAGGCGGGTCCCGGGCAGGAGCGCCCGGCGCCCCCCGCTGCTGACACGGGCGAGTCGGACGACGGCGCGGCGCGTTCCCGTACGCCGTCACGCCCGCGTCGCCCCGACAGCGGATTGCCGGTGATCCCGCTGTCACGTGCCGATACCGGCGGCTTCATGCGGGTGGGATACGCGGCCGGCCTGCGCCGGGCGCAGCCGGCGGTGCGGCAGATGACGCAGGCGCTGCAGCCCGAGCCGCCCAAGGCGGCGCCGCAGACGCTTGACGCCGGTTACAACGCGCTCAAGACCTATCTGATGCTGAACCAGCAGCAGCGGATGGAGCAGGCCCATCTGTCCGACCAGTTGCCGCGCTACTGGCGGCCTTGGCTGGAGCAGCACCGCGGCGCGCACAGCATCGAGGAGATCAACGTGCTGGCCGAGCGCCTGGTGGCCTTCTACATCTCGCAGCTCAAAGCGCCCGACCTGCCGCTGATCGACAACAAGGAGCACGTGGTGGCCGGTGCGCGCGACACGTTGCGCGGTTCGCTGACGCGCCTGTCGGCCAAGGAGCGGGTCTACAACGAGCTGAAGGCGCGCGCCAATACCCGCTTCGCGCCATTGTCGGTGGCGCGCATCCTGGGTGGGCGCGACGGCAACATCATCGCCGGCAGTGCCATGGTGCCCGGTGCCTTTACCCGCGAAGCCTGGGAGAAGTACCTGGGCGAAGCCATCGTCGAGGCCAGTCGTGGCGAGATCAAGAGTGACGACTGGGTGCTGGCATCCTCGATCCAGGACAACCTTGGCAAGGGGGCCGATGTCGACAAGAACCGCCAGGAACTCGAAGCCCTGTACCGGGCCGACTATGCCGAGGCATGGAGGAAGTTCCTGCAGGGGGTCGCCATCGCCGAGCAGGCCAATCTTGCCCAGGCCGCCGAGGCCACCGCGCGCCTTGCGGACCGGCAGAATTCGCCGATCAAGCTGGTGCTGCTGCGTGCCGCCTACGAGACCGCCTGGGACAATCCGTCCGAATTGCACAAGAAGCTGGAGAACGCCAAGAAATCGGTAATCGACAAGACCGCCGAGATCTTCAAGGGCGGCGATGCGCCGGCGGCGGCCCAGGGGCAGTACGGGCAGCTGGGCCAGCAGTTCGCGGTGCTTGCCGCGGTGGCGGGTTCCAACAGCCAGGAGTCGCCGTTGATGGCCGGCTACCTGGAGCAGCTGGCCAAACTCAAGGCCAAGCTGTCGCAACTGGCGGGCAACGACGATCCGGCCACGGCGTCGCGCCAGCTGATGCAGGCCACGCTCGGGGGAAGCGGCTCGGAGTTCGCCGATACCCTGCTTTACGTGGACAACAACATGCTGGGCTCCGCTGACGCCGCCTCCAAGGAGATGTTGCGGCCGCTGCTGGTGCGCCCGCTGCTGCAATCCTATGCGGCGCTGATGCCGCCGGTGGAGCAGGATCTCAACCTTGCCTGGCAGCGTGAGGTCTACGGCCAGTGGCGTACGTTGGCGAGCAAATATCCGTTCAGCGATGCCCAGAATGAAGCGCCGCTCTCCGAGATCGCCCGCTTCGTCAAACCCAACGACGGCACGCTGGACAAGTTCATCGACAAGTATCTCAACGGGCTGGTGCTCAAGCGTGGCGGCCAGTTGGTGCCGCGCACCTGGGGCAACCAGGGCGTACGCTTCAACCCGGCCTTCCTTGCCGGGGCCGGGCGGCTGTCGGCGCTGGGCGGCAATCTGCTGCAGGAGGGCAGTGACAACTCCCGCTTCGAGCTGCAGCCGGTGCCCACGCCGGGGTTGTCGGAGATCACGGTCGAGATCGATGGCCAGACCTTGCGTTACCGCAACGGCCCACAGCCCTGGCAGGCATTCTCCTGGCCGGGGACGACGGGCAGCCAGGGCGCGCGCATCCAGGTGGTGGCGTTCAACGGCGTCAGCACCGTGGTGGCCAACCAGCCCGGGCGCATGGGTTTCATGCGCCTCCTGGGCCAGGCGCGGGTCAACGATTCGGAAATGAACGCCGGGCAGCTGGAATGGCGGATGAAGAGCGGGAACCAGGAGTCGGACGCGGTCAGGGTGAATTTCCGCATGGTCAGCGGCGTCAATCCGTTGCAGCTCTCGGGGCTGCGCCGGTTGGGGCTGCCTGAGCGCATCACCCAGTAACCACGCGGAACCATCATGCCCATCAGTTTTGTGCGCACAGGCGATATCACTGCCCAATACGCGGTCTTCGGCAAACTGCCGCGCCGCGCCGACTTCGTCCGCATCAACGCCACGCATCCCGTGGCCCAGGAGTTCGACCACCTGCTTGCCAAGAGCCTGACCTGGAGCCAGCAGCAGCCCGAATGGCAGGAAGCGAGGTATCTGGCCGCAGCTGCCAGCGATTTCCATTTCACCTCCAGCGACGGCCGCTGGGCCTTTTTCGGGGTGCTGCAGCCCAGTCGCGATGAAGCCGGCCGGCTGTACCCGCTGGTGGCCGGTGCCATCCTGCCCGCTGCGGCGGTCTCGTCTCATCTGGCCGAACTGGCGATCGCCAACGAGCTGTTCTTCGCGGGCTTACGCGACCAGCTGGCCGCTGCAGTCGACAGTTCGGTGGAAATGCTCGCCTGTCGGCAATTCCTTGACGATCAGCTGACGCAAAGTAATCGTGCCAATGCCGATGTGGAGCTGGCGGGCAATGTGCTGGAGCGTTACTTTCAGCAGACCCCCGCTGCACGTCTGCAGACCGAATTGACCGCGCTGGGACTGGGGGGGCTGGATGCGCATCTGCTGGCATTCCTCTTCTATGGAGAACTGTTGCGCCGCTACGTCGGCAGCGTACCGCGCCAGGCGATCCTGCTGCCGCTGCTGCAGCAGCCCGGGGAGGATATCCTCGGGCTGGCCACATGGCTGGCGCTGCACCGCGCCGCTGCAAAGGGACATGCGCGCGTGCCGCATTGCCTGACGCTGCAGCGGGAAGGGCGGCGCTATCTTGCGCTTGCGCCCGAGTGCTTCCCCGAACGGTTTCTTGGCATGTTGTGGGGATTGGCGCCGGAGCCGACGACCGTAGTCAATGTGGTGGACGACGACGCGCCATGGATGCATCACCAGGCCTATGCCGAAGCGTCGTATATCCTGGGCCGGCAATTGGCCGACCCGGCCCTGAATTTGCAGTCCTTACGACAGATTTTAGAAAAACTTACTTCAAGTATTGCCTGATATCCAGGAAAGCGGTACTTTTCACTCACAGTCGATTTGATCGAGGCTTGCCATGGCAAAAGAGAGCACCCAGAAGAAATTGTCGCGCGTCCGTCCGCCGCGTGTGCAGATCACGTACGACGTCGAGGTCGGCGATGCGATCGAGACCAAGGAGCTGCCCTTCGTGATGGGCGTACTGGGCGACTACTCCGGCCATAGCAAGGAACCGCTGCCCAAGCTGAAGGAACGCAAGTTCGTGCAGATCGACCGGGACAATTTCGACGAAGTCCTCAAGGGCATGGCGCCGCGGCTGGCGCTGCGCGTCGACAACAAGCTCAAGGACGATGGCGGCCAGCTGTCGGTCGAGCTCAATTTCAACGAGCTGGCGGATTTCGAGCCGCAGAACGTCGTCAAGCAGGTCGATCCGCTGCGTCAGCTGCTCGAGGCCCGGCAGCGCCTGTCGGACCTGCGCAACAAGATGGTGGCCAACGACAAGCTCGAAGAACTGCTGGACGACGTGGTGCGCGATACCGAGAAGCTGCGCGAGATCAGCCAGGGCCAGACCGAGAAAGGGGAGGAGTGAGCGATGAGCGCCGAACAACTCACCCAGTCCGCCGCCGCCTCCGAGCCGGCGGCAGCCAGTCTGCTTGACGACATCATCGATCAGAGCCGGGTCGCCACCAGTGAGGCGGAAAAGAGCCATACCCGCGATCTGATCGGCGAGCTGGTCGACCAGGTGCTCGCCGGCACGGTCACGGTATCCAAGGATCTGGCCGCCAGCATCGATGCCCGCATCGCCCAGATCGACGCGCTGATCTCCGGCCAGCTCAACGAGATCATGCACCAGGCTGACTTCCAGAAGCTCGAGGCATCCTGGCGCGGGCTCAAGTATCTGGTGAATGAATCGGAAACCAGCACCATGCTCAAGGTCAAGGTGCTGAACGTGTCGAAGAAGGACCTGGTCAAGGATTTCAAGACCTCGCCCGAGTTCGACCAAAGCGCGCTGTTCAAGAAGATCTACGAGGAAGAGTACGGCACCTTCGGCGGCGCGCCGTACGCCGGCCTCATCGGCGACTTCGAATTCACCCGCCATCCCGAAGACTTCTATCTGCTGGAAGAGCTGTCGCACGTCGCCGCTGCTGCGCATGCGCCGCTGATCAGTGCCGCGGCGCCGGGCCTGTTCGGCCTGGAGAGCTTTGCCGACATCGGCAAGCCGCGCGATCTGGCCAAGATCTTCGACACCGTCGAATACGCCAAGTGGAAGTCGTTCCGCGAGTCGGAGGATTCGCGCTATGTCGGCCTGGTGCTGCCGCATATGCTTGGCCGGCTGCCTTACGGCGCCGAGACGCTGCCGGTCGAGGAGTTCAATTTCGAGGAGAACGTCGACGGCACCAACCACGACAAGTATCTCTGGACCAACGCCGCCTATGCCTACGGGGCCCGCCTGACCGACGCCTTTGCCCAGTTCGGCTGGCTTGCCGCGATCCGCGGCGTCGAGGGTGGGGGTCTGGTCGAAGGGTTGCCAACGCATACCTTCAAGACCGACGACGGCGAAGTGGCGCTCAAGTGTCCGACCGAGGTCGCCATCACCGACCGCTCCGAGAAGCTGCTGTCCGACCTGGGGTTCATCTCGCTCGTGCATTGCAAGAACACCGACTACGCCGCGTTCTTCAGCGGCCAGTCGGCGCAGAAGGCCAAGAGCTACAACACCGACGCCGCCAATGCCAACGCGCGCCTGTCCACGCAGCTGCCCTATATCTTTGCCGTATCGCGGATCGCGCACTACATGAAGTCCATCATGCGCGACAAGATCGGCAGCTTCGCTTCGCGCCAGAACGTGCAGGACTTTCTCAATACCTGGCTTGCCCAGTATGTGCTGCTCGACGATTCGGCATCGCAGGAGGCCAAGTCGAAGTATCCGCTGCGTGAAGCCCGGGTGGACGTGACCGAGGTGGCAGGCAAGCCCGGCGTCTATCGTGCCGCTGCCTTCCTGCGCCCGCATTTCCAGCTGGACGAACTCACCATTTCGTTGCGCCTGGTGGCCGAACTGCCCAAGTCCGCCCGCTAGGTGCCGAAACAGCAGTAGTTTCATCACTCTCTTACAAATTGGAGAACAACAATGGCATTTGACGCCTTCCTCAAGATTGACGGGATTCCGGGCGAGAGCACGGATGACAAGCACAAGGACTGGATCGAGATCAAATCCTTCGCGCACAAGCTGGAACAACCGGCCTCGGCGACGGCAAGCTCGGCAGGCGGCGCGACGGCGGAGCGGGTGAACCACAGCACGTTCGACATCGTGCACCTGATCGACAAGGCGAGCCCGAAGCTGTACGAGGCATGCTGCACGGGCAAGCACATCAAGGAAGTGACGCTGGAGCTGTGCCGTGCGGGCGGCGACAAGGTGAAGTACCTGGAAGTGAAGCTGGAGCAGGTGCTGGTATCGAAGGTGGTGCCGGGCGGTGCGTCGAACGACGAGGGTTTCCCGTCGGAGGCGGTGTCGTTCAGCTATGGCAAGATCAAGTGGACGTACACGCAGCAGAAGCGCGAAGACGGCGCTGGCGGCGGCAATGTGAGCGCAGGCTGGGACCTGACCGCGAACAAGACCATCGCCTAAACTGGTACTCTGCCCGACCCACTCTTGCCAGGGTGGGTCGGCTTTCTTTTTTCTAAATGAGGAGGATCAGCATGCGTACCGTGATCGGCTTGCTGGGCGTGGCGCTTGTGGTCGGTTGTGCCCAACCCCAGAAACAAACCACCTCGCCCCCGAAAGAAGAAAGCAAATGGGTGCTCAAGCAACCGCCCGCCGACGCCGGCACGAGCAAGCCTGCTGCGGCCGCGTCGTCCAAGGTTGCCGACCCGAATACCTTCATGTTCGAAAAGATGAGCGTCACGCTGTCCGATGCCGAAAAGGCCCGGGTCGCGGCATTGGTGGACAAGGCCAAGGCGGCCTCGACGCTTTCGATACGCGGCTATTGCGACCGCTCCGAGGTCGGCAATGCCAAGGACGCGGCGATCGCACGCGCCACCGCGGTGCGCAACGAGTTGGTCAGCGCAGGGGTTGCGCTGGGCAAGATCAGAATACGTTACACCACCGAGGAAGCGCGCCATGCGGCGGTGGTGGAGTTTCAATAGGCGCGGCCGACAAAACGCGCCGCAGCGGTCCTGGAAGACGCGTGAGCCGTCCGAAGGACGATGACCTGGACTTCCTTCGGCCGCAGACGGCGCAAGGGCAAGTGCGCGCGACGCTGCCGGCAGGGTGTTGCCCATCGCCTCAGGCCCCAGGTGGCGCCTGCGTGAATGAGGCGGGCCGGCACCGGCGCCATGTGTATGCCAAAAGGCAGCTGTGCCCTGTGCTGCAGCGGCCGCAGGCGTGGGGCCGGCTGCAGTGTCGATGGCGCTGTCTGCGTTCAAGCGTGGGTGATGCTGCCGACGGGGTAGGCGCCGGCCATGCGGGGGAGGCGTTCCAGCCGACGATGGGGCAGGTGCCGGCGCGCTGCGGGCTCGAAAGCCGGCAGGTTTACAGGTATTTTCTTCACGATTGATTACAGGCAAAACCGGCCCAGGCATGCTTGCCGACGGACGATTGCGCGGACCGGATACTGGTTGATTGCATGCTCGAATCCCTGCTTCCCTATTACGAACGTGAGCTTGGCTATCTGCGGGAGCTCTCCGGCGAGTTCGCCCGTCGCTATCCGAAGATCGCCGGCCGCCTGCAGTTGGAAGGCGACCAGTGCGAGGACCCGCACACCGAGCGGCTGATCGAGGCATTCGCCTTCCTGGCTGCCCGGATCCACCGCAAGATCGACGACGAATACCCCGAGATCGCCTCCAGTTTTCTGGAAGTCCTGTATCCCCACTATCTGCGGCCGATCCCGGCCTTGACCATCGTGCAGCTCGAATGCGATCCGCAGCGTCCGGAGATCGCCAAGCGCTACACCGTCGAGCGCCATCATCCGGTGCATGCGCCGGCGATCCAGGGCGTGGTGTGCAAGTTCCGTACCTGTTATCCGGTGGATCTGTATCCGTTGTCGCTCAGCAGTGCGAGATTGGAGCTGACCAGCGGCTCGGCCCACCTGCGGCGCCTGGCGCCGGATGCGGCGGCCGTGCTGACGCTCGAATTCGAGACCCATGGTGATCTCGATATCTCGCAGATCGGGCTCGATGCGCTGCGGCTGTTCCTGGACGGCGAACCGGCCTTGATGCATCTGTTGTACGAACTCCTGCTGTCGCACACGCTGCGCGTGCGTGTCGGCGATGGTCACGACGATCCGACCGCCACCCGCGAGCTGCCCGGCAGCATGATCCAGCCGGTGGGCTTCGGCCGCGACGAGGGCGTGCTCGAATACGACGAGCGCTCGTTCCTGGGCTATCGGCTGCTCACCGAATACTTCAGCTTTCCCGACAAGTTCCTGTTCATCGATTTCACACGGCTCGGCCAGGTGGCGTCCCGGCTCTCGGGCAACCGGCTGGTGCTGCAATGCATGATCGGGCGCTATCCGGATACCGAGCGGCATGAACGGCTGCTCAACCATCTGGGGCCACAGCATTTCAAACTGGGTTGCACCCCCATCGTCAACCTGTTCAGCCAGGCCGGCGAGCCGATCCGCGTGACGCATCAGCGTGCGAGCTATCCGGTCTGGATCGATAGCCGCAAGCAGCTCGCGTTCGAGGTCATCCAGATCAAGCGCGTGGTGCGGGTCGAGAAGACCGGCAACGATGAGCAGAGCGAGGAAGTGCTGCCGTTCTATGCCATCCGGCACGGCGGCGCCGAGGATGCCCCGCGTTTCTACTGGCATGCCAGCCGCGAGATGGCGACGCGCCAGGATGACAAGGGCACCGATGTCGAACTGCATCTGGTCGATCTGGCGTTCAACCCGGTGCGGCCGGCGGCCGAGGTGCTGAGCCTGGAGATCCTGTGCAGCAACCGCGATCTGCCCGAGCAGATCCCGTTCGGTGGCAGCCAGGGAGGCTTGCATACCGATTTCATGCTTCCGGGCCATTCGGTGGTCAAGCGGGTGCGCCTGCTGCGCAAGCCCACCGGCAGCCTGCGGCCGCCGCAGCGCCGCGGCCTGCAATGGCGGCTGATCTCGCATCTGTCGCTCAACTACCTGTCCATCGTCGAGAGCGGCAAGTCGGCGTTGCAGGAGATGCTGGCGCTCTACAATTTCACCGATTCGCCGGTCACCAACCGCCAGATCCAGGGCATTGCCGGGATCAGCAGCAAGCCCGCGGTCACACGGGTGGCAGGCCGCGATTTTGCCGGGTTCGTCCGTGGCACCGAGATCCTGCTGACGCTGGATGAGGACTATTACGTCGGCGGCAGCGTCTACCTGTTCGCCAGCGTGCTGGAGCGGTTCTTTGCGCTGTACTGCGCCCCCAACAGTTTCACCAAGCTGTGCGTCAAGAGTGCGCAGCAGCATGCCGAGGAGATCGCCGTATGGCCGGCGCGTTCGGGCGAAGCCCTCGTGATCTGACTGCCGAACTTGCCGCGGACGCCACCTGCTACGGCTTTTTCCAAGGGGTGCGGCTGCTGTCGCTCGCGGCCAACCGGCGCGGCGAGAAGCGGCGTGGGCCGTTGCCCGCCAAGCTGCGCTTTCGCACCGTGGCCTCGCTCGCGTTTCCGCCAAGCGAGCTGGTGCGCTACCGCCCCATCGAGACCCCGGGCGATCAGGTCGAGCCTTCCTGCGACGAGATGACGGTCGCGTTCATGGGCCTGACCGGGCCGAGCGGGGTGCTGCCCACCCCCTACACCGAATTGCTGATCGAACGCCGCCAGTACTACCGGGACACGGCCGCGCATGCCTTCTTCGATCTGTTCAGCCATCGCGCGGTCGCGCTGTTCTACGGCGCCTGGCGCAAATACCGCTACTGGCTGGCGGTGGAGGGCGGCGAGCAGGACGGGTTCACCCGCTACCTGCTCGATCTGTCCGGGCTGGGACTGGCCCGGCTGCGCGAGCGCCTGGGGGCGGACGATACCGCGGGGATCGACGAGACGCTGTTCATCCACTACGCCGGCTTGCTGTCGCAGAAGCCGCTGTCCGCCCAGGCGATGGTGACGCTGATCGAGGGTTTCTTCGGAGTGCGTACCGAGCTTGCACAGTTCGTCGGGCAATGGATCGACGTGCCGCCGCAGGAGCAGACCAGGCTGGGCGCCGGTGCCTGCGAGCTGGGCCTGTCGGCCTTTGCCGGCGAACGGATCTGGGACAGGCAGACCAAGATGCAGTTGCGCCTGGGACCGATGCGCCGCAGGCATTTCGACAATCTGCTGCCCGGCAAGCCCGGTGCCGATGCGCTGGATGCGCTGATGCAGTTCATGGTCGGGCATGGCCTGGCGTGCGACGTGACGTTGGTGCTCGACAAACGCGATGTGCCCAAGCCGCGCCTCGAGCCTGGACAGCCGCTGTTGCTGGGCGGCAATGTCTGGCTCAACAGCACGCCGCCCGCCGCGCATCCGGACCAGATGTGCTACCGGCTGCTGCAATGAGCCATGCCGGGCGTCGCGTCACCCGGTGCGGCGCCCGGTTGCTGTGATTGACCGGACCCCAAAACAACTCCAACGCTCAGGAATACCCAATATGTCCACCCCGCTCAAGGCTCTGGTCGGCCGGCTGACCCCGACCGCGCGCCGGGCCGTCGAAGAGGCCGCCAATCGTGCGCTGGCGCGCACCCACTACGAAGTGGAGATCGAACACGTGCTGCTGGCGTTGATCGACCAGAGCGACAATGCCTTCGGCGCGGCGCTGCGTGCCTGCGCGACCGATACCGCGCGGCTGGAGCGCGAGCTTGATCAGGCGCTGGACGGGTTCCGGACCGGCAATTCGCGCAATCCGGTGCTCTCCACCTGGCTGCCCCGATGGCTGGAGCGTGCCTGGCTGATCGCTGGCGCCGAGTGCATCGAGGACGACATCTCCAGCCTGGACCTGCTGCTGGCGCTGCTGAGCGACGATGCGCTGCGCAATACGCTGCAGCAATCGGCACCGCTGCTGCTCAGGATCGATGCGGGCAAGCTGCGCGAAGGGTATGGCGCGTTGCGCCAGCACGGCGGCGAGGGCGGGGCGGGGACCAGCGCGGTGCAGCCGGACGAGCCGGCCCCGGCGATCGCCCCCGGCACGCGCCGTGGCTCGCCGGGCCTTGACAAATACACCGTCGATCTGACGGCGCAGGCACGCGCCGGCAGGATCGACCCGGTGCTGGGGCGCGACGGCGAGATCCGGCAGATGATCGACATCCTGCTGCGCCGGCGCCAGAACAACCCCATCCTGACCGGCGAGCCGGGGGTGGGCAAGACGGCGGTGGTGGAAGGGCTGGCACTCAAGATCGTCAACGGCGAGGTGCCACCGGCGCTCGTGGGCATCACGCTGCGCACGCTGGACCTGGGCCTGTTGCAGGCGGGTGCCAGCGTCAAGGGCGAATTCGAGAACCGGCTGCGTCAGGTGATCGACGAGGTGAAGGCCAGCCCGACGCCCATCATCCTGTTCATCGATGAGGCGCACACCATGATCGGCGCAGGCGGGCAGGCGGGGCAGAACGACGCGGCCAACCTGCTCAAGCCGGCACTGGCGCGCGGCGAGCTGCGCACCATCGCCGCCACCACCTGGGCCGAGTACAAGAAGTATTTCGAGAAGGATGCCGCGCTCGCGCGGCGCTTCCAGGTGGTCAAGGTCGAGGAGCCGGCACCCGAGGTCGCGGTACAGATGGTGCGTGGCGTGGCTGAGGCCATGGCGGTGCACCACAAGGTCGACATCCTCAACGAGGCAGTCCATGCCGCGGTGCATCTGTCCAGCCGCTACATCGCCGGCCGCCAATTGCCCGACAAGGCGATCAGCGTGCTCGATACCGCCTGCGCCCGCGTGGCGCTGTCGCGCGCTGGCCGCCCGGGCCCCTTGGAAGATGTGCAAGCGCTGATCGGCAACATCGATCGCGAGCTGGCGGCGCTGGCGCGCGAGGAAGGCCACGCCGAGCGCATCGCCGAGCTGCAGGCCAGGCGTGCCGAGCTGGAGACCGATCTGGCCCGCCTGCATGCCGCGTGGGATGAGCAGAACAAGCTGGTGGCCGAGATCGATGCGCTCAAGAGCGATACGGCCGGCGGCGATGCCAAGCCCGCCAAGGGCAGGAAGGTGAGCCCGCTGCAGGCCAAGCGCAACGAGCTGCGTGCGCTGCAGAAAACCTTGCCGCTGGCGTTCGAATGCGTGGACGAGAACGTGATCGCCGATGTGATCAGCGGCTGGACCGGCATCCCGCTGGGACGCATGGTCAGCAATGAGTTGCAGCAGGTGCAGCAGCTTGCCAGGCTGCTCGGCGAACGCGTGATCGGTCAGGAGCATGCGCTGGCGCAGATCGCCGAGCGGGTGCAGATCGCCAAGGCCAACCTGGAGGATCCGGGCAAGCCCAAGGGCGTATTCATGCTGGTGGGGCCCTCTGGCGTCGGCAAGACCGAGACCGCCATCGCGTTGGCCGAAGCGCTGTACGGCGGCGAGCGCAATCTCATCACCATCAACATGAGCGAATACCAGGAGTCGCACAGCGTCTCCGGCTTGAAGGGCTCGCCGCCGGGCTACGTCGGCTACGGCGAAGGCGGTGTGCTGACCGAGGCGGTACGCCGCAAGCCGTACTCGGTGGTGCTGCTCGACGAGGTGGAAAAGGCGCATCCGGACGTGCTGGAGCTGTTCTTCCAGGTGTTCGACAAGGGGG
This sequence comes from Chitiniphilus purpureus, assembly GCF_025642115.1. Lineage (GTDB taxonomy): Bacteria > Pseudomonadota > Gammaproteobacteria > Burkholderiales > Chitinibacteraceae > Chitiniphilus > Chitiniphilus purpureus. The sequence continues at coordinate 3,178,038 of NZ_CP106753.1, read as the reverse complement.
TGCTCGAAGACAGCGAAGGCCGCGAGGTCGACTTCAAGAACACCATCATCCTGCTGACTTCCAACGCCGGCACCGATCTGGTGATGCGTGCGGTCGAGCATGGCGTGACACCGTTTGAGGGCGAAGAAAGCCGCGATCCGACCCCGGAAGACCTGGTCGAGATCCTGCGCCCCACGCTGCAGAAGGTGTTCAAGCCGGCCTTTCTCGGCCGTCTGACCATCGTGCCTTACTTTCCGGTGAGCGACGAGGTGCTCAAGCGCATCGTGGCGCTCAAGCTTGCCAAGATCCAGCGCCGCATCGAAGCCAACCATGGCGCCAAGGTGGAGTTCCCGGCCGAGCTGGTCGAGCTGACCGTCAACCGCTGCTACGACGTGGACAGTGGCGCGCGCGACGCCGACGCCATCCTCACCCGCACCGTGCTGGCGCGCATTTCGGCCGAGCTGCTGGAACGGATGGCGCTCGGCAAGCTGGTCAAGAAGATCGCCGTGACGGTGAAGGGGGACGACCTGAAGGTGAAGCTCAGCTGAGGGAGTGCAGGCCCCGGGGACGCAGGATGGCGCGCTATGCGCGCCGCTTGGAATGACCGTCCCGGGTTGGCACTGCCCCATGAAAAACGGCCCCGCGGGGCCGTTTTTCATGGCTGCCGGAAATCCAGCAGTTCGCGCAGCTGGCCCAGGGTCGAGTCGTCCTTGATCACGGTCTGCAACCAGTCCTCCAGCGGCATCTCGGCCCATTTGGCGGCGCGTTCGGCCAAGAGGGCGACAGGGCTGTGCGGCTCGTTGTTGCGGAAGAACCGCGCCACTTCGCGCAACTGGCGGATGGCATCGGCACGGCTGGTGATGGGGCCGGCTGCCACCGTGATGGCGGCGGTGGGCGCTGCAGGCGTCGCGGCCATGGCGGCCCCGCCGGCCGGCACGCTCCCGGTGGGCTCGGCTGCTGCCGGCGTGGCGCGGCCGCCGTGCTGTTCGAGCAGCCGGTTGACCACGTCGCCGGTGGCGGCGAGCGCATCGCGGATCTCCGACAGGTTGGGGGCGGAATGGCCGAAGCGCTCGTCGCTCCTGCGATCGAGCGCCAGATAGGCCTCGCGCGCGTCGGCCAGTTGGGCGCTCAGTTTCTGGAACCAGGTCACGCCCGAATACTGCGCGCTCTTGTCGAACGCCTCGCCCGAGAGCTTGCCCTCGGCCAGCGCGCGCTCGCGCGCCTCGCTGTCGCGCAGCCCCAGGTTTTCCACATCGCGCGATTCCTGCCAGCGGTACCAGTCGTAGCCGCCATGCTGTTGCATGGTGATCGGCACCCGGCGGATCGCCTGGCCCAGCTGGATGTTCAGCCATTCGAGCTTGCCGACCCGCTCATCCAGATCGTCCGGGTCGAGCTCGGGATAGCCGGTCTCCCAGTAGCGTTCGAGCAGTCCGGTCAAAAAGCGCAGCCCGAATCCCAGCCCTTCGAAGCCTTCTAGCTTGGTCAGCGCCTCGGTATACCAGACCCCCAGCTGCAGATCCTTGCTCTGGCTGGTCAGCGCGTCCTCGCACAGCTTTCTGGCCTTGGGCCAGTCGGCGGTCTTGAGCGAGGCGGCCCAGTCACCCTGCGAGAGCGCCGGGTCGTCCGCGCGTCGCGCTTCGCGGATCTGGTCGAACAGCGGTGAATAACCCAGATCCTCGCCGGCCGGATTGGCACCGGGCAGCGGTGCCAGCAGATGCTCGAGTTTGTCCTGTCTTGCCTGGTCCATGCGCTTCAGCCTCGTTCCACGTTGGGCACGGTTGCGATCAACGATGCGCCGCAACTGGTCTTGTGCCCGTCCAGCGCCACCGGCTTGCCGTCGACCAGCCAGTCCGGGTCGCCTTCGACGATCACCGTCGAGCCGTGGCCCGGCACCGGGCAGGAGACTGTGTCGCCGACCCGTGCCACTGCCTTGCCCATGATGACCATGCCCGGGGATGCGCTGACCACGACCCCGCCGTGGCTGGTCGGATCGCCCAGCCGTATCACGCGTTTCATGCTGCTTCTCCTGCAAGCGCCGGGCGGATGATCCCGACCCCGACGAAATCATCACCTTCGAATTCGGCCGCTACCGTCGGTAGCGACAGCTGTGCTGCGCGCAGCAGCGCCATCGCCAGCAGAAGCGGCCCGCGTGCCGCGCCGACGTCGCCGTATTCCACCACGGTATTGCTGGCTTCGCCCACCGGATTGATTTCGCAGCCGAAGTACTGCAGCGCCGCGGCAAGCGCCGCCAAGCGGCTGCCGCCGGTGTCGATGCCGCCACTGTTGTGGGCCAGCCAGCCGATCTCCAGCGGTTCGGCCGCCTTGGCATCGTTCTGATCGAACGGCAGATCACGCAGCTCGGCGTTGATCAGCGCGCCTTCGAGCAATCCCTGGATCTGCCGGGCAAGTGCGTTGCCGCGGCCAAGGCCGCCACTGCGGTACAGCGTACGCGCCTGATGCAGTCGCGCCAGCGCCGGCAACGCCAGCAACGAGCCGTGCAGCGGCGGCGGCACCCTGCCCCAGCCGACCAGGGCCGCTTCGCTGTCCTGATCCTGCTCCCAATAGGGCTGGTAGGGATCGCGTTCGATGTCGTCCTGCGGCACTGCCGTGTCCCGCGTGGCCAGACCGGGACGGGTGAACAGCAGCACGACCACGGCGTGGCCCGGAGCACCTGCCAACCTGTCGGGTTGCTGTGTCCCGTCGTCCTCGTCGTCCGGCATGCGGTCGGCCAGTGGGGAATCGGGGGCGGCCAGCAGCAGCGCCGGCAGTGTCGGATCATTGTTGAACAGGGCGATCACCCGGTCTGCCACCGTGTCCGCCCCTGGCAGGAACTTGCAGTCCGGCTGCGCCGGGGCATGCGCAAGGCCGGTCGCGGCAATGGCCGCCTGCCACGCGCTTCTGGCAAGCTCGAGCTGGGCAGTGCCGTCCAGATCGCGGCTGGGCAGCAGGTAGAGTGGCAGCCAGGCCAGCGCAGCGCTTTGTCCCAACGCGAAGGTGAGCGTCTCGCGCAACGACGGGCCCAGGGCCGTCTCCCTGCCCACCCCGGCGGCGTTGGCCGCGTCGTCCTGCAGCACCGCACAATGGGCCGGATCGCCCTGGAACCATGCCGGGACGGCACTGGTGGACGAAATCCAGGCACCGCGGCATTCCACGTAGGCACGGCGCTGCTTGAGCTCGGCCTCGTGTGCGCTGCGAGCCGCATCGATCTTGGCGGCCTGCTCGGCCGCCTGCGCGTCGAGCGCGGCCTGGGCCGCCGCCGCTTGTGCGGCCGCACGGTGGCGTTGCCAGAAACGCCAGCCGGCGAAACCGGCGAGCGGTGGCAGGAGGTGCAACGCGGCCAGTGCAGGCACCGGCAATTGCCGCAGGTCGACCGGCAGTGCGAACCACAACAGGGCCCACCAGATGCCGCTCAGCCCACCAAGAAGCAGGGAATTGAAAATCATGCCGATAAGCTTACGTTGCTTGATCTTTGCTGACAGAAACCAAGCCGCCATTCTATCCCCATTGCCGCTGTCATTCACCATCCGGCAGCGATGGCAGCGGTCCGATGCAATGCCACCTGCCATCCGCTCCGGCAGCGGGCGCTGTCCTCATGCACGCTGCGGCCTGCCGTTGCTGCACCCTGCTGGCCGGTGCGTCTGGCCTGAGGCAGGGCACCGCGGTCATCCAGCGCGGGCTTTGCCCGGGAGCCGATAGGCCAGTGCCGATTGCGCGCCAAGGCGGTTTGCCGAAGGTCTGCAGCAATTGCGTTTGTACAAATCCAATTGCCGTTTTATGTCGCTGCAACAATCACCGTATGGGCTGTGGCTGATACGGTGCGGGCCTCGGGTTCGCCAGGGCAATTGTCATTGGGTGAATAGCCGATGCAAATCAAATGAATGGGTTGCTTGTCAGGCCGATCGGAAACCGCTTTAATCCGCTCCGGTCTTTTCCGGTTCCCTGGGTGGAAGGCCGGCCAGCACAAGAAATCCTGAATAAGAGTCAGCCTATGCGTTCAATTGCAAGCAGGGTGGTTGCAGCAATTCTGATTGCCCCGGTATTGGCATTGGCCGATCCGCCGCTCGGGGTATTCGGGCATCAATTCACCGAACGGGAAGGCGAGCCGGTCTGGACCATAGAACAGGAAAGTGCCGATGTATTTACGCTCTTCGTGCATGGCGATAGCCTGGGCTGGCGTCTGGATCGGCTTGATTCCGATGAGATCAAATCGTTCTGGAGGAAAATGGGATGGCCGCAGGGGGCCGTGCATCACGCCAGTTGCATTGGCGATGGTGAAAGCGTGTTTTGCCATATGCCGGCCAATGCCAGAAGGCGTATTCCGTGGCTTGCCGAAAATAAATCGGATTATTTCTACTACGACACCATGGCCGGCGTGATGGAAATCCGCCTGATTGCGCGCTGAGCCTGGCAGGAAAAATGCAAGGCTGCACGCCTGTCGCTGCAGGAGGCATTGATAACACCCCGCTTGGCTGCACCGCGCTCACTTGCCGTATCACCGGTACAGTCGGCACCCGAAGGAAAGCCGATGCCTTGCTGTTCAGGGTGCTTTGCCCTGTTTGCCGGAACCGCTGCGCCGGGTTTTGCCAGCGGCGCCAAGGGTCTTCCGGCTCCGGGCGACAGTCCGCATGCCGTCCGGCTCCCTGTGCCTGCCATGGTCCGGACCGTACATCCATCGGTTTGCCTCGATAAGCACGGAGCGCGTGTCCTAGGCTGGATGGCCGCATCAGCGAGGCTTTGCCATGCCCAAGTTATTGAATCCGGCCACCCGCGCCATGATGCAACTGCGCTTTCCGTACAAATTCGGATTGATCGCGCTGATCGTGCTGGTGCCGATGGTCTATGTACTTGCCACGCTCAGCAACGGCTACGCCAGGGATATCGAAACCATCGAGCGCGAACGCGCCGGTCTGGTGCTGGCAACGCAGTTCGTACGCATCATCGAGGCCAGCCAGCGCCACCGTGGATTGAGCACCGGCTATTTGCAGGGAAACAGCGGCTTTGCCGCGGCCATTGCGAAGACCGAGCAGCAGCTTGCAGCGGATATCGGCCGGTTCGAGTCGCTGTTGCGCCAGCACGAGGAACGCGTTGCGGTGCGGGCACACTGGCAGCGATTCCGGCTCCGGCTCGAAAGTGAGCTGAGCAGTTGGCGGACCCGGCGTGCGCAGCAGAATTTCGCCAGCCATACGGCCATGCTGCAACTGGCGCTTTCGCTTGCCAACGACATTGCCCAGCACTCGACGCTGTCGCTTGATCCCGAGGAGGAAACCTATTATCTGCAGGACCTCTATTTCACGACGTTGCTGCCTTTGGCGGAAATCGCCGCGCAGGCCCGCGGTGCCGGCAGCCGCATCGCGATTGCCGGCACCGCCGAGGTGGCCGACCAGGCCGACCTGCATGCGTTGTCGGCACAGTTGCGGTATCTGGCCCACGCCATGCAGGACAAGCTTGGCCGCGCCATGCAGGGGGAAGGGCGGCAATCGCAGCGCCTGGCGCAGCCGGCGCGGCAATTGATCCAGGACATCGCTGGCCGTGCCGACTGGATCGACCGCAATTTCAACTACAGCGCATCATTGCAGATCGACCCGCAACAGTATTTCGCGACACTGAGCGCGCTGATCGCGCAGATCAATGCCTTTACCGTCGAGCTGGGCGGGGTGGTCGACAGCGAACTGCAGCCGCGTCTTGCTGCATACCAACGGGACCGCGCTGTCGCGATCGGGTTGAGCCTGTTGCTTTTTGCTGCGGCCGCGTATTGCATGGCCGGTGTCTATCTTTCGATCAAGCAGGCGGTCGACCGGCTGTGCCGTGACAGCGCCGCCATGGCCGGCGGCGATCTGGGGATTCGCATCGACCTTGATACCCGCGACGAGCTGGCTGCGGTGGCGGCCAGTTTCAATGAGATGGCCAGGTCGCTTGCCGGGGTGATCCGGCAGATCAGACAGACCAGTGCCGGAATCAACGATTCCACGCAGCAGCTTGACACCAACGCGCACCAGATCCTGGCGCGCTCGCAAGAGCAATTGACTGCATCGTCAAGCATGGCTGCGGCGATCGAGCAGATCACGGTCAGCATCGCCAGCGTGGCCGCCAATGCCGCAACAGCAGCCGAACAGGCGTATTCGGCCGAAGCCGAGGTGGTCAAGGGGGAGGAGACCATGCGCTCGGTGCTGTCCGAGATCCGGGAGCTGGAGGGCGATATCGAAGCGTTGGGCGGACGCATCGACGTGATGCAGGGGCACAGTGACGAGATCGGCCGCATCGTCCAGACCATACGCGCCATTGCCGACCAGACCAACCTGCTGGCGCTGAACGCCGCCATCGAGGCGGCGCGGGCCGGCGAGCAGGGTCGCGGCTTTGCCGTGGTTGCCGATGAAGTGCGCAAGCTTGCCGAGCGCACTGCGGTCGCGACCCAGGAGATCAGCACGCTGGTCGGCCGGATCAGCGAGGATACCGGGCGGGCTGTCCAGGGCATGGCCGGAGCGCGCAGTGAAATGCAGCGTGGCACGCTGCGCATCGGCGAGGCGACACAGGCGCTGGCCTCCATCCGTGAGAACAGCGTCAAGGAGCACGTTGCGGCGGCACAGATCGACAGCGCGATGAAGGAGCAGCACCAGGCAAGCCTGAATGTGGCCGGCAATACCGAGCAGATTGCCGTCATGGCAGGGCAGAACGCGCAGCATGCGCAAGCCAACGCGCAGTTGACCGGGCAGATGCAGGCCGCAAGCACGCAACTGCTGGCCCTGGTCGATCATTTCCGGCTTGCTGATGGCACACGCCAGCGCTGAGCCACCTGGGGAACAGCCAAGCCAGGGTACGACGGCAATCGGCAGGGGTGCCCGCAACCGGCGCAGTTGCGCGCCGGCTGCGTCCGGACCCCGACGGCGCGTCGACCTGCCGGCGCGCCCGTGTCCTCAGGCGTCGATCTGCATCGCCGGGCGCGCTTGCACCCGTTCCAGCCAGCTTTGCACCTGCGGATAGGCGGCGACCGGGGCGCCCAGATAGGCGCTGTAGCCGATCACCGAACCCACCACCAGATCGACCAGCGAATAGGTGCTGCCGAGCATCCAGGGCTGGCCGGCCAGACGCGCATCCAGCAGCCCGAGCAACTCGCCCAATCCCTTGCGTGCCGCAGCGGCATGGGTTTCGCTCCGCAGCGCCTCGTCGCCCATGGTGGCGACCTGCAACCGTACCAGGACTGCACCGTAGGTCACGTAGGACCAGGCGCACCACGACATCGCCTGCTGGCGCTCGGGCGTCCCCGCCTCGGGCCACAACCCGCGCGCCACACCGTAGTGCTCGCCCAGCCACAGCTGGATTGCCAGTGTCTCGAACATCGGCGCGCCATCCACGACCAGGGTCGGGACCTTGCCATTGGGGTTCAGCGCCAGGTATTCCGGGCGGCGTTGTTCGCCGGCCCTGATATCGACCTTGACGCGTTCATGCGGTACCTCCAGTTCGACGAGGGCGCAGGCGACCGGGGTGGCGCTGGATTGGGGATGCCAGTACAGGGTGATCGACATGGGGATGCTCCTTTTGCATGGGGTGGGAATCAAGACCGGGGCCTGGCATGGCATCGGCAATGGACCCACTGTACACTGCCTTGCGGACAGATTCTGTCCTCGATCGACAAGCCCGCCATGCTCCAAGCTTCCACCCGCCTGCTACGCCTGTTGTCATTGCTGCAGACCCGCCGCCATTGGGCCGGCGCGGAGCTTGCCGAGCGCTTGCAGGTGCACCCCCGCACGCTGCGTCGCGATATCGATCGGCTGCGGCAGTTGGGTTATCCCATCCAGGCAAGCAGCGGCGTGGCCGGCGGCTATGCCTTCCGGCCCGGCCAGGCGCTCCCGCCGCTGTTGCTGGACGACGAAGAGGCGCTGGCGGTTGCCATCGCGCTGCATACGGCCACGACGGGCACGGTGGAGGGGATCGCGGAGTCGGCGCTGCGTGCCCTGGTCAAGCTCGAACATGTGATGCCGGCGCCGCTGCGCCGCCGTACCGATGCCTTGCGTTCGGCCATCCTGCCGCTGGAGTCCATCGGCCCCACCGTCGAGGCCAATCTGCTTGCGACCGTGGCCGCCGCCTGCCGCGACCAGCTGCAGCTGCGTTTCGCCTATGCCGACAGTCGTGGCCGGAGCAGCCAGCGCACCGTGGAGCCACAGGGTGTGGTGCATACCGATCACCGCTGGTATCTGGTGGCCTGGGACCCGGAACGCGATGACTGGCGCACCTTCCGGATCGACCGCATCAGCGGCCCGGCCACCCCGGGCCAGCATTTCGCGCCGCGCAGCCCGCCTGGGCAAGGCGATCTGGCCGCGTTCGTCTCGCGGTCGCTGGCCGTGGCGCCTTACTCCGAACAGGCCCGGGTGATCCTGCATGCACCGCTCGCGCAGATGGCGTGCCGCATCCCGTCATCGGCCGGCCTGCTCGAAGCGGTCGACGACGAACGCTGCCTGCTGCAGACGGGTGCCCATGCGCTCGACAGGCTGGTGTACTGGCTGATGGCGCTGGACGTGGCGTTCGAGGTGCTGGCGCCCCCGGCATTGCAGGAGCGGCTGCAGCGCGCCAGCGAGCGGCTGGCCGGCTACCTCGCGGGCGCGGCATCGGAGGGATGAGTTCCGGGGCGCCGACCGGCAGGTGGCGGACGGATGGGGGCAGGATGTTCCGGCTTTGCAGCCGCTGTGCAAGGACATCGGATCGGCTGCTACAGCGTGCGGGCCAGTACGCAGCATTCCACCCGGGCCGCGCCGGCGACGAGCAGCGCCCGTGCCGCGGCGTCGAGTGTGGCCCCGCTCGTCATCACATCGTCGACCAGCAGCAGCGTCAGGCCGGCCAACGGTGCCGGCGCCTGGAACGCGCCGCGCACGTTGCGCCGCCGCGCCGCACGACCCAGCCGTGTCTGATGGCCGCGGTCGTGCCGACGCAGCAGGGCGCCGTGATGCACCGGCAGATGCCAATGGCGGCCAAGCGCGCCGGCCAGCTCCTGCGCCTGGTTGAAACCGCGTTCGCGCAGGCGTGTGCCCGAGAGTGGCACCGGTACCAGGCCGTCGACCGCCGGGACGGGCAGCTGGACGGCGAGCTCACGGCCCAGCAGCGCAAACAGATGCCATTGGTTGCCGAACTTGCCGGCCTGGATCGCACTGGCAAGCCAGCCGGCGTAGGCATAACGGGCATGGGTCGCGGCGAACGCGGGCGGGCGGGCCAGGCAACGCCCGCAGCACCCCCCGTGACCGATGGGTATGGCGCAGACCGTGCAGCGTGTCGGGGGCAGCAGCGGCAGCTCGGTCTGGCAGGGCGGGCAAAGCCCGGTGCGGCATGGACTGCCGCACAGCAGGCAAGCGGCCGGCGGCGCAAGCCGGGCCAGCTGGCCGAGCAGGGTGCGCACTACGGCATTGTTCAGAATGGACATGGGTGTAATTTGACAATGCGCCGGCCGCTTGCCGACAATCGCTGCATCTTTCTAGACCGCCCGAAGGTGTCGTGCATGAATGCCCCGCAATCGCAGCAGACCATCCAGCTGAAACGTGCCACGCCCCATGCCGAACGCGCCAATTGGTCCAAACAGGACATCGCCGCGCTGTTCGCCCTGCCGTTCAATGATCTGCTGTTCCAGGCGCAGCAGGTGCACCGCGCCCATTTCGACCCCAACCGGGTACAGCTTTCGACGCTGCTGTCGGTCAAGACCGGCGGCTGCAGCGAGGATTGCGGCTATTGCCCGCAGGCGGCGCGCTACGATACCGGCGTGGAAAGCCAGTCGTTGCTGCCGGTGGACGAGGTGTTGGACGCGGCGCGCCAGGCCAAGGCCAATGGCGCCAGCCGCTTCTGCATGGGGGGCGCCTGGCGCGGGCCCAAGCAGCGCGATCTGGATGAACTCAAGCAGATGATCGCCGGGGTCAAGGCACTCGGGCTCGAAACCTGTGGCACCTTCGGGCTGCTCAAGGACGGCATGGCCGAGCAGCTCAAGGAGGCGGGGCTCGATTATTACAACCACAACCTCGATACTGCACCGGACAAATATGCCGACATCGTCTCGACCCGCCACTATGACGACCGGCTCGATACCTTGGGCAAGGTGCGCGCCGCCGGGCTGCACGTCTGCACTGGCGGCATCGTCGGCATGGGCGAGACGCGCGAGCAGCGTGCCGCGCTGATCGCGCAGCTGGCCAACCTGGACCCGCAGCCCGAATCGGTGCCGATCAACAACCTGGTGCCGGTGCCGGGCACGCCACTGGCTGATGCCGAACCGCTGGACTGGACCGAGTTCGTCCGCACCATCGCCGTTGCACGCATCGCGCTGCCGGCTTCGTTCGTGCGGCTGTCCGCCGGCCGGCGCGACATGCCCGAAGCGATGCAGGCGTTGTGCTTCATGGCCGGGGCCAACTCGATCTTCTACGGCGACAAGCTGCTGACCACCGGCAACCCGGAGGTCGAAGGCGACCAGCGCCTGTTCGGCAAGCTCGATCTTCAGCCGCTCTGATCCATCGCCGCGCCAGCGGCGATGCCGCTTTCCTTCAGCCCGCTTTCTGCCTGCCGCGCGGCGGTGAGCCTGCCGCCACCGGCATCCGACGACAGGTGCAAAGCGGGCCACAAACGCTGTCCTGGTGGTAATGGACGGTACGGAAGGGCGTGCTCAAAAGCGGTTAAGATGGTTGCCATGCCCGACCCAGCCCCAATTGCCCATTCCGCTGCGCAGACCGAGCCGCTGCTTGAAGTGGCCGGGTTGCGCGTTGTCTACCCCGGGCAGCCGCAACCGGCGATCGACGAGGTGGCCTTCACGCTGCACCCGGGACAGACGCTGGCGCTGGTCGGCGCCTCCGGTTCGGGCAAGAGCGTGACCGCGCGTGCCATCCTGCAGCTTGATCCGGAGGCGAAGTGCGCCGGCAGCGTGCGCTTTGCCGGCCGCGAATTGATCGGTGCCAGCCAGCCGGTATTGCGCCGGGTGCGCGGCGAGGGCGTGGGCATGGTGTTCCAGGAGCCGTTGTCGGCGCTCAACCCGCTGCACCCGGTGGGGCGCCAGATCGGCGAGACGCTGGCCCTGCACCGCGGCCTTGGCGGCAAGGCGCTGCAGGCGGCGGTGACGGCGCTGCTGCACCGCGTCCACCTGCATGGCGTCGCTGAACGCTGCGCCACCGCCTATCCGCACCAGCTTTCCGGCGGACAGCGCCAGCGTGCGCTGATCGCGATGGCGCTGGCCTGCTCGCCCCGTGTCCTGATCGCCGACGAACCCACCACCGCGCTCGATGCCCACCTGCGGCTGCAGATCCTCGGCCTGCTCAAGGAAATCGCCAGCAGCGACGGCATGGGGCTGCTGCTGATCTCGCATGACCTGGGATTGGTGCGCGGTTTTGCCGACCAGGTGGCGGTGATGCATGAAGGACGGGTAGTGGAGCAGGGCGCCACCGCCGAAGTCTTTGCGGCACCGGCGCATGCCGCCACACGGGCCTTGCTGGCGGTGCGCGAGGCGCGGTTGGCGCCACCGCTTGCCGAAGCGGCCCCGGCCGCGCTGACCGCCCGCGGCGTCAGCTGCTGCTACCGCGAACCGGGCGGCGTATGGCGCAAGGCGCGCACGCTGCCGGCGCTGGCAGGCATCGATTTCTCGCTGGCACGCGGCGAAACCCTGGGCGTGGTCGGCGAATCCGGCTCCGGCAAGACCACGTTGGCGATGGCTGCGCTGCGGCTGCTGCGCGAGGCACAGGGCGAGGTCACGCTGGGGTCGGCACAGACCGGCGAAGTGCGGCTGGACCGCTTGCACGGTGCCCGGCTGCGGGCGGCACGCCAGCGCATCCAGCTGGTGCTGCAGGATCCGTTCGCCTCGCTTTCGCCCCGGATGACCGTGGGCGAGATCGTCGAGGAAGGGTTGCTGATCCACCGCCCGGAACTCTCGGCGCAGGCCCGGCGCGACGCGGCGGTCGAGGCCCTGCAGGAGGTGGGGCTGCCGCCCGAGACGCTGGCGCGTTATCCGCATGCGTTCTCCGGCGGCCAGCGCCAACGCATCGCCATTGCCCGCGTGCTGGTGCTGGCGCCCGAAGTGCTGATCCTGGATGAGCCGACCTCGGCGCTGGATGCTCATATCGGCCTGCAGGTGCTCAAGCTGCTGGCCCAACTGCAATCGCGCCACGGCCTGTCGTACGTGCTGATCACGCACGATCTGGCGGTGGTGCGTGCTCTGGCACACCGGGTGATGGTGCTGCAGAACGGCGCGGTGGTGGAGTGCGGACCGCTCGAAGCGGTATTCGGCGCGCCGCAGCAACCCTATACCCGCCAGCTGCTGGCGGCATCCCAGTATCTGTTGCAGCCGGCCTGAGCGCCACTACATGCGCCGCCAAGAAGGCGGCGCAGCGGTTCAGCCCTTGCTGAAGGCGATACGGCCCTGGGCCACGTCCGCGATGATCCGATCCTTGGCGCCGAACTCGCCGGCCAGGATCTGCCTGGACAACGGGTTTTCGATCTCGGACTGGATCGCGCGCTTGAGCGGGCGGGCGCCGTAGACCGGATCGAAGCCGGCATCGGCCACCAGATCCAGCGCCGCGTCGCTGGCCTCGAAGTCGATCTCCAGCTGTGCGAGCCGCGTGGTGAGGCGCTGCAGCTGGATACGGGCGATATTGCGGATCTGCGCTGCCTCCAGCCCGTGGAAGACCACGATCTCGTCGATACGGTTGATGAACTCGGGCCGGAAATGGCTCTTGACCTCGCCGAGCACCGCCAGCTTGATCACCTGGTAGTCGTCCCCGGCCATCAACTGGATATGCTGACTGCCCAGGTTGGAGGTCATCACGATCACCGTGTTGCGAAAGTCCACGGTGCGGCCCTGCCCGTCGGTGAGCCGGCCGTCGTCCAGCACCTGCAGCAGCACGTTGAACACGTCCGGGTGCGCCTTCTCCACCTCATCGAGCAGGATCACGCTGTATGGCTTGCGCCGCACCGCCTCGGTGAGATAGCCGCCTTCCTCGTAGCCCACATAGCCGGGAGGCGCGCCGATCAGCCGTGCCACCGAATGCTTTTCCATGAATTCGCTCATATCGAGGCGCACGATGTGCTCCTCGGTGTCGAACAGGAACTCGGCGAGCGCGCGGGTCAACTCGGTCTTGCCCACGCCGGTGGGCCCGAGGAACAGGAACGAGCCATAGGGCCGGTTCGGATCGGCCAGCCCCGCGCGCGAACGGCGGATGGCGTCGCTGACGAGCTGCACCGCCTCGTCCTGGCCGACCACGCGCCGATGCAGCGCCTCTTCCATCCTGAGCAGCTTGTCGCGCTCGCCCTGCATCATCTTGCTGACGGGAATGCCGGTGGCGCGGCTGACCACCTCGGCGATCTCCTCGGCACCCACCTGGGTACGCAGCAGCCGGTTGGGCCGGTCCTGACCCTCGGCGGCCTCGGCCGCCTTGAGTTTGGCCTCCAGTTCGGGCAGCTTGCCGTACTGCAGTTCGGACGCCTTGTCCCATTCGCCTCGCCGCTGCGCCGCCTGGATGGCATTGCGCACCTGCTCGATTTCCTCCTTGATCGACTGCGAGCCCAGCACGGCAGCCTTTTCGGCCTTCCAGATCTCTTCCAGGTCCGAGTATTCCTTGCCGAGCCGGCCGATTTCCTCCTCGATCAGCGCCAGCCGGCGTTGCGAGGCCTCGTCCTTTTCCTTCTTCACCGCTTCGCGCTCGATCTTCAGCTGGATCAACCGGCGATCGAGCTTGTCCATCGCCTCGGGCTTGGAGTCGATCTCCATCTTGATGCGGCTGGCCGCCTCGTCGATCAGGTCGATGGCCTTGTCCGGCAGGAAGCGGTCGGTGATGTAGCGATGGGAGAGTTCGGCCGCGGCGACGATGGCCGGGTCGGTGATGTCGACACCGTGGTGGATCTCGTACTTCTCCTGCAGTCCGCGCAGGATGGCGATGGTGCTCTCGACGCTGGGCTCGTCCACCAGCACCTTCTGGAAACGGCGCTCCAGCGCCGCGTCCTTCTCGATGTATTTGCGATATTCGTCCAGCGTGGTCGCGCCGATGCAGTGCAGCTCGCCTCGCGCCAGTGCCGGCTTGAGCATGTTGCCCGCGTCCAGCGCGCCCTCGGCCTTGCCGGCGCCGACCAGTGTGTGGATCTCATCGATGAAGACGATGGTGTTGCCCTCGTCCTTGGCCAGTTCGTTGAGCACGGTCTTCAACCGTTCCTCGAACTCGCCGCGATACTTGGCGCCCGCCAGCAGCGCGGCCAGATCCAGTGTCAGCACACGCTTGGACTTGAGCGATTCGGGCACCTCGCCATTGACGATGCGCTGTGCCAGCCCCTCGACGATGGCGGTCTTGCCCACGCCCGGCTCGCCGATCAGCACCGGGTTGTTCTTGGTACGGCGTTGCAGCACCTGGATGGCACGGCGGATCTCGTCGTCGCGGCCGATCACCGGATCGAGCTTGCCGGCCCGGGCGCGTTCGGTGAGGTCGACCGTGTACTTGCCCAAGGCGCCGCGCTGCGACTCGGCCTCGGCACTCTGGACCGACTCCCCGCCGCGCACCGCGTCGATGGCGGCCTCGATGGCATCCTTGTTGCCGCCGTGCTGCTTCAGGAGCCGCCCGGTCTCGCCCTTGTCGTCCGTCAGCGCCAACAGGAACAGATCGCTGGAGATGAACGCGTCGCCACGCTTGATCGCGGCCTTGTCGACCAGGTTGAGCAGGTTGCCCAGCTCCTTGGAGACGCCGATCTCGCCACCCGTGCCTTCCACTTTGGGCAGCCGCGCGATCGCGTCCTTGAGCGCCTGCTGCAGCGGCACCACATTGACGCCGGCGCGCGCCAGCAGGGCAATGGCGCCCGAATCGGCGTCGCCCAGCAGTGCGGCCAGCAGGTGCTGCGGCTCGATATAAGGATTGTCTTGCCCGAGCGCCAAGCTCTGGGCGTCGGCCAACGCCTGCTGGAATTTGGTCGTGAGCTTGTCGAAACGCATGGCTGAAAACCCTCCGCAAAACAGTGTCTTTGCACTGTAGTTGGGCACCGGCACAGGGTTTTCAAGCGGGTTGCCGCAGCGGCGGCAGGTCCAGCGGTCGCGGTCATCGGCCAGGTCGGCAATCAGGCCGGTGAGTGCCCATCGCCTCGGCTTCCTTGACCCGGTCGCGCAGCGCGGGATGCGCTAGGGGGTGCGCACCTCCACCCGGTTGCGGCCGTTGCGCTTGGCGTCGTACAGCGCGGCGTCGGCACGGCGCAGGCATTCGGCGATGGATTCGTTGCCAAGCACTGTCACGCCGAAACTGCAGGTGACCACCAGCCCATCGTGCCAGGACAGCTCGGCGAGCTTGGTCCGGATCTTCTCCGCCATCTGCGCTGCGGCGTCGAGCGGCGTGCCCGGACAGATGATGACGAATTCCTCGCCGCCCCAGCGCACCAGATAGTCGCCCTGGCGGATCAGGGCGTCGACCTCGCGGGTGAACTGCTTGAGCACGATGTCGCCGGTGTCGTGGCCGTGCTTGTCGTTGATCTGCTTGAAATGGTCGAGATCGACGAACAGCACCGCCAGCGGCCGGCTGTCCTGCTGGGCCAGCTCCGCCTCGCGCAACAGCTCGTCGCGGATGCCGGCACGGTTGCGCACGCCGGTGAGCGGATCGCGCCGCGCCATCTCGCCGATCACCTTGTTCTCCAGCTGCAACGCCTTGGTCAGCGAGCGCAGCTCGTCCTCGCGGCGGCGGCTGCGGCGCAGACGCTGGCGCAGATGGTGCAGATCCAGCAGCAGCGCCAGCAGCGCGCCGCCCACCCACAACGCCACCAGCAGCAACGCCATCTGCTCGCGACTGATCCATTTGCCATGGAAGGCGATGTAGCGGACCCGCAGCACATGCTCGCCCGCTTCCTTCAATCCCGAGGTCGAAAGCTGGATCTGCGGCACGCGATGCATGTCCGGCCCGGCATGCTCGACCGGGATGCGGTACTCGGCCAGCCACCACGCCGACACATTGAAACTGCTGAGCGGAATGGTCTTTTCCGCGCCGTCGAGTGCCGGTACGAAGCTGATCTCGTTGGCCTTCCACGAGCCTTCCTGCTTGGCCTTGCCGTAGGCCGGATCGAAGTTGCGCACGAAAAAGCGCAGTTGGCGCGAGCCGGGGGCGTCGTAGTCCAGCGCCAGGGTCACCGTATCGAAGCGTGACAGGTCGATGCCGGATTCGGCAGGCGCCAACCGGATCGACATTTCGCAGAACGGCCAGTCGTAGCTCGTCGCGATCCGGCAATACAGCAGCAGGAAGCCGTCCTTGCGCACCAGCCGTGCCACCGAGGCGCCGCCGTTGACCCGGTCGTCCGATATCTGCACCCGATAGGGGCTGTGCGCATCGATCCGGATGGTCCGGTTCATCCCGAAATGCTGCCAGAGCAACAGCACCACCGAGAGCACCAGCATGACCACGGCGCTGATGCGGCCGAACCGGGCAAAACGCATCCTGCGCGGCCCGGGCGAAGCGGGGATGCTGTCGGGGTCGGGGGCGTAGCGGGGGCGGGTGTGCGGTGTCACGTTGCGCGGTCCTTGCGCCAGTCCAGCCGCTCTGCCAGCGTGACCACGCTGCCGATGATGATCAGCGCGGGGGGCTTGATGCCGGCCGCGGCGATCTGCCCGGGCAGCGTGGCCAGGGTGCCGATCAGGGTGCGCTGCTGCGGCAGGGTTGCTTTCTCGACCACCGCCGCCGGGGTCGCGGGTGCACGGCCATGCGCGATCAACTGCTCGCAGATATGAGGCACCTGGGCCACTCCCATGTAGATCACCACCGTTTCAGTTGTGCTTGTCAGACGAGGCCAGTCTAGTTCGATCTGATCCGCCCGCCGATGCCCGGTGACGAAAGTCACCGACTGAGCGTGATCGCGGTGGGTGAGCGGGATGCCTGCGTAGCACGAGGCGCCGGCGGCCGAGGTGATGCCGGGGACCACCTCGAACGGGATCCCGGCTGCCGCCAGCTCTTCGATTTCCTCGCCGCCCCGGCCAAAGATGAAGGGATCGCCGCCTTTGAGCCGCAGCACGGTCTTGCCCTGCCGGGCCAGCTGCACCAGCAGACGATTGATGTCCTGCTGCGGCAGCGCGTGATTGCTGGCCTTCTTGCCGACGTAGATGCGCTGCGCGTCGCGCCGGACGAGTTCAAGGATCGGCGCGGAGACCAGATTGTCGTACAGCACCACATCGGCGCGCTGCATCAGGCGCAGTGCGCGGAAGGTCAGGAGATCCGGGTTGCCGGGGCCGGCGCCGACAAGGTAGACGGCGCCCTGTGTCGCCGCCTCGCCGTCGTAGGCCATCAATGTTGATTCCAGCGCGTGCTCGGCGCCGGCAAGGTCACCCGCCAGCGCCCGTTCGGCAATCGGCCCTTCGAGCGTGCCTTCCCAGAAGCGGCGGCGCTGCAGTGGATCGCCCAGGCGTGCCTTCACCCGCTCGCGCCAACTGCCGGCCAGCCTGGCCAGCGCGCCGTAGCCGTGCGGCAGCCACGCCTCCAGCCGTGACCGCAACAGCCGTGCCAATACCGGCACGTTGCCGCCGGTGCCGATGGCCAGCACCAGCGGCGAGCGGTCGATGATGGCCGGCACGATGAACCGGCAATGGTCCGGATCGTCCACGGCGTTGACCAGGATGCCGGCCGCTTCGCACGCCGCATACACCGCGGCGTTGGTCTGCGCATCATCGGTGGCGGCGATCACGAGACGCATGCCGGCTTCATCGCCGCGCCGCCAGGTACGGGCATGGTGTGCATACTCGCCCGTCGCGACGCGGGCGGCGAGGGGTTCGACCAGCCCGGGTGCGACCAGCGTCAGCTGCGCGCCGGCTGCCTGCAGCAGGCCCGCCTTGCGCAGGGCCACTTCGCCGCCGCCGACGATGAGGCAAGGCTGGGCGCGCAGATCGAGAAACAGCGGAAAGTAGTCCATGGACTCCATGATGCAGGTCAAGGGCACAAGCGGCGACGGTGGCCACAATCCCGATGCCCATATTGTAAGGACTCCCCACCCAAATGGGAGTCTGCATTGCGTGATTGCATTGTTCCGGAAGTCGTCCCGATGCCTGTTCCTTTGATGCTCTGTGTCCTGCTGGCCTGTGGCCTATCGGTGTCGGGGGCGTCGGCCGCCGATCCTGCCCGGATTGCGGCCGGGCGTGCCTGCATGGCCTGCCACGCCGCCGACCGCGCACTGGTCGGCCCCGCATTCAAGCAGATCGCCGCCCGCTACCAGGGTGATCCGGGCGCGCCGGCGCGGCTGGCACGCAAGATCCGCAACGGTGGCAGCGGTGCGTGGGGCCGCGTGCCCATGCCGCCCAGTGCCAGGGTGACGCCGGCCGAGGCCGAACAGCTGGCGCGCTGGGTGCTGCAGCACCGGTAGAAGCACGCACAGCCAGCGGCTTTGGGGCCGCGCCGGGTCATTGCTGTGTGCCGCATCCGATGCATCGAAAAAAAGACCGGCCCCGGGGCCGGTCATACCGCGCAATGCTGCGCGTTCTCAAGCTGCTGGTGGCGGCGGTTGCTCCCCAGCTCGCCGCGGCATGATGTGCCGCCTCAGGCCACCCGCAATTCCGGCGTGGCGTTCGCCACCGCCTGTGCCACGGTCTCTCCCGGCACCGTTTCCTTATCCAGCAATGCTTCGACGATCTGATGCAGCGCACCCGCATGGCTGGTCAGGCAGGCCATGCATTTCTGTTCCAGCCGCGCCAGCAGATCCTTGGCTTCTTCGATGGCGTTGCCCATCTCCGGCTGCACCAGCGCAGGGTTGTCGATCGCTGCGAGATTGAACAGCGAGCCTTTGCTGCCGAAACCGTACTGCGCCACCATCGCCAACGCGATGCGTGAGGCTTCCTGCAGATCGTGCGAGGCGCCGGTCGAGGCTTCGCCGAAGGTCAGCAGTTCGGCGCAGCGCCCACCGAGCAGCATCACGATCCGGTTTTCCAGTTCGGACTTGCGGTGCAGGTGCCGGTCTTCCGGCGGCGATACCAGCGTCACCCCAAGTGCGCCACCGCGCGGCAGGATGGTCACCTTCTCCACCCGGCCGACGCCGAGCAGCTCGGCGATCACCGCATGGCCGGCCTCGTGCACCGCCACCCGTTCGCGCTCCTCGGCGGTCAGCGCGCGTACCGCACCGTTCACCTCGCCCATGCGCGAGATTTCGATCGCTTCGGTCAGCTCGGCCTGGCCCACCTGTTCGCGGCCCAGCTTGGCTGCCAGCAGCGTCGCCTGATTGACGATGGACGCCAGCGCCGCCGGCGCGAGGCCGGTGGTCAGCCGGGCCAGCAGCGCATAGTCGATCCCGGACTCGGCCTTCACCCGCCCGGTATACAGCTGGAAGATGCCTTCGCGGTCGATCACGTCCGGCAGCTTGACGTGCACGCGGCGGTCGAAGCGTCCTTCGCGCAGCAGCGCCTCGTCCACGTTGTCCACCAGATTGGTGGCGCCGACCACGATCACGCCCTCGTCTGCCTTGAAACCGTCCATCTCCACCAGGATCTGGTTGATGATGCGGTTGCCTTCGCTCTCGGCAGGACCGTTGCCGCTGGTGGTGCGCTTGCCGATGCCATCGATCTCGTCGATGAACAGAATGCACGGCGCGTGCTTGCGCGCGGCCTTGAACAGCGCCTTCACCTTCATCGGACCCACGCCGTAGAACTTGGACGTGAAGTCGCTGCCCGAGGCGGAAATGAACGAGACGCCGCACTCACCGGCCAGTGCGCGGGCCAGCAGGGTCTTGCCGGTGCCCGGCGGGCCGGACATCAGCACGCCCGACGACGGGCGCGCGCCAAGCGCGGCGAACGAGGCGGGCGCCTTGAGGAAGGCGGCGATGTCTTGCAACGCATGTTTGGCCTCCTTGGCGCCAACCACATCGTCGAAGGTGGTTTCGACTTTCACATTGAGATCGTATTGGCGGCCGCCGCCACCGCCGCGCATCATCCACACCAGTGCGCCGACGAGGCCCAGCATCACCAGGATGTTGAGCGCGCGGCCGGCCGCCTCGAGCGTATTGCCCGTTTCATGGCCGCCCGGTCCGTCGTAGGACACGGTATTGAGCAGGGTCACCTGGAATGGCGCCGCGCGGTCGCGGTAGCGCGCCAACAGCCAGTCCGCCACCGGCGTGGCGCGGCCGTCGAGCACGAAATAACGTTGTCCGCCACGGGTCGAGACGAGCACGCTGTTGCGTGCCAGCCCGATCGCCGTGACCCGGTCCGCGTCCAGGTCCCGCGCCAGCGCGGTGAAATCGCGCTCTGCGGCGAACCACGCAGCCGGATCCTCGCGCATTGCCCTTGCCACTTGCGGCAGCGTCTGCTGCGTGGCGGCCAGTTGCGCCGAGCGTTGTTGCTGCACGTGCCAGAACAGCACGGCGATTGCGGCGGCCAGCAGTGCCGCCATGCCGAGCAGCAAGGCTGTGCGGCGCCGGGAATTGAATGAAGAAGCAGCCATGGTACCTTCCGGCTGACAAAGCACGCGTGCGTCCAGGCAGGCCGGACGTACGCGCCAAGTCAGTCATATCAAAGATGAATATTTACTTAATGAGTAAGTATGTCGCTGTCACCAGTCGGTGAGAAAGAAGCCGCAGCGAAGATCGGCCGAAACTGCAAGACCAGCCTGGGGAGCTGACCTGATCTAGTATTGACACCGCTTGCGCGGCTGAGCGGGGGAGGGCGGTCGCCATTTGTGGGAGGGGCGCCTGCCCTTGTTCGAATGGTGTTGCTATCGATTTGGTCGTCAGCTTACCAGCTTGAATCGCGAATGAAATCCACCGGTTGTCAGCTAAGAGGGGAGTGGTGACATACGGTATCGCCGGTTGGTTGACCCCGCCGACTGCCGTTGCGGCGCCGACCTGGAGCGGGGTCCAGCGTGGCGCCAACAGCGCTTGGATGCGATGAGGTGGCTCACTGGACATCCAGATGGCGCCGCGGCAGGGCCGGCGTGGGCCCACGCTGGTCGGTTGGGCCGCCAGGCCGTGCACTTTGTGCGCGGGATGCCCTCCAAGCTCAGATACTGCCGAAAGGGAGGCCGCCATGGCCCTGGACCCGCTTGCCGCCGTCGGCCCTGCCACGGGCATCACCCTGCCCGCGCAGCCCGGCGCCATTCCCACCCTGCTGGAAGCCATTCCGCTGGGTCGCCTGTCGGTACAGGATGCGCTGGCGGGGCCCGGCGCCGACGAGCAAGCCGTCACCGCTGACGTTGCACAACCGGATACCGTCGATTTCGCAGCGCCTGCGCTGCGCGTACCGGGTCCGTTCGATGAACCGCTGCCGGTATCCAGCCTGGCGTTTGCACAAAGCCGGGGCGCGGTCGGGCCGGAGCCCACCGCGGGCATACAGCCCACTGCTGGCTTGACCGACCCCAGACGCGCTGACAGTGTGACGGCGCCTGCCGAGGTGGCAGAAGAACGGGATGTCGCGTCGCCGACGGCGCTGCAGGAGAGCGGGGCGCAGCAGGCGCTGGAGCGGCAACGGCAGATCGAGCTCGCCGGGCGCAATCTCGATGCCGGTCTGACGACGGCAGACGCGACGGCGGCTGCCACTGCGGCCGCCCGTGCCGTATCGGAACCGGGTGGCCCGCGCGAGGCACCGTCCGCGGTATCCGACCCGGTATTCGGGCAACGCCGCGCTGCGGTCGAGCCCGTGACCAATGCCGCCGCGCAGGCGGCCAGTGCGCAGGCCAGGGTGCGCGATCCACTGGCGCCGCCGGAGCCGGCCGAGGCCGCCCGCCGTGCCGGGCAGGCGGAGCAGACGCAGCCTGCAGCACCGCCACCACCGGAGGAGGCCGTGCCGGCTGAGGAGGAATTGCAGCAGGTGGATGCGCAGCAGCGGCAGGCGGCCCTGCAGGAGACGGCGACGCAGCTGGCACTGGAGCGGCAGCGGCAGATTGCGCTGCTCGGCCCCGACGCCGATGCCGTACCGGTGACGACAGCGGCCGGCGAGGTGAGCGGGACCGCGCCGGACCGGCCACGCCCGCTTGACGAACCGGCGCCTGGCTCCCTCCCCGTTGCCGCGCAGAACCGGGGTGTCGTCGAGCCATTGACCAACACCGCAACACAGACGGCCGCGGCCCAGGCGGCGACACGCGATCCGCCGGCGCCGACGCAGCCGCTGGCAGCGGCATCGCGCACGGTGCCCAGCGAGCAGCTGGGTACGGCGGCAACCTCGCCGCCGCAGATCCCAGCGCCGGATGGATTGACGCCGCAGCAGGCGGCGTTGCAACGGGCGGCCGAGCAGGAAGCGCTGCAGCGCGACATCCTGCAGCGGGAGGCACTGCAGCAGACCCTGTCGCAACAGGCGCTGGATCAGCAATGGCAGGCCCAGCTGACCCGACGCGAAGTCGGCAATGCCTTGACCGCGACAGCCACCACGGCCAGCGCGGCGAACCCGGCCCAGACCGCACCGGATATCCCGGCATCGGCCCGGGCACAATGGGCGGCGCGCGTCGCGGCCTTGTCCGACGGCGAGGCCACGCTGGCCGACTGGCGCCTGGATGCGGCGTTGAACAACGATGCACCGGCGCCGCTGCAGGACGAGGCGTCCGGCACGGCACCCCAGCCGGCAGCGATGCCAGCCGATCCGCAACGCCAACTGGAATCAGCCTTGCAGCAGCAGGCGCTGTCACCCGGTCTGGGCAATATGCAGCCCTATATGGTGTACGGCGCGGCCGGCAGTCCGCCGGTCAGGGGCGGGCGGGATGCCTTCGTACCCGGCGAACGGGTGGTGGGACCGGTGAGCCCGGCGGCGCCGCTGCGCGATGTGCTGGCCGATGCCCCCGATACGGTGGATCAGGTGCAGAACATGACCGGGCAGCGGCAAGGCCGATAGCGTTGCCGCGCCGCTGCACGTGCGGCCTGGGCTTGCGAGCGTGTTTTGGCGGGGTGTCCTTCGCGGCTACACTGTGGCGGCGATTGCTTCGCCTCATCAGGACAGGACACCCTCCGCATGCCCAAGACCGCCGCCGTGATCCGGCACGTGATGTTCGAAGACCTCGGCCTGTTCGCCGCCCCGCTGGTGGCGGCCGGCTACACCGTGCAATACCGCGACGCCGGCGTGTACGGGCTCGCCGAGGCGTTCGCCGCCGATCTGCTGGTGCTGTGCGGCGGGCCGATCGGCGTGTATCAGGAAGCGGACTATCCCTGGCTGGGCGAGGAGAAGCGGCTGCTCGCCACCCGCCTCGCCCAACGTCGGCCGACGTTGGGGCTGTGCCTGGGGGCCCAACTGATCGCCGCTGCACTGGGTGCTCGCGTCTATGCCGGGCCGGTCAAGGAGATCGGCTGGGGCACGTTGACGCTGAGTGTGGACGGCGCGGCCTCCTGCCTCGCACCGCTATACGACGTGCCGGTACTGCATTGGCATGGCGATACCTTCGATTTGCCGGCCGAGGCCACGCTGCTGGCCAGCAGCCCGCTGTATCCGCATCAGGCCTTTGCCGTCGGTGGCAATGTGCTGGGGCTGCAGTTCCATGCCGAAGCCGACCCGGCGCGCATCGAACAGTGGCTGGTGGGTCACTGTGCCGAACTGGCGGCGGCCGGGATCAGCGTACCGGCATTGCGGGCGCGCACCGCCGAAGTCGCGGCCCAGGTACGCGCCGCGGCGCCCGCGGTGCTCGGTGGCTGGCTGGCCCAACTGTCCTGACACGGTGCGGCCCGGGCAGTTGGGGGCCGCTGCGCATCGGTGTGGCCGGCAAAGCCCGGCGGTGGTTTTGGCCGGCCGCACGAAACGGCCTGAAGACGATGAAGCGGACCTGCTCTGGCCGCAGGCGGTGCACGGGTGCGGCAGATCAGCGCGGCGCTGGTGGAACGGTTCTGTCGCCCGGGTCTAGTCCGGCCGGCCCCCGCACGGCAGGAATTCCAGTGACGGCGCGGGTTCACTAAATGGCTCGGCATCGGTCTGGGCGCGCCGCAGGTGATAGCGGCGGCGAAAATCGGCCGGCGAGACCCCGCGTGCCCTGGCGAACTGGCGGTAGAAATGGCCGGCGTTGGGAAAGCCGCTCTGTTCGGCCACCAGCTGGATCGGCAGCCCACTGCTGACCAGCAGGTGGCAGGCATGGCCGATGCGCAATTGCAGCAGCACCTCGACAAAGCTGCAGTCAAGCCGTTCGCGCAGCAGGCGCTTGAGCGTGGCCGGACTGGTGGCGGCCGCACCAGCAGCCTGCGGCAGGCTGATCGGTTCGCGGTAGTGGCGGTGCAGGAAGTCGAGCGCCGCCCGCAGCCGCCCGTCCTCGCGTGCCACGCCATGGTGGCTTCCCAGCCGTCGCGCCGCCGTATCGCGCGCCAGCGCATCGAAGATCTCGAACAGGCACGCCAGCCGTTGCATGCCGCGGCTGATGTGCAGCCGCGCGAAATGCGGCGCCACCTGGGCCGTGCAGTCGGCGCTGAACACCACGCCATCCCGTGCGTCCGCCAGCCAGCCCAGGAATCCCGCCAGCTCGGGCAGGCCGTGTCCGGCCAGCTGCTGCAGCCACGCTTCGGTGAAATAGACCACCTGCACATGCTGCAGCCTGCCATCCGCACGCGGCGTGGCCTGCCAGGTGTGCGCCTGATTGGGGCCGACCAGCGCCAGATCGGCCTCGCCGAACGGCGCCACGTCGCCGCCCAGATAGCGCATGCCTTCGGCGTTGCGGGTGAAGGTCAGCTCGAATTCGGGATGGTAGTGCCACAGAAACGGGACACGTTCGGTATCGAGCGCAATGTAGTGCCAGTCCTGGCCGAAGGTGCGGCCGACCAGTTCACGGGTCAGCATAAGGTTCAGTTCTGCAGTCGGAACATGAGCCGATTGTAGAGAAGATTGCACCGCAACGGCATATGGGGCAGTCGTGCCGGCGCTACAGTGGGCGCAGTTCATCCACCCCGGAGCCCCATCATGCCGCTGATCCACGCCGCTGCCTTGCTGTTCGATATGGACGGCACCCTGATCGATTCGCACCAGGCCGTCGAGCACGTCTGGGCGGTCTGGTGCGAGCGGCGCGGGCTGGACCTGCAGGCGGTGCTCAGGGTGTGCCACGGTACCCGGACCGAGGATACGGTGCGGCTGGTGGCGCCGCAGTTGGACGTGGCGGCCGAGGTGGCGTGGCTGGAGGCGCTGGAGGCCGAGGTGGTGGACGGGCAGATGGCCTTGCCCGGTGCTGCCGCGCTGCTGGCGCAACTGCCGGCATCGCGCTGGGCGGTGGCCACCTCGGCCGCGCTGCCGGTGGCCCGGATGCGCTTCGCCCATTGCCGCCTGCCGTTGCCCGAGGTGCTGGTCACCTCCGAGATGGTGGTGCAGGGCAAGCCCGCCCCCGATCCGTATCTGCTGGCGGCCCGGCGGCTCGGGGTCGATCCGGCGCAGTGCGTGGTGTTCGAGGATGCACCGGCCGGGCTTGCATCGGCGCTGGCCGCCGGTTGCCGCGTGATCCTGGTCGGGAATCACGCGCCGGCGCAGCCCGGTGTGATCGGCCGCATCGCCGACTACCGCGCCGTGCATTGGCAGCCAGCGGGCGACGGCGTGGGGCTCAGCCTGTCCGAAGCCGGATGCTGCGCCGGTGTGGTCGGGTGAACGGGTATAATCGCCGCTCCACCGGAACGATGCCCCATGTACAGATACCTAGAAGATTTCGTCGGCAATACGCCGCTGGTACGGCTCAAGCGGCTGGCAGGCGACAGCAGCAACGTGCTGCTGGTCAAACTAGAAGGCAACAATCCGGCCGGCTCGGTCAAGGACCGGCCTGCGCTGTCGATGATCCGCCATGCCCAGGCACGCGGTGCGATCCGCCCTGGCGACACGCTGATCGAGGCCACCAGTGGCAATACCGGCATCGCGCTGGCGATGGCAGCGGCCATGATGGGGTACCGCATGGTGTTGATCATGCCGCGCAATTCGAGCCTGGAACGGGTGCAGACCATGAAGGCGTTCGGCGCCGAGGTGATCCTGGTCGAAGGCATGGAAGCGGCGCGCGACCTGGCCGACAGCATGGTGGCGCAGGGGCAGGGCGTGGTGCTGGACCAGTTTGCCAACCCGGACAATCCGCTGGCGCATTACGAGACCACCGGCCCCGAGATCTGGCGCGACACCGGTGGCCGGATCACCCATTTCGTCTCCAGCATGGGCACCACCGGCACCATCATGGGCTGCGGGCGCTTTCTGAAGGAGGCCAACCCCGCGATCCAGATCGTCGGGGTGCAACCGGCCGATGGCGCGAGCATTCCCGGCATCCGCAAGTGGCCGCCGGAATACGTGCCCTCGATCTGCGATTTTTCCCGTATCGACCGCATCATGCAGGTCGGTCAGGATGATGCCGAGGCGATGACCCGGCGGCTCGCGCGCGAGGAAGGCATCTTTGCCGGCATCTCGTCCGGCGGTGCGCTGGCGGCGGCGTTGCAGCTCTCCGGCGAAGTGCGCGATGCCGTCATCGTCTCCATCGTGTGCGACCGGGGCGACCGCTATCTCTCGACCGGGGTGTTCCCGGCCTGAGGCGATCGGCGGCGGATTTGCAGTGGAGATGGACATGGACTGGATGAATCTGATCGGCATCGTGGCCGGCATCTGCACCACAGCGGCATTCGTGCCGCAGGTGCTGATGGTGTGGCGTACCCGGTCGGCGCGCGATATCTCGTTGGCGATGTACGCCATCTTCGTGCTCGGCATCACGCTGTGGCTGGTGTATGGCGTGATGGCGCGCGCGTTGCCGGTGATCCTGGCCAACGGGGCCACCTTGCTGCTGGCGGGGGCGGTCCTGGTGATGAAGCTGCATTTCGATGCGCGCCGCCCGCCTATGGGGCCGGCCGCGTGACGCCGGTCGATCTGCATTGCCACAGCAATGTGTCGGACGGCCTGTTGACGCCGACTGCGGTGGCCCGGCTTGCCGCCAGCCGCGGCTGCCGGCTGTTCGCGCTCACCGATCATGACGACGTGCGCGGCCTGGCGGCGGCGGCGGACGAGGCGCAGCAGCAGGGCATGCGCTTTGTCAGCGGTGTGGAGATCTCGGTCAGCTGGGGCAGGCATACACTGCATATCGTCGGTCTGGGCTTCGATCCGGCCCACCCCGCGCTGCGCGACGGTCTCGCCCAGGTGCGGGCCGGCCGTGCCGAGCGCGCGGTCGCGATGGGGGAATCACTGGCGCGGGCGGGCATTCCGGATGTGCTCGAAGGGGCCCAGCGCCATGCCGACAATCCGGAGATCATCAGCCGCGCCCATTTTGCCCGGCATCTGGTCGAGCGCGGCGCGGCCAAGGACATGAAAAGCGTCTTCAAGAGATATCTGGTGCGCGGCAAGCCTGGTTATGTCGAGCACGAATGGGCCCGGCTGCACGATGCGATCGACTGGATCCGCGCTGCCGGCGGCGTGGCGGTGCTCGCCCATCCGGCGCGTTACGACATGGGCAACGAAACCATGCGCGTGCTGCTCACCGAGTTCCGCCGGCTGGGCGGCGAGGCGATCGAAGTGGTGTCGGGCGTGCATGGCGTGCACGAGGTGGCGCGCTTTGGCCGGCTGGCGCAGGAGTTCGGCTTCTTCGCCTCCAGCGGCACCGACTATCACGCCACCGGCGAAGGCGCGCGCGACCCTGGGCTCAACCCTGATCTGCCGGCCGGCTGCACCCCGGTCTGGACCCGCTGGCTGGAGGCCGCATGACCCTGCCCAAGGTAACGCTGTACATCGCCACATCGCTGGATGATCACATCGCCGGTCCGGACGGCGGGCTCGAATGGTTGCCGCAGCCCCAGGCGGGCGGCGAGGACTACGGCTACGCCGCGTTCTACGCCGGCATCGACACGCTGGTGATGGGGCGCACGACCTATGCCCAGGTGCAGGGCTTCGGCGACTGGCCCTATGCCGGCAAGGAAACCCATGTGTTCACCCACCGCCCGCTCGAACGCGTGCCGGAGGGGGTGCATGCGACCGCATGCGAGCCGCAGGCGCTGTTGCAACGGCTCGCCCAGGCGGGGCGGCGGCACGTGTGGCTGGTCGGCGGTGCACGTACGGTGCAGGATTGGCTCAACGCCGGGCTGGTCGACGAGTTCATCGTCAGCGTGGCGCCGATGGTGCTCGGCAGCGGCATCAGCCTGTTCGCCGGCGTGCCGCCGATCCGGCTGCGCCTGTTGGATTCGCACACCTTTCCTGATGGGCTGGTGCAACTGCATTACGCACGCGCATGAGCCTGTCCGATTGGCTGACGCTCGCCGCCTGGTGTGCGCCGCTCTACCTGCTCCTGGCGTGGTGGCTGTTCGACTCCATCGCGCATTTCCTGGAAGGCGCCGCGTCGTTCCTCAGGCCCGAGTGGCTGTGGGGCCTGGGGGGTCACTACGAGCCCGCGGGCACCCACTGGCGCTTCGCGTTCTGGCTGCTGGCCTGTGTGGCCGGCATCTGCGCGGTGGCGTTCCTGCTTCGCCAACTGAATTGATCCCATGTCCCAGTTCTTCTCGATCCATCCCGAAAATCCGCAGCAGCGCCTGATCAAACAGGCGGCCGACATCATCCGCAAGGGCGGTCTGGTGGTCTACCCGACCGATTCCTGCTACGCCCTGGGCTGTTGCCTGGACAACAAGGAGGCGCTCGAACGCATCCGGCAGATCCGCAGGCTCGACGAGCGGCATCACTTCACGCTCGCCTGTCGCGACCTGTCACAGCTGGGCACCTACGCAAAGGTGGACAACCAGGCGTTCCGGCGGCTCAAGGCCGCCACGCCGGGCAGCTACACCTTTATCCTGGTGGCGACCAAGGAGGTGCCGCGCCGGGTATGGCATCCCAAGAAGCAGACCGTCGGCCTGCGCGTGCCCGACCATCCGGTGGCGCTGGCGCTGCTGGAGGAGCTGGGTGAACCACTGCTTTCATCGACGCTGCTGCTGCCCGACGAGCCCTACCCGCTGACCGATGCCTGGGAGATCCGCGAGCGCCTGGAACATGCGGTCGATCTGGTGATCGAAGGGGGGTATTGCGGCATGGAGCCGACCACGGTGGTCGACCTGTCCGGCGATGCACCCGTGATCATCCGCCAGGGCAAGGGCGAGGCCGCTGTCTTCGGTCTTTGACGCCGCGCCTGCCTGCCGCTGCACATCCATCCACCCATTCCTGTCACCACCATGGAACTCACTCTGATCCAGCAGATCGCCATCTGGGCGTTGCCGGTATTGGCCGCGATCACGCTGCATGAAGCCGCGCATGCCTATGCCGCCCGGCACTTCGGCGATCCGACCGCCTACCTGCAGGGGCGGATGACGCTCAACCCGCTCAAGCACATCGATCCAGTGGGCACCGTGCTGGTCCCGCTGCTGTGCCTGCTGCTGCCGGGCAGTCTGCTGTTCGGCTGGGCCAGGCCCGTACCGGTCAATTTCGCCGCGTTGCGCGATCCGTGCCGCAACGGACGCTGGGTCGCCGCGGCCGGCCCGCTCTCCAATCTGGTGATGGCGGTGGGCTGGATGCTGCTGCTCAGGTTCGCCCTGATGCTGGATGGCCACTATTTCCAGGTGCCGCTGCAATTGATGGCGCAGGCCGGCGTGCTGATCAACGTGGCACTGATGGTGTTGAACCTGTTGCCGATCCCGCCATTGGACGGCGGACGCATCCTGCTTTTGAGCCTGCCGCCGCGCCACGCGATGTGGCTGGCGCGCATCGAGCCCTACGGCATCATCGTGCTGGTGCTGCTCTTGGCAACCGGGTTGCTGGGGGGCATCATGCACCCGTTGCTTGAACTGGTTTACGGCATGCTCAGCTGGCTTGCCTGATTTCCCATAAGAATCATATCGATAACAAGGATTTTCCGAGGATGTTCCCCGATCGCGTTCTCTCCGGCATGCGCCCGACCGGCAAGCTGCATCTTGGCCACTACCACGGCGTGCTGAAGAACTGGGTGCAGTTGCAACGCACCTATCCGTGCCTGTTCATGGTGGCCGACTGGCATGCGCTGACCACCAGTTACGACGATGTGAGCGTGATCGAGAAAAGCGTGTGGGACATGCTGATCGACTGGCTGGCCGCCGGAGTCGACCCTGAGCAGGCGATCATCTTCATCCAGAGCCGCGTCCCGGAGCATGCCGAACTGCATCTGCTGCTCTCGATGGTCACGCCGCTGTCGTGGCTCGAACGCGTGCCCACCTACAAGGACCAGATCGAAAAGCTCTCGCACAAGGATCTTGGCACCTACGGCTTTCTCGGTTACCCCTTGCTGCAGGCGGCCGACATCCTGCTCTATCGCGGCAATCTCGTGCCGGTGGGCGAGGACCAGGTGCCGCACGTGGAGATCACGCGCGAGATCGGCCGGCGCTTCAACCATCTGTTCGGCAAGGAGCCGGACTACCAGGCACGCGCCGAAGCCGCCATCAGGAAGATGCCGGGCAAGACCGGCAAGCGCTACGCCGAACTGCGCACCCGCTACCAGGAGACGGGCGACGCCCAGGCGCTGGCGACTGCGCGCGCGTTGCTGGGTGAGGTGCAGAACCTGAGCCAGGCCGACCGCGAGCGGCTGTTCGGCTATCTGGAAGGCGGCGGCAAGATGATCCTGCCCGAGGCGCAGCCGTTGCTGACCGAGGCTTCGCGCATGCCGGGCCTGGACGGCAACAAGATGTCCAAGTCCTATGGCAACACCATCAGCCTGCGTGAGGATGCCGACACGGTGGCCAAGAAGATCCGGCAGATGCCGACCGATCCGGCGCGGGTGCGCCGCAGCGATCCGGGCGATCCGGAAAAATGCCCGGTGTGGAAGCTGCATGAGGTGTACTCGGACGAAGGGACGCGTGACTGGGTGACGGCCGGCTGTAAAAGCGCCGGCATCGGCTGTCTGGAGTGCAAGCAGCCGGTGATCGACGGCGTGCTGGCCGAGCAGACGCCGATGTTCGAGCGCGCCCAGCCTTATCTGGAAGACCCGGCGCTGCTGCGCCGCATCGTCGACGATGGCTGCGAACGTGCCCGGGCCCTGGCGAGCGAAACCCTGCGCGACGTGCGCGCCGCCATGGGGCTTGCCTACAAATAACCCGTCTTGTTCCGCGCTTGCCACAGGAGCCCCGCCATGCTGATCCGCGCCGCAACGCACGCCGACATACCGCAGATCCACGCCGTCACCGCCGCCGCGTTCGGACAGGTGGCCGAGGCTGATCTGATCGAGGCGCTGGGCGATGCCGGACATGTGACGCTGTCGCTGGTGGCGGCCGACGACCATGGCGAGGTGGCGGGGCATGTGCTGTTCTCGCCGGTCGGGATTCCGGGCGTGGCCGGCCTTGCCGTCGGCCTTGCGCCGATCGCGGTGGCGCCCGAATATCAGCGGCGTGGCCTCGGTGCGGCGCTGGTGCGCGAGGGGCTGCGCCAGCTGCACGGTGATGGGGTTGCCGCGGTGGTCGTGCTGGGCGACCCGGGATACTACCGGCGTTTCGGTTTCACCCCGGCCAGCCGCTTTGGCCTGTCGTGCCCGTACGATGTGTCGGGCGACTACTTCATGGCGCTGGAACTCTCGCCCGGCGCGCTTGCCGGTGCCAACGGCGTGGTCGGCTACGCGCCGGAGTTCGCGGCGCTGTAACCCTTGCGGGAGTCCCGGATGCGCAACACCTTGCTTCCCGTCGTACTGATCGTGGTCGGCGCCGGCTGGCTGGCCAACAGCCTGGACATCGCGCCGGCGGTGAGCTGGATCGTGGTGTTCGGCCTCGTCTGCGCCGGCGTGGCGGTGCTGCTGATCGAAGGCTGCAACAAGCGCACCGTGATCAGCGGTCCGCTCCTGATCCTGACCGGGGTGGCGATATTCGCCAACCAGCAGTACCGCCTGCCCTGGAGCGTGTTGCTGCCCGCACTGATGATGGCGCTGGGATTGCTGCTGCTGCTGGCACGGCTCGACGCCGTACCGCCCGCGCCCGGTCCGACACCCTTGCGCCTGCCCGGCCAGGACGACGACCCGGCATGAATGTTCTCGCCGAGGCCGCCGACCCCATCGCCCACCTGTTCGGCGAGCCGGTCACCGAGCTGCCGCAGGATCTCTATATCCCGCCCGACGCATTGCGCGTGCTGCTCGAATCGTTCGAAGGCCCGTTGGATCTCCTGCTGTATCTGATCCGCCGTCAGAACATCGATATCCTCGATATCCCGATGGCGGCGGTCACCGCGCAATACATGCAGTACGTCGATGCGATGCAGGCATCACGGCTGGAGCTGGCGGCCGAATATCTCTTGATGGCCGCCATGCTGATCGAGATCAAGTCGCGCCTGCTGCTGCCGCGACCCGGTGCCGCGCAGGAGGACGACGAGGCCGACCCGCGTGCCGAGCTGGTGCGCCGACTGCTTGAATACGAGCAGATCAAGCTTGCCGCCTATGAACTGGACCGTCTGCCGCAGGCAGGGCGCGATTTCCAGCTCGTCGCCGTACTGTTCGAAAAGGAGGCGGTGCTGC
Source organism: Chitiniphilus purpureus (assembly GCF_025642115.1). Taxonomy (GTDB): domain Bacteria; phylum Pseudomonadota; class Gammaproteobacteria; order Burkholderiales; family Chitinibacteraceae; genus Chitiniphilus; species Chitiniphilus purpureus. Next base: position 3,145,795 of record NZ_CP106753.1, on the reverse strand, counting down.
GGCTGCCCGAGGTCCGCGCCGCGGATCTGCGGACGGCCTGGCTCGCCATCCTGGCACGCGCCCGGCGCCAGCAGCACCACAAGGTGCAGCTGGAGGCGTTGTCGGTGCGCGAGCAGATGAGCCATATCCTGCGCCTGCTGGCCGGCGGACGCTTCCTGCCGTTCGCGGCGCTGTTCGACACCGCGCGCGGTGTGCCGCTGCTGGTGGTCACCTTTATTGCGGTGCTGGAGCTGGTCAAGGAAAAGCACATTGTGGTCAGCCAGGATGAGGGCTACGCACCGATCTACGTGCGTCTGGCCGGAGTGCTGGAGGCGCCCGCCGACGCAGCGGAGCACACGGCATGAGCGACGCAGGCGACGGGCTGGACGACGCCGAGCGCGCCCATCTGTGCAAGGTGCTCGAAACCGCGCTGCTGGTGGCGAGCGAACCCATGCCGCTCTCGCGGCTCAAGCAACTGTTCCCTGTGCCGCCCAGCGCCGCGCAGCTGAATGCGCTGCTTGAAACCGTGCAACGCAACTGGGCCGGGCGCGGGGTGGAGCTGGTGCGGCTGGCCTCGGGCTGGCGCTTCCGGGCACGGCTGGAGATGCAGCCCTACCTGGAGCGGCTCAATCCGGACAAGCCGCCGCGCTACTCGCGTGCGGTGCTCGAGACCCTGGCCATCATCGCCTATCGGCAACCGGTGACGCGTGGCGAGATCGAGGAGATCCGCGGCGTCGCGGTGTCGAGCGCCATTGTGCAGACGCTCAAGGAGCGCGGGTGGATCGACGTGGTCGGGCACAAGGAGGTGCCGGGCCGGCCCGAGCTGCTGGCCACCACCCCGGCATTCCTGGACGATCTGGGCCTGGCCGCGTTGAGCGACCTGCCGCCGTTGGCCGAGCTGGGCACGCTGGTGCTGCCCGACATGCAGCACTAGCCGGCGACCGGCCTTGCCCGTTGCCGCTGCACAGCCGGTGCCGGGCGCCGGGAAGGCCGCTTGGGGGCATGTTAAACTCGCGCCATGCATCTTCACCTGGTCATTCCGCATGGCGCCTGGCCCGAGCGTGAACTCGCGGCTGAGGTCACCCGGGATCTGGCGCTGCCCGCGCTGTTCCGCCTGGTCGGCCGCGGCCGGCGCGAGCCGCATGTTCCCATCGACTTCGATAGCTGGCTGGCCGGGCGCTTCGGCCTGAATGCATTGCCGGTCGCGCCGCTGACGCTCACGGCCGATCTCGCTGGCGCACCGGCCGGTTATTGGCTGCGTGCCGACCCGGTCCATCTGCGCGCCAACCGCGATCAGCTGCTGCTCAGCGATGCCGGCCTGCTGCAGATCACCCAGGCCGAAGCCGATGCGCTCGCGGCGGCGATCAATGCGCTGATCGCCGAAGACGGGCTGACGCTGCATGCGCCGACCCCCGATCGCTGGTACCTGCACCTGCCGGCCGATCCGCAGCTTGCCACCACGCCGCTGGCCGCAGTGGTCGGCCGCAGCATCGAGCCGTGGTTGCCGCAAGGTTCCGCTGCGCTGCGCTGGCATCGCCTGCTCAACGAAATCCAGATGCTGCTTTACACCCATCCAGTGAACGATGCCCGTTTCGAGAGCGGCCAGCCGCAGATCAACAGCCTGTGGCTATGGGGTGGGGGGGAGAACCCGTTGACCGTGTGCCCGGAGGCGCCGGCCGATACGGTCTACACCAACGATACGCTGGTGCAGGCGCTGGTGGCCGCCGGCAAGGGCAGGGTGGAACCCCTGCCGGCGGGCGGCGGGATACTCAAGGCGGGGGGCATGGCCGTGCTCGACGCGCTGGCCCTGCCTGCCCGCTACGGCGACGCAGCCGCTTGGCGCGAAGCCTGGTCGCAGCTGGAGCGCGACTGGTTTGCGCCGCTGCTGACACGGTTGCAGGCCGGCGAGGTCGAACGGCTGGCGTTGAGCCTGCCGGAACTGGGGCTCGCCGTGGCAACAGGCCCCGCGTTGCGCTGGTGCTTCTGGCGCCAGCCGCGTGCCCCTTGGAGCGCACCGTGATGCCGTTGATCCGTACCCGTACCGTGTCCGAATCCTGTCATGGCCTCTTGCTGGCCGCCGGCCTCTCGGCGCTGGAGGCCAGGCTGTACGCGGCGCGGGGCATTGCCCACCCGACCGAACTCGAACACGAACTGGCCCGTCTCCTGCCCTTCACCGCCCTCAAGGGCGCAGGTGATGCAGCGGTGCGGCTGGCCGATGCCATTGCCCGACGCGAACGCATCCTGGTGGTGGCCGACTACGATGCCGATGGCGCCACTGCCTGCGCCACCGCCGTCAAGGGATTGGGGCTGCTGGGCGCGGTGGTCGACTTCGTGGTGCCCAACCGCTTCGAGTACGGCTATGGCCTGACGCCCGAGATCGTGGCGCTGGCGGCGCAGCAGTCGCCTGATCTGATCGTGACAGTGGACAACGGCATCGCCAGCGTTGCCGGTGTCGCCGCGGCGCAGGCGCGGGGCATCGAGGTGCTGGTGACTGACCATCACCTGCCCGGCGATGTGCTGCCCGACTGCCTGATCGTCAACCCCAACCAGCCGGGCTGCACCTTTCCCAGCAAGCATCTGGCCGGGGTGGGCGTGATGTTCTACGTGCTGATGGCGCTGCGCGCCGAACTGCGCGCGCGCGGCGCATTCGCCAGCGCGCCCGAACCCAACCTGGCCCAGCTGCTGGACTACGTAGCGCTCGGCACCGTGGCCGATGTGGTGCGGCTCGACACCAACAACCGCATCCTGGTCGAGCAGGGCCTCAAACGCATGCGGGCCGGCCGCGCCAGTCCGGGTGTGCTGGCGCTGTTTGCCGCCGCGGCGCGCAATCCGGCCAAGGCCAGCTGCTTCGACCTCGGTTTTACGCTCGGCCCGCGCCTGAATGCCGCCGGGCGGCTGGACGACATGAGCCTGGGCATCGCCTGCCTGCTCGCCGGCGACGAGGCGGCGGCAATGCCGCTGGCACGCGAGCTGGATCAGATGAACCGCGCCCGCCGCGAGATCGAATCGGGCATGCGCGAAGAGGCCGAAGGCGTGCTGGCCAATATGGCGATCGAGGCGCAGCACTCGATCTCGCTGTTCCGTCCGGATTGGCACCAGGGGGTGATCGGCATTGTGGCGAGCCGGGTCAAGGACCGCTTCCACCGCCCCACGCTGGTGTTCGCCCAGGCCAGCGAAACCGAGATCAAGGGCTCGGGCCGCTCGATTCCGGGCTTGCACCTGCGCGATGCGCTCGACCTGGTCTCCAAGCGCCATCCCGACCTGATCCTCAAGTTCGGCGGCCATGCCATGGCAGCCGGGCTGAGCCTGCGCGCGCCTGACTTCGCGCGCTTCGCCGCCGCATTCGAGGCGGTATGCCGCGAGCTGATGCCACCCGAGGCGCTGACCCGGGTGATCGAGACCGACGGTGTGCCTGAGGCGGACGACTACGCGATGGATGTGGCCGAACGGCTGGAGCGGCAGGTGTGGGGCCAGGGGTTTCCGGCCCCGCGCTTTCACGACGAATTCCGGGTGCTGGAGCAGCGTGTGGTCGGCGAGCGGCATCTCAAGCTCAGGCTGCGCAACCGGCATGGCCTCATCGTCGAAGCGATGCGCTTTTCATATGCCGACCCGTTGCCGGCGAGCGTCAGCGCCGTGTTCACGCTCAGCGTCAACGAATTCAGGGGTGAACGGATGCTGCAACTGATGATCGAGCATTGCGAGTAGCTTATCCTGGACCGGATCGACTGAGAGGGAATGGGGAATGATCGATACCCGCCTGCCGGCCCTGCTGCTGGCGATTGCGTTGCCGCTGGCGCATGCGGTGCTGCTGACGCCCGGCGAGGCCGAAGAGGCCGGCGAGCGGGCCTGCACCGCGCGCCGTGACGGCATGCTCGAATGCGTGGATCTGCCGCCGCCCGCGCCACCGCCGCGCAACGATCCGTCGATCCAGCCGCTGCCGCCGATCGAGTATCCGGGTGAGCAGTTTCCGCCGCCGGTCACCGAAGCGCCGATCCGCCCCGCCCTCGACCCGATCCCCGATCGCCTGGCGCAAGACCGTCTCACCATCGGCTGGGACATCAACTTTGGCACCACCGCGCAGTACTGGGAGATCTGGGACAACGGCACGCTGCGCATGCGCAGCCGCGATTTCACCAGCCGTACCGTGGCCGGCGGCAGCGTCGAGGATGCCACGCCGGTCGGCAGCTCGCGCGTGGTGTCGGTGCAAAGCGGCGTCTACACGTTGGAGGCGCTGGACGAAGGCCGGCACGAGCTGCTGATCCGGCTGTGCAACACCGACCGTGCCGGCAAGCCGGCCTGCACCGACCTGGAGGCGCAGACCTGGGTGGAAGAGGCGCAGATGGATGACGGCGCCGCTGACCCAGAGCTGCCCACCGGCCGGCCCAGTGTGCCGGAACTGGCCTGGCTGCCGCAGGTAAGCACCGGCGAGCCGATCGAGCTTGCCTGGAATGTGTGGTGGGGCACGCCGGGCCGCTATTGGCAGGTGCTGAACGATGGGCGGGTGCAGTACGAATCGACCACCTTCACCGAGTCGGGTGCGTACAGCCAGGCTGGCCGCATCACGCTGGCCGGTCTGCCACGGGGGGTGCACCCACTGTCGGTCAGGCTGTGCAATCAGCTGCAGTGCGCGCAAAGCGCCGTGGTCGATGTGGAAGTGCTGCTGCCCCCCGAAGGCGAACCCAGGCCGCGTGTGACCGTGGCGCCCGCCACACCGGACAGCGTGCTGCTCTCCTGGTCCTTGCCGCAGGCGCAACTGGCAGGTCGGCCGCAGCGCTGGCAGTTGTTTGATGCGCTGGCCGACGAAGCACTGGCCGAACCGCTGGGCAACCTGCGCAGCGATGTACGCACGTGCCAGCAGACCGACCCCGCCACGCCGGGCGTCGCCACCGCAAGCTATTGCGGCGAAACCCGTGTGCCGCTGCATGCCGGCCTTGCCGCGCTGCGGGTACGCGTCTGCCACAACGACGAGGATTGCCTGACCAGCGAGGTCGTATCGCTGCGCCCCGAAGCCACACCAGCGCCGCGGCAGCCCCAGCGGACCGCACCGGCGGCGCTGCCGGCCCAGGCAGCGTCCGAAGTGCCTGAAGCGCAAGGGGCGATCCCTGCCCCGCGCAGTGCGCCCGCGCCGGTGGCGCCTGGGTCAACCAGGCCACCCCAGCCGCGGGGCCGTTTCGTGCTGCCCGATGAAGTGCTTGATTCGCTGCTCGACGAGCGCGAACTTTCCGCGCCGCAGGGCGGCAAGCGATGAGCGGGCCGGTTCCCGTCTTCGTCTACGGCACGCTCAAGCGCGGTGGCTGGAACCACCGCTGGCTCAACGGCGCGCCGTGCCTGGGCGAGGCAGTTACCGTCGAGTGCTACAGCCTGTATGCGCACCACTATCCATTCCTGGTATGCAGCGAACCGCGCTATCCGGTACGCGGCGAGCTTTACGCGGTGGATGCGGCGACGCTGCGCAACCTGGACGAACTGGAAGGCCACCCGCACGACTATATGCGTCAGCAGATTGCGGTTCACGGCCCGCATGGCCCCATGCAGGCCTGGGCCTATTGCCACGACCGGCCGCAAGGCACGCTGCTGGCCGAAGGGGTGTTCAGCGAGGCGGCCGGCGCCGCTGGACTGCTTTGCGAGCCGGTGCCGCCCGCCGATCCGCGTCGCTCAAGCAGTGGCTGACAACCTGCCAAGCTTAATTGGGAGCTTCAGCGCAGACGCATGGATACCTTGTTTCGTAACAATGTCGATATTGATTGCGCTAGGAATCTGTGAAGTACAGCCGCCAAAGAGGTCCAGAATTACAGGGGCGCTGCCACCTCCTGCGCTGTTTGCAACTTTCTTCCGGGCTGATGACCCCACCCGGTCCACCCAAGCAGCCTATTGGGTTCGTCAAGCCAGAAGAGAGGAAATAGAAATGGCGAAACCAGAAATTTATGTCAGCACGGATGTGGAGTCAGATGGCCCCATCCCCGGCCCCCACTCGATGCTGAGCTTCGGGTCAGCCGCCTACCTTGCTGATAAAACCTTGATCGGGACGTTTTCTGCCAATCTCGAAACGCTGCCGGGAGCAACTGGACATCCTGAAACCATGGCGTGGTGGGCACAGAATCAACCCGCATGGGATGCATGCCGTAAGGATTGCCTGCCACCAGAGCAAGCAATGGTCGACTACGTGGCGTGGCTAAAAAAATTGCCGGGCAAACCAGTCTTCGTGGCTTACCCGGCAGGCTTCGATTTCATGTTCGTCTATTGGTACTTGATCCGCTTCGCGGGCGAAAGTCCGTTCTCGCACTCAGCCTTGGACATGAAGACCCTGGCTATGGCTTTGCTCAAGACAGATTATCGAGAAGCGACTAAACGAAACATGCCAAGAGAATGGTTTGATCCGCTGCCCCACAACCATATCGCACTCGATGATGCAATTGAGCAAGGGGCTTTGTTTTGTAACATGCTAAACAGACGTCAGTAGTCCACTCTGCGCATGTCTTTCTTGCCAAAGCTCTCTATTTTTGCGAAGCGTACCCCCGCTGCACGCAGCCTCTCTTTAATAAGAGCGTCCAAGTGCGCTGGAATATTGCTGGCAGTTTCCGCCTCAACCGACAGCCAGTAAGGCAAGTCGTCAAAGCCACTTTCATCTGACAAGGCAACTGTTAGTTGCCCACCACCGACGCTTCCGACGAAATATCTTTCGTCAAGATAGTTACTACTGGTGCGCTCGATGCTGTCCATCACATCAAGCGCACTAAACACACGCTGCGCAAATTCGGCAAGGTCTGCCGACTGCTCATCTGCGCACATAAAATTTATAGTCTGCATGCTTATCTCTTGAATAGGATTGCCACCTCATTAGGAACAGTACCCGGCACAAAAGCCCCAGGTGTCACATCCCGTTTTAACGTGCTGCTCCACGTTTTCGACCAGTCTGCCAAAGCAGGATAGTCAGGCAATATTTTCTTGGGAATTACAAAGCCAGGGATGTTCTTTGAAGTGCTGTAGCCCTGAGTCAGCTTCGCGCTTTCAACAAAAAAATCTATGTCGCTTTGCGGGCCGAAGGTCGTGCCCTTCCTCGGGCTATGCCCTAAGACTGAACTACCTCTCACCCCTACAACAGAGCCATTAATTGCAACCCCGCCTACCTTGTTTGCAACCTGTCTTACCGTATTCGCCTGCTTAACCTTCTGCACTACCTTGGCCGCACCTGGCAATACCAAACCAAGGGCTGCCATCCACCGCGATTCCTCTTCACCGGTCAGTGCGCTTCTTCCTTGAATCAACGTGTATAGCGAAGCAACCTGTCCGACCACTGGGGTCAAGCCAACAGCCACATCCCCAGCCAGCCTACGCGCTTGATTGATTTCCGCCAATGGCCGCCCAAACCGGGTCTGTGCCGCAAACAAGTAGTCTTGCTTGTAGGTACTTAAGGTCTCTGCAAAATACTCCGAATGTTGCTTCTGGGTGGGGGTTGCCACAAAAGCGACCAAAGGCATGCCGTCTGGCGCGTATACCAGCCCCCCGTTCTTGTCGAGCACGCTGCGTTTGTATGCTTGCAGCGTAGCGCTTGCCTCTTCGTCCCAAAGCTTGTCGGTTGCCAACCAACGCGAATCGACCTGTCTTAACGCCTGCTTGAATAGACGAGCCCGATATTCTGGGTTGTTTGGCGCGATCTTGTACAGCATCTCAATTTCACTTGAGTGCAGCATTCGGTTGTACTGCGCCTGGTTATATCCGGCAGCTCCAGCAGTAGTGACATCGACACCAGCCACTGCAGCGGCAACACCGCTTGTCAACTGTGACAGGTAAGGCAGGGTCACTTGGCGCGTTTCGTAGCTGGCGCCAGACAACAGCATTTGCTCGTCAATCCATTCGGTACTCCAGGCGCTGACCGCGCCGCCCAGTGCCCCAGCAGCGATGTCACCGCCGTTGATGCCCGCGACGGCGGCGGCCACCGAACCTGCACACCCTGCAATGGCGGCTGACGATGCTGATGAGGTCGCTGCAGCCCCGATCGCCCCACTGGCTGCAAAATAGGTCACCGCGGTGACCACCACAGCCACGGCCACCATCACGATCTGCCCTATCTTCTGGCAGCGGCTCTTGGGTGATGGCGGCGGGTCGGGCAGCTTGGTGCTCAGATCGCCCACGATGCGCTCGGCACTGTACGGTCGGAAGGTCTGGGTGCTGTTGTAGTAGTTGTTCAGCCAAGAGCGGCGCGGGTTGGCGGGGGCAACCGAGGGTGGTGTGGTGTGTGATCAAAAATGTAGGGGTGCGGGTCTCCCGCGAACACCGACTGGATGCGGGTCAACATGAAGGGCGAAGGCAGGGGGTGGAGTTTTACGCCGGGGCGGCGGGATAGGTCTGGAAGTAGTCCGGAATGTAGTTCACAAAGTAGTTCGAATGTAGGTCAGGAAGTAGGTCAAGCAATCGGTCAAAGCCAGAACAGGCAGGTTCCGCGCGGGTTGATGAGGCCAACCCGCCCTACAAGGCTTCACGAATCCGCCGTACGGGCGTACGGTTTTGCTCGCAGCACGGTCGCAACCATACCAGTTCACGGCAGCCGCGCTGGTTTTCCTCCCCTTTGCCAAGCGCCGAGGGAGTGGAGCGAGACCTGAGGCTCGCGACCGACTTAGGGCAGCCCGGAGGGCTGCAAGGCACGGGGTCGCGTTTTCTTTGGTTCGTTTCTTTTGGCGAGTCAAAAGAAATGAACACGTGGGCGCGGCGGAACGCACATGGGAAACATGGGTGCCGAAGGCACGGAAAACTCAATCCTTCGCCAACCGACCGCAGATAATTCGCCGCAACGCTCTTCGATTCATGGCGGATTGCTTCGCGAATCCGCCGTACGGTCGTCAATGCGGCGCTGATGTTCCCTCACTCCGCTCAAACTCCAATAAATCCTCATAGTCCTCAAAGGTCTTAACCCCCCGGCATTTTAAAAATTTGACTACTTGAGCAACAGCGCCATCATCATCCTCCATCAGATTCCATGACATTCCCATATCGTCAAAGAACTTAACCAGCGGACCAGCACCTCCCGGCGGAATGAAAATATAAAACTGATCAAGTGGAGCATGGCTTAATAAATATTCTTGCACATCAAATTCGCTCACTTTGGCTTCCTCCATTGGTCAATGCCAGTGGCCCGAAAAATCGTGGTTTGATCGGGGCCAGTAATGATTTGAGATACCGGACGCGAAAGCGTCGGATTGCGTGCCCAATAATCATTGAGCACATTAATGTCCGCTCTTGACGGTAACAGGCTATTCAGTCCGTCAGCGTCTACCGGATGGGTATGAACTATGGGACGAACGCCACCAAGTACTGATACGCTAGTTGGCAAGCCGCTTCGCAGAACAAAGTTACGATTTTCGCGGGTAAGCATGAACTCAACGCCGGAATTATCTGAAAACTTCCAAATGTCATTAAATGACACCGTTCGCTGAGTTAAAACAACGCCTTCTCGATCAGGAATAGCCCCTGACTGAAGTAGTTCAGACGTGGTAGATGTGGCTCCCAGCCCTGGTGTGCGCGGCAAGGCGAGCTTAGTAAGGCCAACTTGCTCAACCGCAATTGCGCTGTTTGCAACTCTTACCCTGGCGGCATCAACAACTTCAGCCCGAGCCGATACACGTGACACCAGCTTTGAGGTAGGACGATACACCAACTCCCCAGCAATTGCACCTCTCCTGACTGGCTTTCCTCCTGGAATCAAATCAATCGCATTGGTTGGAATGAATACCGTGGTGCCTGCCACAACAATGGCAGCCACCACTTTCCGATCCGTGCCGCCAGCAACGGCCCAGTCACCCATTCTCTCGTTGAATGCATCAATCTTCTGCTATACCCCAGGGATTGACAATGGTGCAATTCCATCAGTAAACGATTGAAGCGCGCGCCCCGCACTTTTCCCAAGATTGGCCCTAATAGACTTCCCTAGAATGGTCTAATAGTTGTCCTTGATGTAGTCGATTGCGCCTTCAGAGGTAATAACCATTTCATGATAGCGTTGATCCTCGCCAAGCACGGCTGCCACCCCTTCGGGCACCGCTTCTTTACTGGACCAACTTTCTTGTCGGCGATATGCGATCGCGTAGGCCCTACGTAACTCGTCCTCGGAGAATTTTCCATCACTTGCCTTCGCCAAGTCGCGGATGATGCTTGGTTCAAATGCATGAAGTTTGTAATTGTATTCAGCCTGATTGAAACCCGCAGCCCCGGCCGCCGTCACATCCACCCCGGCAATGGCCCCGGCAATCCCGCTCCCTAGCTGGCTAAGATAAGGCAGAACCTGATCGCGGGTATTTTTAGAGACCTCGCCAAGCACCATTTGCCGGTTGAACCATTCGGTACTCCAGGCGCTGACCGCACCGCTCAGTGCGCCAGCGGCGATGTCACCGCCGTTGATGCCCGCACCTGTGGCGGCCAACGAACCCGCACCCCCTGCAATGGCGGCTGACGATGCTGACGAGGCCGCTGCCGCCCCGATCGCCCCACTGGCTGCGCCATAGGTCACCGCGGTGACCACTACAGCCACGGCCACCATCACGATCTGCCCGATCTTCTGGCAGCGGCTCTTGGGTGGTGGTGGCGGGTCGGGCAGCTTGGGGCTCAGATCGCCCACGATGCGCTCGGCACTATACGGCTGGAAGGTCTGGGTACTGTTGTAGTAGTTGTTCAGCCAAGAGCTGCGCGGGTTGGCGGGGGCAACCGAGGGGGGTGTGGTGTGTGATCAAAAATGTAGGGGTGCAGGTCTCCCGGGAACACCACCTGGATGCGGGTCAACATGAAGGGCGAAGGCAGGGGGGGGTTACGCCGGGGCGCTGGGATAGGTCAGGAAGTAGTCCGGAATGTAGTTCAGAAAGGAGTTCGAATGTAGGTCAGGAAGTAGGTCAAGCAATCGGTCAAAACCGAGAACAGGCTGTGGGCAGGATCAGGGCCTGTAAGGTGCGATTGGCCTCGCCGGCCCGTGCCGGGGGACACGGCGAGGCAGAGCAAGGGATGCATGCGGGGAAGGCTTCGGGTTTACACAAGAATCGTGGGCTGTCCCCTGTTGTTGCGTTACGAGCTAGCAGAGAACAGAGGCTTGTCTAGAAAGACCTCGACATGCACTTCCCCGCTACTTCGGTCAACGGTAGCACGGCTAAGCACCCTGGCATCTTGCGGCCGCTCGCCAGCAAGATAGAGTTCGAAAATCCCCGCTGAATCAGTTATTCCAGAGCCAAGAGTTAGGTTTTCAAGCCCTTCACTTGGCTTGGGATAGTCTCGTAAAGCCTCGAACATTGCTTTCTTGGCAATGACTTCCATTTCAGCAAGCTTCAATAGGTTTTTCGTCATTACCATGGTGTCCATCCATTCAGGCTGTCGCCTGCCGGCGTAAATAGACGCCGCTGGCCGAGTGAGTTGAAGATTGCGCCTTGATTGCCGCCCATTGCATCCAGCACAGCTCGGTCTCCGATTGACGAACGCAAAACGCCAGAGTCAAAACCTGGATGAACGTGTGATGACCAACGCCATCCCTGATTGGCTAAATTGGTCGCCATCTTAGGGCTGATAGGCACAGAGCCAGCATCGCCGCGAATAATTAATCGACGACCGCCGGTAGAAAACATGGCGAATTCATCACCAGTGGCTGCAGTTAAAGCAGCCAAATCATTCTGACCAAACGCCTTGTTGGTGATTGTCCACGAATCCTAATCCGAGAGTTGCTCAAGAACAGTTGTCTGCCGGGTATTTAAAGTACCAATACCACGAGCAATAGCAGCCGGATTGCCATTTGCAGGATTAGCTGCGATCGTCAACCCACTGTTTGCAACAAACCCCCGCTCCCAAATTGATGCCACCTTACTGCCAACCCACCGGCCTCCGTTTACCAATGTCTGCTCAAAAGGTGCTGCCAAGCCTACCGCATCAATAAAGGTCAATGACGAATGCGCAGTTATATTCAAACCTGCCAACACCCTGTCGTCCATATTATCAGCACGGTTGAACTCTGCAGCATGGTAGCCAATCTTTGTCCCACCTGCTACTACGCGGGAAGGTGTATTGACAACGACCTCGGCGATCATGTCTGCCGCTGCAGGCAGCAAGTATGCTGTACCTTTTGCTGTATTCTTTACCACCCCCAGCCAATCGCCATTCCCTCTGGCTTGGTCAGCTGCACTGGTCACTTCCAGGTAACGATCTCTAAAGTAATGCGGTGTATCCACATGCAGTTGTTCTGCGAGCCGCTCCCCGGAAACGCGGTTATCTGCATAGGCAGGCTGCGCCTCAATTGATTTGGCAACTACGCCTCCCATCTCCCTGAGTTGCTGTTTCACCTTATGTAGACTTGCCTGAATTGGCCTAGGGTCTGATAGAAGATCCAGCAAGTTCATCTTGTTCAGGGTTGCAGCCACTTGCTGCTTGGCGGTGGGCTTGCTGGCTCGCGCTCCGGTGCGCGGGATACTGGCTGGGTTCACCACAGGCCGATTGAAGTCGGGATTCATTGCTTCAGCATCAATCGGGTTCCACCCCTCGCCAAATACGCTGCGCACATCCATCATAGTCCCTAAATTGCGTGGCCCAGCATTGATCGCCATTTCAGCAGCTCCGGCACTGAGCGGCCCATAGCCCATCTCCATTGCCCTGCATTGCGCATCAGTCAGGCTGCTTGCTCCTACCTGTTCGCCCACACCATTGGTCAAGGTAAACGCCTCGACCTCCGGCTTCGGCTCAGCCACGCCAGCCACGCGTGTATTGCGTGCCAGAGCACCAACCAGCTCATCGCCTGAGCCCACCGGCGCCATGATTGCGGCTGTAGCCATGCTCAGCTGAACTTTTCCTGTATGCCAGTCAGCGCGTTTGCACCCTGCATTGCCATATTGCCGACCGTGCCATTCAAGAGCATACCCATCGTGGAATTGGTGACGCCCATGGCACCGGCCACACCACCTAGTGCATTGAAGCTGGGGGCCATGCCGGAACCAAAGGGACCGCTGATGCCGCACTGTCCCAGGCGGCTTCGAATGCTGCAGTCTGTGCCGCCTGCGCCGAGCTGCCTATGACGCCTATTCTTTCCCGATCCCGGTGCAGGCGGACCCCGTCAACTGGACGGGGCATCGATCCGGCGGAATGCATCCCAATAAGGCGGATCGCCGATCGCCTGCCGCAGGCAGTCGACCAGGGCGCGCAGCTTGGCTGACGCCCGGCGTCCGACGGGGCTTGCGACGTAGAGGGATTCGGGGGCCGGCAGGGCGCCGACGTCGATGCGGTGCAGGCTGCCGGCAAGCAGTGCGTCGCCGACGATGAAGCTGGGCAGCAGTGCGATGCCCAGCCCGGCAATGGCGGCGTCGCGGCTCAGGTCGCCGTTGTTCACCCGCAGCGCCGTGGCCGCCTGCACCGAAACCGGGCCGTCCGGTGCCTGCAGGCGCCAGTCGGCCGCCCCGCGGTTGAGGTAGAAGATGCCGCGATGCCGGCCGAGCGTCTCAAGATCGTGCGGCGTGCCGTGGCGGGCCAGGTAGTCGGGCGAAGCCACCAGCAGGCGCTGGCTGGGGGCGAGGTGCCAGGCCACCAGCCGGCTGTCGTCGAGCACACCATGGCGCACCACTGCGTCGTAGCCGTCGGCGGCGGCGTCGACCCGTCTATCGTCCAGCTCCAGTGTCAGTTCCAGCCGCGGGTGCCGCGCCAGCAGCGGGTAGAGCGCGGGCCCCAGGTGCATGCGTCCGAAGGTGACCGGCGCCGAGATGCGCAGCGGGCCGACCAGTTCGCCGCGTCGTTCGGCCAGCTCACTGGTGGCAGCCTCCACCTCATGCAGGATGCGCGTCGCGCGTTCGAGGAATGCCGCACCGTCCTCGGTCAGGCTGAGCTTGCGTGTCGTACGGTGCAGCAGGCTGGTGCCCAGTGTCTGTTCCAGATCGGCCAGCCGCGCGCTGACCACCGATTTGGACAGACGCAGCCGCCGCGCCGCCGCGCTGATCGAGCGCGATTCGGCCACCGCGACAAAGCCGGCGATTGCATCCAGTTTCAACATTGTTCGGTTTTCCAGGAAGTCAGTTCCATGATTCGCACTCTACTGCGAACAATGGGGCAGGGCCATACTCGGTTCAGGTCAGCGCAGGCCGGCACGCCCGGCGCCTGTTGCGGCCAAAACCGACTTCAACCCTGCCCGATATGCCGTCGTGCTGCCGGGCACCCAATAGGAGCCATTCCATGGAACGCCTTACCGGAAAAATCGCCCTTGTCACCGGAGCCAGCTCCGGCATCGGTCATGCCACGGCCCGCTTGTTTGCCGCTGAAGGGGCCAAGGTCATCGTCGGCGCACGCCGTGCCGCAGAACTGGACCGGCTGGTGGGCGAGATCCACGCCGCCGGCGGCGAAGCGGTGGCATTGGCCGGCGATGTGCGCGACGAGGACTACGCGCAGGCGATGGTCGCACTGGCCGTGGCGCGCTACGGCCGGCTGGATATCGCGTTCAACAACGCCGGGGTGCTGGGCGAGCTGGGGCCGGGCATCGATGTCTCGCGGGCCGGCTGGGAAGAGACGCTGGCGGTCAACCTCACCGGCCCGTTTCTCGGCGCCAAGCACCAGATCGCGCAGATGCTGAAGAACGGCGGCGGCTCGGTGATCCTCACCTCCACCGTCGTCGGCCATACCGTGGGTTTGCCGGGCACTGCGGCCTATGCGGCCAGCAAGGCCGGCCTCATCGGGCTGACCCAGGTGCTGGCGGCCGAGTTCGGGCCGCAGGGGGTGCGGGTGAATGCCATCCTGCCCGGCGCGGTCGATACCGACATGCAACGCAGCATGAACAACACCGCTGAATCGCAGGCGTTCGTCACCCGGCTGCACGCGCTCAGGCGCGTCGCCCAGCCGGAGGAGCTGGCGCGCTCGGTGCTGTATCTGGCCTCGGATGACGCCTCGTTCGTCACCGGCACCGCTGCACTGGTGGATGGCGGCGTGTCGGTCACCCGTACCTGAGGCCGGTACGGCAGGGGCCCGGCCACGGCCGGAACGGGCCAGCCTTGAGCGGCGGACAGCACCCGCCGTGGGGGTTGCGCAGGAAGCGGGCGGCGTCCGGAGCGACGCTGAGTCGGCATGGCCCCGCTCGCAGACAGCACCAGGGGGCGGCAACGGCGAGTGCCGTCGAAAGGGTGCTGCCAGCCGCTGCTAGCGGAAGTAGTTGAGTGCGCCGTCCAACCCGACATGGTTGAGCTTGAACGGCGCCTCGGCCTGCACCTTGGGCTTGGCATGACAGGCAATGCCAAAGCCGGCTTCATGCAGCATCGGCAGGTCGTTGGCACCGTCGCCCAGCGCCACCACCTGCTGACGCGCCAGACCCAGTTCGTCGCGATAGCGGATCAGCTCGTCGCGCTTGCGCGCGGCGTCGACGATGTCTTCGTTCAGCCGGCCGGTGAGCTTGCCGTGTTCGACTTCCAGCACGTTGGCAATGGCGCGGCTCAGGTCGAGCCGCGTCTGCAGCCGGTCGGTGAAATAGGTGAAGCCGCCGGAGATCAGCAAGGTGCGTGCGCCGACAGCCTGGAAGCCCTTGAGCATGGCTTCGGCACCGGGCATCAATTGCAGGCGTTCGTCGTAGACCCGCTGCAGCGCGTCGAACTCCAGCCCGGCGAGCAGCGCGACGCGCCGGGTCAGGCTCTGCCGGAAATCCAGCTCGCCGCGCATCGCGGCGGCGGTGATCTCGGCCACCTGCGGCTTGATGCCCATCAGGTCGGCGATCTCGTCGATGCACTCGATGGTGATCAGCGTCGAATCCATGTCCATCACCACCAGGCCGATGTCGGCCAGCCCGAGGTCCTCGGGCACGAAGGCATGGTCGAGCTGGTTGGATTCACAGAAATCGGCCACCGCCTCCTCATTGTCGATCTGCGCACCCAGCAGCTTGAACGCCTGCGGCGTGATCGCCTGGATTTCGTAGGCATCGGACAACCGGGCCAGCTGCTTCAGGTCGGGCGTGGCGATTTCGGGCGCCTGGATGACAAGACGGTACATGGCAGACCGCAATGGTGTTGAAAGAGGCCGCGATTGTAGCAGGCCTGCCGGTGTGCCGGGCCGGCAGCCAGGGGCCGTGCCGCTCAGGCTGGCGCGCGGCGCAGCCCGGCCACGAAGGATGCCCAGTCGGCACGCAGGCTGCCGACCAGCCGTTCGTTCTCGGCACGCTGCCGCGCCGCGGCACCGTCCAGCGCCTGTTGGCGGTAGGCCGCCAGCGGCCCGGCCGGATCGGGCCAGGCGGAAGGATCGGGCGGCGTGTCCAGCACAGTGCGCACCTGCGTCCAGACCGCTTCGCGCCCGGCATCGGACGAGGCCGTGCCCAACGGTGCGAGCGCGTGCCGCAGCGCCGATACCAGTTGCTGGCCGCGGCCCTGGCCTTGCTCCAGCGCGGCCACTTCGGCGTCCAGCGCCCGGGTGCGCGGGCTTGCCGGATCACCGTGCTGCCGCTGCAATTGCGCGCTCGCCCGGGTCAGCGACAGCGCTATCTCCTGATATGCGCCCTGTTCCAGCCGCATGTAGTCCTCGGCCGCCGCGGCAAAGCGCGCCCGGTAGTGCTCCGGCACCCATTGCGTAGTGAGATAGGCGAGCTTGGCCGACGCCAGGGCGGTAAAGGCCATGCGTTCCTCGCCGGTCGATTGCGCCTGCTGCGGCAGCGTCGTCGCCTGGGCCACCGCCTCGGACAGATATGCCGCCTGCTGCTGCGGCACTGTGTCGTCCCAGGCCACGTCCAGCAGCAATGGTTGGAACACGGTGCCGCTGTCCATCGATTCGATCGTGAAGCGGCCGGTGGCGGGCGCGCTTTGCTGGGCCAGCCATTCCTGCTGTTGCTTCAGATAGGCTGCGCTGCTGAGGTTGACTTCGAGTGCCGGTGCGGCGGGCGGGCGCGATACGGCGGGCGCCGCCGTGGTGACCGGGGTGGCGGCATCGGGGTCGAGCCGCCTGCCCGCGCGCAGGCGCGCCTGGGTGACCGGGTCCGCCAGCCAATCTTGGTAGCGTTGTATATGGGCTGCCATCACCTTGCTCATGCGCGTCTCCCCGGGCGCGCCCTGCGCGCCGTTCCGGCAGGGCGGGTGCCCTGCGCCTGTGCATGCCCAGATCGGTCGGGCCGGGTGGTTCTTGAACCGGCGCGCCGGATCGGGCAAAGCGGGCAAATCACTGCATGGATGGCCGGTGCAGCCGGGATGGGCGCCGCGCGCTGCTGCCTGCCAGGACCGCTGCGCCGGGTGTGGCCAGCGATGACTACCAGCGCAGCAGCCGCTGTTCCGCCAGTTCGTCCAGCAGGAAGGCGAAATCGGCCGCGGCGCGGCTTTCGGGGGCGAAGCTGAAGATGTCCTCACCGGTGGCGGCTGCCGCACCCAGCACTTCCTGCTCGTGGATGCGCGCGCGCAGCAGTTCCGCGCCGTAGCGCTGCGCCAGCTGGCCCAGCACCTTTTCGGCGGTCACCTGCCCGGAGACGTAGCGGTTGAGCAGATAGCGGCGCGGCAGGCGGCCGCAGAAGCGGGTGAGGCCGGCGAGCGTGCGCTCCAGCAGTGCGGCGCCATTCAGCGCGAGATAGTCCGCGGCGACCGGCACCAGCACCAGGTCGGCGGCGAACAGCGCCGAGAACGCCAGCGGGCCCAGCGTCGGGCTGCAGTCGATCAGGATGGGCACGCCGTTGCCGCTCAGCATCTCGGCGGCGAGCCCCAGCTTCAGTCGCCACACGTGATCGCGGTGGCGGATCACCTGGGTATCGACCTTCGACAACTCCAGGTGCGAGGGGATGAACTGCACACCGCACGGCAGCGGCCGCGCCAGTTCGGTGAGCGGCGCGAGGCCCTGGTAGAAACGCAGCACCGTTTCCTCGGGCCGCGGGCGCAATCCCCACAGCGCGGTGAGATGTGCCTGTGGGTCCAGATCGATCACCAGCGGCTCGGTGCCGTTGCGCGCCAGCGTGGCCGCCAGGTGGGCGGTGACGGTGGTCTTGCCGACGCCGCCCTTCTGATTGAATACCGCGATGATGGTCATCTGTGGATATGCCTGCTCGATGAGCCTGCGACCTTAGTCCAAAACCGCGGGGCAGGAAAGCGCGCCGGTCAGCGCGCCGCAGGGGCAGCGGCGGCTGGCGCGGGGCTCGCGGCCGATGGGGCCGGCGCTGGTGCGGTGGGGGTGCCGGCCGGCGGCGCCGTGGCCGGATTGGGGGCGGCCGGCGCCGGGATCGGCAGCGGTGCGCCGGGCGGGGGCGGGCGGCTGGCTTCGCCGATCGCACTGTGGACGTTGCCACGCCGTTCGCGCTCGGCCTGCATCTGCGCCGCGCGCCGCGCGCCGCGCTCGGCCGGGGTCTGGCCGGTCTCGGCCGCCGGATTGAGCGACGCGCTGCGGATACGCTCGGCCTGTGCCCCGCCGGCCATGCGGTCCAGCGGCAGGTGGTCGGTGCGGAAATTCAGCTCCACCGATGAATTGAGTTCCACGTCGGTATTGATCTCCTCGGTGCGCTGGGTACGCTGCGTGGAGACATAGCTGATGGTGTTCTCCACCTCGGCGCTGGCCCCCCACGGACCCAGGCTGGCGCGGGCGCCGGCCTTGATCCGGTTGTGCAGGCCGAACTGGCTGCCGCGGTCTTCGTTGGCTGCGCTGCGGGTATCGATATGAAAGCGCATCGAGGCGTTGATCCGGCCACTGTCGATCACGATGCGCTGCATGCCCATCATCACCATGGTGGCGAGCATCTGCTGGCGCTGGCGCGCGATCTGGCGGCGGGCCAGCGGCACCAGCTGTTCCGGATTGCTGGCCTCGATCGGCTCGCTGGGTTCCATGCCCAGGCCGGCGCGCAAGGTTTCGGCATCCGGCATGCGGGCGCCGGGCTTCAGGCGCAGCCGGATGTCCTCGATCTCCTCCGGATCAATGGTTTCGCCCGGTTCCAGTTCGGGCTCGTCGTACGCGATCGCCTCGGGAAAACGCTCGGCCAGCCAGCGCCGCACCTGGGCCACCGAATACTGGCTGCGTTCGAACCCGGCCGCCGAGGCCGAGACGTTGTTCAGCAGTTCCACGTACATCTGCATCTGCTGGCTGGTGGAATCGAGCATGGCGCGGAACACGCCCTGCACCAGATCGGTGACGAAGCGGGGGAACGACACCGCGCCCAGCACGCTGCGCGTGGTGTCGGCGATGCGGTCGGTGGCGGCGCCGAAGGCCGGTGCCTCCTGTGCCTGCGCCAGCGGTGCGGGATCGGGCAGGGCCGTGTCGGCGGCGTGCTCCTCGGCGATCAGTTCGGCTGCGAGCGACGAGACCTTGACCATGGCCTGCGCCAGCGCACGGCGTGCGCCGGGGTCCAGCGCCTGATACCCGGGTGCCTGTTCGAGCACGCCGCGCACCGCCTGGCGCAACCATGCGGGCGGGGAGGACGCGGGCGCCGCGGCAGGCGCCGTGGCGGACGCGCTCATGACGATGCCGGCAGGCTGCCCCAGGCCATCAGCCAGCGCTGTGCGGCGCCGAACAAGGGCCGCACTGCCGCCTGGCCGGCCTGCGGCCCGCCGTCGCCGGCGTCGGGCCGCGCCAGCCAACGCAACAGCTCGATGCCGGCCGCCCCCAGTTCGGCGTACTGGCGCGCCTCGTGCTCGCTGCGCTCGCCGCCGACAGCCAGCAGGCCCCACAGGCTGCGTACCGAGAACGCCTGCAGCAGCGCGGGGTCGCGCAGGAAGAGGGCGGCTTCGCGCACCGTGTCCAGCACGTCGCGCGCGGTGAACGCTACCATGCCGCCCAGGCGGGTGAACAGCAGCTCGCGCAGGGCGCGGACCGCCAGCCTGAGGCCGACATCCTCGCGCACGTCCATCGTATCGCCGTTGTCCGCCAGCGCCAGGATGGCCTCGCACAGCCGCTGCATCCTGGGGTAGAACACCTGGGCTTCGAACACCTGCCCGAACAGGGCGCGGCGCTCGGTTTCGTTGAGCCGTTCCCGCCGCGTGCGCCAGAAACGATGCAGCGCGGTGGCCGCTTCGCCCGGTGGTGGCGCGACGGCGCCGCTGGCAAACAGCCCGGCGACCTTCTCGGCGGTGGCGAGCAGCCCCGCGCGCTCCAGCTCGTGTGCCAGATACAGCGGCGCGAGCGGGTCAAGTTGCGTCAGTTCGCCCCGGCCGGGCGCGGCGTCGGGCAGGCCGATCTCGCCCAGCTCGGCCTGCGCCAGCGCCAGCTCGTGCGCCTGCAGCGATGCCAGCGCCAGGCTCAGTGCCGCCTGCAGCAGATGTTCGCTGTAGGGCAGGGCCGGTCGGGTGGGCGGTGCCAACACATCCATCGCCGCGCTCCTCAGGTCGCCGGCTGGTCCGCGGGCGCGGCCTGGGCGGGTTGACGCGGCCTCGCCGCAGCGTTGGGATCGTACGGCGTGGCGTTGCCCTGGATCGAGGCGATCATCGCCGGCGAGGCGAGCTTCTCCATCGGGAAGTAGTCCGACTTGAAGTTGACGCGCACCTCGCCGGTGAGCTTGGCCTTCATCTCGGCCTTGGATTCACTGGTTTCGTCAACCGACGACGACACCGTGGTCATGTGGCGCTGCTCGTTGGTATTGGCGGTCGCGCCGCCGCCCCAGCCAAAGAACGCACCGGCGACCGTGGTGTTCTTGTTGCGGCTCGATTTGCTGTCGTAGAGCGCGGCGCGCGCATCACGCCGGGCCTCGTCCGAGCTGCGGAAGTCGAACACCACCTTGGCGTTGATCAGGCCGTCGGTGACCACGATGCGACTGATGCCCAGCACCACCATCGACGCCAGCAACTGCTGGCGGCTCCGGGCCATCTGCAGCCGCGCCGCCTGCACCAGCCGGCCTTCCTGCTCGGGGTCGGACAGGTCGGTCACCGGCTTGGCCAGGCTCATCTCCTGGCTGACACGCCGCAGAAAGCCTTCCTCGTCCTCCGCCTGCAGCGCCAGCATCGGGTTGCCGGTCTCGCCCGCGCCCGATTCGTCAAGCCCCAGCTCGCCGGGGAACTTGTCCACCAGCCAGTCGCGCGCATTGTTGAGCGAGATGTTGTCCTGGGCGAACTGGTCCACGGTCTGCGCCACCGATTTGAGCATCTCGGCATAGGCGTTCATCTGCTGGATCGATGCGGTGACGATGGCCTGGAACACGTTCTGGATCAGCCCGCCGACGAATTGCGGGAAATCGACCGAGCCGATGAACTTGCTGAACTGTTCGCCGCCCTCGCGCATCGCGCCGGCCTCGAAATCCTTGCCGGCGAAGGTGCCGACCTTGTCCGACGCCTTGTGCTTGGCGTTGTCCACTGCATCCTGCGCATGTGCCAGCACACTCCGGCCCGGCGTCAGCTCCTCCTTGGCCAGGCCCTGCGGGTTGCTCATGTAGGCGGCCACGCGGACCATGTTGCGGGCGATGTCGCGCTGCTCGTCGGCCGAGAGCGCCTGAAAGCCGGGCGATTGCTGCAGCAGCTGCCGTACTTGCGGGCGCACCGCCGCCAGGGTCTCGTCGTCGAGCCAGGCCGGATCGCCGGCAGCAAGGGAGGAGGGCGCGTTCATGATCGTTCTGCCCGCTCAGGCGGCCGGTGCCGCAGGGTTGGCCGGGGCCGGGGCGGCCGGGCGGTTGACGATGTTCTTGACCATGCCCGGCTGCGCGTTGCCCTGGATGGCGGCAATGGCCTCGGGATTGGCGAGTTTCTCCAGCGGCAGGTAGTCGCTCTTGAAGTTGACCTCCACCACGCCGGCGAGCGAGGCCTTGGTGGTGAGGCTGGCATCGATCGAGGTCTGCGACGCCGAGGCAAGCTTGAGCACCGGCTGCGAGGTGTGCTTGTACTCACCCTTGGAGTAGTAGTTCGAATCGCGGCTGCCGCCCTGGTAGCTGCCGTCCGCGCCGCGACTGGCGCCCTGGCGCGAGCTGGATCCTTCACCTTCGTAGGTGCCGCTGCTGGTGGAGACGTACTGGTCGCCGTAGTCGAACTGCTGCGCGCTCTTGCGGAACTGCATGTTGTCGCGCGCCTGGAAGTCGTACATCACCTTGGCCTGGATCTTGCCGTCGGTGACCACGATACGGTTGATCCCGAGCATGATGGTGGTGGCCAGGAGTTGCTGCCGGCTGCTGGCCAACTGGGTGCGCGCGGCCGGCACCAGCACCGATTCCACCAGCGCGTCGTCCAGCCGGTTCAGCGGTTGTTCCAGCGGCAGCGACTGGTTGATGCGCGCCATGGCGGTGCGCTCGTCCACGCCTTCGCGCACCCGTACCCGCGGCCCCCGCCGGGCGCCGCTGTCGCTGCCGAAATCCGCGCCGAAGTCGCCGGTATCCATCGTCAGCTCGAACACGTCGGGGAACTGCTCGATCAGATGGTCACGCCCCTGGTTCTGCGTGGTGTTGTCGTCGCGGAACTGGTTGAGGCTCTTCGACACGTCGGCCACCAGTTTGGCATACGCCTCCATCTGCTGGATCGAGCTGGTGACGATGGAATGGAACACGCCGTCGATCAGCCCGGAGACGAACTCGGGGAAGTTGACCGCCTCCAGCAAGGCGCCGGCGACCGCCGCGCCCTCGCGCGCGCTCTGGGCGGTGAACACCCCCTCGTCGCTGTTGTTGCGGTTGGCGGTCAGCCGCCGTCCGCCGCCCTCTTCGGCCAGTGCCCGTATCGGCGCACTCTGCTGATCGGCACCGACGCGCACGCCGTCCGGCTCGGCCAGATACGTGCCGATCTGCACCAGGTCATTGGCAAGCTGGCGGCGCCTGTCCTCGTCCAGCGCGTTGAACGCCTGGCTCTTGGACAGCAGATCGCGCACGGCCAGTCGCGTGGCATCCAGGTTTTCCTTGCTGACGGTGGCAGCCATGATGGTCTCCCGGCGCTCAGGCCAAGGCCGCGTTGCGGCCTTCCTCGATGACATCGCGCATCTCGAACTCGATCGGCCGCACGTAGAGGCTGATGCGGGCCTGCGCCTTGGGCGTGACGCGCACGCTCAACACCGAGAAGTGGCCCGGTTCGTTCAGGTCGCCCATGCCGAAGGCGGTCAGCCAGCGCTCCATGGCCGCCAACTGCCGTGGCCGCTCGGCGAGCCCAAGGCGCAGCAGATCAAGGAAACGGCTCGGCAGATCGGGCAGCGCGGCGAGCAGGATCTCCAGCTTCAGTTCCACCCCGTCCTGCCCCTGGCGCAGGCCCAGCAGCACGCCGCCGTGCGGCAGTTCGAAGCGCCCGCCGAGTGCCACGCCGACCACCCGCATCAGGCTGGGCAGCTGGTGGCCGATGCCGAGCCGGTTCATCAACGGGCCGAGCGCGGAGACCGTGAGCGGGCCGCGGTGCATGAAGGTGACCCGCTGGCTGCCCAGCTCGCGCTTGCAGCCGATCGAGGTGAAGATGGGGAACAGGCTCGGCATCTCGCCCATCACCAGCTGGGTGAGCCGGGCGAGTTCGGGCGCCAGCGCGTTGATCTGCGAGGGCGTCAGCTCGTAGTAGATCTTGGCGGCGTAGAGGCCGTCTTCGTCGAAGGCACTGCCGAACCAGGCGCCGTAGGACATCCACCCCAGGCCGTTCATGCCGCGCCATTCCTCGCTGCGCTGGTCGAACCAGCGCAGGGCATGGTTGCCGAAGCACGGCGCGATCAGCCGGCGCATCTCGCGCGTGGCCTCGTCGCGGCGCGCCACCGGCGGCGCGTTGGGCCCCAGCGGTTCGATGGTGAAGCGCAGCGCGTTGGGCTCGGTCTCGGAGAACGAGGGCTCGAACGGCACCGCGCCCGGGGTGAGCGCGTTGTCGGCGTACGAAAGATCGTCCTCGGGCAGGCTGAAGCTGCGGTCGATCAGCCCGTTCACGTAGGCGAGTGGGCTCTTCACGCCCAGGCGGCTGGAGGCCTGGACGAGCGAATGTTTCACATAGTCGGCCATGGGGCGTTTGCCGTTGGGCATGATGGTTCTCCTGGTGAGGTCCACGACTTGGGGGGATTGAAACCCCAGGTCTTGAATCACAGCGGGTACAGAGAACTCAGAGCGCCACAGTGGAAAACAAGAGAAGAAAAGACCCGCTGTCCCTTGCTCCACGTTCTCTGTGTGCCTGCAGAACCGGGGTTCTCCCCGGTCCTGCCCGGTGCTCTTAGTGTTCCCTGTGCTTCAAGTTCCGGGTTTCCCCTGCAATCCGGGACGTGCGGTTCACATTCCCGGCAACGAAATCCCGACGCTGTCGAGCACGTCGCGCGCCGCCTGCGGCATCTCGATCGGCTTGCTGGTGATCACCGGCGACTCGATCGGCTGCGAATACTGCTCGATGCTCTGGTCCTGCACGCCGCCGACGGCCAGCCACTGCTCGCAGGCGTTCACCAGATCCCAGTCGCTCGGGTCGACCAACGGCCGCTCGCTGCCCAGTGCGCGCAGCTGCGGGTTGGTCAGTGCCTCGATCGAGATCACCTCCATGCCGAAGCGGCCCGACAGGCGCTGGTGGTTCTTGGCCAGCCAGCGCACGACGATGGCGCCGGCGTTGGCCTGCACCCGGTAGCGGTAGGTGTTGCGCGGTCCGCCCAGGTAGTTGGCGTTCACCTGGTCGATCACCTGCCACATGTCGCGCGCGCCGAAGGCGCCGCGCACCTCGGCGTCGGACAGCACATCGCGGAACTCCAGGATGCTCTGCTGCAGCTCGGTCGCAGCGAAGTAGGCGATGCCGTAGCCATGCAGCGACAGGTTGGCCGCAAGGTCGCGCGCCGCCTTGCGCACCTGCTCCTGCGACACCGCCATCGGCACGTTCTGCCGCAGCAGCTTTTCCACCGAGATCTGGCGGGCAAAGTTGGAGACCGCCGAGACGAAGCGCAGCCACAGCTCGTTGAACTCCCGGTTGGGCATGCTGCCATTGGGATCGCCCCCGGGCGCGCCGAAGGCCCGCATGTAGAGGTCGCGCCGCTCGGCCTCGGTGATGCGCTCGCCAGCGGTCTTGTAGTAGCGGAACAGATAGTCGCCGGCCTTGCCGCGGCCCAGCGGCAGCAGGCCCTGGCGGAACAGTTCGACGATGCGTTCGACCACCTGGAACAGCCGTGCCTCTTCCAGCATGTAGCTGAAGTAGATGGCCTGCACCGCGTGCAGGTTTTCCTGCACGATCTCCACATCCACCGAATCCTCCAGATCCGGCAGCGCGATCTCCAGCGACGACGGCGGGCCGCCGGCCAGCACGCCGGTCAACGCGTCGAACCCCGCTTCGATGCGGCTGGCGAGCCAGGGATCATTGGCGGTGATGCGGTCGGCGGCGAGCTTGCGCACCACGCCGGCCACGCTCCGGGCCGACAGCGCGGCCACCTCGTCGTAGCGGCCGGGCACATAGTCCGTGCTGTTGCCGATCTCGCCGGTATCCGCATCGCGCCGGTCCGAGATGCGATCGTCGGGCCGGATGCAGCCGACGATGGCCTCGTTGACCAGCTGCTGGCGGATCTGGCTGTCCAGTCCCACCAGATGCTGCGAGGACAGCCGGCGGAACACCGCCTGGAACAGCGCGGCGTGTTCGCGGTACTCGCCCTGCGCCTGCGTCACCCTGGCGCGAAAGCCGGGGCGGTCCGGTTCGGTGTAGTTGTCCAGCAGCAGCAGGCCGCACACGCCGGCGATCTCCTGCTCGCCGGCATCCAGCCCTTGTTTGTCGCCGGGCAGTCCCAGCTGCGAGCCCATCAGTCCGTGCTTGTGCAGGTAGGGCGGGTTGTAGCCCTCCAGCTTGATCACGTCGCGCTGGTGCAGCGTGGCCACCACATGGCGGTAGAACGGGTCGAGCACCACGTCGCCGTCGAGCAGCCGGGCCAGCCGGTCGCGCTCGCGCTGCTGTGCCGCGGTGAGTCCGCCGCTCTTTTCCTTGGTGTCGTCCAGGGTATTGAGGCGCTGCAGCACCTCGGCCAGCTCAAGCCGCTTGCGGTGGTCGCGTTCACTCAGGTCTACCAGCAGGATGCGTTTCATGGATGTGCCTCCAAACGGATTGTTGTCCTTCCGGAGGTTGCCGCCTCCGCTTGCCTTGGCCTTGTTGCCGGCCCCGCCTGTGGCGGCTTTCCTGGCCGCCGCCGTATCGCCCGGTGTTGCCGCCGGTGCGCCGGGTGCCGGTTTGAGGCCGGGCGGCGCGAGCCCGGGCGCGGGCTTGGCGCCTTTGGGCTGATCCGGGATGGCCGGCGTCGGATCGTGCTTGGGCGCCGGCGCGGGGGTGTGCTGTTCTGCCATATGTGCTCCTTGCGGCCTGTGCGCCGTTCAGTCGTCTCCCAAAAGCTCGTCCAGCCGCTCGTCGAGCAATTGCAATGCCGCCAGCGCATCGAGCACGCCGGCGCCGCAGCCTTCCACGCCTGGCGCAG
This sequence comes from Chitiniphilus purpureus, assembly GCF_025642115.1. Taxonomy (GTDB): domain Bacteria; phylum Pseudomonadota; class Gammaproteobacteria; order Burkholderiales; family Chitinibacteraceae; genus Chitiniphilus; species Chitiniphilus purpureus. Next base: position 3,119,602 of record NZ_CP106753.1, on the reverse strand, counting down.
CGAACGGCCGGGCGGACTGCATCAGGATGTCGCGCGCCAGCGCCGGGGTGAGCGCGAGTGCCCGCCGTTGGGCATAGCTCGCCATCAGCGCGCACACGGCCGACACGAACGGCGCGGCGAAGCTGGTGCCGGTGGCCTGCTGGTAGCCGGCAAGGCCGCAGGTCCAAACGCGCTGCCCCGGCGCGCACAGCGCCACATGCGCGCCGCGGGTGGAAAAGCGGGCCGGCTGCAGCGCATCGTCGACCGCGCCGACCGCGATCACGCCGTCGTGTGCGGCCGGGTAGTAACGTTCGTCCTTGCCCGAGTTGCCGCTGGCGGCCACCAGGATCACGCCGCGCGACAGCGCGTAGCGCACCACTTCCTCGTGCGGACGCTCGTGGGTGAACAGCAGCGCGCCCTCGGCCGTGCCGAAGCTCATGTTGATCACCTTGGCGCCCAGGTCGATCAGCCGCTTCATGCCGGCATCGATATTGGAAAGCGCGCCGATGCCCACCCGCTTGGCCCCCTGTTGCGCGGCGCCCAGCACCCGCACCGGGGTCAGCCCGCACAGGCCGGCGCCGCCGGGGGGCAGGGTCGGGCCGCAGGCGGCGAGGATGCCGGCGCAACCGGTGCCATGGCCCACTTCGTCCAGCGGATCGTCGTCGCGCCCGCTATGGTCGCCCACCAGCGTGAGCGCGCCCATCAGGCCGGCTTCCAGGTCCACCGTGTCAAAGCCGCGGCGCAGGCTCTGGCCCAGTTCGCCCCCGCCCAGCACGCCCGAGTCGGCCAGCCCGACGATGACCGCCGGATCGCCCGGCTCGAAGCCGAGCGCTTCGGGCAACCGCACCAGTTGGCGCGGTTGCCACGCGGCCGCCTCGTCCAGTGCCGGGGCGGTGGCGGGCGTCAGGTCGAACGGCGTGCCGGCCAGCCGGTCCGGCCGCACCGCCTCCACGCTTGCAAGCTGCGCCAGCGCATCGAGCAGTGTGGGCACGCCGGCGTCGTCGGCCACCGTGATGCGCAGTACGCGTGCCACGCCGCTGAGCTGCTCGACGTCGTCGTAGCGGCGCGCGCCGGACACGTCGGGACGCGCGTCGTGCGGCAGGCGCGCGTTGTGCAGCCGCGTGGCACGGGCGCCGCCGCCGTGGTGGCGCAGCAGCCGGTCGATCGGGCCACCATCGATATGCTCGGCCGGGGCCACGCCGTAGCGCCGGCACGCCAGCAGGCTGGGCAGGTGTCCGGGCAGCTCGCCCAACCGGAGCGTCACCAGCAGACGGCGGGGGGCGCGCAGCATGGCCATCATGCGTCTCCGGCGCGCGGCGCCAGTGAGCCCACGCTGCCAGCCTCCAGCAGCACCCGGCCCAGTTCGCCGTCGCCGAAGTCGATCTCGGCCTCGCAGCCCAGCTGGCCGGCCAGCGGTGCCAGCACCAGGCTGCCGTCCTGGGCTTCGACCACCGGTACCATGCCACCGGCGGCACGGACCTTGGGCAGCATGCCGGCGCGCAGCAGTGGGCTGGTCAGATGCACGCGGGTATCGGGCCGGGCCGCATCGATGGGGGCTTCCACACGGGTGACGCGCGGTGCGGCGGCGGTCATCAGCGCCTGCTGCAGCCGGTTCACCGGCAGGCGCGCGAGCCGGGCGATCACGTCGGCGCCGGCGGTCCTGCGCAATTCGGAGAGCTGCTGCACGTTGCGCACGCCGATGCGTTCCAGCCGGCGCTGCAGTTCCTCGCTGTCCTTGTCGTCGCCGAACGCCTCGCGCAGCGACAGCCTGGGGTCCTCCGGTTTGAAGTCGATCGCGTTCTCTTCGATCATCGGCTTGGTGATGGTGGTGAGCGCGAGCTTGATGGTGCTGGCCTCGCTGTCGCCGGGCCCGGCCGGGCGCACATAGAGGTCGTCGTCGACCATCTGCACAAAGGCGCGCAGGTCGAGCGACACCTCCTTGACCGCGAAGGTGAGCGGCAGCTTGCCGACGCGCGCCTTGAGCGCCATCGCCGCCTGCGCCTTGTCCAGCTGTTCGGTCAGCGCCTGGATGAACAGGTCGAACGGGACACCGCTGTCCTGCACCAGCGGCGGGATGCCGGCGTTCATGGCAGCGTCTCCACCGGGGTTTCGGACCAGGTGAGCGTCAGCCGCGACGGTTGCGCCAACCATCCGGCATCCGCCAGATTGCGCAACACGTCGGCCTGCAGCACCACGCCGCCATCGCGGAACACCGCACGCACCTCCATCGGCAACGCCATCTGCGCATCGACAAGGCGCACGCCGGTGTGCCAGCGTTGGCTGGCGGCGGTCATGCCCTCATGCAGGTCGAGCAGCACGTCGGCAAGGTCGCGCAGCATCACGCACCTCCACCCTGGTCAGGCGCTGCCGGCGCGGGCGGGACGGCAGCGGCAGGCGCCGGCGCCTGCTGCTGCATGCCCGGCAGGTTGCGCTGCACCAGTGCGATCCTGGCCATGTCCGCCAGCTTGTCCAGCGGCAGCGTCTCGCTGACGAAGTTGAGCCGCACCTCGCCAAAGAGGTCGGCACGCAGGTTGGTGTCGTTCTGCGCGTTCACCGCCAGCGTCGACACCATGGTGTTGCCGGTGGCGTAGGTCTGGCTGCCGCGCTGGCCCCAGCCCTGCGCCTGCTGCGCCGGATCGCTGCCGGCGGCGTAGCCGACCTTGGCCACGTCGGATGCGGCGGCGCGGAACATCACCTTGGCGGTGATCGAGCCATCCTTCACCGCCACGCGGTTCAATCCCAGCGTGACCATCGCCGCCAGCAGCTGCTGGCGCTCGCCGCCGACCTTGAGCCGCACCTGCGGCAGCACCTGCGTCTCCAGCAGTTCGCTGGTCAATTCCTCGTTCTGGATGCCGTAATCGGCCAGCCACGCCGGCATCAATCCTTCCGCGCGCGGCACCAGTCGCGGCTCGGGCTGCTCGGGGGTGGGCAACTGCAGCGTCACCTCGCCCGGATGGCGCTGGGCCAGCCAATCGCGGGCCTGGTTGGGGGTGACGTTCTCCTCGGTGAACTGGTCCACCGTCTTGGCCACCGCGGCGACCAGGCTGGCGTAGCTCTCCATCTGCCGGATAGACGCGTCGACGATGGCGTCGAAGGTGCCGTTGACCAACTGCGACACGAACCCCGGGAAATCCACCTCGTTGACCAGTGCGCCGGTGCGCTGCGCCAGTGTCTCGGTCGCCGCCGGCTTGGGCGCCGGGGCGGGCACCGGTGCGGCGGCGGGCGCTGCCGGTTGTGTGGCGGTGCCGGGCATGCCCGGCAGCGGCCGCACGGCGAGGCCTTCGCTGTAGCCGATGACGGGCGGTGGTGGGGGCAGTGGGGTGGCCATACCGGTTCTCTATCCGCTCGCGCCTCAGGATTGTTCCCAGCGGCTGGACAGGTTGTAGCGGCCGTTGCCGAACAGGTGCACGTCGCGGATCGCGATCAGGTCGCTGCCGATGGTGCGGGTGAAGCGGTACTCGAAGCGCACCTTGAGCGCGGCGAAGGTCGGGTTGTCGCGTGGGTAGACGATGTTGTCGTCCATGATCTTGGCCTTGACCGACAGGCCCCAGCCGACCGCATCGTTGGTGGCCACGTTGCTGATCAGCACATTGCCGACCGATTGTCCGTTGTACTGCCAGTTGATCTCGAAGCCGGCACTGATCTCATCGCCCAGGTGGTTGGTGAAGGCGGGCCAGTCGGTCAGCCGGATGGTGGGGCCGTTGTGCGCCGCCGGCAGCGGGTTGGGTGCGGCATCGTTGGGGTGCTTCATGCCGCGCAGCTGATCCAGTTCCCAGGTGATGTCGCCCTCGTTGTTCACCAGACGTTCCATCACCGCGCCGACCACCGCCGAGGCGATCTCGATCGCCCCGCCGCTCAAGGGCCGGCTCTCCAACTGTTGCTGCTGCACCAGCGGCTCGGGCGGCGGTGGCAGCCTGACGGGCTCGGCCGGCTGCGGCGCGGGGTCGGACAGTGCGGCGGTCGCCAGCGCGAACGGCGCGGCCGTATTGGCATGGACATGGGTGGGCAGCGCGGCGCTGTGCAGCACCTGGTACTGCAGCTGCCCGCCCGAATTGCCGGTGCGCCCTTCGTACAGCGCGACGAACTGCGCATAGGTCAGCTTGAGCCGCCCGCCGGTGCTCGGCCATGGGTCGTGCAGGTACATATAGGTATCCGAGCCGTCCGGCGCGCCGTCGCTCTGCATGCCGACCAGCACGCGCGCATGCCCGCCGCCGTGCTCATCCCAGGTCATGTCGATATACAGCGGACCGTACTGTTCGAGCCATTCCCGCCATTGATCGAGGCCATACGAGGCCGGTGGCTCGGGCACCAGGTTCCATGCGTTGGCGAGCTGATGGCGATCCTTGGGCCACAGCCCGGTCCTGTAGGCATCGAGCGCCAGTACCGCGTCGGCGATCTCCTTGTCCGAGATATGCCGGTTGTCGCGCCAGCCGACCACCATGGCCGCGCTGGCGGCCCAGCAGGATTTGCGGCTGGTCTGCGGGTAATAGGGCACGGTGGTCCAATGCACCGCGAATGACTGGCCGGACAGGGCATGGCTGTCGTCGATGCCCAGCAGCAGGATCTCGTCGCGTGCGATCAGATGGCCGACATAGACCAGCTTCTTGGCGTCGAACAGATCGACCACGTCGCTGGGCCGGCTTTCCGCCGGCAGTGCGCCCGGCAGCGTCACGCCGGCGGCCTTGAAGGCGTCGTACACCAGCTCGGAGCAGTACGAGGCACTGGCCTGGCCCACCTGCAGCCCGGCCAGCCTGGCGATGCGGTCGATGATGAGCGCCCCGCCGGGGTTGAGCGTGCGGTAGCCGCTGAAGGCCACGCCGGCGTAGTTGTACGGCTGGCCGAGCCGGGACTTGGCGTAGGCGACGATGGCGGCCGCCTTGGCCGCATCCACCCGCGGGTCGCGGTAGGCCACCGCGAGGATGGCATCACCGATCGCGTCGCCCAGATTGACTTCGCGCACGCCATCGCCGACCGCTTCGATCACCTTGCCGCCGCCGATGTAGAGCAGGGTATGGCTGATCGCCGACAGCGTGCCGGCACGGATCAGGTACGACACCGGATGGCGGGCGGTCGAGACGATCAGGTCGCCCGCGTGCAGCGCATCCAGCCCGATCGAGCGTCCGCCCTGGCCTGGGTCGAGCGGAATGGCCAGCGCCTGCGCCACGCTGTCCGCCGCGTTGGCGTCAGCATGGACCGGCGCATCGAACGATTGCCCCAGCACCGAGGCGGCGCTGCCCTGCATGGCGATGAACACCTGGATCGGTTCCACGCCGAGCCCGGCACCGGCGCCGAAGGTCACCCCCTGGAAGCTGGGCGTGGTGTCGAACAGCGCCTGGGCGCTGACCGAGACCGCCAGATCGACCTCGACCGCCACCGCGAAGCTGATGCCGCCGAACGCCTCAATGCCGCCCTTGACGATGGTGATCTGCAATTCGGCCGAAGCGCTGTCGATCAGACCGGCGCGCACATCGAACTGGCCGTAGTAGCCGATCTTCCCGCCCGGGGCGAAGATCAGCCCGGCGCCCAGCCCGCCGCCCACCAGCAGGCCCGCGCTGACCGAGGGGCCGATCCCGATGCTGACGTTGTACCGGTCCACCACCAGCCGCAGTGCGCCGACCAGCGCGATCAGCGGTGGTTGCAGCACCGTCAGCGCGGCCAGCGCGAGCCGGGCTTCGGTCTGGCCGAGTACGCCGGTCGAGGGGGCGTGCACCGGGCGGCGCGCCTGGTCGGTCACCCGTACCTTGGGTTGTTGCGCCAGTGCCTGCGCAGTGGGGGCCGGTGCCGTCGCCGGCGTGGGATTGGGGAAGACACCGAAGCCGTCGTCGTAGTCCGCGGCCGCGGGTGGCCGGCCGGCATCCGGCCGGGGCGTGGCCTCGGCGGCGCGGGATGGGTCGTGCCGTGCTGCGGGCGCCTGTGCATCGCCGCCCCAGGCGAGGCTGGCATCGTGGCCGTTGACCGGGCCGTAGGACGAGGGCGCCGCGCTGCTGACCAGCCGGCGCAGGCCGCGGCCGGTGAGACCGCTGATGTTCACGTACATGTTGCCGGCGCCGGGCACCTGGATGGCATCCGGCACCCCGCCCCCGCCGCCTTCGGCATAGGTCGCCAGCCCGAAGTACAGCCGTGGCTGGCCGACGAAATTGGCCAGTACATCCGCCGGCACCAGGTAGACCGCCTCACCACGCCGCGCACGGATCGCGCCGCCACCGGCACGGCTCGAATAGAAGTTGCTGCGGCTGCGCTGTGCACGCCGCTCGGGCCGGAACAGCTCCGGATCGGTGGCGATGCCCACTTCGAACAGCGGGCTTTCGGTGCGGATGGTGAATCCCAGCACGCTGAAGCGGTCGTCGACCGATTCGCGATTGGCGCGGATGAGTGGCATGTATCCTCCTACCGGCACACGGTCCCGGTGCACGCCTCATCAGGCGGCGGGGGGTGTTCCGGACATCGTGTCATCGGGCGCGCTGCCCGCTTCCTGCGGCATCTCGGGCGACATCGCCTCCCAGAACCGCTGGGTGCTGTCGATGCCGATCTGCTGCAACAGCGGCGCCATGAAGCGCTCGATCGCGCGCAGCTCGCGGAAAAAGCCACGCTGGCCGGTCTGCACGTGTTCGATCGAACCGCGCCATTCGGCAGGGGCGTTGTCGGTCTCCCCGTGCTCGCGCCAGATCCGCACGATGAACGAGGCGGACTGGTCTTCCAGCAGCGTCATGCGCACAAGACTCCTCGCTGTTCGGATTGCAGTGTCGTCCGCGCCGCTCACCGGGCTGTCTCGGCGTCATCACAACGCCATCACGCACCCGTAAGGAAAATGCGCAGCGGCCGCAGCCGTGCCGGGTCCGCTGGCGCGGAACCCGGCGCGGCTGTGGCGGGAGCGGGGAGTGGGGGGAGGGAGAGTCAGGATTCGAGCTGGCGCAGCGAACGCTGCAACTGCGCATCGGCTTCGGCGAGCAGGCGGCGGGCTGCTTCGATCTGGTCGCGCGGGTCGGGTGCCCGGGACGGCAGCAGGGCGGCGGCGAGGCTGGCCTGGGCCGCGCCGAGCATCGGGCTGCTGCCGACGGCCGTACCGATCGCCCCGGCATTGATGTGCTGGTACAGCGCCACGGTCTCGGGCATGGGCTGGATCGCCAGCTCACGCTTGAGCAGGCCGCGGCAATACTCGAACTGCCGCAGCGCCAGCGCACGCTGCCCTGCCAGCACATACAGCCGCATCAGCTCGCGGTGGATGTCCTCACGCAGCGGATCGCAATCGAGGATGGCCTGGGCATGGCGGATGCCGGCCGGATGGTCGGCGCCGAGCGCGGCCAGCTTCATCAGCCGGCCATGCGCGTTCAGATAGGTGCGGCGCTGCTTTTCACGTTCGCGCAGTGCCCAGTCGTCGTTGAACTCGCACAGGATATCGGCCTTGTACAGCGCCACGCCGGCGCGCAGGCCGGCGATATCGGCCTCGGTCAGCGCCTCCAACGGATGCGCGAGACCCGGTCCGGTCAGGCGCTGGAATTCCTCGATGTCCAGCAGCAGCGCCTCGCCGGTCAACAGACCGATGCCGCCACGCCCGTCGCTGCCGATCACACTGCCCTGGGCCAACGGTGGCTGCTCCAGCGCCCGGCGCAGTCGCCACAACGTGGTGTTGAATGCGCCGGGATTGACGGTGTCGCCGCGGTCGGCCCACAGCACGGCGCACAGCTCGCTGCGGCTGAAGAAGCGCCCGCGGGCCAGCGCCAGGAAGGCGAGCAGGCTGGCCATGCGCCCGCCCAGCGTCAGCGCGGGGGCTGGATGGCCGTTGAGATGGATCGACATCGAGCCAAACAGGTTCAGGTGCAGCAAGGCTGCCATGCTTACTCCCTTGTTTGCCGGACCGTCATCGGAGTCGGGGCGCATCATCCGGAGCCGCGCCGCCAGCGGTGGCGGCCATTGCGCCACCGGGCAGACGTGCTCCCGTCGTGCCTGCCTTGTGCTGCGGCGGTGAGGCGTCGGCACGGTTGCCCGCGGCGGTGGCCGCGGGCCAGGTGTCACCTGCTTGCAGATGCTTGTGGCCGCTGCACTGTGTTCCCCAGGTAATGTGGAAAAATAGCCGGCCCGTTCCGACCTGCGGGCGACGGCCTAACACGTTGGCATGATGAACGGAGCATTGACCGTATTTACAGGGTCAGGATTGGCCGGCGCACCGGGAAAGGGGCATCGGCACGATGCACAACCGGCGCCCCGGCCAGGATGGCGCACCTTCCGCCGTGCGGGCCGACATTGCGGCGTGGGCGGGGGGCAGTCGCGGTAAAATGGCCGCCGTCTTCCATCGCGCCATCTGCCAATGCTCCACACCCTCAATGCGCCGCAGCAGGCGGCCGTGCGTTACCTGGACGGACCGTGCCTCGTGCTGGCCGGCGCAGGCTCGGGCAAGACGCGGGTGATCACGCAGAAGATCGCCTACCTGATCGAGCAGGCGCAGATGGATGCGCGCAACATCGCCGCCATCACCTTCACCAACAAGGCCGCGCGTGAAATGCAGGAGCGGGTGGCATCGCTGATGGACCCGGGCCGGCTGCGCGGGCTGACGGTGTCCACCTTCCACAGCCTGGGGATGCGCATCCTGCGCGAAGAGGCGCGGCATATCGGCTACAAGCCCCAGTTCTCCATCCTCGATTCGGCGGATGCCGCCAAGATCATCTCCGATCTGCTGGCCACCACCGACAAGGCGCTGGTGCGTGCCACCGTCTCACGCATTTCGCTGCTCAAGAATGACCGCGTCAGCCCGGATGCAGCCCTGCACAGCGCCGCATCCGAGGGCGAGCTGCACCTGGCCAGGCTGTACCGTGCCTATCAGGACACACTGCTCGCCTACCAGGCCGTGGATTTCGACGACCTGATCCGCCTGCCGGTGGATCTGTTCGAGGCCGGGGAGGAGGTGCTCAGGAAGTGGCAGCAGCGGCTGCGCTATCTGTTGATCGACGAATGCCAGGACACCAACGCCACCCAGTACCAGATGGTCAAGCTCCTGACCGGCGTTTCCGGCCAGTTCACCGCAGTGGGCGACGACGATCAGAGCATCTATGCCTGGCGCGGTGCCGACATGGAGAACCTGCGGCTGCTGCAGCAGGATTTCCCGCGGCTCAAGGTGATCAAGCTGGAGCAGAACTACCGTTCGGTGGCGCGTATCCTCAAGTGCGCCAATGCGGTGATCGCCAACAACCCCAAGCTCTTTGAGAAGACGCTGTGGTCCGACCTCGGGATCGGCGATCCGGTGCAGATCATCGAGGCCAAGAACGAGGAGCACGAGGCCGAGCTGGTCTGCATGAAGCTGCAGGCGCACAAGTTCGAGGCCGGCACGGGCTTCAAGGACTACGCCGTCCTCTATCGCAGCAACTTCCAGGCGCGCATCATCGAGACGGCGTTGCGCACCCAGCGCATTCCGTATGTGATCTCGGGCGGGCAGAGCTTTTTCGAGCGCGCCGAGATCAAGGACGTGCTGGCCTACCTGCGCCTGGCGGCCAACGAGAACGACGATCCAGCCTTCATCCGCGCGGTGACCACGCCCAAGCGCGGCGTAGGCAATGTCACGCTGGAACGGCTGGGTGCCTATGCGGCCGAGCGCCATTGCTCGCTGTTTGCGGCGGTGTTCGAGGAAGGCTTCATCCACCAGGTGCAACCGCAGCAGTACGAGCCGCTCAAGGTCTTCGCCGGTTTCATCAACAACCTGCAGTACCGCGCGCGCACCGAGCCGGCCGGCGCGTTGCTGCAGGAACTGCTGGCCGCGATCGGGTACGAGACCTGGCTTTACGACACCGAGGAGCCGCGCCCGGCCGAGACCAAGTGGAAGAATGTGCAGGACTTCGTCGGCTGGGTCGACAAGCAGGGCCAGGAAAAAGGGCGCAGCCTGATCGAGATCGTGCAGAACATCGCGCTGATCACCATGCTTGAAGGGCGCGACGAGGCCGAGGTGGACGCGGTCAGGCTCACCACGCTGCATGCGTCCAAGGGGCTGGAATACCCGCACGTGTTCCTGATCGGCTGCGAGGAGGACATCCTGCCGCACGCCAATTCGATCGAAGGCAACATGGTCGAGGAGGAGCGCCGCCTGATGTATGTGGGCATCACCCGCGCGCAGCGCTCGCTCACCATCACCTACTGCGGCAAGCGCAAGCGCGCCGGCGAATGGCAGATCACCCAGCCCAGCCGTTTCCTGCGCGAGCTGCCGGCCGAGGAGATCCGGGTATCCGGGCGCTTGGCCGGGGCGAAGTCCGAGCCGCTCGTGACCAAGCAGGAAGGCCGCGCGATGCTGGCCGGGCTGATGGCCAAGCTGGGCTGACGGGGCCGCCTTGCTGCCGGCGGCGCGTCAGGCCGGCAGCGCCGCCACGTCGCGCGGCACGGTTTCCAGAAAGGCGGGGCGCTCCTGCAGTCGTTCGTGCAGCGCGGCCAGGTTCGGATACGCCGCGGCCCAGTCCTCTTCGGAAAAACGGAATGCAAGATAGCCCAGCAGGCAGCCGACGGCGATGTCGGCCAGCGAGAAGCTGTCGCCCAGGCACCACTTGCGTTCGCCCAGCTCATGCGACAGCTGCCTCAATCCGCGTTCGATCTTGCCCTGGTTATGTGCGATCGCGTCGGCCGATTGCAGCTTGGCCGGCCGTTTGCGCTCCTGCATGATGGCGGTGGCGGCATCGAGGATGCCGTCAGCCAGTGCTTCCCAGCGCTTGGCGCGGATCGCCTGGCGGTGGTCGGCCGGAATCAGCTTGCCCACCGGTGAGACATGCTCCAGGTATTCGACGATGACGCGCGAGTCGTACAGCGGTTTGCCATCGTCCAGGAGCAGCACCGGCACCTTGCCCAAAGGATTGTGCTCGCAGACGAGATGGCTTTGCTCCCAGGGCGAGGCCACGATGATCTGGCATTCGATGCGCTTTTCGTGCAGCACAATGCGAACCTTTCTTCCGTAAGGACTTGTCAGCGAAGTGATCAGCTTCATGGGAGGCCTATGGGCGGGAAGTCTGCGCTCAATTCTAGAGTGCCCGCGCTGGCGAGACCAGCGCCGTTGCGCAGGTGCGACAGCGGTATTTCAGAAAGCAGGGCGTGGAATATGCTGACGGGATACTGTTGCAGATCTTGTCATCAAGCGCGTACGGACCATTGCGGGTGGGTGGCCGATGCTCAGAAACGCTTGCGGGCATTGAGCATGCCGCGCTCGCTGCGCTGCTCCTCGCCTTCGGTGTGATCGTAACGCACCCCCAGCGAGAGATCGTCCGGCAATGCCCAATCCAACCCGACGCCATAGATCATCTGCTCGCTGCCGGCATTGGCCGGGTCGATGCGATAGTCCGTGCCCGGCGTATCGAGATAGCGTAGCCGCGCCGGGTCGTTGTCGCGCAGCCAGTACTGGTATTCCAGCCGCACATGCGGGGTGAGCCGGCCGGTATCGAGCGAGAACGGATGGTCCATGTACATCCCCAGCGTACCCGAGCGGCTGCTCAGCCCCTGTTCCGCGGCATGGAGCGCGCCGGCAAGCTCGGCCGCCTCCTGGTAGTCGTACAGGCGGGCGCGGATCAGCTCGAAGCGGCCGTAGGGGTTGAGGCGCAAGCCGTCGAGCCGGTAGTCGTATCCAAATGCCAGTGCGCCGTAGACCTGATTGGCCTGGCGGCGTGCCCGATAGCGGGCCTCCAGCGGCTGCCGGTCGGCGTCGAAGTACACCCGGCCGTAACCGATCAGGCTGTCCAGATAGAATGCGGGCCACGGGCGGAAGCTGCTGTATGCGGTGAGCGTGACATTGCGCGCCTGCTGCGCACTGCCCCAGCCGATGAGGCTGTCGCCGTGCCCATAGCCCAGCCCGATGCCGCCACTCAGATAGGGCGTGAACGGGTAGTCGGCGCCGACGCTCAGCCCCGACGTGTTGAATGCCACGCCCCGTTCGGTGCCCACGTTCAGCGTCCCTGCGCTCCATAGCGACAGATCACGCGGCAGGTATTGTGCGATGCCTTCCACCGCGCGCTGGTCCTGCCACGGCAACTGCTGCCCGTCCAGATACAGCCCGAGCCGGCTGCGCGCCTGATGATCGGCCTCGCGCAACTGCGCCAGCCGCGGCAGCAGATTGCCGATCTGCGCACCGGCACTGCGCCGCGCGAAGCCGGCCTGGGCCGACAGCAGCGCCGGCATGTCGGAGGCGGTGCCGGGCGCCGGACGCGGCACGACCTGCAGTTGCAGTGTGGCGAGCACCACGCCGTCGTTGCGATCGCGCAGCGCGTAGCGGACGGTGGCCGGCCCGGCAAACCCAGGGGCGGGGGCAAAGGCGAGCAGCAGGACGGGTGGGGCATCGATGCGCGCCTTGGCGGTCAGCGTGGCCAGCCCGGCGTGCGCCGGTTCCACTGCCACCACGCTGCCGCCGACGAAGGGCGAGCCCTCCCGGTTGGCAAGTGCAAGCTGCAGCGGTTGACCGGCCAGCACCGCAATGGGGCCGTCCCCGGCGACAACCGGCGCCACCCAGGGCAGCGCAAGGAACAGCCCGCGCAGTGCCCGCAGCCTGAGCTTGAGGCACAGCCGGCCCAGGCAGGCTGGCAGCAAGGCGCGGACGAGCAACAACATGGGCGGCGATCCTCCTGGCCGGCACCGTGCGCGGGTGCTTGCGGCCTTTTTCCGGCTGACCGTGCGGCCGTGCCTTGGTTGCGCCGCCCAGGCGCATGGCATGGCCAGGAGACGAGCGGCACTGCGGCGCCAGGCGCCGCAGTGCGCCGGATGCTCAGCGAGTGCGAATCGCGTTGCGCACGAATTCCCCGGCGGGCTTGAGGTTGGTGGTGCCCCAGTTGCCGCTGGCGCACGTGCCGGTTTTCCAGACCGCGCCGGAACGCCAGTCGTCCGAGTAGTTCCAGTTGGTCCAGCTGATCTTGCGTGCGTTCATGTAGTCCAGGTACTGCTGGGTCATCGCAAAATCGTTCTCGCCGTCCCCGCTGAAGGTCTGCGAGCCCCATTCGGTGACAAACACCGGCAGCCGCTCCGCGGCCCGCTTGAGCGCGGCCAGATAGGGCGCGCCGTGCGAGGCGGCATAGAAGTGGAAGGTGTACATGATGTTGGGCAGGCGCAGCGGATCGTTGAGGATGTCATCGACGCTGCCGCCGTCCGAGACGCCGAACGAGCTCCAGCCGTGGGTGCCGATCAGCACCAGTGCGTCTGGATCGGCCGCGCGGATCACCGGGATGATCTGTTCGCCATATTCGCGGATCCGTTGCCAGGGCACCTTGTTCGGTTCGTTGGCCACGTCGTAGAGGATGTTCTTCTGCTGGCCGTACTTTTGCGCGATCCGGCTGAAGAAGGTCCTGGCCAGCGCCAGGTTGGCATTGGGGTCGCCCGGTTCGAGCTGATGCCAGTCCACCAAGGCATACAGGCCGCGCCTGGTGGCCTCGTCGATCAGCCGCTCCACCTGCGCGGTGAAACCGGCCGGATCGCTCTCGTAGCCGCCTTCCTGCACGTAGAGCGAAATGCGCAGAATATCGGCCTGCCAATCGGTCGCCAGGGTATCGAGCGAGGCATCGGTCAGGCAGGTGCCCCAGCCATACCACTGCAGACCATGGCTGCTCATGCCGCGCAGCTGGATGGCTTCGCCGTGCTCATTGCACAGGTTCAGGTTGTTGGCGCAGACCTTGAGTTGACCATGCCGTGCCACCGGCGAGCCGCCCGGTTGCGGAGTCGGCACCGCTGTCGGGGTCGGCGTCGGCGTCGGCGTGGGGGTGACGGCAGGCGTCGGAGTAGGCACCGGCGTCGGCGTCGGCGCGGAGCCACACTGGCCCAGCTGCTTCCAGACACCCCACGAGCCCGATTGCGCCGGATTGTCGCCTTGGGTCCACCATCTGGCCTCGTAGTTGCTGCCGTTGTGGGTCACGCGTTGACCGCCGCTGTAGACCCCGGTCGCGCTCCAGGTCGCGTAGCAGACCGACGGCGCGGCAGTGGGCGTGGGGGGCGCCGGGGTCGGGTTGGGCGTGGGACTGGTGCCTGGTGCCGGAGTGGGGGTCGGCGTCGGACCGGGCGCAGGGGTGGGGGTTGCGACAGGGGTCGGCGCCGTGGCGGTGCCGGCGTCCTGCCACAGTGTGGGCGTTGCCGCCGGGTTCCAGTTGGCGCCGACAAAGGCGGTATGTGCAACCAGCGCGCGGTAGTCGCGGCCGTTGTAGCTGACCACGGCGCCGGCATCATAGCGGGCGCCTTCCTGCCATGCGGGTGCCGCCAGCGCGAACGGGGCGGTGACCAGGGTGCCGACGACGGCAAGCAAGGCCGCGAGGCGGCGGGCTGCGCCGGTTGTGCCGGACGATTTCTGCGACATTGTTCTGCTCCTCATGCCATCCGTTGGATGGGGTGGGCGCCGCATCGGCGGCGGCGCTGTTCTTCGATGTGGCCGGGCTGCGTCGGGTATCCGCCGCGATCGGCCTCAGGCAGCGCAGCTTTGCCCGGAGGCCGGGGCGATGCAAGCGGCCAGTGCGGTCCTTTTCACGGTTTTGCCGGAAAAATGATGTCCAATCAACGCATTGCCGCGGCAGCGCAATGTGGGCATTTTCACCGGCAACGCCGGGCGGCGGCAATCCCGGGTGCGGTGCGTCGTGCCTAGGGCACGGCCGACCGGATCGGGCGGGGCCGGCCTGACGGTTGCGCCGGTGGTGGGGGCGGGCTACGCTCGCCGTTCCGTTGAAAGTCAGTGAAGACAGGGACAGGGCTTTGATCAATCCAAAGAACAAACCGATCGGGGTGGTGGACGACGACGAGGCGCTGCGTATCGTCTCGGATGCGGTCCTCAAGCTGTGGGATACCGTGGACGATCTGTCGCGGCTGCGCCCGGCGCACACCGAGCACTACCACGTCACCATTTTCGGTTCGGCGCGCATCCAGGAGAACATGCCGGCCTATCAGGCAGTGAAATACCTGGCGGCCGAGCTGGCGGCCATGGGTTGCCGCATTGTCACCGGCGGGGGGCCGGGGTTGATGCAGGCGGCCAACGAAGGCGCTGCCCAGGCGGTGCCGGACAACCCGGATGCCTCGGTGGGCATTCGCATCGATCTGGATTTCGAACAGACCGTCAACGACTTCGTCGGCCGCACCTACCAGCACAAGACCTTCTTTTCGCGGCTGCACCACTTCGTGCAGCGCTCCAACGCTTTCATCGTGACGCCGGGCGGCATCGGCACCGCGCTGGAGCTGCTGATGGTCTGGCAGCTGCTGCAGGTGCGCAAGCTCTACGATACCCCGCTGATCCTGGTGGGGGAGATGTGGCACGAGATGGTGTCCTGGGCGCGGCGCAACATGGTCGACTCAGGCGCGGCACTTGCCAGCCCCATCGATATGGAGATCCCGGTGGTGGTGGATACGGTGGAGGATGCCGTCCACCTGATCCGTGAGCACCATGCGCGCTGGCTGGCGGACGGCAAGGCGTTGGATTAACGCCACCGACAAGACCTGCCGGGCGGCGGTGCGCCCACTTGCCGTGCCGCGGTACTGTCGGCCAGCGCAGGAAGCCCGTTTCACAGGCGGTGAGGCGTTTCGCGCTGCTTGCCGGACGCGCTGCGCCGACTTGGGCCAGCGCCTCCCGGCTGGTCACGCCGTCGTGCGGGCCGCGGCGGCCGATCGGTTCCGAAGCGGCATCCACCGGTTTGGATGGATGCGGGGCCGTGACCTACGGGGCGCTGTCGATCTTCACCCACACGGTGTAGGTGCTGTGCGCCGTGCTGTCGCCGGTATGGCTGCCCCGGCTGCGGCTGGCGCCGGCGATGCTGGACTGGCCCACCGGCAGCCATTCGCCCAGCGTTCCGCGCACCTCGCTGTAGGCGCTGTGCTGTTCGATGCTGCCCTCCGGTCCGAACCGGCTTTGCTCGGGGTAGAGGCGCAGCAGCACGCTATGGTCACCAAGCAGCCGTGGTTCGGCCCAGAATCCGCTGCCGGTGGCGATCCACTGGCCGCCCCCCAGCACTACGCCGTGGCCGGAGCGCGTGGCCACGGCCACCTGCGGTTGGAAGCGCTCACTGCCCAGCCGGATGAAGGCATGGCCGCCGTCGAGCACGCGGACCCGCTGCGTGCTCACGCCTTCGTCGCGTGTGCCACCGCCGAACAGGCGCAGCCCGACACCGACCCCACGGTTGGAAATGGCCACTCCTTCCAGCCCCAGTGCACGGCCGGCGCGGCTGTGGCCTTCGCGCTGCTCGACCGTCACGCTCAGGTTGCGCGCCGCGATATCCAACCGGTCCAGCAACGCCAGCACCTGTTCATAGGTGGCGGTGTCGGGGCTGCGTACGATCAGTTGGTTGTGGTGGGCCTGGATCGCGGCGTCGGGCACGCTGTCGCGCAATACCGGCAGCAATTCGGCCGCCGGTCGATGGCGCAGCGTGACCACGTCCATCCGTTCGGCGAGGGCGCCGCCGGCAACGAGCATCAGCAGCCAGACGAGCCAGGGACGCATGCTCCCACTCCTTGCCGGCAGTGCCGGCCTTGTTGGTTGGACCTGTTCGACGCGGTGCGCGGGCACTGACGTCGTCCGTTCCATGAAGGCGGCAGCGGCGGCGTGAAGTTCAACCGTTCCGCCCGGCGTGTCCCGGAGGGGGGCACACGCAGTCGCGTCCGGGCCTCAGAGCGGCAGCAGCAGGGCGATGGCCTGGGCTTCCACCGCTTCCGAAGCACCGACCGGGCCCAGGGTCTCGTAGGTCTTGGCCTTGATGTTGACGCAGTGTTCGGCGATTGCCAGATCCGCGGCCAGATGGGCCACCATCGCCGGGATGTGGGGCGCCATCTTCGGGCGCTGGATCAGGATGGTGGCGTCGACATTGCCGACACGCCAGCCGGCGGCCTGCACGCGCCGGCCCGCTTCGCGCAGCAGCGCGCGGCTGTCCGCGCCTTTGAACGTGGGATCGGTATCCGGAAAGTGCCGGCCGATGTCGCCAAGCCCCGCCGCGCCGAGAATGGCATCGGTCACCGCATGCAGCAGTGCATCGGCATCCGAGTGTCCGAGCAGGCCCTTGTCGAAGGGGATGGTGACGCCGCCGAGGATCAGCGGGCGCCCGGGCACGAGGCGGTGTACGTCCCAACCCTGTCCGATTCTCATGTCGATTCCTTGTGAAAGGCTGAAGTCCTAGCGTGCGCGGGCGGCCAGGATCAATTCGGCCAGTTGCAGATCCTGCGGATAGGTCACCTTGAGGTTCCAGGGACTGCCGTGCACCAGCGCCGGCGACAACCCCAGCCTTTCGAGCGCACTGGCCTCATCGGTGATCTCCGGGCCAAGCGTGGCTTCCAGTGCGCCGGCCAGCACATCCAACCGGAACATCTGTGGCGTCTGCGCCTGCCACAGCCCGTCGCGTGGATGGGTATGGGCGATGCGCGTGCCGTGCGCTGCCGCCTTCAGCGTATCGGCCACCGGCAGTGCGAGGATGCCGCCGACTGCATCGTGCCGCAGCGTGGCGATCATGGCGCTGACCAGCGCGGGATCGAGGCAGGGGCGGGCGGCATCGTGCACCAGGACCCAGGGTGCGCCGGCCGTTGGCCGAAGCGGTCCGGGCGTGGCATCACACTGCACCGCCAGACGCACGGCGATCCGTTCGGATGGCCGCGGCGGCACCGCCGCATCGGGCTCGCCGGGCAGATAGTCGGGCCACAGCGCGCGTAGGCCGTTGCGCACCGTGGCCGCGCGGGTCTCGCCGCCGACCCGCAGCACCGTCAGTCGGTGGAAGCCGGACCAGTCGTAGTGATCCCATTCCCGGTCATCGGGGGCCAGCACGACCGCGATGCGGCTCAGCTCGGGGACCGCGTGCAGCGCCTGCAGCGTGTGCCAGATCAGCGGCCGGCCAGCCAGCGGCAGGTACTGCTTGGGTTGCTGCGCGGCCATGCGGCTGCCGCTGCCGGCTGCCGGCAGCAGCGCGACACAGGTGTCGCTCATGCCGGGGCGGTCTCGGCCGTCTTGGGCTCGTAGCCGCGCCACAGGCAGCTGCCCTTGACCGCCTTGTCCAGCTCGTCAAGGTAGGCTTCGTGCGCAGCGACATCGGCCGCATCCGGCACGACGACCCGCAATGGCTTGCGTGCCGCGCGGCGGGCCCAGGCCGCGCTGTCGGACGTGCCACCTGCGTCGCCCAGGAAATCGATTAGCAGACTGTCCTGGCCACGCGTCATCGCCAGATACACCTCGGCGAGCAGCTCGCAGTCGATCAATGCCCCGTGCAACGTACGGGCGCTGCGATCGATCTCGAAGCGGTCACACAGCGCATCCAGACTGTTGCGCTTGCCGGGAAACTGCTCCTTGGCCATCGCCAGCGTGTCGATCACACCGCTCACATGGTCGGTGATCCTGCCCAGGCCCAGCCGGCCCAGTTCGTGGTTGAGAAAGGCCACGTCGAACGGCGCGTTGTGGATGATGAGCTCGGCGCCTGCGACAAAGCGCAGGAATTCGTCCGCGATGTCGCCGAACCTGGGCTTGTCCGCCAGGAAATCGGTGGTCAGCCCGTGCACATTGAGCGCGCCTTCCTCGCTGTCGCGCTCCGGATTGATATACCGGTGCAGATGACGCTCGGGCGGCGAGAGTTTGCGGTCCATCATTTCGACCGCGGCGATTTCGAGGATGCGGTTGCCGTCCTCCACCCGCAGGCCGGTGGTTTCGGTATCGAGAATGATCTGCCGGTTGGTCATGATGCGATCGTCTATGGCTGATGAAGGCCCGGATTTTATCACTGTGCCGCCCCAGGTTGGCCGGCTGCGGCGTGCATTCCCGGGATTGCCGCCGGACCGGGCTTTTATTGCCGGGTGACAGATATCGCGTTGTCGTCAACCAGATCATGGTTTAGCATGGCGTAGTGCTTTCATGCCTTTCTTTTGGCCTTACAAAGGAGTCTCCCCGTGAAAAAGATTATTGCCGTCCTTGCGATGTCCGGTTTGCTGTCCGCCGGTGTGCACGCTGTCGAGGAAGCCGCGCCGGCGACCGCCGAAACCACCGCGCCGGCCACCACCGGTGCTGAGACCACGACTGCTGGCGCGGGTGCAGGGGCCGGTGCCGCAGCCGGGGTGAGCGCCGGTGCCGTTGCGCTGGGCGCGGTGGCTGCTGCCGCGCTCGTCGCCGTAGCCAGTGACGATGACGATTCGTCGACCAGCCACGCCCCGACCAGCCACCACTGAGCAGTCGGTGCGGCAGTGCGATTGATGGCCTGATCCATTGCCCGATGTACAGATAGCCCGGTTCCAAACCGGGCTATTTGTTTGGATTGTCCCGTTCCCCCTCTCCTAAGCCGACCGGATATGTTCAAGCTGACCGCGATAACTGCTTGTTTTCTCGCTGCAATCCCTGCTTTTTCCCTGGCTGCCAACCCGAGCCTGGACGGCACCTCGGGCCTTGTCCATATGCCGGATGCGTGGGTGGGCGGGCATGACGACTGGCTGATCGGCTACAGCTACGGCGATCCCTACTCGGCGTTCTGGTCCTCGGTCACCCTGTTGCCGTGGCTGGAACTCTCGGCGACGTATACCCGGATTGCCGGTGTGCCGAGCGGTCTGGGCGGTGCCTATGGCGACAACAAGGACAAGTCCTTCGGGGCCAAGCTACGACTCATGGCGGAAGACGGCTGGTTGCCCGCACTGGCGATCGGCGCCAAGGATTTCCACGGCACCCGGTTGTTCCGCGCCCAGTACGTCGTGGCCAGCAAGCGCCTGGGTCCGCTCGATCTGAGCTTGGGCTATGGCACCGACCGGATCGATGGCGTATTCGGCGGCGCGCGCTGGCAGGTCAACGACAACTGGTCGGTCGTCGCGGAATACGATGCCACTGACTACCGGTACTCCCAGTCCGATCGCCGTTCCAAGGCCGGCAGCTATGACAAGGGCTACGCGGCCGGGCTCGAATACCGTTGGGGATGGCTGGGCGCGCAGGTGAGCTACAGCGAGCATGCCAAGCTTGGCGTGAACGCCTTTGTCGATATCCCGATGGACAGCAAGCGCTTCCTGCCGTTGATCCACGAGCCGCAGCCCTATATGGCGACGGTGGAGCGGCCGACCGAAGCGCAATGGCAGGGCGATCCGGCACTGCGCCAGCGCCTGGTCGATGCGCTGACGAGGCAGCAGTTCCGCAATATCGCGGTGCATTACCGCGCGGGCACGCTCAAGCTGTCCTTGTCGAACAGCCGGATCTCGGAAATGCACCGGGCGGTGGGGCGCGCGGCGCGGGTGGCGTTGGCGTTGGGGCCGGTGCAGACCCAGCGGCTGGAGATCACCTATGGCGTGGCCGACGTGCCGGTGGCCACCTATGCCTTTGCCGATGCGGACAAGCTGCAGGGGTATTTTTCCGGCGCTGTCGAACGCGCGGCACTTGAACCCACCGTCAGCGTCGCCTATGCCGACCCGGCCACATTGGCCGAAGTACACGATGACAGTCCGATGTGGGGCGCGTTCGACGAAGTGGGCCAGATGAAACTGGAGCTCATCGAAGACGGCGATGCGATCCGCCTCAAGGGGGAGGATGCCTCATCCAGCCGCATCCGCATCGCACCGGTGACGCGGTTCTTCTTCAACGATCCCAGCGGCATCCTGAAGTACGACGTCGGGGTGTCGGCGGGCTATCGCAAGCAGCTGGGCGAGCAGACCTATCTGAGCACGTCGGTGGTGGCTTCGGTGCTGGAGAACGTCAGCGATGTCACACAGCCTTCCAACAGCACGCTGCCGCATGTGCGCTCGGACATCGCCGACTACCTGGACGATGCGCCGGTGCGCCTGAACACGCTGTACCTGAACAAGACCTGGCATCTGGCGCCGCGTTGGTACGCGCGCGCCAGCGGCGGACTGTACGAGCAGATGTACGGTGGCGTCGGTGGGCAGGTGCTTTACTACCCGGCCGAGCAACCCTGGGCGCTGGACCTGAATGTGGACTGGGTGCGCCAGCGCGATACCGAAGGCTGGTTCGGTTTCAGGGACTACGACACGCTGACCGGTTTTGCCAACCTGCATGTGCGCCTGCCCTACGCGCTGACCGCCACCGCCCGGGTCGGCCGCTTCCTTGCCAAGGACGAAGGCGTGCGTTTCGAGTTGAAGCGGCGCTTTGCCAATGGCATCGAGATCGGCGGCTGGTACACCGTCACCAATGGTGACGACATCACCTCGCCTGGATCGCCATCGAGCCCCTATCGCGACAAGGGCGTCTTCGTCTCGATCCCGCTGACCATCATGCTGACCAAGGATACGCAGGCATCCGCCGCTGTGTCGCTGGCGCCATGGACACGCGATGTCGGCCAGATGGTGGCCTGGCCGGGCGACCTGTATGACCTGCTCGAGAAAAAAGCATTTGTAGACATGAATTCACCGGATTTGATGGATAATCTGCTGCGCTGAAGTAAAAGACTGTAGAAAGATTGTTCGCCGCTGCATATGGACGGCACAAATCCGGGTCCGGCCGGCACGGGTCGTCAGTTTCTTGCGTGGCTGCCCTGCGGTGTTGCATAGCAGCTGTGCAGAACAAGAAAGAGCGTTGTATCCCAATGAAAATCCTGAATATTGTGACCGCCGGTTTTTTCCTGCTCATGTTGCAGGCCGGCGTGGCAGCCGCACCGACCCCCTGCCTGTCGGGCACCGGCGATTGCCCGGTCGTGCCCGCGGGCCAGATGGAAGGCGCATTTCCGGCCCAGGGCGCGTACGCCATTCCCAATCTGCAGCAGCCGCTGCCGTGGCCGCCCGACGCCACCGGGGTCAGCCGGAGTCATGGTGCCGGGTTGATGCGCCACGATGCGGAAGAAACCCCGCTGTCGTGCGATGAGCTCAACCCGACCCCGGTCACGCCGGTTCCGGGCGGCAAGGTGGACACTCGCTGGCATGGTCGCACCGGCATGATCCAGCCCGGTCTTGCCGATCCTCAGCTCCTGCCCAAGACGCCGCCTGTGCCCAGGCTCACCAGCTTTCAGCGCTACCTCTGCCAGACCACCAACAAGCCATTGCCCGTGTTCGGCATCGCTGCACTGCGCGCTTCGGGCAGCCGAGTGCCGCTCGAAGGCGGCCAGGTGGCGCCGGACTACCGGCTGGGGGTGGGTGATACGTTTTCGCTGCGCATCTGGGGCCAGCTCGATGCCGATCTGGCACTTACGGTGGATCGCGCGGGCGCGGTGTTCATTCCGCGCGTCGGTACCGTGCGCGTGGTCGGGGTGAGCTTCGGCGAACTCAAGCCTTACCTGCAGAAGGAAATCGGCCGCGTGTTCCGCAACTTTGAACTCGCAGTCACCATGGGCCAGCTGAAGTCGGTGCAGGTATTCCTGGCCGGCCAGGTGAAGGCGCCGGGCAGCTACGCATTGCCGGCATTGAGCACTATTGTCAACGCGCTCGGCGCGGCAGGCGGGATTGCCGACACCGGCAGCCTGCGCAGGATCACCGTCAAGCGCGGTGGCAGGACGGTCCATACCTTCGATCTGTATCCGCTGCTGTTGGCGGGGGACAAGAGCGGCGACTGGTTGTTGCAGCCCGGCGACGTGGTGCACGTGGCCGCCGTCGGGCCGCAGGTGGCCATCTACGGCGGGGTCAAGGTGCCTGCGATCTACGAGCTCTCCGACGGCGAATCGTTGGCCCAGCTGCTGGACTGGGCCGGTGGATTGGATGGCTCGGGGCTGGACGGCCAACTGACGGTGGAGCGGGTCGATCGGCAGAAGAAAAGGGTGGTGGAGCAGACCACGATCGAGGCCGCCCCCGGCTTCAAGCTGGCAGCCGGAGATGTGGTGCAGGTCTACCAGCTGAGTCAGCAGGTGGAAAACCTGGTGATCCTGAAAGGACATGTGGCGCAGTCGCTGCGCATGCCCTGGTGGGAAGGCATGCGGGTCTCGGATCTGATCCCCAGCCGGCAGCTCGTGGTGGACCCGCAGTTCTGGCTGGGCAAACGCGAGCGCACGCAGGAGGCCGGGGCCGGGGAAGACCTGACGGCGAACCAGCTGCTCTCCAAATTCAGCGACCCGAACAACGAAGTGAACTGGGACTACGCCACCATCGAACGGGTGGACAGCGAGTACCGTTCACGGCTGATTCCGTTCAACCTGGCCCAGGCCCTGGCCGGTGAGCCGGCGCAGGATGTGCTGTTGCAGCCCGGCGACGTGGTGCATATCTTTTCCAAGGCGGAGATCCGGGTCGCTGGCAGCAGCCAGACCCGCTATATCCGGCTGGAGGGCGAAATCGCGGCCCCGGGGGTGTATGAGGTCGAGCCGGGCACCACCTTGCGCCAGCTGCTGGAACGGGTCGGAGGGCTGACCGGAGCCGCCTACCTGTATGGCGCCGAGTTCACCCGCGAGAGCGTCAAGCTCGAGCAGCGCAAGCAGATGGATCAGCTGGCCACCTTCCTTGAGGAGGCGGCGCAGGCGCAGGCGGTCGATACCGCGCAGAATGCGCTCAACGCCCAGGATGTGCCGGCGGCACAGGTGGCGGCGCAGCAGCAGATCGCCGCGGCCAAGCGCATCCGTGAGACACCGACCACCGGCCGCATCGTCTTGGGTCTGCGTGCGGGCGCCAGGATGGTGGGCGATATCCCCAACGTGTTGCTGGAGAACGGTGACCGCTTTTACGTGCCGGCGATCCCGGGCACGGTATCGGTGCTCGGCTCGGTATTCAGCAAGAACACGGCCTACCTGTTCGACGGCAAGCGGGAACTGGGCGAATACATTGCACTGGCCGGCGGCCCCACCCGCACCGCGGACGAAAGCAGCCTCTTCGTGATCCGCGCCGATGGCTCGGTGATCAGCAACCAGCAATCCACCTTCGGTCGCGTGGCCTCGCTGACTGCATTGCCCGGCGACACTGTGGTGGTGCCCGAGAAGGTGGACCGCAAGTCATTCGTGCGCAGCCTGCTCGACTGGACCCAGATCCTGGCCAATTTCGGCACCGGGGCGGCGGCGATCAAGGTGCTGGGTGACTAGGGCACACTGCCAGATGTGCGACGCAGGCACGAACACGTTGATTTTCAGGAGCTTAGCGGCAGTGGATGGCCTTCTTCTGACACTGCCCAGTCGTGCAACCCATGACGACAGACCCCACGGCAATGGATGAAAAGCAAGTGCAAGCAAAAGCCATGAGTACGGAAGTGAGCGTGTTCGCGGTGTGTTCCACGCTCTGGCCTTATCGGCGCGTGATCGCAGGGGTTGGTGCCCTGGCGGCTGTCGTTGCCATCATCTATGCGTTGCTGCAGCCGAATGTCTACAGCGCCAAGACCACGATTATGCCACCGCAGCAGCAGCAATCCGCCGCTGCTGCCATCCTGGCCCAGCTTGGCGGATTGGCCGCCGGTGCTTCGATCGGGCTGAAGAATCCCAATGATCTGTACGTATCGGTGCTGAAAAGCCGACGTGTCATGGGGAAAATCGCCAAGCAATTCGGATTGCAGGCGCGATACAAGACGGAAACCCGGGACGAAACGCTGCGCCGACTTGAGCTGGTTACCGATATTGCGTCGGGCAAGGATGGATTGATCACGATCCAGGTGACCGACAAGGACGCGAAACAAGCGGCGGCGATAGCGAATGCCTATGTGTCGGGCTTGCGGGAGGTGACCGGTTTCCTTGCGGTCAGTAGTGCCGCACAGCGCCGACTGTTCTATGAACAGCAGCTGAAGGCCACGAAGAACCGGTTGGCTTCAGCCGAAGTTGCCCTGACCAATATCCAGGCCAAAACCGGGATTCTGGAGCTTGAAGCGCAAGGGCGCGCCACCTTGGAGGCTGTCGCGGCACTGCGTGCAGAGATTGCATCAAGAGAGGTCAAACTTTCCATGATGCGCCAGGCATTCACCAACGAGAATCCGGAACTGCAGCGCGAACTGGCGTCTGTGGCGGAGTTGCGTGGGCAGCTTGCGCAGCTTCTCGGGCGCTATCCCGACCATGATATGGCCATCTTGCCACGCTCGGCAGTGCCCAAGGCCGGTTTGGAATATATACGGGCGCTGCGGGAAGTGAAATACAACGAGCTGTTGCTGGAAACCTTGGCCAAGCAATTTGAAATTGCACGCTTGGACGAGGCCAATGAAGGCGTGCTGGTCCAGGTTATTGATACAGCGCTTCCTCCGGAAAAGAAATCCGGCCCCAGGCGTGCACTCATTGTTATTTTCAGCACGATCCTGGCTGTTGTTCTTGCATGTGGGTTTATATTGGGTCGGGCAAGCTGGTTGGAGTACAACCAGCTTCGAAAAGCGTAATCAGTTATTTGAAAAGAGGGGTATATGGATCTGAGTCAACTGAAGGTAGCCATTATCGGTCTTGGCTATGTTGGCTTGCCTTTGGCGGTTGAATTCGGCAAGAAGCGCTCGGTAGTCGGCTTCGATATCAGTACTGAGCGTATCGAACAACTTCGCGCCGGTATGGACTTTACCCTGGAGACGACGCGCGAGGAGCTGCTTGCCGCGGAAAGACTGAGCCTGACCACCGATATCGATGCACTGCGCGATTGCAACTGTTTTATCGTGACGGTACCGACCCCGATCGACCGGCACCGCCAACCTGATCTCATCCCGTTAATCAAAGCCAGCGAGACAGTGGGGCGTGTGCTCAAGCCCGGGGATATCGTGATCTATGAATCCACTGTCTACCCCGGTTGCACCGAAGAAGACTGTGTGCCGGTGCTGGAGCGGATCTCCGGCCTCAAATTCAACCGGGATTTCTTCGCCGGATACAGCCCCGAACGCATCAATCCGGGTGACAAGGAACATCGCGTGACCACGATACGCAAGGTGACCTCGGGGTCCACCCCCGAAGTGGCCGAACTTGTCGATGCGCTCTACCGCGAAATCATCGTTGCCGGTACCCATCAGGCGCCTAGCATCAAGGTGGCCGAAGCGGCAAAGGTCATCGAAAACACCCAGCGGGATCTGAATATCGCCTTGATGAACGAGCTGGCCGTGATCTTCAACAAGATGGGCATCGATACCGAGGCCGTGTTGCAGGCGGCGGGCACCAAATGGAATTTCCTGCCGTTCCGCCCTGGTCTTGTGGGCGGGCATTGCATCGGGGTCGACCCGTATTACCTGACCCACAAGGCCCAGGCGATCGGCTATCACCCGGAAATCATCCTGGCGGGCCGCCGGCTCAACGACGGCATGGCCGCGTACGTCGCGGGGCAGCTGATCAAAGCCATGACCAAGAAGCGCATCCAGGTGGATGGTGCACGCATCCTGGTGCTGGGGTTGACCTTCAAGGAAAACTGTCCGGATCTGCGCAATACCAAGGTGGTGGATATCGTGCGTGAGCTGCAGGAGTACAACTGCACAGTGGACGTATACGACCCGTGGGTCGACGCACGGGAGGCGGAGCACGAGTACGGCTTGACACCGGTGAGCGAGCCGCAAAACGGCGTCTATGACGCGATCGTGATGGCGGTGGCGCATCGCCAGTTCAAGGAAGCCGGCGTGGCGCAGACCCGCGGCTACGGTAAGAGCAGCCACGTGCTGTACGACCTGAAATATGTATTCCCGGCAGCCGTCAGCGACCTTCGCCTTTGAGAAAAACCGTGACTCCTTTTGAAACAACGCAAGCCGCGCTGCGTGCGGCGCCCAGGACCTGGTTGATCACCGGCGTCGCCGGGTTCATCGGCAGCAATCTGCTTGAAACCCTGCTCAAACTGGATCAGCGGGTCGTGGGCCTGGACAACTTCGCCACCGGGCATCAGCGCAATCTGGATGAAGTCCGTGGTCTGGTTTCACCCGAGCAATGGACGCGCTTTCGTTTCATCGAAGGGGATATCCGGGTTTTGGAAGACTGCCAACGCGCATGCAGGGAAGTGGACTATGTGCTACACCAGGCGGCCCTGGGCAGCGTGCCTCGCAGCGTGGCTGACCCCATCACCACCAACGCCGCCAATATCACGGGCTTCCTGAACATGCTGGTCGCTGCGCGTGATGCGCAGGTGAAGCGGTTCGTCTATGCCGCCTCCAGCTCCACCTATGGCGACCACCCAGGCCTGCCCAAGGTGGAGGACGTGATCGGCAAGCCGCTGTCGCCGTATGCGGTCACCAAATACGTGAATGAGCTGTATGCCGATGTCTTTGGCAAGACCTATGGCCTGCAATCGATCGGTTTGCGCTATTTCAATGTGTTCGGCCCACGACAGGACCCGGATGGCGCCTACGCGGCGGTGATTCCCAAGTGGACCGCCGCCATGATCGGCAACGAGCCCATCCATATCAACGGGGATGGCAAGACCAGCCGGGATTTCTGCTTCATCGAGAACGTGATCCAGGCCAACCTGCTGTCCGCCACGGTGCAGGACAAGGCGGCCTGCAATCAGGTGTACAACGTGGCAGTGGGTGGACGCACCACGCTGTTGCAGCTGTTTGCCGCCATCCAGGAGGCGCTGGCAGCCGAAGACATCAGCTACCGGCAACAACCGCTACATCGCGACTTCAGAGCCGGCGATGTGCGTCACTCGCAAGCGGCGATCGGCAAGGCGGAATCCCTGCTTGGCTATGCACCCCGGTATGCATTGGCAGACGGCATCAAGCTTGCCATGCCCTGGTACATCCGCCGGCTGAAAAGCTGCTGAGCATCCCGCTGCATACGAGCAAGGGTCTGGAAAAGCATTGATATGGCCAACAACAGCAAACCGATTTATGTAACCCAACCCTACCTGCCGCCGCTGGAGGAATTCGTTCCCTACCTAGAGCAGATCTGGGAGGGCAAGGTGCTGACCAATGGCGGCCCTTTCCATCAGCAGCTGGAAGCGGCGCTGTGTGCGTATCTGGGTGTAAAGCATATCTCGCTGTTCAGCAACGGCACGATCGCCCTGGTGACCGCCTTGCAGGCACTACGGATTACCGGCGAGGTGATCACCACACCTTATTCCTTTGTCGCAACGGCCCACTCGCTGCTTTGGAACGGGATCAAGCCAGTATTCGTGGATATCGATCCCGTTACGCTGAACCTTGACCCAGCAAAGATCGAAGCTGCCATCACGCCACAGACGACGGCCATCATGCCGGTGCATTGCTACGGCAATCCATGCGACATCGATGCGATACAGCGGATTGCAGACAATTACAATCTCAAGGTGATCTACGACGCTGCCCATGCCTTTGGCGTTGAACTGGTCTCCGGTAGCGTATTGAACCATGGTGACCTCTCCGTATTGAGCTTTCATGCAACCAAGGTATTCAATACCTTCGAGGGCGGTGCAATCATTTGCCCGGATGACAAGATCAAGCTGCGCATCGATCGGCTGAAGAACTTCGGCTTCGTCGACGAGGTGACGGTGGTCGCCCCGGGCATCAACGGCAAGATGAGCGAGATCAACGCGGCCTTCGGCCTATTGCAACTGCAGCATATCGACCAGGCGCTGGAGCGGCGCAAAGCGATTGATACACGATATCGCCAGGCATTGCAGCACGTGCCAGGCATCCGTTGCTTGCAAAGGGCAGGGCAGGAGCGGGCCAATTATTCCTATTTTCCCATCCTGGTCGGGTCGGAATATCCGCTGAGTCGGGACGGGCTTTACCAGAAGCTGAAGGACGCCGGCATCTATTCACGCCGCTATTTCTATCCGCTGATCACTGAGTTCCCGATGTATCGCGGCCTGCCTTCCGCCGATCGTGACAATCTGCCTGTGGCGAGTGCCGTGGCGCAGCAGGTGCTTTGTCTGCCGATCTATCCTGGTCTGGATGAGGAAAATCTGACCAGGATCATTGACCTGCTGGCCGGGGTGGCCCGTTGAAACTGGCGATCATGCAGCCGTATTTCTTCCCGTATATCGGCTACTTCCAGTTGCTGTCCCAGGTGGACAAGTTCGTATTCTACGACGATGTCAATTACATTAAGAGCGGCTGGATCAACAGGAATCGCCTGTTCCTCAATCATGAGGTTCGATACATCACGGTACCTGTCCTGAGTGCCAGCTCATTTGTAAAGATCAACAAAACTCTGGTCAGACCGGGAGTGGACTGGGTGGAATCGCTTTTCGCATCGCTCCGCCAATCCTATCGCCGAGCGCCTTACTTCGAGCCCGTGACGATGTTGATCCGTGAAGTGTTTGAAGAGAATGACGGTACGATAGGGGATGTCGCGCGCCGTAGCGTGATGGCTGTTGCCGATTATCTCGGCCTGGAGCGGCAATGGGTGCTTTCCTCCAGCAGCTATGGGAACGACGACAAGAGAAGCGTTGACCGTATTGTCGATATCTGTGCCAAGGAAGCGGTCGGGGAATACTGGAACCTGCCTGGAGGAAAATCCCTGTATCGCCAGGAGGATTTCGACAGCATTGGTGTACGTCTCGGGTTCGTCGATGTCACCCTTCCCTCTTACCCTCAATTCGCTCCTGAATTCGTCCCAGGGTTGTCGATCATCGACGCATTGATGTTCAATGATAAGGACGAGGTCTGCCGCATGCTGGAGGGCGCCAAGTGAAAAAAGCGTCATGCTAGAGGGTCTGATGAGAATAAGCTCCGGGATGGTAAGGCTTATCCAGGCTGAGCCACATCTGCTTGCCGATACCCTCCACACCAATCTGGAGGACTATCTCAAGAAGATCGATGCCAACGCTGAAATCATTGTTCACGATGCTCCTGGGCAATGTGCCGGACTGACTTTCTTCTATTGCAACGACATGGTGGCAAAGCGCTGCTTTGTCAGCATGCTCATCGTTTCCCCTGCGTACCGGCGCCAAGGCATTGCCAGATCGATGTTGGGGTATGTGATGTCAATTGCCGTTGCGAGGGGTTTCAAGACGTGCGAGCTTGAGGTCAAGCAGTGCAATCGCGCCGCCATTGATCTATATGATGGCCTGGGTTTCGTTGCAGTCCAGCAGCGCGACACCAAGATTCTGATGCAGAAAGAATTGATGAAATGCTAGATCTGTCTATAGGGCGCGATATATCCGGTCACCCACACTGCTCCACATGTCGGGCTCGGAAAAGATCATGAGCAGCGCTTACGTGGAGACGATGCCAAAACTGACGGTATGTATCTCCGTATACAACCATGCGCAGTATATTGCCCAATGCCTTGAATCCTTGCTGGACCAGGATCGGCCATTTCCAATCGAAATATTGGTTGGCAACGATTGCTCGAAAGATGCGAGTGCACAGGTCCTTTCGCGCTTCCAGGAAAACCATCCAGGCGTTGTGCGCGTCTTCAATCACGAGCGCAACATCGGTGCTGCCGCCAACTACTTGTTTCTGCACGCGCAGGCACGTGGCCAATATGTGGCCCATCTTGATGGCGACGATTACGCGCTCCCTGGAAAATTGGTCAGGCAGGTGGCTTTCCTGGACGCACACCCGGAATGCATCATGGTGGCACACCAAGTGTGGCTCGAGGACATGGCGTCTGGCGAACGCTACGGGCACTACTTGAATTTCCCCGCTCCGCCCGTCTCCGATTTGTTGTACCTGGTCGAGCATAGCTGCTTTTTTGCGCATAGCAGCAAGATGTATCGCAGGGTGGCGAACACCTATGCACAAGTACCGGATGATTGCGCCGATTTCTGGTTGCATGTATGGCACGCGTCGCAAGGCAAGGTTGGATATATCGATGAGCCTTTGGGGGTCTACCGTACCCGCAACCCCAATTCCATGACTGGCAGCGCCAGCCCTTGGCGGAACGCAATCCTGGAAAGCCATCTGCAGGCATATGATCTTGCCGGTACACTGGGTATCCGGCAATCCAGGATTGTGCAGTTGAAAGCGATCTTCGCACTTGACCACGCATTGAGGATGCTCAGATTAGGGGATTTTGCGTCATTCAAGAGTTGGCTGGATCGTAGCTGGGATTTCTGCCCCCATGTTTCAAAGAAACAGGTGCTGGCCTTTCGCCTGAAATACCTTCCCGCTCTATTGAGGACGTGTTATGAGGTGAATCTCAGGCTGAAGTCGATGCTGAAGATGATTTGATGCTGCTGAAAAACGTATTCGCCAACTATGCAGGGCAGATCTTCATCACTGCGATGGGGATATTGATTGCTCCGTACTATGTGAGCCAACTCGGCGTCGAGGCTTATGGCATAGTCGGGTTTTCCATCATGCTGCAAGGCTGGTTTGTGCTGATCGATATGGGTCTGAGCCCGACGCTTGGACGAGCCAGCGCATGTTTTCACGCAAAGCAGCTTGGTCACCACGAGATGTCGACGCTTTTCGTAACCATCGAGCGTGCCTTCTGGCTAATGGGCGGGCTCGTCTTCCTGGGGCTGGTTGCAGCATCCGGCAGGATTGGTGCGGATTGGCTGAAAGCCGAGCATCTGCCGTTCCAGACGGTGCAATGGTCGATTGGTATCATTGCCGCAATGCTGGCCAGTCGCTGGTTGACCAGCCTTTATCGTGGCGGGCTCACCGGATTCGAGTTGCATATCTGGATCAACAAGTTCAATTTCATGTTCGGGATCCTGCGCTATGTGCTGGTGATTCCGTTGCTTTGGATCTATCCAAGCATTCTTGTCTTCCTGTTTTTCCAATTGCTGGTTTCCATCATCGAGGCTTTTTCCTTCCGCTCGAAACTGCTTGCCCAGATCAAACCCCAAGCAGTCGATTTCTCCATCGATGTATTGCGCAGCAACCTGTCTTTTGCCGGATCGCTTGCGTTTACGACGGTGGTCTGGCTATTGGTTACACAGCTTGACAAGTTCCTCCTTTCCGGGCTTATGCCGCTTAAGGAGTATGGTTACTTCACGTTGGCAATTTCCGCAGCGGCCGGCGTACAGACCGCCCTTGCGCCGCTGCAAACGGTATTGCAACCCAGGTTCAACATCCTGTTTGCACAGGGGGAGCGCAACGCATTCCTGGCGCTGTATCAGCTGGGGGTCGACGTCATCATGACAATTGCCATTCCATTGCTGTGCCTGCTCGTCTTCTTCAGCGAGGGACTGCTCTGGATATGGACCGGCAAGCCCGATATCGTGGAAAGCGCTTCCTTTTACTTGCGTTGGTACGGCGTTGGCAACGTATTTGTCGCAGTACTGGTCCTGCCTTATTTTCTCCAATTTGCCTCCGGCAAAATGGCCTACCATCTCAGGGTCAATATTTTTTATGCGTTGATCGCCATTCCTGCCCTCGTCCTGGCCGCATATAGCAGACAGGGGCATGGTACAGCCCTGGTGTGGGCCTTCGGAAATGGAATCATGGCGTTGCTGTGGCCGCTCTTCATCCATTCAAAATTCCTTCCCGAGATCAAATCCTATTGGTTTCTACGCGCGACTTGGTTGCCCGGTTGTCTGACGTGCCTGATTGCCTGGTCGATCACGATGACATTTGAACTGCCTCGTCATCGGTCCAATGCATTACTGGCCATCTTTGCCATATGGATGATCCTGGTCATCTTGAATGTTGCAATTCGACCCCGGTTGCGAGAACTGTTGACCCGTATCATCGCGAGGATTGGAAATGAGCGTGCTCGCAGTTTCTAAGATCTCGCTACAGTATCTTGTCCTGTTCGTTTTGATGTATGCACCCAACTTCAAGTTGACAGGTGATTCTGCCAGTCTGGCGATATTGGCCATTTCCATGGCGTTGTGCATCAATCAATGGCCGCGACTGATGCACTATGTGAATTGGAATCAGCTTCGTTTTGCCTTCATGCTTTTCTTTGCATATTTGTCCGTGCAGTTGATCGCATTGTTTGGCAGGGGCGATCTGACTGCCTTTTCGACAGTCAAGGCCTACATATTCTTCTTTGTTCCTTGCAGCATGTTTCTCCTGGGGTCCATCTGCGCAGATCATAAAGAACCTTTTTCAAGAATCTGTCTGATGCTGACCAGGATGGGAACATTCCAGGCCGTATGTATCATATTGGATTTCTTCTTTCCCTTGATGCGTTCACTTTTCTCGATGATTGTGGTACAGCATCCGGCATTGGAATATTCCCTGGTCCGGGCAGGTGGGCTCAGCTCCTCCACCGGGGATACGCTTTCCTTCATACAGGCGTTTCTGGGCATCATTGCCATCAATCTATATCTTGAGAACAGGATAGGTGGCCGATTCTTCTCGATTGCCTATTTTCTCAATGTGATCTCGATGCTGTTCGTCGGCAGAACCGGCCTGATGCTGTTGTTCATTGGGAGTTTGATCCTGCCTTTGCTGAAGCTGGGCTTGCTGCGAAGCATCAGATTCTGGAGCGCGGGCTTGATGCTGTCGGCACTTCTTTTCGTTGGTATTTTCCTGATGCTGCCGGGGGAGTTGAGATCATTCATGCAGGAGAAATTGCTTCCTTATGCGTTGGAAATATTCTATTCGGCCTTCAATGAAGGCAGTCTGGAAAGCGGCTCCACCAACGATATGCTGGAGAACATGATCGTCTTTCCAGTGGAGCAGTGGGCCTGGCTATTCGGATACGGCATTTTCCTCGACCCAGTGATCGACGCATACAATTATATGGGAACGGATATTGGGTATTTGCGGATCATATTCTACTGCGGTCTGGTCGGCTCCATCGTGCTCTATGGCGGATTTCTTTCCTCGTTCCTTCGCGCCTACTTCCAGAACAGGCACTCCTCGGGCCCCTTGTTGTTGGTGCTTGGACTGATGTTTTTCGTTGCCAACATCAAGGTTGCCGTTTTCTTTTTTGGCCCATTTGTTTCACTGTTCTTTCTGATGCTTTCTTCTTCAAAGATGGAGCAAGGCGTCTTGCAGAAGTCCACGATTTCAGCCCAACAGTGGCGTCGCCTGCTGTCTTCCAAAAAAATCGGTTGAATCAAAAGAACGCACAGAATGCTTCCCCACTCGATCGAACATGACTTCAGGATATTTTCAAGTGTTTGATAAATGCGCTTTCGGAACGTTTCAAGTGAATCTGTGGTGATGCGTGCGCAGCGCCATATTTTATTGCTGATTCACTCCATGGCTGGAGGCGGGGCGGAGCGAGTCACAACGCGGCTGGCAAGTGAATGGATCAAATCCGGCCATGCCGTGACGATCCTGACGGTTGCTGGAAAGGATCTGGACTGCTATCCCATTCCGAACGGGGTGGTGCGGCATGCCCTGGACATTGCACGCGATTCAAAAGGGATGTTCGATGCAATAAAGCTGAACATTCAAAGACTGGTCGCTGTCCGCCGCTATATTCGAAAGACACGGCCTGATATCGTTATTGGTATGATGGCGACGGCGGGCATTGTCGCCGGCCTTGCCACTTTCGGACTGCCTTGCCGCACAATTTCGGCCGAAAGGGCATATCCTGCAATGTTGCCGCTTGGAAGACTCTGGGCGCGGCTGCGTCGCCTTGTCTATCCCAGATTGTCCTCAGTCGTCGTGCAAACTTCAGCTGCTGCCAGCTGGATGCATACACATGTGCCCAAAGCTGCCGTGCATGTTATCCCGAACCCGATCGTCTGGCCCTTGGAGCGGCTTTCTCCACACATCGATCCACAGGAATTTGTCACCTCCAACGTCAGGACCGTCCTGGCGGTAGGCCGTCTTTCACCCGAAAAGCAGTTTTCAATCCTGATTCATGCATTTGCCGAGGCCGCCGCGGGGCTGCAGGATTGGCAATTGGTCATTTTGGGCGCGGGCCCCGAGCGGGCTGCCCTACAGGCGTTGGCGGCGAAGCTGGCCATTCCGGATCGTGTCTTGTTTCCAGGGCGGGCAGGCAATGTCGCGGATTGGTACAAGCGTGCGGATATCTTTGTCTTGAGTTCGTTATACGAAGGTTTTCCCAATGCGCTGGTCGAAGCCATGGCCAGTGGTTGTGCCGTGGTCAGTTTCGATTGCCTTGCAGGGCCCGCGGATTTGGTTACCCACAATCATGATGGTGTGCTCGTGCCCCCAGACAGCGCTCAAGAGGGCCTCGCCGCTGCAATCCGCGCGCTGATTCTGGACGAAGGGCGCCGTTCGGCATTGAGTGCGGCAGCGCTTGCGGTGAGGGAGCGATTGGCGATTGCCGTCATTGCAGCAAAGTGGGAATCCATATTCGATCAAGCCTAGCTTGATGCTTTCGAGAACAACGTGATGCATGTTCTTTTCTTGAGCAGTTCACTGGGCCCAGGCGGCGCAGAACGGGTTGCGACGACATTATGCAATTCCTGGGTGGACAGGGGGGACAGCGTGACCCTTGTCCCTACATTTTCAGGCGGTGGCCAGCCGTTTTATCCATTACGGCCGCAGATAGAGCTTTTGTATCTGGCTGACCAGGTGGGGGCGGCAAAATCAGGGTGGCGCAGCTATTTCGGGCGATTCAACGCATTGCTCGAAATTGCCAGGTCCCGCCACCCCGATGTCATCGTATCTTTTCTGCCCAATGTGAACGTCGTTGCCGTCTTGCTATCCGCGGCAACAGGTATTCCTTGCATCATCAGCGAGCGCAGCGATCCTGCTGTCCAACCCCTTGGCACATTTTGGCGTATGTGTTGCAAGGCGTTGTATCGCTTTGCCGATGCCGTCGTCGTGCAGACTGACAACGTTGCCGCCAGCGTGGTGCGCCGATATGGCAACATGCGACGGGTCTCGGTGGTGCCCAACCCCATTCCACCGGCGCTTGAGCAATACCGGGCGGACGGCCGTGCCATTCGTACACGGCGTTGCCTGCTCAGCCTGGGGCGTCTGTCGCATGAAAAACAGGTGGGGGCCGTCATCGATTGCTTCGCGTCGCTTGCGGGAGGGTTCGCTGAATGGGATCTGCACATCTACGGCGATGGTCCTGAGCGCGAGGCGTTGTCGGAGCAGATCATACGGTTGGGAATGGGCGACAGGGTCTTCCTGATGGGGGGGACCGAGACACCGTGGGCGGTGATGGCCGATAGCGATCTGTTCGTGATGAATTCCAGATACGAGGGGTTCCCCAACGCCCTTCTTGAAGCCATGGCCATCGGTCTGCCCTGTGTGACCGCAGATTGCCGCAGTGGACCGCGCGAAATCAGTGCCGACGGTCGTGATGCAATGCTTTTCGCGCCCGGCGATGTTATGGCAATGCAAAGTGCGCTTGCCACCCTGATGGCGGATTCGGCATTACGGAATTCGTTGGGCCTGCAGGCGCGTGCCGCTGTGCTGTCCCGCTATTCGCTGGCCGCCATTCTCCATTTATGGGATCGCGAAATGATCGCAGTGCGAGGCAGGCGCCGATGAAAAGCGTCGTCCATATCATCGCCGGCCTCGGGCGGGGTGGCGCCGAGCATGCGCTTACCCGTTTGCTCGAATCCCCAGCGGTCAGACGCGACTACCGGCACACCGTGATTTCCCTCACGGATGGTGGTGTCTATGCCCGCAGGCTGGCCACAGCAGGCGTACCGGTCATTTCGCTGGGTGCGGAAAAGCGGCTGCGGTTGCCCAGTCTGCCCTTCGAATTGATACGCCGCTTACGGGCGCTCAAACCTGACTTGGTACAGACCTGGATGTATCATGCCGACCTTCTCGGTGGGCTGGCTGCACAATGTGCAGGGCGCCCGCCGGTGCTGTGGGGCATCCGCTCCTTCGATTTGAAGCGGGGCGCGAAACTGCCCACCCGCATGGTGCAAAAGGCATGCGCCTGGACCTCGGCCTGGTTGCCTACCTTGATTCTCTGCGTTGCCGAAGCATCCCGGCGGAACCATACGGCGCTTGGCTACGAGGCTGGACGCATACGCGTCGTTCCAAACGGTTTCGAAGTGGGTGATTTGCCGGAAGCGGAAAGGGTACAGGCTTTCCGTGCTGTCTGCGGTCTGCAACCAGCGCATCGGGTGGTCGGGTGCGTAGGTCGGTTCCATCCGGCGAAGGATCATCGGAACTTCGTGCTCGCGGCGGCCCAGGTCGCCGAGCATTTTGCCGATGTCCGCTTCATGATGGTTGGCCCCGGGCTGATCTGGGAGAACCGCGAATTGCGCGACTGGATCGAGGAGGCAGGCTTGACTGCCCGCATGGTGCTGCTGGGCGAGCGGGAGGATGTGCCTTCATGTATGGCAGCGATGGACGTGTTTTGCTCCTCTTCGCGTACGGAAGCCTTTCCCCAGGTGGTTGGGGAGGCCATGGCGTTGGCAAAACCGGTGGTGGTCACCGATGTGGGCGATTCCGCATTGGTAGTCGGCGATACGGGGATTGTGGTCGCGAAGGAGGATCCGCTGCATCTTGCCCAGGGCTTGATGCGGTTGCTGCACCTGGATACGGACGAGCGCGTCATCTGGGGACAACGCGCGCGCCAGCGCATCCGAGATGAATTTTCGTTTGACAGGACCGTGGCAAAGACGCTGTCTGCCTATGCAGAAGCGCTGTCCGGTCATCAGCAGCGTTGAGGATAAAGCCTGATGTGTGGTTTCGCCGGTTTTCTGATGCCCGCACGTACCTGGACCCAATCCCAGGCGGCGGTGTTGTTGAATGCGATGGGTCAGGCCATCCTCCATCGCGGACCGGATAGCTCGGGCCTTTGGAGCGACCCGGCACAAGGCATCGCCCTGGTGCACCGCCGCCTGGCCATCGTCGATTTGAGTGCGGCCGGTCACCAGCCCATGCTGGAAGGCTCGGGGCGTTATGTGCTCGTCTTCAACGGCGAGATCTACAACCACCTTCTATTGCGCAAAGAGCTCGAGCAATATTCCCCGCTGCCGCAGTGGGCAGGTCATTCCGATACCGAAACCCTGCTCGCGGGCTTCATCGCCTGGGGAATCGAGGCCACGCTGCAGCGCTGCATCGGCATGTTCGTCATCGCCGTTTGGGACAGGCAGCAGCACGAGCTCGTCCTGGCACGGGATCGGCTGGGGGAGAAACCGCTCTACTACGGTTGGCAGGGCACCGGCGAGCAGCGCGCCTTCCTGTTCGGTTCCGAGCTCAAGGCGCTGCGGCAGCATCCCGCTTTCGAGGCACCGATCGACCGCGGCGCGCTGGCGCTGCTGATGCGCCACAACTATATCCCGGCGCCGCATTCCATCTATCAGGGGATCAGCAAGCTGGAGCCCGGCATGCTGTTGCGCCTGTCACTGACGGATTCCCAGCCGCGGTGCCGGCGTTTCTGGGATCTGGCGGCAGTGATCCGGGCAGGGCGGGCGGCGCCTTTCCAAGGTACCGCCGAGGCGGCGGCGGACCGGCTGGAGGAGTTGGCGCGCGATGCCATCGGGCAGCAGATGATGGCGGACGTGCCACTGGGTGCCTTCCTGTCGGGGGGGATCGACTCCAGCACCGTGGTGGCGTTGATGCAGGCGCAGTCCGCGCGGCCGGTCAAGACCTTCACCATCGGTTTCAATGAGGCGGGATACAACGAAGCAGTGCATGCCAAGGCCGTCGCGGCCCATCTGGGCACCGAGCACACCGAGCTCTACGTGACGCCGGAGCAGGCGATGGAGGTGATTCCACTGTTGCCGCAGTTGTATTGCGAGCCCTTTGCCGATTCGTCGCAGATTCCCACATTCCTGGTCAGCCGGCTGGCGCGCCAGCATGTGACGGTGTCGCTGTCCGGAGATGGCGGGGACGAGCTTTTCTGCGGTTATGCGCGGTATGGGATCTCCGAGTCCTGGTGGGCACGTATCTCGCGGGCTCCTGTCGGGGTGCGGCTGCTGCTGGCCAGGGCGCTGGCGCCCTTCGCATCGCCCGCGGCATCGGCGTGGTTGCCCAGATCGCTCGGAGACAAGCTGGATCGCGGCCTGGACATGCTGACCGCCAGGGATGTGGACGATCTGTATCGCACGCTGGTTTCCCAACTGACCGATCCATGCCAATGGTTGATCGGGGTCGCCTCGGAGCCCGGCACACGGCTGACCGACGCCAAGCCGGACCTGCCTGCCTTGCATCCGGTGGAACGGATGATGGCGTTCGATGCGGTCAGCTATCTGCCGGACGACATCCTGGTCAAGGTGGATCGTGCTTCGATGGGGGTCAGCCTCGAATCGCGTGTTCCTTTCCTGGATCATCGGATCGTCGAATTCGCCTGGCAGCTGCCGCTGGAAATCAAGCGTCACCAGGGCATTTCCAAGTGGCCGCTGCGGCAGGTGTTGTACCGGCATGTGCCGAGGACATTGATCGATCGGCCGAAGAAGGGCTTTGCAGTGCCGGTGCATGAATGGCTGCGTGGGCCATTGCGTGAATGGGCGGACGAACTCCTGAGTGAGCGGCGTCTGCGCGAGGAGGGGTTTTTCAATCCGCAGCGTGTGCGCGCTGCCTGGGCGGAGCACCTCGCAGGTCGGCGCAATTGGATGCCCAGGCTATGGACAGTGCTGATGTTCCAGGCGTGGCTGAAGGAAAATCCGGGTGCTTGACGGCCATATCGTCTTCTTCGTCAGCGAGGATTGGTACTTCTGCTCGCACCGCCTGCCCGTGGCCCGCGCCGCGCGCGACGCTGGCATGCGGGTCACCGTGGTCACGCAGGTCGACCGCCACGCCGAACGGATCGCGGCCGAGGGATTTGCTCTGGTTCCGTTCCCGATGCGGCGCGCGGGAATGAATCCCTGGCATGAGCTGCGCCTGCTGTGGCGCCTCGTTGCCGTCTACCGGCGATTGCAACCGGATCTGGTGCATCAGGTGGCGGTCAAGCCGGTGATCTATGGTTCCATCGCGGCCTGGGTGACTGGCGTACCGGCCGTGGTGAACGCATTGGCGGGGCTGGGTTTTGTCTTTGCGTCCGAGTCGTGGCAGGCGCGGCTGCTGCGTTGGCCGGTGAAGGCGTTGTTCAAGTGGGCATTGTCGCGCCCCGGCGGCCGACTGATCCTGCAAAACGAGGATGATGCCGCGCTGTTCCGGCAGGCGGGCCTCGCCCCCTCAGGCGCGATCCGTCTGATCCGCGGCTCCGGCGTCGATCCGCAGGTCTACCCGGCGCTGCCGCCGGCACCGGGCGTGCCGGTCGTGATGCTGCCTGCCCGTCTGCTGCGGGACAAGGGCGTGTACGAGTTCGTCGATGCTGCACGCTTGTTGAGGCAACGCGGGATCGCGGCGCGTTTTGCATTGGTGGGAGACCCGGACCGGGAGAACCCGGCCGCGGTCAGCGCTGAGCAGTGTGCGGCCTGGGTTGCCGAAGGGGTGGTCGAGGCATGGGGTTGGCAAAGCGACATGGTGGCGGCGCTGGGCCAAAGCACCCTCGTGTGCCTGCCCTCCTATCGTGAAGGGTTGCCGAAAAGCCTGCTGGAGGCCGCAAGCTGCGCGCGGGCGATCGTGACCACTGATGTGCCCGGCTGCCGCGAAGTGGTCGAGGATGGGGTGAACGGTCTGCTGGTGCCGGTACGTTCGGTGCGGCCGCTGGCCGACGCGATCGAACGGCTGCTGCAGGACAGCGCCTTGCGGCAGCGCATGGCGGAGCAGGGGCGGCAGCGGGTACTCGCGCGCTATGCGGAGTCGATCGTGGTCCGGCAGACCCTGGCCATCTATCAAGAGCTTGGTGGAGTCGATAGGTGACACAGGCATTGGTGACCGGCGCGTCCGGTTTCGTAGGGCGAGCGTTGCTGGCGCATCTGGCCGGCGAGGCGGCGTTTCAACCCTTGGCGGCCGTACGCAGGCCGCCGGCGCAGGTCGTCACGGGGGTGCGCTATCTGCAGGCCGGCGATCTGAGCGGGCCGATCGATTGGGCGCCGTTGCTGGCAGGCATCGACGTGGTGGTGCATGCCGCCGCCCGGGTGCATGTGATGCAGGATACGGCGGCCGATCCGCTGCAGGCATTCCGACAAGCGAATGTGGAAGGCACGCTGCACCTGGCGCGTCAGGCCGCGGCGGCAGGCGTCAGGCGCTTCGTGTTCATCAG
Organism: Chitiniphilus purpureus; assembly: GCF_025642115.1. GTDB lineage: Bacteria > Pseudomonadota > Gammaproteobacteria > Burkholderiales > Chitinibacteraceae > Chitiniphilus > Chitiniphilus purpureus. Next base: position 3,079,109 of record NZ_CP106753.1, on the reverse strand, counting down.
CTCGATCAAGGTGAACGGGGAGGGCACGTTGCCGGGGCGGGCCTACACCGCGGACGATACGCCTGCGCCGGTCGATGCCTATGGGCTGTCCAAGCTGGAGGCGGAGCAGGGTTTGCTTGCGCGGGCCGGGCAAGGCGGCATGGAGGTCGTGATCATCCGGCCGCCATTGGTCTATGGGCCCGGGGTGAAGGCCAATTTCCTGCAGATGATGCGCTGGCTGCATCGCCGGGTGCCGCTGCCACTGGGTGCCATCGGGAACCGGCGCAGTCTGGTGGGGATGGACAACCTCTGCGACCTCATCCGGGTGTGCATGACGCATCCGGCCGCAGGCGGGCAGGTCTTCCTTGCCAGCGACGGGTGCGATCTGTCGACCACGGCGCTGCTGCGCCAGCTGGGCGAGGCGCTGGGACGGCCCGCGCGGCTGTGGCCGGTGCCGGCGCACCTGCTCGAAATCGCCGCTGCATGTGTGGGCAGGCGCGCTGTTGCGCGGCGCCTGCTGGGCTCATTGCAGGTGGATATCGCCAAGACCAGGCAATTGTTGGACTGGCATCCCCCCGTCACTGTGGAGCATGGTTTGGCGATGACCGCCGAATCGTTCCTGAAGCAGGTCGCCAAATGAGTTTCATGCTGTATCTGGGCGCATTGACCGCGCTCGCATCGTTTGTTCTTACCTGGTGCATCCGGGGCTATGCGTTGCGGCGCAATGTGCTGGATATCCCGAATGCGCGCAGCTCGCATGCGATTCCCACACCGCGCGGCGGTGGCGTCGCCATTGTGGCGGCGTTTGCCCTGGGGTTGCCATTGCTATGGCACAAGGGCCTGTTGCCGGATGGGCCGGCGATCGCGCTGCTGGGGGCGGGGGCGTGGATTGCCGCTGTCGGCTTTATCGACGACCACCGTCATATCCCCTCCCGCTGGCGCCTGCTGGCGCATTTTGCCGCTGCGTGCTGGGTGCTGTACTGGCTTGGCGGCATGCCGACGATGGTGTTGCTGGGCACGACGGTCGATCCGGGCTGGTTCTGGCACGGCGTGACGCTGGTGTATATCGTGTGGATGCTGAACCTATACAACTTCATGGACGGCATCGACGGCATCGCCAGCCTGGAGGCCATCACCGTCTGCATTGGGGGCGTCATCCTGCTGTGGCTGGTCGATACCACGCCTTCCGCGTTCCATGCGCCGGTGTTGCTCGCGGCCGCGGTCGCGGGTTTCCTGGTGTGGAACTTCCCCCGCGCCCGGATCTTCATGGGCGATGCCGGTAGCGGATTCATCGGCATCACGCTGGCGACGCTCTCGATTCTCGCCGCGCACGAAGACCAGAGATTGTTCTGGGGATGGCTGATCCTGCTGGGCGTGTTTGTGGTGGATGCAACCTTGACGCTGGTCCGCCGCATGCTTGGTGGGCAACGCTTCGATGAGGCGCACCGCACCCATGCCTACCAGTACGCGGCCCGGCGCCTGGGATCACATCGACCGGTAAGTACCGCCGTCGCGTTGATCAATCTGCTGTGGCTGCTGCCGCTGGCCAGCTTGGCCGTGGCAGGCAGGCTGGACGGGGTCGTGGCGCTTGCGATCGCGTATCTGCCATTGCTGGTGCTCGGTATCCGTCTGGAGGCCGGTGTGCCGGAACCGAAACAGACCGGCAAGGAGAGCTGAGATGTCCCCGCATTCGCTGTTGATCATCGGCGCCGGCGGCCACGGCCGCGCCATCGCCGAGCTGGTCGAACTGGGCGGCCAGTTCAGCATCGCCGGCTTCGTCGACGACGGCTGGCCGCAGTTGCACGAGGTATGGCATTACCCGGTGCTCGGTGCGATTGCCGATCTGCCCCGGTTTAAGCCCTGTGCCAGCCACGCCTTTGTCGCGATCGGCAACAATCGGGTCCGGCTGCAACTGCTGCACCAGCTCGAAACCATGCAATTTGCCGTGCCGAATCTATTGCATCCGCGCGCCTGCGTCTCTCCCCGGGCCGTGCTGGGAACGGGGGTTGCAGTGATGGCCGGGGCGGTGGTGGGGTGCGAGGCAGTGCTTGCCGACGGGGTCATCGTCAATGCGGGGGCCGTGGTCGATCATCATTGCGTGGTCGGCAGGTGTGGCCATTTCGGGGTCGGGGCGTTTGCCGCCGGGGGCGTCCGTGTCGGCGAGGGAGCATGGCTGCAGGCCGGCTGCGCGCTGGGCTACCGCGTGGTTGTCGACGACTGGGCCATCCTCGCCCCTGGCACCGCGTTGAGCGCGGCCTGAACCGGCAGTTGATCCTTTGAGAACAGACTGAATGCTTTCCCGTTTCGTACTTCTGCACCGTCGCACCAAGGCCATGATGATTGCCCTGTGCGACGGACTGCTGCTGCCCGTCATGGTCTGGCTGGCGGTATGCCTGCGCTACGGCGAATGGCGGGTGCCCGGCCCGCTGGATCTGCTTGGCTACGCCATCCTGCCGCTGATTGCGCTGCCGCTGTTCCTGCGCACCGGGCTCTACCGGGCGGTGACGCGCTATCTCGCTGATCGCGCAGTGCTGCTGATCATCGGCACCGTATCGCTGGTGATGCTGGCCTACGCCGGCCTGGCGCTGCTGATCGGGCAATGGGATATCCCCCGCAGCGCATTCCTGATCACCTGGCTGCTGGTCGTGTTCTACATGCTGGCCAGCCGGTTCGCCGTGCGCCTGCTGCTGCGGCGCTATGCAGGAGGGCAGTCGCGCAGGGCGGTGCTGATCTACGGTGCCGGCAGCGCGGGCCGGCAGCTGGCCATCGCGCTCAACCTGGGCATGGAATACAAGCCGGTCGGTTTCCTGGATGACGACTTTACGCTGCATGGGCTCGATATCTGCGGGCTGACGGTATTCCGGCCGGAGGATCTGGGCCAGCTGATCAGGAAGAAGCAGGTCGGTCAGGTGTTGCTGGCCATGCCCTCGGTCAGCCGCAATCGGCGCATCGAGCTGGTCAACTGGCTGGAGCCCTATCACGTCGAGGTCAAGGTGGTGCCGGGCATCGCGGATCTGGTGAGCGGCCAGCTGGACGTATCGGATATCCGCACGGTCGATGTCGATGAATTGCTGGGACGCGAAGCGGTGCCGCCGGATGAGCAGCTGCTGGTGGCCAATATCGATGGCAAGGTGGTGATGGTGACCGGGGCGGGCGGGTCGATCGGGGCCGAGCTGTGCCGGCAGATCGCCCGTTTCGGCCCGCTGCGGCTGGTGCTGTACGAGCAATCCGAGTTCGCGCTCTACACCATCGAGCAGGAGCTGCAGCGCCTCGCCGTCGCCAACGAACTGGCGCTGGAGATCGTACCGGTGCTGGGCTCGGTGCAGAACGGGTTGCGCGTCGGCGCCATCATGCAGCGCTACGGCGTACAGACCGTGTACCACGCCGCGGCGTACAAGCACGTGCCGCTGGTGGAGTTCAATATCACCGAGGGCGTGTTCAACAACACCTTCGGCACCCTGGCCACCGCGCAGGCAGCCTTGCATCAGGGGGTCGAGACCTTCGTGCTGATCTCGACCGACAAGGCGGTGCGCCCGACCAATGTGATGGGCGCCAGCAAGCGGATGGCCGAACTGGTGCTGCAGGCGCTGGCGGATGCGCGGGAAGGCGGCACGCGCTTTTGCATGGTGCGTTTTGGCAATGTGCTCGGCTCGTCGGGCTCGGTGGTGCCGCTCTTCAAACGCCAGTTGGACGCCGGCGGGCCGCTCACCGTCACCCATCCGGAGATCACCCGCTATTTCATGACCATCCCCGAAGCCGCGCAGCTGGTGATCCAGGCCGGCGCGATGGCCGAATCGGGCGAGGTGTTCGTGCTCGACATGGGGCAGCCGGTGAAGATCGCCGATCTGGCACGGCGGATGATCCATCTGAGCGGCTACTCGATCAAGGACGAGCACAACCCGTTCGGGGAGATCGAGCTGCGCTACACCGGCCTGCGCCCGGGCGAGAAGCTGTACGAGGAGCTGCTGATCGGCGAGAACGTGCTCGGCACCTCGCATCCGCGCATCATGAAGGCGCGTGAGGAGTTCTACAGCAAGGCCGAGATGGACGTGGTGATCGCCCGCCTGGCCGAAGCCTGCGCATCCAACCACTTCGACTGCATCATGACGCTGCTGCATCAGTGCGTGGCCGATTTCAAGCCGGATGCGACGATCAAGGACCACCTCCATTACGAGGAAAGCTGAGCGCTTGCGCTGCGCGCCGGATATCGGCCTCGTCGCTGTATCCGGCCGGCGTCCCCGAGCGGGGTGGCTGCTCCGTGCCGGCCGGCGTATCCCATCGCACCGGTGTGCCTGCCAGGCCGTTCGCCGCTCGCGTACCGCCCCGGCACGGCTGGGCCGTATGTCCCCTTAGGCCGTGGGCCCGCCTGCCGGCGCCACCGGCCGGCGGCGGAAATGCAGCCAGGCCAGCAGCAGCGTCGATCCTTGCAGTGCGGCGCTCAGGAAGAAGGTGGCGCCGATACGCCAGTCGGTGCGTGGATAGTGACTGACGTGCGCCAGCAGCGGGGTCGACAGCACCGGTGCCACCACCAGCATCAAACTGCTGATCGAGTTGAGCGAACCCATGGCGACGCCCTGCTGCTGTGGTGGTACTTCCTTGGAGATGATCGCCTGCAGCGCCGGGGTGGCGGCGAACGACAGCAGGTTGGCAAAGATGATGCAGTACATCATCCAGCCTTCGGTTGCCAGCCCGTACGCGACATAGGCCACCGTGGCCGAGGCAAAGCCGGCATAGACCACCTGCCGCTCGCCCCACCGCAGCAACCGGCTCAAGAGCGCGCCTTGCACGACAGCGCCGACCAGACCCACGATGAACAGCGACAGGCCGTTCTCGCTGGGGCCCCAGCCGAAGCGGAAGGTGTTGTAGAGCACCCAGGTGGTATGCAACACGAACTGCGCCAGCATGAACAGCGTATAGACCGCGATCAGGCTGCCCACGCCGCGCAGCTGCGCCAGCGCGACCAGTGCCGACAGCGGATTGGCGCGCCTGAATTCGAATGGCACGCGCCGGTCGCGCGGATGCGATTCGGGCAGTACCAGGAGGCCGTACAGTGCATTGAGCAATGACAGCCCGGCCGCCACATAGAACGGCAGGCGCAGATCCTGGGTGCCCAGCAGGCCGCCCAGCATCGGGCCGAAGATGAAGCCAAGCCCGAAGGCGGCGCCGAGCGCGCCAAAGCCGCGTCCCCGGGCCTCGTGCGAGGTGACATCGGCGATATAGGCGTTGGCGACCGAGAAACTCGCACCGGTCGCACCGCCGAGCAGGCGCGCCAGCAGCAGCACCCAGAGGTTGGGCGCCAGCGCCATCAGCAGGAAGTCGCATCCCAGGCCGAAGATCGACAGCAGCAGCACCGGCCGGCGGCCGAAACGGTCGCTCATCGCACCCAGCAGCGGCGCACAGCAGAACTGCATCAACCCATATGCCGCGGCAAGTGCGCCATACCAGTACGCCTGTGCATCGCTGGCGGAGGTGAATTCACCGATCAGACCGGGCAGCACCGGGATGATCAAGCCGAAGCCGAGCACGTCCAGGAAGATCGTCACCAGGATGAACGGAACGGCCGGGCGGCGCGTGACGATGGGGTTAGGCATGGCGGGGCGGCTCACTGACGCTGGATTGGCTGAGCATGCTATGTCAACCAGGCGGTATCAGGGTGATGCCCCGATTGGCAAGCTGATCGGCGCGTTCGTTGAACTCATGGCCGGCATGGCCCTTCACCCAGCGCCAGCTGATCTGGTGGTGCCGCACCGCCTCATCCAGGCGTTGCCACAGATCCATGTTCTTCACCGGCTTCTTGTCGGCGGTCTTCCAGCCGTTCTTCTTCCAGCCGTGGATCCAGGTTTCGATGCCGTTCTTCACATACTGCGAATCGGTATATAGCGTGAGACTGCATGGGCGCTTGAGCACGGCCAGCGCTTCGATTACCGCCAGCAGCTCCATCCGGTTGTTGGTGGTCAGCGCCTCGCCGCCGAACAGTTCCTTTTCCTGGATGCGGCCGTCGCTGGCGTAGCGCAGCAACGCCCCCCAGCCGCCCGGCCCCGGATTGCCCTTGCAGGCGCCGTCGGTATAGATCTCAAGTGTTGCCATGGGTGTCCTGGGCTGGGTGGCGGCCGATGCACCCGCCGCTTCGGGATTGCGGACCTGCGTCCCTCGTCGGCCCGGCGATACGCGGCATGGCATCGACAGCAGGGCCGGGTGGGCGAGCAGTATAGCGAATGTCCGCCGCCTCCTGCCCGGTTCCGGATGGCGGACGGCTACTGCGTCCCCGGGCATGCCGCACTATATCTGGAAGGTGTGCTGCAGGGCCCGGGCCGGTTTGGCGGCGAACTTGAGGGCGGTACCGGCTGTCGCACTGGATACCTTCTTCGAGGAGAGCAACGATGACCAAGACCTGGATCCTGGCGGCCGATGCGAGCCGTGCGCGTATTTTCGAATTGGATGGACGCGCACGTCTGCGTGAAATCGAGGAATTCGAGCATCCGCAGGGGCGCGCACAGAATCGCGAGCTCAACACCGATGCCGAGGGGCGCTACTTCGGTGGCGGGCAGATGCAGGGGCACTCCGCCCAGCCGCGGCTGGATGCGGCACAACATGAGGCCGAGCGATTCTCACGCAGTCTGGGGGGCTATCTGGAGCACGCGCGGGTCCAGCACCGTTTTGACCGGCTCTGCCTGTTCGCGCCGCCCAAATTCCTGGGGCTGATGCGCAGCCAGCTGAGCAAGGACGCGCTGCGCCTGGTCGAGGAAGAGGTGCCCAAGGATATCGCGCAGCTCGCGCCGCGTGAAATCGAGGACTACCTGAGGCGCCACGGCACCCTGCATTGATCGCGCATGGCCGGCGGCAACGGCGGGGCGGTGCCCCGCCGTTTCATTTGCAGCGGTCCTTGGCCGCCTGCTGGCGCAGCTTCTCGACCGCGGCCGTGGCCGGTTGTGGCGTGGGTACCCGCCGCCACTGCGGCTCGATGATGCGCATCCCCACCACCCGCTTGATCACTTCGAGGCAGTAGACCCCTCCGGCAGCCGGCCACCATCGGTCGCCCGCGTCTTCGAGGAAGCGGGTCTTCTCCAGCCAATTGTGCCGCTGCACCGGCGGCCGGTAGCAGACGAACTCGCCACGACGTGTCTCCAGCCCCAGCAGCGTCAGCCAGTCCTTCAGCCGCGGCAGCGCCAGGAAATGGGCCTGCCACGGCAGCTCACCGCGATGCCGCAACCGTTTGAGCCCCCACAGGCTCCACGGGTTGAACCCGGTGATCAGCAGGCGCCCTTCGGGCAGCAGCACGCGCTCGGCCTCGCGCAGTACCTGATGGGGGTCGTTGCAGAAATCGAGCACATGGGGCAGCGCCAGAAGATCCAGCGACTGGTTGGCGAACGGCAGCTGTTCGGGCAGGCAGGCGACCTGGCAGGCGCCGAAACTGCCGGCGGTCGCGCGCCAGGGCATGCGGTTGGTCTTCAGGCAATCGATGACCGGCAGTTCCAGCTGCACCGCCTTGTAGCCGAACAAATCGGCCGCGGTGCGCTCGAACCAGCCGCACTCCTGTGCAGCCACATAGCTGCCTAGCGGCGTGCTCAGCCAATCGGCAAAATGCCGGAAAGGGGAGGCATCGCCAACGTGAGTGTGACCCTGGGAGAATGTCATGCTGCAGCTCGAAGCCTTGCCGGTTCTGGAAGACAATTATATCTGGGTTTTACACGATGGCCGGGAAGCGCTGGCCGTCGACCCGGGGGTGGCCGAGCCGTTGCTGGCCTGGTTGGCGCGTCGGCACCTGTCGCTCGGCGCAGTGCTGATCACCCATCATCACGCTGACCATACCGGTGGATTGCCCGGGCTGTGCGCGGCCGTGCCCGGCCTGCCGGTGTTCGGGCCATCAGCGGTGGCGCCGGTGAACCGGCCGGTGGGCGAGGGCGCATGCGTCACGCTGCTGGGCCAGCCGTTCCAGGTGCTGGCGGTGCCTGGACATACGCTCGATCACCTGGCCTATTGGGGGGCGCCATGGCTGTTCTGCGGCGATACCTTGTTCGGTGCCGGTTGCGGCCGGCTGTTCGAGGGCACGGCGGCGCAGTTGTGGGACTCGCTGCAGCGTCTGCGGGCGTTACCCGACGGCACGCTGGTGTGCTGTGCGCATGAATACACGCTGACCAATCTGCGTTTCGCGCTCACCGTGGAGCCCGACAATCCGGCGTTGCATGCCCGATGGGCGCTGGATGCCGCCCGGCGCGAGCGTGGCGAACCCACGCTGCCCGCCACGCTGGCGCAGGAGCGGATGACCAATCCGTTCCTGCGCAGCGATGACCCTGCGATCCAGACGACGGTCGGCGAGAATGGGCCGCTGGCCGTGTTCACACGGCTGCGTGAGCGCCGTAACGCTTTCCGCTGACCGGGGAGGCAACGGCGTTGACAGCGCGGCGCGCGCGCCTGCACCATCCGGGCTTGTTTCAAACAGGGCGCGCATCCTAATGAAATACCGCCTGCTTGTCGCGTGCCTGGCCTGGTCCGCCTTTGCTGCTGCGTCCACCCCGGCTTCCCCCCCGTCCGACCCTGCCTCGCTGCCCGATCCGCTCGTCGTCGACTACACCGAAGCGGTCGATCCGCTGGTGGCCGAGCTGCTGTTCGGCGATTTCAACCGTGTGCTCCATCCCGACCTTTGGAGCCGGATCCGCGTCGGCTTCGCGCTCACCGACCTGGACAGCCCGCTGGTCGAGAAATGGGAAAACTACTACGCCAGCCGGCCGGACTACCTGCGGCGTATCGTCGAGCGCGGCAGCCGCTACCTGTACTTTGTGGTCGCCGAGGTCGAAAAGCGCGGCATGCCGATGGAGATCGCGCTGCTGCCGATGATCGAATCGGCCTACAACCCCAAGGCAGAGTCGCACGCCGGCGCCGGTGGCATGTGGCAGTTCATCCCGGAGACCGGCAAGCGCTACGGGCTGGAACGCACCTGGTGGTACGACGGCCGGCGCGATGTGGTGGCGTCGACCCAGGCCGCGCTCGACTATCTGCAGACGCTGTACGGCCTGTTCGGCGACTGGCAGCTGGCGCTGGCCAGCTACAACTGGGGCGAAGGTGCGGTCGGCCGCGCGCTGGCGCGCAACCGCGAGGCGGGGTTGCCGTTGAGCTATGCCGATATCCGCAAGCCTGCCGAAACCGAGAACTACGTGCCCAAGCTGCTGGCGGTGCGCAATATCATCGCCGACCCGGACGCCTTTGGCGTGGACCTGGGCCCGTTGCCCAACGATCCGTATTTCACCGCCATCACCACCGGGCGGCATATGGATGTACAGGTCGCCGCCGAGCTGGCCCAGCTGCCGGTGGATGAGCTGCTGCGGCTCAACCCCGGCTTCATCCGCCCGGTGATCGCCTACAAGGACGAACGCAAGCTGGTGCTGCCCGCTGACAAGGTCGAGCTGTTCCAGCGCAACCTCGCAGCCTACGAACGCCCTTTGCTCAACTGGCAACCTTATGTGACGCGCGCCGGTGAAAGCCTGGACGAGCTGGCACGCACACACGGCATCCCGGCCGAGGAGCTGCGCGAGATCAATGATATTCCGCCACGGGAGCAGGTCGCCCGCGGCCAGACCATCCTGGTGCCGCTGGCACCGGGCATGGACATCCGCGAGCGGGTTGCGCTCAATGCCCTGGCGGTGAACAAGGTGCCTGATCCGGTCGATACCGGCGAACAGGACGCGCCGCGCGCGGTGCGCAAGCCGCAGGACCGCTACCGGGTCGGCCGCGGCGATACGCTGTTCAGCATTGCCCAGCGCTTCAACCTGAGCGTGGACGAACTCAAGTCGCTCAACCGCATGCGCGGCAACCAGATCCGTGCCGGCCAGCAGCTCAAGGTGACGCAGGGTGTGGTGGCCGACCAGCCCGGCAAACGGGCCGGCCGCAGCCGCGCCCAGCGCGCCCGGACCTATCTCGTGCGCCGTGGCGATACCTTGTCCGAGATCTCCCGGCGCTACAACGTGGCCCTGGTCGACCTGAAGCGCTGGAATCCTCGTCCGCTGCGGCCGGGGATGAAGGTGTACGTGGAGGCGCCCAACTAGCACACCGGCAACGGACGGCACCGCCGGTGCCAACCCCGGCCCTGATGGGGCGTCCGGACCCTGTCCGATTCCTTGCCGGGCCCGGGGTATCGCCTCGCCGCCGTGCCACGGTGCCTGCGTCCGCTGACCGCTGGCCGTACCAAGCCATGGCGGGCTTGTGTCCGGCTGGACTGTACGGCACCGGCATGACCCCCTTTCACTTTGCCTGGGCGGGGTGTCGCCGCTAATATTCATCCAATCATCTGATGAATTGGACGGATGTATGGCCCAACCCCTGGTAAGGCCCTCGCTGGTCGATCTGGCTGTGTCTGCCCTGCGCGAGCGCATCGAGCACGGCGAATGGCCGCGCGACAGCCGTATCCCCACTGAGCCGGCGCTGGCCACGCTATTGGGTGTGAGCCGCAATACGATACGCGAGGCGGTCCGGGTGTTGGCCTGCTGCGGCGTGCTGACCGTGCGCCAGGGCGATGGCACCTATGTGGCCAGCTGCGTCGATCCCAGTGCCGCGATGGGCGCATTGGCCCGCGCCTCGTTGGCCGAGCATCTGGAAACGCGTGCGCTGCTGGAGGCCGCGTCCGCAGGGCTTGCCGCCTCGCGCCGCACCGAGGCCGATCTGATAGCGATGCAGGCTGCGCTGGCGGCACGTGGCGAGCCGGGTGGGGACGGGGCCCGTACCGCGTTCGCCGAACGCGACCTCGCATTCCACCGCAGTGTGGTGGTGGCGGCACACAATGGCCCATTGCTGGCGCTGTATGACTTCCTCTCGCAGGCGATCCGGGATGGGGTGCTCAGCGCCCTTGCCGATCCGACGCTGCCCGATCCCGACCAGGCAAGCCATGCCGCGATCGTCGACGCCATTGCCGCATGCGATGCCACGGCGGCAGCCGCCGCGGCAAACGCCATCATCCAGCCGATACTGGATCAACTGCGCCGGCCGGCTCCGGGGGTGGACGCATGAACGGTTCTTCTGCCATGCCGCCTGCCGCCACGACCCGACCTGTCAACCGTGCCTGGCTGGTGGCCGGCATGCTGCTGGTCGGCCTGAACCTGCGGCCTGCGCTGTCCAGCGTGGCACCGGTGCTGGGCGCGATCCGCGAGCAGGCCGGCCTGGATGCCGCCGGCGCCGGCCTGCTAACCACGCTGCCGGTGCTGTGCCTGGGATTGTCCGCGCCAATCGCGCCGAGGCTGGCGCGGCGCTGGGGGCCGGAACGCACGGCATTCATCATTCTGCTGATGTTGGCGGCAAGTCTGCTGTTGCGGTCGGTCGGTGGGCTCGCCGGGCTGTTCGCCGGCTCGGTGCTTGCCGGAGCCAGCATCGGCATCATCGGCGTATTGCTGCCCGGCATCGTCAAGCGCGATTTCCCGCATGCCCCGGGCCTGATGACCGGGCTCTACACCATGGCGCTATGCCTGGGGGCCGCGCTGGCCGCCGGCATCACCGAGCCCCTGCGGCTGGCGTTCGCCGGACACTGGCAGCCGGCACTGGCCGCGTGGTCGGCGCTGGCGCTGCTGGCGGCGCTGGTCTGGGCACCGCAATTGCGCCGCAGCGGCGCCGGCAATGCAGCGCCGCCGCCCGCAGTGCGTGGGCTGTGGCGCGACCGGCTGGCCTGGCAGGTCACGCTGTACATGGGATTGCAGTCGTCGCTGGCCTACAGCGTGTTTGGCTGGCTGCCCACCATCCTCATCGAACGCGGTATGAGCCCGGTGGCGGCAGGCTGGGTGCTGTCGGTCTCGATCCTGGTCCAGCTGCTGTCCGCCCTGGGTGGACCCTGGCTGGCCACGCGGGGGCGTGATCAGCGGCCGGCGATCGTGCTGATGCTGGCGCTGACGCTGGCGGGGCTGCTCGGTTGTCTGTTCGCCCCACTGTCGCAGCGCTGGGTCTGGGCCACGGTACTCGGGCTGGGGCAGGGTGGCACCTTCAGCATCGCGCTGACATTGATCGTGCTGCGCGCACGCGATCCCTACATGGCGGCCCAGTTGTCCGGCATGGCGCAGGGCGTAGGCTACACGCTGGCGGCGCTCGGGCCGTTCGCACTTGGGTTGCTGCACCAATGGCATGGCAGTTGGGCGCCGGCCGGTGTGTTCTTCGCACTGGTGACGCTGGCTGCGCTGGCCGCAGGCCTGGGCGCCGGCCGCGCGCGCCATGTGGCAGCACAAGACGGCGGGATGTGATGCTGTCCGCAGCGTGCCCGCTGTCGGTCCGAACGGCAACCGCCCCGGCCGTGCGAACCGCTGAAGCCGCCAAGCGCCTGCCAGTCCGGATTGTGGCGTGCTAGGCGCCAAGCATGGCAAGCACGGCCTGATCGTCCAGCATGCTTCCCACATGGAGATGGATTTTTCTGGCGCCGCAGCCCAAGCCTAGTTCGTTGAAGACACGCTCTTCGATCTGCGACAGCCCCCCCTCGACCAGCTCCAGCGGATGGACGACGGCCACCAGCGTTTTGTAGAAATGTCGCGCGGCAACTTGCGGGATCAGGCCCCTGAGCAGGGCCTCGGCGACCGAGAAGTTGCCCACGAGCAGGCGGCTGGTGCTGAATGAACCGGTGGCCGTGGCCTGCTTGCGATTGTCCACGCATCGCACGGTGATCGTGTTCCTGGCGATGGTGACGTAGAGCGTTTCGCGAAAATTCATAAGGAACCCGGTTGGTGGATCGAGCCGCCCCCGGCAATGACGGGCGCGCAGGTGTTCGATGTGCCGTCCACGTGGGCCGGCGGCCAAGCTGCATGCATTGTCAGTACAGCCGCACCAAACAGCGGGACAGGCGCACCCGCCCCGATCAGGGCTGCCGGGTGGGCAGACCTGATCGGTGGCGGCAGCGGGCCCGATGGTTACGATGCAAGCATGCGCGCCAGGTAGTGGCCGGTGTGGCTCTCCGCGGTGGCTGCCACCATTTCGGGGGTGCCGGTGGCGATGATGCGGCCGCCGCCGGCGCCGCCCTCCGGACCTAGGTCGACGATCCAGTCGGCGGTCTTGATCACGTCCAGGTTGTGTTCGATCACCACCACCGTATTGCCATGGTCCGACAGGCGCTTGAGCACCGTGAGCAGCAGGTCGATATCGTGGAAGTGCAGGCCGGTGGTCGGCTCGTCCAGGATATACAGCGTGCGGCCGGTATCACGCTTGGAGAGCTCCAGCGCCAGCTTCACCCGTTGCGCCTCGCCGCCTGAAAGCGTGGTGGCGCTCTGGCCCAGCCGGATATAGCCCAGGCCCACGTCCATCAGCGTCTGCAGCTTGCGCGACACGGTGGGCACCGCGCTGAAGAATTCCAGCGCGTGTTCCACTGTCATCTCCAGCACCTCGGTGATGCTCTTGCCCTTGTACTGCACTTCCAGGGTTTCACGGTTGTAGCGCTGACCGTGGCAGACGTCGCACGGCACGTACACATCCGGCAGGAAGTGCATCTCCACCTTGATCACGCCGTCACCCTGGCAGGCTTCGCAGCGCCCGCCCTTGACGTTGAAGCTGAAGCGGCCCGGCCCGTAGCCGCGCTCACGGGCGGCAGGCACACCGGCGAACAGCTCGCGGATCGGGGTGAACAGACCGGTATAGGTGGCCGGGTTGGAGCGCGGGGTGCGTCCGATCGGGCTCTGGTCGACGTTGATGACCTTGTCGAAGTGATCGAGCCCCTGCATGTCGTGGTACGGCGCAGGCTCGGTCGAGGCACCATTCAGCTCGCGCGCCGCCACCGCATACAGGGTGTCGTTGATCAGCGTGGATTTGCCCGAGCCCGACACACCGGTCACGCAGACGAACAGCCCTGCCGGCAGTGCCAGGTCGACGAACTTCAGGTTGTTGCCGTGCGCCCCCTTGAGGGTGAACCATTTCTGCGGATCGGGGCTGCGGCGCTGCGCCGGGATGGCGATCTGCCGCGCGCCGGACATGAATTGCCCGGTGACCGAGCGGGGCTCCTTGAACACCTCGGCCGGCGGCCCGCTGGCGATCACCTCGCCGCCGTGCTCGCCGGCGCCGGGGCCCATGTCCACCAGCCAGTCGGCCGCACGGATCGCATCCTCGTCGTGTTCGACCACGATCACCGTGTTGTCCAGATCCCTGAGCCGCATCAGCGTGGCGATCAGCCGATCGTTGTCGCGCTGGTGCAGGCCGATCGACGGTTCGTCCAGCACGTACATCACCCCGGTGAGACCGGAGCCGATCTGGCTTGCCAGCCGGATGCGCTGCGCCTCGCCGCCCGACAGCGTGTCGGCGCTGCGTTCCAGGCTCAGGTAGTCCAGGCCGACGTTGACCAGGAACCCCAGCCGCTCGCGGATCTCCTTGACGATCTTCTCGGCGATCTGCGCGCGCGCGCCTTCGAGCTGCAGGCTTTCGAAGAAGGCGGCGGTGTCGCGCAGCGCCATCTGGCTGATGGTGTGCAGATTGGCCGAGCCGACCTTGACATGGCGTGCCTCGCGCCGCAGCCGCGAGCCGCTGCAGGTCGGGCAGGCGCGGTTGTTCTGGTACTTGGTCAGCTCCTCGCGCACGGCGGCCGAGTCGGTCTCGCGATAGCGGCGCTCCAGGTTGGGGATGATGCCCTCGAAAGCGTGTGCGCGTTCGAAACGGGTGCCACGCTCGCTCATGTAGCTGAAGCGGATCTCGTCACGCCCGGAGCCGTACAGCACCACCTGCTGGATCTGCTCCGGCAGCGCCTCCCACGGGTCGTTGATGTCGAAGCCATAGTGCTCCGCCAGGCTCGTCAGCATCTGGAAGTAGAACTGGTTGCGCTTGTCCCAGCCCTTGATCGCACCGGCCGCGAGGCTCAGATCCGGGTGGGCGACCACCCGCTTGGGGTCGAAGAAGGTGATCTGGCCCAGGCCGTCGCAGCTGGGGCAGGCGCCCATCGGGTTGTTGAACGAAAACAGCCGCGGTTCCAGCTCGGGCAGGCTGTAGCTGCACACCGGGCAGGCGAACTTGGCGGAGAACCAGTGCTCGCGGCCGGAATCCATTTCCACCGCAATCGCACGGCCGTCGGCGTGGCGCAACGCGGTCTCGAATGATTCGGCCAGGCGCTGCTTGAGGTCAGGCCGGGTCTTGAGCCGGTCGATCACCACCTCGATGGTGTGCTTCCTGTTCTTGTCGAGCTTGGGCAGTGCATCCATCTCGTGCACTTCGCCGTCCACGCGCACGCGCACGAAGCCCTGCGCGCGTAGATCGTCGAACAGATCCAGGTTTTCGCCCTTCTTGCCGACCACGACCGGGGCCAGCACCATCAACCGGGTGTCCTCGGGCAGCGCCAGCACATGATCGACCATCTGGCTGACGGTCTGGGTCTCCAGCGGCTGATCGTGGTCCGGACAATATGGGATGCCGACCCGCGCGAACAGCAGGCGCAGGTAATCGTGGATCTCGGTGACCGTGCCGACCGTCGAGCGCGGATTGTGACTGGTGGCCTTCTGCTCGATCGAGATCGCCGGCGACAGGCCCTCGATCAGGTCGACGTCGGGCTTTTCCATCAGCTGCAGGAACTGCCGCGCGTAGGCCGACAGCGATTCGACATAGCGGCGCTGCCCTTCGGCATACAGCGTGTCGAATGCCAGTGAACTCTTGCCCGACCCGGACAGGCCGGTGATCACCACCAGCTTGCCGCGCGGCAGATCGAGACTGACATTCTTGAGATTGTGCGTGCGTGCACCGCGGATGCGGATCAGCGGCTGTTCGGACGGAATGGGACGATAGCTCATGGCGGGCTAGGTGAGGGCCGATCCGGCTGAAGAAAACCCCCGAATATACCGCACTTCGTCGGCCCGACGCGGTGCGGCGGTACAGTAGTCCATCCGCATGGCGCAGGTGCGGCGCCATCGCGAGGCATCCTGACTCGCCACCATCCCGCCGGGCCGTTACCATTCCGGTCTTTGCTCCCGCGAGCCGTTACGCCGATGTCTTCCCCTTCCCGCCTCAACGCGGTCGAATTACGTGCCGCGCTCGGCCTGGCCGGCCTGTATGCGCTGCGCATGCTCGGCATGTTCCTGATCCTGCCGGTGTTCGCCGTCTACGCCGGGCAGCTTGAAGGAGGCGACAACCATGTGCTGGTCGGGCTGGCGTTCGGCGCCTACGGCCTGACCCAGGCGCTGCTGCAGCTGCCGTTCGGCATGTGGAGCGATCGGGTGGGGCGCAAGCGGGTGATCTACATCGGCCTCGCGCTGTTTGCGCTGGGCAGCGTGATCTGCGCGTTGGCCGACCATATCGTCTGGATGATCATCGGGCGGGCGGTGCAGGGGGCGGGCGCGATCTCGGCGGCGGTGACGGCGCTGCTGGCCGATCTGACGCGCGAGGAGCACCGCACCCGCGCCATGGCGATGATCGGTGCCAGCATCGCCACCACCTTTGCCGTATCGCTGGTGATCGCACCCAAGCTCGCGCAGTGGATCGGACTCACCGGCATCTTCCTGCTGACCGCGGCGCTGGCGCTGGCTGCGCTGTTTGGCGTGGCGCGCATCATTCCCAACCCGGCGTTGTCGCGGCATCACTCGGATGCCGAAGCCGATGCGGGGCGCCTGCCACAGGTGCTGCGCCACGGCCAGCTGGCGCGGCTCAACTATGGCGTGTTCGCGCTGCACGCAGCGCAGATGGCGATGTTCACCGTGATGCCGCTGCTGCTGTCGCGGGTCGGCGGCCTGCCGGTGGCGCACCATTGGTGGGTCTATCTGCCGGTGGTGCTGTTCGGCTTCGTGCTGATGGTGCCGGCGGTGATCCTCGGCGAGAAGCGCCACCACCTGAAGGCGGTGTTCCTGCTGGCGATCGGCCTGATGTTCATCGCCCAGCTGGGCATGGCATTGTGGTTGCCCGATCTGTGGGCCATCGTGCTGTGGCTGGGGCTGTATTTCGTGGCCTTCAACATCCTGGAGGCCACGCAGCCCAGCCTGATCAGCAAGATCGCGCCGGTGGCCGCGCGCGGTACCGCGATGGGTATCTACAATACCTGCCAGTCGGCGAGCATGTTCATCGGTTCCGCCGCCGCGGGCTGGCTGTATCAGCACGCCGGTGCCACCCCGGTGTTCCTGGCGGGCGCGGGGCTGATGGGGATCTGGCTGGCGGTGGCCGCCGGCATGCGGCCGCCACCGCCGGTGAGGACCCGGATGTTCGCGTTGGGCGCGCAGTGGACGGGCGACCCGGCGGCGCTGTCTGCTAAACTCGGGCGTATTGGCGGCGTACAGGAAGCCGTTGTATTGATTGACGAACGTGTGGTGCTGCTCAAGGTCCTGCAATCGGGCTGGGACGAAGCCGCCGCGCAACAACTGATTGCGGAGACGAATTAGATGGCATCGCTGAACAAGGTTCTACTGATCGGCAACCTGGGGCGCGACCCCGAGGTGCGTTACCTGCCCAGCGGCGGGGCCGTGTGCAACTTCAGCATTGCCACCACCGAGCGCTTCAAGGACAAGCAGGGCCAGCAGCAGGAAAAGACGGAGTGGCACAACATCGTCATGTACAACCGGCTGGCCGAAATTGCCGGCGAGTATCTGAAGAAGGGCAGCTCGGTCTATATCGAAGGCCGCATCCAGACCCGCAAGTGGCAGGACAAGCAGACCGGCGCCGACCGCTATACCACTGAGATCGTCGCCGACCAGATGCAGATGCTGTCCGGCCGGGGCGGCGGCGGTGGGCAGCAGGGCGGCTATGGCGGTGGTGGCGGTGACGATTTCAACCAGGAGTACAGCGCGCCGCCCGCGCCGGCGGCCCGCCCCCAGAACGCACCGGCCCCACGCCCGGCCGCGCCGAAGAATTTCGACGATTTCGAGGACGATATCCCGTTCTGAAACAGCGGATCGGTTTGTGTTGTTGATGAAAGCCTGCAGTTCTCCGGATCTGCAGGCTTTTTTCATGCTCAAGGGCGGCAGCGCGCCGTGGATGACATTCCGCCATGATTGGCGACGTCGGGTTTCGGATGGCGGCAATCGGTAAAGCCGCAATGGCGCGCACCTGCCGGCTTTTCTGAAAAGCCGCTCAGATAAATACCAGACGTCGCTTCAAAGCGCAGCGTGGGAATATGCGCCGCGGTGATCCGGCTGCAGGGGATGACGATGCAGGCAGGCTCGCGGCCAGATGCCTGTCTGCTGCCTGCTGATCGAATGGTGGCCTTGCTTATCGGCAGGGCCGATCCCACGGTGTCGGTTTCATGTGGCCTTTGCCCCCTATCGGCATTCGCTGTGCGATGTGCCGCAAATAGCCAATGTACCGGTAACGGTTGCGTTCAAGACCACCCTGACCTTGTGTCGACTGTGCGTGGGGCTTGCGGAGCAACGGGAAACGCGGCAATGGCGCCTGCTTGCTTGGCATGTGACGAAAAGTCAGCGCCAGGACCACCTTATGCCGCTGTGGTATGGGCGGTACAGCGGCCGGTGCCTCAGGAAGTTCGCGTGCGCTGGATCAACGGCACGGAATCCGGATCGTTCGGTGCTGGTTGCTGCTTTGGCAATGCTTTTATGTGCTGCAATTGCGCTTTTTTCTCCGGTATTGCGCGGTGCATTCGAGTATTAGCATGTTATTTAATTTGCCGAATTTGATGTGCTGTTGATCATCGTCGCACTTTCATATACTCGGCGGGCTGTGTTCTTTATCTTGACTGCGGTATTGGGCCTCACGGCGGCCAACGCCATTGCGGCCATCCCGGCCTCAGCCAAAAGCGGCAAGCAAAAAAAAGCATCACGGTATTGCGGCAGTGGGTTTGCCGATATGCCGGACTAAAAACCAAAGACGGAGAGTTGTGAAATGCCAATACGACAAACGCGATTGTCGAAAGTCGCGGCGTTGACCGCCGGATTGCTGTTCGGTGCCGGCCTGCACGCTGCGTCCTGGCAGGAAGGCACGGTCTATCAGGCCGGCACCGTGGTGCAGTACCTCGGGCAGGATTATGCAGCGCTGCTGACGCATACCGCCTACGCAGGCACGGGCTGGAACCCTGCCGCTTCGCCAACCCTGTGGCGCCTCGTCGGCACAGCGGCGCCGACACCCACCGTCGCACCGACGCCCACGCTCACTCCCACGCCGGCTGTGACGCCCACACCGTTGCCGACGCCGACGCCAGTCACCCCGACGCCGCTGGGAGAACCGGTGACGGCCTGGAACAAGGCCACGGTCTATGTCAAAGGCCAGCGCGTCAGCTATGCCGGTCAGCAGTATGAGGCACGCTGGTGGACGCAGGGCGAGCAGCCCGGTGCCAATGCCTGGGGACCGTGGCTATTGCTGAGCACCGTACCCACCCCCACGCCGACACCGACACCCACGCCGACACCGACACCGACACCGACACCGACACCCACGCCGACCCCAGTCCAGTACAAGAAGGTCGCGTACTACGTATCGTGGGCCAAGTACCGCGATTACCCGCCGTCGCGCATTCCGGCCGAGAAGCTCACGCATATCAACTACGCCTTCGCCAACATTGTCGATGGCAAGGTGGCGCTGGGCGATACCTATGCCGACCCGCCCAATTTCGCCGAACTGAATGCGCTCAAGGCCAAGTATCCGCATCTGCGTACTTTGATCTCGGTCGGTGGGGCCACCTGGTCCAAGGATTTCTCCGATGTGGCGCTGACCCCTGAGAGCCGTCGGCGCTTTGCCGACAGCGTGGTCGACTTCGTCAAGCGCCATGGTTTCGACGGCGTGGACATCGACTGGGAATTCCCCACCGGCTACGGTCACCCGCACAACATCAAGCGCCCCGAGGATGCTGCCAACTTCCCGCTGCTGTTCCAGGCGGTGCGCGAGCGGCTGGATGCCGCCGGCCTGGCGCCGGATGGCAAGCCGTATCTGGTCACGCTGGCCACCGAGGTGAACCCGCATAACCTGCCGAAGATCGACTGGAACCAGGTGCTGCGCTTTGCCGACTGGCTCAACGTGATGACCTACGAATATGCCGGCGCCTGGAGCCTGACCACCGGTCATCTCGCACCGCTGTATCCCGACCCCAGGGCGCCGGTGACCCAGACGTTCAATATCGCCAATTCGATCAAGACCTATCTCGATCTGGGCGTGGCACCGGAAAGGCTGGTGATGGGCTTCGAGTTCCCCGGCCATATCTGGGTCGGCTGCCCGGAAACCGACAATGGCCTGTACACCACTTGCACCGGCATGGGCCCGGGCACCTGGTCGGGCGATACCGAGGGTGTGCTGGACTACCAGGACCTGAAGGCCAGGCTGATCGGCAAGAACGGCTTCGAGCGCTTCTGGTCGGGCAGTGCCAGGATGCCCTATCTGTACAACAAGGCGCAGGGTGCGTTCATCAGCTACGAGGATCCCACCTCGATTGCGCACAAGGTGGCGCTGCTCAAGGAAAAGAAGCTGGCGGGCGCGATGATCTGGGAAATCACCACCGATCGCGATCAGGATCTGCTCAACGTGATCGATGCCCAGCTGACGCCGGCCGGCGAAGGACCGATGGCATTCGTGCGCAGCGTGGGCAAGGTCACGCTGGACAAGGACGGCGTGCGCCACGGCTGGCCCGGCGTGTACTTCGAAGGCCGTTTCAGCGGTACCCGGATCGGTATCCGGTTCGATGACGCCCGCAACCACTTCACCGTGCTGGTCGATGGCAATGAGGTGGCCGATGTGATCAAGCCGGGGGCGAAGACGGTCTGGGTCGACAACCTGCCCGAGGGCGAGCACACCATCCGCGTGCTCCGGCGCACCGAGCTGACCTGGGACGTCGGCCGGTTCCTGGGGTTTGTCGCCGGGGAGGGGGGCAAGCTGCTGCCGCCGCCGGCGGCACCGGCGCGGCAGATCGAGGTGATCGGCGATTCGTACGTCAACGGCTATGCCATCCGCAGCACCAGGCGCGACAACTGCTCCGACGCCGAGGTGTTCGATGCCAGCGACGCCGGCCGCAGCTTTGGCGCATTGCTGGGCAAGCACTACGGCGCCGATGTGCAGATCAACGGCTACTCGGGCCTGGGCCTGATCCGTAACTACGACGGCAAGCTCGTCGGCACCGACTACCGCACCTACTACGACCGCGCCTTGCTCAATGTGGATGGCGACAGCTGGGCCCGCCCTCCGGGCTGGCAGCCGCAGGCGGTGGTGATGCACCTGGGTACCAATGACTTCTCGACCCCGTTGCGGCAGGGTGAAGCCTGGAACGACGAAACCCGGCGGCAGCAGTTCAAGGTGGCATACCGGGCATTCATCGCCAAGCTGCGCGCGCAATATGGGCCGCAGACACTGCTGGTGCTGAGTGCCACCCCGTTGTGGCAGGGGCCGGATTTCATCCCGATGGTCAAGGAGATCGTGGCCCAAGCGCAGGCCGAGGGGGATGCCCGGGTACGCTATTTCGAGATGACGACACCGGATGCGATGGCATGCGGCTGGCATCCCTCGCAGAAGGACCACCAGTTCATCTATGAACAACTGGTCAAGGTGATCGACGACGCTAGGATCGCCTGGTAAGCCTTACCCCGGCTGGTGGGCCGTCCGCCAGCCGAGGCCGCAGCGCCCCGGCAGGGCGCAGCCATCACAACGAGAGGAGTGCTTTTATGCGACATCATCGCTCATCCACCCTGGCGCGCCTGCTGCTGGCCGCCGCTCTGCTGGTCCCATTGGGGCACGCGTGGGCATGCAGCCCGCTGCCGTCACCCGGCATTCCCGAGCCGGACAACCGACTGCCGGTGGTGTTTCCGGTCGTCGCGGTGCCCGCGACGCCGCCGACGGTGAACGGCGCCTGCCCAAGCGGTGGACAGTATGCCAACCACGCGGTACTGCCCTCGCTGTCCGACGAGGACTACCAGCGCCTGTTCGGTGCTGCGCTGCCGCCCACGTGGCTGGCGGAGCGCGCCTATGTGGCAGGCGAGCAGGTTTCGTTCGGCGCACAAGCCTACCGCGCCAGATGGTGGACCCAGGGCGAGCAGCCCGGGCTCAACAACTGGGGGGCGTGGGAGGCGGTGAGCACCGGCAACGGCACGGCCGCCTGGAGCGCGGCGCGGGCCTACACGGCCGGTGAGCAGGCGCTGTACGAAGGCAGGACCTACCGCGCCAGGTGGTGGGTAAGCGGCGAGGCGCCGGCCGCATCGTCCGCGTGGCAGGAAGTGCAAGGGACGACAGCGCTCGGCAGCGATCTGCCACAGCTTTATCTGGCCAATCTGTACCGTCAGCCTGATCGCTACGATCTGTTCCTCACCACCCGCACCGCCACGGTACAGACCCCGGCGCCCAAACGCTGGGAGATCCGTGCCGACGGCGTGACGGTGGCCAGCGGCACCACGTTTGCGCAACTGCTCAACCACTGCCTGCCGGGCAGCAACTGCACTCCCGACTATTCCTGGAGTGCTGTGGCGCAGCTGAGCCTGAGTACCCTGGACGGCGCCCGCTATATCAGCGTATGGCTGTTCGGCGAGGGCGAACATGGCCGCCCGACACCGTTGCTGTACAACGCGTTCGGCAAGTCGATCAACCGCTGAGCGCATTTTGGACGCGCAATAGAAAACGGGCGCCCAAGGGCGCCCGTTCTTCGTGAGGCTGGACTGCGATCAGACTGCGGCGTTCGAGGCGCCGACGGTCTTCTTGGCTGCAGCCTTGACGGCATCGGTCGTCGCGGTCGTCGCGGCCTTGACCGAGGCATCGGCGAAATCCGCCACCTGCTTGGCAGCCTTGGTGATGCTGTCGACCGCCGCTGCGGTGGCTTGCACCGTGGATTTCACGGCTGCGACCGCCACATCGGTGCCCGCCGGAGCCGACTTGACGAAACGGTCCAGGCCGGACACCACGTCACGGTTGAAGTCGGTGGTGCGCTCCTCGACCAGCTTGGCGATCTCGGCCTGTGCTTGCGAGGCGATTTCGTACAGGCTCTTCGAGTAGGCGGAAAACTGTTCCACGTTCGATTCAGCCAAGCGCTGGCGCACGGCGAGCGCTTCCTGCAGATCGCGTGCCGAAGCCAGCGTTTCGGCATTCCTGGCGTTTTCCTCAAGCGCGTTCTTGGCGCTTTCGATGTTCAGCCGGGTGACGCGTTCGAGCGAGTCGAGCGAAATACGGGCGAAACGCAATGCGGATTCGACCTGTTCGGTGGCATATTCGGCGAATTGCTGTTGGGCTTGGCTCATGATTAGTCTCCTGCGACTGTCCGGGACGATGTGCCGGAGCGCTCATGTCCGAAGTCATGTTGCTCTGCACAATACTCAACCCATTCTGTGCGCCTGGTCCGGTGATGTCAAACCGTTTTTGTGCGTCGCAGCATGAGTGGTTGCACAAGCTGACGAACGCACGTTATCTTTCTGTACTCTAAAACCCGTGGCTACACGGCAGGGAGATCGCATGAGCGGCGAAAAGCGTGTCATCAAGAAGTACCCGAACCGGCGGCTGTATGACACCGCCACCAGCTGTTACATCACCCTGTCCGATGTCAAGCAACTGGTGCTGGACAACATCGACATCCAGGTGCTCGATGCCAAGGCCGGCGACGATATCACCCGCAGCGTGCTGCTGCAGATCATCATGGAGGAGGAGTCCGGCGAGGGCATGCCGATGTTCTCCTATGACGTGCTGACCCGCATCATCCGCTTCTATGGGCATACCATGCAGGGGTTGATGGGCAACTACCTGGAGAAGAACCTGCTGCTGTTCACGGAAATGCAGCGGCGGTTGCAGGATCAGGCCCAATCGGCCATCAGCAGCGACAACCCGATGCTGTCCAATACCAATCTCTGGGGCGATTTCATGAAATTCCAGGGACCGGCGCTACAGAACATGATGGGCAACTACCTGGAAAGCAGCACCAATCTCTTCGTCGAGATGCAACAGCAGCTGCAGGACCGTGCCAAGCATCTGTTCTCCGGTTTCGGCATGCCAGGCTATGGCAAGGCCGGCACCGAACCTACGCCGGATGAACCGCAACCGTCCGATCCACCGCCTACGGGTACCACCCAGCAAGCAGCGCCTGAGGTGCCGCCGCGCCGCCGTTCCACGAAGCGCTAGGTCAGGTTTGACCCCATGACGATACGGGCGTGTCGACTGACACGCCCGTATCGCTTATGGCCTGCCACGCCTGTCAAACCCCGAACCAACCGGGGCCTGACAGTTTCCTCACCCATGGCAGGGCGTCGGCCCCTGCTGCCTCACATTGCCTGTCAATGGGTCGGGTCCGGCTCGTCGCCAAGACCTGGGGTCGGGGCCGGTACCTCGCGTCTGGCCCGACGCAGCCACTGCTGGTACGCGTCGTCATTACAGAAGTGACGCACGTAGTCCTGGTTTTCCTCGCGCACCGCGGCCGACGTAGGCACATCGGTGGCGCAGGCGCCCTGCTCATCTTCCGCAACATCACCGTTACGGTGTGCCCGGATCTGATCGCGCGGTGGCGCCGGGCCGTACTGATTGTCATGGTGCTGAGTCCGCATGATCGGTTCTCCTTGTAATGGCGGGTCGGTCAACGACACATTGGATGCGAAGCAGCGTCTGTGCCAACACGCTGTGCAGGCACAGGCGGGGCGGTGCCGCATGCTTTTTTGCATTGCGACGTGCAGAAATTGCAGAGGTGCCAGGAGGGCCTGGTCACATTGCCCACGTACAGACACAGCGGCGGCAGGCGCTTGCCTGGCGCCGCAGGCTTGGCATGGCTGTTGCTGCGTAGGCAGCGCAGGTACTTCAACAACAAAGGAGACGATCATGTCGACCGTATCTATGGCCTCCAAGCTGTTCGCTTCGCTGCTGGTGGCGGCGTCGGTGTCGTCGGTGGCAGCAATCAACGACAATCGCGGGGTTCTCAACGAAGACAGCGCGGCTGTAACCACCGATCCGAGCTTTGACGCGCAGCGCTACAACGAAGGTGTCAACACGTCCAACGCCAATAGTGGCGCGACCGATGTCGATACCCGGGCGGCCAATACCAACGCCGGAGGCACATTCGACGAGAGCAGCCAGCTCAAGCCACGCTATTGAGGCAAGAGCAGGCATGAAAAACCCGCCTTCGGGCGGGTTTTTCATGCCTGCTGTGTCTGGCGCACTGCAACAGGAGTTTTTGTGACGGCAAGTCATTGAAACAACTGGCATTGTTACAAACATCTCTGAAAATATTGCGCACTGCAGCTTTCAGCCTCTTTGAAAAGGCTGCGCTGATGGAACGCAGAACATGGCACGCAACTTGCGAGGTAACAGGCGTGATCGGAAATCACCGGTCGCATTTCGATGAACTGCTCAAGGAGTAATGTCATGCCGAACCAACGCCAGGACAACAAGCAGGACCGTAATGCCGACAGCAACAGCCGCAACAGCAAGGGCTCCAATCGGAACCAAGGTTCCGAGCAGGGCAGCAACCAGCAGCGGCAGGACCGCAAGTCCTGATGCACTGATCGATTGCGATCTTCAAGGATCGCAATATAGGGCGGGCGGCGACCCGCCCTTGTTTTGTTTGAACGCCTGCTCAATGCCGCGGTGGCATCAGCAATACCCAGGTGAATGCGACGGTACGGCTGTGCCTGCACAAGGTTGAAGTGTGTGCGCCAGCGTGTGGCACGTATCCAACGTTCATGTTGCTGTGGCACGGGCGGGCCGTAACCTGGAGGGCTGTCCATGAAACATCGCTTGCAGATCACTTGTCTTGTTGCCGCGCTGGCTGCGTATCCCGCGTTTGCGATTTCGGCTGACCCGGTCACCAAGGCGCCGCCCGCCAAGGTTGAACCTTCGGGTGTGCACAAGATGGATACGGATTTCGTGGCCAAGGCCGGTGCGTCAGGCTTGGCCGAGGTGGAAGCCGGCAGAATGGCGCTGAAGAAGACGTCCACCGACGGTGTCCGCCAGCTCGCCAACATGCTGATCGACGATCACACCAAGGCGAACGAGCGTCTCAACACGTTGGCCGGCTTGAAGAACCTCTCGGTCCCCAGCGAGCCGGGCGAAGCGAACCGCAAGAAGCTGGCGGAGCTGGAAGGCAAGTCGGGCACGGCATTTGACGAGGCGTTCCTGAAGCAGCAGCGTGAGGCACACGAGGAGGCCATCGATCTGTTCAGCAAGCAGGCCAAGTCGGGAAAGGACGCGGACCTGAAGAAATTCGCTGCCGAGACACTGCCCAAGCTGCAGGCGCATTTGAAGCATGTGCGCAGCCTGCAGAAGGGCGGGCACGACAAGTAGCGCACGCTGACGGCACCGCAAAAAAACGGCCCGGTTCACCCGGGCCGTTTCATGCGCAACGGATGCGCGTCAATGCAGCGTGGGCCGCGACCAACGGTGCAGGCCCCGTTGCCCGTGGTGGCCGGGCAGGTGCGGCGGCACGGTTGCAGTCGAGGTTTCTTCTTCCGGGATAGTCATGTCGTCCTCGTTGAACTGTTCGATGATGGCTTCGTTGATCGACGCCGGATTGGACGGCTTTTCGATCGCCACGTCGGTTTCCTTGCGCGAATGCGCCAGACGATGCGTGCGCGAGCGGGGAGGCAGAAGACGCATGGTAAAAGCTCCGAAGAGGACAAAGGCGCTGTTGTACTAGCAACTAGCATTCCGGCTTGCAAGGCGCGCTCACCGCTGGTCGCCGCAACGCTGCATTGGACAGCATCTGGCCTGGCTGCATGAATTACATCCCCTGGCGTAACTTTTACCGCGGGACCAAGTGGCACCGCGCCAATGGCCACGCCATCCACAACGGGTGGATGAGCCAGGTGGGGGAAGCCACGGCCCGGCAGGGCGGAAAGTGAGGCTGAAGCTGCTTTTGAGGCAGGCGCGGCACCATGAAAGCGCCAGGCCGCAATGACCGTGGCACGGGGCGGGCCAACCGCTTTTGCCGCCGTCGCGTGAAGGCCGCCCCAGAGGCCAAGCCGGCCAGTATGGCACGGCCCTTGCTGCCTTGCTGGGCAAGGTGCCGCACATGCGGCGCAATCCTGCAACTTCGCCAAGGAGTAGCGCCATGAGCCAGAACAATCCCTACAACCCGAATCAATCCACCAACAGTCCGCTGGATACATCATCGTCGCGCATCCCCGGTCAATCCTCGGACCTGGGCCGCTCCCAGGGTGTGCCCGGCGGCGTGTCCGATGAATACGATGAAGGCGGTCTCACCACGCCGGCCGCACGTCCGGTGGGCGCAAGCACACAAGGGGCGCGCGTCGTCGGCCGCTCGGAATCGCTGCAGGGCGACGGTCCGGGACCGTTCCTGATGCTGGCCGACTCGCTGGAAGGCGACGAGGTGGTCAATGGCCAGGGCGACAAGCTCGGTGACATCAAGGGCATCATGCTTGACGTGCAGCGGGGGCAGATCGCCTATGCCGTGTTGTCGGTCGGTGGCTTTCTCGGTATCGGCGACAAGCTGTTCGCCATTCCGTGGGGCGCGTTGACCCTGGATGCCGACAACAAGTGTTTCATCCTTGAGGCAGACAAGAGCCAGTTCAAGGAAGCAGAAGGCTTCGACAAGGATCATTGGCCGAGCATGGCCGACATGACCTGGGCGAGCCAGGTGCACGCAGCCTATCGCACCCGCCCTTATTGGGAAGACAGCGACACCACGCTGGACCCCACCATCAGGCACTAAGCACAACCGCCCGCAATGCCACCGCGTATTGCGGGCGTTTTGCTGCCTTGCGTTTTTGCTATCCCGGAGGAGCCATGTCCCAGCAAACCCTGCCCCCGCAACATCAGGATCACCAGCCCGGCAGCGAGGCCGCGATGCACCCGCGTCCGGAGTCGGGCATGCGCAACTACAAGGCGGCCGGCAAGCTGTTGGGCCAGGTCGCGCTGATCACCGGAGGCGATAGCGGGATCGGCCGGGCGGTCGCGGTCGCCTTTGCCAAGGAAGGTGCGGATGTCGCCATTGTCTATCTGGACGAAGTCCAGGACGCGCATGAAACGCAGCGCTTGGTGGAAGCCGAAGGGCGGCGCTGTCTTGCGCTCGCCGGCGATATCGCCGATCAGGTGTTCTGCCGCAGCGCCGTGTCCCACACTGTC
This sequence comes from Chitiniphilus purpureus, assembly GCF_025642115.1. GTDB lineage: Bacteria > Pseudomonadota > Gammaproteobacteria > Burkholderiales > Chitinibacteraceae > Chitiniphilus > Chitiniphilus purpureus. The sequence goes on along the minus strand of NZ_CP106753.1, from coordinate 3,051,248 downwards.
GAAGCCTTCGGTCGACTGGACATCCTCGTCAACAATGCGGCGCAGCAGTATCCCCAGCCTTCGATCGTCGACATCACCCGGCAGCAGCTGGAAAAGACCTTTGCCGTCAACGTGTTTTCGATGTTCTACCTTACCCAGGCGGCCTATCCCCATCTGAAGCAGGGTGGCCGCATCATCAATACCACCTCGGTCACTGCCTATCGCGGCAGCCCGCAGCTGTTGGACTATGCCTCGACCAAGGGTGCGATCGTGGCCTTCACCCGCTCCCTGGCGCAGGCGGCATTGAAGGACGGTATCCGGGTCAACGCCGTGGCGCCCGGCCCGATCTGGACCCCGCTGATCCCGGCCTCGTTCGACGACGAGCGTACCAGTCAGCACGGCAGCAGCGTGCCGATGCAGCGTCCCGGCCAGCCTGACGAAGTTGCGCCCTGCTATGTCTTCCTGGCCAGCGACGACGCATCCTACATGGCCGGGCAGGTGCTGCATCCCAATGGTGGAGAGGTCATCAACGGTTGACGTCATAGCCAGGGAAACCCATGCCTATTCAGATCATCGGCCTGGTCAGCGCATTGATCCTGATCGCCACGCTGATCCGGCAGATCTACATCCAATGGCACAGCACCGACCTGAACGGGGTCTCGGGCTGGCTGTTTGCCGGCCAGATGTGCGCATCAGCCGGTTTCATGCTCTACAGCTACCTGATCGGTGATGCATTGTTCGTACTGGTCAATGTGCTTGGGCTCACTACCGCACTGGTGGGCCAGGGCATCTATCTGTACAAGCTGCATCAGCTCAGCCCGGCCGGCGCCACCCGTATTGCCAGCGCGCGAGCGGTGCCGGCCAGGGTGGCGCGGCGTAAGAGCGACCGGCGCGTCGGCAGCCAGCTGGCCCGGCCGCGCCGCTGATACCGACCACCGGGGCTGTCAGCCTGCCGCCGGCCGGGTCAACGCGGCGGCAGAAACGGCAGCGGATCGATGGCTTTGCCTTGCCGGCGCAATTCGAAGTGCAGCTTGACCCCATCGGTACCGCTGTCGCCCATGGTGGCGATCGGCTGGCCCTGCCGTACCGCCTCCCCCTCGGCTACCAGCAAGGTTTCATTGTGGGCGTAGGCGGTCAGATAGTCGTCCCGGTGCTTGACGATGAGCAGCCTGCCGTAACTGCGGATGCCGGTGCCGGCATACACCACCTTGCCCGCCGCTGCCGCCCGCACCGTGCTGCCACGGGCCCCGGCAAGATCGAGTCCTTTGCTATGGTTGCCGTTGAACCGGGCAATGACCGCACCGTCAACAGGCCACGTCAGTGCGATCCGGTTGGGGGAAGGCAGCGCAGCGTGTGGTTGACCGGCGGATGCCGCATGCGCGCGGTCGGCGCCACGGGCGTGTGCCGCTACGCCGGGTGGCGTGAGCCGCAGCCATTGTCCCACGCGGATATCGCCCGGATCGGCCAAGCCGTTCCAGCGCGCCAACTCGTCCGTGCTGCGCCCATGTTGGCGTGCAATCCGGTACAGCGTATCGCCACGCTGTACGCGATAAGCCCCGTCACCGGACGGTGAAGCTGGTGTGCTGCCGCAGCCGGCAATCACCAATGCCAGCACAAAGGCAGCACTCAGGGGGTACGCCAAGGATAGGCGATTGGACATCGGTTCCTTGTGGGATGCAGGCTTGCCAGATCAGTACAAAACAAAATCCCTGCCAGACCCGTTGTTTTTTTATGGCGTCGTTGCCAACAAGCGCCGACTGCCAATGGTGGGAAAGGAGCGGATAACAGCAGGAAATGGGGTAAGCAAGACAAGCACGGCGCTTTCATATCTCTGTATTGTTCCGTGACGCAATACTTTGTTCCAGACCTTTGGCATCCGTTATAGAAACGATGAACGCTGTGCATGCCTGACTCAATGGGCCACGCTCCTTGCGCTGGCAGTGGTTGACGGTACGCGCGCAGCAGGGCGGTTTCAGCAGCACTGGTGGATTCTGTAACTGTGGCAGGTAGCATTCCCATCCTGCTGAATTCGTCCGCTACTTGTGATCGACAAACATATTTGTTTATGATTACAAATATTCTTGTGTCTCTATCGCATATGACTGGGCAATGAAAACGTATAGCGAACGCCTCTCGTGGGCGATGCATGATTTGCAATTGACACGCGGCCGTGCCGTGGTGGGTCAGACCGAGCTGGCACGCGCGGTGGCGGTCAAGCCACAGTCGATCCAATATCTGTGCGACGCCCGCAACGGTGCCGGCGGCAGCCGGCATACCCCGGCGATTGCCCGCTATCTGGGCGTTTCGGCCGAATGGCTGGCCACCGGCCAGGGCGACGCGGTCGGCAACGTGGGGTACCCTGTGCCGGCCAGGACCGATGCGGTGCAGGTGCAGGCCAATGTGGCGCCGGTGGCGGCGCGGCCGGTGACGGTATGGGACAACGAGGATGAGCTCGATGCCGGCCTGTACGTCTTCATTCCTCGTCTTAATGTGAAAGCTGCCTGTGGCAGCACGGGCACGGTGATGTGGGAAATCGATCACGAGGGGCAGCGCAATGCGTTCCGGCGGCGCTGGGCCGAGCGCCTGGGCATCCGTCCGGAGAATTCCGCCACCATCGTGGCCGAGGGCGACAGCATGGAGCCGCGTATCTGCGACGGTGACAGCCTGGTGATCGACTACAAGCAGACGGCGATCCAGGACGGCAAGGTCTACGCGCTGAGCTGGCAGGGCGAATTCTTCGTCAAGCGTCTGTACAAGGAGCCGGGCGGCGTGATCGTGCTGCATTCGGACAATGAAGCCAAGCATCCGGAGCGGCGCCTCTTGCCTGAACATTTGGGCGAGCTGCAGATCATCGGCCGCGTCGTGGCGGTAAGCGGCGGCGTATGACCCCGTGCCATGCGGCGCATGTTGTGCCAGGCGTCACGCCATTTTCCTGTTGATCAGCCCCGCATCGCGGGGCTGATGCATTCTGATGCGCTGATATCGCGTCACGCCTGTCCGGTGTGCCGGCACGTTCGGTTCGCGGGCGCCGGCAGACTGCTGACGCTGCCTTGTGCACGGCGGCCTAGCCCCCATTTCCAGGGGCGGCGGATGCAGGCGACCTGCCTGGTTGCTGCGCAGCTTGTCCCCGTCCCACCTGCCACATCGGTCCTGGTCCGGTACCCGGCCACCATCGGCCAAAGGGGCGGTCGATACCGCTCCAGCATACCGTCGCCAGGGATGAACGGCCGTCGCCACGTCCATCGCCACCCGGCTCCGTCTGTCGTGTTTACAAACAAATCTGTTGATTGGGGTGGGGTTTGTTTGTAATATACCAACAGATCAATTTGTTGCACCGGTTGTCCAGCCTGCTCCGGCAGTTGCGCAGCGGCAACCTGCACAAGATCGCAGCCGGCCATGTCTTGTCTCGCTTGGGTTGAACACGCGGCGGCGTTGGTTAGGCAGCTTCGCAAACGAGCCCAAGGAGCGGATAGCGTGAAACGGGAAACATTTGATGTGAACGGACCGCAAGCGGACGCGGTACTTGCCGCACTGCCCGAAACCATGCGGGAAATCGCCTTGCTGGTCGGCATGGATGGCGCGATGAAGCTGGTCCGTCAATTCGGCGGCACCTCGCTGCGGATTCCGCAGGGCAAGCATCGGCTGGGGCAGCAGCGTTATGCACAGCTGGCGCAGTTGCTGGGCGAGCATGAGATGTCGCGGCTGGCCGAGCACTTTCGCGGCAGCGACGCGGTATATATCCCGCGCTGCTCCAGCATTGCGCGGGCATTGCGCGATATTGCGATCCGCCATGCATTTGACGAATACACGCGTGAGGAATCGTCCAACCGCGCCGTCGCCAAGTTGGCACGCATGAACGGGCTGTGCGAGCGCCAGATCTGGAAGATTCTCAAAGGTTGATGCGCCGCCTGTGGCGTGGTCTGGGGCGTGGGCCCGACGGGTCTCACCCTCGTTGCTGCCGGGCGTTGCCGATACGGTCTGCGACGTGCCGCCGGCTGGGTACGCAGGTGGCCCTGCCTGCAGGACAGCGCCGCTGCGCGCAATGCGCAGACGCAATACAGTTCATCTTGTCGCCTCTGCACCATGAGGCAAACCCGGCGCTGCCGGGTTTTCTTTTTTGTGGCCCGGCATCGATTGCAGTGGCTGGGCGATGCCTCGTGCCACTCCGGTGGCTGCAATGGGCGTCTGTTTGCAATGCGCAGACAGTCGGTCGGCGCGCACGGCCGGTCCGCCATCCTTGGTCGCCTGGACCGGGCTTGGTCAAGGACGCGCCGGGTTGCGCCTCATGCGGGCCGCACCGCCGGCACCGGCCGGCAGCCGGTTGGCCGCCCGGCAATGGCCGGTGCCGATCTGCGCAGGACCTGTTCAGGATCAAGCTTCACTTTCTTTCAACTGTTCGGCTGCGCCTGTCCGTCCATTGATCGGTATAATGCACGCGGATCGAAACCGGCGCGGTTGCACTCCAGCCTGCCGCCGCAGGCGTTTCGGTCAAAAAGGACCCGCAAGGGCAGATATCCAGCACAGCCGTGTCAGGCCGCCCCGATAAGGCGCCGCCATGGTCTGTGCCCAGAGCGCCGCCTGGTTTGCGGTTGCTCTGTAATGGTTGGCAACGTCCCTGTAGTTAAATGGATATAACGGGCCCCTCCTAAGGGCCAGTTACAGGTTCGATTCCTGTCGGGGACGCCACGTCTTTCCAGCGTAGGCATCATCAGAATGCGACGATCCAGGCGGTTTGCCCTCTCGCTTCCTTGCGCAAGCACACGCGCCTGCCGATCCGGTACCGGATCGACGTTCCGGATGGGCCGACGCCCCGTCCCTCCCTCCCGAATACCGCATCAAGCCCAATCCATAAGCAGATCAATAGCATCGACAGGAGCAAACCTATGATACGCAGCACCAAGATCGTCGCCACGCTCGGCCCCGCATCCAGCGACGCCGTGACGCTCGAGCGCCTGGTGTCGGCCGGCGTGAACCTGGTCCGACTGAATTTCTCGCATGGCACCGCCCAGGACCATATCGACCGCGCCGCCCTAGTGCGGGAGCTGGCGCGCAAGACCAACCGGGCCATCGCGGTACTGGTGGATCTGCAGGGGCCCAAGATCCGCGTGGGCAAGTTCGAGGAAGGCAAGGTCGAGCTGCAAAAGGGCGATGCCTTCATCCTGGATGCCAGCTGCGAACTGGGCAATCAGGAGCGCGTGGGCCTGGACTACAAGGAGCTGCCCAACGATGTGGAAGTGGGGGCGGTGCTGCTGCTGGACGATGGCCGTATCGTACTGGAAGTGACCGCGGTGCATGGTCCCGAGATCTATACCCAGGTCCGCGTGGGCGGCGTGCTGTCCAACAACAAGGGCATCAATCGCCAGGGTGGCGGCCTGACTGCGCCGGCACTCACCGCCAAGGACATGGAGGACATCAAGACCGCCGCCAAGCTGCATGCCGACTATGTGGCCGTGTCGTTCCCGAAGTCGGGTGCCGACATGTACATGGCCCGCACCCTGCTGCGTGCAGCCGGCAGCAAGGCGCTGCTGATCGCCAAGATCGAGCGCACCGAGGCGGTGGCCAACCTTGAGGAGATCCTCGATGCCTCTGACGGCATCATGGTGGCGCGTGGCGATCTGGCGGTCGAGGTCGGCGATGCCGCGGTGCCGGCGCTGCAAAAGCGCATGATCAAGATGGCGCGGCAGCGGCACAAGCTCACCATCACTGCCACCCAGATGATGGAATCGATGATCACCAGCCCGGTGCCGACCCGGGCCGAGGTCTCCGATGTGGCCAATGCGGTGCTCGACGGCACCGACGCGGTGATGCTGTCGGCCGAATCGGCGAGCGGCAAGTATCCGGTGGAAACGGTCGAAGCCATGGTGCGCGTCTGTGTCGAGGCCGAGAAGTCGGTCGACCGCCGCGTCAGCGACGAGGTGCTGGGGCAGGGCGACTTCACCCGTATCGACCAGACCATTTCGATGGCGGCACTGTTCGCGGCCACGCATCTGAACGTGCGTGCGATTGCCGCGCTGACCCAGTCGGGGTCGTCGGCGCTGTGGATGAGCCGCTTCGTCTCCGGCGTGCCGATCTACGCGCTGACCCCGGAAGTCGACACCTACAATCGCCTCGCGTTGTTCCGCGATGTGTTTCCGGTGATGCTGGCCAACGAGAACTCGGATCGCGAGAACCTGCTGGTGCGCGCCGAAGTGGAAATGCTGCGCCTTGGCATCGTGCAGAACGGCGACGTGGTGATCTTCACTTTCGGCGATGTGGTCGGCCTGGGTGGTGGCACCAACAGCCTCAAGATCGTCAAGATCGGTCATCGCAAGCCACGCTGAGCAGCGGCGACCTTGCCACAACCCCGGCCCCGGCCGGGGTTTTTCATGTCCGCGGCAAATGGTCCGGCCGCCTTACCGTTTGGCGGCCCGGCAGGCTGCCCACTGAAGGATGCCCGGCCGGCGTGGTCTGCGCATACGGCGGTGCCGCGGCAGGCTCACCGGTGTAATGCGCGGCGCCGTAGAGGGATCGGGAATCACTTGGCGCCGGAATCTATCTACAACACAAGAGGCGCCCGCAGGGCGTCTACGCAAACGATCATGGGAGTGCATATGCCGCAATTCGACTTCGATCTCTTTGTCATCGGGGGCGGCTCGGGTGGTGTGCGTGCGGCGCGGGTGGCAGCCCGGCATGGCGCGCGTGTGGCGATCGCCGAGCCGGACCGCTTCGGTGGCACCTGCGTCAACCGCGGCTGCGTGCCGAAGAAACTGCTGGTGTACGCCAGCCGTTTTCCGGACGAATTCGACAAGGCCGCCTCGTTCGGCTGGCAGGTCGGTGTGCCTGCCTTCGACTGGACGACGCTGTTGCGCAACAAGGACGCCGAGATCGACCGGCTCAATGCCATCTACCTGCGCAATATCGAGGCGGCGGGGGTGGTGGTCCATCCGTGCCGTGCCGTGGTGCGTGACGCCCACAGCGTGACGCTGGAAGACGGCATGACAGTCACGGCGCAGACGATCCTGATCGCCGTCGGCGGGCAGCCGGACCGGGGCATCGCCGTGCCCGGGCATGAACTGGCGATCACCTCGGACGAGGCATTCCACCTGCCAACGCTGCCACGCCGGTTGCTGGTGGTGGGCGGCGGCTACATCGGCGTCGAGTTCGCCGGATTGTTTGCTGGCCTCGGTGGCCAGACCACGCTGGCGTACCGCGGCGAGCACCTGTTGCGTGGCTTTGACGACGAGTTGCGCGAGGCGCTGGCGACGGGGTACCGGCAGCGCGGCATCGAGTTGCGCGCCGGAGCGGCGCTTGCCGGTATCGCGCGCGAGGGCGACGCACTGACCGCCACCTTGCAGGATGGGACGCAGCTGACTGTCGATACGGTGATGCTGTGCACCGGGCGGCGTCCCAAGACCGGCGGGTTGGGGTTGGAGCAGGCAGGGGTGGCATTGGATGCGCAGGGCGCCGTCGAGGTCGACGGCTACTCGCGTTCCAGCGTGCCGTCGATCTATGCCGTCGGTGACGTGACCAACCGCGTCAACCTGACACCGGCCGCCATCCGCGAAGGTCAGGCATTCGCCGATACGCTGTACGGGGGGCGGCAGGTCGAGGTCAGGCATGACCTCGTGCCGACCGCCGTCTTCTCCACGCCCGAGCTTGCCACTGTCGGTCTGACCGAAGCGGCGGCACGTATCCGGCATCCCAGGCTGGTGATCTATCGTTCGCAATTCCGGCCGATGAAGGCGAGCCTGACGCAGGACCCGCAGCGGACCCTGATCAAGCTGCTGGTCGATGGCGAAACCGATCGCGTGGTGGGCGCGCATATGCTGGGTGAGGGCGCCGCCGAGGCGATCCAGCTGCTGGGTGCGTTGCTTGGCATGGGGGCGACCAAGGCTGACCTGGATCGCACCCTGGCCGTGCATCCCACGGTGGCCGAGGAATGGGTGACGCTGCGCGCAGCCGGCTAGCCGAACCGGCTTTCCGGCAGGCCACGCACCCCTGGTGCGGCGGCCTGGAATATCGCGCCCGAGTCGGGTTTGGCGGCGCGTGCCGCGTCGTCAAGCCCGGCAGCCGCACTGGTGATGAACAGTTGATCGAACCCGTCGCCGCCCAGTGCGAGGCAGGTGATCTGGTCGGCGGTCAGCGGCACGGTCCGGTCAACCTGGCCCAGCGGGGTATAGCGCACCACGCGCGCGCCGCCCCATTGTGCGCTCCAGACGCCGCCGTCAGCATCGACGATGGCGCCGTCCGGATCCGCGCCGGCATGCGTCAGATCGACAAACACGCGCAGATTGCCGGTAGCGCCGCTGGCCGGATCGTACCGGCAGGCCATGATCTGCTTGCGCGGTGAATCGCAGAAGTAGAGTGTCTGGCCATCTGGGCTGAAGCAGATGCTGTTGGCAATGCTCACACCGGGCAGGGACAGCCGTTGCAGCACGCCGGCCGCCGTGTAGCGGTAGAAACCGCCGGTGGGCGCCGGACCACCCTCGTTGAGCGTGCCGAACACGAAGTTGCCGGCCCGGTCGCAGCGCCCGTCGTTGATCCGGTGCTGTGGTTGGTTGGCCGCCACCGGGGCCAGCCAGCTCAAGCGGCCTGAAGCGGTGTCGAAGCGGGCGAGGCCCTGTTCCAACCCCAGCAGCAGGACGCCTGCGGCATGGGTCAGCGCAAAGCAACCCAGCCGCTCGGGCAGGGCCCAGCTGTGTTCCTGCCGGGTTGCCGGATCGTATCGCCACAACCGGCTCGCATGGATATCGGTCCACCAAAGCACGCGCAGCGCGTCGTCCCAGAGAATGCATTCGGCAAGATTGAAGCGGCTGGCGCTGATGGGTTGTGCTGGCATGAGGGCACCTCGCGGATGGGTTGGCTGCAGTTTACCGCCACCTGGGCCTGCCGCACCGCTCGGATGCCGGATCAGCGGGGCGCGCCATCCACCGGTGTGGGCGTCGGGTCAGTCAATGCCGCCACCGCATGCTGGGCGCTGAGAAAGACGCGCTGCAGCAGCGGATCGAGCAGCCCGCTCTGCACCAGGCGGGCGCGCAATCCCATCTTCAGTTCGGCCAGGTGGAGCCGGACGCCGCGTTGCCGCAGTGCCTCATCCAACTGCGCAAGCCCCTCGGCCGCGCTGAAATCGATGCTGGCCACGCCGGAGAGGATCAGCACCACATCGTGTGTTGCGGGCTGGGTGGCCAACAGCCCGGCCACACGCGCGGCAAGCGCACGGGTGTTGCCGAAATACAGGCTGTCGTCGACCCGCAGCAGCAGCAATCCAGGCCAGGTTTCGGTCTCGAAGCGGTCGATGTTGCGGAAATGCTCGGTGCCCGGCAGACGGCCGACGATCACCACCTGCGCCTGGCTGGTGCGGTGGATGAACAGTGCCAGTGAAAGCAGCACCCCGCTGGCGATACCGGGCAGTGCGCCCAGGCCCAGCGTGAGCAGCAAGGTCACGATCAGTGCGGCTGTGTCGCGCCGGTCGTACTGCCAGGTTGCCCGCAGCAACGACCAGTCCACGAGCTTGAGTGCGGCGACGATGATGGTGGCGGCCAGCGCAGCCCGCGGCAGCTCGGCAAGCCAGGGGCCGGCCCAGCGCGCAGCCAGCGCGATCCACAGCGCGGTGAAGGCCCCAGCGAGCGGAGTGCGCGCCCCGGCGCTGGCATTGACGGCGGTGCGCGACAGGCTGCCGCTCACCGGCATGCCGCCCGCCGCACCGGCGGCCACGTTGGCGGCACCCAGCGCCAGCAGTTCCTGGTCCGGGTCGATCTGTTCGCCGCGTGCCAGCGCCATGCTGTGTGCCACTGTGATGCTCTGCAGAAAGCCGACCAGGCCGATCAGCAGTGCCGGCAGCCACAATGCTGCAAGATCCGCGGCGCGTACCGGCGGCAGGCTGAGTGCGAAGGTGACAGGCGGCAGCGCGCCGATCCGGGCATAGCGGCCGTCGGCCCAGGCGGCCACGACACTCAACGCTGCCAGCACGGCGAGCGGGGCGAGGCGGCCTGCCCACAGCGCCGGCTGCGGCGGGCAGCCCAGTGCGCGCAGCAGGCGCGGCAGTCCCTCGGCTGCCAGGGTCACGGACAGCAGCGCGCCGAGCCCGAAGGCCAGCGCTGCAGGGTCGGCATGGGCCAGCCCGCGCACCAGTGCCGTGGTCAACCCGGGAACCAGCTCACCGTCGAGCGGGATCTGCAGCAACGGGCCAAGCTGACCAAACGCGATCAGCAGCGCGGTGCCGCTGGTGAACCCGCTGACCACCGGCCGTGACAGGAAGTATGCGATCCGGCCCAGTCCCAGCAGCCCACAGCCGGCCAGCATCAGGCCGGACAGGACGGCCAGCAATGCCGCTGACGCCAGTGGATCGCGCCCGGCGGCCACCAGCGGTGCCAGCGCGCTGGCGGTCATCAAAGCGCCCAGCGCCGCCGGCCCGACCGATTGCGTCATGCCGCTGCCGAACACGGCGTAGGCCAGCAGCGGCAGCGTGCTGGCATACAGTCCCGCCTGCGGCGGCAGTCCGGCCAGCAGCGCGTAGGCGATGCTCTGCGGGATCAGCAGCAACGCCACGATCGTGCTGGCAGCCAAGTCGGCCGCCAACGTGCGGCGGCGATAGGCCGGCAGCCAGGCGAGGATGGGCAGCCAACGCGCTGCCATGTGCGGCTCAGCCACGCCGTCGTTCCAGCCAGGCATACAGCGCAAAGCCGGTCAGCATCGCCAGCACGAATGGCCAGGCCTGCATCGGCGCCAGCACTGCGATGACCAAGGCCGGTCCGGGGCAGATGCCGGCCAGGCCCCAACCGGTCCCGAAGGCGGCGCTGCCCAGCAGTATGCGTCGGTCGATCCGCCCAGCACCGGGCAGATGCAGTGGTTCGCCGGTAAACAAGGTGCGCTTGCGCCGGTTTGCCAGGGAGAAGCCCAGCAGGCCGACCGCCACGGCTCCGGCCATCACCAGCGCAAGGCTGGGATCCCAGGCCCCGGCCAGGTCGAGAAAACCGAGCACCTTGGCCGGATCGGCCATGCCGGAGACGATCAAGCCCAGGCCGAACAGCAGGCCACTGGCAAAGGCGGTCAGTCGCGGTGCAATGAGACTCATGGTTGCGATCCCTCAGACAACGACATGGCGCACAAGATAGACAGTGATGAAGCCTGCGGCCATGAAGACCAGCGTGGCGACAAGCGAACGTAGCGAGCGGCGGGACAGCCCGCATACGCCGTGGCCGCTGGTGCAGCCGTTGGCATAGTGGGTGCCAAGACCCACCAGCAAGCCGGCCACGATCTGGATGGGAACGCTGGCGTCCAGGCGCAGCACCGGCATGCCGGCCAGGGCCAGCCAAGCCAGCGGCGCCGTCAGCAGGCCGGCGATGAAGGCCAGCCGCCAACCGCGCTCGCTGCCGGAGAGCACGCCGGCCACGATGCCGCTGATGCCGGCGATACGGCCGATGCCCATGATCAGCAGGCTGGCCGCCAGGCCGATCAGCACGCCGCCGGCCACGGCCGGCCCGGGGGAGAATTCAAGCCAATTCAACGTCACGGTCCACTCCTTCGTCACTGCAATACAGGTGATACAGCAAGCTCAGCACCGCCTGGGCCTGCGCGCTGGCAAGGCTGTAGTAGACATGCTTGCCCTCACGCCGGGTGTCGACCAGGCCCTCGTTGCGCAGCACGCCCAGCTGCTGCGACAGCGTGGGCTGCCTGATCCCGGTCAACTGCTCCAGCTCCGATACGCATCGTTCCTGTTCGACCATCTGACACAGCAGCAGCAGGCGGTCGGCATTGGCCAGGGGCTTGAGCAGGGCGCTGGCCCGCTCGGCCGCGTCGCGCATGGCCTCGATCTGCATAAATCATCCCTTTTTATTTGAATAAATATAATATAAAAATATATAATGTTTGTAAATGCGAAGCGACCAGGGGAAAGACCATGCAAGCACAAGTCCAACCGTTCTTCGATCCGGATACGTCCACCGTCAGCTACGTGGTGTACGACCGCCCCGGCGGCCATGCCGCCATCATCGATCCTGTGCTGGACCTGGACTACGCGTCCGGCAGCATCGGTACCGCCAGTGCTCAGGTGCTGATCGACTTCGTCACGGCGCAGCAGTTGTCATTGCAATGGATACTGGAGACCCACGCCCACGCCGATCATCTCTCTGCGGCAGTCTGGCTCAGGCAGCAGCTGGGCGGGCGCATCGCGGTCGGCGAACGCATCGTGGCCGTGCAGCAGCGCTTTGGCGAACTCTTCAACCTGGGTGAGGGATTTGCCGCTGACGGCCGCCAGTTCGACCATCTGCTGATGCCGGGCGAACGGTTCCGGATCGGCACACTGTCGGCGCTGGCGCTCTTCGTGCCTGGCCATACGCCCGCGGACATGGCTTATCTGGTGGAGGACGCGGTGTTCGTCGGCGATACCCTGTTCATGCCGGATGTCGGCACCGCGCGTTGCGATTTTCCCGGCGGCAGCGCGTCGGCATTGTGGCATTCGGTGCAGGACGTGCTCTACGCCCTGCCGGAACAGACCCGGGTCTTTGTCTGCCATGACTACCTGCCGCAGGGGCGGACCTTCCCGCGCTGGGAAAGCACGATAGGCGAGCAGAAGCGGAAGAACATCCATCTGCGGGCCGATACCGGCGAAGCCGAGTTCGTCGCCCGCCGCGAAGCGCGCGATGCCAATCTCGCGCTGCCCAGGTTGATCCTGCCGGCGTTACAGGTGAATATTCGCGCCGGCATGTTGCCTTGCGCCGAAGCCAACGGCAGGCAATATCTCAAGATCCCGTTGAACGCCTTCTGAAGGACCCGCGCATGATCATCCAATGCCCGCACTGCCATACCGGCAACCGCCTTGAGGCCGCCCGCCTGGCTGAAGGGCCGAACTGCGGCGCCTGTCATCAGGCGTTGATCCACGGCGTGCCGTTTGCCGGCACTGCAGACAATCTGGGCGAGCTGATCAAGGCGTCCCGCGTGCCGGTCGTCGTCGATTTCTGGGCGCCTTGGTGCGGCCCGTGCGTCTCGTTCGCGCCGGCCTTCGCAGCCGCGGCGCAGGCGTTCGCCGGCAAGGCGCTGTTCGTCAAGGTCGATACCGAGGCGCAGCCGGCGTTGGGGACGCAGTTCCAGGTGCGCAGCATTCCGACCATCGCGGTCTTTGACAACGGCCAGGAACTGGAGCGGACCAGCGGGGCGCTGCCACCGGGCCAGTTCAAGGCCTGGCTGATGCAGTTCTTCTGAGCGGCATGCCCATGGGGCGCTATACGCGCCACCTGTGGCAGGCGCTGGGGCTGGCTGCGGTCGGGCTGGGCCTGGTCGGACTGGTGCTGCCGTTGCTGCCGACCACGCCGTTCCTGCTGCTGGCACTGGCCTGCTTTGCGCGCTCGTCGCCCCGGTTGGCGCGCCGGTTGCTGCGGCATCCACGGCTGGGGCCGGCACTGCGCCTATGGCACAAGGAACGCGCATTGCCGCTGCAGACCAGGCGCTGGGCGATCGGGCTGATGAGTGCGAGCTTCGCCATGTCGGCCTGGCTGCTGCGCGAGCATGGCTGGCTGCCTGCCGTGCTGCTGCTCTGTTGGCTGGTGCTGCTCGTGATACTGCTGCGCCTGCCGGTGAAGCGCGATGGGCAGCCCGGCCGGCCAAAGGCGCCGTGATGCCGCTTTCCCGGCCGGGTGCCTCCCGCTGCCAGGCGGTGCGGCAACACGATCAGGTGCCGGTGCGACTGCAAGGCGTACCTCCAGCGGCTAAGCTCAACCAGACACGGTATGCCCCTGCCGTATGCGTGCCCCTGCCGCTGCAGGGACATGGCGCGGCACGGCATCCGTAACCCGCGAACGGAGACAGCCCATGCCGGACAAGCTGCAGGTGTTGCGCGTCGAGCCCCGCCCCGGGCAACCCCCCCATCTGGCCTTCAAGCAACGTCTGTATGCCGCCATCGCCGCTGGCTACTGGCGGCCGGACGAGGCGTTGCCGGATGTGGCGGCGCTTGCCCGGATCACCTTGCTGACGCCGGAGCAGGTGGAGCGCGCGCTGGCGCTGCTGGTTGCCGAGGGACAGCTGCGACGCGATGGCGGCGCCTGCCATATCACGCCCAAGATCGACCAGCCGCTCGACAAGCTGACCAACCTGAGTCTGATGATCAAGGCACGCGGTTTCCTGCCCGGCTCGCGCTGGCTGGGACAGCGCCATGCCGTGCCTGACGACGAGGAGCTGGCGAGCCTGGCGTTGCGGGCGGACGAGCAGGTGGTGCGGCTGGAGCGGCTGCGGCTTGCGGACGAGGTGGTGATGGGGATGGAGGTCTCATCGCTGCCCGCCACGCTGGTGCCCGATCCGGCGCAGATCGGCGAGTCGCTGTATGCCTTTTTCGAAGCGCGCGGCATCGTGGTGACCAATGCGATCCAGCGGATCGAGGCGCTGGTGTGCGATGCCCGGTTGGCGCAGCTTTGCGGCTGCCCGGAAGGCAGTCCGGTGCTGCATCTGATCCGGATCAGCTACGGTGCGGAAGGGCAGCCCATCGAACTGACCCATTCATACTTCCGCAGCGACTACTACCGCTTCGTGGTCGAGCTCAAGGGCACGGGCTGACGCGCCGCCGCCGGCCGTGGCGGCACCGGCTCAATCACCACCCAGCAGGACCGAACCGTCCGGCCCCCAGCGTACCTGCGCCAGTTCCGGGTGTTCGGCTTCCAGCTCGCGCAGCGCCTGCTGCTGCCGGTTGGTCGTGTCGCGCAGCGCGCGCACTTCGTCGGCGAGCCGCTGGTTTTCCAGTTGCAGCGACCGGAAGCGCAGCGCGCCGGCCACGGTGGAGCGCAGCTCGAAATCCTGCCAGGGCTTGGAGAGAAAACGGTAGATCTCCACCTCGTTGATCGCCCGGGCCAGCGCCTGCATGTCGGCTTGGCCGGACAGGATGATGCGCAGGCAATCCGGCTGCAGATAGCGAAAGTCGGTCAGGAAGGCGACGCCGTCCATGTGCGGCATCCGGTAGTCCGAGATCACGAGGTCGAACGCCTGGCTTTCGCTGGCGTGCAGCGCCGCCTTGGGGTCGGTGAAGGTGGTGATGGCATAGCCGGGCGCGCTGCCGTCGAACTCGTCGCGCGTCAGCAGCGAGCGCCGCAGCGCCGTCAGGATGTGGGCCTCGTCGTCGACCAGCAGGATGCGCGTCATGGTTCACCTCGCCTGGATGTAGAGCTTGAGCCGGGTACCGTCGGTGGCCTCGAAATGCCGGATCTGCTCGATCAGCCGTGCATCGAGCATGTAGTCGCGCGCCAGCAGCAGCACACCCGCGGCGATCAGGTCGCGCGTCAACACCATGCCGGGCTGCAGATCCTTGCTGCGCACTTCCACTTCGCCGCCCGCCGTGCCTTCATCGGGCCGGCCCACCACGGCGAGAAAGGCGGCGACGACATCAGGGTCATAGCGCTTGCCGCGGCCGCTTTCGATGTTCTTGATCGCTTCGTGGCGTTCCATGGGCTTGCCGGTCAATGCGCCCGCCAGCAGTGATTCGAAATCGTTGGCAATGGCAAGGATGCGTCCACCCAGCGGGATCTGCATGCCGGCGAGCCGGTCGGGAAACCCCAGGCCATCGAAGCGCTCGTGCTGGCTGCGGATCAGCCTTGCCGCGGTGTGCAGCTGCTCCAGCGCCATCAGCGCCGCCTGGGCCTTGGCCGGGTGCTTGCCGTAGGTGTTGCGCTCTTCCAGCGTCATCTGCACATAGGGCTTGGCCAGCAGCGCATCCGGCAGGCCGATCTTGCCGATGCCGTGCAGCAGGCTTGCCACGGTGATGTCCTGGATATCGCTTTCGCCAAGCTCAAGCTGCTGCGCGATCTGGCGCGCCAGGTCCGCCACCTTGCGTGCGTGGCCCGCCAGCTTGCCCTCGCGCATCTCGATCAGGTTGGAGAACACCCGGATCGAGGTGATGAAGCTTTTCTTCAGCTTGTCGTGTGCCTCGTTGAGCTGGCCCATGGTCTGCTGCAGCTCCGCAGTACGCTCGCGTACCTTGTCTTCCAGCGAGGCGTTCAGCGCCTTGAGCTCGGCATTCTGCCGTTCCACCAGCCGGTGCAGCCGGGCCTGTTCGCGCTGCAGGCGCTTGACTGCCAGCGCCTCGTCGACGATGCGCAGCATCTCGTCGTCGTCCCATGGCTTGGATATGTAGCGGCTGATGCGTGCGCGGTTGATCGCCTCGATGGTGGAGTGGATGTCGGCGTACCCGGTCAGCAGGATGCGCTCCACCTCCGGCCAGCGCTGCAGTGCCTGCGCAAGGAACTCGGCGCCGTTCATGCCGGGCATGCGCATGTCCGAGATGATGAGATCGACCCGCTGCTGCTCCAGCAGCGCCAGTCCGGCTGGCCCGCTCTCGGCGGTCAGCACCTGGTATCTGCTGCGGAACAGCCGGCGCAGCGCCGAGAGGATGTTGCTCTCGTCATCCACGCACAGCACCGTCAGTGCGGGCTCCTCCTGGCCGGATGACTGCAGCAGCGTGTCCAGATCCAGTTCCATATGTCGGCACTCCTTCGCGGCTTTGCACGCCGGGCGCTCAGGTGAGGGGGGCCGGCTGCCTCACCGGCAGCCAGATGTCGAACGTGGTGCCCTCGTTGGGCCGGCTGTGCACCTCGATCCGGCCGTGATGCTTTTGCACGATGCCGTACGAGAGCGACAACCCTAGCCCTGTCCCCTGACCGATGGGTTTGGTGGTGAAGAAAGGATCGAAGATGCGGTTCAGGTTGGCCTGGGGAATGCCGCAGCCGTTGTCGCTGAAGCTGACGCAGACCTCGTCGCCCACGTGCCGGGTACGGATGCCGATGCGCCCGTTGGCCTCGATCGCGTGCCCGGCGTTGACCAGCAGGTTGAGGAACACCTGGTTGAGCTGCGAGATCATGCATTCCACCAGCGGCAGCTCGCCGTAGTCCTTGACCACCTCGGCCTTGTACTTGATCTCGTTGTGCACGATGTTGAGCGTGCTGTCGAGGCCGGCATGCAGGTCGACCGCCGCCCAGTCCTGCGTCGCGTCCACCCGCGAAAAATCCTTCAGATCCTGCACGATGCGCTTCACCCGGGTGATGCCTTCCTTGCATTCGCCCAGCAGCGAATCGATGTCCTCGCGCATGAAATCGAAGTCGATCTGGGTCCGTGCCTTGGCCAGCTCGGCCTGCTGTTCATGCTGCCCGCCACGGGCGAGCGCTTCGGCATAGCGGTCCACCAGTGTGAGCAGATCGTTGACGTAATTGCCGAGTGAGCCAAGGTTGGAGCTGACGTAGCCGATCGGATTGTTGATCTCGTGCGCGATGCCGGCCGCCAACTGGCCGATCGAGGCCAGCTTTTCCGATTGCAGCAACTGGTGCTGCACGCTTTGCAGCTGCGCATTGAGCGCCACCAGCTCGGCGTTGCGTTTTTCCAGCGCCACCGCGTTCTGCTGTGCGTCGGTGATGTCCTGCTGGATGATGATGATGCCGCGTTCCTCGCCGTTCCACGCGCTGGCAGTGAACGAAAAGGCCCGCAGCCCGCTGCGCGCCGGCTCCTGGTACTGGAATTCATAGCTGGACAGACTGCCGGCGAGGATCTCGGCCAGCCGGTCCGCCAGCAGATGGTAGATGGGGTTGGCAAGGCTGCGGCAATACTCGATGAAGTTGTCGCCCGGAATGGCCGCATGCAGCGTGCCGTCTTCGGCCTCGGTTTCGGCGAACTGGTCCCACGGCAGGTTGGTCTGCAGCAGCAGCCCCTTGCCGGACAGCAGCAGGATCTCGGCGGTGATCGAGGCAAGCATGCTCTGCACCAACGCATGCTGGTGCCGCAGATCGGCCTCGACCTGCTCGCGTACATCCACGTCCATTTCCAGCACTTCGTTCACGCGGCGCAATTCCTCGGTGCGCCGTCGCACTTCGGCCTCCAGCGTCTCCTCGCGCTGCTTGATGGCGGTGATGTCGGTGCTGATCTCGAAATAGCGGCGCGCCGCATCGCCCGGGCCGCCCATCGGGACCAGCAGCGACTGCAACCAGAAGTCCTGGCCGTTGTTGCGCTTGCCGTGGATTTCGAAACGTTCGACATTGACCAGCTGCAATGCATCGAGCACCGGCCCGAGCCCGCCCTCGGGCACAAAACCCAGCGCCGCGCGCGGTGTGCCCAGAAGCTGCTCCTGCGTGTAGCCGCTCAGCGCGCACAGCGGTTCGCTCACGTAAAGGTAGTTGCCTTCGCTGCTGGTGATCGAGACCAGCGCATGCTGGTGCAGTGCCTGCCGCTGCACCTCCATTTCCTGGACCAGGGTCTCGATCTGGCGCGCCAATGTGTGCTGCTGCGTGATATCCACCGCCAGCGTGGTCAATCCGTCGAACTCGCCGTTGCGGTCATAGTGCGGCACGCGATACAGCAGCAGCGTCTGCTCACGCGCGTCGCGCGCCGTAAGGCGTACTTCCTCGCGGGTGGGGCCGCGCAGCTGCGCCCGCAGGTCACCGATCTCCAGCGCTTCGGCGCTGGGGGCGGGCAGCAGGTCGCGGTCGAGCCGGCCCATGCATTCGGCGGGCGGACAGTCCAGGAAATCGGCCCAGGCGGCATTGACCCAGACGTAGTGCAGGCTCGCCTCCTTGAACCAGGCCGCAAGCGGCAGCGTGGCCAGCGCCTGTTCGGCCCAGCTCGCGTTCATGCGGAGGTTGCTCCAGTGAAGAGGAGCAGCGAGTGCTGCTGGTCCTCGCATTGGAAGGGCATGCGCCAGTAGTGGCCCCAAGGCGACGCCTCGCCGATGTCGTCCTGCGGCCAGGCGGGGTCCCCGGATCGTTGCAGCCATCGCGTTGCCGCTGGATTGGCGGCCACCAGATGCTGGGCCGCGTCCAGTTCGATCACCGGCAGCGGCAGCGCCTCCCAGCGAGCCCGGTAGTGCGTCAGTTCCTCGGTCACCTGCACCATGGCCGAATCGAAGCGGTCGGTCATCAGCTCGTTCAACCGCATCATTTCCTCGCCCGAGCGCTGCAGCGCGGCGGTGAGCTTGCGATTGGTCTCCTCAAGCTCGAACAGCTTGAACGCTTCGGCGATCTGGATGCGCAGCTGCTCGTCGTCCCAGGGCTTGAACAGGAATTTCCATGCCGCGCCGCGGTTGATGGCGTCGGCCAGCGACTGCACCTCGCTGAAGCCGGACAGCATGATGCGCACCGTGGCAGGCTTGAGCTGGCGTGCCTGCTCCAGGAACTCCGAACCGGTCATGTGCGGCATGCGCTGGTCCGAGATGATGACGCTGATCGGCTGTTCGGCCAGGATCGCCAACCCTTCCTGCCCGCCGCCTGCCGTATGGATCTGGTAGCCGTCGCGGCGCAAGGCACGGCGCAAGGCGGCCAGCACATTCGCTTCGTCGTCGACCAGGAGCAGATGACGTTCCATGGCTGGTCCACCTACTTGTAAGTAGATAACCCCAGGTTAGTACGGAATCGGGTGGTTGGCCGATGGCTTGTCAGTTTTGTGCCGCCATCAGGCAGGCTGCTCCGGCACGGTGGCAGCGCTGGTCGATGTGGGCACTGCAGCACATGGTGGAGGGGCAGTGCGGTGGGGCAGGGGCCGCCGCATGACCGGACCCTGTGCAATGGGGTTCAGGGCGCAGCTGTCGAGGCCGATACGGCGTGGGATGAAAGCAGGGAGGCGGGCAGGGCAGGCTCTGCCCCGCCGCGCAGCAGGGTGAAACAACCGCTTAGAAGGTACCGGCGTGCATGCGGGCGTACGGACTGGTCTCCAGCCACTTGCGTACCCGGTTGGCGTCGCCGATCCGGGTGTACTTGCCATTGGAGTCGAGCAGCACCATCACGATGGGCGAGCCGTTGATGGTGGCCTGCATCACCAGGCAGCGGCCGGCCTCGTTGGTGTAGCCGGTCTTCGAAAGGCCGATGGTCCAGTCGCCTTCGCGGACCAGTGGGTTGGTGTTGCGGAACTGCAGTTCCCGGCCACTGATGTTGGAGACGAATGCGTATTCGCTGGCGGTCGAGAAATGCTGGATTTCCGGATAGTGCCGCGCCGCCTTCACCATGCGTGCGAGTTCGCGCGGGGTCGAGACATTCGCGGGGCTCAGGCCCGTGGCATCGAAGAAGCGGGACTGACCCATGCCCAGCTCGCGCGCCTTCTCGTTCATGCGCTTCAGAAACGCCGGCTGACCACCCGGGTAGTGGCGCGACAGCGCCGAAGCGGCACGGTTTTCGGAGGACATCAGTGCCAGCAGCAGCATTTCGGCACGTGTCAGCGCGGTGCCGACGTTGAGGCGCGAGCTGGTGTTCTTCAGCAGATCCACATCCTCGGGGCCGATGGTGAGGATCTCGTTCATCGGCAGGCCGGCATCGAGCACGACCATCGCCGTCATCAATTTGGTGATCGAGGCGATCGGCGCCACGTCGTCCGCGCTCTTTTCGTAGACCACTTCGCCCGAACGCTCGTTGAGCACCAGCACGCCGGCCGATTGGACACCCGGGTGCTCGGTGATCGTCGGCGCCATGGCGCGTGCCACCTTGACCCCGGTACGTGCCCGCGCCGTCGCTTCGCGGCTTAGGCTCGAATGCGGCCTGACATTCTTTTTCGACGGGCGTTGCTTGCTGCCCGCTGACTCCTTGCCGTGCTGCGGCGCGGCCGACACCGGCGCCACGAACGAGGCGGCCAGCAGGGCCAGCGCCAACGCATTGATCCAATTACGCATTTCACTTCTCCCGCGCGTGCAACCCCAGGCGGATGGGTTTATCAGTTGGTGCTGATTCTAAGCAACGATTCGGAAAATGTCATGTTGAATCAACGAGAACCAATTACTTTTGCATCCTTTTTCTTTTTTGATTTCGCCTGTCTTGCATCAAAACTAGCTTTTTTGTATGCTGCGTCGCACAAATTAAGGGCTATTCCCAATTGCGTCCCGTCTTTTGCGTGTTATGCAGTAGTAAGCCGGATCGACATTGGTCTACGATCGATTGTCCCACGTTGCATGGAGTTGATAACTGTGTTTAACCCCCCCTCTTTCGATGCATTGCTGCAGCAATTGAACGAAGCCCAGCGCCAATGGTGGCAGCAGTGGGCCCAGGCGGGCGTGGCATCGGGTGGCGCCACTGCGCCGGTCAGTGGCGGCGCTGCATGGCCGGCATGGCCGGGGACGGATCCGGAATGGCTCAGCCGCCAGACCGACTTCTATCGCGCCCAGCTCGATCTATGGCTGGGGCTCGTGGGCGCCAAGGCGCCGGCCAGGCTGATCGAGCCGGAGAAAGGGGACCGGCGCTTCAATGCGCCCGAATGGGAAGAGCCGCTGTTTTCGTTCATCAAGCAGAACTATCTGCTGACGGCCAAATGGCTGATGGATTCGGTCTCCGCCGCGGCAAGCGATGAGGCCACCCGCGAAAAGCTTGCCTTCTTCACCCGCCAGTATATCGATGCGATCAGCCCGGCCAACTTTGCACTGACCAATCCCGAAGTGCTCAAACTTGCTGCCGAGACCAACGGCGAGAGCCTGGCCGATGGCATGAAGAAGCTGTTGGCCGATGTGCAGAAAGGCTCGATCACGATGACCGACGAGCGCGAGTTCGAGGTTGGGCGCAATCTTGCGGTGACGCCGGGCACGGTGGTGTTCGAGAACGAGCTCTTCCAACTGCTGCAATACACCCCGAGCACCGGGCAGGTGTTCGAGACACCGCTGTTGATCGTGCCGCCCTGCGTGAACAAGTACTACATCATGGATCTGCAGCCGGAAAACTCGATGGTGCGCTGGATCGTCGAGCAGGGCTACACCACCTTCCTCGTTTCCTGGCGCTCGATCCCGCCTGAGCTTGGCAAGCTCAAGTGGGACGACTACGTCGCCGACGGGGTGATCCAGGCGGCTGAGGTCGTGCGCGAGATCATCCGGCGCGACAAGATGAACGTATTGTCGTTCTGCATCGGCGGCGAACTGCTCGCCACGGCGATTCCAGTCATGCAGGCACGCGGGCTCGACTGGTTCGAATCGCTGACGCTGATGACGGTGATGCTCGACCATACCGACCCGGGTGATATCAAGCATTTCATCGACTGGAACGTGGTCCGCACCCGCGAGCCGATGTTGGAGAGCGGCGGTGTGATCTCCGGCAAGGAGCTGGCGCGCACATTCTCGGCATTGCGCGCCAATGACCTGATCTGGAACTACGTGGTCAACAATTATCTGAAGGGCCAGACGCCGCCGCCGTTCGACCTGCTGTACTGGAACAACGATTCGGCGAATCTGGCGTTGCCGATGCACACCTTCTTCCTCGAGAACATGTATCTGAACAACAACCTGGTCAAACCGGGCAGCTTCAGCCTGTGTGGTGTCCCGATCGATCTGACGCGGATCGACCTGCCAAGCTACGTGTTCGCAGCCCGCGAGGACCATATCGTGCCGTGGCGCTCCGCCTACGGCACCACCCGGCTGTTCCGTGGACCGTTGCGCTTCGTGCTGGGTGCCTCGGGCCATATCGCCGGCACCATCAATCCGGTCAGCGCCAACAAGCGCAACTACTGGGTCAACGACGCGCTGCCCGAAGCGCCGGAGCAATGGTTCGAAGCGGCGCAGTCGCGGCCGGGCAGCTGGTGGCAGGATTGGCACGACTGGCTGGCGCCGCGCTCGGGCAAGCTGGTGGCCGCGCCCAAGAAGCCGGGCAGCAAGCAGCACGCCCCGATCGAACCGGCGCCCGGGCGCTACGTGAAGGCACGTCTCGACTGAACAAGCCACCGACCCTGCGCGCATCCGGTCTCAGGGCCGGTCGCGGCCGTCGCGTGGCCGGTCCGGAGCGTGGAACTGCATCGACGGCGCACTGACAGGCGGTGCAGCAAGCCGGCCGCGCCGCGCGTCTCAACCTGCGCAGGTACGGGATATCCAGACCCGACTCAACTTTAGCTACACGGAGAACAGCAATGACGGATGTGGTCATCGTCGCCGCACAACGTACGGCAATCGGCAATTTCGGCGGAGCGCTGGCCAAGCTCGCCGCGCCCGAACTGGGGGCGCTCGTCATCAAGGCGCTGCTGGACAAGACCGGCGTCGCGGGCGAGACCGTCAGCGAGGTCATCCTGGGCAATGTGCTCACTGCCGGATTGGGCCAGAACCCGGCCCGGCAGGCGTTGCGCCGCGCCGGCCTGCCCGATGCGATCCCCGCCCTCACCATCAACCAGGTCTGCGGCTCGGGTTTGAAGGCAGTGGCGCTCGGCGTCCAGTCCATCCTCACGGGCGAGAATGAAATCGTGATTGCCGGCGGCCAGGAGAACATGAGCGCCGCGCCGCATCTGTTGCCCGGCTCGCGCGACGGTTTCCGCATGGGCAACACCCAGCTGATCGACAGCATGGTCTACGACGGGCTGACCGACGTCTACCACCACTACCATATGGGCGTGACCGCCGAGAATATCGCCAGGAAATACGGCATCAGCCGGACCGAGCAGGATGAACTGGCGCTCGCTTCGCAGCAGAAGGCGGCCGCGGCGCAGGCAGCCGGGCGTTTCGACGCCGAGATCGTGCCGGTCAGCATTGCGCAGAAAAAAGGCGATCCGCTGCGGTTCGCCGCGGACGAATTCATCAAGACCAATGCGTCGCTGGAGGGCCTGGCCAAGCTGCGCGCCGCGTTCGACAAGGAAGGCACGGTGACGGCCGGCAATGCGTCGGGTATCAACGACGGTGCCGCCGCTGTGTTGTTGATGAGTGCGGACAAGGCGCGTGCCCTGGAGCTCACCCCGCTGGCGGTCATCCGGGCCGCCGCCTCGGCCGGGGTCGATCCTGCGTTGATGGGAATGGGGCCGGTACCCGCGACCCAACGGGTGCTGGCACGTACCGGCTGGTCGCTCGACAGCATCGATCTGATCGAGGCCAACGAGGCGTTCGCCGCGCAGGCGTTGGGCGTGGCGCGTGAACTGCAGTGGGATTGGAACAAGGTCAACGTCAATGGCGGTGCCATTGCGCTGGGCCATCCGATCGGTGCCTCGGGCGCGCGCGTGCTGGTGACGCTGTTGCATGAGATGCAGCGGCGCGAAGCCCGGCGCGGGTTGGCCACCCTGTGCATCGGTGGTGGGATGGGCGTAGCGCTGGCCGTCGAACGGCCGCATTGAGCGCAGGTGCATGGGGCCGGCCACCCGCACCGGTCCTGTCCGCGTATCGCGTTGGAGCAGGTGGCTGTTGGCAAGGCCGCTGGAGGATTCGATGTTTCCGCTTATTGATGCCCAGTCACTCGAACGGCGCCTGGCCGATCTCGTGATCGTCGATTGCCGGCACGACCTGGCGCAACCCCAGGCCGGCCTGGATGCCTACCGCGCCGGTCATATTCCCGGCGCTGTATTCGCCCACCTCGACCAGACCCTTTCGGGCGCTTGCAACGGCGCCAATGGGCGCCATCCGTTGCCGGAACCGGAGGCGCTTGCCGCCTGGCTGGGTACCAATGGCATAGGCAACGATACCGATGTGGTCGCCTACGATGCCAGCGGCGGGGTGTTTGCTGCGCGGCTGTGGTGGTTGCTGCGTTGGCTGGGGCATCGCCGTGTCCAGGTGCTCGACGGCGGTCTTGCTGCCTGGCAGGGCTGTGGCTTTCCGCTCAGCACAGCGGTCGTGCACAAGCCGGCATTGCGCTTCGTGCCGCAATCCCAGCCGCAGCTGCGCGTCAATGTCGCCGACGTGCTTGCCAACCTGACCGAGCCACGCTTTGTGCTGATCGATGCCCGCAGCCCGGAGCGTTTCGCGGGCCTGGGTGAAACGCTCGATCCGGTAGCCGGCCACATTCCCGGCGCACTCAATGCCTTTTACCAGAACAATCTGGCAGCCGACGGGCGTTTCAAGACCCCGGCGGCGCTGCGCGAGCAGTGGCAGGCACTGCTGCAGGGGCAGGGTGCTGACGCCGCAGTGCATCAGTGCGGCTCGGGTGTCACCGCCTGCCACAATCTGCTGGCACTGGAAGCGGCTGGCCTGTCCGGCGGGCGGCTCTACCCGGGTTCGTGGAGCGAATGGTGCGCCGATGAGACACGGCCCATGGTCAGGCGTTGAGCCGGGCCATGAAAAAGCCCCGTTCCAGCTGGAACGGGGCCCTGCGGTCGGCGTTGCAGCAACGCCTTGCCGCGCTTACTTGCTTTGCTTGCGGCGGCGTGCGATCAGCGCGGCCAGACCCAGACCCATCAGGGCGTAGGTCTCGGGTTCCGGAACCGGCGTCGTCAGCGAGTAGCTGAAGGTGCCGCTGTAGTCCTTGCCCCAGCCCAGGAGGCCCAGCGCGTAGTTGTGGCCGCCGGTGATGCTCAGATCGGCGAACGAGTAGTCGAAGCCGACCTTCTTGCCGCCTTCGTAGATGAAGCCTTCCGAGCTGAAGTTCTTGAGGGCCACGACCTTCTTGGTGGTCTCGTCGATCAGACCGAAGGTCAGGCTGGACAGCGGGCCGTCGGTGGTACGGGTGAACGACAGGTTCAGGATTGCGTTGTTGGCGGTCACCGAGGAGGTGAAGCTATCGCCGAACAGCAGCAGGCTGTCGTCATTGAAGGTCTTGTCGCCGGAAGCGATGACATTGGCGTTGGCCGCACCGGCCAGCAAGGTGCCAACGGCCAGGGCGATCAGGCTGCGAGAAAAGCGCATCGTGTTGCACTCCTTGTAGAAATGAAAAGATTATTCAATTTGATTTAAATCAGCAGAAAGTTTTTCCGCGCAATGATCGTATCGAGCACCCGGTCTTGACGGCAAATACCACTGGCGTAAAAGTGATCAAAGCTGTCATACGGCTGATGTAATATCGGGATCTGGCGACAAACGGTCGATATACCAGCCAGGGTTGCCAGTTTACCTGATTGACATTGGAATATTTGATGCGTCTGTCGTGTGTCAGCGTCATGCTTGCGGCGGTGTTTGTCAGCGCCGCAGCAGCGCTTCCCAGGTTTTTTCCAGGCGCTTGAGCGAAATCGGGTAGGGGGTACGCAGTTCCTGGGCGAACAGGCTGACGCGTAGTTCCTCGATCATCCAGCGAACTGGCAGGATCGGTGTGGTATCCCGTCCTTCACGCCGCCACTTTTCCAGTTCCTGCTCCCAGCGCTCCCACCACCGGGCGACATCGGCCGCGCGTTGCGCATCCCGGGCCGGATTCTGTGTGCGCTTTTCCAGCCGCACCCGCATGGCCTTCAGGTATACCGGCAGCCGTGGCAGCTGTTCCCACGGTGTTGCTGTCAGAAAACCATTGAACACCAGCCGCGAAAGCTGGGCTTTCAGCTCGGCACTGAGCGGCCCGGGCTTGCCCAGCTGGGCAGCGAGCGGCGTGTACTGCGCCACCACCTCAGTCAGGCTGGAGATGACAGCGTCGCGCACGCTGGGCAGCCGTACCTTGGCGCGGGCCTTCTGCTCCTCGAATTCCTTCCTGCTGCGAGGTGCTTCGTCCTCGCCCAGGAACGCGCGGTTGCAGATCGCGCTCACGATGTCGTCCAGCAACTGGTCGGCATTGCCCAGTGCGCGCAGCTGGATCGCCAGTTGCTGGAAGTCGGGAATCGATTTCTCCAGCTGCCTGACGTGCTGCGCGAGTTCCAGCCGCAGCAGGTGGACCACGCCCAGCCGATGCTGCTCGCGTGCTGCATGGGCGGTGTCGAACAACCTGATGGCGCAGGCCTCGCCGTCGGGCGCCAGCGCCGGATAGCCGGTGAGCTTGCGCCCCTGCCGCTTGATGGTGAGCTGCTCCGGCAGGTCGCCCAGATCCCATTTGGTGAGGCCGCTGCGCTCGATGCCGGCGTCTTCGGCCTCATCGCGGAACGTCAGCTGCGCGGCCTCGCCCAGCTGGGCGCGGATGCCGACCAGATCGCGGCCGCCGGCCAGTTCCTGGCCACCATCGTCGACCACGCGGAAATTCATCTGCAGGTGCACCGGCAATGTCGAAAGATCGAACGCATCGGCATCGACCGGCATGCCGATGCCGCGCGTGACGGCTTGAGCCAGTTGCGGCAGCAGTGGCGCCGTGCGGTCGGCACGGTCCAGCTCGGTGAGCATGCGGGTGGCAAAATCCGGCACCGGCACACACATGCGGCGTATTGCCTTGGGCAGCGACTTGATCAGCATGGTGATCTTCTCGCGCAGCATGCCCGGTACCAGCCAATCGAACACCGCATGGTTGACGCGGTTGAGCTGGTGCAGCGGCAGGGTCAGGGTCACGCCGTCCAGCGGGTGGCCGGGCTCGAAGCGGTAGCTGAGCGGCAAGCTGCTCTCCGCCAGACGGAAGTGCGTAGGAAACTGTGCCTCGGTGACGCCGCTCGCCGAGTGGCTCATCACGAACTCGCGGGTCAGCCACAGCAGCTTGGGGTGCTGGGCCTCCGCCTGCTTGCGCCACGTTTCGAAGCCGGTACCGTTGTGCACCTCGGGCGGGATCAGCGCATCGAAAAAGCCGAACAGGGCGTCTTCATCGACCAGCACATCCTGCCGCCGGGCTTTGTGTTCCAGCTCCTCGATATCCAGCAACAGATCCAGGTTGTGATCGAAGAAGGGCGCGTTGGTCTTGTAGTTGAAACGCACCAGTGCCTCGCGGATGAAGATCTCGCGCGCCTCGGCCGGGTTGATGCGGCCATAGTGCACACGCCGCCGATTGACGATGGGCAGGCCGTACAGCGTGACCCGTTCGCTGGCGACGACCTGGGCCGCGTCCTTTTCCCAGTGTGGATCGAAGTACTGCTTCTTCACCAGGTGCTGCGCCAGCCGCTCCACACATTCGGGCTCCACCGCTGCGACCACACGGCCGTACAGCTTGGTGGTCTCGACCAGCTCGCCGGCGACGATCCACTTGGGTCGGCTTTTCTTCAGGCACGAACCGGGGAAGATGTTGAACTTGATGCCGCGTGCACCAAGGTACTCATCGCTTTCCGGCTGCTTCATCCCCAGGTTGCCCAGCAAGCCGGTCATCAGCGCCCGGTGCACCTGTTCATAGGTGCCCGGCCGCTCGTCCAGCCGCCAACCCAGGTCGGCGACGATCTCCTGCAGTTGCCGATGCAGGTCGCGCCACTCGCGTAGCCGCAGGTGCGAGAGGAAATGGGTGTGGCAGAGCGTGACCAGCTGCTTGTTCGAGGTCTTTTCAGCAAGCGCGGCTTCGAAGAAGGTCCACAGATGCAGATAGGAGAGGAAATCCGATTTGTCGTCGGTAAAGCGCGCATGAGCCCGGTCGGCGGCTTCGCGTGCCTGGAACGGCCGTTCGCGCGGGTCCTGCACCGACAGGCCGGCGGCGATGACCAGGATCTGCGCCAGGCAGCCGTGCTCGTGTCCTGCCAGCAGCATGCGCGCCAGCCGAGGATC
This sequence comes from Chitiniphilus purpureus, assembly GCF_025642115.1. Lineage (GTDB taxonomy): Bacteria > Pseudomonadota > Gammaproteobacteria > Burkholderiales > Chitinibacteraceae > Chitiniphilus > Chitiniphilus purpureus. Next base: position 3,023,104 of record NZ_CP106753.1, on the reverse strand, counting down.
GATGGGCAGGCGCGAGAGCTGTTCGCCGACCGATGTGAGGTGGTCGTCCTCGTCCACCGCGCCCAGTTCGCGCAACTGCTGGTAGCCGTCCGCAATCAGCTTGCCCGACGGCGCTTCGAGGAACGGGAATTCGTCGACCCGCCCCAGCTTGAGCGCCGCCATGCGCAGGATGACCGCGGCCAGACTGGAGCGGACGATCTCCGGATCGGTGAAAGCAGGTCGGCCGAGGAAGTCCTGCTCCGAGTACAAGCGTACACATACGCCGGCAGCCACCCGGCCGCAGCGGCCGGCACGCTGACGTGCGCTTGCCTGGCTGATCTTCTCGACCAGCAACTGTTCGACCTTGGCGCGCGGGCTGTAGCGGTTGATCCGTGCCTGCCCGGAATCGATCACATAGCGGATGCCCGGCACGGTCAGTGAGGTCTCGGCCACATTGGTGGCGAGCACCACGCGACGCCCGCCCGCACTGGGGCGGAAGATGCGCTGCTGGTCTTCGGCGGACAGCCTGGCGAACAGCGGAATCACTTCGGCGTCGCGCAGCCTGGCTTTGCGGAATTCCTCGGCGGTATCGCGGATCTCACGCTCGCCCGGCAGGAACACCAGCACGTCGCCCGAGCCATCGCGCCGCCACAGATGTTCCACCTCGCGGACGATGGCTTCTTCCATCTCCAGCTCGGCGTCGTCCTCGTCGCGACTGGCAAGCTCGGCGTAGCGGATTTCCACCGGAAAGGTGCGGCCGGAGACTTCCAGCACCGGTGCGCCGTCGAAATGCCGGCTGAAACGGTCGGCATCGATGGTGGCCGAGGTGACAATCACTTTCAGGTCGGGACGGCGCGGCAGCAGTTGCTTGAGATAGCCGAGCAGGAAATCGATGTTGAGGCTGCGCTCATGCGCTTCATCGATGATCAGCGTGTCGTACTGGGCCAGATCGCGGTCGGACAGCGTTTCGGCGAGCAGGATGCCGTCCGTCATCAGCTTGACGTAGCTGTCGGCCGAGGATTTGTCGGTGAAGCGCACCTTGTAGCCGACCACACGGCCCAGTTCGCTGTTCAATTCCTGCGCGATGCGCGCGGCAACCGAACGCGCGGCCAGCCGTCTGGGTTGGGTGTGGCCGATCAGGCCGGTCGCGCCCCGCCCCAACGCCAGGCAGATCTTGGGCAGTTGCGTGGTCTTGCCCGAACCGGTTTCGCCGGACACGATGACAACCTGATGCTGGCGGATGGCGGCGGCGATCTCTTCACGGCGCTGGTTGACCGGCAGCGTCTCGTCAAAGTCCGGGCGCGGCAGGCGCTCGCGGCGCGTGGTGGTGCGGGCGGCTGCTTCGGCAAGCTCGGCCTGCAGTTCGGCAAGCGCCCGGTCGACCGGTTGACGCTGTGCGAGCCGGCGTTCGATCCGGTCCAGCTTGCGCTGCAAGGTACCGCGCTGGCGCGCAGGCACCTGATCGAGCAGCGACAGCAAAGGGGCGAGGGAAGGGGGGGCGGACATGCGGCGGCAACAGGCAGAGCGCGGCGATCAAGGGCGCCGATTCTAGCACGGCGATGCAGTCGACCCGCAGCGGCAGGCGGTTGCCTGCGTTGTCAGGCAACCGATGGCGAAGGCATGGGGTCGGGCGGCTCCGATCCGGCTGCGGTGGTCCGGCCTGTGCCTGGCCCGGATGGCGGGCGCGGCCAAGCTATCCCAGCTGGTGTCGGTTGTCGTACGCCCGGTATTAGCTACGATCGACGCAAGCCCGATCCGGCACCGTCCAGGCCGATGGGTGCTGTCTGCCATGACCGTTGCGCCGGGGTTTGTCGGCGGCACTAGGCAGGCTGGGTTTCGCGGCTGGTGTCGAAGACGATCAGCTGTGCCTCGCCCGCGCTTTGCCGGATACGGCGTGCCCAGCAGTCATAGTGACCGCCGTTGGCCAGCTCGAAGCGCTGTGCCTCGAAATCGGCCACGCCCAGCAGCGCCTCGGCATTGCCGGCAAAGGCCGACAACGGCCGGCCCAGCACCGCCGACGGCGGCGCGTTCAGCAGCAGGCAGGCGGCAAGGTTGGCGAACTCGATATTGCCTTCGCGGATCAGCATGAAGGGCTGCGGCAACGCGTCGGCCACCTCGCCCGAGAGCGGCTCGCTGTTGGCCAGCGCCGCCTCGGCCGCCTTCACATGCGAGATATCCATGGCGATCGACAGGATGTAGACCTCGCCATCGCGGATCAGCGGTTGCTTGATCAGATCGAACCAATGCGTACGGCCGTTGGCCAGCGTGCAATGATCGACGATGCGCACCGTCTCGCCCTTTTCCAGCACATCCTGGTCACCGACGGTGAATGGTAACTGCTGGTCCGCGAGCCCCATGTGCGACTGGACCAGCAGATCATGGCCCAGCGCGCTCTGGGTGGCCCGGTTCACCAGCAGGAAACGGCCATGCCGGTCGCGTACGAAGATGAGACTCGGGCTCGAATCGATGATCTGGTGCACGAACAGCTGTTGATTGAACAGGGCTTCCTCGGTGGCCTTCATCTCGGTGATGTCGCGGATGACGGCGAGGCAGTCCTTGCCCGACAGCGGCAGCAGCCGTGCTTCGAATACCCGCTGGGCCTTGCCCTCCGCCTGCGCGAGCCGGTATTCGAACTGCTGCGGCGTCTGCGCGCTCTGCACGCTGATCAACGCCTCCAGGTATTGACGCGAGACGCGCGCCGGAAACAGCATCGAAAGCCGCGCATTGTCGTCCTGCGCATTCGGGTGGTCGCTGTTGTCGACCTTGTTGAGCGGCGTGACCGCACGCGTCGCGTAGTCGATGCGCCAGACAATGTCGGGCAGGCAATGGGCAATCGCCTGCCTTTCGACTGCGGGCAGCGCCTCGCGGGCATCCGGCGTGGACTGCAGCACCGGTCGGCGCAGCAGCAGGAGCAGCAGGCCGACCGCGGTGATCGTGAACAGGCCGTAGAGAAACCAGATCTTCCCGCCCAGCCGATCGGCTGCCCACCATTGCATGGCGACAAGTGCAAACAGGCAGGCCAGCAGGGCCAAGCCCAGCACTGCCAGTTCGAATCGGGAAGTCTGAGATTTTGTGGTCATGCCGGTACAAGGTTGGGGACCGGATGGAATGCACCACAGTTTAGTCCCTCAGACAGCCGTTGGCGACGGCGGCGCGACATCTGATTCCAAAACGATCCTGACCACTGCGTGTCTGACGGCGGCAATCCGTGACTTGGCAGCAGCATGGCGGGGATGATGGTGCGCTCTGGAGGGGACGAAAGGAGCAAGTGGCGGAGCGGACGGGACTCGAACCCGCGACCCCCGGCGTGACAGGCCGGTATTCTAACCAACTGAACTACCGCTCCGCAGCGGCTTTTGACAAGTATTACCAGCAACGGGCGTCGCTGGTGGGTGGTGACGGGATCGAACCGCCGACATTCTGCGTGTAAGGCAGACGCTCTACCAACTGAGCTAACCACCCGCCGTCGAAAGAGGGCGCATTTAAGCATGGGGCCTTGCAGGTGTCAACGTCCGCCATGTACGCGTTTGCCGGCGTACTGCGTGATGCTGGCTGTTGTAGTCAATCTTTCCGGGCTTGAGGTATAAAATGCGCCTTTTGCCGACCGCGTCTTCGCACCGACCGTGAAAGCCCCCAAATTACCGCGTATTCCCAGCGCACGCGTGGCAGCACTCGCCGAGCTCGCGCTGGCCGGTGCCTTGGCCTGGGTATGCGCCGGCCTTCTATGGCGCCTGGTCGCGCCGGCGTCGCCCGACCTGCGGCTGACACAACCACCGGAGCCTGCGGTGCAGCAACGACCCGCCTGGGTCTATGCGCCCACATGGTTCGGCAGTGCCGGTACGGCCGCGGCACCGACGTCGCTCGCAGCCAAGCTGGTGGCGGTGATTGCCGGTGGAGAGGGGTTCAGCGCGGCGATCTTCACCGGCTTCGGCCCGGTGGCACTTGCCGCCCGCCCTGGCGATGCGCTGCAGGACGGCGTCACGCTGCTCGCGGTCGAGCGGGACCGGGCAAGGGTGGACAATCGCGGCCGTACTGAGGAAATCCCGCTGGAAGGGGCCGACAAGGGGATATTGCCGGGAACGGGGAACATCGGTGGCGGGCCGCCGCCGGACAGCGGTACGCCCTCGCCCTCGCAGTCCCCTGCTTCCGCACAGCAGCTCAAGATCACGCGTGGTGTGATGGCGGATGCGATGCAGAGCATGAATATCGCCGACTGGTCCAAGGGGCTTGCGGTCTCGCCCGAAGGCGGGATTTATCTGATGGATACGCGCCAACAGCCTTTCGCCGGCCTGCTACAACTGCAAGATGGCGATATCCTCAAGCGTGCCAACGGGCGTACCCTCGCCGATACATCCGACATGTCGCTTGTCTACAGCCTGTTCAGCCAGCAAAACCAGGTCACACTGGAAGTCGTGCGTAGCGGCAGCCCGGTGACCCTGCAGTACCAAATCCAACCATGAACGGTAGCCCATGATCCGCCTGCGCCCGCTCGTACTCGCCCTGGCGCTGTTGACCGCCGGAACCGCCTCGGCCGTCGACAACGAGGTGACGCTCAATTTCGTGAATGCCGATCTGGAATCGACGATCAAGGCGATCGGCCTGATCACCGGCCGCAACTTCGTGCTCGATCCCCGGGTGAAGGGCACGGTCAACATCGTCTCGACCCAGCCGGTCAAGCGCGATCAGGTCTATCCCATCCTGTTGTCGGCGTTGCGCCAGCAAGGCTTTGCCGCCGTCGAGTCCGGCGGGGCAGTCAAGATCGTGCCCGAGGCCGACGCCAAGCAGCACTACAGCGCCACCACCCTGCCCGGTACCAAGGTCGCCGGCGACCAGATCATCACCCAGGTCTATCCGCTCAAGTACGAGTCGGCGAGCCAGCTGGTGCCCATCCTGCGGCCGCTGATCACGCCCAACAACGCCATCAACGCGTATCCGGCCGGCAATACGCTGGTGATCACCGACTATGCCGACAATATCCGCCGGCTCAACCGGGTGATCGAAAGCATCGACCAGCCACCGACACTGGATGTGTTTCCGATCCCACTCAAATACGCCTCGGCGGTCGACGTGGCCCAGACCCTGGCGCGCCTGTTGCCCGAGGTGCAGGTGCAGGGGGTGGCGCCGCAGACACCGCTGCCCGATGGCGTGCGTCGTAGTGCGGTGGTCCCGGATATCCGCAGCAACGCGCTGCTGGTGCGCAGCGAGACCGCGGTGCACGCGCAGCAGATCCGCCGTCTGGTCGAGACGCTGGATCAGCCCGGCGCCGCTGGCGGCAATATCCAGGTGATCTATCTGAAGAATGCCGAGGCGACCAAGCTCGCGGCCACGCTCAAGGGCATCCTCACCGGCCAGGACAGCGGCAATGCCGCCAGCGGCGGCACGCTGTCCGCGAGTCCAACCGCCAGCAGTACCGGAGGATTGTCCGCCGCGGCCAATACCGCGAACAGCACCGGCAGCCCCGCGGCGCAAAGCAGTGCGGCCAGCGTGCAGGTCGCGGGTACCACGGTGATGATCCAGGCTGATGCGATGACCAATTCGCTGATCATCACCGCACCGGACAATATCTATAACAACCTGCGCTCGGTGGTCGACAAGCTCGATATGCGCCGCGCCCAGGTCTATATCGAGGCGATGATCGCCGAGGTGAACGTGTCCAAGGTGGGCGAGTTCGGCATCCAATGGGTGCTGGGCGGTGGTACCGACGTGGTCGGGGTCGGCATCTCGGCACTGGCACCGGGCGGTGCGATCAACAATCTGGCCAACATCGCCAACGGACTCATCGCCCGCAAGCCTACCGTGCCGCCGGGCTTCAACATCGGCATCCTGAACGCCAATCCGCTGCGGGGCGAGAGCCCCTCGCTGGGAATACTGGCGACGGCGCTGCAGAACAGTGGCAACGCCAACATCCTGTCCACCCCCAACCTGATCACGCTGGACAACGAAGAGGCCAAGATCATGGTGGGGCAGAACATTCCCATCATCACCGGCACGCAGTCCTCCACCGGCAGCAACCCCAACCCCTTCACCACGGTCGAGCGCGAGGACATCGGCATCACCCTCAAGGTCAAGCCGCAGGTGTCCGAGGGGGGCAGCATCACGATGAGCGTCTACCAGGAGGTGTCGAACATCGACGCCTCGGTGCAGACCAACGGTGCCGGCATCGCGACCAGCAAGCGCTCGATCGAGTCGAAGGTGCTGGTGGACGACGGCCAGGTACTGGTACTGGGCGGCCTGATCGAGGACAGGCTCTCCAACGGCCAGGACAAGGTGCCCGGCCTTGGCGACATCCCCGGCCTTGGCAATCTGTTCCGCTATGAGTCGCGCCGGTGGCAGAAGACCAATCTGATGGTGTTCCTGCGGCCCTACATCCTGCGCGACGGCAAGGCGAGCGAGACATTGTCCAACTCGCGCTACCAGTACCTCAAGACGCAGCAGGAAGGTTTCCGGATCCCGGATCATCCGCTGTTGCCCGATCTGCCCAAGGTGAAGCTGCCGGAGCAACTGCCCGAGCCGGCCGGCGCGGCACCTGCCGATAAGGCCCGGCCGCCGCAGCCTGCCCAGCCATGAGCCGCCTCGTCCCCTACCATTTCGCGCGCGATCGCGGCGTCGTCGACCTTGCTGCGCATGCGGATGGGCTGGACGTGCTGATGAAGCGTGGCGGCGATCTGGCGGCGTTGTCCGAATTGCGCCGCGTGGCCGGCAGGCCGCTGAACGTGGTGGTGCTGGAGCCTGCCGAGTACGACGCGCGGGTGACCGCGCTCTTCAGCGACGGCGAGCGCGGCAGTGCCACGGTGGTGGGCGATCTCGAAGGCAACCTCGATCTGTCGCGGCTGGCACAGGATATTCCCGAGATCGAGGATCTGATGGATACCGCGGACAACGCGCCCATCATCCGACTGATCAATGCCCTGCTGACCGAAGCATTGCGCGAGAACGCCTCGGATCTGCATATCGAACCATTCGAGACGCGCTCGGTGGTGCGCTTTCGCGTCGATGGCCAGCTGCGCGACGTGATCGAACCCAAGCGTGCACTGCATGCCGCCCTGGTATCGCGGATCAAGGTGATGGCGGGTCTGGACATCGCCGAGAAACGATTGCCACAGGACGGCCGCATCACACTGCGCGTGGCCGGGCGCCCGGTCGACGTGCGGGTGTCCACCCTGCCCACCGGGCACGGCGAGCGTGCAGTGCTGCGGCTGCTCGACAAATCCGCCGGGCGCCTCAACCTGGAAAAGCTCGGCATGCCCGCCGACACGCTGGGCCGGCTGGAGGGGCTGCTGGCGCAGCCGCACGGCATCATCCTTGTCACCGGGCCCACCGGCTCGGGCAAGACCACTACGCTGTATGCTGCGCTGTCGCGCATGGACGCCGCCAGCAGCAACATCATGACGGTCGAGGACCCCATCGAATATGACCTGGACGGGGTGGGGCAGACCCAGGTCAACCCACGGATCGACATGAGCTTCGGGCGTGCACTGCGTGCCATCCTGCGTCAGGACCCGGACGTGATCATGATCGGTGAGATCCGCGATCTGGAAACGGCGCAGATCGCGGTCCAGGCCTCACTGACCGGCCATCTGGTGCTGGCCACGCTGCATACCAACGATGCGGCAAGCGCGGTGACGCGTCTGACCGACATGGGGATCGAACCGTTTCTGCTGGCATCGTCGCTGCTGGGTGTGTTGGCCCAGCGACTGGCGCGCAGGCTATGCCCCGACTGCCGCGTGGCCCATGTCGCCGAAGCGGCCGAATGTGCGGCGTTGGGGGTGGCACATGCGCCGATGCTGTACCGGGCGCACGGTTGCGCCGCGTGCAACGGCACCGGCTATCGCGGCCGTACCGGCATCTACGAGCTGTTGCTGGTGGACGAAGCGATGCGCAGCATGATCCACAACCAGGAGCCGGAACAGCAGCTCAAGCACCATGCGTTGCAGCATGGCATGCTCAGCCTGCGCCAGGACGGCGTGCGCCGGGTGTTGGCGGGCGATACCACGTTGGAAGAGATCTGGCGCGTCACGCGCGATGCCTGAGCGGGTGGTCGAGGATGCCGCGCCCGTTCTTCCCTGCCGCAGCCTGCGCCGGTCCGCGCCGACATGAGCCTGCCCATCGCCTGCCGGCCGGGTTTTCCTGCTTGCCCCCACCGCGGGCGCGGACTACGCTCGCATGTCCGATGTCCTGCACCGTGAGCCCGCCCGAGCATGACTGATCGTTTCCCGCCCCGTGAACAGCGCAGTGCCCTGCGCATCCCGGTTGACTGCAAGGTCAAGATCCGCACGCTCGACTTCGGTCCATCCCACTACGGTACCTGCAGCGACTTGAGCGTGAGCGGGATGACGCTGCGCACCTCGTATGTGCCGCGGCCGGGCGAGGAATTCGAGGTCTTCGTGATGCCGCCGCGCCAGGGCGGCAGCCTGCGCGAACCGCTGGCGGCGCGGGTGCGGGTGGTGCGTTGTCATGAACTGGCGCGTGGCAGGCTGTACGAGCTGGGTCTGGCCATCGTACAGATCCTGGGCTGAGCGGGAATGCCAGCGGCTTGCAGGTAGGAGGACGGCGGCAGAATTGGGCGGTGCGGCGAGTGCCCACCCACCGCGCAGACGCCGCCACCAGGCCGGCATCGCGCCGGCCCCCTGGCGCTTTACTTGGGCTGTTGCCGGATCACCGAGGTTGCAGTGGCCACCAGACCGGCGATATCGGCGGCGTTGGTCGGCAGCAGCATGGTGTTGCCTTGCTTGGCGATATTGCCGAAGGCGGAGACGTACTGCTCCGCCACCTTGAGGTTGACCGCCTCGATGCCGCCGCGGTGCTCGATCGCCTCGGCCACCGTCGCGATCGCCTCGGCATTGGCGCGGGCGACCAGCCGGATCGCTTCGGCTTCCCCAGTGGCGCGGTTGACCGCCGCCTGCTTTTCCCCTTCCGATTCATTGATGGCAGCCTGCATCTCACCCTGTGAGCGCTGGATCGCCGCTTCGCGCTCGCCGGATGCGAGGTTGATCTGTTCCTGGCGCAAGCCCTCGGATTGGGCGATACGGGCGCGCTTTTCGCGCTCGGCAGTGATCTGGGCCTGCATCGAGCGCAGGATTTCGGCCGGCGGCGTCAGATCCTTGATCTCGTAGCGCAACACCTTGACTCCCCAGCTGGTTGCGGCTTCGTCCAACGCCGAGACCACCGCACGGTTGATCTCATCACGTTCCTCGAAGGTCTTGTCCAGCTCCAGCTTGCCGACCACCGAGCGCAGCGTGGTCTGGGCCAGCTGGGTGATCGCCAGTACGTAGTCGCTCGATCCGTACGACGCCAGCTTGGGGTCGACGACCTGGAAATAGATGATGCCGTCGACCTGCAGCTGCGTGTTGTCCTTGGTGATACAGACCTGGCTTGGCACATCCATTGGCACCTCCCGCAGATCGTGCCGATAGGCGATCCGGTCGACAAAAGGGATCACCACCCGCAGCCCGGGCTCCAGCACATCGTGAAAACGCCCCAGCCGTTCGCGGACCCACGCATTCTGCTGCGGGACGATCTTGACGGTGCGGGCAACGAAGATGACGACAATGACGAATAGCGCGATCGCGAAGATCATGGGCTGCTCCATGGGCATGGTTAGGACTGCGGCGGAACGGTATCGAGGATCAGCGTATTGCCCTGCTGGGCCACGATGTAAAGGGGCTCGGTCAGTGGCGCGGTCAACGGCGCACGCAGTTGCGCCTGCCAGTGCGAGCCGCGGTAGCGGACCCGGGCGTGGGTGGCGTCAAGCCAGGTTTCGATGCTGACACGTTGCCCGATGTCCAGCGATTGGCCGGCGTCGGTGCCGACCGGCTGCTGCCTGCGTTTCCATTGCCGTAGCGCGGCGACGGCGCCCAGCGCACACAACGACGCCACGACGAACTGTAAGGCGAGTGGCGCACCCAGCCAGGAGGCCAGCGCCCCGAACAGCATTCCGATTGCAATGGCGAGCAGGTAGAACGTTCCGGTCAACATCTCCAGGCCGGCCAGGGCCAAGGCAGTGACCAGCCAAGCGGTCAGGATAGACATGATTGCCCCCGCAATTCATCACAAACTACCCATATAACGGATGACGGCGGGTTTAAGCAACTGGCGGCGCACCAAATGGTGCGCCTATGGGGAGAAATTGTTCAGGGCTTGAGCAGCGCCAGCCCGCCCATGTAGGGGCGCAGTGCCTCCGGTACCGTGACGCTGCCGTCGGCGTTCTGGTAGTTCTCCAGCACCGCCACCAGGGTGCGTCCCACTGCCAGCCCCGAGCCGTTGAGTGTATGCAGCAGTTCGTTCTTGCCAGCTTCGTTCTTGAAGCGCGCCTGCATGCGCCGTGCCTGGAAGGCTTCGCAGTTGGAGCAGCTCGAAATTTCGCGGTAGGTGGCCTGCGCCGGCAGCCAGACTTCCAGGTCGTAGGTCCTGGCTGCGGAAAAACCCATGTCGCCGGTGCACAAGGCCACCACCCGATAGGGCAGGCCAAGCTTCTGCAGCACTGCCTCGGCATGCCCGACCATGGCTTCCAGCGCCGCGTCCGATTGCTCCGGGCGCACGATCTGTACCATCTCCACCTTGTCGAACTGGTGCTGGCGGATCATGCCGCGCACATCGCGTCCATAGGAGCCGGCTTCCGAGCGGAAGCACGGCGAATGGGCGGTCAGCCTGATCGGCAACTGCTCCGGCTTGAGCACCGTGTCGCGTACGGTGTTGGTGAGCGAGATCTCCGCCGTCGAGATCAGGTATTGCGGCTGGCTGCCTTCGCCGCCGCGCTCCACGCGGAACATGTCTTCGGCGAACTTGGGCAGTTGCCCGGTGCCGTACAGCACCTCCGGGTTGACGATATAGGGGGTGTAGGTTTCCTCGTAACCGTGCTCGCCGGTGTGCAGGTCCAGCATGAACTGGGCGAGGGCCCGATGCAGCCGCGCGATCTGGCCATGCAACACCGTGAAACGCGCACCGGACAGGCGCGCGCCGGTTTCGAAATCAAGGCCGAGCGGCGCGCCGACATCGACATGATCCCTGATCGGAAAATCGAAGGTGCGGGGCGTGCCCCAACGCCGCACTTCGACATTGCCGCTCTCGTCTTTGCCCTGCGGCACGGCGGCCTGCGGCAGGTTGGGCACGCGCAGCAGCAGATCGGACAGCTTCTCCTGCAGCGCGGCCAATGCCGTTTCATTGGCTGCCAGCTCACCTTTGAGGTGTTCCACCTGCGCCAGGATGGGGGCGACGTCCTCACCGCGGGATTTGGCCATGCCCACTTCCTTGGAGACGCTGTTGCGTTTGGCCTGCAGCTCCTGCGTTGCTGTCTGCAACGACTTGCGCTCGGCTTCGAGCAGGTTGAACTGTTCTGCCGGGAAGGCAAAGCCACGGCTCGCCAGGCGCGCGACAACGTGGTCAAGATCGTTACGGAGCAGGTTGATATCGAGCATGGTTCCAGGGAGGGGTCGGGTTGGAGCGCAGGATTTTACACCATGCTTTCCTGGCGCCGATCCAAAAAAACGCGCAGGCGCGGGCTTTTGCGGCCGCCAGCGGGCAACCCGAGCGTCATGGACCTGGTCGGCAGGAACAACCGGCAAAGGCCGGTAGCGGGCAGAGGGGCGGGGCCGACATGGGATCGGTCGATCAATGACCTGGCGTGCAGCAACAGGGCCGCGCTTCCAGGATGGGCAACGCGGTCACAGCTGATATGCGCCAAAGCCGAGCGGGAACGGCACAATTTCACGTCGTGCCATACGGGCGACTACCGCTTTGCGTCCTCATCGAGCTGTCTGAGGAAGGCCATTTTCTCCGCGATCTTGATTTCCAAACCGCGGGGGGATGGTTGATACCAGCCCGGCTCCGGCATGCCTTCGGGCAGGTAGGTCTCCCCTGCGGCATAGGCATGCGGTTCATCGTGGGCGTAGCGGTACTCATGGCCATAGCCCAATTCCTTCATCAGCCTGGTCGGCGCATTGCGCAGATGCACCGGCACCTCGCGCGAAGCATCCTGCTTCACGAAGGCACGCGCCTGGTTGTAGGCGCTGTAACCGGCGTTGCTCTTGGCCGCCACCGCCAGATAGAGCACGGCCTGGGCCAGTGCCAGCTCACCCTCGGGCGAGCCCAGCCGTTCGTAGGTGGTGGCAGCCTCGTTGGCGATCTGCAACGCCTTCGGGTCGGCGAGCCCGATGTCCTCCCAGGCCATGCGCACGATGCGCCGGGAGAGATAGCGGGGGTCGGCACCGCCGTCGAGCATCCGCATAAGCCAGTAGAGGGCGGCATCGGGATGGGAGCCGCGCACCGATTTGTGCAATGCCGAGATCTGGTCGTAGAAATTGTCCCCACCCTTGTCGAAGCGGCGCGCGTTGAGTGTTAACGCGTTCTGCACGAATTCGGCGGTGACGATCCCGACGCCGGCCGCACCCGCGGCGGTATTGCATTGCTCAAGCAGATTGAGGAAGCGCCGCGCGTCGCCGTCGGCATAGCCGATCAAGGTCGCAACGGCCGGCTCCTCGAACTGCAGGTGCGCAAGCACGTCTTGCTGCGCGCGCACAAGCAACTGCCCCAGTTCCTCTTCGTTCAACGGCTTGAGCACATAGACCTGCGCGCGCGACAGCAACGCCGAATTGACCTCGAACGAGGGATTTTCGGTGGTGGCGCCGATCAAGGTGACCAGGCCCGATTCCACATAAGGCAAAAGCGCATCCTGCTGCGATTTGTTGAAGCGATGGATCTCGTCGACGAACAGGATGGTCGGTTTGCCCAGCGCCAGGTAATGCTCGGCCTGGGCCATGGCTTCCCGGATGTCCTTCACTCCGGCAAACACCGCCGAAAGCGCGATGAACTCGCATTCGAACGCATGCGCTGTCAGACGGGCGAGGGTGGTCTTGCCGACGCCGGGTGGCCCCCACAGGATCATCGAATGGGGCTTGCGGGCCTCGAACGCGAGACGCAATGGCTTGCCGGGGCCCAGAAGATGGGTCTGACCGACCACATCGCCAAGGGTGGCCGGTCTGAGCGCTTCAGCAAGGGGGGGGGCCGGCGATACGCTGAACAAATCAGCCAAGATTCATCCCTTTGTCATGAACACAGTGCGGAAGGGGCTGGTTTGACGGCAATGACCCCGTGCCATCGGCAATGCGCTCACTCGCGAACGACGTCGACGCCCTTCGGTGGTGTGAAGCGGAACAACGCCGCATCCAGTTTGGCATTGCGCCGCAGCTCGTCAAAGCGGATACGTGTCACTTGTCCAAAACGGTCGAGCAATTCCATTTCCTGCACCTGATCGGCCCTGATCCCCAGCTTGATACTGGCGAATCCCGAGTCCTCGCGTTTGGGTTGGGCTTCCAGCCAGGAGAGGCCGCCCTTGGCAGGCAGGGTTTTGAAGGTGTAGTTGTCCTCCAGCGCATTGTCGCCGGCCAAGAGCGCCGCGGGGCTCGATTCGAGCGCATTGCCGAAGGCTTTCACCGTGGCCTGGCGCAGGTCCGGATCGTACAGCCACACTGAGCTGCCATCGCCGACGATCACCTGTTCATAAGGTGCCTGATAGGACCAGCGGAACTTGCCGGGTCGCTGGATCGCGAACTGGCCCTGGCTTTGCTGCGGCTTGCCGCTCTGCTGGGTCACCGTCTGCGTGAAACGTCCCTGCAGCGTCACCGTGCTCGACAAGGTGTTCTTGAGCATGGCGACTGCGTCCGCACGGGCCGGTTCAAGCCAGGCGAGCGAGAAAAATGAGGGCAGGGCAAGGGTGAGGAGATATTTCTTCATCCGTTCATTGTTCCTGATCTGCGTGATTGCCGCATGTAAAAAGCCCCGCCTGAGGCGGGGCTTTTCTGACCATGCCGAAGCTTACTTGGTTTCAGCCTTGGTTTCGGTCACTTCGCGGGTGCCGCGAATTTCGATCTCGACACGGCGATCCTGGGACAGGCATTCGATCAGCTTGGCGCGCGGCTTGACCTTGGCGCAGGTATCGCCGGTCACCGGGGCGCTTTCACCACGCGATTCGGCGGTGATGCGTTCGGCCGGGGCACCCTTGGAGATCATGTAGTCCTGCACCGCCTTGGCACGGCGATAGCCCAGCTCCATGTTGTACTTGTCCGAACCGATGCGGTCGGTGTGACCGATCACCACGGCGGCGCCTTCCTTCGGATCCAGGTTGGCAACCTCGTTGTACAGCTGGTCAAGCGCGTCCTTGCCCGAAGGCTTGAGCACCGACTTGTTGAAGTCGAACAGCACCTCGGCCTGCAGCGTGAACTTCTTGGTCGTCACCGACGGGGCGGGTGCCGGGGCCGGAGCCGGAGCGGGGGCCGGAGCGGGGGCCGGTGCCGGAGCGGCAACCGGCTCGACATAGCCCGCGCAGCCCTTGACGGCCTTGTCCTTGCTCCAGGAGCTGGTCTGCCAGCATTCGGTGATGCTGTTCTTGACCACGCCCTCAGGATTGGAAGGGCTGACGTTGGTGCTGTTGGTGAGGTAGGCGTCGGTGGCGGCGAAGGCGGTTGCGGCGCTGCCAAGCGCGGCGGTCACGGCAAGGCGTGTCAGGGTTTGCTTGATCGACAACATAGTTTTTCTCCTTAGTAGTTTCGTTGTAAGCCCGGCAAGACAGCTGCCTTATTAGGTTTGTGAGAACGATTGATACGGATACGAGTAAGTTCCATCCAATCAATCAGTAACGTTGCATATTCTAGTGTCTTAACTTTTCCGTATGCAAATCAAGACGCCGTGAATTTTCCTGAGCCGGTACGCAAAATTGGAGCGCTTCCGGACGCGTGTTAAACTTGCCCTCGGTTATTTGCAGATGTCCTCCTTGTCGCGCGCCCGAAGCGGCCTGGGGGCTTCCTCCCGTTTCGCCATCTGCGCGAAAGCCCGCTCTTAACGGTCCTGAAAGATGTCCGAACATACCAGCTTCGCCAAAGAAACAATTCCTGTCAGTCTCGAAGAGGAAATGCGTCGTTCATACCTGGATTACGCCATGAGCGTGATCGTCGGGCGGGCGTTGCCCGATGTGCGCGATGGCCTGAAGCCGGTACACCGCCGCATCCTGTTCGCTATGCATGAGAGTAACAACGTCTGGAATAGACCGTATGTGAAATGTGCACGTGTAATTGGGGATGTCCTCGGTAAATACCATCCTCATGGCGACAGCGCGGCTTATGAGGCGCTGGTGCGGATGGCGCAGGATTTCTCGTTGCGCTACATGCTGATCGACGGGCAGGGTAATTTCGGCTCGATCGATGGCGATTTCGCCGCAGCCTATCGGTATACCGAGTGCCGCCTCTCACGCATTGCGGGCGAACTGCTGGCCGATATCGATAAGGAAACCGTCGATTTCACGCCCAACTACGATGAGAAGGAGCTGGAGCCGACGGTGCTGCCGACACGCATCCCGGCACTGCTTGTCAACGGCTCGTCCGGCATTGCCGTGGGCATGGCGACCAATATCCCGCCGCACAATCTTGGCGAGGTGATCGATGGCGCGCTGGCGTTGCTTGCCCAGCCTGAGATGGGGGTCGATGAGCTGATCGATCTGATCCCGGCCCCCGATTTCCCCACCGCGGGGATCATCTACGGCGTGGCCGGCGTACGCGAGGGTTACCGCACCGGTCGCGGCCGCGTGGTGATGCGTGCGCGTTGCCACTTCGAAGAGATTGTCAGAAGTGCGGACCGACAGATGATCGTGGTGGACGAGCTGCCCTACCAGGTCAACAAGGCCAAGCTGCTGGAGCGCATCGGCGAATTGGTGCGCGAAAAGGTGCTCGAGGGGATTTCGGAGATCCGCGACGAATCGGATCGTTCCGGCATGCGTGTGGTCATCGAGCTCAAGCGCGGCGAAATGCCCGACGTGGTACTCAACAATCTGTACAAGCATACCCAGCTGCAGGACAGCTTCGGCATCAACATGGTGGCGCTGGTCGATGGCCAGCCGCGCCTGCTGAACCTGAAACAGGTGCTCGAGTGCTTCCTGCGGCACCGGCGCGAGGTGGTCAACCGCCGCACCATCTTCGAATTGCGCAAGGCGCGCGAGCGCGGCCATATCCTTGAGGGTCTCGCGGTGGCGCTGTCCAACGTGGATGAGATCATCGCGCTGATCAAGGCCGCCGCGACGCCGCCCGAGGCCAAGGCGGCGCTGATGGGCCGTGCCTGGCGCTCGACGTTGGTCGAGGAGATGCTCGCACGGACCGACATCAGCGCTTCCCGCCCCGATGGGCTGTTGCCCGAGTTCGGCCTGGGCGAGCGAGGCTATCTGTTGTCGGATGCGCAGGCGCAGGCCATCCTGGAATTGCGTCTGCAGCGTCTCACCGGATTGGAGCAGGACAAGATCGTCGGCGAGTACCGCGAGGTGATGGACAGGATCGTCGATCTGCTCGACATCCTGGCGCGGCCCGAGCGGGTCACCCAGATCATCGCCGACGAGTTGGCCCAGGTGAAGGAGCAGTACGGCGATACGCGCCGCTCCGAGATCATCGCCCATGGCGAGGATCTGTGCATCGAAGACCTGATCACGCCGCAGGACATGGTGGTGACGCTCACCCACGGCGGTTACATCAAAGCCACGCCGATGGATGAGTACGGCGCGCAGCGGCGCGGCGGGCGTGGCAAGCAGGCGGCGGCGACCAAGGACGACGACTTCATCGACCAGTTGTTCGTGGCCAACACCCACAACTACATCCTGTGTTTCTCGTCGCTGGGCCGGGTGTATTGGCTCAAGGTCTATGAACTGCCACAGGGCGGGCGTACCAGCCGTGGCAAGCCCATCCTCAACCTGCTGCCATTGCAGGACGGCGAGAAGATCAGCGCCGTGCTGCCGGTCAAGGAGTTCCGCGACGACCAGTATGTGTTCATGGCCACCGCCAACGGGACGGTCAAGAAGACACCGCTCACCGATTATTCGCGTCCGATGAGAAAGGGCATCATCGCCATCAACATCGAAGACGGCGACGATCTGATCGGTGTGGCACTGACCCAGGGTGGCGATCAAGTGATGTTGTTCTCCGATACCGGCAAGTCGGTGCGCTTTGTCGAAACCGATGTGCGGGCGATGGGCCGGGCGGCCACCGGGGTACGTGGCATGGCGCTGCAATCCGGCCAGCGGGTGATCTCGCTGCTGGTGGCGGGGAACGAGCAGCAGCAGGTGCTCACCGCGACCGAGAACGGTTACGGCAAGCGCACCCCGATCGGCGACTACCGGCTTACCAGCCGCGGTACGCAAGGCGTGATCGCCATCGATACCGGCGAGCGCAACGGCAAGCTCGTGGCCGCTACGCTGGTCGAGGAATCGGACCACCTGATGCTGATTACGACGGGCGGGGTGCTGATCCGCACCCGCGTATCTGAGATCCGTGAGACCGGCCGCGCCGCGCAAGGCGTACGTCTGATCAATCTGGACGAGGGCGAGAAGCTTTCGGGCTTGCAGAAGGTGGCCGAGAGCGAGGAGGAAAGCCCGCCCGAAATGCTCGATGGCCAGGAAATGCTCGATGGCCAGGCGCCCGATCAACCAGAAACCGGCGGCGACGCCTGATCGCGGGCCCGGTTGCCATGTCCGTCGCCCATCCGCCGTTCTTCGAACAGCTCTACCAATGGTTCATGACCCTGCCGCATTGCCGGGCGCTGGGCCTGGAATACGTGGCGGCCGACGCCGGCTGGGTCTTGCTCAAGCTGCCGTATTCCGAAGGGATCATCGGCGATCCCGAGTCGGGCGTGGTCCATGGCGGTGCGGTGACGACGCTGATCGATACCGCGAGCGGCACCTGCATCTACACCCTGCTCGATCAGCCGGAAAGCGTGGCCACGCTCGATCTGCGCATCGACTATCTGCGGGCGGCCAAGCCTGACGAGCCCATCCTGTGTCGCGCCGAGTGCTATCGGTTGACGGGCCAGATCGCCTTCACGCGTGCGTTGGCCTATCAGGGTGAGCGCGAGATCGCGCACGGTGTCGGCACCTTCATGCGTACCGCGGTCGGAGGGGCGGCATGACCGACCTGCAGATCAAGCAATGCTGGCAGCAGGCGCGCGCCAGCGGCGACTACCAAGCGGTGCTGCAGGCGATTCCCTATGCCCGCACTATCGGCATGACCATGGCCCAGACCGGCGATGGCCTGCTGTTCACGCTGCCGTTCCAGGCATCGAATATCGGCAATGTGCTCCTGCCCGCGCTGCACGGCGGCGTGATCGGCGGTTTTCTGGAGAACGCCGCCATCTTCACGCTCCTTGCTGCCACCGATACCACCCGCGTGCCCAAGGTGATCGACTTTTCGATCGATTATCTGCGCAGTGGCAAGCCGCAGGCCCTGTACGGCCGCTGCGAGATCGTGCGCCAGGGCAAGCGGGTCGCCAACGTGCTGATGAGCGCCTGGCAGGACGATCCGGATAAACCGGTCGCGGCCGCCCGCGCTCACTTTCTGCTGTCCTGATGCCGTTGCCAAACTGTTTCCCATCCAAGGAGTTGCGATGCGTCGCCTGATCCGTGCCACGATATTTGCCGCCGCCTGCCTTGCCGCCCTTCCGGCACTGGCGGCGAACGAGGATGCCCGCGCCGAGGCGCAGCAGCTGCTGGAGGTGATGAACTATCGCAAGGTGCACGAAGACACCTTGAAGTCGTTGCTGAGTGAGCTGCCGGTGATGCTGTCGCAGCAGACCCGCCAAGTGTTCGGCAGTGTCAAGATGAGTGCTGCGCAGCGTGCGGTGCTCGAGCAGGAGCTGCCCGCGTTGTCCAAGCGCGTGACTGCGATGGTCCGGGTGCGTATCGATGCGGCATTGCCGTACAGCGAGACGCAAGCCTTGACCATCGACGTGATGGCCGAGCATTTCACCGCCGACGAGATCCGGGACATTGCCACGTTCTATCGCACGCCTACCGGGCAGAAGACGCTGACCAAGCTGCCCGAGATCATGCGCATGACGATGCAAAAGACCATGCCCCGGGTACAGGCGCAGATGCAAAGCCTGGCGCCGGAGATCCAGAAGGAATTCGAGGCGCTGGCCGCCAAGGTCAAGGCTGCCAAGTAACGTTGCCACAGCACAGGAGAACGTGATGACCCAGGTGTACAACTTCAGCTCCGGCCCGGCGGTACTGCCGCGCGAAGTCATGCTGGCTGCCCAGGCCGAGCTGACCGACTGGCATGGCACCGGCATGAGCGTGATGGAAATGAGTCATCGCGGCCGCGAGTTCACGCAGATCATCACCGAGGCCGAGGCGGACCTGCGCAAGCTGCTGGCGCTGCCATCGGACTACACCGTGCTCTTCATGCAAGGGGGCGCGCACTTCCATTTCGCCATGGTGCCGCTCAATCTAGCCCAGGAAGGCGACACGGTCGACTATGTCGATACCGGCCACTGGTCCAGGATCGCGATCAAGGAGGCCCGCCGCTACGCGAACGTGCACGTCGTGGCGAGCGGCGAGGCCGGTCGTTTCACCTCGATTCCTGATGAGGCGCAGTGGCAGCACAGCAGCAAGGCGGCATATCTGCACTATTGCTCGAATGAGACCATCGGTGGCGTCGAGTTTCCGTTCGTGCCGCAATCGCAGGCACCACTCGTCTGCGACATGTCGTCCAACATCCTGTCGCAGCCGCTGGACGTTTCGCGCTTCGGGCTGATTTATGCGGGCGCGCAGAAGAACATCGGACCGTCGGGGCTGACCCTGGCGATCGTGCGCGACGACCTGCTGGGCCGTGCGCGCGCCGCTACGCCGACCATGCTGGATTATCAGGTGCATGCGGCGGCCGATTCGCTTTACAACACGCCGCCCACCTTCGCCATCTATGTTGCCGGCCTTGTGTTCAAGTGGCTGCTCGAACAAGGCGGTCTGGCCGGCATCGCTCAGCGCAACATCGAGAAGGCCGCGCTGCTGTACGAGACGCTGGATGCGTCGGGCTTCTACCATTGCCCAGTGGACAGGCCGTACCGGTCGCGCATGAACGTGCCGTTCCGCCTGACCGAAGACCGCCTGGATGATGCCTTCCTGGAAGGCGCCAAGGCGCGTGGGCTGCTGCAGCTCAAAGGCCATCGCTCGGTCGGCGGCATGCGGGCGTCGATCTACAACGCCATGCCGCTCGAAGGCGTGAAGGCGTTGTGCGACTATCTGCGTGAATTCGAGAAGACGCACGGTTGAAGACGGAGGTGTCGGCATGGCTGGACAGGGTTCGGGCGGCAACGTACTGGCGGCGCTGGCAAGCTTCTTCATCCCGGGGTTGGGTCAGCTGCTGCAAGGGCGGGTGCTCAAGGCTGCACTGATGTTCATCTTTGCGGCGGTGCTCTGGGTGATCTGGCTGGGCTGGCTGATCCACCTGTGGTCGATCGTCGACGCCGCGCTTTTTGATCCGAACAAATAGACCTATGGACCAGGAACAACGACTCAAGCAGGAGCGCGATGCCATCGATGGCATCGACGCACGGATTCTGGAGCTGCTCAACGCGCGTGCCCGGCACGCCCGCACCATCGGCGAGATCAAGGGCGGCGGCGTCGTCTACCGGCCGGAACGGGAAGCGCAGGTGCTTGCACGTATCAAGTCGCTCAACGGCGGGCCATTGTCCGACGAGACCGTGGCCAAGCTGTTCCGTGAAGTCATGTCGGCGTGCCTTGCACTGGAGCGGCCGCTGACCATCGCCTTCCTGGGACCGGAGGGCACCTTCAGCCAGGCCGCGGCGATCAAGCATTTCGGCCACGCAGCGACGACCCAGGCGTGCGCATCGATCGACGAGGCGTTCCGCGCGGTGGAGGCAGGTGCGGCCGACTATGTGGTCGCGCCGGTCGAGAATTCAACCGAGGGGGCCGTCGGGCGCACGCTGGATCTGATGGTCAACACCCCGCTCAGGATCTGCGGTGAGGTGGTGTTGCGCATCCATCACCACCTGCTGCGCGCGGCCGAGGGCAAGCAGGGGATCAACCGGGTGTACTCGCATGCGCAAAGCCTGGCGCAATGCCACGAATGGCTGAACAAGAATCTGCCGGCCGACGTGGCGCGCATCTCGGTGGCGAGCAATGCCGAGGCGGCCCGGCTGGCCAGTCTGGACCCGGATGCCGCGGCGCTGGCAGGCGATGCGGCGGCCGAGCGCTTCGGGCTGTTCAAGCTGGCGCAGAATGTCGAGGACGAGCCGAACAACACCACGCGCTTCCTGGTGCTGGGCCAGCAGCAGACCGGGGTGTCGGGCCGCGATAAGACCTCGCTCGTGCTCTCGGCCTCCAACCGCCCCGGCGCACTGCATGCATTGGTCGAGCCACTGGCGCGTCATGCGGTATCGATGACCAAGTTCGAATCGCGCCCGAGCCGTACCGGATTATGGGAGTACCTGTTCTTCGTCGACGTGGAAGGCCATGCCGATGAACCGGGGCTGCAGCATGCGCTGTCCGAGCTGCGCGCGGTGGCGGCCTTCGTCAAGGTGCTGGGCAGCTATCCGCAGGCAGTGCTCTAGTTTTGCCGGTCGTCCCCGACAGGACGGCCGGGTACGCAGTCCAACGCCATCGTGTACCTGGCCGCATGGCCGGGGTGGGGCGGTACCCTGGATGTAAGGAGAGACCGGATGCAACATGTGGCTGTCTTCTGCGGGGCGCGGCATGGCGGTGAACCCATCTACACCGTGGCGGCGCGCACGCTGGGTGCGATGCTTGCCCAAAGCGGGCGTACCCTGGTGTACGGCGGTGGCAGGGTCGGGCTCATGGGTGAGCTTGCCGATGCGGCGCTGCACGCCGGCGGCCGCGTGATCGGGGTGATTCCGCATTTCATGGTCGAGCGCGAGTTGGCGCATGGCGGCTTGAGCGAGCTGATCGTGGTCGACTCGATGCACGCGCGCAAGGCGCGCATGGTCGAGCTCGCCGATGCCTTCATCGCCATGCCGGGTGGGTTTGGTACGTTGGACGAGTGGTTCGAGATCCTGACCTGGGCCCAGATCGGCCTGCATGGCAAACCGGCCGGGCTGCTCAACGTGGCCGGGTATTTCGATGCCTTGCTGGCGTTCGTGCGTCATGCCGCAGCTCAAGGATTCGTCGCGCCGGCCGAAGTCGAGCGCCTGGTGCTGGCAGGCTCTGCCGACACGCTGCTGGCGGCCTTGGCGGCCATACCGGCTAGCCCGGGACATTGGCGCCGTACCGACGTGTCGGCACGCGGCTGACCGCGCGTCATCGCTGGCGTGCCCTTGGCCGCCGGAAGGGCGGGCCTGCCAGGCTGTGACGCCGCTGCTGGTTCGGCACCGCTGGCGCCCGGTACACTGGCGGTTTTTCCACCTGCCCGTCGGATCGATCATGTCATTGCAGCAGCTTGCCCCGGACCATGTCCGCGCCATCGCCCCTTACCAGCCTGGCAAACCGATCGCGGAACTGGCGCGTGAGATGAATCTGGACCCGGCCCGCATCATCAAGCTGGCCTCCAATGAAAATCCGCTGGGCATGAGCCCGCTGGCACGTGCCGCGGTGGAACGCACGTTGGCCGAGTCGGCGCGCTATCCGGACGGCAACGGTTTCGAGCTCAAGGCCAGGATCGCCCAGAAATTCGGGGTGGCGCCCGAGTGCATCGTACTTGGCAACGGCTCCAATGATGTGCTTGAGCTGATTGCGCGTGCCTTCCTGACCCCAGCCGACTCCTCGGTGTATTCCCAGTATGCGTTCGCGGTGTATCCCCTGGTCACCCAGGCATGTGGCGCCGGCGGCATCGAAGTACGTGCGCAGGACTACGGGCACGATCTGGCCGCGATGCGCGAGGCCATCCGCCCTGGGACCAAGATCGTCTGGATCGCCAACCCCAACAATCCGACCGGAACGCTGGCCCGGCCCGGCGATCTGGTGGAGTTTCTCGAAGGTTGCCCGCAAGACGTGCTGGTGGTGCTGGACGAGGCCTACACCGAATACCTGCCGCGCGAGAGGCGCAGCGATTCGCTGCATTGGCTGAGCCGTTTTCCCAATCTGATCGTGGTACGTACCTTCTCCAAGGCGTACGGCCTTGCGGGGCTGCGTGTCGGCTTCGGCCTGGCGAGCCCCGCCGTGGCCGATATCCTCAATCGCGTCCGGCAGCCGTTCAATGTCAATCTGCTCGCTCAGGTCGCCGCCTGCGCCGCGCTCGATGACTCGGTATTCCTCGCCGACTCGGTGCGCCTGAACAACGATGGCATGCAGCAAGTGACCAGCGCCTTGGTCCGGCTCGGGTTGAGCTTCATTCCCAGTGTGGCCAACTTCGTGACGTTCCACTGTGGCGATGCGCCGGCGCTGAACCGCTTCATGCTGGAACGCGGGGTGATCGTGCGCCCGTTGGCCGGTTACGGCATGCCCGATTCGTTGCGCGTCTCGATCGGCCTGCCCGATGAGAACGCCCGTTTCATCGCCGTGCTGGAAGAGGCGCTGGGGGACTGAGGGGCCAGGAGACCGGCGATCGGGCAAGCTGAACGCCAGGCGCTCGTCCATGCTCTCAGACTCTGTCCCCCGATCTTCGCGGCAGACTTTGACGTGCGGTGCCGCCATTCGACGCCGGGGTCCCCATGTGGGTGCACCGGCCCCGATATTGATGGTGCCGCGCGCCCGCGCTCAGTGGGTTTGCATAGGAGGCGATCATGGATCTGAATCTTGCGCTGCGGCGCGCCGTTGCCTGGCGTCGTGTGTTCCCGGAGCAGGCGGATCTGTCCTGGCACCGCGCCTTGCATGCACGCATCCTGTCTGTACCGGATGCACTGCCCGGCGTGCACCGCGTAGATGTGGCGCTGCAAAAGCCGTTCGACCATGAGACAGGCACACTGTACGACCCGGAAAGGTCATCGTGACAGCGTGCGCGCGCATGCCTGAATGAACTATCCTGATGGGGCAAGGTCCGATGGCAGCCACCGCTGCCAGCGGTTGGAAAATCAGAGTTGAGCAGGGAGATCCGTCGAGATGAAACGTTTATTGATTGCCGTCTTTGCCATGCTGGTCGGGCTGGGTGCGATTGCCGAGGATGCCGAGGCCCGGCGTTTTGGCGGCGGCAAGTCTTCGGGCATGCAGCGCACCGCGCCACAGCGCAATGTCGACCAGGCGCCGGTCCGCCCGCAACAGCCGGTCGGCGCGACGCCCCGCAAGAATTCCTGGCTCGGCCCCATTGCCGGCCTGGCGGCCGGCTTGGGGCTGGCGGCATTGTTCTCCCATCTGGGCCTTGGCGAAGGCTTCGCCAATTTCGTGATGCTGGCGCTCCTGGTGCTGGCGGTGGTGCTGGTGGTGCGCTGGCTGATGCGACGTGCACAGCCGCGTAGTGCGCCACCGCTGCAATACGCAGCAGGCCCCGCGCAATTGGCGCCGATGCCTGGCGCCGCCAAGGACCCGGTGATGCCTACCGCGGGCCTGGCTGGCGGAGCAGGCGGCGCGTCCGCATTCGCTACCCCTTCCTTGCCCCCTGGCTTTGATGGCGAAGGCTTTGCACGCGAAGCCAAGCGAAACTTCATCCGGTTGCAGGCTGCTTATGATGCGGGCGATTTGGAAGACATTCGGACCTTCACATCGCCCGAGATGTTCGCAGAGGTGAAGCTGCAGTTGGCCGAGCGTGGCACCGTGCCGCAGACCACCGACGTGGTGGAGCTGCATGCCCAGGTGATCGAATGCGTCGACGAAGGGCCGCGCTATGTCACCAGCGTGCGCTTCTCGGGGTTGATCCGCGAGGAGCGGAATGCGGCGCCCACGCCGTTCGACGAAACCTGGCACCTGACCAAGCCGCACGACGGCCGGCACGGCTGGGTGGTGGCCGGGATCCAGCAGAACATCTGATCTGGCCTGATGAGCAACGGCCCGCTTGCCATCCGGCGCGGGCCGTTTTCTTTTGGGCTTTGGGCCAAGTGGAGCCGGGCATTCCCGGTGCCTCTTCTCCAAACCCAGGCGGGTCAACGATGGATAGCCAAGGTATTGATTCATTTGAACGCGATTTGACGTGTTCTAATAGATGAGAGTGCTCCGATTTGATGGATAACATCATGATAAAAAAGGAAAGATTCTCGGTATTGTTCATCTGCACCGGCAACATATGCCGCAGCCCCACCGCAGACGGTGTGTTGCGTCATCTCGTACGGCAGGCCGGCCTGCAGGACAGGGTGGAAGTCGATTCGGCCGGCACGCATGACTACCACATCGGTGAAGCGCCCGACCGCCGCACCCAGGCGCATGCGGTCAAGCGCGGTTATGACCTGTGCAGCCTACGCGCGCGCGAAGTGGCATCCGGCGATTTCGCCCGTTTCGATCTGGTGCTGGCGATGGATCGGGGACACTTGGCGTTGCTGCAGCGTCAGTGTCCGGCTGCGTACCGGCACAAGGTCAGGCTGTTCCTGGAGTTCGCCACCCGGCATGGTGAACGCGAGGTGCCGGACCCCTACTATGGCGGTGCCGAAGGGTTCGAGCACGTGCTCGACCTGGTGGAGGACGGCTGCGCCGGCCTGCTTGCGCACGTACGTGAGCAGTTGGTGCTGCAACACTGATCCAGGACAACATTCGCGATTGCGCTGGCAAGGGGGCTTGGCTAGACTGGCGCGCTTTACTCCTTCGGGGGAGTAGCCGACCGCGTGGAGCGATCCGCAGCGGATGGAGGCGTCAACATACTCGGGCAATCGCCCGTGGCGCATCCGGCGCATCGGCGCCTGGCAAGACCTGAGGACGTGCACGGTGCTCCGGGGGCAGCCGCGCGCGGCCTCGTCCTGCCTGCCCCCTGGAGCCGCTTATGGATGCATTCCTGCTTTGCACCGGCGTGGTCGCGCTGGCCGAGATCGGCGACAAGACCCAGTTGCTGGCGCTGATCCTCGCCGCACGGTTCGGCCGCCCATGGCCCATCGTCGCCGGCGTGCTGGTCGCCACCTTGCTCAATCATTTTGCCGCCGCCTGGCTCGGCCAGTGGCTGGCTGCGCTGGTCGATCCGGTCATCGTGCGCTGGATCGTCGGCATCGGCTTTCTGGCCATTGCCCTATGGGCCTGTATTCCGGATCAAATCGATGAGAACGCCACGCCGGTCAAGGCCCGGGGTGCGTTTCTGACCACCACGGTCGCCTTCTTCCTGGCCGAGATTGGGGATAAGACCCAAGTCGCCACAATTGCCCTGGCTGTGAAATACTCGCCGTTGTGGGTCGTGGTGGTCGGCACCACCGCCGGCATGATGATCGCCAATGTGCCCGCTGTATGGCTGGGACGGTGGCTCTCGGCGCGTCTTGGCCTGCTGCGCTACGTGCGGTTTGCGGCCGCAGCGGTGTTTGCGGTGCTGGGCGTGCTTGCGCTGGCGCAGGTGGGCGTCTAGCGTGCAGACAGGTTTCTGGTAACCAACCGACAAATAGATCAGAAGTTCCGCGGGGAGAGAAACCGGATGCTGGAATCGTTTTTCAGGCTAAAGGAACACGGTACCACCGTGCGTACCGAGGTGTTGGCCGGCTTCACCACGTTCCTGACGATGGCCTATATCGTCTTTGTCAACCCGGGCATCCTGTCGCTCACCGGCATGGATTTCAACGCGGTGTTCGTCGCCACCTGCCTCGCGGCGGCATTGGGCACCGCCATCATGGGGCTGGTGGCCAACTATCCGATCGCACTCGCGCCCGGCATGGGCTTGAACGCCTATTTCACCTTCACCGTGGTCAAGGGCATGGGCGTGCCGTGGCAGGTGGCGCTGGGTGCGGTGTTCCTCTCGGGCATCATCTTCCTGGCCGTCAGCCTGTTCAAGGTGCGTGAGGCCATCGTCAACGCCATCCCGCAGTCGCTGAAGTTTGCGATTTCGGCAGGGGTGGGCTTCTTTCTTGCCATCATCGCGCTCAAGAATGCCGGCGTGATCGTCAGCCACCCGGAAACCCTGGTGACCTTGGGCCGTATCCACGCACCGACCACGCTGCTGGCGATCTTCGGCTTCTTTCTGATCGTGGCGCTGGAATACCGCCGCGTGCACGGGTCGATCATCATCGGCATCCTGACCGTGACCGTGCTGTCGGTGGCGCTCGGGCTGTCCGAGTTCAAGGGCGTGTTTTCGCCGCCGCCCTCGCTGGCGCCCACGCTGATGCAGATGGATATCGCCAGCGCGCTCAACGTCGGCTTGCTGGGCGTGGTGTTCGTGTTCTTCTTCGTCGATCTGTTCGATACCACCGGCACGCTGGTCGGGGTATCGCACCGCGCCGGGTTGCTGGACAAGGACGGCAAGCTGCCGCGGCTGAAGAAGGCCCTGCTGGCCGATTCGGTGGCGATCTCGGCCGGTGCCGCGATGGGCACCTCGTCGACCACTGCGTATATCGAATCGGCCGCGGGTACCGCGGTGGGCGGGCGCACCGGTCTGACGGCCGTGGTGGTGGCATTGCTGTTCCTGGCGGCGCTGTTCCTGTCGCCGCTGGCGGCGACAGTGCCCGCCTACGCGACCGCGCCGGCATTGTGTTATGTGGCGGTGCTGATGGCCCGGGGGCTGGCGGAGATCGAGTGGGGTGACCTGACCGAATCGGCACCGGCGGTGATGACCGCACTGGCCATGCCGTTCACCTTCTCGATCGCCGACGGTATCGCGTTCGGTTTCATCAGCTATGTGATGGTCAAGCTGCTGGCAGGCCGATGGCGCGATCTGACCCCGGCGGTGGTGGTGATTGCTGCGCTGTGGGTGGTCAAGTTCGCTTTCTTCCCTTGAGAGATCCGGCATGAGTGATCCCAAGCCGTGGTATGCCGACTATCTGCGGTCCCGCATCCGCACGGTGCCGGATTGGCCGGAGCCGGGCGTGATGTTCCGCGACATCACGCCGCTGTTGCAGGACCCCAAGAGCTTCCGGCTGCTGGTGGACACCTTTGTGCACCGCTATATGGACATGACGCTTGACTTCGTTGCCGGCGTGGACGCGCGCGGTTTCATCCTGGGTTCCGTAGTCGCCTACGAACTCAATCTGGGTTTCGTGCCGATCCGCAAGAAGGGCAAGCTGCCTTATCTGACCGAGGCAGAGGAATACGAGCTGGAATATGGCTCGGCCACCGTCGAGATCCATGCGGACGCCTGCAAGCCCGGGGACCGGGTGTTGCTGATCGACGATCTGGTGGCCACCGGCGGCACCATGATCGCCGCCGCCAAGCTGCTGCAACGGTTGGGCGCCACTGTCGTGGAGGCTGCCGCCATCATCGATCTGCCGGAGCTCGGCGGCTCCAGGTTGATCGCCGAAAAGCATATCCCGCTCTACACCATCTGCGACTTCGCTGGCCATTGAGCCGCCCTTGCCAACAGGAAAAAGCATGACGCTGGAACTGCCCGAAGCCCTGACCATCATCGAAAATGCCGATTGCCTGCACCAGGAGGCCGAAGTGCTCGCCGCGCTCGACGCGATGGCCGCCGCGATGACCGAGCGCCTCGCCAGCAGCAATCCCATCGTCTACACGATCATGAACGGCGGTCTGATCGTGGCCGGGCACCTGCTGCCCCGGTTGCGCTTTCCATTGGAGTGCTCCTACCTGCATGCCACGCGCTACCGGCAGGAAACGTGCGGTGGCGCGCTCAACTGGAAGGTGCCGCCGACCGAGGAGCTCAAGGGCCGCAGTGTGGTGATCATCGACGACATCCTCGACGAGGGGCATACGCTGGCGGCGGTGATCGACTACTGCAAGCGCCAGGGGGCCAAGGAGGTGCTGGTGGCGGTGCTGATCGACAAGCGCCACGACCGCAAGGCACCCGGCGTGACCGCCGATTTCGTCGGCCTTTCGGTGGAGGACCGCTTCCTGTTCGGCTGCGGCATGGACTACCAGGGCTACTGGCGTAACACGCTTGCCATCTACGCGGTGAAGGGGCTGTAGCACGGCGCCGACCCTGCTGTCGGGTGGCGCCTGCCACGGCGTGTGGCAGTCAGGCTAGAGCTTGAACACCGCCATCCTGCCACGCAAGGTCTGGGCCTGCGAGCGCAGTTCGGTGGTCGCATCGCGGTTGGCGGCGGCCGTGCCGTTGTTCTTCTCGGCCAGTTGCGCCACCTCATCCACTCCCTGCGCCAGCTGCGCGGTGGCCGACGATTGCTCACGCGTGGCCCCGGCGATATCGGTCACCACCCGGCTCACGGCATTGGTGTGGTGCTGCACGGTCTTGAGCACGTCGTCGGTATCGGTGGCGGTAAGCACACCCTGGTCCATCAGCTTGGCCACGCCGATGATCTCGTCGGACATCTGCTGCGTCTCGCTGACGATATCGCCGATCAGCTTGCCGATCTGCTGTGTGGATTGCCCGGTGCGTTCGGCCAGTTTGCGTACCTCGTCGGCCACCACCGCAAAGCCACGCCCCTGCTCGCCGGCCCGCGCCGCCTCGATCGCGGCGTTGAGTGCCAGCAGGTTGGTCTGATCGGCGATCTCCTTGATGACGCCGACGATCTGCCTGATTTCACCGGAGCGCTCTCCCAGATGCGAGACCCGCTCGGCCGCGCCCTGTGTCGCTTCGGCGATGTCGCGCATCTGCCCGAGCATCTGCGCCACCTTCTGCTGGCCATCGTTCACTGTCGTCAGCGCCGCCTGGCCGGCCTGTGCGGCACTGGCGGCGTTGTCGGCGATATGGGTGATGCTGACGGAGATCTGCTCCACTGTGCTGGCCATGCTGGTCGCCGACTGGCTCTGGTGCCGGCTTGCCTCGCTCATCCGCGTGCCGGAGTCTTCGAGCGAGGCCGCGGTATGCTCCACCTGTTCGGCCGTGGTGCGGATCTGCGCCACCAGGTGCTCCAGCCTTTCCGCGGCACCATTGAAGCCCAGCGTCAGGCGCTCGATCTCATTGCGACTGGCGGGGTCCGGATGGCCCGGAATCCGGGCCTTCAGATCGCCGCTGCCGAACCGGTCGACCACCGTGGCCATGCTGGCGAGCGGGGCCAATTGTTGCCGCAGCCCCAGGTAGAGCAGCGCCAGGGTGACAAGGCCCAGCAACACGCTCAGCCACAGCAGGCGGTTGCGCAGTGCGATGCTGTCCTCGATGAATTCGTCGACGAAGCTGCCGGTGCCGACGATCCAGCCCCAATCGGGCAGTTCGGCATAGGCGATCATCTTGGTCGCCGCCTCACCCTGCGCATTGGGCCAGTTGTAGGTGTGCCGGCCCGAGCGGGTCTGCACCAGCTGCTTGATCGTGGCCAGCTCTTCGCCTTGCAGCACCTCGCCGGCCATCTTGCCTTGCAGGGTGGGGTGGCTGATGAACTGGGCCACGCCCTCGTCATTGCTGGGGGCGAGCACAAAGACATACCCGGTCTTGCCCACCACCACTTCCTTGAGCATCTGGCGCAGTACCGCGATCTCTTCGTTCAGCGCGGTGCGCACCTGGTACCAACCGGTGACGTTGCCGGCGGCATCGCGCAACGGCGTGGCCTGGGTCATGAAGTATTCGCCGTTGCGCAGCACCAGGCCGGTATAGTCCCGGCCCTGGGCAATGGTCTGGGGCACCGGGTCATCCGGCTTCACCTCGCTGCCCACCTGGGATTTGCCGTCCTTTTTCAGCAAGGTGGCGATCCGGCGCCAGTGCCCCTGGGCATCCTTGACGACAATGGCGGCCTCGCCACCCGTTTGCGCCTTGTAGCGCTCGAGCAGATCGATGCGGCCGTTCAGGGTCTCGCCACCTGCAGTGACCAGCGGCGCCATCGTCTCGCCCGTCTGCACCGGTTCGGTGCCTACTTCGATCGGGCCGGGCAGCTGTCGGGCGAAGAGCTCAAGACTGCCGCGCGAGCGCAGCACCGCGCCGCGATAGGCGACGTCCAGCGTACCCTTGACCAGCTTGAGCTGATCGTTCAGCTCCTTGTCCACCACGTCCAGCGCGGTATGGCGCACGCTGAAGCTGGTGAACATGATCAGCACACCGAAGATCGCGAAACAGACGACAAAGCCGAGCGCAAGGATGCGCTCGACGATCGGGCGCTGTCGAAAGCCGGCCATGACATGACTCCAGAATGCACAAGGACTGTGCTCGTTATAAGCCACAGATCACATCGGCGCAGCCAGGGTCACGCATCCGACAGGTCCGGTCGGGGCCGGGCCGGCGGTGGAAGAGTCAGGCCTGCCAGATTGCGCCAAGCAGGCGCGGGCCCTTGGCGCCGGTTGCCTGCGGCAGGTTGCCGGGGCGGCCGGCAAGGCAGCGCCAGGCCAGCCAGGCGAACGCATAGGCTTCGACCCAGTCCGGGTCCATGCCCAGTGCGGCGGTGCTGGCAAGCGGGATGCCGGGCAGCGCCTGGGCAAGCTGCTGCAGGAGCTGCGCATTGTGCACCCCACCGCCGCAGACATAGACCTCGTCGACCTGGGGTGCCTGCAGCAGGATGGCTTCGGCCACGCTGTGTGCGGTCAGTGCCACCAAGGTGGCCTGCACGTCCTGCGGTGCGTCGTTGCGGCCCAGCAGGCGCCGTGTGAGCCATTGTGCGTGGAACAGATCGCGCCCGGTGCTTTTGGGGGCGGGCAGGGCGAAATAGGGCTCGGCCAGCAGCAGTGCCAGCAGATCGGGCAGGACCTGACCGCCGGCGGCCCATGCGCCGCCGCTGTCAAAACGCTGGCCGCGGTGCTGTTCCACCCATAGATCGAGCAATACGTTGCCCGGGCCGGTGTCGAATCCGGTGGCTTCGCCACCCGGGGGCAGATCGGTCAGGTTGGCGATGCCGCCGATGTTGACGATCACGCGATGCCGCAGCGGGTCGGCAAACAGCGCCTGGTGGCAGGCCGGCACCAGCGGTGCCCCTTGCCCGCCTGCGGCCACGTCACGCGAGCGGAAGTCGCCGACCACGCTGATGCCGGTCAGCTCGGCAAGGCGCGCATTGTTGCCCAGCTGTACCGTGTAGCCCCGTTCGGGGCGATGACGCACCGTCTGACCGTGATTGCCGATCGCCGCCACCTGATGCGGGTCCAAACCGGCGCGCAGCAACAGGGCAAGCACCGCCTCGGCATAACAGTCGGCCAGCAGATTGCCCGCATGCGCGGCCAGATCGATCTCATCCGGGCCTGGGGTCTGCAATGCCAGCAGCAGCCGGCGCAGCTCGGCGGGCAGCGCCTGGCCTTGCGCCGCAAGCAGCGTTGGCGCTGGGCCGCTGAAATCGATCAGCGCGGCGTCGATGCCATCCAGGCTGGTGCCGGTCATCAGACCGATGTAGTAGGACTGCTGGGACATGGCGCGGGTGAGGAGGGGGTGAAAGGATGCAGTGTAAGGGGCGCCGGCGGGTGCCGCGCCGCCGTCCGGCACGGCACGGCGGCACCCGGTCGGGGTGCGCTCAGCGTGCGCGGGCCAGATCGATGCGTGCCATCAGCTCAAGCCGGCCTTGCAGCGGCTGCATCTGATCGCGGAAGCGCGCGAATTGGCGGGCATCGAGCGTGTGGGACTTGGGCAGGTTGAGTTTGGAGGGGTCCACCTGATTGCCGGCGATCTTGAACTCGTAGTGCAGGTGCGGACCGGTGGCGCGCCCGGTGCTGCCGACGAAACCGATGATGTCGCCCTGCCTGACGTGTTGTCCATTCCTGATCCCGGCCGCGAAGCCGTTTAGATGACCGTAGAGCGTGCTGTATGCACCATGGTGTTTGATCTCCACGGCATTGCCGTAGGCGCCCTTGCGCCCGGCGAAGGTGATCACCCCGTCGGCGGCGGCCCGGATCCGCGTGCCGGTGGGTGCCGCATAGTCGATCCCCTTGTGCGCCCGCCATTCCTTGAGGATGGGATGAAAGCGCATCGAGAAGCCCGACGAGATCCGCGAGAACTCGACCGGGGTCTGCAAGAAGCTTTTCTTGAGGCTCTCGCCCTTGAGCGAGTAGTAGGCGCCTTCGCCCGGGCGCGTTTCGTGCCAGACCGCCGAGAGTTTGCGCCCGGCATTGACGAACTCGGCGGCAAGGATACGGCCGGTCCTGACGGTCTGCCCGTCGAGCGAAAAGGTCTCGTACACCACGCCGAAGCGGTCGCCCTTCTGCAGGCGGCGGTGAAAGTCGATCTCGCCTTCAAAGATCTCGACCAACTGACGGGTGACCTCGTCGGGCAGCCCGACCCGGTCGGTGGCGGCGAACAGCGAGCTCGTGATGGTACCGGATCTGAATTCGCTTTCCCGCAACAGCTCGGCCGGCGCTTCGTTGACGCTGAAGCCGGTGCCGCTGGGACGCACCGTGATCTCGCTGCCGGCGCCGGTCACATAGCGCAGCTGCAGCAGCCGCCCATCCGGCGTGGTCTGTGCCCGGATCACCCGGCCGCTGTGCAATTCATAAAGGGGCTTGGCTGCCGGATCGGTGCGGATGAACTGCTTGGCCGCATCGTCATCCACGCCGAGTTTGGCGATCAGCGCGCCCAGCGTATCGCCGGAGCGTATCGTCTCCTCGCGCCAGAACGGCGTGTCGGTGATACGGGCGGCAAGATCGGGCGAGGGCAGCGATTCGGTGACCGGAACGACGGCGACCGCCTGCTGCGGGCCGAATTCCGCCACGCCGTAGGCGCCGAACGTGATCATCATGGGCAACGCGACCGCAGCCGCCAGCCAGCCCTTGCGCGCGCCGCGATGGGAGCTGGCGGGCTTTTCGGATAGAATTTGCTGTTGGTACATCGTGTTATGCAGGCTTCCAAGTGCGCGGCTAGCGTAACAAAACTTGCGTCGCGTGCCAAATCGGTTTTTGAATAAATCCTTTTATTTCCATAGGCTTACCTGCCGCTGATCTCCCATGGCCGAACAAGAACAGACCCCGTTGCATCCGGAAATCCAGGCTGCGCTCGCCATCATCAAGCGCGGCGTCGAAGAATTGATCCCGGAAGAAGACCTGATCCGCAAGCTCGAAAAAAGCCGTAGCAGCGGCGTGCCGCTCAAGATCAAGGCCGGGTTCGATCCGACGGCGCCGGATCTGCACCTTGGCCATACCGTGCTGATCAACAAGCTGCGGCAGCTGCAAGACCTCGGACATACCGCACAGTTCCTCATCGGTGATTTCACCGGTCGAATCGGCGATCCGACCGGCAAGAATGCGACCCGCCCGCCGCTGACCGAAGCGGATGTCAAGCGTAATGCCGAGACCTATGAGCGCCAAGTGTTCAAGATCCTGGACCGCGCACGCACCGAAGTGCTGTTCAACAGCACATGGCTGACCGGGCTTGGCGCTGCCGGCATGCTCAAGCTGGCCTCCAGCATCACCGTGGCGCGCATGCTGGAGCGTGACGATTTCTCAAAGCGCTTCTCCGCCAACCAGCCGATCGCGGTCCATGAATTCATGTATCCGTTGCTGCAGGGTTACGACTCGGTGGCGATGGGGTGCGACATGGAGCTGGGTGGCACCGACCAGAAATTCAACCTGCTGATGGGCCGCATGCTGCAGCAGCAGCATGGGCAGGCGCCGCAGGTGGTGCTGATGATGCCGCTGCTTGAAGGGCTGGACGGCGTGAACAAGATGTCCAAGTCACTGGGCAACTACATTGGCATCGACGAGCCGCCCGGCGAGATCTTCGGCAAGGTGATGAGCGTATCCGACACACTGATGTGGCGCTACTACGAGTTGCTGTCGTTCCGGCCGATGGACCAGATCGACGGTTTCAAGCGCGAGATCGACGTGGGGCGCAATCCGCGGGATATCAAGGTGTTGCTGGCGCAGGAGCTGGTGGCGCGCTTTCACGGCCAGCCGGCCGCCGAAGCGGCGCTGGCCGATTTCGAGGCGCGTTTCCAGAAGGGCGCGATCCCGGACGAGATGCCCGAGTTCACGCTGCCAGCCGATGGTGGCGGCCTGATGGTGACTGCGGTGCTCAAGGAAACGCAGTTGTGCCCGTCGACGAGCCAGGCAATGCGCGACATCCAGGCCGGCGCGGTCAAGCTCAACGGCGAGAAGGTCGCCGACAAGGGGCTGTTGCTGGCCCGGGGCGAAACGGTGGTGCTGCAGGTGGGCAAGCGCAAGTTCGCCCGGGTCACCATCGCCTGAACCCCGCCGCTTTGGATCGGCAAGCCGCCTGCGGGCGGCTTTCCTGCATCCGGCGGTGGCCTAGTGCCGGCTGTTCCAGTTACGGATCGCTTCCTTACGGCTGTTGGCCTGCAGGCCGATGGCGCTGCAATTGCCATTGCGGCCGAACTTGGCGCACTGCACCCAGTAGCGGTTGGAGCCGGATTTGATCACCTCGGCCGGTGCGCCGCATTTGGCGCAGGGCTGGGGGGCGAGGGCAGTCAGGTCGGGTGGGGCGGTCATTGCGGATTTCCTGCTACGTCGGTGCGCGCATTGTAGCCAGCGTGCCAGGTGTGGGGCGAGCACAGGGGCGTTGTCATGCCGGTGCGAAGCGTCCCACTGCCGCGCGCACGGTGCCGGCCTGGATCGCCACGGTGTCGCTGATCGGCGTGGCGTAGCCGCCGCCCATGGTGATGGCAAGCGGCACACCGAAGCGGCGGCATGATTCGATCACCAGCGTATCGCGCTCGGCGAGCCCCGCCCGGGTCAATGCCAGTCGCCCGAGCCGGTCGCCGGCATAGCTGTCGGCACCCGCGAGGTACAGCACCAGATCCGGCCTGGCCAAGGCAAAAAGCTGCGGCAGCGCGCCGGCCAGCTGCGCCAGGTAGTCGGCGTCACCGGTGCCGTCCGGCAGTTCGATGTCCCAGTCGCTGGATTCCTTCTGGAATGGAAAATTGTGGCGGCCATGCATCGAGAAGGTGAACAGCCGGGCCTCGTCCGCCAGCATGGCCGCAGTGCCGTTGCCCTGATGCACATCCAGGTCGATGACCAGTGCGGTGGCGAGCGCCCCTTCGGCCTGCAGGAGCTTGAGCGCCACCGCGGTGTCGTTGAACACGCAAAAGCCGCTGCCATGATCGGCATAGGCATGGTGCGTGCCACCGGCAAGGCTGATGCCGCAACCGCCGTCCAGTGCGCTGCGGCAGGCGGCGATCGTGGCGCCCACCGAGCGGCGCGAACGGATCACCAGCTGTGGCGACCAGGGCAACCCGAGCATGCGCTCTTCGGCCGCGGTCAGGTTGCCATGCTCCAGCTTCTGCAGGTAGGCCATGCCATGCGCGCATTGCAACATCGCGTCGCTGGCGGCCGGGGCGGTATCGATCAGATGGCCGGCAAATGTTGCCACCGCCGTGTGCAGCAGCGCGTACTTCTCGACCGGAAAGCGGTGCCCGGCCGGCAGTGGCAGCGCGAACTGGTCAGTGCGATAGATCCTCACGCCGGTGCTGCAGGGTCGGCCTCGGCCGCCGCGCCGTGCGCGGCGGCCAGCACCGCGCGCAGGATGCGCTGCTCGATCCGGGCCCGCTGGCCGAGCGGCACCGGCAGCTGCAAATGCAGGCTGACCGCTTCGCGATCGTCCAGCGACAGCAGCAGGCGCGGCTCCAGCGCCGCGCTCTCCAGCGCCTGGCCACGCTGCAGCTCGCGCGCATGCTTGTCCAGGTCGTCCGCGTATTCGGCCACCACCGCGTGCGCGGCTTCGAGCATCGCGTGTTCCGCTGCCGCCCAGTCCTCGCCGCGGTTGAGATTGACGTGCACGGTGTGCATCACATAGCTGCCCAGCATGGTCTCGTTGAACACCGGATGTGACAACACGAGGCTGTTGGGGAAGGTGATGCCGCGTCCCACTGTGCCTTTGCGCGCCACGACCTGGCTCGATTCGATCAGCGTAGTCGACAGCAGATTGATGTCGATCACCTGCCCACGCAGCCCATTGATCTCGATGCGATCGCCAACCGCATAGGCATGCGTGCTGGTGCGATAGATGGCGCCGATCATGCACAGGATGATTTCCCTGGTGGCCAGCACGATGGCGGCAGCGATGGCGACCAGCGATACGGCCAGCGTCTCGATCTCCTTGGCCCAGATCAGCACCATGCCGATCATCGCCACCACCAGGGTGCCGTTGCGCAGGTTGACCAGCCAGCGCAGCTTCACCTCCGGCCCGAAGTCATCGCGCTTGAGGATGGCGTGCCGTGTCAGCGAGCGCAGCACCAGCAGTGCCACGAGAAAGATCAGCGACGCTGCCAGGTCGCGCAGGAACATCTTGTCGATGAAGTCGGGAAGCCAGGCCGGCATGGGAATCCGTGCAAGAATGGAACGGGCCGATTCTAGCAGCGCTGCGGCGGCCCGGGTCTGCATCGGGTTGGTCAGTATCAGTGTGCTGCAATGGCTGGACCAGGTCTGCGGTGTGCTACCGATGCCGCGGCGGCCTGGCCGCGTACGCTACCGGCTGCCGGTTGAACTACCGCCCGGAAGGGATGACCACAACAGCCATGACGGCCTGCCAAAGCTGTCGGATTCGAGGGGGATGGCCCGATGCACCAGATTCGCCGCTGGCTGTTGCTGTGCCTGCTTGCGCTTTGCGCCGCGTGTTCGCGGCCCGAACTGCCACGGTTGCCGCCTGACGCCGTGGTGCTGGCCTTTGGCGACAGCCTGACCTACGGTACCGGCGCCACGCGCGAGGAATCGTATCCCATGGTGTTGGCCGGACTGGCGGGACGACGCGTGGTCAACGATGGCGCACCGGGCGAAACCAGCGCGCAGGGCCGGGCGCGCCTGGCGGCCTCGCTGGATGAGTACCGTCCGGCCCTGGTGGTGCTATGTCTGGGCGGCAACGATTTCCTGCAGCGGCTGCCGCTTGCCGAAACCCGCGCCAATCTGGGCGCGATGCTTGCCGAGCTGCGCCGACGCAACGTGCCGGTGCTGCTGGTGGGCGTACCACAGCCCGGGCTGCTGCTTGAGGCCGCGCCGCTGTACGCCGAGCTGGCGGATGCGTTCGAGGTGCCGCTGGAGCACGAGGCGCTGGCACGGATCCTTGCGCGCAATGCGCTCAAGAGCGATCCGGTGCATCCGAATGCCGCGGGCTACCGCGAGCTTGCGCAGGCCATCCATACCAGTCTTTCCAGGCATGGCGCGCTGTAGCGGGCAGGGCGGAGACAGATCAGGTGCCCGGCGCCGGATCGGTCGAGGGCTGGGCCGCCAGCACCGCCAGCAACGTGGCCGGAGCGGGATGGGCGGCGCAGAAGGCGCGCTTGGCCAAAGGCTTGAGCCGCTTGAGGGCGGCTTCGGCCCTCAGTGCGCTGGCGCGGTCGGGGTGGGGGGCGATTGCCAGCAGCCGCACCGGCGGGTGCGCACGGGTGTAGCGCGCACCGCGGCCGCCGGCGTGTTCCTGCCAACGGCGTGCCACATCGGTGGCGATGCCGGTATAGAGGCTGCCGCCGCGGCATTCGATCACATACAGATACCAGCCCATGCCCTGCCTGTCCTGGCTGCCGGCGCACCGCCCTTGGCAAAGCGCGTGCTCACGCGCCGTGGCACTTCTTGTACTTCTGGCCCGAGCCGCACGGGCAGGGATCGTTGCGGCCCACCTTGGGCTGCGCATGCCGGACGGTGTCCACACGGCCGTACTTGCGTTCCAGCCAATAGAACATCACGTCTTCGATCAGCCACGGCAGCTCGCTGATGCGTTCCTCGCGCTGCGCACGTCCAAGCGCCGGCACATCGTCCTCCGGCTCCTGACCATGTTCCAGCGCCAGGATGGCTGCCACCGGCTCGTACAGTGTCTCGCCCTCGTCCAGCGCGGCCTGCCACTGCGACTCATGGGCCAGCATGCCGAGCCGGAAGCCGCCGGCCCAGTAGGCGCCCAGGGAATCCTGCCAGTGCTCGTCCGCGCCCTCGTCCGACAACACGATGGGAACATAGAGCGGCTCCTCGCCGACGCGCTGTCGCTGCTTGGGGCCGAACGCCTCGGCCAGGGACGCTGCGTGGCGCCGCAGCAGGCCCAGCACTTCGTCCGCTTCCACGGCATCGGCGAATTCGGGTGGCGTGCCGGCGAACACCTGCGGCAGCCACTCCGCCTCAGGCAGTGGTTCCGGACCGATCTGCAGGGCAAC
The DNA here is from genome assembly GCF_025642115.1 of Chitiniphilus purpureus. Lineage (GTDB taxonomy): Bacteria > Pseudomonadota > Gammaproteobacteria > Burkholderiales > Chitinibacteraceae > Chitiniphilus > Chitiniphilus purpureus. The sequence goes on along the minus strand of NZ_CP106753.1, from coordinate 2,984,467 downwards.
CAGGAAACCGTCGAGTGTTTCCACGTCCATGGTTTCATCCGGCGTGCGCGGCGACATCAGGAAGGCGTCGAGCCGTTCGAGCTCTTCATCGGACAGGGGCGTATTCATGGCAGTGCAGGTGGATCGATGGAGTTGCGCATTATACGCGCCAGTGCGGCAGCTGCCTGGATGAGGCGCCGGCACGCAAACTTTACGCGGCTGCCATGTAAATGCGCGCACCGGCGTCATCGCTCCGGCATGGCGGTACCGGGGCGATGGCTGGCGTTGCCGCTGGGAGCCGGGTTTCAGGCCTGATGGCATGGAAGGTGCTCCTTCAGATGCGACATCGTCCGCAACCGCGGCCGGTCCCATTGCCGGCATGGTCGCGCCCAGCCATCCAAACAGGAGTACACCATGGCAACGACAAGCAACTTGACGCTATTTGATTGGATCACACTCATCCTGCTGATCATCGGCGGTTTGAACTGGGGGCTGGTGGGCGCCTTCGAGTTCGATCTGGTGGCCGCCCTGTTCGGCGCGCTGTCACCGGTGTCGCGCGCGGTCTATGTACTGGTCGGCGTGTCTGCCGTGTACTGGATCGTGGTCGCGCTGACCAAGCTCAAAACACGGAACCTGCCGTAACGCAGTGAAGGCCGCGACACACGACAGTCGTGTGGCCGCGGTCTTCGCCACCAGGCCCCATTCTTTCCGCTAGCAAGGAGAAATCACCATGAAAAGCAATGAGCATCGTGTCAGCAATGAACCCAAGAACAGCGCGACCGGCCCCGCTGCCGACACCGGCGGGCCCGGGCAATCCAAGCCGCCGGCGACCGACGAGCGCGGAAAGCCGCGTGATGCGCAGGAAAAGGTCGAGGATTGATACCCGGGCCATCCGCTTGGCAACGCGGCATGACCGCGGCCGCATGCATGTTCTCGGCGGCTGCGGTGCTTTAAGATTCGGGTTTTGGAACTGACTGCCCGAGGAACCACGATGTCGCTCTCCCGCTCCGATTTCGATCAATACATGGTGCCCAACTACGCGCCCGCAGCGTTTGTGCCGGTGCGTGGCCTGGGCAGCCGGGTGTGGGATCAGGAAGGGCGTGAATACGTGGACCTGGCCGGCGGCATTGCCGTCAATGCGCTGGGCCACTGCCACCCCGAGCTGGTGCGGGCGCTGGTGGAGCAGGGTGGCAAGCTCTGGCATGTCTCGAATGTGTTCACCAATGAACCGGCATTGGCCCTGGCCGAGCAGCTGGTGGCGGCCACCTTCGCCGAGCGGGTGTTCTTCTGCAATTCGGGGGCCGAGGCCAATGAGGCAGCGCTCAAGCTCGCGCGCCGCGCGGCGATCGAATTGCATGGCGAGCGCAAGCACAAGGTGCTTTCGGCCTACAACAGCTTTCATGGCCGTACCTTCTTCACCGTATCCGTGGGCGGGCAGGCCAAGTATTCCGACGGTTTTGGTCCGCGTCCGGCTGGTATCGCCCACTTTGACTTCAATGATCTGGACAGCCTGGCGGCGTTGATCGATGACGACACCGCCGCGGTGATCATCGAGCCGATCCTTGGCGAAAGCGGGGTGGTGCCGGCGACGCGCGAATTCCTGCAGGGCGCGCGTCACTTGTGCGACAAGCACGGCGCCTACCTGATCTTCGACGAGGTGCAAAGCGGCATGGGCCGCACCGGCAGTCTCTACGCCTATATGGATTACGGCGTGGTGCCCGACATCCTGACCAGTGCCAAGAGCCTGGGTGGCGGCTTTCCGATCGGCGCCATGCTGACCAGCAGCGCGCTTGCCAAGCATCTGGTGGTCGGCACGCACGGCACCACCTACGGCGGCAATCCGCTGGCCTGCGCGGTCGCGGGTGCTGCGCTGGTGACCATCAATACGCCGGAAGTGCTCGAAGGGGTACGGCAGAAGCACCAGCGCTTCGTGGCAGGGCTGGCGGCGATTAATGCGCGTCATCCGGTGTTTGCGCAGTTGCGCGGTCGGGGGCTGTTGATCGGTGCCGAGCTGACGCCGGCCTATGCCGGTCAGGCGCGCGAAATCCTGGCGCAGGCGGCGCAGCAGGGACTGATGGTGCTGATGGCCGGGCCGAATGTGATCCGGCTGGCGCCTTCGCTGGTGATCCCGGATGCCGACATCGACGAGGGCCTCGCCCGGCTGGAACGTGCGGTGGCGGCATTCGTCGCCGCGCAGGGCTGATGGCGTGACGCTGCTTGTCCGCCGTGGTTTTGGCGGCATTTTTCATGTGGAGACATCCCGATGGCCCTGGCCCTGATCGCCGCCGTTGCCCGCAATCGGGTGATCGGCGTGGACAACCGCCTGCCCTGGCGCATCCCCGATGACTTGAAGCGGTTCAAGGCCATGACCATGGGGCATCCGATGATCATGGGGCGCAAGACCTTCGAATCGTTTCCGGCGCCACTGCCGGGGCGCCGGCATCTGGTGGTGACGCGTAATCCGGCGTGGCAGGCCGAAGGCGCCGAGGTGTATACCCGCATTGCCGACGCGGTTGAAGCCGCGGCCGACGCTACCATCTACGTGGTGGGCGGCGGTGAGATCTACCGCCAGACCCTGCCGTTGGCCGATACCTTGCATCTGACCGAGGTTGACCTCGCTCCTGCAGGCGACGCCTGGTTTCCCGAGTTCGCGCCGGACGAGTGGCAGGAGGTGAGCCGCGAGGCGCACCAGCAGGCCGACGGCATCCGCTACGCCTTCGTCACCTACCGCCGCCGCTGAGCGCCCTGGCATACGGCGCCGGCCCCGCAGGAGCCCCGCCGATGATTCCGTTTTCCGTACTGGACCTTGCCCCCATTGTTGCCGGGGGCGACGCCGCGCAGGCGTTCCGCAATACGCTTGAGCTGGCGCGTCATGCCGAGCGTCTTGACTACCGCCGCTTCTGGTTGGCCGAGCATCACAACATGCCCGGCGTCGGCAGTTCGGCGACTGCGGTGCTGATCGGCCACGTGGCAGGTGGCACCAGCCGCATCCGCGTCGGTTCGGGCGGGGTCATGCTGCCCAACCATGCGCCGCTGGTGATCGCCGAGCAGTTCGGGACGCTGGCTTCGCTGTACCCCGGTCGGATCGACCTGGGGCTTGGCCGGGCGCCGGGAACCGACCAGCGCACTGCCCGCGCACTGCGGCGCGAACTGGCGATGAGCGCCGAAACCTTCCCGCAGGATGTCGAGGAACTGCTGGGGTATTTCGCCCCGACCCAGTCAGGTCAGGCCGTGCGTGCGGTGCCCGGGGAGGGGATGGGCGTACCGGTCTGGCTGCTGGGCTCCAGCCTTTTCAGCGCACAGTTGGCGGCGACGTTGGGGCTGCCGTTCGCGTTTGCATCGCACTTCGCGCCTGATTATCTGGAGTCGGCGCTGGCGTTGTATCGCCGGCAGTTCCGCCCCAGTGCCGTGCAGCCCGAGCCCTACGTGATGCTGGGTCTGAATGTGTTTGCCGCCGAAAGCGACGCGGCGGCGCAGCGGTTGTTCCTGTCGCTCAAGCAGCAGTTCGTCAGCCTGCGCCGCGGGTACCCCGGTCCGCTGCGCGCCCCGGCCGACTGTGATCCGGATGGGTGGAGTGAAGCCGAACAGGCCGGGATCGCACGCGCGCTCGCCTGCTCGGTGGTCGGTGCACCGCAGACCGTGCAGCGCGGTCTGGCTGAGTTCATCGCCGACACCGGCGCCGACGAACTGATGATCACGGCGCAGATCCATGACCACGCGGCGCGGCTGCGCTCGTTCGAGATCACGGCGCAGGCGCGGGCCGCACTGGCAGGCCCATCGCCCACCACCCCAATCGCGTCCTGATCGCATTGTCGGCTGCGCGGGCCGCCGAAGGCCGGTATCGCCACTGCCCGGCCGGTTTGTGCCGGGCGGCCGGCACCCCACGCTTGCAGCCTACTGATCGATGAACTCCAGCAGTTCCGAAAAAAAGCGGATCACGTGATCGGCACCCAGTGCATGCACATCGTGGCCATAGCCGTAGCTGACCAGCACTGAAGGCGTACCGGCCGCCTTGGCCGCGAGTACGTCATTCTTGGAGTCACCCACCATCAACAGCTGCGCCGGCGTCAGGCCCAGCGTGTCCAGCACATGCTGCAGCGGCAGCGGTGAGGGTTTCTTCTCGGTCAGCGTATCGCCGCCGATGATCACATCGAAGCGCTCGGACACGCCCAGTTCACGCAGCAACGGCAGCGTGTAGCGCTCGGGCTTGTTGGTGACGATGGCAAGCCGGTAGCCCAGCTCGTGCAGCGTGTGCAGCGTCTCCTGCACCTCGGGGTAGAAGCGCGTGGCAATGGTCAGGCCCGCTTTGTAGTGCGCGTCGAACCGTGCCATTGCCTGCTGCTGCTCGGGGGTGCCATGCCAATTGGCGGCGTGCTCGCCGGCCAGTGTGCGTGCGACCAGGCTTGCCGCACCGTCGCCGACGAAGCCCTGCACTGTGGCCTGGGGCAGTGGCGGCAGGCCCAGGTCGGCGCGTGCGGCGTTGGCAGCATGGGCGAGGTCGGCGATGGAGTCGATCAAGGTGCCGTCAAGATCGAAGGCGAAGGCGCGCAAGGTCATGGGGGCGGTCCGGTGACGAAACAGCCGCCATGATAGCGGATGCCCACGCTGCGCGATTTGCGCGAGGCGGGCGCCGCCAAGCCGGCGCAGGCGCGGGGCCTCGGATGCCAGCGCAGGGCGATCGTCCAATACGATAGGCAAGGTCGCAGGCGACGAGTCAAACGGACGATGGCAGGCGTTGGCTGCGCTGCTGGGTAGCAAGCAAGGAGGGTGCAGCATCGGTGCGGGGCCTGCGCGGCTTCGCATGCCACGCCGGCTTGGCCCCGGGGGCCATTCGTGCACCACTCGACTGGCCGCCATGCCGTGATGGGCTATGGGTGGACACAGCAGAGCGGCGCCGCATTTCAATAGTAAAAAACAATCGTGTTGCTCGTAACAATCAATTTCTTTTTGATCTTGAGAGTCATTATCATTCTCTCAAGTTTCACGGGAGTCCATCATGCTCAAGACCGCTACCTTCGCCATCACCCACTTCGTAGTGGCATTCACCGTGGCCTACCTGCTGACCGGCAGCATCGGTGTGTCGAGCCTGCTGGCCCTGGTCGAGCCCATGGTCAACACGGTGGCCTATTTCTTCCATGAAAAACTGTGGGACCGCGTACGCAGCCGGCAGCTGGACAGCCGTTTTGCCGGGCACGACCGGTTGTGGCGCCACGAACATTGAGCGAACCGTTCACCGGTGCTCCATTGCTGCCGTAAAACAGCCGGCGTACGCGTGCCAGCGGAGCGGGCGGGTCCTGGCATGGCCATCCTGATCCCGCTCCGGTCTTCGCGCGCTCAGTCCCAAAGCCGTTGTACGGTGCGGCACCTTACCGGATCGCACGCTGCCTGAACGATGGTCATGGCTACCGGTGGATCACTGCGAAGTACTCGCAGATCACCGGCATGCGAAGCGAAGGTGTCCGACCGATATGCCTGCAGATGGTAGAGAAGAAGGACCAATGTGACTTGCGCCATTGTGTCAGCGACAGATCACCCTCTCCTTCGGCTGCCGCAAATTCGGCGCTCACTTCCTCAAATGGCACGACCTCAACCTGGATGGTCTCGATCACCGCCACCGGCGTGCCGTCAAACCAGGTCAGCACACTCAACGAGCCGGGCTGGGGCAGCGGCAGCCCTTGCGACTGATTCAACCAGAGCAGGCCGGCGGTGGCGTGCTTTGAGCCGCCGAGTGCCAAGCGGGCCAATTCGGTGGCGTCCTCACAGTTATCGCCGAAATGGAACGATTCGTAGCATGGCGTAGCCGGATCGCGCCCGGTATCAGTCAGAAACCGGCACCAGAACGGCTTGTGCTGCTCTTGCATGAAACCCTCTTTCACGAGTGGCCGTATCCGCGGTACCTACCCGCACGGCAACGGCGCAGTATAGACCTGCAAGCCGGCACGGCTGCTGCGCACGGATTGTGCTGTTGCCGGACCATCGCAAACCGATCGCCGCGGATCATCAAGTCAGCTCCCCGACCCAGGCAATTGAGGCATTCACGGTTTGGCTTGATTTTTCCGGATTTGCCCAGCATGCCTGCTTGGAATACTGCATCGCGTGTCGTTCAAAACAATGTCATCTGCCGGCCCGGCGGGCTGAACTGGCTGCAATCGAGCGTCGGGAGCTTTTGCGACAGACCAAGCCGGCGGCAGAGCAGGGTAAAGCGCTGCTGCAGCAGCTGGGCGTAGGCACCGTTACCCCGCATCCGTTCGCCAAACGCCGATTGCGACAGTTCGCCGCCTGCATGCTGCGCAGCAGATGGAGCACCTTGGCCGCGCGGTCCGGGTAGTGGTTTTGCAGCCAGTCTGCGAACAATGCCTTGAGTTCCAGCGGCAACCGCAGGAGTCCGTACCCGGCGTGTCGCGCGCCGACATCCTGCGCTGCCAGCAGGATGCGGTCGAGCTCGTGATCGTTCAGCCCGGGAATCATCGGCGCGGCCAACACGCCGACCGGAACGCCCGCGTCTGCCAGGGTCTGCACTGTCTGCAGGCGCCGCAGTGGCTGGCTGGCGCGTGGCTCCAGCGCTCGCGCCAGGTCACGGTCCAGTGTGGTGATCGAGATCATGACCACCACGAGGCGGCGCTGCGCAAGCTCGACCAGCAGGTCCAGGTCACGTTCGATCAACGCGTTCTTGGTCAAGAGGTAGAGCGGATGCCGGGCCTGCAGCAGTACCTCCAGGCAGGCGAGGGTCAAGCGCGCCTTGCGTTCCAGCGGCTGATACGCATCGGTGTTGGCACCCAGGCACAGCGGTGCCGCCTGATAACCGGGTTTGCTCAGTGCCGCACGCAGCAACGTTGCCGCATTCGGCTTGGCGATCAGCTGGGTTTCGAAATCCAGGCCGGCCGAATAGCCCCAGTAGCTGTGGCTGGGACGCGCGTAGCAGTAGATGCAGCCGTGTTCGCAGCCTTGATAGGGATTGACCGAACGATCGAACGGAATGTCGGGCGAGCGGTTCTGCGTCAGGATGGACTTGGCCGGCAGCCAGTGCACCCGGGTGGCGGGCGGGGCCGGTGCTTCGGCCGGCCAGCCATCGTCTACCGCCTCGACGGTACTGGAAAGAAAACGGTTGTCCGGCTGCATGCCGGTACCGCGGCCGCGTGGATTCATGCGGTGCTCCCGTCTTTGATGTGCCTTTGCTGCCCGTTCGGCTCCAGTGATCGTGCGCACGGGCACCTGCTTAGGTTGGGGCGGCAGATGCAAACCGATGCTGCTGGCTGGACTGCAGCCGGTAGCCGGGCTGCGTCAGATGGAAACGGCCTGCCTGCCCTGCCCGCAAGTGTTCGGCGCTGGATGCCGATGCCGCGCCCTGCCGGCTCGAAACCAATCCGGCGGGGGCATTACCCATGCATGCGCGCCAGCTTGGCAATGCCTGTTTTGGCCGCGGACACCTTCACATTACCCGTAGCCTGCGCGGCCAATCGGTGCCCGCAAAACGCAATGGCCCTGCGCGGAACCCCCGACACTTCGCACAATTGCCCGGCCTGCCGCACGGCTAGCCCATGCATATAGAACGAATGTTCTGTATTGTGATGGTCCAGCACTGGCAGGGTCAAGGCACCGCTGCGCCTGGCGATAAGCGGCATGCTGTGGGGCTAGGCAGGGCAGGGCTTTTTTGTATAATGAGAACGCTTATCAGTGCGAGGTGATCGATGTACGTGTGCGTCTGCAACCGGGTTTCCGACAAGGCGATCCGCCGTGCCGTCGAAGACGGGGCTCGCACTTTCATCGCCTTGCAGCAGCTCACCGGGGTGGGCACCTGCTGCGGCAAGTGTGTCGGTTGCGCACGCGAAGTGATGCTCGATGAGATCGAGGCCCAGGCACGGCGCGAATGGGATGCACTGGACATGCTCGCCGCTGCTTGAACGACACCCTGCCGGTCAAGACAACGGGGCGCAGCTGCGCCCTGTTTCGTTTGCCTGCGTGTTCAAGCATCCCGCTGCATTTCCGGCTTTGGGGCCGGTGGCAGTCAATCCTTGCCGATCTGCGACTGCAGATAGTTTTCCAGCCCGACCGCCTTGATCAGACCCAACTGCTGTTCCAGCCAGCGGGCGTGGTCTTCCTCGGTGTCGTCCAGTAGCTCAAGCAGCATGTTGCGGGTGACGAAGTCCTGCAGGCTTTCGGCAAGGCTGATGGCGCGCTTGAGCGCAGCGGCGACCTCGTATTCGGTCGCCAGATCGTTGGCCAGCATGGCAGGAACGTCGGCGCCAACACGCAAGCCGCTGCGGCTGGCGATATCGGGCGTACCGCCCAGGAACAGGATGCGGGTGATCAACCGGGTGGCGTGGCCGATCTCGTCCTGCCGCTCGTGATCGATCCGTTGGTAGAGCCGCGCATAACCCCAGTCGTGATACATCTGGCTATGGACGAAGTATTGGTCGATCGAGCTCAGCTCGGCGGCGAGCAGCGCATTGAGCGCCGCGATGATCTGCGGGTGGCCTTGCATATCCGCCTCCTCAATCGTCGATCTGCGATTGCAGATAGTTGGCCAGCCCCAGCGCCACGATCTGTTGGCGCTGTGTTTCCAGCCAGTCGAGGTATTCCTCCTCGTCCTTGAGGAACGCGGCCAGCAGTTCGCGTGAGACGAAGTCGCTTGCCTGCTCACAGGCGACAACGGCGTTGCGCAGGGCAGCCAGGTGTGACTCGGTGAGCTTCAGATCGCAATCGAGCATTTCCGGGACATCCTCGCCGATCAGCAACTTGCCAAGGTATTGCAGGTTGGGCAGCCCTTCGAGGAACAGGATGCGGTTGACCAGCTTGTCGGCGCGTTTCATCGCGTCGATCGACTCGTGATAGATCCGCTCGTTGAGCCGGGCGTAGCCCCAGTTCTTGTTGATGCGCGCATGCAGGAACAGCTGGTTGATCGCGGTCAGCTCATTGCCCAGCACGGCGTTGAGGCTTTGTACTACGTTAGGATCGCCTTGCATGATGATCTCCAGAATGCCGTGTCCCCAACAGTGTATTCGCCGCTCCTTTCAAATGCCATCTAATTCTTTCTGAAGGTTGAATCATTTCTTTTGGTTATGATAACCATTTTCATTCCTCAACAATTCCGGCCGGTGATGCCGCGTGCTACGCTGCCGGCCGTCCCAAGCTTTGGAAAACTGCAATGCATCCTGCCATCTCGCCTGACCAGCTTGACCTGATCCGCCTGCTGGCCAAGGCCAGCGGCGAACGCATCTGCCGCCACTACCGCAGCATGCTCGCCATCGATGACAAGGACGACGCCAGCCCGGTCACGCAAGCCGATCGGGAGGCGGAGCTGGTGATGCGCGAGCTGATCCGCAACGCATGTCCGCACGACGGCATCATCGGTGAGGAGTTCGGCAATGAGAACGATGCCGCCGATTGGGTATGGGTGCTCGATCCGGTGGACGGCACCAAGTCGTTCACGGTCGGACGGCCGCTGTTTGTCACGCTGATCGGCCTGCTGTATCGCGGCGTGCCGGTGCTGGGGGCGATCCATCAGCCGGTGACGGGCGACCTATGGATCGGCGGCAAGGGCGTGCCCACCACGCACAACGGCGCGCCGAGCGCCACCAGCACCATCGCAGCGCTGGCGCGGGCCCGGCTGGGCACGACAGGGCCGGACTATCTGGCCGTCGGCCGGGCGGTGTTCGAGTCGCTGGCCGGGCAATGCCGCTATCCGATCTATGGCGGTGATGGCTTTCTGTATGCGCAGCTGGCCAGCGGCTGGCTCGAACTGGTGATCGAGGAAGGGCTGAAGCTGCACGACTTTGCCGCGCTGGCGCCCGTGATCGAGGCCGCAGGCGGCGTGATGACCGATTGGCAGGGCCGGCCGTTGACGCGCGACAGCGGGGGTCGGGTTCTTGCCGCCGCCAATGCCGCGCTGCATGCGGCAGCGCTCCCCGCGCTGCGTGCACTGCCGCTATAATGCCGGCATCCCCCACATCAGCCTTTTGACCATCATGTTCAAGCAGACGCAATACGTATCGGAATTCACCCAGTTCATGCAGGGCTATCTGCACGATCATCCGGATGTCGCACGCGGCCAGGTCGAGGGCAGGGCGCTGTTGTGGGACAAGGCGCCGATCAATCTGGAGGAGCGTCAGCGCAACCAGGCGTCACGGATCGCGCAAAAGCCCTATCCCTACCAGGCGGACTGAGCCCGCGGGCATCGGCTGCATGATCGATCAAGCGCAGCCGCAGGATAAGAAAAGCCGGGAAGGTCTCCCGGCTTTTTCATTGCCGCAGCAGGCGGGCTGCGGGGATGGTGCGTTCAATGGCGGTAGCGGCTGATGGTCTGATCCAGTTGCGAGGCCAGCCGGGTCAACTCGTCGGCCAGATCGTTGGCGTTGGCTGCCGCCGCATGGTTCTGCTCACCGGCCTGGGCGATCCGCTCCACGTTGCGCGCGATTTCGTTACTGGCGACGCTCTGCTCGCGGATGGCATGTGCCATCTGGTTGATCCGGTCCACCGTCTCGGTGGCGCGCGATTCGATCTCTGCCAGTGCCCCGGCCACTTCCTCGGTCTGGCTCACGCCGCGCTCCATCAGCTTGCCGGCTTCCTCCATGCCGCTGGCGGCACGGGCCGTGTCCTGCTGCACCGCGTTGATCTTGCCGGTGATTTCCACGGTGGCCTGCGTGGTGCGCTCGGCAAGCTTCCTGACCTCGTCGGCCACCACGGCGAAGCCGCGTCCCAGTTCGCCGGCGCGTGCCGCTTCGATGGCGGCATTGAGCGCCAGCAGGTTGGTCTGGTCGGCAATGCCCTTGATGACCATGGCGATGCCACCGATCTCGTCCGAACGCTGGTTCAATTGGCCGATCACTTGGGTGGAGCTGGCAATCGAGACCGCCACCTGGTTGATTGCTTCGGCGGTACGGCGTGCATGGTTCGTGCCTTCGCCGGCGGTGGCGGCAGTATGCTCGGCCGCTTCAGCCAGCGTGCGTGCGTTGTCGGAGATCATGTTCACGCTCACCGTCAGCTCTTCGATTGCCGCAGCGGTGGCGTTCGATGCCTCGGACTGTTGGTGGGTGGCCAGCGTGACCTGGCGCGATGAGTCGGTCAGCGATTGCGCGGCGGACAGCAAGGCCTGGGAGTTGGTGTTGGCCTGGCCGATGACATGGTTCATCCCTTCGAGCAGGTGGTTCATGGTGCGTGAGGTCTGGCCGATCTCGTCTTCGGCATACACCGGCAGCTGGATGCTGAGCTTGCCGGTGCGCTGGATCTCGTTGATGTGGTTCTGCAGATCGTATAGCGGGCGACGGATACCGCGGATGATCGCAATCGCCAGCAGGCCGCCAAGGATTGCTGCCACCAGCGTCAGTGTTATCGCCGTGTAGGTTGCCTTCCGGTTGGTGTTCTCGACCTTGGCGTCGATGGCGGCCACGTTTGCCAACGCCTGTTCGGACAATGTGCCCAGCGCTTCCTGCATATTGCGGATCGGTTCCTTGGCGCTGCCAAAGCTGGTATTGATCTGCCCCGGGCTTTGGAACTGCCCGGCCTCGACCTGACGCAGCAGCGCACGGAAGTTCTGTGCATAGGCAGCCTTGGCCTGGGCCAGTCGATCAAGTTCGCCATCGCCTTCCGGCGGGGCGATACGCTTGGCCTCAGCCAAGCTCTTTTCAGCCGCGGCGAGCGATTCCTCCCATTTCTGCTTATATTCGGCCACCTTGTCCGCGGCGTCGAAATTGAGCATCAGGTCTTTCTCAAAACGCCGCAAATTGCTTAGATGGTGACGCGTCTCCACGATGGCGGTGTTGAACGCCAGATCGCCATGGAGCAGCCGGGTGATTTCGCGCTCGACCTGATGCAGGCCGAACAGCCCTTCCAACCCGGTAAGCACCAGCAGCAGCAGCAGGCTGCCAAAGCCGATGCTGATCCGGTTCGCGACGTTGAGTTTCCTGAGCATGGACGGCTCTCCCGAGAGTGATGCTTACAACTGTAGCGTAAGTTGTTGCGCTGCGTGATAGTATCTTCGCCAGCTTCCAGGGCGGACCGCCCACTAATACGATCACATCCATCATATGGCGCAACCAGGCGAAATCACCCCTTATGACCTGCTTGGCGGCGCAGCGGCGCTGCGCCGGCTGGTCGACCGCTTCTACGACATCATGGCCAGTGATCCACAGGCTGCGGCGATCCATGCGATGCATGCAGCCGACAGCACTGAGATTAGGCAGAAGTTCTTCGAATTTCTGTCCGGCTGGTTGGGCGGACCGTCGCTGTTCATCGAGAAATACGGCCATCCGCGGCTGCGGGCGCGCCATCTGCCCTTCAGGATAGGCGATGCCGAGCGCGACCAGTGGTTGCATTGCATGGACCAGGCGTTGGCGCAGACACCGATGGAACCGGCATTGCGCGCGCATCTGCAGGAGGCGTTTGCCCGGACCGCCGACTTCATGCGGAACGTCTAGACCGCGGCGTGGCTATCGTAATTGTTGGAACAATCTATTTCCCGGGCGCATTACACTGGCCCACACTGTTTTCGTTCCCACCTTCAAGCGAGGTCGACCGATGGATATTCATACCGGCATTTCCGAAAACCAGCGCGGCGAGATCGCCCAGGGCCTGTCGCGGCTGCTGGCCGACACCTATACGCTCTATCTGCAGACGCACAATTTCCACTGGAACGTGACCGGGCCGATGTTCAATACGCTGCATCTGATGTTCGAGCAGCAGTACAACGAGCTGGCGCTGGCGGTGGATGTGATCGCCGAGCGCATCCGGGCGCTGGGCTTTCCGGCGCCGGGCACCTATGCCCAGTTCGTCAAGCTTTCCAGCGTGAAGGAAGTCGAAGGCACGCCCAAGGCCGAAGAGATGATCAGGCTGCTGGTGGTTGGCCAGGAAACAGTGGTGCGCACCGCGCGCGGCCTGTTCCCCCTCGCCGATGAAGTCAACGACGAGGCGACCGCCGACCTGCTGACCCAGCGCCTGCAGGTGCATGAGAAGACGGCCTGGATGCTGCGCAGTCTGCTGGAGTGATTGCGGCAGGTTGTTGCAACCGGAAGGCGGCCCATGGCCGCCTTTTTTGATGCCCGGCTCAGGTGCTGTGTGGATAGCCCAGTTGGCGCCAGGCTTCGAATACCGTCACCGCCACCGCGTTGGAAAGATTGAGGCTGCGCTGGCCTGGCCGCATCGGCAGGCGCAGCCGTGCTTCGGCATCGAAGCCGTCGAGCAGCGCCTGCGGCAGCCCGCGCGTCTCCGGCCCGAACACGAACACGTCGCCCGCGGTGAAGGCCACGCTGTCGATGCGCCGGCTGGCGCGCGTGGTCAACGCGAAATAGCGTCGCCCCGGCAACGCGGCCTGCAGTGCCGCCCAATCGTCGTGCAGCTGCAGCGGGGCATACTCGTGATAATCGAGCCCGGCACGGCGCAACCGGGCGTCGTCCAGCTCGAAGCCCAGCGGCTTGACCAGATGCAGGCTGCACCCCGTGTTGGCAGCCAGCCGGATCACGTTGCCGGTGTTGGGGGGGATTTCGGGTTGGAACAGGACAATGTGGAACATGCAGCGGATCAGGATGGGCGGGCCGCGCAGCGGCAACGGCCGGCATTGTACCTGCTTGCCCGGTGGGACGCGGTGCGCCGCCGGTGGCCTTGCTGCTAGAATCGCTGGCTGCCACGCTCACCGGTAATCCAGCATGAACACCGCCACGCTCTTGATCAGTTGTCCGGATCGCAAGGGGATTTCGGCCGCCATCGCCAATTTCCTGTTCACCTACAACGCCAACATCGTCCATTCGGATCAGCACCAGGACAATACCGAGAATCTTTTCCTGATGCGGGTGGAATGGGATCTGGCCGACTTCACGCTGGACATGGCGGCTTTCAATGCTGCGTTCCAGCCGATCGCCGACCGTTTCCAGATGCAGTGGAAGGTGGCACTGTCGGCACGCCGGCCCCGGATGGCGATCTTCGTATCCAAGTACGACCACTGCCTGGTCGACCTGCTGCATCGGCACCAGAGCGGCGAGCTGCATTGCGATATCCCGCTGATCGTGTCCAACCATGAGGACTGCCGGGCGCTGGCCGATTTCTATGGCATCCCCTACCACGTGATCCCGGTCGGGCGTGACGGCAAGGCCGAAGCGGAGGCGGCGCAGCGTGCGCTGCTGGAGGCACAACAGATCGACCTGATCGTGCTGGCGCGCTACATGCAGGTGCTCAGCCACGACTTCACCAGTGCTTACCCGCAGCGCGTCATCAATATCCACCACAGCTTCCTGCCGGCCTTCGACGGCGCCAAGCCCTACCATCGCGCGTTCGCCCGCGGCGTCAAGCTGATCGGTGCGACCAGCCATTATGTGACCGAGGTGCTGGACGACGGCCCCATCATCGAGCAGGACGTGATCCGTATTTCGCACCGCGACGACGTCGAGGCACTGATCCGCAAAGGGCGCGACCTGGAGAAGATGGTGCTGGCGCGTGCGGTAAAGTGGCACTTGGAACATCGGGTGCTGGTGTACTCCAATAAGACTGTCATCTTTGCCTAACGCCTGCCCGCCATGACGCCCGCCCTCCGGCCCGACCGCTGTGCCGCCCATCCCAGGGGACGGGTGTGACCGCATTCCGCTACCAGGCGGTACGCGACGACGGCGGCAAGGTGCGCGGCCTGATCGAGGCCGACAATCTCCGCACTGCGCGCCTGCAGCTGCGCGATCAGGGGTTGTGGGTCAGCCGGATCGACGTGGTCGATGGTGGCGCCGGTACCCGTGGGGGCCGGGCGCGCCGGCTGGGAACGCAGCGGCTGTCATTGCTGACCCGCCAGCTGGCCACCCTGCTCGACGCCGGGCTGCCGCTGGAGCAGGCGCTGTCGGTGCTGATCGAGCAAAGCGACGGCGAGCGCGAGAAGCAATTGGTGGCGGCGCTGCGCAGCGAGATCCTGGCAGGCGCGTCGCTGTCGCAGGCGCTGTCACGCCAGCAGCACGCGTTTCCGGAGCTGTATCGCACCATCGTCGCCGCCGGCGAGGAATCCGGCCGTGCCGCCGCGGTGATGCAGCGGCTGGCGGACTACCTTGAGGCACGTGCCGCGTTGGCGGCCAAGGTCGGTCTGGCGTTCATCTATCCTGCGGTGGTGATGGTGGTGTCGCTGCTGGTGGTGATCGGGCTGCTCACCTGGGTGGTGCCGCAGATGGTCACCGTGTTCCAGAGTGCCAAACAGGAACTGCCCCTGCTGACCAAGGCACTGTTATGGGCAAGCAGCGTGGTACGCGAATGGGGTCTGGCGCTGCTGGTCGTTGCCCTCATCGCTGCGCTGGGCGCCTGGCGGGCGCTGAAGGTGGAGCGGGTGAAACGGGCGTTTCACGCATGGCGTCTGCGCATGCCGCTTTTCGGCCGGTTCGAGCGGGCCGGCAATACGGCGCGATTGGCCTCGACACTGGCCATCCTGGTCGGCAGCGGCGTACCGCTTCTGAAGGCGCTGGGCGCCGCAAGCGGGGTGATGGGCAATCTGCCGCTGCGAGATGCCGTCGAGCAGGCGGCCGCGCAGGTGCGCGAGGGCGTGACGCTGTCGCGCGCGCTGGGGCAGAGCAGGCTGTTCCCGCCGGTGCTGATCCACCTGATCGCCAGCGGGGAGGCCACCGGCCGGCTGGAGTTCATGCTGGAAAAGGCGGCGGCGCAGCAGGCGCAGGAGCTGGAAAACCGTGTGGCCACCTTCACCGGGCTGCTGGGCCCGTTCATGGTGCTGGCGATGGGGGTGGTGGTGTTGCTGATCGTGCTGGCGATCCTGCTGCCCGTTTTCGAGATGAATCAACTGGTGAGATAGAAACCGACCATGGCTAACCCGAACCGTCCTCACGCACGCGAACGTGGCTTCACGCTGATCGAGATCCTGGTGGTCATCACCATCCTCGCCATCCTGGGCGCGCTGGTGGTGCCCAAGATCATGGATCGCCCCAACGAAGCGCGCGTGGTGGCCGCACAGCAGGACATCCGCACGGTGATCCAGGGCCTCAAGCTGTACAAGCTCGACAACGGCCGCTACCCGACCACCGAGCAAGGGCTGCGTGCGCTGATCGAAAAGCCCACCTCCGGCCCGGTGCCGAACAACTGGAAGACGGGCGGCTACCTGGAGAAACTGCCCAAGGACCCGTGGGGCGGTGACTATCTCTACCTCAATCCAGGTCTCAAGGGTGAGATCGACGTGATGAGCTACGGTGCCGACGGCCAGCAGGGAGGCGAAGGTTTTGACGCCGACATCGGGTCGTGGCAACTGTAGCAGTCCGGCACGCCTTGCCATTCAGACGCGGGATGCGCCGGTCGGTGCCGGGCACGCGCAATCCTGCGCGGTGAACCGCCCGATGCACGGGCCGCACGGTCAGGCAGGCGCTGTCGCAGGCCGGCCCATGGACGGGGCTTGGCATTGCCGCGCTGTGCCGCGCCTGCCGACGGCACGGCCCGCAGCGCGCGCCTTGCCGTGCCCGGCGCTGCGGCAGTCGTCCTGCGCCGTGCCCGTATGCCGGCCGGTCCTGGCACCGGCGGCAAAGCGCGGCTTCACGCTGATCGAGATCCTGGTGGCCTTGGCGTTGGTCGGCATCGTGCTGGGGCTCGCCATGGTCCGTTTCGACCTTTCCGACGGCCAGACGATGGAACGTGAAAGCCAGCGGCTGGCGCTGCTGTTCGAAAGCGCCCGTGATGAAGCCATTGCCGGCGGCCGTGCCATCGCCTGGTCTTCCGACGGCAGCGGCTACCAGTTCTGGACGCTGGACGATCGCAACGTCTGGCAGGCCCTGCCCAGCCACGAGGTGCTCAAGCCGCGCGAGCTGCCGCCGGGCATGCGGGTGTTGGCGATACGCGTCAACCTGAAGGCACGGCGGGTCGGCGAACGTATCGTGTTCGAGCCATCCGGGGTCAACCAGCCGTTCGATGTGACGCTGGGTCTGGGGGAGCGGCGTTGGCACCTCGCGGGCGACATCATGGGCCGGGTACAGGCGCGGGCGGACCCGGCATGAACATGCGGCGCGGTTTCACGCTGATCGAGGTGCTGGTGGCGCTTGCCATCCTGGCGGTGGCGCTCGCTGCGGCGCTGCGCGCCACCTCGGCCAGCACCGATGCGGCATTGACGCTGCACACGCGCATGCTGGCCGGCTGGGTGGCACAGAACCATCTGAACGAGTTGCGCGCACGCCGGCTCTTTCCCGATGTGGGGCGCAGCGAAGGCTCGGCCACCCAGGGCGGGGCGCATTTCACCTGGCAGGCAGAGGTTTCGGCCTCGCCCAACCGCAGCTTCCGCCGCGTCGAGGTCAAGGTGTATGCCGGGGGACAGACCGACTACGCGGCGGCCACGCTGGTCAGCTACCTTGCCCAGGTGCAGCGATGAAGCGGCATCCGGCCCGCTGCAGTGGGCAGGGGTTCACGTTGCTGGAGATCCTGATCGCGCTGATGATCTTCGCGGTGGTATCGCTGATCGCCTACCGCGGGCTGGAACAGGTGGCCCAGGTGAAGACGCGGCTGGATGCGGAGGCGGCCTACTGGCGCGAAACCGCACTGGTGCTCGACCGCATCGAGGAGGACCTGTTGCACGCGGTGGATCGTAAGTGGCGTGACGCGGGCGGGGTGGTGCAGCCCAGCCTGCGTGGCACCATCAAGCCGGTGCGCCAGCGTGACGCGGCGCTGGAGCTGGTGCGCATGGATCGGGCTAGGGAGGACTATCGCATCGCCTATCGTCTGGACGGCCGCAGGCTGCAGTTGCTGATGTGGGAGGGGCTGGATCTGGCACCGCTGGCCGAGCCGACAGTGCATGTGTTGCTGCAGGATGTGACGCGCTTCGAGACGCGCTTTTTGGACGCCAATGGCCAATGGCAACCCTCGTGGCCGGTACCCGGCAACAGCGCGGTGCGTCCGCAAGCGGTCGAAATCGTCCTGGCCCGTCAGGCGCAGGCGCCGCTGACCCGGGTCTATCTGGTGCCATGAACAGCGCAACACGGCAACGCGGCATCGCGATCCTCACCGCCGTGGCCACTGCCGCGCTGGTGGCGGCGCTGGCCGTCTGGATCGCCTGGCGGCAGCAGCTGTGGCTGCGCCAGCTGGAAAACCAATATGACATGGCCGAGGCACGTGGTGTGGCGATGGCCGCCATCGATCTGGCGCGGCTGACGCTGCGTGACGATGTGCGGCGCAATCATGTCGATCATCTCCTGGAGCCGTGGAACGTGCCCATCCCTGCCATTCCGGTCGAGCGCGGCCAGGCAGGCGGGCGGCTCGTGGAACAGCAGGGGCGTTTCAACCTGAACAATCTGGTGCAGAACGGCCAGGAGCAGCCCGGTGACATCGATGCCTGCCGGCGACTGTTCGACAGCATCGGCGTGTCGCCCGATCTGGTCGACGCGCTGGTGGACTGGCAGGACAGCGACGCCCAGGTGCGCTACCCGGGCGGCGCCGAGGATACCGACTACCTCAACCTGCGCCCGCCCTATCGCACCGCTGGGCAGCCGCTGACCGATCTTGCCAGCCTGTCGGCCCTGCGCGGCTTCGACGCGGAGACCCTGGCCCGGATCGCCCCTTATGTGACCGTGCTGCCGCAGAAGACCGCGGTGAACGTCAATTTTGCCGAGCCCGAGGTGCTGGCGGCGGTGCTGCCCGCACTGTCGCTGTCCGAGGCACGCGCCGTGGTCGCCGCGCGTGCCGGACGCTTTTTCGAGACCATGGAGGCATTCCAGGCAGTGCTGCCCGAAAGCAAGCGCGGCGAGCTTGGGCTGGAGCTGGTCAGCGTCGAGAGCCGGTATTTCGTCAACGAGGTGGAAGTGCGGTTCGGCCGCGTCAACTCACGTTTCGCCGCACTGCTGGAACGTAACGGCGAAGAGGTGCCGCGCATTGTATGGATGCGCCGCAACTGAGCATGCCGGCAATGGGTGGGATCGGTCCTGGCGGGTGCATGGCAGGCATCGGCAGCGCCGGATCGCCAAAGACCCCCGGGCGGACAACGCTGTTGTGCCGCAGGCGGGTGCGTGCAGCGGGCCAGGCGTCGGCGATCAGGCGTCTTCGGCCTTGGCTTCTTCCTCGCCGACCGGCAGTTCGACCCGGACGATCAGGCCATGCGGCTGGGCATCGAGCAGGCCCACCGTGCCGTGGTGGCGCTCGGCGATCTCCTTGACGATGGCCATCCCGAGACCGCAACCGTTGCCGTCGTTCTGGTTGACCCGGTAGAAGCGCTCGAACACGCGCGGCTTCTGCTCGTCCGGAATGCCCGGGCCGTCGTCTTCCACTTCGACCACATACTGACCATCGGTGCGGTTGAGCCGCACCGTGATGTTGCCGCCGCGCGGGATGTATTTGATCGCATTCTCGACCAGATTGACGAAGAGTTCGCGCAGCAGGGCCGAGTTGCCATTGATCGGGGCTTCCTGCAGCGGGCTGTCGCAGCCCAGATCCATCCCCGCCGCCAACGCGCGCGGCACGGCCTCTGCGGTCAGCTCGCGGATCAGCTTGGCGAGGTCGACCCGTACCTGGGGCATGCCGGTCTGGTTGGCCGGCTCCGAGCGTGCCAGTGTCAGGAGCTGGTTGACCAGGTGGATGCTGCGGGTGGCACTGGCGTGCACCATGTTGAGCCGCTCGCGCAGGCCCTCGGGCGTGGTTTCGCGCATCGCCAGCTCGGTCTGCGACTTCAGTCCGGCCAGCGGGGTACGCAGCTGGTGGGCCGCATCGGCGATGAAGCGGCGCTGGCGGCCTATGCTCTCGTTGGTGGTCGACAGCATATGATTGAGCGCATGCGTCAACGCATGCACTTCCTCGGGTGCATCCGCCAGTTCGAGCGGCGCCAGATCCTGCGGGTCACGCCGTTCCATCAGGCTCTTCAAGCCGGTCAACGGCTTGAGCCCACGCACGATGCCCCAATGCACGCAGATGCTCATCACCAGGATCAGCAGCCCCAGGGGCAGGGCGGTGGCCACCAGGATCTCGTGCGAGAGCCGGTTGTACGAATCCATGCCTTTGGCCACCTGCACCAGCAGCCAGCGGCCCGGCCTGCCGCCGTCGCCCGGCAGCGGGAAATACAGCGAGGCGACGCGCAATGCCCCGTCGGTGCTGCTGGCGTTGCCGTAGTAGACCGTTTCTTCGAAGCGGGTGGGGGGGGAGGCGATCGGCGAAAGGTGGCGGTTGCCGGCGATCAGCTCGCCAGGCAGCGCGATCACGCTGTAGTAGTGCTTTTCTTCCGGCTGCGGGGCGATCAGCGGGGCATGCAGGTTGGGGGCCCCGAGCGTGAGTTCACCGTCGACTTCGCGTACCTGGCGGGCAATTGCCCGCCCGGTCTGCTGCAGACTGTCGTCGACCACACGCGTGGCATAGTGGGTGGCGACGTGATAACAGAGCATCGCCCCCGCGATCCAGAGGATGAACTGCGGAATCAGCAACCAGACCAGCAGCTGCCGACGGAGGGAGAATTTACCCCGCGACATCCTGCTGGCCGGCCTGTTGCTTTTCAAGCAGGTAGCCCAGACCGCGGATGGTCCGGATCACCACACCGCACGGTTCCAGTTTCTTGCGCAGCCGGTGTACATATACTTCGATCGCGTTGAGACCGACCTCGGCGTTCTCCGAGCCCAGTTCCGAGACGATCTGCTCCTTGGTGACCACCCGATCGATGTTGGACATCAGGATTTCCAGCACCGTCAACTCACGGGCCGACAGATCGAGCGGCATGTCATTACACCATGCACGCTGGCCGGCGCGATCCAGGCGCAGGTTGCCCAGCTGCTGTACCGACTGCGGCAGGATCTGGCTGCGGCGCAGCAGCGCGCGCAGGCGGGCTTCCAGTTCGGCGAACTCGAACGGCTTGGCAAGGTAGTCGTCGGCGCCGGCATCAAGGCCCGCGACGCGCTCTTCCAGCCCGTCAAGCGCGGTCAGGATGAGGATAGGCATGGAGGGTTTGTGCTGACGTACATGCTTGAGCACGGTCAAGCCATCCATGTTGGGAAGCCCGATATCAAGCACCACGACATCGTAATCGTTGTGCAGCAGAATCTGCAGTGCCAGCGCGCCATCGTTGACGCAGTCGACCTGGAAGTCGGCCTGCGACAGGCTGGTTTTCAGCGCATCCGCAAGAATGAGATCGTCTTCGGCGAGGAAAAGCCGGGTGCTCATAGGGTCTAACCTCCAGTTGTAAGTCTTAGCTTACCGCTGAGTTTAACGGTAATTTCTCGGATACCCAAGCATTTTCCGTAGCCAATTTTACTGACAAAAGGAAGCATCCAGCTTCCAGTGCGTGTGGCGCCATCTAGCTGCCATGTGACGCCGCCGCAGGTGTCAGCCAGCCTGCCAGTTCGCGCTCGATCAGCTGTATCAGCGCATCAAGCCAACGTTCGCTGTCATTGAGCGCTGGAATATAGCGCAAGGTTCGGCCGCCTGCGTTCAGAAAAGCCTGCTTGCCCTCCAGAGCGATCTCCTCCAGCGTCTCCAGGCAGTCGGCGACAAAGCCCGGACAGATCACATCCAGTTCACGCACGCCGCTTCGGGCCAGTTTGACGAGGGTGTCCGCGGTGTAGGGCTGCAGCCACTCGGTACGGCCAAAGCGCGACTGGAAGGCGAGGGTATGGTGGCCTTCGGGCAGGCCCAGGGCCTGTGCCAGTGCCGCTGCGGTCTGGCGGCACTGCAGGTAGTACGGATCGCCTTTTTCCCAGGTGAACCGGGGTACGCCGTGAAAGCTCATCAGCAGATGCTCGCCTCGCCCTTCGTGCTGCCAGTGCTGCCTGACCTGTTGCGCCAGCGCGTCGATATAACCAGCGTCGTCATGAAAGCTGCGCAGGGTCCTGAGCGCAGGCTGGTTGCGATACCGGGCAAGCCGGGCAAAAACGGCATCGCAGGCGGTGGCGGTGGTGCTCGCCGCATACTGCGGATAGAGCGGAACCAGCAGGATGCGTTCGCAGCCCTGCTCACACAGCGCATCCAGTGCCGCCGCGATCGATGGCTCGCCGTAGCGCATGGCGTAGGCGACCCGCAGAGTCTGGCCATGGCGCATGCCAAGCCGGCCCTTGACGAGCTTGGCCTGCTTTTCGGTCCAGTGGCGCAGCGGTGAGCCGTCCTTGCCCCAGATGGAGGCGTACTTGCGCGCCGATGCGCCGGAACGCAGCGGCAGGATCAGGCCACGCAGGATGGGCTGCCAGAACAGGGCCGGGATCTCGACTACGCGCGGGTCGGACAGGAATTGGCGCAGATAGGGCCGCACCGCCGCGGCAGTGGGGGCTTGCGGTGTGCCAAGGTTGACCAGCAGGACGCCGATAAGTGACGGCTCGCGCGGTTCGGGGGATGAGTCGA
Source organism: Chitiniphilus purpureus (assembly GCF_025642115.1). GTDB lineage: Bacteria > Pseudomonadota > Gammaproteobacteria > Burkholderiales > Chitinibacteraceae > Chitiniphilus > Chitiniphilus purpureus. The sequence goes on along the minus strand of NZ_CP106753.1, from coordinate 2,962,246 downwards.
TGAAGCGGGGCATGGATCGGTCCGGTGGCAGTCAGTGTCTGGATATGCTGTAAAAGTGCCCTACGTCCTGGGCCAGGTTCGACAGCGCCTCAGGGGAGTCGGCATAGCGCGCGGCAAGATAGGCAGCGGCGATGGCGTTGATCCGGGGGGCATGCTGCGGCAGTGCCTGCGCCGCCCGTGCCGCAAAATCGCGCGGGCCTTCGGCCGGCCCCGGCACCAGCCCGAAACCTGCAAGGCGGCGCAGGAAGCGCGCCCATAGCCGCGCGGCGCGGTCGGTCGGCCCACGTCGGCGCCCCTGCCACTGCAGGAGCAGGGCAAAGCCGAGCAGGATGGCGCCAAGCCCGCCACCGAACCAGGCCAGATAGGCTGTGGAAACCAGATCGTCGATACCGAGTCGGCCGAGCAGCTGCATTTGGCGCCGGGCGTCGTAGCCGATCACCCACTGGTCCCATACATAGACGACGCTGTCCCACTGCAGGCGCATCCGCGCGAGCCAAGCTGCCTGGTCACGCATCAGCATCGGCAGCCGTTCGCTGCCGCGTACGCTGCGCGCAAGACCGCTCGACAGGCGCAGCGGCGCCACGACGGCGGTGGGGTCGACGCGCTGCCAGCCCTGTCCGTCGAGCCAGACTTCGACCCAGGCGTGGGCGTCGGCCTGCCGTACGATCCAATATCCCCCGGCGGCGTTGTACTCACCGCCCATATAGCCGGCGACCACGCGCGCCGGCACCCCGGCAGCGCGCATCAGGAATGCGAAGGCCCCGGCATAGTGCTCGCAGAAGCCCTCGCGGGTGCTGAACAGCAGCTGATCGATCCGGTCCGGCCCTTCGAGCAGTTGCGGTGCCAAGGTATAGACAAAGCCATTGCCGCGCAGCCAGGCGAGTGCCCGCTGCACACGTTCCTGCGCCGGCAGCGGCCGCCAGCCCGCCGCCAGTGCGCGTGTGCGCTGATTGCCTTCGGGGGGCAGTGCCAGCGCCGCATTGCGGATGAACCCGGCCTCCTCCTCGATCCGCCAGCGCGGCGTGCTTTCCAGGTCGAAGCGTGCCCGTTCGAGCAGTGGCTGGCGGTATACCGCCTGCAACCGACTGGTCAGGCGTGTGTCGGGCGGCAGTTTCGTCGGCAGGTCCAGCGCGAACAGCCAGGCACGCTGGTGCGGTTCGAGCGTGATGGTATAGGCGACCGTGGGGCCTTGCGCGAGGACCCGTGCATTGCCTGGCGCCTGGGCGATGTCGCGTTGATGCCAGGTCAGGCCGTCGAACCGCTCGAACACCGGACCACGCCAGTAGAGTGCGTCGCGCGGCGGCGGCGGGCCGCGGAAATCGATCCGGAACGCGACACGGTCGTCCAGCACCAGTTCGCTGAAATCGCCCGGGGTCATGCTGTCCGAGATCCCGGTGCTGGCGCCGGGTTCGTCCTGCGGCATGCTCCACAGCGGACCTGAAAGCCGCGGGAACAGCACGAACAGCAGCAGCGCCACCGGCAGGCCCTCGAGCAGCAGCCGCAGCGCGCGCCGGTATTCCTCCAGCAGCAGGTGCGTGCCATCGCGCTGCCAGGCGAACAGCTGGCCGGTCAGCGCGATGGCGATGCAGGTGGCGTACGCCAGCATCCAGAACGACTGCGACACCAGGAACAGCGTGCCGATCACGAAGTAGGCCAGCAAGGTCAGGATCAGGATGTCGCGCTTGCCGGTGGTTTCGAGCAACTTGAGCGCCACCAGACTGATCAGCAGTGCCACGCCGCCGCTGCGGCCCACCAGGGTCCTGAATTCCCAGAACACCAGGATCGCCAGCGCCAGCACCAGGAGCAGCCGCACGGCGCGCCCCGGCAGGCGCCGGCCACTGATCGCCAGGTGGCCGCGCCACAGCAGCGGCAGTGCGGTGGCGATCGCGAGCCAGGGCGGCAGCTGGATCAGGTGTGGGGCAAGGATCAGCGCCAGTACGCCGATCAGCGCCAGCATCTTGTCGCGCGGCAGCGCGCCGGCGGCAGAACTAGCCATCGGAATGCGCCGTCTCGAACAGGGCCAGCGCCGTCAGGCAGCGTGCCAGGTGCGCAGGGCCGTGGCCCAGCGCGATGTCGGTGCCGGGCAGCGCGAGACCGTAGCGCTCGCCCGCGCTGTCGGCGCGCAACAGCCAGGCCGCCAGCCGGGCCAGCCGCTGCTCGGTGCCCAAGGGCGCGGCCGCTTCCCAGCGGATCAGGGTCTGCGCGCCTTGCGGCGCATCGAATGTCTTGACCGAGAGTGTTTCGCTGGTGGCTGCGCGTTTCCAGGCAATACGGCGTGGCGAATCGCCCGGCCGGTAGTCACGCAACCCGGCGAATTCATCCTCGCCGGCTTGCCGCGCTGCTGCGCCGCTGCCGTCCCATGTGCCCGGATAGGGCGGGGCTGCGGCTTCCGGAGCCGGATAGACCAGGCAGCGGGCGTTCAATGTGGCGAAGCTCCAGGCGCGGCAAAAGCCGGTGGGATACCGGGTTTCGATCCGCAGCCGGGGCAAGGTGAGCCACCCGCGCTGGCTGGCAGGCACCGCCAGGGTGAAGCTGCAATCGCTGTTGCCCGGCAGTTGTGCCAGCGTCACCACCGCGCCGTCGCCCGGCCGGATCGAGATCGCACGTCGGATACGGCGTTTGTCGTTCGCCGCGACCAGGGTGAAGACGGCGCTTTCGCCGACGAACACTGGCTCGCTGCGGCCGATGACCAGGCGCAGGCCGAGCAGATTGCGAAACGCCTCGGTCAGACTGGCATGCCCCAGGCCGATCAGGCCAAAAGTGAACAGGTAGCCCAGGCTCAACTGGTAGTTGATCGCACCTATCAGCAACATCGCCACGCTGGCGGCAAATGCGAAACCGAACAGCGAAGGCAGCACGTAGATGCGGTTGTGCCGCAAGCGCACTTCACGCTGGGCAGGCGGATGGCGACGCGCCAGCGCGCGCTGCCAGCGCTGTTGCAGGAAGGCGGGTGCCTGCATCAGGGAATGGCGACCGTGCGCAGGAGTTCCAGCGCCGCTTCCGGCGCGACGCGGCCGCTGGCGCGGTGCATCAGCCGGTGACCGGCCACACCGGGAAAGACAGCTTGCACGTCTTCGGGGATCACATGGTCGCGTCCGTCCAGCCATGCCCAGGCGCGTGCGGCCGCCACAAGGCCGAGCAGCGCGCGTGGCGAAAGGCCATAGCTCAGTGCGGCATGGGTGCGTGTGGCGCGCGCCAGTGCCTGCACGTAGTCCAGCAGCGGGCCGGCCACGTGCACCGTGTCCACCTGCTGCTGGGCCGCCACCAGCGCGGCGGGGTCCTGTGCCGCCCCCAGCTGCGCCAGAAGCTCACGCCGGTTTTCGCCGGCGAGCATCGCACGCTCGGCCGCGCCATCCGGATAGCCCAGCTCCAACCGCATCAGGAAGCGGTCCAGCTGCGACTCGGGCAATGGGAATGTGCCGATCTGGTGTTGCGGATTCTGCGTGGCGATCACGAAGAAGGGTTCGGGCAGCGGATAGCTGGTGCCATCGACGGTGACCTGATGCTCTTCCATCGCTTCGAGCAGGGCTGACTGCGTCTTGGGCGGCGCGCGGTTGATCTCGTCGGCCAGCAGCAGCTGCGTGAATACCGGCCCGTGATGGAAGCGGAAGCGACCGCTGTCGCGCTCATAGATGGAGACACCGATCAGATCGGCCGGCAGCAGATCGCTGGTGAACTGGACGCGCTGGAAGCGCAGCCCCAGTGTGGCGGCCAATGCATGCGCCAGTGTGGTCTTGCCCACGCCGGGCAAGTCTTCGAGCAGCAGATGGCCGCGCGCCAGCAGGCAGCACAGCGCCATCCGTACCTGGGCTTCCTTGCCAAGAAGCACGCGATTGAGCTGGGCCAGTGCGGGGGAAAAGGACAGGGGCATCGCCACTCCTGGCGAAAGAAACGGGTCGGGGCAGTGATTCTAGGCGCTGCCGGGATTTATTTCACGACCAAGCGGGCCGGGGATGGTTCGCAAAGGCCACGACCTTTCCTGTATCGGCCACGCTAGAACTGCCCGCCGAACTGGATGGCGAAGAGCGGGCCGGTTTCCAGGTGCTCCTGGGTCAGCAGCTCGCCATGCGTGTTTTCCAGGCTGAGCCTGCCGGCCAGTGTGGCGCCCAGGTAGACATCGAACTGGGTATGCGCGCTCGGAGCGTAGCCGAAGCGCAGGTAGAGGGGGATGCCGGTTTCCTGGCCGATGCCGTGTGGCGCGGATGCATCGTCGTGCGGCAGCCGGAAGCGGAACGAGCGATAGGCACCCCCCGCGCCGATGTCCCAGCGGCCCGACGAACCGCGGTAGCTCAGTTCCAGCCCGGCCGGGCCGGCCGGGCCGGTGCCCAGTGGATTGGCGAGCCGCCAACGTGCGTCGAGCCGCCAGTCGACCAGCGGATAGGGCAGCAGCTGCGACTGCTGCAGCACCTCGGTGGCATCCAGGCCCACGCCCAATGTCAGCCCTGGCCGCACTGTCCGCGATGCAGCCAGATGCAGGCCGTAGCCTGGCACCGTAGCTTCGTCCCGACCGTCCTTGGCAGCCCGGGTCAGTGACGGCACCACCAGATAGCGCCAGCCGTCGGGCGCATTCCAGCCCAACTTGACGCCAAGGCCGACCGGACGCACCGCACCCCAGGGCGGGCGCCCCCATGACCACGGGTCGTCGAAGCGCCAACCGGCGTCGGCCCCGTCAGGATCGCCGCGCTGCGGCGACGGTGCCAGGACGTGGGGCTGGTAGGCAAAGCCGGCGCTGTCGAGCCGGAAACCCGAAGCCGCCACGGGCGCGACAGGCGCGGCCAGGACGACGAGCACGATCGAAGCAAGCGCGCACCGCATGGTTCCATCTCCCCTCCGGCCAAAGCCGGCTGTCCTGGACGCCGCGGACGATCTTCCGGTAGGCGGCGCTTATGACTTCTTTTGTCGGTCTTGCCTGTTTTGCTTGCCTTATGCGGTGGGCGTACACTGTCCCGGATCGGCCAAGCATCAACGGTTCCGTGCGGGAGGACACACGATTGCAGTCTCAAGCGGCCGGGCCCACGGCCTACCTGACCCACTCCGCCTGCAGCATGCACGAGATGGGCAAGGGCCACCCGGAATGCCCCCAGCGGCTCGCCGCCATCCAGGACAGGCTGATCGCCGCCGGACTATGGGACTACCTGTGGCACCTGGAGGCGCCATCCGCGACCCGGGCCCAGTTGTTGCGCGTCCATGATGCGGCATACCTGGAGCGGCTGAGCCTGATGGTCCCCGCCCAGGGCTATGTCCACCTCGATCCCGACACCGCCATCAATCCATATAGCTTGCGTGCGGCCTACCATGCAGCAGGCGCGGGCGTGGCCGCAGTCGACTTGGTGATGAGCGGTCGTGCGCAGAATGCGTTCTGTGCGGTGCGCCCGCCGGGCCACCATGCCAGCCGGTGCAAGGCGATGGGTTTCTGCGTGTTCAACAACGTGGCGGTCGCGGTGGCGCATGCGCTGGCCGAACACTGGCTCGGGCGCGTGGCCATCGTCGATTTCGACGTCCATCACGGCAACGGCACCGAGGACATCTTCCACGGCGACGAACGTGTCCTGATGGTCGGGATCTTCCAGCATCCGTTCTACCCGTATTCGGGCGATCCGCCGCTGGCCGGCAACATGCTCAATGTGCCGTTGGCGCGCGGCAGTACCGGCACGGCGCTGCGCGAGGCGGTCAATGCACACTGGCTGCCGGCACTGGAGGCGTTCCGGCCCGAGCTGATCGTGATCTCGGCCGGGTTCGATGCGCATCTGGAAGACGACATGTCGTCAGTCGGTTTCGTCGAAGCCGACTACGCATGGATCACGCGCCAACTCCGCGCACTGGCACTGCACCACGCCGGAGGCCGTATCGTATCGATGCTGGAGGGAGGCTACGATCTGTCGTCGCTCGGCCGCAGCGTAGCGGTGCACCTCAAGGAACTGGGCGGTTTCTAGCAGCCTCGCAGCCCGCCGCGGTGCGTAGGATCAGCGCCGCCGCGGCCGCCCCATCGGGCGGGGCGGACTGCCGGTGCGGCGGCGCGAGGCGAAGGCGGGTCAGACGAACAGCAGTGTGGCCAGCCAGAACAGCACTGCCGACAGGCCGATGGTGGCGGGCAGGGTCAACACCCAGGCAAGCAGGATATTGCGCACGGTGCCGCCCTGCAGCCCGCTGCGGTTGGCCACCATGGTGCCGGCCACGCCGGATGACAACACATGGGTGGTCGATACCGGCAGGCTGAATACGTTGGCGAAGCCGATGGCCGTGGCGGCCACGATCTGGGCACACATGCCCTGGGCGTAGGTCATGCCCTGCTTGCCGATCTTTTCACCCACCGTGTGGACCACCCGCTTCCAGCCCACCATGGTGCCGATGCCCAGCGCCAGCGCCACGGCGAGAATCACCCAGAACGGCGCGTACTCGGTGGTCGCGGTCAGGTCCTGGCGCAGGTTGTTCAGGTCCGCCTTTTCACGGTTGTCCAGCTGCGGCAGCTTGCCGACCTTCTTGGCGGTGTCGTCCAGGCACAAGAGATAGCGCCGCACCTGCGAACGCGCTTCCGGTGCTAGATCGCGGTAGTCCTTGACCCCGTCCAGCGTCAGCAGCAAGGCGGCGATGGTGGCCTCGGTGGTCTTGGGGTCGCAGCGGAAGTGCCGTGGCAGTTCGGTGGTATTGCCACTGCCCAGTGCAAGGTAGCCGGACAGGGTGCTGGTGTTGCGCTGATAGAACTGACGCAGGTGCACCGTGGCATCGCGCGTGCGTTCGATCTGATAGGTGGTGCTGTTCAGGTCCAGCACGAACTGGGCCGGCACGATGCCGATCAGCACCAGCATGATCAGGCCGATGCCTTTCTGGCCGTCGTTGGAGCCATGCACGAAGCTGACCGCCATTGCCGAGAGCACCAGCACCAGCCGGTTCCAGAACGGCGGGTGCTTCTTGCCGTCGATTTCACGGCGCCTCTCCGGGGTCTTGTGCATCTTGGACAAGGGCATCAGGCGCTTGAGCAGCAGCAGCAGCAGGCCAGCGATGATGAAGCCCGCCGTGGGCGAGACGACCAGCGACAACGCGATATCGAGCGCTTTCTTCCAGTTGATGCCATCGGCCAGTGGAATGCCGGTGAGCAGCGCATTGGTCAGCCCCACGCCGAGGATGGAGCCGATCAGCGTGTGCGAGCTGGAGGCGGGGATGCCGAAGTACCACGTGCCCAGATTCCAGATGATGGCCGCGGCCAGCAGCGAGAACACCATGGCAAGGCCATGGCTGGTATTCACGTTGAGCAGCAGCTCCACCGGCAGCAGATGCACGATGGCGTAGGCCACGCCCACCCCGCCCAGCAGCACGCCGAGGAAATTGAAGATGCCGGAGAACACCACCGCCATGTGCGGTGGCATCGCCTTGGTGTAGATCACCGTGGCGACAGCGTTGGCGGTATCGTGAAAGCCGTTGATGAATTCGAAGGCCAGGACGAAGGTCAGCGCGAGGACCAGGCTGAGCGCGACCCAGGGGTCGAGCCCGCTGAAGAGATCGAACATGAAGATGTCGGGTGGATGGGGATGACCGCGCGATTATCGCAGAAACCGTCCATCGTCGCCGGACGTCGTGGCCACCGGCCTGATCCTGCGCAAGCGGCGCTATCGGCAGGAGCAACCCCGGCGGCAGCGTGACCACGGGTCACCACCCCATATCGCCTGCGGTGACGGGGCGTCCGCTGCGGCGCATGCCAGGTCAGGGTCACCGCCGGCTTGCGCAGCGACAGGTCAGCATGGGCAGGCCATGGTGCGGTCACCGTGGCGTCGCCGCCACACGCGGCCTTATTTGCGCACCAGGTAGCCGACGATGCCGCCCGTCACAGCCGACAGTACCGACATCGCCCACTTCTTTTCCTCGGCGGTGGCGCTTGCCGAGACCACAGTGCGGTAGCACAGCCACACGATTGCCACGACAAAGCCGATGGCCACGCTGAACAACGCCACATCCTTGAACAGCCGCACGCGCCGCTCACCGCTGGTCTCCTCGCGCTCGATGGAGACGTTGTACTGGTGGTGCGGCGGCGGGTTGTTGAGGTCTATCGTGCTCAAAGGCCGACGATCTCGGTCTGCAGCTTGTCGGTCTCGGGGTCGGCGAGCCCGACCTTCAGGCCGCGCCGTTTGCCCTCGCGTGCCGCCAGGAACAGCTGCAGCGCCTTGCGCAGGATTTCGCTCTTGTTGGTTTCGGCCTCGGCCGCTGCCCGGTCGATCTCGCGATTGAGGTCGTCGGACAGCACCACATTGAAGCGCACGCTCATGATGGCCTCCATGCGTTGAAGATGCGCTTTTTATACATCAGATTCGCGCATCTGACCACCCGTCGGGGCACCGCCCAGGGCTTTGTACAGCGTGGCCAGATTGGCGGCGCGCCGGTAGCGGTGCTGCAGCAGCGCGCGCTCGGCGGCACGCAGCGTCTCCTGCGCCGACAGCCAGCTGTCCAGCGCCACGGCGCCGGCGCGGTAGCGCACCCCGGTCAGGCGCTCGGCGGTGGCGGCCTCGTCGCGCTGCAGTTGCAGGCGCTCGCTGTCTGCAGCCAGCTGGCTGCGCGTCGCCAGGGCGTCCTCCACTTCGCGCAGTGCCTGATGGATCGCCTGGCGATGTGCGATCACCGCCAGCTCGTAGTCGGCACGGCTGACCTTGAGTGCCACCTCACGCTCGTTCCATTGCACGAACGGCAGCGTCAACCCCAGCCCCAACGCCGCGACCGGATTGGCGACCAGATCGGCCAACGCGCTGCTGGTGCTGCCCAGGCTGCCGGTCAGCGACAAGGTGGGCAGCCACTGCTTGCGCCTGGCCTCGGTATCGACAAGCGTGGCGGCAAGGCGTGCCTGGCTTGCCGCCAGATCCGGCCGCCGCGCCAGCAGCTGTGAGGGCAATCCGGCCGGCACCGTGGGCCATTGCACCTGCGGCAGGGCCGGCATCACGCCCAGCGCGGTCTGCGGCGGTACATCGAGCAGCAGTGTCAGCGCCCGGCGGGTGGCATCGCGGGTGGCCACCGTCGTCGCCAGCGTGCTTTCGGCCTGGCTGTGCGTACGGCGGGCCTGGGCCAGATCCAGCCCGGACACCGTGCCGGCCTGATAACGGGACTGCACCAGCGCCAGCGTCTGCTGCGCGCTGCCAAGGTCGGCCTCGGCCAGCGCGAGTTCGGCGTCGTTGAGCGCAAGCTGCCAGTAGAGGCTGGCGAGATTGGCTTCCAGTGAGATCCGGACGCCCTGCAGGTCGGCGGCGCTGGCGGTCTCGCGCCAGCGGGCAGCGCTTTCCAGGTCATCCAGCCGGCCCCACAGGTCCAGTTCATACGACAGTGCGGCCGAAACACCATAGCTTTCGCCCAGATCGCGGTTGTGCCGCAGCTCCCGGCTGCTGCCCACTTTGCCCGACACGCCCACGTCCGGGCGCTGGTCAAGGCGCGTCTGCGTCAGCGCGTAGCCCGCCTGCCTGAGTTTGAGTGCGGCGCTGGCAAGGTCGGCATTGTCACTGCGCGCCCGTGCCAGCAGCGCGTCAAGCTGCGGATCGCCGAAGCCGCGCCAGAAATCGTCGGCTGCGGCCAGTGCGCCGGGTTCGGCGGGTGCCTGCCAGGCGGCGGGCAGGGTAGGCACGGGTGCTTCCTTGATCGCGCCGGCGCAGGCGGCCAGCAGGGGCAGGGCGGCCAGAGACAGCGCCAGGGTCATCGCACGGTTCATATCGGTCTCAGGATCATTCGCGGGCCAGTGCCTCGATCGGCGCCAGCCGCGCCGCGCGGCGCGCGGGAAGAAAGCCGAACACCACGCCCACCAGCGTGGCGCACAGCACGGCAGTCAGGATCGACTGCAGTGAGAACAGCATCTGGAAATCGCTCAGCGTCCGGTCGACGATGGCGCCAAGCCCCAGCGACAGCGCGATGCCGATGCCGCCACCGACCATGCACACCATGATCGCCTCGATCAGGAACTGACGCATGATGTCGCTCTGCCGCGCGCCGACCGCCATCCGGATGCCGATCTCGTGGGTGCGCTCGGTCACCGACACCAGCATGATGTTCATCACGCCGATACCGCCCACCACCAGCGAGATCACGCCGATCATGGTCAGGAACAGCTTGATGTTGCGGGTGGAGGATTCGACCGATTCGAGGATGTCCTCCATGTTGCGGGTGAAGAAGTCCTGCGTGCCGTGTGCCAGCAGCAGGCGCTGGGTCAGCGCTTCCTCGGCAGCCTTGGTCGGCAGCCCTTCCTTGATCTTCACCGTCAGCCGGTTGAAGTGCTGCTGGCCGAAGATCCGGCTGCCGGCGGTGGAGTAGGGCAGCCATACCTCCAGGCTGTCACCGCCCCAGCCGCTGGACTTGGCTTCGGCCACGCCGATCACCTGCAGCGGCACGTTGCCCACCAGGATGATCTCGCCCAGGCCATTGCCGTCGCCGAACAGGGTCTGCCGGGTCGATTCGCCGATCACCGCCACCTGCGCCTGCCGCTGCACATCCTGCCGGTTGAAGCCGGCGCCCTGGGTCAGTCGCTGGCCGCGCACCTCAAAATAGCTCGGCGCCACGCCATAGATGCTGGCGTTGGCATCCGCATTGCGATAGCGCACCCGTTGCTGTTTTTGCGTGATCGGGGTCACCGCTTCCACATAGGGCTCGGCCGCCAGCGCCGTCAGATCCGACTCACGCAGCGTGCGCACGCCGCCACTGCGGTCGTCCCATACCCCGGTGCCGGGCATCACGTCGATATTGGTCGCGCCCAGCGATGAGAGATTCTGCAGCACCGATTGCTGCATGCCTTCGCCCAGCGCTACGATCGAGACCACCGATGCGATGCCGATGATGATGCCCAGCATGGTCAGCAGGGTGCGCAGCCGATTGGCGACCAACGAGCGCCACGCCATGTTGAATGCTTCGAGAAAGCGCCCCCAGTTGGCCGCCAGCCCGGTCGGGTGCACGGGCGGTGCCGGCCGGTCGCGCGCCTGGGCCACGTCGGCGCCGGCCGGATTGGCACGGTCCGCGATGATGCGCCCGTCCTTGATTTCGATGACGCGTCCGGCCTGGGCGGCCACGTGCGCATCGTGCGTCACCAGGATCACGGTATGGCCGCGCGCGTGCAGCTCCTTCAGCGTTGCCAGCACGTCCTCGCCGCTTTTGGAATCGAGCGCGCCGGTGGGCTCGTCGGCCAGGATCACTTCGCCGCCGTTCATCAAGGCGCGCGCGATCGAGACGCGCTGCTGCTGGCCACCCGAGAGCTGGCCGGGCCGGTGGTGCATGCGCTCGGCGAGCCCCAGCCGGGTCAGCAGCGTGCCGGCGCGCTGGTTGCGCGCGGCGCTGTCCATGCCGGCGTAGATGGCGGGCATCGCGACGTTCTCCAGCGCGTTGAGCGCCGGGATCAGGTGATAACGCTGGAAGATGAAGCCGAAATGTTCGCGGCGCAGGGCGGCCAGGCCATCGTCGCCCAGGCTGCCCACCTCGACGCCGGCAAAGCGGTACGAGCCGGCGCTGGGCGAGTCCAGTCCGCCCAGGATGTTCATCAGCGTGGATTTGCCCGAGCCGGACTGGCCCATGATGGCCACCATCTCCCCGCGTGCGATGGTGAGGTGGACGTCGTCCAGGATGGTGACCTCGCTGTCGCCCGCCGGAAAGCGGCGGTACAGCCCGGACAATTCGATCAGCGGCGGTTCGGTGCGCATGGTCAGCGGATCCGCGGGCCGCCCATCGGGCCACCGCCCTGGCGCTGGCGCGTCTGGATGTTGTTCAGGCCGCCGCCGGTGACGACCTGCTCACCTTCCTTGAGCCCGGACAGTACCTGCACCTGCACGTTGTTGTTCAGCCCCACGGTGATGCGGCGCGGCGCGATGCTGCCGTCCGGCTGTTGCACCCGCACCATGCGCTGCTGTCCGGCGCCCTCGGGGCGCCGGCGCCCCCGGCGCTCGCCGTCGCGGGTGGTCGGCGCGGCGCCGCGTGCCTTGGCGCCCCCATCGCTCCCCGGCAGCAGCGCGGTCACCGGAATGGTCAGCACGTCCTGTCTGGCATCGATCACGAACGACACCTGCGCGGTCATCTGCAGCTTGAGCAGACCGTCCGGGTTGGGCACGTCGAACAGCGCGTTGTAGAAGATGGCATTGTTGACGGTCTCAGGCTTGGGCTGGATGACGCCCAGCCGGGCGGCGATCCTGCGCTCGGGCGCGCCCAGCACGGTGAAATAGACCGGCATGCCGGCCTTGAGCCGTGTCACGTCGGCTTCGGCCACCTGGGCGCGCACGGTGACCAGATCCATGTTGGCCAGCGTCAGGATGGTCGGCGCCTGCTGCGTGGCGATCACAGTCTGGCCTTCCTTGGTGGTGATCGACACCACCTCGCCCTGCATCGGGGCAAGGATGCGGGTATAGCCCAGATTGGCGCGCGCGCTGTCCAGCCTGATTTGCGTCTGCCGGATCTGGGCCGCGATCTGCGCGGCCTGGGCGCGACGGATGCCCAGTTGCAGCGCGGCGTCCTCGGCTTCCTTGCGTGCGGTGGCATCGGCGGCCAGCATCTCGGTCTGCCGGCGGTGCTCCTGCTCGGCCAGCTTGAGTTCCAGCTGCGCGGCGTTCTGCTGCGCCAGCAGGTTGTCCAGTGCTGCCTGGGCCTCCTGCAACGCATTCTGCGACAAGGTGGGATCGATCTCGGCAAGCAGGTCACCCTTGCCCACACGGTCACCCAGCTTGACGGCCAGGTGGGTGACCTGACCCGAAGCCTGTGCCCCCACGTCCACCTGCTTCGAAGCCTCGATCACGCCGGTGGCCAGTACCGAGACTTCCAGATCGCCACGTGTGACAGGTGCTGTCAGCACCTCCGGGGTTTGCGGTTTGTTGCCGCTCTGGTACCACCAGAACAACGCGCCGGCCAGCAACGCCAACGCCAGCAGCCACCAACGGAAACGTTTCAACCGGTGAAGACGGCCGGGGAAAGTGAAAGGCATGGAAATTCCTGTGATTCTGATCGTCGCGGGATGGGGCAGGCTGATGCGTACCGGGCGCCGCCGGGGATTGTGGCAGCACCGGCGGGCGCTGTAACGCACGCGACAGCCGCCGGCGCTGGACTGCGCCAATGGCACGGCAGGCTGACGATAACGCCGGGCCTCTGTACCCGGTTGACATGACGATCAGCGGGGAATCAGGACGAGCAGGATACCGACAGCGTGGCGGCCCAGTCAGGCGGCAGGGCGGCATATTCCTGGTACTGTGGCGCATCGTCGAACGGCTGCGCAAGGCAGTCGTGCAGCCGCACAAGCGGGGCGTAGTCCCCTTGCTCGGCTGCCTGGATCACCTGTGCGGCCAGATGGTTGCGCAGCACGTACTTGGGATTGGCCGCGTCCATCCGCGCCGCGCGCGCGCGATCGTCCAGATTGCCTTCGTCGACCAGGCGAGCCTGGTAGGCGGCAGTCCAGGCATCGAACCCTGCGCGATCGAGGAACAGGTCGCGCAGCGCATCAGGGGCGGGCCCATGCGCGGGCAGCGTCGAGAGCGCGCGCCAGCCGATGGTCCAGTCGGTATGGGCAGCCTGCATCAGTTCCATCAGGCCGGCGGCGAGTGTCCAGTCGGCCTCGCGCCAGGCGAGCAACCCCAGCTTGCGCCGCAGCGCCTCGCCGAAGGCTGCATGAAAGTGCGCTTCGTAGCTTTGCAGTGCCTCGACCGCGGCAGCCTGCCCGGTCAGTGGCAGCAGCGCCTGCGCTAGGCATTGCAGGTTCCACAGCCCGATATGCGGTTGCTCATCGTAGGCATAGCGGCCGTGGGTGTCGGAATGGTTGCAGATATGGCCGGCATCAAAGCCATCCATGAAGCCGAACGGGCCGTAGTCCAGTGTCAGCCCCAGCAGTGACATGTTGTCCGAGTTCATCACCCCGTGGCAAAAGCCCACCGCCTGCCACTGTGCGATCAGCGCGGCGGTGCGCGCCGTCACCGCCTGCAGCAGCGCCGCGTAGGGGTTGGCTGCATCCTGGCACCCGGCGAAGAAATGGGTGATGGCCCAGTCCGCCAGCGTGCGCAGCGCGTCGTGTTGAGCACGGTGGTAGAAATGCTCGAAGTGGCCGAAGCGCAGGAAGCTGGGCGCCACGCGTGTGACCACCGCGGCGGTCTCGATCGTTTCACGCCGCACCGGTTGCGGACTGCTCACCAGTGCCAGGGCCCGCGTGGTGGGAATGCCCAACGCATGCATGGCCTCGGAACACAGGTATTCGCGGATCGACGAGCGCAGCACCGCCCGGCCGTCGGCATGGCGCGAGTACGGCGTCTGGCCCGCGCCCTTGAGTTGCAACTCGCGGATGCCCTGCGGTGTGGCGATCTCGGCCAGCAGCATGGCGCGGCCGTCTCCCAGTTGCCCGGCCCACACGCCGAATTGATGTCCGCTGTACACGCTTGCAAGCTGCGGATAACCGGCCAGCGCGGCGTTGCCGCCCAGGAGCTGCGCCAGATGCGCATGGTGTGCGGGGTCGGGATCCAGCCCCAATTCCTCGGCCAGGCCCGTGTTCCAGGCAACCAGCCTGGCCTGGGGCAGCGGCGTGCTGCGGACCTGCGAATGGAACGTGGCGGGCAGCCCGGCGAAACGCGGGGCCAATGGCAGATCGGGAAAGGTGTGTTTCATTGGGTGGGCGGGGTGCCGGTCGACGGCGAATGTGGCTGCAGGTGATACCGCGTAGATGGGGGCGGATGCAGGCAACGCAATGGCGGGCGGCGCCTGCCGCCCGCATGTCAGGCTATTGCAGTCGTCCCGGGCCGCCCGAGAGGGTCGAGCCCAGATCCGCACCCGTGATCGGCTTGGCGGTGGGATTGGACTGGGTTCGGGCCGCCGCGGCTTCCAGGGTTTCGGCTTCATGGTCGGTCAGGCCGACACTGGCACTGCCGTCGCCACCATCGACCGCGCCTTGCTGCGCGCGATCCGAGATCACCTGGAATTCGCTCTGGTCGTTCCACGGTCCATGGACATCGCCCTCGCCTTGCGACATATCGAAATACACGTTGGCAAAGCGCGGGTCGCCGGCCAGCTTGCCGGGCGGGAAGTTGGGTTCGATGGCGTACAGCGCCTTCTCGAACGACTTCTGGTGTGCGATCTCGCGGGTCATCAGAAAGCCCAGTGCTTCCTTCACGCCCGGGTCGTCGGTCAGCGCGATCAGGCGTTCGTACACGATCTTGGCGCGTGCCTCGGCGGCGATATTGGAACGCAGGTCGGCGGTCGGCTCGCCGATGGTATCGATATAGGCAGCGGTCCAGGGGACCGAGCCGGAATTGGTCAACGGCGCACCTGCGCCATAGAGCACCTGGGTGACGTGGCTGTCGTTGCCGGCGCCGGTGATCTCGCGGTACAGCGTGGCTTCGCGGTCGATCCCTTCGGCAAGCGGCCCCTTGGCGCCCTTGTTGAGCATGGCCACCAGGCTGCCGATCACCTCAAGGTGGCTCAGCTCCTCGGTGGCGATATCGAGCAGCATGTCCTTGCGGCCCGGATCGTCTTCGCTGATCGCCTGGGTGAAGTAACGCATCGCCGCGGCAAGTTCGCCCTGCGGCCCGCCGAACTGTTCCAGGAGCAGGTTGGCAAGACCCGGATTGGAGCCGGCCACGCGCACGGTATATTGCAGGCGCTTATTGTGGATGAACATTGAAAATCTCCTTTACCGATTGGCAAAATGCAGGCTTTGGGCAGCAAGCACCGTGCCACGTCCCAAGGTATCCGCCGCCGTCGCGATGGCCGCATCGGCGCGCCGGACCGGTAGGATTTACCGCACTGCTCTGTAAATATGGCAGCGTCCCGGGAAGGCCGGCCCGGCGTGCTTTGCGAGTCATCCAATGTCCGACAAGACCCCCGTCACCGCCGCCGTCCGCATGCTGCGCCAGCATCAGGTGGCCTACTCCGAGCACCTGTACGACTACGAAGACAAGGGCGGTACTGCCGTGTCGGCGCGCGAGCTGGGGGTGGATGAGCATGCGGTGATCAAGACCCTGGTGATGGAGGATGAGCACAAGCAGCCGCTCCTGGTGCTGATGCATGGCGACTGCGAGACCTCGACCAAGGCGCTGGCACGCCTCATGGGCAGGAAAAGCGTGCAGCCTTGCGCGCCCGATGTCGCCCAGCGCCACAGCGGCTATCTGGTGGGCGGCACCTCACCCTTCGGCACCCGCAAACCGATGCCGGTGTATCTGGAGCGCAGCGTCGCCGCGCTGCCGCGCATCTACATCAATGGCGGCAAGCGGGGTTTCCTGGTCGGCCTTGCGCCGGCGGATCTCATCAAGGTGCTGCAGCCCACCCTGGTCGATATCGCCATTGCCCACGGCGCATAAGACGCGCAACGCGCCACGGCTTCAGGCACAATCGCCGACAGCGCCTTTTCGAGAGATTGCCGATGACCATCCTGCCCAGCATCCTTCACGATCAGATCACCGTGCTGCTCGAAGCGGGCGACCGGCGGTTCGAGAAAGGCGACGATCACGGCGCGCTGGCCAAGTACCGCGAGGCCGAGGCCTTGCTGCCCAGCGAGCGCGAGCGCTTCGAGGACAGCACCTGGGTGCTGGTCGCGATCGGCGACGCGCTGTTCCAGCTGGCGCAGTTCGAGCCGGCGCGTGAGGCGCTGGATGCGGCACGACGCTGCCCGCAAGGCGAGGACAATCCGTTCATCCATCTGCGCCTGGGGCAATGCCTGTTCGAGGCGGGGGCCCTGGCGCAGGCGCAGACGCATCTGGCACGGGCCTTCGAGCACGGCGGCCTGGCGGTATTCGAGGATGAGGACGAGAAATACCTGACCTATCTTCAAGGCACCCGCTAGCGCGCCGGCTGCCTGCAGCGCCTTCCCTGGAACGAAACAGGCCGGCTGTGTCCGGCGGCCTTGCCTTTGCCACGCCATGATCCGCTCCCGCCTTGCCGCCGCCCGTGTCGCCACCATGCTGCTGTTTCTCGCCAGCGGTGCGAGCTACGCCACCTGGGGCATCCACATCCCCACCATCAAGGCCCGCTTCGGACTGTCGGATGCGGCCTTGTCAGTGGCGATGTTCGCCGTGGCGGGAGGCGCGATCGTGACACTCAAGCCGCTGGGCGCCTGGGTGGCGCGCCACGGCAGTGGCCGCGCCTCGGTGCTGGGGGCACTGGCCTTTGCGCTGAGCCTTGCCGCCATCATGCTGATCCCCGGTTTCATCGCGCTGCTGCCGGTGCTGGTGTTGTTCGGCATCTGCAATGCCGCCTATGACGTGGCGATGAATGCCCAGGCTGCGACGGTGGAAACCGCCTATGGCAAGCCCATCATGAGCGGCTTCCACGGCATGTTCAGTCTGGGCGGCATGCTGGGTGCGGCACTGGGCGGCACCCTGGTTGCTGGTGGGCTTGATCCGCTATGGCATTGCATCGGCATGGCCGTGATCACAGCCGCGATCGCGCTGGGTTCGGCCCGCGTGCTGCTGCCGGACCAGCCTGCCGCGCCGGCCAGCGTAGCGCAGCGCGGCCAGGCACAGCGCTGGCTGCTGCTGGTGGGCGGGCTTGCCTTTCTTGGCCTGGTCGGCGAGGGGGCAATGTATGACTGGAGCACCATCTATATGCAGGAAACGGTGCAGGCCACACCGTACTGGGTCGGCTGGGGATACGCGGTGTTCTCCGCCGGCATGGCGTTGGGGCGTTTCGGCGGCGACGCACTGCGTGCACGGCTGGGGGCACAGCGCCTGCTGACCTGGTCCGGCTGGGTCGGGCTCGCCGGCATCCTGCTGGCACTGGCCTGGCCGGCAACCTTGCCCGCGTTGCTGGGGTTCACCCTGATGGGGCTGGGCGCCGCCAACCTGGTGCCGATCTTCTTTGTGGCGGCATCACGGCTGGACGGGGTGAGCCCGGCCGAAGGCATCGCCAGCGTGGCACGGCTCGCCTATGTGGGCATGCTGCTCGGGCCGGTGTTGATCGGTGGTATCGCCCATCTGAGCAGCCTGCGCCTGGCGCTGGGTGTGGTGGCGGTCTGCGTGGCATCGATTGCGCTGGTCGGGCCGCGTACGCTCGGCAGCCGCCTGGAGACCCCGCCGCGCTGAGCCGGGGGCTGCCGTGGCGGGTCTGTCAGCGTGACAGCACGTCGCCGAACACCACGTAGTCACCATCGTGCCGCGCCGCCCCGGGCGCGTCGTACAGCACCAGCCAATGTGGCGCATCCGACGGCGCCAGCGCGGGCGGCAATTGGGTGAGCGCCTCGGCGCGGTCCTGACCGACGCCATAGGGCAGGGCCATGATTTCGCGTGGCATGCTGTTGCGTGACGCGTCCCACAACACCGCGTCGGCGTCGTCGGCCACGCCGGCCAGCGCGCCTGCCGCGTCTTCCCATCTGTATACGCGGATGGCACCGTCGAGCACCATGGTCGGGCCGGCCAGCAGGTACAGGTCGTCACCGTGCCAATGCAGATCGCGTATCCCCAGACCGGCCAGATGCACGAAGTGCTTCCGGTAGCGCTGCTCCCCAAGACCGATCCCGGCCAGCCGCAGCGTGCCTTTCTTCTCCACCGGCTGCAATTCAAGCAGCCCGGCCCAGCCGCGCAGCACCGGGCCGCGCAGCCCGAGCAGCACGCGGTCGCCGCGTACCGCGAGGCCTTCGATATCAAAGCCGTTGTCCTTGCCCGGAATCGCAAGGTAGGGCGCGAAATGCGCATCGCGCCGCAGCAGATCGGTGAGATCGTTGCCTGCGGTATCGCCGCGCAGGCGTGCCGCCTGCCGCCCGTCCGCAGTATGCCGCGCCAGCGTGGAGGTGCCGTGCTGCTCGATCAGCGGGATACGCGCCAGCAGGCAGCGATTGCCGTCGCGGCACAGCGTGGCCAGCCGTCTGAGGTTGTCCTTTTCGCTGCGCCCGGGTTTGGGTTGCTTGCGCTTCAGGCCGTGCGAGCCCACCAGCCACAGATAGCCGTCCTCGACGTCCAGACCCTCAATATCCGCCTCCACGTCGGCCGCATCGGGCAGGTCGAGCAGGCCCGCCAGCGGGAAGTTGGCCGGCGCGCCGTAGCGCAGCATCTCCCTGCCCGAAGGCGCCAGGCGATGCAGCCGATCCAGTCCGCATGCCTCATCGCCGGCCACCCACAGATCGTCGCCGACGAAGACGGCGCCGGACAGGTTGGAATGCACCAGCGTGCCGGCCGAGAATTCCAGCCGCACTGCATGGGTTTTGAGGTGGCGGGGCATGCGATGTCCTTGTAGGGGGCGGGGAAAGGGTCGATTCGCCGGTGCCGTTGGCCTGCGCGATTGTGCAAAGCCGCCAGGATTGCGGCAAGGGCTGTCACGGCCAGGTGGTACGGGCGTAGACACCGGCCGTGGCGCGCTGTTGTGCGGCCTGTACCAGCGCATCGCCCTCGGCATAGAAGGGTGGGTCGGCCAGCGGCAGGCCGACGGTGCGGGCTTCTTCGACCAGGATCTGCAGGTACTCGCGCATGGTGCGCGCAGTGAAGGTGTTGGTGTCATGGAAGGTGACGATGACCGGCAGCACCCCGGCCACCGGCTGCAACCGACCCGACTGCGCCGCGGCGAGCACCCGGGCCAGCTCGCTGCGCAGGTGGCCGCGGCGGCGCAGGCTGATGTTCCAGCCGTAGATCTTGCCGTCGCGCGCGTTCACGTCGGTCAGCAGCATGCCCAGGCCTTGCGCCGCGTACACCGCCTGCGTCTGCGCGTTGAATGCCCAGTCCGGCGGGCGGACCAGCGGGGCTGCGGCGCCGCACCGGGCGGCGATGGCGGCGCGGCCGGCAATGAGCGAGGCGGCCAGCTCGTGTGGCGCGAGTCGAGGGTGTGGCACGTGGCCGGCGGCGGTGGCCGTGTGCACCGCCAGCCGGTGGCCGGCCGCGCAGGCTGCCTGCATCAGGGCCTGGCCGTCCGGATGCGCACCGTGGTCCTGGTGTCCGGTCTGCACGAAGAACAGCGCCTTGATGCCCGGTTGCACCGGGTTGTCCGCCAACTGCGCGAGGATGCGGTCGGTCGGTTGTTCCCGCCACAGGCTGGGCCCGTCGTCGAAGGTCAGCACAAAGCGCGCCGGGGCCGGAGTGGTTTCACCGCGTGCATCGCCACCGGCCAACAGCCCGGACAGCAGCACCATGCAAAAACGCCGGACCAGGCCGGCGTTTTGGAGGGCGATGTGCACGCGCTCAGTCCTCGCGGCGCATCTGCGGGAACAGGATCACATCGCGGATGCTCGGTGCGTCGGTCAGCAGCATCACCAGGCGGTCGATGCCGATGCCGCAGCCGCCGGTGGGCGGCAGGCCGTATTCGAGCGCACGGATGTAATCGGCGTCGAAGTGCATGGCTTCGTCGTCGCCCTTGTCCTTCAGATCGACCTGGGCCTGGAAGCGCGCGGCCTGGTCCTCGGGGTCGTTCAGCTCCGAATAGCCGTTGGCATGCTCGCGGCCGACCATAAAGAGCTCGAAGCGCTCGGTGATGCCCGGATCGGCATCGTTGGCGCGCGCCAGCGGCGACACTTCGGCCGGGTAGTCGACGATGAAGGTCGGCTCCCACAGCTGCGCCTCGGTGGTTTCATCGAACAACGACAGCTGCAGCCCGCCGATGCCGTCGGTGAGCACGGGTTTGCCGCCCAGGCGAGCGATCTCGGCCTTGAGCCAGGCGCGATCGTTCAACTGTTCGCGGGTGTACTGCGGGTTGTAGTGCAGGATGGCCTCTTCAATGGTGAAGCGCGCGAACGGCCTGGAGAGGTCGACCATCCTGCCCTGGTATTCGATCGCGGTATGGCCGAGCACTTCGCGCGCGGCGTAGCGGATCACCCCTTCGGTGAGGTCCATCATGCGCTGGTAGTCGGCGTAGGCCTCGTAGAACTCCATCATGGTGAACTCGGGGTTGTGGCGCGTGCTCATCCCCTCGTTGCGGAAGTTGCGGTTGATCTCGAACACCCGCTCCATGCCGCCGACCACCAGCCGCTTCAGATACAGCTCCGGCGCGATGCGCAGGTAGAGCGGCATGTCCAGCGCGTTGTGGTGGGTGGTGAAAGGCTTGGCGGTGGCGCCACCCGGGATCGGGTGCATCATCGGCGTCTCCACCTCCAGATACCCCTCGTTCACCATGTATTCGCGGATCTTCTGCACGATCCTGGAGCGCTTGATGAAGGTGTCGCGGCTGACCTCGTTGGTGATCAGGTCGACATAGCGCTGGCGATACTTCTGCTCCTGGTCTGAGAGGCCGTGGAACTTGTCCGGCAACGGTCGCAGGCTCTTGGTCAGAAGGCGCAGTGCCGTCACCTCGACCGACAACTCGCCGGTCTTGGTCTTCATCAGCTTGCCGGTGGCGCCGAGGATGTCGCCCATGTCCCAGGTCTTGAAGCTGGCGTAGACATCTTCACCGACCGCATCGCGGCTGATGTAGAACTGGATGCGGCCCGAGCCGTCCTGCACCGTGGCGAAGCTCGCCTTGCCCATCACCCGCTTGAGCATCATGCGGCCGGCGACGGTCACCTCGACTGCCAGCGCATCGAGCGCTTCCTTCTCCTGCTCGCCGTACTTGGCGTGCAGATCGGCGGCGAAGTGCTCGCGCTTGAAATCGTTGGGGAAGGCCGGGCCGGCCTCGCGCAGGACCGCGAGCTTGGCACGGCGCTCGGCCATGATCTGGTTGTCGTCCTGGGGCAGGGCTTGTTGTTGTTCGCTCATCACTGTGATTCCACTGATTGCTTGGGGGCAGGCTTACACGCCCTGCTTGAGGCTGGCTTCGATGAAGCCATCCAGGTCGCCGTCCATCACGCCCTTGAGGTTGCCCACCTCATAGCCGGTACGCAGGTCCTTGATGCGGCTCTGGTCGAACACGTAGGAGCGGATCTGGTGGCCCCAGCCGATGTCGGACTTGCCGGCTTCCAGCTGCTGCTGCGCCTCCATCCGCTTGCGCAGTTCCAGCTCGTACAGCTTGGCGCGCAACATCTGCCACGCCTCGTCGCGGTTGCGGTGCTGCGAGCGGTCGTTCTGGCACTGCACCACGATGTTGGTGGGGATGTGCGTCAGGCGTACCGCCGAATCGGTCTTGTTGATGTGCTGGCCGCCGGCGCCGGAGGCGCGGAAGGTGTCGGTGCGCACGTCGGCCGGGTTGATCTCGATCTCGATGCTGTCATCGACCTCGGGATAGACGAACACCGAGCAGAACGAGGTGTGGCGGCGGGCGTTGGAATCGAAGGGCGATACGCGTACCAGCCGGTGCACGCCGGTTTCGGTGCGCAGGTAGCCGTAGGCGTATTCGCCGGAAAGCTTGATGGTGGCGCTGGTGATGCCGGCGACTTCACCTTCGGATTCCTCCAGCACCTCGACGTTGAAGCCCTTGCGCTCGCCGTAGCGCACGTACATGCGCAGCAGCATGCCGGCCCAGTCCTGCGCCTCGGTGCCGCCGGCGCCCGACTGGATGTCGATGAAGCAGGCATTCGGGTCCATCGGGTTGCTGAACATGCGGCGGAATTCGAGTCTGGCGATCTTCTCCTCGAGTGCCTGGGCGTCCGCCTCGATCGCGGCGCAGGTGTCGAAATCGTTCTCGCCACGCGCCATCTCGAACAGTTCCCCAGCGTCGGAGGCACCGCGGGCGACGTCGTCGAGCACCAGCACCACGTCTTCCAGTGCCTTGCGCTCGCGGCCGATCTCCTGTGCCTTCTTCGGATCGTTCCACAGTTCGGGGTCTTCGGAGAGGCGGATCACCTCCTCCAGCCGGTCGCGCTTGGCCGGATAGTCGAGGTAGCGCTTCAGTTCATCGGCGCGGGCGGCGAGGTCTTCAAGATGGGCAAGGATCTGGTTTAGCTGTTCGGCTTCCATGACGTCATGGCTCGGATTGCGCGAAACCGGCAATTATATCAGGGAACCTGGGCGCCATCGGTGCCGGGCGCAGCCGCCGGCATCCGGCGTGTCGATCCGGGCAGGCCGCCGGCCTGCCCGGATCCGCGCCGGGTGGTCTAGGACGGGGCGGATTCGACGAGCCGCGCCCGCAGTTCGCGCAGTGCCGCCGAGATCATCGCAAGGTCAGGCGCACTGTCGTGCAGCTCCTGCAGCAGGGCGTGCCACTGTGCGAGCGGCACGCCCATCCGTTCGAGCCAGGCATGAAGCCGGGCGTCGATGCCGTCGCCCCCGCCGTGCCAGGCCTGCTGCGCCAGACTCACATGCAGGCGCATCAGGTCGTCGCGCGCGGCGATCCGCGCCAGCGCCTGCCAGCGGTTGTCGCGTGGCAGCCGTTCGATGGCGGCGGCGAGCCAGTTGAAACCAAGCCGCTCGCCCAGCGCCAGATACAGCCGCATCCGTTCCGCCAGCGTGCCGGTGTCGCCGGTGCCGCGCGCGAGTTCCAGAAACGGCAGCGCGTAGTCGATCGCCAGCGCGCGATTGATGGCATCGGCGGGAATGCCGTTCGCCAGCCAGGTTTCGCGCCGTTCGCGCGCCACGCCTTGCTGGGCCAGCCATTCGGGCAGTTGCGCAAGGCTGAGCGCGGCGCAGGTGCGAAGGTGATCGAGCGCGGCCGGATCGGGCGAGAGCTGGATCAGCCAGCGGGCCACGCGTTCGGTCTGGCGCCGGGCGCCCAGCAGCAGGTGATAGATCTCGCGCGCAGGCGCGCCGCGTGTGAACAGGGTTTCGGCCAGCCGCGCCAGCGCCTCGGCATCGAGCAGGGCCTGTGCTTCATAGAGCGCCTGCACCACCCGGGCCGCGTCGCTGCCGGTCTCCTCGGCAAGCCGGAACACGCAGCTGATGCCGTAGCGGTTGACCACATGGTTGGTCAGCACGGTGGCGATGATCTCGCGCCGCAGCGGATGCTCGGGCAACCGCGCGCCGAAGCGCTCGACCAGCGCCGGTGGGAATGCCTGCTGCAATACCCCGTTCCAGCCCGGCTCATCCACCAGCGGGGCGGCCAGCAGCAGCTGTTTGAGCACGATCTTGGCATAGGCCAGCAGCACGGCGAGTTCGGGGCGGGTGAGGCCCTGGCCGGCCTGCAGCCGTTCCTGGCATTGGCTGTCCGAGGGCAGGTACTCCAGCCGGCGTGACAGCTTGCCCTGCCGCTCCAGCGTCTGCATCAGGCGCAGATGCACCGGTAGCAGCGACACCGCCTGTTCGGCCTCCAGTGCGATCGCCAGTGTCTGCAGCGCATTGTCGCGCAACACCAGTGCCGCGACTTCGTCGGTCATGCTGCCCAGCAGCGCGTTGCGCTGCTTCTCGGTCAGATCGCCCGAGGCGACGATCCGACCCAGCAGGATCTTGATATTGACCTCGCGGTCCGAGCAGTCGACGCCAGCCGAGTTGTCGATGGCATCGGTGAAGATGCGCCCGCCGGCCAGCGCATACTCGATGCGGCCAAGCTGGGTGAAGCCCAGATTGCCGCCTTCGGCCACCACCTTGCAGCGCAGCTCGCGTCCGTCCACCCGTACCGCGTCGTTGCCCCTGTCGTTGGCTTCGGCCTGGTTTTGCGCTGCGGCCTTGACGTAGGTGCCGATCCCGCCGTTGTAGAGCAGATCCACCGGTGCCTTGAGGATGGCCTGGATCAACTGCGCCGGTTCCAGCTCGTCGACGTCGATGCCGAGCGCGGCGCGCACCGGTGCGGACAGCGCGATGCTGCGCGCGCTGCGCGGCCAGACGCCGCCGCCCGCCGAGATCGCGGCGGGGTCGTAATCGGCCCAGGACGAGCGGGGCAGGGCAAACAGCCTCTCCCGTTCGGCGAAGGCGCGTGCCGGCTCGGGGTCCGGATCGAGGAAGATGTGGCGGTGATCGAACGCCGCGATGAGCTTGACCGCCTGCGAGCGCAGCAGGCCGTTGCCGAACACGTCGCCGGACATGTCGCCGATGCCGGCAACGGTGATCGGATCACTCGCAACGTCGATGCCCATCTCACGGAAATGCCGCTCGACCGAGATCCAGGCGCCGCGCGCGGTGATGCCCATCTTCTTGTGGTCGTAGCCGTTGCCGCCGCCGCTGGCAAACGCATCGTCCAACCAGAAGCCGTACTCGCGCGACACGGCATTGGCGATATCCGAGAAGCTGGCCGTGCCCTTGTCCGCCGCCACCACCAGATACGGGTCGTCCTCGTCCAGGCGGCACAGCTGCGCCGGCGCACGCACCTGCCCATCGAGGAGATTGTCGGTCAGATCCAGCAGCCCGCGGATCAGGGTCTGGTAGCAGGCCACGCCTTGCTTGAGCAGTGCCTCGCGTTCGGTGGGCGGGTGCTTGAGCACGAAGCCGCCCTTGGAGCCGACCGGCACGATCACCGTGTTCTTCACCATCTGCGCCTTCACCAGACCGAGCACCTCGGTGCGGAAATCGTCACGCCGGTCGGACCAGCGCAGCCCGCCGCGCGCCACCTTGCCGCCGCGCAGATGGATGCCCTCCATCTGCGGCGAGTAGACGAAGATCTCGAACAACGGCACCGGCTGGGGCATGCGCGGAATGCCGGCCGGGGCGAGCTTGAGCGCCAGGTAGGGCTTGGCCTTGCCGGTGCTGTCGGTCTGGAAGTAGTTGGTGCGCACGCTCGCCAGGATGGCGTGGCGGTAGGCCGACAGGATCTTCTCCTCGTCGGCGCTTGCCAGCCGGTCGGTCTGCGCCACGAGTGCCTGCGCAAGCCCGGTGGCCGCGGCCTGATCGTGCCCCTGGGGGTCAAAGCGCAGCCTGAATAGCCGCACCAGCGCCGCGGCATGGTCCTGGTGCTTGAGCAGCGTCTCGGTCAGTGTCTCGGTATCGAGGATCAGGCCGATCTGTTTGAGGTAGCGCGCATAGGCGCGCAGCAGCAGCACTTCGCGCCATGCGAGCTGTGTCACGAGGATCAGCCGGTTGAACGGGTCGTTCTCGCCCAGCCCGTCGAACAGTGCGACGAATGCCTCGATGAAGCGCTGCCGCGCCTGCGGCGATTCGAGCAGGTCCGGCTGCGGCAGGCGCAGGCCGATGTCGACGATCCAGGCCGCTTCGCCGTGTTCGAAACTGATGGTGTACGGACGCTCGTCCAACACCCGCACGCCCAGGTTTTCCAGCAGGGGCAGGCAGTCCGACAGTTCGATGGCGCCTGCACGATAGAGCTTGAGGCGCCACAGCCGGGTATCGCCATGGCTGGCCGCCACCAGCCGTGCGCCGATGTGGCCGCGCGTGCGCACGCTCTCCAGCGTTTCGATGTCGTGCACGGCCGCGCGCGGCGAATAGTCGGCGGCATAGGCAGCCGGGAAGGCCCGCTGGTACAGCAGGTAGCGCGCCGCGCCGCTTTCCTCGCCGGCATGCTGACGCAGCTGCGCGCGCAGCTCATCCTGCCAGCGCTGGGCGATCTGCACGATCTCGCGTTCGAGTTCGGCGGCGTCGTAGTCGGGATACCGGCCGTGCGCGATACGGACAATGAAATGGATGCGGGCGAGCGGGCTGTCCGAGAGCAGCACATTGAACTCGACGCTCTGGGCGCAGAAGCGCTCGCTCAAAAGCCGCTGCAGTTTCACCCGCACGTCGGTGGTGTAGTTGTCGCGCGGCATGTACAACATGATCGAGACATAGCGGCGGTACAGATCGTCGCGGAAAAAGGTCCGTACCCGGTGGCGCTCGTGCAGCGACACCACGCCCTGGGCGATCCGGCACAGTTCGTCGACACCGATTTCGAGCAGTTCCTCGCGCGGATAGGTGTCCAGCACGTTGAGCAGTGTCTTGCCCCGATGGCCGGCGGGATTGGCACCCGAGCGCGCCATCACCTGCTCGATCTTGCGCCGCAGGATGGGCAATTGCCGCGGCGGGGTGGTATAGGCGCTGGCGGTGTAGAGCCCGAGCAGCCGTAGTTCGCCTGTCACCGTGCCGCTGGCGTCGATGCGTTTCACGCACACCATATCCAGGTAGGTGGGCCGGTGGATGATGGAGCGCGTATCGGCCTTGGTCAGGATCAGCAGTTCCTGATTGTTGTAGGCGATCTCGCGCAGCGCCGGGGTCAGCGCGGCGAAGGTGCGCGAGGGCCCGCCGGCGCCCTCGTCGCGCAGCAGGCCCAACCCTGAACCCGGCAGGATCATCAACTGCGTGCCAAGCTCGGTGTCTTCAAAGCGGTAGTCACGACAGCCAAGGAATACGAACTGCCCGTCGAGCAGCCATTGCAGGAAGGCGGTGCTCTCGGCGAGCTCGTCCTCGGCGAGTGGCGGCGGATCGTCGCCCAGCGCGGCGAGCAGATCGTGCAGCCGCGCGATCATCGCCGGCCAGTCGGAAACCGCGGTGTGCAGCGCGAACAGCGCATGCGTGATCTCGTCCTGGATCGCCTGCAGGGCCCGTGGGTCGGACGCACGGTCGATCTCGAAGCGCATCCACGACTCGGGATTGCCCTCTGCCAGCAGCCCCTGCCACTGGCCCTGGCCCTGGCCATCGCGCCGTGCGCCGAGCACCGGATGCAGGACCAGGTGGACGTTGTATCCCAGCCTTGAGAGCGCCATGCCGACCGTGTCGACCAGGAAGGGCATGTCCGCTACCACGATTTCCACCACCGTATGGCCCGATTCCCAGCCGTGCTCGGGCAGGCTCGGGTTGTACACGCGCAGCAGCACCGCCTCCTCCAGGCGTCTCGCCCCAAAGCGGTAGTGGGCGGATGCCGCGCCCAGCCAGTCCTCGACACTGCGGGAGGCGAAATCCTCGCGGCTCAGGTTGGGGTAGTAGGCCCCGAGAAAATCCCGGAAGGCGCTGTCCTCGGGGGCCGCAGCCAGCAAGGCCGCCAGATCCTGCTTGTCGATCAGATAGCTCATTGCGGTGGGGGTCCTCGTAGGCAGGTGGGGCGGATACGGACACCGGCGCCGTGCCCGCCATACCGGGTGCGTGCAGCGATGGCGATGCGGCAGGCCACTGGGCAGCGACGGGACGGCTGCACGGCGCAGCGGCACCGGTTTGCAACCGCAAGGGGAATTGAGGCGCGGTGACTGATTTGAATCTATACATACTCAGCCCATT
The DNA here is from genome assembly GCF_025642115.1 of Chitiniphilus purpureus. Classification (GTDB taxonomy): domain Bacteria; phylum Pseudomonadota; class Gammaproteobacteria; order Burkholderiales; family Chitinibacteraceae; genus Chitiniphilus; species Chitiniphilus purpureus. The sequence continues at coordinate 2,934,431 of NZ_CP106753.1, read as the reverse complement.
TGCCAGCAGGGGTTTTCCGCAGCGCCGCGACCTCCGGGAACGGGTCGGCCGCAGATCGGCCGACAAACGCGATGTTTTTACGTATGACTAACCCTGCGGCCCTAATATTATCCCGTGCTAATATTTGGCGGAGCCGCTCAAACCACCTCCTCCTGGAGACTTTCGAATGAACCAGGCCAGAATCCCGCAGCCCGGGCCGCCCTCGGCCGGCGCCACGCTTGAGGCGTGCCGCGACATGGCGCTCGGGCTGCTCTCGGAATCGCTCGACGGGTATTTCTCCGAGCTGGAGGAAAAGTTCTTCCAGCTCGCCGAAGAGACATTCGATCGCCATCTGCGCGATGTCTACTTTGCCGCCCGCGGCGAGATCAAGAGCAAGAAGGAAGACATCCTCGACGCCTTCCGCCAGCAGTTCATCGAAGCGTTCAATCAGCGCTGGCACGGCGAGCAGAATGGTTCGGGGTTCTTCCAGGTGACGATAGACCCGGGCGAACTGGCTCTCGTGGCCAACGACGATTACGAGGAAAGCCTGACGGCGTCGCATGTCGCCAACACCCTCAAGCAAAAGGGCGGGGACACGCTGTCGCAGTTGGAGCTGCGGCTGGCGTCGCTGCTGCCGGAGCGGACGGACGCGGCGCAGGCCAACCCGCTGAGCCCGGAGGCGATCTGCCAGGCTTTCCTCGCGGCCTGCCGGCAACTTGAAAGCGGGCTGGGCGCGCGTCTGGTGGCCCTCAGGTCGTTCGAATCCACACTGTCGGACCGTGTCGCCGGCGTCTATCAAAGCATCAACCAATATCTGATCCAGCAGGACGTGCAGCCGCGCGCACCGCAGAGTGTGGTGCGACGCAGCGTTGCGCGCGGGGCATATGGCGCCAGCGGGCAGGCCGCCACCGGCGACCCGGGGCAGCAGGCACCGGGCGTGCAGACGCAATTGGGCCTGTCCCCGAGGCATGCCGCGCTGCCTGGCGGTGGGGCCGACCCGGGTGGCTACACCATCTCGCCCGAGCTGGCCGAGCATTTCATGCGGCTGGCGGCGGGTGAGGCGCAGTCCCACGGCGCCAGTCTGCGCCCTGAATGGTTCTCCTTCCTCGACAATCTGCAGCACGATCCGCCCGGCGCCACGCGTGCACCCAACCAGCGGCCCGAAAACCTGCTGGCGTTGCTGCGCAGCACGCGCTGGGCCGGTGAACTCAACCGCATCGACACCATGACATTCGATCTGGTGTCGATGCTGTTCGACCGGCTGTTCGAGGACCCGCACCTGGCCAATGCCGCCAAGGGGCTATTGGCCCGGCTGCAGATTCCGGTGCTCAAGGTGGCGCTGCTCGATTCGGGCTTCTTTGCCCGCAAGCAGCACCCGGCGCGGCGCGTGGTCGATCTGTTGGAAGACGCATTCATCGACCTGGACGGCGAACCAGCGCCCGACGATCCGGAGTTCGTGCTCTTCAGTGACGCTGTGGCCTGGATCGTCGATCACTTCGAGGACGACGTCGCCGCCTTTGACGACGCCTTGCAGAAAATCGAGCGCCATTATGCCCAGGCGCATGCCGAGGCGGAGGCTAAGGCCAGCGATGCCGCGCAGGATCTGATCCGGCACGAGGTGCTCGAATTCGCGAGTGTCACCGCCAATGCACTGATCGAAGCGCGGCTGGAGGCCTACGCCGACGCGCCGGAGCTGGTGCGGACTTTCCTGGGCACCTGGTGGAAAGCCGCGTTGACCGCCAGCTACGGCCCGGAAGGCGAGTACGGCGAGGCATTCGCCAAATACGTGCGCGCCATGGACGAGTTGCTGTGGAGCCTGCGCCCCAAGCGCACGCCGGAGGAGCGGCTGCAGCTTGTCAATCTGCTGCCGCCGATGCTCAAGTTACTGGAGCAGGGCGGCAAGCTCGCCGGCATGCCTGCCGAGGCATCACGTTCGTTCTTCTCGCAACTGGTGCAATGCCATGCGATGGCCATCCGCAGTGGCCTGCGCACGCCTGCGACCGAGGCCGCAACCGATGGCGGCGCCATGCCGGTGTTTGGCGCGCCGCCCGTCGCCAATCCCACGGCAGCGGTTTCCAACCTGACCCGCCCCATGGGGCCGGCAGCGGAGTTCGCTGCGTTGCCGCAGGAGCAGGGGACTGCGCCGGTGGCAACAGGGCAGGCCGCGGTCAGCGGGCCGGATGAGGCGCTTGCCCGCGGCGACTGGATCACCTGGGAGCGCGAGGACAACGTGAGCATACGGCTCAGGCTGTCCTGGATCAGCCCGCAGGGAACACGTTACCTGTTTACCAATCGCCAGGGCGAGACCGGGCTGACATTGACCCGGGCCGAACTGCTGCGCCATCTCGAATCCGGCCGTCTGCGTATCGCCGCGGACGAGGAGAGCGCCACCGAGCGCGCCTTCAATCGGCTGCGCGCCGACCTGCAGATCTGACCTCAACCGTTTTCATTGCACGCAAACTTCAAGGGGCGCCTCACCGGCGCCCCCTTTTTTTGCACGACGCGGCGATCAACGTCGCCAGCAGACTGGCATCAGATGCCGCGCAGCAGCTCGTTGATGCCCACCTTGGCGCGGGTCTTGGCGTCCACCTTCTTCACGATCACCGCGCAATACAGGCTGTAGAGGCCATCCTTGGACGGCAGGTTGCCCGAGACGACCACCGAGCCTGCCGGAATACGGCCATAGCTGACCTCGCCGGTCTCGCGATCGTAGATCCGGGTGGACTGGCCGATATAGACGCCCATCGAAATCACCGAGCCTTCCTCGACGATGACGCCTTCCACCACCTCCGAGCGTGCACCGATGAAGCAGTTGTCCTCGATGATGGTTGGATTGGCCTGCAAAGGTTCGAGCACGCCGCCGATGCCGACGCCGCCCGACAGGTGCACGTTCTTGCCGATCTGCGCGCATGAGCCCACCGTGGCCCAGGTGTCGACCATGGTGCCTTCGTCGACATAGGCACCGATATTGACATACGACGGCATCAGCACCGCGTTCCTGCCGATGAAGGCGCCTTTGCGGGCGATGGCGTTGGGCACCACGCGGAAGCCGCCGGCACGGAAATCGGCTTCGGTGTAGTCCCCGAACTTGCTGGGCACCTTGTCGAAATACTGCGTGCAGCCGCCTGCCATCGGTACGTTGTCATTGATACGGAACGAGAGCAGTACCGCCTTTTTCAGCCACTGGTGGGTGTGCCAGGCGCCATCGATCTTCTCGGCCACGCGCAAGGTGCCGCGGTCCAGGCCGTGAATGACTTCGTCGATGGCCTGGCGCAGCTCGGCCGAGACCGAGGCCGGGGTGATATCGGCCCGGTTTTCGAAAGCGGTTTCGATGACGGATTGCAGGTTGCTCATGGCGGTTCCTGTGGGGGTGGAAACGGTTAAATGCGTTCGCAGAAGCGGGTGATGCGCGCTGCGGCTTCCACGCATTCGCGAAGGGGGGCGACCAGTGCGATACGCACATAACCCGCGCCCGGGTTGATGCCGTGGGCCTCGCGTGCCAGATAGCTGCCCGGCAGCAGCGTGACATGTGCCTGGGCATACAACTGGCGGGCGAAGTCGGTGTCGGGGATCGGGGTCTTGGCCCAGAGATAGAACGCGGCGTCCGGCTGCTCGACCTGCAGCACCGGTTGCAGGATGGGCATCACCGCGGCGAACTTGGCCGCGTACTCGCGGCGGTTTTCGGCCACATGCGCTTCATCGCCCCAGGCAAGCGCACTCGCTGCCTGGATCGTCGGGCTCATCGCGCAACCGTGATAGGTGCGGTAGAGCAGGTATTTCTCAAGCAAGGCGGCGTCGCCTGCGACGAAGCCCGAGCGCATGCCCGGCACGTTCGAGCGCTTGGACAGCGACGAGAACATGACGATGTTGCGCAGGCCGCGCCCCAGCTGCACCGAAGCTTCCAACCCGCCCAGGGGGGGCGCGTCCTCATAGATCTCCGAGTAGCACTCGTCGCTGGCGATCACGAAGCCGTAGCGGTCGGAAAGCTCGAACAGCCGTTGCCAGTCGGCCAGCGTGGCGACCGCCCCGGTCGGGTTGCCCGGCGAGCAGACGTAGACGAGCTGGGTACGGGCCCAGATGTCCTGGGGTACGGCATCCCAATCGGGCTGGAAGCGGTGCTGCGCAAGGCAGTTGACATAGTAGGGTTCGGCCCCGGCCAGCAGTGCCGCGCCCTCATAGATCTGGTAGAACGGGTTGGGCGAGAGCACCACAGGGGTGGTGCCGCCCCGGGTATCGATCACCGCCTGGGCAAAGGAAAACAGTGCCTCGCGGCTGCCGTTCACCGGCAGGACCTCGCGGGCCGGATCGGGCGCGGCGATGCCATAGCGTCGGGCGATCCACGCACTGATGGCCTGACGCAGCGCGTCCGAACCCTGGGTGGCGGGGTAGGACGACAGACCGGACAGATTTTCCAGCAGGCCATTAGCGACCAGCTGCGGCGCCGGATGCTTGGGCTCGCCGATTGAGAGATTAATATGCGGCAGGGCTGGATCGGGTGTGATCCCGGCGAAGAGTTCGCGCAGCTTCTGGAAAGGGTAGGGCTGGAGCAGGTCGAGTCGCGGCGACATGAACGGCAGGGGCTGGGAAAACCGCGATTATAGCCGTGCTGCCGGGCGCAGTAACCTGCCTGCCACCGTGCCTACGTGGGGGCGGTGGCAGGCAGGGCGGCTCCGGGTGAGTGGATCAGGGTGCCGCTGGCAGTGCGCCAGGTGCTACGCCTGCACCTGTTGTGCGAAATGACGTTTGAGCTTGGCCACCTTCGGCGCGGCCACCGCCATGCAATAGGGCTGGTTGGGGTGCCGGTTGTAATAGTCCTGGTGCTCGCTCTCGGCGGTATGGAAAATCCCGGCGGGGACGATCTGGGTCACCACCGGCATGCCCAGTTCCTCGCTGACCCGGGCCGCCTTGGCTTGCGCGCTGGCCTGCTGCCCCGGCGTGTGCCAGAAGATCGCCGAGCGGTATTGGGTACCGACGTCGTTGCCCTGACGGTTGGGCGTGGTGGGGTCATGGATGGTGAAAAAAATGTCCAGCAGGGTGTCGAAGTCGATCACGGCGGGGTCGTAGCGCAGTTGTACCGCCTCGGCATGCCCGGTCTGTCCGGCGCAGACCTGCCGGTAGTCGGGTGCGTCGGTGTGGCCGCCGGTGTAACCCGATACCACGTCGTGCACGCCGCGCACACGTTGAAACACGGCTTCCAGGCACCAGAAGCAGCCACCGGCCAGCGTAGTCTGCTCGAACTGTTGTTCCACGATCGTCTCCAGGGATGAATGCAACGCAGGCTTGGGCTGCAATACGCGTCAAAAGTGCCGTCAGCGCTCCTGCCAACCCTTGATCAGCGCCAGCACCGCGCCGCTGCCGCCGTCGACCGCGCGTGCCTGGGCAAATGCCAGCACCTCGTCGCGTTGGGCCAGCCAGTTTTTGAGCTTGAGTTTCAGCACCGGCTGCTTTTGCTTGGACCCCAGCCCCTTGCCGTGGATGATGCGCACGCATCGCTGATTGGCGCGTCGGCTGCGCTGCAGGAACTCGGCCACCGCCAGCCGGCCGCTGTCCACCGTGTGTCCGTGCAGATCCAGCTCGGCCTGCACCACCCATTCGCCGCGCCGCAGCCGCTTGAGCGTGTCGGGTCGCATGCCTGGACGCAGGTACAGCAGCTCTTCACCGCTTTCCAGCTCGTCCCACGGCCAGAAATCGCTCATGGCCTCGGCCATGACGCGCGCTTCGTCCTGCCAGCGTTGCAAGGGCCACGGGCTGGGGCGGCTTGGCGGGTGCACGAAGTAGTCGAATGCCAAGGGCTGCACACCCTCCACCGCACGCATGAACAGGGTGTGGTCGTCGGGTGGGGCGGGAGGTGGCGGCGGCGGGGGCGGGCGTGCCGATATCGCCGCCAGTGCCTTGCGCAGCCGCTTCAGTTGCTCCTTGGCGTCGCCGTCCATCGTTCATGTTCCCCCGTTCAGGCACAGGTTAACATGGGCCTGGCGGCGTTTTCACCGGGCGCCGTGCCGACGTGACGACAGGCTGCGTGTGGCCGGATTCAGGATTCGGGCAGCAATGCCGGCCAGCAGACCCGTACGGTCAGCCCGCCTCCGGGCGTTTCGTCGAGGATGATGCGACCCTGATGGCGGGCTGCGATCTCAGCGACAATGGCCAGTCCGAGCCCGCTGCCCTCGCCACGCGCGGTGGAGCCGCGATGAAAACGCTGGAACACCAGTTCGCGCTCGGCTTCAGGGATGCCCGGCCCGTTGTCGCTCACGATCAGGATGGCCTGTTCGCCCAGCTGCATGGTGCTCAGCGTGATGGTGCTGCCGGCACCCGCATAGCGGATGGCGTTGTCTATCAGGTTGCCGATCAGTTCCTGCAGCAGCTGTGGATTGCCCAGGATCTTGACCGGCACGGTCTCCTGCACGCCCAGGTCGACGCGCTGCCGGTGGCTGACCGGCGCCCATTCCAGCGCGCATTGGCGTGCAGCACTGGCCAGATCGAGCGGCAACAACGGCAGCGTGTCGCCGCGCTCGTTCTCCAGGCGCGCCAGTGCAAGCAGTTGCACCACACCGCGTGATGCATCCTCCAGGGAGCCGCGCATCGTCGCCAGCCGTTGGCGCACGCCGGGCAGCTCCGGCTCCCGTTCGGCCAGCTCGACCTGGGCACGCAACACTGCCAGCGGAGTCTTCAATTGATGCGCCGCGTCGGCGAAGAAGCGGCGGCGGGCGGCCAGCATGCGCTGAATGCGTGCCACATATTGATTGAGCGCGCGCACCAGCGGTTGCAGCTCACTAGGCCGCCCTGGCGCGCGGAACGGTGCAAGCTCGTCTTCCCGTCGGGTGCTGACTTCTTCGGAAAGATTTCGCAGCGGCTGCAGGCCACGGTGCAACGCGCCCAGCACGATGGCGATCACCAGCAGGATCAACAACGCCTGGCGCCAGAGCGTCTTGACCAGCATGTGGCGCGCAAAGGCGCGGCGCATCTCGCCGGTTTCGCCCACCAACACCGAGATCACCAGTGTCTGCGCCGCTGATACCTCGTGCACCGGCTGGCGCAACGCGATCATGCGCACGCTCTCGCCTTTGTATTCGGCATCGTAATAGGCCGGGCGGTAGAACACCGGTGGGCGTTGCGGTGGCGGGAGATCATCGTAGCCGGTGATGCGCCGTCCCTCCGCGTCATCCACCCGGTAGAACACCCGCACCGAGACATTGCCTTCCAGGCTTTCCAGCGACAGATGCGGCAGATCCACGCTCAACCGCCCGTTGCGGATGCGTGCGCCGTCGGCGATCGACTTGGCCGACGAGAGCAAGGTCCGATCGAACACCGCGTTCGCCGCGGTCAACGAATGCTGATAGGTCAGGATCGCATCGATGATCAGCACGACCAGCAGCGGCAGCAACAACGAAACGGCAAGCTGCCACCGCAGCGTACTACTTGTCTTCATTGCATGGCGGAACGGGTCTCAAGCATGTAGCCCAGGCCACGCAGCGTGACGATGGAGATATCGTCGCTGGTCAGCTTGCGCCGCAGGCGGTGGACGTAGATCTCGATGGCTTCGGGGCTGCCGCTTTCGGTCATGCCGAAAATCTGGTCGGTGAGCGTCTCCTTGGCCACCGCGCGCCCGGCACGCAGCGCCAGGATCTCCAGCACCGCATGTTCGCGCGGGGTCAGCACCAGCGGCTGGTCGTGCAGCGTGAACATCCGGGTCACGGTGTCATAGACCAGCGGCCCGCACGGAATGCGCGCCTGTTCCAGACCGTTGGCGCGGCGGATCAGCGCGCGGGTCCGCGCTTCGAGTTCGGCAAGTTCGAATGGCTTGGACAGGAAGTCATCCGCGCCCAGGTCCAGCCCGCGTACCCGGTCCTCGAGCGCGCCGTGCGCAGTCAGGATCAGCACCGGCACACGTGCCCGCCGTCCCCGCAATCGCTTGAGAACTTCCCATCCATCCAGGCGCGGCAGTGCCAGATCAAGTACGACGAGTGCATAATCGTGCGTATGCAGCACGTGGTCGGCCGCCTCGCCGTCATGGACCGCATCGACTGCAAAGCCCGCTTGCTCCAGAGCCGTACACAGTGATTCGGAGAGCTGGGGATTGTCTTCCACAAGCAAGATGCGCATCAGGTGTCCATAAGGAGTTTTACATATTCGAGGATGGTAACCATCGTGCCCGGGAACACCAGCACCTTTTGTCAGCGCCAAAAGGAAGTGGAAATGAAAGTGTAATGTAGGGTTTGCCCACTAGGCTGCGGCCGGAACGTTTACAGATGAAGTGCGCTCTCGCGATCAGGACGGGGGCTTCGATGCAAGCATGGCGTCGTTATTGGGTGGTGGCGTTGCCGTTTGTGGCTTTGGCCCTGCTCTTTTTCTTGTTGCAGCACAATTCCCGCGATCGTCTCGTATCACGTGCGCGCGGGGAAGGCCATCTGGTGATCTACTCGGTCACCGATTCGGTCGTCGCACGCCCGTTGGTGGCAGCGTTCGAGGCACGCTATGGCGTGCGGGTCGATTATCGCGAGATGAACAGTATCGTATTGCAGCAACGTTTCCTGGAGGATGTGCGCCAGGGCACACCCGTCGCCGACGTGCTGTGGAGTTCGGCGATGGACCTGCAGATCAAGCTGGCCAACGACGGCCATGCCGCAGCCTATTCACCTTACGACGCCCAATCCTTGCCGCCATGGGCTGGATACCAGCAGCAGGTGTGGGTGACGTCGTTCGAGCCGGTGGTATTCGTATACAACCGCGAGCTGTTGCAACCCCATGAAGTGCCGGAGAGCCGGCTTGCGCTGCGCCAGATGCTGCAGCGCCATCCGGGACGCTTCCAACGCCGCATATCGAGCTACGACATCGAACGATCGGCAGTGGGGTTCAACTTCTTTGCCCAGGATGTGCGCGTGGCGCGCGAGGAGGCCTGGCGGCTGCAGCGCCAGTTCGGGCGTTCCAAGGTACGGCTACACGGCTCGTCCGCCACCATGCTCGACGAGCTGTCGGCCGGGCAGACGTTGCTGGCCTACAACGTGATCGGTTCATACGCGGCCGAACGGGCGGGCAAGGATCCACGTCTCGGTGTGATCTACCCCCATGACTACACCCTGGTGATGGGACGGCTGGCGTTGATCTCTCGATACGCGCCGCATCCGAGTGCCGCCAAACTGTGGCTGGACTTCGTGCTTTCCGAGGAAGGGCAGCGGCTCCTGGCCCGCACGCCGGGTACCTTCTCGGTGCGCAGGCTGGCCAGCGAGGCCCGTGATTTCGATGCCTTGAGCCGTTTGCTCGGTGACAGCTTCGAGCCGATATTTCCTGGTCGTGGGTTGCTTATCTATTTGGATGACCTTAAGCGTAATGTGCTGCTTCAGCGCTGGCGCGAAGCAACCGGATTCAAATCCTGACTTTACCTTTCCGTGATGTACGGCTGTTTATAGGTGTTGAGCGTGGCATGTTTGTTGGCTAACTGACAGCCAGGGTTCGGATACTGCTCCGCAGCTGCCGACGGAATACACCGTGTTCCGTATAAGGACGGCCCCACCACATGGAGAGGTACCCTGTCATGAAAAAGTTATTCGAAGGCGCACGTCGTTTCCGGACCCACACCCATCCCTACCGCAGCCAGCTTTTCCAGAACCTGGCCCAAGGGCAACAGCCGGAAGTGCTGTTCATCACCTGCTCTGATTCACGCATCGATCCCAACCTGCTCACCCACACCGAACCCGGCGACATCTTCGTGCTGCGCAATGCCGGCAACATCGTCCCCCCGCATGGCATGACCGGCGGCGGCGAGGAAGCCACCATCGACTACGCCGTGCTGGTACTGGGCGTCGAGCACATCGTGGTGTGCGGCCATACCGACTGCGGCGCGATGAAGGGCCTGCTGCATCCGGAAAAGCTCAGCGAACTGCCGACGGTGGCGCGCTGGCTGTCCCATGCCGAAGCGACGCGTTCGGTGGTGCGCTGCATGTGCCAGGAACTGCCAGAAAATGAACAGCTCGAGGAAGCGATCCGGCAGAACGTACGGGTGCAGCTGAACCACCTGCGCACCATTCCTTCGGTGAACGCACGCCTGGCCCAAGGCCGCCTCAAGCTGCATGGCTGGGTCTACGACATTGCCAGTGGCGACGTCCACGTGCTGGACGAAGCAAGCGGTCATTTCTCGACTCTGGCCTCGCTGGAACTCGAGACCGCCTAAGACCTAGGAAAGGATGAGCATCATGAAAGACTCGGCACAGGCGACCTTGTCGATCGGCGAGGTGGACGCACTGTCCGCCTCGCGCGGGACAGGCGACGCCAAACAAGGCAAAGGCGGCATTCTGCAGGGGATTTTGGATTGGCGTCGCCACGCGGCGGCTGATTTTCTGGCATCGATCGTGGTGTTCCTGGTGGCGCTGCCCTTGTGCATGGGGATTGCCATCGCCTCCGGGGTGCCGCCGGCGCTGGGTATCCTCACCGGCATCATCGGCGGTATCTTCGCCGGCATACTTGCCGGTTCGCCGCTGCTGGTCAGTGGTCCGGCTGCGGGCCTGGCGGTGATCAACTGGGAGCTGGTCCAGCAGCATGGCATCCTGGCGCTGGGTCCGGTGGTGCTCATGGCCGGTCTGTTGCAGATGGTGGCGGGTACCTTCCGCCTGGGGCAGTGGTTTCGCGCCGTGTCGCCTTCGGTGATCCACGGCATGCTGGCGGGTATCGGTGTATCGATCGTTGCGGCCCAGCTCTACATCATGCTGGACCTCAAGCCGATCGGTAACGGCATCCGCAACCTGGCGCACTTCCCGAGCGAGCTGGCCTCGGTGGTCACCAACCTGGCGCAAGGCCAGGGCACGCTGCTCGGTCAGGTGGGTGGTTCCAGTTCACACCTGGCGGCAATGGTCGGCGTCTTCACCATTGTGGTGCTGCTCGCGTGGAGCAAATTCGCGCCCAAGTCCATGAAGCTGGTGCCGGCACCGCTGGTGGCGGTGATCATGGGGGCATTGCTTGCCACCGTGCTCAATCTGCCGATCCGCTACGTCAACGTGCCGTCCAATCTGCTTGAAGGTGTGCAGGTGACGAGCATGGCCAGTTTGAGCAGTGCGTTCAGCGGCCCGCTGTTCATGGCCGCGCTGGCGATGGCCTTCATCGCCAGCGCCGAGACGCTGCTGTCGGCCGTGGCGGTGGACAAGCTGCACGACGGTCCGCGTACCCGGTACTCGAAGGAGCTGTTCGCTCAGGGCGTGGGCAATACCTTATGCGGCCTGATCGGTGCCTTGCCGATGACCGGGGTGATCGCCCGCTCCAGCACCAACGTGCAGGCCGGTGCCAAGTCGCGCGGTTCGACCATCCTGCACGCCATCTGGCTGCTGTTGTTCGTGTCGTTGCTGCCGGTCGTGCTGCGCCATATTCCGATCGCCAGCCTCGCCGCCGTGCTGATCGTGATCGGCTGCAAGCTGATCAACCCGCGCGATATCGCCAAGCTGATGCACTTCGGCAAGGTGGAGCTGGGCATCTACATCATCACGCTGGTCGCCATTGTCTGCAGCGACCTGCTGGATGGCGTGATCCTGGGCATCGGCCTCGCATTCGGCAAGCTGCTGTACGACCTGCTGCACCTGGACACCAACCTGAAGGTCGAGCATGTGACGCACCGTGCAGTGCTCAAGCTCAGCGGCGCGGCCACCTTCATCCGTCTGCCCAAGCTGGCGGCTGTGCTGGAAAAGGTGCCGAACAACGTCGAGCTGCACGTCAACATCCGCGAGTTGAGCTACATCGATCCGGCCTGCCTGGAACTGCTGGAGGACTGGGGCGAGCAGCATAAGTCGACCGGCGGCTCGGTGGTGATCGAGTGGGAGACGCTGTTCTCTAAGTACCGCCGCGACGGCAAGCGCACGACGCAGCAACTGCACGGCAGTGTGGGAACGGCCGATACCTGACCGGTTCAATGCATGGTGTGACCCAAGACTGATTTCTCTGGCGCGGCGCAAGCCGCGCTTTTTTTTGTAGAAGAGGGGTGGAAGAGAAGAGGGGTGGAAGCCGGCGTGCGCCAAGGTGGCCGAACGGCCGGCTGGCGCGACGGTGCAGCGGCGGCTGACATCAAGGCCGGCCGCCTCGCGAAAGTCCCGCCCGATCAGTCCTGGATATTCGCCTGATGCCGCGTGCGGTATGTGCCGGCCTGCCAGATCACGATGCCGACCAGGGCGCCCAGGCCATTGGCCGCGATATCGTAGAGATCGAAGCTGCGCCAGGCCGTGAAGGACTGTGCGACCTCAACCGCAGCCCCCATCAGCAGCGCCCCCAGCCATACCGCAAGGGGGCGTCCTGGAAAGGCCCGGAGGCCCAGCCAGGCCAGCATGCCGTACCCGAACAGGTGTTGCAGCTTGTCGCCCTGGGCCAGCGGCGGGCCGGCCAGCGGCAGCAGCGAACCGACCCAGATCGCCAGCGCCCACGTGCCGAGCAAGGCCACGGCCAAGCGTCGCCGCGGCGGCTGAATGGCGGCTGCGGGTCCGGCCGGCATGGTCAACGCAGTGTCTCGAGATAGCGATCCGCGTCGAGCGCGGCCTGGCAGCCCGAGGCGGCCGAGGTGACCGCCTGCCGATAGATATGGTCCTGTACGTCACCGGCGGCGAACACACCCGGGATGCTGGTCGCGGTCGCGTTCCCTTCGCGCCCGCCCTGGGTGATGATGTAGCCGGTCTGGTCCATGTCCAGCTGGCCTCTGAAGAGGTCCGTATTGGGCTTGTGGCCGATCGCGATGAAGACGCCGGACAGCGCAAGCTCGCGCGTGCTGCCGTCCTGGGTCGACTTCAGGCGCATGCCGGTGACACCGCTCGCGTCGCCCAGCACTTCGTCCAGGGTCTGGTTCAGCGCCAGCGAGATCTTGCCGCTATGCACTCTTTCCATCAGATGATCGACCATGATCTTCTCAGCGCGGAAGGTGTCACGGCGATGCACCAGCGTGACGTGATCGGCGATGTTGGCAAGGTACAGCGCCTCCTCGACCGCGGTATTGCCGCCGCCGACGACCGCCACCCGCTGCCCACGGTAGAAGAAGCCATCGCAGGTGGCGCAGGCCGAGACGCCCTTGCCGGCAAACGCCTCTTCGGACGGCAACCCGAGATACTGGGCCGAAGCGCCGGTGGCGATGATCAGCGCATCGCAGGTGTATTCGCCGGCGTCGCCGATCAGCTTCTTCGGATTGGCACGCAGATCGGCAGTATGGATATGGTCGAAGATCATCTCGGTGCCAAAGCGCTCGGCATGCTTCTGGAAACGCACCATCAGATCCGGGCCCAGCACACCCTCGGCATCGGCCGGCCAGTTGTCCACATCGGTCGTCGTCATCAGTTGGCCGCCCTGGGCAAGGCCGGTGATCAGGACCGGCTTGAGATTGGCACGGGCGGCGTAGACGGCGGCGGTATAACCCGCCGGTCCGGAACCGAGGATCAACAGACGGGAATGCGTGGAGGCCATGGCGTTCTTCCTTGGTGGATATGCGCAAAGGCGCATAGTGTAAACGTGAGGCTCGGCGAGGAGCCAATCGGAAAAGCCTATGAAAGCAATTGGGTTTTCGCATCCACCGGCATCGGCTGCTGTCGTGCCCCGGCAGGGGCGCCGCGGGGGCGGGGCGCCTCCTTATCCCTTAATAAGGGCGATGGTGCGTATTCCAAGCCAGGTGAGCAGCAGCGAGCCCGCCACGTGCGCCACGATGGTCGACACCGCCCAGCCCGGTTGCTGCTTGAGCGTCATCGCGGTCACTTCGGCCGAGAAGGTGGAGAACGTGGTCAGGCCGCCCAGGAAACCGGTGGTCAGCAACAGCCGCAGCTCGACCGGCGCGCTGTGCCACAGGCTGAACGCGCCGATGGCGATGCCCATCAGATAGCCGCCGATCCAGTTGGCTGCCAGCGTGCCAAGCGGCATGGCGGGAAACAGTGGGTTGAGCAGCAGCGCCAGCCCCCAGCGGGCCCAGGCACCGAGGGCGGCACCCAGGCCGATCAGCAGGAACGCGGCGGGATTCATCGCGGGGCGCATCGGTCGGTGTGGAGATGGCGACGATTATAGCCGTGCTTTGCTATAGTCGGCCGGTCAGCCCCCGGCCTCCCAATGCGCGCTCTTCTGCCTGTCCTGACTTCATTGTTCGAGCTACGCCGCCGGCCGGTGCGCCGGGTGCTGCTCAAACAGATCTATTTCACCGGCAACGAGGCCGCACTGATCATGCTGCTGATCGGCTTCGCGCTGGGCGGTATCGTGGTCAGTCAACTGCATGACCAATATGGCCAAAGCCGCGAGGCGGCGATGCGGCTGCTGGCGGTGTTGAGCTTTCGCGAGCTGACACCGTTGACGGTGGGGCTGGTGCTGATTGCGCGCTCCTCGTCGGCGGTGGCCAGTGAGCTTGCCAGCATGCGCGTGCATGGTGAAATCCGCAGTCTGATGCGCTTTGGCATCGATCCGATCGGCTACCTGATCCTGCCGCGGCTGCTGGGCATGACGCTGGCCGCCACCTTCCTGGGGTTCCTACTGGCATTGTCGGCCCAGCTGGGCGGTGCGGTCTTTTCCTATGGCACCGATGTGGCCTACCAGTTGTTGCAGCTGGACCGCATCCTCACGCCGGTGATGGTCGGGGTGTGTCTTGCCAAATCGGCGTTGTTCGGCTTTGCCGCCGCCCTCGTCGCCTGCCTGGTAGGGCTGCGCGCCAAGCCTTATGTCACCGAGATTCCCAAGGCATCGTCGCGCGCCGTGGTGCGGGGGTTGGTGCTCGTCTTCCTGCTGGACCTGCTGTGGGCGGTGGTGGCCTGATGGAACAAGCCGTGTTCACCCTGGCGCTCGAACCCGGGCTCACCGTGCGCGTGGGCGAGCGCTACTGGCTGGAGGCGCATGCCGAGATCGAGCGCGACAACTGGCTCGATACCCTTGCGCGCGTGGCGCTCGATGTCTGGCCGGGCAAGGTGGCGAGCCTGGACGGCAACGGCGGGCTGGTCAACAACCTGAGGGTGTGGGAAAACCTGATCCTGCCTGCGTGGTACCATCACGGCGACTCGCTGGCCGGGCTGGAAACCGCGCTGTTGGCGCTGTTTGCCGAAGTCGGGGTCGACGAGGCGCAGGCCGTCGGCATCTGTCAGGGCCTGCCCGCCGCGTTGGGGCGCGAGCAGCGTCAGGAACTTGCGCTGCTGCGGGCGGCGTTGCTCGAGCCTTCCTGCCTGGTGATCGACGGCGACTGGTACGCCTTTCTCGCCTACGGTCGCGGCCTTGCCTGCAGGCCATTGTTTGAACGGATGACAGAACAGGCGGTGACCTTCGTCGCTGCCGCCTACCCGCCGCCTTCGGCCAGCTTCCAACGGCTGCTGATCGGGGATGCGGCCCAACTTACCGTATCCGATCGACCATGAAGCTACTCCGGGACAACGATCCACGTTTCCAATGGCTCAGCTGGCGGGTGGGCGCATTCGTCGGCAGCGCGGCGATGCTGCTGATCATGCTGGTGGTGCTGCTTGGCCTTAAGCAAGGGTATTTCGTGCCCAAGAGCCGCCTGCATTTCGTGGCCGAGAACGGCAAGGGCATGCTGCCGGGCATGCAGGTGCGCCTGTCGGGATTCAAGATCGGGGTGGTCGACAGCGTGGCGCTCAACGAGCAGGCCAAAGTGGATGTGGAGCTGCTGGTCGAGGAGCGCTACCTGAAATGGATCAAGCCCGATTCGAGCGCGCTGATGCAGCAGGAAGGGCTGATCGGCGATCACTATATCGAGATCGTCGGCGGCAGCCCCAATGCCCCGCCAGTGGAAGATGGCGCCAAACTGACCTTCGCGCCCACCATGGGCCTGTCGGAAATCGCGCTCGACCTGCGCGGTCATGTGCTGCCGGTGATCGATTCGGTACAGGGCACCCTCGATTATCTGAATGATCCGCAGGGAGACCTGCGTGCCACTGCCGCCAACGTGCGCAGGCTTAGTACCGAGCTGCACGAGACCCGGGCCGCGGTGGACAAGCTGCTGGCCAACCTGGACCGCCTCACGGGCGAGCAGGTGCCGCAGGTGCTGGCCAGCACCGATGCGGCGCTGCGCCGCACCGAGCGTATCGCCGGCGAACTGGAGCAGCGGCTGCCGGGCATGCTGGACCGGCTCGACGGCACCCTGGGTGCTGCGCAGGGCGCCGCCAGCGAAGCGCGCAGTGCGGCCGGCACGCTGCGCCGCGCGGTGGACGAAGCTGCGCCGCGCCTGCCGTCACTGATCCGCAATACCGATGATCTTGTCATCGGGGGGCGCCAGGTGCTGGACGGCGCCAGCCGTGCCTGGCCACTCCGACTGTGGGTGAGTCCGCCTGACGCCTCCGCGCCGCTTGCGGCGAGCCGGGAGTGAACGCCATGCGCGCCCTTGTGTCGTCATTGTTGCTGGCCATGCTGTTGGGATGCGGGGCCAGCGGGCCCAAGGCCGAGAAGCCCGCGCGCGTGCGGCTTGCCGAAGCGGCGATGCAGGCAGGCAATCGCGCCTACGCCGCCGAGCGTTATCAGGACGCGGCCGCATCGTGGCAGTCCGCGTTCGATGCCTACCGCAGCATCGATGATTGGCGTGGCCAGGGCGAGGCGAGGCTGGGGCTGGCGCAGGCATTCGCGCGGCAGCAGCAGCGCGCGGCGGCGCGCAATGTGCTGCTGGACATGCCCGGGCAGGGTCTGTTCGCGCAGGCGCAGCGCGTGCGGGCCGCCTATCAACTTGCCTTGCTGGCGATCGCCGACGATGCACAGGAGGCCGCCGGTAGGCTGGCGCAGGCACGCGCGCTGTGTACTGCGCCGTGCGTCATCGCGGTGCAGCTGGACAACCTGGCCGCGCGCCTGGCGCTGCCCACCGATCCCGGTGCAGCCGAGCGCCTGGCGCAGGCCGTGTTGGCGCAAGGCGAGGACGTGCCGGCGGTGGAGCGTGCCGCGGCGCTGCGGTTGATCGCACAGGCCCGGCTGCAACGTGGCGAGCCTGCCGCAGCCCGGGCACCGCTCGAAGCAGCGATCGCGCTTGACCGGGTGCTTGCCGAGCCGGGCTTTCTGGCCGACGACCTGCGCCTGCTGGTCCAGGTGGCGCAGGCGCTCAATGACGGCGCGTTGCTGCACGAGGCAACGACGCGGTTGGCCGGCGTGTGCGCGGGCCAACGCATCCCCGAATGCACTGTGCCTTGAAAGGTTGGCTGCGGGGCGGCTATAATCTCGCGCTCCGCATTTTGCGGAAATCTTCCCGGTCCGCACCTTAAGGGTGCCGGGGCATCCGCCCTGGTGTCGCGCGGACGGTAGGCCATAACCCTTATCTGGAGTTGCATCCATGTCGATTAGCATGCGTGAAATGCTCGAGGCCGGCGTCCACTTCGGCCATCAAACCCGTTACTGGCATCCGAAGATGGGGCAGTACATCTTCGGTGCGCGCAACAAGATCCACATCATCAATCTGGAAAAGACCCTGCCGTTGCTGGAGGAGGCGCTCAAGTTCGTGCGCCGCCTGTCGGCCAACAAGGGTAGCGTCCTCTTCGTCGGCACCAAGCGTCAGGCCCGCGAGATCATTGCCGAGGAAGCCAAGCGCTCCGGCAGCCCGTTCGTCGATCATCGCTGGCTGGGTGGCATGCTGACCAACTACAAGACGGTCAAGCAGTCGATCAAGCGCCTTGAAGATATGCAGGCCATCCTCGCCGACGAAAGCAGCGGCTATGGCAAGAAGGAACTGCTCGACATCAAGCGCGAAGTCGAGAAGCTCGAACGCTCGCTCGGCGGTATCAAGGAGATGAAGGGCTTGCCCGACGCGATCTTCATCGTCGACACCGGTTACCAGCACGGCACCGTCATCGAAGCCAAGAAGCTTGGCATTCCGCTGATCGGCGTGGTCGATACCAACAACGATCCGCAGGGCATCGATTACGTGATCCCGGGCAATGACGATTCCAGCCGCGCGATCCGCCTGTATGCCCGTGCCGTCGCCGACGCCGTGCTCGAAGGCCGTAACCAGGCCATTCAGGAAATCGTCGAAGCGGCTACCAGCGCCGAGGCGTAATACAGCGCTGCGATCATCCATTGAAAAAGGGGCCTACCAGCCCCTTTTTCGTAACATTGAATACATCCTAGGAGTACATCATGGCGGAAATCACCGCAAAGATGGTTGCCGAGCTGCGCGAAATGACCGGCATGGGCATGATGGAGTGCAAGAAGGCGCTGGTCGAGGCCGACGGCGACATCAAGAAGGCCGAGGAAGTGCTGCGGATCAAGTCCGGCAACAAGGCTTCCAAGCTGGCCGGCCGTACCGCTGCTGAAGGCACGGTGGTGACCTTCATCAGCGACGACAAGAAGCTGGGTGCGCTGCTTGAAGTGAACTGTGAAACCGACTTCGTTGCCAAGGATGAAGGCTTCCTCGGCTTTGCCCGTGCCGCCGCCGAGACTGCCGCCAAGTCCGATGCCGCTGACGTCGAGGCCCTGGCCAATGTCAAGACCGCATCGGGCGAGACCGTCGAAGAGGCCCGCAAGGCCATCGTCGCCAAGCTGGGCGAGAACATCACGCTGCGCCGCTTCGTGCGCTACACCACCGCAGGCCAACTGGCCGCCTACCTGCATGGCGCCAAGATCGGCGTGCTGGTCGATTTCGAAGGCGGTGCGGAACAGCTGGGCAAGGACATCGCGATGCATATCGCCGCCTCCAAACCCAAGTCGCTGGATGTGAGCGGCGTGCCGGCCGACCTGATCGAAACCGAGCGCCGCGTTGCCATCGAACGCGCCAAGGAAGCGGGCAAGCCCGAAGCCATGCTCGAAAAGATCGCCGAAGGCACGGTGCAGAAGTTCCTGAAGGATGTCACCCTGCTGGGCCAGCCTTTCGTCAAGGACGACAAGCAGACCATCGAGCAGCTCTTGAAGTCCAACTCGGCCAAGGTGAATGCTTTCACGCTGTTCGTGGTCGGTGAAGGCATCGAAAAGAAAGTGGTGGACTACGCCGCCGAAGTGGCCGCCGCCGCCAAGGTCTGATCCGCAAGGCTGTTGCCCGGCCTTGTATCCGTGGAAACGCCGCGCGGCAACGCGCGGCGTTTCCACACCTGCCAATTGCCCGCACCTGAAAAGGAAACCTGCATGAGTCAAACGCCCAAGTACAAACGCATCCTCCTGAAACTCTCCGGCGAAGCGCTGATGGGTGAGGATAGCTACGGCATCAACCGCGTCACGATCGAGCGTATCGTCGGCGAGATCAAGGACGTGGTCGATCTGGGCGTGCAGGTCGCCATCGTCATCGGTGGCGGCAACATCTTCCGCGGTGTGGCGCCGGCGGCGGCCGGCATGGATCGCGCCACCGCGGACTACATGGGCATGCTGGCAACGGTGATGAACGCCTTGGCGCTGCAGGACGCCATGCGCCACGCCGGTGTGGTCAGCCGGGTGCAGAGCGCCCTCACCATCCAGCAAGTGGCCGAACCCTATATCCGCGGCAAGGCGATCCGCTATCTGGAAGAGAACAAGGTGGTGATCTTCGGCGCGGGCACCGGCAACCCCTTCTTCACCACCGATACCGCCGCAGCGTTGCGCGGCATGGAAGTGGGCGCGGACATCGTGCTCAAGGCCACCAAGGTCGACGGGGTCTATACCGATGATCCGAAGAAGAACCCCGACGCGGTCCGCTACCAGAGCGTGACCTTCGACGAGGCGATCGGCCGCAACCTTAAGGTGATGGATGCCACCGCCTTCGCGCTGTGCCGCGACCAGAAGATGAACATCAGCGTATTCAGCATCTTCAAGCAAGGCGCGCTCAAGCGGGTGGTGCTTGGGGAAGACGAAGGCACGCTGGTACACTGCTGAGTTTACGGCGCCAACTGCCGATCAGCAGTCCGCAGGAACATTGTCCCGGGCGTTCGCCCCAAGCGTGAGCGGACGCGGGGCGTCGAACAGGCGGAACCCCATCCGCCTGTTTGCTTTCGCAGCAAAAGGATAGCCTTATGATTGCCGACATCAAGAAGAACACCGAAACCAAGATGCACAAGACGATCGAGACGCTGAAGGCGGATCTGGCCAAGGTACGCACCGGCCGTGCCCATACCGGCCTGCTCGATCATGTGCAGGTCGATTACTACGGCACGCCCACCCCGGTGAACCAGGTGGCGGCGGTCACGCTGATCGACGCGCGCACCATCGGCGTGCAGGCTTGGGAAAAGAACATGGTCGCCAAGATCGAAAAGGCCATCCGTGACTCCGACCTCGGCCTCAATCCGGCTTCGCAGGGCGATGTCATCCGCGTGCCCATGCCCATGCTGACCGAAGAGCGCCGCCGCGACCTGACCAAGGTGGTGCGGGGCGAGGCCGAGAGCGCGCGCGTGGCGGTGCGCAACGTCCGGCGCGATGCCAACGATCAGCTCAAGCGCCTGCTCAAGGACAAGGAGATCTCCGAGGACGACGAGCGCCGCGGCCAGGACGAGGTGCAGAAGCTGACCGACAAATTCATCGCCGAGGTCGACAAGCTGCTGGCCGACAAAGAAAAAGAGCTGATGACCGTATAAGGCGATCGCCGTGGCCATTTTCCGCAGTTCCACCCGCGAGGTGCCCGCCGATCCGCCCAGCGTGCCCCGTCATGTCGCCATCATCATGGATGGCAACGGCCGCTGGGCCAAGCAACGCCTGATGCCGCGCATCTTCGGCCACAAGCGCGGCGTGGATGCGTTGCGCGAGACGGTCAAGGCGTGTGACGCACTGGGCGTGCGTTTCCTGACGGTGTTTGCGTTCAGCAGCGAGAACTGGCGACGCCCGGCCGACGAAGTCTCCTTTCTGATGGGCCTGTTCCTGCGGGTGCTCGATTCCGAGATCGAGCGCATGCATGAGCGCGGCATCCGGCTCAAGATCGTCGGCAACCGTGAGAAATTCTCGCCCGAACTGGTGACGCTGATCGAGACCGCCGAGGCACGCACCGCAGCCAATAGCGGATTGACCCTGTCCATCGCCGCCGACTACGGCGGCCGCTGGGATGTGCTGCATGCGCTCAACCGGCTGCATGCCGAACATCCGGAGCGGAGCGGGCAGGTGAGCGAGGAGGACCTCGTTCCCTATCTGGCGATGAGCTACGCGCCCGAGCCTGACCTCTTCATCCGTACCGGTGGCGAGCAGCGCATCAGCAATTTCCTGTTGTGGCAGCTTGCCTATACCGAACTTTATTTCACCGACCTGCTCTGGCCTGATTTCGGCCAGAAGGCCTTCGACGACGCGATCGCCTGGTACCAGGGCCGTGAACGGCGGTTCGGCCGGACCAGCGAACAGCTGCAGGCAGTCAGCGGATGCTGAAGACCCGGATCCTGACCGCGCTGGTCCTGCTGCCGCTGGTGCTGGCGGCGCTGTTCCTGTTGCCCCACATGGGCTGGGTGGCGTTCGTGGCGCTGGTCTGCGGCCTTGGCGCATGGGAATGGAGCCGGCTGTGCGGCGTTCATGGCTGGCGGGCGGGGGTGCTGCCGCTCTTCGTGGCCGCCGGCATCGCCGGGCTCGCGCCTGCCGCAGTGCCGCTGATCGATGCACCCTGGTGGCCGGTGGTGCTGGCGACCGTGCTCTTCTGGCTGATCGCCGCGCCGGCCTGGTTGCGCTGGCGCTGGCCGTTGACCCGCACGCTGGCGCGCGGCCTGCCGATCGGCTTCCTGCTGTTGCTCGGCGCGGGCCTGAGCCTGGTCGCACTGCGCGGCCACCTTGGCCCGGTGGGCGTGCTGGCCGTCTTTGCGGTGGCCTGGATCGCCGATACGGCGGCGTACTTCTCGGGCAAGGCCTTCGGCCGGCACAAGCTTGCCCCGGCGATCAGTCCGGGCAAGACCTGGGAAGGGGTGGCAGGCGCGGCGATCGCGGTCGCCCTGTATGCCGCGGCGCTGTCCTGGCACTTCGATTTTTCATGGTGGCGCTGCCTGGTGGCCGCGCTGGCGCTGATGGTGATCTCGATCGTGGGTGATCTGCTGGAGTCGCTGTTCAAGCGACAGGCGGGGCTGAAGGACTCCAGCGCGCTGCTGCCCGGCCACGGCGGGGTGCTCGACCGCATCGACAGCCTGATTGCACTGATGCCCCTGGCGCTGCCGCTGATCTACTGGTTGCTGTAAACGGGATGCCGATGTCCACCGCTATTCGAACCCTGACTGTCCTTGGTGCCACGGGCAGCATCGGAACCAGCACGCTCGACGTCGTCGCCCGTTACCCCGGGCGCTATCGGGTGTACGCGCTGACCGGTGCCTCGCAGCTGGACCGGTTGTACGAGCAGGCCCTCGCTTTTTCGCCCCGCTATGTGGTGGTCCTGGTCGAGCAGGCTGCGGAGCGGCTGGCGAAACGCCTGCGCGCCGCAGGCAGCGATACCGAGGTGCTGTGCGGCGAGGCGGCCTTGGAACAGGTGGCAAGCGCCGCCGAGGTGGATACGGTGATGGCCGCCATCGTCGGTGCGGCCGGCATGCGTCCGACCCTGGCCGCCGCCCGCGCCGGCAAGCGGGTGTTGCTCGCCAACAAGGAGACGCTGGTCCTGGCCGGTCGCCTCTTCATGGATGCGATCAACGCTAGCGGTGCGGAACTCCTGCCCATCGACAGCGAGCACAATGCCATCTTCCAGGTGTTGCCGCGCGCGCATCGCGAGCATCCCTATGCCGCCTCGCTGGGCGAGGCTGGCGTCACCCGCATCCTGCTGACCGCATCGGGCGGGCCGTTCCGCTCGCGGCCGCAGGAGAGCTTTGCCGCCATCACCCCGGAAGAGGCGATCAAGCATCCGAACTGGTCCATGGGCCGCAAGATCTCGGTCGACTCGGCCAGCCTGATGAACAAGGGGCTGGAGGTGATCGAGGCCCGCTGGCTGTTCAATGCGCTGCCGCACGAGATCTCGGTGGTGGTGCATCCGCAGAGCATCGTCCATTCGATGGTGGAGTATGCCGACGGTTCGGTACTGGCGCAGCTTGGCACACCGGACATGCGCACTCCGATCGCCTATGGCCTTGCGTACCCGGAGCGGGTCGTCTCCGGCGTGAAGGCGCTCGATCTGTTCAGTGTCGGCCGACTGGATTTCGAAGCCCCGGACCTTGCCCGCTTTCCCTGCCTGCGGCTGGCGTTCGAAGCGCTGGCGAGCGGTGGCGCCGCCACCGCGGTGCTCAACGCCGCCAATGAAGTGGCAGTGGCTGCCTTCCTTGAACGGCAACTCTCCTTTCCCCGGATCGCCGCGCTGATCGAGGCGGTGCTGGCACAGCATGGCGGCCTGCCCGCCGACGATCTGGATGCACTGATGGCTGCCGACCGGGTGGCACGCGATGCGGCCCACGCCTGGATTGCCCGCAGCGGTGCCTTGATCGCACCATGCTGACCCTGCTGGCCTTCATCGTGACGCTGGGCCTGCTGGTGACAGTGCACGAGTATGGCCACTATTGGGTCGCCAAGCGGTGCGGGGTGAAGGTGCTCACCTTCTCGATCGGCTTTGGCAAGCCACTGCTGACCTGGCGGCGTGGCGAAACGACTTGGCAGCTGGCGATGCTGCCGCTGGGCGGCTATGTGAGGATGCTCGACGAGCGCGACGGCACTGTGCCGGCGTCCGAGGCCGCGCGCGCGTTCAATCGGCAGCCGCCCCTGAAGAAGATCGCAGTGGTGGTGGCCGGGCCGCTGGCCAATCTGATATTGGCGTGCGGGCTCTACTGGGGGTTGAATGCCTGGGGATACGACGGCATCCGCGCCATTGCCGGCCAAGTGGTGGCCGACTCGCCGGCTGCGCGTGCCGGGCTGCGCAGCGGTGACGAGATCCTGTCGGTCGATGGGCGCGCCACCGCCACGTGGGATCAGCTCTTCATCGCCCTGATCGATACGGCTGGATCGGGTACGCCGGTGTCGCTGGTGGTGCGTACACCCGGCCAGGGCGAGCACGCCGTGCAGCTGCCGCCGATCGCCGTCGCGCAGATCGAACCACAATTGCTGGGGCGGCTTGGCCTGACAGCCGCGCCGTTGTCCACCCGGATCGCCAATGTGGCACCGGGCGGTGCCGCCGCGCGCGCCGGCCTGCAGCCGGGCGACCGGATCACCGCCCTTAATGGCGAGCCCATTGGCGACTGGTCGGTACTGCAGGCAAGGATCGCCCGGCTGGGCGGCACCGAGATCCGGCTCACGCTGGCGCGTGCCGGGGTGCTGAAGACCGTCACGGCGGTGCCGGACAGTGTCCGGCACGGTGCACGCAACATCGGCCGGCTGGGAATCGCACCTGCGGTGGATGAGGCGCGCTGGGCGCAGCATCAGGTGCGGTTGCAGTTCGGCCCCATCGAGGCGCTGCTGCAAGGGCTGGACAAGGCGTGGACCTATACGCGGCTGACGCTGGCCATGTTCTGGCGCATGCTGGCTGACCGGACCGGGCTCGATCAGATCAGCGGTCCGCTGACCATCGCGGTGTATGCCGGGGAAAGTGCCCGCGCGGGTCTGTCGGTCTATATCGACTTCCTGGCCTTGATCAGCCTGAGCCTGGCGGTGCTGAACCTGTTGCCCATCCCGCTGCTGGATGGCGGGCATTTGATGTATCATACCGCCGAATTGCTGACCGGCCGCCCGGTTTCAGCCCGCCTCGAAGCCCTGGGGCAGCGCATCGGCCTGTTGGTGCTGCTCGGCTTGATGGCGCTTGCGCTCTTCAACGATTTCAATCGGTTCATCCCGGGCTGATTATCCCTTCCCGACCTGCACACAATGAAACTAAAACCGCTTCATCTGTTGCTCGCGGCCATGTTCGGCTCGACGCTTGCCGCTGCCTGGGCCATCGATCCCTTCACGGTCCGTGATATCCGGGTGGAAGGGCTGCAGCGTACCGATCTTGGAACGGTGTTCAACTACCTGCCGGTCAAGGTCGGTGAGCGCTTTGACGATGGCCGCGCCACCGAGTCGATCAAGGCACTGTTCGCCACCGGATTCTTCGAGGACGTGCGCATCGAGCGCGATGGCGAGACGCTGCTGGTGACGGTGCAGGAGCGGCCGACCATCGCGCAGATCAACATCAACGGTGCCAAGCTGCTCGAAAAGGATCAGATCCGCCAGGCGCTGCGCGGCCAGAACTTCGCCGAGGGGCGGATCTTCGAGCAGGGTGTGCTTGATGCGGCGGTGAACGAGCTCAAGCAGCAGTACTACGCCCGCGGGCGCTACTCGGTCATCGTCAAGGCGCAGGTCACCAAGCTCGAGCGCAACCGGGTCGGGGTGCAGTTCGATATCGCCGAAGGCGAAGTGGCGCGCATCGAGCGTATCAATATCGTGGGTGCCAAGGCTTTCGAGGAAGACGATCTGCTGCAGGAGATGGCGCTGACCACGTCCAACTGGATGACGTGGTACACCCGCTCGGACCAGTATTCCAAGCCCAAGCTGCAGGCCGATCTGGAGGTGCTGCGCTCCTATTACCTGGACAGGGGCTATCTCGAATTCAATGTCGACTCCACGCAGGTGGCGATCTCGGAAGACCGTGAATCGGTCTATCTGACGATCAACGTGAGCGAGGGGGCCCAGTATTCGGTCAGTGATGTGAAGGTCGTCGGCGAAACGGTGCTGGGGCAGCAGGCGTTGCAGGAGCTGGTCGAGATCAAGGCGGGCGAGATCTTTTCGCGGCAGAAGCTCAACAAATCCACCGCGGCGATCGCCGACCGGCTGGGTGACGAAGGCTACGCCTTCGCCAACGTCAATGCCGTACCGCAGATCGACAAGGAAAAGCACACAGTCGCCTTCACCATCTATGTCGACCCAGGTCGCAAGGTGTATGTACGTCGCATCAATGTCAGCGGCAACAACCTCACCCGGGACGAGGTGATCCGGCGTGAATTGCGCCAGCTTGAATCGGCGCAGTACGACGGTTCCAAGATCAAACGTTCGCGTCAGCGGCTCAACCAGCTTGACTACTTCGGTGAAGTGAACATCGACACCGCGCCGGTGTCCGATGCGCCCGACCAGGTCGACATGAACGTGAGCGTGACTGAGAAGAAGACCGGTCAGTTCAATATCGGCGCGGGTTACGGCCAGTCCGAAGGGGTGGTGTTCGTGCTGTCGCTGTCGCAGAACAACTTCCTTGGCTCAGGCAAGCAGTTCAGCGGCGAATTCAACAATTCCAGCGCGAACAAGGTCTACTCGTTCTCGCTGCTCGAGCCCTATATGACGCCCGACGGCGTTTCGGTGGGCTATAACCTCTATCGGCGCGATACCGATCCGTCCGAGCTGGACATCGGCGACTATTCCACCTCGGCCTACGGCGGCAGCGTGCGCTTCGGCTTCCCGACCTCGGAAACCAACCGCATCAACTTCGGCCTCTCGGCCGAAACGCTGAAACTGCAGACCACCTCGGATTCGCCCAACCGCGTACTCGAGTTCATCGATCGCCACGGTGCCACCAACAGCACGTTCGGCGCTTCGCTGTCCTGGTCGCGCGATACCCGCGACAGCGCCGCCTACCCCACGCGTGGCATGCTGACGACCGTGGGCGGGGAAATCACCATCCCCGGCTCGGATCTGGACTACTACAAGTTCAATTTTTCCAATCAGCTGTTCATCCCGATCTGGGGCAACACCAGCCTGTTGTGGAACATCGATGTGGGCTGGGGCGACCAGTACAACAACAGCGAATTCCCGTTCTACAAGAACTATTACGCTGGTGGGGTCTCGTCGGTCCGTGGTTACGATTACGGCACAATCGGCCCCAAGGACGAGAACGGCGATGGGATGGGCGGCAACAAGAAGCTGGTCAACAACTTCGAGCTCCTGTTCCCCATCCCCGGGATGAAGGACGACAAGTCCACCCGGCTGAGCGTCTTTGCCGACGCCGGTGGCATCTGGGCTTCCGGGACCGATCCTGCGGTGGACGACCTGCGCTATTCGGCCGGCGTCGCCTTCACCTGGATCTCCCCGATCGGTCCGATCAAGCTGTCATGGGCGAAGCCCTTCAGGGCCAAGGACGACGACGAGACCAAGGGCTTCCAGTTCCAGTTGGGCAATGTGTTCTAGCAGTGGCAAGGGTATGCCAGGATTCGGGGTGGTCAGATGAAGCACTGTATCGCAAGCATGATCGGCGTGTTGTTGATGATGGTTTCCGCTGTCGCCAGCGCCGAGCTCAAGATCGGCGTGGTCGATACCGAACGCATCCTGCGCGAGTCGGCTCCGGCCATCCGTGCCACCAAGCGGCTGGAGAAGGAGTTCGAAGTGCGGCGCCAGGAATTGCAGAAGGTGTCGGCGCAGGGCAAGGCGCTGCAGCAGGGCATGGAAAAGAACAGCCTGCCCGAGCTTGAGCGCAAGGCGCGCGAGCGCGAGCTGGTCCGCCTGAACCAGGATTTCCTGCGGATGCAGCGCGAACTGAACGAGGACCTCAATGCCCGCCGCAACGAGGAGCTTGCCGGCTTGCAAGAGCGCGTCAACAACGCGATCCAGCAGATCGCCAACGGTGAGAAATACGACCTGATCCTGCAGGAAGCGGCCTGGCGCAACCCGAAGATCGACATCACCGACAAAGTGCTCAAGCTGTTGGCCGACAAGTGAGTGCGAGCATGCGCCTCTCCGAACTCATTGCAAGGCTGGGTGGCGTGCTGCGAGGCGACGATGTCAGCGTCGATGCGGTCGCGAGCCTGGAGCGGGCGGGGCCCGGCCAGATCGCATTCATCGCCCAGGCCAAATTCCTCGATAGTGCCCGCGCTAGCGCCGCCGCCGCACTGATTGCGCGCGAGCAGGACGCGGCTGCGCTTGAGACACCCTGCATCGTCACCCCCGATCCTTACGCCTACTACGCCCGCGTGGCGCAGCTGCTGCATCCGCGTGCACCGCTGGTGCCCGGCATCCATCCCGCCGCCATGGTCGATGCCGCCGCGGTGGTGCATCCGCAGGCGCAGGTCGGGCCTGGGGCGGTGATCGAAGCCGGGGCGCGCATCGGTGCAGGTTCGGTGATCGGCGCCCAGGCCTATGTGGGGGAGGGCGCGTGCATCGGCGAAGGTTGCGTGTTGCATCCGCGGGTGGTGGTGGCGGCCGGCTGCGAGCTGGGTGACCGCGTCATCGTCCACCCTGGTGCGGTCATCGGTTCGGATGGCTTTGGCAACGCCTGGGCACATGATCATTGGGAGAAGATCCCGCAACTGGGGCGGGTGCGCATCGGCCATGATGTCGAGATCGGTGCCAATACCACCATCGACCGGGGCGCGCTCGACGATACCGTGATCGGCGACGGTGCGCGCCTGGACAATCTGATCCAGGTAGCCCACAACGTCCAGATCGGCGAGCACACGGCGATCGCCGGATGCGTCGGCATCGCGGGCTCGGCACGGATCGGTGCGCGTTGCCAGATCGGCGGCGCGGCGATGATCAGCGGCCATCTGAGCATCTGTGACGGCGTGGTCGTGCTTGGCGGCACGCTGGTGGCCAAGACCATACACCGTCCTGGCGTCTATTCCGGCTCCTATCCGATGCAGGGCCATGCCGACTGGCTGAAGAATGCGGCGCAGCTGCGCCATCTGGACCAATTGGTTGAACGCGTGAAGTTTCTTGAAAAAAAACTGGCGACGCTGGCGCCGCCCGCGGGGGAACAAGCATGAGCATCATGAATATCCAGGACATCCTGAAGTATCTGCCCCACCGTTACCCGTTCCTGCTAGTCGATAGGGTGCTTGAGCTTGAGCTTGGCAAGTCGATCAAGGCGGTCAAGAACGTGACCATGAACGAGCCGTTCTTCATCGGCCACTTCCCGCAATACCCGGTGATGCCCGGCGTGCTGATCATCGAGGCGCTGGCACAGGCGGCGGGTGTGCTGGCGTTCAAGAGCGAGAACAAGACGGCCGACAGCGGCACGCTCTACCTGTTTGCCGGCATCGACAATGCCCGCTTCAAACGGCAGGTGCTGCCTGGCGACACGCTGACCTTGTGCGTCGAGCTGGTCGCGCAGAAGCGGGGCATCGGCAAGTACACGGCCAAGGCCTATGTGGGTGAGGAGCTGGCTGCCGAGGGCGATCTGATGTTCGCGGAGCGCCAGGCGCCCACCGCGCAATAACGCGTATTCCCCAGCCCATCGTATCGTCCCTCCCGGAAGTTCCGTCATGGCTTTCATCCATCCCACGGCCGTCGTTGATTCCAAGGCCGAGCTTGCCGACGATGTCGTGGTCGGTCCCTATGCCATCATCGGTCCGGACGTGCGCATCGGCGCCGGCAGCGAGGTTGGCGCCCATGTGGTGATCGGGGGCGTCACCGAGATCGGCAAGTGCAACCGCTTCCACCCGGGCGGGCATATCGGCTGCCCGCCGCAGGACAAGAAATACCAGGGCGAGCCGACGCGACTGTTGATCGGCGAGGGCAACACCTTCTTCCAATGCGTCACGGTATCGGTGGGCACGCAGCAGGACGGCGGCGAGACCGTCATCGGCGACGACAACTGGCTGATGGCCTACATGCATATCGGCCATGACTGCCGCATCGGCAACCATGTGGTGTTCGCCAACTCGGTCACGCTCGGCGGCCATGTCCACGTGGGCGACTGGGTGGTGCTGGGCGGGCTCGCGGCCATCCACCAGTTCTGCGTGATCGGCGCGCATGCGATGGCGGGCGGCGGTTCCATCATCGTGCAGGACCTGCCGGCCTTTGCCATCTGCGAGGGCAACCGTGCGCAGGTGCGTGGCCTGAACATCGAAGGGCTGAAGCGACGCGGGTTCGACGCGCAGCAGATCGCCAACGTCAAGCGTGCCTACAAGCTGCTATACCGTGACGGGCTGTCCTACGAGCAGGCACGCGAGCAGATCGAAGCGCTGGCGTCGACCCAGCCCGAATTGCAACCGTATGTGGATTTCTTTGCCCTGAGCCGGCGCGGCATCATCCGTTGATCGTGACAGCATGAGCGACACCTTGTTTGCACCGGGCGGCAAAGGGCCGCGTGTGGCCATCGTCGCCGGCGAGGCTTCAGGCGATCTGCTGGGCGCCGACCTGATCCGGGCGGTGCAGCGCCGCCTGCCCGACGCGCGTTTCGCCGGCATTGCCGGCCCGCGGATGATCGCCGCCGGCGCGCATTCCATCGTACCGATGGCCAAGCTCTCGGTGCGCGGCTATATCGAAGTGCTGCGCCACCTGCCCGAGCTGCTGGGCATCCGGCGGCGGCTGAAGCGCGCCATCGTCAAGGAGCGTCCTGATCTCGTGATCGGCATCGATGCGCCTGATTTCAACCTGGGCCTGGAGCGCGCGGCGCGCGAGGCGGGGCTGCAGTCGGTGCATTACGTCAGCCCGTCGGTCTGGGCCTGGCGCGCCGAACGGCTCAAGAAGATCGGGCGCGCCGCCTCGCATGTGTTGCTGCTCTTTCCGTTCGAAGCGGCGATCTACCGCGAGGCAGGCATTCCGGCCACCTACGTCGGTCATCCGCTTGCCGCCCAGTTTCCCATGGTGCCGGACCAGGCGGCGCTCCGCGAGCTGTTGGACCTGCCGGAGAAGCGCCTCGCCTTTGCGTTGCTGCCCGGCAGCCGCGTCAGCGAACTGGAGATGCACGCCGAACTCTTTGTGCGTACCGCCCAGCTGCTGCATGGGCGCTATCCCGAGGCGCTGTTCCTGGTGCCGCTGGTGACGCGTGAGACCCGCCGGCTGTTCGAGGACGCGATCTGGCGCCTGGGGGCGCAGGACCTGCCGTTCCGGTTGATGTTCGGCCATGCGCACGAAGCGATGATGGCGGCCGACGCCATCCTGGTCGCATCCGGCACAGCGGCACTGGAAGCCATGCTGGCCAAGCGGCCGACAGTGGTCACCTACCGGATCAGCCGGATCACCTATTGGCTGGTCCGGCGCAAGCTGAAGATCCCGTACGTGAGCCTGCCCAATGTGCTGGCGGGCGAGCGCATCGTGCCCGAGCTGTTGCAGCATGACGCCACCCCGGAAAAGCTGTCTGCGCAGCTGGCGGCCTTCATCGAAGACCCCGAGGCAAGCGCGGCGCTGACCGCCCGCTTTGCCCAGTTGCACGAATCGCTGCAGTGCGGCGGGGCCGAACAGGCGGCCGAAGTCATCGTCTCATTGCTGCAGAAGGCACGCTGATGCTGGTGTGCGGCGTCGATGAGGCAGGACGGGGGCCGTTGGCGGGCGCGGTGTTCGCGGCGGCCGTCATCCTGCCTGACGACCATGGCCTGATCGGCCTGGATGACTCCAAGAAACTGAGCGCCCGCCAGCGCGAATCGCTGTTTGCGCAGATCCAGGCACGTGCGCTGGCCTGGGCGATCGCCGAGGCCAGCTGCGAGGAGATCGACGCGCTCAATATCCTGCATGCCACCATGCTGGCAATGCGCCGCGCCGTCGAGGCGCTGGCCACGCCACCGCAGCAGGCGCTGATCGACGGCAACCGCGTGCCGCCAGGGCTGACGATGCCGGCCACGGCCATTGTCCAGGGCGATGCCAAGGTCGCCGCGATCTCGGCGGCCTCCATCCTGGCCAAGGTGGCGCGCGATCGCGACCTGTTGCGCCTGGATCAGTGTTATCCGGGCTACGGCTTCGCCAAGCACAAGGGCTATCCCACTGCCGAGCACCTCGACGCGCTGGCGCGGCTGGGCCCAAGCCCCGTGCACCGCCGCAGCTTCGGCCCGGTGCGGGCCGCCTGTGCGCAGGGCCGGCTCTGGGACGGTGCGCAAGACTGATGCGGTGAAACCGTGATTGCCACGGCTGGCGTCAAAACCTAATATGCACAGCGCGCGGCAAATTTTGCCGGTGCCAGCCAGATCACGATAAGAACGATTCCGTACAGGTATTCCGAACACATGTTCGTCATCATCGGCTACATCTTCATGTCCGCCTGTATTTTCGGGGCGTATGCCGCGCACGGCGGGCACCTCGGCGTGCTTTGGCAGCCCTCCGAAATCGTCATCATCTTCGGTGGCGCGCTGGGCGCGATGATCGTTGGCTTCGGCGGCAAGCCCCTCAAGGCCACCCTCAAGGCGCTCCCTTCACTCTTCAAGGGATCCAAGTACAACAAGGCCTTCTACATGGACTTGTTCGCACTGCAGTTCGAGATTCTCTCGAAGGTGCGCAAGGAAGGTCTGATGTCGATCGAAGGCGATGTCGAAGACCCGCACAACAGTCCGCTGTTCTCCAAATATCCCAAGGTCGGCCACGATCACCACGTGGTCGAGTTCATGACCGACTACCTGCGCCTGATGGTCGGTGGCAATCTCAACGCCTTCGAGATCGAGAACCTGATGGACGTCGAGATCGACGCGCACCACCACGAGGCGGCGGTGCCTGCCGGTGCGATCTCCAAGCTCGCCGACGGCCTGCCGGCCTTTGGTATCGTGGCGGCGGTGATGGGTGTGGTGCATACCATGGGTTCGCTGCACCTGCCGCCTTCGGAGCTGGGGGGGCTGATCGGCGCCGCCCTGGTCGGCACCTTCCTCGGGATCCTGCTGGCGTACGGTTTCGTCGGCCCGCTTGCCACCATCCTGGAAAACAAGGCGGCCGAGGACCACACGGTGCTGAGCGCGATCAAGGTGACGCTGCTTGCGAGCCTGAACGGCTATGCGCCGCAAGTGGCGGTGGAGTTCGGGCGCAAGGCGCTGCCGTCGGCCGAGCGTCCTTCGTTCAAGGAACTCGAGGACTTCGTCAAGAATGCCAAGAGCAAGTAGCAGCCGGTCGGTACGCGGTAGCCGCAGATGAGCGACGACTCGCAACGCCCCATCATCGTCAAGCGCATCAAGAAGGGCGGGCACGGCCATCACGGCGGCGCCTGGAAGATCGCGTATGCCGATTTCGTCACCGCGATGATGGCGTTCTTCCTGCTGATGTGGCTCCTCGGCTCGGTGTCCAAGGGCAACCTCAAGGGGATTGCCGACTACTTCAACAATCCGTTCAAGGTTGCCAGCCAGGGCGGCAGCGGCGCCGGTGCCGCAGAATCGCTGATCCAGGGTGGCGGGCGTGATCTGACCCAGGATGCCGGGCAGATGAAGAAGGGTGGCAACGAGGAAACCGAGATCGCCCGCGACCGCAAACGGCTGTCGGAACTGAAGCGCAAGTTCGAAACCATGATCAATGACAAGGCGCAGCAGAACACCAAGCTTGCGCAGTTCAAGAGCCAGCTGCGCCTGGACATGGTGGCCGAGGGCCTGCGCATCCAGATCGTCGATGCGCAGAGCCGCCCGATGTTCAAGTCCGGCAGCAGCGAGCTTGAACCGTATGCGCGCGACGTACTGCACGAGATCTCGCAATTGCTCAACGACGTGCCGAACGCCATCTCGCTGTCAGGCCATACCGACGCACAGCAGTACGCCGGCGGGCAGAGCGGCTTCAGCAACTGGGAGCTGTCGGCCGAGCGAGCCAATGCCTCACGCCGTGAGCTGATCGCTGGCGGCGTCGCCAATCAGAAGGTGCTGCGCGTCAACGGTTTTGCCGAAGAAGTCCCGCTCGATACCAAGAACATCTACAACCCGGTCAACCGGCGCATCAGTATCGTGGTGCTGAACAAGGACGCGGAGCAGGACATCCGCGATCAGGCCGGGATGGGCGATGACGGGGCTGCCAGCGCGGTTGCGCCCAAGGCCCCCACGCAATGATCCGGATGGTGCGCCTCCTGGCGCTGCAGGCGGCGGCGGCCCTGTTGACCTGGGCAGTCTTTGCCCAGCTCGGACTGGCAGCGGCCCCCTGGCCGTTCGCGTTGGGGTGTGCGGTGCTTGCGATGCTGTCCGCGCCGGCCCTGCACCACGGGCGCTGGTGGCGCGTCATCCATTTTGTGTTTCCGCTGGCCACGACGGCAACGCTGCAGTTGGCCCTGCCGGCCTGGTTCTGGCTTGCCGCCTTCGCGCTCCTGGCGGTGGTGTACGGCGGCGTGCTCAAGAGCGGCGTGCCGCTGTATCTGAGCAACCGGCACGCGCTGGCGCACCTGGGCCGCTGCCTGCCTGCCGGGGCGCGCTTCGTCGATCTGGGTGCCGGCACCGGTACGGTGCTTGCCTGGCTGGTGCGCCATCGGCCCGACGTGCGTGCCTGCGGCGTCGAGGCCGCCTGGCTGCCCTGGCTGATCGGCCGGCTGCGCTTTGCGGCGCGACGCGACGTGCAATGGGTGCGCGAGGATCTCTTTGCCCATCCGCTGGCGGATTACGATGTGGTCTACGCCTACCTGTCGCCGGTGGCGATGCCGGCGCTGTGGCAAAAGCTCAGGCGCGAACTGCCGCACGGTGCACTCTTCATCAGCAACAGCTTTGCCATCCCCGACCAGCCGCCGCTGGAGCGCATCGCGGTGGGTGATTGGAAGCGCAGCGAACTGCTGGTATGGCAACGCTGACCTCGGATCAGGCCGCCACCTGGCACAGCAAGGCGTTGCCGATGCTGCAAACCTCGCGCGAGCGGTTGCTGCCGCTGGCACGCCGGGCAGAGCGTGTCCAGCCGCAGGAGGTGGCGGACATCGTCCAACGCGATCCGCTGCTGGTGGCCCAGGTGCTGCGTGCGGCCAATCAGCGCAGTCGCAGCGGCCTGTCCGCGGATGTGATTGCCATCGACAACGCGGTGATGCTGTACGGCGTCGCGCCCTTTGTCGAACGCTTCGCGCGTGGCCCCACCGTGGAGGAGCTGCTGGCCGGGGACGAGACGCGCTACCGGCGCTATCGCTCCGCGGTGCTGGAGATCCGCTTTGCCGCCGGGCTGGCGCGCGAATTTGCCCACCGCCGCCACGACGCCCGGCCCGAGGAAATACTCGCCGGTGCGCTGCTGCATGGCATACCGGCTCTGCTCGGCCTGCTCGATCCCACGCACGTCGTGACGCCGGCGATGCTGCCGCAGTTGCTCGGCGCATGGCACATCCCCGAAGCGGTGCGTACGCTGTGCGACGAGCCACGCGAAGCCGGTCCCCGCCAGGTGTTGCACCAGGCGGCGCTGCATCTGGCGCAGGACATGCAGCATGGATGGTGGCAGCCGGCGCTGCAGGGCAGGTTGCAGGTGATCGCCCAGGTACTGCAGCAGCCCATCGATGCCGTCTGGCGCGTCGCAACGACACAGGCGCTGACCTGCGCCGGGCGCGACTACGCCGAGACGGCCGGCTTCTGGCCGGCAGCGCGCTGGTTGCCGATGCTGCCGGGGGATTGGCCGCTGCCCGCCGCGCCGGCGTCCGCCCCGCTGCGTCCCGATCCGTTGGCACAACGGCTGCAGGCGCTGCATCTGGCCGGCAGGCAGGGCGTGCCCGCCAACCAGATCGTCTCGCTGGTGGTACGTGCGCTGGCCGAAGGGCTGACAATGCGCCGTATCGCACTGATCCTGCTCACCCAGGACGGGCGGCTGCTGCGTACCCGCTTCACCCACGGTGCGGTCCAGGACGACCCGCTGTGCCGGCTGGAACTGGCGCTGGACCCGCCCACGCTGTTCTCCCAGCTGCTGCAAAAGCCGCAATGTGTCTGGCTGCGTGGCGACAAGCGGCGCGAATGGGCCGCCTTGCTGCCTGAGCATCTGACCACACAGATCGGCGGCGCGGATTTCTGTGCGATGTCGCTGTTCGTGGGCGACAAGCCGTTGGGCGTGTTGTTCGCCGACCGCAGCGTCGAAGCCCCGCTGGTCGACGGCGACTACCAGTCGTTGCGTCGCATCTGCCAGCTGGCATGCACGGCACTGGCCGACAGCACGCGGCGTGCGTCCTGACGCGACGCCTGCCCACGGAGCTGCTGCAATGGATACGATCGTTTCCCGTCACAATCCGCTGTTCAAGCAGCTGCACCGGCTGGCCGGCCAACGCCGCGAACGGCTGCGCGAACGCCGTACCCTGCTGGACGGCGCGCATCTGTTGCAAAGCGCGCTCGACGCGGGCTGGCTGCCCGAGCGGGTGATCGTCACCCCGCAAGGGCAGGCCAACCACGAGATCGATGCGTTGCTGCAACGCGCGCAGGCGCCGGTGACGCTGCTCGATCCTGCGCTGTTCGCCGAGCTGTCCGAGCTGCCAAGCCCGACCGGCGTACTGGCGCTGGTGAGCTGGCCGCAGCCGCCCGCACCACGCCGCGACGGCCTGTGCCTGCTGCTGGATGGGGTGCAGGACCCTGGCAATGTCGGCACCATCCTGCGGACCGCCGCCGCGGCGGGCGTGGCGCAGGTGCTGCTGTCGGCGGGCTGCGCCGATGTCTGGTCGCCCAAGGTATTGCGAGCCGGCATGGGCGCGCACTTCCTGCTTGAAATCATCGAGCGTGCCGACCTGCCGGCATTCGCCGCCCGGTTCGACGGCCCGCTTGCGGTGACGCTGCTGGAGGGCGCGGTCGATCTTTATCGGGCGCGCCTGGACGGCAATCTTGCGTTGGCGCTGGGGGCGGAGGGGCAGGGCGTCAGCGCCGAGCTGGCCGCCCACGCCACACTGCGGCTGCGCATTCCGATGGCACCGGGTGTCGAGTCGCTCAATGTGGGCGCGGCGGCGGCGATCTGTCTGTACGAAAGGGTGCGGCAGATGGGGATCGCCACGGCGCTATAATCCAGCGGTTTCAACCGCAAGGACGCCTCCGTGAACGATGCAGTGCATTTTACCGCGCGCCTGCCGCTGGCCTGGCGTGCGCAAGGCGATCAGTCCGCCTTCGAGGCGGCGCGTTTCCTGGATGTGTTGACGGCGCTGGAGCACGGCGGCGAGGACGCGCCGGATGCCCGCGACGCCAAGATCGACCTGCAGCTGCTCTGGCTGGCCCGGCTGCTGACCCCTAGCCTGCCGCCCGAGACCGACGTGCGCATCGGTATCGAGCATGCGGTCTGGATGCAGCCTGAACCGCTGTCGGCAGGGCAGCCGGGCTGGCTCTCGTTCAGCCCCAGCACGGTGTTGCCGTTCCTGCTTTGCCTGCCGGCGCAGGTGGTGGCGTGTGATGCCGCCGCCGGGCGCCATCGGATCGGCGTGCGCTGGACGATAGCCGAAGGCATGCTGCGCGAGGCGTTCGAACGCATGGTGTTCAGGCGGCATCGCGAACAGATCCGGCGCGAACGCGCGGGGCAGCCGTGAACTGGCTGGCACAGATGATTCCGGCCGGCTGGCGCGAGCTGGCGGCGCCGGCGACGCAGACACCCGGCTTCGAGCGGCTGGCGGATTTCCTGGCGGCCGAGCTGGCCCAGGGCAAGCGCATCTATCCGCCGCAGGACCGGTGGTTTGCCGCGCTAGAGGCCGTGCCGCCCGCCCGGGTCGAGGTGGTGATCCTGGGGCAGGACCCCTACCACGGCGCTGGCGAAGCACACGGCCTCGCCTTTTCGGTGCCGCCCGGCGTCAGGATACCGCCCAGCCTGCGCAACATCTGGCAGGAGCTGGCGCGCGACTACGGCTATACGCCGCCCAGACACGGCTTGCTGCAAGCCTGGGCCGAGCAGGGGGTGTTGCTGCTCAACAGCGTGCTCACCGTGGAGGCGGACCGCGCCGCTTCGCATGCCAAGCGCGGCTGGGAAGCCTTCACCGATCACCTCGTACTGGAACTGGCGCGACGTCAGGACGGGCTGGTCTTCATGCTCTGGGGTGCCTATGCGCAGAAGAAGGGCGCCCTGATCGACCGTGCGCGCCATCACGTGCTTGAATCGCCGCATCCGTCGCCACTGTCGGCCCACCGCGGTTTCATCGGCAACGGGCATTTCCGCAGCGCCAACGGCTATCTGCAGTCCATCGGCAAGACGCCGATCAATTGGGAGATCCATCCGTGAACCTGCTGGCATTCGACATCGGTGGCACTCAGATCAAATACGGCCTCATCGACCAGGCCGGCGAGGTGCTGCATGCCGAAACGGTATCCACCCAGGCCGGGCAGGGCGGTGCGGCGTTGCTTGAGCGGTTGGTGATGCTGGCGCGCCCATGGGTCGAGAAGGCATGCCCGGCCGGCATCGCACTGAGCACATTGGGGCTGGTCGAACCGGCGCACGGCACCATCCTGGCCGCTGCCGAAGCAGTGCCCGGCTATATCGGATGTTCTCCCAAGGCGGCACTGCAACAGGCGTTCGGCCTGCCGGTGACTGTCGAGAACGACGTCAACTGTGTGGCACTGGCCGAAGGCTGGCGCGGCGCGGCGCAAGGGGCCAGCCATTACATTGCGGTGGCCGTGGGCACGGGCATCGGCGGCGGCATCGTCATCAACGGG
This sequence comes from Chitiniphilus purpureus, assembly GCF_025642115.1. Classification (GTDB taxonomy): domain Bacteria; phylum Pseudomonadota; class Gammaproteobacteria; order Burkholderiales; family Chitinibacteraceae; genus Chitiniphilus; species Chitiniphilus purpureus. The sequence continues at coordinate 2,896,533 of NZ_CP106753.1, read as the reverse complement.
CGGTTGTATCGCGGTCACCGCGCCGCGGCCGGCGAGTGGGGCTACATGCGCATCAACGGCAAGTTGTGGGAAGACCACGCCTCGATGCGCGGGCTGGTGCATGCGGCGCAGGCGGCGACCGGCCGTATCGGGCTGGACGGGCGTGCCATCTTTGCCGCCTACGACGCGGGCGATCCGGCCTTCACCCGGCTGGTGGCCGACTGGCTGACCCTGCTCGCCACCGGCATCGTCAACCTGATCTATGCCTTCAACCCCGAACGCGTGGTGATTGGCGGCGGCATCGCCGGCCGGGGTGAGCGCTTCCTGGCCGAACTCAATGCCAGCATCGATGGGATCCTGCTGCCGGATTTCCATGGCATGAGCCGTATCGTCCTGGCCAGCGCCGGCAATCACGCCGGCATGATCGGCGCCGCGCGCAATTGGCTCACCGAGCAGCTCGGCTGACGTTGCTGCTGCCAAGGGGTTGCATGATATTGATGTTTTGATATATCAAATGAATTTCAAAGTATTAAAAGTAATATAAGACTGGGCCTTATATTCGCTTGGCAATAGAACCGCATCCAGCGGTCCGCCAGGAGGAATCGCCCCATGTCCACCGTTGTCCTGCTCGCCGGCAGCCCCAGCCAGCGCTCACGCTCCACCACGCTGCTGCAGCGCGCCGGCGCGCTGCTTGCCGGCCACGGCGCCCGCACCCAGGCCTTCTCGCTGGCCGACTTCCCTAGCGACGATCTCCTCCACGCCCGTTGGGACAGCCCCGCCATCCGCCGCTTCATCGACGCCCTGGCCGCCGCCGACGGCCTCATCGTCGCCACCCCGGTCTACAAGGCCGCCTACAGCGGCGCGCTCAAGGCGGTGCTCGACCTGTTGCCCGAGCGCGCGCTGGAACAGAAAGCGGCACTGGCGCTGGCCACCGGCGGCAGCCCGGGCCACCTGCTGGCGGTGGACTACGCGCTGCAACCGGTGCTGTCCGCCTTGAAGGCCCGCCACATCGTCGGCGGCGTCTACGCCACCGACCGCGATTTCACACTGCAGGAAGACGGCAGCTACCAGGTGGGCGAGGACATCGACGCCCGGCTGCACCACGCTGTCGGCCGCCTGATCGCCCATCTCCCCAACCCGGGCAGCGTCGAGCTGCATCCGGAAGCGCTGTCGCGGCAGGTTGCCGCGGCACGCATCAGCATCTGACCCGCCAATACCTGATCCCAGACACAAGACCAAGGAGCCCTGCCCATGTTGTCCCGACTGATCAAACCGCTGCTGATTGCCGCCGCAATCAGCGTTGCCACCACGGCCGCCGCCGAGGAGCTGCGCGTCGGCTTCCAGAAATACGGCACGCTGACCGTGCTCAAGGCACGCGGCACGCTGGAAACCCGTCTGAAACCGCTGGGCTTCACCGTGCGCTGGGTCGAATTCCCGGCCGGCCCGCAGCTGCTGGAAGGCCTCAACGTCGGCGCCATCGATTTCGGCACCACCGGCGAAGCACCGCCCATCTTTGCCCAGGCCGCCGGCGCCAATCTGGTCTACGTCGGCAACGAGCCGCCGGCACCGATCTCCGAAGCCATCGTCATTCCCAAGGATTCGCCGATCAAATCGGTGAAGGAACTCAAGGGCAAGAAGGTGGTGCTGAACAAGGGTTCCAACGTGCACTACCTCTTGGTGAAGGCGCTGCAGGAAGCCGGCCTCAAGTGGACCGACATCACCCCCGTCTACCTGCCGCCAGCCGACGCGCGCGCCGCATTCGAGCGCGGTTCGGTCGACGCCTGGGTGATCTGGGATCCGTTCCTCGCCGCCGCCGAGAAGCAACTGGGCGCCCGCACGCTGCGCGATGGCAAGGGCCTCGTCGCCAACCACCAGTTCTTCCTCGCCGCCCGTCCGTTTGCCGAGAAGAACCCCAAGGTGCTGGCCGCTGTGCTCGACGAGCTCGACAAGACCGATGCGTGGGCCGCAAAGAACCAGGCCGAAGTGGTGAAGGAGATTGCGCCGCTGCTGGGGCTGCCGACCGATATCGTGCAGCTGGCCGTTGCCCGCTACAGCTATGGCGTGGTGCCGGTGACGCCCAAGGTGGCCGAAGCCCAGCAGAAGATCGCCGACGTGTTCCATGAGCTCAAGCTGATCCCGAAGCCGATCAAGGTGAAGGACGCGCTGGTCTCGCAGAAATAAGGATCACGCCATGAAGCGCCTCCTCGCTCCCTTGCTGGCCTTAGCGCTCGTCGCAGGCACTGCCCATGCCACTGAAGTGCGCATCGGCTACCAGAAAAGCTCGCTCAACCTGATTGTGCTGAAAAGCCGGGGCATCCTGGAAAAGCGGCTGGCCGAGGGCGGCCACACGGTGAAGTGGCACGAGTTCGCCGCCGGCCCGCAGCTCCTGGAGGCGCTGGCCGCCGGGTCGCTCGATGTCGGCATGACCGGCGACACGCCGCCGATCTTCGCCCAGTCCGCCGGCTCACCGCTGGTCTATGTCGGCTTCGAGCCGCCCAAGCCACAGGCCTCGGCCATCCTGGTGCCGAGCGATTCGCCGATCAGGAAGCTCGCCGAGCTCAAGGGCAAGCGTGTGGCACTGCAAAAGGGATCGAGCGCGCATTACCTCTTGGTGCGTGCGCTCGACAAGGCCGGCCTCAAGTGGGAGGAAATCCAGCCCGCCTACCTGACCCCGGCTGAGGCGCGCGCCGCATTCGAGCGCGGGGCGATCGATGCCTGGGTGATCTGGGATCCGTTCTACGCCGCCGCCGAGAAAACGGTGAAGCCGCGCGTGCTGACCACGGGCGAAGGCCTGTCGGCCAACCAGTCGTTCTATCTCGCCGCCCGGCCGTTCGCGAGCAAGGAAGCCAAGTTGCTGCAGATCGTGTTCGATGCGCTGTCGGACAACGACGACTTCCTGGAAAAGCAGCCGGCCGAGGCGGCGCAGGTGCTGTCCCGCGCCGTCGGCCTCGATGTGCCCACCTTCGAACGGGTGATCGAGCGCCGCCCCAGCTTCAAGGTCACCTGGCTCACGCCACAGGTGGTGGCCGAGCAACAACGCATCGCCGACCGCTTCGCCGAGCTCAAGCTCATCCCGAAGCCGGTCACCGTGAAGGACATCGTCTGGCAACCGTGATCCGCTCCGCTTCCCCCAGCGACTTATCGCTAGCAAGCGGATCACCTCAAAGCGAACCACATCTAATAACCACACACAAAACCCAGCGCAACGGTGCTGGCTAGGCGTTGTGTGTGGCGACCAAGGATAACGATCATGAAACTGTTCTGGTTCCTCCCTACCCACGGCGACGGCCGCTACCTTGGCACCCAGCACGGCGCCCGCACTGTCGATCACCGCTACCTCGCGCAGATCGCCCAGGCGGCCGACCGCCTCGGTTTCGAAGGCGTGCTGATCCCCACCGGCCGCTCTTGCGAGGATTCCTGGGTAGTGGCCGCCTCGCTCGCACCGCTGACCGAGCGCCTGAAATTCCTGGTGGCGATCCGCCCCGGCATCATTTCGCCCACGGTCTCGGCCCGCCAAGCCGCCACGCTCGATCGCATCTCGAACGGCCGCCTGCTGATCAACGTGGTGACCGGCGGCGACCCGGACGAGCAGCACGGCGACGGCAGCTTCCTCACCCACGCCGAGCGCTACGAGGTGACCGACGAGTTCCTGCGCATCTGGCGCGGCGTGCTGTCAGGCGAGACCGTCGACTTCGAGGGCAAACACCTCACCGTGAAGAACGCCAAGACGCTGTTCCCGCCGGTGCAGCAGCCGTATCCGCCACTGTGGTTTGGTGGCTCGTCCGAGCCCGCCAAGGCGCTGGCCGCCGAGCAGGTCGACGTCTACCTCACCTGGGGCGAGCCGCCGGCCGCCGTTGCCCAGAAGATTCGCGAGGTGCGCGAACTCGCCGCGGCACAGGGCCGCACGGTGAAGTTCGGCATCCGCCTGCACATCATCGTGCGCGAGACCAGCGAGCAAGCGTGGAAGGCGGCCGACGAGCTGATCCAGTACGTGACCGACGACACCATCGCCGCCGCACAGAATGCCTTCGCACGCTTCGACTCGGTTGGCCAGCGCCGCATGGCCGAGCTGCACGGCGGTCGCCGCGACCAACTCGAAATCCATCCCAATCTGTGGGCCGGCGTGGGCCTGGTGCGCGGCGGCGCGGGCACTGCCCTCGTCGGCAGTGCCGAGGAAGTGGCCGCGCTGGTCAAGGAATACCACGCGCTCGGCATCGAGACCTTCATCCTCTCGGGCTATCCGCACCTCGAGGAATCGTATCGCGTGGCCGAGCTGCTGTTCCCGCTGCTGCCGCTCGATCATGTGCCGCCGCCGCAGAAGCAGAATCTGACCGGACCGTTCGGCGAGGTGATCGCCAACGATATCGTTCCCACCGCGCGGCAGCCCGCGCCTGTGGCGTGAGGGCAGGACGATGAGCGTTGCCAACACCCTCTACAAGCGACTGGCGCCGTGGGCGGTGCCGGTGCTGCTGATCGCCGGCTGGCAGTGGGCGGCCGTGGCCGGCCTGATCGGCAGCCGCATCCTGCCGCCGCCGTTCGACGTGTTGAAGGCCGGCATCACGCTGGCCCAGTCGGGCGAACTGTGGACCCACCTCAAGATCAGCTTCTGGCGCGCCACCATTGGTTTTGCCATTGGCGGCGGGCTGGGGCTGCTGCTGGGGCTGGTCACCGGTCTGTCGCGCCGCGGCGAGCTGCTGCTCGATACCAGCGTGCAGATGATCCGCAACATCCCGCCGCTGGCGCTGATCCCGCTGGTGATCCTGTGGTTCGGCATCGACGAGGGTGCCAAGCTGTTCCTGGTCGCCTTTGGCACGCTGTTCCCGGTCTACATCAACACCTATCACGGCATCAAATCGGTGGACACCGGCCTCGTCGAAATGGCCAGGAGCTATGGCCTGAAGGGCTGGCCGCTGTTCCGCGACGTGATCCTGCCAGGCGCGCTGCCCAGTATCCTCGTCGGCGTGCGCTTCGCCATCGGCTTCGCCTGGATCCTGCTGATCGTCGCCGAGACCATTTCGGCGAGCTCCGGCATCGGCTACCTCGCGATGAACGCGCGCGAATTCCTGCAGACCGACATCGTGGTGCTTGCCATCCTGCTGTACGCACTGCTCGGCAAGGCCAGCGACGTGCTGGCCCGCCAGCTGGAACGCGTGTGGCTGCGTTGGCACCCCGCCTATCAGGGAGCCTGACATGACCCAGACCACACTCGAATCCGACCTCGGCGTTGCCCTCGCCATCCGTGGGCTCGCGCGCCGCTTCGGCACGCAGACCGTGCTGCACGACCTCGATCTCGACATCGGTGCCGGCGAGTTCGTCGCCATCGTCGGCCGCTCCGGCTGCGGCAAATCGACGCTGCTGCGGCTGATCGCCCAGCTCGACACCGCCAGTGGTGGCGACATCCACGCCGATGGCGCACCGCTGGCCCGCTCCGGCATCGATACCCGGCTGATGTTCCAGGATGCGCGGCTGCTGCCGTGGAAAACGGTGCTGGCCAACGTCGGCCTCGGCCTGACCGGCGACTGGCAGGTCAGGGCGCACGCTGCGCTGGCCGAAGTCGGCCTCGCCGGGCATGCAGACAAGTGGCCCAGTCAGCTCTCCGGCGGCCAGCGGCAGCGCGTGGCGCTGGCACGGGCGCTGATCCACCAGCCGCAGCTGTTGCTGCTCGACGAGCCGCTGGGCGCGCTCGATGCGCTCACCCGCATCGAGATGCAGCAGTTGATCGAGCGCATCTGGCAACACCACCGCTTCACGGTGCTGCTGGTGACGCACGACGTGCAGGAGGCTGTTGCCCTGGCCGACCGGGTGATCTTGGTCGAGCAAGGCCGCATCGGCCTCGACACGCCAGTGGCGTTGCCCCGCCCGCGTGCCCGTGGCGCGGCCGGCTTCGCCGCGCTGGAGGAGGGCATCCTCGACCACGTGCTGCGGCAGCCGGAAGGCAGACCGTCGGCCATCCCGGTCGAACCCGCCATCGCCCCAGGCGCGTTGCGCTGGGCGCTATGACCTGCACCGCACAGGCAGTGCCCCTGACCAAGCGGGGATGAGGGGCGCAGGGGGCATGCGGTCCGCAGGCATGCCCTTGCAGACCGCCTGCCGGATCGCCGTGCTGCCGGCACCGCGGATGGGACGCGCCGGAGCGCGCTGCCGCGGCGGGGCCGCGCACTGTGCCCGGCTTGCCCTATCGTGCATGGACGCATCCAGCATGGCCGCTGCAAAACGCGCGGTGCAGGCCGGACAAGGCGTTGCGGGCGGGAACCGGTTGCGCCGCGCCCTGGATTTTCGGCATGGGCGGCGGCAATATGGGCCGTTAGTTGTCACCCGGAACCAGCCGCCCCGTTTGCGCGGCTCATCGCTCAGCGGATGCCCAGCCCATGCCCAAGTACCAGATCCTGCTCAACCACCTCGGCTTCGAACCCGGCAGTGCCAAACAGGCGCTGATCCAGGCCCCGGCGGCAACGCCGCTGGGCATGTTCTCGGTCTACCGCGCCGATACGCGCGAACGGGTGATGCAGGCGCCGCTGCAGCCGGCGGGAACGGTGGCCCGTTGGGGGGCGGCCACTGGTGCGCCGTGGCACTACTGGCGTGCCGATCTCTCGGGGCTGGACGAGTGCGGCGAGTATTTCCTGGCGGCCGATGGCATCGAGCCGCCGCTGGTGTCGCACGTATTCGCCATCCAGCCCCGGCTGTTCGGCGAATTGCTGTTGTCGGACATCGTGCACTACATCAAGGGCCAGCGCTGCACCGGCCTCTTTGACCTGGCCGATCGCAGCCGGCCCAAATGGGGTGGCCAGGAGCGTCGCGATGTGCACGGCGGCTGGTATGACGCCTCCGGCGACTGCTCCAAGTACCTGAGCCACCTGTCGTTCGCGCAATACATGAACCCGCAGCAGACGCCGCAGGTGGTCTGGAACCTGATCGACGGCTGGGCGCGTCTGACCCAGCCGCCGCATTGGATCAGTGCAAGGGCGCCCGATCCTGCGCTCCCGCTGGAGGATGCGATCGGCTTCGCGTCCCGCTGGTTCAACGAGCGGCTAGTGGACGAGGCGCTGCACGGTGCGGATTTCCTGGTCCGCCTGCAGGACCCGCAAGGGTACTTCTACATGACGGTGTTCGATCAGTGGTCCAAGGACCCCAATCGCCGCGATATCTGCGAATACAAGACCCAGAAGGGCGAGAAGTACGCCACCTATCAGGCTGCGTACCGCCAGGGTGGTGGGATGGCGATTGCGGCACTGGCGCGCGCGGCCGGCCTGCCGCGCGATGGCGATGGCCATACCCGTGCCGAATACCTGTGGGCCGCGCGCAGCGGCTTTACGCACCTGGAGGCGCATAACCTCACGTACCTGGACGACGGCACCGAAAACATCATCGACGACTACTGCGCCCTGCTCGCCGCCACCGAGCTGCTGGCGGCAACAGGCGAGGGCGAGTATGCCGACGCTGCCGCCCGCCGCGTGCTGTCGCTACTGGCGCGCCAGCAGCCGCAGGGCTGGTTTGCCGCGGATGCGGCCGGCGAGCGCAGCTATTTCCACGCGGCCGAGGCCGGTCTGCCCTTGCTGGCGCTGATGCGCTTCCTGGAGGTGGCGCCGGACAGCCCGCTCGCCGGCCGGGTACGCGAAAGTCTGCGGCAGGCCTTTGCCTACGAGCTTGCCATCAGCGCCGAGGTGAACAACCCGTTCGGCTATCCGCGCCAGTACGTGAAGCAGATCGGCAAGCCGGGCCGGGCGCAATTCTTCATCCCGCATGACAACGAATCGGGCTATTGGTGGCAGGGCGAGAACGCCCGGTTGGGCTCGATCGCCGCGGCGTACCGGCGCGGTGCACAGCTCTTTGCCGACGAGACGCAATGGGCCGCGCAACTGGCCGCGCATGCGCAGTCCGCGCTCGATTGGGTGCTGGGGGCCAATCCGTACGACGCCTGCATGCTGCAAGGCTGGGGGCGCAACAATCCGCGCTACGAGCCGGGCTACTTCAATGCGCCCGGTGGGGTGTGCAACGGCGTCACCGGTGGCTTCGACGACGACGAGGACATCGATTTCCGCCCCTCTGAGGTCGCCACCATGGCCCACAGTTGGCGCTGGACCGAACAATGGATGCCGCATGGCGCCTGGCTGTTCCTGGCGCTGTCCATCCGCCTGTCCGAATAGTGCCCGGTGATGCGGCGCCGGCTGTCCTGCCGGGCGCCGCCGTTTCCGTGCTGATGGGACGCGCCGGTATACTCAAGGGCTTTTCAGCCCAAGACAGCAGGATTTCATCCATGACCATCATCGTCACCGGAGCCGCGGGCTTTATCGGCTCCAACCTCGTGCGTGCCCTCAATGCGCGCGGTGAGACCGACATCGTCGCCGTCGACAATCTGACCCGTGGTGACAAGTTCAGGAATCTTGCCGACTGCCAGATCGCCCATTACCTGGACAAGCACGACTTCATCGAAGAGATCGCCGCCGGCCGATTCGACGGCGAGGTCAGGGCCGTACTGCACCAGGGGGCCTGCTCGGACACGATGGAACACGACGGCAAGTACATGATGGACAACAACTATCAGTACACGCTCTCGCTGTTCGAGTGGTGCCAGTCCGAAGGTGCGCAGTTCCTCTATGCCTCCAGCGCCGCCACCTATGGCAACGGCAACAACGGCTTTTACGAGGATCCGGAGTGCGAGGCGCCGCTCAATGTATACGGCTATTCCAAGCTGCTCTTCGACCAGGTGCTGCGCCGGCGCCTGGAAGGCGAGCGTCTGACCGCCCAGGTGGCCGGTTTTCGCTACTTCAACGTGTATGGGCCGCGCGAATGGCACAAGGGGCGCATGGCCTCGGTCGCCTTCCACCACTTCAACCAGTTCCGCGAGACGGGCACGGTCAAACTGTTCGGCGAGTACGGTGGCTATGCCGCCGGCGCGCACACCCGCGATTTCGTCTCTGTCGAGGATGTGGTCAAGGTCAACCTGTGGTTCCTGGACAATCCCGAAGTCTGCGGCATCTACAACGTCGGGTCCGGGCGTGCGCAACCGTTCAACGACGTGGCGGTGGCCGTGGTGAATGCCTGCCGTGCGCACCAGGGCCTGGGCACCTTGTCGCTGGCCGAGATCGCGAGCCAGGGCATGCTTGAGTACACCGAGTTCCCCGAAGCGCTCAAGGGCAAGTACCAGTGCTTCACCGAAGCGGACCTGACGCTGTTGCGCGAGGCAGGCTACGAAGAGCCGTTCTATTCGGTGGAAGAGGGCGTCAAACGCTACGTGGACGCACTGCTCGGCGCATAGGGCCCGGCCCGCGGGCAGCCACCCCGGTGCGGTGGTAGCCACCTTGCCTCGCCCGGCCGCGTCACACCGGTGCCGGAGCAGGCATGGTTTTCCACCTCGCCACCAGGCCGGCCGCATGGCCGGCTTTTCTTTTACAGAACATTCGTTCTATAATCGCTTCACTTTCACGTCGGGCGGCATGCCGGCGCGCCGGCACGGTCGTGCGCAAGGCGGCACCGGACCGGCCGGTTTCCACCCCTACCACGGACAGGTGTCATGGACGACAACAAGAGCAAGGCGTTGGCAGCGGCGCTCGCGCAGATCGAGCGCCAATTCGGCAAGGGCGCCATCATGAAGATGGGCGAAAACCAGATCGAGAACGATCTGCAGGTGGTTTCCACCGGCTCGCTGGGTCTTGATCTTGCGCTGGGCGTCGGTGGTCTGCCCCGCGGACGCATCGTCGAGATCTTCGGCCCCGAATCGTCGGGCAAGACCACGCTGTGTCTGCACGTGGTGGCCGAGGTGCAGAAGGCCGGTGGCGTGGCCGCGTACATCGATGCCGAAAATGCGCTCGATCCGGTGTATGCCCAGAAGCTGGGCGTCAATGTATCCGACATGCTGATCTCCCAGCCGGATACCGGCGAGCAGGCGCTTGAGATCTGCGACATGCTGGTCCGCTCCAGCGGGGTGGACATCATCGTCATCGACTCGGTGGCGGCGCTCACCCCCCGTGCCGAGATCGAAGGCGACATGGGCGACCAGTTGCCTGGCCTGCAGGCCAGGCTGATGAGCCAGGCGCTGCGCAAGCTGACCGCGAGCATCAAGCGCACCAACACCCTCGTCATCTTCATCAACCAACTGCGCATGAAGATCGGCGTGATGATGCCCGGCCAGAGCCCTGAGACCACCACCGGCGGCAATGCGCTCAAGTTCTATGCCTCGGTGCGCCTGGACATCCGCCGCATCGGCGCGGTCAAGAAGGGCGACGAGATCATCGGCAACCAGACCAAGGTGAAGATCGCCAAGAACAAGGTGGCGCCGCCGTTCCGCGTGGTCAACTTCGATATCCTGTACGGCGAGGGCATCTCGCGCGAAGGCGAGATCATCGAGCACGGTGCCGTGCACAAGGTGGTCGAGAAATCGGGGGCCTGGTACAGCTACAACGGCAACAAGATCGGCCAGGGGTTGGAAAACTCTCGGCAGTATCTGAAGGACAACCCCGAGGTGGCGGACGAGATCGTGCGCCGGATCCGCGAGAAGATCGGCGGCACCGTGCTGCCGCTCGAATCCGGTGCGGGGTTGTCGGACGAACCCGAGTCGTTCGCCGAGTAGACCCGTAGCTGTTTTCCGGTAGCACGCAAGGCGGGCCTGCACGGCCCGCCTTTGTCGCATGGAGGTGACCTTGGCGCGTTCCCCGCTGACCTTGCGCAACCGCGCCCTGGCACTGCTGGGGCGCCGCGAGCATGCGCGGGCGGAGTTGCAGCAGAAACTGCTGCCGCATGCGACTGACGCACAGGAACTGGACGCCCTGCTCGATGACCTGGTCGCGCGCGGCTGGCTTTCCGACGCCCGCTTCGCCGAAAGCTGGAGTCATGGGCGTGCCGGCCGGTATGGCATGGCACGACTGCAGGCCGAGCTGCGCGGCAAGGGCGTGGATACGGCTGCCATCGATCAGGCATTGACAGGGTTGGGGCAGACGGAGGAGACGTGGGCACGCGAGCTATGGCGGCGCAAGTTCGGACAGCCCGCCGTGGATCTCAAATCCCGGGCCCGGCAACTGCGTTTCCTGGCGGCACGCGGATTTTCGCTCGATGTGGCGTACAAGGTTGTCGGCACCGCTGTGGATGAGGAGGAATAAGGCGATCGGCTTGCTATCCTGCCTGCCGCCTTGACCCCGCACACGGGGCACGATGTGGCGGCATCCATTTGCCTACCGGTTGACTGGCAACTGGAGCCGGCACCCGTGCCCAGAACGACCAACCCTGGCATGCCGGGCTGCTGCGGGCAGGGCGCTGATATGCAGGGGCGCCGCTCCAGGACGCGCCAACGCCGGGGGCAAGCGCAAGCCAGTACGGCACGAACCTGCCGTCCCGTTTGCATCGGTATCGCCGGTACCTGGTTTGATCGTCGCGTTGGCAGGTGATGGCCACACGATGCTCGGGGGGTGCCCCCGTTTGCCATCCCCCAAAGCCCTGGTGTGGCATTGAAAGGGTCGTCCGGCGGGTTACGTTGACGCGCATTGCAGGCTGGCGGCAGGTGGAAAGCGATGAGCAGGCTGTGACGCAAACGGCACCATGCAGGTGCCGTTTGCATGCCCGCTCGCCCTCAAGGCTCAGCAGGTGTGCTGGCCACCGTTGATGGCCAGATTGGCCCCGGTGATGAAGCCGGCCAGATCGGATGCCAGGTAGACCACCAGGCTTGCAATCTCCTCGGGCCGGCCCAGGCGGCCAACGGGGATGTGCGAGACGATCTTGGCACGGACGTCCTCCGGCACGGCCATCACCATATCGGTTGCGATATAGCCGGGGCTGATGGTGTTGACCGTGACGCCTTTGCGGGCCACTTCCTGCGCCAAGGCCATCGTAAAGCCGTGCATGCCTGCCTTGGCCGCTGAATAGTTGGTCTGGCCGAACTGGCCTTTCTGACCATTGATGGACGAGATATTGATCACCCGCCCCCAGCCGCGCTCGACCATGCCGTCGACGAACTGCTTGCTGACATTGAATACCGAATCGAGATTGGTGCGGATTACCGCGTCCCAATCAGGTTTGCCCAGTTTCCTGAACGTGGCGTCGCGGGTGATGCCCGCGTTGTTGACCAGCACGTCGATGTCACCCACTTCAGCTGCAATCCTGGCTCTGAGCGCCACGCAGGCGTCGAAATCGGTTACATCGCATTCATAGGCCAAAAAGGTGTAGCCGGCCTCCTTGGCCTCGGCAAGCCAGCCTGCCTCTTTTCCAGGGCGCGAGTACGTGGTGACGACCTTGAATCCGGCATCGGCCAATTGCTTGCAAATCGCCGTGCCGATCCCGCCCATGCCACCCGTGACCAACGCTGATTTGGACATACTCTGTTTCCTTTCCCATGACGTAGTGTTTTGCGCAAATTGCGCTCGCTTGCTCCAGGGCGCTGTATCTTACATATTTTGGCGGCCTGGGGTAACGATTTTTTGCTGCATCGCATCAAATGCGAGGCATTCCGTGCAAGGAATGTCGCCTGTTTGCTTATGTTTACTCAATAAACCCTTCAGCGCCCCCAGGTAAAGCCCAAGCAGGCTCATCAACGGTGTGCCGGGGACAGGCGGGCTTAAATGGCGGTCTTGCGTCACGCCGTACCGCTCCGTGGGCCCTGGGAGAGGCGCGATACTGCAGGAAAACGCGGTCTGCGCCCGCAATGCTATCCAGATGTCAGGCAACGGTGCTCGTGCAGTGGCGACTGCATCATCCGGCACATTGGGCATCCGGTGGCATAAGGCGGAGTACCGCGCATATTCCCGCCTGCTTGTCCAGAATTGAGGGGCCTCGTGGGCATCGGGTAAAATGCGCAATTCACACTCCCCTGTGGCAGTCATGACCAAGTTCATCTTCGTTACCGGTGGTGTGGTGTCTTCGCTTGGCAAAGGCATCGCCGCCGCGTCTCTGGCCGCTATCCTCGAATCGCGCGGCCTCAAAGTCACCATGATGAAACTGGATCCGTACATCAACGTCGATCCGGGCACCATGTCCCCAATGCAGCACGGCGAAGTGTTTGTGACCGAAGATGGCGCCGAGACCGATCTGGACCTGGGGCACTACGAGCGTTTCATCCAGGCCAAGATGAAGAAGACCAACAACTTCACCACCGGCCAGATCTACGAATCGGTGATCAAGAAGGAGCGGCGCGGCGATTATCTGGGCAAGACTGTCCAGGTGATTCCGCATATCACCGACGAAATCAAGCTTTTCATCCGCCAGGGCGCGGGCGACGCGCAACTGGCGGTGATCGAGATCGGCGGTACCGTCGGCGATATCGAATCGCTGCCGTTCCTTGAGGCGATCCGCCAGATGGGCGTGCAACTGGGACGGGAGAACGCCTGTTTCGTCCATCTTTCCTATGTGCCTTATATCGCCGCCGCCGGCGAGATCAAGACCAAGCCGACGCAGCACAGCGTCAAGGAGCTGCGCGAGATCGGCATCCAGCCCGACGTGCTGATCTGCCGGGCGGACCGGATGGTGCCAGACGACGAACGTCAGAAGATCGCGCTTTTCACCAACGTCTCCGAAAAGGCGGTGGTGTCCTGCCCGGATATGGACAGCATCTACAAGATCCCGCGGGTGCTCTCCGAGCAGGGGATAGACGACATCATCTGCCGCCAGCTGCAGCTTGAGCTGCCCGGTGCGGATCTGTCGGTATGGGACAAGATCGTGCATGCCATCGATCACCCGAGGCAGACGGTCAATATCGCCATGGTCGGCAAGTACGTCGACCTGACCGAGTCATACAAATCACTGATCGAAGCGCTCAAGCATGCCGGTGTGCATACCGAAAGCCAGGTGAAGATCCACTTCGTCGATTCGGAGTCGTTGGAAACCGAGGGCACTGGTTGCCTTGCGCACATGGACGCCATCCTGGTACCGGGTGGCTTTGGCAAGCGTGGTGTCGAGGGCAAGATCCTCGCAGTGAAGTTCGCGCGCGAGCACGACATTCCTTATCTGGGCATCTGCCTTGGCATGCAGATCGCGTTGATCGAATACGCGCGCGACGTGGCCGGCCTCAAAGGTGCCAACTCGACCGAGTTCGACCTGGAGACGGAATACCCGGTGGTCGCCCTGATCGATGAATGGGTCAATCACGACGGCAGGATCGAAAAACGTGATGCCAATTCCAACATGGGTGGCACGATGCGGCTGGGCGCGCAGCAATGCCTGCTGCAGCCGGGCACGCTTGCGGCACGGATCTATGGTGCCGAGCGCATCACCGAGCGCCATCGCCATCGCTACGAAGTCAACAACCATTACCTGGCGCGCCTGCGCGAAGCCGGATTGCTGATCAGCGGTCAGTCCACCGGTGCCGAGCAACTGGTCGAGACCGTGGAGCTGCCCGGCCATCGCTGGTTCTTTGCCTGTCAGTTCCACCCGGAATTCACCTCCACACCGCGTGACGGCCATCCGCTGTTCAAGTCGTACATCGAAGCCGCGATCGCGTATGCGCGCTCGCAAGGGCGGGAAGGGGTGAGCTGTTAACGCATGAGGCCAAGGCGGCCGGTGCAGCGACGTATCAGGGCGATGGCCGAAACGTCCGTGCCGGCGGCGCGCTTCACCTAGCACGAGAGGTGTCATGAAACTTTGTGGATTCGAGGTGGGCCTGGATCGGCCTTTCTTCCTGATCGCCGGGCCGTGCGTGATCGAAGGGGAGCAGTTTTCCATCGATGTGGCCGGCCAACTCAAGGAAATCACCGCCGGGCTTGGCATTCCGTTCATCTTCAAATCGAGCTTTGACAAGGCCAACCGCTCGTCCGGCAAGTCGTTCCGTGGGTTCGGCATGGAAGAGGGTCTGCGGATCCTGGCCAAGGTACGCGAGCAGGTCGGCGTCCCGGTGCTGACCGATGTGCACGAGATCGACCAGATCGGCCCGGTCGCCGCCGTGGTCGACGTGCTGCAGACACCGGCATTCCTGTGTCGGCAGACCGACTTCATCCGCGCCTGCGCCCAGTCGGGCAAACCGGTCAACATCAAGAAGGGCCAGTTCCTCGCACCGGGCGATATGAAGAATGTGATGGACAAGGCGCGCGAGGCCGCGCGCGAGGCCGGGCTGGCCGACGATGTCTTCATGGCCTGCGAGCGCGGCGTGAGCTTTGGCTACAACAATCTGGTGAGCGACATGCGTGCGCTGGCCATCATGCGCGAGACCGGCTGTCCGGTGGTGTTCGATGCCACCCATTCGGTGCAGTTGCCGGGCGGGCAAGGGGACCGATCGGGCGGGCAGCGCGAGTTCGTGCCGGTGCTGGCACGTGCCGCCGTCGCCACCGGCATTGCCGGCCTGTTTGCCGAGACGCATCCCGACCCGGCTTGCGCCAAGTCGGATGGCCCCAACGCCTGGCCGTTGCCGCGTATGAAGGAACTGCTGACCACGCTCAAGGCGCTGGATCAGGTGGTGAAGGCAGACTCGCTGATCGAGCAGACGTTGTGATTTCCAACCGCCAGGCCGGCCCTGGCGGTGTTCCGTTTCATAAACCAATCAATACTGAGGTATGGCAATGAGCGCAATCGTTGATGTGATCGCCCGCGAAATCCTGGATTCGCGCGGCAACCCGACCGTCGAGGCCGACGTGCTGCTGGAATCGGGCGTGATGGGCCGTGCGGCCGTGCCGTCCGGTGCATCCACCGGCGAGCGCGAGGCGCTGGAGCTGCGTGATGGCGACAAGAGCCGTTACCTTGGCAAGGGCGTGCTCAAGGCGGTCGAGAACATCAATACCGAGATCGTCGAAGCCATCATCGGCCTTGATGCCGCCGAGCAGGCCTTCATCGACAAGACCATGATCGATCTGGACGGCACCGAGGACAAGAGCAAGCTTGGCGCCAACGCCATCCTCGCCGTGTCAATGGCCGTGGCCAAGGCCGCCGCTGAGGAAGCCGGCCTGCCGCTGTATCGCTATATCGGCGGCTCGGGCCCGATGAGCCTGCCGGTGCCGATGATGAACGTGATCAACGGCGGCGAGCACGCCTCCAACAGCCTGGACTTCCAGGAAATCATGATCGTGCCGGCCGGCGCGCCGACCTTCCGTGAAGCATTGCGCTACGGCGCCGAAGTGTTCCACAACCTGAAGAAGATCCTGCACGACAAGCACCTGCCGACCCAGGTCGGCGACGAAGGCGGCTTCGCGCCCGACGTGGCCGGTCCGGAAGAGGCCATCGAGCTGATCCTGGCCGCGATCGAGAAGGCGGGCTACAAGGCCGGTTCCGACTTCTTCATCGCCCTCGATTGCGCCGCGTCCGAATACTTCAACAAGGACAATGGCACCTACACCTTCAAGAAGGGCGGCGGCCGTACCTTCACGTCGAACGAAATGGTCGACTACCTGGAAGGCCTGGTGAACAAGTACCCGATCATCTCGATCGAGGATGGCATGGGCGAGCGCGACTGGGCGGGCTGGAAGGTGCTGACCGACCGCATCGGCGGCCGCGTGCAGCTGGTGGGCGACGATCTGTTCGTCACCAACGCCAAGATCCTGGCTGAAGGCATCGACCAGGGCATCTGCAACTCGATTCTGATCAAGGTCAACCAGATCGGTTCGCTGACCGAAACCCTGGCCGCTGTCGATCTGGCCAAGCGCAACCGCTATACCTCGGTGATGAGCCATCGCTCGGGCGAGACTGAAGATGCCACCATCGCCGATTTGGCCGTTGCAACCAACTGCATGCAGATCAAGACCGGCTCGCTGAGCCGCTCGGATCGCATCGCCAAGTACAACCAGATCCTGCGTATCGAGGAGGAACTGGGCGAGGCAGCCGTGTACCCGGGCATCAACGCCTTCTACCAGATCAAGCGCTGATCGACGTGCCGGCACAACGCCATCGCTGTTCCGGCCACCGTGTAGTAACATCGCAAACCGGAGCCTGAGGGCTCCGGTTTCTTTTATCCGCCATCCCTTATGCGTATCCTCGCCATCGTCCTCGCGCTGATGATCATGCTGTTGCAATGGCCCTTGTGGGTCGGCAAGGGCAGTTGGCTGCGCGTATGGCAGCTCGACCAGGAGCTGGCCGACAAGCGTGCCGACAACGAAAGCCTGCGCGAGCGCAATGCGGCGCTGGCTGCCGAAGTGCTGGACTTGAAGACCGGCACCGATGCCATCGAAGAGCGGGCCCGCAACGAGCTGGGCATGATCCGCAAGGACGAGGTGTTCTTCCAGATCCTGGATCGCAGCAAGCCTCTGGCTCCAAGACCGGCCCCCGCCGCTGCCGTGACCGCATCGGCGCCGCTTTCCCGCTGAGCTTGGCCGGCCTTTGTCCATGGCTGTGCCACAGGTGTGCCAATGCCAAAAAGGCGGTCCCTCGTACGTAGCCCTCGCCGCAGTGCAGGCCACACCCATGGCACACAGCACCCCGGGTGAACCTGTTCGGCACTGCAGCCGGTGCTGGACGCACCACCCATTTCCACCGACAGCGGTCACAATCTGCCTGACCGCGCCGCGCTTGCCTTACCACCCGTAGCTGTCGGCGCCCCACGAAGATCCGATTCCTCGTCGGCGAGGACGTTTCACGCTGCTTGCAGGACCGCTTCACCGGGTCTTCGACGGTGCCAGGCCGCGCGCCTGCCACGGTGACCATGGCGTGTCTACGCCGGCTGATGCCGATACCACCGTCAAACATCAATGGGTCGGCAAGAGGCCAAGCTGGGCAAACTGTACTGCTCTGATCGCCATTTCCTTGAACAAACTGAAACTGTTGTGGGGCGGGAGCCGTGCGTTATAGTGGGGCCTTGATGCACTGTGCTGCAGCCCGAGGCCCCGATGAACGATGTCCGTTTCCCTGCGGGACACCGCAAAGCCGATACGCTTTATCATCAGTTGGCCGAGGAGCTGGCGCAGGCCATCGTCAGCGGGGTGCTGCAGCCGGGCGAGAAGCTGCCCTCGATCCGTAAATTGTCGGCGCAACGGCGCGTGAGCCTGTCCACAGTGATGGAAGCGTATCGCGCGCTGGAAGACCGCGGTCTGATCGAGGCCCGGCCGCAGAGCGGTTTCTATGTTGCCTGTGCGCACGTCCTGAATGTACCGGGCCTGACCCAGCCGCCGCGCGAGCCGTCCGAGGTGGTCACGCCACCGGTGCTCTGGCCCTATCAGGCCAGTGAACTCAAGCCGATCCGGGTCGATTTCGGCCTGGCGATCCTCAATCCCGATCTGTATCCCACCCAGCAACTGCAGCGCCTGCTGTCGCAGGTGACCCGGCATCAGCCCAGGTTGCTTGCCGACTATGGCAAGCCGGTGGGCGATATGGAGTTGCGTCGGCATATCGCGCGCCGCGCGCTCGCCTGGGGCGGGCAGTTCGAGGCGGATCAGGTATTGATCACGCATGGCTGCCTGGAGGCGATCAACCTGTGCCTGCGGGCGGTGACCAAGCCGGGTGACGTGGTGGCCATCGAATCGCCGGCCTATTTCGGCCTGCTGCAGATGCTGGAGAGCTTCCAGTTGAAGGCACTGGAGATTCCGACCCATCCGCAGACCGGCATGTCGGTCGAGGCGCTTGAGCTTGCGACGCGCGATGACCGGGTCAAGGCGTGTCTGCTGCTGCCCAACTTCTCCAATCCACTGGGTTGCCTGATGCCGGACGAAAACAAGCGGCGTTTGGTGGAGTTGTTGGCCGGCCGCGGCATTCCGATCATCGAGGATGATCTTTACGGCGAGTTCTTCCACCGTGGTGAACGCCCACGGCCTGCCAAGGCGTTCGACCGGCCGGTGGAAGAGGGCGGCGGCAACGTGATGCTGTGCTCGTCGTTCACCAAGATGCTGGCCCCGGGGATGCGGATCGGCTGGGTGGTGGCCGGCCGCTGGCAGCGCGAGATCGAGCGGCTCAAGTTCATCAACACCTACTCCACACCGCTTGTGCTGCAGCAGACCATCGCCCGTTTCCTGGAAAACGGGGGATACGATCACCACTTGCGCCGTTTGCGGCGCGCGGTGGCCGAGCAGGTGAGCGGTGCGGTCGATGCGATCCGCCGCTATTTTCCTGCGGAAACCCGTCTCAACGTACCGGTGGGCGGTTACGTGCTGTGGGTGGAGCTGCCGGCGCAGATCGATACGCGCGAAGTGCTGCGCGATTCGATGGCCGAAGGCATCAACTTCACGCCGGGGGAGCTCTTCAGTCCCAGCCGCAGCTATCGCAACTGCATGCGCATCTGTTGCATCGAGACCTGGACCACCCGCCACGAGGCGGCGATCCGCAGGCTGGGCGAGTTGGTGCAGCAGCGCTTGGCACGTGCCGGTTGATGCCGCACGCCACGGCGGCCGGCCCGCTCCGGCTTGAGGATGCGGGTGCAGGGTCGGGGCCGGCAGGCCGGGTCAGCGCCGTGTCTGCGACTGTCGGCGCCCGCCTGTTGCCAGGGCCGCCATTTTGGGCTGCCGTGCCCGGTGCAGTGCACGCCTGGGGAGCGGGGTGCTGCAGGCAGGCGTTGCTGGTCTGGCGCGTTGCGTTGCAGCCGCAACGTGTGCCGCTTCAGCTGCCGACGGTGGTCGTCGCCTGACAGCACACGGCGGCAGGCAGGGTGCGCGGTGCTGTCGCGGTCGTTGCCGGCTTGCTTGCCGCCGCTGGTCCCACGATGGCTGTCGCCATCCGCTGCCACCAGCGTTGCGCAGTGACAATCTCGAAATGGCTGGTGCGCATTGCCTGGATCAGTGTCTTGCCGCCGCCGTGCAGCCGGCAACGCTCGCCGGGATGGACGATCAGGTCGCTTTGGTCCTGGGTGACCCACAGCAGGCCGCTGATACAGATCAGCTCGCTGCCTGCGGCGCATTCCAATGCGATCAGCCCTTCACACTGCAACAAGGTGGTTTTCATCGGCGGCTCCCGGAACGGGCGGCCAGAGCGGCCACCCAGATCAGAGCTTAAGCGTCGCGCCGCTGCCGCGGCAGTTCCAGCCAGTCCCGAACAGGCGGATTGCAGTGCCAAGTGTCCTGGTGCTGTACTGCCCAAAGCGCACGACAACTGTGCGGTAATAAAAAAAGCGGCGCTCAACGCGCCGCCAGTCTTATTTTTCGCTGAAAACCGTGGTTTGTGATCAGGGCGCCACGTCGGCGTAGACACCATTGCCCTGGGTGATACGCACATCATCGATATACAGCTTGCGGTAGTTGGTCTGGGTGGCTACACCGTTGTTCCAGTCCCACTTGTACAGGCCGATCTTGAAGTACTTCTGGTTCTGGTCGTTGTAGCTGTTCGGCGCATCCAGCGACACCACCAGCTGGCCATTGCGCCACACTCGGGTGTAACCCACGCCGCCTGCGGCCTGCGGCAGATAGTCCCACTTCACTTCGAACACCCAGTCTTCCCAGCGGCCCTTGTTGATCGGGGCTTGGTAGATCACTTCCTGATGCATTGTTTTTACATCGTTGCTGGTGGAGATTGCCTTGTCATCCCAGCGCTTCAGGATCATCCACTTGTCGCCCTGCACCATCAGCGCCAGGCTGGGCGAGCGGCTGATCTCACCCGGATCCGAAGTGACGTGCCATTGCACGATGCCATCCATCGAGCTGTCATTCACCCAGTCGGTTGGAACCTGGACGCTGAAGCCGTACCAATAGGACTTGCGGTTGGCGCCGACGTTGTTCTTGACCAGTTCGGCACGCTTGCCTGAATAGACCAGCGGATCGGTATTGCGCAATTGCACCATCATCGACTTGCCCGGCGTGCGCACCACGGTGGTGCTGGGGGTCAGCCCGCCCGGGTTGGTTTGTTCGCTATCGAACTCGTGGGTCGGCGAGATATTCAGCTTGCTCAGCAGGATCTGCGTCTGGCTGAGGGTCACCGCATCCACGATGAAGGTACCGCTGGCATTGGCTGCGCTGCTGCTGGCGCGGAACGCCATACGCGCCTTGACGGCAGTGGCGGCCGCTGTGCCCGACAGCTTCAGGTTGACCCAATCCGCCGTCGGCTTGGTCAGGGTCTGTGCCTGGTACCAGTCGGTCGAACGGGTTTCGACGACAGTCCCGGCGGCATTGAGAAACTCGATACGCATCTCGACCCGGGCGTTGCTCAGTGCAGTCACCTTCACAAAGCTGCTGGCGTAGTACTCCTTGCCCGGCTGCACGGCGACTTCCTGATAAATCCGCGATACACCCCAGGCAGGCAGTGCGGAAAAGGAAACCAATTGCGCGGTGGTGCGCAGATATGTATTCGAAGTGGTCAGCTGGTAAGTGGCGTTGCCATGGGTCTTATCGGCTTTCCAGGCTGCTGCCAGTCCCGGCGTGGCGCCGGCACCTTGTTCAAAATCATAGTTGGAGATGTTGTTGTAACGGCTGTAATCCATCGCGCCATGCACAGTGGACGAGATTGCCGCGGCAAACAAAGCGGCAGCAAGGAAGAGATGATTGGTTTTCAGCGTTTTCATTTAATTCAAGCCTCGTTATTTCAATAAAACAATTGCGGCGTACGGTGTTGCTGGGCGCTCTGCTGTTTGCCAAGGCCCGGTTTACATACGCTGCAAACCTTCTCCCTGTCTACTTGTCAGAATATTAGCGTTTACTTATTGATGTGAAGCGTAGAGGTCTGAGGCTGCTTTGGGAATACCCTTTTGCCCGCGAAATCATCAAAAATTGATGAACGGCAAATTATAGGTTCAAGTTTTCAGATTGATTGAAAATGGCTTTCTGTTTCAGATGCGGGATTATTTCAGATGGGAAATCCAGTCTTTCTTTTCGAGCAAAAATAATTTTTGCCCAATTAACGGCTTTTCTGTAATTGGAAAGAAAGAGAGAAACTCACGCAGCGAGAAAGGAAGACATGGGGGCTGCGGACAGCCTGCAATTGGCCAACAATAGGGCCGCAATCGCGTGCCGCCATGCCGGCTGTGGGACGGGGACAGGCGATCGATTGCCGTGGGGACCGCACCAGACGCGACCGTTCCCGTGCTGCCACTTTCCCTGCAGGTCGCCCTCGGAAAACGGTGCGCATTGCCGTACGGCCTGCTTCAAACGGGAAGGGGGCTCGCCGCCCCAGGCCGGGCAGGCCCGAGCGGCCCACAGGTTGGCGACGGCGCTGTGTTAAGCCGGGCCGATCGCTCAGGCATGCCCACTGCGCAGCGAGCGCAGCATGAAGCGCGCCGGGTCGACGGCTTCGACCAGGGCACGCGCCAAGGGCAGGGGTTCGCCTTCAAGCTGGCTGGCGAGCAGTTCGCCGGCCAGCATGGTCCACGACAGTCCACGGGAGCCGAACGCCAGCACGCCGTACAAGCCGGGCTGCCGCGCGATCTGGCGCAATTGATGGCAGGCGCCGTCCTGCCGGGGCAGTGGGAGCTGGCCAATCAGCGGCAAGCGGTCCGGGGCACCGGGGCGGGCGCAGGCGCGGCTTTGGCATACGTGTGCTTCAAGCGGTGCAGCGTGCGGCAATATCGCAGCGAGGCTGGCAAGATTGTCGGCCTGCGCCTGCGCCAGGCCATTTGCCAGCGGCGCCGCGCCCGCCACGCGCCAGCCGTCCAATGCCGCGGTGAGATAGGCATCGCCGGCCAGCGCGTGCACCGGCAAGGCGGGATCGTCGGCAACCACGGTGGCCACGCGTGGCGCATCCGCCAGCGGCAGGCCTTCCGCCTGGGTCAGCAGGCGTGCGGCAGTGGCGTTGGCCAGGATCGCGACGGCGGCGCAGCCAAGGATGGCCCCATCCGCATCGCGGGCTTCCCAGCCCTGTGCGGTGGCGGCGAGGCTTGCGACCATGGCGGTCGTGCGCACGGTGACAAGTTCCGGGTGACGGACAAGGTTGGCGCGGCACAATGCGGAAGGGCTGATGGTGGCGCCATCGGCGAACCACCAGCCACCCCAGCGGCTGCTGCCAGGCAGTGCCGCCGGATCGCCAGGATCGAGAAACGCCAGTTGCGGCCAGTTGCCCGCGCTGGCGATCTGCGCCATCGCCTCGGCCTGGCCGGCGTGCTTGGCCAACTGCAGGATGCCGCCGTGCCGGTGCGGTACCACCAGGCCGTGGGCGGCCAGCGCAGCCAGCTGATGTCGTGTGGCGGCGCAGCCGGCACGGGTCAGTCGCGCCAGCAGGTTGTCGTCGCGCGAGTAGGAAGGGTGCATCAGACCCGCATGGTTGCCCGAGGCGCCACTGGCCGGCGCCACGGCGCCGTCGAATACCGTGACCTGCCAGCCACGCGCCGCGAGGCGCTCGGCCACGCCGCTGCCGGCAAGCCCGGCACCGATGACCAGGGCGCTGCGCTCGCCGGGACCGGATGCTGCGTGGCGCAGGCTGCGTGCCGTGCCGCCGCGCAGCATCTGCCGCTTGCCACCGAAGCCTGCAACCTTGTCGACTGCAAATCCGGCCTCGGTCAGCCCGCGACGCACCGCGCCGGCAACCGTATAGCTCGCCAGCGTGGTATCAGCATGCGAAAGCCGCCACAGCGCCTTGAACAGCGGTACCTGCCACAGCCCGGGGTTCTTGGCCGGGGCAAAACCATCCAGATAGATCGCATCCACCCGGGCCTCGATTTGCGGCAGCAGGTGTGCCGCATCACCGAAGCCCAGCGTCAGGACCACCCGTCCGTCGTCCAACCATAGCCGGTGCATGCCTTGCGTCAGCGCAGGCCATTGGGCGCGCAGTTCGGTCGCGAGCGGCGCCAGCTCGGGGTAACGGGCGTGCAGCAGCGCCAGGTCGTCGCGGCTGAACGGATGCAGTTCGACCGATACGAAATGCAGGCGGGTGCTGCGTGCCGGGTCGGCGCGCCACGCCTGCCAGGTCGCAAGGAAATTGAGCCCCTGGCCGAAGCCGGTCTCGATGATGGTGAACAGTGTGCGCCCGCGCCATGCCTGCGGCAGATCATTGCCGGCGAGGAACACCTGGCGCGCCTGGCCCAACCCGCCTTCAGCGGAATGATAGATATCGTCAAATGCCTCGGAGTACGGCACGCCCTGCGCCGACAATGCCAGGCGGGCTGGGACGATGCGGTTCACGGCGCTATCCTGGCGTACAGCAAGGTATCGTGTGCCAGACCGCCAGGATCGCGATGGCTATGCCGCAGCCGGGCTTCATGGATGAAGCCGGCCCGCTCGGCCACCCGCGCGCTGGCCAGGTTCTGCACATCGCAGCAGATGCTCAGCCGTTGCATGCCCAAGGTATCGAAGGCCAGCTCGCATACCCGGCCTACCGCTTCGCTTGCGTAGCCACGCCTTTGGTGCGCCCGGTGCACCCAATAGCCCAGACTGGCGGTACCGTGATCCCAATCCGGCTGATGCAGCCCACAGGCACCCAACACGGTGGCTCCGTCAGCGCTCAGGATCAGCCAGGACAGCTGCTGGCGCAGGATGAATTCGGCCTGGGCCAGACGGCACCAACGCTCGCTGACCGTGACCGAGGGTGCCTGTCGCGCCCATGGCAGCGCGGCAGGCCAGGCCCGCAGATCGGACAATGAGGCCAGCACGGCGGCGTGGACCGCGGCGCCATCGCCCGGCTGCGGGCAGCGCAGCTGCAGCCGCGCGCAGGCAAGCCGGGTGGGTACATCGATCAGGATGGGATCGGGAACGGTCATGCCACGGATTCTAACCCGGCCCCCTGGCACTGGGGCATGGCGGAAAGACCTGGTCGGCGCGCGTGGGCCTCGCGTTGCGGCTGGCGCTTGGGTACGGCGGCCGGCGTGCCGGCTCAGCGCTTGCGCGCGCGTGCCTTCGGGGGCGTGGCGGGGATTTGCAGGTCTGCTTCTTCAGCATGGGCGCGCTCGATGGCCGCCGCCAGCTCGAACACGGCCATCGCATAGTGCTTGCTGCGGTTGTAGCGTGTGATGACGTAGAAGTTGGTGGTGCCCAGGTAGTGGCGCTCCACCCCCGGCTCGGTTTCCAACGTGAACAGTACTGCCGGCTGGGAGGCATCCAGCTCATGTAGCGGCACCGCGCCGCGCTGCATCAGCTCGGCCACGCTGTGCGACAGGTCGAACGGTTTGCTGAGCACGTCGGCAAGGGTGTTTTCCGGAGTCACGTTCACCGGCTGATACGGCTGCTCACCATGGCGCTGCCAGCCATGCTGTTCCAGATAGTGCGCCACACTGGCAATCACGTCTTCGGGCGTGCCCCAGATATCGCGATGCTGGTCGCCGTTCCAGTCCACCGCGTAGCGGCGAAAGCTCGACGGCATGAATTGCGGCCAGCCCATCGCGCCGGCATACGAACCCATGAAGGTGAGCGGATCGCTCTGTTCCTCACGCGCCAGCAACAGGAACTGGGTCAGCTCCTGCGTAAAGAATTCGGCACGGCGCGGGTAATCGAAGGCCATGGTGGTCAATACATCCAACACCCGGTAGTTGCCGGTCATCCGCCCGTACTGGGTCTCCACGCCGATGATGGCGGCAATGATGGCCGGCGGCACGCCGTAGCGCTGTTGCACCGCCTGCAGGATCTCGGCATGGCGACGCATGAAGCGTGCTCCGCCCACCACGCGTGCCGACGTCAGGAAGCTCTCGCGGAACTGATGCCACGGCCGGCTCGTGCTGGGACGGTCGAACACCTCCAGGATGGCCGGTTGCGGCGTCACGCGCTGGAACAGCGCGGCCAATGCTTCGCGTTCGAACCCGTGCTCGGCGGCGACGGTGTCCAGGTAGCGGCCAACCTCCTCGCGCTGGAGCAGTGCGTCGTCCGCGCGGGCAGGGGTGGTGGCGGCAAGGGCAAGGCAAAGCAGGAGCGGGCGCAACAGAGGCATGCGAAGTTCCGATCGGGGCGGCAGGGCCGCAGGTTTCAGGAATGCCGCGCTCACGACAGCGAGAGCGCGTTGGAGA
This sequence comes from Chitiniphilus purpureus, assembly GCF_025642115.1. Lineage (GTDB taxonomy): Bacteria > Pseudomonadota > Gammaproteobacteria > Burkholderiales > Chitinibacteraceae > Chitiniphilus > Chitiniphilus purpureus. The sequence continues at coordinate 2,870,882 of NZ_CP106753.1, read as the reverse complement.
GCAGGCGGGCAGTGACGTCGACGATGGGAATGACCCGTTCGTAGGCCATACGGGTGGGGCCGATCACGCCGAGCGTACCGACCACCTGGCCGTCCACATGATAGGGCGCGGTGATGACTGAGCATTCGTCCAGCGGGGCCAGCCCCGATTCGCCGCCGATGAAGATCTGCACCCCCTGGGCGGCGCAGCCGCTTTCAAGCAGCTGCAGCAGCGCGGCCTTGCGCTCGAACAGCTCGAACAGCTGTTTGAGCCGTTCCATGTTGGCGGCCAGCTCGTGGCTGGCCAGCAGATGGTGTTCACCGTAGATCAGCACACTGTCGGCATCGTCCTGCGGCGTCTGTTGCACGGCCGCGCTCAGGAGCGTCACGAGTTCGCCGCGCAGCTGGTGGATCTCGGCTTCGAGCGTGCGCCGCAGCGAGCCCAGCGTCTTGCCGGCACAATGCGCATTGATGAAATTGGCGGCCTCGAGCAGCTGGTTCGGCTCGTAGTCGGTCTGCGTGTGCAGGATGCGGTTCTGCACGTCGCCGTCGGTGGTCACAAGGATCAGCAGCACGCGCTTGTCGGACAGCTTGAGGAACTCCACCTGTCTGAGGCGCACTTCCTGGCGCTTGGGCGAGAGCACGATCCCGGCGAAGTTGGTGAGCTGGGACAGCAGTTGCGAGGCGGCGGCCACCGCGCGTTGCGGGTTGTCCGCCGCAATGCCGGCGGGATGCTTGCCCAGGATGTCCTCGGGGCTGAGCCGCTCCAACGGGCTGACCGAGAGATAGCTGTCGACGAAGAAGCGATAACCGCGCGCGGTCGGGATGCGGCCGGCGGAGGTGTGCGGGCTGGCGATGAAGCCCAGCTCCTCCAGATCGGCCATGACATTGCGGATGGTGGCCGCGCTGACATCGAGCCCGGAATAGTGGGAAAGCGCTTTCGAGCCGACCGGTTGCCCCTCGGCGATATAACGCTCCACCAGCGTACGAAGCAGGATCTGCGCGCGTTCATTCAGCATGAGTCGATTGTAGCGCGCACGTGCCGCTGTGCGCATCCTGCGCCGCCTATGGTTAAATGCACAACCTGAGGATGGCCGGCCCGGCCATGCCGCCGCCACTGTGGAGCGCCATGCAGAGCCTGTTCAAGAACATTGCGCTGGTTTCGCGCCAGAACACGCCAACCATCGCCGAACCCATCAAGCGGCTGGCACAGATGCTGGCCGGGCAGGGGGCCCGGGTACTGATCGAGACCGAATCGGCCATCGAACACGGCCTGGACACCTTCGACCGGGTCGAGCGCGCCGATATCGGCAAGGTGGCGGATCTGGCCATCGTGCTGGGTGGTGATGGCACCATGCTTGGCGTGGCGCGCCTGGTCGCCCCATACCGCACGCCGTTGATCGGCGTGAACCAGGGGCGGTTGGGATTCATGACCGATCTGCCGCTGGATGAGATGGAGCGCCGGGTGGGCGAGATCCTGGCGGGAGCCTTCGTCCCCGAGGAGCGCATCCTGCTGGAAACGTCGGTCAGACGCGACGGCAACGAAATCGCCCAGGCGCTGGCGTTCAACGACGTGGTGTTCAGCCGCGGCTCGACCGGCTCGATGATCGAATTCGAAGTGTTCATCGACCGGCAGTTCGTCTACAGCCAGCGCTCGGACGGGCTGATCGTGTCCACCCCCACCGGCTCCACCGCCTACGCGCTTGCCTCCGGCGGCCCGATCATGCATCCGAGCCTGCCGGCGATCGCGCTGGTGCCGATCTGTCCGCAGTCGCTGTCCAATCGGCCCATCGTGGTCAACGACACCTGCGAGGTGGAATTCCTGCTGACCCGGGCCCATGACGCGCGCGTATATTTCGACAATCAATCCGATTGCGAGCTGCGCGAAGAGGACCGTGTGCTGATCCGGCGCTATCGCAATACGCTGCGCATCCTGCACCCGGTCGGCTACGACTATTACGATACCTTGCGGGTCAAGCTCCACTGGGGCACCCGCCTGCACTGACCGGTCCGGGACTGCCCATGCTCTGCTCGCTCGGGTTGAAGAATTTCGTGCTTGTCGACGAACTGGCGCTTGAGTTCGGGCCGGGCATGACCGTGCTCACCGGCGAGACGGGCGCCGGCAAATCCATCCTGCTCGATGCGCTTGGATTGCTGCTGGGTGGCCGGGCCGACCCGGGCCTGCTGCGCCATGGCAGCGACAAGGCCGATCTGACCGCGGAGTTCGATCTGGCGGCGGTGCCGGCGGCGCGCGCATGGCTCGTCGAGCACGAGCTGGCCGGGGACGAGCCGGGCACGCTGCTGCTGCGGCGTACGCTCGACGCGGCGGGCAAGAGCCGTGCCTTCATCAACGGCGTGCCCGCCACGCTGGTGCAGCTCAAGGCGCTGGGCGAAACCCTGGTCGCGATCCACGGCCAGCATGCACATCAGCGTCTGCTGCAACCGGAAACGCAGCGGATGCTGCTTGACAGCTATGCCGGTGCGGATGCCCTTGCCAAGGATACCGCTGCAGCCTGGCGGGCGTGGCGGGCCGTGGAGGATGAGCTGGGTCATGCGCAGCGCAACGCTGCCTCGTTTGCCGCGGAGGCCGAGCGGCTGCAGTGGCAGATCGACGAGATCGCCAGCCTTGGCTTCGGCGCCGAGGAATGGCCGGTGCTCGAAGCCGAACATTCCCGGTTGCATCACGCCGCCAGCCTGATCGACGGGGTGCAGGCCGCCTTGCTGTCGCTGGCCGACGGTGAAGAGAACTGCCAGGGCCAGCTCGCCGGTACGGCGCACCGGCTGGATGAACTGACCGGCTACGATCCGGCATTGGGCGAAGTGGGTGAGCTGCTGGCGGCTGCCGAGGCCAGCCTTGCCGAGGCAGTGCATGCGTTGCAGCGCTATGCCGACCGGCTCGACCTCGACCCGGCACGGTTGGCCGAGGTGGAGGCGCGGATGGATGCGATCTGGCGCATGGCGCGCAAGTATCGGGTCGATCCGCAGCAGTTGCCGGAAATGCTGGCAGCGTGGCAGGCGCGGTTGCAGGCCATTGGCGGCGGCGGCGGGATCGAGGCGCTGGCCCGGCGCGCTGCAGCGGCCCAGGCCGACTACCGCGCCCAGGCCGCGGCGCTGTCGGCACAACGGATCGCGCACGCCGGCGTACTGGCCGAGGCGGTCACCGGGCAGATGCGGCCGCTCGCGCTGGCGGACAGCCGCTTCGAGGTTGCCCTTGTCACTGGCGAGCCGGGCGCGCACGGCCTGGAGCAGGTGGCATTCCGCGTGGCGCATGCCGCTGCCCCGGCCCGCGATCTGGCCCGCATCGTCTCGGGCGGTGAGCTGTCGCGAATCAGTCTTGCACTGCAGGTGATCGTAAACGCGCGCTTTGCCGTGCCCACGCTGGTGTTCGATGAAGTCGATGTCGGTCTTGGCGGGCGGGTGGCCGAGATCGTCGGACGCCTGCTGGCCGAACTGGGGCGTGCATGCCAAGTGCTGTGCGTCACCCATCTGCCTCAGGTTGCCGCCTGCGGCCGTCATCATTTCGTGGTCAGCAAGCACAAGCACGCAGACGGGCTGACCAGCGCAGTCACGCCGCTGGCGCCCGAAGCGCGCGTCGAAGAGATCGCCCGCATGCTGGGCGGGGTGGAGATCACCGAGACGACCCGTCGGCACGCTGCCGAGCTGCTCGGCCATGCTTGAGCCGGTCGATGATCCCGGCTGGTCCGCTGATGACGTGCGCCATATGCGTACAGCGCTGCGCCTGGCGGGGCGCGCCGCACGGCTGGGTGAGGTGCCGGTCGGCGCGGTGGTGGTCCATCAGGGCGAAATCATCGGGCGTGGCGGCAATGCCCCGATTGCCCGGCACGATCCGAGCGCGCATGCCGAGATGCTGGCGCTGCGGCAGGCCGCGCGCTGGCTCGGCAACTACCGGCTGCCGGGATGCGAGCTGTATGTGACGCTGGAGCCCTGCATCATGTGCGCCGGCGCCATGATGCACGCCCGGCTGTCGCGGGTGGTCTACGCCACGCGCGATCCCAAGACCGGCGCCGCCGGCAGCGTGATCGATCCATTTGCCGAGCGCCGCCTCAACCATCACACCATCATCCTGGGTGGCCTGCTGGCCGATGAGGCGGCGTTGCAGCTGCGCGAATTCTTCGCCGAACGGCGGCGGCAGCAGAAGTTGCGCTGAGCGTCGCCGGCGGCGGTCCGCTTCTTGCTTCATCACGGGTCTGTCCCGGCTGGCTGTATCTCCGGCCGGGGATGCGTGCAACGTCGCAAAGGAGACTGGATATGGCACAGCAGAATCAGGATTCCCCGGTGCAACCGGACCAGGATGATGTGATCGGGGGAACATGGGGCGTGGCGGTGGTGTTGCTGGGGGTGGTGCTGATTCTTGCCAGCCTGCCCTTGATGATCATGCCGCCGTTTGGCTTCTTGCTGTTGGCCGCCGGCTTGCTGCTGCTGTTCTTTGGCAGCAGGAACCATTTGGCCGCGCGCAAGATCCGCCGCAACCCGCATCGGCCGCAGGAGGAGAAGATGCGGCACATGTAGTCGCAGGCTGGCGTCGGCCTTGCCATCTTTTAAAAAGGCACGGCCCCGCTGTTGCGGGGCCGTGCCTCGTCTGGCTTGGGGCTGCGACTTAGCGCGAGCTGCCGGTACCTGTGCCGGTGCCGCTTGTACCGGTGCTGCCGCTGCCATTGTTGCTGCTGCCACGGTTACGCGTGCTGCTGTCACCCTGGTTGCGGCGACGTTCCTGGTGGGTCGCGTTGCCGCGTTCGGCCGGTGCGCTGGCCGTCTCGCGCTGGGTATTGCCGTTGCTGCCTCCGTTGTCCGCGGCGGAAACGGCGAACGAGGTGGCCAGCAGGGCGGAAGCAAGTACGGCAGCGGTCTTGGTCATGGTACGCATGGTTGAAAGCTCCTTTGGATGGATGTTGCACAACTGCAGGGGTGTGCAGTGCAACAAACGTGCCGTATGGGGAGCGGCGCGTGGCTGGTCTGCTCATCCAGGGGAATGGAAGGGGCTTGCCATTGGCTTAAGCCGAGCACTGCCGCGTGCGGATCAGGTGGGAAACGGCCTGTTGCCGTTCGTCGGGCATGTGATGCAGCGGGCCGGGTTGCCTGGCAGGCGCCCGTGAGGACAGCTGAAGCGATGCGGCGCCTTTTACAAAGAAGTAATGAATAAATTACTGGCGACGGCTGCGGCGGTGCCGGAAACCGGCAGACGCTTTGCTGGAGCGATGCTTGCTGGGCCAGGACGTCCATTTTGCGGAGCACGTCCATGGCCCCCACCATCCGACCCGGCTTTGCCGATGCCCGACGCCTGACCCAGGCGGGCTGGTTGCTCGGCCTGAGTCTGGGTGGCTTCTTCGATGGCATCCTGTTGCACCAGATCCTGCAATGGCATCACCTGCTGAGCGCCGTCACCCGTGCGCCGTTCGGGGATCTGCGCATGCAGGTGCTGGCCGATGGTGTATTCCATGCCGCGATGTACGCAGTGGCGATCGCCGGTCTGGTCCGGTTATGGCAGGCCGTGCCGGGGCTGGTCATGCCGGGCGCACGGCGACGTCTGCTCGGGTCAGTGCTGCTGGGGTTCGGTGCCTGGCATATCGCGGATGCAGTGCTCAGTCATTGGTGGCTGGGCCTGCATCGGGTGCGCATGGACAGCGAGGTACCCCTGTTCTGGGACCTGCTCTGGTTCGCCGTATTTGGCCTCGTTGTGACGGGCTGGGGGGTATGGCTGCGCCGGCATCCCGGCGGTGGCAACGTGCCACCCCGCTCCGGTGCGCTGCTTTGCACCGTCTTGGTGCTGGTATGCGGCGCCATCGCGGCCCTGCCGCCGCCCGATGCCCGCATGGTGCTGGTGATGTTCCGTCCCGGGGCTGGCGCCGCCGGCGCCCTTGCCGCGATCGAGGCGGCCGATGCGCGGATTGCCTGGGCCAGCCGGGACGGCATGGTCTGGGCGCTGCAACTGCCTGCCCCCGGACAACATGCCGTGTTGTATCGCCATGGCGCGATGCTGGTGAGCTATTCGCTGTTGCCCAACGGCTGTTTCGCTTGGTCCCGCCGCTGAGGGCCTGCCCGCTGTATCGCCCCGGTTGCAGCATTCCCGGCGGGGGCGGGGTGCCGCGCCGTATGTTGCACCAGCGGCCGCTGGTGCGATGCAGCGCATGACTTGCCTATTCCGTCTGGCGGAATGATTTGGGCCCATCGCTGCGTTGGGCTCCCGGGCAACCGGGCTGCTGGCTGCATCGGCCAGTAGCCCGTCGGTGCAGGACGGCATTGCAGAACAACAGCGCGAGTCTGCTCTGCCAGCAAGGCCACAGCGCGCAGGGCAAGCCGCGCAATCAAGGCAAAACAGGTGCCCGGGTGCGGCAAGGGCAGACAAATGGCGGCATGGCGATGCTGCTAGCATGGGCTCCGCCTTCGGGCGAATCCAAAGAACGATAAGGAGAGTACCCATGCGTAAGCCCATTCTAGCCCTGTTGACCGCCGCAGCCCTGCTGCCGCTGGCCCAGGCTGCCGAACCCGTCGTCCCCACCGCGGCCAGCAAGCCCTACCGCGTCGTGGCCTACTACATCTCGTGGGGTGCCTACGGGCGTGATTTCCTGCCCTATGACATCGATGCGAGCAAGGTCACCCATATCAACTACGCCTTTGCCAACATCAAGGACGGCGAAGTGGTGGTGGGCGATCCCGGGGTGGACACCGGCGGCAAGAACAATTTCGAAACGCTGCAGCGGCTGAAGAAGAAGAACCCGAACCTGCGCACGCTGATCTCGGTCGGCGGCTGGAGCTGGTCGGTCAATTTCTCGGAGTCTGCCGCCACCCCCGAATCGCGCAAGCGCTTCGCCGACAGCGCCGTGGCCTTCATCCGCAAATACGGCTTTGACGGCGTGGACATCGATTGGGAATACCCGGTCGAGGGCGGCTCGGACGAGATGAAGCACCGGCCCGAGGACAAGCAGAACTACACGCACTTGATCGCGGCACTGCGCAAGGCGCTCGACGCCGCGGGCAAGGAGGACAAGAAGTACTACGAGCTGACCACGGCGGTGTGGGGCAACGACAAGTTCATCAAGAACACCGAGATGGACAAGGTGAGCCGCGATTTCGACTTCATCAACCTGATGTCGTATGACTTCAACGGGCTGTGGAACAAGTTCTCCGGCCACCTCGCGCCGTTCCGCAACGATCCGGCGTACAACAAGCCCGGCATCAGCGACAAGTTCAACGTGGTGTCGTCGGTCGAGGCGTATTTGAAGGCGGGCGTGCCGCCTGCCAAGCTGGTGGTCGGCATTCCGTTCTACGGTTTCGCGTGGAAGCAATGCCCGCCCGAGCGCAATGGCGAGTACCAGGATTGCAACGGCAAGGGGCGCGGCACCTGGGAAGAGGGCAATCTGGACTTCAGCGATATCGAAGCCAACCTGATCAACAGGAACGGCTTCACCCGCCACTGGAACGACGTTTCCAAGGCGGCGTTCCTGTACAACGCCAAGACCGGCGAGTTCGTCACCTACGAGGACCCGCAGGCGCTCAAGCACAAGCTTGACTTCATCAAGGAGAAAAAGCTGGGCGGTGCGATGTATTGGGAAATCACTGCCGACCGTAAGCAGACGCTGGTGAACCAGATCGCCGAATCGTTGCTGCCCAAGCCGGGCAAGTAGACGCAAAAGCTCCGGGACGTTGCGCAGGCGGTACGCCGCCTGCGTCCGGCGATGCACATTGCCGTGCCATGCGATATAAGCAAGCTTGGCACGGCGGTGCGTGTGTGGACGTCCGTCGTTTGCCGATAACTATGCCGGCGACAAGCCGGTGTTCCGGAGCGATAAACATGTACAAGAAACTGGTGCTGCCGGCGATGTTGGCCGCCGCCTTGGCCCACGCCGACAGCGTGGTTCTGGACGAAAAATTCGACAACGATCTGAACACGTTATGGATCGGGCAGAACGGCGACGGCAGCGTACCCATGCATGCCACCATCGTCGACGATCCGCTGCGGCCGGGCAACAAGGTGGTCCGCTTCGACAAGCCGGTGTTCGGCGGTGATATCTTCACCAAGGAGAAATTCCCCGAAGGCAAGTACACCTTGTCCTTCGAGTACCTGGGCACCTGCGGCTTCAACTGCGGCGGTGTGATCGGCTATACCTCTGAATTCCCGGGGCGGGACAACTGGCTTGCAGGCACGGCCAGTTCCGGCTTCCCCGAACATATCAAGGACACCAAGAAGTGGGAGAGCTACAGCTTCGACTTCAAGGGTCGCTTTGACTTCCATCTCTCGCTGGAGCAATGGGTCCAGTCCAATGGGTCCGGCGGCGACATCTATTTCGACAACGTCAAGCTGGTGCGCAAGGGCGACGGCGCCGGCAAGGGGGCTGCCGCGCCCGCGCCGAAGGTTGCCACGGTCGGGCCGAACGATGCGCCGGCCGGCAAGGGCGCCCAGCTGGTGTTCTATTTCCCGAGCTGGGGGACGGGCCGCGGCTACTGGGTCAAGCACATCGAGCAAAGCGGCACCGCCAAGAAGGCGACGGTGATCCAGTACGCCTTCGGCAATGTGGTCGACAACAAGTGCACCGTCGGCATCGACAAGGCGGGCGTGGGCAGCGCGGCGCTGGACTACTGGGATCCGGTACCGGCCGAGCATACGCTCGACGGCAAGCCCGACCAGGGCGACAAGGGGCTGTTCGGCCATTGGAACCAGATCAAGCAGCTCAAGAAGAAATATCCGCAGCTCAAGGTGGTGATCAGCCTGGGCGGTTGGAACTGGTCCAAGCACTTCTCCGACGCGGCGCTGCCTGCCAACCGCCAGGCATTCGTCAAGTCGTGCATCGATGCCTATATCAAGGGCAACGTGCCGACCCGCGACGGCAAGCTCATCGAGGGGCTGGCCGCCGGCGTGTTCGACGGCATCGACGTGGATTGGGAATACCCGGCCTCGCAAGGAGCCCCCGGCAACGTGGTGCGGCCGGAAGACAAGCAGAACTTCACCGCGCTGCTCAACGAGTTCCGCAAGCAGCTCGACGCGGTCAAGCCGGGCTATCTGCTGACCATCGCCACCGGTGCGCCGTCCAATATCAGCAGCAACATGGAACTGGACCAGATCCACAAGCCGCTGAACTGGATCAACGTGATGACCTATGACTACGCCGGCCCGTGGTCGAACAAGTCGGGCCATCTGGCAACGCTGTACGGCAGCGCGGCCGAGATCACCACTGCCGGGTCGATAAAGGAATACATCGAAGGTGGGGTGCCACCGCAGAAGCTGGTGGTGGGCGTGCCGTTCTACGGCTACGGTTGGGTCCTGTCCAAGACCGACAACAACGGCATGGGCCAGCCTATCAAGGAAAAGGCCAAGGGTACGTACGATCCGGGAACCGCCGGCTATGACGACATCAAGGCAATGCCTGGCCAGGTGTTCCGCGATGAGCGTACCAAGGCGGTCTGGAAGCTCAACGGCAGCGAGATGTGGGTGTACGACGACATCCAGGCGCTCAAGGAAAAGGTCGAGTTCGTGAAGAAACAGCAGCTGGGCGGCATCATGGCCTGGGAGCTGGTCGGTGATACGCCGGATGGTGAATTGGTCGATACCCTGTACCAGGGGCTGCGCAAGTAACCGCTGCACCTGCGGCGTTGCGAAACAGGGCGGCCTTGGGGCCGCCCTGTTTTCATGGTGCTTGCTGCGGCCAAGGCCGGCGGAAAAAAGCCGTAGCCGCGCATGGCGCGGCTACGGCTTCAGTTTTGCAGGCGCGGCAGACGGATGCGTCGCCGGCCTACTCCATGCGGTAGTTCGGTGCTTCCTTGGTGATCTGCACGTCGTGCACGTGCGATTCGCGGATGCCGGCCGAGGTGATCTCGACGAACTCGGCCTTGGCATGGACTTCGCCGATGCTGGCGCAGCCCAGATAACCCATGGCCGAACGGATGCCGCCGACCAGCTGGTGCACGATCGCGGTCAACGAGCCCTTGTACGGTACGCGGCCCTCGATGCCTTCGGGCACCAGCTTCTCGACGTTGGCGGTGTTTTCTTCCTGGAAGTAACGGTCGGATGAGCCTTGCTGCATCGCGCCGAGTGATCCCATGCCGCGATAGCTCTTGTACGAGCGGCCCTGATACAGCTCCACTTCGCCGGGTGCTTCCTCGGTCCCGGCAAAGAGCCCGCCCAGCATCACGCAGTGCGCACCGGCCGCCAGTGCCTTGGCAATGTCGCCGGAGAAGCGGATGCCGCCATCGGCGATCAGCGGTACGCCGCTGCCGGCCAGCGCCTGCGCGACATTCGATACGGCGGAGATCTGTGGCACGCCGACACCGGCGACGATACGCGTGGTGCAGATCGAACCCGGGCCGATGCCGACCTTGACCGCGTCCGCGCCGGCTTCCACCAGCGCGTGCGCGGCGGCAGCGGTGGCGATGTTGCCCCCGATCACCTGCACCTGCGGGAAGTTGCGCTTGACCCAGCCGACGCGGTCGATCACACCCTGGCTGTGGCCATGCGCGGTATCGACGACGATCACGTCGGCACCCGCCTCGACCAGCAGTGCCACGCGTTCCTCGGTATCACCGCCGGTGCCGACCGCGGCACCGACACGCAACCGGCCCTGGCTGTCCTTGGCCGCGTTGGGATGTTCGGTGGTCTTGATGATGTCCTTGACGGTGATCAGCCCCTTGAGCTGGAACCGGTCGTCCACCACCAGCACCCGTTCGAGCCGGTGGGTATGCATCAGCTCGCGCGCCTCATCGATGCTGGCGCCTTCCTTGACGGTGACGAGGCGCTCGCGCGGCGTCATGATCGAGCTGACCGGCGCATCCAGGCGTGATTCGAAGCGGATGTCGCGGTTGGTGACGATGCCCACCACCTGGCCGTTGCCGTCGACCACGGGCAGGCCGGAAATCTTGTGCTGCCGGGTGATCGCCAGCACGTCGCGCACCCGCAGGTCCGGGCTGATGGTGATCGGGTCCTTGACGATGCCCGATTCGTAGCGCTTGACCTTGGCCACCTCCTGCGCCTGCTGCTTCGCACCCATGTTCTTGTGCACGATGCCGATCCCGCCTTCCTGGGCCATCGCGATGGCAAGCCTGGCCTCGGTCACGGTATCCATGGCGGCGGAGACCAGCGGCAGATTCAGGCGGATGGCGCGGGTGAACTGGGTTGCCAGGGAGACATCGCGCGGCAGGACGGTGGAATGGGCGGGAACGAGCAGAACGTCGTCGAAGGTGAGGGCTTTCTGTACGATGCGCATGGGCGAAATCCTTTTACGCCAAAACGAGATTATACCGAAAGCCCCAAGGCGCGCCTACCGCGCCGCCCGCACAACGACAAGGCACAAGCCGCTGCCGCAGCCTATTTTCCAAGTAATGCAGCGGGTGATGAAAAAGGGGCGCACCGCAGCCCGATGACAAGGGGAGGCCGTATGCAAACGGAACGCACGCCAGGGCGCACAGCGCTGATCCTCTCAGGTGGCGGTGCGCGCGCGGCCTACCAGGTCGGTGTGTTGCTGGCGATCAGTCGGCTGCTCGGCCGGCATGCCGGCAATCCCTTCCCCATCCTGTGTGGTACCTCGGCCGGCGGCATCAATGCGGCAGCGCTGGCCGCTGGTGCCACCGACTTTGGGGCCGCGGTGCGTGATCTGGCGCGTGCCTGGCTGACACTCACGCCCGAGCAGGTGTATCGCGCCACGCTGCCCGCGTTGTTCGGTCGCGCCGCGCATTGGGTGGCTTCATTGCTGCTCGGCGGGTTGGGACGCCGCAATCCGCGCTCGTTCCTGGACAACCGCCCGCTGGCCGGCCTGTTGCAGCGTCTGATCGACTTCGACGGCATCGCACGCGCCATTGCCGCGGGTGAGCTGCGGGCACTGACGATCACCGCATCGGGCTACAGCAGTGGCCAGTCTGTCAGCTTCTTCCAGGGCCTGCCCGGACTGGAAGGCTGGCAACGCGTCCAGCGGCTCGGGGTAAGGGCCGAGATCCGGCTGCCGCATCTGCTGGCTTCCAGCGCGATCCCTTTTGTATTCCCAGCTGCGCGTATCCATCGCGAATACTTCGGCGACGGCTCGGTACGGCAGGTCGCACCTATCAGCCCGGCCATCCATCTTGGCGCCGAACGCATCCTGGTGGTGGGCGTGGCACCACAGCGGCAGGCCACGCCGGTGCGGGAAAAGGTGCAGGACTACCCCCCGCTGGCGCAGGTGGCCGGCCATCTGCTCGACAGCATCTTCATCGATGGCCTCGAAGCCGACCTGGAACGGGTGACGCGCATCAACCGCACCCTGGGTTACCTGCCGCAGGCCGAGCGCGAGCGGCTGGGGCTGCGCCCGGTGGCGGTGCTGGCCATCACGCCCTCCCGGCCCCTGGAGCGCCTGGTGATGCCGCACCGTTCCACCTTTCCGCCGGGGCTGCGCTTCCTGCTGGGTGGGCTGGGGGCGTTCCGGCCGCAGGGCTCGATGCTGGCAAGCTACGTCCTCTTTCATTATCAGTACGCGCGCGAACTGATCCGGCTGGGCTATCGGGATGCGATGGCGCGGCGCCAGGACCTGCTTGCGTTCCTGAGCGCTTCCTGAGCCTGTGCTGTGCCACGCTGTTGCGGCTGTACCCGGCGGCGTTACAATCGGCCGCTTGTCTGACAAAGACCGATCGGGGAGTGCGGCATGGACCGCTGGCGTCTGGGGTTTCTTGTGTTGTTCTTGGCGTGTGCCGGCATGCTTGCGTTCGCGCTCTACCATCAGGTCTACCACTGGGTGATGCCGTGCCTGATGTGCGTATACCAGCGCCTTGCCGTGATCGCCTACGGATTGCTCGCACTCCTGGCGGTGGCGTGGCGCCCGCGCAGCCGCGCCGGGCTGCTGCTGCTGGGCGGGTCCCTGGCCGGTTCGGCACTGTTCGGTGCCTGGGCCGCGGCGCTTAACCTGCAACTGCAGTACGGCCCACCCGACCCGACTGCGGCCTGTGCCGCCAGCCTGCCGTTTCCCATCGATCTGAATGATCCGGCCTGGCCGGCCTGGTTTGCGATGCTGATCCGCCCGGTGGGCGATTGCAGCGCGGTCGATTTCACGCTGTTCGGTGTCAGCGTGCCGCTGTGGGTAATGCTGGCCATGTCCGGTATGTTGATTGCAGCCATCTGGCTATGCATGCTGCGCTGGCGCGGCCTGGGGGGGCAACGCCCATGACATTGACCGAACTGCGCTACATCGTTGCCGTGGCGCGCGAGCGCCATTTCGGCCGCGCCGCGGCCAGCTGCTTTGTCTCACAGCCGACGCTGTCGGTGGCGGTGAAGAAACTTGAGGATGAGCTGGGCGTGACGCTGTTCGAGCGTTCCGCCGGCGATGTGACGCTCACGCCGATCGGCGAGCGCATCGTCGAACAGTCGCAGGTGGTGCTCGAAGAGGTGCAGGTGATCAAGCAATTGGCCGAGCAGGGCAAGGACCCGCTCGCCGGTTCGCTGCGACTGGGCATCATCTATACCATCAGCCCCTACCTGCTGCCGCATCTGATCCCGGCGCTGCGCGAACGCGCATCGCAGATGCAGCTGCTGCTGGAAGAGAACTACACGGCCCGGCTGGCCGAGATGCTCAAGCAGGGCGAGATCGACCTTGCCGTGGTCGCCGAGCCGTTCCATGAAAGCGGCATCGTGACCCAGGCGGTGTATGACGAACCCTTTGTGGTGGCCACGCCCAAGGGGCATCCCTGGGAGCGTTTCGGCGCAGTCGATTCCGAGCAGCTGGCCGAGGAAAACGTGCTGCTGCTCTCGCCGGGCAACTGCTTTCGCGACCAGGTGTTGCAGACCTGTCCGGATTTGAACCGCGAAAGCGTGCCGGCCGGCAGCAGCCTGCAGCGCACGCTGCAGGGCAGTTCGTTGACGACAATCCGTCATATGGTGGCGGGCGGTATCGGGGTGACCGTGTTGCCGGCCACTTCGGTCTCGGCGGCGGATGAGGCGTTGCTCAGCATCCGCCCGTTTGCCGAACCGATCCCGACCCGGCGGGTGGTGCTTGCCTGGCGCAAGAATTTCCCACGGCTTGCCGCTGTCGAGGTCGTACGCCAATCCATCCTCAATGCATCGCTCCCGGCCGTGGCCTATCTGCCGGACGCCGAACCCAGCGCCTGAGTGCTGGCATGCCGTGAACTTGATCGAAACAGGTTGCTGATGTCCGAACCCATCATCATCGTCGGTGCCGGGCTTGCCGGCTACAACGTCGCCCGCGAATTGCGCAAGCTCGATCGCGCGACGCCCTTGGTGCTCATCGCGCGCGACGACGCGCATTTCTATTCCAAGCCCATGCTCTCCAACGCGCTGGCCGGCGGCAAGGCGCCCGCCGCGCTGGTGATGAAGTCCTGCGAGTCGATGGCCGAGGAGCTGAACGCCACCATCCTGGCGCAGACCGAGGTGCAGGCCATCGAGGCGTCGGCGCGCCGCCTGATCCTGGCGGACGGCCGCGCGCTCGGCTACCGCGATCTGGTGCTGGCGCTGGGCGCGGACCCGGTGCGTCCGCTATTGGCCGGGGAGCACGGCGCTGTGCTGGCAGTCAACGATCTCTCCGACTATGCGCATTTCCTGGCCCGGCTGCCCGGGCAGGGCGTGGTGGTGATCCTGGGTGCTGGCTTGATCGGTTGCGAGTTTGCCAACGATCTGGTGGCCCGTGGCCTGACACCGGTGCTGGTCGATCCGGCGGCCTGGCCGTTGGCGCGGCTGCTGCCTCAGGAAGCGGGTCGCTGGATGCAGGACAGGTTGCAGCAGCACGGTGTGTCATTCCACCTGGGCCGCCATGCCACCCAGGTCGACTGCAGCGGGCCCGGCTATCGGGTGACGCTGGATGACGGCACCCTCGTGGATGGCGCGCTGGTGCTGTCGGCCATCGGGCTCGGGCCGCGGGTCAGCCTGGCGAGGGCCGCAGGTCTTACGGTGGCCCGCGGTATCGTGACCGGTGCGGATCTGCGGACCAGCGATCCTCACATCTGGGCCGTGGGTGATTGCGTGGAAGCCGCGGGGTTCAACCTGCCTTTCGTGATGCCGTTGATGCAGCAAGCGCGCTCATTGGCTGCGACGCTAGCAGGCCAGCCCATGTCGCTGCGCTATCCAGCCATGCCCATCGTGGTCAAGACCCCGGCATGCCCCACGGTGATTGCGCCGCCGCTCACCTGCCCGGCCGGAGCCTGGCAGGTCGACGCCGGCGCAGCCGGACTCACGGCGCGCTGGGAAACGCCCGAGGGCGTGCTGGGCGGTTTCGTGCTGATGGGCGATGCGGTCCGGCAGCGGCAGACCTTGAGCGCACAGCTGGGCAACTGGCTGGCTTAGGGAACGGTACAAACGCCGCAGGCGCGTGAACCGGGCAGGCCGGGCCCCACCACGTGCCACCGCTGTCCGGCCTGATGGCCCGGGTAGCGCGCTATTCGTTGCGACGGACCGGTTCGATGCCCAGTTCGCGTAGCTTGCGGCTCGCCGCATCCGCTTCGGCCTTGTTCTTGAACGGACCGAGCTGCACCCGGGTTTCGAGATAGGCGGGCACGCCGGCCCGTTGCAGCTGGCGCAGCAGCTTCTCCGCATTGTCGGCGTGCAGGAACACACCGGCCTGGACTGTGTAATGCTCCGTCCGCTCCACCGGCTGGGCCGCCGTCGGCGCAACCGGTTGTGGTGCCTGCATGGTCGGCCGGTCTGCCCGGGAAGGCACCGCGGTGGCGGGGCGGGGCGAGGGCAGCGGCGTGGCCACAGCGCCGGTGGCCTGCACCGGCGTTGTTGTGGCCGGCGCTGCCGTCACCGTGCTGGCCGTCGGGGAGGGCGTCGCAGCCGGACTGGATGCCGGCGTGCCGATGGCCGCGGGCGCGCTGGCTTGCGCGGTGGGAGGGGTGCGGATCGGGATTGCCGGTCTGTTGGTCGGCACAGCCGGGGCGATGCGGGGCTGTGTACCGGTGACCGTGACAGGAGAGGATGCGGGCCGGTCGAGCAGATAGATGCCGGCCAGGATGATGACGATGAGCCCGGCGGCGATCCCCAGCCGCCAGAAAACCTGTTCCCGCAGCCGATGTTGCTCGGCTTCCCGCAGTAGCGGATCCTGTCCTTCGCTCATCTGCCGCGCCGCACCAAGTTTGTTATAATGTTTGGCTATTTTGGGCCAAGTGTACCGCGCGGTACGCTGCAGCCCGAACCCAACGAGGCTAGCCGAGTCCGCTCGTTGCTGCAAACCATTTCTTTTGTTTCTTCGCGTTTATCCTCAGAACCGTAACGCCTTTTTGGAGTCAACATGGCTATTGAACGCACCTTGTCGATCGTAAAACCCGATGCTGTTGCAAAGAATGTGATCGGCAAGATCTATGACCGTTTCGAATCGGCCGGCCTGAAAGTGGTCGCCGCCCGGATGAAGCAGTTGTCCCGCACTGAAGCCGAGGGCTTCTACGCAGTGCACAAGGAGCGTCCGTTCTTCAAGGATCTGGTCGATTTCATGGTGTCCGGTCCGGTGATGATTCAGGTGCTCGAAGGCGAGAACGCGGTCCTCAGGAACCGTGAACTGATGGGTGCCACCGATCCGAAGAAGGCTGACCAGGGCACCATTCGCGCCGATTTCGCCGATTCGATCGATGCCAATGCCGTCCACGGTTCGGACAGCGCCGAGAATGCCGCGATCGAGATCGCCTATTTCTTCGCGGCCAGCGAAGTCTACGGCCGCTGATGGAGGCCGCCCGTTGACCGGGCGGATTCCGGGAGTATCACGAATGTCTGTCAATCTGCTTGATTACGATGCCCAGGCGCTGACCGGCCTGATGGCGCAATACGGCGAAAAGCCGTTCCGCGCCAAGCAGCTGCTGAAGTGGGTCCATCAGCGCGGTGTATCGGATTTCGAGCAGATGACCGATATCGCCAAGTCGCTGCGCGCCAGGCTGCAGGGCACGGCCGAGGTCAAGGCACCGGGCGTGCTGGCCGAGCATGTCGCCAGCGACGGCACCACCAAATGGCTGCTCGATGTCGGCGTGGGCAACGGTATCGAGACCGTGTTCATCCCCGAGGACGACCGCGGCACGCTATGCGTCTCCAGCCAGGTGGGTTGTGCCCTCGACTGCTCGTTCTGTTCCACCGCCAAGCAAGGCTTCAACCGCAATCTGTCGGTCGGCGAGATCATTGGGCAGCTATGGTGGGCCAACCGGCGGCTTTCGCTGGAGCAGGCCCGGCTGGGGACGCCTGCCAATGAAGACAGCCGTATCGTCTCCAACGTGGTGATGATGGGCATGGGCGAGCCGCTCGCCAATTTCGACAATGTGGTCGCCGCACTCAAGCTGATGCTGGATGACAACGCCTACGGCCTGTCCCGGCGGCGCGTCACCCTGTCCACTTCGGGATTGGTGCCGGCGATGGATCGGTTGCGGGAGGCCTGTCCGGTGGCGTTGGCGGTAAGCCTGCACGCCCCCAACGATGCCCTGCGCGACCAGATCGTGCCGATCAACAAGAAATATCCGCTCAATGAACTGCTGGCCGCGTGCCGGCGCTACCTGGAAAAGGCGCCACGGGATTTCATCACCTTCGAGTACGTGATGCTCGATGGGGTCAATGACCAGCCCGAACATGCCCGGCAACTGGCGGCGCTGCTGCGCGACGTGCCGTGCAAGCTCAACCTGATCCCGTTCAACCCCTTCCCCAACTCGGGGTACAACCGTTCGTCCCGCGATGCTATTCTCGCCTTTCGCGACCTTCTGATCGAGGCGGGATACATCGTCACGGTACGCAAGACGCGCGGCGATGACATCGACGCCGCCTGTGGCCAGCTGGCGGGGCAGGTCAAGGATCGCACACGGCGCACGCAGCGGGCGGACAACGTGCAGCCGATCACTTTCCGTGATTGAGGGGAAAAGCATGCGAAAGTACGGCGTGGCCTTCTGGCTGCTACTGGGTCTTTGCCTCGGCGCTGTGCCCGGGGTGCAGGCAGTGCAGGCCAACGATGCCGCGGTGCTGCGCACCCAGCTTGCTGCCGGTTATTTCCAGCGCGGCCAGTACGGTGTGGCCATCGACGAGGCCAAGCGGGCTCTGGCGGTCAATCCCAAATATGCCGAAGCCTACAATGTCCTCGGGCTCATCTATGCCGAGCTGAAGGAAGAGGGCAAGGCGCGCGACCATTTCCTGAAGGCGCTTTCGCTTTCACCGGACAACCCCGATATCAACCACAACTACGGCTGGTTCCTGTGCGAACGGGCCCAGTACGAGGAAGGCATTCTCTATTACCTGAATGCGCTGAAGAATCCGCTTTACGCGAATCCGGACAAGACGCTGGTGAATGCGGGGCAATGCGCATTGAAATCGGGCAAGCCGCAGGCGGCGCAGGACTATTTCGAACGTGCGCTGCGTTATCGGCAGGACAATCTGCAGGCCAGGCTCTGGCTGGTCGAACTGGGGCTCAAGCTGGGCGATCCGGTGCTGGCCAAGCGGTATTACGCCGAGCTGCAAAAGCGTCTGCCTGAAAGCGCTGAATCGCTGTGGCTGGGCGTGCGCGTGGCGCGCATGGCCGCAGACCAGGAAACCGAAACCCGCCTTGCCGCGCAACTGCGTCGGCAGTTTCCCGAATCGGTGGAAGCCCTCAAGCTCAAAGAGGGCAAGTACGAGTGATCCAGGGATGCAAACCGGCGTGAGCGCCGGAGTGGAAAACGGACAGAATGACCGACCAACAAACCGAATCGACGATCAGCCAAGGCGTAGGACCGCGTCTGAAGGCCCGGCGCGAGCAGATGGGCCTGGCGATCGATCAGGTTGCCAACCAGCTCAAGCTTGCCAGAAAGCAGATCGAGGCGATCGAGGCCGACCACTACGAGACGCTGCCCGGCAATACCTTTGCACGGGGCTTCGTGCGCAACTACGCCAAGCTGCTGGAGCTGGAGGCTGCGCCGCTGCTGGCCGACCTTGAGGGCCTGCTGCCCACCGAACGCATCCAGTCGGCATTGCCCTCGGTGCGCGAGGAGGAAGGGTTCAGCCTGGAGCATGCCGGGCGCGGCAACACCGCCTGGCCGGCGCTGCTGGTCGGGATCGTCGCCTTTCTGGCGGTGTTCGGCGGCGTGTGGTGGTATCTGCAGCAGCCCGCCAGTCCTCAGCTGGATGTGCCCAACGCCACGCTGGAGCTGCCCGAAGCGCCGCAGACGCATGCCGCAAGCATGGCCGTCGAGCCTGCTGCCTCGGCACCGGCCGCGTCGGCGCCGCAGCTCACCGTGGCCAGCACACCTGCTGCACAAGCCGCTTCCCAGGCCGAGTTGCGCCTCTCTGCATTGGCTGAATCGTGGGTGCAGATCACCGATGCCGACGGCAAGCGCGTGCTCTCCGAGGTATTGCCGGCCGGTGCCGAGCGCAACGTCGCGGGCAGGGCGCCTTATCGCGTCAAGATCGGCAACGCCCCACAAACCCGCCTCTACCTACGCGGCAAACCCGTCGATCTTGCGCCTTACACCAAGGTCAACGTCGCCGCTTTCGAATTGAAGTAGCCCCCGATGACGACTGATTTTCTTGTGCGGCGCCGCACCCGGCAGGTGCGACTGGGCCATGTCTGGATCGGCAGCGATCACCCGGTGCTGGTGCAGTCGATGACCAATACCGATACCGCCGATGCCGAGGCCACTGCCCGCCAGGTGTTCGAACTGTGGCGCGCAGGCTCCGAGGCGGTGCGTATCACCGTCAACAGTGCCGAAGCGGCCGCCGCGGTGCCGGTCATCAAGGAGAAGCTGGAGAACTGGGGTTGCAAGGTGCCCCTGATCGGCGACTTCCATTTCAACGGCGACCGGTTGCTGCGGGACTATCCCGAGTGTGCGATCGCGCTCGCCAAGTACCGGATCAACCCCGGCAATGTCGGCAAGGGCAGCAAGCGCGACGAGAAGTTCGCCTTCATGATCGAAAAGGCGATCGAGCACGACAAGGTGGTGCGCATCGGCGTCAACTGGGGATCGCTCGACCAGAGCATGGCCAGCCGGCTGATGGACGAGAATGCCAAGCTCGCCAGGCCCTTGCCGGTCGAGATGGTCATGCGCGAGGCACTGATCCGCTCCGCACTCGACTCGGCCGAACAGGCGATCGGCTGGGGCCTGTCGCCCGACCGCATCGTGCTGTCGTGCAAGGTGTCGCATGTGCAGGATCTGATCGCGGTCTACCGTGATCTGGCTGCCCGCTGTGACTACCCGCTGCACCTGGGGCTGACCGAGGCCGGCATGGGATCGAAGGGCATCGTGGCCTCGTCCGCGGCGCTGGCGGTGCTGCTGCAGGAAGGACTGGGTGACACCGTCCGTATCTCGCTCACACCCGAGCCGGGCGGCGATCGTACCAAGGAAGTCGTGGTGGCGCAGGAGCTGTTGCAAAGCATGGGTCTGCGCAGCTTCACCCCGATGGTGATCGCCTGTCCCGGGTGCGGGCGGACCACCTCGACGGTCTTCCAGGAGCTGGCGCGGGATATCCAGGAATTCCTGCGCGAACAGATGCCGGTCTGGCGCAATCAATATCCGGGGGTGGAAAACCTCAAGGTGGCGGTGATGGGCTGCGTCGTGAACGGCCCGGGCGAATCCAAGCTCGCCGATATCGGCATCAGCCTGCCCGGCACCGGCGAAGTGCCGGTGTGTCCGGTCTATGTGGACGGTGAAAAGACGGTGACGCTCAAGGGCGATCAGGTCGCCAGCGAGTTCCAGGCCATCGTCGAGCATTATGTGAGCACACGCTATGGCGAGGGCGGCGCCAAGCGGGCCGACAACAAGATCATTCCGCTCAAGGCAATCTGACTATCCATGGCTGACAAATTCCAAAGCATCAAGGGCTTCTACGACATCCTGCCCGGCCAGACCGCGTTGTGGCAGAAGCTGGAGCGCACTGCCGCCGACGTGCTGGCACTGTACGGCTACCGCTATATCCACCTGCCCCTGGTCGAACCCACCGGGCTGTATGTGCGTGGTGTGGGCGAGACGACCGATATCGTCGAAAAGGAAATGTATTCCTGGGTCGACGCACTGAACGGCGATAGGCTGACGCTGCGCCCGGAAGGTACGGCAGGCTGCGTGCGTGCCGTGGTCGAGCACAGCCTGACCTACAACGGTCCGCAGCGCCTGTGGTATGCCGGCCCGATGTTCCGGCACGAGAACGTGCAGAAGGGCCGGCAGCGCCAATTCCACCAGGTGGGCGCAGAGGCATTCGGCTTGGACGGCCCTGATGTCGATGCCGAGCAGATGGTGATGCTGGCGCGCCTGTGGCGCAGCCTGGGGTTGTCGGATGTGGCGCTGCAGCTCAACACCATCGGCGATGCTGCGGAGCGTGCGGCCTACCGCCAGACACTGATCACCTATTTCGAAAGGCACGCCGCGCTCCTGGACGAGGATGCTAGGCGGCGCCTGCACAGCAACCCACTGCGCATTCTGGACAGCAAGAATCCGGTGATGCAGGAGCTGATCGAGAATGCGCCCAAGTTGTTCGAGACCCTGGGGCCGCAGACCCGTGCGCATTACGACGGGGTCTGCCAATACCTGAGCGATGCCGGCGTGGCCTATCACTTCAATCCGCGCCTCGTACGCGGGCTGGACTACTACAACCGCACCGTGTTCGAGTGGGTCACCACCAGGCTCGGCAGCCAAGGCACCATTGCCGGTGGCGGCCGTTACGATGCACTGGTCGAGACCCTGGGCGGCAAGCCGACGCCGGCCTGTGGTTTTGGCATGGGCATGGAGCGTGTCTTCCTGCTGCTGCAGGAATACGGTGTGACGGCGTCCGATGCACCCGAGGTCTACGTGGTCAACCTGGGCGAAGCCGCGCAGCGGCTTGCCCCGCAGGTGGCGGAACAACTGCGTGACGCAGGCATCGCCGTGGCGGTGCATGCCGGTGGCGGCAGCTTCAAGTCCCAGTTCAAGAAGGCCGATGCGAGCGGTGCGCGCTTTGCCGTGGTGCTGGGCGACGAGGAGGCGGCGGCAGGCACGGCCAACCTCAAGATGCTCGTCGGGGCGGGCGCAGGTGAACAGTGCACTGTGCCGGTGGCCGAACTTGCGGTACGAATTCGGGCATAATCAGCGGCTTGCGTGTAGCGGAAACTGAATCAGGAAAACAACAAGATGGCATTCGACCTTCAGGAACAGGAACAGATCGCCCAGTTCAAGGCGTGGTGGCAAAGCTGGGGCAAATATCTCACTGGCCTTGCCGTGGCCGGTTTGGTGGCATTCGCCGGTTGGCAAGGCTGGAACAGATACCAGCAGCACCAGGCTGAGGCGGCCGCTGCGATCTACGCCCAGGTCGAGGCGGGTGCGCTCGCCGGCGATACGGCCAAGGCGCGCAGCGAGGCCGACCGGCTCAAGCAGGAGTACGCCGGTACCGCCCATGCACCGCGTGCCGCGCTGCTTGCCGCCAAGATCAGCGTGGACAAGGGAGAGGTCGATCAGGCCCAGGCCCAGCTGCGCTGGGTGGCGGCCCAGGCCAAGGAAACGGATCTGCGTGATGCGGCGCGCCTGCGGCTGGCCGCAGTACAGCTGGATCAAAAGCAGTTCGACGCCGCGCTGACCACGCTCAACGCCGCCGAATCGACCGGCATGGCGGGCCTCGTGGCCGAAATGCGCGGCGACGTGCTGGTGGAGAAGGGCGATGCCAAGGGCGCGGAGCAGGCGTACCAACAGGCACTGAGCAAGCTGCCCAAGGATGCGCCCAACCTGCAGTTCGTCCAGATCAAACTCGATGCGCTCAAGAAGGGTTGACATGCCGTTATTGACGATGGGCCGCCTCACGCCGGTACTGCGCGGCGCAGCGCTCGCAATGCTAGCTGGTGTACTGGTCGCTTGCGGTTCGACCAGCAACCAGCCCGAACCCTCGCCGCGCCCGCAGGTGGCCGATCAGATCGGTGCCCGTGTGCTGTGGCGAGCTTCGGCCGGTGGCAAGACCGATTTTCGTTTCCTGCCGGCCCAGGCCGGCGACCGGCTGATCGTGGCCGGTGCCCCGGCGCAACTGGCCGCACTCGATCTGGCCACCGGTGCACAGCGCTGGCAGGTCGAACTGGAACAGCCCATTGCCGGTGGCGTCGGGGCGGGCGAGGGCACCATTGCGGTCGGTTCGCTCAAGGGCCGCGTCTATGCCTACAGCTATGATGGTGCCCCGCTGTGGCAGATCCAGGTTTCCAGCGAAGTGATCGCGCCGCCGCTCGTGGGCGGCAGTATCGTCGTGGTGCGGACCGCCGATGGCCGCATCACCGGTTTCTCGGCGGCGGACGGGGCGCGCAAGTGGCAGTTCCAGCGCCAGATGCCGGCACTGGTCCTGCGCAACTTTGCGCCGATGGTGGTCAACGATGGCACGGTGTTCGTCGGCATGGCCGGTGGGCGCATGGTGGCGTTGCGGCTTGCCGACGGCAGCGTGTTGTGGGACAGCCCGGTGGCCCAACCCCGTGGTGCCACCGAACTTGAACGTATCGCCGACGTGGTCGCCCCCCCGGTGCTGGGCGAGGGCCTTGTCTGCGCGGTGGCGTATCAGGGCCGGGTCGGCTGCCTGGATCAGCGCAACGGCACCCCGGTCTGGTCGCGCGAAGCGTCCAGCTATGCCGGTGTCGCGCTTGACAGCGACCAGCTCTATCTGGTCGACGACCTGGGGCATGTCAGCGCGCTGGATCGTAACAGTGGGCGCAGCATGTGGCGTCAGGACAAGCTCGCTGCACGGCGTGTCGGCGCGCCTGCCCGGATCGGTGAGGTACTCGCGGTCGGTGATCTGGAGGGGTATGTGCATTTCCTGTCGCGCGAGGACGGCCGGTTCGTCGGACAGCTGTCCACCGATGGCAGCCGGGTGGCCGCAGTGCCGCAGGTGATCGGTGAACGGCTGATCGTACAGACCCAGGCGGGCAATGTGTTCGCAATCGGCATCGGGCAGTAGCTCATGAAACCGACGATTGCCCTGGTTGGCCGCCCCAATGTCGGCAAATCCACTCTGTTCAACCGCCTTACCAAGACCCGCGATGCCCTGGTGGCCGATCAGCCGGGGCTTACCCGTGATCGCCACTATGGACACGGCAAGGTCGGCGGCAAGCCTTATTTCGTGGTCGATACCGGTGGCTTCGAGCCGGTGGTCGATGAAGGCATCATGGTCGAGATGGCCCGCCAGACGTTACAGGCGGTCGATGAGGCCGATGCCGTGATCTTCATCGTCGATGGCCGGGTCGGCGTCACGCCGCAGGACAAACTGATTGCCCAACACCTGCGTCAGGTGGGTCGCCCGGTCTGGGTGGCCGTCAACAAGGCCGAGGGCATGAATCAGGCAGTGGTCACGGCCGACTTTTACGAGCTGGGGCTGGAGACGCCGGTGGCCGTCTCCGCCTCGCACGGCGAAGGCGTGCGCGAACTGCTGCACGAAGTGCTGTCGCGTTTCGACGACGTCGAGGACGAGCCGGCCCAGGATCACCCCAAGTTCGCGGTGGTCGGCCGGCCCAATGTCGGCAAGAGCACGCTGGTCAACGCCATCCTTGGCGAGGAACGGGTCATTGCCTTTGACCAGCCTGGCACCACGCGGGACTCGATCTTCATCGATTTCGAGCGCAATCAGGCGCATTACACGATCATCGATACCGCCGGCGTGCGGCGGCGTGGCAAGATCAACGAGACCATCGAGAAGTTCTCGGTGATCAAGACCATGCAGGCGGTGGAAAGCGCCAATGTGGCAGTGCTGGTGCTCGATGCCATGCAGGAGGTCTCCGACCAGGATGCACGGCTGGCGAGCTTCATCCTTGAAACCGGCAGGGCGCTGGTCGTGGCGATCAACAAGTGGGAGGCCGCGTCGGCCGAGCAGCGCGACCGGATCAAGCGCGAGATCGCCCGCAAGCTTGCCTTTCTTGAATTTGCCAAGTTCCATTACATCTCGGCGTTGTCCGGCCACGGGGTCGGCGATCTCTTCAAATCGATCGATGCCGCCTATGCCGCGGCCATGATCAAGATCCCGACACCCAAATTGACGAGGGTGTTGCAGCTGGCGGTCGAGCGGCAACAACCGCCGTTGTCGGGCAAGGTGCGCCCCAAGTTACGCTACGCCCACCAGGGGGGCACCAATCCTCCGGTCATCGTGGTGCACGGCAATGCGTTGGAGCAGGTGCCGGCAGCTTACTGGCGCTATCTGGAACATACGTTCATCAAGACCTTCAAACTGCAGGGCACACCATTGCGGGTGCAGTACAAATTGGGCGCCAACCCCTACGCCAGCGACGATCGCCCGGGAAGCAAGCCCAACCCGCGGACCAAGCTGCGCGGGGCGTAAATACGCACCATTGGTGGCTGGTAGGTTTTATACTATAAGCGTAAGATGCTGCAAAAGGCTCGATTAAGATAGCTTTTCACCATAACAACGCATCGGAGAACAACTAATGAGCGCCAAGGGGCAAATGCTGCAAGACCCGTTCCTCAATATCCTGCGTAAGGAACACGTCCCTGTTTATATCTATCTGGTCAATGGCATCAAACTGCAAGGTCAAATCGAATCGTTTGATCAATATGTGGTGTTGCTGCGCAACAATGTGACGCAGATGGTATACAAGCACGCGATCTCGACCGTGGTACCTTCGCGCCCAGTCAGCATTCCGCACGAGCAGCCCCCGGCTGCGCCTGCCGCTGAAGCGTGAGTTCGCGCAACGACGTTGCGGCCCCGGAAGACGTGATCTTCCGGGGTCTTCTCATTTGGCACTCCTCGACATCGGTTTTGCATGTTTGAACGCCATCAGGGCGGCGACACAGCCATCCTTGTCTGCCTGGATTTCGGGGAGCCCGATTACCGCGATGGGCTGGAAGAGTTCGTACAGCTTGTCCAGTCGGCCGGGGTCGATCCGCAGGCGGTGATCGAAGGCAAGCGCTCGCGGCCCGATCCTGCCTACTTTGCGGGTACCGGCAAGGTTGAAGAGATCGCCGCCGCTGTTCGTGCCAACGATGTCCCCCTGGTGATCTTCAATCACCTGCTCTCGCCCGCGCAGGAGCGCAATCTGGAGCGGGCATTGTCATGCCGGGTGATCGACCGCACCACGCTGATCCTGGACATCTTTGCCCAACGTGCCCGTACCGCTGAAGGCAAGCTGCAGGTCGAGCTGGCTCAGCTTGCCCATATCCAGACGCGCCTGGTGCGCGGCTGGACCCACCTGGAGCGGCAGAAGGGGGGGATCGGCTTGCGCGGCCCGGGCGAAACCCAGTTGGAAACCGACCGCCGCCTGATCGGCGCACGGGTGAAGCGGCTCAAGGACCAGCTGGCGACCGTACAGCGCCAACGCGCGACCCAGCGCCGGGCCCGCGAACGCAGCGGCCAGTTCACCATCTCCATCGTGGGCTATACCAATGCTGGCAAGTCGACGCTGTTCAACACGTTGAACAAGGCCAAGAGCTACACCGCCGACCAGCTGTTCGCTACGCTGGATACCACGTCACGCAAACTGTTCCTCGATGAAACGCATTCGGTGGTGATCTCCGATACCGTGGGGTTCATCAGGCAATTGCCCCATACGCTGGTCGCGGCATTCCGCGCCACGCTGGAAGAAACAATCCACGCTGATTTGCTGTTGCATGTGGTGGACATCAATCATCCATTGCGGGATATGCAGATCGGCGAAGTGAACAAGGTATTGACCGAGATCGGTGCGGAACGCATCACGCAACTGATGGTCTGGAACAAGATCGACCTGAAGGGGCTGCCGGCGGATGTCGAGCGGGACGAGTATGGTAGGATTCGCGCCGTTCGCGTCAGTGCGATCAACGCAGAAGGCTTGGATCTGCTGCGCGGTGCCATGGTCGAGGCAATGAGCAAAAACACCGAGGAAAACACCAATCCATGAGCCAGAACGACCCGCAATGGGGCGGCCGCCGCAATGACGGCCCACCTGACTTGGACGAAATCATCCGCAGAGCCAGCCAGCGGCTCTCGCGCTTCTTTGGCGGCAATCGCCCCTCGTCGCCAGGCCGCGGCCCTGCCGGTTCCGCCGGCCTGATCGCCATCGTCGGCGTGGTGCTGGTGCTGTGGGGCGCGTCGGGGCTGTATGTGGTGGACGAGCGGGAAAATGCCGTCATCCTGCGTTTCGGCCGCTATGTGAACACCGTCGAGAATTCGGGCCTGCACTGGCATGTGCCCTGGCCGATCGAGCGGCGTGAGATCGTCAACATGACCGAGATCCGCAGCCTGGAAGTCGGGGTGCAGGGCAGCACCTCCACGTCGGACGAGGCCATGATGCTGACCGGAGACCAGAATCTGATCGAAGTGCAGCTCGAAGTGCAGTACACCCTCAATTCCGCGAAGGATTATGTATTCAACAACCGCGTGCTCGATCCCAGTGGGCGGGACATGATCGTCAAGCCCGCGGCGGAGACCGCGATCCGCGAGGTCGTGGGCAAGAGCAAGGTCGACTACGTGCTCAATGAAGGCCGCGGCCAGATCGCCGAGGAAACCAGGGCGTTGATGCAGGAGCTGCTCGACCGCTATGGCGCGGGGGTCTCGATCGCCCGGGTGAACATCTCCGACGTGCAGCCGCCTGAACAGGTGCAGGCTTCGTTTGCCGATGCGGTCAAGGCCCGGCAGGACCGGCAGCGTCTGGTCAACGAAGGCCGTGCCTACGCCAACGACGTGATCCCGAAGGCCGAAGGGGCTGCCGCGCGGCTTCTGGAAGAGGCCGAGGGTTACAAGCAGCGGGTGGTCGCGCAGGCCGAGGGGGATACCGCGCGCTTCAAGGCGGTGGCCGCCGAGTACACCAAGGCGCCCCAAGTAACCCGTGACCGGATGTACCTCGAAACCATGCAGCAGATCTTCCAGAGCACCACCAAGGTGCTGGTTGACCAGAAAGCGGGCAGCCTGCTCTACCTGCCGCTCGACAAACTGATCCAGCAGACCGGGGCGGAGACGCCGGCGAGTCCCGCGCAGCCGGCTCCAGGCGCAGCGCCCGTGAGCACTGCACCTGCCGATACGTCGTCGCCTGAGCGCGGCGAGCGCTTCGGTCGCTAAGGAGGAGGACGAGATGAATCGCATTCTGCCGACGCTCGCCGTCATCCTGATCGGCCTCTTTGTACTGAGCCTGTCGTTCTTCACCGTCGATCAGCGCCAGTTCGCCGTGGTATTCCAGTTTTCCGAGGCACGTCGCGTGCTGTCCGAGCCGGGCTTTCATTTCAAGATCCCGCTGCTGCAGGAAGTGCGCTATTTCGACAAACGCATCCAGACCATCGACGAGAATATCCCGGCCCGTATCCAGACCATCGAAAAGATGAATGTCCGGGCCGACAGCTACATCAAGTGGCGCATCGTCGATGTGGGCCGTTACTACAAGGCGGTCGGCACCGATCAGCGCAAGGCGGTCGACAGGCTGCGCAACACCGTGAACAACATGTTGCGCGATGAATTCGGCAAGCGCACGGTGCAGGACGTCATCTCCGGCAAGCGCGACGAGGTGATGGATCGGGTGCGCAAAGTGGCCGACGTGGATGCATCGCGCATCGGCGTGCGTGTGATCGATGTCCGGATCAAGCGGGTGGAGCTGGAAGACAGCACCCTGACCTCGGTCTACGAGCGGATGCAGTCCGAGCGCAAGGCGGTGGCGAACCAGCTGCGCGCGCAGGGTGCGGCCGAGGCCGAGAAGATCAAGGCCGATGCCGACCGGCAGCGTGAAGTGACCCTGGCCAATGCCTACAACAAGGCCCAGCAGCTCAAGGGTGAGGGGGACGGACGCGCCGCAGCCATCTATGGCACCACCTACGGTGCGCATCCGGAGTTCTATGCGTTTTACAAGAGCCTTGATGCCTACAAGGAAAGCTTTCGCAAGAAGAGCGATCTGCTGGTGGTCGACCCGAGCGCCGAGTTCTTCAAGTACATGAAGAATTCGCGGGCGGGCAGCAAGTGAGCGAGACATTCGCGCTGGCGGTGGCGCTGGTCATGGTGCTGGAGGGCATTCTGCCGTTTGCCGCGCCCCATCTGTGGAAACGCAGCATGGGGCGGGCAGCTGGGTTGCACAGCAACCATGTGCGCTTGTTCGGCTTTCTCTCCCTGATGGCTGGCCTGCTGCTCGCACTCGCCGTACACTAACTCCTTTTCCGGTTTCCAAGCGCCCGGCGGTGCATCGCACCGACGGGCCTTTGTTTGAAAGACACCTGATGCGCAACTGGATACTGCCGCAGAACATTTCCGATGTCCTGCCCCGTGAAGCACGCCAGATCGAGGCGATGCGGCGCAGCATGCTCGATCTGTTCGCCCGTTACGGCTACGAATTCGTGATGCCCCCGCTGGTCGAGTATGTGGAGTCCTTGTTCCTCCACGACGACCCCGCGCTCAACCTCAAGACCTTCAAGCTGGTGGACGAGCTGACCGGCCGGCAGATGGGGCTGCGTGCCGACATCACCCCACAGGTGGCACGCATCGACGCACACATCCTCAACCGCAAGGGCGTTGCGCGGCTGTGCTACGCCGGATCGGTGGTGAACACCCGGCCGGACGGCATCCTGTCCACGCGTGAGCCGCGGCAGATCGGGGCCGAGTTGTATGGTTGCGCCGGCATTGCGGCAGACGTGGAAGTCATCGAGCTGATGTTCGAGAGCATGGCGCTCGCCGGTTTGCAGCAGGTGAGCCTGGACATCGGCCACATCGGTCTGTTCCATGCTTTGGCGGACGCGGCCGCATTGACGGGCGAGGCACGCGAGCAGGTGTTCGCGGCGCTGCAGCAAAAGGATCTGCCGACGTTGCAGCAGACCACCGCCGCGCTGGCGGCGCCCATCCGCCAGGGGCTGACCGCGCTGCCGACGCTTTACGGCGCCAACGACGTGCTGACCCGGGCGCGTACCGTGCTGCCGGCGTTGCCGGCAATCACAGCGGCACTCGATGCACTTGAGGAACTGGAAGGTGCACTCAAGGCCCGCGCCATCCCGGTCCGGTTCGACCTGGCCGAGGTCAAGAGCAGCGACTACCACACCGGCCTGGTGTTTGCCGCCTACGCACCGGGCTTTGCCAATGCCATTGCACGCGGCGGGCGCTACGACAGCGTGGGCGAGAAGTTCGGCCGCTCGCGCCCGGCCACCGGCTTCAGCCTGGATCTGCGTGAGCTGACCCGGTTGCCGTTTCCGGCTGCACGACCGGCGATCCTGGCACCCTGCGGGGAGGCGCCGGCATTGCTGGATGCCATACGTGCATTGCGTGGGCAGGGCGAGACTGTGATCGTCGACCTGGGCGTGGATTGCGAGGAGGCGAATTGTGACAGGCGATTGGCGCTGAGAGACGGGCAATGGCAGGTCATACCGCTCGTCTGAGCACGGCAGTACTGTTTTGACGGATGACGGTGCGGGTGCGATGCTGCGCCCGCGCTCGCTTTGATTGGTTTTGAAAGAGGATTTCCATGAGCAGAAACGTGGTCGTGATCGGAACCCAATGGGGTGACGAAGGCAAAGGCAAGATCGTGGATTGGCTGACCGATCACGCTCAAGGGGTGGTGCGCTTCCAGGGCGGCCACAACGCCGGTCACACGCTGGTCGTCGGTGGCAAGAAGACCGTGCTGCGGCTGATCCCGTCGGGCATCCTGCATGCCGGCAAGGCATGCTTCATCGGCAACGGCGTCGTGATCTCGCCCGAGGCGCTGCTCAAGGAGATCGACGAGCTCAATCTGGCCGGGATCGATGTGGCAAACCGGCTGCGCATCTCCGAAGCATGCCCGCTGATCCTGCCGTACCACATTGCCATCGATCAGGCGCGTGAGGCGGCCAAGGGTGACAAGAAGATCGGCACCACCGGCCGCGGTATTGGCCCTGCGTATGAAGACAAGGTGGCGCGCCGCTCGATCCGGCTGCAGGACCTGTACCACCCTGAGCGTTTTGCCTCCAAGCTGTTGGAGAACCTGGATTGGTATAACTTCACGCTCAAGCATTACTTCAAGGCTGAGACGCTGGAGTTCCAGCAGGTCCATGACCAGACCCTGGCGTTCGCCGAACGCATCCGGCCCATGGTGGCCGATGTGTCGCGCACGCTATACGACATGAACAAGGCCGGCCAGCCGCTGCTGTTCGAAGGCGCGCAGGGCACCTTGCTCGACGTCGACCACGGCACCTATCCGTTCGTCACCTCGTCCAACTGTGTGGCCGGAGCGGCGGCGCCGGGCGCCGGTGTCGCGCCGCAGATGCTGCAGTACGTACTCGGCATCGTGAAGGCCTATACCACGCGTGTCGGCTCCGGTCCGTTCCCGACCGAACTGTTTGACGAGGTGGGCGCCGGGCTTGCCAAGCGCGGCAATGAGTTCGGCTCGGTCACCGGCCGGCCGCGCCGCTGCGGCTGGTTCGACGCCGCGGCGCTCAAGCGCTCCATCCAGATCAACGGGGTTTCCGGTCTGTGCGTCACCAAGCTGGACGTGATGGACGGCATCCAGACCATCAACCTGTGTACCGGCTATCTGCTCGACGGCAAACTTACCGACATCCTGCCGATCGGCGCCGAGGAGATCGCGCGCTGCGAGCCGGTGTATGAGGAAATGCCGGGCTGGCAGGACTCCACGGTCGGTGTGAAGCGCTACGAGGATCTGCCCGCCAACGCGCAGGCCTACCTGAAGCGGATCGAGCAGATCTGCGAAGCGCCTGTCGATATCATCTCGACCGGCCCGGACCGCGAAGAGACCATCGTGCTGCGTCACCCATACCTGAGCTGAGCATCCGTCTGCGCGGTTGCGGTTCTGTTGTGGTCCCACTCAGCAAAAACCCGCCATCCTGCGATGGCGGGTTTTTGCTGTATGCAACGGGCATGCGTCGCAAAGGATCAGCAGCTCAGGTTGTTGCCGCTGGTCACCCCCAGGATCTGGGTGAAGTTCAGATAGGCGTTCACCCGGCTCTGGACCTGCGCCGGATTGCGGCCGTTGCACTCCAGGGCACCATTGATGCTGCGGATCGTTTCACCGAATCCCGAACCGTTCACGATCGCATTGTGCGGTGTCATTGTGCCTGGGCCACTTTGCGTCATCCAATACCAGATCGCAGTTTTCCAGGCCACGGCCGGATCGCGCGCCACCAGGTCCGGATCGGCCAGCAGTGGCAGGCCAAGCGCAGCGCCAGCGGCGCCGTAGTTGAAGTTCCAACTGAGCTGGATGGGGCCGCGCCCGTAATATTGCTTGCCCGGGGCGCAGGCGTAGACGCTGTTCGGGTCGCAATAGTGCGGCCAGTTCGCCTGGTTCTGCTCCACCACATAGACCAGCCCGCCGGTCTCATGATTGATGTTGGCAAGGAATGCTGCCGCTTCCTGCCGCTTGGTGGTATCGCTGCCGGTATTGGCGAACCCCGGATAGGCTGACAAGGCCGCAACCAGCCCGGAATAGGTGTAGAAGCTGTTGCGGTTGGGGAACATGCGGTTGAAGTCTGCTTCCGAGACGACGAAACCGCCTGGGGAAGGCGTCGGGGTCGGTCCTGGCACAGGAGTCGGCGTCGGGCCGGGCGTGCCGCTGCAGCTCACCTGCTTCCAGACGCCCCAGCTGCCCGATTGGGCCGGGTTGTCGCCTTGGGTCCACCATTTTGCCTCGTAGGCGGTGCCGTTGTAGCTGATGCGCTGACCACCGCTATAGGAGGCACCGGCACTCCAGGTCGGGTAGCCGCAGGTGCCGCCGGGGGAGGGCGATACCGGTGTCGGGGCCGGTGTGGGGTTGGGACCGGGGGTCGGACCCGGCACGGGAGTGGGGGTAGGCGCGGGCGAAGGGGTGCCGGCGCCGACGGCCTGCCACAATGTCGGGGTGGCGGCCGGATTCCAGTTGGTGCCGACAAAGGACGAATGTGTGACCCGTGCCTGGTAATCCTGGCCGTTGTAGGTCACCACCGTGCCTGCGTTATAGGTCACCCCTTCCTGCCAGGCAGGGGCGGCGAAAGCAGTCAGGCATGCGCTGCTCAACAGCGCAGCCATCAATGCCGCAGGCCAGCGGCTGCGGCGATGCGAAATAGGTCTAGCCACGATTCGTTCTCCATCCTTGTTGTCGATCCGCCGCCGTCGAATGCGGCGTGGGGTGGCGGCTTGTCAAATGCCGCCACCGTGGCCAAGGATCATGACCCTTTTGGCCCATTGTCAATCTGTGCATTGTGGCGTGGCGCCGGTACCGCGTGCTGTCAAACCCAATCACAGCGCTGATCTTCTCGCTTGGCCACGACAGATGGCGCCGACGAAACCTGGCAATCAGCCGGATGAAGGGAGCGGGGTTCCCCCGCGCTGGAAAAGCCACGCGCCAACGTGTCACCGCCCCCCATTGTTCCGACGTGCTGTGCCCAGTCCACCTGTTCGCCATCCAGGATGGCTGCCGTTGGTCGACTCTCCACAAGCAAGGTGGGCGCGCATTGGTGCGCCACGTTCTAAACACAAGGCCAATGATCAGCCGTTGGAGCATCGCAATGGATCGGGACATGGACAATCCACAAACTGGGGCGACCCCTGAAGAGCGCCGGGTCGGCGATCGCCGGCAGCAGTTCGATCAGGAGGATGCCTATTGGCGCTGGATGAACATGCTGCTCAACGGCAACGAGCGCCGCACCGGCCAGGATCGGCGGAGCGACCCGTCCAGCTGACGCCCGGGGCCTTACGCCGCAGTCCGCCGTATTGCCGCCATGGGCAGGCATGCCATTCCGCTGCACGCCACAGGCCGCCGTGTCGGCGCGGCCTGGCCCGGTCTCGCAGGCTGCTGTGTCCTGGCATGGGGCTCGCCACAGCCACCATCCTGCTGCGCGGTGCGCATCCGCGCATGATAGATTGACGCAAATCGAAGGAGCCGGAAGATCCCATGCCTTATGTCCGCCGCAACAGCGATGGTCGTATCGTGGCCTTGTTCGAACATCAGGAACATCCCGCTCAGGAGTTCCTGTCGCAAGGCAGCCCGGAGGTACTCGGCTTTCTCGGTGTTGCGGGCGGCGGCGATGCCTTCAGCGCGCTCGACAACGATTTTGTCCGGGTGATCGAAGACCTGATCGATGTACTGATGCAGAAGAACCTGCTCGCGCTCACCGATCTGCCGGCCGAGGCGCAGGTCAAGTTGCTGGCGCGGCGTCGGCTGCGTCAGGACCTGAAAGGCCCGAGCATCCTGCTCGATGACAACGACGTAATCTGAATTTCCACTTGCTTTCCTTGAGAAGCAAACCGAATCTGCCTGTATCAGCGGCATCGGGTCCCGCCCGGGCCTGAAGGGTGCGAAAGCTGGTTTGACGCGGCTTGGCAGCATTCGCTATCTTGCATCTACAGCTTGCCGCTTTTGCTGACACTCCCTTCTTGTGCGACCTGAGCTGATGAACAGCGCGTCTTCCATGAGCAACGAACCATCTGGCTGGCAATTGGGCGGACGACAAGGCCATGTCGACCCTTTGCTAGATTGCCTCGCGGAAATCACTCGGATCCATGGTTCGCCTTGGACGCGTGAGGCCCTGTCTGCAGGCTTGCCTTTGTCCAACAACAAAATGACGCCTACATTGGTGCCCCGCGCGGCCGCCCGCGCCGGCTATACCGCCAAGGTGGCACGCCGCCGTCTGGCGCAGCTGCCGCAGCAGCTGATGCCCGTCATCCTGTTGCTGGATAACCGCGATGCCTGCCTGCTGCTGGAGCATTTGCCGCAGGACCGGGTCAGGGTACGGTTTCCGGAGAGCGGCGAGGCTGGCGAGGAAATGAGCCGGCATGAGCTGGAAGCCCGTTACAGCGGGATCGCCATCTTCGTCCGTCCACGTTTTCGCTTCGAGGCGCGGGCGCCCGAGCTTGGACAGATCCGGCAGCGACACTGGTTCTGGGCGGTGGTATTGCAGAATTGGCGGCTGTATCGCGATACGCTGCTGGCCGCCTTGCTGATCAACGTCTTTGCGCTGGCCTTGCCGCTGTTCTCGATGAATGTGTACGACCGTGTGGTGCCGAACCATGCGTTCGAAACGCTCTGGGTGCTTGCACTCGGGGCGCTGCTGGTGCTGGGCTTCGATTTTGCGCTGCGCACGGTGCGCGGCTACATCGTCGATGTGGCGTCCAAACGGGTCGACGTACAGTTGTCGGCACTGATCATGGAGCGCGTGCTCGGCATCCGGATGGACCACCGTCCGGCCTCGGTCGGGGCGTTTGCCGCCAACCTGCGCGCATTCGAGTCGGTGCGCGATTTCATCGCATCCGCATCGGTGACGACGCTGATCGATCTGCCCTTTGTGCTGGTGTTCCTGCTGGTACTGATCTGGTTGTCGCCATGGTTCCTGTTGCCGCCACTGATCGGCATCGCGCTTATCGTGCTGTTCACGCTGCTTGCACAGAGCAAGATGCACGAGCTGGTGGAGCTGACCCAGCGTGCCGCGTCGCAGCGCAATGCCACGCTGGTGGAGGGCCTGGTCGGCATAGAGACCATCAAGGCCATGTGCGCCGAGAGCCGTTTCCAGCGTCGCTGGGAGCAGGCCACCATCTTCCTGGCGCAGATCGGTGCACGGCTCAGGCTGCTGTCGACCACGACGGTCAATTTCGCGCTCTTGATCCAGCAGGCCGTCAACGTGGCCACCCTCATCGCCGGTGTCTATCTGCTGGCCGATGCCCAGGTCACCATGGGGGGCATCATCGCCGCGGCGATGCTCACCGGACGAGCGCTTGCGCCGCTGGGACAGGTGGCCGGGGTGATGATGCAATACCAGAATGCGCGCACCGCGCTCGCTGGGCTGGAGTCGCAGATGACCCTGCCGGTGGAATTGCCGCCGGACAGCAACTTCCTGCACCGGCCCCGGCTCGCGGGCGAGATCGAGTTCCAGAACGTGAGTTTCGGCTACGACGAGCTGCCGGTGCTCAAGCGGGTCTCGTTCCGGCTCAAACCGGGGGAGCGCGTCGGCATCATCGGGCGGGTGGGTTCGGGCAAATCCACCATCGAGAAGCTGTTGCTGGGGCTTTACCATCCGACCGAGGGGGCGGTCCTGGTCGACGGTATCGATACCCGGCAGATCTATCCCGCCGAGCTGCGCCACGCCATCGGCTACGTGCCGCAGGACCCGCTGCTCTTCTATGGCACGCTGCGCGAGAACATCACGCTTGGCGCGCCTTTCGCCGATGATGCCATGATCCTTGCCGCCGCCGCCGTGGCAGGGGTCAAGGAGTTCGCCGACGCGCACCCGCGCGGCTTCGACATGCCGGTGGGTGAGCGGGGCGAATCGCTGTCCGGCGGACAGCGCCAGGCGGTGGCGATCGCGCGTGCGCTGGTCAACGATCCGCCGATGATCGTGCTCGATGAACCCACCAGCTCGATGGACCATCAGTCCGAGGAACGTCTCAAGTCGCAGTTGAAAACGCTGTTGCCGGGCAAGACCGTGCTGCTGGTCACCCATCGCACCTCGCTGCTCGATCTGGTCGACCGGCTGATCGTGCTCGACCGGGGGCAGGTTGTCGCGGATGGCCCCAAGGCGCTGGTCATCCAGGCGCTGCAGCAAGGACAGGTGGGGCGCGCATGAGCAATCAAGCCAGACCGGTCCGCTGGTGGCGTCGCGCATGGTGGCGGGTGACCGCACGCAGCTCCGCCTGGTTCGACCGTTACCTGTTCGCCGGCGAACGGCAAGATCCCATCGGCGACATCGATTTCATCGCCGAGGGCGATTGGGCCATCCTGGAGCAGAACCCGCGCGGTGCGCGCATCCTGGTATGGCTGGCCGCCGGCAGCCTGCTGGCACTGCTGCTGTGGGCGGGGTTGGCCGAGGTCGATGAAGTGACGCGCGGCGAGGGCAAGGTCATCCCGTCGCGCCAGGTGCAGGTGATACAAAGCCTGGATGGCGGCATCGTGCAACGCATCCTGGTGCGCGAAGGGCAGCAGGTCCAGACCGGGCAGTTGCTGCTGAAGATCGATCCGACACGCTTTGTCTCTTCGCTCAAGGAAAACCAGGCCCAATATCTCGCACTCAAGGCCAAGGCGGCACGGCTGGAGGCGCTGGCGAGCGGCCGGCCGTTCGTGGTGCCCGGGGAAGTGAGTGCCCGGGCACCGGCACTCTTGGAGCAGGAGCGTCTGCTGTACCAGTCGCGCCTTGCCGAACTGGATGCCTCGCTGGGTGTGGCGCGCCAGCAGCTGGCGCAGCGCAGCCAGGAAATGAACGAGGTACGGGCGCGGCGCGACCAGGCGGCCCAGAGCTTTGCCCTGACCCAGCAGGAGCTGGAGGCCACCCGGCCGCTGCTGCGCAGCGGCGCGGTCTCCGATGTCGAAGTATTGCGGCTGGAGCGCGATGTCGCCCGCTATCGGGGCGAGCGTGACGCAGCCGCGGCGCAGTTGCCGCGCATCCAGGCAGCCATTGCCGAAGCGGGTCGCAAGCAGCAGGAGGTGGAGCTGGCGTTCCGCAACCAGGCAAGCAGCGAGCTTTCCGAAACGCTGGGCAAGCTGGCCAGTCTGTCCGAAGGCAGCGTGGCGCTGGCCGATCGCGTCAAGCAGTCCGAAGTGCGCTCCCCGGTGCGCGGTACGGTCAAGCAGTTGCTGGTCAATACCGTGGGCGGTGTGGTGCAGCCGGGCAAGGAAGTGATCGAAATCGTGCCGGCGGACGATGCCCTGCTGCTCGAAGCGCGGATCCAGCCGCGCGACATCGCTTTCCTGCGGCCGGGGCAGGCGGCGCTGGTGAAGTTCACCGCGTATGACTTCTCGACCTACGGCGGGCTTGAAGCCAAGTTGGAGCATATCTCGGCCGATACCGTGACCGACGACAAGGGCAACGCGTTCTATGTCGTCAAGGTGCGTACCAAGTCCAGCTACCTGGGGGATGCCAAGCGTCCCATCATCCCCGGCATGGTGGCGGAAGTGGATATCCTGACCGGCAAGAAGACCATCCTCTCCTACCTGCTCAAGCCGGTATTGCGGGCCAAGGCCAACGCGTTGACCGAACGATGAGTACCCTGCTGCTGCTCACCCACGATCGGGCGTTGGCCGCGTACTGGGCGCAGATCTCGGTCGGGCTTGCGCCGGTGGCGGCCGGAACGTCGGCGGCATTGGTCACGCTGCCGCCACGCAGTGTGGCGTTGTGTGATCTGGCGCTGCCCGGTCTGCCGCCGTTGTCCGATCCCGCTTGGCTTGGCTGGAGCCGTACCCACACGCTGGTGGCCGCCAGCACCGTGCCCGATGCGTCCGAGCATGTGGCTGCGCTCGCTGCAGGCTGCCGTGGCTACGCACACGCCTATGCGCCGCTTGCCGACTGGCACCGTGTCCTGGAAACGGTACTCAACGGTGGATTCTGGATCGGTCAGGAGGTCATGCAGCAGCTGCTCGGCGGGCTGCAACGCACGTTGCCACACACATCGGCCACCCCAGGCTGGCAAGCACGATTGTCCGAGCGTGAACAGGAAGTGGCGCGCCTGGCGGCACGTGGCGAGCCCAGCAAACTGATCGCTCGGCAGCTCGGCATCACCGAGCGCACCGTCAAAGCCCACCTGAGCGCCATCTTTGCCAAATTGGGCGTGGCCGACCGGCTGCAGCTGGCGCTGTTGGTCAACGGCGCCGGCTGAGCGCGACCTGTACCTTGGTACAATAGATTTTGCTGATATACACCGTCATGCTGCGGTCCAATCCCGATCGGGTTTCAACCGGATACCGCCATGAGCAACGCGCCTGCCCAAGCCACCATCGTCCACATCCTTGGCGACGCCTACCGGCGTGATGCCGACGGCAAGTTGGTCCCGCTCAAACAGGGCGACCGGGTCGAACAGGATCAGATCGTGGTCACCGCGCCGCAAAGCGGGCTGGTGCTCGCATTGCCGGGCGGCGAGCAGATCACGCTGGGCGAGGATCGCACCGTGCTGGTCGACGCGAGCGTACTTGGCACTGAGCCGGCCGACCCCGTGCAATCCGCACTCGCCCAGGTCGAGGCACAGACCGAGCAGCTTGCCCAGGTGCTGGAGCAGGGCGGGGATCTCTCGGAAGTGCTGGAGCCCGCTGCGGCCGGTCTGACCGGCGGGGGCGACAACAGCGGGCACTCGTTCGTGCGCCTGATGCGCATGGTGGAACAGCTGCGGCCGGGCACCTTTGGTTTTGCCGGCTTGTCCGCCGAGGAGGACACCCCCCTGGTGACCGAGACGGCACCCACAGCCGGTGCCGACGCCGCCACGGTCGATGTGCCCTTGCCGGGCAACGAGACCCCATCGGTCCCGGCCACGCCGCCTGTCGATGTGGGTCCCCCAGCCGCGCCCAACCAAGTGCCACTGGTGGCTGCAGTCAGCCATGTCCTGCAGGAAGACAGCAGCGTCAGCGGACGGGTATCGGCCAGCGACGCGGACAACGATGCATTGCTGTACAGCCTCAAGGCCGGCGGCGGTCCCGAACATGGCACGGTGTCACTGACGGCCGACGGCAGCTATGTCTACACACCGGCTGGCGACTACAACGGGGCTGACCGATTTACCGTCCTGGTGGCCGATGGCCGTGGTGGCATCACCGAGGCGGTGGTCTCGCTGCTGGTCACGCCGGTCAATGATGCACCTTCCGGGAACGATCTGGCGATCACGACCCGGGAAGACACCGCTGTCAGTGGCGCTGTGTCCGCTTCCGATCGCGACGGCGACGGCCTGAGCTACGTGAAGGGCAGCGAGCCCGCACACGGCACGGTCACCGTGGATGCGGGTGGGAACTACATTTATGTGCCAGCCCCGGATTACAACGGCGACGATGCGTTCACCGTGATCGTCAGTGACGGGCAGGGTGGGGTCGAAAGCATCACGGTCAACGTACGGATCGAGCCTGTCGCCGATGCCGGCCGCATCGACCCGGCCACCCCGGGGGCCGACCGGGGCGAAGTCGTCGAAGACAGTGTGCTGGCTGCCCAGGGCAGGCTGGTGATCCGTGATCCGGATGCCACACCGGCCACCTTCGTCCCCCAGAGCGGTACCGCCGGCAGCTACGGCCGTTTTACCCTGGATGGCGACGGTACCTGGCGCTATCAGCTGGACAACGCCAATCCTGCGGTCCAGGCGCTTACCGCCGGTGAAACCCGCACCGAAACCTTCTCCGTGACCAATACCGACGGGGTTTCCAGTGCCGTTGTGGTCACCATCCGCGGCACCGATGACGCTGCCGTGATTTCCGGTACGGCCACAGGGCAGGTCACCGAGGACCTCGTCCTGAGCACCTCGGGGCAGCTGCGGGTGACCGATGCCGATGCAGGCCAGGCAGCGTTCCGGCCAGGCACGGTGGTCGACGGTGACTACGGCACACTGCGGATCACGGCAGACGGCAGCTGGCAGTACACGCTCAACAACAATGCTGCATTGGTACAAGGGCTCAAGGCCGGTGAAACGGTCACGCGTACCGTGAATGTGGCGAGTGTGGATGGCACCAGCCATGCGATCGTGATCACCGTCGGCGGAACCAATGAAGCCGCCGGCCCGGGCGGCGGCACGGTACAGGAAGATGTGACATTGAGCGCCACTGGCGTACTGACTGCCACCGGTGGCATCGGTTTTGTCGCTGAAACGCTTGCCGGTAGGTACGGCACGCTGCAGATTGCAGCCGATGGCAACTGGCAGTACACGCTGAGCAATGGTGATGCGGCGGTACAGGAGCTGGTCAGCGGGCAGCGCGAGACTGAACGCTTTACAGTGCAACTGGCCGACGGCAGCACCACCGAGATCGTTGTGCAGGTCCAGGGGCTGGACGACGGCGCGGTGATCACCCCGGCGACACCGGGCGGTGACCGCGGTAGCGTCACCGAAGATGGCACGTTGCTTGCCAGCGGACGTCTTGTCGTCAGTGACGCGGATGCCGGGCAAGCCGTCTTCCAGCCACGCACTGTGGTCGATGGCGACTATGGCACCTTGCAGATCGCCGCGGATGGCAGCTGGCAGTACACGCTCAACAACAGTGCTGCGGTGGTGCAGGGACTCAAGGCAGGTGAAATGGTCACCCGTGCGGTGAATGTGACAAGCGCGGACGGCACGGTGCACACCATCGTCGTCGATGTGCTCGGCACCAACGATGGCCCGCTGTTGGCGAACGACGCCGTGACGACCGACGAAGACCAGCCCCTGACCCTCAGCCCCGCCGCACTGCTCGGCAACGATCAGGACGTCGACGGCAATCTCCTGACCCTGGTCTCGGTGCAGGATGCAACACAGGGCACGGTGGCCTTGGTCAACGGCAATGTGGTGTTCACGCCGGCGGCGAACTACAACGGCCCGGCGTCGTTCACCTACACGGTGAGTGACGGCCAGGGTGGCACCAGCACGGCGACGGTGAATGTGCAGGTCAACGCGGTCAACGACGCACCGGTGAATACGGTACCTGCTGCACAGAGCGTGGCCGAGGATACGGCGCTGGTGTTCTCAAGCGCCAATGGCAACGCCATCCGCATCGGCGACGTCGATGCCGGCAGCCGCAGCATGACGGTGACGCTGACGGCGACCCACGGGGTGTTGCATCTGGGTTCGAACAGTGGCGGGGTGACGTTGTCGGGCAACGGCAGCGACACGGTGACGCTGACTGGCTCGGTGAGTGCGATCAACGCGGTGTTGGAGGGCACGCGCTTTGTGCCGACGGCCAACTACGACGGTGGTGCGCAACTGACGGTGACGACCAGCGACAACGGCAATACCGGTGCCGGTGGGGCGAAGAGCGATGTGGACACCATCGCGATCACGGTGACGGCGGTGAACGATGCCCCGGTGCTGAACGACAGCAACGGCAACCCGCTGGGCAACGACCTCACCGTCACCACCAATGAAGACACCCCGGTGAACGGCCAACTGACCGCCACCGACGTCGATGGCGATCCGCTGAGCTTCACCAAGGGGACCGATCCGGTGCACGGCACGGTCACGGTCAATCCGAACGGCAGCTGGACCTACACGCCGAACGCCAACTACAACGGCAGCGACAGCTTCACCGTCACGGTGAGCGACAGCAAGGGCGGCACGGATACCGTCACCGTCAACGTCGGCATCACCCCGGTGGCCGACCCGGCCGTGATTGGCGGTGACGACCAAGGTGCCGTCACCGAAGACCTCGGCGTCACGGCGGCCGGCAAGCTGAGCGACACCGGTACGCTCACGGTGAGCGACCCGGATGCGGGCCAGTCCAGCTTCACCGCTGGCGCCGCCACCCCGGTGGGCGCCACCCTGGGTGGCCTCACCATCGACACGGCCGGTCACTGGACCTACCAGGTCGACAACGTCGCCGTGCAATACCTCAAGGCTGGCGAGACCAGGACCGAACAGTTCACGGTGCAGAGCGCCGACGGCACCAGCCACGTCATCAGCGTGGTGATCAGCGGCACCAACGACGGCCCGGTGGCGGGCGTCGACGTCGCCAGCACCGCCATCAACACCCCGATCAGCAACCTCAACGTGCTGGCCAACGACACCGACGTCGACGGCAACCCGCTGACGGTGACCGGCGCCAGCGTGGTCGACCCCAGCAAGGGCACGGTCACGCTGAACCCGGACGGCACGCTCAACTTCGTGCCGGCCGGCAACGTCACCGGCCCGGTCAGCATCAGCTACCAGATCGACGACGGTGCCGGTGGCAGCGCCACCGGCACCTTGACGGTCAACGTCGGTGCCAACACCCCGCCGACCGGCGCCGACCAGACGGTCACGCTACAGGAAGACGGCAGCCACGGCTTCAGCGCTGCCGACTTCGGCTTCAGCGACAGCGATGTGGGTCAGACCTTGCAGGCGGTGCGGATCGACAGCCTGCCGGGCGCCGGCAGCCTGACGCTGAACGGCGTGCCGGTCAGTGCCCACCAGGTGATCAACGTGGCCGACCTCGGCAACCTGGTGTTCACGCCGGCGGCCAACGCCAATGGGGTGGGCTATGCCAGCTTCACCTTCAGCGTGCAGGACAGCGCGGGTGGGTTCGATGCGGTGCCGAACACGGTCAGTTTCAACGTGACGCCGGTGAACGACGCCCCGGTGCCGCAAGCCGTCACCGCCAGCGGCAACGAAGACACGATGATTGCGGTCAACCTGACCGGCACCGATGTCGATGGCACGGTGGCGAGCTTCAAGCTGACCAGCCTGCCGGCCAACGGCACGTTCTACAGCGATGCGGCTGCGACCAACCCGCTGACCTTGGCGAGCGTGATCACCGCGACCAGCAATGGGGCGACGATCTACTTCAAGCCGAACGCGGACTGGAATGGCAGCAATACCTTCCAGTACAGCGCCACCGACAACAACGGCCTGGTGTCGACCGGCAATGCGACCGGCACCCTTACCGTGAATGCGGTGAACGACGCACCGGTGGCGGCTGCCGATGTGGCGACCACCAACGAGGACCAACCGCTGACGTTGACTGCGGCTGCGCTGCTGGCCAATGACCAGGATGCAGATGGCAATCCCCTGACCCTGGTCTCGGTGCAGGATGCAACACAGGGCACGGTGGCCTTGGTCAACGGCAATGTGGTGTTCACACCGGCGGCGAACTACAACGGCCCGGCGTCGTTCACCTACACGGTGAGTGACGGCCAGGGTGGTACCAGCACGGCGACGGTGAATGTGCAGGTCAACGCGGTCAACGACGCACCGGTGAATACGGTACCTGCTGCACAGAGCGTGGCCGAGGATACGGCGCTGGTATTCTCAAGCGCCAATGGCAACGCCATCCGCATCGGCGACGTCGATGCCGGCAGCCGCAGCATGACGGTGACGCTGACGGCGACCCACGGGGTGTTGCATCTGGGTTCGAACAGTGGCGGGGTGACGTTGTCGGGCAACGGCAGCGACGCGGTGACGCTGACTGGCTCGGTGAGTGCGATCAACGCGGTGTTGGAGGGCACGCGCTTTGTGCCGACGGCCAACTACGACGGTGGTGCGCAACTGACGGTGACGACCAGCGACAACGGCAATACCGGTGCCGGTGGGGCGAAGAGCGATGTGGACACCATCGCGATCACGGTGACGGCGGTGAACGATGCGCCGGTGGCGGCTGCCGATGTGGCGACCACCAACGAGGACCAACCGCTGACGTTGACTGCGGCTGCGCTGCTGGCCAATGACCAGGATGCAGATGGCAATTCCCTGACCCTGGTCTCGGTGCAGGATGCAACACAGGGCACGGTGGCGTTGGTCAATGGCAATGTGGTGTTCACGCCGGCGGCGAACTACAACGGCCCGGCGTCGTTCACCTACACGGTGAGTGACGGCCAGGGTGGCACCAGCACGGCGACGGTGAATGTGCAGGTCAACGCGGTGAACGACGCCCCGGTCCCGCAAGCCGTCACCGCCAGCGGCAACGAAGACACGGTGATTGCGGTCAACCTGACCGGCACCGACGTCGATGGCACCGTGGCGAGCTTCAAGCTGACCAGCCTGCCGGCCAACGGCACGTTCTACAGCGATGCGGCTGCGACCAACCCGCTGACCCTGGCGAGCGTGATCACCGCCACCAGCAACGGTGCGACGATCTACTTCAAGCCGAACGCGGACTGGAATGGCAGCAACACCTTCCAATACAGCGCCACCGACAACAACGGCTTGGTGTCGACGGGCATTGCGACTGGCACCCTCACCGTCAACCCGGTGAACGACGCGCCGGTGTTGAGCGACAGCAACGGCAACCCGCTGGGCAACGACCTCACCGTCACCACCAATGAAGACACCCCGGTGAACGGCCAACTGACCGCCACTGACGTCGATGGCGATCCGCTGAGCTTCACCAAGGGGACCGATCCGGTGCACGGCACGGTCACGGTCAATCCGAACGGCAGCTGGACCTACACGCCGAACGCCAACTACAACGGCAGCGACAGCTTCACGGTCACGGTCAGCGACAGCAAGGGCGGCACGGATACCGTCACCGTCAACGTCGGCATCACCCCGGTGGCCGACCCGGCCGTGATTGGCGGTGACGACCAAGGTGCCGTCACCGAAGACCTCGGCGTCACGGCGGCCGGCAAGCTGAGCGACACCGGTACGCTCACGGTGAGCGACCCGGATGCCGGCCAGTCCAGCTTCACCGCTGGCGCCGCCACCCCGGTGGGCGCCACCCTGGGTGGCCTCACCATCGATGCTGCCGGTCACTGGACCTACCAGGTCGACAACGTCGCCGTGCAATACCTCAAGGC
Source organism: Chitiniphilus purpureus (assembly GCF_025642115.1). Taxonomy (GTDB): domain Bacteria; phylum Pseudomonadota; class Gammaproteobacteria; order Burkholderiales; family Chitinibacteraceae; genus Chitiniphilus; species Chitiniphilus purpureus. The sequence continues at coordinate 2,826,018 of NZ_CP106753.1, read as the reverse complement.
CGGCGAGACCAGGACCGAACAGTTCACGGTGCAGAGCGCCGACGGCACCAGCCACGTCATCAGCGTGGTGATCAGCGGCACCAACGACGGCCCGGTGGCGGGCGTCGACGTCGCCAGCACCGCCATCAACACCCCGATCAGCAACCTCAACGTGCTGGCCAACGACACCGACGTCGACGGCAACCCGCTGACGGTGACCGGCGCCAGCGTGGTCGACCCCAGCAAGGGCACGGTCACGCTGAACCCGGACGGCACGCTCAACTTCGTGCCGGCCGGCAACGTCACCGGCCCGGTCAGCATCAGCTACCAGATCGACGACGGTGCCGGTGGCAGCGCCACCGGCACCTTGACGGTCAACGTCGGTGCCAACACCCCGCCGACCGGCGCCGACCAGACGGTCACGCTGCAGGAAGACGGCAGCCACGGCTTCAGCGCCGGCGACTTCGGCTTCAGCGACAGCGATGTGGGCCAGACCTTGCAGGCGGTGCGGATCGACAGCCTGCCGGGCGCCGGCAGCCTGACGCTGAACGGCGTGCTGGTCAGTGCCCACCAGGTGATCAACGTGGCTGACCTCGGCAACCTGGTGTTCACGCCGGCGGCCAACGCCAACGGGGTGGGCTACGCCAGCTTCACCTTCAGCGTGCAGGACAGCGCGGGTGGGTTCGATGCGGTGCCGAACACGGTCAGTTTCAACGTGACGCCGGTGAACGATGCCCCGGTGGCGCAAGCCGTCACCGCCAGTGGCAACGAAGACACGGTGATTGCGGTCAACCTGGCCGGCACCGACGTCGATGGCACGGTGGCGAGCTTCAAGCTGACCAGCCTGCCGGCCAACGGCACGTTCTACAGCGATGCGGCTGCGGCCAACCCGCTGACCCTTGCGAGCGTGATCACCGCGACCAGCAATGGGGCGACGATCTACTTCAAGCCGAACGCGGACTGGAACGGCAGCAACACCTTCCAGTACAGCGCCACCGACAACAACGGCCTAGTCTCGACCGGCAATGCGACCGGCACCCTCACCGTCAACCCGGTGAACGATGCGCCGATTGCTGCGCCGGACAGCAACACCACCGCCGAGGACACCACGTTGGCGGTCAGCGCCGCCAACGGCCTGCTGGCCAACGACAGCGATGTCGACGGCAACCCGCTGACGATCACCCAGTTCTCGATTGCCAACGTCGCCGGCAGTTTCACTGCCGGCCAGACTGCCACTATCGCCGGGGTCGGCAGCCTGACCATCAATGGCAACGGCAGCTACAGCTTCGTGCCGGTGGCCAACTACAACGGCCCGGTGCCGGTGGCGACCTACACCGTCTCGGACGGCACCACCACGACGACCAGCACGCTGACACTGAACGTGACCGCCGTGGCCGACCCGACCGTGACCGCCCCGGACACGCTGACGGTGGCTGAGGACACGGTGGCCAGCGGCAACGTGCTGGTCAACGACAGCGATGTCGACACCGTCCTGACCGTTGCCGGCTTCAGCGTGAACGGCGTCGCCGGCAGCTTCACGGCGGGTCAGACCGCCACCCTTGCCGGCGTGGGCAGCTTCACCCTGGGCAGCAATGGCGACTACAGCTTCACCCCAGTGGCAAACTGGAACGGCAACGTGCCACAGGTCAGCTACACCACCAACACTGGGGTGAGCAGCACGCTGAACATCACCGTGACGGCGGTGAACGACGCGCCGGTGCTGAACGACAGCAACGGCAACCCGCTGGGCAACGACCTCACCGTCACCACCAATGAAGACACCCCGGTGAACGGCCAACTGACCGCCACTGACGTCGATGGCGATCCGCTGAGCTTCACCAAGGGGACCGATCCGGTGCACGGCACGGTCACGGTCAATCCGAACGGCAGCTGGACCTACACGCCGAACGCCAACTACAACGGCAGCGACAGCTTCACCGTCACGGTGAGCGACAGCAAGGGCGGCACGGATACCGTCACCGTCAACGTCGGCATCACCCCGGTGGCCGACCCGGCCGTGATTGGCGGTGACGACCAAGGTGCCGTCACCGAAGACCTCGGCGTCACGGCGGCCGGCAAGCTGAGCGACACCGGTACGCTCACGGTGAGCGACCCGGATGCGGGCCAGTCCAGCTTCACCGCTGGCGCCGCCACCCCGGTGGGCGCCACCCTGGGTGGCCTCACCATCGACACGGCCGGTCACTGGACCTACCAGGTCGACAACGTCGCCGTGCAATACCTCAAGGCTGGCGAGACCAGGACCGAACAGTTCACGGTGCAGAGCGCCGACGGCACCAGCCACGTCATCAGCGTGGTGATCAGCGGCACCAACGACGACCCGGTGGCGGGCGTCGACGTCGCCAGCACCGCCATCAACACCCCGATCAGCAACCTCAACGTGCTGGCCAACGACACCGACGTCGACGGCAACCCGCTGACGGTGACCGGCGCCAGCGTGGTCGACCCCAGCAAGGGCACGGTCACGCTGAACCCGGACGGCACGCTCAACTTCGTGCCGGCCGGCAACGTCACCGGCCCGGTCAGCATCAGCTACCAGATCGACGACGGTGCCGGTGGCAGCGCCACCGGCACCTTGACGGTCAACGTCGGTGCCAACACCCCGCCGACCGGCGCCGACCAGACGGTCACGCTACAGGAAGACGGCAGCCACGGCTTCAGCGCTGCCGACTTCGGCTTCAGCGACAGCGATGTGGGTCAGACCTTGCAGGCGGTGCGGATCGACAGCCTGCCGGGCGCCGGCAGCCTGACGCTGAACGGCGTGCCGGTCAGTGCCCACCAGGTGATCAACGTGGCCGACCTCGGCAATCTGGTGTTCACGCCGGCGGCCAACGCCAATGGGGTGGGCTATGCCAGCTTCACCTTCAGCGTGCAGGACAGCGCGGGTGTGTTCGATGCGGTGCCGAACACGGTCAGTTTCAACGTGACGCCGGTGAACGATGCCCCGGTGGCTGTACCGGAGAGCAATACCACGGCGGAAGACACCCCGCTGACGGTCAGCGCCGCCAACGGCCTGCTGGCCAACGACAGTGATATCGACGGCAACCCGCTGACGATCACCCAGTTCTCGATTGCCAACGTCGCCGGCAGCTTCACCGCCGGCCAGACTGCCACCATCGCCGGGGTCGGCAGCCTGACCATCAATGGCAACGGCAGCTACAGCTTCGTGCCGGTGGCCAACTACAACGGCCCGGTGCCGGTGGCGACCTACACCGTCTCGGATGGCATCACCACGACGACCAGCACGCTGACGCTGAACGTGACCGCGGTGAACGACGCGCCAGTGTCGCAGGCCATCAGCGCGACGGGCAACGAAGACACGGTGATCGCGGTCAACCTGACCGGCACCGACGTCGATGGCACCGTGGCGAGCTTCAAGCTGACCAGCCTGCCGGCCAACGGCACGTTCTACAGCGATATCGCCGCGACCAACCCGCTGACGCTGGCGAGCGTGATCACCGCGACCAGCAACGGCGCGACGATCTACTTCAAGCCGAATGCGGACTGGAGCGGCAGCAATACCTTCCAGTACAGCGCCACCGACAACAACGGCCTGGTGTCGACGGGCAATGCCAGCGGCACCCTTACCGTCAATGCGGTGAATGACGCCCCGGTGCCGCAAGCCGTCACCGCCAGCGGCAACGAAGACACGGTGATCGCGGTCAACCTGACCGGCACCGATGTCGATGGCACGGTGGCGAGCTTCAAGCTGACCAGCCTGCCGGCCAACGGCACGTTCTACAGCGATGCGGCTGCGACCAACCCGCTGACCTTGGCAAGCGTGATCACCGCGACCAGCAATGGGGTGACGATCTACTTCAAGCCGAACGCGGACTGGAATGGCAGCAACACCTTCCAATACAGCGCCACCGACAACAACGGCCTGGTCTCGACCGGCAATGCGACCGGCACCCTTACCGTGAATGCGGTGAACGACGCACCGGTGGCGGCTGCCGATGTCGCGACCACCAACGAGGACCAACCGCTGACGTTGACTGCGGCTGCGCTGCTGGCCAATGACCAGGATGCAGATGGCAATCCCCTGACCCTGGCCTCGGTGCAGGATGCAACACAGGGCACGGTGGCCTTGGTCAACGGCAATGTGGTGTTCACACCGGCGGCGAACTACAACGGCCCGGCGTCGTTCACCTACACGGTGAGTGACGGCCAGGGTGGCACCAGCACGGCGACGGTGACGGTGCAGGTCAACGCGGTCAACGACGCACCGGTGAATACGGTACCTGCTGCACAGAGCGTGGCCGAGGATACGGCGCTGGTGTTCTCAAGCGCCAATGGCAACGCCATCCGCATCGGCGACGTCGATGCCGGCAGCCGCAGTATGACGGTGACGCTGACGGCGACCCACGGGGTGTTGCATCTGGGTTCGAACAGCGGCGGGGTGACGTTGTCGGGCAACGGCAGCGACGCGGTGACGCTGACTGGCTCGGTGAGTGCGATCAACGCGGTGTTGGAGGGCACGCGCTTTGTGCCGACGGCCAACTACGACGGTGGTGCGCAACTGACGGTGACGACCAGCGACAACGGCAATACCGGTGCCGGTGGGGCGAAGAGCGATGTGGACACCATCGCGATCACGGTGACAGCGGTGAACGATGCGCCGGTGGCGGCTGCCGATGTGGCGACCACCAATGAGGACCAACCGCTGACGTTGACTGCGGCTGCGCTGCTGGCCAATGACCAGGATGCAGATGGCAATTCCCTGACCCTGGTCTCGGTGCAGGATGCAACACAGGGCACGGTGGCGTTGGTCAATGGCAATGTGGTGTTCACGCCGGCGGCGAACTACAACGGCCCGGCGTCGTTCACCTACACGGTGAGTGACGGCCAGGGTGGCACCAGCACGGCGACGGTGAATGTGCAGGTCAACGCGGTGAATGACGCCCCGGTGGCGCAAGCCGTCACCGCCAGTGGCAACGAAGACACGGTGATTGCGGTCAACCTGACCGGCACCGACGTCGATGGCACGGTGGCGAGCTTCAAGCTGACCAGCCTGCCGGCCAACGGCACGTTCTACAGCGATGCGGCCGCGACCAACCCGCTGACGCTGGCGAGCGTGATCACCGCCACCAGCAACGGTGCGACGATCTACTTCAAGCCGAACGCGGACTGGAACGGCAGCAACACCTTCCAGTACAGCGCTACCGACAACAACGGCCTGGTGTCGACGGGCATTGCGACCGGCACCCTTACCGTGAATGCGCTGAATGACGCCCCGGTGGCGCAAGCCGTCACCGCCAGTGGCAACGAAGACACGGTGATTGCGGTCAACCTGACTGGCACCGACGTCGATGGCACGGTGGCGAGCTTCAAGCTGACCAGCCTGCCGGCCAACGGCACGTTCTACAGCGATGCGGCTGCGACCAACCCGCTGACGCTGGCGAGCGTGATCACCGCGACCAACAACGGTGCGACGATCTACTTCAAGCCGAACGCGGATTGGAATGGCAGCAATACCTTCCAGTACAGCGCCACTGACAACAACGGCCTGGTGTCGACGGGCAGTGCGACTGGCACCCTCACCGTCAACCCGGTGAACGATGCGCCGATTGCTGCGCCGGACAGCAACACCACCGCCGAGGACACCACGTTGGCGGTCAGCGCCGCCAACGGCCTGCTGGCCAACGACAGCGATGTCGACGGCAACCCGCTGACGATCACCCAGTTCTCGATTGCCAACGTCGCCGGCAGCTTCACCGCCGGCCAGACTGCCACTATCGCCGGGGTCGGCAGCCTGACCATCAATGGCAACGGCAGCTACAGCTTTGTGCCGGTGGCCAACTATAACGGCCCGGTGCCGGTGGCGACCTACACCGTCTCGGACGGCACCACCACGACGACCAGCACGCTGACACTGAACGTGACCGCCGTGGCCGACCCGACCGTGACCGCCCCGGACACGCTGACGGTGGCCGAGGACTCGGGCACCAGCACCGGCAACGTGCTGAGCAACGACAGCGACGCCGACGGCCCGCTGTCGGTGTCGCAGTTCGTGGTCTCGGGCACCACCTACACCATTGCCGCCGGTGGCAGCGCCACCGCCACGCTGGCCGGGGTCGGCACCCTGGTGATGAACAGCAACGGCAGCTACAGCTTCACCCCGGCGACCAACTACAACGGCGCCGTGCCGGTGGTGACCTATACCGCCACCGATGGCAGCAGTTCGGCGAACAACACGCTGCGCATCAGCGTGACGGCGGTGGACGACCCGTCGGTGCTGGCCCCGGACACCAAGACGGTGGCCGAGGACACGGTGGCCAGCGGCAACGTGCTGGTCAACGACAGCGATGTCGACACCGTCCTGACCGTTGCCGGCTTCAGCGTGAACGGCGTCGCCGGCAGCTTCACGGCGGGTCAGACCGCCACCCTTGCCGGCGTGGGCAGCTTCACCCTGGGCAGCAATGGCGACTACAGCTTCACCCCAGTGGCAAACTGGAACGGCAACGTGCCACAGGTCAGCTACACCACCAACACTGGGGTGAGCAGCACGCTGAACATCACCGTGACGGCGGTGAACGACGTGCCGATCACCGCACCGGACAGCAACACCACCGCCGAGGACACCCCGCTGACGGTCAGCGCCGCCAACGGCCTGCTGGCCAACGACAGTGATATCGACGGCAACCCGCTGACGATCACCCAGTTCTCGATTGCCAACGTCGCCGGCAGCTTCACCGCCGGCCAGACTGCCACCATCGCCGGGGTCGGCAGCCTGACCATCAATGGCAACGGCAGCTACAGCTTCGTGCCGGTGGCCAACTACAACGGCCCGGTGCCGGTGGCGACCTACACCGTCTCGGATGGCATCACCACGACGACCAGCACGCTGACGCTGAACGTGACCGCGGTGAACGACGCGCCAGTGTCGCAGGCCATCAGCGCGACGGGCAACGAAGACACGGTGATCGCGGTCAACCTGACCGGCACCGACGTCGATGGCACCGTGGCGAGCTTCAAGCTGACCAGCCTGCCGGCCAACGGCACGTTCTACAGCGATATCGCCGCGACCAACCCGCTGACGCTGGCGAGTGTGATCACCGCGACCAGCAACGGCGCGACGATCTACTTCAAGCCGAATGCGGACTGGAGCGGCAGCAATACCTTCCAGTACAGCGCCACCGACAACAACGGCCTGGTGTCGACCGGCAATGCGACCGGCACCCTCACCGTCAACCCGGTGAACGATGCGCCGACCACCACCGGTGGTTCGGTGACCGGTACTGAAGATACGCCGCTGGTGCTGAGCTGGAGCCAGTTCAACGCCGGCGACATCGATACCCCGGTCAGCGGGTTGTCGGTGAAGATGATCGGGCTGCCAACCGATGGCACACTGCAGTACAACAATGGCAACGGCTGGGTCAGCATCACGGCCAACCAACTGGTCAGCAAGACCGACATCGACGCCGGCAAGCTGCGTTTTGTGCCCGATACGCACGAATCGGGCAGCAATGCCTACAGCACCGCCGGTACCGGTGACCAGAAGGCCGACTACGCCAAGTTCACCTATCAGATCAGCGATGGCAGCGTCACCAGCAGTACCGCCACCATGACCGTGGACATCGCGCCGACGGCCGACCGGCCGACACTGACGCTGAATGTGCCGGCCGCGCAGACAGCGTTCAACACCACTTGGGAATCCGTCATCAACAGCGACGGTACCTCGGAGGGCGTCAACGCCACGACGCTGGAAGGCTGGACGCTGGTGACCGCCCCCGATTCGTTCTCGGGCGGCCTCAATCGCTTCGAGGTGTGGACGAGTGGTGACCAGATCACCAACCAGGCCGGCAGCCTGATCACCGGGGTCGGCGCTTCGGGTGGCAACGGCAACTGGCTGGAGCTGAACAATGCCTCGTCCAACAGCCTGCCGCAGACGCTGGGCATCGAGCGCAGCGTCAGTACGGCGGTGGGGCAGGTCTACACGCTGTCGTTCGACTACGCGGGCCGCTCCGGCTACAGCACGGCCTATACGCAGATCGCCATCCTGGTCGATGGCGTGAAGGTGGCCACGTACTCGAGTACCAGCCCGCAGGGTGGCCTGAACTGGGAAGAGCTGAAGTACAGCTTCGCAGGTGACGGCAATGCGCACACCATCCGCATCATCACCGATGCCACGAGCTTCGACAGCGCCGGTCGCGGCGCGATGATCGACGATATCAAGGTCGAATCAAGCTCGGGTCTGGTCGCGGGCAATACCAGTGGCGGCAAGACCGAGGTCACGCTTGCCAACTACGTGAGCGGCCAGCTGGTCGATACCGATGGCTCGGAAAGCCTGACCTATCGTTTCACCGGCCTGCCGACCGGTGCCGTGATCACCACGTCCGGCAATCTCACGGGCTATCCGATCAACAATGGCGGTATCACCCTCTCCGCGGCCGAGCTCGCTTCCGCCAAGCTGGTGCTGCCGAGCAGCTACACCAGCGGCACGCTCAACATCGGGGTGTCGTCGATCGCGACCGAAGGCGCCAACGCCAGCACTGACAGCACCAGCGGTACGTTGACGCTGAACGTGATGGCGACCGGTCTTTCCAGGACCACGGTCACCGATACCGGCTCGCCGGTGGCGGTGGCGGACAGCTACACCACGCCCGAGGACCAGAGCCTCACCTTCAACCCGCTGTCCAACGACACCTTGCGCGATGGTGCCCGCATCGCCGGCTTCACGCAGCCAGCCAACGGCAGCCTCACGCTGAACGCGAATGGCACGCTCACCTACAACCCACCGGCCAACTACAGCGGCACGACCACGTTCAGCTATACGCTGGTCGATGGCAACGGCCAGAGCAGTACTGCCACGGTCACGCTCAATGTCACGCCGGTGAATGATGCACCGGTGGTGGACAGCCACAGCATCACCTCCAGGGAGGGCGTGCCGACCGCGCTGGCGATCGCCGCGCCGACCGATGCCGAAGGCGACAGGCTTACCGTCACCATCACCGGCCTGCCCACGCAAGGCACGGTGATGACCGAGGGCGGCACAGTGGTGCAGAACGGTCAGGTGATCTCGATCAGCCAGCTGCAGAACCTGCTCTACGTCAGCCCGGCCAACATCACCGCAACCACCAGCGTGGGCAGCCTCAGCTACCGGGTCAACGACGGTACCACCAACTCCAATGGCGCCATCGCGATCACGGTGACCGACAACCCGAACGTGATCACCGGTCACGACGGTGTGGGCACCTACTACGTGGACGGGGCGGAGTCGGGCGCGGGCAACACCTTCTCCGTGGCGAGTGCGGCGTACAACGCCGGCAATGGCCAGCCGGCAGGGGGCTATGATCTGCGTACCGTGACCACATCCGGCAACGAACAGGTCATCTTCACCGGGGGCAGCAACGACCACGTGGAAGCGGGCGCCGGCAACGACGCGATCTTCATGGGCGAAACGCAGAGCAACGACAACTCGGTGGCGCTGACCACGCAGGCCGAGATGTTCACCGGCACGCGCAACATGTTCATGACCACGGCCGAGAGCAATCTGCTCAACAGTAGCGACAAGCTGGTGCAGGGCGTTGTCAACCAGATGCAGCCGGTCTCCGACTTGGCCAATGCCGGCAGCGGCGACGATGTGGTCTACGGCCAGGGCGGTACCGACGCACTGTATGGCGGTGCCGGCAGCGACAAGCTGTACGGCGGCGATGGCGGTGACGCGTTGCGCGGCGGCGCGGGCCATGACTTGGTCGTGGGTGGCGCTAGCAACGATCTGCTACGCGGTGACCTGGGCGACGACGTGTTCAAGTGGACGCTGGGCGACCAGTCGGCCATGGCGGGCGCAGTCAATGCCGGCAGCAGCAACGGGCTCTATCTGCAGAGCAACACCAGGATCGTGGCCGGTGCAACCGACCTGATCGTGGACTTCAACGCCAGCACCACCAGCGGCAACAACGACAAGCTGGACCTGCGTGACCTGCTGCAGAACGAGTCGCACACCGGCACCAATGTCGGCAACCTGGGCAACTACCTGCACTTCGAGACCATCAACAATACCGCCGGCGGCAAGAGCACCATCGTGCATATCAGCCACGATGGCGATTTCTCCGGTGGCTACAACAACGGGACAGCGGAAGACCAGACCATCGTCCTGCATGGTGTGGACCTGGGCGCCACCGGCAACAACGATGCCGCGGTGATCCAGGATCTGCTGAACAAAGGCAAGCTGATCACCGACTGAAGCTGCGGCTTCGATTGAAAACGGCGCTCCGTGGAGCGCCTTTTTTTTATGTGTGCCAGCTTCACCGCATGATCAGGTAAGAGCGCGGCGGGTGGTCACCGGGCCCGTCATGCCCTGCACGCCGAGCTTGGCGAGCATGTCCCATTCGGCATTGGTCTGCACGCCCTCGGCAATGGTGAGCAGACCGTTGCCGTCGGCCACGCCGACGATGGCCTTGATCAGCTGCTGGTTGCCGGCGTGTGCCTCGATACCCTGCACAAAGCTGCTGTCGATCTTCAGGTAGTCGAGCTGCAGCTCGAACAGCTGCGGAATGCTGCCGAAATGGCGGCCGAAGTGCTCGATGCCGACCTTGCAACCCAGCGGGCGCAGCCGGCGGGCGAATTCGGCCAATGCCCGCATCTCATCGCGGAAGCCGAACTCGTTCACTTCCAGCCACAGCCGGCCGGTGTGCGCCTTCTGGCCGCGCAGCAGTTCCAGTAGCCTGTCGACGAACTGCGCATCGGCGATGGATACCGCTGACAGGTTGACCGCCACGTCGCCCTGGCCTTGCCCCAGCTCGGCGCAGGCCAGGCGCACGGTTTCCAGATCCAACGCGCTGGTCAGCCCCAGCCGGCTGGCCATGGGCATGAAGGTGCCGGCGGTCAGCAACTGACCGTCCGCCTGCTGCAGCCGCAGCATCAGCTCGCGATGCCAGAGCGCGCCGTCGCGGTGCAGCACCGGGTAGCCGGCCAGTCGGAAGGCACCCTGGTCGAGCGCGCGGCGCAGCGCCTGCTGCCAGTCCTGAGCTGAGCGGGCGGGCAGGGCGCTGTTGAGCCGGGCGGCATGGATGCCGTTGCTGCTGCCTTCGGCCTGCGCCAGCGCCTCATCGGTGCGGGCCAGCACGGTGCCGATCGCCTCGCCGGCACGGTACGGCGTGATGCCGATGGCGGCGAGGTCGTGCTGGTCGGCAAGTTCGGCGCGCCGCAGCTCGGCCAGGCCCGCCTGCATGCGCTCGGCCAGCCCGCTGACGCGCGCCATATCGTCGCCCGGCAGCAGCACGGCGAAATCGGCGCCGTTCAGCCGGGCCAGCAGCGCATCGGGCTCGTGGCCGAGCACGGCGCCAAGCTTGCCCGCCACCGATTGCAGAAACTGGTCGGCCCGCTCGCGACCAAGCCGGCGGTTGAGGCCCATCAGATCGCGTAGCCGCAGCAGCAGCAGGGCGCCCTCGGGCGCCGACTCCTCGTCGCCCAACGCCTGCGCCAGCCGCCCCATGAAGAAGCTGCGGTTGGGCAGCTGGGTGAGCGCATCGCGGTTGGCCTCGCTGCGCAGCGCATCGATGCGCGCGGCCTGCTCCGCGAACATGGTCTTCACCCGCTCGACCATGGTGTTCATTGCCTGCACCACAGCGCGCAATTCGGTGATCCGTGGCACCGGGATGGTGACGAAACGGCGCTCGCTGATCGCTTCGGCCTGGCCCACCATCTGCATGATCGGTCGCTTCACCCACAGGAACAGCCGGTGCAGCACCAGTCCGGACAGCAGGCCGGCGGCGCTGATCCACACCAGCAGCTTGAGCGCGCCGTCCCAGAGGGACTGGTAGGCGAAGCGCGAATGAGCCTGCACCGTGACGCGTCCGGCCTGCTTCCAGCCGTCGCTGACATCGGCCTGCCCGGCACTGACCTCGATCGGGAACAGGTCGATGAACCACTGCGGCACGCTGCCGGTCTCGCCCGGATTGCTTCGCTCGGCAATCACCTTGCCAGTGGTGTCGGCATAGCGCACCAGTTCGAAATGGCCACTGTCGAACAGCGCGGTGACCATCAGTTCGCTGGTCGCCTCATCCTTGGGCTGCTGCGTCATCGACAGCGCGAGCCCTGCCGCGCTATCGGTGCTTTGCGCGTACAACTGCTGTTCCAAGTAGTTGCGTGCCGTATAGAGGCTGACGATGAAGCTGCCGAGAAAGGCGACCACGGTGGCAGTGATCACCAGCAGCCAGAGTTGTCGGAGCAATGACATCGTTGAATCCTCAAGGATCGTAGCCCTGCGCCTGCATGCGCAGTATCAGGTTGGTCCAGCGTGACAGCCGTTCGACCGGCGCGGGCGCCGCGCCGCCGACATAGACACCGTCGCGGTTGAAGCTGAACACCGGCAGCAGGTCCGGCCGGCGTGAGGCCGGGCGGATCTCGCCGATCAGATTGTCCAGCACCAGCGGCTCGGCCTGCGGTGTGGCGTAGTAGGTGAGCACCATGTGTGCCTGGGTCACGGTGCTGGTCGGACCGCCGATCCGTGCTTTTACATACGTCAAGCGTAATTTGTTTTTTTCGACACCAGCTTCGATCAGGCTGAAATACTTGGCGACGGCGAAATCCTCGCAATCACCGGCGGCGCGCCCGATGGCTTCCAACGGAGTTGCCCAATAGTCCGCTTCGTTCCATAGTACCTGATCATCAAGGAAAGCCAGATGGCGGTTGAAAAAGCCGTTGATGCGCTCCAACCGTTCAAGATCGGCAAGCGATCTGGTCTCGGTCACGGTCTGGCGCCATGCCTGGAATGCCTTGAGCGGTTTGCTGCCGAAGCGGCTTTGCAGCAGTGTCTCCATCCGGCCGCTGTCCACCGCGGCAACTGCGAAGCAGACCGGCAGCAGGAGAAGCCACCCCCGACGGGATGGCCGCAACCACTGCCGAAAGGGGGCCGTAGAAATGGGCACGCGGAGCTGGACGCTAAGGGATGTCCCATCATCGTCAAAACGCTGGCGGCTGTCCATGCATTCGGGCGCTTCCTTGTTATGCTAAACTGCGGCGCGTGCGATAAGTAATGTAATAGTAATTTGTTTTCTTACAAAAAACAGATGGAGATGGATCGTCATGCCGCGATGCCTGTCTCTCTGACCACGGAAAGATCGATGAATCGGAACAAGATACTGCTTACTCTCCTGGGTGCCCTGCTCGGAGGGATTGCCGTTACGACGACCCAGGCCAAGACGCTGGCCGAATCGGTGGAGAAGGCGGTGCTGCGTAATCCCGAAGTCAGGGCGCGTTGGCACGAGCTGCGTGCCGCCGACGAGGATATCAATATCGCCCGCAGCAACTATCTGCCGCGGCTGGACGTGCAGGCGGCAGCAGGCCGTGCCTGGCAGGATGAACCGGATGCGCCGAGCGAGAGCTATTCCAATCCCAGTGCCAGCGTGGAGCTGCGCCAGATCCTGTTCGACGGCTTTGCCACGCGCGACGAGGTACGGCGTGCAAGCTATGCCAAGCTGAGCCGTTACTACGACCTGCTGGCCGTGAGCGACCAGTATGCGATGGAAACAGTGCAGGCCTACTACGACGTGCTGCGGTTTCGGGAGTTGGTCAGGTTGGCGGAGCGCAACCACGCGACGCACCTGGATATCTTCAAGTTGATCGAAGAGCGTACCCAGGCCGGGGTGGGCCGTCGGGTCGATCTGGAGCAGGCGGCCGGCCGGCTGGCGCTGGCCGAATCAAACCTGCTGACCGAGCGTTCCAATCTTTATGACGTATCGGCCCGCTATGCACGCCTCGTCGGTGAAGAGCCGGGGGAGCTTGCCGCTCCCCCCGAGCTTGGCGGCTCGCTGCCGACCCCTGCCGAGGTGCTGGGGCAGGCGGTCAAGCGCAATCCTGCGTTTCTGGCTGCGGTATCCAATATCCGTTCTGCCCGGGCCGGCACCGGCGTGAGCCGCTCCGGCTACTGGCCGACCCTGGAATTGCGCGCCAGCCAGGGGTTCGAGAAGAACCAGGACGGCGCGGAAGGCGATTTCCGCAACAGCCGCCTGATGCTGATGCTCAATTACAACCTGTTCAAGGGCGGCGGCGATCGCGCCCGTGAGCGCCGCGCGGTGGAACAGCTCAGTGGTGCGATCGAAATGCGGGACAAGGCGTGCCGCGAGATCCGGCAGACCACGCAGATTGCGTGGAACAATGTGCAACGGCTGGGGGAGCAGCTCAAGTATCTGGAGCAGCACGAGCTCTCGACCCGCAAGGCCAGGGATGCGTACCGGCAACAGTTCGATATCGGTCAGCGTTCGCTGTTGGATGTGCTGGATACGGAGAACGAATTGTTCGACGCGAGTCGGGCCCTGGCGTCGGGGCGGATCGACCGCAAGATCGCCGAGGCGCGGGTGCTGGCGCAAACCCATCAACTGCTGGCGGCCTTGAAGCTGACGCCGCTTGAGACGCAGGTTGCCGAGCAGGATCTGGCCGGCAGCGAGATCGAAGACGAACAGGTGCGTTGCAGTACCGTGCTGCCCGCGGCAGAGCCGGCGATCTCGCTGGCACCCGTACCCACGTCCCCGGCTGCCCCTGCCGCGGATGCGTCACTGGCGGAGGTGCCGGCCATGCCCGGCACCGCTACGCGCAATGAGATTGCACAGCAGATAGACAACTCGGACAAGGCGTTGGAAACGGTGGTGCGGACCTGGGCTAACGCCTGGTCCGCCAAGAACGTGGCCGCCTACTTCGACCACTACGCTACGGACTTCAAACCAGAAGGCGGGGTTGGCCAACCCGAATGGGTCACCCAGCGCACCACCCGCCTGACCAATCCCAACCGTATCAACGTACGCATCGACCGTTTTCAGGTTTTGAAGAAATCGACGAAGGCGGCCGAGGTACGCTTCATTCAGCACTATGAGTCCGCGCAATACCGGGACGAGGTCAGCAAGACCCTGATTCTGCTGCACGATCAAGGGCGCTGGAAGATCGCCCGTGAAAGGATCAACGTCGAATCCTGATCGGTCTGTTGCGCTGCGCCCATACGCCATATCGCCTCCAACCCGGCTTCATTGCATTCGAAGCACGCCTTGAGCCGCGCGTTCCCAAGTGCCTGCAGCACTTGCCGCCCCGCACTTCCAGCCTCACCCCCTCATTGCCCACATAGCTGCAGTACCCGGCTCACCCCGGACATCCCGCCTCGTATCTGTTGAGACCCCTGGTCCAGCATGGGCCAAATGCTATGGATGCGTTTCAATGCAAAGGCTGAGCACTGCGCTGCAGCCCCAGGTCGGTAATGGTGCCTGCTGCGTCCAGTTCAACATACATGCCAAGCAGGCGCTGACCTGCCGCACGCAGCGATTCATCGAGCCCGGCCAGGTCATGCGCCATGAGTCGGCGGATTGCCGAAGGGGAGGCCTGCGCCACAAGATGCTCGATGATCGGCGTGGGCACCCGCAAGACGTGTTTACGGATCGCGGCAAACTCGGAAAAGCGAAAACGCGGTGCGGCACGCATAACCTGCTCCAAATAGAACGAACGTTCTGTATCGTAGTACGAGCCGCTGATGCATGCAAGCAGCAGTGCGCAGTCACTGCCGACTGATTCGCTCATGCACCCTCGCATCAGACCGGAGCCGAGTCGAGGGCTTTGGCGGGTCGATGCGGCAGACGGCCGCACCAGGCCACTCGGCCAAAGACAAGGTGCGACGCTCGAATCGGCTCAGGAGCGGCTGGTGCTTTCCTTCATGCTTTAAGACTGGCACGGACAGCCGTTCCGTCGTTGGGTCGCTAAGCTGGGCAAACAGGTGGCAAGGCCGCCATCCGAAGGAGCATGCCATGAGCCAGGATCGATCGTTGCCAGATGAACGGCGCGGCAATACCCGCGCGGACCGTCCCCAGAATCTGCCACCCGAAGACCCCGCTTCGATGCTGGCGCGCCGTAAGCGCGCCACCGGAGAGGTCGCGCTCTCGCCCGAGGGTGACAGTGAGCGGGGAGCCACCGAAGGGGGCCGCGACGGGCGTTATCCAACCCAAGGACAGCGCAACGAGCTTGCAGCGCAGCAAGCGGTCGAGGCAGGGCGCAAGAAGGTGGAATAAGGGCAGGTGTCGACAGCGGGGCGTTGCTCGCTTCTGCGCAATGACGAGGTAGTGGCCATCAGCGCAGGCGCTGGACCGGCCGCCAGCCGCTGCTGCTTGGCAGCCCCTTAGGTTTCTTTGCTCGTTCCGAAGCTTGACCCACAGCAGCGGCGTCAGGCCGCTGCACTTCCGTTTTATGGCCTGATTCCAGCTGGCGGCTTGGTCGTCTGCTGGCTGTCCTGTCAGGATTGCGCAATCACGAACCTGCATTTGCCGCCACGTTTGGCAAGGTAGAGCGCGTCGTCGGCCAATTTGATACAGGCTGCAGCATCGCCGCCGGCTTGCTGCAGGCCGGCGATGCCGATGCTGGTGGAAAGGGTGAAGGTGAGGTCATCCAATTCTAGCGGGGCGCGGGTGGCTTCGATGATCTTGGCGGCCACGTGCGCTGCGTCGCCAAGACCCCCGGCCAATCCTTCCAGAATGACCACGAATTCGTCGCCACCCAGGCGGGCAAGCGAGTCAGTACGCCTGATGCAGCTTTTGATGCGTTCGCCAAAGGCGACCAGCACAGCGTCACCACTGTCATGCCCATAGCGGTCGTTGATGCCCTTGAAGCCATCCAGGTCCATGTAGAGGATTGCGCATTCCTTGTCCAGCCGTTTGCTGCGGGCCGCAGCCTGCTCCCACTGCTCGGTGAAGCCGCGCCGGTTAGCAAGGCCGGTCAGCATGTCCTCGGTGGCCTGCTGTTTCAGCGAGAGTTCAAGCTGCTTGCTGTCCGTGATGTCCTGCACCATCACGTAGCAGCCGATGACCTGGTCGTCCTGCAGATGCGGCAGATAGGTGCAGGATGCGTAGCGGTGCTGTCCCGCACGCGTCTCCTGCCGCTCGTAGGTCAGCGCCTCACCGGCGAGCGCACGTTCCCAATAGGGTTGCACATCACGCGCGTGCTGCGCCCCCAATGCCTCACCCACCGTCTTGCCCAGCATGGCGTCCGGGTCCACGCCATACCAGGTGCGGAAGGTCGCGTTGGCAAACTGGTAGCGGCCTTCCCGATCCAGATAGCACACCAGGGCGGGAAGCTGATCGGTGATGGTCTTGAGTTGCAGCCGGCTTTCGCGCAGCGCATTTTCGACCGCCAAGCGTTCCGAGATGTCGCGCAGGAAGGCGTTGAAGCGCAGGGGCGTGGTGTTGGCGCTGGTAATGGTGAGCTCAACCGGGATGTCGCGGCCGTCACGACAACGGGCCTGCAGGTGCAGCAGCTTGTTGAGCACCGGTCCTTCGCCTGTGCGCAGGAAGTGATTCAAGCCGCGGTTATGCTGCTCGCGCCACGCGGGCGGAATGATGGTGTTCTCCAGCGGCTGTTTCAACACCTCATCGCGCCGCCATCCGAACAGGAGCTCGGCCTGTCGGTTCCATTCGATGATGGCGCCGGTTTCATCGATGCTGACAAAGGCATCGTAGGCGGTCTCCAGGATGCTGCGCACATTGGCCTCATTGCGCCGCAGTACCGCTTCGGTCTGCTGTTGCTGGTTCAGTGCCGCCATCAACGATGCGTTGGCTGCGTGAAGTTCCTCGGTGCGCAGCACCACGCGCTGCTCCAGGTTCTCGCGCAGTTCCCGCAATGCCGCTTCGGAGAGCTTGCGGTTGTGGATGTCCTCGATCACCGAAATGAAATGCAGTGGGTTGCCGTTGGCCTGACGGCGCAGCGAGACGGTGAGGTTGATCCAGATGATCTCACCGTTGCCGCGGAAGTAGCGTTTCTCCGTGGTGTAGTGGGAAAGCTGTCCGTTCAGCAGGCGCTGCAATTGCGCCAGGTCGGTCTCCAGGTCGTCCGGATAGGTGATTTCCTGGAATGTCAGGCCCAGCAGGCGCTCCTCGGCGTAGCCCAGGAGTTCGCACAGCTTGCGGTTCACCCGCAGCCAACTGCCATCCAGATCGACAAAGGCAATCCCTACCGCTGCCTGCTCGAAGGTGACATCGAGATCGAGTTTGGATTCGAGCAGCGCATCCAGGCCCTTGGTATGTGCGTCGAGCGCGACCAGCGATGCTTCCCGCTGCTGGATCTCCCGCTCAGTCATATGGCCCAGGTCACCCAGCAGCTGCAGCCAAGGCGCGTCCGGCTGGCGCGGCAGGTAATCGATCGCACACAGCGTGCCAAGGCGGATGCCGCGGTCCGAATGCAGCGGATAACCTGCATAGAAGCGGATGAAGGGCGCTCCGACGACCATCGGGTTGTCCGCGAAGCGCGCGTCCTGCCTGGTGTCCGGCACGATCAGCATCTGGTCGGTCAGGACGGTGTACTTGCAGAAGGAGACTTCGAGGGGGAGCTCGCAGATGTCCAGGCCGACCTTCGATTTGAACCACTGACGATCCGCGTTCAACAGCGAGATGAACACCGCAGGCGCGGCCAGTGCAGCTTGAGCAAGGCGGGTGATCCGGTCGAACGCCTCTTCGGGCTCGCTGTCGAGCAGGGCCAGATTGCGTAGCAGTGAAAGACGGTGCGCTTCGTCGTAGGGGGTATCGGGGGCAAGCATGCAGTCCGGTCTCTTTGACATACTGGATCGGCCTGGCGCCGCGCTGGAACGTGGCGGCCGATGACACTGATTCCAGCATAGGCATTGCCGCCCCGGCTTGCGCTGCGCTGCCGTTAGCGGTCGGACAACGCCTGGGCGATGAAATGCCGGGAAACACGGGGTCGTGGCACACGCATGTCGAACCAGCCACGTACATCCTCTTCCAGCCCGATGCCATGCATGTAGTTGTACAAGGCCTTGTTCAGCGCCGTGCCAAGCGCGCCATGATCCACCCCGCTGGGGTCGACGAAGCCGATATCGTTCCTGGCAAAGCCACCCTGGGGCAGCGGCAGCAGCGTGACCCCGTATTCCTCCGGGTGCTGCCCCACCGGTGAGTGCACCGTGCAGGCAAAACGGTGGAAGAAGCCGGACTGGATGCAGCCGGCTTCGAACAGCTGGCGCACGTATTCCAGTGCATCCACCGTGTCCTGCACCGTCTGGGTCGGAAACCCGTACATGAGATAGGCATGCACCAGGATGCCGGCCTCGGTGAAGGCGTGGGTGACGCGGGCCACCTGATCCACCGAGACGCCTTTCTTCATCAATTTGAGCAGCCGGTCGGACGCCACCTCCAGCCCACCGGAAATCGCGATGCAGCCACTTTGCGCCAGCAGCTGGCACAACGCCGGGGTGAACGATTTCTCGAACCGCACATTGCCCCACCATGAAATCATCACGCCGCGCCGCAACAGTTCCTCGGCCAGGGCGCGGAGCATCTTGGGCGGCGCGGCTTCATCGACGAAGTGAAAGCCGGTCTGCCCTGTTTCGGCGACGATGCGTTCGATGCGGTCGACCAGCTCGGTGGCCGAGGCGGTCTCGTAGCGCGAGATGTAGTCCAGGCTCACATCGCAGAAGCTGCATTTCTTCCAGTAGCAGCCGTGTGCCACGGTCAGCTTGTTCCAGCGTCCGTCCGACCATAGCCTGTGCATCGGATTGAGCATGTCCAGAAGCGACAGATAGCGCTCCAGCGGCAGGCCGTCCCAGGTCGGTGTGCCGACCTCGGCAAAGGGTACGTCCGGCTCGGGGAACTGGATGTATCGGACCTCGCCCGCGTCGTTCCTGGAAAAGGTGCGTACCAGTCGCTGTGCCGAACGTTGGCCGGTCAGATGATCGAGCAGCGCCAGCAGCGGCCGCTCGCCTGCATCAAGGGTGACAAAATCGAAGTAGTCGAACACGCGCGGCTCGGCCAGCTCGCGCAGCTCGGTGTTGACAAAACCGCCGCCCAGCACAGTGACGATGGATGGATCGTGGACCTTGATCGTCTGGGCGATGCGGAAGGCGCCATAGACGGCCCCCGGGAAAGGGACCGACAGCAACACCACGTTGGGGGTGTGCTCGGCGAGGGTCGCCAGGGTCAGTGCCTGCAGCATGTGATCGACCAGATTGGCCGGCGCGGCCAGTGCCTGTGCCAGCGGTTCGAACGTCGGCTGGCTTTGTGCCAGCGATTCGGCATAGCGCACGAATTCGAAACGGGGGTCGACCGCATCGCGCACCACGTCGGCCAGGTCGTTCAGATACAGCGTCGCCAGATGCCGTGCACGGTCCTGCAGGCCCAAGGCGCCGAAGGCCCAGGCCAGCGGGTCGCCGCCATACGGTTCATCCGGATCGACGTAGGCTGCCAGCGAGTCAAAGCGAGCCCCCTCCGGCAGGAACTGGCGGGAGCAGATGCGGTGCGCGAGCGTGGCATCGCCGCCCTGCAAAAACCGCATGACCGGGACGATGGTGGCAAGGTAACGCTCGAACTGCGCGAGAAACGCGTCGACCTGCCCGCTACGCCGGCGGCGGGGCAGCGCTTCGGCCTGCTGCTGCAATTCACCCAGTCCCGCCGGGGAGAACAACGCCAGTACCAGGGCCAGCGCAAGGTCGGCCTGGGCAGCATGCACCCCGCGCGAACGCAGGAAGCCGGTCAGGTAGGCGGTTGCGGGATAAGGCGTGTTGAGCTGCGTCATCGGGGGGATGAGCGACAGCACGCGCACAGGTTGGGAAAGAGGAATCATGCTGCTGGGTTGCCATCGACCGCCGACGCGGACAGGATGCCCGATGCCGTCGTCCGACTCCAGGCAATGATGCGAATCGGGGGCTGCAGGTTCAGATCAACCCCAGCGCTTCGTCCTGGCCCAGCAGCAGGTTCAGGTTCTGCACCGCCGCGCCGGAAGCCCCCTTGCCCAGGTTGTCCAGCCGGGCGATCAGCACCAGCTCGTCGCCACTGGCGCTGGCGTAGGGCAGGATTTCCAGCTGGTTGGTGCCAGAGAGCGTGTCGGCGCGCAAGAAGGCACCGCGCAGCAGCGTGTCCTGTCGGTTGAGCGGTGCCACGGTCACAAAGCGTTCATCGGCATACCATTGCGCCAGCGTATCTGCGACCTGTTGGGCCGAGCCGTTCAACTGCGCGGCATGCAGCGGGATCGCCACCAACATGCCGGTCGGGAAATGACCGACGCTTGGCAGGAATACCGGCTTGGCGGTCAGGCCGCTGTGCTGCTGGATCTCGGGCAGATGTTTGTGTGACAGCCCCAGCCCGTAGAATGCGAACGGTTCGGGGTCCGTGTCTTCGTGCACTTCGATCAGCGCCTTGCCGCCGCCGGTATAGCCGGACACGCCGAGGATATTGAGTGCCGCGGTGGGCGGCAGCAGTGCCGCTGCGATCAGCGGACGCAGCAGCGCAATGGCCCCAGTGGCATAGCAGCCCGGGTTGGCGATCCGCTTGGCATTGGCGATCCGGTTCCGTTGACCCGATTCAAGCTCCGGAAAACCGTATACCCAGTCCGGGGCGACCCGGTGTGCCGTGCTGGCGTCGATCACCCGTACAGCCGGGTTGTGGATGGCCGCCACCGATTCCTTGGCAGCGTCGTCGGGCAGGCACAGGATGACGATATCGGCGCTGTTGAGCAGCGCTTCGCGGTCCGGCACCGAGCGGCGCAGTTCCACCGGCAGGCTGAGCAGGGCCAGATCCTCGCGGCCGGACAGCCGCTCGACGATCTGCAGGCCGGTGGTTCCGTGTTCGCCGTCGATGAAAAGAGTAGGCTTGCTCGCCATGCGGGTCTCCTGATGATTGATCGCGCAGCTTAGCTGCATGGCCCGCGCCGGGGCAACGGGCGCGGCGTTACGTTTTACATGCGGCCGGGCCCAGGGCCGGGCGCCGGTGGCCGTGCCGGAAGCCGTGTGCAAGACGCCCCTGGAAGCGTCTGCGCACGGTCGGTAGATGGCTCTTGGGATCGGCTGCCGCTGTCCATGGGTTCCTGGGCCGCGGCAGCGCGATTCAATCCTGCTCGGGCCTGACGCAATCGACGAAATAACGGAATTCGCCCTGGACCCTCTCCGCCACCAAACCGTGGATATAGGTCTCGAATCCCGGGAAGCGCGCGTTGAACTCACGCACGAAGCGCAGGTAGTCGACGATGGTGGCGTTGAATACCTCTCCGGGGATCAGCAATGGAATGCCGGGCGGGTAGGGGGTGAACATCACTGCGGTGATGCGGCCCTCCAGCTCATCGATCGGCACCCGGTCGATCTCACGGTGCGCCATCTTCGAAAATGCCTTGGCTGGCTTCATCGCCGGCGTCATGTTCGACAGATACATCTCGGTGGTGAGCCGCGCGACATCACGGGCCTTGTAGATGCCGTGGATCTCCTGGCACAGATCCTTCAGGCCGATGCGTTCGTATTGCGGGAACTGGTTGACGAACTCGGGCAGGATGCGCCACAGCGGCGCGTTCTTGTCGTAGTCGTCCTTGAACTGCTGCAAGGCAGTGAGCAAGGTGTTCCAACGGCCTTTGGTAATGCCGATGGTGAACATGATGAAGAACGAATACAGCCCGGTCTTTTCGATGACCACGCCATGTTCCGCCAGATACTTGCTGACGATGGCGGCCGGGATGCCGGTCTCGGCGAAATCGCCGTCCACATTGAGCCCCGGGGTCAGGATGGTGGCCTTGATCGGATCGAGCATGTTGAAGCCTTCGGCGATATCGCCAAAGCCATGCCAGTTCTCGCCCGCCTTGAGCATCCACGCATCGCGGTGGTCCAGCCCTTCGGCGGTCAGGTCATCGGGGCCCCATACCCTGAACCACCAGTCGTCGCCGTATTCCTCGTCCACCTTGCGCATCGCGCGTCGGAAGTCCAGCGCTTCGGTCAGCGATTCCTCCACCAGCGCGGTGCCCGCCGGGGCTTCCATCATCGCGGCAGCGACATCGCAACTGGCGATGATCGCGTACTGCGGGCTGGTGGAGGTGTGCATCAGATAGGCTTCGTTGAAGATGTCCCGATCCAGCTTGGTGTGCTTGGCGTCCTGCACCAGGATCTGCGATGCCTGTGAAATGCCGGCCAGAAGCTTGTGCGTGGACTGGGTGGAGAACACCATCGAGGTTTCGCAACGCGGCCGCCCTTCGCCGATGGCGTGGTAGTCGCCATAGAAATCGTGGAACGCGGCATGCGGCAGCCAGGCTTCGTCGAAATGCAGCGTTTCGATATGGCCGTCGAGCAGGCCCTTGATTTCCTCGACGTTGTACATGACGCCGTCGTAAGTCGATTGCGTGATCGTCAGCACGCGTGGCTTGGTATCGGGGTCTTTTTCCAGCTTCTCGCGGCAGAACGGATTGGCCAGCATCTTCTGGCGGATGGTCTCCGGCTCGAATTCCGAGCGCGGGATCGGGCCGATGATGCCGTAGTGGTTGCGCGTCGGCATCAGGAACACCGGTACGGCGCCCGTCATCATGATCGCGTGCAGGATGGACTTGTGGCAGTTGCGGTCCACCACCACGATGTCCCCCGGTGCCACCGTCGAATGCCAGACGATCTTGTTCGAGGTGGACGTGCCGTTGGTGACGAAGAACAGGTGATCGGCATTGAAGATGCGCGCGGCGTTGCGCTCGCTTGCCGCGACCGGACCGGTGTGATCGAGCAACTGCCCCAGCTCGTCGACCGCATTGCACACGTCGGCGCGCAGCATGTTCTCGCCGAAGAACTGGTGGAACATCTGTCCCACCGGGCTTTTCAGGAAAGCAACGCCGCCGGAGTGCCCCGGGCAGTGCCAGGAGTACGAGCCATCCTGCGCATAGTGCGTCAGCGCCCGGAAAAACGGCGGGGCAAGGCTGTCCAGATAGCTCTTGGCCTCGCGGATGATATGGCGCGCGACGAACTCGGGCGTGTCCTCGTGCATATGGATGAAACCATGCAGCTCACGCAGGATGTCGTTGGGGATATGGCGCGCCGTGCGGGTCTCGCCGTAGATGTAGAGCGGGATGTCCACATTGCGCCGGCGGATCTCCGCCACGAAGGTGCGCAGGTTGGCCAGGGCAAGCTGCGTTTCCTCGGGACTGCCGGCGCCGAACTCCTCGTCATCGATCGACAGGATGAAGCCGGCGGCACGGCTTTGTTGCTGCGCGAACGAGGTGAGGTCGCCATAGCTGGTGTAGCCCACCACCTCCATGCCCTCGGTCTGGATGGCCGCAGCCAGTTCGCGGATGCCCGAGCCGCTGGTGTTCTCGGAACGGAAGTCCTCGTCGATGATGACGATGGGGAAATGGAAACGCATGCCAGTGTCCTTTGAAAGCAATGCACGAGCTGCGCTTGGGGCACGGCGGAGGCCCGGAGGTTCCATCCGGCCGGCTTGAGGCGCTGGGAAGAGGGCGCTTTGCGCCGCGGTCCGGACAGGATTGTGCATGCAATCCTGCCTCCAGCCGGCCTCGAACGTCCCGCGAAGGGGCGTATGTTAATGGAGAAACGCGGGCTGCGGTAAGCCGCCGCCAATCAGCAGGTCCGTACCACACTCCAGGCATTGGTCCAGGCCCAGCCCACCCCGGGCTCGTAAGGCCCGCCTTGCGTGCACCACCCACCCACGGTGCATTTGAACTCCTTGCCCACATGGCGTACCACGTCGTTGGTCTGATAGGTCTTGCCGGTGGCATAGGCAGCGGCAGTACAACTGCCGGCCGAAGGTGTCGGTGTCGGTGTCGGTGTCGGTGTCGGTGTCGGTGTCGGTGTCGGTGTCGGTGTCGGTGTCGGCGTGGGTCCAGACGGCGGCGTTGGGGTTGGCACCGGCGTTGGCGAGCTCCAGCCAGTGCACGCGGTCAGTTTCTCCCAGGCATCGGACCATGGCGGAACGTTGTTCTGGGTCCAGTATTTGGCGCGATAGTTGTTGCCACTGTAGGAAACGAGATTGCCTGCGGTGTATACCTTGCTCGATTCCCAGCCGGTGTAGCAGGCGGTGCTGCTCGGCGTCGGTGTAGTGCTCGGCGTCGGTGTAGTGCTGGGCGTTGGAGAGGCTGGCGTGGGTGCGGGTGCTGGAGAAGGCACCGGGGACGATGGTGTGGACGATGGCGGGGTTGGCGATGGCGTGGGCGAGCTTGGGTTGGGTGTCGGCGTCGGGCTGGCAGGGGATGGCGTCGCACCGCTGCTGCCCGGCACTGTGACAAGCGCGCTGTCGTTGCGCATGCTGGTCTGCAGGACCACGTATTGCGTATCACCGCTGGCCTCCTGCCAGCTCACACTGACCTGCAGATTGTTATAGGGCTTGGGCCCTGCCCCCACCGGCCCTGATAGCGCAACATTGACGGTGTAGGTTGCGGTCCTGCCGGCAACGGTACGGCTGCCGGTGGTCAGGGCCAGATTGCTCAGCTTTCTGGCACGTGCGGATTCGAGTTCTGTCTGGGCCAGCAGCACTGCCTCATTGCGTTCCGAGGACATGGTGGTGGCACGGATGACGGTGCCCTGGTAACGCACGAGCCCGATGGCGGCAACGCCCAGCACGGAAGTCGCGATCAGCACTTCGATCAGGCTGAAGCCCTGACTGCGTCGCTGTTGCATCGCCTTCTCCTAGCTTTGGTGCGCTCGTATCAATATATAATATTTTTCTTATGCTTATGTCCTAAAAAAGAGCCGCGGCACAGCGGCTCCCGACTGACAGGCTAAGGCGTCGGCGTCACACCCGGTCCCAGGATGGAGTCGACTGCGCTGCGCAGGCTGCTTTGCATGACCACATGCTGCGACGCACCTTCGGTGTCCTGCCAACTGATCGTGACCTGCACGCTGGAAAAGGGGTTGGGCCCCACGGCAATGGTTGAAGGGGCACTACGCGCCACCGTGAACACCCCTGTCTGCCCGGTGACTTCGGTCGAAGTGGCACTGCCGAGCGTGCCACCGGCCAGCACGATTGCCCGTGCTTTTTCAAGCTCGGCCTGTCCGAGCAGTACCGCCTCGTTGCGTTCGGCGGCCACTGTGGTGTTGCGAGTCATCGTCCCCTGGTAGCGGGCCAGCGCCATGGCGGCCACGCTGATCATCAACATCGCGACCAGGACTTCGATCAGGCTGAAGCCTTCAATGCGTTTCATCATTTCAGAAATCCGCCCAGCTTTTCGAAGCCGAATTCAGTTCGGGTGGCAGGATGCCTGAACCATCCACCTTCTCATAGGTGACTTTGGTTGAGCCTTTATAGGCGTGGGTGGGTGCCAAACTACCGTTGGCGGCATCGAATCTCGTATTGGCGTTGCTGCCGATGACTTGACCTTCCGGTGCCACGTCCCAGGTGCTTTCCACAGCAATGGAGCCCATGATGTCAATCGTGCCTTCACCATAGACATTGTTGGCATAGACAAAGCCACTGCCTACCACGTTGAAATTGACCGGTTTAAGTGCACCATTGATGACGATGAATGAATTGGTGGCGTTGATGGTGCATGTACCGGTAACGTCTCCTTCGAGCCAAATGATCTTGCTGGTATACGTACCGGTGGGTGGGCAGCCGGTATAGACATTGGCACCCGCCGCGGTTTTGATCTCGGATTTTGATTTGCCAAAGATCTTGGTGAATAAATTCGAGGCAAGGGAAGGCTCTGGGTCTTCTGGATCGCAAGTGCCTGCCTTGCATTGGTAGGAAGTAGAGCCGTAATCTTCGAAACTGTTGGCATACATCACTGCGCAGGTGGGGTATTTGGCAGCCGTGGTCGCGGTCACATGGATCGATTGCCACGTATCGCCGTAATTGCCGATCGTCACTGCCGTGTCTCCCAGGCTGATGCCACCACTGATCTTGACCTGCCTTCTGACCTTGGCCCGCGGCACCTCGCCCGAGCAGGTATTGTGTCCGCTGCCGGTATTGCCCATGCAGCCCTCGCTGATGATCGACATCACCCCGCCATCCAACCGACCCTGGACGCGATAGGCAAGGGCTGGATTGACGCCCGAGGCCGGGCTGCTGACCAGGTCATAGGTGCCGGTGAAATATTTGGTGCCGTCGAATCTCTGGTTATTGGCAGTCGCGTAGGCGTTCCTGAATTTCACATTGCTGGCACCACTGCCGGGAAGGCAGGAAGTGGCGCCGCCAGCACCGGTATCTTTTTCAATGATCGTTGTCGAGGTGGTGTTGATGTTCTGGAAATCCGCTTCCACCTGGGCAATGAAGGCATTCATGCCTGCTTCGGCGGCACCGAGTGCCAGATTGTATTGGTACTGGTTGACGGACGATCTTTGAAACAGATAGGCGCTGCGGTTGGCGTAAAGCGTGGCAATGGTGGCGATGGCCACGAGCATCAGTGTCACGAACAATGCTGCGGCACCGCGTTGCCTCGGCAAAGGGTGTGCGATGGAGGCGGTGGACATGGTGTTCATCTGTTCCTCAATCACATTTGGTTATCTTGGTGCCGGCGCGGGTCGCCGAAACCGGGCAGGCCGGCAGATTGCGCAATTGCACGGTTTCACTGAGGGTACGGGTATTGCCGCTGGCATCCGTGCCGGTGATGTCGATCGTGACCGATTCCACCATGATCGCCCCGGTCGGGTTGCCCCCTGCATCCAGCGCCTGGATCGGTTTTGGTGTGAAAGTCAGACTGGTGATGGCCACATTGCTGGTCAGGTTCAAGGGCTCCCAGCCGGTGCCGGTGCAATTGGTGGTATTGATGGCGGTGGCACCGGTCAGCAGGTAGGCCTGCTGTGCGGTGGCATCGAAGCGCAGCCCGGTGACCTCGTTGGTGGCAACCGTACCTGCACCTGCAACCGGCACCGCACTGGCGATCGAGGTCGGGACATTGCGGTCATAGCGGAACACGACACAGCGGTAGATGCCGCTGTTGGCGGCCGTCGTTTGCGAGAACCAGATCTGGCGGAAGTACTTGGCATCGTTGCCGGTATCGTCCTCGCCCGCCGCGTTAAACCCGGCCCGGCGCAGTTCACGCCCCATGATGGTGACGACATCCTGCAGATTGCCATGGAAGCCGACCGCACGGACGCTGTCGCGAGCGCCGTTGAATGCATTGATGCCCAACGAGGCCGCCGCAATCAGCAGGAACATGCCGACGACGATCGAGATCATGATCTCGATCAACGACAGACCGCGTTGGCGAGACAGCGCATGCACATTCAACATGTCGGATATCCCCCGAGCGCAGGTTGACCGGTTGGCACGCAGATGCGGGTGATACCGGCGGCGGTGATCTGCACCGACAATTGATACGGACTTTTCCCGAACGTCGCGGTCTGCGTGGCGGTGACGCCGCCGGCAAACGCGGGCAGCATCCTTATTGCACTGAAAGCCGTGCCGTCGAGTCCTGTGCTGATGGCGAGGGTGATTTTGGGGTGCTGGGTGGGTGTCATCGAACGCAGGTCGCACGCTGCGCCAGCGGAGCAACTTGCGGCGCTGCTGGCCCGTATCACCCAGCTGCCGGTGGTGGTCGCCAGAATGAATACATCGGCATTGCGCTTGATGGATTCGCTCTTGGCAAACGAGACCAGGCTTTTGAATTCGACGGCGGCGGATTCGACCCGCTTCCGGTCCATCAGATCGGCGAATGAAGGCAGGGCGATGGCTGCGATAATCCCCAGGATCGCGACCACCAACAGCGCTTCAACGAGCGTGAAGCCTCTATTCCGGTAACTGGGAACAACCATTTATTTGCTCCAACATGCAGCCGGCTGGGGCGTGGTATTCCCGTTCTTGATGGTCAAGGTCAGCGAGGTGCAGCCGGAATCCTTGAGCTGACGACCCTGGGCTGCCGCCTTGATGCAATACGCCGTGCCTTTGGAGCTGGCACTGGCCAATGCTGCCGAGCAGTCTTCCGCGTGGATCGTCAGATTGTAATGCTGGCTTTCGGAGGTCAGCGTGGTGGCGCTTGTGGCAGTCAGGCCCAGGTTGGCGAAATCGTTGGTGTAGGCAGGATTGTTGGCACGCCATTTTTCCTCGGCCTGGGCAATCCGCTGCATGGTTGTCTGCGCGTCCGCGCGACGGGATTTGAGCACGTAATTCTGATAGCTGGGTACCGCGATGGCGGCGAGGATGCCAAGGATGGCGACCGTGATCATCAGTTCGATGAGCGTGAAGCCGGTGTCACTGCGGGCAAGACGATTACGCATTTCCACCCTCCGATGTCGTTGTCAGTTTTTTTCTGACCAATATCTTATGGGCTTCCCTTACTGTCGACAAGGCCTTGATTTTGCGCGCCCTGGCTGCACGGTCATCTGCTGACGCACGCATGCCTGTATAGGATAGGCGGTTAAACAATACGTTGATGACTGGCCCTGTACAGACGGTCGTTCACTGCCAGCCATCCGGCGGAATCGGGCGGACACTCCAGGTAGAGCGTGTCGAATCCAAGGGAATCAAGCTGACGCAAGGCGTCATAAATCAGGTGTGCATACAGTACGGGGTCGCCCGGCATGGGGTGCAGCAGGATCGAGGCAGGGTAGCCTTCGCTGCCCTGCAACGTGAGTACGGCAACGCGCTGACCTGCTGCCGCGGCGGCCGCCGCCAGCGTGCGCACGCTATGCATCGGGCCGGAAATCAACGGGGTGCGGGGCGCGTAATGGCTGTCGAGCAATCCTGATACCCGCAACTTGGCACTCTGGCTGTGGCGATGATGTTCAAGGCGCACGCCCAGCAGATCCTCGATCTGCTCCCGCAGCACACCGCCAGGGCGCAGCAGCTTGGGGGGGCCATCGAGCAGGGCGATGATGGTCGATTCGACACCGACCTCGCACTGGCCGCCGTCGAGCACCAGCGGGCACTGGCTGCCGAACTCGTCCCGCACATGCTGCGCCGTGGTGGGGCTGACATGGCCGAAACGGTTGGCGGACGGTGCCGCCAGGCCGCCGCCGAACTGGCGCAGCAGGGTCTGGGTGACCGGATGCGCCGGCGCGCGCAGGCCGACGGTGTCCTGACCGCCGGTGACTGCATCGGGAACCTGGGGTTGGCGCCGCAGGATGAGCGTGAGCGGCCCTGGCCAGAAGGCTTCGGCCAGGCGCCAGGCATGCGCCGGGATGTCGGTTGCCCAGTCCGCGAGCTGGGCGCTGCCGGCGATATGCACGATCACCGGATGGTCGGCCGGCCGACCCTTCAGCGCAAAGATCTTGGCGATCGCCTGAGGGTTGGCGGCGTCGGCCGCCAGGCCATATACCGTTTCGGTGGGAATGGCGACCAGTTCTCCGGCACGGAGACGGTCGAGCGCGAGCGCCGTTTCGGTCATCACGATGGGTGCACCTGCAAAACCCGGATTATACCGCCGGCACTCCCTGCGGCGGGGCCGGTGCCGGCGGATGAGGCTCAGAAGCGCTCGGGCAGCTTTTGCAGGATGATGATGCGCTTGTTTTCCAGCTTCACATAGCCACCGAACACCAGCTCCTTGAGGATGCGCGCGATCATCTCGCGCGAGGAGCCGACGCGATCGGCGATCGCCTGCTGGGTCAACGGTTCGTGGATCATCCAGTGATCCTCGAACTCCGACGCCATCTCTTCAAACAAGGCCCTGACCCGGCCGTAGACGTCCAGCAGCGCCAGGTTCTTCATCGTCAGCGACAGCCGGCGGACCATGCGGGCCAGGTTGAGGATCAGCTTGTCCTTGAGCTGGGGATAAGCTTCGAGCGCCGTACGGAAATCCTGTTTGCTGAACATGATGAAGGTGGAGTCCTCCTCCACCTGCACCGACCAGCCGCGCGGTTCGTCGTCGATCATCGAGATCTCGCCGTATACATCGCCGGGTTCCCCGATCTGGAACACGAATTCCTTGCCCTGGTTGTCGCTGGTGAAGGAGCGGGTGCGTCCTTCCATCTGGACATACATCGCTTCGGCCGGATCACCCTCCCGGAACAGGAAGCTGCCCTTGGGCAATTGCCGTTTGACCGCGGCTTGCATGACGACTTCGAGGTCTGCGTCGGAAAACCCCTCGAAGATCGCAATTTCTCCAAGGAAGGCGCGGACTGTCAGGTCCATGGATATTTCTCCGGTGGCTTTTTTCAGTGATTGCTGGATTCGGAAGCGGGCGCCGAGGCCGCCGCACTGGCTGCGGGCGCTGCATGGCGGGGCGCTGGGGTCGGGTCCGGCGGTGGCGGGATGATATCGAGCTTCTTGGCTTGCATGTACTCGTTCATCTGCTTCCAGCCGGCGAAGATGTCCGCCTTCGAGACCCGGGGATTGCGTTGGTAGCAGTCTTCAAGCGCGCGGCCGCTCTGGCGACAACCCGCGCCGATCGCCTGCCCGTTCTCGGTCTGCTGGTTCAACGCATTGTTGATCTGGTCGCACCCGGCCAGCAGGCTCAGGACCAGTGACAGGCAGATCGGTGCAGAAAGACGCATTTTAGGGCGGCTGGATCGGGTGGCAGATTTTCCGGATTGTAGGAGAATCGATTCCCGGACGGAACCGGTCCGCACGCCGTCAAAGGCGGGGCATCGTGCAAGAGCCCGGCTCAGCTGCGCTCGCCCATCGACCGGAGCAGCCAACGCTTGTTGCCGTCGTGCTGCTTGGCAAAACGCCATGTCTCCTGGAAAGGCACGGAATTGGACCCCGCCACCAGCTTGCCGTAGAAGCGCACATGGGCCGTCAGCACATCACTTTCATGTGCAAGCTGCGCAAGTTCGATATGCAATTCAGGAAAAGCGGCGCGCTCCCCGCGCGCGCCCTCCGGGCGGACCAGATCGTTGAAGACCTCGGCAGTCACATACTTGCGCAGTACCTCCAGCTTCGCCGGATCATCCTGTTCGCGGATATGGACGAATGTGGATTTGGCGTGGCGCAAAAAGGCTGCGATTTCGGTGCCGTCGGGCAGGCGGCCCGAGTGGGCAAGGGTGGCATCGATCTGATTGCTGACGTGATAGAAGCGCTGTGGCTCGACGTCGTTATCAAGTTGCCAACCGGGCATGGGGCGGGTTTCCGGGTAGGGGTCGACCACCGGCCGCTCGCTGCGGCGCAGGTAGAACAGGCCGCCCAGCGTCAGTCCGCCCAACAGGACGAGCCATGCCCAGGGCAGGTTGCCCACTGCCGAGCCAGGACTGGAGGCCTCGCCCTGAGCGGCCAGTGCACTACCGTGCAAGCCCAGGCAAAAAAGCAGCAGATGAGGTGTACGCAATAAATCCATGCGGCACGATCAGAATCAGATCAAGGAAGAACTTTAGTGTGAAGGAATATGCCGGAGTTTCGAAGGTGGGGAAACGCGGCCCGGTTTACAAGATAGCTGAAAGCGGGCCGTCATGCGCCAAGGCGGGCACAATCGTGGCTAGCTGCGTTGGCCTCGTTCCACCGTGACGCCGACGCGTGTCACCTCGTGCAGAATTCCCGGCTTGATGACCGAAACCCGGGTCCAAGGCGCGCAGAACTGCTCGCGGATCACCTTGGCGATATGGTCCGCCAATGCCTCCAGCAGCAAGAAGTGCTGCGCTTCGAGCTCCTTGCGCAGATGGGTGACGAGCTGGTCGTAATTGATGGTGTCGTTCAGGTTGTCGGTGTGGCATGCCCGGGTGGAGGGCAGCGCGATTTCCAGATCGAGTTCCACCACCTGGGGCGCGACGCGCTCCCAGTCATAGCACCCGATCAGTGTCCGGGCGCGCACGCCCTGCAAGAAGATAATATCCATGGATTTGCCGACAGGCGGTGGACGGTTTGACGTCGTGCGCGCCGGATGACTTACAATGCCGAGCGCTCGATTGTAGTGGATTTCCTGATGACACCGTTAATTGCAGTGTTGATTGCTTATCTGATCGGCTCCCTTTCGTTTGCCGTGATCGTGTCGAAGGCGATGGGGCTGGCCGATCCGCGTTCCTATGGTTCGGGCAATCCGGGGGCGACCAATGTGCTGCGCACCGGCAACAGGAAGGCCGCGGCGCTCACGCTGGCGGGTGATGCGGCCAAGGGATGGCTGGCCGTGTTTCTGGCGCTGGCCTTGGGTACACGTCTGGGCCTCATGCCGCGCGATATCGCCTGCGTCGCCCTGGCCGTGTTTGTCGGGCACCTGTGGCCGGTGTTCTTCCGTTTTCAGGGGGGCAAAGGCGTGGCCACCGCAGCCGGTGTGTTGCTGGCACTGGATTGGCGGGTCGGGGTGGCCACGCTGCTGGTATGGCTGATCGTCGCCAAGGGGTTGAGGATTTCCTCACTGGCTGCGCTGATTGCTGCCGTGCTGGCGCCCCTGCTGATGTTCTGGCTGGCGCCACACCGCGAGTACTTCTACGTCAGTCTCGCACTCAGCGCCTTATTGATCGCCCGGCATCATCGCAATATCCGCAACCTGCTGAACGGGCGGGAAGGACAGATCGGCACGCCCGGCAAGGATGGCGGTCAGGCTTGACGATGCGCCTTGCGACACGGCTCAACCGCGCTTGCTGTCGTTGCGTACCAGCCGTTGCTTCTCGCGCTGCCATTCACGCTCTTTTTCGCTGTTGCGCTTGTCATGCTGCTTCTTGCCCTTGGCCAAACCGATCTCGAGCTTGATCCGACCGCGGGTGTAATGCATGTTGAGGGCGGCGACAGTGTAGCCGGCGCGTGCCACCAGGCCGGACAGCCGTTCGATCTCGCGCCGGTGCAGCAGCAGTTTGCGCGGGCGTACCGGGTCGGTCGTAATATGGGTCGACGCAGTGGTCAGCGGCGAGATATGGGCCCCAAGCAGCCAGAAATCCCCGTTCGCGTAGCTGACGTAGGATTCCTTCAACTGCACGCGCCCGGCGCGGATCGATTTCACTTCCCAGCCTTGCAGCATCAATCCGGCTTCGAACCGGTCCTCGATGAAATAGTCGTGGAAGGCCTTGCGGTTGTCGACGATGGTCATGGTGGAGCGATTGCAAATAAACCGCGATTGTAACCAAGGCACAACCTGACGCACGAGGCCAAGCATGCGCAATCTCATCATTTACGTCGGCGGCACCATTGGGATGCGTGCGGCGGCAGGCGGCCTTGCCCCGGCAAGCGGGTGGCTGACACAGCAGCTGATGGCGCGCCATCCTGAGTGCGATGTGCTGGAGTACGTGCCGCTGCTCGATTCGAGCAGCATGACACCGGTGCATTGGGTGCGTCTTGCCGAGGATATCCGGCTGCGTGCCAGCACCTACCGCGGCGTCGTGGTACTGCATGGGACCGATACACTGGCCTGGACCGCCGCGGCACTGGCCTATCAACTATGTGACAGCACGATCCCGGTGGTATTGACCGGGGCAATGCAGCCCTGGGATGCCGCTGGCAGCGATGCACCCGGCAATGTGGCGACTGCATTGGCCTTGGTGAATGAGCCGGCGTTCCGGGAGGTCGGTGTGGTGTTTGCGGGGCGGCTATGGCGCGCCACCCGGGTACGCAAGCTTGACAGCCAGGGTCAGGAGGCCTTCGCCACCCCTGCCGTGGCACCATTGGGCCGGTTCGACGGCGAGCGCTGGATACTGGCGCACCATAGGCTGCTGCCGCCTGCCGTGCCGCCGCGGGCATTGATCCTGGCGCCCGACAAGCGCGTGGTGCTGTGCAGACTGGCTCCAGGCTTCAGCGCGCATTGGTTGGGCCGGCAATTGATGCGCGGCGGCTGCGATGCGTTGGTGCTCGAAACCTACGGCAGTGGCAACGTACCTGACCATCCGGACCTGCTGGCCGCGCTGTCAGAACTGGCCCAGGAGGTACCGGTGGTCAATTGCACCCAATGCCTGCGTGGCGGGGTCACGATGGGACAGTACGCCAGCAGCGGGCCGTTGGTGGCCGCGGGGGTCTGGAATGGTGCGGAGATGACGTCCGAGGCGGCGCTCGTCAAATTGCACGGGGTCCTGGGCGAGGGCGGCGCTCTGGCCCGGATGCGCGACCGTTTCGAATCCGTGCTGGCCGATGACCGCTGACCCGCGTAGCCGCAGCACGGATCGCATGGTATAGTGCCGGTCTCCATGGCGGGTCTCCCCGCATGGCTAGAGGGTGAACCTGGTCAGGTCCGGAAGGAAGCAGCCACAGCCTTTGATGCCAGTGCCGGGGGTCAGGCTCGCCACCTTCCCCATTTCCATGACCATGAGCGCGCCGTGCTGCTGTACGCGCTCATGGCCTGTCTTGCCTTTCAGTAATTTCTGAAAACAGCAAAACAAACTTGATGTCGATCAAGGACGAAGACAGAGCCGGGGCGCAGACTTCATTTCGCAAGCTGATGCTTCGTGTATCTCCAGTGGTAATTGAGCCCCGTGCCAGGCACGGGGCCTTTTTTTTGCATCAATGGAACTGGAATTTGAACCAAGGCAGCGCCTTGTAATCGAAACGGGCCGCGCTGCATAATGCGCCATCCTTTGCCTAGCCCCCGCCCATGAAGTTTCTCTTCGATCTGTTTCCGGTTCTGATTTTCTTCGGCGTCTATCTGGGGACCGGCGATCTGTTCGTCGCCACCGGGGTCGCCATCATCGCCACGGCTGCACAGGTCCTCTTCGCCTGGTGGCGCTGGGGCAAGGTCGAGCCCATGCTCTGGATCAGCTTCCTGCTGATCGCCCTGCTGGGCGGGGCCACACTGCTGTTCCACGACAAGACCTTCATCCTGTGGAAGCCCACGGCGCTGTACTGGGCGTTTGCGCTGATCCTGGGCGGCGCCAAGCTGTTCAAGGGGCGCGATCTGCTGCGCGCGCTGATGGGCAACCAGATGTCGCTGCCGGATCCGGTCTGGACCGGCGTCACGCTCGCATGGATCACGTTCTTCGTGCTGATGGGCCTGCTCAACCTGTTCGTGGCGTTTTCGTTCTCCGAAACGGTATGGGTCAACTTCAAGACCTTCGGCACCCTGGGCCTGACTTTGGTGTTCGTGGTCGGACAGGGCCTCGTGCTGTCGCGCTATCTGCAGGATGGCGAGGCAGAATCCCCGGCCGCAGTCGAGGAAAAATAACCGATGCCGCTCTACGCCATCATCGGAACCGATCGCGCCGACAGTCTGTCCGAGCGGCTGGCCCAGCGCCCGGCGCATCTGGCGAGGCTGCAGACGCTGCAGCACGAAGGCCGGCTGATCCTGGCCGGACCGTTTCCGGCGGTGGATGCGCCGGACCCCGGGCCGGCCGGGTTTTCCGGGAGTCTGATCGTCGCCGAGTTCGATTCACTGTCGGCGGCGCAGGCGTGGGCCGAGGCTGATCCTTATCGCCAATCGGGTGTGTACGAGGCGGTGAGCGTCAAGCCATTCAAGTACGTATTGCCGTAACGAGGTGGTCATCACAACGATGGACGTCGACCAGGAGATCCGCCGCCGATTGCAGTCCCTCAATCCCGAGGCGCTCGAGTTGCACGACGACAGCGCGGCGCACGCCGGCCATGCCGGTGCCGCGGCCGGGGGAGGGCACTTCGAGTTGACGGTCGTTTCGGCGGCGTTTGCCGGACAACCGGCCTTGGCGCGGCACCGGCAGGTGTATAGGCTGTTGGCCGACCTGATTCCGGCTCGCATCCATGCCTTGCAGATCCGGGCGTTCAGTCCGGACGAGTTTTGATTTTCCGCCAACGATTCCGTGGTTTTCCAAGAAAGGACCCAACAATAATGCGTCAAACCAAGAAACTTGCCCTTGCTGTCACGCTGGCCCTGTCCGCTGCCGGTGCGTTTGCGGCAGTCGCCACTGTCAATGGCGTCGCCATCCCGGACAGCCGTCTGGACTTCTTCGTCAAGCAGGTGGCCGAGCGTGGCCAGAAGGATACGCCGGAGCTGCGTGCCCGCATCAAGGAAGAACTGGTGCGCAACGAAGTGCTGGTGCAGGAAGCGGCCAAGAAGGGCCTGGAAAAGAACAGCGATGTGCAGACCCGCCTCGAGCTTGCGCGGCAGCAGATCCTGGTTGGTGCCCTGGTCAACGAGTACGTCAAGACCAACCCGGTCTCCGAGGCCGAGCTCAAGAAGGAATACGAGCGGATCAAGGTCAACCTGTCTGGCAAGGAATACAAGGCGCGCCATATCCTGGTGAAGGAAGAAGCCGAGGCCAAGACCATCGTGGCCGAGCTGAAGAAGGGCAAGAAGTTCGAAGACCTGGCCAAGGAGAAGTCGATCGACAAGGGCAGCGCGCAGAATGGCGGCGATCTGGGCTGGTCCAATCCGAGCGCGTTCGTACCTGAATTCGGCAATGCGCTCAAGGCGATGCAGAAGGGCAAGCTGTCCGAGCCGGTCAAGAGCCAGTTCGGCTACCACATCATCAAGCTCGATGACGTGCGCGATGCCAAGGGCCCGAACTACGAGGAACTGAAGCCGGAACTGCAGCGTGAGCTGCAGGGCCAGAAGGTGCAGAACTACGTCAAGGGTCTGGTCGACAAGGCCAAGGTCCAGTAATCCGGCTATAACGCCGTGATGACGCCCCGCAGTTGCGGGGCGTTGTTGTTTGAGGAGCGGTTCGGAAAGATGATGCCATCCTGGCCGGTCGGGATGATGGCCTTGCTGCTATGGGGCACGGTGCTGGCGCTCTGGTGGCCCGGGCGCCGGCTGTGGCTGGTATTGCTGGCGGCCACGCTGGCCGTCGCCCTCCATGCGGGGGTGCTGCGCTGGTGGGCCTTGGTGCCGCTGCTGGCAGGCTTCGCGCTGTACGCGCTTGCCGGCCGTGCACGCAGCGGTCCGATACGCTGGCTG
Organism: Chitiniphilus purpureus; assembly: GCF_025642115.1. GTDB lineage: Bacteria > Pseudomonadota > Gammaproteobacteria > Burkholderiales > Chitinibacteraceae > Chitiniphilus > Chitiniphilus purpureus. The sequence continues at coordinate 2,788,707 of NZ_CP106753.1, read as the reverse complement.
GCCCATGTGTTGTTTGCCGCCTGGGCCGTGGCGAGCGCGCTGCATATATGGCCGGGCGTGCGCAATCCGCTGCTGCTGGGCCCGGTGCGGTTGAGTGCCGACAGCGTGCCCTACACCCTGTATCTCAATCTGGACAAGACCCTGGTGGCACTGGTGCTGCTGGGCTGCGGCGCGGTACTGCGGCGTCGGGCCGCCGTACCCGGCGCATCCTGGCAGCTGGTGTGGCTGCTGCTGCCGCTGGCCGGCGTGCTTGTCCTGGCCAGTGCCGCCGGGCTCGTGGCACCGCAATGGAAGCTGCCGCCCTGGTTGCCGCTATGGGTGATGTGCAACCTGCTGCTCACCTGTGTGGCGGAAGAGGCGTTCTTCCGCGGATATCTGCAGCGGCGGCTGGAGCGGACCTTGGGGTTGCATGCCGGCTGGTTGCTTGCCAGCGCCGCATTTGGCCTTGCACATATGAGCGGGGGGGCGTTGTATGCGGCGCTCGCTGCCGTGGCGGGCGGCTGCTACGGCTTGGCCTACCGGGTCAGCGGGCGCTTGGAGGGCGCGATCGCGCTGCATTTTCTGTTCAACCTCGCCCACCTCGTCGGCTTTACTTATCCGGCGCTTGCGCCGTCTGCTGCTTGAGCTTGCCCTGTTCGTGACGCCAGCGCGCGCCGATGTTCACGTCGGCAAGCTGGGCGTCGGTCAGTTCCCCCAGGCCCTTTTCGCGGGCCCGCTCGCGGATGCCGGTAAGGCATTCGGGGGCGCTCAGTTCGGTACTGCCTTCGAACAGCACCTTGCCGCATGGCCCGAGTACCGCAAGATAGGTGGGTGGATCGGCATCGAGCAGCGGATTGGGCACATAGGCCGGTTCGGGTTGGGCGGCCGCGGCCGAGGTCGCGGCAGCCGTGCTGGCATTGGGATCGGGCGTGGGTTCGCAGGCGGCAAGCAGCAATGCTGCGACGAGCGCTCCCAGGGTGGACAGACGGTTCATGACTCCTCCGGAATTTGTTGTTGGCGGCCTATCCGGCTGGCATGACGGGCAGGCTGCGCGATTGTAGCGCGCCGCACCGCGAAATCGCGCCTGGAAACGCTCAATGGCCGCGTAGCGCGTACCAGAGCAGGCCCAGCATTTCGTGCAGCGCGGTACGGCTTTGCTGCAAGGCCCCGGCGCTGGGCAGCAGCGAAAGCAGCCATGCCGGCTCCGGGCTGGCATAGTCGGTGCCGGCGGGGACCACAGTGAATCCGGCGCTGCGAAAGGCTTGGCTGGCACGGGGCAGATGCCATGCCTGACTGACCAGCCCCACCCGGCGCTGGTCCGGGGGCAGCATGGCGGCAGTGGCCTGGGCGTTGTCGACGGTATCGTTGGCGCCGGCTTCCACCCAGCGTACCGGTACTGCGAATTCGCGCTCCAGCACCGCTTGCATCAATACCGCTTCGGCGATGCCGCCCTTGGGTCTGCCGCCGGTGACCAGCAATGGCTTGTTCCAGCGCCGCGCCAGCTGGGCGGCATAGCGCAGCCTCGCCAGCGTGCCGTTGTTCACGGTTTCGCCGCCGACCTGATCGCGGGCCGCCAACCGCTTGCCGCCACCAAGCACCACGATGGCGTCGACTGTTGCCAGCTGTGTCAAAGGGGTGGGCGCGGGCTCCAGCCGCTGCAGCAGCCAGGTGGCGCATCCGGGGGTGCTGAGCAGATACAGCGCGCTGGCCGCCAACGTCAGCAGCGCACGCGCCACGCGCGGACGACGGGTGTGCAGATGCCATGCGGCAAAGAGCAGCAGCACAAGGCTGCCGGGCGGGAGCAGCAGACTGGCGATCGCATTCTTGGCGACGATACTGCCGACCATCATCAAAGCCCCGCGCAAATGCAACGGGCCGCATCATCGCGGCCCGTTCCGATCCGGTCAAGCCGGGCGGATCATTCGCCCAGGTAGGCCTGCTGGATCGCTTCGTTGGCCAGCAGCACCTTGGCGTCGTCAGCCAGGGTGATCCTGCCGCTTTCCATCACATAGCCGCGGTCGGCGGTTTCCAGTGCGAGCTTGGCGTTCTGCTCGACCAGCAGCATGGTCACCCCCTCGGCGGCGATCATCCGGATGATGTCGAAGATCTTCTGCACGATGATGGGCGCAAGGCCCATCGACGGCTCGTCCAGCAGCAGCAGCCTGGGGCGGCTCATGATGGCGCGGCCGATCGCCACCATCTGCTGCTCGCCGCCCGACAGTGTGCCGGCGAGTTGCAGCCGCCGCTCCTTCAGGCGAGGGAACAGGTCGTAGACGCGTGCCATGTCGTTGGCAATGCCGGCCTTGTCGTTGCGGGTATGCGCGCCCATCTGCAGGTTCTCTTCCACCGTCAACCGCGGGAACACGCCACGGCCTTCCGGCACCAGCACCAGGCCGCGGTTCACGTAGTGGTAGGGCGCGAGCCTGGCGGTGTTCTCGCCATTGAAGGTGATGCTGCCGCCAGCGGGCTTGACCAGGCCGACCAGCGTCTTCAGCGTGGTGCTCTTGCCGGCGCCATTGGCGCCGATCAGCGCGACCAGCTCGCCCTGCCTGACTTCCAGGTTGATGCCCTTGACGGCGTGGATGCCGCCGTAGGCGACTTTCAGGTCTTCGACTTTCAGCAGAGCGTCGGTCATTGCGGCGCCACTCCCAGATACGCTTCGATCACCCGTGGATCGTTCTTCACGGCTTCGGGCACGCCCTCGGCGATCTTCTTGCCGTAATCGAGCACCGCGATGCGGTCACACAGGCCCATCATCAGCTTCACGTCGTGCTCGATCAGCAGGATGGTCACACCGTCGGCGCGCACCTTTTCCATCAGCTTCTTCAGCCCCTCGGTCTCGGAGGGATTCATGCCGGCGGCCGGCTCGTCGAGCGCCAGCAGTGTCGGGCGGGTGGCGAGGGCGCGGGCGATCTCCAGCCGACGCTGGTCGCCGTAGGAGAGATTGCGCGCCAGCTCGTCGTGGCGGCGACCGATGCCGACGTAGTCGAGCAGCTCCTGCGCCCGGGTCTTGATGCCGGCTTCCTCGGCACGGGCCCTGGGGTGACGCAGCACGGCGCCGATCACGCCGGTGCGGGTGCGCACGTGCTGGCCGACCATCACGTTCTCCAGTGCCGTCATGTTGGCGAACAGCCGGATGTTCTGGAAAGTACGGGCAATGCCCGATTCGACCACCACATAGGGCTTCTTGCGGAACAAATCACGGCCAGCGAAGGTGAACGCGCCTTCGTCCGGCTGGTAGAGCCCGGTCAGCACGTTGAACAGGGTGGTCTTGCCGGCACCATTGGGGCCGATCAGGCCGTAGATCTCGCCGACGTTGATCGCCAGGCTGACATCGTTCAGCGCATGCAGGCCACCGAAGCGCTTATGGATGCCGCGGATTTCGAGCAAGGGCGCGCTCATGCCTTGGCCTCCTCGTCGTGTTCATGGAATTCGCGGGCACGGCGCTTGGACGGCCACAGTCCTTCGGGGCGCAGCAGCATGATGATGATCATCGCCAGGCCAAAGATCAGCATGCGCAGGTTTTCCGGATCGAGCACGCGGCGGCCGAACAGGCCTTCCTGCAACGGATTGATCACATCGCGCAGGATTTCCGGGGTGATGGCGACGATGATGGCGCCGAGGATCACGCCCGGAATATGGCCCATGCCGCCCAGCACCACCATGCACAGCACCATGATCGATTCCATCAGCACGAACGACTCGGGCGAGACGAAACCCTGGAAGCTGGCGAACAGCGCGCCGGATACCCCGCCGAACGAGGCGCCCATGGCGAAGGCCAGCAGTTTCACATTGCGGATGTTGATGCCCATGGCGTTGGCGGCGATCTCGTCCTCGCGCAGGGCCACCCAGGCGCGGCCGATGCGCGAGTGCTGCAGCCGCAGGGTGACGAAGATGATGAAGATGCAGAACGCCAGGATCAGGTAGTAGTAGAGATGCACCATGTCAAAGGTGAGCCCCAGCCATTCCATCGGCCGGCCGAAATCGATACCGAGGAAGTGCACCTTGTCGATGTTGTTGACGCCCTGCGGGCCGTTGGTGATGTTTACCGGGCGGTCGAGGTTGTTCATGAAGATGCGGATGATCTCGCCAAAGCCCAGCGTCACGATGGCTAGGTAGTCGCCACGCAGCTTGAGCACCGGCGTGCCCAGCATCACGCCGAACATGCCGGCGAGCACCGCGGCGATGATCAGCATCACGATGAAGTTCGGCCCCATCAGCCACACCGGCAGCAGCGCCTGCAGGTGCGGTGAATTCAGCAAGGCGTAGGCGTAGGCGCCGACGGCGTAGAAGGCGATGTAGCCAAGGTCCAGCAGGCCGGCGTAGCCGACCACGATATTGAGGCCGAGCGCCAGCATGATGTAGAGCAGCGCGAAATCGACCGCGCGCACCCACGATTTGCCGTTCTCGAAGCCGCCGGTCAGCACCCAGGGCAACACCGCCAGGGCCACGGCAAGCAGTGCATAGACAATCGCCTTGCCGTGGCGCGTCTGCATGAATGCGAAGTTCATAGTTCTAGGGCTCCAGTATGCGCAACGGCTCAGGCGCGTTCGGCGACGCGTTCGCCCATCAGGCCGCTGGGGCGGAAGATCAGCACGGCGATCAGCACGACGAAGGCGAAGATGTCCTTGTAGTGGCTGCCGAGGAAGCCGCCGGTGAGATCGCCCAGGTACCCCGCCCCCAGGCTCTCGATGATGCCGAGCAGGATGCCGCCGATCACCGCGCCACCCAGGTTGCCGATGCCGCCGAGCACTGCCGCGGTGAATGCCTTGAGACCGATCATGAAGCCCATATAGGCGTGGGCCTGGTCGTAGTTCGCGGCGACCATCACCCCGGCCACGGCACCCAGCGCCGAACCGATGATGAAGGTCAGCGAGATCACGGTATTGATGTTCACGCCCATCAGCCCGGCCACGTCCGGATTCTGTGCGGTGGCACGCATGGCCCGGCCCAGCCTGGTCCGTTCGATCAGGAAGAACAGCCCGGCCATCAGCAGGAAGGCCAGGATGATGATGGCGATCTGCAGGTCGGTGATCGCGGCGCCGAAGAATTCATGCACTTCGGTCGGCAGGATGCTGGGAAACGGCCGGTAGTTGCGTCCCCAGATCAGCATGGCCGCCTGCTGCAGCACGATGGACACGCCGATCGCGGTGATCAGCGGCGCCAGCCTTGGGGCACGGCGCAAGGGCCGGTAGGCGACGCGCTCGATGGTGAAACCCAGCAGCATCGACACCGGGATCGCCATGGCAAGGCCGGCCAGCAGCAGCAGCGGGCCGGGCAACTGCACGCCGGCGCCCAACAGCACATTGATGCAGGTGATGGTCACCATCGCGCCGATCATCACGATCTCGCCATGGGCGAAATTGATCAGCTGCATGATGCCGTACACCATGGTGTAGCCAAGCGCGATCAGGGCATAGATGCTGCCCACGATCAGCCCGTTGAGCAGTTGCTGAATAAATATGTCCACCTTGTTGATCCTCTGCGAGGGTCCTGGAATGCCGGTGTGCCGTGAAGCACCCACCGGGATGAGCATCGGTGCTGACCGTCGTAGCCGCTGGCGCCCGGCTTTTGGCCGTACGCTCCTTCGCGTGGCCGGGTGGACGCCGCGCGACACGGGCAGGTGGGGTGCAGTTGGGGGCGAATACTACCGTAACAGTTGTCCGGCGAAACTTACAGAGCAGGGCGGGGCGCCGAAACTGCGACTTTCCCTTACGGAGTGAGCCACCGGCGGCGCCCGGTTCAAGGCGTTCCTCCCAGCAGTTCGGCATCGCCGCCCACGGCGGCGGTATTGAGAGTGACGGTCACCTCGGTCAGCAGCCGGAACAGCGGGTAGGCGCCATCGGACAGCGGCAGGATGGGTTGGCGGATCGGCCCGGGCAGCGCCGCAAGCCGTTGCGGCAGTGCAGGATCGTGCTGTCCGTCCCACAGCACGGCGTCAAATGCGGTGTGGAGCGGATCGGCCACCACGCTCACCTGACCGGCAAGGCTGCCGGGCCAGGCGGGCAGGTTGGTACCGGCCGGGATGCGGACGCGGTTGCCGGTTGCGAGCGCGCAGGCCATCTGCAGTATCCGTTCACTGGCGGTGGCGGCAAGGCACAGCACGGTGCCGCGTGCGCGATAGCCCAGCGTATTGCGCTCACCGGCCACCGCGGGCAGCGTCACTTCGACCGACAGCAGGTCGCGCTGGAACAAACCGACGATCCGCTGCTGCAGTGCCGCGCCGTCCGGCTGCGCCTGCGCCAGCTGCAGCAACGCCGGCAGGGCCGGGTGCGGGACTGCCGGCGCCGCGGCGGGGATGAGTGCGCAGGGGTCGGCGTCGCGCACCAGCCGCCACAGCAGCCAGGGGCCACCTGCCTTGGGCCCGGTACCCGACAAGCGCTCGCCGCCGAACGGCTGGTGGCCGACGACGGCGCCGATCTGGTTGCGGTTCACATAGACGTTGCCCACCCGCACCATCTGCGTCACGGTCTTGATCAGGCTGGGGCAGCGGCTGGCGATGCCCAGCGTCAGGCCGTAGCCCAGCGCATCCAGCCGGGCGAGCAGCAGCGGCAGCTCGGTGCGCCGGTAGCGCAGCACGGCCAGCACCGGACCGAAGATCTCGCCGGGCAGCCGCTCGGGTGCATCGATCTCGACCAGTGCCGGGGCGAGGAAATGGCCATCGCGCGGGGCCAGCGGAGCACGGGTGATGCGCATGCCCTGGTCGGCCAATGCCTGCAGGGCCTGTTCCACGTTGGCCTTGGCCCCATGCGAGATCAGCGGTCCCAGATCGCTTGCCAGCTCGGCCGGGTCGCCCACCTGCAGTTCGTCCATCGCGTCGCCCAGCAGCGCGATGATGCCGTCGGCGGTTTCCTCGGGCAGGCACAGCAGGCGCAGCGCCGAGCAGCGCTGGCCGGCGCTGTCGAATGCGGAGACCAGTGCATCGCGTACCACCTGCTCGGCCAGAGCCGAGCCGTCGACCACCATGGCGTTGACGCCGCCGGTTTCGGCGATCAGCGGCCGGACTGGATCGCCGGCAGCGAGTGCGGCGTGGATGGCCTGGGCGGCCGGCAGCGAGCCGGTGAACAGCACGCCGCGGATATGCGGATCGGCACTCAGGCGGGCGCCCACCTCGCCGCCGCCCGGCAGATATTGCAGGGCGCCGCGTGGGATCCCTGCCTCGTGCAGCAGCTCGGTGGCCAGGCGGGCGATCAGGGGGGTCTCGGCGGCGGGCTTGGCCAGCACCGGGTTGCCGGCGGCGAGCGCCGCCGCGATCTGGCCGACGAAGATCGCCAGTGGGAAATTCCACGGGCTGATCGCCGCCACCGGACCCAGTGGCGTGGGTGCTGCCCCAGGCCACAGCTGGCGGGCCTGCCGGGCATAGTAGTGGCAGAAATCGACGGCTTCGCGCACTTCGGCCAGCGCCGCCGGCAATGTCTTGCCTGCTTCGCGCACCAGCAGCGACAGCAACGCGCCGCGTCGGGCGATCAGCAGCGCCGCCGCGTTGTCCAGCATCTGCGCGCGCCGGGCGACCGGTGTCGCGGCCCATGCCGCTGCCTCACCCGCTGCGGTATGGCAGGCCGCGGCAACGTCGCGTGCGCTGCTGGCGGCCATTTCCCCGATCGCCTCATACGGTCGCGCCGGGTTGAAGAGCGCATGCGCGACAGCAGGCATGCATGGGTCCGCGCCAAGCAGGGGGGCCGCCACGGTGGGGGGGCGATCCGCAGCCATGTCGCCATGCAAGGCCGCGACAGCATCATCGTCGCTCCAGTCTAGCCCCGGGGCGACCGCCCCATGGCCGGGGCGGTGCGTGGGCGCGGGCAGGCCGGGTATGGCGGCAGTGCTGGCGGTGACCGGATCGATCTGCGCATCGGCCAGGTTTTCCGAGACCAGCAACTGGTGCACGAAGCTCTGGTTGGCACCGTTCTCCAGCAGGCGCCGCACCAGGTAGGGCAGCAGTGCGGCGTGCGCGCCCACCGGGGTATAGACGCGGCAGGGACGGTCGATGCCGTGCCCGGCCAACTGCCGATACAGCGCTTCGCCCATGCCGTACAGGCACTGGAATTCCAATGGCCGGTCTGCGGCCATCGCATGGAGCGCCAGTGCACTGAACACGTTGTGGGTGGCGAATGCCGGATAGACGCTGTCGGCCGCGGCCAGCAGTTGCCGCGCGCAGGCCAGGAAGCTCGTGTCGGTATGCGCCTTGCGGGTGTACACCGTATAGTCGGGCCAGGCCTCGAGCTGGGCCCGCTTGATCTCGCTGTCCCAGTACGCGCCCTTGACCAGCCGCACCACGATACGCCGCCGGCGTGTGGCGGCGGTCTCCACCAGCCAGTCGATCTGCGCCAGGGCGCTCTTCTGATAGGCCTGCACCGCGATGCCGAGTCCGTCCCAGCCTGAAAGCGTCGGCTCGGCCAACAGCCGCCCGAACAAGGCCAGCGTCAGCGGCGTGCGCTCGCTTTCCTCCGCATCGATGGTGAATGGCAGGTCGGCTTCACGCGCCATGCGCGCCAGCGCCAGCAATCGCGGATAAAGCGCCCGCTGCACCTGTGTCCATTGGCGGTGTTCGTAGCGTGGATGCAGCGCGGAAAGCTTGACCGACACGCCGCACGGTGAGGTCGCCCCCGTCGCGCCGCCTTGCCTGCCCAGATGCGTGATCGCGTTGGCGTAGGCCTGCGCATAGCGCTCCGCATCCTGCTGCGTCAGCGCCGCCTCACCCAGCATGTCGAACGAATACAGAAATCCCGGCTGCCGCTTTGCCAGTGCGGCGGCGATGCCCTCGCCGCCGACGAAGTGCTCGGCGGTCCGGCGCAGTGCCTGCTTGAGCGCGAACCGGACCAACGTCTCGCCTGGCTGCGAAGTGCTCCAGCTCCCGGCCGTCGCCAGTCCCACGCGGGCAAGATTGACCAGCAGCGAAGGGCTGCGCTCGCCATGGGCCCAGTCAGCAGCGTGCAGCTGGTCGCGGATCAACTGGTCGGCAGTTGCGGTATCGGGTATGCGCAGCAGGGCTTCGGCCAGTGTCAGCAGCGCACGGCCGGCCGGCGTGCCCAGCGGAAAGGCGGCAAACAGCGCATCGGCACCGCCGCCGTGGCGCCTTGCTTCACGCAACGATTCGAGCAGCAGCTGGCCCTGGCCTTCGGCAAAGGCGCGTTCGTCGGCGCTCAGGTGGGCCAGCGGCAGCAAGGCGCGCAGTATCCGGGCCTCGCTGACATGCCGTGGCGCGGTGAAGCCAGGCACCAGGGGGGCGGCCCCGGAAAGGGAATCGACCAAAGCCATGGCAGCTCCTGACGGGACGGGCGGGACGATTCCAACTTAGAAGCTGCTCGGCGCTTGTGCGAAATCCGCCGCATCGGGCTGTTGCATCGGCACGAATCGGCGGCAAGGCGCTACTACGCCTCAGACCCTGACCCCTGCCTGCGAATATCGCCACGTGATATGGGGGTCTTGGCCTCGTGCTATACTCGCCGGCTTTGCATCCATTCCGGCACTTCCCGTCATGACCCGCGCCCTTCGCAATATCGCCATCATCGCCCACGTCGACCATGGCAAGACCACACTTGTCGATCAACTGCTGCGCCAGTCGGGCACGTTCCGAGAAAACCAGCAGGTCGACGAGCGTGTGATGGACAGCAACGACCTGGAAAAGGAGCGCGGCATCACCATCCTGGCCAAGAACACCGCCATCGATTACGAAGGCACCCATATCAACATCGTCGACACCCCGGGCCACGCCGACTTCGGCGGCGAGGTGGAGCGGGTGCTGGGCATGGTGGATGGCGTGCTGCTGCTGGTCGATGCGGTGGAAGGGCCGATGCCCCAGACCCGCTTCGTCACCAAGAAGGCGCTGGCGCTGGGGCTGCGCCCCATCGTCGTGATCAACAAGGTCGACCGTCCTGGCGCCCGTCCGGACTGGGTGGTGGACCAGACCTTCGACCTCTTCGACAAGCTTGGCGCCACCGACGAACAGCTCGATTTCCCCATCATCTACGCCTCGGGTCTGAACGGCTTTGCCAAGCTGGATCTGGCCGAGGAATCGGACAACATGCGCCCGCTGTTCGAAACCGTGCTCAAGCATGTGCCGACGCCGCCGGGCAGCGCCGACGCGCCATTGCAGCTGCAGATCGCCGCGCTCGACTACTCGACCTACACCGGGCGCCTGGGCGTGGGCCGTGTGCTCAACGGCCGTATCCGTCCCGGCATGCAGGTGGCGGTGATGAACCATGAGGACCAGGTCGCCGCTGGTCGCATCAACCAGGTGCTGGGTTTCCAGGGGCTGGAGCGCGTGCCGGTGGACGAGGCCGAGGCCGGCGACATCGTCATCATCTCGGGCCTGGAGGACATCGGCATCGGCGTCACGATCTGCGACAAGGAAAATCCGGTCGGCCTGCCGATGCTGTCGGTGGACGAGCCGACGCTGACCATGGATTTCATGGTCAATTCCTCGCCGCTGGCCGGCACCGAGGGCAAGTTCGTCACCAGCCGGCAGATCCGCGACCGGCTGCAGAAGGAACTCCTGACCAACGTCGCGCTGCGCGTCGAGGATACCGGCGATGCCGACGTGTTCCGCGTCTCGGGCCGGGGCGAGTTGCACCTGACCATCCTGCTGGAGAACATGCGCCGCGAAGGTTTCGAGCTGGCGGTCGCCAAGCCGCGCGTGGTGTACAAGGAGATCGACGGCGTCAAGTGCGAGCCGTACGAGAACCTGACCATCGATCTGGAGGATGAGCACCAGGGTGGCATCATGGAAGAGATCGGTCGCCGCCGCGGCGAACTCACCAACATGGAAAGCGATGGCAACGGCCGCACCCGGCTGGAATACCACATTCCGGCGCGTGGCCTGATCGGCTTCCAGTCCGACTTCATGACCATGACCCGCGGCACCGGCCTGATGAGCCACGTGTTCGACGACTATGGCCCGGTCAAGCCCGATCTGCCCGGCCGCCACAACGGCGTGCTGATCTCCCAGGAGCACGGCGATGCGGTTGCCTACGCACTGTGGAACCTGGAAGACCGTGGTCGCATGTTCGTGAGCCCCGGCGACAAGCTGTACGAAGGCATGATCATCGGCATCCACAGCCGCGACAACGATCTGGTGGTGAACCCGATCAAGGGCAAGAAGCTGACCAACGTGCGTGCCTCGGGCACCGATGAGGCGGTGCGCCTGACCCCGCCGATCAAGCTGACGCTGGAGTCGGCGGTCGAGTTCATCGACGATGACGAACTGGTCGAGATCACCCCGCAGAGCATCCGTATCCGCAAGCGCCACCTGCAGGAGCACGAGCGCCGCCGTGCCGCGAAGGCCGAGGGGTAAGGTTTCCTGTGGCGTCGTAGTGAGTATTTCCAAATGGATTCGAGGGCACTGTTGAAACAGTGCCCTCGATTTTTTTACAGATGGGTTAATTGGAAGGGGAAACTGCAATCAAGCTTCCGTTCTCGTCCATGATATGGAATTCATCCAGAAAAATGGTTCTTGAATGAGGGGCCGCAGATTGCATTCCCACGGGGTTCCATCTGTAGTCATAGAGGCCAGCCTTGAAGTAATTCTTTGCAATATTGTTGTACATATTAGGCTCGTTGATTTCTATGATTTTTTGCTGATTTTTGTAAACCCGTACGAAGCCCTGCCCACCCTCGGCCACAGACCGCCAATCCCATTTCACATGGAACGCCCAGTCTGTCCATACGCCCTTCTCTATATCAAGAATATTGGCGGGCAAACCCACAATAGGTTGTAATGCCTGGTAGTTTACAGATGTATTCCCGGTATTTACGGTTATCTGTTTATTGTCCCAGCGTTTCTCTACGGACCATTTGCTGTGTTTAATTACCAGCGCAAGACTTGGGGGGAGGGAGCCTTCTCCCGGGTCGGTAATACTATGCCATTGCGCTACCAGTGGGCCCCAAGTAGGGCCTACCGGTTCAAAAACCCAATCGGAAGGGACATAGGTGCTGAAGCCAAACCATTGTTCATCCCCTTTCTGGGCAAGTTCTGAGCGCTTGACTTCTGCCCTGACTCCTTCGCTTACTTCCAACTCCGAATCGGCAATCGTCGATTTCAAGGCATGTCCCCGGGGAACACGCCTGATTAGATCCTGGATTTGTAATGACGAGGCGCTGGGAAAGACTTCCTTGCCAGTCCATTCGGTAAAATTAAGGATGCCGAATTTGGAGTTCAATAGCTGCGTGGTATGGAAATGCGCTTCGTCAATGACGAGCTTGGCATATCCTGGTGTACCGCCGGTGACCTGTTCTGCAATCAGGCTTAATTTTACGGTCTTTGCATTTGCAGGAATTCCCCCATTGGGCCTGAGCCATTGGCTTCGCCATTCCTGCGGATTGTCTGCGCTTGTGAGGTAATATCTGCTGCCAAAATTAGTGGTGTGATAATTTGCTAGTTGATTTCCATTTGCATCTTTAAATGTGAGTTTGAGGAATACTCTTGCATTGATCAATTCATAAGGATACGTATATACAAATGCGTTGAAAGCTTTTGTTGCCTGAAGGTTGCTTACATCAATTTCTTGGCTAAATATGGCAAGACCACCATTGCTCAGGTTCACCTCCAAAAATTGAGCATAATTTCCCTGATATACGGGCCCTGTTACTTTGTGCAGAGATACAATCTGTGCTGTGCTTTCATTGGTCCATCCATTGGCAAGTCCTATTCCGTCACTCCAACTTTCAAATCCACCATTGTTGGAAAGGGATTGATATCCAAGCCCGACATCTGCATGTCCCAAAGTAGAAATGAATAAGGGGGTCAACATAAATACATGCTTCATTCTAAACATAAAAAATCTCCTTGTAAGGGTTTGCACGGGTTGCAAATCTATACGAATAAAAAAGAGTAATGCATGATGTTTCGAATTTATATGTTCAAATTATTCTATATTTTTAATAAATGGATTGATGTCTACTAATTCTTAGAATCTTGCAAGCTTGAGAAACAGTCTTCCCGCGCCTTCTGTTCCGCTACCGTACTAAAAATCCTGTTGAAATTCTGATACATGTTTTCCTCCGTCACCCCTAAATAATATTTCAAAATTTGTCATCATTATGATGGAAGCATGTCAGCATAATTCCAGTTTGATTTTATTTTTATCTTTATTTATATGTTGTTTTATATAATTTTTTAAGTCAGTTTATACTAAATTTTTGTCAGAATCATTGCTTGCTGTGTGAACTACTGCACTTACAACTATACGACGATCGTTGGGTACGTTCAGTATTTTGTCAGAATCTCCTCGGCAGCCCGGTATGGGCCAATACGCGACTGATGGCAGCGGCCGAGACGAACGAGTGCATGGAGATGAACTCGATCAGCAGCCTGCGGTGCTGCAACCCGACGATGAGCGCGGCCTTGACCGACTTCACGGCGCGCCGCAAGTGTGTCCAGCCTGAAGAGGCAATGCTCGGCGCGGTCTCTCTTCTGCCAAGATAGCGGCCCAGTCACCTCAGCGCCGTCAGTGGCATCGCCCCCGCGCCAGCCCGGCTTGTGTCGCGCTCAGTCGCCTTTGGTCATTTGCTTGACCGTCTTCAAACAGCCTACCCAAGTCAATCCCGGTACAACCTATTGAAGTTTCACAGTTAATCCTTGGTATACCTGGATGCGTGCAAGACAACGTACGTCTCCGACCCATGTCACTTGACGAGGGAATGTTCCTGTTCCACGCTCAATGCGAAACGTGACCTGAGCACGGCAAGGCATGCCGGCATGGGTCGTTCAAAACGGAGCCAGCGTAGCCGGACCAGGAGGATGGAGATGAAGCGAGCACCGTTATCGCGGTGGTTGTCCGGTTGCGCCTTGCTTGCGCTGGCCATTGATGTCCAAGCCGCATGCCGCGGCAGTTGGGCGGAAGGAAATACCTATACCGCGGGCGACGTCGTCAGCTACGCAGGCGCCAATTACACGGCGCGCAGCACGCATACTGCCTATGTCGGCACCAACTGGAACCCCGTGGCCAGCCCCACGTTGTGGCAAAGCGGCGGCGACTGCGACGCCGCTACGCCGGTACCCACATCGGTGCCCACCCCGACCCCTACGGCCATCCCGACGCCGACCGTGACCGCCCAACCAACGCCGACGCATGGACTCCCGACCCCCACGCCAACCCCGGTCGGTAACTGTCATCCTGCGTGGCTCAGCAGCATGGCCTATACCTCCGGCCAGCGCGTCACCCATGGCACACGCAACTACGAGGCCAAGTGGTGGACCCAGGGTGACAATCCCGCACAAAGCGGCACCTGGGGGGTATGGAAGGAGGTGGGCGTGTGCGGCATCGTGACGCCGACGCCGACGCCGACGCCGACGCCGACGCCGACGCCGACGCCGACACCGACATCCACAGTAACGCCGACTAGTGTCCCGCGGACCCAATTCCAGTACCTTGACCTGTCTGCCACCGGCAACACCGTCTCGGTGTCCTGGCAGAGCGATCTGATCCGCTATCCGGCCATCCTGCGTTGGGAAGTGGTGGAGGATGGTCGTGTCGTTGCCAGCGGGCCGCACGCCAGTTCCCGGTTCACCGGCAGCTGTGCCGGCTCTTTCTGCGTCGACGGTTATGTCTGGAGTGGGCAGACCACCTTGCAGGATGTCACGCCCGGCACGCATACCTACCTGATCCGGCTCTACTACAACGAGGGTGACCCCGTTTTCATCGGCCAAAGTCGTTCGGTGACGGTCAGCGCACCGCCGCCGTCCCCCGGCAGTGCCCTGCTCGACGTACGCTTTGACCCTCACCCGATCGGGGCCTACGGTCCCAGCCAGTTCCAGGCGGACTGGCGCATTGCACCGTCCGGTTCGTCCGGCGTGGCGGCGGGTCGTGTCGCCGTCGTTGCCGACCCGGACAACAGCGCCAACAAGGTGCTGCGGGTGACCTACAAGGGGGGCGAGATCGGCGGCAATTCCGCGAGCGTGTTCGATGTGCCGCTGCCGGCTGGCCATGACCACCTGTTCCTGCAGTACAAGGTGCGCTTCGACAATGCCTTCCTGTGGGTCAAAGGCGGCAAGCTGCCGGGCCTGGGTGGTGCCGACACCCCCACGGGCTGCATCGACAACGGCACCTTCGACGGTTTCACCACCCGCAGCATGTGGCGTGAACAGGGCTTGGCGTTCCAATACCTGTACTTTCCCGGCAAGGCGGAGCGCTGTGGCGACTATTTCAGCTACACCAAGCGGTTCGAGGCAGGCCGCTGGCATACCCTCACCCAGGAGGTCAGGCTCAACGACGCGGGTCAGGCCAATGGCACACTCAAGTCCTGGCTTGACGGCGAACCGGTGCTGACGCTGACCGGGATGAAATGGCGCGAAGGCGCGGCGGTGGGCATCGATGCGTTGGTGTTCCACACCTTCTTCGGCGGTTCGACCAGCGACTGGGCGCCGCCCACCGACCAGTATGCCTACTTCGACGACGTGCGCGTCTCCACCGGCTCGCCGTTGGCGCTGGTCGATACCGCCAGGCCGGCGCCGGTCCTGCCCGATCCGCGCCCTGGCTATACGCTGTGGCAGGCGGGGAGCACGTATGCCGAAGGCAGCCTGGTCTACCGCGTCGACAACAGCCGCCATTGCTACTTCAAGGCCCGCTACTACGTGGGGGCCAATGTCGATCCGTTGGCCTCGAACCTGCCCGAGGTACACGTCGGCGTGTATTCCCCGAGGCTGGATAACGGCGAGAAGTGGATCGCGCTGGCCTGCTCCCCAGGCTGAACGCCGTCGTGCCCCCGGTCCCCGGGGGCACTCACGCCCGGCTGGCCTCCCCAGAGGGGGCCGGCGGGCAGATCCGGCATGCTTGGCGAGGTACCCGGCCATGGATGCCACCACAGGTGCACCAGCATTCCCATGATGTGCCCCCATGCCAGCCGTACCCGGGAGGGGCGCACCAGCTGGCAGGGCGCCAGGGCGGATTGCCGTGCCGCGCGCGCATCTGCCGCTTCACCTGGCGCCGCGCGGGTCCATGCCCCTTGCCGCCGGCGTCCAGATGCCGATTCCCGTCACACTGGATGCAGCCTCCCGATTGATGTGGGCTCCCGCCATCGCGCAGCTGACGGTGCCGCGCTTGGCCGGATGTGGCGCCGGGCAGAGCCCTGCATCGCCACAGCACCGCATGGCACGATCTATACCGGATGGCAGCCAGCGGCGGCGCAGTGCGCCGGCTGCCGTGGGGCCGCCTTCGGCGTCGGCCCGGGGCGGGGACAGCTGCGAAAGCGCCGTAGTACCATCCGGTTTTGATTGATCGCTATGGCAACAATGACCGACAACGACAAAGTCAGGCTGGACAAATGGCTATGGGCGGCCCGCTTTTTCAAGACCCGGGTGCTGGCGAGCGGGGCGATCGAGGGTGGGCATGTCCAGGTCAACGACGAGCGGCCCAAGCCGGCACGGGTGCTGCGCCTGGGCGACCGGTTGCGCATCCGCACGGCGCACGGCGAATTCGAGGTCACGGTGGCGGCATTGTCGGATCGTCGCGGCCCGGCCGAGCAGGCGCGCCTGCTGTATCAGGAAACCGCCGACAGCATGGCCCGGCGCGAAGCCGCGGCACTGGAACAGGCGCTGGCGCCACAGTTCGAACACCCGCTTTCCAAGGGGCGCCCCACCAAGAAATGGCGGCGGCAGCTCGACCGATTCGATCACAAACACAGCAAGGATTGACGTCGCATGTCGCTCCACTACCACCTCGTGCCCACCGATCCTGCCGGTCACTATTTCGATGTGACATTGACCATTGCCCGGCCCGATTCCGCGGGGCAGGTGCTCTGGCTGCCGGTATGGATTCCCGGCAGCTACCTGATCCGCGAGTTCGCACGTCATATCGTGACGATCGAGGCGAGTTCCGATGGCAAGCCGATCGAGATTGCCAAGCTTGACAAGCACCGCTGGCGGGCAGCGCCGACGCGCAAGCCGCTGGTCGTCACCTATCGCGTCTATGCATTCGATCTGTCGGTCCGCGGTGCCTATCTGGATGAGACACGCGGTTTCTTCAACGGCACCAGTGTGTTTCTCGCGGTGGCGGGGCAGGAAACGCAGCCGTGCACCGTCGAGTTGTCGCCGCCGGCCGGCAGGGCGCGCTGGCGGGTGGCGACCAGCCTGAACACCGATGGTGCCAGGCCCGGTGCCTTCGGCCGCTATCGTGCGGCTGATTACGACGAGCTGATCGATCATCCGGTGGAGATGGGGGAGTTCGCCCGCGAGTCGTTCACGGTGGCGGGTGTGCCGCATGAGATCGTGATCGCCGGACGCCAGCGCGCCGACCTCAAGCGGCTCAAGCGCGATCTGAAGAAGATCTGCGAATACCAGATCGGCCTCTTTGGCGCGCCGGCGCCGTTCTCCCGCTATGTGTTCATGACCATGGTCACCGGCGATGGCTACGGCGGCCTGGAACATCGGGCGTCGACGGCGCTGCTGGCCAGCCGGGATGACCTGCCGCTGGCGCACGAGACCGGGATCAAGCCGGGGTACCGGCAGTACCTGGGGCTGTGCAGCCACGAATACTTCCACAGCTGGAACGTCAAGCGGATCAAGCCTGCGGCATTCGCGCCCTATGATCTGCAACGGGAGAATTACACCCGGCTGCTGTGGGCGTTCGAGGGCATCACCTCGTACTACGACGATCTGACGCTGGTGCGCACCGGCCTGATCCCGGTGCAGGAATATCTCGATCTGCTGGCACAGACCATGACGCAGGTCGAACGCGGCCCCGGGCGCCTGAAGCAGACGCTGGAAGAGGCGAGCCTGGATGCGTGGATCAAATACTATCGGCAGGACGAGAACAGCCCCAATGCGCAGGTGAGCTATTACACCAAGGGGGCGCTGGCCGCGCTCTGCCTGGACCTGACCCTGCGCAGCCGTACCGCCGGTGCCAGGAGCCTGGACGATGTGATGCGCGTGCTCTGGCAGCGCTACGGGCACGATTTCGAGACACGCGGCGAGGGCGTGCCCGAGGCGGACTGGGAGCAGCTGGCAAGCGAGGTCGCCGGCCTCGACCTTGCCGCGTTCTTCGAGCAGGCCCTGCGTACCACCGAACCGTTGCCGCTGGCACGCCTGTTGGCCGAAGTGGGGGTGGAAAGCCAGTTGCGGCCCATCGCCGGCGCGACGGACAAGGGGGGCTGGCAGGAGATCCGCGCGCCCGGCAACACCCTCGGCGCGCGCACCGCGGCCGAGGCCGGCGGCGTCAAGCTGACGCACGTCTTCGATGGCGGCCCGGCACAGGCGGCCGGCCTTGCCGCAGGCGACGTGCTGGTGGCGATCGAGGGCCTGCGGGTGACTAGCGGCAACCTGGAAGGACAACTGGCCGCATGGCCCGCCGGCACCACGCTCAAGGTGCATGCCTTCCGTCGCGATGAGCTGTGCGAGCGGCAGTTGACCCTGCTGCCGGCACCGACCGACACCTGGGGATTACGGCCCGATCAGCATGCCGACGCCGCCCGGCTTGCGCAGCGCCGCGCCTGGCTGGGGCGCGACTGACGCAGTGACGGGGTGCACTGCTGGGTTCTTTCCGACACATCTGCCTGCTTTTGCTGGTCAAGCGTTTCGGGGTTGATCAACAATGGCAGGCCTGAACACGTAATGGCATGTTGCCGTCATGCCTCAGGGGGAGCGCAAGATGAGCGTCAAGCTCGGCTGGGGATTTGCCAACAGCATCCGCGGCAAGATCCTGGTGGTGTTCGTGCTGATCAGCCTTGTCGCCACCTGCGCCTACAGCTACTACGCCTACACGCTCAAATCGAGCGCGATCCGGCAGGAAATCGACCAACGCCTGCATAGCGCCGCGGCGGCGGCGCCATTGATGCTGCCGCGCGACTTCCTCAGCCGCGCCCGCACCGCAGACGATATCCCGCCGGCCGAGTATCGCCGCTGGCTCGCTGACTTCGACCGCTATTGCCAGGCTGTCGGCTTGCGCTACCTGTATGTGTTCGCCCCAGTGGGCGACAAGCTGGTCTATCTGATGGACAGCGCCAGCCCGGGCGAGGTCGCGCAGGGCCGCTACGGGCATTACTTCGCCGAATACAACGGGCCGGTCGCTGTGCTGCGCGACATCCTTGCCACCGGCCAGCCGCGCTTTATCGAATACACCGACCAGTACGGCCATTTCCGTTCGTTGTTCGTCCCGGGTGTCACGGCCGATGGCCGCCCCTATCTGATCGGGGTGGATGTCAGCCTCGACTACATTGCCGCCCAGCTCAACCAGGCACTGCAGCAATCGCTGGCGATAGGGCTGGCCACCTTCCTGATCGGCGTGATGCTCTCGCTGCTGCTCACCTGGCAGCTTTCGCGCCCGGTCGCGGCGCTGGTATCCGGCGTACGGCGCATCGAAGCGGGCGACTACAGCGCACGCGTTGCCTGGCGCAGCGGCGATGAGCTCGGCCAACTGGCCCGCAGCTTCAACACCATGAGCGGCGCCGTGGCCGAACGTGAGCGCGAGATGCTCAGGCTGGCCTTCGTCGACCCGTTGACCGGCCTTGCCAACCGGACCCGCCTGATCGAGGCCGTCGAAGCGCATCTGGCCGGTGAGCCGGCACATTTCGCGGTGGTGCTGTTCGATCTGGACCAGTTCAAATACATCAACGACTACCTGGGCTATCAGGTGGGCGACGCCGCGATCGCGGCATTGGGCCGGCGGCTGGCGGCGGCGCTGAGCGGCGGCGGCGAGGTCTGCGCGCGGCTCTCCGGCGACGAATATGCCATCCTGTTCCCCAATACCACCGCGGCGCTGTTGCCGGAACGGCTGCGCCGGATCGAGGCGCTGCTGGCCCAACCGGTGGTGGTGGTCGGCCAGCGGTTGGATCTGGGCGCGAGCATCGGCGTGGCACTGTATCCGGAGCATGGCGATTCGGGTGATCTGCTGTTGCGCCACGCCGAGGTGGCGATGTATGCGGCCAAACGGCTGCACCAGAATCACGTGGTCTACGATCCGGGCTTCGAGCAGAACCGCCAGACGCAGCTGGCGCTGCTGTCCGATCTGCGCAATGCGGTGGCGGAAAACCAGTTCGTCGTGTGCTACCAGCCCAAGATCCGGATGAAGGACGGCGAGATCGACAGTGCCGAGGCACTGGTCCGCTGGCGTCACCCGGAGCGCGGCTGGATCCCACCGGGCGATTTCATCCCGTTCGCCGAACAGACCGGCCGCCTGCGCGCCATCACGCAGTGGGTGATCCATGATGTGCTGGCCCGGTCGGTAAGCTGGAGCGCGCAGGACATCCGTCTCACCGTCTCGGTCAACATCGGCATGAGCGATGCGGAGGACACGGATTTTGTCGATTTCATCGAAGAGGCCCTGGCGCGGCTGGGTGCGAACCCGGACATGCTGTGTCTCGAAATCACCGAAACCGGGGTGATGAACCGGCCCAAGGAGCTGCTGGCCAACCTGGAGCGGCTGCGAATGCTCGGTGTGCGGCTGTCGATCGATGATTTCGGGACCGGTTACTCGTCATTCGCCTACCTGGCGCAGATGCCGGTGCACGAGCTCAAGATCGACCGCTCCTTCGTCAACGCGCTCGATCACAAGTTCGAGAACGTCTCCATTGTCCGCTCCATCATCGAGTTGGGGCATATCCTGGGCCTGCAGGTGGTCGCCGAGGGGGTGGAGACCGAATCGGTATGGCAGGCGCTGGCAGTCATGGGGTGCGACGAGGCCCAGGGCTATCTGATTGCCAAGCCCATGCAGGCCGACGAGTTCAAGACGTGGTATCTCTCGGCGCCGATGCTGCCCTACACCCCGCCGGACATGTCGGTCTACGATCAGCCGCCGGCCGACCTGCCCCAATCGCTGCTTGGCCTGCGCGCGGTCGACCGCCGCTGACCCGGTGCGCTTGCTGAAGCACTTCACAACCGTCCCCCGCTGCCGTTCCACGTAAGCTCTGTACTGTCTCCGGAGCGCGCCAGCGCCGCTCCGGCGGCTTTTCCTTTGCCTGCGGCCATCGCGATGCCGCTGCACAGCCCATGGCCCCGCGTCTTTACACCGGGACTCGCTGCGTGGTGTGGCATCCCAGCCTTTGCGAATCCGGTTGTCGCCTTTGCGGCGCCCGACCTTGGCTTCGCCCCGATCTGTCGCTGCCGGCACGGTCGGGCTCGCAGGCATTTATATCCCTATCGCGGCATGGCGTGTCCTGACGGGCATGCCGCTGGCCTGCCGCCCATTGAAAGGACGACTTCGTATGATTTCCTATCACGATCGCCTGCCACCGCCCGATGAAAACACTGCGGTGGAGGATGACAAACTGTCTTGCATCGAACGCGGCACGCTGGGCGAGCTGCTGCGCCGTATCGCGCGCTACCTGGTGCTGCGTTGAAGCGCCGCAAGCTGTCTTGCCGGCGGCACCACCGGACCGTTCCGACGGCATGCTCTCAACGCGACAGTGCCTCGATGCGCTCGGCGGTATCCGGGTGGGACGAGAGCAATGCCGGCACCTCAGCGCCGGCATGGGCCTGCGCCAGTTTGCGCAATGCACTGGCAAGCAGCCGGGGCGGCAAGCCGTTCCGGGCGAGCTGCGCCTGGGCGAAGGCGTCGGCCTCGCGTTCGGCGTCGCGCGAGTAGCCCAGCTCCAGCAGCATCGACCCCATGCCCACCACCGTGGTCGCCGCCGATGGGGCATCACCCAGCAGCGCGGCCAGCGCCAGCCCGATACCGGCGCTCTGATACAGCATGCGCAGGCCATGCTGGTGTTCCACGTGGCCGATCTCATGCGCGAGCACCGCTGCCACTTCCTGATCGCTGGCAATGGCGGCCAATTGGTCGGTCAGCACCACCACACCGCCGGGCAGGGCGAAGGCGTTGGCGCCGAGCGTGCCGGCGTCACGCAGATGCAGGACATAGCGATGTCGGCTGTCGGGGGGCACGAGGCCGGCGAAGGCGCGCCGCAGTACCGCCTGGCGCGCCGGTGACACCCGGCTGGGCTTGAGCGCGATCCCTGACTGTTCCAGGCTGCTGAAACTGTGCTCGCCCAATGCGCGTTCCAGCCCTGCGGGCGTCAGTGTCGCCGCGCCACGTGCCGCCAGCGGCAGCCCCCACAGATAGGCCGCGCCCACACCGATCACAAGGATCAGCACGGCGTACAGCGAGAAGCGCCAGTGCTGCTCCAGCCGGAACAGGCGTTCCTCGCGCCGGGCCAGGATGGTCGCCAAACCGGCATGATCGTCGCATTCACACAAGCCGCCGTCAGGCAGCTGCAGCCGGCGCGGTTGTCGTCCCAGCCGGGGTTCCAGGATCACTTCGCCCAGCCGGTAACGCTGCGGCAGCGCCAGCCCGTCCATGCGCAACATGGTACCGTCGCGCCGCAATGTCACCGCCTGTGCGCTACTGCTGCGGCCATCGAAGTAACGGGCCGGAATGCCACCGGTCATAGCGCCAGATCCACATCCAGCAGGTCGCCCGCTTCGCTGCCGGTGGCCGAAGCCGCCTGCTGCCGGTCCGCTTCGAAGCCGCTCAGGTCATCCGGTGCCAAGACTGCCATATGCTCGATCCGGTAGCGTGCCAGCGCGATGGTGACCCAGGGCGCCGCCAGGCCCAGGGTGAGGACAAACAGCGGCATGTGCTTGATCAGCGCCCAGGCATAGCCCGGCAGGCTGATCTTGCTTTCGAACCGGCAGTCGGCCACTTCGGTATGGTTCCATGCGGTGTTGAGGATCATCATCCGGGTACATTGGCCCAGCACCGCCAAGGATCCGATCATCAGCAGATACATCGCGGCGAGGCCTGCCATCGCAAAGCCGTACTGGCTGGGCGATTTCTGGAAGCTGGCGTAGTCGATGCCGCTGAGTCCAAATGCCAGCCCGGCCAGCCCGACCAGCAATCCCAGTATGACCACAAGGCCGATGCTGCTCAGCAGCGAGATCAGATACACCATGTAGTAGGCGCCGACGGCGGGTCGCATCGCGAACTGCTGCGTGCCGAAGCGCACGTTGTCGGTGATGAAGCGGCGCTGCTGATGTTGCACGAAAGGCCAGGCCAGCCCCAGCGTGGGAATCAACAGCAGCGGCAGCGCGAGGAAGTAAAGGTAGGCATCACCGATCCGACCATTGAAACCGAAGGCGACATTGCGGTAACGGGTATGGCGCAGGTTGAAGCTCAGCGAGCGCACCACGATCCAGGGCATCGCCAGCCATACCGTGGCCGCCAGCACGAGCGGCGCGACCGGATGCACCATGGACAGCAGATAGAGCGGTGCCAGCAGCGCGATCATCAGCAGTCGGCCCTTGAGGATGGCCATTGGCTGTGCGGTGTAGTCGAAGGTACTGCCGGCCAGTTCGGTGCTGCCGTAGAAGTACTTCAACCGCCGTACCTTGGCCCAGGCGGAATAGATGCCCAGCGTGAGCACGCTGAGCACCAGATTGACGATCCAGATCCGGAAATACTCCCCCCCGCGCCCATGGAAGCGCAGCGGCCAGCGGTTCGGAGTCGGTGCATGATTGGCAAGACCGGCGTGGCTGTGCATGGTTATCCCCCTGTCATGGTTTGGCGCACCGCGACAGCGTAGGCGCTTTCGCTACAGTAAGCAATCACCGCTGGTGCCGCCGACGCCAGACCATGCCAGAGAGGTTGGCTTAACGCAGCTTGCGGACCACCTGCATCAGCTCGTCGATCGCAGCGGCTCCGTCGCCGGCGGCGACCGCATCGGCGACACAGCCCCGTGCATGGCTTTCAAGCAGTTGCATCGCCAGGCTGTCCAATGCCGATTTCACAGCGGCGACCTGGGTCAGGATGTCGATGCAGTAGCGGTCCTCCTGCACCATCCTGTTGATGCCCCTGACCTGGCCTTCGATCCGGTTCAGGCGGCTGATCAGCGCGGGCTTGTTGTCACGTTCGACGCGGCGTGGATCGTCACCGCTGCAGCACATATCAGCGGACGACGTCATATCCGGCTTCCTCGATGACCTGTTCCAGCTCCTTGCGGTCGGTGTCCGCAGGGTCGAAGCGCACCTGGGCCTGGCCCGGGGCGAGCGAGACATTGACTTCTTCCACGCCCGGCACGGCCTTGAGCGCGCGGGTGACCGAGGCGGCGCAGCCGCCGCAGGTCATGCCTTCAATACGGATGTCGATCTGTTGCATGGTGTGTGCTCCTGAGAGTGGGTGGGGAAATCAAGGCCGCCAGCGCTTGAGCAGCAGCGCATTGCTGACCACGGAAATCGAGCTTGCCGCCATCGCGGCACCGGCGAACACCGGCGAGAGCAGGCCGAACGCGGCCAGCGGAATGCCCAGCACGTTGTAGAAGAAGGCGAAAAAGAGATTCTGCCGGATCTTGCGCAGCGTCGAGCGCGAGAGCGAGATCGCGGCGGCCACGTGCGCCAGATCGTTGTGCATCAACGTGATGTCGGCTGCCTCGATCGCCACGTCCGACCCCGAGCGCATTGCAAAGCTCACGTCTGCGGCCGCCAGCGCCGGGGCGTCGTTGACGCCGTCGCCAGCCATCGCGACCAGTGCGCCACCTGCCTTGAATTCGGTGACGGCGTTGGCCTTGTCCGCCGGTTTGACGCCGGCCCGGAATTCGGCGATGCCCAGCTCGCGCGCGACGGCGGCCGCCGTGTCGGCGTTGTCGCCGGTCAGCATCACCACCCGCACGCCCTGGCCTGCCAGGGCTTCGATGGCGGCGCGCGAACTGGGGCGGACCGCGTCGGCCAGCGCGATCAGGCCGGCAAATGCGCCGTCGACCGCCACGCTGACCACGGTCTGGCCCCGGCTCGCCAGCGCAGCCACGGCGTCGCGCTGCGCCTCGTCCAGCGGCACGCTCCAATCCGGGGTGCCCACGCGCAGTTGATGCCCTTCGACCAGGCCGAGCACGCCGTGCCCCGGCTCGGCGCGAAAACCGTCCGCCGGCAGCAGCGGCAGCCCCTCGGCCTGGGCCCGCTCCAGCACCGCGCGGGCCAACGGATGTTCCGACCCGGCTTCCAGGCTTGCCACCCATTGCAGCAGCCGCCCCGCATCGCTGCCCGCGGCGGGTTGCACCGCGGTCACCGTCGGGCGGCCTTCGGTCAACGTGCCGGTCTTGTCCACCACCAGCACCGAGAGCTTGCCGGCGCGCTCCAGCGCTTCGGCATTGCGGAACAGGATGCCCTGGCGCGCGCCCAGGCCCACCCCCATCATCACCGCGGTCGGCGTCGCCAGTCCCAGTGCGCAGGGGCAGGCGATCACCAGCACCGCCACCGCATGCATCAACGCCACGGCCGGATCGCCCAGCCAGATCCAGCTGACCACGAACGTGAGCAGCGCGATCACCACCACCACCGGTACGAATACCGCCGAGATCCGGTCCGCCAGTTGCTGGATCGGCGCCTTGGAGCCCTGCGCCTGCCCGACCAGGCGGACGATCTCGGCAAGCTGGGTGCTGCCGCCCACGCCCTCGGCCCGCACCGTGAGCGTGCCTTCCACATTGCGCGTGCCGGCGTAGACCTTGTCGTGCGGGGCCTTGGCAACAGGCACCGACTCGCCGGTCAGCATGGCCTCGTCCAGCGCGGCCTGGCCGCTCAGCACCTGGCCGTCGACCGGCACCTGCTCGCCGTGGCGTATCACTACCTCGTCGCCCGGTTGCAACTGGGCGATCGGCACCTCGACCAGTTGCTGCCCGCGCAGCACCCGGGCGGTCTTGGGCTGCAGCGCCAGCAGCTGCGCGATCGCACCGGCAGTGCGCCCCTTGGCCCGTGCTTCCAGCAGCTTGCCGAGCACCACCAACGCGATCACTGCCGCACCCGCCTCGAAATAGACGTGTTGATGGTGCCAGCCGGCAAGGGTGACCACGCTGCTGTAGGCCCAGGCCATGGTGGTGCCCAGCGCGACCAGCACGTCCATATTGGCCCCGCCACCGCGCAGCGCATGCCAGGCGCCGCGATAGAAACGCAGACCCACGGTGAACTGCACCAGGGTGGCAAGCACCATCTGCAGTGGCCGCGGCACCCATTCGTGTCCTGCGCCCAGCATCATCACGACCATCTCCACCATCAGCGGTGCGCTGAGCACGGCGGCGAGCCCGAAGGCATACCAGGCCCGACGCAGCGCCCGCTCATCATGGGCAGGGGGGGTATCTGTGGAAACGGGCCGGGCATCGTAGCCGGCCTTGCGGATCGCGGCGACGGCCTCATCCATGTCGAATGCACCGGGCAGGAATTCGATGCGGGCGGTTTCGGTGGCGAAGTTGACCGCAGCCGTCACACCGGGTTGGCGGTTGAGCACCTTCTCGATGCGGCTGGCACAGGCGGCGCAGGTCATGCCGGAGACAGCCAGCTCAAGCGTCTGGCGGAGCACCTCGTAGCCGGCTTTGCGGATGGCGGCTTCCACTTGCGGCAACGTGGCACCATCCAGTGTGACGTGGGCGGTCTCGGTGGCGAAATTGACCGAGGCGCTGATCCCCGGCTGGCGGTTGAGGACCTTTTCTATCCGCGTGGCGCAGGCAGCGCAGGTCATGCCGGAAATGGGAACGGTCACTGATTGGTTCATCGTCGGGGTCCGTGGTGTATATACCATATGGGGGTATAATAAACCCCATGGGGGTATATAGCAAGCGCCCGGCGACCCGATCCAAGCCAGCGGCGCGGCGGGGGGATCTGTTGCGACCAGCGTTGTATGTGGCTGCTCCACCTCCGCGGCACTGTTGCAACCGATGCCTTGCCGGCACGCATGTCACCACGGCAATCCGAGGCGGGCCTGGTGGGGGAGGGTGCAGCAGGCAGGGGGCGTGCAGACGTCCCCGTTGCCTGGGAGAAACTGCAGGCGCGATCGGCGCCGCGGCATGCCGCAATGCACACCGGGGCCCGATCCGCTTCCTGGGAACAACGGCACTAGCCGTTCGACAACGGATGCCCTTCGGCGTCGGTTACCACCAGGGTCACCGGCACGTTGTTGCGCGTGGCGTGCGAATACGGGCAGATGTCCTCATGGGCAGTGTTGACAAGGGCGTGCGCCTGCTTGCCATCGAGGCCGGAGAACGCCGCGGTCAGGGTGACGGCAAGCTGAAATCCGCCGGCTTCGCGCTTGCCGATGCCGACACGGGCGCTCACCTGCAGCGTCTGCAGCTGGATCCGTTGCTGTCGCGCCACGAACCGGATCGCCGATTCGAAGCAGGCGGCATAGCCCGCCGCGAAGAGCTGTTCGGGGTTGGTGGCCGCCGTGCCGGGGCCGCCCAGTTCCTTGGGCATGGCAAGCGCAAGATCGAGCACGCCGTCGGACGACTTGATCCGGCCTTCGCGCCCGCCCTGCGCAACGGCTTCGGCGGTGTACAGAATATCGCTCATCGCATGGCTCCTGGCCGGGCTGCATGCCCGGCATGGGGGTTGCTTGGAAAGGCACCGCCGGCGTGTGCCGGCGATTTCTCAAGGAGCCGACATGAACACGCCATCTTCCGAACGGCAGCCCCACCGCGCCGTCGCCAGCGATCCGGCCGACCGCGCGGCCCAGGTGCGCCCGGTCGATACCGGAACCCATGTCGACAGCGAAAGCTTAGGCGACGAGACCGCGGTGGACCGTGTGCGTAATGACGACCCGTCCACGCGCGAGCGCGGCGAGGGCAACTATGTGGCGAGCGATCCCACGGTCAGCGAGCAGCGGCGCCGCCAGCGGCGCGATGCCTCGGACGACCTGGGCATGTGAGCCTGTTTGTAAAAACCGCTCCCACAGGCCGGTTTTTGCAGCACCGCGGTACCTCTGCAGATGATGTGCATGATGGAGAAGGGAGCACTGCAGCAGGGGCACTGCCGGCTCCCAACTGCTGTGGCTGATGGAGGCAGACCATGGCTTGGCAACCGGTGCGGCCGCAGATCGGCGCGCCCGCATGTTGGGCCGCAGCGGGCCGCGCCGCTACACTGAGCCGACCTTCATTGCGCGGCCTGTCATCTGCCCATGTCCCATCCCGTCTTCCTGCGCGATGCTGCATTGCCCTGGCTGGAACTGCGCAGTGCCACTGACAGCGCCGCCTGCTATCGGGAGCATACCCACGATACCTGGTCGGTCGGCCTGATCGATGCCGGGCATAGCACGCTCAGCGTGGCCGGCACATGCCGGCCGCTGTGTGCCGGGCAATGGGTATGCATCCCACCGGCGCAGGTGCATGCCTGCAACCCTGCACCAGGGCTGTGCTGGGGCTATCGGATGTTCTATTTCGACGCCGGATGGGTCGAACACGCGTTGGAACCATGGACTGCGATGCAGCCACCGATGTTCGCCGCGGTGCCTGCGCTGTACCGCTGCTGGCACCGCACCGCCTTGCTGTTGCTCGATCCCGCCGTGTCGGTGCTGGCCAAGGAGACCGCGCTGCTGCATGCGTGGGTTCAGGCCGTCCGTGCCGGTGGTGCGGTGGCGCGACCAGTGCGGTCCGGCGCGGACCACCGCGTGGCGCGGGTATTCGACTACCTGCAGGCGCACGCGGCTGACAACGTATCGCTTGCCGCACTGGCGGAACTGGCAGGGTTGAGCCGCTACCATCTGATACGCCGTTTCAAGGCACGCTACGGCCTGACACCTCATGCCTGCCTGACCGATCTGCGGATCAGGCAGGCCCGCCACCTGTTGCGCGATCCGGCACTGCCGCTTGCCCAGGTGGCATTGGCGGTGGGATTTGCCGACCAGAGCCATTTCCAGCGTGCCTTCAAAGCGCGGATGGCAACGACACCGCAACGGTATCGGGGTCAGGGCCTGGTGTCGGCCCCGGCATAGCCAAGGTATCTGCATGCCGCCACGTGCTGTGGCTCAACCGATGGCCAGCAGCGCCGCAAGCCCCAGCAAGGCGGCCCCGGCCAGCCGATCGACCAACGACAGGCGCCGTTGCAGCGCGGTTGCGATGCCTGGATGGCGGCAGCCGGCGACCAATGCAAGATGCCACGCCAGTACGGCCGTCGCCATCCACGCACCGAATGCCCAGCGCCAGCAGGTCGGTGTGGCAGCGTCGACGACGCCGGCCAGCAGCCCCAGATAGAACACCGCGTTCTTGGGATTGAGCATGGCGGCGGCCAGCCCATGCAGCACGCCGCCGAGCATGGCTTGGGGGTACGCCGCCGTGGCAGGTGTTGTGGCGTCACTGCGTGACACGGCCCGCAGCAAATGCCAGCCGGTCACTGCCAAATAGGCGACACCGCCCCAGCGCAACGCCGCAGCCCACGAAGGATGACGCTGCAGTAGCGAAATGCCGGCCAGCGCCAGCGTGATATAGACGCCGTTGGCCAGCACAATGCCCATGCTGAGTGCCATGCCGTGGCGGGCGCCATGCCGCAGGGTGCCGCGCGTCACCAGCACGAAGTCGGGCCCGGGACTGAGCAGGGCGGCGCCATGCGCAACGGCCAGCACGGCAAGGGAAGACAAGGGATCCATGCGCACCTCATGGTGAAAGTGCCGATGCTGCCGGCAGTGGCCAGCCAAGGGATTGCACGAAATTGCGCACCGCCCCATTGCTCGGGGCAGCCGTTCATCCGTGCTTTCGGTGCCCGTGTAGGATGCGGCTGGCATGGGTCGCCCCGGCTGGCCAAAATCGTTGCCCCGTGCCGCGCATGGACACGCCGGCCGGGACCGGGGACCGACCCCGTTACAACAAGGAGGAGTAACCCATGCATCAGTTGATCACCGCGTTGCTGGCCACGGTGCTGCTTGCCGGCGCTCAGGCCGCCGCACCCGGGGCGGCCTCGTGCCCGCCGCAGGACACGCAGACCATGCGACTGCCCGAACCCGATGGTCCCTTCAATGTCGGGCGTGTCAGCCTGTCGCTGACCGACCCGGCCCGTGAGGAGACATTCACCGCCGACCCGAACGATCGTCGCGAGGTGCCGATCGAGGTGTGGTACCCAGCCGATGAGCGCGACAACGACCGCAACCGCGCGCCGTATCACCCCCATGCCGAGCATCTGGTCGCTGAAATCGCGCCGGTACTGGGCCTCACGCCCGAGCAGGCGGGTGCCTTCCGCCACGTGCGCACCCATGCTGCACAAGAGGCCGACCTCTCGCGCCGCCGTGCCCAGTATCCGGTGCTGCTGTTCAGCCACGGCAATTTCGGCCGCTCGACCCAGAGCACCTTCCAGGCCGAGGAGCTGGCAAGCCAGGGCTATGTGGTGGTCGGGCTCAACCATCCCTACATGGGCACGGGCATCAGCATCAGCACCGGCCCGGTGTTCTATGCCGGCAGTGGTTTCATCTATCCGTCGGATGACGTGCTGGCGGGCTACTACGACATCATGGCCCGCGATGCCGTATTCGTGCTCGACGAGCTGCACCGGCTCAACCAAGCCGACGCGAGCGGCCGCTTCACCGGCCGGCTCGATCTGGCGCGGGTCGGCATGTTCGGCCATTCGGATGGTGGCGCCGCCACCGCGCGGGCCTTGACGCTCGATGCGCGCTTCAAGGCTGGCATCAACCAGGACGGCTACCCGGTACCGCCGGCGCAGTCCCTGGGCATCAGCCAACCGTTCGCCTACCTGATCGCCAGCAAGACCTTCCCCGAGGGCAAGACCGAGGCGGAATTGCTGGAGCTTGCTCTTTATTGGGGCTTTGACGATCCGCAGCGCTTTGTCGATCTGGTGACCCAGCGTGTGCCGCGCGCCAAGGCACTGATCAAGGGCGAGGGCTACGTGATCCGGCTCGACGGCGCAAGCCACTACGACTTCACCGACCTGGTGCTGCTCGACACACCGCCGACGCAAGCCATGCGGGGCGATATGGCCCCGCACTATGTGCAGCGGATCATCAACGAAACCACGCAGCAGTTCTTCGACAAGTATCTGAAGGGCAAGCCCGCACCGGTGCTGGATCGGCCGCGTGCACGCTATCCGCAGATGGATTTCCTGCTGCGTCAGTAAGTAAGTCCGCGCTGCCGCGGTACCGGCTGCTGCCAGGCCTCAGCGGGCGGTACCGCGGCAGCACTTTGTCCCTTGCTGGTGATGCATTGCCGGTGCTGGCAGGTGCGCTGGTTTATTCCATGTGGCGGGTGCATGGCCATGCCTGCCCGTTTGTCATGAAATTCTTGCCTCGTTCGTCTACCCCCCGTAATTTCCGTGCACCCGCCTGCCCAGGCCTGCCACTCCCATTCCAATAAGATGACGCCCTGCCTCCCCTTACTGCGCGGCCTGGCGCTGGCCGCCGCCGTGTTCGCCATTCCCGCTGCCGGCGCCCCCACCACCGTGGCTGGCGGGCTGTTGCCGGTGACGGCGCTGGATCATTACAGCGAAGACAACGCCGCGTCCCGCCGGGGCAGCGAGGGGCAGGCCATCGACGAGATCGATGTCCTCACCGGCGGGGTGCGGCTGAGCCTGCCGCTGTTCACCCTGCCCGGCGCCGGCGATTCCTTACAACTGTTCTGGCAGCACAACACGCTCGAACCGTTCACCGAACCCATCCATGGCGTGCGGGTGCGCGGCAACAACGCGCCCTCGCAATCACGCCCGCCCACTTACACGCTGGAACTGCCGGACGGCAGCACCCAGTTGTTCCATGCAGCGCCCCAGCTTGGGACCCACCTCTACCGCACCGCCAGCAACTGGCTGCTGTCGGCCTACACCGGCATGGGTGGCATTACCCAGGCGCAATGGCTCAAGTCACCGGATGGCACGGTGTACACCCTGGATGTGGTGCAGCGCGACGTGAAGCGGGTGTACGCCGCGGCCATCGATCCCCAGGTGTTCGCGGCGCCGCGTGGCTTCGACCCCCGCAAGCAAGCCTTCGCCAAAGGTGCCGGCGGGGCGTTCAACTACCACCTGCCCAGCGCCAGCGTGGATGCCAACGGCAACCGGGTCACCTACAGCTATCAGGATGAACTGCTGACCGGGATGTACGCGGCGGACGGGCGCCGTATCGAGATCGCCTGGAACCGGCTGCAGCAGCGGCCGACGCTGGTGACCAGCGGTGGGCGGCGCTGGCAGATCGACTACGTCGGCGAGACCTTCTCCAGCGGCCTGGTGCCATTGGACGGCACGGTGGTGCTGACCCAGCCGGACAACCAGACCTGGCACTTGCAGTGGACCAACTGGGAAGTCTTCATGGCGGACCATGCGTGGAACCGCAGCAGCTATCCGTTGTTCCGCAGCGTGCGCTACCCCACCGGCGGCGTCACCGAGTTCGCGTACACCCGGTTCGTGGCCGGTGCGATCGAGCAGTTGCCGTGTGCGGGGAGCGAGTGCAACCCGACCCCGTGGGAGCCGTACTTCCGCGAAAAATCCCGGCCGGCCCTGGCCAGGAAGACCACCTCGGACGGCGGCAGCTGGGTGTACCACCACTATCACGATCTGGCGCAGCACGGGGTGCTGTCCATCGTGCCCACCCGCAACTCGCCGACGCCGCCGGGCAACCAGGGCGCCTTCTCGAACATACGCCAGGTGACGGCGCCGAGCGGGGTGACCCGCTATACCTTCTTCACCCCGTACGACATCCGGAACTGCGCGCAGGACGTCTGGCAGTCGGGATTGCTGCTGGAGAAGGACGTCGCAGGGCTGCACACCGAACGCTACGCCTGGCGCAAGGCGGTGATCGGCCCGCAGCCGGTGTTCTTCAACGAGCACTACTGCACGGCGGCGGACAGTGCGGTGCCGCTGCTGGCCGACCAGACCATCACCCGCAACGGCAAGGTGTTCCACACCCGCTACAGCGGCCACGACCCCTACGGCCGGGTCGGACTGATCGTCGAGACCGGCGATGCCGGCAACCCCCGCGTCACCCGCCGCAGCTACCTCACCGATACCGGCCGCTGGCTGATGGACCAGGTGCGCAGCGAGACCGTGCACGCCAGCGAGACCGCCCCGGCCTTCAGCAGCCTGAGCCGCGACTACGACGCGCTGGGCAACCTGCTGCGCGAGACCCGCGACGGCGTGGTGCGCAGCTTCACCTACCAGGCCGACGGCCAGCTGGCCAGCGCCACCGACCCGCGTGGCTTCACCACCCGCTACAGCAACTACCACCGTGGCCTGCCGCGCACCGAGGTGCGGCCGGTGGCCACCGGCGTGGTCAACGCTGCCTGCCCGCTGGGCAGCGACCTCACGCTCACCCGCACCGTCGACGACTACGGCAACGTCACCAGCCTGACCAATGGCCGGCGCCTCACCACCGGCTACCAGTACGACGCGATGAATCGGTTGATCGCGATCACGCCGCCACAGGGGGCGGCCACCCAGATCAGCTGGCAGGCCACCGGCCGCACACTGACCCGCGGCAGCTACAGTGACAGCCAAAGCTGGGACGGCTTCGGCCGGCCGGTGGCCAGCACCGTCAACGGCATCACCGTGACCCGCCGCTTCGATGCGGCCGGGCGGCAGACCTTCGAGAGCCACCCCAACCAGAGCGTGGGCGACAGCACCGCCTACGACGCGCTCAACCGCGTCACGCAGGTGACCCACGCCGACGGTACCTACCGCAGCTATGGCTACAGCGGCAGCGCGGTGGCCGAAGTGAATGCCCGCGGCTACCAGACCTCGTCGTTCTACCAGGCGTTCGGCGATCCGGACGACAAGGCGCTGATCAAGGTGGTGCCGCCGGTGGCCGAGGCGGTGACCGAGATCGAGCGCGACCTGCTGGGCAAGGTGCGGACGGTACGGCAGAACGGGGTGACGCGCAGCTGGGGCTACGACAGCCGGCACTACCTGGTGAGCCGCACCGATCCGGAGACCGGCACCACGGTGCTGGGACGCGATGCGGCGGGCAACCTGATCAGCAGCAAGGTGGGCAGCCAGGGGCAGGTGAACTACGGCTACGACGCGCAGCAGCGGCTGGTGACGGTGAGCTACAGCGACGGCAGCGCCGAGAGCGTGTGCCGGCGCTACGACGGCAACGGCAACCTGATCGGCCTGGAGACCGGCACGGTCAAGCGCAGCCAAGCGTTTGACGCCAACGACAACCTGACCACGGAAACCCTGGTGGCGGCGGGGCGGACGCTGACGCTGCAGCACGAATACGACGCCCACGACGCGCGCAGCGCGGTGGTGTACCCGAGCAACCGGCGGGTGGACCTGGCCCCGGACGCGTTCGGCCGGCCGACCCGGCTGGGCGAGGTGGTGCCGCTGCTGCAGTACAACGCGCGCCACCAGCTGGTGCGCTGGCAAGGCGCCAACGGCCGCCAGGACCATACCGAGTTCAACGCCCGCGGTTGGCCGGTGGCGCACCGGGTGATCCCCGCCCAGGCGCAGATCCCGCCGCAGCCGGTGGCCCCGGCCCCGGTGGCCGCCCCCGGCGCCCCCCCGGTCGCCCCGGCCCAGCCGGCGCAGCCGGGCGTGCCCGAACCCAACGAGGTGAACGCCGACCAGGGCTGCCGCGCCGCCTACCCGGAACCGCAAGGCAGCTCGGACGGCGCGGAGCGGGCCCGCTTCGAATGGCGCCGCAATCAATACGAACCGTGCGTGGCCAACTGGCAGGCCAAGGGCTCGGAGTGGCGCAGCGGCAACGGCGCCTGCCTGTACAAGCACCCCAAACCGGTGTGTAACCACAGCCGCTGCCACGAAGACAGCTATTACCAGAACGCGCTGCGCACCTGGTCCGCCGCGGTCGCCGCCTGCACCGACGACTGGCGCTACCGGGTGGGGGTGTGGGACAGCTACCACGCCGCCTACGCCACCTGGCAGGGCCAGTACGCCCACTACCAGCAACAACAGGCCGACTACACCGCCCGGCAACAGGCGTATGCCCGCTACCAGGCCGACCTGGCGGCCTACCAGCAGGCGCTGGCCGCCTACCAACAGGCGGTGGCGGCGGCCCAGCCGCTGATCGACAGCCGCTGGGACTACGACGGCAACGGCAACGTGCTCGCCATCACCGACACCGCCCACGCCGCCTGGAACCGCAGCTTCGGCTACGACGGGCTGGACCGGCTGACCGTGGCCAACGCCCCGGCGGTGTGGGGCAACGGCAGCCTCGGCTACGACGGCAACGGCAACCTCAAGCACCAGGCCTTTGGCGCCTGGCGCCTGGACTACGGCTACGACGCCAGCCAGAAGCTCAAGACCGTCACCGGCGGCCGGCGCTACACGCTGGGCTACGACGGCTGGGGCAACGTCACCACCCGGGGCGACGGGCTGGCCTACCAATACGACGCCGCCGGCAGCCTGCGCTGGGTGAACAAGGGCGCCGCCAGCCAGATCGCCTATACCTACGACGGTGGCGGCACCCGGGTGCTGAGCCAGGGCAACGGCCTCAACCGGCTGGCGTTCAGCGGCGCCGACGGGCTGCTGTACCATGAGATCGACCTGGCCACCGGCAGCAGCGAGGACTTCATCTACCACGGCCGCAGCAAGCTGGCGGACATCCAGGGCAGCAGCACCACCTGGTACCACAGCGACCCGGCCGGCAGCCCGCTGGCGGCGACCAACCAGAGCGGCACACTGCTGTGGCGGACCCACTACCGGCCGTACGGCGAGAAGCTGGTGGGGGCCACCACCGAGAACACCCAGTGGTTCACCGGCAAGCCGCATGAGGACAGGATCGGGCTGAGCGACTATGGGGCGCGCTGGTACGACCCGGTGCTGGGGCGGTTCATGGCGATTGACCCGGTGGATTGGGTGGGTCGGAACACGCTCCACTCGTTCAATCGGTATGGGTATGCGAACAGCAATCCGTTGAAGTTTATTGATCCGGACGGGCGCGAGGGAGAGGCTGCGGTAAAGGCTGGCTGGCAAGCCGCAGAAAAAGCTACAGCTGAAGCCTTGGAAAGGGCAGGCTATACAGTAGTGCAGCAGGTTGCTGTGACTGTCGAGGGTTTGACAAATCCAGCTGTTATAGACGCAATTGGGAAAAAGGGAGATATGATTGCCATAGTCGAGACAAAAGATGGCTTGACAAGTAAGCTGTCACCAGCACAGAAAGCAGTACTTCAAACTGCAATTAAATCAGGAAATGTTTCCATTGTTTCCGCTGAAAAGGCTGCACAGATTGGATTGAAAGCAGGAGTTTCCTTGGCCAAGCAAGGAAATGTAATTGCTGCTCTCAATGCCGCGGTTGGTGGTAGAGCTACTAGGCAATTTGTTTCACTGGCGGCACAAAGAGGTTTCGCCACTTTTGAAATGACGAACCCGGTGGGGTGGGCTATTCAAGCCTTGTTCTACAGTGAAAAGCTCGGCGGCTGCTCAGGCGGTCGCTGCTCTGATACGATATATTAGGGCACACCTTTTTAAAGTTGGAGA
Organism: Chitiniphilus purpureus; assembly: GCF_025642115.1. Classification (GTDB taxonomy): domain Bacteria; phylum Pseudomonadota; class Gammaproteobacteria; order Burkholderiales; family Chitinibacteraceae; genus Chitiniphilus; species Chitiniphilus purpureus. The sequence goes on along the minus strand of NZ_CP106753.1, from coordinate 2,752,694 downwards.
TAGATTTGCGCTTATTAAATGAAATTCAGCCTGGACTTAAAAAGAGAGGGTATCTATTAAAGCGCTCCAATGATGATGGGCGAGTCATATTCGCGCGAAAAATCGATGACCAACTCGGGTCTGTATTAATATTTTCAAATAGAAATGAGAGGACCGTTCGAGCTAGCATATTGATCACATCTACGTGGGTTGCTTCAGAATTCTCCAGACTGGGTTTATATATGGAAGAATCAGCCCCCCCTGTCGGGGGGGGGAAAGTGGTTTTATCAGTTGAATTACTTTGGTTGCGCTGGTCATTTGACCCGATTAATATAGGACTTTACGAGGACGATTATTCTTCATCTGGCGAAATTGGGGCAAGAAGATTTTTCGAGGATTTAGATAGCGTGGGTGAAGGTTATATCCATACCATCAATTCAGCTGACTTGTTGGCCAAACATTTAATTGAGCTTGACAGATACCCTAATCCAAGTGAAAGAGGAGGGGGGGCGACTTCAAATAATCCTTATATATATGCAGCAATTCTCTTTGCGTTGCAAGGTGCACTGAAAGAATGCGGCAATGCATTGAATATTGGTTTTCAAAAATACCAAACAACTGTGTCTTCTCCTGAATGGAAAATTTATAGACTCGAACAATTTAACAAGCAGGCCGAACTAATTAGATCAGCATATTTATAAGGAACACTTTCTAGAAATATCCTAGCTCTATTTATTATGATAAATATGTAACAAATCCTTGTTCATGTCCAGCATATTAACGCCAATAGCAGCCAATAAAGACTTTTTCGTAGCTTCATGCTTTCAATAAGAATCCGTAGAGAATTTGCATAAAGGGTGACCCAAAGGCAACGGCCTCAACCGCTTGGCGTTCAGTGGCGCCGACGGGCTGCTGTACCACGAGATCGACCTCGCCACCGGCAGCAGCGAGGACTTCATCTACCACGGCCGCAGCAAGCTGGCCGACATCCAGGGCAGCAGCACCACCTGGTATCACAGCGACCCGGCCGGCAGCCCGCTGGCGGCGACCAACCAGAGCGGCACGCTGCTGTGGCGGACCCACTACCGGCCGTACGGCGAGAAGCTGGTGGGGGCCACCACCGAGAACACCCAGTGGTTTACCGGCAAGCCGCATGAGGACAGGATCGGGCTGAGCGACTATGGGGCGCGCTGGTACGACCCGGTGCTGGGGCGGTTCATGGCGATCGACCCGGTGGATTGGATGGGTCGGAACACGATTCATTCGTTCAATCGGTATGGGTATGCGAACAGCAATCCGTTGAAGTTTATTGATCCGGACGGAAAAGTACCTGCACTGGCTATTGTGTTTGGGGGGAAATTATTAGAGCAGATTGCAATTTGGGGCGGGCGGAGTGCTCTAGTAGCAATTGGGGCAATGCTGGCTGAGGAGATACAGTCAGATGCTGATGCAGAGAAAAATGTAGATACATTAGGGCCCGGAGATTATGCAGATGCTTCAATTCCCGCTCGCGGTCCGGAAAGAGATTTTACAAAAGAAGAAAGAGATAAAATTAATGAAATCGGGGGAAAGACAGGCTGTCATACATGCGGCGAAAAGAAATCGGGAACTAAATCAGGAAATTTTGTGCCTGATCATCAGCCAGTATCTGCTTTAAATCCAGCTGGAAAACCTCAGAGTCTTTATCCACATTGCATTCAGTGCAGTAGAATTCAAGGAGGTCAGGTTCGATCTCAAAAGGCTAAAAACACCAAATTGGGAGAACATTCAACATCCAAAGAGACTGGCTCAGAAGGGCGTGCCGGTACAAATGCCAAGGCCAAGTAAATTATTGATTAAGGCGTTAATTAAAATGAGTCAATTGAAAATCATCTCAAGAGATAAAAAAGTTTTTTGCACTCAAGGAATTTCTAGCATTTTAGGGGTTGAGCTAATCGCCAGGGTTGAAAACATTCAATATGCTGATGCCTGCCGTGACTTTCTTACCTCAATGGGCAATTATATTTTGGCTGGAGGCGGACTCACCCTAGGACAGACTGCACAGTATGGGTATTGGTTGACAAAATTGACTGAGGGGGAGTCAAACGCCGAATTCTTTGAATACAATCAAGATGCTACTGAATTCATGCCTGGTCTCGATTTTACTTTGTTTGCATGGATGGAACAGCATAAGATTTGTAATAATGCAGGGTCCACCTTCTCTCCGCCTCGGCCTGATAAATTAGTTGTTATATCTGAAGGCGTGTATGAAGGAGAGCAAGTCGAGGGCGTTAGATATCCCTCCCCCGATCATATGAGCGGATGGTGGATTACCACAAATAAGTATAACGGAAATGTTGAGACACTTAAAACTGTACATGCATACCATTTGACAAAAAATAGGCCTGATTTATTAGGTTATTTGGCTATGGAATACGGCTACCGCTTTGAATCAAATTCAAAAAAAACTTGGTTTGATTCTAAAGCCATCTAACTTAAAATTTTCCTTGCAAAGCAATGTTAATATTTTTTGAAAATGAACCTGAAAATGAAAGGGGATTGTAGGAAAATTTACATTGAATTTAAATATAAAATCTTTTTATATTTATCAAAAAATAAGCCGTCGCCTATGGGATTACAGTATTACGACAATAAAATGACGGCTTGGGCTACCAGTACGACGCTACCGGCAGCCTGCGCTGGGTGAACAAAGGCACCGCCAGCCAGATCGCCTATACCTACGACGGTGGCGGCACCCGGGTGCTGAGCCAGGGCAACGGCCTCAACCGGCTGGCGTTCAGCGGTGCCGACGGGCTGCTGTACCATGAGATCGACCTGGCCACCGGCAGCAGCGAGGACTTCATCTACCACGGCCGCAGCAAGCTGGCGGACATCCAGGGCAGCAGCACCACTTGGTACTGCCGGCAAGCCGGCACCCCGCGGCGCTAAGCGGCAGCGCCGCTAAGCTTTGGCGTCGCACAGCGACCCGGCCGGCAGCCCGCTGGCGGCGACCAACCAGAGCGGCACACTGCTGTGGCGGACCCACTACCGGCCGTACGGCGAGAAGCTGGTGGGGGCCACCACCGAGAACACCCAGTGGTTCACCGGCAAGCCGCATGAGGACAGGATCGGGCTGAGCGACTATGGGGCGCGCTGGTACGACCCGCTGCTGGGACGGTTCATGGCGATCGATCCGGTGGATTAGGTGGGGCGGAACATGATCCATTCGTTCAATCGGTATGGTTATGCGAACAGCAATCCGTTGAAGTTCATTGACCTGGATGGAAGGGAAACCGTTGACTCAAAGACCGGCCAAATGGTCATGGGATATAGCAGTGAGCCAGAACAACACGCTCGCCCGGCTGGAGTTCAATTGCCCCTCCCTTTGACCCCGCATACCCCAGGATCCTGCTCATCACAGCGACCGGAACGGGCTTCTTTCACCACAGCCGTGGTGATCTGCTCAGTCGGTCTGCTTGATTAGTAGCGCAGCACGCAACGGGCCCCTTATGCTGATGAAACATGCCGTTGCTGTCAGCTTGATTGCCCTTGGTGCCGCCCGATGCATTCCGGCTTGTCGGCATCGTCCGACGCCAGTTTCCGCCAAAAAGGCGGCAACTTGCCGTGGCCGCTTTATTCCAATCCGAGTCGGCCGGGCTGCACGCATGCGGGCAACACGGCGCACATAAGATCATCTGCAAGCACTGAAGGAGCTAGACCATGAAACACGTATGGGCCAAGTCCGCCGGCGCGCTGTTGCTGCTCGCGGCACTCACCGGGTGTTCCAGTATGGATAAGCAGACCCGCAATACCGCGGCAGGGGCGGCCATCGGCGGTGCCGCCGGAGCCATCCTTACCAATGGTTCGGCGGTGGGCACGGTCGGTGGTGCCGCAGTAGGCGGCGTGATCGGCCACGAAACCACCAAGGACTGACTGTTCAGCTAGTCCATGCCAACAAGGGCGGGAAGGGCGCCGTGCCAAACACGGTGCTTCAAGCTGCGGCTGCTTCCCGTCCTTTCCGTGCTTATTCCACCCACCTCATCTTGAACTGGCGTCCTTTGATGGTCTTGCCGGCAAGTCGTGTCAATGCGGTCTCCGCCACATGGCGGTCGATGGCCACATAGCTCTGGAAGTCGAACACATTGATCTTGCCCACCTGCGCCGCATCGAGGCCGCCATCGCCGGTCAGCGCGCCCAGAAGGTCGCCCGGGCGCAGTTTGTCCTTCTTGCCGCCGGCAATGGCCAGGGTGCGCATCGGCGGCAGCAGCGGCACGGTCTCGGTCTCGTCGACCTCATCCCAATCGAACCAGCGTACCGGGCCGCCTTGATCGTCCTCGATCAGTTTCACCCACTTCTTGTCCGACGGGCTTGCCAGCGTCAGCGCCAGTCCTTTCTGCGTGCCGCGACCGGTGCGGCCGATACGGTGGACGTGGACTTCGGTATCACGCGAGACATCGACGTTGATGACGCAATCAAGCGTCTGGATATCAAGACCGCGTGCGGCGACATCGGTGGCCACCAGCACGGTGACGCTCTGGTTGGCGAAGCGGACCAGGATCTCATCGCGATCACGCTGTTCCAGTTCGCCATACAGTGCCAAGGCATGAAAGCCTGCTGCCTGCAGCGCCGCCGCCAGCTCCCGGCAGTGGATCTTGGTGTTGCAGAACGCCAGGGCCGAGGTGGGGCGGTAATGACGCAGCAGCGCCGCTGCCTGGTCGTTGCGGTTTTCGTTGCTGACTGGGTAGAAGCGCTGCTCGATCCGGTGCGATGCATGCCGGCTTTCCACTTCCACCCGCAGCGGGTCACGCAGGAAGGGCGCGGCGATCGCCTCGATGTGCGCCGGGTAGGTGGCCGAGAACAGCACTGTCTGCCGGTGTTGCGGGCAGGCGGCCACGATGCGGGCCAGATCGTCGACGAAACCCATGTCCACCATGCGGTCGGCCTCGTCCAACACCAGCGTGCGCAGCCGGGCAAGATCGAGCGTGGCGCGGTACAGGTGGTCCTGGATGCGTCCCGGGGTGCCGACGACGAGATGCGCGCCGTGGGCCAGCGAGCCGATCTGCGGTCCCATCGGCACGCCGCCGCACAATGTCAGGATCTTGATGTTGTCCAGATGGCGTGCCAGCCGGCGCAATTCGCCTGCAACCTGGTCCGCCAGTTCGCGGGTCGGGCACAGCACCAGCCCCTGCACGTTGAACAGACTGGGATTGAGGCGGTGCAGCAGGCCAATGCCGAAGGCGGCGGTCTTGCCGCTGCCGGTCTTGGCCTGGGCGATCAGATCGCGCCCGGACAGCAGCCCCGGCAGGCTTGCAGCCTGGATCGGCGTCATCTGCTGGTAGCCCAGGCTGGCGAGGTTGGCGAGCATGGGCGCCGGCAGGGCAAGCGAGGAAAAGGCGTGCTGCATTGAAAGGGCGGCCGGGAAAGGGGTCGGCCAGTCTAGCAGCGCGGGCCCGGGCCAGCCAGCGGTGTGCACCGGCGCCGGGGCAAGGCGGGCCGTGCCGTGTGTCGGCCGACGCGCATTCGGGCAGCGCAGGCAAGGAGGGCGTTGGCAACTCCTGCCATGCTGGGGTGCCTGTGCATCCGATCTGCGACGCCGGCGTCTGAGTCAATCATGGAAAGAGGCAAGATGAACGTGCGGGTAGAGCGCCACCCGGGCGCCACGGTCATGGGCTACAAGATCAGTACCACACTGCGTTGCGGCCTCAACCAGCTTGAATTGCCGCCAGCGTGGGCGCGCATCAATGCCGGTGGCCTGCTGACGGGCATTCCCGGCCGGGTGCAGGCCCGCTGCCGCTTCGGCGTGGTCTACGACTTCAACCCGCAGACCACCGACTTCAACTATCTGATCGGCGTCGCGGTGGCGCCCACCACGCCGGTGCCGGTGCCGCTGGCCGCAGTAAGGCTGCCGCCCAGCCACTATGCGGTGCTTACCACCGAGCCGGCGCAGGACGAGCAGGGGTTTGTGCAGGCGATCGAACAGGGCTGGGGCGATCTGACCCAGCACTGGCTGCCGGCCTCGGGTTACCGGCACGCCTGCAGCGCCGAGTTCGAGAAATACGACGAGTGCCTTCTGCAGGACCCCGAGGCGCGGCGCATGGAGATCTGGGTGCCGATCTGCGGCCAGGGCCTGTGACGGCACCCGGCTGCAGCCGGAGGTCGGTGTATCAGCGGCCGATGGGCTTATAGCGGATGCGCCGGGGTTTGGCGCCTTCCTCGCCCAGGCGCTTTTTCTTGTCGGCTTCGTATTCCTGGTAGTTGCCGTCGAAGAAGGTCCATTGCGAATCGCCTTCGGCGGCGATGATGTGGGTGGCGATCCGGTCGAGGAACCAGCGGTCGTGCGAGATCACGAACACGGTGCCGGCGAATTCCAGCAGCGCATCTTCCAGCGCGCGCAGCGTTTCCACATCCAGATCGTTCGACGGTTCGTCCAGCAGCAGCACGTTGCCGCCCTGCAGCAGGGTCTTGGCCAGGTGCAGGCGGCCACGCTCGCCGCCCGAGAGCATGCCGACCTTCTTCTGCTGGTCGCCGCCCTTGAAGTTGAAGCGGCCCAGGTAGGCGCGGCTGCTCATCTCGAACTTGCCCACGCTCAGGTTCTCCAGCCCGCCGGAGACGTCCTCGAAGACGGTCTTGTCGGCTTCCAGCCCTTCGCGGGTCTGTTCGACGAAGGCCATCTGCACGGTCGAGCCGATCTCGATCTCGCCGCTGTCGGGCTGTTCCTTGCCGGCGATCATCTTGAACAGCGTCGATTTGCCGGCGCCGTTGGGGCCGATGATGCCGACGATGGCACCCGCCGGCGCGTTGAAGCTGAAGTTGTCCATCAGCAGCCGGTCGCCGAAGCTCTTGGACACGCCCTTGAACTCGATCACCTTGTCACCCAGGCGCTCGGCCACCGGAATGAAGATCTCCTGGGTCTCGTTGCGCTTCTGGTGCTCGAAGCTGGACAGCTCCTCGAAGCGGGCAATCCGCGCCTTGGACTTGGCCTGACGGCCCTTGGGGTTCTGGCGCACCCACTCCAGTTCCTGCTTCATCGCCTTCTGCCGCGCGGCTTCCTGGCGGCCTTCCTGTTCCAGGCGCGCCTCCTTCTGCTCCAGCCAGCTCGAATAGTTGCCCTTCCAGGGGATGCCGTGGCCGCGGTCCAGTTCCAGGATCCATTCCGCGGCGTTGTCGAGGAAGTAGCGGTCGTGGGTGACGGCGACCACGGTGCCGGGGAAGCGCACCAGAAACTGCTCCAGCCAGTCCACCGACTCGGCATCGAGGTGGTTGGTCGGTTCGTCCAGGAGCAGCATGTCCGGCTTGGACAGCAGGAGCTTGCACAGTGCCACGCGGCGCTTCTCGCCGCCCGAGAGATGTTCGATCCGGGCGTCCCACGGCGGCAGGCGCAGCGCGTCGGCGGCCAGTTCCAGCTGCAGCTCGGTGTTGTCGGCGGCGCCGGCCGAGATGATGGCCTCCAGCTGCGCCTGTTCCTCGGCGAGCTTGTCGAAATCGGCGTCCGGTTCGGCATAGGCGGCGTATACCGCTTCCAGCCGTTTTTGCGCCGCCATCACGTCGCCCATGCCGTCCTCGACCTCCTCGCGCACGCTCTTGGCCGGATCGAGCTGCGGCTCCTGCGGCAGGTAGCCGATCTTCACGCCCGCAAGATGCTGCACCTCGCCGTCGTATTCCTTGTCCACGCCGGCCATGATGCGCAGCACGGTGGATTTGCCGGCGCCGTTCAGGCCCAGCAGGCCGATCTTGGCGCCGGGGAAGAAGGAGAGCGAAATATCCTTGATGATCTGGCGTTTGGGCGGAACGATCTTGCTCACGCGGAGCATGGACATCACATATTGGGCCATGGGCTGATCCAGTGGGGTTCAAGATGGCCGCAAGTGTAATCGAGCCGCCCGGCTATGCCCAACCGCAGCGCGGCCGCCGGGTGGGGTGGGGATGCCGGGTGTCCGGGCGCGGCTAGTCGGGTGCGGGCACCAGCACGGTGCGGTTGCCGTTGCTCTCCATCGGGCTCACGAGGCCGGCCGCCTCCATGCTCTCGATCAGGCGCGCAGCCCGGTTGTAGCCGATGCGCAGCTGCCGCTGCACCGACGAGATCGATGCGCGCCGGCTGTTGAGCACGAACTGCACCGCATCGTCATACAGCGGGTCGGCCTCCGCGTCCGCGTCGCCGCCTCCCGGGTTGCCCACCGCCGCCTCGGCCTCGAAGCCGCCATTGAGGATGCCGTCCACGTAGTCCGGCTCGCCCAGCGACTTCAGATACTCCACCACCCGGTGCACCTCGTCATCCGCCACGAACGCCCCATGCACCCGCTGCGGATACCCCGTGCCCGGCGGCAGGAACAGCATGTCCCCCTGGCCCAGCAGCGCCTCCGCCCCCATCTGGTCCAGGATGGTCCGGCTGTCCACCTTGGACGACACCTGGAACGCGATCCGTGTCGGGATGTTGGCCTTGATCAGGCCCGTGATCACGTCCACGCTTGGCCGCTGCGTCGCCAGGATCAGGTGGATGCCGGCGGCGCGCGCCTTCTGCGCCAGCCGGGCGATCAGCTCCTCGATCTTCTTGCCGGCCACCATCATCAGGTCGGCGAACTCGTCGACCACCACCACGATGAAGGGCAGGTGGCTCAAGGGCTCCGGGTCGTCCGGGGTGAGGGTGAACGGGTTGGTGAGCTTGTGGCCGGTCTTCTCGGCGTCCTTGATCTTCTGGTTGAAGCCGGCCAGGTTGCGCACGCCCAGGGCGCTCATCAGCCGGTAGCGCTTCTCCATCTCGGCCACGCACCAGTTGAGGGCATTGGCGGCGAGCTTCATGTCGGTGACGACGGGGGCGAGCAGGTGGGGGATGTCGTCGTAGACCGAGAGTTCGAGCATCTTGGGGTCGACCATGATGAAGCGGACGTCGTCGGGGCTGGCCTTGTAGAGCAGCGACAGGATCATGGCGTTGACGCCGACCGACTTGCCCGAGCCGGTGGTGCCGGCGACGAGCATGTGGGGGGCGCGGGCGAGGTCGGTGACGATGGGCTTGCCGGTGATGTCCTTACCCAGCGCGAGCGTGAGTCGGGATGCGTTGTCCGTGAACTCCGGCGCGGCCAGGATCTCGGAGAGCCGGATCATCTGCCGGGTGGGGTTGGGCAGTTCCAGGCCCATGCAGGTCTTGCCGGGAATGGTCTCGACCACGCGGATCGACACCAGGCCGAGCGCACGGGCAAGGTCCTTCATCAGGTTGACGATCTGGCTGCCGCGCACGCCGACCGCGGGTTCGATCTCGTAACGGGTGATCACCGGTCCGGCACAGGCGTCCAGCACCCGTACCTTGACCTTGAACTCGGCCAGCCTTTCCTCGATGACGATGCTGCGATCGAGCAGTTCCTCCTCGCTCATCGCGACACCGACCGCCTGTTCCGGCGGCTGCAGCAGCGCCAGCGCTGGCAACGGTGATCCATCGACAGGGGCGAGGCGCGGCGTCGGCCGCCACGGCGGCGGCGCCATGGTGGCGGGCGCCGGCCCGGCGGGAATGGCCGGCGGATGTAGTGCACTGCCCGTTGCCGGCGCAGGCGGCACCTCAGGCCGGGGCGGCGGCAACGCGAGGTCCACCGGTGCCTCGGGCACGGCAAACGGGGGCCAACCCGGCGATCCGCTTGGCTGCGGTGCCGGGGCGACCGCGGTCAGTTCGATCTCCTCGATCTGCGGTGCAAGCGGCCCGGGCAGTGCGCTTGCAGCGATGGCCACGGGCGATGCCGTGTGGGCAGGGGTGGCGACGGGCGGTGGCAGCGGCATGGGTTTGGCGTGCGTGGCGGGGCGTGGCAGTGGGGCAGGGGCGGGTGGAGCGAGCCGCTCGCCATGGATGCCACGCAGCCGGGCCCGCACTTCAGCCGGGTCGATCACCGGCAAGGGCGCGTCGGCCAGGCGGGCCGGGACGGCAGGCCGGTTGCGCACACTGCGTTGCAGGTTGTCGAACACCTGCTGCAGCTCCAGCCGGGGCAAGGCGCGGGTGGTGGCGGTGCGGACCGACGCGGGGGCTGGGACATCGGACGCCGGCGGTGACAGCGTGGGCTCGGCGGCAGGCAGGTCTGCGTCGGCGGCGGCCGGGGCGGGCTGTTCCGTTGTGGCTTGCGGCGGAACGACGGGTTGGTCCGGTGCGTTCGCGTGCGGCCCGGCGGCAGGGCGCCGCACTGCCGTCAGCCAGCCGCCGGGGGCTTCGAGTGCACCGCCGACCGCTTCGAACAGCGCGAGCCAGTGGCGGCCGGTGAGCAATGGCACGCCGAGCCCAACGCCGAGCAACAGGCAGGCCAGCGCCACCAGCGGTGCGGGTGGTATCACGCCCATGGCAAGCCATTGCCCCAGGCGTGGCGTGCCGTGCAGCAGATATTGCGCGGTCACCAGGCCGATGCCCAGCACGGCAGCGCCGGCTATACGGCGATGCGGGCCGGCCCAGGCCGGCAGGCCGCGGCCAGCGCGCCAGGCGCTGCGTACCAGTGCCGCGACCACCAGCCAGGCCGCCCAGCCCAGCCATTGCCGCAACGGGGCGGTGGGGCCGGATATGGTCAGCAGCAGCGCTGCCACGGCGACGCTGGCCCAGAAGAGCCCACGGTGACGCAAGGCGGCGATGCGGGCGAGGAAGCGGGGGCGGGCAGGTCGGATCATCGGGACGGGCGGTAGGCGTGGGCGCCGGGGCGGGCAGGCATGCCTCCTGTGCCGCAGGCGCGGGTCAAGCAGGGGCCGATCTGGCGGGGATGGCGCGGCAGGGTGATATAAAGCATAGATAAATCAGACACTTGCGTGCAGCAAGGTCGCAGAGCTTATCACAGCACGGCGTGTGCGCCCAGCGCGGGCTGAACACTTTAGGGCGAATCCAGGTTCGAACGCCGGGGCGAAGGGTCCCGGCGTGCCGGGTTGCGGATTCACCCGCTGCGCCTATTGCCGGCCCGCCTGGAACCTATGCCCGCCGCGCAGCAACTCGGTCAGTGCATCGGCCGGCTCGGGCCGGCGGAACAGATAGCCCTGGCCTTCGCCCACGCCCAATTGATGCAGATGGTTGAGCTGGTCGGTGCTTTCGATGCCTTCGGCAGTCAGCTCCAGGTGCAGGCTATGCGCCAGCGCGACAATGGCATGGGTGATGGCCACGTCATTGCCGTCGCTGGGCAGGCCGGTGACGAAGGAGCGGTCGATCTTGATCCGATCGATCGGCAGGTGCTTGAGCAGGCTCAGCGACGAGAAGCCGGTGCCGAAGTCGTCGATGGCGATCATGACGCCGAGCCCCTTCAACTGGCGCAGTCGCTCACGGCTGTGTTCGATCGACTGGATCGCCGTTTCGGTGATTTCCAGCTCCAGGCATTGCGGGTCGATGCCGGTCTCGGCCAGCGCCTGCGCCACCCGCTCGACCAGATGGTCGTTCATCATCTGCCGCACCGAGACATTGACCGCCATCCTGATATGCGGATAACCCTCGTCCTGCCAGCGCCGGGTCTGACGGCAGGCCTCCTGCAACACCCATTCGCCGATCGGCTCGATCAACCCGCTTTCCTCCGCCACCGGGATGAAGCGTGCCGGCGGCACCAGCCCAAGCTCGGGATGCTGCCAGCGTACCAGCGCCTCCATGCCGATCATGCGGCCGCTCTCCAGCGCGACCACCGGCTGATAGTGCAGCCGCAGCGCCTGCTGCTGGATCGCCTGCATCAGCCCTTGTTCCATCGCCATGCGCTCATGTGCACGTTCGGCCATGTCGGGCGAGTAGAAGGCGAAGCGGTTGCGGCCGTGGGTCTTGGCGTCGTACATCGCGCTGTCCGCGGCCTTCATCAGCGCGTGCCGGTCTTTGGCGTTGTCCGGGAAGACGGCGATGCCGATGCTGGCCGAGATGTTGACCCGGTCGCTGGGCAGCTGGATGGCATCGCGGATCGCATCGAGCAGCTTGCCGGCCAGCACCGCGTAGTCGTCGATGCGCTGGGCGTCGGGCACGATCACCACGAATTCGTCGCCGCCGAGCCGGATCGCGATATCGGTGCGGCGCAGCAGCGTCTTCATCCGCTGCGCCACGGTCTGCAGCAACACGTCGCCGGCGGCATGGCCCAGGGTGTCGTTGATCAGCTTGAAGCCATCCAGGTCGATGAACATCACGCCCAACCGCTGCTCGACAAGGCGCGCACGCTCCAGCTCGATCTCCAGTCGGTCATCCAGCTGGTGCCGGTTGCCAAGCCCGGTGAGTGCATCGTGGTAGGCCAGGTGGTTGATCTGCTGTTCGGCCTGCCGGATCTGGCTGATGTCGGAGAAGGTGATGATGTAGTTGACCACTTCGCCGGGGTTGTCCCTGACCACGCAGACATGTTCCCAGGCCGGGAACAACGTGCCGTCGCGGCGGCGGCAGGTGACCTCGCCATGCCAGTAGCCCTGGCGCATCTCCAGCAGCCGTGGATAGAACTGGTCGCTGTGACGGCGCGCATGCAGGAAGTCGTCCGGATCGCGGCCATATGCCTCTTCGACCGAGTAGCCGGTCAGCATGCAGAACGCCGGATTGCTAGAGACGACCTTGCGGTCCGGCCCGGTGATCAGCACGCCTTCGGCGGTGGTGTTGAATACCACGCTGGCCTGGCGCAGCCGCTCTTCATTGCGCCGGCGCTCGGTCACGTCGCGTACCACGCCGATCAGGCGTTCGCCGCCGCCATGTTCGCCGGCATAGCGTTTGGCATGCAGTTCGATCCAGCCGATATGGCCGCGGCCATGGTGCGTACGTACCGTGGCGCTGATGCTCTGGCCGCTGAGCAGTTGCACGGCCAGTGCTTCGCGGTCTTCCTCATGGATGAAGTTGAGGAAGGCGTCCTCCTCACCCCGCAGGAAACGTGGCTGGCCGCCGAGGATGCCTTCCAGGTGGCCTTCCCATTCGAAACTGTCTGAGCTGGCGTCCCATTCCCACACGCCGAGCGCGGCCGCATCGAGCGCCAGCCGTAGTCGCTCCTCCGCCAGTTCCACTTCCAGCTCGGCCTGGCGGCGCGCCAATGCCATCCGGATGGTGGCTTCCAGCTCGCGCAGCTCGAACGGCTTGAGCAGATAGCCGTACGGCATGCTCTGCTCGGCGCGCTCCAGCGTCTTGTCCTCGGCGTAGGCGGTCAGGAACACCACCGGCACCCGGCTTTGCTCGCGGATGCGCTGTGCGGCCTCGGTGCCGTCCATGCCTTCGCCCAGGTTGATGTCCATCAGCACCAGGTCGGGCCGCTGCTGCGCCACGGCCAGCACCGCGTCGGCACCGCGCGCGGCGACCGCCACCACGGTGTAGCCAAGGAACTCCAGGCTGTGCTTCAGATCGAGTGCGACGATGCGCTCGTCCTCGACGATCATGATGCGCGGGTTCATGCAACCTCCGTTTCCGGCGTGAAGGTGATGGCAAAGCGGGTGCCATGGTCGCGCTCGATGTCCATGCTGCCGCCCAACTGCTCCACCAGCAGCGGGATCAGCTGGAACCCCAGCGAGCCGATGCCTTGCTCCGCCCCTGGCGGCAATCCGACCCCGTCGTCCTCCACCCGCAGGACGGCGGCGCCATTGGCGTTCTTGCACAGCGTGACGAGGATGGTGCCGCCGCGTTGTTCGGGAAAGGCGTGCTTGAAGGCGTTGGTCACCAGCTCGTTGATCAGGAGCCCGCACGGCACGGCACGTTGCAGGTCGAGCGCCACCGGGCCGTCGATCTCCAGCCGCAGCGTGACCGGCACCCCGGTGCGCGGCTGCGCGTCCTGCAGCAGCCGGCACAGGCGTTGCAGGTAGATGCCGATGTCCACCTGGGAGAAATCGTTGCGCTCGTACAGAAGCTGGTGGATCAACGCCATGGCCTTGACCCGGTTCTGGCTCTCGGCCAACGCGTGCCGGGCCTCTTCGCCCGCGCCACGCGCCTGCAGGTTCAACAGGCTGGAGATCACCTGCAGATTGTTCTTCACCCGGTGGTGCACTTCCTTGAGCAGCACGGTCTTTTCGGTCAGCGCGCGCTCCAGCGCCGCCTGGTCCGCCTTGCGTCGCGTCACGTCGACGATGGTGGCGAGCACCCGCATGCCTTCGCTGCTCGGCACCGGATTGAGACCGATCTCGACCGGGAACTCGCTGCCATCCTTCCTGCGCGCATACAACTCGCGCCGCCCGGCCATGTCACGTGCGCTGGGCGCGTGCATGAAACCCGCCATCAACGCCGGGTGTGCCGCCCGATAGCGCTCGGGCATCAGCGTCACCACGTTGCGGCCGGCGAGTTCCTCGCGGCGGTAGCCGAACATGCGCTCGATGCCGGCGTTCACCAGCAGGATGTCACCGCGCTCGTCCACCATCGTCAGGCCATCCGGCGCGTTTTCCACCACCTGACGGAAGCGCTGTTCGGAGTAGCGCAACGCCTCTTCGCTGGCCTTGCGCTGGCTGATGTCGATGCCTGATGGGATCAGATGGGTGACGGCCCCATGCTCGTCGCGCAGCGGGGCGATCATGAATTCGATCAGCACCAGCCTGTCGTCGCGCGCGCGCATCTGCACCTCGAAATGCGAGACCGTACCCGCGGCCGCATCCTGCACCGCCTGCTGGATCAGCGCCTGCACCGCCGGATCATAGTTCCACCAGCCGCACTCCCAGTACTTGCGGCCCAGCACGTCGTCGAGCGTCAACCCGGCCAGTTCGAGGGGCGCGCGGTTGGCCTCGACCAGCACACCGTCAGGCAGCAAGACCGCGACAAAGGCGAGCAACTGGTCCAGGACCCGGCGCAACCGCTCCTCGCCCGCCCGGGCCAACCCACGTGCACCATGCTCGGTGGTGATGTCACGCACGATGGCAAGCACGCCGTCGGTCGCACCGGTGGCGTCGTACAGCGGCATGTAGTCGGCCAACCAATGCCGCAGTTCGCCCGTGGAGCTTTTGCCGTTGATTGCAAGATCGGTCAGCGCCTGCCCGGTCTGCAGCACCTGCCGCAGCAACGGCTCCACGGTGCCGGCCAGCATCGGCAGTGCCTCGATGACCGTGCGGCCCAGGTGATCCGCGGCCGGCAGACCGTTGCTGGCGGCCAGCACGGCATTGATATGGCGATAGCGCAGTGTGCGATCGAAGATCGCCACCCCCACCGGCAGCGCGGCGAGCAGCTGTGCCAGATGCCCGTTGTCGAAGGAGGGGGCGGGGGGCGCGGACTCGGTGGAAATGGGCATGGAGAGCGATCGGCATGGCAAAATTGCTCTTTATCTTAGTCGGGCCATCATCGGCCGCTGCCCAAGTCGTTGTCGGACGGGGGATTGGCGGACGAAACGCTCTGAAAAACAGGCCGTAGTGGCCATTCAACTCTGGAGAAACTGCATGTCTATGCGTAGCGAAACCGATTCCATGG
This sequence comes from Chitiniphilus purpureus, assembly GCF_025642115.1. GTDB lineage: Bacteria > Pseudomonadota > Gammaproteobacteria > Burkholderiales > Chitinibacteraceae > Chitiniphilus > Chitiniphilus purpureus. The sequence continues at coordinate 2,737,420 of NZ_CP106753.1, read as the reverse complement.
GTGCGATCGACGTTCCCGCCGACCGTTACTGGGGAGCGCAGACGCAACGTTCCACCATCAACTTCCCCATCGGCGTGGCGCGGTTTCGCTGGCAGCGGCCGATGGTGCGTGCGCTTGGCGTGCTCAAGCGCGCCGCGGCCGAGGCCAATGCCGAGCTCGGCGAATTGCCGGCCGACGTGGCCAGGCTGATCGTCGCGGCGGCCGACGAGGTGATCGCCGGCAAGCTTGACGCGCATTTCCCGCTGGTGGTGTTCCAGACCGGCTCGGGCACCCAGTCCAACATGAACGCCAATGAGGTGATCTCCAACCGCGCGATCGAACTGGCCGGCGGCAAGATGGGCAGCAAGCAGCCGGTGCACCCCAACGACCATGTGAACCGCGGCCAAAGCTCCAACGACACCTTCCCGACCGCCATGCATATCGCCGTGGTCGAGGAAGTGCACGGCAAGCTGTTGCCGGCGGTGCGTCAGCTGCGCGATACCCTGGCACGCAAGGCCGAATCATTCGCCGGTGTGGTCAAAACCGGCCGCACCCACCTGCAGGATGCGACCCCGGTCACGGTCGGCCAAGAGATCGGTGCCTGGGTGGCGCAGATCGATTTCGGCCTGGAGGCGGTGCAGGCCGCGCTGCCGGGGGTGTTGCAGCTGGCCATCGGCGGCACCGCGGTCGGTACCGGCCTGAACGCGCATCCCGAATTCGGCCGCCGCGCCGCCGCACGTATCGCGGCGTTGACCGGTCACGCATTTGTCGATGCGCCCAACAAGTTCTTCGCGCTGTCCGCGCACGATGCGCTGGTGCAGACCTCGGCCGCGCTGCGTACATTGGCAGGTGGCCTGTTCAAGATGGCCAACGATGTGCGTTGGCTTGCGAGCGGCCCGCGCTGCGGCATCGGCGAATACACCATTCCCGAGAACGAGCCGGGTTCGTCCATCATGCCGGGCAAGGTCAACCCCACGCAGTGCGAAGCGATGACCATGGTGTGTGCCCAGGTGTTCGGCAACGATGCCACCGTGGCCTTTGCCGGCAGCCAGGGCAACTTCCAGCTCAATGTGTACAAGCCGGTGATGGTGCACAACGTGCTCGAAAGCATCGAACTGCTGGCCGATGCGTGCCTGGCGTTCGACGACCATTGCGCCCTGGGCCTTGAGCCCAACCTGCCGCGCATCGAGGAGAACCTCGACAAGAACCTGATGCTGGTGACCGCGCTCAACCGCCACATCGGCTACGACAAGGCGGCCAGCATCGCCAAGAAGGCGCATAAGGAAGGCACCACCCTCAAGGCTGCCGCACTGGCACTGGGCTATCTGACCGAGGACGAATACGCGCGCTGGATCGTCCCGATCGAAATGACCGGCCCGAGCGCGTGATCGGTGTCTGAGTGATGACCGGACGGGGCCACGGGTGTGGCCCCGTTTGGTTTTGGGGCATCGCCCCCTACGCTAGCCGATCCGCGTTGCAATCCACCAGGTCGTGCCGCCAGCGTCCTTGACGCCGCCGCGCCTGTCCTCGTCCTCCTTCTTCACCGGCGCCTGCACCGATGTCGCGCCGGCGGCCAGCGCGCGCTGGTAGGTGGTGTCTACGTCCGGCACGTAGACATGGATGTGGGCCGATATGGCCGGCCACTCGGGGTGGGCATCCGCGAGCATGATCACCGTGTCGTCGATGCGCACTTCGGCGTGCATCAACCGCCCGGCCTCACCAGGATGTTGCCGCAATGGCACGCCGTCGAACGCCGCCTGCAAAAAGCGGATCGTCGCCTTGGCATCGCTGACGATCAGATAGGGGGAGACGCTGTTGTACTGCTCGGGCTTATAGACGGCCATGGCAAAGACTCCTCGAAGTGGCAGGGTGGGCGTCAGTATCCGATAGAAGCGGGTCGCTGCGTGCGAAAGCGCTTCAGTGCGCCGATTGCCTGTCCTGTCGTGGCCCGCCTCGGCCACGATGGTGCCGGGCTGCCACGCCGAGGGTAAGCGGTGCGCATCCCGGCAGGCCGTGCCCGCACCGCTGCCATGGACGTTTGCCTGCGGTCCCGAATGGGCACGGCCGGTGACAAACCGTCGATGATACGGGCTTGCCTTGCTAGAATGCGGCCCTTCCGCCACTGCCTGCCCGGTCTTAAGAACGCATCCAGATGAAGCCCAAAAAATCCTTGGACAACAACGCGTTGAACCATACCCCGATGATGCAGCAGTACCTGGCCATGAAGGCCGAGCATCCGGACAAACTGCTGTTCTACCGCATGGGCGATTTCTACGAGCTGTTCTTCGATGACGCGGTCAAGGCGGCCAAGCTGCTGGATATCACGCTTACCACGCGCGGCCAGAGCGCGGGGCAGCCGATCAGGATGGCCGGGGTGCCGCACCATGCCTGCGAGGGGTATCTGGCCAAGCTGGTGCGGTTGGGTGAATCGGTGGCCATCGCCGAGCAGGTGGGTGATGTGGCGTTGGCCAAGGGGCCGGTCGAGCGCAAGGTGGTCAAGGTGGTCACGCCGGGTACGCTGACCGATGCGGCGCTGCTGGACGACAAGCGCGAGAACCGGCTGCTGGCGCTGAGCATGCACAAGGGGCGGCTGGGGCTGGCCTGGCTGTCGCTGGCGTCGGGCGACTTCGCGTTGATGGATACCGAGGTCGAGAAGCTGCCTTCCGAGCTGGAGCGGCTGCGACCGGCCGAGGTGCTGGTGGCGGACGATACGACGTTGGTGCTGCTGGACCAGTTGCAGGTGCCGCTGCGCCGGCTCTCGCCGTGGCAATTCGATGCCCAGGCGGCGGCGCGCAATCTGGCGCGCCACTTCGGTGTGCATGATCTCGCTGGCTTCGGCGTCGGGGAGACGATGCTGGCGCTGGGGGGCGCAGGGGCGCTGCTTGAGTACGTGAAGGGCACACAGGGCGGCATGCTGCCCGCGCTGGCAGGGTTGCGCGTCGAGCATGCCAGCCAGTACATCGAACTGGACGCGGCCACCCGCCGCAACCTGGAGCTGACCGAGACCATCCGCGGCGAGGCGGCACCCACCCTGTTCTCGCTGCTCGACCATTGTGCCACCGGCATGGGTTCACGCCTGCTGCACCACTGGCTGCACCATCCGCTGCGCAGCCAGCCGCGCATCATGGAGCGGCAGGCCGCCATCGGCGCGTTGATCGACAGCGGCAGCCAGCCGCAATTGCACGGTGTGCTGGACGAGATCGCCGATATCGAGCGCATCGCCGGGCGCATCGCGCTGCGTTCGGCCCGGCCGCGCGATCTGTCCAGCCTGCGCGACAGCCTCGGGCGACTGCCCGATCTTGCAAGCCTGCTGCCGCAAGGGCCGTTCTTCCAGGGCCTCGCGCATGCCTTGCGGCCCGATCCGGCGCTGGATGCGCTGCTGCGGGCCGCCATCCTGCCCGAGCCCTCGGTGGTGCTGCGCGAGGGCGGCGTGATCGCCGACGGCTACAACGCCGAGCTGGACGAATTGCGCGCGATCCAGACACACGGCGGCGAGTTCCTGGCGCAGATGGAAGCGCGCGAGCGCGAGCGCACCGGCATTGCCACACTGCGGGTGGAGTACAACCGGGTGGCCGGCTACTTCATCGAGATCACCAATTCCTTCCTGAATCTGGTGCCACCGGACTATCGGCGCCGCCAGACCATGAAGAACGCCGAGCGCTTCATCACGCCCGAGCTCAAGACATTCGAAGACAAGGCCCTGTCGGCGCAGGAGCGTGCGTTGGCGCTGGAGAAACAACTGTTCGAGCAGTTGCTGGAACAGTTGCAGCCGCATCTTGCGGCACTGCGGCTGGCCGCGCAGGCGGTGGCGACGGTGGACGTGCTCGCGTGCCTCGCGGAACGGGCACTGCTGGGACGCTACGTGGCGCCACGCTTTGTCGACGAACCGGTGATCGAGATCGAGGCAGGCCGGCATCCGGTGGTGGAAGCGCAGATCGACGACTTCATTCCCAACAACCTGTGCTTCAGCGACGCGCGTAAGCTTCTGTTGATCACCGGTCCCAACATGGGCGGTAAATCCACCTATATGCGGCAGGTGGCGCTGATCGTGCTGCTGGCGCATGTGGGCAGTTTCGTGCCGGCCACGCATGCGTTGATCGGCCGGGTCGACCGCATCTTCACCCGTATCGGTGCATCGGACGATCTCGCGGGCGGGCGCTCCACCTTCATGGTGGAAATGACCGAAACCGCCAACATCCTCAACAACGCCACCGAGCACAGCCTGGTGCTGATGGATGAGGTGGGCCGCGGTACGTCCACCTTCGATGGCCTGGCGCTGGCCTGGGCGATCGCGCGTCAGCTGATCGAGAAGAACCGCGCCTACACGCTGTTCGCCACCCACTACTTCGAGCTGACCCGGCTGGCGCAGGACTACGCGAACGTGGCCAACGTGCACCTGGATGCGGTGGAGCACAAGGACAGGATCGTCTTCCTGCATGCGCTGCAGGAAGGCCCGGCCTCGCAAAGCTACGGCGTCGCCGTCGCGCAGCTGGCCGGGGTGCCGCGCGAAGTGATCCGGCAGGCCAAGCGCAAGCTGGTGCAGCTGGAACAGGGCAGCATCACCCGCGGCATGCAGGCGGATCTGTTCGAAAGCCCACTGCCCGAACCCGAGCCCGCACCGGTGGCGCATGCCGTGCTCGACGCGCTGGCGCAGGTGGATGTGGACGCGCTCACCCCACGGCAAGCGCTCGAGATGCTGTATGAACTCCGTTCCATGATCTAGGTCAACCGTCTGTCACCTCAGCGCAAAACGTGAAAAAACGCTTTGCTACGATGATTGGGCCTATCGATACGGTGTCCGGCAGAAAAGGAAACAGGCTGTGAACATGGTCAGCGACATGGAGGAAAGGGCCGCGCTTGATGATGGTGTCGCGCGGTTCCTGGGGGTTTGCGCGCAGGACGGGGAGCTCAGGCTCTCGGATATTCGTTCCAAAGCGGCGAGCGAACTGAAACGTTATGGCGACGATCTGGTAACCCATCTCACCCAGCAGGGCGTGACCGTTCCGCCGGCGATCCAGATCGCCGGCACGGAGGATGGCCGCATCACCGTGCTGGGCGAGCATCCCGCCAAGGAACAGATCGAAACGCTGGTCAACAACGATACCCGGCTGTTGAAGTGGTTCAAGGAGATCGAGGTGCTGTTCGAGATCCTGCGGCGCTCCGAATTGCGCGGCACCGAGGCGCAGCTGGAGGCGCAGCGGTTCAATCTGGGCCTCACCAGCATCGGCAGTGTCGCATTCTTCTCGCTGCGCTGACGGCGCCAGCGCTTTTCCCAACCGATCTTCACGATGCATGGCCGCCTGCGGGCGGCCTTGCCGTTCTTGGGCAACTGCCGCACACGGTATAATCGCGATTTGAATTGGAATACACGGCCATGAGAAACACGCGTGCGCGCCGCCCGCAACCGGCAATCCGCCAAGCCAAGGCGGATGAGAACAACCGCGGCGACCTGGTGCGGCGCAAGGCGCCGCGCACGGCCGATGCCAATGAGTGGCACAGCAACAAGGCGGCCTTGGGCCAGCCCTCGGTGGTGCGCCGCAAACCGGCGGCCGCCGCAACGCCCGACGAGGCGGCCCAGCCGCCACAGGCGCGCAAGGCGCCGGTGACGCGGGCCAAGAAGCTTGCGGTGCGGGCCGGTTCGCAAAAGGAGGTCGCGCGCCAGAAGCAACTGCGCGAAAAGCGGCTCACGCCGGCGCAGATCGGCGAGGAGCGGCTGCAGAAGGCGCTGGCGTTCTCCGGCTGGGGTTCGCGCCGGGAAGTGGAAACCTGGATCGCCCAGGGCAAGGTCACCGTCAACGGCGCGGTGGCTGAGCTGGGCTGCAAGATCAAGCCCGGCGACGATGTGCGGGTCGCGGGCAAGCGGGTGCAGCTGCGCTGGCCCGACCGCTTGCCGCGCGTGCTGCTCTACCACAAGCAGGAAGGCGAGCTTGTCACGCGCGATGATCCGCAAGGCCGTGTGACGGTGTTCGATCGGCTGCCCAAGCTCGCGTCGAGCAAATGGATCGCGATCGGCCGGCTGGACTTCAACACCAGCGGCCTGTTGCTGTTCACCACCTCGGGCGATCTGGCCAACCATATGACCCATCCGCGCTTCGAGATCGAGCGCGAATATGCGGTGCGCATCCTTGGTGAGCTGACGGACGAGCAGATGAAGGCATTCAAGGACGGCATCACACTGGAGGACGGTCCGGCCCGGTTCGAACGGATCGAGGCCACCGGCGGCGAGGGGGCCAACCACTGGTACAACGCAGTGCTCAAGGAGGGCCGCAACCGCGAAGTGCGGCGCATGTTCGAGCACTTCGGCCTGACCGTGAGCCGGCTGATCCGCGTCCGTTTCGGCATGTTCGGCCTGCCGCCGCGGCTCAAGCGCGGGCAATTCTACGAACTCAACGAAACCGAGGTGCTGGCGGTGATGAAGTGGAGCGGCCTCAAGCTGAACGGCGAAGCCAAGGAATGATCGGACGGGCGCGGCGATGAGCAAGGCATTCACCCGTGAAGACGATCGCGATGCCGACGAGGACAGCCTGCCCAGCGAGCTGCGGCTGCCCCAGGGCAGCAAGAACTATATGACGCCGCTTGGCTGGGACCGTCTGCGTGTCGAGCTCTATGATCTCGTGCACAAGGAGCGCCCGCATGTCACCCAGGTGGTCAACTGGGCCGCAAGCAACGGTGACCGTTCCGAGAATGCCGACTACCAGTACGGCAAACGCCGGCTGCGCGAAATCGACCGGCGCATCCGCTTTCTGCAAAAGCGCCTGGAGAACGCGGAGGTGGTCGACCCCGAGGCGCGCGAGCCCACCGACCAGGTGTTCTTCGGTGCCACTGTCACCTATCTGCGTGAAGATGGCCGCGAGGAGCGCGTGGCCATCGTCGGCATCGACGAAACCGACCTGAAGCGTCATCGCATCAGCTGGACTTCACCGGTGGCGCGGGCGTTGTTGAAGGCGCGCGAAGGCGATACCGTGCAGCTGCGCACCCCGGCAGGCATCGAGACGCTGGAAATCCTCGAGGTGCAGTACCGCGCGCTCGACTAGCGCGGCGCCGGCTGCTGCAGCGCCGTCCGGGGTCCACTGCGGTCGGCCTGGGCTGTGGCGCGCTCAGGCGCCCTGGTGTTCGAGTACATACCGCGCCCCCGCATCGCGCTGCAGTTGCGTGGTGAGCCAGGGCAGCACTTCCTCCAGCGTGGCGGCAAGGGTATATGGCGGGTTGAGGACGAACATGCCGCTGCCGTGCATGCCAAAGCCGTCGGCCGCCGGCGCGCCGACGTGCAGCTCGGCCCGCAGCCAACCCTTGGCCGGCAGCTTCTTCAGCCGGTCCGGCAGCGCTGTCGCCTCCTCACGCGTCAGGCACGGATACCAGACGGCGTATACGCCGGTGGCAAAGCGCTTGAGCGCCTCGGTGAGCGCCTGCGTCACCCGCGCATAGTCGCGCTTGTCCTCGTAGGGAGGGTCGATCAGCACCACCGCGCGGCGCGTCGGTGGCGGCAGCAGTGCCTTCAATCCGGCAAAACCGTCGGCCTGCTGCCACTGTGCCTGCCGCCCCATTGTTGCCACGTTGTCGGCCAGCAGGGCGGCGTCGGTGGTGTGCAGCTCGAACAACCGCAACCTGTCGTCAGGACGCAGCATGCGCTGCGCCAGCAGCGGCGATCCCGGATAGAATGCCAGCCGGCCGGCCGGGTTGAAGGCGCCGATCAGCGTGCGGTAGCGCGCGAGCGGCGCCGGCAGCCCCGCGCTGTCCCAAAGCCGTGCGATGCCGGTCTCGAACTCGGCGTTGCGGGTGGCGTAGCCTTCGGTCAGCGCATACATCCCGGCGCCGGCATGGGTATCGATATACCAGTACGGCTTGTCCTTCTGGTTCAGGTAGGCAAGCAGTTCGGCAAGCACGAAATGCTTGAGCACATCGGCGTGGTTGCCGGCGTGGAAGGCGTGGCGGTAGCTGAGCATGGCTGGAGAGGCATTCGGATCAGGGCGCGAGCGTAGCGCGCCTGGCGCCATCTGCCAAATAATGCTGGGAACTTGCGTTGGCCGGCCCGGCTCGGATACCGCGACTCGCTGTTGAAATTGGAAGGAGAACGCGATGCAAGCCATGCGTATGCTGGCAGCGCTTGGGGTGGCACTGGGTCTGGCCGGTTGCGATCAGGTGGTGGAAACGGCCAGGCAGGAGGCCGCGTCCGAGGTGGATGCCCGCACCCGGGCTGCGGTGGGCGAGGTGAGCCGGCAGCTGGACGAGGCACTGCGCGGGCTGGATGCCAGTGCCGTGGCGGCTGAAGTCAAGCAGCAGGGCCGGGTGCTCAAGGACAAGGCCCGGCAACTGGTCGGGCCGGACTGGCAGGTGCTGGAGCAGTATGTCGGCCGCTATCCGCGCGATATCGGTCTGTTTGCCGAAGTCAGTCCCATCATGCCCGAGCTCAAGCGCGTGCTGGGCAACAGGCTGGCAGTGTTCCGCACCCATATGGGCACGCAGGGCCGGATCGGCATGGAGCAGGTCCTGTACGTCACCGGCAACAAGCCGCATCGCGGCGGGCAGGATGCAGCCTATCTCCTGATCGATACCCGCGAGCGGCGGCTGGAAGTCGGATTGCTGGAACAGGGCAAGCTCACTGTGTACGCCAGCCCGGGCAGGCCCCTGCCCAAGCCCAAGGACGTGCAGTCCTTCATCACCAATCTCAACAGCGTGTGATTGCCATCCCAGCAACGCTGGCGTGCGATGACCGCCTTGCCTTTGTCGAGCCCATATCATGGATCTGCCCAAGCTGACCGCCCAGATCCGCGCCTTCGCTGAGGCGCGTGACTGGTTGCCCCATCACACGCCGAAGAACCTGGTGATGGCCATGTCCGTGGAGATGGCCGAGCTGCTCGAACACTTCCAGTGGTTGACGCCACAGCAGGCCGAGCAGTTGGGCCGCGATCCGGTACGGCGCGAGCCGGTGGAGGATGAGATGGCCGACGTGCTGATCTATATGCTGCGGCTTGCCGATGTGCTCGGCGTCGACCTGGAGCGCGCCATCCACGCCAAGATGATCAAGAACGCACTCAAACATCCCGCCGTTCCGCGCTGAACGCAAGGGCAGCCCGGGCCTGTGCCTGCCACCACCGCGCTGCGTGGCGGCTACCCCACCCGGCGGCGCGTGGCCCAGAATCCTTCGCCGGTGTAGAGGATCAGCGCCGCCCAGATCAGTGCAAAGCCGATGGCGCTGTCGCGTCCGAACGGTTCGTGCCAGAGCAGGATGCCCAGCAACAGCTGCACCGTCGGCCCGCTGTACTGCAGGATGCCCAGCAGCGACAGCGGGATACGCCGCGCCGCTGCCGCGAACAGCAGCAGCGGCACCGCGGTGAAGGGCCCCGCCATCAGGCACAAGAGCTGCACCCAGCCCGTGGCCGTGACCACAGCTGCATCGCCGCGTGCAACCAGCATCCCAAGCGCCAGTGCTGCCAGCGGAAAGAGGAGCAGGGTCTCCAACGTAAGGCCCTCGAGTGCCCCCAACTGCGCTGTCTTGCGCAGCAGGCCGTACAGCCCGAACGACAGTGCCAGTGTCAGCGCGATCCAGGGCAGCGATCCGGTACGCCAGGTCAGCCAGCCGACGCCGCCCGCCGCGACGGCCACCGCCAGCCACTGGCCGATCCGCAGTCGCTCCCCCAGCACCAGCACGCCGAGCAGCACGCTGACCAGCGGGTTGATGAAGTAACCCAGGCTGGCGTCGATCACCCGGCCGGCCTGCACCGCCCAGATATAGGTGAACCAATTGGCCGCCAGCAGGACCGCGCTGGCGGTGAAGCGCCCGAGCAGCTGCGGCTGGCGCAACGCTTCGCCCAGCCAGTGCCAGTGGCGTCGTATTGCCAGGATCAGCCCCAGGAAGACTAGCGACCAGACCATCCGGTGCAGCAACACCTCGGGCGCGGGAATCCCCTGCAGCGCCTTGAGAAACAGCGGCAGCAATCCCCACATCAGATAGGCGGACAAGGCATACAGAATGCCGCGTTGCATAGAGGCTCCGGTGACGGTTGGGGAAAAGGGACAGCATAGACGCCCGGCGTGACCGGGGCGCTTGCGAGCGGGACGGGCCGAGCCGTGCCGAAGCACGGGTGGCCCATGCAGCCTAGCCCGCCCATGGCAGGCCGCGCCAGGGTCGACCGGCCTGCTGCCGCGGTGCGAGGGGACAATTGCGCAACACGGGCAATCGCACCCGGCCTATGCTCCAAGCGCATGACCATGCGGGGGTTGCGGTGGATCATCCCGGCGCGATGTGCCGACATACCGGGGCGCCGCCCACGCTACACTTGCGGCGCGGCCATGGGGCGCAGCACACAGCAGGTGCCCGACCCGTCGGCCGGCCCGCCGCAGCCGCGCCTTCGCAAAAACGGGCGGGCCGCCGGACGCGCGATGCAGGCCATGCCGCGCTGGCCTTTGAGTGCAACACGGCGCAGCGGGCGCCTTCGGTCAGCCGCCGGGGCCAGGCCATTCCGGGCGCAGCGACGCGGTGCGCCGCATCCCCAAACACACAGTCTTGAAACCCCTGCCAACAGGTTCCGACAATGAAAGCCATCATTTCCGACATGGACGGTGTGATCTACCGCGGCAAGCAGCTGATTCCGGGCGCCAATGAATTCGTGCAGCGCCTGCTTGCCGAGCAGGTCCCCTTCCTGTTCCTGACCAACAATGCCGAGCAGACGCCGCTCGATCTGAAGCTCAAGCTCGAATACCTCGGCATCCGCGGGCTGACCGAGGAGAATTTCATCACCAGCGCCATGGCGACGGCGATGTTCCTCAAGCAGCAGAAGGAGCGCGCGACGGTGTTCGTGGTCGGCGGCGGCGGCTTGATCAACGAGCTGTACAACGTCGGGTTCTCGATCTCCGAGTCGCACCCGGACTACGTGGTGGTGTCCAAGACCACCAGCTTCAGCTTCGAACAGATGAAGAAGGCCGTGCGCCTGATCGACGGGGGGGCCAAGTTCATCGGCACCAATCCGGACATGATCGATCCGGTCGAGGGCGGCAACGAACCGGCGGCCGGCACCATCCTCGCCGCCATTGCCGCCGCGACCGGCAGGCAGCCATACATCGTCGGCAAGCCCAACGCGCTGATGATGACGCTGGCGACACGCAAGCTGGGCGTGCATCCCGAGGAGGCGGTGATGATCGGCGATCGGATGGATACGGACATCGTCGGCGGCATGGAGGCCGGCATGAGCACCGTGCTGGTGCTCTCCGGCGTGACCACGCGCGACATGATCGATCAGTTCCCCTACCGGCCGCAGCACGTATTCGACCACGTCGGGCAGATCGATCCCCATCTGCTGTGAACGGTCGCGGCTGCCGCAATCGCCGGCAGTTGCCGCGCCCGCTACTGCTTGAGCGCGTCCCGGATCTCGCGCAGCAGCAGCACATCCTCCGGCGGCGGTGCAGGCTCGGATGGCGCTGCCGCCGTTTCCTGGCGCCGCAGGTTGTTGATGCCCTTCACCAGCAGGAATACCGCGAATGCCACGATCACGAAGCTGATGGCGGCGTTGACGAACAGCCCGTAGTTCAGCGTGACCGCACCCGCGTCCTGCGCCGCCTTGAGCGTCGCGTAGGGGCCGGCCACCTTGTCGCCTTCCTTGAGCAGCAGGTACAGGTTCGAGAAGTCCACCTTGCCCAGCACCAGCCCGATCGGCGGCATGATCACATCCCTGACCAGCGAATCGACGATCTTGCCGAACGCCGCGCCAATGATCACGCCCACGGCCAGATCGACCACATTGCCGCGTACGGCGAATTCCTTGAACTCCTTCAACATCGACTGCTCCCGGTCATGCGTGAAAGGCAAGCGTAGGCAGAGCGGGTCGCTGCAGTCAAACCCGATCTGGCACTTGCCTGCGTCGCCGGGTGCGTTCCGCACTGCGCCGCAGCGCGAGATAGCAGGTGATCTCCTCCCGGTCGTGGTACAGCTGCTTGGCGGCAAGCGTATAGCGCAGGCCGGCTTCGTCAAGCGCCGATTCGATCAGTGCGAAGCAGCGCTCGATCTCCGGCCAGCGTTTCTTCATCGGCAGCTTCAGATTGAAGACGGCATGGCGCGTATCGCCGCGCACGAACCAATCGGCGATCAGCTTCGCCACGCGCGCCGGCTGTTCCACCATGTCGCAGACCAGCCAGTCGACCGGATGCCTGGGGCGGTAACGGAAACCGTCTTCACGCAGATGCTTCACGTATGGATGAAGCGCCATCGTGCCCTTGAGCGGGCCGTTGTCGATGGCGAAGACCTTCAGGCCGCGCGTCACCAGCTGGAAGGTCCACCCGCCCGGCGCCGCGCCCAGATCCACGCCCACCATGCCCGGCTTGAGGCAATCGTGCGCGTCAGGTACCAGCGTCATCAGCGCCTCGGAGAGTTTCAGGGTCGATCTGCTCGGCGCCTCCGCCGGCATCCTGACCCGGGCAATGCCCAGCGGCCAGGGGCTGGCGTGTGCGGGATCGCTGCAGGCCAGCCACACCCGGTTCAACCCGGTGAAGAAAAGATGCAGGCGGGGGCCGTCGCGCGTGGGATCAAGCATGCCGCGTTCGCGCAGCGCCTGTTCGAGCAGCGGTGTGAAACGGTGGCAAAAGCCCGACAGCGGTTTGCCCTCGTCGCTGTCCGGGTGTTCCAGCCATACCGCTGACCAGGGGCCGCGCCAGTGGGCCGGCAGCGCGGCGATGGCGTCCAGGATGGGCGAGAGCCGATCGCGTTCGCCCAGTTCGACCAACGCCATGCCACGCAGCGCCTGCCGGGCAAAGATCCAGCTGTCGGTGTGCAGCAGCGTGGGCTCCGGCTCTTCCTGCAAAAAGGCAAGCGCATAGCCCGCCGCGCTTTCCCAGCGGGCCTGCAGGCCGCTGCGGGCCTGCCATTCCTGGTAGAGGTCGTTCTCGAAGCCGGAGCGGCAATAAAACAGCACAGCGGTGGCGGGGGTCATGCGCATTTCCTGAGCGGACTGATATCAAGGCAGCGTACCGGTGGCATGCCGGATGCTGCCGCTTGTCCGACGCATAACGCTGTCGGGCTGAGAAATGAAGCCGTATGGCTGCTTACGTATTGCTTTTTTATGAAGCGGGTAAATATTTGCAGTAACTGCATGAAACCTGGGGGCTTCCAACTGGAACGAGGGTGATGAACCTATATCCGAAAGCCAAGGAGGTCAATCAATGCGTGTTATCCGCAAACATCTGGGCGAGATCGGGCTGCTGCTGGCCTTGGTTGGAACAACGGCCTGGGCGGCACAGACGCCGGAATTCGTGACCGGGGGGATCGGGGATGAGGAAAGCAGCGCGTTGCAGGCGGTCAAACCGCAATACAACCTGCATCTGCTGCTGACCGAGAAAAGCGGGGCGTACCTGTCCGGGGTGCAGGTCACCATTGCAGACCGCCATGGCAGCACGGTGCTCGACACCCAGGCCAAGGGACCTTATCTGTGGGTGAAGTTGCCGCAAGGCACCTATCGCGTGTCGGCCACCCTGGACGGCGCGACATTGGACCGTACGGTCAATATCAAGGGGCAGCGCACCAGTACGGTGCACCTGACGTGGTAGTCGATCGATTGCTTGCCGGGGACGGCCGAGCGAGGAGGGCACAATGTGGGCTAAGAAACTCGTCGGACTATGGTTGATGGTGATCGCCGGTTTTCTGGCATCCAGTTCATGGTTGCACAAACTGACCATGCATAAGGACTCCCACAGTGCACCGCCGCCGATGCAGCGCGGGTAGCCATCCAGCAACAGGCCTGTACATCAGGCCTGTCTGCTTTATGGTACGCCGGCCCGCCGGCGGCGCTGTGGCGTGGCGAATGCGGGTCCGCCCTTGGTATACGGTGATGCGGATGCCGATTGTCAGGTGAGAAGACCGCGTTCGTCAGCCATCATGTTGCAATGCCACATAAACGCCTGGGCCGTGTTGCGATAAGCCAAGCCAGGATATATAAATCACTTAATGTGCACTGCAACATGAGCCGGTCCGTCGCGAAGTTCAACCGGCTCATGGTGTAGTGCGCAGCTTGGTGCTTCACGGCGCCGTCCCTCCGGCATGGACCGTATCGCCATGCCAACTCTTACAGGACGCTCTCCGGAGCGTCCTTTTTTATGGCGGGGTCGGCCTGCTTTTCGAATTCTTCCCACTGTGCCGGATAGTGCGCCTGCAACACGCGTCCCAGGCGTTCGACGATGCCTTGCAGCTTGCCCATCACCTCAAAGCTGTTGAGCTCGTAATAGGCATAACGCCCCTGTTGCGTGCAATTAACCACACCTGTTTCGCGCAGGAACTTCAAATGGCGCGATACCACGGAGCGATCCTGTGGAAAGAATGCCTTGATTTGCATGATGCTAAGGCGCCCATGCTGTAACAAAATTGAAACAATGCGTTGGCGGGTGGGTTCCGATAGGGCTTTGAACAGGCCGGATTCAAGATCCGCCTGCAGCAAGGTGAGGGTTTCGTTTACCGGTTCGGGCCCGGCTGGCGCGGTAGTAACGCCGTCTTGGCGTATGGACATCGGATCTCCCTGGAGAATTGGCGAGTAAAAACCCGTTGCCCTTGCGGCAACTCGGTAAAGGGGCACGGCAATGCATGGCAGGCACGCCGGCTGTAAGCCCCGGGCGTCCGAGTCTTATAAGGCATTCATTGAGCATCCGGGGTTAAAATTCATTAATGCGTCCCAGTGTCGATCCCAACGGCATGGACGAGTTATGACGCAGGTATTGCAATAGCGGTTTTAATGGATTGCAGGTGCCTGTCGATATGGGCAGCGCATCGTTGAAGCACGCATTTCGTGGTATTTGGCGAATTGCAAATCGGATCAATGGCAGGCGTAATCAAACATACCCGGTTTCGGGGCCAAAAAACATGCCAATTGCCTGCACCGGCAACAGCACATCGTAAGAGGCCGGCCAATTGCGCATCCTGATACCGTATTCCCAGCGCTTCCAGGTCTTTCGCAAGGGCACAGAGCCGGTGACAGGAAAATACCGGCGCGTCGGTAACGGGCGGCAGGCGCTGAGGGGTGGCACGTCGAGTGCGTGGTCTATCCTTGCCTTTGCCCGTTTACAACATATGCAACGATGCCATGCGTTGTGGTAGGCCGATCTTGATCACCGGCATGGCGACGAGGGCGGCTGGTTACCATGCTGAGGCTGTTGCATGATCTGCTGGCCGTGCGCTGTGGGCAGGCTGGATCCGGGCGCACGGTCGGCGCAGCCTGAGCGGGGCACGTTGCAGTTGCATCAGGCACCCCGTATACCATCAGAGGGCGCGGATGGTGCGTTTGGGCAGATTGCCGGCGGGCATGATGCAGTCAGGCTCGCGATAATGTAAGTTATCTCTCGGGCGGAACCTGCATGGCATGAGCTTGGCGGTGCCGCCGAACTGTTTGTGGTCTATTCCGGCGATTGGTGTCGTGGCTTTCAAGCCGTTGCGTCTATTGCCGCAGCGCGACCGGCAAGGGCGCCGTATGGGCCTGCTGTGCAGACAGCTGTTGAATCGGTGCCCGGCCGCCCGGCAAGCAAGGCCGGTGGTGGGCATGTGCATCCAAAGGGGACGGATCAAATGAAAAAAGCCGTGTTGCTAGCAATGGCGTGTTGCGTGGCCGCATCTGCCGGTGCGGAGATCTACAAATGGAAAGACGCTGACGGGCGGGTGCACTACTCGGATTCGCCACCGCCCGGGGTCGGCAAGAAGGCCCAGGTGATCAATACCAAGGAACTGCCGGTCAGCTCGCTGCCGCTGGATCGCGGCACGACCCAGCCAGCCCAGACCGCCCAACCGCCGGCGCAGGCGGGCGCGCAGCCACCGGCGCAGAAGCAGGCGGAAGCCGCGAAGGATCCGCAGGCATGCGAGGCGGCGCTCAAGCGGGCCAGC
This sequence comes from Chitiniphilus purpureus, assembly GCF_025642115.1. Lineage (GTDB taxonomy): Bacteria > Pseudomonadota > Gammaproteobacteria > Burkholderiales > Chitinibacteraceae > Chitiniphilus > Chitiniphilus purpureus. The sequence continues at coordinate 2,721,594 of NZ_CP106753.1, read as the reverse complement.
TTTCTCAAGAACAACAAGCTGTTCAAGGCGATCAATGAGAAAGGCAACGTCGAGTTCATGGACGACGAGAAGCGCAAGCGTGAGCTGGCCGAGATCGATGCCACGGTCAAGCAGCACTGCGGCACGCCGTCCGAGCAGCAGTAGACAGCCCTGGATGCGCACCTTTGGCAAAGGCCCCTATTGATCGGCTGTGGCCTCTTGCGGCGACGGTGGTGTGATGCGCGACGAGATGTACCAGAGATGGCCGAACGGGTCGATCAGCGTACCGCTGCGATCGCCATAGGGCTTGTCCACAACCGGATCGCGTGCCCGTGCGCCGGCCCGGATGGCGCGCGCGAAGCTGGCATCGGCATCGTCGACATACAGCAGTAGACCTACAGTGCTGCCGCCCCGTGTCCTGGGACTGAGCACCTCCAGTTCCGGATACTCGCTTGCCAGCATGAAAGGCTGGCCGCGGATGCGCAGCTCGGCGTGTCCGATCCGTTCCCCGTCCTGCATCACGGAGCAGACCTGGGCGTCAAAGGCGTGTTGGTAGAACGCCAGTGCGCCAGCGGCGTCGTGGACGAACAGGTAGGGGATGATCGGACGATGGTCCCGGAGGAGGGGGTCAAGCGGATCGGGCATGGTCAGGCTCCAAGGGCGGGGCGGCGGTGTCGCCGCCCCGACAGGACAGATCAGCGGGGCACCACACGCAACACTGCGCCAGGGTCCGCGTCGGTCAGCAGGTAGACCCAGCCGTCCGGTCCCTGGCGCACGTCGCGCACCCGCTGCTCCAGGTCGGTGAGCAAGCGCTCCTCACCGACGATGCGTTCGCCATCCAGCGCAAGCCGCACCAGCATCCGGTCCTTGAGCGCACCGACCAGCAGGCTGTCTTTCCAGCCGGGGTAGCGCTGCCCGGTGTAGAACGCCATCCCCGAGGGGGCGATCGACGGGTCCCAGTGATGGCGCGGTTGTTCCATGCCGGGCTTGGCCGTGCCTTCGCCGATCTTGAGCCAGGTGTAGTCACGGCCGTAGGTGATGACCGGCCAGCCGTAATTCCGGCCGGCCTGCACCACGTTGACCTCGTCGCCGCCGCGCGCGCCGTGGTCCACCAGCCAGAGCTGCCCATCCGCCGGATTGATCGCGGCACCCTGCGGGTTGCGATGGCCATAGCTCCAGATCTGCGGCAGAGCGTCCGATTTCGCCTTGAACGGGTTGTCGGCCGGCACGCTGCCGTCCGGGGCGATGCGCACCACCTTGCCCAGCGTCATGCCCAGCTGCTGCGCGTTGTCGCGCTGCTTGCGCTCGCCCAGCGTCACGAACAGCGTGCCGTCCCGCGCGAAGGCCAGCCGGCTGCCGAAATGGTTGTCGCCCGAGACCTTGGGCTGCTGCCGGAAGATCACCTTGAGCTGCTGCAGGCTGGCGTGGCCGCCCGCTTCCTGCAGCGTGGCCCGTGCCACTGCGGTGCCGGCAACGCCCTTGTCACCCGGCTCGGCATAGCTCAGGTAGATCAGCCGGTTCTGTGCGTACTGCGGGTCCAGTGCCACATCGAGCAGGCCGCCCTGGCCGCTGGCGAACACCGTGGGAATGCCGGCCACCGGCGCGCCGGGTTTGCCATCACGCCCGATGATGCGCAGCCGGCCGGGACGTTCGGTGACCAGCATGCGCCCGTCGGGCAGGAAGGCGAGCGACCAGGGGTGCGCAAGGCCGGTGACAACGGTCTGGACGGTGTAGGCATCGGACTGGGTGGGCTTGGGCACTGCCTGCGCCAGCGGCGACAGGATGAGCAGGCTCCCCGACAGGCAGCCTGCCAGCAGGCGCGCACTCATGCCGCACCCTGCAGCAGCTCACGCAGCACGAAGGGCAGGATGCCGCCGTGCCGATAGTAGTCCACCTCGATCGGCGTATCGATGCGGCAGCGTACCGCCACGTGTTCGATGGCGCCGTCGGCGCGGTGGATCACCAGCGTCAGGTCCTGCTGCGGCTTGAGTTCCTCATCCACCCCGAGCACATCGAATGTCTCGGTGCCGGTCAGCCCCAGCGTTTCGGCGCTGTCGGTGCCTTTGAACTGCAGCGGCAGCACGCCCATGCCGACCAGATTGCTGCGGTGGATGCGCTCGAAGCTCCGGGCCACAACCGCCTTCACCCCCAGGAGCTGGGTGCCCTTGGCAGCCCAGTCGCGGCTGGAGCCGGTGCCGTATTCCTCGCCGGCGATCACCACGGTGGGCGTGCCGCGCTGCTGGTAGGCTGTGGCGGCTTCGAACACGCTGACCTGCCGGCCGTCCAGCAGCGTAAAGCCGCCCTCGACGCGGGTGCCGTCCTCGCGTGGTGGCAGCATCAGGTTCTTCACCCGCACATTGGCGAACGTGCCACGGATCATGATGTCGTGGTTGCCGCGCCGGCTGCCGTAGCTGTTGAAATCGGCACGCTCGACCCCGTGTTCGCGCAGGTATTGCCCGGCGGGCGTACCTTCACCGAACGAGCCGGCCGGGCTGATGTGGTCGGTGGTCACCGAATCGCCAAGGATCAGCAGCGCACGCGCGCCCTTGACATCGCCGATGGTGCCCGGCTGCATCGAGAAGCCGTCAAAGAACGGCGGGCACGCGATATAGGTCGACTCCGGCCAGGAATACACCTGACCCACCGGCGCCGGGATCGCGTTCCACAGGTCCAGATCCTTGGCGAAGTCGCGATACAGTCGTCGGAATACCTCCGGGTCCAGCGCGAACGGCAGCAGGGCGTTGATCTCCTCGCTGCTGGGCCAGATGTCGCGCAGGTAGACGGGGTTGCCGTCCCGGTCGAGCCCGAGCGGATCGTGTTCCATGTCGATATGCACCGTGCCGGCGATGGCAAACGCCACCACCAGTGGCGGGCTGGCCAGATAGTTGGCGCGGATGTTGGGATGGATGCGCGCCTCGAAATTGCGGTTGCCCGACAGCACCGCAGCCGCGATCACATCCTGCTGCACGATGGCCAGGTTCAATTCGGGCGTCAGATCGCCCGCGTTGCCGATACAGGTGGTGCAGCCATAGCCCGCCAGTGCAAAGCCCAGCTGGGCGAGCGGTTGCAGCAGGCCGGCCTTTTCAAGGTATTCGGTGACCACGCGCGAGCCCGGCGCCAGGCTGGTCTTGATATGCGGCTTGACGGTGAGCCCCTTTTCCAGCGCTTTCCTGGCCAGCAGCCCTGCCGCCAGCAGCACGCCGGGATTGGAGGTGTTGGTGCAACTGGTGATGGCGGCGATCAGCACATCCCCGTGCCCCACGTCGACGCCCACGTCATGCCCGGTGTCGACCTGGTCGGGTGTAGGGCGGTTGTCGATCATCTCCCGTTCGTGGCGCGGCAGCCCGGTCTGGCTGTGGTGCTGGTTGTCCGCCGGTGGCTGCTCGGCCACATAGCCGACCCGGACGCGCTCGCTCAACTGCGCCCCGGTCTTGCCAAAACCGTTCTTCGCCACCGGCGCGCTGAACAGGCTGGCGAAGGTCTTCTTCATCTCCGGCAGCGGGATGCGGTCCTGTGGGCGCTTGGGGCCGGCCAGGCTGGGCACGATGGTGGACAGGTCCAGCTTGAGCTGGCGGCTGTAATCGATCTCACCTGCCTGCGGCACACCGAACAGGCGCTGGGCCTTGAAGTAGGCTTCGAAGGCTTCGATCTCCGATTCGAGCCGGCCGGTGCCGCGCAGATAGGCCACGGTCTTGTCGTCCACTGGGAAGAAGCCCATGGTCGCGCCATATTCGGGCGCCATGTTGGCGATGGTGGCGCGGTCGGTGACACTGAGGCTGGCTGTGCCGGCGCCGAAGAATTCGACGAACTTGCCGACCACCTTCTCGCGGCGCAGCAGTTCGGTCACCGTCAACACCAGATCGGTCGCGGTCACGCCTTCGCGCAATGCGCCGGTCAGTTCCACCCCCACCACGTCCGGCGTGAGGAAATAGACCGGCTGCCCGAGCATGGCTGCCTCAGCCTCGATGCCGCCCACCCCCCAGCCCACCACGCCGACCGCATTGATCATCGTGGTATGGCTGTCGGTGCCGACCAGCGTATCCGGATAGGCAATGCCGTCCTTGTTCTGTACACCGCGGAACAGGTACTCCAGGTTGACCTGGTGCACGATGCCGACCCCTGGCGGCACCACCTTGAAGGTGTCGAACGCCTGCATGCCCCACTTCATGAACTGATAGCGCTCGCGGTTGCGCGCGAACTCCAGCAGCATGTTCTGCCGCAGGGCATCGGGCGTGCCGTACACATCGACCTGCACCGAGTGGTCGACCACCAGATCCACCGGCACCAGTGGTTCGATCACATTGGGATTCCTGCCCGCCGCCTCGGCCGCACTGCGCATCGCAGCAAGGTCGGCCAGCAGCGGCACACCGGTGAAATCCTGCAGCACCACGCGCGCGACCACGAACGGGATCTCGTCGACGCGGTCGGCCACGGCCTGCCAGTTGGCCAGCTGGCGCACATGCTCTTCGGTCACCTTCTTGCCGTCGCAGTTGCGCAGCACGGCTTCGAGCACGATGCGGATCGAGACCGGCAGCCGCGACACCGGGCCGACGCCGGCGGCTTCAAGCGCGGGCAGGCTGTAGTAGCGGAAGCTTCCGCCCCCGGGCAAGGCGAACGATTGCAGGGTGTTGTGCAGCGAGTGAGGCATGACAGGCTCCCAAAGGTGGCAAGCAGCGGGGCTGCTCGATGAAGGCTGGGTTTTATGCGTTTCAATCTTTACCGATGCTGACGCTGATGCAAGTTCATCTTTACCAAACAGCGGTGCGGCGACAGTGTTCCGGCAAAAAGTAGGGCCCGCCCAAAGTAGACTGTGCTGCAGCGAGCGTGGCGGGTACGGCCCGGCTGGGTAACAACGGTACAGGTTGAAATGGGCTGGGCTGCCAGCCTCACCGGCAGGCTAGCGGCGATGCAGTCATGAAGGTCCGCCGGCTTGCCCGGCCTGCGCTGCGCTTTCCAGCCACTGGCAGAATGCGAGGATCGCCGGATCGTCCATCGCGGTCCGGGGCGTGATCCAGCAATAGCCGCGCACCGGCGCGCGCGGGCCGGGCAGCGGGGCGATCAGCCGCCCGCGGTCGATCTCCGGCTGGATCATCGGCAGCGGACCCAGCACCACGCCCAACCCATCCATGGCCGCCTGCAATGCCAGATAGAAGTGGTCGAACTGCTGGGTGGCGGCTGGCTTGAGTTCGGGCACGCCGGCCAGTGTCAGCCAGCGCTGCCAGGCCGTGGGACGGGTGTCGGCCTGCAGCAGCGTATGCTGCGCCAGGTCGGCCGCCGTGGCGATCGGAGTCGTCTCAAGCAATGCCGGGCTGCACAACGGCAACTCCCATTCGTCCATGAACGGTTTGCTCACATAGCCCGGCCAATCGCCCGGGCCGCGGCGGATCGCGATATCGAACGGGGCTTCCAGCCGGCCGATGTCGCGGTCCGAGGTCATCACCCGCAGCGCGATATCTGGATGCGCGCGCTGGAATCGCGCCAGCCGTGGCAGCAGCCAGTGCATGGCCAGCGTGGGCGTGGAATTGAGCACCAGCCGGCGCTGCCGTGACGGCTCGCGCAATTGCGCGGTGGCATTGGCGATGATGTCGAGCCCGTCCTGCACCTGCACCAGATAGCGCCAGCCGGTGTCGGTCAGCTTGACCCGGCCACCCTTGCGTTCGAACAGCGGGGTACCAAGCCATGCCTCCAGCTGCTTGATCTGCTTGCTGATCGCACCGTGGGTGACAAAGAGTTCGTTGGCTGCGGCGGAAAAGCTGCCCAGCCGCGCCGCGGCCTCGAAGGCGGGCAGGGCGTTCAGCGGCGGCAGGGCCTGGCTCATGCGTCACCCGTGCTGACGATGGCGCGCTGGCCGCTTGTGACCACATGGAACCCGGTCCGGTGGGTGAAGCGGGGCAGGGCGGAAGGCCGGTAACGGCGGATGGGCGGTGTTCGGCGCGACATCGGGCTGGCTGCGGGATGATCCGTAACACTGTGAGTTTAGCTCACACTCGCTGTGGCGATTACTCGTTTGTGTCATATCGCGCTTTCTCGTACTCTCTGCGCCAAGCTCACGAAGCTGCGGCCCGGCCCGGGCGGCAGCCGGCGCCAACCCGTAACCGCAAAGGTCGATCATGCTTCAAGCCTATCGCCAGCACGTGGCAGAACGTGCCGCTCTTGGTATCCCCCCGCTTCCGCTCACCGCCCAGCAGACCGCCGAACTCGTCGATCTCTTGAACAATCCGCCTGCCGGCGAAGGGGCATTCCTGGTCGAGCTGATCACGCATCGCGTGCCGCCGGGTGTGGACGATGCCGCCAAGGTCAAGGCTGCGTTCCTCGCTGCAATCGCCCAGGGCAAGGCCGCCTGTACACTGATCAGCCGGGCCAAGGCGACCGAGCTGCTGGGTACCATGCTGGGTGGTTTCAACATCAAGCCGATGATCGACCTGCTCACCGACACCGAAGTGGGCGCCGTGGCGGCCGAGGGCCTGAAGAAGACCCTGTTGATGTTCGACTATTTCCACGATGTGAAGGCGCTGGCCGATGCCGGCAACGCCAACGCCCGCGCCGTGATCCAATCGTGGGCCGACGCCGAGTGGTTCACCGGCCGCCTGGCCGTGCCCGAGAAGATCACCGTCACCGTGTTCAAGGTGCCCGGCGAGACCAACACCGATGACCTGTCGCCCGCGCCGGATGCCTGGTCGCGCCCGGACATCCCGTTGCATGCGCTGGCCATGCTGAAGAACACCCGTCCCGGCGCGGCCTTCGTGCCCGAGGAGGACGGCAAGCGCGGCCCGATCCAGTTTCTGCGGGACTTGGCTGCCAAGGGCCATCCGGTCGCCTACGTCGGCGATGTGGTCGGTACCGGCTCGTCGCGCAAGTCGGCCACCAACTCGGTGTTGTGGTGGACCGGCGATGACATCCCGTTCGTGCCGAACAAGCGTTTCGGCGGTGTATGCCTCGGTGGCAAGATCGCACCCATCTTCTTCAACACCCAGGAAGACTCCGGCGCGCTGCCGATCGAAGTGGACGTCTCGGGACTGGAGATGGGCGATGTGATCGACATCTACCCCTACGCCGGCAAGATCGAGAAGAACGGCGCCGTCGTCGCCGAGTTCGCCGTCAAGTCCGAGGTGATCTTCGACGAAGTGCGCGCCGGCGGCCGGATCAACCTGATCATCGGCCGCGGCCTGACCGCCAAGGCGCGTGAAGCGCTGGGCCTGCCGGCCTCGACCGTGTTCCGGCTGCCGCAGGCGCCCACCCAGTCCAGCAAGGGTTTCACGCTGGCGCAGAAGATGGTCGGCCGCGCCTGCGGTCTGCCCGAAGGCCAGGGCGTGCGCCCGGGCACCTATTGCGAGCCACGCATGACCTCGGTCGGCTCGCAGGACACCACCGGCCCGATGACCCGCGATGAACTCAAGGATCTCGCGTGCCTGGGCTTCTCGGCTGACCTGGTGATGCAGTCGTTCTGCCACACCGCGGCCTACCCCAAGCCCGTGGACGTGAAGATGCACCACGAGCTGCCCGAATTCATCCGCAACCGCGGCGGCGTATCGCTCAAGCCCGGTGACGGCGTGATCCACTCCTGGCTCAACCGGATGCTGATGCCCGATACCGTGGGTACCGGCGGCGACAGCCATACCCGCTTCCCGATCGGCATCTCGTTCCCGGCAGGCTCCGGCCTCGTGGCCTTTGCCGCTGCAACCGGCGTGATGCCGCTGGACATGCCCGAGTCGGTGTTGGTGCGCTTCAAGGGCCAGCTGCAGCCTGGCATCACGCTGCGCGATCTGGTCAACGCCATTCCGCTGTACGCGATCAAGCAAGGGCTGCTGACGGTGGCCAAGGCCGGCAAGAAGAACATCTTCTCCGGCCGCATCCTGGAAATCGAAGGGCTGCCGGACCTGAAGGTGGAGCAGGCGTTCGAGCTGAGCGACGCCTCCGCCGAGCGCTCGGCCGCCGGCTGCGCGGTGCACCTGGACAAGGCGCCGATCATCGAATACCTCAACTCCAACATCGTGCTGCTGAAGTCGATGATCGCCAACGGCTATGGCGACGCCAAGACGCTGGCGCGGCGCATCAGGAAGATGGAAGAGTGGCTGGCCAACCCGCAGCTGCTCGCGCCCGATGCCGATGCCGAATACGCCGCGGTGATCGAGATCGACCTTGCGGACGTGACGGAGCCCATCCTGGCCTGCCCGAACGATCCGGACGACGTGAAAGTGCTCTCGGAAGTGGCCGGTACCAAGATCGATGAAGTGTTCATCGGCTCGTGCATGACCAACATCGGGCACTTCCGCGCCGCCGGCAAGCTGCTGGAAGGCAAGCGCGACATCCCGGTCAAGCTGTGGATCGCCCCGCCCACCAAGATGGATGCCGAGCAACTGACCGAGGAAGGCTACTACGGCACCTTCGGCAGCGCCGGCGCACGCACCGAGATGCCCGGCTGCTCGTTGTGCATGGGCAACCAGGCGCAGGTGCGCGAAGGCGCGACCGTGGTCTCGACCTCGACCCGCAACTTCCCGAACCGGCTGGGTAAGAACACCAATGTGTTCCTCTCGTCGGCCGAGCTGGCCGCCATTGCCTCGCGCCTCGGACGCATCCCGACCGTGGCCGAGTACATGGCCGACATCGGCGTGATCAACGAGAAGAGTGCCGAGGTGTACCGCTACCTCAACTTCGACCAGCTGCCGCGTTACCAGGCCGAGGCCGACAAGGCCAGCGTCTGATCGGCGCATCCCGATGCAAAAGCCCACCGCATCGCGGTGGGCTTTTTGTTGCCCGGCGTGGCTGCCGTGCGGCCGTGACGGTCAGCGCTTGTGCGCCACCACGAAGATACGGCGGTACGGCAGCAGGGTCACCCCGCCGCGCTGCGGATAGGCAGCGGCAAGCCGAGGCTTGAGCGCAGCCGAGAATTCGGCCCACGCCTCATCGTCAAGTGCCGCACGCAAGGGGCGCAGTGCGGTGCCGGACAGCCAGGTGAACACCGCATCGTCGCCGCCGAGCACATGCAGGTAAGTGGTCTCCCAGACATCGATCGTGCTGCCGGCGTCCAGCAGCAGGCGGGCGTATTCGTCGGGCGTGGACACCGGATTGTCGCGCCAGTGCGCCAGCAGCTGGCTCTGCCACGGTGCCGAGCGCACCAGTTCGTCCACCAGCCGGTGTGACGGGGCGCCGAAGTTGGCCGGTACCTGGAATGCCAGCCAGCTCCCCGGTGCGAAGGCCGCCATCCAGCGTGCCAGCAAGGCGTCGTGCTCCGGTACCCATTGCAGCACCGCATTGCTGATCACCACGTCGATGTCGGCCGCGGGCAGCCAATCCCGCGCGTCCAACCGGCTGACCGCCAGCCCGCGCGCCTGCGCCGCCGCCACCATGGCGGCATCCGCATCAAAGCCTTCGATCCGTGCCCCGGGCCAGCGCTGCGCCAGCGTGGCGGTCAGGTTGCCCGGTCCGCAGCCCAGGTCGATCACGCGCTGCGGCGAGGGCGCACCGATCCGCGCGACCAGGTCGTGAAAAGGGCGCGCACGCTCATCGGCGAATTGCAGGTACAGCTCGGGGTTCCACATGGGCGTTCCTTGTCTGGTCTGGCGGGAATGGTCCTGCGAGGACGCGGCAGGCGGGACTGCTGCGGTGCAGGGCAGGGCCGATTGTAGCGGGATGCATCCCGGCGGCGTCAGCCGGTGCGCGGCGTTCGTCGGGCAGCCGCTCAGCGGGCCTGTGCCACGATGGCAAGCATGCCCGGCGCGTCGGCCGGGGCGGGCACGATGGCGTGGCACGCCAGCGCCACTGCAGGCAAGGCGGCGCAGCAGGTGGCAACAATCTGTTCAAGCCGGGCGGGGTCCGGCGGCGCGTATACCAGCAGCACGCTTCCCCGCGGTGCCAGCCAGGGCCGCAGCGCGCCGAACGACGGGGCTGGCTTGAGCCAAAAGGCATTGACGTTCACGGCGAAGATGCTGTCGAAGGCGCCGCTGTCGAATGCCATGGTCTCGAATTCACCCTGCAGCAGCGCCATCCGGCCGCACGCCTGCACGGCACGATGGCGTGCGGCGCAGGCGGCGATGGCCTTTGCGGAACGGTCCACGCCGACGATGTGCCCATCCTGCCCAAGCTGCGGGCTGACCAGTCCGAGCGCCACGCCGCTGCCACAGCCGATTTCCAGGATGCGTTGCCCTGGTGTGGGGGCCAGCAGCCGGGCGGCCCAACGCAGTCGTGCCGGGACGGCGCTCACGATGCATCCTGGCGGGCGGCAGCCCGCGATGCCACGGCACCGGTTGCCATCGTATGCATCTGCGTTCCGCTCTCCCGTTCAACGCTGCAGGCGGCCCGATCGGCGTGCCGGTTGCGAGTGCATGCCCTTGCTGAGCGCGGCGGCGAGCAGCGCGGCGGCACCGGCCAGCAGCAGGTATCGGGCCGGGCGGTGCGTGGCGAGCCAAGTATAGGGACTATGCCGGACCGCGACATCGTTGAATTCGCCGTGCACCGCGTTGTCGTCGGTCAGCGGTTGCCAGAACGCATTGCGGTCCTGCGGCAGTTTGGCCTCGTCGCTGCGTTGGCCGCGAAAGCCGAACAGGCCCACCAGCACGTCCATCAGCGTCGGACACAGCTTGTGCAGCGAAATGAACATCTGGCCGGCGCCGCCGACGATGATGTCGCGCTGCGGATGTGTCGCGGCCCGGACGATGGCATCGGCGACCAGCTCGGGTTGATAGATCGGCGGCGGCGCGGCCGGCTTGACGCCGATCTTGGACAGGCCCTTGCGGAACAGCGGGGTGTTGATCGCTGCCGGCATCACATTGACCACGTCCACCGGCACCCCGTCGTGCTTGAGCTCCACCCGCAATGCGTCCAGGAAGCCGGGGATCGCATGTTTGGAGCAGGCGTAGGCCGATTTGTATGGAAAGGCGCGGATGGCCTCGATCGACGAGACGTGGATCAGCGTGCCGCCCGCCGGGTTGCCGCGCAGGTGCGGCAGCGCCGCCATCGCGCCGTGCACCTGGCCCATGGTGTTCACATTCAACGAATGCTGGAATTCGGCCGGGGTCAGGTCCTGGAAGCGGCCGACCACATACACTGCCGCCACCTGCACCCAGGTATCGAGCGTGCCGAAGGTACGTACCGCGAAGTCCGCTACGGCCGTGACCTGCGCGAAATCCGCAGCATCCGCCACCATCGCCGCCGCCTGGCCACCTTGTGCGGTGATCTGCTCCACCAGCGAATCGAGCCCCGGCTTTCCCCGCGCGGCCACCACCACCCGTGCGCCGGCCTGCGCAAAGCGCAGCGCGGTTGCCCGGCCGATGCCGCTGGATGCGCCAAACACCACCACCACCTGTTGTGCCAGGGCTTTGCGTCGCATGTCGTTCTCCTTGTGGAAACAGTGCCAGCACGCATAGCAGGATGGGTGCCAGGCCGGCGCAATGCCATCGCTGGCGCACAGCGTCGCTGCCGCTGCAGCTTTTACCGGCGGGGCCGTAGAAGTTACAGGGTGTGTGTGGGCCGGCTGGCGGGCGGCGAGGGTGGCGGTGCCGGGAGCGGTTCTTGCTTCGAAGCGGGCCGATCTGATCGAGGGAGCAACAGGATGACGGAACGGTCCAATCGCAGCGTGCAGGTCGGCGTGGCGCTCGCGGCGGCGTGCGCACTGACCGCATGGTGGTTCAACCGCAAGGCCCGGCAGGCCGAGGCCGCGCACCCGCCGACGGGAGGCTTTGTCACGGTGGACGGGGTACGGCTGCATTACATCGAACAGGGCAGCGGCGAGCCGGTGGTGCTGCTGCACGGCAACGGTGCCCTGGCCAACGACTTCGCCGGCAGCGGCCTCGTGGCCGACCTGGCCCGCAGCTATCGGGTGATCGCGTTCGACCGCCCCGGATTCGGCTACAGCGAGAATGCCGGCTCGCTGCTGCACGATCCGCGCCGCCAGGCTGCGCTGCTCGGGCGGGCATTGCAGCAGCTGGGGGTGGCGGACCCGGTGCTCGTCGGCCATTCCTGGGGCACGCTGGTTGCGCTGGCTCTGGCACTCGAAGGCCCGGTGCGGCCACGCAAGCTGGTGCTGTTGAGCGGCTACTACTATCCGCAGCCACGGCTGGACGCGTTGTTGATGGGTGCGCCGGCGCTGCCGCTGTTGGGCACGCTGTTGCGCTATACGCTGTCGCCATTGTTGAGCCGGCTGATGTTGCCGGGGCTGACGCGCAAGCTGTTCTGGCCGCACAAGGTGCCGGCGGCCTTTGAGCGGCATGTGCCTGCCGGCCTGATGCTGCGGCCATGGCAGCTCAAGGCGGCCGGTCAGGAAAGCGCCGGCCTGATGACGGCGGCGGCCCGGCTGGCGCCGCATTACCGGCATCTACAGGTGCCGGTGGTGCTGCTGTGCGGCAGGGAGGACCGGGTGATCGATCCGGACAAGCACAGCCTGCGGCTGCATCGGGAGCTGCCCGGCAGCGTGCTCAAGGCGCTGCCCGGCATGGGCCATATGCTGCACTACATCGCCCCGGGCGAGGTGGCAGCGGCGGTGCGCGCCGAGACGCTGGGCTGAGTACCCTCAGCCGGCGCGCGGGATCAGCACCGTGACACGGGTGCCATGCGGTGCCACCGGTTCGATGGCGAACTGCCCTTTGCGCGCCAGCACCCGGTGCCGCATGCCGATGATGCCGTGCCGGTACGGGGGTTGCACCGTACCGGCCGGCATGCCGATCCCGTCGTCCTCGACCGTGAGCACGATATTCGCCTCGTCGACTGCCAGGCGCACCATGACCCGACTGGCCTGCGCGTATTTGCTGGCGTTGGTCAGGGCTTCCTGGGTGATGCGGAACAGCGTGATCGAGAGATCCTCGCCCAGCGTGAGGTCCTCGGGTGGCAGGTCCAGCGCCAGTTCCCACTGGTTGAGTGCGGCGCGTTCCCGGACCAGTTCCTGCAGCGTGACCACGAGGCCGAAATTGGACAGCAGCGTCGGGCGCATCCCTTCCATGATGCGACGCTTGAGCTGGATGCCCTGATCCAGATTGTCCTGGATGCGCTGCAGCTTGGTGCCGGCGGTCGCCGGCCATTCGCTGATGGTGCGCTGCAGCCACGAGATGTCGATGCGGATCGCGGTGAGCAGCGCGCCCAGCTCGTCGTGCAGCTCGCGCGCGAGGTCCGCCTTCTCACGCTCGCTCAGATCCTGCAGGTGGCCCGCCAGCTCCTCCAGCTCGGCGGTACGCGCCTGCACCAGCGCTTCCAGGTTGATATGGCTGCGTTCCAGCTCCTCGGTGAGGGTGCGCTGCAACTCCAGGCTTTCCTGCAGCAGCCGCGCCTTGCGCTTGAGCATGGATTCGCGTTTGTGCGCAGCGCTGGCGTCGTTCACCTGGATCAGGCAGTGGCGCCCGGACGGGCCGGCCAGCGGGATGACATGCACGTGCTGCAGCAGCGACGCCGCGGCAGACAGCGGGATGGTGAACAGCGGCAGCGGTGCATCGTGCAGCGATTGCGACAGCACTGCCGGGTGGCCTTGGTGGAGCGCGGCGCGTACGGTCTCATGGAAGTAGCCGCCCGCCAGTTGCGGGAACAGCTCCAGCAGCGGCCGCCCCCGGGCTGCATCGGCCGTCACGCCCGAATGCGCCTCGATCCAGCTGTTCCACAGCCGCACCCGCTCGTCCTGGTCGAGCACGATGACGCCGACGTTGAGCGCAGCAAGCGCGAGGAGGCCCAGATCATATTGCGAGTGCAGCTCGCCCTGCGTCATGTTCAAGCTCCCGCTCCCGCATCGGCCAGGAAGCGGTTGATGCTATCGGTGAAGCCGGTGAACGAGGCCACGTCCTGCAGGAACACCACGTAGCCTTGGATGGCGTAGCGCTCCACGCTGAAATTGATATGCAGCAGCAGCACCAGTTCGTCATGCTCCGGCCGGTCGCCATGGAAGATATCGGTGCAGGTGCCCAGCCGGAACAGCGGCAGGCCGATCGAGAATTCGCCCCGCAGCAGGTTGGCCAGCGTGCCGATGCAGGCATTGAGGATGATGTTGCCCACCTCGGTCAGCGCCTCCTGCTCCATTTCGGTGATGTCCTCGAGCGGCACCACGTCGCCGATCATCAGCCGCACCAGTTCCAGGCTGCGCATCTCGGGAAAGATCAGCAGCGCATCGGCATCGAAATCGCCACGCACCGTCTGCATCACGCTGCAGATGCGCTCCCCGCCGTCGCCCATCAACAGCGCCGCCTCGCTGCGCTGCACGAAACGCATCTGCGGCACGCTGAGCGCGACTTCCTCATTGACCATCCGGCTCAGCGTCGAGGCGGCGCGTCCCATCGCGATATTGAAGAATTCGGTCAGCGTGTCCTGCTGCAGCGGGGTCAGCGCGATGTTCATGGCGCAAGCCCGAACAGGATCTTGTCCACGCCCGCGCGCGTCACCGGCTTTTCAACCATGGCGACAAAGAAGATGCCCAGCGCCTGGACCTTCTGCCGGATGCTGTCCTGCACGTTGGCCGTCAGCACGGCCAGCTTGGCCGAAGGGCATTGCGCATTGAGCGCGACTGCGGCTTCCAGTCCGTTCATGCCGGGCATGTTCAGATCCAGCGTGATCAGGTCGGGCCGGGTGGTACCGACCAATTCCAGCGCCGCCTCGCCGCTGGCGGCTTCCAGGATGGTCCAGTCCGGATGGCGCTCGACGATCAGGTTGCGGATCAGCATGCGCGACAGCGTACTGTCGTCGACGATCAGGACGGTCTTGGTCTGGGATTGGGTCATGGCGCCTCCTTCAGGGCCTGGCCACCCGGCGCGCTGCCCGCGCCGGGGTCGGTGGAACAATTCAACAGGGGCATCACGAAGCGCGCGGTCCATGGATCCTGCGGCGGCGCGAGCAGCGGGCGCCCGCCCGCCAGCAGCAGCTGCAGGACGGCGCAATGCAGGTGCCGGCAACCCGAAAGATCGATGCCGGCCCGCGGTTCGGCAAACAGCAGTTGCGCCAGCGGCGCCACGTCGTCGATGCCGCAGACGCCGGTCAGCCGAAGGATACCGTCTGTGAGGTCGCAAGGCATCAGATCAGTCCATCCGGGTTGAGGATCAGCAGGATGCTGCCGTCGGCCAGCAGCGCGGTGCCGTCGTAGCACGCCACGCCGGCCAGGACGCCGGACGGGGGCCTGACCGTCACTTCCTGGCTGTCGTGCACCGCGTCGAGCGCCAGCGCGACCGGGCCGTGGCGCGTGACGGTGATGACCGCTGTCGCCGGATGGGCGGGCGGGCAGGGCAGTCCGAGCGCCTGGGCCAGATCCACGAGCGGCACCACTTCGCCGCGCCAGTGCAGCGCCAGGCTGGATTTCACCTGATGCAGCGCCTGCGGCTGCGGCTGGATTACTTCGAGCAGGTGGGCGATGGCAATGCCGAAACGTTGGCCGGCCGCTTCCACCACCAGCGCCTGGGTCAACGCGCGTTGCAACGGCAGCGACAAGCTGACCGTGGTGCCGCCGCCTGCCACGCTGTCGAGCGTGACACTGCCGCCGGCCGCGCCGACGGCATGGCGCACCGCGTCCATGCCCACGCCACGCCCGGATACCTCGGTGACTGTCGCCGCGGTGGAGAAACCGGGCGTGAACACCAGCTGCATCGCCTGCGCGTCGGACAGCGCGGCAAGCCGGTCGGGTGGCTGCAGCCCACGGGCGAGCGCGCGCTGCCGTACCTGCGCGACGTCGATACCGCGTCCGTCGTCGATCACTTCGACCTGCAGGCGCTCGGGGGTCTGGCGGGCGCGGATGGTGAGGCTGCCGCCACCGGGCTTGCCCTGGGCCCGCCGCTCGCTGGCAGGCTCGATGCCATGGTCCAGCGCATTGCGCGACAGGTGCAGCAGCGGCTCGTACAGCGTGTCGGCGATCTCCTTGTCGACGCGGATCGACTCGCCTTCCAGCGCAAGTGTCACCTCCTTGCCCAGTTGCCGCGCCAATTGCCGCACCAGCCGCGGCAGGCGCTGGAATACGTTGGCCAGCGGCACCAGCCGTGCCTCCTGCAGCGCTTCCTGCAGCGCGCGCACCTGGCTGTCCAGTCGCTCATGCCAGCCTGCCAGGTCGCGGGCAAAGGCAGCCTCGCCACCCCGGGCCGACGCGCGCTGCGCCAGCTCGCCCAGCGCGTTGCGGCTGACGGCAAGCTCGGCCGCACTGTCCGCAAGGCGATCCAGCAGGGCGGGGGCGATCCGCAGCGCCTCCTGGCGCACACCGGACGGCTCGCCCGATGATGGCGCAGGGGCGGGCGCTTGCGGTGCCGCCAGCTGTGCAAGCAGCGCCGCGAGCCGCTGCTGCAGCGCCGGTGCGCCGTTGTGGCTGTCCCAGCCGGCCAGCGGATCGGGTTGCCCCAGCAGCGCGCAGCAATTGCGCATCACGGTGGCGACCGAATGCAACGGCCCGTCCTCGCCGTGTCC
Organism: Chitiniphilus purpureus; assembly: GCF_025642115.1. Lineage (GTDB taxonomy): Bacteria > Pseudomonadota > Gammaproteobacteria > Burkholderiales > Chitinibacteraceae > Chitiniphilus > Chitiniphilus purpureus. Next base: position 2,705,268 of record NZ_CP106753.1, on the reverse strand, counting down.
GATCGCGTGCGTCAGCAGCGCCTGTTGCTGCCGCAGCAACGCCAGCGTCGGTTCGAGCGCCGGCGATGGCCGGGCCGTCGGGGCGGGCAGTGCGCACCACGCCGCCTGCCCGGCCAGCGGGCGCAGCGCGGCCGCGACGGCCTCGTCCGACGCACCCGAGACGGCGTGGAACACCAGATGGCAGTGGAACGGGTCGAGCGCGGCGAGCGCATCGCGCGCGGGGGCATCGATGGCCAGATCGATGAGCTCGGGAAGCTGGCGCAGTGTGTAAAGTGGGTCTTCGCCGCTGAAGAAGCACGCCGGATCGGGGGCATAGCGCACATAGACGCGTGCGTCGGCATGGGCGGCAAGCCGGGTACGCAGCGCGGCGGGCAGCGAGTCGAATGCCGCCGCGGCCGTGTGCTGCTGCGCCGGCCTTGCCGATTGCGGGTCGAGGGCATGCACATGCTGCTGTGCCGCCGGGTCGGCCTGGTGCGGCAAGGCGTGGCCGTCGAATGCCTCCAGCCAGTCGGCGACATCGTCGAAGGCGGCGCCAAGTGCATCGATCTCGCTGGCGGACAGCCGATGTGTGCCCTGCTGCGCCTGCATCAGCAGGTTCTCCGCTGCATGGGTGATCGCCAGGATGGGCTGCAGCTCAAACAGTCCGCACGAGCCCTTGATGGTGTGGACCATCCGGTGGGCCTCGTCGAGCGCGTCGCGTGCGTCCGGTTGTTGCGCCAGCTGTGCCAGCGCCCGCGCCAGCGTCAGCAGTTGCTCGCGGGTTTCGTCGAGGAACTGGGCCAGCAGCCGGTCCGGATCAGACATCGGCACCGCCCAGCATGCGTGCGTACAACGTGAGTTCCTCGGGCGTGACCGGCTTGGTGAGCATGAAATTGGCGCCGGCGGCGATGGCCCTGGCCTGTTGCGCCGGCCCGCTCTCGGTGGTGATCACGATGGCGGGGATGCCTGCCAGCGAGGCCGCCTGCCGCAGCGCCGTCAGCAGCGAGTAGCCATCCATCCGCGGCATGTTCACATCGATGAGAAACAGGTCGTAGCGGCCCGAGAGCGCCTTTTCCAGCCCTTCCATGCCGTTGGCCGCCTCGTCGGCGACAAAGCCCGCGGCTTCGAGCACCTGCCGGTGGTAGCTGCGCACTGTGACCGCGTCATCGACGATCAGCACGCGCTTCATGGCCGGACCCGGACAGGGCGCCGATGTTCAGCAGGGTTTCTGGTAGACGATGGCATCGGCGAACTTCCGGATGGTGAACAGAGAAGAGATACGGCTCATCGATTCGGCGTGGCCAAGGCAGACAAAGCCGCCGGGCCGCAGCGCGTCGTACAGCGCCTCGGCGGTGCGGCGGCGCGACAGATCGTCGAAGTAGATCAGCAGGTTGCGGCAGAACACCACGTCGATGTCGCGCCAGGACTGCATTGCCGCCGGGTCGGTGATATTGACGCAGCTGAACGCCACCGCCGCACGCAGCGTCGGATCGATCCGGTAGCCGCCGGCCTCACGGCTGAAATACCGACTGCGCAGCGTGTCGGGCACCAGCTGCAGCGCGCGCTCGCCATACAGCCCTTCCTGTGCGCGCGCCAGCATCTCGGTATCGATGTCCGAGGCAAGGATCTCCACATCGCGCGTTGCCAGTTGCGGCCAATATTCGAGCAGGTAGATGGCCAGCGAGTACGCCTCCTCGCCCGAGGCAGTCGGGATCGACCAGATCCGGATCGGCTGGTCGGCCGGGCGGCGCTGCGCCACCTCGTCCAGGATCGGGCCCACCAGGCAGCGCAGCTGATGCGCCTCGCGCAGGAAATAGGTCTCGTTGACCGTCATCGCGTTGATCAGCTGCTGCAGCTCCCCGTCCGGGGCCTGCGCATCGGTCAACAGCGTGGTGAAATACTGCTGGAAATCGCGGTGCCCGCTGGCACGGATACGCAGCAGCAGGCGTCGGTCGATGAAATAGCGCTTGCTGTCCTCGAAGTGGATGCCGGTCTTGCGGTAGAAGAAATCGCGAAAGCGTTCGAAATCGGCCTGGCTGAGCGCAAGCGGGGCGGGAACGTCAAGCATGCCCTTGGATCCTGGCCGCGGCGAGGTCGGCGGCGAAGGCGATGAACGCCGCGTCGGGAAAGCGCGCCTTGAGCCGGTGCAGTGCCGGCAGTTGCGCGGGTTCGCCGATGCGGGCCAGGATTTCGACCGCGCCGGCGCATACGTTGACGTGCGGGTCGTGTTCCAGCACTGCGACCAGCCATTGCCGCACCTGCGGCGCCGGACATTCGTCCAGCGTGCTCAATACATGGATGCGCAGGTCCGGGTCGGGATCGGCCAGCAACCCGGGCACCAGCGGGTGGAATGCGTCGGGCATCTGGCGCAGCGCATCCACCAGTTCGGTACGCCGCGGTGCATCGGCCTGGCGCAGCAGCACGGCCAGCCGTGCCGCCACCCCGGTGTCGGCATGGACGATCAGCGCGGTGAGCAGCCGCTCGCGCACCGCCGCCTCGGGCTCGCCGGCGAGCGTATCCAGCAGTGCGGCGGCCACGGTGGCATCGCCAGGCTGCAGCGCAAGCCGCTGTGCCGCGTGCGCGCGGGTGGAGGGGTCGGGCGCCTGCAGCAGGCACAGCGGGTCCGCGACATCAGCGGTGGGCGCGGGCGGCTGGGTCGCCTTGCGGATCAAGGCCATGGCTTGCCCTCCGGGGCAGGGCGGCGTGCCCATGCGATCAATTGGTCGGCGATGGCACCGGCGGGCAGCACCACGGTGGCGCCGCCGGCCGAGATCAGCGCCTGCGGCATGCCGAAGATCACTGCGCTTTCGGCCGATTCGGCGATGGTCAGCCCGCCCTGCGCGTGCACCTCGCACAGGGCGGCCGCACCGTCGTAGCCCATGCCGGTGAGCTGCACGCCGATGATGCGGGAAGCGGGCACGCATGCCAGCGCGCTGCGCACCAGCACCTCGACCGCCGGGTGCCAGTAGTGGGCCGGATCGATGGGGCGCGGCTGGGCGATCAACTGCTCGTCGCGGCGCAGCAGCATCAGGTCGGTCTCGCCCTTGGCCACATAGGCGTGTCCGGGTTCGAGCACGCATGATTCGCGCACCTCGCTCACCGTCAGCGCGCACAACCGGTCCAGCCGTGCAGCGAAGGCGTGGGTGAAGGCGGCCGGCATGTGCTGGCAGATCACCACGGGATAGGGAAAGCCGGCCGGCAGCCGCGGCAGGATCTGTTCGAGCGCGCGCGGCCCGCCGGTCGACACGCCGATCAGCACCACGCCGGTGGGGCCGTTGCTGCCGGGGGGGGCCGGTGGCAGCCGGTGCGGCGGAGCCTGTGGCGGCGCCGGCCGGCGTGGCGTGGGGCGTACCACCCGGGCATGGGCGGCGGCGCGTACGGTGGTGACGATCTGCGCGCCGGCGTGGCCGAGCCCGAGCAGGATGGAGCCCTGCGGTTTGGCCACGCAATCGACTGCGCCCATCGCCAGCGCTTCGAGCGCGGCCAGCGAGCCATGTTCGGTGATGGCCGAGACCATCACCACCGGCGTGGGCCGGGTGACCATCAGCCGTGAAAGCACGGTCAGCCCGTCCATGCCGGGCATGGTCACATCGAGTGTCACCACGTCCGGTGCGAACCGGGTGAGCGCTTCCAGCGCGCTGGGGCCATCGGCGCAGGTCAGCACCTCGAAGCCCCCGTCCTCCTCGAACAGGCGTGCCAGCTCGCGCCGCATCAGCGCGGAGTCGTCGACGATCAGCAGGCGTAGCCGTGCTTCAGCCATGCACGGCCTCGGCCAGTTCCGGTGCGCCATGCAGCAGTGTCCGGGCATCCACCACCAGCAGCATGCGCGCCGCGTCCAGCACCACCCGGCGCAGCAGCAGCGCCTGCTCGGCCGACAACGGCGGCAACGCATCCTCCCCCGCCGGCAGTGCCACCACATCGCAGACGCGGTCGACCAGCACGCCGGTCGGTGTCTCGCCGGCGCCGGTCACGACCACGACACGCTGGCGCTGCGCCGCGGCAGGCCCGCCCAGCCCGAGCCGGGTCCGGGCGTCGATCACCGGCAACGCGTTGCCGCGCAGATTGAGCACGCCCAACACATCCGGGCGCGCCAGCGGGGCGGGCGTGAGCGTATCGGGCAGTGCGATGATCTCCTGCACCTGGGCCACGGCCACGGCCAGCTCGGCCTCGCCGACCTGGAACACCAGGACATGCTGGGCCTCGTCGCCGGCAGTGGCCGACGTCGGATCGGAAAGGTCGGACACGGCGGGCTCCAGGCCGTACAGGGCCGTTTCATCCAGCAATCGTTCGGGCGTCAGCAGCGCGACCAGCCGCCGGCCCTGGGCCAGCTTGAGGATGGCGGCAATCTCATTCATCCGCCGGGTATGCGCCAGCAGCGGCGGCACCGGTTGTGCCTGCGCGGTCCCGGCATCCAGCACCTCGCTCACCGTCTCGACCAGCAGGCCGACCTCGACCGGGGCATCTGTGCCAGCGCGAAGCCGCAGCACCACCACGTGCCGTGCCGGTGCCCCCTGCGGCGCGGCCAGCGCGGCGCGGGTATCGAACACCGGCAGCAGCCGCCCGCGGCGCGTCATCATCCCGAGCATATGGGTCTGCATATGCGGGGTGACCAGCAATTGGGCCGGGGCCGGCACGATCTCTTCGATGGCGGCGACAGGCATCGCGTATTCCTGGGTGCCCAGCCGGAAGACCAGCAGCAGCTCGCCTTCGGTCTCGGTTTGTGGCGACGGCATGGCCGGTTGCGGCGCGGGAGGCCGGGCCGGCGCGGCGGCCGGTCGGGTGAGGCGGACCAGGTCCGGCACGCGGCGTTCGTCCTGGTCCGGGCGTGCCGGGATCACCTGGGCCAGGCCCGCGGCGGCCTCTTCGGCCGTGGCCGGACGCGCCGCCGTCGCGGGCAACAGCGCCAGGCCCTGCACCGCGTCCACCAGCACCGCCTGCCGCTGTGCATGCAGCACCAGCAGCCGGCTTGCCGGGCCGGGCGCCTGCTGCGCTGCATCCAGAAGCGCTGCCAGCCCGAGGACTGCCACTGCGTGGCCATGCCGGTTGACCAGGCCCAGCATCGCGGCGGGTGCCAGCGGTACCGGATGCAGCGCCGGCACACGCACCACCTCGGCGATCTGGGTGAGGGGCGAGGCGCAGGCGAGGCCGCCCGCCCGATACAGCAACCACGGCACTGCCTCGTCGCCGCCCGGGCTTGTCTGCAGCGCGGCTTCGCTCATAGGGCTTTCAATTCATCCGTCAGCGCCGCGGTCTCTTCGACCGCCGCCGCCAGATCCTCCATGCCGCGCAGCTGCTGGCGCGCCGCCAGCGATGCCTCGGCGGCCGATTGGCCGGCCTGCATGGCGGCCGCGGCGATCAGGCTTACGCCTTGGCGGGCCAGTGCCATGCGCTGGCTGATCTCGGTGGCCGCGCTGACCACGCTGTGGCCATGCTGCACCACCAGCGACAGATCCTGTTCCATTGCCAGCAGACCTGCGGCGATGCGCTCGGTCTTGGCCGCCTCGCCGCTGGCGAGTGCGCCCACCTCGCTGACGCTGCGGCGCACTTCGGACAGCGTGTCCTGCGCTTCGCGGATCACTTCGCGGATCTGTCCGACGTTGCTCTGCGCAGTCAGCGCGAGCTTCTTGATGTCCGTCGCCACGGTGACGAAGCCGCGGCCATGCTCGCCAGCGCGTGCGGCCTCCACCGAGCCTGTCACCGCCAGCATATTGGTCTGGATAGCCAGCAGCGCCAGTGCTTCGACAGCCGCGTCGATCTGTCGGCGCACGCGGTCGAGCGCCGCGAGTTCGTCCTGATTGCGTCCGTTGTCGCGCTCGGTGTGGCGGACCCCCTCGATCAGTGCCTCCACCGCGGCGCGGTTGTCGCGCAGCAGGGCCTGTACCGCCTCGGTGCGTTCGATCGCCGAGCGCGCCTCGCGCTCGGCGGTTTGGGCATTGCGCTCGATCAGGTCCGCGGCGCTGGCCTGCTGCGCCGTGGCCACCGACTGTTCCTGCGCTCCGCGCCCGATCTGTTGCAGTGTGCCGCTGATCTGCGACGACGCCTGGCTCAACTGGTGCACCGTGATGGCCAGCGACTGGGCCGCATCGGCCAGTTCCTGGGAATGGACCTGCCCGCTGTGGCGGGTCTGCGCGGCCAGGTCGGCCAGCGCGCGGGCGGCCGCCTCGCCCTGCGACAGCGCGGCGCTCTGCTCGCCGATGGTCTGCATCATCTCTTCGCTGGCGGCCGCCTGCTGCTGGGCGGCGGCGGCCACCACTTCGGTGCCACGCGCCATCTGCTGCGCCGAGAAGACCGCTTCGATGGCGCCGGCGTTGATCCGGCGCGCGCTGTCGAGCACGGCCTCCATGTCGCCGCGCACCTGGTCGAGCTGGCGCGTGATCAGCGCGCTGGTGCCCAGCTGTTCCTCGATCCGGCGTGCCGACTGTTCGATGCCGACGGCGATCCCGTCCACCGCGTGCTGGATATGCTGCACCTGTTCACGCACCCGGGCGGCGGTCTCTTCGGAATCGGTCGCGAGCAGCCTGATCTCGCCGGCCACGACGGCGAAGCCCTTGCCATGGCGCCCGGCCTTGGCCGCTTCGATGGCGGCATTGAGCGACAGCAGGTTGGTCTGGTCGGCGATATGCAGCACCAGCTCGACCACATTGCCGATGCGCTGCGCGAATTCGGTCATGGTGCCCACCCGCTGCGAGGTGACGCGCTGCCGGGTGGCGATCACGTCCACCCCGGCGAGGGTGAACCGGATCTCGCTGCCGACGCTGGCGATCAGCGCATGCAGCTGCTCGACCTTGTGCTGCATCTCGGCCGTGATGTCGCGCTGCGTGTTGAAATGCTGCACGGCCTCCTGCACCGCGGCGGCCGATTCATGCGAGGAGCCGGCCGCCTCTTCGGCGCCGGCGGCGATCTGGGTCATCGCGTGTTGCAGCTCCTCGGCGGCGGCGGCCGAGTCGGCGATGCCGCCGACCAGCTGCTGCGAGGCCGCGCCCAGCCGTTCGGCCAGTTGCTGGCGACGTGCCGACACGCGCGCCTGCTGGCGCAGCCGCTCCGCTTCGGCCCGGTCACCCGCCTGCCGCGCCGCATCCTCGGCCACGGCGTAATCGCCGGCCGTTGTCCCCTTGCGTACTAACGCCATGTTCTGCCGCTGCCTTATCGGTTTGATTTATTTGTCGATTGCGGGTGGCGGATACGTCGGGCATCCGCTGTGGACGCCTTTGCGTTTGGGCCGCGCTCAAGGCGACCCATTCTATACAGCCGGCCACCTGCCTGCCTTGGCCGCATGGCGCATCGCGTTGTAGGCGTATTCCTACAAGGACCAGGCCATCCGCATGGTTCAGCGCAGCCGCCCTTCGGGCAGCGTGAAGAAGAAGGCCGCGCCTTGCCCGGGAACGCCCTTGGCCCAGATCCGCCCGCCATGCAGCCGCACCAGTGCCTGCGCAATGGCCAGCCCGATGCCGTTGCCATCGAATTCGCCGGGCGGATGCAGGCGCTGGAACGGCAGGAAAAGCCGCATCACCTGTGCCATGTCGAAGCCCACGCCGTTGTCCTGGAGATGGAACACCTGCTGGCCATTGGCTTCGGTGATGCCGAATTCGATGGCCGGATCGGGATTGCGCGCGGTGAATTTCCAGGCGTTGTCGAACAGGTTGTAGAGCATGATGCGGATCAGCTTGGGATCGGCACTGACCACCAGCCGACCCGGCAGTGTCAGGCGTACCGTGCGTTCCGGGTGCAGTGCCTGCAGTTCTTCGCCGATGCCGCGTGCCAGTTCGGCAAGGTCGACCGGCTGGCGGCGCACTTCGCTGCGGGACAGGCGCGACAGCGTCAAGAGATCGTCGATCAGCGCGCCCATGTGGCGCATGGTGCCGCGCATGCGCGTCACATAGCTGCGGGCGCGTCCGTCCAGCCGCTCGCCGTAGTCGTCCAGCAGCACCTCGATATAGCCCTCGATGGTGCGCAGCGGGGAGCGCAGGTCGTGCGCGACCGACTGTGCGAACGCCTCCAGCTCGTGATTGGCGGCGGCCAGTGCACGGGTGCGCTGCTCGATGCCTTCCTCAAGGTGGCCGCGGTAGTGCTCCAGCTCGATCTCGGCCGTCTTGCGCGCGGTGATGTCGATCAGAAAGCCCTGCAGATGGTGCCCGTCCTCGTCGCGCCGGTGCTCGGCCAGCAGATGGACCCACACGGTGCGCTCGTCGCGCGCCAGCAGCCGGCATTCGAATTCCACCGGGGTGCCGGCATGGGCCGTGGTGAACAGCTGATACGCCAGATGGCGGTCATCCGGATGCAGATAGGTGGACAGGAAGTTCTCGTGGTACCACACCGCCAGCGGGTGGCCCAGCAGCGCCTCGGCACGGGGGCCGACATAGATGAAGCGCCATTCCTCGGGGTTGGCGTCCCATGGGATGACGCGGGTGGATTCGACCAGCCGCTGGAAGCGGTCCTGGCTGGCGCGCAATGCCGATTCGATATGGCGGCGGCTGATCAGGTCCGCCTCCAGCTGCAGGTTCTTCTGCTCCAGCGTGTCGATCAGCGACTTGAGCGATTGCCGCGTGGCCTCCAGGCTGTGGCCCAGCTGGCCCAGTTCGTCCTCGCGCTTCCAGATGAAGGGCTCGTCCAGTTCCTGCTCCGCCAGCTTTCTGGATTGCCGTGACAGTGCCGCCAGCGGCTTGACCACGCGCGAATCGAGCAGGAACAGGATCAGGCCCAGGCTGACCGCCAGTTGCACCAGCACCGACACGATGGTCTGGCGCTGCTCGCCGCGGATCTGGGCAATCACCCTGCCATCGTCGAACTCGACGGTCACCTTGCCGATCTGCGTGCCTTGCTTGGATACCATCCGGGTCAGCGTATAGCGCTGCCCCTGGCGCCGCTCCGGCCGGTTGGCGGCCAGGAAGGTGCCAAGCGCGTTGTCGCTGACCAGCACCCGCACCACCCGTTCATCGCTCATCACCGAATCGAGCAACGGCCGGCCCGATTCGGGCGACAGGTTCCACAGCGGCTCCTGCATGCCCAGCATCAGGATGTCCGCAAGCCGGGCGTGGTCACGCTGGCTCTGCAGACGTGCCTTGCCCAGCTGGGAATCGAGCCTGAGGTAGCTGGCGATGGTGGCTGGCAGCAGCAGGCCCACGAGGATGGCAAGGATGAGCGCGGTACGCAGCGATAGTTTCATGGGCATCGGTCATGGGCGGGAATGCGCCCCGCGTAGTCTATCCGACAAACCGGCGTGCCGCTTTTCCAGGGCGGCGGCAGTGTTGCTTGACGCTGCGCAGCGCCCTGCGGTGGTGGGCGCGGCATAATGGCCCCCCTATGCCGGGCAAGGGAGACAGCGATGCGGATTGCAGTACTGGGAGCGGGGGTGATCGGGGTGACGACGGCATGGTTCCTCGCACGGGCGGGCCACGCCGTCACTGTGATCGAGCGTGCACCTGAAGCGGCGCGCGAGACCAGCTACGCCAACGGCGGCCAGATCTCGGTGTGCCATGCCGAACCGTGGGCCAATCCCAAGGCGCCGTGGAAGGCGCTGCAATGGCTGGGCGAGGAGGATGCGCCGCTGCTGTTCCGGCTGCGGGCCGATCCGGCACTGTGGCGCTGGGGCCTGGGTTTCCTGCGCCAGTGCACCCCGGCGCGGGCGCGCGCCAACCTGCAGCACCTGGTGCGGCTCGGGCTCTACAGCCGTGCCACGCTGCAGGCGCTCAGAAGCGAGCTGGCGCTGGACTACGATGCGCGCACCGAGGGCATCCTGCATTACTACACCGATCCGGCCGAATTCGAAGCCGCCATCCCGGCCGCCGCCGCGATGCGCGACGTGGGCCTGGACCGGCAGGTGAAGAGCGCCGCCGAATGCCTGGCGATCGAACCGGCACTTGCCCGATCGCGCCGCCCCATCGTCGGCGGCACCTACACCCCGTCCGACGAGTCGGGCGATGCGCGCAAGTTCACCGACCAGCTTGCTGCGCATGCCGCACGGCTGGGCGTGGTGTTCCGCTACGACTGCGTGATCGAGGGCTTCGCCGCGGCCGGCGGGCGCATCGATCATGTGCGCCTGCGCGATGCCACCGGTCCGGCGGCGCTGCAGGCCGATGCCATCGTGGTGTGCCTGGGCAGCTACAGCCCGCTGCACCTGGGACCGCTCGGGATACGACTTGCGATCTACCCGGCCAAGGGCTACTCGGCCACCATCCCGGTACGCCCGGGACAACATGCGCCGACCGTCAGCCTGACCGATGATGGGCACAAGCTGGTGTTCTCGCGGCTGGGAGACCGGCTGCGCGTGGCCGGCACGGCCGAATTCAACGGTTATGATCTGTCGCTCAACCCGGTGCGCTGCCAGGCGCTGATCGAGCGCACCCGCGACATCTTTCCCGACGGGGCTGACTACGGGGCGGCCGAATTCTGGTGCGGCCTGCGTCCGGCCACGCCCAGCAACCTGCCCTATATCGGCCGCACCCGCTATCCCAACCTCTACCTCAACACCGGCCACGGCACGCTGGGTTGGACCGAGGCGTGCGGCTCGGGGCTGGCGCTGGCGCAGATGGTCGACGGCCAGCGCCCGCAGGTCGATTTCCCCTTCCTCGGGCAGCCCGGGTGAAACGGGCGCGCCAGTTGGATTCAGGCTGGGCCGGGCCCTGCCGCTGCCGGGAGCCGGCCCTGGCGCAGCAGCACTGACCGGTCCAGTGCCGCGACATCGGTGATGCCGCACAGCGCCATGGTGGTGTCCAGCTCCTTGTGGATGATGGCAAGGCTGTCCAACACCCCCTGGCGGCCCCTTGCGGCCAGCCCGTACAGGAAGGCCCGGCCGATGTAGACGCCGCGCGCGCCGGTAGCCAGCGCCTTGAGCACGTCCTGTCCCGAGGTGATGCCGCCGTCCATGTGCACTTCCACCTGGTGTCCCACCGCGTCGACGATGTCGGCAAGCACCGAGATGCTCGATGGCGCGCCGTCGAGCTGGCGGCCGCCATGGTTGGAGACGATCAGCGCATCCACGCCGGCGGCAGCGGCGAGCCGCGCGTCCGCCACGTCCATGATGCCCTTGAGCACGAGCCTGCCTTGCCAGCGCTGCTTGACCCAGGCGACATCCTGCCAGCTGAGCGTGGGGTCGAACTGACGCGCGTTCCATGCTGCGAGCGACGCGGTGTCGGTGACGCCGGCAGCGTGGCCGACGATGTTGCCGAAACTGCGGCGCCGGGTGTTGAGCATGCGCCAGCACCACGCCGGCCGTGTGGCCAGATTGAGCCAGTTGGCCAGCGTGGGCCGTGGCGGAGCGCTCAATCCGTTCTTCAGATCCTTGTGGCGCTGGCCCATGATCTGCAGATCCACGGTCAGCACCAGCGCCGAGCAGCGCGCGGCCCGGGCCCGCTCGATCAGCCGGGCCATGAAGTCGCGGTCGCGCAGCATGTAGAGCTGGAACCAGAATGGTCTGCCGGTATGGCTGGCCACGTCCTCGATCGAGCAGATGCTCATCGTGGACAGGGTGAACGGCACGCCGAATGCCTCGGCCGCCTGCGCCGCCAGGATCTCGCCGTCGGCGTGCAGCATGCCGGTCAGGCCGGTCGGTGCCAGTGCCACCGGCATCGTGACCGGCTCGCCCAGCATGGCCGATCGCAGGTTGCGATGCTGGATATCCACCAGCACGCGCTGACGCAGCCGCAGCGCGGCAAGATCATGCCGGTTGGCGCGGTAGGTGGATTCGGTCCACGAGCCGGTATCGACATAGTCGTAGAACATGCGCGGCAGGCGTCGGCGCGCCAGATGCCGCAGGTCTTCGATGCAGGTGACGACGCCCATCTGCCGCGCCGCTCAGCCGGTGATCCAGCGCAGGCAGTCTTCCGCCCAGTGCAGACCTTCGTCGCGCGCCAGTCCGAGCGCGTGCGCGCCCTTCTGGTAAAGATGCAGCTCATGGGGCACCCCGGCATCGGCCAGCCGGCGGGTGAACTGCCAGCTGTGCTCGGCCGATACTTCCAGATCCTCGCCGGTATGCCAGACAAAGGCGCGCGGGCAGCTGCCGTGCACGGCCTCGATCGGCGAGAAGGCGCGTTGCATCGCCGCATCGTGCTGCCAGTCGCCAAGGAAGTTGGCCCGGGTCTCGCGATGCGCCAGCGGGTCGGTGAGGCTGAGCACGCCATAGCAGAACACCCCGAAGCCGGGGACCTGCGCGATATCCGCCACCTCGCCGACACCTTCCTGCGCCAGCAGCGTCCGGCCGGCCCCGGTGCACAGCACGCCGGCCAGGTGGCCCCCGGCCGAGGTGCCGATCACGCCGATGCGCTGCGGGTCCATGCCCCACTCGCCGGCGTGGGCACGCACCAGCGACAGCGCCGCATAGGCATCGGCGCACTTGGCACGGAAGTTGTAGCCGCGCGACCCGAGCCGGAACCGGACCACGAATACCGCGATGCCGCGCCCGGCGAACCATTCGCCGTACTGCCGCCCGGATTTCTCGGACAGGAACGAGTAGCCGCCGCCGGGAAGCGCCAGCATGCCGTAGCCGGTGCGTACCGTCGGGTCCGGCAGGTAGGCCTCGATGACGGGCGTGTCGTCGGGGTAGGGACCGGTGGCGAAGGGCGGCCGGCCCGGCCACAGGGGAAGCTCGATTCTTTGCATGGATTAGAAGTCCTTGAGGCGGCTGCAAGGTATCGGCGGCGGCCCGGTGCGCGTCGTGACGCGGCGGGCCACCGCCGGATGCCGCGGTTGCTGGCGCCGCCGGCGTGCCGGCGGCATCCGCGGTCGCTCAGACCGTTTCGGCCTGCTTGTCGTGCATCTGCACCACCTGGCCACGGGCCTGGTCGATCACGAACTCGCTGCCTTGCCAGACCGCGGCCGGATCGACGCGCGGGCGCGCTTCCTTGAGCGCGTTGCGGCCCTGCTCGATGCCGTCGAACAACCAGGCATAGTCGGCCTGCGGCACGCCATGGGCATCCAGGCAGGCTGCCACGGTACGGGCGTAGAACTGCATGATCTCCGGATAGGCATCCATGATCAGCGCCTCGGCCAGCTCCTCCGCCTGATCACGCTTGGGGTCGAGCGGCAGCGGGCGCAACTGTGCCAGCGCCGTGTCGTGCAGCACCGCGGCGCGCAGCGCGGCGAAGCGGGCGGCGCCGAACATTGGCACGAACAACTGCTGCTCAAGCTGGCCGCGCAGCGCCGCATCATCGGCGGCGTAGGCGCAGATCGCGTTCTGCAGCAGCCAGCGCAGCGGGAACACCACCCGCTCGGGGAAGGCGATGTCGCGGAAGAAGTGGTCCGGATAGTCGCGGATCTCCTGTTCGACCTTGCCCTGGATGCGCGTCATGTGCAGGTACAGGCCACTGGCGCGATCCAGCCCGCGCGAACGGGTCTCGCCGTAGAACACGCTCTGTTCATTGGCGAAGTTGCGCACCATCTTGGCCAGCCGGTCGACCTCGGTCTCGGCCCAGGCACCGGCGGTGCCAAGCACGGTGAGGCAACCCACCGACTGCAGCACGCGGCCGGACTGGTAGTCGGTGCCGGTGACGATCTTCAGGCCCGGGCGGGACAACTGGTGCTGGCCGCCGATGGCGAATGCCCAGCAGCGGAACATCTTCAGTGCGTCGCTGGTGTCCGGCGCCACGATCTCCTCGGGCACGCCACCTTGCTGGAACATCCACAGCAGAAAAAGGTCATGGCCGATCGCCGTGTGCCACTTCCATTGCTCGTCCTTGCCGATACCCTGGTTTTCCAGGCAGACCAGTGCGGCATCGAAGCCGGACACCGGCGCGCGATGCAGCACCAGGTAGCGGTCCTCGAAGGCGAATGCCAGCGCGCCATCCGGGTCCTGCAGCACCCCGAAGCGCCGGCCGTCCGGCGCGGTGCAGTCCAGCGGCACCCGCACCGTGCTGCCGTCCACATGCTGCAGCAGCATGGCGTCACCATCGCGGCGGCGGCCAGTGTGCGGATAGCTGCGTTGGCCATCGGTATTGGACAGGCAGGTCTGCACCGCGACCGGGATCGTGGTGCGGGCGATCTCGGCCAGCGCGTTCTCGTCCAACGGCCGGTATCCGCGGAAGAAGCGCAGTGCCGCGGTCAGCTTGTAGATCAGGAACGGCATCACCCCATCCACGCCGGGTTCCTGGTCGAACAGCTCGCACAGTGCGTGGACCACCTCGTGGTGATACACGGTGTCGCCGTCGGTCACGGCGAGGCGGGCGGTCTGCAGCCGCTGCCAGTTCTGATCGAGTTCGCACATCCGGTAGAGGGTGGCCATGCTGCGGTCGGTGCCATAACGGGCTGCGCTGCCGCCACCCGGAACCGGCTGATTGACATAGATCACCCGTGCCTTGGAGGCGATCTCGGCGACGGTTTCCTGGATGATGCGGTCCGAGCCGTCGGTGGAATTGTTGTCCACCGCCACGATCACCACCCGGCCCAGGTCGACGCGGGTCTGGGTCAGCAGTGAGGCGAGCGTGGCGCGGATATGCGGCGCTTCGTCCATGAACTTGATGATCAGGAAGGTATCGCGCCCTTCGCGTGCCAGCGTGGCGGCGTCGTCGAAGGGCAGCACCTGGTCTGCGCCGTAGAATTCGGCGCGGGCCGCCAGGTGCCGTTCGATGATGCCGCGCTGCAGTGCGGTGATCTCGCCCCAGTCCGCGTCCGACCCGGCGTCGCCGCGGGCCAGCAACGCTTCGCGCAGTGCCAGCACCTGTTGCGCATCCGCCAGCTGTTGCGGCGCGATCTTGTTCACATTGGAGGTATGCATCAGTTCCAGCAGCCGGCTGTTGAGCGCCGCCTGCGGCGTCTGCTGCCGGTTCGCCAGGGTCGGCAGGTGCTTCCAAAGGGTACGACGGTCTTGGTTCATGTCTTTCTCGATGAGGGGTTGAGGCGGGTTGAACGGATAAGGGCGGGGGCGGTCAGCGGGCTTTGCGTTCCAGCACGTGGCACACCACGATGCCGCTGACGATGGCCCAGAAGGCCGCACCCACACCCAGCACGGTGATGCCGCTGGCGGCGATGACGAACACCACCAGTGGCGCAAGCGAGCCCTTGCTGTTGGCGAAGGCGGCGTCGAATGACGAGGCGATGGCCGACAGCAGCGCCAGGCCCGCCAATGCCGCGACGGCTTCCCGCGGCAGGCTGGCGAACAGGCTGACAAAGGTCGAGGCGAAGGTGCCGAACACGAGATAGATCACACCGGCGCATACCGCGGCCACATAACGGCGGGTCTTGTCCGGATGCGCCTCGGGTCCGGCGACGATGGCGGCGATCATCGACGAAGGGTTGATGTTGTGGCAGCCGAACGGCGCCACCAGGATCGAGCCGGTGCCGCATAGCGTGACGACCTTGTCCACCGGCGGCTCATAACCTGCGGTCTTGAGCACTGCGAAACCCGGCAGGTACTGACCGGTGAGCACCAGCACGGTGAGCGGGATGGCAATGTTGATGGTGGCATGCCAGGTGAAGGTGGGCAGCGTCAGGACCGGACTGGCCATCGATACCGACAGGGCGGCCAGGTCCAGCTGGTCCAGCAGCAGGCATAGCGCGGTGCCGGCCGCCAGTACCGCGGCGACGGCCCAGCGTGGGGAAAAACGCCGGACCAGGAAGAAGGCCAGGATCATGCCGCCCACCAGCAGCGGCTGTTGCTGCAGCGAGCTGATGACGCCGAGCGCGAACGCCACCAGGATGCCGCCGTTCAGCGCGGATGCCACCGGCAGCGGAATCCAGCGCACCAGTTTCTGCAGCAGTCCGAATGCACCGATCAGCGTGACCAGCACATTGGACAGCACGAAGGCGCCGATCGCCTCGGACAGCGGCACGCCCACCATCGCCGTCATCAGGAAGGCGATCCCCGGTGTGGACCAGGCGGTGATCAGCGGCATCCGGTACCACAGGCTGGCGACGATGGTGGTGAGGCCGGCGGCGATCGAATAGGCCCACAGCCAGGAAATGATCTGCGCGTTGGAAAGATGGGCACTTTCCGCGACCTGGAATACCAGCACGGTCGGGCCGGCGTAGCCGACGATCACCGCCACGAGGCCGGCCATCACCGATTGCCAGGAGAAATCCCGCTTCAGCTGCTCCAGCGTGAGGAAGGTGCGCAGATTCATGGTGGTGTTGTCGTTCATATCTACCTTTGTGGAAAACGGATGGGCCCGCCGGCGCAGGGAGTGTCGCCACGCGATCACGAACACTGCGCCAGCAGCCGGCCCGCATGCGGCGGTGGCATGCCCCGGCAGGGCGGGCGTGCCGCCAGCATGGTGCCTTGCCGGAATACCGTGACATCACGCTGGATGCCGACGATGCCGACACAGACCACCGGCCGCAGCAGCGACATGAAATACGCGGTGGAAAACCGGCTGCCGCGCCCGGCAAACGAGACCCGCGGCGGCTCATCGGGAATGCCCGGTGCCAGATAGCAGGCCACCTTGATGAATCGCAGATCGGGCGTCAGCAGATGGAAACCATCGTGGTACGGGCTGTCGCGATGCGCCAGTGTCAAGAGGTTGTCGGCAAGGCCAAGCTCCGGCTCGACCGGCCAGCCTTCGTTCATCGGGTGATACGGCAGCCCATCCAGCGTATGGCATACCACCACGCTGGTGCCGGTGAAAAAACGGTCCGCCCGACACGCGACCTCGTGCAGCGCCTCTTGCAAGGCGAGCGCGGACCGGTGTTCCAGATCGTGGTTCATAGCGGCACCCGCTGCATCCAGCCGAACTCGTCCGTGGCCCGGCCGTACTGGATCGCGGTCAGCGTGCGGTACAGCGCGGCGGCCATGCTGTCGTCCGGGGCCACCGGGGCGAGTGTGTGGCGGCGGTCGCGAAAGCCGATCTCGCCCACCGGTGCGACGATGGTGGCGGTGCCGGTCAGGAAGATCTCACGCACCCGGCCGTCGTCGATATCGGCGACCAGCCCGTCGATGGTGGTCTCCTGCTCCAGCACCGGAACGCCCTGATGCCGCAGCAGGCGGATCACGCTGTCGCGCGTGATGCCGGGCAGGATGCGACCGCTCAGCGGTGGCGTGACCACCTTGTCCTGGTAGCGGATGAACACGTTGGTGATGCCCGCTTCCTCGATCAGACGGTGCCCGGCGGCGTCCAGCCACAACAGGTTGTCGTAGCCTTCGCGGCGTGCGCGTTCCAGCTCGACGATGGTCTGCCCGTAGTTGGCCGAGGTCTTGGCGTCGCCGCAGCCGCCCTGGGCGGTGCGGGCGCAATCCTCGCGCGCCACCAGCTTGAACGGCGCATCGCCGATCTGGAAATAGGGCGGTACCGGGCACAGCATGATGCAGAACACATAGCGGGACGAGCGCCGCACCCCCAGCACCGGTTCGTTGGCAAACATCACCGGCCGCGCATACAGGGCGGCGCCGCTGGTATCGGGCACCCACGCCGCCTCCAGCGCCACCAGCCGCTGCAGGCCGTCGATGAACAGCGCCTCGGGCAGCGCCGGCATGGCCATCCTGGCGCAGGACGTGTTCAGCCGTGCCGCATTGCAGCCGGGGCGGAACAGCGCGATGCCGCCATCCGCCTGGCGATAGGCCTTGAGCCCTTCGAACACGCTCTGGCCGTAATGCAGCACCAGTGCGCGCGGATCAAGCCGGAATTCGCCATAGGGCATCACGCGTGGGCTGTGCCAGCCGCGTCCGGCATCGTACTCGGCCACAAACATATGGTCCGAGACGTGTGAGCCGAACTGCACCTCGCTCAGCGCCGGCTTGGTCTGGCGCTGTGCTGCAACCTGGATATCGATGTTCATCGCTGTTTCCTGGGGATCTGCTGGGGATGAAGCCGCGGAGCGCGGGCAGTCAGGGCAGGGCGGCTACAAGCGCCAGACGTGGATGCCCATGTCGTCAAAGCCGGCCGTGTCGAAGCTGGCCTTGACGTCGATGAAGCAGCCGCCCTTGATCAGCTTCTTGCGCAAATCGGCGCTGTCGCGCTCGAGCAGCGCGCGGTGCGGCACTGCGGCGACGATGGCATCGGCGCGCGGCAGATCATCCCAGGCGTAAAGCTTGACCCCGTATTCGCGCATGGCTTCCTCGGGATCGGCATACGGGTCGTGGACGAAGACCTCGACGTCATAGCTTTTCAGCTCGTTGATCACGTCGGCCACCTTGGAATTGCGAAGATCGGCGCAGTTTTCCTTGAACGTGAGCCCCAGCACGATGGCGCGTGAATTCTTGACGTAATTGCCGGCGGCGATCATGGTCTTGACCGTCTTCTCGGCGATGAACTTGGCCATGCCATCGTTGATGCGGCGGCCGGCCAGGATCACTTGCGGGTGGTAGCCCAACATCTCGGCCTTGTGCGTCAGGTAATAGGGATCGACGCCGATGCAATGGCCACCGACAAGCCCAGGGCTGAACTTCATGAAGTTCCATTTGGTGCCGGCGGCCTTGAGCACTTCGGAGGTATCGATGCCCTGCCGGTCGAAGATGAGCGCGAGTTCGTTCATCAGCGCGATATTGAGATCGCGCTGCGTGTTCTCGATCACCTTGCACGCTTCGGCGGCCATGATGCTGTGGCAGCGATGCACGCCGGGCTTGACGATCATTTCATAGAGCCTTGCCACCCGTTCCAGCGTCTCGGGCGTATCGCCCGAGACCACTTTCACGATATTGGCCAGCGTATGTTCGCGGTCACCCGGATTGATGCGCTCGGGCGAATAGCCGACAAAGAAATCCTTTTTCCAGGTCAACCCGGATTCCCGTTCCAGTACCGGAATGCAGACTTCCTCGGTGGCACCGGGATAGACCGTGGATTCATACACCACCGTGGTGCCTTTTTTCATCTGCCGGCCCACGCTGCGGCTGGCCGAGATCAACGGCGAGAAATCGGGGATGTTCGCTTCGCCCACCGGGGTCGGCACTGCCACGATGATCATGTCGGCTTCAGCCAGCACGGTTTCGTCCGCTGAAAAGCCGGCGTGGATCGCTGCCGCCATCTCATCGTCGCTCAATTCCTGCGACGGATCCTTGCCCCGCACGCAAAGCTCCACCTTGGTCTGGTCGATATCGAAACCCACCACCCGCGCATGTTTGCCGAATTCGACCACCAAAGGCAGGCCGACATAGCCCAGCCCCACCACTGCAATCACGTTCATGTTGTTTCGCCCGGAAATTGAATCCATTGCTTGGAATGCCGGCAGCCAGGCCCTGGCCGGGCTGCTCCACCGGCAAGGCGTGCCGTGGCCAGCACCCCGACAGGGCGCCTAAGCTGCCGATCCATTGGAAATTTGTCTATTAAGGAAATTTAATGGAAAGAAAAATTCAGGTGTTATTGTCAGTTTTTGAAAAGTATGCCGTTGTTTTAAATATAATAAAGTATTAAGAAACTTAAATGTAAGAATATAAACAGGTTTTATGCAAACAGGCTGGCGCGATATATGCAATATGTCTTGCACAAGCCCCTTGGAAAATGGCTTTGAATCCATTGAGGCGAGCAGTCGATGTAGCGTTTATGCCGCACGGAGCGTTGGCTTGCGTTGGCAAATCCGGTGCTCCGGCATCGTCAGGGCAGCCACCAGACCGGCAGTGCTGATGATTCCAATGGCATGACCGACTGCAAGGGTAAGTAAGACAATAGACCAGCTGTGGCAAAGGGCAGGGGTTGAAGAAAGTCAGCGGGTGAGTCGGGCCGCGATTGCCAGGTGCCACCGGCGCGCAGTGCCGAAGCGGCGTGCCTTGCGCCCTGGCGTGGCGCTGCTAGCTTGAAGAGCGGGCCGATGACAGGAGCGAGGCGGATATGGACAGTGGGGGCAATCAGGGAGCGGGCGGCGCCAGGCGGCCGATCATCCAGAACGGCATGCTGAGCTGGGTGGCACCCCAGCATCCGCGCGTCGGGCAACCGGTAGTGCCGTTCTCAGGGCAGGGGCATCGGCTCGATCAGACCCATGGCGACCGCCATGGTCCGCTGAGTCATCAGAACATCGGCTTCCTGCGGTCATTGGCCGATCAGCAGCAGCCGCGATACCTGGGGATGAGGCACACCACCGAGCAGGCGGATCGGGTCGATAGTGCCAGGCAGGGCGGTGTGCAGCGACCCGGTTTCTACGGCGATGCGTACTCACTGGTGCCCAAGACCACCCAGCAACGCAACGACGAGGCCATGATGCAGCGCTTTCCCCAACTGTTCAGGGGGAAGGCGGATTTGCTCAAGTCGCCGGGGTTCTCGGGATCGGACCAGGAATTCAACCGTGCCGTGGAGCAGGGGATCAGAAACTCGGTGAATTGGGATCTGGCCCGGGCGCCGGGCCATACCGTCGCGCAGCGCGTGCAGCATCTGGGGGACAACACCCAGTTCGCGCTCGTCGACATGGGACGGCAGCCGGGCATGCGGACCGATGCGACCTATGGCGCCTCCACGCCCAGCTTTGGCAAGACCAATGTCCCGCCCGGGCAGGTTTTCCGCGAGATCGGCACCAGTGGCCAGCAACTGCTCAGCGAAATGCCGCATGGCTTGCGCACCGACAGGCCCTTTAGCCGGCACAACGGTTTCGAAGTGACCGAAAGCCTGGTCAGCGCCTTCGGCCGCCGGATCAACAGCGCATTGGACCAGATGCGGCCGCCGACGCCCAGCCGCGACTCTCCGGCGCAGCGGCGCGAGCGCATGGCCGCCGCCGCCGAACTGCGGATGCTGCAAAGCCAGTCGCGTGGCCGGCCCGCGCTGCGCGAGCAGCAGCATGAGCAGGTCCAGACCCTGCAGGACATCGTCCGCGCGCCGACGCGCTGACAGCTGCAGGCAGCGCCCTCCCGGAGCATCGTGAGGTGGCAGTCGGGCCGCAGGGATGCCGGGCACGCCATGCCCGGTTCCGTGTGCGTGACGCCGGTGCTGGCGGCAGGCATGTGGCTGCTGGCATGGGGCAAGGGTAAGCCTTGGGGTGGATTTCGCCCGTGGTGTCCCCATATCATTTCAGTACGCCACGCAAGCGCTGGCGTGCACCGGTGGCCGGCCGCCTTCATGCCGGCCGGGCCCGGCTCCGGTCATTGTCCATTTCAAGACGTTGATTCAATTGGAAAACAAACTAAGGGTCGCGTCCTACAACATCCACAAGGGCCTCTCCGTCTTCAACCGCCGGCTGGTGGTGCATGAGCTGCGCGCGGCGCTGAGCCGGCTGGTCCCGGACATCGTGCTGCTGCAGGAGGTGCAAGGGGCGCATCAACGGCATGCCCGGCGCTTCGCCTACTGGCCCATCGATCCGCAACACGAGTACCTGGCCGGCGGCGAGCTGACGGCGCTCTATGGCCGCAACGCCAACTACCGCCATGGCCATCACGGCAATGCGCTGCTGTCGCGCTTTCCGGTGCGGCGCTGGGACAACCACGATCTGACGCTGCACCGCTACGAGCAGCGCGGGCTCTTGCATGCGGTGCTCGAAGTGCCGGATTGGCAGCGCCCGCTGCATGCGCTGTCGGTCCATCTGAATCTGCGCGCGCAGGATCGGCGCCGGCAGCTCAAGTTGCTGGCCGAGTATGTGCTGGCCGAGGTGCCGGTGCATGCACCGGTGGTGCTGGCCGGCGATTTCAACGACTGGCGTTGCGAGGCCACGCCGTTCATGGCGCACGAGCTGGGGCTGATCGAGGCCTTCGAGACGCTGCATGGCGCACCGGCGCGCAGTTTTCCGGCCCGCCTGCCGGTGTTGACGCTGGATCGCATGTACGTGCGTGGCTTCAAGGTCGAAGTGGCCCATGTGCTGCGTGGCCTGCCCTGGACCGGGCTCTCCGACCATGCGCCGCTCTACGCGGAGCTGGTACGCGAGAGCATGCACGGATGAGGCGCCCGGCGGCGTTGGCGCGTCTGCGCGACTGGCGTCTGCCGCGCGCGGAAGTGTTCCTGCCCGGGCACCGCGTGCGACTGCTGTACAACGGCAGCGATTTCTTTCCGCTGCTGCTGGGGGAGATCGAGTGCGCGCGCGTCGAGATCTTCCTGGAAAGCTATCTGTTCGAGGCGGATGACATCGGCGAGCGCGTTGTCGCGGCGCTGGCGGCGGCAGCACTGCGCGGCGTACGGGTCAAGCTGCAGGTCGACGGTTTCGGTGCGCGGCAGTTCCCGCTGCAGTGGCAGCAGCGCCTCGCCGATGCGGGGGCGTGGCTGCTGTTCTTCCGGCCCAACACGACGTTTTCGGTCAACCGCAGCCGGCTGCGGCGGCTGCACCGCAAGCTTGCCGTGATCGATGGACGGGTGGGGTTCGTCGGCGGCATCAATATCCTGAGCGACCAGGAGCCGGGCCAGTCGGCACTGGCGCCGCGTTATGACTACGCCTTCCGGGTCGAAGGACCGGTGGTGGCGCAGATGCATGACGCGCTCGACCGGCTGTGGCGGCACAGTGCCTGGGTGCAGCTCAAGCGCAGCTGGGCGGTGCGCAGCACGGTGCCGGTGGACGTGACCGGCCGCGGCGACGTCGCGGCCGCCTTTGCCATCCGCGACAACCTGCGGCACCGGCACGATATCGAGCATGCCTACCTGAGGGCGATCCGGCACGCCCGCCACGAGATCGTGATCGCCAACGCCTACTTCCTGCCGGGCTATCGCTTCCGCCAGGCGCTGCGCGCGGCGGCGGCACGTGGCGTGACGGTGGTCCTGGTACTGCAGGGCCAGGTGGACCAGTTTCTGCTGCATTGGGCCACGCGCGCCTATTACCGGCGCTTCCTGCTGTCGGGCATGCACATCCACGAATACCAGGCCGGTTTCATGCATGCCAAGGCGGCTGTCATCGATGGCGAATGGGCAACCGTGGGCTCGAGCAACCTGGACCCGTTCAGCCTGCTGCTGGCACGGGAGGCCAATGTGTTCGTGCGCGACCGTACCCTGGCAGGCGAGCTGCGTGACGACATCTTCCGCCACATCGAGCGTGCGGCTGCGCCGGTGCGCCTGACCGATCTGCGCCGCGGTGGCCTCATGCTGCGGGCGTTGGTATGGGGATGCTTCGGGCTGGTACGGCTGATCATGAGCCTGACCCGCTACGGCGGACCGCGTTATCTGGAATGATCGCGCTTGGCGCCTGATTGCACCGCCGGCGGCGCATTGCGGTCGTATTCGAGCGTGGCGCGCAGCACGCCGCGCAGGATGTCCACCTCCTCCTGTTCGAGCCGGGCACGCTGGTAGAGGCGGCGCAACCGCGGCATCAGCCGCTTGGGCGCATACGGTTTGAGAAAGCCGATGGTGAGCAGCGTGCTTTCCAGGTGCTCCAGAAACAGTTCGACATGCTCGTGCTTGGCCAGCGGACCCGGCGTTTCCAGATGACTCACGTCGTCGTCCAGGCTGGCGCGCAATTCATAGGTGAGCACCTGCACCGCCTGCGACAGGTTCAGGCTGGCGTAGTCCGGGCTGGTGGGAATGGTGACCAGCCGGTTGCATTGGCGTACTTCGTCGATGGTCAGGCCGCTCATCTCGGTGCCGAACACCAGCGCCACCTCGCCACCCCGTTCCGCCTCCTGCAGGAGCTGCGGCGCGATCTGGCGCGGCGTGGCGAGCGGCTGCACCAGCTCGCGCCGGCGCGCGGTCATCGCCACCTGCACCGTGGTGCCCTGCAGCGCCGCTTCCAGCGAATCGACGACGATGGCGTCGGTCAGCACGTCGTCGGCACTGGAGGCGAGCGAGGTGGCGATCGGCGATGGAAACTCCTTGGGGTTCACCAGATAGAGCCGGGTCAGGCCCATGGTCTTCATCGCCCGGGCGGTCGAGCCGATGTTGCCGGGGTGGGAGGTATGGGACAGCACGACGCGGAACGCGGAAAGACAGTCGTTGGAAGGCATGGCAGACCTGTGGCGCGGGCACGCGAAAGCCTGCATGTTACTGCGCCTCGCACCGTTGTGGGTTTTGGCGCGCTGCGGCAAGCCGCGTTAGAATGCCGGGGACTTTTCGATCTTTAGAAGCGGCCGGAGCGTATCCGCCGTACACAATCCGCATCGATGCCGCGCGCAGCCGGCAGGCCGGACCTGCCGGCTGCGCATGCCGACCGCTTCTTTCGCCACAGGAACCCGCCATGCATCCGATGCTCAACACCGCAGTCCGCGCCGCCCGCCGCGCCGCTTCCGTCATCCAGCGCGCTTCGAACAACCTCGATCTGATCACGCCGGAAAAGAAGGGCCACAACGACTTCGTCTCGGAAGTCGACCGCGCCGCGGAATCGGCAATCATCGAAACCATCCTCGAAGCCTATCCCAAGCATGCCATCCTGGCCGAGGAGTCGGGCAGCCGGGGCGACTCCGAATACTGCTGGATCATCGACCCGCTCGACGGCACCACCAACTTCCTGCACGGCTTTCCGCAGTACGCCATTTCGATCGCGCTGGAGCACAAGGGCGTGATCACGCAGGCGGTGGTGTACGACCCGAACCGCAACGACCTCTTCACCGCCACGCGCGGCGTCGGTGCCTTCCTGAACGACCGGCGCATCCGCGTCTCGAAGGTGCGCGACCTCTCCGACGCGCTGATCGGCACCGGTTTTCCGTATACCAAGTTCAACAACCTGGAAACCTACCTGGCGATCTTCCGCGACATGGCGCAGCAGGCGGCCGGCGTGCGCCGTCCGGGCGCAGCGGCTCTCGATCTTGCCTACGTGGCCTGCGGCCGGTTCGACGGCTTCTTCGAATTCGATCTGAAGGTGCACGACATCGCTGCCGGCATCCTGCTGGTGCAGGAGGCGGGCGGACTGGTGACCGACCTTGCCGGCGAGGAGCACTATCTGCAGTCGGGCGATGTGCTGTGCGGCACGCCGCGCGTGTTCGGACAGATGCTGCACCTAATCAAGCAACATATGAATTGAGCTGCGGGCACGCTTGGCCCGGACGCGTCCTTTCCGGTGCTGTGGTGGGGGCGTGCGTTGCGTGGAGGTGATATGCAGGTGCTGACGGTTGCACAGCTGGAGCATCGTTTCGGCGCAGCCTATCGGGCGACCTGTTACCGGGTGCCTGACTGGGGTGTGGGCATCCGCATCGATGCGCGCCATCCGCCACTGGATCGTTTGCTGGCAGCCCAGGGTGCGTCGTGCTGGGCCGTGGTCTCGGCCAGCAATCCCTATTCGGCAGCGCAGCTGTGTGCGCATGAAAACCGTGCGCGGCAGCAGAACCTGATCGACGCGGTGGCCCGTCTGGGCTACCGCTGCCTGGACGCGGTGGGGGAACCCGATACCGCCGACTGGGCACCTGAACCGGCATTGCTGGTGCTTGATCTGCCTCGTGCCGAGGCATTGCAGCTCGGGCAGCGCTTCGAGCAGAACGCGGTGCTGCATGGTGAGGTGGGTGGCCCGGCGCAGTTGCTGTGGTGCCCCCGTTCCGCCTGAATCAGGGGAAAGACGGCGTGGCGAAGTCGCGTGCCTGGTACGGCAGGTCGCGGCTGAACAGCGCATCGCGAGCGCCATAGCCGAGGGTCGAGGTGGTGCGCCAATACAGGTAGCGCAGCGTGAGCAGTGCCGCCAGCAGCAGGAAGAACAGCCGATAGTGTTCGAAGCGGCCCAGACGCTTGAGTCCGAACAGCGTGAGGACAGCGAAGCCGCCAAAGGCAAGCTGCGAAGCGGTGTCCACCGGCACCACGGCCAGCAGTGCCAGACCAAGGGTCAGCAGCAGCGCGGCGCAGGCGGTGAGGCGGGAAGACGAAGCAACGGGCGGCAGTCGCATGAGCACGGCATCGCGCCATGGGGCGCGGCGATCACCCTGCTGATGAAGATGCGTTCTTTATAGCCAGCCGGTTCCGCGCGGAGCGCTATTAGTTGCATGGCAGGCGCGAGCATTGCCACTTAGGAGGGTGAGGGGTGAGGGGGCGCGGCTCGGGAGGGGGGATGGCACGCAGGGCATCCGGCGTGCCGTACGGGCAGGTCAGAGCGTCACGGCGTGTTCGCGGGTGGCGTGGAATACCAGCTTGGGCCAGCGCTCCTGCGTCAGCTCCAGGTTGACGCGGCTGGTGGCGAGGTAGGCGAGGCTGTCGGCCGCGTCGCGCGCCAGGTTGTTGACCAGTTGCTTTTCGAAGTCGGCCAGCATCCGCGCATCCTCGCAGGTGATCCAGCGTGCGGTATGGATGCTGGTCGACTCGAAGACCGCTTCCACGCCGTATTCGTTGGCCAACCGGCTGGCGACCACCTCGAACTGCAGCACGCCCACCGCGCCCAGGATCAGGTCCGCGCCATTGAGCGGCTTGAACACCTGGACTGCGCCTTCTTCACCCAGCTGTTGAAGACCCTTGTGCAACTGCTTGATCTTCAATGGGTTCTTGATGCGGGCGATCCGGAACAACTCGGGTGCGAAGTAGGGGATGCCGGTGAACGACAGCGGCTCGCCTTCCGAGAACGAGTCGCCGATCTGGATATTGCCGTGGTTGGGCACACCGATGATGTCGCCGGCGTAGGCCGTTTCCACCTGTTCGCGGCCCTGCGCCATGAAGGTGACCACCGAATTGGCGGCGATCTCGCGGTTCAGCCGCAGATGCCTGAATTTCATCCCGCGCTCGAACCGGCCCGAACATACCCGCAGAAAGGCGATGCGGTCGCGGTGGCGCGGGTCCATGTTGGCCTGGATCTTGAACACGAAGGCCGAGAATTTCTCCTCGGTCGGGTCGATCGCCCGGATGGTGGCATCGCGTGGGCCCGGTGCGGGCGCCCAGTCGACCAGCGAATCGAGGATCTCGCGCACGCCGAAGTTGTTGATCGCCGAGCCGAAGAACACTGGTGTCAGCGTGCCGGCGAGGAATTCATCCAGCACGAAGGGGTGCGAGGCCCCGCGTACCAGTTCCAGCTCCATCCGGGTCTGCTCGATCTCCAGTGGGAACAGTTCGTCCAGCCGCGGATTGTCGATGCCCTCGATCACCTCGACTTCGTCGAGCGGACCCTGGCCGGGGGTGAACAGCAGCACCTGGTCCTTGTGGATGTGGTACACCCCGCGGAAGGTCTTGCCCATGCCGACCGGCCAGGTGATGGGTGCGCAGCGGATCTTGAGGATGCTTTCCACCTCGTCCAGCAGTTCCAGCGAATCGCGCACTTCCCGGTCGTACTTGTTCATGAAGGTGACGATGGGCGTATTGCGCAGCCGGCACACGTTCAGGAGCTTGATGGTCTGTTCCTCCACCCCCTTGGCGGCGTCGATCACCATTAGCGCCGAGTCGACGGCGGTGAGCACCCGGTAGGTGTCTTCCGAGAAATCCTGGTGGCCGGGTGTGTCGAGCAGGTTGACCACATGCTCGCGGTAGTCGAACTGCATCACGCTGGAAGCGACCGAGATGCCGCGCTGCTTTTCGATCTCCATCCAGTCTGAGGTGGCGAACTTGCCGCCCTTCTTGCCTTTGACGGTGCCCGCCATCTGGATGGCACCCGAGAAGAACAGCAGCTTCTCGGTCAACGTGGTCTTACCCGCATCGGGGTGGGAGATGATGGCGAAGGTGCGGCGTTGCGCGACTTCGTGGGCGATCTCGCTCATGGCGTGGCACCGCTGGCAAAAACGGCGGATTGTACGGCAAGCGCCGTTGCGGCAAAAGCAGGATCAGCGCGCCGGCGCGGCCGGAGCGTCGCTGGGCAGCAGCAGTGTGAACACAGCACCGCCCTCGGGGTGGTTGGCGGCGAAGATCTCGCCGCCGTGGTCCTGCATGATCTGACGGCTGATGGCGAGGCCCAACCCGGTGCCGCCGCCCGGATCGCGCACGCGGCTGCTCTGGATGAACTTGTCGAAGATCAGCTCCTCCTCGCCTTCCGGGATGCCCGGCCCATGGTCGCGCACCGTCAGCCCCACGCCGGGCATGCCGTCCTGCAGCAGCGACAGCTCCAGGAAGCGGATCTCGATCCCGCCGTTGGTGCGGCTGAACTTGATGGCGTTCGAGAGCAGATTGACCACCACCTGGGTCAGCCGCGCACGGTCGAACATCGCAAACAGCGGCGAGGCACCCTCGTCCATGTCCAGATGCAGGCCGCGCGCGTTGAGCAGCGGCGCGATCTCCTGCACCGCGCCCTGCACGGTCTGCTGCAGGTTGCTGCGCGCCTTGTCGTAGGTCATCCGGTTGGCTTCCAGCCGCGACATGTCCAGCAGATCGTTCAGCAACACCAGCAGCCGGTTGCCGCTGGAATGGATGCGTTCGAAATAGCGTGCGAGGTTGTTCGGTTCGGTCTTGCCGGACTTGGACAACCCCATCTCGGAGAACGACAGGATGGCATGCATGGGCGTACGCAGCTCATGCGACATGTTGGCGAGGAAGGCCGACTTGGCCAGGTTGGCTGCTTCAGCGGATTCCTTGGCCTCCACCATGTTGCGTTCGATCTCCTTGAGGTAGGAGATGTTGGTCAGGAAGGCGAACGCGTATTCCAGCACCCGGTTGTCGTCGAGGATCGCCGCCGAATTCACCAGGAACGGCATCGCGTCGCTGTTGATGGTCAGCAGCGTCACTTCCTCGATATGGTTGAGCGTGACGTCGCGCTCGGCCAGATCAGGGGGAAAGATCTGCGCCGCTGCCTCGCCCCACATGCGCTCGGGCTGCTGACCGATCAGGTCCTCGCGCCGGTAGCCCAGCAGCAGGCAGAACGCCTGGTTGACGTCGACGATATGGCGCTCGGCATCGACCAGGATGAAGCCGTCGGCCGTGGTATCGATGATGGTGCGCTTCAGGCGTTCGGATTGGCGCAGCGCCTGCGCGGCGATCCGTTGCGCGGTCACATCCTCGATCACGCAGATCACCCCCTTGGCCGCGTCGCCCGGTACCAACGCCTTGGCGTAGACCATGGCCCAGAAGTTCGAATGGTCGCGCCGGTAAAGCTCCACCTCGCCGCGGAACACGCCGCCGGCGCTGACGCGGGCCCATACCGTCTGCATGATCTCGTCGTAGCGGCCGGGCGAGGCGAACAGCGAATGGGTGGGCAGGCCGATGATGTCGCTGGCGTTGAAGCCGAACAGGGTCTCGAACACCGGGTTGACGAGGCGCACCGAGTTCTTGACCGACAGCATGATGGCAAGCGGACTCGCATCCAGCACGGTGCGGATCTCAGTGGTGCGTTCCAGCACCAGATCCTGCAGGTGGTCGCGGTGGCGGCGCAGCTCACGCTCGGTGTTCTGCTGCTCGGTGGTGTCGCGTACTGTGCAGCAGGCGTAGGCGGCGGCGTTGAATTCGATATGGCTGAACGTGATCTCCACCGGCAGCAGGTTGCCGGTCTGGTCACGCAGGTGGCTGTTAAGGATCAGCCGGCGATCGCTGTTCAGCTTGTCCCAGATGTCCTGCCACTGCATGTCCCCCATGTCGGGGAACAGGTCGGTCAGATGCGAGGCGAGCAGTTCCTCGCGCCCCAGCCCGCTCTGGCGCTCGGCGGCATGGTTGGTGTAGCGCAGCTGCCCGGCCTGATCGGCCCACAACACCACGTCGGGCGATTCATCGACGGTGAATTGCGTCAGGTAGAGCCGCGATTCGATCTCCTCCACGTGGCGCAACTGGCGCAGCAGCAGGTACAACAGCACCGTCACCACCAGCACCAGCGTGATCGCGCCGATGGCGCGGGTGGTGAGATCGCTGCGGAATTTGCCCAGCGCGCTGTCCAGGTCCACCGAGATATGCACGATCAGCGGCAGTTCGCTGCTGCTGGTATGGAATACCGAAAGCCGGTCCGCGCCGCCGCTGTTGTCGCGCTCGCGATACACCGAGGCCTGCTTGAGCCGCCGGGCCTCGAACTCCAGTGGCGCCGCTTCACGCACATTGCTGCCGAGTGTCTTTGCAGAGAACGGGAAGTTGAGCAGCACCATGCCGTCGCCGCGCAGCAGTTCCACCCGGGTGGACGGCGGCAGCTTGAGCGATTGGTAGAAGCGCAGGAAATACTCCGGCTCCACCCCGGCCAGCACCACGCCGCCGAAGCTGCCGTCGGGCCGGTCGATGCGCCGGGTGACCGGGATCAACCACAGATTGTCGGTGCGGCTGATGACCGGCTTGTCCATGCGCAGCCGCAAATCGTTGAAGGTGCGGTGGTAGACGAAGTAGTCACGGTCGGCGAGATTGACGCGGCGCGCCGGGTATTCGAGCCCGTGCGCACGGATGTCGCCGTTGGCGTCGATGGTGATGATGCCGCGCGTCTGCGGCGTGAGCCGCACCTTGTCGCGCAGCAGCACATGCATGCTGTATTCCTCGGCACGATCGACGCCGCCCAGGTCCTCCAGGCTCTCGACGATGTTCTGCATGCCTTGCTCGACCGAGATGAAGGTGCGCGTCGCGTGCTCGTCCAGCGAGCGGGCCAACGAGAGCTGCTGCCGCTCCAGGCTGATCAGCGTGTCCTGGTAGTCGCGCATGCTCATCCAGAACAGCGCTGTCCCCACTGCCACCAGCAGCGCGCAGTAGAACACGATCAGGCCGATGCGCAACGGCTTGAGCGAGGTGTGCGGCGCCTCGGGCGGGCGCTGTTGGAAGAGCCTGTTCATTAAGCGCTCAAGGTGGATCAGCGTTTGGCTTCCAGCTGCTCCCAACGTTCGAGTTTGTCCAGGAGGGCCGCTTCGATGGCGTCGATTCTATCCTGCATTTGCCTGGCCTTGAGCGGCTCGCTGCGGTAGAGCGCAGGATCCAGCAGCGCCTGCTGCAGTGTGGCCTGCTCGGTTTCCAACTGTTCGATCTCACCGGGCAGGCGTTCCAGCTCGCGCTGCTCGTTGTAGCCGAGTTTCTGGCTTCTGGCGCGCGCGCGTTCCGCGGGCGCTGCCGGCCGGGGAGCGGCAGACTCGGTCTTCTTCACCGCCGGCGTGGCGGCGCGTCGCGCCTGCACCGCCTGGTAGTCGCTGTAGCCACCGGGGTTCTCCACCAGCATGCCGTCGCCCTCGAACGCGATGGTCTGCGTGACCACGTTGTCCAGGAACGCCCGGTCATGGCTGACCAGGAACACCGTGCCCGGATAGTCGGCCAGCAACGCCTCCAGCAGATCCAGGGTATCGATGTCCAGATCGTTGGTCGGCTCGTCGAGCACCAGCACGTTGGCCGGCCTGGTGAACAGCATGGCCAGCAAAAGCCGGTTGCGCTCGCCGCCCGAAAGCGATCTGACCGGGCTGCGCGCACGTTCCGGTGCGAACAGGAACTCCTCCAGATAGCCCATCACATGCTTCTTCGCCCCGCCGATCTCGACATAGTCTTTGCCCTGGCCGATCACATCGACGATGGCCGCCTCCTCGTCCAGCTGGGTACGGAACTGATCGAAGTAGGCCACCTGCAGATTGGTGCCGCGCTTGATGGTGCCACTGTCGGGCGCCAGTTCGCCCAGGATCAGTTTCAGCAGCGTGGTCTTGCCGATGCCGTTGGGGCCGATCAGGCCGACCCGGTCGCCCCGCATCAGCCGGGTGGTGAAATCGCGCACGATCACCTTTTCGCGGCCGGCTTCGTCGCGATAGGACTTGCAGACGTGCTCGAACTCGGCAACGAGCTTGCCCGAGCGCTCGCCCGCGTCGAGCTGGAAATTCACCCGGCCCTGGCGTTCCCGGCGCGCGGTTCGTTCGCGGCGCAGCGCCTCCAATCGGCGTACCCGGCCCTCATTGCGGGTGCGCCGTGCTTCGACTCCCTTGCGGATCCACACCTCCTCCTGGGCGAGGAACTTGTCGAATTTGCGGTTGACCGTTTCCTCCTGCGCCAGCAGCTCGGTCTTGCGGGCCTCGTAGGCGCTGAAGTTGCCCGGAAAACCGGTCACGCGGCCGCGGTCTAGTTCGATGATGCGGGTGGCCACGTTGTCCAGGAAGCGCCGATCGTGGGTGACGAAGAGCACGCTGCCGGCAAAGCCGTTGAGCAGCGTCTCGAGCCACTCGATCGCGGTCACGTCCAGATGATTGGTCGGCTCGTCCAGCAGCAACAGCTGCGGTTCAGAGACCAGTGCCCGGGCCAGCGCCACCCGCTTCTTCCAGCCGCCAGACAGCGCGGCGACGGGCACATCGGGCGCCAGGCCCAGATGTGACAGCGTGGCATGGATCGATGCATCGAAACGCCAGCCGTCGCGCGCCTCCAGCGCCGACTGCAGCTCGGTGAGCCGCGCCAGCGCCGCTGCACTGCCGTCCTGGTGCAGGGCCGCATGGTGATAGTCGGTCAGCAGCTGCCGCAGATCGCCCAGGCCGTCGGCCACGGCCTCGAACACCGTGGCGCCTTCGGCAAACTGCGGCTCCTGCGCCACATAGGCCACGCGCGCGTCCTGGGCGATGCGGATTTCGCCGTCGTCAAGCTTGATCACGCCGGCGATGGCCTTGAGCAGCGAGGATTTTCCCTGGCCGTTGCGCCCGATCAGTCCGGCCCGCTCCCCGGCCTCCAACGCCAGTGTGGCCTGGGACAGCAGGGGCCAGTGGCCGAAGGCGAGACTGGCTTGTTCGACGAGCAGGAGCGGCATGATCAGCATGGAAGGGAAAGGTCGGGCGATTATACCTGCGGCGCGCGGTTGCCGACCGTCACTGACAAGGGCCGGGACCGCAGCGGCATTTGCCGCTAGAATCGGCGCATGCGTATTGTCAATTCCATTTGCATGGCCGCCGCGTTGCTGCTGGCCGGTCCTGCCGCGCAGGCCGAGGGCGCACGGGCTGCCGCCGCCGATGCGGCGCATCCGCAGCTGGAGGGGCCCACCGACCTTGCCGAGGGCGACTACGACCCGGCCAATCCGCCGCGCCGTCTGCGGGTGCTGGTCGCCAAGGGGCCAAGCACCTTCTTCTTCCGCAACGGCGCCCCGCACGGGGTCGAGCAGCACATGCTCGCCGAATTGGAACTCTTCCTGAACCGCAACCGGCCCGCCAGCCGCCCGCCGACCCGGGTGCTGTATGTACCGATCGAGCAGGGCGAGCTGATCGCGGCACTGGTGGAAGGGCGGGGCGACATGGCCGCCGGCCTGATGCCGGTGCTGCCCTCGGTGGCGCAACTGGTGCGCTACACCGAACCCTACCTCACCGATGCCTGGTGCCTGGTACGGCATCGTGAGCGTGCCGCGCTGGCGGATCTGTCGGCGCTGCAGGAGACGCCGTTGACCCTGCCCAAGGCCGGTTTCGCACGCCGCCTGGTGGCCGGGCACGGCGAGGTGCGGGTGATGGATGCGGTCGAAGGTGCCAGTGCGGAAAGCCTGCTGTTGTCGATCAATTCGGGTGGCGACACGGTCACGCTGGCCAGCCGCTATGTCTTCAAGCTGTGGCAGAAGCGCCTGCCCAACCTGCGGCTGGACGGCTGTGTCGACGAGGCGGTGCCGGTGGCGTGGGCCGTGTCGCCGCGGCATACACAGTTGCTGGACGAGCTGAACCGCTTCATCGCAGCCAAGGGCCGGCTGGCGTCGCAGGCAGCCGCGCAGACGCAGCGCCTTCTGCCGGTGGACGGCCGGGCGGTGCTTCCCGAGCGGGCGGCCGCGGGACTCGACCGCCTGGCGGTGCTGGGGCCGGTGTTCCGGATGGTGGCGGCTGCCAACGACATGGACTGGCTGCTGCTGGCCGCGATCGGCCAGCGCGAATCGAAGCTGCGCGCGGTCAAGCGCGAGAACGGCCCGACCGGGGTGATGCAGGTCAACCCGAGCACCGCACGCAAGATGGGGGTGAAGGACCCGCACGGCAACGAGGGCAACATCACCGCGGCGGCGCGCTACCTGTCGTATCTGCGCAGGCTGTTCACCCACTCGGAGATCACCGAGGATGATCAGCTCTATTTCATGCTCGCCGCTTACAACGCCGGCGAAGGGCGGGTGCAGCAACTGCGGCGGCAGGCGGCCCGGGAGGGGCTGGACCCGAACCGCTGGGGTGGCAACGTGGAACTGGTGGCCAGGCGGATGGTGGGCCAGCGCCTGTTGGACTACGTCTCGTCGGTCAACCGCTTCTATCTGGCCTATCAGGCGGCGGAGCGCCTGCCGGCCCCGAGCATGGCAGCGGCCAGCGCGGTCGAGCCACGCTAGCCTCGCGGCGGGTCAGGTCTGCAGCGCCTGCAGCAGCGCGCTTTCGAGCTGCCGGGTCGCGGTTTCATCCGCCAGCACGGCACCACTGATCAGGAAGTTGTCCTCGGCCCGCTCGCCCAACGTCATGATCTTGGCCGAATGGATATCGATGCGCTGCGCCGCCAGCACCCGGGCGATGGCGGACAACAGGCCGGTGCGATCGCCCGCGGTGATCGACAGGATGTGATAGCGACCGCGCTCGTCCGGACGGATCAGCACATGCGGCGTCACCGGGAAATGCCGCTGCTGCCGCGATACCCGCGCCTTGGCAGGTGGCGGCAGCGGGGTGTCCTGGGCGATGGCCTGCGCGAGCTCATACTCGACGAAGCCGGTCAGATCGCGGTAGCTGCCCACGCGCTCGTCGGGGATATACACATAGAAGCTGTCGAGCGCATAGCCGTGCCGCGTGGTATGCACATGGGCATCGAAGATGGTGTAGCCGGCGCGCTCGAAGAAGGCGCAGATGCGGGCGAACAGGTCGGGGGCGTCGCGCGTGTACACCAGCACCTGCAGCCCTTCGCCGGATTCGGACAGCCTGGCACGCGCCACCGGCGCCGGGGTATGCACCCGGCCGTAGAGCTGCCGGGTCTGCCAGGCGATCTCGCGGGCGTCGTGGCGCAGGAAATACACCGTATCGAGCTCGCGCCACAGGGCCTCGTGGGCATCCGGGCGCAACCCATAGAGCCGTAGCCGCCGCAGCGCCTCTTCCTTGCGCGCTTCCAGCCAGGAGTGTGTGTCAAGGTTGCGCTCGCGCAGATAGCGCAGCGTGGCGTGGTACAGATCCTCGAGCAGCTTGGCCTTCCAGGCGTTCCATACCTTGGGGCTGGTGCCGCGGATGTCGGCCACGGTCAGCAGGTACAGCGCGGTGAGCCGACGCGGTGTGCCGACCTTGGCGGCAAAGGCCGCCACCACTTCGGGGTCATAGACATCCTGCTTCTGCGCCACGTGCGACATCGTCAGGTGCTGGGCGACCAGCCAGGGCAGCAGCGCGGCATCCTCCGGTGCAAGCGGATGGCGCGTGCAGAAGCCTTCGGCGATCTGGGCGCCGAGGGCCGAATGATCGCCGCCGCGCCCCTTGCCGATATCGTGGAACAGCGCAGCAAGGTACAGCACCTCGGGCCGCTCGAACTCTTCGATCAGCCGCGAGCACAGCGGGTATTCATGGGTGAATGCCGGCACCGCGAAGCGGCGCATGTTGCGCACCACCATCAGCGTGTGCTCGTCCACCGTGTACACGTGGAAGAGATCGTGCTGCATCCGCCCCACGAGCTGGCCGAATTCCGGGATGTAGCGGCCGAGCACGCCGTACTGGTTCATCCGGCGCAGCGCGCGGGTCAGGCCGCGTGGCTCGCGGAACAACTGGACGAACAATGCCTGGTTGGCCGGATCGGCACGAAAACGTTCATCGATCAGCGGCCGGGCGTGCCACAGCGCGCGCAGCGTTTCCGGCGCAATGTCGGTGATCGCCCGTTCACGCTCGGTCAGCAGGAACAATTCCAGGATGGCCGACGGATTGCGCTGGAAGGTGTCCGGCGCGGCGATCTCCAATTGGCCGCCGCGCAGATTGAAGCGCGGGTTCAGCGCGACCAGCTCGGCGCCCACCTGCGAATAGATCCGGTTGCGCAGCGCCTGCACCAGCAGGGGCGTGAGCTGGCCAACCACCCGCGCGGCGCGGTAGTAGTGGGCCATCAGCTGCTCGCTGGCGCGGTTGAAATGGTCATCGGTGAAGCCGAAGTCCTGCGCCAGCCGGTTCTGGTGGTCGAACAGGATGCGGTCCTCCCGCCGCCGGGCGAGCCGGTGCAGCTGGATGCGGTAGGTGCGCAACACCCGCTCGGCGCGGCGCAGCTTGAGGCTTTCCTCTCCGGTCAGCAACCCTTGCGCGGCCAGCGCGCGCCAGTCACGCCCCAGGCCCAGCGCCGCTGCGATCCAGCCGACCAGATGCAGGTCGCGCAGCCCGCCCGGCGCTTCCTTGATATTGGGTTCGAGCTTGTAGGTGGCGTTCTGGAACTTGCCGTAGCGCGCCTGCTGCTCCAGCAGCTTGGCTTCGAAGAAATTCTTGGGATCGACGTGGCGCAGCACCGCGGCGAGGAAGTCGTCGAAGCGTGCACGGTCGCCGGCGACCCGGCGTGCCTCGATCAGTGCGGTCTGCACCGTGATGTCCTTTTCCGCCTCGGCCAGG
Organism: Chitiniphilus purpureus; assembly: GCF_025642115.1. Classification (GTDB taxonomy): domain Bacteria; phylum Pseudomonadota; class Gammaproteobacteria; order Burkholderiales; family Chitinibacteraceae; genus Chitiniphilus; species Chitiniphilus purpureus. The sequence goes on along the minus strand of NZ_CP106753.1, from coordinate 2,669,306 downwards.
CAGTCGGCAACGGTCCGCACCGCATGCCCGACCTCCAGACCGATGTCCCACAGCTCGCCGACCAGCACTTCCAGCTCTTCGAGCAAGGCCGGCGACGGGGTGTCGGGCAGCAGGATCAAAAGATCCACGTCGGAGAACGGATACAGCTCGCCGCGCCCGTAGCCGCCCACCGCCACCAGCAGTGTTTCGGCGGGAAAACGGTGGCGTCCCCACAGTTCCGCCAGCGTGCGGTCGGTCAGCCGCGCCAGCCGGCGCAGCAGCGGTGCCGACAGCCGTGGATCGCCGCAGGCCTGCATCAGTGCCTGCTTGGCCGAGACATGCGCTTCACGCAGCACTGCCAGCGAGCGCAGCGGGGCCTGTGCGGTGGTGGGGCCAGGGCTGCCGGGGTCCACGCCGTGCCGCCTCAGCGCCGTGCCGTCACGCTCATCCCAGCAGCCAGTGCGCCGGGCACGGCAGCGAACCGGCCGATTGCGTCAGCACTTCGTAGCCGGTCTCGGTGACCAGCACGGTATGTTCCCACTGCGCCGACAGCGAGCGGTCCTTGGTGACGATGGTCCAGCCGTCGGGCATGCCCTTGATCTCGCGGCGGCCGGCATTGATCATCGGCTCAATGGTGAAGATCATGCCCGGCTTGAGCTCGACCCCGCTGCCGGGCCGGCCGTAGTGCAGCACCTGCGGCTCCTCGTGGAACACTTGGCCGATGCCGTGGCCGCAGAACTCGCGCACCACCGAGTAGCCCGCCTTCTCGGCGTATCTCTGGATCGCGGCGCCGATGTCGCCCAGGTGCGCACCGGGGCGCACCTGCTCGATGCCGAGCCACATGCAGTCGAAGGTGACCTGGATCAGCCGCCGGGCGTGGCTGGCCGCTTCCCCGACGATGAACATCCGGCTGGTGTCGCCGTGGTAGCCATCCTTGATCACGGTGATGTCGATGTTGAGCACATCGCCGTTCCTGAGCGGCTTGTCGTTCGGGATGCCATGGCAGACCACCTGGTTCACCGACGTGCACAGCGAGGCCGGGTAGGGGGTGTGGCCGGGCGGGGTGTAGTTGAGCGTGGCCGGCACCGTGCCCTGCACGTTGACCATGTAGTCATGGCCCAGCCGGTTCAGCTCGGCGGTGGTCACCCCGGGCTTCACATACGGGGTGAGATAGTCGAGCACCTCGGAGGCGAGGCGGCCGGCAACGCGCATCCTGGCAATGTCTTCGGCAGTCTTGATGGTAATCGGCATGGGCGGGTCCAGAGTGCCTGGAAAGCACGGGGCTTTTGTCGGCGCAGCGGCAATGGATCGGTCTAGCGCTTGTTCGGTTCGGGGAGCACGATGTTGACTTCCAGCACTTCGAAGTCGTCCTTCTTGTCCAGGTGCACCTTGATGTCGTCCGGATTGATGGCCACGTACTTGGAAATCACCTCGACCAGCTCCTTCTGCAGCGCCGGCAGGTAGTCGGGTGCATCGCGTCCGGCGCGTTCATGCGCGAGGATGATCTGCAACCGTTCGCGTGCCACCGAGGCGCTCTTTTTCTTCTCTCCGAAGAAGTAACTCAGAATCGACATGCATCAACCTCCGAACAGCCGTTTCCAGAACGGCGTTTTCGGCGCCTCGATGAAGCGCAGTGGCTTGTCCTCGCCCAGAAAGCGGCCCACCACGTCCTTGTACGCTTCGGACACATCGGTGCCGGCCAGATGGATGGCCGGCGTACCGGCGTTGGACGCCTGCAGCACGGTCTCGGATTCCGGGATCACGCCGATCAGTGGGATGCGCAACAGATGCTGCACGTCGTCGAGCGAGAGCATCTCGCCCGAATCGACCCGCTTCGGCGAGTAGCGGGTGATCAGGAGATGGGTCTTGACCGTGCCGCCTTCCTCGGCCTTGCGCGACTTGGCGTCCAGGATGCCGATGATGCGGTCCGAGTCACGCACCGAACTGACTTCCGGATTGGTGACGATCAGCGCCTCGTCGGCGAAATAGGCGGCCATCAACGCGCCTGACTCGATGCCGGCCGGGCTGTCGCAGACGATGTAGTCGAAACCGTCGTGGATCAGCTCCTTGATCACGTTTTCCACGCCGTCGCGGGTGAGGGCTTCCTTGTCGCGGGTCTGCGAGGCGGGCAGGATGAACAGGTTGTCGCAGTGTTTGTCCTTGATCAGCGCCTGGCGCAGTGTGGCTTCGCCCTGGATCACATTGATCAGGTCATACACCACACGGCGCTCGCAACCCATGATGAGGTCAAGGTTGCGCAGGCCGACGTCGAAATCGATCACGGCGGTCTTGAAGCCGCGCAGCGCAAGGCCGGAGGCAAAGCTCGCGCTGGTGGTGGTCTTGCCCACGCCACCCTTGCCCGACGTTACGACGATGATTTTCGCCACTGTGTGCATCCTCTGGTTCTTCGATAATGCGGCGCTCCGCGATGGCGGGGCGCCAATGTTGGTGCGGTGCTAGCCGCCGAGCGCCTCGATCACCAGCTTGTCCTGGTCGAGCCGCACCTGCGCAGGTTTCGCCTTGAGCGATGCGGGCAGGCCCTCGTCCAGGGTCCGGTATACGCCGTTGATCGACACCAGCTCGGCTTCGAGGCAGGTGGTGAAGACACGCGCGCCGGCATCGCCGCGCGCACCGGCGAGCGCGCGGCCGCGCAGCGGGGCATAGACATGGATATTGCCGTCGGCGATCACCTCGGCACCCGCCGAGACCAGGGCCAACACCACCAGATCACCACCGCGCGCATAGACCTGCTGGCCGGTCCGTACCGGACGGTTCACCACCATGGCCGGCACCGGCCGCTCGGGTGTCCTGACGCTGGGCGGTATCGCTGGCGCCGTCTCGTTCGCAAGCACCACCAGCCCGGCGTCACGCGCCGCCGCCCGCTGTGCATCGTTGCCGCCACGCGCCGCGACCGCCTTGAGGCCGAACTGGCCGAGCAGGCGTATCAATGCGGTGATTTCGAGCGCGCTGGGCATGCTGGGCAGAGTGTCGAAGTCCACGATCAGCTGCTCGCCGCTCAGCATGTGTTCACCGTCGCCAAGCTTGGCGCGCAACGCGGCTTCCAGCTTCCCGCAATCGAGGGTGGCCGGCACGAACGACAGCAGTTTGAGTGATTGACTCTTGAAATCGAAGACGGCCGGCGTATCGGTGGGTGCGGGCATGACAAACGCGGGGCGGGTCGCAAAGGCGAGAGTTTAACGTCTGGTTCGGGCCTGTGAACAGGGTCCGGGCCGGCAAGGGCATCGCCACGGAGCGCACGGAAGGTCGGCGCGTCCCAGCAAGCGACGTGCCGCTGCGATGCAAGCCCGGCATTGCCTTCACGGCGTTTGATGCGGCGATGGCCGTTGCGCGGCCCAGCCGGGCCGCTCCGCCGCAGCGCCGCCTCAGTACACCCGCCGTACCAGACCGGTACGGTGCATGATGGTGGTGGCCAGTTCCTCGATCGACAGGGTGGTGGTGTTCAGATAAGGCACGCCCACGTGCCGCATCAGCGCTGCGGCTTCCTCGGTCTCGAACTGGCAGTTCTCCAGCGAGGAGTATTTGCTGCCCGGTTTGCGTTCCTGCCGGATCTGCGAGAGCCGCTCGGGGTCGATGGTCAAGCCGAAGAGCTTGTTGCGGTAGGGCAGCAGCAGCTTGGGCAGGGTATGGTTGCCGAAATCCTCGGGCGTGAGCGGGTAGTTGGCCGCCTTGATGCCGAATTGCAGCGCAAGGTACAGGCAGGTGGGCGTCTTGCCCGAGCGGGAGACGCCGATCAGGATCACGTCCGCTTCGGCCAGATCGCGTGGCATCACGCCGTCGTCATGGCTGAGCGAAAAATTCACGGCATCGATCCGGTTCTTGTATTCCTCGAAATTGGCGATGCCGTGTGATTTACCGACGGTATGCGACGACTTGCGGCCCAATTCCTGTTCCAGCGGCCCGATGAATGCCTCGAAGAAATTGAGCGTGAAGCCTTCTTCGAACTGGAATATCGCGCGCAGGTCATTGTCGATCATGGTGCAGAACACCAGCGGGCGGCATTGGTCGGTGATGGCCTGTTGCCGGATCTTCTCCACCGCCTCCAGGGCCTTTTCCCGGGTATCGACGAAGGGCAGGGTGATCCGGCGGAAATTGACGTCCTCGAATTGCGTCAACAGCGTGTGCCCCAGCATTTCCGACGTAAGGCCGGTGCGATCGGAGACGAAGAAGGCGGTGCGGGGCATGGTTCACTCCAGGTCGGGTTTGCACTGCACAAATTGCAGCAGCATAAAAGGCTGTCCGGGAACTGCCATTACGGAATATCCCCGACGCCGGCGTTTCAAATCTGCATGACCCAACAAATCGATCCCATGCGGGTTCCATGACGATTATTGATAGTGGATTACCCCACTAGGCGCATTGGCCTTAGTTCCTAGAATGGAATCGCATCTTTTGCAACGCACCAGAGGCCCGCGATGAACGCGACCCCAGCAGGTTATGTGATCGATCTTTCCCGGCTGCGCATGAGCGATGTGGAGCGCGTCGGCGGCAAGAACGCCTCGCTTGGCGAGATGATTTCCGAGCTGCACGCCAAGGGCGTGCGCGTACCGGGTGGCTTTGCCACGGCGGCCGAGGCGTATCGCGAATTCCTGGCCCACCAGGGGCTGGCGCAGCGTATCGATCAGCTGCTGGCCACGCTCGACGTGGACAACGTCAAGGCACTTGCCCAGGCAGGTGAGGCGATCCGCGCACAGATCCTTGCCACGCCGTTTCCGCCGGCACTGGAAGCCGCGATCCGCGCACATTACGCCGCGCTGGGCGACACAGTCACCGTGGCGGTGCGCTCGTCGGCCACCGCGGAGGATCTGCCCGATGCGTCATTCGCCGGGCAGCAGGAAACCTTCCTCAACATCGCCGGCATCGACAACGTGCTGCATGCGATCAAGGCGGTGTTCGCCTCGCTCTACAATGACCGCGCCATCGCCTATCGCGTGCACAAAGGGTTCGATCACAAGCTGGTGGCCCTGTCGGCCGGGGTACAGCGCATGGTGCGTTCCGATCTGGGGGCGGCCGGGGTGATGTTCTCGATGGATACCGAAACGGGCTTCGACCAGGTGGTGTTCGTCACCGCCTCGTATGGGCTCGGCGAAACCGTGGTGCAGGGTGCGGTCAACCCGGACGAGTTCTACGTGCACAAGCCCACGCTGCGCGCCGGCCGGCCGGCGATCGTGCGCAAGCACCTGGGCGCCAAGGCGCTGCAGATGGTGTTCGACAGCGAAGCCCGCGCCGGGCATTCGGTCAAGACAGTGACGGTGCCGTTCGAGCAGCGCCGCCAGTTCTCGATCAGCGACGCCGAGGTCGAGACGCTGGCACGCTACGCGCTGATCATCGAGGAGCACTATGGCCGGCCGATGGATATCGAATGGGGCCGCGATGGCGTGGACGGCGAGTTGTATATCCTGCAGGCGCGCCCCGAGACAGTGAAATCACAGGAGTCCAGCGCCGACAAGCTTTCGAAGTTCCGGCTCAAGGAAAAGGGCGAGGTGCGCACCAGTGGGCGGGCGATCGGGCAGCGGATAGGCCAGGGCAGGGTGCGGGTGATCCGCGACGTGTCGGAAATGGATCAGGTGGCCCCGGGCGACGTGCTGGTGTCCGACATGACCGATCCGGACTGGGAACCGGTGATGAAGCGTGCCGCCGCCATCGTCACCGACCGTGGCGGACGCACCTGCCACGCCGCGATCATCGCGCGCGAGCTGGGCATCCCCGCCGTGGTCGGCTGCGGCGACGCCACCCAGGTGCTGCGCGATGGCGATCTCGTGACCGTGAGCTGCGCCGAGGGCGATACCGGGCAGGTGTACGAAGGGCTGCTCGGCTTCGAGCGGCAGGACGTGGCGCTCGAACGCATGCCCACGCCGCCGGTGAAGCTGATGATGAATGTCGGCAATCCGGAGCTGGCGTTCGAGTTCTGCCAATTGCCCAATGACGGCGTGGGCCTGGCGCGGCTGGAGTTCATCATCAACCGCATGATCGGTGTGCACCCCAAGGCGCTGCTCGCTTATCCCAACCTGCCGGCCGAGCTCAAGGGCCAGGTCGAGGAGCGTATGGCGGGCTACCGCTCGGCCGTGGATTTCTATGTCGACAAGCTGGCCGAGGGCATCGCCACGCTGGCCGCCGCGTTCTGGCCCAAGAAGGTGATCGTGCGGCTGTCGGACTTCAAGTCGAACGAATACGCCAACCTGTTGGGCGGGCCGATGTACGAGCCGCACGAAGAGAACCCGATGATCGGCTTTCGCGGCGCCGCCCGCTATGTGGACGCGAGTTTTCGCGATTGCTTCGAACTGGAATGCCGCGCGATGAAGAAGGTGCGCGACGGCATGGGGCTGACCAACGTGGAGGTGATGATCCCATTCGTGCGCACGGTGCAGGAGGCGGCCGATGTCATCGCGTTGCTGGCCGGGAACGGGCTCAAGCGCGGCGAGAACGGCCTGCGCGTGATCATGATGTGCGAGATTCCCGCCAACGCGGTGCTGGCCGATGCCTTCCTGCAGCACTTCGACGGCTTTTCGATCGGCTCCAACGACATGACCCAGCTGACGCTGGGCATCGACCGTGACTCGGGCGGCCCGGTGGCGGTCAACTTCGACGAGCGCAACGCGGCGGTCAAGGCCATGCTGTCGATGGCGATCAAGGCGTGCCGTGCCCAGGGCAAGTACGTGGGCATCTGCGGCCAGGGGCCGAGCGACCATCCGGACTTCGCGCAATGGCTGGTCGAGGAGGGCATAGAGACGATCTCGCTCAACCCCGATACAGTGGTCGAGACCTGGCTTTATCTTTCCGGACAACGCTAGGCCACCCGGGATCGCACGCGCCCACCACCCGGCAGCAGGATGGTGGGCGTGCGCCATTGGCAACGGTGCCGCGGCGGCGGTGCCGGCTGCTATCGCAGCGAGCGGCCTTTCCTTTAGAATCGCTGGTTTGCATCTCTTGCCCATCCTCGCCGAGCGCTCATGAAATCCGCCGAGATCCGCCAGAAATTCCTCGACTTCTTCGCTTCCAAAGGGCATCAGGTCGTCGCCTCCAGCCCGCTGGTCCCCGCCAATGACCCGACCATCATGTTCACGGTGGCTGGCATGGTGCAGTTCAAGGACTGCTTCCTTGGCAAGGAGAAGCGCAGCTATACCCGCGCGGCCACCAGCCAGAAGTGCCTGCGCGCAGGCGGCAAGCACAACGACCTGGAAAACGTCGGCTATACCGCGCGGCATCACACCTTCTTCGAGATGCTGGGCAACTTCAGCTTCGGTGACTATTTCAAGCGCGATGCCATCGCCTACGCCTGGGAATTCCTGACGAGTCCCGCCTGGCTGGCCATCCCCGCCGAAAAGTTGATGGTCACCGTCTACGCCAGCGACGATGAGGCGTACGACATCTGGCATACCGTGGTCGGTTTGCCTGCCGAACGGATCGTGCGCATCGGCGACAACAAGGGCGCGCCGTACGCGTCCGACAATTTCTGGACCATGGGCGACACCGGCCCATGCGGCCCCTGCACCGAGATCTTCTATGACCACGGCCCGTCGGTGGCCGGCGGCCCGCCCGGATCGCCCGACGAAGACGGCGATCGCTACATGGAGATCTGGAACAACGTGTTCATGCAGTTCAACCGGGACGAGAGCGGCACGCTGCATGACCTGCCCCGCCCCTCCGTCGATACCGGCATGGGACTGGAACGCATCTCCACTGTGTTGCAGGGTGTCAAATCCAATTACGAGACCGACATCCTCGCCGCACTCGTCAAGGCGGCTGCACGCGAGACCGGGGTCGCCTACAGCCAGGATCAGCCATCGCTGAAGGTGGTGGCCGATCATATCCGCGCCTGTGCCTTCCTCGTCGCCGACGGTGTGCTGCCCTCCAACGAAGGCCGCGGCTACGTGCTGCGTCGCATCATCCGTCGCGCGGTGCGCCACGGCTACAAGCTGGGCCAGAAGGGCCTCTTTTTCCATAAGCTGGTGGCGGATCTGGCCGGCGTGATGGGCGATGCGTACCCGCAACTGGTCGACGGCCGGCAACGCATCACCGACGCGCTCAAGGCCGAGGAAGAGCAGTTCGCCCGCACGCTCGACATCGGGATGGCACTCCTGGAGAAGTCGCTCGAAGGTGGCAAGACCACGCTCGATGGCAAGACCGCCTTCACGTTGCACAGCACCTACGGCTTTCCGATCGATCTCACCGCCGACATCTGCCGTGAGCGCAACCTGGCGCTGGACATGGCCGGCTACGAGCGCGAGCTTGCCGCCGAGCAGGAACGCGGCCGCGCCGCCGGCAGCTTCAAGATGACCGCCGGTCTGGCGTATGACGGCGAGGCATCGTGCTTCCACGGCTATAGCGAAACCAGCCACGACGCCACGGTGATCGCCCTTTACAAGGGCAACGAGCAGGTGGCACAGCTGGCGGCGGGCGATGACGGCGTGGTGGTGCTGGATCACACCCCGTTCTACGCCGAGTCGGGCGGACAGGTGGGCGATGTGGGCGAGATCTCCGCGCTGGGCGGACTCGATGCGCTGTTCGATGTGACCGACACGCAGAAGGTGAAGTCCGACGTGTTCGGCCACCAGGGGCGTCTGGCGCGTGGCGCGCTCAAGGTGGGCGACGCCGTCACTGCCACCATCGATCTGCACAAGCGTCATGCCACCCAGCGCAACCACAGCGCCACCCACCTGCTGCATGCCGCGTTGCGTGAGGTGCTGGGCAAGCACGTGGAGCAGAAGGGCTCACTGGTGAACGCCGAACGCACCCGCTTCGACTTCAGTCATCCCAAGGCGCTCACGGCCGAGGAGATCGCGAGGATCGAATCGCTGGTCAACCATGTGATCATGGCCAACCACCCGGTGGACGTGGCGCACATGAGCTACGACGACGCGATCAAGGCCGGCGCGATGGCGCTGTTCGGCGAGAAGTACGGCGACGAAGTGCGTGTGCTGAAGATGGGCGCATTCTCCACCGAACTGTGCGGCGGCACCCATGTGGGTCGTACCGGCGACATCGGCCTCTTCAAGATCATCGCCGAGGGCGGGGTCGCCGCCGGCATTCGCCGGATCGAGGCCACCACCGGCGAAGGTGCGCTGGCCGTGGTGCAGGCCCAGGAGGCACAGCTCAAGGCCGCGGCCGAGCTGGCCCAGGCGCAGCCGGGTGAGCTGCTGGGCAAGCTGGAGAAGCTGCAGGCCGAACTGAAGGCCACACTCAAGGAAGTGGCGGGTCTGAGAAGTCAGCTGGCGTTGGGCCAGGTGGACACGCTGCTGGCCAAGGCCGCCGAAATCAATGGCATCCGTGTGCTGGTGACGGAATTGGACGGCATGGATGGGGGCGCGCTGCGTGAGCTGTCGGACAAGCTGATGGACAAGCTCGGCGACGGCATCGCGCTGCTGGCGGGCGCCAGCGACGGCAAGGCGGCCATCGTCGCGCGTGTCGGCAAGGCGCTCACCGGCAAGGTCAAGGCCGGCGAGCTTGCCAACCATGTCGCAAGCCAGGTGGGCGGCAAGGGGGGAGGGCGGCCGGACATGGCACAGGCAGGGGGAACGCAGCCGGAGAACCTGCCCGCCGCGCTGGCCTCGGTTCCGTCCTGGCTTGCCTCCAGGCTCTGACCCGGCCCCGTGCGACAAAGCCGGCCCATAGGCCGGCTTTGTCCATCCTGCTTTGCGCGCAGCGGCGGTTGGCGGATTACAACGCGGCGGCGATCTGGGCGCGCATACGCTCGATGACGGTGCGGTAGTCGGGCTCACCGAAGATGGCCGAGCCCGCGACGAAGGTATCGACGCCAGCCGCGGCCATCGGGCCGATGTTGTCAACCTTGACGCCACCGTCGATCTCAAGCGCGATGCGACGCCCGCTGCGTTCAGCGTAGGCGTCGAGCCGAGCGCGCGCGGCGCGGGCCTTCTCCAGCATCGCCGGGATGAACGCCTGCCCGCCAAAGCCGGGGTTCACCGACATCAGCAGCACCATGTCGACCTTGTCCAGCACGTAGTCCAGGTGATCGAGCGGCGTGGCGGGGTTGAACACCAGCCCCGCCTGGCAGCCCTGGTCGCGGATCAGGCCGAGCGTGCGGTCCACATGCTCGGATGCTTCGGGATGGAAGGTGATGATATCGGCGCCGGCCTTGGCGAAGTCGGGGATGATGCGATCCACCGGCTTGACCATCAGGTGCACGTCGATCGGGACGGTGGCATAAGGCTTGATCGCTGCGCACACCAGCGGGCCGATGGTCAGATTGGGCACGTAGTGGTTGTCCATCACATCGAAATGGATCAGGTCCGCGCCGGCGGCGATCACCTTCCCGACCTCCTCGCCCAGTCGGGCGAAATCGGCGGAAAGGATGCTGGGGGCGATGCGATGTATCGGCATGGGCGCTCCGGTTGCAAGGGGAATCGCCCGATTGTAGCCGCACTCTTGCGGCGATGCCGCGCATCGCCTGCTAAGATTGCGCAGACGCAAACGGGATATCTGCCATGCAAAGTGAAGATGAGAACAACAAGTACTGTGTGCAAGTAGCGCCGCGCGCGATGTATGTGGCCGAGCAATCGGACGAGGAAAGCAATCGCTACGTATTCGCCTACCACATCACCATCACCAACACCGGCAATGTCACTGTGCAGCTGGTATCGCGCCACTGGGTGATCCGCGATATGGAGGACAAGGTGCAGGAGGTGCGCGGCCTGGGTGTGATCGGTGAGCAGCCGGTGCTGGAGCCGGGCCAGTCATTCGAGTACATGAGCGGCGCCACCCTCGAAACCCCGGTCGGCACCATGCATGGCAGCTATCAGATGCGCGCGGTGGACGGCACCGAATTCGAAACGCCCATCCCCGAGTTCGTCCTCTCGATCCCACGCATCCTGCACTGAGCCACCGGCCGGCCTGGCAATTGCCGCGCCGATAGCCGTCCGACTTGCAATGCGGCCCTCCCGGCCGCATTTGTGTTCGATCCCTTTCCGGACTCCTCCCATGGCCGATGCCCCTGCCGCTGCCCGGCGCAACGACTGGCGCACCCTGCGCACGCTGTTTCCCTATCTGTGGCGATACAAGAACCGTGTGCTGCTGGCGCTGGGGCTGCTGATCACCGCCAAGTTCGCCAACGTGGCGGTGCCCATCGTGCTCAAGGACATTGTCGACGCCCTGGACGGCACGCAGGCGCTGGTGCTGCCGCTGGCGCTGGTCGTGGCGTACGGCGCGCTGCGCATGTCGTCGTCGGTGCTGGGTGAACTGCGCGACGCGGTGTTCGCCAAGGTTGCGCAAGGGGCGATCCGCAAGGTGGCGTTGGAGGTGTTCGAGCATCTGCATGCGTTGAGCCTGCGTTTTCATCTGGCACGGCAGACCGGGGGCATGAGCCGCGACATCGATCGGGGCACCAAGGGCATTTCGTTCCTGCTCAACTTCATGCTGTTCAACATCCTGCCGACACTGGTCGAGATCGTCCTGGTCGCCCTCATCCTGCTGCAACGGTACGAGTGGTACTTTGCCGCCATCACCTTTGCCACCATCGTGATCTACATCGTGTTCACGCTGGGGGTGACCGAGTGGCGCATGACGTTCAGGCGGCAGATGAACGACATGGAGTCGCATGCCAACACCAAGGCGGTCGACAGCCTGCTCAACTACGAGACGGTGAAGTATTTCGGCAACGAACGCTGGGAGGCGGAGCGCTTTGACGCCAGCATGGCGCGTTTTGAGAGCGCGGCGGTCAAGAACCAGGTGTCGCTGTCGCTGCTGAACGCGGGGCAGGCGGTGATCATCGCGCTGGGCGTGACCGCGCTGGTGGGGCTTGCCGCCCATGCGGTGGTGCAAGGGCGCATGACACTCGGCGATCTGGTGCTGGTCAATGCATTCCTGCTGCAGCTCTATGCCCCGCTCAACTTCCTGGGCTTTGTCTACCGCGAGATCAAGCATTCGCTTGCGGACATGGAACGCATGTTCGCCCTGTTGCACCAGCATGCCGAGGTCAAGGACACACCCGGCGCGCAGACGCTGCAGGCCAGTCGGGCCGCGGTGGCTTTTGAAAACGTGGACTTTGGATACGATCGCAACCGGCAGATCCTGCACGACGTCAGCTTCACCCTTCCCGCCGGGCGCACCCTGGCGGTGGTCGGTGCCAGCGGCGCCGGCAAATCGACGCTGTCGCGGCTGTTGTTCCGCTTCTACGATGTGTGGTCCGGCCGGATCACGATCAATGGCACCGATCTGCGCGAGCTGTCGCAGGAAAGCCTGCGCGCACATCTGGGCATCGTGCCGCAGGATACCGTGCTCTTCAACGACACCATCTACTACAACATTGCCTATGGTCACCCGGATGCCACCCGCGACGAAGTGATCGAGGCGGCGAAGTCGGCACATATCTACGACTTCATCATGCGCCTGCCGGATGGCTTCGATACCACGGTGGGCGAACGCGGCCTGAAGCTGTCCGGCGGCGAGAAGCAGCGGGTGGCGATTGCGCGCACCATCCTCAAGAACCCGCCGATCCTGATCTTCGACGAAGCCACCAGCGCGCTCGACTCAAAGACCGAAAAGGCCATCCAGGCCGAACTGCGCGAGATCTCCGCCAATCGCACCACCCTCATCATCGCGCACCGGCTCTCCACGGTGGCCGATGCCGACGAGATCATCGTCATGGATGGGGGGCGCGTGGTGGAACGCGGCAACCATCGCACCCTGCTGGCGCAGGATGGCGCCTATGCGCGACTGTGGGCGCTGCAGGCGCACGAGCACGCCGGCGATGCCGCCCAGCCCGAGGCGGCCGACGCGCGCGATTGATCCCGCCACTGCTGCTGCCGGTTCCGCAATGTGACAAAAGCCGGACCGGAAAGCCGCAGGCAGGGGAACATTGCGTCACTCCCGGGCTCTCCAATCCCTTTGGATAGACCGGTGCTGGCCGGCAGGAACTGCGTGTGCGCAGGCGGCAACGGCCAAGGGGATGCCATGCAACTGGATCGTCGTGATTGGGAATGGGTGCTGACCTGCTTCGGAACCGCCGTGGGGGCAGGCATCCTGTATCTGCCCATCCGGGCGGGCCTTGGCGGGATCTGGCCGGTGCTGATCCTGACCCTGGTGATCTTTCCGGTCACCTATCTTGCACACCGTGGCATTACCCGTATCGTGGCCTCGGCCCCCTTCGCCACCGACATCGTCGGTGCGGTGACGCATGACCTGGGTCGGGGCGCCGGGTTTGCAGTGTCGACGCTGTATTTCCTGTCCATCGTCACCATCTGCGTCGGCTACGCGACCGGCATCACCAATATCGTTTCGTCCTTTCTGGAAAACCAGCTCGGCCTTGCCGGTTTTTCGCGGCCCTGGCTCACTTTCCTGTTGCTCGTCGGCCTGACGCTGGTAGTGATGGGCGGGGAGCGATTGATGATCACAGTGACGTCGGCCATGTCGTTTCCGCTGATCTTCCTGCTTGCCGGGCTGTCGTTGTACATGGTGCCTTACTGGAACACTGCAGTGCTGGCCCAGCCCTTCGTACCGGGCGAGGTGCTCAAGCACCTGTTCCTGCTGTTTCCGGTGCTGGTGTTTGCAATGAATTTCTCACCCGTATGCTCGACGCTGGGCGCAAGCTACCGCGCCGACTACGACGCCGACGAGGCGGTGCGTCGCACTGACGGCGTCATCAGATGGACCTCGATGATTCTGCTGCTGTTCGTCATGCTGTTCGTGTTCTCGATGGCGCTGTCGGCATCGCCCGCGATGTTGCAGCAGGCGCAGGCTGGCAACGTCGACGTGCTGACCATGCTGTCGCTTCATATCGAGCAGCCGCTGCTGCGCTATCTGATTCCGCTGATCGCCTTCCTGGCCATTGCCAGCTCCTACTTCGGCCATTTCGTCGGCACCCGGGAAGGCCTGGTCGGCCTCATCGCCCGGCTGTGGACCTGGAACGACCCTGCGGGAGAGGCCAGCCTGGACAAGGCGCGGCTGAGCCGTGGGGTCACCGTGGTGATGATCTTCGGTCTGTGGCTGCTTGCGGTGTACAACCCACCCATTCTCAAGATCATGGCTGCGCTGTCCGCGCCCATCATCGCCATCTATGCGTATCTGATGCCCGTGGTGCTGATGCGGCGGGTACCGCGTCTGGCCATCTACCGCTCACGATTGGGGGCGTTCGTGTTTGTGATGGGGATGGCTGCCATCGTCGGCGATCTGCTGGGCTCCTACCTGTAGTGACGGTGGCCATGCTGGCGGCACGGTGCCGAACAAACGGCTATAACGGCAGACAGCCTCTCTGATTTACGGTAGATTCGCCGTGTCTTTTATCGATCCCAGGAGTAACGGGGCCGGCTTGCCGTCCCCGCGTATGAGTCAACCCCGATCTTGGCGCTTGACCGCCTTTCATCCTCATCCATCCGATTCCTCCCACGCCTGCCCGGCCTTTGCGCCGATGGCGCTCCCTCCTTCCATGGCACCTTGCCGCATGCTGCAACGCCAGCAGCCACGAATGGAGGTTGCGCCATGGAAGTCCTGATCCTGCTCGGCCTGATCCTGCTCAATGGCCTGTTCGCGATGTCCGAGATCGCACTGGTGACGGCGCGGCGCGCGCGTCTGGCCAAATTGGCCGAGAACGGCGATGTGTCCGCCGCGGCGGCGATCAAACTGGGTGAGGACCCGACGCGGTTCCTGTCCACCATCCAGATCGGCATCACCTCGATCGGCGTGCTTTCGGGCATCATGGGCGAAGCCGCCCTCGCCGCACCCTTCGCCGACTGGCTCGAAACGCTTGGCGTATCACAGCAGGTGAGCGACAACGGCGCCACCATCATCGTGGTGGCCGTGGTCACCTATTGCTCGATCGTGCTCGGAGAGTTGGTGCCCAAGCGCATCGGCCAGATCAACCCCGAAGCCATCGCCCGCCTGGTATCGCGCCCGATGGAAGGGTTGGCGTTCCTGGCGCGCCCCTTTGTGATACTGCTGTCGATCTCGACCCAGACCTTGCTGCGGCTGCTGGGCGTCAAGCATGCGACCGGTCCTTCGGTCACTGAGGACGAGATCCACGCGATGCTGGAGGAAGGCTCCGAAGCCGGGGTGATCGAGCAGAACGAGCATGCGCTGCTGCGCAATGTGTTCCGGCTGGACGACCGCCAGATCGCCTCGCTGATGATTCCACGCTCGGACATGATCTATCTGGACCTGGAGGACGAGCCCGCGGTGAATCTGGCCAAGGTGGCCGAGGCGGACTATACCCGCTTCCCGGTCAGCCGCGGCGGCCTCTCCAACGTGCTTGGCATCGTCAGCGCCAAGGATCTCTTGCGGCAGACATTCGCCGGCAAGGAGATCGATCTTGCCCATACGCCGCTCCGGCCGGCGGTGTTCGTGCCGGAGACGTTGACCGGCATGGAGCTTCTGGAACAGATCCGCGCTTCGGGCGTGGAGATGATCTTCGTGGTCGACGAATACGGCGAGGTGCAAGGCCTCGTGACCCTGCAGGATGTGCTCGAAGTGATCACCGGCGAATTCATGCCGCACGACACCGAGAATGCGTGGGCGGTGGAACGTGAGGACGGCTCATTGCTGCTCGACGGCTTGATCCCCATCCCGGAGCTGAAGGACAAGCTCGAACTGGCGCAGGTGCCCGAAGAAGACAAGGGACGCTATCACACGCTGTCGGGCATGATGATGCTGCTCTTGGGGCGGCTGCCCCATACCGCCGACATCGCCACCTGGGAAAACTGGCGCTTGGAGGTGGTGGACATGGATGGCAAACGCATCGACAAGGTGCTGGCCACCCGCATCGTGCTGAGCAGCGATGAACCTACCGCGGATGAGCCGGTCACAGGGGGCTAGAACGGCAGGCCGGCCTGCAACGGTGCGGCCTCACCGGCTTGCGGTGCCTTGCGTGCCGCATTCCACCCCCAATATGAGAACAGCAAACGAGAGCTTGTCATGAAACGGGTACTGCTATTTCTTGCCACCAACCTTGCGGTCATGCTGGTCCTCAGCGTGGTCGCCCACCTGCTCGGTGTGAACCGCTATCTGACCGCCAATGGCCTGAACCTGGGCGCATTGCTGGTCCTCGCGGCCCTGTTCGGGTTTGGCGGGGCCTTCATCTCGCTGATGCTCTCCAAGGTGATGGCCAAGTGGAGCACCGGGGCCCATGTGATCACCCAGCCGCGCGACGCGACCGAGCGCTGGCTGGTCGATACCGTGGCCCGGTTGGCGCAGCGGGCCGGTGTCGCCATGCCTGAGGTGGCGATCTATGAAGGTGCGCCCAATGCGTTCGCCACCGGCCCCAGCAGGAACAATTCGTTGGTGGCAGTATCGACCGGCCTGCTGCAGTCGATGAACAAGGAGGAAGTCGAGGCCGTGCTCGCGCACGAGGTCGCGCACGTGGCCAACGGCGATATGGTGACACTGACGCTGATCCAGGGCGTGGTGAATACCTTTGTCTTCTTCCTGGCGCGCGTGGTGGGGTATCTGGTGGATTCCTTCCTCAAGCGCAACGATGACAACGCCCAGGCTGGCAGCGGCATCGGCTTCTTTGTCACGGTGATTGTCTGTGAGATTGTTTTTGGTGTTCTCGCCAGCATCATCGTCGCCTTCTTCTCGCGTCACCGCGAATACCGGGCGGACGAGGGTGCAAGCAAGCTGATGGGCACGCCGCGCCCGATGATTGCCGCACTGCAGCGGCTTGGCAGCCTGCAAGGCGGTGCCTTGCCTGCCAACATGGCTGCTTCGGGCATCACCGGCGGTGCCCGTGGCCTGATGGCATTGTTTGCAAGCCACCCCAGCATTGCCGAGCGGATTGCTGCCTTGCAGACCCGGGCAGCATGAATGGGGCAGGGCGCTGTTGGAGACTGGGCAGCGCCATGATCCGCAATTGCAGCACGGCCCTAGGCAAAGCGGTCAAAGCCGCTTAGAATGCGGGTTCCGCGGGCGTCGTATAATGGTAATACCCTAGCTTCCCAAGCTAGAGCCGTGGGTTCGATTCCCATCGCCCGCTCCAGTCTGCTAAAAACCGGTCTGACCATCAGGCCGGTTTTTTATTGCCCGCTGCAGCCTATTGTGAGGTACAGGGTCAATAGTGCGGTGAATCCAAGCCCACCGGGCTTTGCAAAACAGCCCATGTGCCAATCACAACCCCGTTGGACAGACCGCTGTCCGTTCTGGCGAAAGTCCATGCAGTACGATCTCATCATCTTCGATTTTGACGGCACACTGGCCGATTCGTTTTCGTTTTTCATCCGCCATGTCAATCTGTTGGCCGATCAATACCATTTCAGAAGAATCGCGCTTTCCGAGCTTGAGCTTATTCGAGATATGCATGCAGGTGCATTGATACAGCATCTGCAATTACCTTTATGGAAGGTGCCTCTGGTCGCGCGGGCATTCAAGCGCTTGATGGCACAGCATATCGAGCAGATAACGCCTTTCGAAGAAATTGCTCAAATCTTGCTTGAATTGCATGAAAATGGAGTCAGGCTGGCATTGCTCACCTCCAATTCACGCAGCAATGTTGCCCAGGTATTGGGCGCGCCGATATTGGCCTGTTTCGATCATCTGCAGTGCAATAGCGCCCTGTTCGGCAAGCGGGCCAAGTTGCGTCGCATCCTGCGCGACAGCGGTGTGGCTCCTGGGAAGGCCTTGTTCATCGGCGACGAAATCCGCGATCTGGAAGCCGCAGGACGCGAAGGCGTGGCTTCTGGTGCTGTCGCCTGGGGATACACGTCGGCCGACGCATTGCAACATGCCAAGCCCCATCATTTTTTCAAGCAGGTGGCGGATCTGCGTGGTTTGATCGGCCCGGCCTGGATACGTTGAGCACGGCTCACATCGGATTGTGGCAGACCCGTATACCCCTGCAGAGCTGGTAGCGCACGACGCGGGTGAAGGAATTCAACCATTGCGGAAAGCGGCGGGATAAGACGGCGAAAGAAACAGCGGCTGCAGCAAGCCGAGCAATGCCTACAGTGGAATTGGCCTGATTCCTACAGCTGTGCACCTCACTTGATCCTACGATACATGGGCAAGGTTTGGATGGAGATGCAACATGTTCAAGTGGGCGCTCATTTTCTTTGTGATTTCCGTCGTGGCAGGGATACTCGGGTTTACCGGTGTTGCATCCGGAGCGGCGGCGATTGCCAAGGTGCTGTTCTTCGTGGCACTGGCACTGTTTGTGCTGTTTCTGCTGCTTGGTCTTACGGTATTTAAGAAAATCACCAAATAATGCCGTACATCCGGTAAATATTTTTTCATCAAATAGGACTTGAAAGATCGACCTTTCAACCGTACCTTACAAGCAAGGCGGCCGCCGATCTGCATCAATGGCTGCTGTTTGATTGCAGGAAAAAGTAATCCATGATTGAAGGTCTGACCCATCCCTCGCAGCTATTCATCTCGGAAGAGGAAACGTGGCGCTCATTGCGTGCGGCGGATGAACGCCATACCAATGAGCTGATCGAGCGCAATCGCGCCAAGCGCGAGTTGCATGAGGAATTCAAGCGCTTGGCTGAGTTGCGGGGTTATACCGTCGAGCAACTGGCCGAAGTGTTGGGGCAAGAGCAGTAGGCATCGCTGCCCA
Organism: Chitiniphilus purpureus; assembly: GCF_025642115.1. GTDB lineage: Bacteria > Pseudomonadota > Gammaproteobacteria > Burkholderiales > Chitinibacteraceae > Chitiniphilus > Chitiniphilus purpureus. Next base: position 2,650,816 of record NZ_CP106753.1, on the reverse strand, counting down.
TCCCCTCCGGGCGCGTCACACGTACCCGTACTGGCGGCATTCGTGCCGTTTGCCCTAGGCATGGCGCAAGGCGTTCTTGGCGACGCCAGATCAACTCCCCGGATGCTCGTCTTCCGATCCGCCCCACGATGGGCCTGCGAGTGCGTTCTTGTCCACCCGGTTTCCCGGCCGGACAATCGACCAGGCTGCCCCGATCAGGGGTAGGACAAGTGCCAGTGCATCACCAACGCCTGTGCTTCAGTGAGTGACGCCACGATGGGAATGCCCATGGCCAGCGTTTCGGCCGAGGGCGGCTTCAGATCCGGCACCATGATGACCCGGCATCCCGCTGCATGCGCGGCAGCCACGCCAAAATTGGAATCCTCGAAGACCACACATTCGTGCGGTTTCACTCCCAGCAGATCCGCTGCTTTCAGATAGATATCCGGCGCCGGCTTGGGGTGGTCGATTTCGTCGCCGCATACAGTATGGGCAAAGCGTGGCAGCAAACCTGCTGCGGCAAGATGATGCTCAGCGATATTGCGCCGGGTCGAAGTGGCCACGCCCTTGGGCAGGCCGGCGTCTTCCAGCCATTGCAGCAGTTCCAGCAAGCCTGCCTTGCACGGGATCGGCATTTCGGTGGCGCGCAGATAGCGCTGATGGGTTGCGTCGATCAGACGCTGTCCCGGGAAATGCGCCCCATACAACGCCACCAGATAATCCAGCACCTTACTCGAATGCATGCCAACCATGCCAAGCGCGTCGACGTGCGTAAAGCCCAGTTCCAGTTCAACCGCTGCCGCCAGCCAACATTCGGCGGCAATGCGTTCAGTGTCAAGCATCAGGCCATCCATGTCGAAGATGGCGGCGCGTATAGGCAAAGCAGCAGTCATGAGGGTGGGGGTCCGGGTAAAATCGAAGTCTACCCGACCTGTTTGACCGCCTGCCATGTCCAAGTCCCCCAGACACGCCACGTGCCCTTGCGATCTTGCTGAATCCTATGCGGCATGCTGCGGCCGTTATCACCAGGGCGCGCTGCCTCCGGATGCACTGGCATTGATGCGCTCGCGCTATTCCGCCTATGTGCTCGGCCTTGAGGATTATCTGCTGACGACCTGGCATCCACGTACCCGCCCTGAACGCCTGGGGTTGGCGGACGACGCGCCGGTCAAATGGCTGGAGCTGTCGGTGAGTCGGTTCGAGCCGGGGGACGAACAGGCAAAGGTCGCCTTCATTGCTCGATACAAGGTGGGTGGCCGTGCCTTCCGGCTGCAGGAGACCAGTCGTTTTCTGAACAGTGAAGGGCGCTGGTTCTACCTGGACGGCGATCTATCCAGCGCCTGACACCGGATGGCGTGCTCCAGAGCGGCCATCAGGGCTGGCTTGGCAGGGTGCGCTCACTAGATTTTCCCTCGTCTTGCAACAGCGTCATACGCGCTTGGCCTGCAATACCCACCCACCATTGCGGGAAATCCCTGATCCCGTTTCTAAGCATATGGCTTGACAGCAGAGGGCACATGCCGCTAATTTTCAAACGAACGTTTGAAATATGTTCTTGTCTACTACATAAATAATACCCGCCTTGCCACGGTGAGCGGGGCTTCCCTGGAGAGAACACCATGGCGGAGACGGCCAAGGCGCAGGAGACTGCCGGGCGCATCCTGGATGCGGCAGAAGTCCTGTTCGTCGAGCATGGCTTCGACGGCACGTCGATGCGCATGATCACCCAGTCGGCCGGCGTGAACATCGCTTCGGTGAACTACTACTTCGGCTCCAAGGATGGGTTGCTCAAGGCAGTGTTCGAGCGGCGGGCTGAACCGTTCGCCCGGCTGACACTAGCCCGACTATCGGAACTGGAGCAGCACAGCCCCGATCCGACTGCGCGACAGATCGCCGAGGCCTTCGTCAATGCTGCGGCACAGATGGGGCGCGATGCAGGTCTTGGGGGACTGCTGTTCGTACGCTTGCTCGGTCGCACCTTCGTCGAGCCGCATCCCATTCTCAAGGAAAGCATGCCACGCCGTTACGGTGAAGTGACTCGCCGCTACACGGCGGCCTTCAGACGCGCGCTGCCGCACCTGCCCGAGCTGGAAGTGCACTGGCGCTTCCATTTCCTGACCAGCGCGATGTTCAACGCTTTCGCAGGCAACAATGTGTTGCGCCTGTTCATGGATCAGCCGCAGGTCAACGCCCGCGACCCGCAACTGGTGGCGCGCATGCTGCTGCCGTTCATCGAAGCCGGCCTGAACGCGCCGGCTGCGCAATAATCCCAAGGAGCCTCTCATCATGACCGTGCTGATCTGTGTGGCGATCGCCGTCGTCGCGTTGCTCGCCCTGGCCTACTGGCGCGCGCCGCTGTGGCTGTCTTCGCTGTTGCTGCTGGCCGGGACCGCCTACCTGGTGCTGGGCCGGGGAGTGCATTGGGGTTGGGCCGTCACCGTGCTGGCGCTGCTGGCCGTACTCAATGTCAAACCGCTGCGCCGCGCGTTTCTGACCGGCCCGTTGTTCCAGGTATTCAAGAAGATCACGCCGCCGATGTCGCAGACCGAGCAGGAGGCGGTGGATGCCGGCACCGTGTGGTGGGACCGTGACCTTTTCTCCGGCAAGCCCGATTTCGACAAGCTGCATCATTTTCCTGCCCCCCGCCTTTCGGCCGAGGAGCAAGCGTTCCTGGATGGGCCTACCGAAGCGTTGTGCGCGATGCTGGACGACTGGCAGATCACCCAGGAGCGCAAGGATCTGCCGCCCGAGGTATGGCAGTTCATCAAGGAACAGGGCTTCCTGGGGATGATCATCAAGAAGGAGTACGGTGGGCTGGCGTTCTCCAACCATGCCCATGCCCGGGTGGTGACCAAGATCGCCACCCGCTCGGGTACCGCCGCGGTGACGGTGATGGTGCCCAATTCACTCGGCCCCGGCGAACTGTTGCAGCACTACGGCACCGAGGAGCAGAAGAACTACTACCTGCCGCGCCTTGCCAAGGGTGTCGAGATCCCGTGTTTTGCGTTGACGAGCCCGGAGGCCGGCTCCGACGCCGGCGGCATTCCCGACTTTGGGGTGGTGGCCCGTGGCAGCTACACCGATCCGCGCACCGGCGTGTTGCATGAAAACGTGCTCGGCATCAGGTTGTCGTGGGAAAAGCGCTACATCACGCTGGGCCCGGTGGCCACCATCCTGGGCCTCGCGTTCAAGCTCTACGATCCGGAACACCTGCTGGGCAAAGTGGACGAGATCGGCATCACCTGTGCACTGATCCCGACCGATCACCAGGGCGTACAGATCGGCCGGCGCCACTATCCGGGCAGCGCGGTGTTCATGAACGGCCCGAACTGGGGCAAGGATGTGTTCATCCCGCTGGAGTGGGTGATCGGCGGCGCAAGCTATGTCGGGCAGGGGTGGCGCATGTTGGTTGAATGCCTGTCGGTCGGCCGCTGCATCTCGCTGCCGGCGATGTCGGTGGCCTCCGGCAAGCTGGCGGCCTACACCACCGGTGCCTATGCCCGCATCCGTAACCAGTTCGGGCTTGCCATCGGCCGCTTTGAAGGTGTGGATGAGGCGCTCGCCCGTATCGGCGGCCATGCCTACCAGATGGATGCCGCACAGCGCCTGGCGCTGATCGGCCTGGACATGGGCGAGAAGCCGTCGGTGCTCTCCGGCATCCTGAAGTATCACAATACCGAGCGTATGCGTCAGGTCATCAACGATGCCATGGACGTGCACGCCGGCAAGGCGGTCTGCGTCGGGCCACGCAACTATCTGGCCTCGGGTTATGGCGCCATTCCGGTGGCAATCACGGTGGAAGGCGCCAACATCCTGACCCGCTCGATGATCATCTTCGGCCAGGGTGCGATCCGCTGCCATCCGTTCGTGCTCAAGGAAATGCGCGCGGCCATGGCCGACGATGCGGCCGCGTTCGACGAGGCGGTGATCGGCCATGTGGGATTTGTGATCTCCAACCTGGCGCGGGCCCTGGTGATGGGCCTGACGGGTGCACGGCTGGTGACCGCACCCAAATCCGGCCCGACTGCGCAGAACTACCGCGACATCGTGCGTCTGTCCTCCGCCTTCGCCTTTCTGGCCGATATGGGCATGGCCACCTTGGGCGGCAGCCTGAAGTTCCGTGAGAAGCTCTCGGCGCGGCTGGGCGACATGCTGTCCAACCTGTACATCGCCACTGCCGCCCTCAAGAAGTTCCACGACGACGGTGAACCGCGTGAAGACCGGCCATTCGTGCGCTGGGCGGTCGAGACCGCGCTGTACGACTGTCAGGAAGCAATGAACGGCTTTCTCAACAATCACCCCAGCCGCGTCCTTGCCTGGGGCATGCGTTGGATCGTGTTCCCGCTGGGCATGAGCCTGCGGGGCCCGGCCGATCGGGTCGGAACCCGTATCGCACGCGCATTGATGGAGCCGACGCCTGCCCGGGCGCGGCTGATCGAATACATGTACCTGCCCAAGGATGCCGCTGACCCGGTCGGGGTGCTCGAGCACGCGCTGCATGCGGTGATCGAGACCGAAGGGCTGGAAAGCAAGCTGCGGCGTGCGCAACGCGAGGGGCAGCTCAAGGCCATCACCGCGCGCGAGCGGTTGCTGGAGGCGCGCGGCAAGGGCCTGATCAGCGATGCGGAGTTCGCGGCGGTGGAGCGCGCGCGGCAGCTGAAACGCGAAGTGATCATGGTCGACGACTTCGACCAGGCATTGGCACACCCTGATCCGCAGGCGGTACGCCGTGTCGTGATCTAGGCTGGCGAGTGATCGGGCCAGTGCACGCCCGCCGGTAGTCGTGTTGCAACACCTGATAACAGAACCACAGCAGCTTGCTGCCAACAAGGAGAGCACTCAATGAACAAGATTGCAGCCGCATTGCGCTTGATCGGTGTGGGGAGTCTGGCCCTCATGACCGGACAGGCATTGGCATCGGGCTATCATTTCGGGACGCAAAGCGCGAGCAACCAGGGTGTGGCCAATTCCGGCGCCGCTGCCGCCAGCGATGCCACCACCATCTTCTACAACCCGGCCGGCATGACGCGGCTGGAAGGCACCCAGTTGAGCGGCGTGCTCAACGTGATCATCCCCGATGGGGAATTCACCAACAATGGCAGCACCAGTGGGGCAGGGCGGCCGATCGCGGGCAACAACGGCGGCAATTTCGGGGTGACCACGCCGGTGCCGCATTTCTATCTGACCCACCGCTACAACGATGCGCTCACCTTCGGGGTCGGGGTGTTCGTGCCGTTTGGCTCGCATAGCGATTACGACGAAGGCTGGGCCGGGCGCTACAACTCGCTGGAAAACGAAGTCAAGACCGTCAACATCAATCCGTCGTTCGCCTACCGGGTCAACGACCGGTTCTCGATCGGCGGCGGCGTCAGTGTCCAATACATCAAAGGCAAGCTGTCCAAGGCGCTCGACCTTGGAACCGGCACCATCAGCAGCCTGGTGCAGAGCAATCGGCTGAGTGCGCCCCAGGCGCAGGCGCTGTTGCCGGTGATGGGCGCCAATCCGACCTACGACGGCAAGGTGGTGGTCGAAGGCGACGACATCGGGTACGGCTTCAACCTAGGCGCGCTGTTCATGATTTCGGAGGACACCCGCGTCGGCGTTGCCTACCGCTCGCGTATCCGGCACACGCTCGAAGGGGATGCCGATTTCTCGGTGTCGCAGAATTTCGCCAGCAGTCCGCTGGGCGCGGCCGGTGCGCTGGTGCAGGCATCACTCAATTCCCAGTACCGCAACACCTCGGCGCGGCTGAATATCGATACCCCCGAGTCGTTCTCGATCAACGGCTACCACCAGATCAATCCACAATGGGCGGTCATGGCCGACTACACCCGCACCCGCCATTCGCGGCTCAACGAGATCCGGGTGCAGCTGGAGGGCCCGCTGCCCGATTCGGTGGTTGAAACCAAGTGGTTCGACACCAACCGTTATTCGGTCGGCACCACGTATCGTCCCAACGAAAAATGGCTGCTGCGCGCGGGCCTTGCCTATGACGAAGCGCCCGAGGACGACAACAACCGCATTCCGGGTATTCCGGACAGCGATCGCACCTGGGTGGCGGTGGGGGCCAACTATGCGATCAATGCGCACAGCTCGGTCGATGTCGCGGCGATCTACGTGATGCTAAAGGACGCATCGATCAACCAGACCGATCTGTCCAACAACTCGACCGTGCGCGGCGACTACGACGTCAGCTCGACCACGCTCGGGGTGCAGTACAACTACCGCTTCTGAGGCGGCGGCAACACCAGCCGGTGCGGCATCCCGCACCGGGTTTCCCCATTTCATTGCGAGGTTGCAAGTCAAACATGGCCAATACCGTGCATATCCGCCGCGTCGCGGTGCTGGGCGCGGGCGTGATGGGTGCGCAGATCGCCGCCCATCTCGTCAACGCCGGGGTCGAGACCTTGTTGTTCGATCTGGCCGCCAAGGAAGGCCCGGCCAACGGCATCGTGCTCAAGGCGCTCGACAACCTCAAGAAGCTCAAGCCCGCGCCGCTGATGTCGGCCGGGCGGGCCGATCTGATCGAGCCTGCCAACTACGACAGCGATCTGGAACAGCTGCGCACATGTGATCTGGTGATCGAGGCGATTGCCGAGCGGCTGGACTGGAAGCTGGCGCTCTATCACCAGATCGCGCCGCATCTGGCCGGGCACGCGGTGCTGGCCACCAACACCTCGGGGCTGTCGATCCAGGCACTGGCCGACGGGGTACCTGACGCATTGCGCACGCGTTTCTGTGGCATCCATTTCTTCAATCCACCGCGCTACATGTATCTGGTCGAGTTGATTGCGCTCGCCAAGACCGACCCCACCTTGCTGGACAACCTGGAAACCTTCCTGGTCACCCGACTGGGCAAGGGGGTCGTGCGCGCGAAGGACACACCGAACTTCATCGCCAACCGCATCGGCGTGTTCTCGATGCTGGCGACCATCCATCATGCGCAGCGGCTGGGGTTGCGGTTCGATGTGGTCGACGATCTGACCGGGCCGCGCCTGGGCCGGCCCAAGTCGGCCACGTTCCGTACCGCCGACGTCGTGGGCCTTGATATCTTCGCCCACGTGGTCAAGACCATGACCGACCATCTGCAGGACGATCCGTGGGCCCGCTACTACGCGATCCCTGATTGGCTCGGCAAACTGATCGCACAAGGCGCACTGGGCCAGAAGACCAAGGCCGGCATCTACAAAAAGGAAGGCAAGGATCTGTTCGTGCTCGACCCGCAATCGGGGCAGTATGTGCCGGCCGGGCAGAAGGCGAGCGACGAGGTCAAGGCCATCCTCAAGCTTGACGACCCAGCTGCCAAGGTGAAGGCACTGCGCGAGTCGGACCACCCCGAGGCGCAGTTCCTGTGGGCCTGCCTGCGTGATGTATGGCACTACGTCGCCACCTTGCTGCCGACCATTGCCGATTCGGCGCGCGACATCGACTTCGCCATCCGCTGGGGTTTCGGCTGGAAGCAGGGTCCGTTCGAGTTGTGGCAGGCCGCCGGCTGGAAGGTCGTGGCCGATGCCATCAGGCAGGAGATCGCTGCCGGACAGGCCATGAGCGATGCGCCGCTGCCTGCCTGGGTGTCGCGGCGTGATGGCGTGCATGAAGCAGCGGGCAGTTACAGCGCTGCCCGCGATACGCTGGTTGCGCGCTCGCCGCTGCCGGTTTATCGGCGCCAGCTCTATCCCCCGCAACTGGTGGGCGAGGCTGCGCCGGACTATGGCGAGACGGTGTTCGAGAACGACAGCGTCCGCATGTGGCTGCCGCCGGCCCGCACGGGCGGCAGCGATGTGCCGGTGCTTACCTTCACCACCAAGGCGCATGCGGTCGGCCCCAATGTCCTGGCCGGCATCCAGGAGGCGATCCGGATCGCGGAGGCGCGTTTTCCGGGGCTGGTGCTCTGGCATCCCGAAGCACCGTTCTCGGTGGGCGCCGATCTGACCAGCATGGGCCCGGCCTTCATGACCGGGGATTTCGGTGCCATCGAAAACATGGTGGCCGAATTCCAGAACACCTCGATGGCGATCAAGTACGCCAAGGTGCCGGTGGTCGGTGCAGCGCAAGGCTATGCCTTTGGCGGCGGCTGCGAATTCCTGATGCATTGTGCCCGGGTGGTCGCCGCGGTCGAGACCTATATCGGCCTTGTCGAGGTCGGCGTCGGCCTGCTGCCGGCAGGCGGCGGCTGCAAGGAGTTCGCGTTGCGCGCCGCGCGCGAGGCCAAGGGTGGGGACATCCTCGCCGCCCTCAAGGATTACTACATGGCGATGGCGACTGCCAAGGTCGCGACCAGTGCGGAGGAGGGCCAGGAAATCGGCTATCTCAAGCACGCGGATATCGTGCTGTTCAACCCCAACGAGCTGCTGTACGTGGCCCAGGCCCAGGTACGCGCGCTCGCCGCTGCGGGCTATCGCCCGCCGGTGAAGCCGCGGGCCTTCCCGGTTGCCGGCCGCACCGGGGCAGCCACGATCAAGGCCCAGCTGCTCAACATGCTCGAAGGCGGCTTCATCTCGAAGTACGACTTCCATATCGGCGTACAGATCGCCGAAGTGGTCACCGGTGGCGATGTCGAACCTGGCACCCTGGTGGACGAGGCGTGGATCCTCAAGCTGGAGCGCGAGCGTTTCATGGGCCTGCTCAAGCGTGGCAAGACCCAGGAACGGATCATGTACATGCTGGAGAACAACAAACCGCTCCGAAACTGATCATCAAGCTACTGCGGCGGCGCATGGCTGCGTCGTGCGGTACGCGCAATCCTCATGGACAACAGTCCAATCCGGGTTGCTGCGCTCCTGCTCCTTGCCCTGCACCGCCTTGCTACGCTCTTGCTGACCTGTTTCCAGCCCGATTTGAATCAGGGTGGCTGTGCCGCCTAGATATTAGGAGCTCTGCAATGAGCAAACAGATTCAGGAAGCCTACATCGTCGCGGCGACGCGTACGCCGGTGGGCAAGGCCCCGCGCGGACAGATGCGCAACGTAAGGCCCGACGACATGCTGGCGCATGTGATCCGAGGCGCATTGGCGCAGGTGCCCGGTCTTGACCCGGCCCGCATCGAGGATGCCGTGGTCGGTTGCGCCATGCCCGAAGCCGAGCAGGGGATGAATGTGGCGCGTATCGGTGTGCTGCTCGCCGGCCTGCGGCACGAGGTGGGCGGTGTCACGATCAACCGTTTCTGCTCGTCCGGCATCAATGCGGTGGCGATGGCCGCCGACCGGATCCGGCTGGGTGAGGCCGATGTGATGATCGCCGCCGGCACCGAGAGCATGTCCATGGTGCCGATGATGGGCAACAAGGTGGCATTCAACCCGGAGATCTTCGCCAAGGACGAAAACCTCGGCATCGCCTACGGCATGGGCCTGACCGCCGAAAAGGTCGCCGCGCAATGGCAGGTGAACCGGGAAGACCAGGACGCCTTCGCGCTGCAGTCGCACCAACGCGCGCTTGCGGCCATCGAATCGGGTGCCTTTGCCGACGAGATCACCCCGCTGCAGGTCACCTACCGCGTGCCCAACCTCGCCACCGGCGAAGTCGAGCTGGTGCACAAGACCTTGAGTACGGACGAAGGGCCGCGCCGTGATACCAGCGCCGAAGGGTTGGCCAAGCTCAAGCCGGTGTTCGCGGCCCAGGGCTCGGTCACCGCCGGCAACAGTTCGCAGATGTCGGATGGCGCCGGCGCACTGATCCTCGTGTCTGAGAAGATCCTGAAGGAATACAACCTGACGCCGCTCGCCCGCTTTGTCACATTCGCCGTCAAGGGTGTGCCACCGGCCATCATGGGCATTGGCCCCAAGGAGGCGATCCCGGCCGCGTTGAAGCTGGCCGGCCTGCAGCAGGACGACCTGGCCTGGATCGAGCTGAACGAGGCATTCGCGGCCCAGGCACTCGCGGTCTGCCGCGATCTGGGGCTGGATCCGGCCAAGGTCAATCCCAATGGTGGGGCGATTGCGCTGGGCCACCCGCTCGGCGCCACCGGCGCCATCCGCGCCGCCACCCTGATCCATGGCATGCGCCGCCGGCACCTGGCCGGCCGGTACGGCATGGTGACCATGTGCATCGGGACCGGCATGGGGGGCGCAGGGGTGATCCAGCTGCTATGACCACGGTGGGGCGGTGGATGCGCCCGGTGGTACCGATGTTTCCGGATGTGGTGATGGCCCGTGGCGCGGTATCGCCCACGGGCTTTTTTCCAGCGCCCTGGGCGCATGCCGATGGAGGAGAAACCCGATGACGACGCTGAAACAGAATGTGCTCGCCGCTGTGCTGGTGATCGCAGTTGCCCAGACGCAAGCGGTGGAGCTGGCTGGCCAGCAAGTCCCGGACAGTGTGGCACTTGCTGGCCAATCGCTGGTGTTGAACGGCGCCGGTGTACGCACCCGTATCGTGGTCGATGTGTACGTGGCGGCACTCTACACCAGCGCCAGGACCGGCGATGCGCAGGCCGTGCTGCAGGCCACGCTGCCACGCCGCATGGAACTGCGCATGCTGCGTGATGTGGCTGCCGATGCCATGCACGAATCGTTGGTCGAAGGGCTGGCGGACAACGTGGGCCAGGCCGGGCTTGGCCAATACGCCCGTCAGCTCGACGCGTTGGACAAGGTGTTCCGGGAAGTGCAGGCCGTGCAGAAGGGGGATGTGATCCAGCTTGACTTCCTGCCAAGCCAAGGTACCCGTATCACCGTGCGTGGCAAACGTTATCCGGTGATTGCCGGAGACGATTTCGCCGCGGCCATGCTCTCGATCTGGCTAGGCAATGACCCGGTACAGGGCACGCTCAAGCGCCGCCTGCTTGGCGGATGAGCTTGCCACGGCGGCATTGCGTCATACCGGTGCGGGCCGACTTGGAGTCGGCCCTTTTTCATGGCAGTAGTTTTGCTACGAGTTCCGTTTTGGTGCCGTTACTTTTCACTACGAGATAGTCATTGATTTGCAAAGGTTATTACAAGGAAGAAGTAGTAAGTTACATTGTGAAACGCATCTATATACGTAGTTTTTCTACAAAACCACTTGCGTTGCGAATGTAGTTTTGGTAAAGTTCGTTTCGTGGTCAAACAAGACCGCACCACTGAAGGTCATCCGGACCCACAAGGAGAAGGAACAAAATCATGCGTACTTTGCTCACGATCATCCGCAACGTTGAAGCTGCTCAGCGTCTGCTCGTCAAATCCTACGGCTGGCGGTTGACGCTGGCCCGTTGATCCCCCGGCGCCGGGAGGGTTATCCCAGCGCACTGTAGTACCGAGCTTTTCTAGGCTTCCTGCGGTCTTTGACCGCTTATCGACTCCTCCATCCTCTACCCAGCCCGCAAGTCGCCAAGCTTGCCTGCTGGGTGTTTTTTTATGCATGCCCGGCGCGTATCACGGCTGTATGCCGCCATGCTTTCCGATGCTGCGCGCAATGCAACAGCTGTAGGCGCTGTCTGATGGGCCCGCCGTCAGTTATTCGGTACAGTAAGCGCTTTCCAAACGCGCCCCGCCCATGCCGCTTCCCCATACCTGCTTTGCATCCGCCGCTGCCGCACTTGTGCTGGCATTGCCGGCCATGGCGCAGGAAGCGGGTTACACGGTGGAGATCCGTGGTCCCGGTGAGGCGGTGCAGTTGCTGGAGCGTTACCTGGACCTGTACAAATGGCGCAGCCGCGGCATCGAGCTGGATGAGCTGCGGGCCGTGATCGAGCGGACGCCGGCCGATGCCCAGGCCCTGCTCAACACGGCCGGCTATTTCGATCCTCAGGTCAGCGCGCGCCTGGAAGGGGAGCCGGGGCGTTACCGGGTTCGGGTGGACGTGACGCCGGGGCCGCCGACGCAGGTCCGCCGGATCGAGTTGTCGCTGCAGGGCGAGATCGATGACGATCCCGCCTACCGTGAGCGCTTGCTGCGCTATCTGCAACGGGACCCGGCGCTGGGGGAGGGCAGGCGCTTCACCCAGGGCGGCTGGAGCACCTACAAGCGCCGGGCGCTCAATGCATTGCAGTTTCAGCGTTATCCGGCCGCGCATGTCGTCAAGAGCGAAGCACGGATAGAGCCGGCCGCCGCCGCCGCCGACCTGACGCTGGTCCTGAACAGCGGCCCGCTCTATCGCTATGGCGAAGTGACCGTCGATGGTCTGTCACGCTATCCGGAAAGCCTTGTCCACGACCAGGTGCGGATCGATCCGGGCGATGAATTCAAGCGCAGGGATCTGCAGAAGCTGCAAAGCGATCTGCAGGACATGCCGCACTTTTCCACAGTCATTGTCGAGCCGGTGCTCTCCGGCGACGCGCCTTACCTTGCGCCGGTGCATGTGACGGTACAGGAGGCCCCGCTGCACAAGCTCACGCTCGGGGTGGGCTACAGCACCAATACCGGCTTTCGCGGCGAAGTCTCGCATCGCTACAACAATGTGGCGGGACGCGGCTGGGTCCTGGACAGCCGGGTCAAGCTCGAACAGTTGGAACAAAGCCTGGATCTGGGTCTCACTTTCCCCAAAGAGGCCAACGGCTATACCCACCGGGTGTACTTCAGCGGCGAGCGCTCCACGTCGAACAATCTGGATTCGGATACCTATAAAGCCGGCATCTCGCGTGCCACCAAGGGTGATCGGATCGACCGCACCATCACACTGGAATACCTGACCGAGCGGCGTGAACTCGACGACGGGACCACCGAGAACCCGCAGACGCTGGCGCTCGGCGTCCAATGGATAAGACGTGAGCTGGACAGCCAGCGCAACCCGCGCGATGGTTCAGTCCTGCAATTCGAGGCAGGCGGTGGGGTCAGGGGTGTGCTGTCGGACGAGACCTTCCTGCGGCTGTATGGGCGCGGCACCCACTATTGGCCGGTGGGCGACAAGGGCGTTGCCATCAGCCGGCTGGAACTGGGGCAGACACTGACCCAGGACAGGGGCGGCGTGCCCACTGACTTCCTGTTCCGTGCCGGCGGCAGCCACAGCGTGCGGGGCTACGACTACGAAAGTCTGGGCGTGGCGCGTGGCGGGTCGATCCAAGGCGGGCGTGTCATCGCCACGACGACACTGGAGTATCAACACGCCGTCTACCGCGATTGGCGCGCCGCAGTCTTCGTCGACCATGGTGACGCTGCCGATCGATGGGCCGATTACTCGGGCAAGACCGGCGTGGGGCTCGGCGCACGTTGGGTAAGCCCGGTCGGCGTGCTTGGGGCCGATGTCGCGTATGGGCTGGATGCGCAGCAATGGCGCGTCTACTTTGCGTTGGGGATGGCGTTCTGATGACCGATCCCATGCCGCCCGCCGAGACCACGCCAGCGTTGCCCACCCGGCGTCGCACGCTGCTACGTGTGCTGCTCTGGGCAACCCTGGCCTGGGTACTTGCCTTGCCGGCACTGCTTTACCTCGGTGCGCAATGGCTTGACCAGCCCGGCGGCCGCGCATGGCTGATCGAGCGCATCAATCGCAGTGCGACGGTGCGGATCACGGCGTTGGAAGGCTCGCTCTGGCGGGATTTCAACGTCCGCGGCTTGGTGGTGGATACCAAGGCGAGCCGGATTGCCATCGACCGCTTGCATGTGCAGTGGGCACCGCGGGCGCTGTTGCAACGCATGGTTTCGATTGGCCTGGTCGAGGCAGGCGAAGTACGGGTGCACAGCAAACCGCAGCCACCGGATCGGCCCACCACCCCACCGCCGACAAAGCTGACCTTGCCGATTGCCGTGCATGTGGGGCAACTGCGCGCCGGTCGGGTCCGGATAGAGGCGTCAGGCGTCGACCTCAAGGCGATCCGTGCCCGGTTCGATAGCGACGGCAGCGTCCACCGCCTGGTGGTGCAACAACTGCGCACGCCGCGCGGCCTGGCGCAGGCACAGCTGCAGGTCACCGGACTTGCGCCGTTCGCAGCCGCCGGTCGCCTGCGTTTCCAAGGTCAGATTGAAGACTATGACGTCGATACCGATCTGGCTCTGTCGGGCAGCCTGCGTGACCTGGGCGTGCAAGGTCGGGTCGGCGGCGAGCGGCTGCGGGCGCAGATCAAGCTGCGTGCCGACGTGTTCGCACCCTATGTCTACGCCATGCTGCGTCAGGCGCAGCTGAGCGCATCGCATGTCGATCCGGCCGCACTGCGTCCGGGATGGCCGCAGGGCGACCTGGAATTGCGCCTTGACCTGGCACCCACCCGCGACGGCGCAAGCGGGCGGCTCACGGTGCGCAACCAGGGGGCAGGGCGTCTTGATGCACAGCGTATCCCGCTGCTCCGGGCTGACGCCGATTTCACGCTGGGCACCGATTGGCTGGCGCTGCAGCGGTTGGATGCGTCCTTGCTCGGCTCGGCTGTCGTCAAGGCCCATGGCCGCTTCACGCGTGACCGGTTGCAAGCCAAGCTCACCTTGCAGGCACTTGATCTGGCCGCCCTGCGGGAGGGGCTGCCGCACAGCGCTGTGGCCGGCCTGATCGATCTTTCAGGGCCGTATCGCGCGCCGGATGTGGTGGCCAAGCTGGTCGACGCACGCGTACAGGGACGGCTCTGGGCCGAACTGGGCTGGATCGAGCCGGAGCGGCAACGTCGGCTCGCGCTGCGCAAGCTGATGCTGGCACGTGGCAAGAGCACCTTGACCGCCATCGGCGAATTCGGGTTCGAACGGCAGGATTTCGTCCTGCATGCCCAGGCCAGTCACTGGAATCCTGCGGACTACGCACCCTGGCCGGCGGGCGACATCAGTGGCAAGTTCACCATGCAAGGCGAACTCAGGCCGCAACTCAATGTGAATGCACAGTACGCGCTCAAGCCCAGCCGCTTCAACGGACGCGCCTTGGCGGGCGAGGGGCGGCTGACGCTCGATCTGCATCAGGTCCGCCAAGCGGACCTGTGGCTGGCGCTGGGGGACAACCGGGTCACGGCCAAGGGCGCACTCGGGCGGCCGGGGGACGAGCTGCAACTGGCGCTGGCGCTGCGTGATCTGACGCAGGCCGGACCCGACTTCAGCGGCCGCGTGATTGGGCAGGTCCTGGCGCGGGGAGACTGGCGAGCGCCCTGGCTGCAGACCGACCTGGCGATCGAAGGGTTTGCCACACCATGGGGCGTCGCAGCCCGATCGGCCCAGCTCAAAGCTGAGCTCTACCCGGATCTGGACCGGCCGTTCAATGTGGCCTTGCAGGCGGATGGCGTGACCGGATTCGGTGCGGCGCTGCAACAGGCAAAGGTGACCCTCACCGGCACACGGGCACGCCATCATGCGGTGATCGATGCCCAGGGCAACTACAAGGAACGGCCGTTCGCCCTTGCATTGACGGCCGATGGCGCCTTGGATGCGGCCTGGAACTGGGCAGGGCGCTGGCAACGCTTCGAAACCAGCGGGCCGATCGCGGTCCGGTTGCTGTCGCCGGCTGCGGTGCGCCTGGGGCCGGCCGGTGTCGGTCTTGCCGATGCGCGTTTCGATGTTGGCAGCAGCCGGATCGAGATCGCCAGGTTGGATTGGAAGAACGGGCGGCTGACGACTCGCGGCAATGCGCCGCGTCTGGCCGTTGCGGAATGGCTTGCACTTGCAGCGGTGCCGCCAGAAATCGAAGCCGATCTGGTCCTGGCCGGACAATGGGATCTACGTGTCGACACCGCACTGCATGGGCAAGCCACGTTGCGGCGGGTATCCGGCGACCTGCGCCGGCGTGTCGGCCGCCAGACGCAGGCACTGACACTGACGCAGTTCGATGCCCAGCTGCGCGCCGAGAATTCGCTGACCACACTGCAGACAAGCGCAGCCAGCACCCGCTTCGGGCATCTGCGCATCGATGCGCGGACGCTGCTGGATGCACAGGCTTGGCGCATCCGGCCCGACGCCGACCTTGCACTGCACGTGCAAGGGGATCTGCCGGATCTGGCACAAGTCGCGCCATTGATCAGCGACAGCGTTGCACTGGCCGGGGCGCTCAAGCTGGACGTGCGCCGCAGCGGCCCTTTGCACGCGCCGACATTCGATGGCTGGCTGGCCGGCAGCGCACTGTCGGTGCATGACAAAAGCACCGGCATCCGGCTGCGTGATGGCGAGGCTCGGCTGACCCTGAGCGAGCGCCGTATCCGGCTCGATACCTTCCGTTTCCGTGGCGGCAGCGGCACCCTGACCGCGGGCGGCACGGTCGACCTGCGCCAGGACGGCGCCGATGCGCAGGCCGTGTTGCACGCCGAACAGCTCTTGCTCGTCAATCGGCCGGACATGCAACTGGTGTTGTCGGGCAAAGGCGAAATCAAGTACGGGGCAGGGGGCATCTCGGTCAGCGGCAACCTGCGCGCCGACCGCGGCAACATCGAATACCGTGGCAACGATGTGCCGATGCTGTCCAGCGACGTGGTGATCGTGGGACGCGAGCGGCAGGAAGCCCCCAGCCCGCTCAAGCTGGCCGATCTGGTATTCGACGTCGATCTGGGCGAGAACTTCCGCTTCCGAGGCTACGGGCTCGAAGCACAGCTGTCCGGCGCGCTGCGTTTCCGCGCCAGCCCGGAACGGGCATTGTCGGCCAGCGGGGTGGTCAAGGTGGACGAAGGCACTTACCGGGCCTACGGCCAGAAACTGGACATCGAACGCGGCATCCTGTCGTTTGCCGGCGTGATCGACAACCCCGGGCTCGACATCCTGGCGGTACGCCGCGGCGGCGCGGTGGAAGCGGGTGTGCAGGTAAAAGGCAGCGCGCAATCGCCGCAGGTGACCCTGTATTCCGACCCCAATGTGCCAGACAACGAAAAACTCGCCTGGTTGCTGTTCGGCCACGGCGCCGATGCCATGGACAAGGGCGATGCTGCCGTCATGGTGCAGGCACTCAACGCCATCCTGACCGAAGGCAACCCGGGCGAAGGCTTCACTGACCAGTTCCTGGAGACCCTGGGGATCGACGAAGTCGGTTTCGCATCCGAGGAACGGGCCGACGGCACTACTTCGCAAGTCGTCTCGGTCAGTAAACGCCTGGGCAACCGTCTGCGCGTGGCATTGGAGAAAAGCTTCGACGGACTGTCGGACGCGATCTCGCTGACCGTGCTGCTCTCACGGCGCTGGTCGCTGGTGACCCGCTTCGGCACCGACGAGAGCAGCACGGACATGCTGTATACGGTGACGTTTGATTGAAGCGCCATTAGCAACCCCCGATGTCCAGTGGTCAGTCAGAAGCAGGACAGGGCGCGTGCCGCGGCAAGTGTCACGTCATAGCCACTCTAAGTAGGCTAGCTCCTTGGGTAGGCTTGACCGGCAATTCATACAGTAATGATCCTCGGTCACTGTTATCCTGTTATCTAACTTTACATAATATACAGAAACAAAGTTCGCATTTCTGTAAGAATTAGTTGTCCCTGCATCTGACCGTGAGGGCGTTCCGAGCAGGGCTAGCGCCGTAGCCACGGCCAAGACAGACGAAACGCCTTTCGTAGAGAAACTACGTTTTACATCTTCCCAGTAGCCGCGTCGTTCTTCAGTTTTTGCGCGTTCTGCTTCGATGATCGCGAGCAACTCGCGCGCGTCCACCTTCAGGATTTTCTGTAGTTCCATCAGTGCATAAGCGTCTGGTGCAGTGCGTTTTATGCGCCAAGAGCTTACGGCTCCTCTTGTTACTCCCATCGCAAGCGCTAGCTGGTTGTCGCTCTCTTTCCCGAGCGCCGCTTTTGCTGCGTCCAAAATTTCGTCAAGCGTTTCCATGGGGCTCCTGTATTCAAGTGTTGACGTATACGTCTGTATACATCTAGGGTGTGCACATCTGTTGACACGGTAGCACGCCATGCAAGCTGCTCGCAAAACCCTGCGCCTGCTCTGCGCCATTTGCCCAAGCCTGGGCGAGCTGTTCCTTGTGCTGTGCCTGATCGCACAAGTAGTGGCATCGGCGTTTGATCTGATCCCGTTTCCGGTTTGGGCTGCTGCACTGTTCGTCGTCATTTGGGTGTGGTCCGTCCTGGTCCGTCTTCTCCACTACTTCCTTTGGTGGAGCTTCCGGTAATGCCCCGCAAGAATCGTCCCTTAGAGCCGCTCGTATCTCGTGATCAAGAAAACCGTGTCCGTCACGAAACGATGGCGCGGCTGTCCGCTCGCCCTGCGCCTGCAACATGCCTGATGCCGCCTCGCCCGCAGTTTGAGCACGTCCACGGCTCGGCCGTGGGTCCGCAGTTGGTGGCTGAGGTGACCGCCGCTAGGGCGGTGCGGGCAGCGCGGGAGCGCGACAGCGCCGCCAGCGGCGGGGGCCTTCCCCCCCACACTAACAGGGGGGAAAAGGCCCAGGCGGACGCCGGCGTGGCAGCGGTCGTCCAGCACGAACTCGAACATATCGAGCTGGTGATTTCCGATTCCGGCGATGTGCTGCTTGTCCCTCGGCGCTTCGGCTATGGCGACGATGCGGCCTTTATCGATTGGCTGCATATCACCATCCATAAGGACACGGCGCTGCGCTATAGCCCGGTCCCGTTTGTGACCGAAGAGGATTTGGTTATGGCGCTCAGCCTGCGCCTGGAAACCATCCTCGGCTATGGCGTTACCGATGCAAAGCCCAACGGCCACAACTACTACAAGCGCACGTTCACCCTGGGCGACAACTGGGGCACGGTCAGCATTGGTGGCCAACAGGACACGATCATGGTTGCCGTGTTCGGCTCGGGTCTTGCTGCAGCCGCTCCAGGGTGGGAAGCGCGCATGCACCAGTTCTTGGCCGATGAGGCTATCCGGCCGCGCATCACCCGCGTTGATCTCTCGTTTGACGATATCCAGGGCCAGTTCTACAGCGTCGACCAAGCGCACGCCGATTGGGTAGCGGGGCACTTCACGAACGGCGGCCGCAGGCCAGCCGGAGAACGGCGAGGGGATTGGGATTTTCCGAATGGGGCAGGGCGCACCATGAACATCGGGAAACGCGATTCCGGTCGTATGTGCCGTGTGTACGAAAAGGGCATGCAACTAGGTCATAAATGGCATCCCTGGACGCGCGTCGAAGTTGAGCTGAAAAGCGAAGGCTACCTGATCCCCTTTGACGTGCTGCTTCGGGCTGGCGCTTATCTCGCCGCTTCCTATCCGGCTTTGCATTGGATTGCCGAACAGAAAGCCGACCGCTTGGAATCAGTCAAAAACACCGCTGTGATCAACCTCAACAAGGCAATTGAGATTGTCCGCCAGCAGTTCGGTCACTACCTCTGGATGATTCAAGAGCTTTGCGGTGGTGACGCGCAAACCGCGCTTGATCTGGTATCCCGTCAGGACAAAATCCCGCCTCGTTTCAAGGTTCCGGACTATCAATTCAGCCCGCAACCAATGCATGACGATCAAAAACGCTGGCTGACCGATGTCGAGCTGAAAAAGCTCTACGCCGGAGAGTTAGATTTTGCATGGAAAAAAGCCCCCGCACATTCAGGCGCAATGCGGATTGGTGGCTTAACTGCGCCGCTCCATTGAGGGTATGAAAATGAAATTCAAAACAACCGTAACGGTGATGGGTGTTAAGGGCTTTAAGGGCGAAATTAACGGGGATTCGCTCAATTCCACCACGATTTTTGTGCAAAACGCATTGGATGAAACGAAGGGAACGCAAAAGGGTTTTTCCGCGACCGAACATCGCTTCCCGGACGTTTCGCTGTATGAAGCCATGAAAAACCACTCCTATCCGCATCAAGCCGAACTCGAATTGGAGTTGGTCGCTACGGGCAAGGGTGATAGCAAAACCGTTTTGCGGGCTTGGCACCCGATCAGGCCGGCTCAAACGGTTAATACCGAATCCGGCGAAATTAAAAATAAGGTCTAAGGGGCATATCATGCCGGAATTCGATACGGCCTTTTTGGTACAGGACAAAGATTCCGGCTTGTTCCTTTGTCCTCGCGAGGGCGACGTGGGTTATACCAAGTACGTCGATCAAGCTGGCCCTTTTGATTCGTATGAGGAGGCACTTGATACGGCGAAATATAACCTCGGCGCCAATTTCATTATCTGGTCGTTTGGCCGTTTAGTGAGGCACTAATGCCTACCTGTGTGTTGCTCAAGTCACTAAAGGCGGGGCCTACCGTTGTTTCCGGGTCTGATGGTACGGCTGTTGTTGGAATGTCGCTTGTCGATGTGCCGCTTGATCAATGCACAGGCTCTGTTTTGATTGCGCCGAGTGAATACAGTCTCATTTCGGCAAACCCATTTGCGGCGTTAACACCTGAATTGGCGTCGCAAATCGTGGGCCTTTGTGCCCTTGTCTGGCTTGTCGCCGCAGGTATGCGCGACATTATTCGTTTTGTACGTTCTAGAAGGAAATCTGATGATGAATAACAAACATACTCCCCTGGCCGCTATTGGCCTTGCCCTTTCCGCCTTCGTTGCTGTTCCGGCGCAAGCTGCAGTGGCTTTGCCTGCGCTCGATGCGGCTGATGCCACCGCTATTGCTACCTGGGTCGTTGCTGGTATGGGCACCTACTTCGCCATCAAGCTTTCGCCGGCCCTGGCCGCGTGGGGCTTCTACAAGATCATGTCCTTTGTTGGTCGTGGCTAATAAGTCATGACAGCCGGGATGTTGATTTTGCTGATGGGGCTGCCGGCGATGTGGCTGGTGTGCACAGCATGAAAAGACCCCCGGCTAATAACCGGGGGTTTTTACTTATGATGAAAATAATTAGATTTGTTTTCATGTTGCTTTTCTCGTCATTTGCCATTGCTGATATGTGGATTGTTTCGGACGGCGCATTGGTTTGTGGTGAGGATGCAGCTGCTAGAAGGCAATATCAGTGGGGTTTGCAATCCGGAAATATTCCCAACCATGATTCTGCGTGTGATTTTCAGAATTCTTATACTGGATTTTATATTGAAGGCAATCAGCTTTACGCCAAATATTCGCGCCTTCATGTGCAAAGGCCAAACGCGTATGTTTGCCGTGATGATGGTCTATCTTCTAATCATGTTTTGGGTTTGCCTGCTACTAATCGTGGGCCGTGCGATCAAGTCGATTGCAATAAAAAAATGGGCCAGACTGTTGATATGGCAAATCACTATTTGCAGGGTGCTCGCCTTGGTGAGGTTGCATTGTGCAATGGTGGTTGCTCAATTCATATTAACGAAGCTCAATATGCAATTGGCACAAAGAATGGGGTCTTTGACGGTGTAATGATCAAACAGGGTGTTGGCCAATATACCGGCCAGCAATGCCCTGCGGATGGTGCCGCCACGCCTACAACGCCGCCTTCCGATGTCAATGTCCAGCCTGCCAGTCCTGGTGACTGCAAACCCGGTGAGCGTTTCGCTCCTGCAGCTGTAAATGGGCAAAACGTTTGTATAAAAGGGGATGGTCCGCCAGCGGGTGAGACTGATTATTGCAAACAAAATCCCGCTGATAGCAAATGCAAGCCGGGTGGTGATGAATTTTGCAAAGCAAATCCAACCGCTTATAGCTGTCAGCCGGGTTCTGATCCGTTTTGTAGTGCCAATCCCAATCATGCCAGCTGCGTTCCTGGTAGCGATAATTTTTGCTCCAAGAATCCTGAGCATAAAACATGTGTCCGTGGTACTGATGAATATTGTTTTATGAAGCCAAATGATCCTGTGTGCGATCAGAAAAACGACGATGCGTGCAAAACCAATCCAAATTCGGAGCAATGCAAGCGAGCGCAAACGTGCGCCAAAAATCCGAATGATCCGATTTGCAAGCCGACTACGGATGATTTCTGCAAGAAAAGTCCAAACGATGAGAAATGCAAAGGTGCATTTAGCGGTAGTTGTGATTCGGGATTTCTTTGCAAAGGTGATGCAGTGCAGTGCGCAATTGCTAGAGAAATGCATCGCCGGAATTGTGAGGATAGCAAAGAGCCTGACGGCTGGTCCGATTTAATTAAGAAGCCAACCGAAAAAGGAATTGCATGGGAAGGTGCCATGCAAGAAAACGATATAAGAGAAAGTTTTGATTTGAAAAATCCTGAAGATTTTGCCGGTCAGTGCTCAATTTCAGACAAGACATTGTCTTTTGGTTCTTTTTTGGGAAATTCAATAAGTTCGGTCAATGTTCCGCTTTCTCTTATTTGCGACCATGGCCGTGAAATTCGCATGATCGTGAATGCTATTACAACGCTTTCCTGCCTCTGGATTATCTGGATGTGGGTCGGTAGGAGGTTCTAATGCCATTGCCGGCTGTGATTGGTGCCGCGATTTGGACGGCGCTTGGTGCTGCGTTGCCGACGTTGATTGGGCGCATTTTGTTGGCGCTTGGATTGACTGCCATTTCTTACACTGGAATCGATTTGCTTTTCCAGGACGGATTGCAGTGGGTCTTGTCCAGGTTCGGTGCAGTAGATCAACAGGTTTGGTCGATTTTGAAGTTCTTGGGTATTGAGGGATTTATTAAGGTGCACTCGGCTGTTTTCATTTCGATTGCGACTTTGATCATGGCTGAACGTTTTATCCGCATGGTGTCCAAATGACTGCTGCTGTTGCAACGCTGATTACCGGGCTGCAGGGTAATGGCAAAACGTTGTGGGTGGTATCTGAACTCGCAAAGCTGGCCTCAAAACTGAGTGGTGATGATCCGCCGATTTACGTGCACGGTATCAAGGAATTGACGATTAACCGCACCGCCAGTCTCCTCGATCCTCACCGTTGGCATGAGGTTGAGAATGGCGCGCTTGTGGTCATTGACGAGGCGCAGAAGATTTTTCCGACGCGGCCAAACGGCTCCGCCAGACCGCCCAAGGTGGCGGCGTTTGAGGATATGCGTCACCGTGGTTTAAGAGCCATGCTGATTACCCAGCATCCTGGCTTGATCGATAGCGACGTGCGCAAGCTGATCAACCGGCATGTTCATGTTGAGCGGTTGTTCGGCCGGCAAGTAGCGCAGGTGCTTGAGTGGCCGCGTTGTGCCACCCCTGAGACGAAGAAGGACCGCAACAGTGCCGCTAAGTCAATGTGGTCCTATCCAACCAAGGTCTATTCGCTTTACAAAAGCTCTGAGGTTCATAACCTCAAGCCGGCCATGCCCAAGGCCATCAAGTACGCAATCAACGTGGTGATTGCTGCCATTGCCCTGGGTGCCTTTGCCGGCTATCGCGCGTATACCGAAGCGACCAATCCTGCCATTGCACAAAGCAGTGCTGAAGCATCAGCGACAGCATCTGCTGTGACGCCTGCGCCGTCGTCTCCCATATCTACTCAGCGCGAAGAGCTGGATTACTTTGAAGCGCGTATTCCGCGTCTTCCTGGTCTGCCACATACCGCAGCAGTGTATGACGGCATTAACTCGCCAAAGATGGCACCCAAGCCCGTTGCGTGCGCGGTAATGGGCAATGTGTGCAAGTGTTATACCCAGCAAGCCACGTTGATTCCTTCGATGGATCAGGCCACCTGCAAGACCATCGTAGCGGAAGGGTGGTTTGATGAATCGGCCGATCAAGAGGCGGCTGCTCGTCCTGTGCGTGAGAGGCTGCCTTCATGAAATACGTATTGATTGGTTGCTTCGTCTTAATTCAGGGTTGTGCCCATTGGGACAAAACGGATGAACAGCGCCGTATTGAATTCATTGTTTGGGCTGAATGTGGAATGCGGGTTGCCAATACAGATGATTGTTATCGGTAATTACCGATAAATGGCAATTGTCAAATAACGTGACTGTCACTAAAATTGAATCATCAATCAACGGGGTAATAAAATGCGCGACGGTCACGATACAAAGACATTAAGCCTTGATGTTGGCGACACCCCAAAAAAGCGGGGTCGTCCTGCGCTCGGCACTCGGCCGATGACAGCGGCTGAACGTAAAGCCAAATCTCGCCGCGATTTAACCCATAAGGCGACAGTCACGGAATTGTCTGATATCCAGTCCTTGACCGAATCTCAGCTGGAATGGCTGATTTTCGGTCAGAAAATCATGGGATTGCGCGCCAAAGAGGCGTGGATTGAGCTTGGCCGGCGCCGTGGTTACGGTGCCTCGCCCGTTGATGCTGTGACAGTCACTAAAAACGCAAAGCCTGCCATGAAAAAGGAGGCTGTCACGAAATCTGGTACTCCTGCATCCAAGGCAAAAAAAGCGACGGTCACAAAAACGTCGGTAGCTTCTGTTGATAAAGAGGCCGTCACAAAAAACGAAAGCGAGCACCGTATACCTATGGCGGCGATGGTTCGAGAGGCCAAGACTCGTCGTTTTTCAGAGCGCTAAAAGCGCTTGCTCGCCCGCAGGGCTAAATGAAGCGATCGGGCTTATGCCCGATTCGGCCGCGTAGCGCCCGAAAGCTGCTGGCTAGGGTAGGGCGCGCGCAGCTGCAGTCACAGCCTTATGCGTCCGCCGTGCTCATCCGACCCCCTCCTGCTGGCCTATGGCGTTCCTGGATGCATATCGGCTAGTCTTATCAACTTCTGACGTTGGAATGCCGGGGGGTGTCATGCGTCTACTTTTGTTGCTACTGCTATCGATGGCAGCTTTTGCCGGTGCAGATGAGGGCGTGACCAAGTGTCGTACCAGTTCCGGCGCCATTTCCTATCAGAATGGTCCTTGTCCAGCTGGCTCCAAGCCTCTTAAACAGATCACAGCTAAGGATGCTGCCGGTGGAACCGTCAGCCTGCAGCACTACGTTCAAGCCGAGCGTGCTGCAGCTCGTCGCCGCCCAATGCCTGAGGCACGGGCGGCAGTGTCTTCCTTTGGTGAAGATCAGTCTAAGGCGGTCCCTTATCGATACTGCGCTGAGTTGCTGGCTGAAAAAGAAGCGATTCGGGCTCAGCAACGGATCGATTCAACGCAATATTTGCGTGACCGTCACAAATGGGTCGTGGATCGTTTGCACGAGCTAGGCTGCCCGTCGGCCTAGCGTGACGATCACGAAAAGATGTTCGCTAGCATCAGGCCCAATCGGGCTTCTAGGCCGCACTGCCGGCGATAGAAGTCTCGCTGGCGCAGCGTCCCATCCAGTAGCTCGGCCTGGCTCTCGGTCAGGCGTCGGTCGATGCGGTAATGGCCGATAAACATTAGTTCATCCCGCCTCGGGGCGTCTTTCGGTCGCATGCCTGGTGCGCATAGTCGGTCTTCTACAAACTGCCATCCTGCCCACGGCCCGCACGGTACACGGCCTAGCGCTCGGAATAGCAATAGCTGATAGGCCATGTACGGTACCGGCTCGATACCGTGCCGCCATGCCTCAGCGGTGCTGATGCCAATGCCGCATATCTCTGCGATCTCTGATGCGCTGAGTGAGTACAGCGCGTGCATCAAGTCTGCTTGATCGCAGACGAAATCGGCTCTTGGGAATTTCCTCTCCATGTTGTCCTTCGTGAAAAATGAAAAACCCGCCGAAGCGGGTGTTTGATATGTGCAACAAGCACGGATTTTTGTCAACCGTTCGTCGGGACGAAAGGAGGGCGTCGACCGATCGCGTTCCGGGCCACCTGTCGAATCCATCTTAGTAACTTTACATAATATACATTATTTGAATATTCGTACGTTGATGACTGCAAATCTGCGCTGGATCAAAAAGTCCTTCCTGGGTGGCCGCTATCGTGACACTACGGCACTCATCCACGGGCATACACAAACAGCCCGAACGCGGTAAACAAGGAGAACACGCATGACTGTGACCAACATTCAGGAGCTGGACGCACTGGTGGCGCGGGTCAAGAAAGCCCAGCAGCTGTTTGCGACTTATACCCAGGAACAGGTGGACGAGATCTTCCGCAGCGCGGCGCTGGCCGCAGCGGATGCAAGGATTCCGCTTGCCAAGATGGCGGCTCAGGAAACCGGCATGGGCGTGGTCGAAGACAAGGTCATCAAGAATCACTTCGCGTCCGAATATATCTACAACAAGTACAAGGACGAGAAGACCTGCGGTGTGCTCTCGGTCGATGACAACTACGGCACACTCACCATCGCCGAACCGATCGGGATCATCTGCGGCATCGTGCCGACCACCAATCCCACCTCGACCGCGATCTTCAAGGCGCTGATCTCGCTCAAGACCCGCAACGCCATCATCTTCAGCCCGCACCCGCGCGCCAAGCAATCCACTTGCCAGGCGGCGCGCCTGGTGCTCGAAGCGGCAGTGGCTGCCGGCGCGCCCAAGGACATCATTGGCTGGATCGATACGCCGTCGGTTGAATTGTCCAACCATCTGATGCGCCACCCTGATGTCAACCTGATCCTTGCCACCGGCGGGCCGGGCATGGTGCGCGCGGCGTATTCCTCGGGCAAGCCCGCTATTGGTGTGGGCGCCGGCAATACCCCGGTGGTGATCGACGAGACCGCCGATATCAAGCGTGCGGTTGCCTCGATCCTGATGTCCAAGACCTTCGACAACGGCGTGGTGTGCGCTTCCGAGCAGGCCGTGATCGTGGTGGACAGCATCTATGACAAGGTCCGCGAGCGCTTTGCGCACAACGGCGGCCACCTGCTCAACAAGAAGGAGACCGAAGCGGTACGCAAGGTCATCCTGGTCGATGGCGGGCTCAATGCCGCCATCGTCGGGCAAAGCGCACTCAGGATCGCGGACATGGCCGGCATCGTGGTGCCGCCGTATACCAAGGTGCTGATCGGCGAGGTGGTGTCGGTGGGCAACGAGGAAGCCTTCGCCCATGAAAAGCTGTCCCCTACCCTCGGCATGTATCGCGCCAAGGATTTCTACGATGCGGTCGCCAAGGCCGAGGCGCTGGTCGCGCTCGGCGGCATCGGCCATACCTCGGCGTTGTACACCGACCAGGATTTGCAACCCGAGCGCATCAAGTATTTCGGCGACAAGATGAAGACCGCCCGCATCCTGATCAACACCCCCTCCTCCCAAGGCGGCATCGGCGATCTGTACAACTTCGCGCTGGCGCCGTCGCTCACCTTGGGCTGCGGCTCCTGGGGCGGCAACTCCATTTCGGAAAACGTCGGCCCGCAGCATCTGATCAACAAGAAAACCGTGGCAAAGAGGGCTGAGAACATGCTGTGGCACAAACTGCCGAAGAGCATCTATTTCCGCCGTGGCTGCCTGCCCTTCGCGCTGGAGGAGCTGGCCGGCAAGAAGCGTGCGGCGCTGGTCACCGGCGGCTATCTGTTCAACAACGGTTATTGCGACGAGACCATCCGTATCCTCAAGCAGATGGGAATGGAAGTTGAAGTATTTTATGAAGTGGAGGCCGACCCGACGCTCGAGGTGGTGCGCAAAGGCGTGCATATGCTCAACACCTTCAAGCCGGATGTGATCATCGCCCTGGGTGGTGGCAGCCCGATGGATGCGGCCAAGATCATGTGGGTGCTGTACGAACATCCGGATGTCCACTTCGAGGATCTGGCGCTGCGCTTCATGGATATCCGCAAGCGCATCTACAAGTTCCCCAAGCTGGGTGTGAAGGCGCAGATGGTGGCGATTCCGACCACTTCCGGTACCGGTTCCGAGGTCACGCCGTTCGCCGTGGTCACCGACGAGCGCACCGGCATCAAGTATCCGATCGCCGACTATGAGTTGACCCCGAGCATCGCCATCGTCGACCCGAACATGGTGATGAACATGCCCAAGAGCCTGACGGCCTTCGGCGGCATCGATGCGGTCACCCACGCGCTGGAGGCCTATGTCTCGGTGATGGCGAACGAGTATTCCGATGCCCAGGCGTTGCAGGCGCTCAAGCTGCTGCAGCAATACCTGCCGTCGGCCTACCTGAATGGCGCCAACGATCCCAAGGCGCGCGAGATGGTGCACAACGCTGCCACCATCGCCGGCATCGCCTTCGCCAATGCATTCCTGGGCGTCTGCCACAGCATGGCGCACAAGATCGGCGCCGAGTTCCATTTGGCGCATGGTCTGGCCAACGCGTTGTTGATCAGCAATGTCATCCGCTACAACGCAGTCGACATTCCGACCAAGCAGACCGCGTTCAGCCAGTACGACCGGCCGATCGCCAAGTGCCGCTATGCGGACATTGCCGAACATCTGGGCCTGCCGGGCGGCAACGACGATGGCAAGGTCGAGGCGCTGATCGCCTGGGTGGAAGAGCTGAAGGCCACGCTGGGCATCCCGGCGTCGATCCAGGCGGCCGGCGTGCCCGAGGCGGCGTTCCTCGCCAGGCTCGATGCCGTGGCCGAGGAAGCGTTCGATGACCAGTGCACCGGCGCCAATCCGCGCTACCCGCTGATCAACGAGCTCAAGCAACTGCTGCTCGACAGCTACTACGGCCGCCCGTACGTCGAAAGCTACGCCCGCGTGCAGCCCGTGGTGGATGCCGTCAAGCCGGTGGCGGCCAAGGCGCTCGCCAAGTAACGGCCCCACCGGGTTGAGCCAGCCCGACGCGCACGATGCGGCCCTTGAGGCCGCATCGTGCGGCGGCATGCTCAGTGCGCTTTACGATAGGTCCAGCGATACAACGCGGGCAGCACCAGCAGCGTCAGGATCGTTGACGACAGGATGCCGCCGATCACCACCGTTGCCAGCGGCCGCT
Source organism: Chitiniphilus purpureus (assembly GCF_025642115.1). GTDB lineage: Bacteria > Pseudomonadota > Gammaproteobacteria > Burkholderiales > Chitinibacteraceae > Chitiniphilus > Chitiniphilus purpureus. The sequence goes on along the minus strand of NZ_CP106753.1, from coordinate 2,622,533 downwards.
GTACTTCCGCCCCGGTCCCGGTTGCCAGCGCCATCGGAACAAAGCCAAGCGATGCCACGAGCGCGGTCATGAGTACCGGCCTTAAGCGTGTCAGCGCGCCCTGCCGGATCGCCGTCAGCACATCCAGGCCATCCTCACGCAGCTTGTTGATGAAGGTGATCATCACCAATCCATTGAGCACGGCAACGCCGGACAGCGCGATAAAGCCCACGCCGGCCGAAATCGACAGCGGGATATCCCGCAGCCACAACGCCAGGACGCCACCGGTGAGGGCAAAGGGTACGCCGGTGAAGACAAGCAGACCGTCACGCACGTTTCCAAAGGTGGCGAACAGCAGGCCAAACACCAGCAAGAGCGAGATCGGCACCACGATCTGCAGCCGTTGCGCTGCCGATTGCAACTGCTCGAACTGCCCGCCCCAACTGGTCCAGTAGCCGCTCGGCAATTTGACCTGCTGGTCGATCACCCCCATCGCCTCGTTCACAAACCCGCCCAGGTCCCGGCCACGTACGTTCGCGGTCACGACAATGCGGCGTTTGCCATTCTCGCGGCTGATCTGGTTCGGGCCTTGCGAAGCAACCACGTCGGCAACCTCGGACAGCGGAACGAAGCCAGCCCCTTCCGGCAGCGGGATCGGCAAGCGACGGACCGCTTCTACATCGCCACGCATGCTTTCGGGTAGTCGGACCATGATGTCGAAGCGGCGATCGCCTTCGAACAGCACGCCAGCGGCTTTGCCACCCACTGCGGCTTCGACGACATCCTGCACCGCCTGCATCGACAGGCCATAACGGGCAAGCCGGGTGCGATCAATCTCGACGGTGAGCAGCGGCAGGCCGGTGACCTGCTCGACCTTCACGTCGGCAGCCCCGGGGATGTTGCGTAGTGCACCCGCGACATCGTTGCCGGCTTCCAGCAGCTGTGCCATATCGTCTCCGAACACCTTGACCGCGACATCGCCACGTACCCCGGAAATCAGCTCGTTGAAGCGCATCTGGATGGGCTGGCTGAACTCATAGTTGCTGCCCGGGATTTCCTCCACGGCCTGTTCGAGCGCCTGCTTCACCTCAGCCAGGCTGCGCTTCGGTCTTGGCCATTCATCCTCCGGCTTGAAGATCACAAAGGTGTCGGCCACCGAAGGCGGCATGGGGTCGGTTGCAACCTCGGCGGTGCCAAGCTTGGCATAGACGAGCTTGACCTCGGGAACCTGCTTGATCCGCTTTTCCAGTTGCGCCTGCAGCACCAGCGATTGCGCCAGGCTGGTGCCGGGAATACGCATCGCATGCAGCGCGACATCCCCCTCTGACAAGCTGGGCACGAACTCGCTGCCCATGCGGCTTGCAACGACCCCGGTCAGCACGATGGAGGCGATGGCGATGCTGAACACGATGCTGCGCTTGGTCAGGCTCCAATCGAGCAAGGGCAGATAGGCACGGCTGGCCGCCCGCATGATCGGGTTTTCCTTCTCGGCGATCTTGCCGTTCAGCAACAACGCGACCGCTGCCGGCACGAAGGTCACCGACAGCAGCATGGCGCCGATCAGGGCGATCACCACGGTGAAGGCCATCGGGTGGAACATCCTGCCCTCGACACCGCTGAGCGCAAAGATCGGCAGATACACCACCATGATGATGAGTTGGCCGAACATCAACGCGCGGCGCGCTTCCTTCGATGCGTCGAACACCGTGTGGAAGCGCTCGCTGCGCGTCAGCACCCGGCCATGGCGGTGCTGCTCCTCGGCAAGCCGGCGAATGCAGTTCTCGACAATCACCACCGCCCCATCGACGATGATGCCGAAATCGAGCGCACCCAGGCTCATCAGGTTGGCGCTGACCCTGTTGGTGTACATCCCGGTGAGCGTGAACAGCATGGAGAGCGGAATCACCAGCGCGGTGATCAATGCGGCCCGGATATTGCCCAGGAATAGAAAGAGGATGGCAATGACCAGGATCGCGCCTTCCAGCAGGTTTTTCTTCACCGTGGCGATTGCGCGGTCGACAAGCTCGGTGCGGTCGTAAATCGTCTTCGCCTCGACCCCGGCTGGCAGCGTCTTGTTGATCTCCGCCATCTTGCTGCCAACCGCAGCCGCCACGGCACGGCTGTTTTCCCCCATCAGCATGAACACGGTGCCGAGCACGACCTCCTCGCCGTTCTCGGTCGCGGCGCCGGTGCGCAGCTCCTTGCCCAGGCCCACGGTGGCCACGTCACGGATGTAGACCGGTGTGCCATCACGGGAGCCGATGACAATCCGTTCAACATCGGCGAGTGTCGCAACCTGGCCAGGTGCCCGGACGAGATACTGCTCGCCGTTCCGTTCGATGTAGCCGGCACCGACGTTGTTGTTGTTTTCGGCCAATGCAGTGACGATGTCCTGGAATGTCAGGCCATAGGCCACCAGCTTCGCCGGGTCGGGAGTGACGTGGACCTCCTTGACGTAGCCGCCGATGGTGTTCACCTCGGTGACCCCGGCGACATTGCGCAATTGCGGTTTGATGATCCAATCCTGGATCGTGCGCAGGTCCGTTGCGGTATAGGCCGAACCGTCCTCCTTCCTGGCGCCCGGCCGGGGTTCGACTGTCCACATGAAGATTTCGCCAAGGCCCGTCGAGATCGGGCCCAGCGTGGGCGTCAGGCCGGGTGGCAGCTTCTCCTTCGCTTCCTGCAGCCGCTCGCTGATCAGCTGCCGGGCAAAGTAGATATCGGTTCCTTCCTTGAAGATCACCGTGACCTGGGACAGCCCGTAGCGCGAGAGCGAACGGGTCTGCTCAAGGTGCGGCAGCCCCGCCATCACGCTTTCCAGCGGAAAAGTGACCCGCTGTTCGGCTTCGAGCGGCGAGTAGCCCGGCGCTTCGGTATTGATCTGCACCTGGACATTGGTGATGTCGGGCACGGCATCGATAGGCAGTTTCTGATAGCTGTAGGCCCCGAGCAGCGCCATGGCGAACACGCCGATCAACACCACCCAGCGATGCTCGATGGCAAATCGCAATATGCGGTCAAACATCATCGATCCCCTCAGTGGCTGTGCTCGGCCGTCGCCTTGCCCAGTTCGGCCTTGACGACGAAGCTGTTGGCGGCGGCATAACGCTGACCGGACTTGAGTCCGCTGCGGATCTCGATCAGCGATCCGGTCTGGCGGCCCAGCACCACCGGGCGCGGTTCAAAGCGCTCGCCTTCACGCACGAACACCACGTTGCGGCCCTCGACCGATTGAATGGCATCGGCCTTGACCGCCACCGGGACCTTGATGTGCCCTTGCGCAACCTCGATGTTGACGAACATGCCCGGACGCAGACGCCCATCGGGGTTGGGCAGCGTGACGCGCGCGGTTGCGGTGCGGGTTTTTTCGCCGACCAGCGCGCCGATGTAGGCCACCTTCCCAGTGGCGGCGATCCCGCCTTCGCCGGCGCGCACGGTGACCTGCTGCCCCAGCTTGATCTGCTCCAGATTCCGGGGGTATACCGCGAATTCGGCCCAGACATCGGAGAGATCCGCGATCTGGAACAGCGTTGCGTCCTCCTTGACGGCCTCCCCTGCGGTGAGGTGCTTTTCGATCACGGTGCCGTCCAACGGCGCACGCAGCTCGTAACGCGCCAACGACCGGTTCGCGCCGGGCAGCGCGGCGCCGATCGAGGCCAGCCTGTCCTTGCTTGCCTGCAGCGCGATTTCGGCTTCATCCAGCTCCTTCTGCGCCGCAAGGTAGTCCTGCTCGGCCGTGACCTTGTCCTGCCACAGCTTCTGTTCACGCTGATAGGTGATCCGCGCCAATTGGGCGCGTTTCCGATTGGCCAGATACGCACTGCGCCACTCGGCCAGGGTCTGGCTCTCCAGCACCGCGAGCAGGTCGCCCCGCTTGACGGTGTCGCCAAGATTCCTATGTACGCTGACGGCCACAGCGGCCAGCCTTGGTGTGACCTCGGTGAGGCGATCCTGGTTGAACCGCAGCTCGCCCGGCAGCGGCACGGCATCGCCCAGCTCACCCGGGCCGGCAGTCTCGATCGTGATGCCTGCCTGCCTGAGGCGGGCTTGCGTCATCACCAGGCCCTCCTCCCCGTGTTCCTCGCCCTCCCCGGCCTTGCCATCCGCTGCTTTCCCGTCATGGCCGTGCCCATCGCCATGCCCTGCGCCGTGGTCATGGCTGTCTTCGGCATGTTTCTCTTCCCCGGCATGATCCGCGTGGCCGCCCTCTTGCAATCCGGCGGCGTGAGCAGGCGCTTCGGTGACGCCGCGGATTGCATAGCCGGCCACGCCGGCAATGGCAGCTGTGAGCAATGTGATCAGAATCGTTTGCTTGTGTTGCATGGTGTAATCCCCGTGGCATGTCCGGTGCATGTCTTGCGCTGAAACCGGGCATGCGATTTGATGTCGTCAAGGCCGCCGGTTTATTGGCTGATCACGCCAATCCCGAGTTCGCGTTCGAATTGCGCGAGCCGATCCAGGTATTGCTGCCACAGATCGGTGCGTTCGGAGCGCGCCGCCAATAGGCTGCGCTGGGCATCGAGCACATCGATAAAGGCATGACGACCGTAGTCATAGCCGGTCCGCGCGGCACTGACGGCCGCTTCAGCGGCAGGAATGATGTCGCTCTGATACAGATGTATCCGTTCCACCAGGTCGATCAATTCGGCATGGAGCGATTGGACCAGCAGATCGCGCTCCCGCAATTGGCTCTGCTGCTCAGCCTGCGCCTGCCGCAATTTCGCCTTGGCCGCGGATACGCCGCTGTTGTTCCAATTAAACAGCGGAATCTCGATCGCAATACCGAACAGACCACCGCGTTCGCCGGATGCCACGGTCTCTTTGACTCCGGCGGACAATTGCAGATCAGGCCAGCGCTGCCCATCCTGCAGCCCCACCTCTGCTTCAGACGACTCCACCCGCAGTTGTGACAGGCGCGTTTGCGGCGACAGCATGAGCTGTTGCCGGGCCTCGGCCGAGCTTGGCGGCGCCGGCGGCAGTGCGGGCAAGGCGTGGCCTTCCTCCGGTAGCGGCTCCCCGATGAGCTGCTCAAGCCGGCGTTGTGCCAGCCGGTGTTGGCGCTCGGCGTTCTTCAATTCGGTGGCCGCGGTCAGCTCGGCCAACCTGGCCTTGGTGGCATCGATGGGCGGGACCTTGCCGGCGGCGAGTTTCCTCGCCAATGCCTGGCTGAACTGCGCTGCGATATCGCCGCTGGCCCGGGCCTCCCGCAGCCGCAGCTCGGCCAGTGCAAGCTCATGGAACGCCTTGGCGGCATCGATGCGCACGTCGATCACCGTCTGCTGCAGCGTGGCCTCGGCCGTCCGGTAGTGCGCGGTTGCGGCACGGACGCGCCGGGATGCCTTGCCGCCAAGTTCGATGCGCTGGGTCAGCTGCAACGAGCGCGACTCGTCCTCTGTCCCGGTGTCATCGAATGAGAAACCCAGTTCGGGATTCGGCCACGCAGCGGCAAGCTCGCGCTGCGCCTGGGCCGCTTCGATGCCGGCCTGCGCAGCAATGGTTTTTGATGAATGTCGTTCTGCTTTGTCAGCCACCTCTTGGGCAGTGAGTGCTGAATGGGCGTGCAGCGGCAACGCGATGGCCATCATGGCCAAGCGGATGCCGGCCGCGTTGAAACGCGGGAATTTCATGGCTCTTCTCTATTTATCGACGGCTGAAGAAATTGCCCTGGCGGCCCATTACGGGCGAGCGCAGACAATGACCAGGTGCATGGTCGCGGGCAATTCGACTAATAAACGGTCAAGAAATGAGATGAGCCTGCCATTTGGGCTTGTCAGGCCCTGGCAAATGCGGTGAGCGATAAGGAAAGAGCGACCATTCCAATGTATGACTTCGGGCGCTCAATGGGTGGGCAAGGGTGTATACCGGCGGTTCAAGCACCGAATGGCAATTGGCATGGCATTGCTCCACAAGCTCAAGCAATGCCAATGGGGTGGCCACTGCCACAGGATCATCCAGATCGTTTGCGCCTGCCCGGGCGTGGGGTTCGCTGAAGATGGCCGGTACCATGAAGGTGTCGAATACCTCTCCCCACACTGCATGCAGCGGCAGAATAAATAGAAGCAATATCAGCAGACGCTGCATGGTGGGGCGGGACCGTCCGGAAAACACGGATTCTGTGGAAAATGGCGGCTCAATCTAGCAGGAAATGGACACCCGGTCCATCTGCAGCAAACAGCCGATCCGCGTCGGCGTTGTTTTGCCTTGTGCAGATGAAATCCCGAGGTCAGGGTGTTATGGAACTGACGATCTTGTCGTATTGCCGGGCATGTCCGATGTTGATTGAGCGGTCATTTCCCCTTATTGCTCAATGGTTTGTCATTGGCCAAGACAAATGCCACGGTGATCTGGCCATTTTTGGCGCTTTCGCGGCCCTGGCGGTGGCCGATCCGGATGGTCTGCTGCCACGTTTGGCGATGGATACACGAGCTGTGGCGACCATCCCGCGTGCATGCCCCTGCTGCCGATGACCGGAACGGACCGCCCGCTTGGTGGTGCCGATCTGCCGACGCCAGCAATGCGCAGGGACTCCACGATGACCGCGTCACCATGGTGCAACTGCTCCGACCACTTGACCTCAAGTCGACTTGAGTTGGCACCCTGGTGTCCGAAGTCGTCCAAACAACGGAGGTAACACCATGCATCACCCACCAAGCCGGAACGACGCGCAGATCGCGCAATGGAACGGCGCCGCCGGGCACGCCTGGCGCGATGAGCACGCGCTGCTCGATCGGATGTTCAAGCCGTTCGAAGACCTGATCGCGGCCACCCCTGGCGTGGGGCCGGGCAGCGTGGTCCTGGATGTCGGCTGCGGTACCGGGGCGACGGTGATGGCGCTGGCGCGTCGCGTCGGCCAGGCGGGCCGGGTGCTCGGCATCGATGTCTCGGCGCCCATGCTCGACGTCGCCCGTGCGCGGGCACAGCCTGGCGACGGCCAGGTGCATTTCGTCCAGGCGGACGCGCAGACCTATCCTTTTGCGCCGGCCGGATTCGATGCCGTCGTATCGCGCTTTGGCGTGATGTTCTTCTCCGACCCGGTGCGCGCCTTCACCAACCTGCGGTACGCCGTCAGGCCCGCAGGTGCCTTGCGCTGCCTGGCCTGGCGCAGCGCCGGCGACAACCCCTTCATGGTCGAAGCCGAGCGGGCCGCGGCGCACCTGCTGGCCGGCCTTGCCCAAGCGCGGCCTGACGGTCCCGGACAATTTGCGTTCGCTGAGCGCCGGCACGTGGAGGACCTCCTTGCCGCCAGCGGCTGGACCCGGGTTGCCGTGCAACCGGTCGATGCGGTCTGCGCTTTCCCCGAGACGGCGTTGCCGCGCTACCTGACCCGGCTGGGCCCGGTCGGCCGGCTGCTTGCGGACAAGGACGAGGCGGCACGGCAGCAGATCGTCGCGGCGCTGCGGCCGGCATTCGATCGCTACCTGCATGATGGCGAAGTGCGCTTCAGCGCGGCCTGCTGGCTGATCGAGGCGCGGGCGCCCGGATAGGCGCGGCCGGCAAACACTTCCGGGGCGTCGCATCCCCCTGCGGTACGCCCTTGTACGGCCTGCGGGCGATGGCAGCCTGCCTCATCGGAGTCCAGCACGTTGCGCGCTTCCTGCCAGTACCGTGGTCGGGTGTTTCCGCCGACCCGGGTGGGTACGGGCCGGTGGGACGCGGCAGCGCTCAAGCCGGCTGCCGTGCCCGCTACTCCGATGCGATCGGCCGTAGGATCATCCGTTCGCCGCGCATCACCACTTCCATCCTGCCCAGCACATTCATGCCCAGCAGCACCTCGCCGCCCGGCATGTTGGGGACCACGCCGGCGCGGACCTGCCGCAACAGCATATTGCCGATGCGCAGCGAGTCAAGCTGGGTGGCATAGCCCTCGACCGTGCCATTGGCGGTGTGCGAGACGATGGTCTGGCCGCGCGGCAGGCCCAGCCGCTGCGCCAGTGGTTGCGGCAAGGTGATCGCGGTGGCGCCGGTATCGATCATGAAGGTGACCGGCTCGCCGTTGATCTCGCCGCGCAGCCGATAGTGCCCGTCCTGGGCACGGGTGATGGCGATTTCGCCGTTGCCCTGCGTCTGCACGGTCATCGCCGGGGTCTGGCGCGCCTCGATGAAGACTTTCATGACCAGGAACACGCCGCCGAATACCACCAGCCAGACCAGCAAGGGGCCGATGCTGCTGCCGCGCATGGCTCGTCTCATGAGCCCAATTCGTCCAGTTGCGCCTGCAGCGTGAGCCAGGTCTCCTCCAACGCGTCCAGCTCGGTCTTCAGCTCGGCGGCACGCTTGAGCGCCGCCTGCAGCGCGGCCTTGCACTCGGGCGCATAGATCTGCGTGCCGGCCAGTTGCTCGGTCAACCCGGCCTGCTCGTGCGACAGCGGCGTCATTTTCTTCTCGACGGCGGCAAGCTGCTGTTCGATCGGTTTGCGCAGCACAGCCAGCTGCTGCCGCGCCTGGGCCTCGGCCCGTTTCTGCGCCTTGCGATCGAGCGCCTCGCCCGACGCGGCCGGCAGCTCGGCACGGGCACTTTCCAGCCGCTTTTCCTGGCTGTAGCGGCCATAGTCGTCCAGGTCGCCGTCAAATGGCCGGACCCGGCCGGCTTCGATCAGCCAGAAGTCGTCCACTGTGGCGCGCAGCAGATGCCGGTCGTGCGACACCACGATCAGCGCGCCTTCGAAATCGGTCAGTGCGCGGGTCAGTGCCTGGCGCATCTCGATATCCAGGTGGTTGGTCGGCTCGTCCAGCAGCAGCAGATTGGGCCGCTGCCAGATCAGCAGCGCCAGCGCGAGCCGGGCCTTTTCACCGCCGGAGAACGGCGCCACCGGCGCGGTCGCCATCTCGCCGTGGAAATCGAAGCCGCCGAGGAAATTGCGGTGCTCCTGCTCGCGCGTCTGCGGGTCCAGCTTTTGCAGATGCCAGAGCGGCGATTCGTCCAGGCGCAGGTGCTCCAGCTGATGCTGGGCGAAATAGCCGATCTTCAGGCCCTTGCCCTCGACCCGCTGCCCTGAAAGCAGTTGAAGTTCACCTTGCAAGGTCTTGATCAGCGTCGATTTTCCGGCGCCGTTCACGCCAAGCAGACCAAGGCGCGCCTGTTTTTCCAGGCTCAGGTTGAGCTGGTGCAGCAAGGGCTGGCCAGCCGCGTAGCCGGCCTCGCCGTGCTCCAGCCGTAGCAGCGGATTGGGGCTGGATTCGGGCTCGCGGAAGGCAAAGGTGAACGGGGTGTCCACATGCGCGGCGGCGATGCGTTCCATCCGCTCCAGCGCCTTCACCCGGCTTTGCGCCTGCTTGGCCTTGCTGGCCTTGGCCTTGAAGCGGGTGATGAAGGATTCCAGGTGCGCAATCTCGCGCTGCTGCTTCTCGAAAGCCTGCTGTTGCTGCCCCAGTCTTTCAGCGCGCTGCGCCTCGAAATCGCCGTAGTCGCCGGTATAGAGCGCAAGCCTGCCGTTCTCCACATGCAGGATGGCGCCGATGGTGGCATCCAGGAAATCACGGTCGTGCGAGATCACCAGCAAGGTGCCCTGGTAGCTGCGCAACCAGCCTTCGAGCCAGACCACAGTCTCCAGATCCAGGTGGTTGGTCGGTTCGTCCAGCAGCAGCAGATCGGAGCGGCACATCAGCGCCTGCGCCAGATTCAGGCGCATGCGCCAGCCGCCCGAGAAACTCGACACCGGCTGCTGCATCTGGGTTTCGGCAAAGCCAAGGCCGGCCAGCAGCTTGGCGGCGCGCGCAGGGGCGCTGTAACCGTCGATGGCCTCCAGCCGCGCCAGCAGTTCGCCATGGCGCACGCCGTCGTCGGCCACAGTGGCAAGCTGCTGCTGCAGCGCGCGCAGTTCGGCGTCGCCATCCAGGGTGTAGTCGAGCGCGCTGCGCGTCAGCGCCGGAGTCTCCTGTGCCACATGGCCGATCACCAGCCGCGGCGGCAGCAGCAGATCACCCGCATCGGCATGCAGCTCGCCGCGCAGCAGGGCGAAGAAGGACGATTTGCCGGCACCGTTGGCGCCGACCACGCCGACCTTCTGGCCGGGATGGAGGGTCAGCTCGGCTTGGTCCAGCAGGACCTTGGTGCCGCGCCGCAGCGTAAGGGACTTGAGGCGGATCATGGGGCGCGAGTGTACCGCAACCGCGCCCTGCCCGTCCGACCATGCACGGCACGGCGCTGCGGTGGGCCGGCGGCGGGCGGGCGTCTACACCGCGACTGGGGCCTTGATGGCCGGCCAGGGCTCGTAGCCTTCCAGCGTGAAGTCGTCGTATTCGAAGGCGAACAGATCGCGCCGCTCAGGGTTGAGCCGCATGCCGGGCAGCGGCCGTGGTGCGCGTTCGAGTTGGGTGCGCACCTGCTCTAGGTGGTTGAGATAGATATGGCAGTCGCCGCCGGTCCAGACGAAGTCACCGGGCCGCAGATCGCATACCTGCGCCAGCATCAACACCAGCAAGGCATAGGAGGCGATGTTGAACGGCACCCCGAGGAAGATGTCGGCACTGCGCTGGTAGAGCTGGCAACTCAGGCGGCCGCGCCGGTCGGCATCGTCCGGGGCGGCCGGCGCCACGTAGAACTGGAAGAACGCGTGGCACGGCGGCAGCGCCATGTCTTCGATCTGCCCGACATTCCAGGCGGAGACGATGATGCGGCGCGAATCTGGATTGTGCTTGAGCTGATGCAGCACCTGCGCCATCTGGTCGATATGGCGCCCGTCCGCGGTCGGCCAGCTGCGCCACTGGTAGCCATAGATCGGACCCAGCTCGCCATCCTCCCCGGCCCATTCGTCCCAGATCGATACGCCGCGTTCCTTGAGCCAGTTGTTGTTGGTCTCGCCACGCAGGAACCACAGCAGCTCATAGAGGATGGACTTCAGGTGCACCTTCTTGGTGGTCACCAGCGGAAACCCCTGGCTCAGGTCGAAGCGCATCTGGTATCCGAACACCGACAGCGTGCCGGTGCCGGTACGGTCTTCCTTCCTGACCCCATGATCGAGAACGTGCTGCAGAAGATCGAGGTATTGCCGCACGGCGGAACTCCCGGGTGGAACGAAAACGGCCGCCCTCAGGGCGGCCGTTGATTCTAACCGCAATGCAAAAAGACGTCACCCGCGCCCTGCCCGCGCGGCCACGCTCAGGCAGGCTTGGCCGCCGGCAGCTCCACGTAGAATGTCGCACCGTGCCCGAGCACGCTCTCACAGCCGACCCGCCCGTCCATGGCCTCGATCAGCCGCTTGACGATGGACAGGCCAAGGCCGGTGGTATGCTCGCCGCCGGTCGGCACCGCGGAGAGCCGGCTGAACTTGCGGAACAGCCGCTGCATCTCGTGCGGCGCGATGCCCGGCCCCTGGTCGGACACGCGGATCTGCACGCGCTCGCCGATCGTCAGCGCCTCGATCCGGATCGCCGTCTGATGTGGCGCGTACTTGGACGCATTCGAAAGCAGGTTGTCCAGCACCTGCCACAGCGCTTCGCGGTCGGCGCGCACTGCGAGCCCACTGGGCATGCAGATGCAGCACTGCTGCTTTTCGGACAGCTGCGCCTGCCAATGGGCCACGAGGTCCGAACATAGCGGATCGAGCTGCAGCTCGGCGGCGCGCAGCTGGTACTGGCCGGTTTCCAACGCGTTGATGTCGAGCAGGTTGCCAAGGATGCGCTGCATGCGGTCCGAGAGCTTGACGATGCCCTGCAGCCGCTCCTCCACCCGCTCGGCCGGCCACTCGGGCAGCTTTTCGCCGATCATCCGCGCCATGCCCTGGATGCTGGCCACCGGGTTCTTCAGATCGTGCGCCGCGATGGTCAGCAGCTCGTTCTTCTCCTCATTGAGCTGCAACAGACGCAGGTTGGCCGCTTCCAGCTCCAGGTTGCGCACGCCCAGTTCCTGCGTGCGCGTCTCGACCAGCCCTTCCAGATTGTGGCGGTGTTCCTCGATGGTGACCGCCATGCTGTCGAAGGTGCGGGCCAGTTCCCCCAGCTCGTCCTTGCGGTGTTTGTCCAGGTCGGCGCTGCGCCGGCCTTCGGCCAGCGCACGGATCGCCCCTTTCAGCCGCTGCAGCGGCTGTGACACGTCATGATTGAGCGTCCAGGTCATCACGCCCAGTTCCAGCAGCAATGCCACCATGCCCAGCAGCAGCACCATGCTGGCGGCGACGGCCGCCTTCTCCTTCAGGAGGCGCTTGGGGTAGACCGAGACGAACAGCCAGTTGGCCCCCTTGATTTCCGCCACGCCCAGCCAGGATCGCCCATCGAGCGATTCGACAAAGGGCTGCTTGGGCGACGCGGCCAGTGCCGCCTGGTACAGGTCGCGCAATGGCTGGTCGTTGACCTGGGTGAGGTTGTAAGGCCCGCTCACATCGCGGATCTGGTGCGAGCGGCCCGGATGGGCGATCAGATCGCCGTTGCGGGCGATGATGAAGTTGTAGGTGCCCGGGATGCTGACGCTGTTGGTGCGTTCGATCAGTTGGTCGAGCAATACGTCCTGTCCGGCCCCGCCGATGAACCGGCCCATGTAATCGATCGGCGTGACCACCGAGACCATCCACTGCACCGCCTGCTTGTCGAAATAGATGCCGGTCCAGAAGGTCTTGCGCTCGGGATTGCGCTGGGGAGTGGCACCCAGCTCGGTTTCGAGGTTCATCGCGAAATCGGCGACCGAGCCGTTGCGCGCATAGTTGAGGTCCGGCAGGTACATGATGCTGCCGTCCGAGACATTCAGGTCGATGAAGGTGTCGTAATAGCGACTGCGGAAGGCCGGGCCGTACTGGCTGGTCAGATGGAAGGCGACCATCACTTCGCGCATGAAATCGGGCGTGAGCTTCACCGAGGGCAGCAAGGCCACCGTGGCCTGGTGCTCGAAGTCGTCCTGCTCCAGCCGTATGCGCCACATGCCGTCGCGTTCCTGCTGCAGCAGCCGATGGAACTCGGGTGCGGGATCGGTCTGGGCCGCCAGCGCGAAGCGGCGCACGAATTCGTCGCGCAACCGCCGGGTATTGGTCTCGGCCTGCAGGAACGGGTCGCTCTCCAGCTGGCTGCGTGCCGCGATGTACTTGCCGAGGTGGGCCAGCGCCTCTTCCTGGAAACGCCAGTAGCTGTAGTAGTAGGACAGCGCGGTGACGGCCAGCGCCACCAGGCCGATGCGCAATGCCATGTTGCGCAGCACGCGCCGGAACAGGCTGGAGGCGGATTTGTCTGGCTCAGTCATGGCGCGAGCATAGCCGAGCACCCAAGCCGCGCCAAGCGCAGGACGGCGGCCGCCGCCCGGTGGAAACAGCACCCGCCCGCCCCGCCGCGGGCCTTGTGGCTACAGGCGTCCTCGGCATATTGACGAAATATGTCAGGGCGCCGCGCGCAGTGGGCCGGTGCGGCGATAAGGTGCCGCGAGCGGATCACCGACAAAGACGCCCTGGGCCGGCCAGGCCACACTCTTCCAGTACGCTTCCACCGCCGTCGCACCGACCAGGTAATGCGCCAGCAAAACCTGCGGGTGCGGGAATTTCTGCGGATGGGAACAGGGTTCGCTGACGGTGCCGTAGCTTGCGGTCGCGCCAGCGTTCAACCAGGCGAGGCTGCTCATCTGTCTGCTGTCGGTGAGTTGCCCGCCGGTCGAGGTGAGGTGGTCAGCCAGTGCCCCTGGCACGAAGGTCAAGGTATCGAGGTCGGCGACCCGGATGGCACCGATCTGGTAGATCATCACATCATGCCGGTCAGTCAGCGTCTTGGCCTCGATCGGCCGCAGGGCCAGCGGACCGGCCCGGCCGGCGCGCGGAAACAGCGGGGCGCGGCTGTCGCGTGCCTTGTCGCCGGTACGCACGAAGTACGCCGCCGCCAGCGGGTGGCTGCCCCAGGCGGCGGCACCACGGTCGATCAGTGCCTTGGCCTGCGGCAGCGATTCGGCCGCCACCATCATGCTTGGCCGCCATCCGAGTTCGCGATGGGGCTGCACCGCCGGGCTGTTGAAATACTTGGAAAGCGGCGTCGGCTTGCAGGTCTGCTCGCACACGCCCGGCACGTAGCCTGCGGTAAAGCCATAGGTGATGCCCAGGCAGTTGACGCGGTAGGGCTTGGCCCAGGTCAGCGCCAAGGCCTGCACCCCGGCGGGCATGGCCTCGTCCACCCGGGCGCGCGCCTGCGCCAGCTCCGCCTCGGTGATCCACACCCGGTCGGCGGGCAGCGTCACCGCCACCACATTCTGCTGCGGCACGCCGTGGCGCTTGACGTAGTAGTCGGCGATTTCGCGCGACAGCGGATCGGCGGCATTGATCACCACCCCGAGCTGCTCGGGCCCCAACTGGTAGGCGGGCGGTGCCGCCAGCGCCGATCCGGCCAGCCACAGCCAGCCGCACAGCATCTTGCGCATCGTGTTCACTCCTGCGAAGGCACGTCCAGCCACAGGCCGGCACGCGGAAAATAGAGCGCCGCCGCCGCGGGCAGCCCGCTCAGCGCGGCGACGGCAGCGGCATAGCCGGCCAATTGGCCGCGGTGGCGCTGCAGCATCCGTTCGGCGAAGCGCGCCGGGGTCTCGCCCGGGTGCGGCAGGCCGGTCTTGTAGTCGACCACCAGCCAGCCTGTTCCGGTATGCAGCGCCAGATCAATCACCTGCTGGCCGCCGTCCTGGTCGAACAGGCGCCACTCCCGCTGTGCCGGCTGCGTCAGCAGCCAGCGTCCGCGTTCATCGGCCAGCGTCGCCAGCAGCGTATCGAACACCACCCGGGCCGCGGCCGGCAATTCGTCGCCCGCCACACCGGCGCGGCTCAGCTGGCGTTCGATGCGCGGCAGCGCGGCGGTCAGCCGTGCGGCATCCCATCCGGCCGGCCCCATGCGTCCGAGCTGCTCCAGCCAGGCATGCGCCACGATGCCGGCCTGCGCCTCCAGGCGCTGCTGCGACCAGTCCGGCGTGCCGGGCAGACGCGGCGGCAACGGCGCGGCAGCGGCCGGCGGCAGATCGGCCAGCGCCGCGCGCAAGAGCGGCGGCCCGCGCAGCACGGCAGTGCCGGCGGGCATGGCCGCATCCAGCCGGGGCGGTGCCTGCAACGGCATCAGCAGGGGCCACAACCGCCCCAGTAGGGTACCGGCGGCAGCCTTGCGCGGTTCGCCGTCCTCACCCACGCTGACCTCGCCCACCAGATGCAGCCGGTGCCGGGCGCGGGTGGCCGCCACGTACAGCAGGCGGTCCGTCTCGAAGGCGGCGCGGCGTGCTTCGCGCAGGCCCAGGTAGCGCGAGACCGGGTCGGCGCCGGCGTCCACCAGCCGCTTGATCGGTCCCATCAGAAGGCGCACGCCGGCCGCGCCGCGCAGTGCCTCGAACCGTACCAGCGGGGCACGGTCGGCCGCTCCCCTGCGGTGCAGCCCTGGCAGGATCACCACGTCGAACTGCAGCCCCTTGCTCTTGTGCATCGTCATGATTTCCACGCCATCCGCCTTGGGATCGGGTGCGGCATACAGCCGCGCCAGCGCCTCATCCAGCGCCGCCGGATCGGGTACGCGGTAGGGAGCAAGGGTTTCGAGCAGGCGCAGGAATGCTTCGGCGTCGGCCGTATCGCGCGCGTCGGCATAGATCAGATCGCCGCCCAGCCGGCGCCAGACCCGCTCGACCCAGGCCGCGAATGGCCAGGCACCCGACGCGTTGCCGTCGTCGAGCAGGATCGCGGCGGCGCGCTCGGCGCGTTCGCGCTCCTGCGGCGCCAGCATGGCAAGACGCGGTGCGTAGGCCAGCAACGCCGGCACCGATGTGTCGTGGTCGTGCCCCAGCAGCAGGGTCAGGCTGTGCAACGTCAGCCCGCACCAGGGCGCGCGCAATACGCATAGCCAGGCCAGCCGATCACCGGGATGGGCGAGCGCACGGGCCAGTTGCACCAGATCGGCGACCACCGGCCGCTGCGCCAGTGGGGTCAGGTCGATCGCCCGGTGCGGTACCCCGGCGCCAGCCAGCCGGCGTGCAATGGCATGGGCATGGCCGCGCGCGCGCACCAGCACGGCGATGCTGCGTGCGCCCTCGGCCTGCGCCTGCCGGACGAGGCGCAATACGATGTCCTCCTCCGGCTCGGCCGGTCGTGCCCCTTCGGCGCGCCACACTGGGTGGAACGCCACCGCCGCGCCGGGCAGCGCCGGGTTGAATGCCACCGAACGGGCGTAGGCGATGGCACTGCGTTCGGCGTCGTCCTGCCCCGGGAACAGCCGGGCGAAGGCGGTGTTGACCCATTCCACCACACCGGCCTGCGAGCGGAAGTTGTCGGTCAGCGCGAGGAAGTCCGGCACGATCTCACCGACACCGGTATCCCGCGCGGCCAGGAACAACCCCACTTCGGCCTTGCGGAAGCGGTAGATCGATTGCATCGGATCGCCGACCAGGAACAGCGTGTGCCCGTCCTGACCACCCTGCCCCGTCTGCCCCCATCCCGCGGTCAGTTTTTCCAGCAAGGCGATCTGCGGCTGGCTGGTGTCCTGGAATTCGTCGATCAACAGGTGGCGGATGCGCGCATCGAGCCGCAGCAACAGCTCGCTCGGGTCATCCGCTTCGCCCAATGCTGCCAGCGCACGTTGCGCGATCTCGATGAAATCCACTTCGCTGGCCGCGGCGAACGCCAGCTGCAGCTGGGCCGCCGCGAGCCGGAGGGTGGACAGCAGTGCCTCCAGGATCCGCCACTGCGCATCGTTGTAATGCGCCGGTGGCAGTTCGGCCACTTCCGCCAATCGCGCGATCCAGTCGGCGTCGGGCAGATGGCGTCCCAGCCATTCGAGCATCGGCGCCTTGTGGGCGCATTGGGCGGGAAAGCCGATCTGCCTGGTGAGCTGACGCCGCAGGCCGCCACTGGCGGTCAACAGCAGTTGCGCCAGCGCCCGCCACTGCGGCAATGCCTCGGGCGTGGCCGGCAGCGGGCCGTGCCAGTCGAGCAGCGGTGTGAGCACGCCGGGTGCGTCAGGCTCCAGGCATTGCGCGGCAGCCCGCGCCAGCGGGGGCAGTTCGTGCAGCCATCCCAACGGCATTGCCCGGGCGAGCGACTGCAGCGCCTCGCCGACCACGGCGGCCAGATTGGCTTCCAGCATCTCCCGTTCGGCGCCGCCCAGGAGCGGCAGCCATTGGTCCCGGCTGGCGAGCATCTGTGCCAGCAGCTGCTCGGTGGCGGTGAGATTGACATCCAGATGTGCCAGCAACGCGCGCACCGGCGCACCGTAGCTTGCATCGTCGGCCAACGCCAGCGTGGCGCGGGCCGCGGCAGTGTAGTAGGGCCAGGCATCGTCCACCGTGCCGGGCATGCCGCCCAATTGCGACAGATAAGGCATGCGGCGCACGAGGCTTGCGCAGAACGAATCGATGGTCTGGATCGCCAGCCGCCCCGGGTGCGCCAGCAACTGCCAGCCCAGGCGCGCATCGCACGCCAGTGCCGCGCGCGCCAGCTGCCAGCTTTGCCGGCCGTTGGCCGATGCGGGCTCGGGGCCCTGCGCCGCGACCAGCTTGGCCATCACCCGTGCATGCATTTCCGCCGCGGCCTTGCGGGTGAAGGTGATGGCCACGATTTCCTCCGGCCGTTGCACGGTGGCGAGCAAGGCCAGGATGCGGTCGGTCAGCAGCTCGGTCTTGCCCGACCCCGCCGGAGCCTGCACCAGGAAGGAGCGCGTCGGATCGAGTGCCGCCTGCCGTGCCGCGGCATCGCTGGGCTGAAGGGGGCTCACGCCTCGCTCTCCTCGCGATCGAGTGTGATCCGCAGGAAAGGCAACACGTCGCAGAACTCCAGATCGCCAGCCCCCTGGGAGACATTGACGGCGTGCCCGGCGGCGAATTCGTCGGCCAGTGTCTCGATGCTGCTGCGCCAGCGCGCCAGGATGCCATCCCAGGCAAGCCCGGCGAGCGGATTGCCTGCACCCAATGCATCCGGCAGCAGCACGCCGGGCAGGCCGAGCGCCTCGGCCGCCAAGCCCTTGGCCGCCACCTCGCGGGCGTTGAGCCGCGCCAGCAGCAAGCCTTGCACGCCCTCCCCCAACACCGCGGCATACAGCGGCAGCTGCAGATTGGTCGGCCGCGCGCGGCCCCATCCGGCGGTGTCGAGCACATTGCCGGTCTTGTAGTCGACGATCACCGCGCCGCCCCCGGGCAGCGTGTCGAGCCGGTCCAGCCGCAGCTTCAACGTCAGTGGCCCGCGCCGCCAGCTGTGCGGTGCCTCCAGTGCCGTCACCGCGAACGGCAGGCGTGCCGCCTCCAGCGCCAGCCAGTCGGCCGCCACCTGCCCGGCGCGGGCGATCTCGAGTTCGCGCACCGCCGCGGGCAGCTCGCCCAGCGTCTGGCGCGCCGCCTCCGCCACCGCGGTGGCGATCAGTGTCGGCAGGCTGCCGTCCGCGCGCGCGGCCAGCAGGGCGGCCTGATCGCCCAGCATCCGCCACACCTGCTCCAGCACCCCGTGCAGAAAGCGGCCGCGCACCGGCGGCGCCACCTGCTCCGCATGACGCGGCAAGGCGGTGGCGCCGAGACGGTAGCGGGCGAAGGCCCACAAGGGATTCTTGGCCTGCGCTTCGAGGATCTGCGTGCCACCCGCCACCTGGTCACGTTCACCCAGCGGCGGCCCCGCCTCGTCGTCCAGTGCATCCAGCGGCAGCGGCACGACCGCCGGGGCGGGCCGGGGGTGCCATTCGGTGGCAGCCAGCGCGGCGATCAGTGGCGAGGCACGCAGCTCGCGCTCGCCGTCGCGTTCGGCGTGGCTGACGATCACCTGCGGTGCGCATTGCAGCAGCGCGGCAAACAGCGCCCGGGCGTAGTCCAGTTCGCGCTCGGGCGTGGCACGCGGTGCGCCGGCGCGCTTGAGTCCGGACAGCGGCAGCAGCGGATTGGGGCGCGCCGGCGCCGGCAGCGCCTCGTCGGTCAGCCCCAGCAGCCAGATGCCGTCCCAGCGTTCGCCCTCCGCTTCGAGCAGGCCGAGCACGTCAAGCCGGCTGCCCGGATCGCGTTCCGGCTGGAACGGCGTGTCCTGCGCCAGTCGTACCAGCAGTTGCACCGCGCCGGCCGCATCCAGCGTGCCGGCCGGCGCGGCCAGCCCGGCAAAGCGTGCGAGCAGCGCCGAAAAGGCGTCGAGCACCTGGTAGGCGGCGCTGTCAAGCGGGCGATCCCCCGGAAAGCCCAGCGCCGTCAATGCCGCGGCAAAGCGCTGGGCCCAGGTGTCACAACGTGCGGCACGCCCGGAAAGTGCCGCCTGCGCTGCCGGCCAGGCATTGGAGAGCCGGGGACAGGCGAACAGCTCCCGCAGCCAGTCCGCCGTGGACAGCACCAGCACGCCGCGCCGGCGCCACTGCGCATCCAGGCGCGCCCGTTCGCCGGCCTCGGCCAGATCGCCGGCACAATGGCCGGCAAGCAATGCGGCACCCAGCTGCGCCGGCCGGTAGTCGGTGCGCAGCGTCAGCACCGACAGCCAACCGAGCGCGGCATGCGCAAGCGGCCAGTCGCACAGTGGCCGGGCCACCGACACGTTGAAAGGCACCGTCTCGCCCAAGGTCTGCAGCAGCACCCGTCTAGCGAACGGCGCCACGCCTTCGAGCTGCGGTGCCAGGATGGCGTAGCGCCCTTGCGGATCGGCGGTCAGCTGCTCGGCGGCCCACGCGGCGGCGGCGCGCCATTCGGCCTGTGGATCGAGCGCGGTAAAACGCTGCGGCGCGGCCGCTACTGGTGGATCGGCCAGTCGCGCCTGGGCCACCCCCTGCCCGGCCAGCGCGTGCCACAGCGCTGCCTGACGGGGTGACAAGTCGCGGAATCCGGCCCAGATCAGCTGTGACGGCAAGGCGAGGCCGCCTGCGGTGAGCAAGGCCAGCACCTGTTCGGCGCGCCCGGTCGCATCATCCGCGTCCAGCTTCGCCAGCTGGCGCCGGTAGCGCTGCCGCCACAGCGCAAAGCGCTGTGTCTCCTCGCCCGCATCCGGGGCATCCAAACCGATGCGCCATTCATCGGCCAGCGCGTCCGCCTCCTCGGCCAATGCCGCCAGGCGCCGCTCATCCAGCAACGGCCGCGCGGTCTCGGCGGCCCGGATGGTGTCCGCCCACAGCAAGCGTGCTCCGAAGCTATCCAACCGCCGTGCCGGCAACGGCGGCGCATCGGGCAGGAAGAGGGCAGACTCCAGCAATGCCTCCAGCCACGCCGACAGCGGCAGCACCCGGGCCTGTGCCGCGACCCCGGCTGGCGCGTGACGTGCCAGTTCGCCGGACAACCGACGCGCGAGCCGGTTGTTGACGGTGACCACCACCGTGTCGTCGGCCGGCAGCGCGGCCAGTTCGGCAAGGGTCAGCAGGGGCGGATCGGGCAAGGACATGCGGACGGCGCAAAGGGCTGGCTGCCCATGATAGCAGGAGTTCCGGGCCCTCCCGCTGTGTCAGCCACCTGCCGGCCGGGCCTGGCTGCCGACTCGCGCGGTGCGGCGTTGCTGACCCGCCGGGCCGCTCAGCCGCGCGCGCAGCGCTGGATGTAGTCGAGCCGCGGGAAGTCGCGGCGCAGGTAGTCGGCCCCATCGGGGGCCGGGATGCGCTGCGGGTCGGGCCCGGCACCCCACGGCGGGATGTCGCCGTATTCGGTGGTGAAGCGGCTGACGGTCTTGGCCATCGACGGCGCGGTGACATAACCGATCGGTGTCTCCCACGGCATGCTGCCCAACGCCTGGACCGATTCGCCCAGCGTGATGAATAGGTGCTGGGAGCGCGAATGTGCGCCGTTGCCGGCAAAGCTGACAAAGCCACGCTTGAACGGACGCAGATCGGGCCGCGCCGGATCGTCCTCGATCGGTGGGTAGGCGCGCAGCTTGGCCTGCGGCAGCGCATAGCCGAACTGACACAGGAAATTGTCCACGCAACGGAACAAGGGCATGCCGGTGAAGGCGCCCTCGTCGACCAGCTGCAGGAAGCGCGCCGCGCCGCGCGGGCTCCAGTCCGGGCGCACCACGATCTGCATCCGGCCCTTGGTGGTCTCGCAGACCACGTTCATGGCGCGCTCCGGTTCCTGCCCCAGGCTCCACCAGCCCCAGGCGCCGACAGCGATCGCCGCGATTCCCCACCACACCTTCTTGCCCACCATCCGCTCCTGATCTTGGCACGCCCTGGCGGGCGCGATGCGTGCACCCGCCCTGTTCCCGGCACCACGGGCGCGATGATACCCATGCCCGATACGCAGCCGCGCGGCAATGTCGCTCGGGCGGGCGGTTTTCCCCGATTGCGGGTCGCCACTGCGGATGGAACTTGCGGGCACCCGCCGCACCGAAGACCACTGCCGCTACGCCGGTGGCAGTGGCTTCTGGGAGTCAGGGCATGCCGATACCGTTATCCGATACCCCTGTGATGCCGCCGCGTTGGCGCGATCGCCTTGCCGGCTACGCCTGGGCCGCGGTGCATGAAGGTGCCAGCGCTGCGCAGGTGTACCGGCTGACCTGCGACGACGCGCCGGGGCTGTTCGTGAAGCGCGAGCCGCAGGCTGCGCATGCGGAACTGGGCGGCGAGATGGAACGGCTGGCCTGGCTGCAGGGCCGGGGCGTGCCCTGCCCGCAACCGCTGGATCTGGCGCAGCACGAAGGCGCGCTCTGGCTGCTGATGAGTGCGCTGCCGGGCTGCACGCTGGCCAGCGCTGCCCTGCCTGCCGAGCAGGCCGTCATGCTGTATGTGCAGGCGCTGCACCGGCTGCATGCGCTGCCGCCGGCGGCATGCCCGTTCGACATGCGCCTTGCCCGGCGCATCAGCGAGGCCGGTGTCCGGGCTGCTGCCGGCCTTGTCGACGAGGACGATTTCGACGAGGCGCGCCGGGGCCAGGACGCGCTGGCACTGCATGCGCAACTGTGCGCCGAGGCGCCGGCGTGCGAAGACCCGGTGGTGACGCATGGCGATGCCACGCTGGAAAACCTAGTCGCTGCAGCGGGCCGTTTCAGCGGTTTCATCGATTGCGGCCGGCTGGGGGTCGCCGACCGCTACCAGGATCTGGCACTGGCCTGCCGCAGCCTGGCCGATGCCTACGGTGAGACGTGGGCGGACCGTTTCCTGTCCGCCTACGGCATCGCGCAGCCGGATCGGCATAGGCTTGCGTTCTACACGCTGCTCGATGAGTTCTTTTGAACGACTCAGCCGGGCAGGCGCTCGCGCAGCGCGGCCAGCGTCACATGGCCCTGGAAGTGGCCGGCGCCGGCGGGATGCTCACCGCGTTCGATCGCCTGGGCGAACTGCACTGCCGGATCGGCGCGCAATGCCGCCAGGTAGCGTGCCAGCCGCGGATAGGCTTGCGCCAGATCGAACAGGCGATGGTACTCGGCCCAGCGCGCCAAGCCGACAAAGTAGGCATCGGCCACAGTGCGCTGCGTACCGCCAAGCAGCCATTGCCGCCCGTCGGCAAGCAGCGCCTCGATATGTGCCAGTGCCGTTGCCACCTCGTCACGCCCCATCTGCCTGAGCAGGGCGCGGCTGGCCTCGTCGGCATCGGGCATTTCATAGACCGCCCACAGCGGCGAGAACGCCGAGAAGAAATCGGTGGTCAGGTAGCCCAGCAGCTGGTTGAGCCGGTCGAACTGGGGGGTGCCCTGGGCAAAGCCGAGCTGCCGATCCAGGCCGCGTGCGGCCAGATGCAACAGGATGGCCGTGCTTTCGCTGAGCGCCGTGCCGTTTTCCAGCAGCAGCGCCGGGGTCTTCATCAGCGGATTGATGCGGGCGTAATCGGCTGGCCACGGCTGCTCCAGCATTTCGATCCGGCACAGCTGATAGGGGTGGCCCAGCCATTCCAGCGCCACGATGGAACCGAACGAGCAGCCTTGCGGTACGCCATAGAACAGAACGGGATGCATCCGGAGTCTCCTTTGAAGTGGCCGGCCCCGTCATGGCGCCGGCTTGCAGACCACGTTAACCCTGTATTAGGCTGAAACCCGCCCTAATTCGATGTGTCGCTGCCTGGGCCAGCGGCCCGGCGCGATCATGCCATCGTGCCTGCCGTTCCCATGCCGGCCGGCACTGTGATCACGCCGGCAGCCCCATTCCGACCGCCGCCCATGCCCAAACCGACCACCCGGGTACTTGCTGTGCTGGAACTGCTGCAAAACCATGGCCGCATGAGCGGCCGCGAACTGGCCGAGCGGCTGGAGGTGGACGGCCGCACGCTGCGACGCTACATCGCCACGCTGGAAGAGCTTGGCATCCCGATCTACGCCGAGCGCGGCCGCTACGGCGGCTATGCACTGGTTGCCGGTTTCAAGCTGCCGCCGATGATGTTCACGCCGGATGAGGCGCTGGCCGTCTCGCTGGGGCTCGCTGCCTCGCGTGGCCTGGGTCTTGCCGATGTGGCGTCCGCAGCACAAAGCGCGCAGGCCAAGCTGGAACGGGTGCTGCCCGCACCGCTGCAGCAGCGCATGCGTGCGCTGCTGGACAACGCCACGCTCGATACGACGCCCGCCGCCGCGCATGACAACCTCGCCCTGCTGCAATTGAGCACGGCGGCGCAGGCACGTCAGCAGGTCGCGCTGGCCTATCGCAACGAAGCCGGTGTTGCCAGCCGGCGGGTGGTCGACCCCTATGGACTGGTGTTGCGGCGCGGCCGCTGGTATCTGGTCGGCCATTGCCATCTGCGCCAGGATGTCCGCACGTTCCGGCTGGACCGCATCGACGAGGCCGTGCCGCTGCCTGCCAGCTTCGGCCGCCCGGAGACATTCGACGCCGCGCGCCATCTGGCCTTCAGCATTGCCACCCTGCCGCGCGCGACGCCGGTATCGGTGCTGCTGCACACCGATCTTGCCGGGGCCGTGGCCGAGCTTGGCGACCAGATCGGCCTGCTGCTGGCACGCGAGGATGGGGTGCTGCTGCACGCGCGCACCGACAGCCTGAATTGGTTGGCCCGGCAGCTGGCCCGCCTGCCGTTTTCGTTCGAAGTCCAGGAACCGCCGGCGCTGCGCGAGGCGCTCGCCGCCTGGGCACAGCATCTGCTGCGGCTGGCGCGGTAGGTGTTCAGCCGCCGGCGAGGCTGCGTTGGCGCCGCGTCTCGGCCAGCACGATGCCAGTGGCGACCGACACGTTGAGGCTTTCCACCGCGCCGAACATCGGGATGGAGACCAGGATGTCGCAGTGCTCGCGCGTCAGCCGGCGCATACCTTCGCCCTCGCTGCCCAGCACCCAGGCGATCGGCCCGGCGCCGGCGTTGAAGTGGTGCAGGTCGACGTCGGCATCGGCCGCGGTGCCGGCGATCCAGATCTCGCGCTCCTTGAGCTCGCGCAGCGTACGCGCCAGGTTGGTCACCATCACATAGGGCACGGTCTCGGCCGCGCCGCAGGCCACCTTGGAGACCGTGGCATTCAGGCCCACCGCCTTGTCCTTGGGGGCGACCACCGCGTGCACGCCCATCGCATCGGCCACGCGCAGGCAGGCACCCAGGTTGTGTGGATCGGTGACGCCATCCAGCACCAGCAGGAACGCCGGTTCGGTCAGGTCGTCCAGCACATCCTCCAGTGCCGCATACGATCTGCCTGCATCGATCAGCGCCGCCACGCCCTGATGGCGCGCGTCGCCGGCAAGACCGGTCAGGCGCTTGTCGTCGACATGCAGCAGCTTGACGCCATGCGCCGCCGCCAGCCGGGCAAGCTCGCGTGCCCGCGCATCCTGGCGGGCCGGATCAAGGTAGATTTCAAGCACGCTGTCGGGAAAGCGCTTCAGGCGCGCGCCGACGGCGTGAAAGCCGTGGAGGGTCTTTTTCTGCATGGCGGATCGGAGGAAAGGGCCGCGCGGCGCGCGGTTCGGGGAATGGGGTCACGCATCGGCGTCGGCAGCACCGGCCGCCGCATAGCCTTCGCGGGCAAGGTAGCGCAGCAGCCCGTCGGCGTCCAGCGGCATGGCGTACAGGTAGCCCTGCACCGCATGACAGCCGCTGCGGCGCATGAACAGCATCTGCTGGATGGTCTCGACCCCTTCGGCCACCACCTTGAGCCTGAGTTTCTTGGCCATGGCGACGATGGCCTCGGCGATCGCCGCGCTGTCCTCGTCCTCGGGCACGCCGACGATGAACGAGCGGTCGATCTTGAGCGTATCGAGCGGGAAATGTTTGAGGTTGGACAGCGACGAGTAGCCGGTGCCGAAGTCGTCGATGGCCAGCTTGACGCCCATCGCACGCAGCTCGCCCAGCACGCTCACCGCGCGCTGCGGGTTCTGCATGATCATGCTTTCGGTGATCTCAAGCTCGATACGCTGCGGCGGGATCTCGTAGCTTGCCAGCGCAGCCGCCACCTGCTGCGGCAGCTGTTCGCGCAGGAACTGGCGCGCCGACAGGTTGATCGCCATGCGCGGGATCATGTAGCCGGCCACCTGCCACAGCTTGAGCATGCGACAGGACTCCTGCAGTACCCACTCGCCGATCGGCACGATCAGGCCGTTTTCCTCGGCGAGCGGGATGAAGCTGCTGGGCGGGATCAGGCCCAGCTCGGGGTGTTCCCAGCGGATCAGCGCTTCCACGCCTTCCAGCTCGCCCGAGACGATGTCGATCTGCGGCTGGAAATGCAGGATCAGCTCGCGGCGCTCCAACGCGTAGCGCAGGCTGTTCTCCAGCACCAGATGCTCGAAGGCACGGGCATTCATGTCCGGCGAGAAGAACTGGTAGTTGTTCTTGCCCAGCTCCTTGGCCCGGTACATCGCCACATCGGCGTTCTTCAAGAGCTGCGCGGGCTGCAGCCCGTCGCCCGGATACAGGCTGATGCCGATGGAGCAGGTGACGAACAGCTCCTGCCCCTGGATCACGATGGGTTTGCACAGCTCGGTGAGCAGCCGCTCGCTCACATGCGCCACGTCGTCCACCTGGTGCACGTTGTCCAGCAGCACCGTGAATTCATCCCCACCCAGGCGCGCGATCAGGTCGCTCTCCTTGAGGCTGGCGCGCAAACGCTGTGCGATCACCTTGAGCAGCTCATCGCCCACATCGTGCCCGAGCGTGTCGTTGATCGCCTTGAAGCGGTCCAGGTCGATGAACAGCACCGCCAGTTGCCGGTGCTCCTCGCTCGCCCGCGTCACCGCTTGCCCGAGTGCCTCATGCATGGCGGTACGGTTGTAAAGCCGGGTCAGCGCATCGTGATTGGCAAGGAAATGCAGACGCTGCTCCGCTTCCTTGCGATTGGTGTAATCAGAGAACACGCCCACATAGTTGGAGACGGTACCGTGCTCGTCACGGACTGCGCTGATCGACAGCCAGGCCGGGTACGCTTCACCGTTCTTGCGTCTGTCCAGCATCTCGCCTTGCCAGTAGCCGTCGCGCGACAGCCGCTGCAGCATGTCGCGGTTGGCCAGACGCTGGCTGCCCCGCGAACCGAACATACGCGAGATGCGGCCGATCGCCTCCTTGGCGGTGAAGCCGGTGATCCGCGAGAACGCCGGGTTGACCGCGACGATCCGGGCATTCGCGTCGGTGATCAAAATGCCTTCGGAAGCATTCTGAAACACCTGGCTTGCCAGCCGGGTCTCGCGCGCCGCCATCGCACCCTCACGGTTCGACAGCGCCAGCAGCAGCCCCGTGATCATCACGGCCACCAATAGCGTCACCGCCGGCAGTGCGGCGGGCACGCCGGCCTGCCCCAGATGCAGTGAGATCGCTGCCGCCACCGCGGTGGCGGCACCGACCAGCCCCACACCGAACAGCCCGACCCGCAACGCAGCCCAGACCATGAGCGGGAACAGCAGGAACTGCAGGTCGCCCAGCCCCGGCCAGGGCGGGTAGTAGATCAGCAGCGCGGTCATCGCCGCAGCCGCCAGCAACAATCCCAGCTCGATGCGCGCCTGGCGGTTGCGTCGACGGAAGGCACGCCCGTAGTAGAGCGCCACCGCCACCAGCATCGCCAGCGCCTCGGACCACCACCACAGCAGCCATTGCGCCCACAGCCCGGCCGCAGCGGTACGTTCGAAGAAATACACCAGCACGATGCCGCAGCCGGCGGTCAGCCCTGCCGCGGCCAACGGCCCGACCGCGAGAAAACGCAGCCCGTCGTAGACCCGCAGTTCCCCGCCGCGGCGCAATTGCGGCAACAGGGTCACCGTCAGCACCGCCTGGGCGGTGGCGATCAGCGACAGCAGCAGCGTCGCCAACAGCGGCATGCCGGCCAGCAGCGGCCAGACACAGGCCGCCAGGGCCGGCCCCGCCCAATAGCGTCGGCCATAGCGCAACAGCAATACCAGCGCCAGGCCGGTATTGAGCGCCAGCAGCGGCGCATAGTGGCCGGGCAGCCGCCATTGCCACGCAAGGGCCTGGGCCGCGCAGCACACCAGCACCATGGGCCAGAAGCGAAGCGGAAAACGCAGCATGAGCAGGTTCAGGGTTGGGGCGGCCGTGGGACGGCAGCCGGTATGTTTTGCGCTTCCTGTCAGCATCCGACTGACGCGGCAGGTCGCCGCAATCATTCTGCATGGTCCCTGAAAATGCAAGCCACCGGTGCCGGATGGGAGGCGCACCCCCGGTATAATGGCGCTTTTCGTTTTGTGCCTACCCGAACTGTGTCTGCCCTGCCCCGCCCTGGCGAGCGTCTGCTGCTTCCCACCCCTCCCGGTTCCGCCGATAGCCTGTTGCTGGCGCGCTACGCCGCACAGGCGCGGCCGCTGGTCGTGCTTGCCGAAAGCGCGGCCGCCGCGATGCGGCTGCGCGACGAGCTCGCATTCTTCCTGCCCACCGCCACCGTGCTGCTGCTGCCGGACTGGGAAACGTTACCCTATGACCATTTCAGCCCGCACCAGGACCTGATTTCGGAGCGGCTGGCCACGCTGTGGCAGATCCGCGAACAGGGTGCCGACGTGGTGATCGTGCCGCTGCAGACGGCGCTGGGCCGGCTGGCCCCGGTGGAGTACCTTGCGGCCTACACCTTCATGCTCACGAAGGGGCAGAAATTCGATGTGGACAAGGTGCGGGCCGACCTGACGTTTGCCGGCTACAGCCATGTGACGCAGGTATACAGCCCAGGTGAA
Organism: Chitiniphilus purpureus; assembly: GCF_025642115.1. GTDB lineage: Bacteria > Pseudomonadota > Gammaproteobacteria > Burkholderiales > Chitinibacteraceae > Chitiniphilus > Chitiniphilus purpureus. The sequence goes on along the minus strand of NZ_CP106753.1, from coordinate 2,594,675 downwards.
TACTCGATCCGCGGCGGTCTGGTCGACCTGTATCCCATGGGTTCGCCGCTGCCATACCGTATCGATCTCTTTGACGACGAGATCGAAACCATCCGCACCTTCGATGTCGACACCCAGCGCAGTCTGTATCCGGTGCCGCAGATCCGGCTGCTGCCGGCACGCGAATTTCCGCTCGACGATGCGGCGCGCAGCAAGTTCCGCCAGCGCTTTCGCGAGACCTTCGAGGGTGATCCGAGCAAGTCGCGACTGTACAAGGACATCAGCAGCGGCCTGACCCCGGCCGGCATCGAGTACTACCTGCCGCTGTTCTTCGATGTCACCGCCACCCTGTTCGACTACCTGCCCGCCAGCGCGCTCCTGGTATTGCACGGCCGGGTGCATGCCGCCGCCGATCGCTTCTGGGCCGATACACAGGACCGTTACCGCAATCTCTCGGGCGAGAAGGACCGGCCCATCCTGCAGCCCAGGGCACTCTATCTGCAGCCGGACGAGTTCTTCGCCAGGGTCAAGGATTATCCGCGGCTGGAGCTGGACGAGGCAGCCGATCCGGCCGCGCCGGCGCTGCCGGCACTGGACGTGGACCGGCGTGCCGAGAACCCGGTCCGTCGCCTCGCCGATTTCGTTGCGCGGCACCCGGGCCGGGTGCTGATCACCGCCGAAAGCCTGGGCCGGCGTGAAACCATGGCGCAGTTCTTCGCCGAGTATGGCCTCAAGCCGGTGCTGGCCGAATCGTGGCAGGGCTTCCTGGACGATACGGCGCCGCTGATGCTGGCTGCCGCACCGCTGCACCTGGGCTTCATGCTCGCCGAGCCCCAGGTGGCCGTGATCACCGAGGCCAACCTTTACGCCACGGTGGCGCAAAGCCGCGGCAAGCGGCAGCAAAAGCGCAGCAATACCGATGCCATGCTGCGCGATCTGTCCGAGCTGAAGATCGGCGACGCGGTGGTGCACGAGGCGCACGGCATCGGCCGCTACCAGGGACTGGTGTCGATGGACCTGGGCGACGGCGCGACCGAGCTGCTGCTGCTGGAATATGCCGGCGGCGACAAGCTCTACGTGCCGGTGAGCCAGTTGCATGTGATCAGCCGCTACTCGGGCGGGGCAACCGATGCCGCGCCGATGCACAAGCTTGGCTCGGGCGCATGGGACAAGGCCAAGCGCCGCGCCGCCGAGCAGGTGCGCGACACCGCGGCCGAACTCCTGAACCTGTATGCACGCCGCGCCGCGCGCAAGGGCCATGCCTTCGAGTGGCGCCATCATGACTACGAAGCGTTCGCCGCCGGCTTCGGTTTTGACGAGACGGCCGATCAGGCGGCCGCCATCGAGGCGGTGCTCGTCGACCTGCGCATCGACCGGCCGATGGACCGGCTGGTCTGCGGCGACGTGGGCTTCGGCAAGACCGAGGTCGCGCTGCGCGCCGCCTTCGCCGCCGTGGCCGGCGGCAAGCAGGTGGCAGTGCTGGTGCCGACCACCTTGCTGGCCGAGCAGCATTTCCAGACCTTCTCCGACCGCTTCGCCGACTGGCCGGTGCGCATCGCCGAGCTGTCGCGCTTTCGCTCGACCAAGGAAGTGAACGTCGCACTCAAAGGGCTGGCCGAGGGCGGCATCGACATCGTGATCGGCACGCACAAGCTGGTGCAACCCGATGTGCAGTTCAAGAACCTGGGCCTTGTCATCATCGACGAGGAACACCGCTTCGGCGTGCGGCAGAAGGAACAGCTCAAGGCGCTGCGGGCCGACGTGGACGTGCTGACGCTGACCGCCACCCCCATCCCGCGTACGCTGGCGATGAGCCTGGAAGGCATCCGCGATTTCTCGGTGATCGCCACCGCTCCCTCCAAGCGCCTGTCGGTGAAGACCTTCGTCGCCAAGTTCTCGGATGGCGTGATCCGGGAGGCGGTGCTGCGCGAACTCAAGCGCGGCGGCCAGGTGTTCTTCCTGCACAATGAAGTGGACACCATCGAGAACATGCGCGAGAAGCTGGGCGCGCTGCTGCCCGAGGCGCGCATCGGTGTGGCGCATGGCCAGATGCGCGAGCGCGAGCTGGAACACGTGATGCGCGACTTCCACGCGCAGCGCTTCAATGTACTGCTCTGCACCACCATCATCGAGACCGGCATCGACATTCCGAATGCCAACACCATCGTGATGAACCGCGCCGACAAGTTCGGCCTGGCGCAACTGCACCAGATGCGCGGCCGGGTCGGCCGCAGCCACCACCAAGCCTATGCCTATCTGCTGGTCCCGGACGTGGAAAGCCTCTCGGGCGACGCCAAGAAGCGGCTGGAAGCCATCCAGCAGATGGAAGAGCTGGGCTCGGGCTTCTATCTGGCGATGCACGATCTGGAAATCCGCGGCGCGGGCGAGGTGCTGGGGGAATCGCAATCCGGCGAGATGCAGGAGATCGGATTCTCGCTGTATTCGCAGATGCTGAACGAAGCGGTGAAGGCGCTGAGGAAGGGCCAGGAGCCGGATCTGTCGCAGCCGCTCGGCGTCACCACCGAGATCAACCTGCATGCACCGGCGCTGCTGCCGAACGACTATTGCCCGGATGTGCATGAGCGCCTGTCGCTCTACAAGCGCCTGGCCAACTGCGATACGTCGGAGGCGCTGGACGATGTGCAGCAGGAGCTGATCGATCGCTTCGGCCTGCTGCCCGATCCTGCCCGCGTGCTGCTCGATTCGCATCGGCTGCGCATGCTGGCCAAGCCGCTCGGCATTGCCAAGATCGACGCCGCGGACGCCGCCATCGTGGTCACCTTTGCCAAGAACACGGTGATCGAGCCACTCAGGCTGATCCAACTGATACAGAGCAAGAAGCACTACAAGATGGTGCCCCCCGACCGGCTGCGTCTGGAAGGCAACTGGCCTGAGCCCGCACTGCGCGCCGCCCGGGTCAAGGAGTTGCTGCGCGAGTTGGGCTAGCAGGCATCCTTACACCATCTGGCTCAAGCCAAGAGTCAGGATATTGGTAATGAAGCCAAGAAGAAAAAAAGCGGCCTATGGAGGCCGCTCTTCTCATCCATAAGTAGGCAATTATGGAGAAGTATATTGTATATCATCAAAGTAGGCAGTTTGGAGCCCCTGGTTAAGCTGCCCGCCATAAAGTCCTATTTTCTGAAGAAATGAAGGTGGATTGCTGCTAAAGCCAACCTGGCCTGAATAAGAGCCGACCAGCGTGTTATTGTTGGCGTCATTGCCATAGTAAATTTCTACTTTGCCGACGTTACCACCAGTCCCTACGCTTGGCTTAATATTTAATTTAAAGTAATGCCATACGCCTTTTGAAAGCGATCCGGTATAAGGAACGATAGGATAGTTACCAGTCTGGTCATTACGAACCCTGAGCCGGACGAGAACCGGATTGGCGTCAGGATTGGCTCCATCTTCCACTTCTAGCGAAACAGGCGGGTTGCACGCCACGGTGCAATTCAGGTTCTGCCATAACTGGACTAAGGCAAGCCAAGTATCAGGGCCAGATTGTTGCACATGGAAAGTACCATCCTCTGGAATATAGACCTTGAATTGAAGCGAAGCTTGTATGTCGAACGCGGGCTTGTTTGATATTACGAGCTCAGAACGTTTGGCATCGTTGTTGGGAAGCGGCGCCAATTGGAATTTTACTGAACTGTTTCCAGCCGGTGTACTGTTGAAACGAGAGGAAATGGCAGGGTGATCCCCTGCTCCTCGGCGTTGCGTCGTAAAAGAGGTGCCATCTGTATTTATCAGCGTTCCTAATTGAGGTGAAGTCCCTGATTTAAAAGAAGCACTTTCCGCATCGATGCTGATGGACTCCTGAGCATGTGAAAATGTCAATGGAAGCAGCAGTGAAACACATAGGACCAATGAGTTTTTCATAAGACTCTCGTCAACAATGAATATGAAATATTATTCTAATATAAAAAAAGAGAAATGTATAAGAAATTTTTTGAAAGCATGATTAAAGGATGCTCCAAAGCAGGCAAACGGCTTGACAACGTTGGCGTGTTACTGCGGAAAGTCCAACATGGTTACTACAGCTTCGGCGTTGCTACAGCTTCGGGGAATAATGTGCTCCAACCGGATGGCAAGCAGGCGATACGCACTCATCTGACCGTACATTCCCCTCTTCGAGGTCGTCTGAGAGTTCGGTGACGATGCAGCTCTCATGCTACTAAGCCATCCGTGCCACGCCGCAAATAGCTTGGCAACAAGCGGCAGCTAGCGTATAGTTCGGCCTCCATTGCGGAGAGATGGATGAGTGGTTTAAGTCGCACGCCTGGAAAGCGTGTATAGGTTAATAGCCTATCGGGGGTTCGAATCCCCCTCTCTCCGCCAGTCACCAGCGAACCCCTGATTTTTCAGGGGTTTTTGCATTTCTGGCCCCTTGTCGGAGAGCCCTGTTACGGTTTTGCTACAGGAGCTGCTACAGCATCGGCCTTCCTACCCGCCGTCAGAGATCGAGGATTGGGGACAGGATGGGCGCGAGGGCATAGAGAAAGTCTTGAGAGCCAATCTGCAGGATGATGCGCCAGTTGAAGGCAGTGCAGAAGACACACGTCGAAGCGGTGCTGGAGCTGCACAAAAAATACAGTTCCTGCTGGGCAAGGATAAGAAGTAATCGAGACAATCCGCCAGGGCATATGGTGGGCTCTAGTCCGCGGGTTCCAGTCACAAGCCCTTAGTGACCAAGGCCTCCAAAGGAACGCTAGTACTTGGACATGCGCCATGTGCACATACCCCCCGCTCGTGATCAGCGCAAGCTCAGATCACGTTTGATCCAGCATCGTACCCTACCAAGACTGGGCTTTCGGGGCTGCCATAAGCCATACCTGCGACTGCGGCCTTGTGTATTGCCATCGTCCCCTAAGACACCCCATGGTGCAGTGCACATCAAAGTTTTTCATCCAAAGAAAGCAAATGAGGTGGATTGCCATGGCCTAGCACCCTCCTTCCGCCGGGAGGTCGACAGAAAATGAAAAACATTCATCTAGAATGCATTGACCCGACCGATACAACTTGAACGGCACAGCGCGTGTGTCCGCTGACAAAGCCGAAGTGATCAGTGCGGTTTCTCCAAGGGGAGCATTCATGCTGAACGGTATCGATATCCTGATTGTCGAGGACAGCGCCAGTCAGGCGATGCTGCTACAGGGGCTGTTGCAAGCACAGGGGTGCACCATCCGATTGGCGCACGATGGCGTGCATGCCCTCGAACTGGTTGCGCAGCGCGCGCCGGTGCTGCTGGTCAGTGATGTCGTCATGCCGCGGATGGACGGCTATGAATTGTGCCGGCAGATCAAGAACAATCCGGCCACCGCACATATCCCGGTCATTCTGGTCACCGACCTTTCGGATGCGCGCGACGTACTGCGCGGCCTCGCCTGCGGTGCCGACAATTTCATCCTCAAGCCCTACGACGAGAAGTATCTGCTGTCGCGCATCCGCTATTTCCTGGTCAATCTGGAACTGCGGCAACAGGAGCGCATGAGCATGGGCGTGGAGGTGATGCTGGGTGGCGAGCGCCACTTCATCACCGCCGCCCGACAGCAGATCCTGGATCTGCTGATCTCGACCTACGAACAAGGCATCCAGCTCAATCAACAGCTGCGCACCAAGCATCAGGACCTGCTGCAATCCCATGCCCTGCTCAACACACTGTTCAATTTCTCGGCGGGGCTGGCCGACCGGCAGGGCGAGCAGGATGTGATCGAGCGTGCGCTGTCGGCGCTGGCGAGGTTTCCCAACTGCCGTGGGGCCTGGCTGATGCTGGTGATGCCGGGCGGGGGCATGCATCTGGCCGGCGCGTCGGGGGCACTCGATACACAACAGCTGGCTGCCGACGGCGCCGCTGCCTGCCTGCACCTGCACGCCTTGCCACAGGGTGAGGCGAATGCAGCCCGCAACGTGACAGGGTGCCCGGCCCTGCCTGCCGATGGTGCGCGCCAGCATGCCTGCGTACCGCTCTATCTGGGCGCCGAGGTGCTGGGCGTACTCAATGTGGTCCGCACCGACTACGGCCCCTGGCCCGCCTCGGAGCTGGAAGCGCTGACCCGGGTCGGCCAGCAGTTGTCGACCACGTTGGCGCGTACGCGCTTCTTCGGGCAGCTGGAAGCCGTGGTGGACGAGCGTACCGCCGCGTTGCGCAACGAGATCGTGGAGCGCGAACGCATCGAGCTTGCACTGCGCCAGAGCGAAGGCCTGTTGACCAAGATGCTGGATGCGCTGCCATTGGGCGTCTGGGTCACCGATCCGCATGGCGAGGTACTGCTGCGCAACCCCGAAGCGGCCCGGCTCTGTGGCCCCGACACCCCCACGCTGCCGGCCGAGGAAGACACTGCGGCACACACCACGCATCTGCAGCGCACGCTGGTGCGGGTGGTGAAACGCGTGCTGACCGCGGGTGAGAGCTGTGTGGGCAAGGTGATACCGGTGCACGCATCGGACAACGCCGAATGCATGCTGCTGGTCTCGGCAGTGCCGCTCGCCGATCGGCACAATGTGGTCCAGGGGGCCATCCTGGTGGCGCAGGACATCACCGCGCAACAGCTTGCCGACCTGGAGCTGCGCATCCGCGACCGGGCGCTCGATGCCTGCGTCAACGCGGTCATCATCACCGACAACCGTCAGCCCGATCAGCCCATCATCTATGCAAACCAGGCATTCGAGCGCGTCACCGGCTACAGTCCCGAGGCGGTGCTGGGCCGCAACTGCCGCTTTCTGCAGGGCGATGATCATGAGCAGCCCGATCTGGCGCTGATTCGGCGGGCCATCGAACAAGGCACCGAAGGCAAGGCATTGCTGCGCAACTACCGCAAGGACGGCTCGATGTTCTGGAACGAGCTGCGGGTTGCGCCTTCCTATGACCAGCAGGGGCGGATCAGTCACTTTGTCGGCGTGCTCGACGATGTGACCGAAGCCAGGCGCTACCAGGGCGAGCTGGAACGGCAGGCCAACTTCGATACGCTGACCGGACTGCCCAACCGCAATCTGCTGCTCGACCGCATCCGCCAGGCCAGCATGCGCGCCAACCGCCATCATGAACGTTTCGCGCTGGCGGTGCTGGATCTGGACAACTTCAAGTACGTGAACGACAGCCTCGGCCATTCGATGGGCGATCAGCTCTTGGTGGAGGTGGCCAAACGCATCCGCAGCTGCATCCGCGATTTCGACACGCTGGCGCGGCTGGGTGGCGACGAGTTCGTGCTGCTGCTGCCCGAAGCGCAGGCACAGGCCGAGGTGGCAGCCACGATCAAACGGGTCGACGACTGCTTCATCGAGCCGCTGCTGCTGCCCGGGCAGATCGAGATCCATGCCAGTGCCAGCATCGGCTACTGCTTCTACCCCGATGACGGGCAGGAAGCGGAGGAACTGCTGCGCCACGCCGACACGGCGATGTATACCGCCAAGGGAGCGGGCAAAAGCCAGATCAGCCGGTTCGAGCTGCCGATGAATGCATCGATCCAGCGGCGGGTGACGTTGGAGCGCGACCTGCGCCATGCGTTGAACGACAGGCAACTGCAGATGTACTACCAGCCGCAGCTGGAGTTGCGGCGGGCCGCGCTGTGCGGCTTCGAGGCACTGATCCGCTGGCAGAAGGACGGCAAATGGATCTCGCCGCTGGAATTCATCGGGGTGGCCGAGGAGACGGGCCTGATCAAGGAGCTGGACCAGTACGTCATCGACAGCGTGTTTGCCCAGGTGGCGCAATGGCTGGCCGCAGGCTACGACCCCGGCGAAGTGGCGATCAACATCTCGGCCTTCAGCGTACAGGAGCCCGGATTCGTCGAACTGATCCGCGCCGCGCGCGACAAGCATGCGATCCCACCGGAACGGATCAAGCTGGAAGTCACCGAAGGCCTGCTGATGAAGAACTACGACGTCGCCCGCCAGGTGATGCTCGACCTGAAACAGACCGGATTCAAATGGTCGATCGACGATTTCGGCACCGGCTACTCGGCGCTGAGCTATCTGCGCCGCTATCCCTTCGACCAGTTGAAGATCGACAAGAGCTTCATCGACGATGTGCACATCAACCTGGAAAACGCGTCGATGACGCGCGCCATCATCGGCATGGCGCGATCGCTCGGCATCACCGTCATTGCCGAAGGGGTGGAAACGATCGAGCAGCTCAATGTGCTGCTGCAGGCCGGTTGCGAGCAGATCCAGGGTTACTACTACTCGCCGCCGCTGCCGGTGGCCAGCTGTGTCCAGCTGCTGCAGCAGGACGCCACCCTCGCGCTGCCGCAGATCGTGGTCAACCGCGACCTGCGCACCCTGCTGATTCTGGATGGCGAGCTGCGGGTGCATTCACGTCTGTTCCGCGATCTGTACCCGGAGGGCTACCAGATCCTGAACGCCGAGACGCCCGAGCTTGCGCTGACCATCCTGGCGATCAACCAGGTCGGCGTGGTCATCGCGGACCCACGGCTGCTGCTGGGCGATGGAAGCGACTTCCTGAGCACCATCAAGCAGCGCTATCCCGGCGTGGTGCGCATCGCGATGAGCAGTGTACTCGACATGCCCACGGTACTGCTTGCCATCAATGAAGGTGCCATATTCCGCTACCTGACCAAACCCTGGGATGCCGATCAGCTCCGGACCCAGGTACGCGGCGCGTTCCAGCAATACGAACTGAACAAGCGCATCCAGTCCTGATGCGCGGCAGCACGTCCGGCACTGTCTGCGCTCCGCCCTGGGTACGGTGATCGCCGTCGGCTCACGGCTGTGAAAGGCGGCATCCGTACCGAGGCACCGGGCTCGTGCTGCAACAAAGAAAATGCCCCGCCGAAGCGGGGCAAATTAACAGGGGGGTTGAGCCGGGGGTAGAGGCTCAAGCGATAAATTAGTGCAGCCCGGTGCCCTGGAGCAGGTGAGTATTACCATGCGATGAACATAAAGGCCTGCCAGCATCAGTCACCACGCCCCAGCCGCTGTGGCAGCAGCCGGATCGCTTCGGCGTTGGAAGGCGAGAACACCATGTCGGCCGCACGGGCCCAATCGACCCAGCAATAGCGCCGATGCTCGCCCGGCGCCAGGATCACGGGCGGGCGCTCCACCACGGTCAGGCTGAACACATGCTCGGTATTGGTGGTCACCCCCGGTGCGTAGCGGTGCCGCCAGCGCGCGTAGATCTCGAAATCACTGCAATACGCCCAATCGCGCAGTGTATGTTCGCGGGTGTCGATCCCGGTCTCCTCCCACACTTCGCGCCGTGCTGTCTCGCTCAGCGCCTCCTCGCCCTCACGGCTGCCCGTCACCGATTGCCAGGCATCGGCAAAGTCGTTGCGCTCCAGCAGCAGCACTTCAAGCTCAGGGGTGTGGATCAGCACCAGCACCGAAACAGGTTGTTTGTAGGCCATGGCGCGATTATACAATTGCACACACCGCCAACCACGAGCCGTACCGTGCCCCCTCCCCCCGCCTTCGACGCTGTTGCGCTGCGCCGGCAGTTTCCACTCCTCGCCAACGAGCCGGCGCTGGTCTACCTGGACAACGCCGCCACCACGCATAAGCCACTGGCGGTACTGGCGGCGGAACGACACTTCTACGAGCACGCCAATGCCAATGTGCATCGCAGTGCGCACCGGCTGGCCCATGCGGCGACCGAGGCGTTCGAAGGTGCGCGTCGCACCGTTGCGCGCTTTCTGGGCGCGGCCAGCGCTGCCGAGGTCGTGTTCACCCGGGGCGCCACCGAGGCGATCAACCTGGTGGCGCAAAGCTGGGCGCGTGCGCACCTGCGGCCGGGCGACGAAATCGTGCTCAGCATGCTCGAGCACCATGCCAACATCGTGCCCTGGCAATTGCTCGCCGCCGAACGCGGCCTCGTACTCCGTGTGATCGGGCTGGCGGCGGACGGCAGCCTTGACCTGGATGCCTTTCACGCACTGCTCGGCCCGCGTACCCGGTTGGTCGCGGTCACCGCGCTGTCCAATGCCAGCGGCGTGCGACCCCCGCTTGGACAGATGATTGCCGCCGCGCAGGCTATCGGGGCGCGCGTGCTGGTGGATGCGGCGCAGGCTGCGGCCCATGACCGATTGGATGTCTCGACCCTGGGCGCGGACTTCCTGGTGTTTTCCGGGCACAAGGTGTTCGGTCCCACCGGAATCGGCGTGCTGTGGGCACCGATGGCGGTGCTGGACAGCATGCCGCCGTGGCAGGGCGGCGGCGAGATGATCGAGCGGGTCAGTTTTGCCGGCACCACCTTCAACCGTCCCCCCTACCGCTTCGAAGCCGGCACGCCACCGATCGCCCAGGCGGTCGGCCTTGCGGCGGCGCTCGACTGGCTGGCGGGCCTGGACCGCGCGGCCTTGGCCCGGCACGAAGCCCAGCTGCTGCAGCGGCTGGAACAGGGCCTTGCGCAGCTGCGGCAGGTCCACCCGATCGCCAGCGCGGCGGGGCGTGGGCCGGTCACATCGCTCACGTTCGGCGCGGTCCACCCGTTCGATGTGGCTCAGTTCCTCGATGCCCGCGATATCGCGGTCCGGGTGGGCAACCACTGTGCGCAACCCCTGATGGAGGCGCTCGGCGTGAACGGCACCTTGCGCATCTCGCTGTGCGCCTACAACACCGAGGCCGATGTCGAGGCCGTGCTCGCTGCGCTATCCGACACCCTGGAGCTGCTGGCGTGATCCCCGACCGGCCTACGCTGTCGGCTGCGCTGCGGACCGCGTCGAGCTGGGAGGCGAAGAACCGGCTGCTGGTGCAGCTGGCACGTGAGGCGCCGTCGCTGCCCGAAGCGCTGCGCGACGAACGCCACCGGGTACCAGGGTGCGAAAGCCGGGTCTGGCTGGTCGCCGACTGGCAACAGGACCGGCTCGTGCTGCAGTTGGACAGCGATTCCAAGGTGGTGAAGGGCCTGCTGGTGCTGCTGCTGGCCGCGTACGGCGGACAGACGCGCGACGCCGTGCTGGCACTGGATTTCAATGCCTGGCTTGGTGAGCTGGGGCTGGCACGCTTCCTCACCTCGTCGCGGGCCAATGGCATTGCCGCGATTGTCGATACCATCCGGCGGCTGGCCGGCGGGCAGCGCTGAACCGGCCACGTGCCCCGTCAGTGCTGGCATCCCGGATTGCCCGCGCCTTCCCCGGCAGTTGTATGCTCGCCGCTCCGGTCGTTGCCTGCCGGGGCAGTCCGTGCACCCGGCCCGCCGCCGTGCTGCCGTCCGCATTGCTGGCCATCGCGCCGACCCGGGCCGAACGTCCTGACGCAGTCGGCACCAAGGCCACTTTCGCGCCATTCGAATCGCTCGATGAGAAACAGGACGTGGTCGGCGTCGATGCGCACCTGATGCAGGCGATCGCCGGCAAGGCCGGATGCCGGATCAGCCGGATCAACCTGCCGTGGACGGGCTGTTCACCGGTCTGGCCGATGGCGAACACGATATCGTGGCGGCGGCGCTTGCCACCACCGCGGAACGCAAAAAGACGCTCGCTTTTTCCGAGCCCCACTTCCAGGCTGGCAGTTGATCGTGATCAGGCAGGGCAGCCGGATCAGCGGACTCGCCGATCTGGCGGGCCGCACGGTGATGGTCCAGACCGGCACCACCGGTGATAGCACCGCTCAACGGCAATTCGGCAAGACCAGCCCGGCGATCCGACGCTTCGAGCGCGTCCAGTTTGCGCTGCAGGCGCCGCACAGGGGCGGCGTGGACGCCGTGAGCGCCGACAATGGCGTGGTGACGCACTGGCTGGTGCGCCATTCCGGCGCCCGACTCGCACTGTTCAGAGATCCGGGCTTTGAGCGGGAGCACGATGGCATCGCGATCAGGAAAGGCAACAAGGCGCTGCTGGCCCGGATCAACCGTGGCCTTGCGGCGATCAAGGCCAACGGCAGCTACCGACGGTGCTACGTCCGCTACTTCGGCAGGTGAGGTGCGTGCCGGCATGCCCGGCCGGCACCGGCGTCACTCCAGGTCACCCGACCAGCCGTCCGGGCGCACCAATGCATTCTCGAAACGCGAGTACATGCCCTTGAACACCAGCGGCACCTTGCCCACCGGCCCATTGCGGTGCTTGCCGAGGATGCATTCGGCCAGCCCCTTGTGCTGTGAATCGGGGTTGTAGTACTCGTCGCGGTACATGAACATGATCAAGTCGGCATCCTGCTCGATCGCACCCGATTCGCGCAGGTCCGACATCATCGGACGCTTGTCGGTGCGGCTTTCCACTTGCCGCGAGAGCTGCGAGAGCGCGATGATGGGCACTTGCAGCTCCTTGGCCAGCGCCTTGAGCGAGCGCGAGATTTCGCTGACCTCGGTGGCGCGGTTCTGCTCGCGGCCGCCGGCACGGCCCGCCATCAGCTGGATGTAGTCGATCACGATCAGCCCGAGCTGCCCTCCCACCTGCCGCGCCAGCCGGCGCGCACGGGTGCGCAGATCCAGGGCGGTCAATGCGCCGGTCTCCTCAATGTAGATCGGCGCCTCCGAGAGCTTGTTGACCGCGTGGGTCAGCTTCATCCAGTCCTCGTCCTCGAAACGGCCGGTCTTGAGCTTGTGCATGTCGATGCGACCGATCGAGCCCACCATCCGCATGCCAAGCTGCGCCGCGCCCATTTCCATCGAGAAGATGGCCACCGGCAGCTTGAGTTCGCAGCCCACATGCTCGGCGATATTGACCGAGAACGCGGTCTTGCCCATCGAGGGCCGGCCGGCGACGATGATCAGATCGCCCTTCTGCAGACCAGAAGTCATCTTGTCCAGGTCGAGAAAGCCGGTGGCGATGCCGGTGACCTCCGATGGATTGTCCTGCTGGTACAGATAGTCGATACGCTCGACGATTTCCTTGAGGATGGGCGGCATGGCGATGAAGCCCTGCTTGCCTTTCTGCGACTGCTCGGCGATCTGGAACACCCGCGACTCGGCTTCATCGAGCAGGTCAGCCGCCTCGCGCCCGTTGGGGTTGTAGGCCGAATCGGCAATCTCGGTGCCGACGGCGGCAAGCTGCCGCATCACCGATTTCTCGCGCACGATCTCGGCATAGCGCCGGATGTTGGCGGCCGACGGCGTGTTGGCGGCCAGCGAGCCCAGGTAGGCCAGGCCACCCACGTAGGCAAGTTCGTTGGCGTTGTCCAGCGACTCTGCCACGGTGATCACGTCGGCCGGCCGGTTGTGCTCGATCAGCTTGAGGATATGCAGCCAGATACGCGCGTGATCGTCCCGGTAGAAATCGCTGTCGGCGAGCACGTCGGCGACCTTGTCGAAGGCACCGTTCTCCAGCATCAGACCACCGAGCACCGACTGCTCGGCTTCAATGGAATGCGGTGGCAACTTGATGGCCGCGACCTCGGCGGCGGCACCGCCCATCTCGAACCCCGCCATCAGGTAATCGGCGCCCGGTTGCGAGGCGTATTCGGCAGCGGTAGGATGCTCGGTCATTTGCATGGTGCTGCTGGACATCTTCGGCCGGCCATTTTACACGTCGAGCCCCTTCCGGTCGCCCTGCCCGATACCTTCCCGTTCCGATGCAGCGCATTCGCAAATCCGTCCTGGTTCCCCACTCGGCCGCCCAGATGTACAACCTGGTCGAACGGGTCGAGGACTACCCCAAGTTCCTGCCGTGGTGCGGCGGTGTCGAAATCCACGCCCGCGATGCCGTGTCACTTGACGCCACCATCCGCGTGGAATTCCTCAAGGCCAAGACCTTCTTCCGCACACGCGACCTGTTGAGCGAGAACCGTATCGAGATGCAGTTCATCGACGGGCCATTCAAGACCTTGCATGGGCAATGGCTGTTCTCGCCCCTGCTGGAGGACGCCTGCAAGATCGAGTTCTCACTCGACTACGAATTCTCCAGCCGTACGCTGGAGGCGGTGATCGGTCCGGTGTTCGGCCGCATCGCCGCCACCTTCGTCGACGCCTTCATCGCCCGTGCCGACACGCTGTATGGATAAGCCGCTGTCCGGGCTGGTACAGGTCGAAGTCGTCTATGCCCAGGCACGCGTACAACGGCTGGTGCCGCTGACCCTGCCCGGCGGCAGCACCGCCGGACACGCGATCCAGGCCAGCGGCCTGCTTGCGGATTTTCCCGAGATCGATCTTGCCCGCAACGCCATCGGCATCTTCTCGCGCCCCTGCAGGCTCGACACGGTGCTGCGTGACGGCGACCGGGTCGAGATCTACCGGCCGCTGATCGCCGACCCCAAGGAGGCGCGCCGCCAGCGCGTGGCGGACGGCCGGCCCGTCAAGCAGGGGAGCTGAGCGGCAGGCCGTGCCGCTTTGCTCAACGCGGCGCCAGTACCAGTTGTGCCACCCGGCCGCCCCAAACCGCATGCGCACGGTCGGTGGGATGCACGCCGTCCGCGAACAGATAGGTGGCGCCAGCGCCGGGCGCCACCAACGTATCGGCGCTGCAGATCAAGGCCGACAGCGTTGCCGGATTGCCCGGCGTGGTATAGCTGTTGCAGGCCGGTGTGGTCACATTGGTCAGCCCCAGCGTCGCCGGGGCGGCGACCACCTCACGGATCAGCGCGGCGATATCGAACACCATGATCCCCTGCCCCGCCACCTGCTGGGCGACCGCCCCGTTGTAGGCATCGCTCAGCTGGGTGGCGAGTGCGGCAACGGTGGGGCCCTGTGCCCGGAACTGCGGCGTCAAGCCCAGGTCGGGCAGATTGGCATACACGATATGGCGCGCCCCGGCTGCACGCAGCCGTCCCAGTTGCCGCACCATGGCGGTGACGGTCGTATTCAGGAAGGCCGGCGTGAGCGCAGGCAGATCGGCCGGCGGCGTATTGGCGAAGAACTGGAAGAAATCGTTGGCGCCGCCCTGGATCAGGACCAACTGGTCTTCGCGGAAGGCATTGCCATGCTCGGCCAGGTAGTCGTCGATCTGCGTCTTGATGCTGCGGCGGGTTGCCGCCTGCACCGGCACGCTGCCCACGCCCGGCACGGTCTGGGTCACCACACCGTCCCCGGGCACATCCACCTCGATCCGTGCACCGCCTTCGGCATAGCCGGTCCCGCCCAGTTCGATCACCCTGCCGCTCTGACCGACCACTCCAAAGTTCACCTGCCGGTTGGGCGCCAGCGGCAGGCCCAGGTTGGCTGCCACATAAGTCGGCCAGGTGCCGCCGGGCTTGGTGGTGAACATCAGCCCGATCGGCGTGTCGTTGGCCGGATTGGCATCGCCCGTGGTGGGATTGTACGTTCCGACATCGGACAGACTGTCCCCAAACGCCACCAGCTGCGTATAGCCAGCCCTGCCCCCCGGCGTCTGCTGATCCACCGATTCCACGTTGCTGTCGCTGCACGCGACCAGAATCATCGGCATGATCAGGGCCGCAAGGGCATTGCGTAGACATCGTTCCAGATTCACGGGCATCTCCTTGGCAGATCAGCGAAAGGGCATGGCATGGCAGCCAAACTCGGCAAAACAAGAGCTGCCTCATTCTCGGCAACTTTCCCCGGTTTCGCCAATGCGGCTGATGGCGTGATACTGAGTGCCAAGCAAGCAATCGATGATTCACTTCCAGGCTTACAAAGGCGTTGCAGCGTGTCAGTGCTTGCCGCAGCCAAAGCCCACCAACTGGACCCATCACGGTGGCTGCTCCGGATGTCATTGCCGCCCCGATCGCCCCACTGGCTGCGCCATAGGTCACTGCGGTGACCACCACAGCCGACCACCATCACGATCTGCCCGATCTTCTGGCAGCGGCTCTTGAGTGGCGGCGGCGGGTCGGGCAGCTTGGGGCTCAAATCGCCCACGGTGCGCTCGGCACTGTATTGCCGGAAGGTAGTTGCTCAGCCAAGAGCGGCGCGGGTTGACGCAGCAACCGGAGGTTGCGTGATGTGTGTGTGGAGCAGGCAGGGGTGCGGGTCTCCCGCGAACGCTGCTCGAATGCGGGTCAACATCAAGGGCGAAGGCAGCGGGTGGGGTTTTACGCCCGGGCGGAGGGATAGGGCAGGAAGTAGTTCGAATGTAGGTCAGGAATTGGTCAAAGCCAGAATAGGCAGGTTCCGCGGGTTGATGAGGCCAACCCGCCCTACAAGGCTTGGCGCGTCGTTATGGTGTCAGCAAACCCACCATCGCCAAGCGCAGGGGTGGACGGGGTTTTGGCGAGGACTGTTTGAGCGCAGCGAGTTCCGCAGCCGCCGCCCAACCCGAGCATCGCAGGGACCCCGGAGGGCGCGGATGCGGGGTCGCGTTTTCTTTGGTTCGTTTCTTTTGGCGAAACAAAAGAGAATGAACCCGTGGGCGCGGCGGAACGCGCGTGGGAATATAAGTGCCGAAGGAACGGAAAATCCAATGCGCGTTAGAAATTGGCGGAAAATTCGGTCGAAGTGTATATCCGTGTGCGCAAATCGGGGATTTGCGCACCTACAAGGCTGAATATTGCGGGGCCAAGGCCTTTTATTTTTCATCGTTAAAAGCAAATCAATTGGTCAAGCCATGCAAAATACAAGACCTGACCCCGATCCCCGCATGACCCGCCGTACAGTTGTGTCTCCTTTTTGATCTTAAGTTACTGACTAATGTAAGTGCCCAGCCCAGAGTTATTTATCTCTTCGAGCGATGCCCATCCAGCAAACGGCCCGGCCAACCCAATATCCATTCCACTCAGCCGGAAATCTGGAGGCTGTGGGCCATCCGCACTCTCCGGCGAAACATCATCAGGAGACAACCAAGTACATGAACACTCACTGCAAACCAAAGCAAGAGTTTTCCCGTCCGAACACCTGAAGAAGCCGATTGAACCATACCCACAGACTGGACATTCTTTTTCGATGCAGTGCATATATGCCTTATTGAACAGGGAATGACGAAACCACGTTGTTACCGTTATCAATGACGAGACGCAACCGGGTCACATCTGGGTTCCCTGCTGCCGCGCCCTTCTTCCCACCAAACCATCCGATCGTTTGCCCCATTTCCACCTCGTGCACTTGCCGAACCACTCCGGACTTCAATGTTATTGGTGCATGTGAGACGACATCGCTACTACCGATCTTAATCTTTGCAAATGCCGAGTCGGTAAGAGGAAGGATTTCGTTTCTTGGGATAGAGAAGACACCCTGTTGCGACTTGGTCACGTCGTCCTCAGTGTGTAGCAGCACATGCTTAACCCGGTTTCCAATCGTGGGATCTCGGTCGGGGCCATACCTCAACCCTTCCGGAGAAACCCAAGTCTTCAACCCAGAACTTGTATCGAGCTTTAACGAAAATCTGGGCCCAGCGGTGTTTGCAACAGTTGTCCCCGGCCGTATACGAGTGCTGGCTAAAACCCCACTTTCAAATCGAGGCGCCTTGGGCATCTGGAATCCAGCGCGCGACATGGCCAAACCGTCAAGCGCGGCACCAACTGTTGAGGCGAAATATGCGCCTCGCTCCCCATCAAGCAGGTAGCCCGGGCCTATTAATGCCGCGGCAAAAGGTGAGCTGCGAGCATTGTCAATGGCTGCCATGCGCACCGCGGTCTCCTGCTCCAGTTCTGACCGGAGTGGACCGCTGGGTATTGAAGCGCGCGGCTGATTACGCATCGCCTCATTGTAGGTTGCCATTTGGTTTGCTACCCAACCTGCTTTCATTTCCTTACGGAAGCGCTCGATGCCACCAGATAACTTACTTCCGATTGCTTGGCTGTCAGTCCAGGCATCCCAACCCATCATGGCTTGGAATGAGGCAGACTTCTTGTTCAATGACTCAGCCAATTGTGCAGTGTGGACTTTATCCTGTTGAAGCAAATTTCGTCCAGCAATCGGTGGGTCTTCAATCAAACGATAGATCCGTACATTCGCCTCCAATTCACGCCGATAGGCCAATGTCCTGGCTTCTGCTGTAGCATCGTCCTCCGCTTCGGCATCCGATGCCGAAATTCTTAGCACCATTTCGTCGCTCGCGACGGGATTTCCGAGCCCTGCGTCACTCATCACGCCGATTGCCTCACTGGCATCGGCAGCTATGCTCCAATCACTGGGAAGCGACATACTGTTTTCGACACGAGCCTGTTCGCCCACACCATTGGTCAAGGTAAACGCCTCGACCTCCGGCTTCGGCTCAGCCACGCCAGCCACGCGTGTATTGCGTGCCAGAGCACCAACCAGCTCATCGCCTAGGCTGGTGCCAAAAGCATCCGCCGCTACACTGGCCCACGGGAGCTTGCCTTGGCGCTGTACCAAGTTGCCGACGACGCCTTGTGCAAGGCGACCAGCAGTGTGGCCAATCACATCGCCAAAGCGGCCGGCGGTGTTGTTGGCGAACTCACCAACCCGTGAGCCCACCGGCGCCGTGATTGCGGCTGTAGCCATGCTACGCCAGCTGAACTTTTCCTGTATGCCAGTCAGCCCGTTTGCACCCTGCATTGCCATGTTGCCGACCATGCCATTCAAGAGCATACCCATCGTGGAATTGGTGACGCCCATGGCACTGGCCACACCACCTAGTGCATTGAAGCTGGGGGCCATGCTGGAACCAAAGGGACCGCTGATGCCGCCACTGCCCCAGGCGGCTTCGAATGCTGCAGTCTGTGCCGCCTGCGCCGAGCTGCCTATGACGCCTATTCCAGCCGTAACCGCCGTACCCAGTGCGCCTGCTGCCACGCCCTTCCAGTTGATGCTGTCTTGCAAGCCGGTTGGACGTAGCGAACCGTCTCCGGTTGAGTGTCCACTGCGTTGCCGTTGTCGGCTGAGAATCGAAACAAAGTCGTCCCAACAATCTCTGTTCCCACACCGCTGGTATTTGTACCTCTCCATCAACAGCTGAGTGCGTTTAGTTTGGCAGTGAGCGTATCGCTCAGCCCCCTGTTCCATTGCCCCGCCTGGTGCGGGGCTTTTTCATGGTGCGGTGGGGTGGGATTGCCGCCCATCTTGCTGACAGCGGGCCTTTTGGGCGATTGCCTAAGCTGAGCCTTCGGCGCCCCGTCGCTCGCGCCGCAGGAGCGCATCCATGTCCCGAATCGCCAAGCTCGGCCGGCTGCTGTTGTGCCTGTTGCTGTCTGTGGGTGCGCCGCTCGGCGCTGCCCCTGCGCCAGGGGGGCCGGGTGCCGTGTCGACCTGGGCACCGGCGGAGAAATCATTCCTCGGTACCGCGGCGTCCGCGGCATCGCGGGTCTATTTCACCGGGCATCGCGGAGTCGTCTCGGAGGTGTTCTACCCCTTGCTCGATACCGTCAACACGGTCGACCTGCAATTTCTGGTCGGCGACAGCGCGAGGACGTTCGTCGACGAGGAAAAACGCCAGTCCTATTCGGCCACCCAGCCCAATCCGCGGGCGCTGCGCTGGCAGGTGGTGACGGCGAATCCGGCGCGCCACTGGCGGATCGACAAACAGGTGTTCACCGACCCGGCCCGGCCTGCGTTGATCCAGCGTGTGACCTTCGAGGCGCTGGACGGGCGTACCCTTGCCGACTTCAACCTTTATCTGCTGCACAACCCGGCCATGGGCAATTCGGGTGCCAACGACCACGCGCGGCGGCTGGATCTGGGTGGCCGCACCTTACTGACCGCCAGCGAAGGCAGCCGTGCCTCGGCGTTGGCGGTTTCGCGCCCGTGGCGCAGCACAGGCGGCGGCGAGCCCTTCGTCTCGGCCGGCTTCGTCGGCCAATCGGACGGCTGGACCGATCTCCTGGGCGGCCCGGCGGACCGGGTGATGCACTGGGCCTATAGCAGTGCCGGCCCGGGCAACGTGGCGCAGATGGGCTGGATCGACCTTGGCGTGGCCGGCACCCGCGTCAGTTTCGACGTGGTGCTGGCGTTCGGCGAGAGCGAAGCACAGGCCGGTGCGACCGCCAATGCGGTGCTGGCAAGTGATCCGGCCGCCATCCAGGCCGCTTATGACACCGGTTGGCAGCAGTACGCCGCCACGCTCGATCCGCAAGGCGGGCAGGCGGACGATCAATACTATCTGGCGGCGATGGCGCTCAAGAGCATCCAGGACAAGAGCAACGGCGCCATGATCGCGGGCATGGGCACTCCCTGGGGCGAAACCAATGGCGACGCCAACCACGGCGGTTACCACTTGGTGTGGCCGCGTGATCTGTTCAAGTTCGCCAATGCGCTGCTCACTGCCGGTGATGTCACCACCGCCCAGGAAGTCACCAGCTACCTCTTCAACACCTTGCAGCAGACCATGGACTGCGGCAATGCGGAGTACGACGCCACCGGCTGCCCGCAAGGCTACAGCCGCACCGGGCGCTTTCCGCAGAATGCGTGGGTCTCGGGTTGGCAATACTGGCAAGGCACGCAGATGGACGAACAGGCCATGCCCATCATCCTGGCCTGGCGCACCTACCGGCTGGGCAATAGCGGCGTGAAGCAGGCGGTCAATGCGTTGTGGCCGCGTATCAAGCGCACCGCCGACTACCTTGCCGCCACCGGGCCCTGGACCCAGCAGGAACGCTGGGAGGAGAACAGCGGCTATTCCCCGTCGACCATTGCCGCCGAGATCGCCGGCCTGGTCGCCGCGGCCGAGTTCGCCCGCCTCAACCGCGATACCGCAAGTGCCGCGCATTATCTGGCCACCGCCGACTACTGGCAGCAGCGCGTCGCGGACTGGACCTTCACCCGCACCGGCTTTCACGGCGACGGTCGCTACTACATCCGGATCAACCCATCCCGGCGCGGTACCGGGGCCGGTCTGCAGCGCTTTGACCCGGCCAACGGCCCGGACACTGCGCTGACCTTCACCCACGGCAATGGCGGTGGCAGCCACGATCAGCGCTACATCGTCGACGGTGGCTTCCTTGAGCTGGTGCGCCTGGGCGTGAAGCGGGCCGACGACAGCACTGTGCTCGACACCCTGCCCGAGTATGACGCGCTGCTCCGGCAATCGATCGCCGGGCGGGGTGATGCCTGGTTCCGCTACAACTACGACGGCTACGGCGAGCGCAACGACGGCGGCAACTACGACGGGCAGAACGGCCGGGGCCGGCTATGGCCGATCTTCACCGCCGAGCGCGGCATGTTCGAGATCGCGCGCAGCGGACTTGGCGGCAACGGCGCGCCCTATCTGGCGGCGGTCAAGGCCTTTTCCAATCCGAGCGGCTTCATTCCCGAACAGGTGTGGAACCACAGCGCCAACATCACCGGCTGGCAGACATCGCTGCCGGCCGGCTACACCGCCGGCACACCGACCAAGTCGATCGCCCCGCTGAGCTGGGCGATGGGGGAATACATCAGTCTGGTGGCCTCGATGCATGCCGGACGCATCGCCGATCTGCCCCCGGAGACCTGCGCCCGCTACGCCACCTGCATCGTGCCGCCCCTGCCCGGCCAGGTGGCCGTGGCGTTCAATGCGACGGCGGGTACCAGCTGGGGCCAACAGGTCTATGTGACCGGCAATACCGACGCGCTGGGCCAATGGCATACCGACCTGGGGCTGCCGGCCGATCCACGCGCCTATCCGCTCTGGCAGACCCGCGCCAACCTGCCGGCCGGCCACACGGTGGCGTACAAGTACTACCGCAAGGAACGCGATGGCAGCGTTGTCTGGGAGAACTACCCGGGCGGCGGCAACCGCACACTGCAGGTGCCGGCCAACGGCAGCATGATCGTCAACGACGCGGTGAACTGGTGAGGATGGCAGCGCTGCCACGTCGGCTGCGCCACGGCATGGAGGTCGCGGGCACCACCCGGTGCATTGCGCCCACAGCACCATGCGGGGCCGGCTGAAGGCCACCGGGCCGATGCTGGCGCAACGCTTCGTGCAGGCAGGCCCGTCCGTTCCGCTGCAGTGGCGGAATCACCCGGATCACCGGCAGGGCAGCAGATGCAGGAAGTGATCGAGGATCATGAAATGGTCCTCGAACAACTCGGCCTCCATCTGCGCCAGCTCGGCTGACGGCACCCATTGCGCTGCGGCGGCATCATCGGCTGCAGCAATCGCCGGCAGGGCCGGCAGCGGCAGATCGAAGTAGAAGGCATGCGTCAGCGTGCGCCCACGTGCGCTGCGCTGTGGATGATCGAACAGCGCACTGCCGGCCTGCGCGCCCACCAGCGTCTCGATAGGCACATCAAGGCGCGTTTCCTCGGTCAACTCGCGCAACACCGCCTGGGCCACCCGTTCGTGCTGGTCGAGAAACCCCCCGGGCAAGGCCCAGGTCCCCACGCCGGGCTGCCCACCGCGGCGGATCAGCAAGACATGCTCGCAACAGCGCACCAGTGCATCGACAGTGACAAACACCGGCGGGTAAGGCGCGTCAGCCCATTGCGCCCGGTGCCAGCCAAGGTAGCGCGCTTCGGCCTGCAGTACGGCAAAAGCCGGTTCGGTGCGGAACGCATCGAGCAAGCGCGCCGTGCTCGGCGGCACGTGGGCGCGCCAGCCGTCATCGCGCCCTTCCAGCCAGGCCTCGCGCAGCGGTGTGGCGCTCAGGCCACCGAAGTTGCCGGCAGCAACGAACGGCCAGTCCGGAAAATCACGCAGATACGCCGAGGTGTCGTCCTTGACATGGCCAAACAGCCCCACCCGCTCCCCAGGCGCCACGTTGTCTGCCACCGTGCGCCGCACCGCCGCGGCCCAACGCACGCTGTCGTAGTAATCGCGTACCGGCACAAAACGCAGATCGGCCACGCGCTGCGGCGCGGCTTCGGCCACGGCGGCCTCGATCATGGCGCGGCGCTCTGCAAACGAAAATGGGTTGCGGACGCTGCGCGGCGCCGGGGTGGAGCCAAGCACCAGCATCAACCGGCGTGTCCGCTCCAGCGCGCGCAGCACCATCTGCAGATGGCTGGCGTGGAATGGCTGGAAACGGCCGATGTAGACCAGGACGTCGAAATCCGTTGCCATGCCGCTGTTTCCCCTTGTGTGTCTGGATTGCGGCAGATCGCGGTTGGGCGAAATGCTGCCGGCTGGGGCACGATTGTCCCCCTGCGGCGACGCTTCTGCCACCCGGCGATTCAAGGGAGATGCCCACCAAGGCAAGCAGGGAGAACCCCTGTCCCGCCGACGACGCCTGGTCGCAGCGGCAGTCGCGGCCGCCCAACCCTTTACCCACGTCGTTCGGATGACACGGTGCGGCCCAGGTGCGGCACGGCTTGTGGACGCAATGGCCCGTCCCTGCGGGCGATTCCGGGGCAGGCAAATGCACGCCCGGCGTGACGATGGCTTGGCTGTCATCTGCACGCAGCGTATTTGCAACGTGCCGTCCGTCCCGGTCAATGCGCAGTTTATCGGATGAGCCCGGCTGGTTCCGGCGCGGGGCCTGCTGTCGCAAAAAGCAGCCGGATGTGGCGGAAAGCGCCTATCCCAGCTGCATTGCAGCATCGCGTCGATGCCCGGATTTGCTATGTCGGCACAGCCGGAGCGGACACGCTGGCTTGGCGGCGATTTCAAGGCGTGCATCCTGCCGCATGACGTCGGGCTGCGCGCGCCACTTCTGCGGCGGCAAAAACAGCCTGAGCACAAGCAAGCGCTAATTTTACAAATCGCGACCCGGTTGCTGTAATCCCCTACGCTCCCGGCGGCATTCTCCTTGCCGCGGGGGCGGACGCCATGGCGGGCCTCGCGCTGTCCCGACCGTCACGGCGCTTTCAAAACTACAGGATGGAGTTGAACAGAAATGCATACAACCTATCGTGGCCGTCACTTTGCCCTCAAATCGCTGGCCGCGGCACTGACGCTCGCCTGCAGCGTTGCCGATGCCGCCCAGGTCGCCCCTTACTTCGAGATGTGGTACGGCGGCAATGCTGCCTATCCGGCCCCGACACTGGCCTCGGCCCAGCAGCAACTGGGCATGAACGCCGTCACCCTGGCGTTCACCATCGCCCGCAACGGCAGCTGTGCGATCTCCAACGACGGCGGCGGCAACAACCTGCTCGACGGCGCGATGAAGGACGATATCGCCACCTTCCGTCAACGTGGCGGGCGGGTGATCATGTCGTTCGGCGGCGCTGCCGGCACCTATATCGAAGCAGTCTGCTCGGTCGACCAGATGGTCAGCCTGATCGAAGGCATGATCCTGAACCATGGCATCCGCGCGCTTGATTTCGACGTCGAAGGTGGCCAGCTCAGCAACACCCAGCTGAACAACACCCGCAACACGGCGCTCAAGCAGCTGCAGGCCAAGTATCCGGACCTGTATGTCTCGTTCACCCTGCCGGTACTGCCCACCGGCCTGACCAGCCCAGGCATCGCGGTGGTTCGTTCGGCCGCCGAGGCCGGCGTGCGGGTCGACCTCGTCAACATCATGGCGATGGACTACGGCAGCGGCATCTCCAGCGGCAAGAAGATGGGCGATCTGGCGGTGCAGGCGGCCACGTCGCTGTTCAACCAGATCAAGCCGATCTTCCCGACCAAGACCGATGCCGAACTGTGGGCCATGATCGGCGTGACGCCGATGATCGGCCAGAACGACGTCCAGAACGAAGTGTTCACGTTGGAAGACGCACAGACCCTGACCAACTTTGCCCGTCAGAAGAACATCGGCCTGATCGCCTACTGGTCGTTCCAGCGTGACCGTGTCGGCTCGGGCAACTACGGTGCCTACAGCCTGGTCAACAAGGCCAACTTCGATTTCTACAACATCTTTAAGGCAGCAGCCTCCAACACCCCGGTCACGCCGACGCCGACCCCGGTGACGCCGACCCCCACCCCGGTCACCCCGACCCCGACGCCGGTCACCCCCACCCCGGTGACTCCGACGCCGACCCCGGGCGGCTGCTATGCCGGCTGGGCTGAAGGCAACACCTACAGCGCCGGCACCCTGGTGACCTACAACGGCCGCAACTACCAGGCACTGGTCACCCACGTCGCCTACGCCGGCACCAACTGGAACCCACCGGCCAGCCCGACGCTGTGGAAGGATGTCGGTGCCTGCACCGGCAGCAGCCCGACGCCCACCCCGGTGACCCCCACGCCGACGCCGGTGACACCAACGCCGACCCCGGTCACCCCCACACCCACCCCCGTGACGCCGACCCCGGTCACACCCACCCCCACGCCGACGCCGGGCACCACCTGCGCCGCCGCCTGGACTGCAGCCGGCGTGTACGCCACCGCCAACACCAAGGTGAGCTACAACGGCCGCAACTACCAGAACAAGTGGTGGACCCAGGGCGACAACCCGTCCCAATCGGGCGAATGGGGCGTGTGGAAGGATCTGGGCACCTGCTCCTGATCCGGTTCGGTCTGCCGCGGCACCTTGACGTGCCGCACCCCCTTTGTGCCTCACCTGAGCCCTCCCTGACCGGGAGGGCTTTTTTATTTCGCTCCTGGCCTTGGCAGTGCAATGCGCCGGATCATGCTAAGGCCGAATAGACGAGCATCTTCAATTGCCCAAGTTGGACCCTGTTCCACGCCGGTGCGCTTCAAAGCCCGATCCGGCTTGCTGCGCCTCGCTTCCCTGCGGCTTCTGAAAGTGCCTGATGCCATCCGGTGACTGGGCCGCAACGTACGGTGGCAAGCGGCGGCGGGGTTGGGGAAGGCGGGCCTATGGGTCGGTCCTTGGGTAGCTGGCCGTCCGCGCGCATTCACACCGAGCCGGCGATGTGTTCCCGCAGCCATTGATGCGCCGGGTCGCGATGCATCCGTTCGTGCCAGAGCATGAGCATCTCGAAACCTGGTACTTCAAGAGGTGGTTCGACCACCTGCAGCGCCGGGTGGCCGCTCACCAGCCGGGACGGCACCACCGCCACGAGGTCGGTACTGGCCAATACCGATCCCAGGAACAGGAAGTGCGGCACGGACAGCACCACGTTGCGCGCCATGCCCAGCTCAGCCAGCGCTGCGTCCGTCACACCGTGAAAGCCGCCACCGACGGGCGACACCATCGCATGGTCGAGCTTGCAGAACTGGGCCAATGTCGGACGCCGCTTCAAGCACGGATGCCCGGCGCGGCCCGCCAGGACATACCGCTCGGTGAACATCGATCTGCGGCGCAGGCCTGGAGGCGCTTCCTCGTTGATATGAAAGGCCAAGTCGATGTCACCTTGTTCGGCTTGGCGCGCCAGTGCTGGCGGCGGTGATCCAAGAATCGCCAGCCGTGTGCCCGGTGCTGCCGACCGCAGTCCGGCCAGCGCCGGCAGCACAATGGTGGACTCGCTGTAGTCCGATGCGGCAATGCGCCAGGTCTGGCGGGCCTTGGCAGGATCGAAAGGAGTAGAGGGCGCAACTGCCTGCGTCAGGGACTCCAGAGCCAGCCGCAGCGGCTCACGCAATTCGTCGGCCCGCGCGGTGGGCCGCATGCCGCGGGGGCCGGGCAATAGCAAGGGATCGCCGAAGACCTCACGCAGCCGGGCGAGCTGCACGCTCACCGCAGGCTGCGAAAGGTGCAGGCGCTTGGCCGCACGGGTCACGTTGTGCTCGGCCAGCAGGGCGTTCAGCGTGACCAGCAGGTTCAGGTCGAGATGCCTTAAGGAATTGCCCATTTAAATACCTACAATTCTGGAAATTCATTTCAACTATATCCAGTGGGACCGTATCGTGTCTCCATTGACCGGTTGATGAGGTTCCAATCCATGAAAGTGCTTCTTGTCCATGCCCATCCAGAGCAAACGTCCATGACGTGCCACCTCGTTGGAATCGCTATCGAAGTGCTGAAGGCCCAGGGCCACGGGATCATGCAGTCCGACCTGTACGGCATGAACTGGAAGGCGGTGTTCGATGGCCGGGACTTCCCCAGCCGGGTCAATCAGGATCGCCTGTCTTTTATCGACGAGTCGGGGCACGCCTTTGCCAACGGCTGCCAGACACCCGACGTCGAGCAGGAACAACGCAAGATCCTGGCTGCGGATGCGGTGATCCTGTTGTTCCCACTATGGTGGTTCGGCATGCCCGCGATCATGAAGGGATGGGTGGATCGCGTGTGGGCGTTTGGCTTGGCCTATGGCTATGAAGGGGCTGGCAATGCCTATCGCTACGGCGAAGGGGGCTTTGCGGGAAAGCGCGCGCTGTTGGCGGTCTGCGTCGGTGGACCAGCGCAGGATTATTCCGCCCGTGGCATCAACGGACCGCTCGAGCAACTGCTTTTTCCCATCACACACGGCACCCTGTTCTTTCCCGGCATGCAGGTGCTGCCCACATTCGCGGTGTATGGAAGCGGCCGACTCGATGCCGAAGGCGCCGCCGATGCAGCGGCAGCCTGGCGCAGGCGGCTGGAACGGCTGTTCGAGGACCAACCGATCGCTTTTCGCCCACAGAACGGCGGCGACTACCCGGACCACCATGTGCTCGCCGACCATATCGCAACGGATCGGACTGGCTTGATGGCGCACATCGCCGATTGATCCGGGCGTGGCCGGAACGCGGCCCCTCTGCCCTCGCCAACATCCCGGAAAACCGGGATGAAGAAATTGGACGCACCTGCCGCACATGGGCGCGTCGCGTATCAGGCACAGTGCTTGAAGCCGGAACAACCAGCACAGCAAAGTCCGGCGCCATGCGGCAGCCTGGCTTTGCCTGATGTAGAAAAAGCTCGCCGCACGGTGCTGTTCTCGACGTTGCCGGCTGGGCGGGGCAGCAGCCTTGCCCGGCGGCGGTGTAGGCAGAGCACGCCCGGTATCGCAGTGGCCCGGTCACTGTCGCCCCTGGGGACAGCCTATTCAGATGCGGACCCGCTCGACCAGGAAATCCAGCAGCGCCCGCACACGCAGCGGCATGAAGCCGCCCTGCCCGACATAGACCGCGTGCACTTCCTCCAGGTCGCCCGGATTGCAGTCCTCCAGCACCGGCTGCAGCCGGCCGGCGGTGATGTCGTCGCGTACCTGGAAGGCCGCGATGCGCACGAGGCCCAGCCCAGCCAGCGCCAGATATCGCAGTGCCTCACCATCGCTCGCCTGCGCGTTGCCGGTCACAGCGACCGTGCTGTCCTGGCCATCGTGCCGCAGCGGCCAACCGGATCGGGCACGCACGTAGTTCGCGCCAAGGCGGTTATGCGCCAGCAGTTCCTGCGGCGTGGTCGGTGTGCCATGACGCGCCAGGTAGCCTGGCGCAGCCACGATCACCATGCGCGTGGCGCCCAGCTTGCGCGCCATCAGGTTCGAGCTTTTCATCGGGCCGGCGCGTATCGCGACGTCAGTGCGCTGCTCCAGGATGTCGACGACTTCATCGGTCAGCACGATGTCCAGCGTCACATCGGGATGGCGCGCCAGGAACTCGGGAACCAGCGGTAGCAGGAAATGGTGCCCGAAGGGCACGTTGGCATTGATCCGCACCCGGCCTCGCGGCGTGGTACACGCGCCGGCGCAGCGCTCGGCCTCTTCCAGATCGGCCAGGATGCGCATGCCACGCTCATAAAATGCGCAGCCTTCCGGCGTCAGCTGCAACTGTCGGGTGGATCTGTTCAACAACCTCGTTCGCAGACGCTGTTCCAGCCGCCCGACCAGCTTGCTCACTGCGGAGGGTGTCATGCCACATGCACGGGCGGCGGCGGAAAAACCGCCCAGCTCGACCACCCGCACGAATACTTCCAATTCGCCGGAGCGGTTGACCTCCAGTCTGGCCATGCCGATGCCTTTTGTGAATTTGATTCACAAATGATATGCCTCTGGCCAATATATTCAAAACCTGTCGTCAAATCCATGATGGGTCTTCAGATGAACCTTGAAACCCACATCATGAAAAAGCTGAACAGATTGCTTTCCCTTGCCGCGGCCGTTGCAGGGTTCACGGCGGCGCTGCTGGCCGGCCCCCTGTCCGCCGCACCACCGGTCGAGGCAGAGGCATCCCCGACGGCATGGGTTTCAAGCTGGCAGGCCAGCCCCCAGCCGGTCTGGGGACCGGGGTTTCTCTTTCCCACCAATGTCCCCGCCACGCTGCATGATCAGACAGTGCGTCAGGTCGCCCGTATCAGCCTGGGTGGCCCGCGGCTGCGTATCGTGCTGTCCAACGTCTATGGACAGCAGCCCCTTTTCCTGGGCAAGGCCACGGTTGCACGCCCTCGCGCCGACAGTGAAGACGGCGCCGTAGCCGGCGACAGCATGCGCACCGTGACCTTCGGCGGCCGGGAAACGGCCACGATCGCCCCCGGCGCGTCGCTGATCAGCGATCCGGTGGCCTTGCCGGTGGCGGCACTGAGCCGGGTGGTCGTCAGCCTCCATCTGCCGCACACCACGCCGGTGACGACCTTTCACTGGGATGGCCGGCAGACAGGCTGGATCGTCGCGGGTGACCAGACCGGAGCCAGCACGCTGCGCCTGCCGGACCACACCTGGCAGCGCACCACGGCACGCCTGCTGCTGACAGGAATCCAGGTCGAGACCATGTCGGCTGCACATGCCGTCGCGGTCCTGGGCGACTCCATCACTGACGGCGCCACCGCCAGCCTGGATCAGGATCGCCGCTGGCCGGACTTGCTGGCGGCGCGCCTGGCGCCCAAGGGGGTGGCCGTGGTCAACGCCGGCATCTCCGGCGCACGGCTGCTGTCCGACGGCATGGGCGTCAATGCGTTGGCGCGGCTGGAACGCGATGTGCTGGCGCAGCCGGGCGTCAAAAGCGTCATCGTGCTGCTGGGTATCAACGATATCGCCTGGCCCGGCACCGCCTTTGCGCGGGGCGCGCAGCGCCCGACGCTGGCAACAATGACGGCAGGCTACCGCCAACTGATCGAGCAGGCGCGCAGCCGTGGCCTGCGGGTGGCGGGCGCCACGCTGCTGCCGTTCGAGGGTGCGCTGCCCGGCACACCGCTGGCCGACTACTACCATCCGGACAAGGATGCGCTGCGCCATCACGTAAACGACTGGATACGCCACAGCGGCGCATTCGATGCCGTGATCGATTTCGATGCGGCGCTGCGCGATCCGCAGCACCCGGCACGCATTGCAGCGCGCTTCGATTCGGGAGACCGGCTGCACCCGGGCGATGAAGGCAACCGGGCGATGGCCGATGCGGTCGAGCCGGACGCCCTGCTGCCCGGCCTTGGCGCAGCGTCTGACCCCACTTCTTCCCAGGAGCCCTGAGCCATGTTGTTCACACCGTATCGCCTGAGCGGGCTGACACTGCCCAACCGCATTGTCATGCCGCCGATGACCCGCTCGCGCGCCGGCGCCGGCAATGTGCCCACCGCGCTGATGGCCGAGTACTACGCGCAACGCGCCTCGGCGGGGCTGATTATCACCGAAGGCACTCAGATCAGCCAGCAAGGCCAGGGCTATGCCTGGACACCGGGCATCCACAGCGCCGGGCAGGTGGCTGGCTGGCGCCGTGTCACCGAGGCCGTGCACGCGGCCGGCGGGCGCATCTTCGCGCAGTTATGGCACGTGGGCCGGATCTCTCACGTGTCGCTGCAGCCGGACGGCAGCGCGCCGGTGTCGTCGTCGCCATTGGTCGCCGAAGGGGTCAAGGTCTTCATCGACCCAACCGGTCAGGGACCGCAGGCGGGCGTTGGCGACATGGTGCAGCACTCGGCCCCACAGGCGCTCTCCGAGGCCGGGATCGCCCAGGTGGTAAGGGACTTCGCCACCGCGGCACAGCATGCATTGGACGCCGGCTTCGACGGGGTCGAACTGCACGGCGCCAATGGCTATCTGATCAACCAGTTCATCGACTCCCGGGCCAATACGCGCACCGACGGCTATGGCGGTCCGTTGCCCAACCGGTTGCGCTTCCTGCGCGAAGTGACCGAAGCCGTGACCGCGGTGGTCGGGCAAGGACGCGTGGGCGTACGGCTGGCGCCGCTGACCACGCTGCAGGGCGCGGTGGACGACACCCCGCAAGCCACCTACCTGGGCGCGGCCAGGCTGCTGGACGGCATCGGTGTCGCCTATCTGCACATTGCCGAAGCGGACTGGGAGGACGCGCCGGAAATGCCGGCAGCATTCAAGGAGGCACTGCGGTTGATCTACGGCGGCACGCTGATCTACGCCGGCAAATACACGGCCGAACGCGCCGAAGCCGCATTGCACAACGGCTGGGCCGACCTGATCGGCTTTGGCCGTCCCTTTGTCGCCAACCCCGATCTGCCCGAGCGTCTGCGCCAGGCTTTACCGCTGAACCAGCCCGACACCGACCGCTTCTTCGGCGGAGGCGCCGCCGGTTACACCGACTACCCGTTCGCCACGGCGAAAGACGGCACGCGCTGATGCCGCGCGGTCACCCTGCTTCCGCCATCGCGGCGCCGCGCATCAGGCGCGCTTGACCGCAACACCAGGCGCCGCCCCCTGGCGGACCAGAGCCCTGGCCGTCGACCGCGGTTGCCAGGTCCGTTCCGGACCATTTCCGCTACAGCGGGCGCTATTGGTCGGCGCCATAGAAAACGCCGTCGTCGCCCCGGTCGAATTCGCTGCCGACCGGCGCGTCCAGCAATGGGATGATGGCCTCGTCGTAGTTGGCGATCACGTTCACGTCGAGCAGGCTGAAATTGCGTGGGTTGTCGATGTAACGGTCATCCTCGCTGCCGGCGAAAAAGCGCCAGCCGCTGTCGTTCTCGTCCTCGGGGGCTTCGCGCACCATGTAGCCGACCGGCTGCCCCTCCACGGTGATCAGGTCGGTTGCCACGCACAGGCCCTTGCCTGAGACGAGAAGCCGGATTTCATGCGGTGCGATCTTGTAATGCTTGGCCATGAAGGCTCCCTGCAGCAGGAATCGTTGAGGTCAGTGCTTGCCGGTGCTGCCAAAGCCACCGGCACCACGCTCGCTTCCGGTGAAGTCGTCGACGATATTGAGCGCCACCTGCACCACGGGCACCACGACGAGCTGCGCGATGCGTTCGAGCGGCTGGATGGTGAAGCTGCCGTGACCCCGGTTCCATACCGAGACGAACACCTGTCCCTGGTAGTCCGAGTCGATCAATCCGACCAGATTGCCCAGCACGATGCCGTGCTTATGCCCAAGGCCCGAGCGGGGCAGGATCATGGCCGCCAATCCCGGGTCGGCCAGGTGGATGGCCATGCCGCTGGGCACGAGTGTGGTGGCGCCAGGCGCCAGTTCCAGCGGCGCGTCGATGCACGCACGCAGGTCAAGGCCGGCCGAACCGGAAGTGGCATAGGCCGGCAGGTTGGTGCGCAGGCGCGCATCGAGGATCTTGATGTCCAGGGTAGCCATGGCAGGAACGGTCCGCAGGTAGACGAAGATGGCGCGATTGTAGCGAATGCCTTGGTACTTGGCCGGTGCCGGGTTCAGCCGGCCCGACCGGATGCAGGACCGCACTGCGCGTACAACCCGGCCAGGTGCGCCACCAATTGCCGGGCAACGGCAAGCTTGGGTCCGCGCGGCAGCCGGTGCTCACCTGCGTCGTCCAGCAGGATCACCTCGTTGTCGTCAGCCCCCATCGCCTGCTGCACCAGGTTGGCCACCAACAGCGGCAGCTGCTTGCGCCGGCGCTTGGCATCGGCGTATTCGAGCAGGTTTTCCGATTCGGCGGCGAATCCCACGCAGAACGGCGGGTTGTCGCGACACGCCACGCTGGCCAGGATATCGGGGTTGGGCGCCAGTTCCAGTGTCAGGATGTGCGCATCCTTCTTGATCTTGTGCTCGCTCTGGTTGAGCACGTAGTAATCCGCCACCGCGGCCACTGCAATGAAGATGTCGGTGCCGTCCAGTTCGCGCTCGACCGCGGCCAGCATGTCCTGTGCAGAACGTACGTCGATGCGGCGGCAGTCGGGGGGCGTGGGCTGGGCCGTCTCGCCGGCGATCAGTGTCACATCGGCGCCAGCCTCCCAGGCCGCGCGCGCCACGGCGAAGCCCATCTTGCCCGAGCTGGAATTGGTGATCCCGCGCACCGCATCGATGCGCTCGAACGTCGGCCCCGCCGTCAGCAGGACCCGCCGTCCCGCCAGCAGCTTGGGCTGGAAGAATGCCTCCAGCCGCTCCATGATCTGTGCCGGCTCCAGCATCCGGCCCTCGCCCACCTCACCACACGCCTGCTCGCCCGCGGCCGGTCCAAGCACCGCCACCCCGTCCGCACGCAGTTGAGCCACATTGCGCCGGTTGGGCGGGTTCTCCCACATCTGCCGGTTCATCGCCGGTGCCAGCAGCAGCGGGCAATCGCGGGCGGCGATCAGCGTGGTCAGCAGATCGTCGCACAGCCCGTGGGCGAGCTTGGCCAGCACGTCGGCTGTGGCGGGTGCCACCAATACCGCGTCAGCGCCGCGGGTGAGGTTGATATGCGCCATGCTGTTGGCCGGACGCGCATCCCACTGGTCGGTGAAGACCGGGTTGCCGGACAAGGCCTGAAAGGTTGTCGCAGTCACGAACTGGGCGCCCGCTGCACTCAATACCACGTGCACGTCCCATCCCGCCTTGACCATCAGGCGCGTCAGTTCCGCCGCCTTGTAAGCGGCAATGCCGCCAGTCACCCCAAGCACGATGCGTTTTTGCTTCATCGCTGACCTTTGCTTATACCGATTGCAATCATTGTGCAAAGTGTAAACCAAACCATGCCGATCACCGACTGGCCCCTGGCCGAACGCCCGCGCGAAAAGCTGCTGCAGCATGGCGCCATCGCCCTGTCCGACGCCGAGCTGCTCGCGATCTTCCTGCGGGTGGGCTGTTCGGGCGCCACCGCGGTCGACCTTGCGCGGGCGCTGCTGACGCGCTTTGGCTCGCTCAATGCGCTCTTTGCCGCGCCGCAGGCGGAGTTTGCCGCAGTGCCGGGCATGGGCAGCGCCAAATTCGCGCAGTTGCAGGCAGTGCTGGAGATGTCGCGGCGCGCCTTGGGGGAACAGCTCAAGGAAGGCGACGCGCTCAGCTCGCCGGACGAGGTACGGAACTATCTGTCGCTGTGGCTGCGCGGCCGGCCCGTCGAGGTGTTTGTCGCGATCTTCCTGGATACCGGCAACCGGGTGATCGCCTCCGAGCAGTTGGCCCAGGGCAGCATCTCGGAAACCCGGGTCTATCCTCGCGAACTGGCGCGGCGCGCACTGATGCTCAACGCCTCGTCGGTGATCGTGGCGCACAACCATCCTTCCGGGCGCGCCGTGCCGTCGCAGGCCGATATCGAACTCACCATCGCGCTGCGCAGCGCCCTGGCGCTGCTGGACATCCGGCTGCTCGATCATTTCCTGGTCGCCGGGCACAAGGTGGTCTCCTTTGCCGAGCAGGGTTATTGCTAGGGCATTTGCGCAACATGGCGGAACCCGCCTCAAGAAACGGCGGCGGCGGCCGATGAAGATGACATCTTCGCCAGGATCGCCGCCATGCGCATCATCGACTCCAGCGTCAATGTCGCCGCCGAACGCGTCGCCTTCAATCAGCACAGCACCAGCCTCTCGGTCAGTAGCCGCGAAACAGCGCAGCCGGACAGCGGACCCGCCCAGGAAAAAGTCACCCTGTCTGCCCCAACGCCAGCCCAGGGCCCAAGCACCCCCGAAGCGCTTGGACATCCGCGTGATTGGCGCATCGCGTTGTTGCGCCGCCTGCTCGAAGCCTTCACCGGCAAGCCTGTGCGCGTCAGCGAATTCGACGGTGCCGCCGCGCAGCAGGCCCTGTCTGGCGCAGGCGCGCGCCCTCCCCCGGCAATCACACTCAGTGCCACCGAGACGATCACGGAATTCGAATCGGCCCGCTTCACCGCCGACGGCATCGTCCAGACCGCCGATGGCCGCGAAATCGCCTTCAGCGCGGAACTGGCACTGACCCGCAGCTACCGCAGCGAGCGCAGCATCACCCTCCAGTCCGGCGCCCCGGTGCGGCAGGCGCGCGATCCGCTGGTGATCAATCTGGACGGCAGTGCGGATCAGTTGTCCGCACAGACCTTCACCTTCGACCTGGACGCGGACGGACGCACCGAACAGCTCTCCCGGCTGCGGCAAGGCAGCGGCTTTCTTGCGCTGGACAAGGACGGCAACGGCCGGGTGGACGACGGCAACGAGTTGTTCGGCCCACGCTCGGGCAATGGATTCGCCGATCTCGCACAGCACGACGTGGACGGCAATGGCTGGATCGACGAGGGCGATGCAGTCTGGGGCAAGCTGAGTGTCTGGCTCAAGGACGACGCCGGCAACGACCGGATGCTGAGTCTGGCCGAACTGGGCATCGGGGCGATCTACCTTGGCAGCGCGCGTGCCGACTTCATGCTGACCGATGGCGACAACCGTGCTCTGGGTCAGGTCCGCGCCTCCGGCGTCTGGCTGGGCGAACATGGCGACGGCGGTGCGATCCAGCATATCGATCTGATGGTATGACACGCGGCTTTCACTGGATTGACCACTGTTGGATTTGTGTGTCATCCGGGAAAAGCCGGATTTGACAGTGTTTCTCCCCTCTACTCATCATCGCTGGGCTGATCGGACCCCCTGCCTTATGGGGAACATGCCGGTAAGTCAAGATCACAGATAGGCATCATCATGAGGGGAACACTATGAGCATCGCGCGTTACAGCCTGATCGCGGCGGCCGTGTTGGCCTTGTCCGCATGCGGCAAGCAACAGCCTGCATCCGACTCCACGGCATCCGCGCCGGCCCAGGCGCCTGCGGCGCAAGGCGGCACCGACGGCGACACGGTGAAGCTCGGCCACGCCGCACCACTGACCGGCAACATTGCCCACCTTGGCAAGGACAACGAGTACGGCGTCAAACTGGCGATCGATGAGATCAACGAAGCCGGCGGCGCCGACATCGGCGGCAGAAAGGTGAAGTTCGAGCTGATCTCCGAGGACGATCAGGCCGACCCGAAGACCGCGACCACCGTGGCACAGCGCTTTGTCGATCAGAAAGTGGTGGGTGTCGTCGGCCACCTGAATTCCGGCACCACCATTCCGGCCTCCAAGCTGTATTCGGATGCCGGCATCCCGCAGGTATCGCCGTCGGCCACCGCGGTCGCGTATACCGCACAAGGCTTCAAGACCGCGTTCCGCGTGATGGCCAACGACGCGCAGCAGGGCAAGGTGCTCGGTGAATACGCGGTGCAGAAGCTTGGCGCCAAGAACATCGCCATCGTCGATGACCGTACCGCCTACGGCCAGGGTCTGGCCGACGAGTTCGAGAAGGCGGCCAAGGCGGCCGGCGGCAATATCGTCAAGCGCGAATTCACCACCAACCAGGAAACCGACTTCAATGCCATCCTGACCAGTATCAAGGGCGCCAAGCCGGACCTGATCTTCTATGGCGGCATGGACGCGCAGGCTGCGCCGCTGAAGAAGCAGGCCAAGAAGCTTGGCATCAACGCCAAGGTGATGGGCGGTGACGGCACGCAGACCCCGGAATTCATCAAGCTTGCCGGTCCCGATGCCGAAGGCCAGATCTCGTCGAGCCCCGGCCAGGCCAAGGAGGACATGCCCGGCGGCAAGGAATTCCTCGCCAAGTTCAAGCAGAAGTTCGGCACCGACGTGCAGCTCTACGCGCCCTACTGCTACGACGCGGTCAAGGTGCTGATCGAGGCGATGAAAAAGGCAGGGTCGACCGATCCGGCCAAGTACCTGCCCGAACTGGCGAAGACCGATTACCAGGGCGTGACCGGCAAGATCAACTTCGACGAGAAGGGCGACATCAAGAACGGCGCCATCACGCTCTACACCGTCAAGGGCGGCAAGTGGACCGTGCTCGAAGTGGTGAACGGCGACCCGGCGCAGTAAGCCGCGGCTGCCAGCAAAAGCCGCCTGCATGCCGGGCGGCTTTTGCTTTGATGGCGTCTCAGACGAGGTTACGCGGCGTACCTTGCAAAAACGCCTCGATATTGGCGGTCAGTTGCTCGGCCAGTTGCGCCATGGTCTGCGCGCTGGCCCACCCCACGTGCGGCGTGATGATCAGATTGGGCAACGCGGCATCGAGCAGCGGATTGCCGTTGCGCGGTGGCTCCTCGCCCAGCACGTCCAGGCCGGCACCACCCAGACGGTGTGCACGCAGGGCGGCGAGCAGCGCTGCCTCGTCCACCAGCTCCCCCCGCGCGGTATTGATCAGCAGGGCATCGGGCTTCATCCGCGCCAGAGCAGCGGCATCGATCAGATGGCGTGTCGCCTCCGTCAACGGACAGTGCAGGCTGAGCACATCGGCGCTCGCCAACGCCGTTTCGAAGTCGAGATAGCCGGGCCGCACCGCGGTGGCGCCTCGCCGTTCGACAAAATGCACCTGCATGCCGAAGGCGCGGGCCAGCTGCGCCGTGGCCTGACCCAGCGCCCCGGCGCCGACCACGCACAGCCGGCAGCCCGCCAGATCACGCATCGGCGCACCAAAATGACAGAAACCGGGCGCGCGTTGCCACGCGCCTGCCGCCACATCGGCCCGGTAGGCCGGCAGTTGCCGCGCCAATGCCAGCATCAGCATCAGGGCATGCTCGGCCACGCCGTGCACGGCATAGTCGCGCACGTTGCATACCGCCACACCGCGCTCGCGGCAGGCGGGCAGATCGATGATGTTGTAGCCCGTCGCGGCAACCGCGATCAGCTGCAGCTGTGGCGCCGCCTGCAGCACCTGGGCGGTGATCGGCACCTTGTTGGTGATGGCCACGGTGGCATC
Organism: Chitiniphilus purpureus; assembly: GCF_025642115.1. Lineage (GTDB taxonomy): Bacteria > Pseudomonadota > Gammaproteobacteria > Burkholderiales > Chitinibacteraceae > Chitiniphilus > Chitiniphilus purpureus. The sequence continues at coordinate 2,557,441 of NZ_CP106753.1, read as the reverse complement.
ATGCAGCCGTACGGCGGCTTCGGCGGGGGTGCTGGCTGCGAACTCACACCAGTGGTGCGGCAGGTCGGGACGCCTGACAGTGCAAGGCAGGGTGGCTCGGTCGAGAAACACGATCCGGGCAGACATGGGTTTTCCTCCGTCGGCAGATACGGCATGCCGCCACCTGCCGGTGGTCGTCATGCCATGACAAAGCGTGCGGCAAAAGTCTGCATGGCTTCGGTGAGTGCCTGGGCGGCCGCATTCTGCCGCGTCGCATGATGCCAGAACAGGGCGATCGGCAACGGCGGCACCGGCAAGGCCAAAAGGCTGCCGTCCGCCAGCTGCGGGGCTGCCTGCACGCGCGGCACCACCGCATAGGCGATCCCGGCGCAGGCGGCGGCGTAGAGCGCGCTGGAATCGGGGATGGCGTGGCTGGGATAGGCGCCCTCCTCCAGCCCATGTGCCTCGCGCAACCAGCGCCGGTGCAGGCTTTGCTTGCGGCCATACACGGCTGCCGGCGCATGGGTCAGCGCGGCGCGGGTCAACCCGTCGCCGAAGAAATGCTGGGCGAATGCGGGCGTAGCCACGAAGACATGCACGAGCGCGCCAAGCGTGACCACCTCACAGCCGGCCACCGGCTGTGCCTGGGTGCTGATACAGCCGCTGACCTCGCCGGACTTGAGCAGATCCAGTGTATAGGACTCATCGTCCACCACGCATTCGAGCAGGATCCGATGCGCACGCAGCACGGGTGCCAGGGCCGGCAGCAGGCCGATCGCCAGGCTGTCGGCGTTCACACCGATCCGCAGCGTATGCCAGCCGGCACCCTCGCCTTCGAGTTGCTGTGCCAGATCGTGTTCGAGGGTGCGCACCTGCCGCACATGCGCCAGCAGCCGCTCGCCCGCAAGCGTGGGCCGCACCGGGGCATCCCGTACCAGCAGCACGGCGCCGATGCGCTCTTCCAGCAGCCTGATCCGCTGCGACACCGCCGACTGCGTCAGATGCAGGCGTTTGGCCGCGCCGTCGAAACTTCCGGCGCGCACGACCATTTCCAGGGCTTCAAGCAGTTTGTAATCGAGCATGATGAGGCGAAGACGGCAAGGCGATCCGGCCTGCCATCCCCATTAGCGCTGCTGATGGCGAATAAGAAAACATCGTTTTACCACGTGCACGCGCTCTGTTTGAATACGCGCCGACCCCTAATCCCGGAGCACTTTGCATGAAATCCGTCCACGGCCCGCAACTGGTCGACATCGCCCGGCAGTATGGCACCCCGAGTTGGGTGTACGACGCGGCCACCATCCGCGCGCGCATCGATGAGCTGCGGCAGTTCGATACGATCCGCTTTGCCCAGAAAGCCTGTTCCAACATCCACCTGCTGCAGCTGATGCGCGAGGCCGGCGTCAAGGTGGATGCGGTCTCGCTGGGCGAGATCGAACGGGCGGTGGCAGCCGGCTACGACAGCAGGGATGACGACAGCGGCATCGTGTTCACCGCCGATCTCCTGGATCACGCCACGCTCAAGCGGGTGGTCGAGCTCAATGTGCCGGTGAACGCCGGCAGCCCGCAGATGCTGCAGCAGCTGGGCGAGGCACATCCGGGGCACCGGGTATGGCTGCGCATCAATCCCGGCTTCGGCCACGGCCACAGCCAGAAGACCAATACCGGCGGCGAACAAAGCAAGCATGGGATCTGGCATGCGCATCTGGCCGAGGCCTATGCCCTGATCGACCGCTACGGGCTTGATCTGGTCGGCCTGCATATGCATATCGGCTCCGGGGTCGATTATGGCCATCTGGCCGAGGTGTGCGATGCCATGGTGGCCCAGGTGAAGGCCAGCGGCCGCGCTATCCGGGCGATCTCGGCCGGCGGTGGTCTGTCCATCCCCTACCGTGTCGGCGGTGAGCGCATCGATACCGCCCACTATTTCAGCCTGTGGGACCGGGCGCGCAAGGAGATCGAGGCCCATCTGGGTCACGCCGTGCACCTGGAGATTGAGCCGGGCCGTTTTCTCGTCGCCGAATCGGGCAAGCTGATCGCCGAGGTGCGTGCGCTCAAGGACGTGGGCAACAACCATTTTGTGCTGTGCGACGCGGGCTTCAACGACCTGATGCGCCCTGCCATGTACGGCAGCCATCATGAGGTGACGCTGTTGGATGGCGCAGGCGTGCTCAAGGACGGCCCTACCCGCGCAACCGTCCTGGCCGGCCCGTTGTGCGAATCAGGCGATGTATTCACCCAGGCCGAAGGCGGTCTGGTTGCACCGCGCGCCCTGCCGCAGGCGACGGTGGGTGATTTCGTGGTCTTCCATGACGCAGGTGCCTACGGCGCCAGCATGTCCAGCAACTACAATACGCGCCCGCTGATTCCCGAGGTGCTGGTCGACGGTGGGACCGTACGGCTGATCCGCCGGCGGCAGACGGTGGACGAGCTGTTGGCGCTGGAGCGCATCTAGGCGCCGCGCCGCCGGTGCGCAGGTCGGCAAGCGGGCACAGGGGCAGCCGGCAAAGCCGGCGTACCGCGTCAATAGTTGCCGGCGATCCACTTGCGGGTGGTATCGATCAGCTGCGCGAATTCGCCACTGCGCTGCATCCCGTCCAGCGTGCGGTTGAAATCGGCAATGATGGTCGGCCCATCCGGGTGCCTGCGGGAAATGACCACATGCAGTGGTGCGGTCCAGTACGCCTTGTTCGGGCAGACCAGCCGCTCGCGCTGCACCGGATCAAGGTAGCGCTGCATCAGATAGGCACCGACCTCGGCGTCGATCGGAAACAGGTCGATGCGTCCGGCGGCCAGCTTGCGCAGATTGGCCACATCCGACGGTGCGGCATCGACCTGCAGGCGATGCGCACGGCTCAGCGCTGCAAACTCGTCCGAATAGAAGTTGCCCAGCGTCACACCGATGCGATAAGGGGCAAGGTCGAGCAGCCGTTGCCATGGATGGCTGGTGCCACGTCGTTGGCAGAACACCATCCGCAGGTTCATCACCGGCGCGCTGTAGTAGAGGTCGCGCTCGCGTTCCGGGCTGCGGGCCCAGCCCAGGCTGCCATCCACCTCGCCTTGCCTGGCCGATTCGATCGCCCGATTGTTCGGCGTCGGCAGCAGCAGCACCTGATACCCGGCACGCTCGAACACCGCACGCACCGCCGTGGTGAGCAGGCCCTGCCCCGGCAGCTGATCGCCAATGAAAGGTGGATATTCAGCCAGGGTCAGCTTGAGCGGCTCGGCGGCATGGGCAAAGCCGCTCAATAACAACAGCAGGCAAAAAAGACGGCGCATCGGTCAGCGGTGGCAACGGTGGGAAACGAGCACTAGCGTAAATGAAAAACGGACGCCGGGGCGCCCGTTTCCGCCAAGCGTGCAGTTTTATTACAAGGCAGCGACCACGGCATCGCCCATGGCCGAGCAACTGACCTTCTCCGTACCCGCTTCGTAGATGTCCGCGGTACGCAGCCCTTTGGCAAGCACTGCCTTGACTGCGCGCTCGACACGCTGTGCCGCCTCCTCCGCCGAGAAGCTGTAGCGCAGCAGCATCGCCAACGAGAGGATGGTGGCCAACGGGTTGGCAATGTCCTTTCCTGCAATGTCAGGGGCCGAGCCGTGACTCGGCTCGTACAGCCCCTTGTTGTCGGCGTCCAGCGATGCCGAAGGCAGCATGCCGATCGAGCCGGTGAGCATCGAGGCCTCATCCGAAAGGATGTCGCCGAAGATGTTGCCGGTCACCATCACATCGAACTGCTTGGGATTGCGCACCAGCTGCATCGCAGCATTGTCGACATACATGTGGCTCAGTTCGACATCCGGATAGTCGCGCGCGACATCGATCATGATCTCCTTCCAGAACTCGGTGGTCTCAAGCACGTTGGCCTTGTCCACCGAGCACAGCTTCCGATTGCGCTTGCGGGCAGCCTGGAACGCCACATGGCCGATCCGGCGAATCTCGGATTCGCTGTACAGCATGGTGTTGAAGCCTTCGCGCTCGCCCGCCTCGTTGATGCGCACACCGCGCGGCTGGCCGAAATAGATGTCACCCGTCAGTTCGCGCACGATCAGGATATCCAGGCCGCTGACCACCTCGGGCTTGAGCGTGGACGCGTTGGCAAGCTCCGGATACAGAATGGCCGGACGCAGATTGGCAAACAGGTTGAGATCCTTGCGGATCGCCAGCAGCCCGCGCTCCGGGCGCAACGGCCGGTCGAGCTTGTCGTACTGCGGGCCGCCGACGGCGCCAAGCAGGATGGCATCGGCTTCGCGAGCCAGCTTTTGCGTGAACTCCGGGTAAGGGGCACCGTACTGGTCATAGGCGGCACCACCCAACGGCGCCTCTTCCAGTTCCAGTCCGAGGCCGTCGCTTTGCAGCGCGGCCAGCACCTTCTTGGCTTGGGCGACGATCTCTGGGCCGATGCCGTCGCCGGGGAGAACGAGAATCTTCATCTTCTGCGATCCAAAGAAAAGCCCAAACCCCGGGTCGTGGGATTTGGGCCAGGGTCAAAAACGGGCAAGGTCAGTGCGAGACCTTGTACTGCACATCGCAATCGGTCATCACGATCACGCGCGGATGGGTCTGCAACAGCGAGGCCGGCACCTGGGTGGTGATCGGGCCGTTGAGGGTACGGTCGAGGACCTCGGCCTTTTCCTGGCCCTTCACCACGAGCAGGATCATGCGTGCCTGCATGATCGAGCCCATGCCCATCGTCACCGCGTGGGTCGGCACTTCGTCAAGGCTGTTGAAGAAGCGCTTGTTGGCTTCGCGCGTCTCGGCCTTGAGGGTGACCTTGTAGGTGAAGCGCGACAGCTGCGTATCCGGCTCATTGAAACCAATGTGGCCATTGTGGCCGATGCCCAGCAGCTGCAGATCGACCGGACCCTGCTGATACATCATCTCGTCGTAGCGCCGGCATTCGGCATCGACATCGGGCGCATTGCCGTTCGGCACATGGGTGTGCTCGGGCTGGATGTCGATATGGTCGAACAGGTTGCGCTGCATGAAGGCGCGATAGCTTTCCGGGTGGATGACCGGCAGCCCGACGTATTCATCCAGGTTGAACGTCTTCACTTCCCGGAAGCTCACCAACCCCTGCTGGTAGGTCTTGACGATCTCCTTGTACAGGCCGACCGGCGTGCCACCGGTGGCCATGCCAAGGACGGCGTTGGGCTTGGCCCGCACCACCGAGATGATGAGATCGGCAGCGGCGCGGTCGAGATCGCTCTGGTTCTTGAATTTATGCAGGATCATGGTCTTCTACGCTTTTGGGACAGGTTCAGTGATTAACCCGGCTAGTATAAAGGGCCGCGGGCGGCGCTGGTTGACCTTGCCCAACAATGGGCACGGACCGCCGCCCGTAAGGTCAGACGAACAGCCAGGGCTGGCGTGCGCGGTGCGCCGCCTCGAAGGCGCGGATCTCATCGGCGTGCGCCAGCGTCAGCCCGATCTCGTCCAACCCGTTGAGCAGGCAGTGCTTGCGGTGCGGCGTGATCTCGAACTGGAACGACTGGCCCGACGGCGTGGTGAGCGTCTGCGCCTGCAGATCGATCGCGAGCCGGTAGCCCTCTGTCTGTTCCGCCTCGCTGAACAGCCGATCCACCACCTCGGCCGGCTGGACAATGGGCAACAGGCCGTTCTTGAAGCAGTTGTTGAAGAAGATATCGGCAAAGCTTGGCGCGATCAGCGCGCGGAAACCATAGTCCTCGATCGCCCACGGCGCGTGCTCGCGGCTGGAGCCACAGCCGAAGTTCTCGCGCGCCAGCAGCACCTGCGCGCCCTGGTAGCGCGGCAGGTTGAGCACGAAGTCCGGGTTGAGCGGGCGCGTGCTGTTGTCCATGCCCGGCTCGCCATGATCCAGGTAGCGCCACTCGTCGAACAGGTTGGGGCCGAAGCCCGAACGCTTGATCGACTTGAGAAACTGCTTGGGGATGATCGCGTCGGTATCGACATTGGCACGGTCAAGCGGACAGACCAGGCCGTTGAGTTGGGTGAATGGTTTCATCTGTATCCCTTTACTTCGCCGACTTCTCTTCGATCTGGTCGCCCAGCTTTTTCAGATCCTTGCCGAATCCGTTCATGGTATTGCACGCCGACAGCGTCACCACCGACAACGCAGCCAGCAATGCCAGCAACATCGGTTTCATCACCAATCTCCTTGTGCATCAGGCAAAAGTGCGGACATCGACGAAGTGGCCGGCGATGGCGGCCGCAGCGGCCATTTCCGGGCTGACAAGGTGGGTGCGCCCGCCCTGCCCCTGCCGCCCCTCGAAATTGCGGTTGGACGTGGAGGCGCAGCGCTCGCCCGGCTCCAGCCGGTCGGCGTTCATCGCCAGGCACATCGAACAGCCCGGCTCGCGCCACTCGAAACCCGCCGCGATGAAGATCCGGTCCAGCCCTTCAGCCTCCGCCTGCGCCTTCACCAGCCCCGAGCCCGGCACCACCAGTGCCAGCTTGACGTTCGCCGCCTTGGTACGCCCCTTGGCGATAGCGGCCGCGGCACGCAGATCCTCGATCCGGCTGTTGGTGCACGAGCCGATGAATACCTTGTCGATCGCGATCTCGCTGATCGCGGTACCGGCCTGCAAGCCCATGTATTGCAACGCGCGCTCGGCGCTGTCCCGCTTGACCGGATCGCCCTGCTCGGCAGGATCCGGCACGTGTGCGCCGATCGCGACCACCTGTTCGGGCGAGGTGCCCCAGGTCACCTGCGGCGCGATCTCCTCGGCCGACAATTCGACCACGCGATCAAAGCGTGCGCCTTCATCGCTGACCAGGGTACGCCAGTAGGCGACTGCCTGCTCCCAGTCCGCGCCGCTCGGCGCGAACGGACGACCTTTCACGTAGTCGATGGTGGTCTGGTCCACCGCCACCATGCCCGCCCTGGCCCCGGCTTCGATCGCCATGTTGCACAGGGTCATGCGGCCTTCCATGCTCAGGCTGCGGATCGCGCTGCCGGCGAACTCCACCGCGTAGCCGTTGCCACCCGCCGTGCCGATCCTGCCGATGATGGCCAGTGCCACGTCCTTGGCTGTCACGCCCTGCCCCAGCCGGCCTTCTACCTTGACCAGCATCGCCTTGGATTTCTTGGCGACGAGGGTCTGCGTCGCCAGGACATGTTCGACTTCAGAGGTGCCGATGCCATGGGCCAGCGCACCGAAGGCGCCATGGGTCGAGGTATGGCTGTCACCACAGACCACGGTCATGCCCGGCAGGGTGGCGCCGTTTTCCGGGCCGACCACGTGCACGATCCCTTGGCGCCGGTCCTTGAACGGGAAATACGCCAACGCACCGAAATGCTTGATGTTGGCGTCCAGCGTTTCCACCTGTTGCCGGCTGATCGGGTCCTTGATGCCTTCGTCCCAGTGGTCGGTCGGCGTGTTGTGATCGGCGGTCGCCACCACCGAACGGTTGCGCCAGGGCTGGCGCTGCGCCAGCCTCAATCCTTCGAACGCCTGCGGGCTGGTCACCTCATGCACCAGGTGGCGGTCGATGTAGATCAGACAGGTGCCGTCCGCTTCCTCACGGACGACATGCGAATGCCACAACTTGTCGTACAGCGTCTGTGCGCTCATCGGCTGGGTTCCATTTGACGGGCTATCGATGCGGCGAGGTTATGCGGATTGGCGCTGTCATACAAGACCACCAGTTATCCTGGTATAAATACTAACCAGCAACAGGATAAAGCGAGTCTGCAATGTCGATCCGCCGCCAGGAACTTGGCGATTTCCTTGCGACACTGCGTCGCAAATGCGATCCGGTGGCCTTCGGCTTTCCGGCCGGCAGCCGGCGTCGCACCCAGGGCCTGCGGCGCGAGGAAGTCGCGCAGCTGGCAGCGATCAGCCCCACCTGGTATGCCTGGATCGAGCAAGGCCGCGACATCAATGTCTCCAGCGACGCATTGGAGCGGCTGGCGCAGGCGTTGCGCATGGACCGTACCCAGCGCGCCTACCTGTTCGAACTGGCCGGGCGCCGCGACCCCAGCCCCCCGGCGGCAGAACCCGCGCTGACCGAGGCGCTGCTGGCCCAATTGCTGTCGCGCATTGCCATGCCCGCCTACGTGCTGGGACGATACTGGGATGTACTGGCCTTCAATGCCGAGGCGGCACATCTGTTCGTCGGTTGGCTCGACGGCGCCGGGCCCTACAATCTGCTCGACTATGTGTTTTTCCATCCCGGCGCGCGTACCTTGGTGGAAGACTGGGAGGCGCGCGCGCGCCGGCTAGTCGCCGAGTTCCGCGCCGACAGCCGTGCCAGCCTGGAAGAGCCGGGATTCGAGGAGTTCATCGCGCGGCTTTCCGCCGGCAGCGCCGAATTCGCCGACTACTGGCGCCGCCACGATGTGCTGGAACGCCAGGGCGGGCTACGCGGCTTTCACCACCCCGTGCATGGTCGACTGCTCTATCAGCAGGTGACCTTCCGGCTGGTCGACCATGACGAACTCAAGTTGGTGATGCTCACACCGCGAGCAGCGGACGATACGCCGGGCTTCTGAGTGCACATCCTCTGTCCACCCGACCGCTCCGCTGGGCCTGTCGACCCGGCGCCAGCCGATGCCGCCTGCTCGTTGGTCCTCTCGCCAAAGCGGTGTAGGCGATATCATCCTGCTCCTGCCGACCTGTGCCGTGGATGCGGAGCAGCTTGCCCGGATTCCAGACAACCTGGTGAGTCACCCACCTGCCTGCACAGTGCGCCGCCACATGCCGGGCCTGTCAGGCCGGCTGGCAGCCAGGGCGGGACTTGTCGTCCGTTCTGCCGGAGCATGCGCCCGGCGACCGCGTGCCGGCAGATGCGACTGTGGCACCGACCGTGCGGGCGGCACCATTGACCCCGACTACCGCTTTATCGAAGCGCCGGCTGCCGGCCACAACAACAAGGAGGATGAAACGATGACCGAACCCAGACAGGCCACCCTGGCCCAGATCCGCAGTCTGGACGATGTGTACGACCAGTTGGCCCGCCAGCTCGACTTTCCAGCCGACTTCGGCCGCAATCTGGAGGCGCTGCACGACCAGCTCACCGGCAGCCTGCCCGGCCCGGTGCGCATCGTCTGGCGTGGCTGCCTGCAGTCGGCGCCCTTGCTCGGCCCGCAGTTCGACGAGCTGCTGGGCACCTTGAATGACGCGAGCGGCGAGCGCGCCGATCTGGAAATCGTGCTGGGCTGACCGCGGCGGCAGCGTTGCGCTGCCGCACGCTGTCCTGTCATCCCTTGAGTGACTCGATCAGCGCAAGCTCCTCGCTGCTGAAACCGGCCGCGCGCCGCGCCGGATAATTGAGTCGACCTTTGAGCGGTGGTGCCTCGTGCGTGCGCAGCAGCGTGACGAAGTTCGCCACCGGCTCCAGCCCGCGCTGCGCGCAGCACCAGTGATACCAGCGGTTGCCGATGCGGACATGGCCGATCTCGTCGCGCAGGATCACATCCAGGATTTCACAGGCGCGTGCATCGCCTGCCTGCCTGAGCTTCTGCTGGATGCCCGGGGTCACGTCGAGCCCCCGCGCTTCCAGGATGCGTGGTACCAGCGCCATGCGCACCATGACGTCGTGGTCTGTCTTGAGCGCCATGTCCCACAGGCCGTTGTGCGCCGGGAAATCGCCATAGGCATGGCCCAAGGTCGCCAGATGCCCGACCAGCAGCGAAAAATGCAACGCCTCTTCGCACGCCACCTGCAACCAATCGATGTAATACCCCGATGGCATGCCATCAAAACGATAGATTGCATCGAGCGCCAAGTTGATCGCATTGAACTCGATATGCGCGATGGCATGCAGCAATGCGGCCCGCCCCTCATCGGAAGCCACGTTGCGTTGTACGAGCTGCTGTGGCTCGACCAGCAGCGGACGTGCCGGTCGGCCGGGCACCGGGAGGCGGTGTACGCTCAGCGCCGCCTCGATCGGCAACGTTGGCGCCATTGCCGCCAGTAACGCCATCTTGACGTCAGGATCGGTGGCGACGAGCGCTGTGTAAGCAGCTTGACGTAGACCGTAACCGGCTGGAAAGTTCGTTGGCGAAAGCATGGGAAAACGCCTTCCTGCTCCGTTTTGGCGTGGCAATAGTCACGTGGGACTCAGGGGGTACGGTCGATAAGATGGCGGCATAGCACTGCCAGCCGGTCCGACCAAGCCGGGATTGTAATCCGGTTGGCAGTCGATGCTCGGGAGCCATCACCTATGTCTGAAGAAACCCTCAATCCTCGTGAAATACGCCGTCGGCTGGGCCTGAACCAACAACAGTTCTGGGGTCGCATCGGCGTCACCCAAAGCGGCGGGTCCCGCTACGAAAGTGGCCGCACCATGCCCAAGCCCGTGCGTGAGTTGTTGCGCGTGGTCCATGTGGAGCAGATCGACCTGGCCGACCTGAGCCGCGAAGACATGCGGGTGCTGGAGTATCTGCGCAAGCACAAGCCTGAGCTGTATGAGACCCTCAAGGCTGCCGCGCGTGAACAGAGCCAGTCCAGCGAGAAACGCTCGCTCGGTGGCGGTGCCTACGCGCGCTGAACACAAGCGGGCCTGGAGCTAGGCACTCAGCCTGACCGGCAGGCCGAGCGCAGTGATGCGTTCGGCCAGTGCCTGCATCCATTCGCTCGGCGCACTGGCCAGTTGCGGGGCTTCCGGCTGCATTGAAGGTCGTGCCAGTCCATAAAGCAGCACCCCTTGCAGCGTCACCCCGCGCGCACGCTGCTCACCTATGAAATCAAGATAGGCCTGCAGCGTTGCTTCGTCCGGCAGTTGCCCATCCTGCATGAACATGCAGGTCTGCAGCCAAGTCGGGCACCGCGCCGCGCATAGTGCCAGATGCCGGGCTACGGCCTCCCGGTTCAATTGCACTTGATTGACCACTGAGAAACCGTCAGCAGGTGCCCGATCCAGCTTGAACCATACTTCGCCGTTCATGGCACGCATTGCCGGCAAGGCCGCCTGTACCCGTTCGCGGTAGAGCTGGCTGCCATTGGTGATCAACACCACCTTGATCCGGCCGAGGAGCGCATGCTGCCGCAGCACCGCTTCCACCGTGGCCAATGCATCGGGAAAGTCCGGGCTCATGGTCGGCTCGCCATTGCCTGAAAATGCGATATCGTTCAAACGCCGTGCACCTTCAGGCACGCGGGTCTGCATGAAATCGCCATGGACCAGGGCGTGCAGCATGGCGTCAAGCTCATGCTCAAGCTGCGCAAGATCGATCGACGGCGGCCCGCCGCGGGTCAGATCCGGCACTTGGCAATAGACGCAACGCCAGTTGCACGCATTGTTGGGGTTGAGGTTGATGCCGACCGAAACGCCGCCGGCACGCCGTGAAACCACCGGATAGACATAGGTATACCCGGCCACGTCGCGCGCGTGGTCGTCCACACGCAGCAGGGTCCTATTTGGCATGTGCAGGCGTTCTGACCAGCAGTACCGGCACAGGCGTCGCACGCATGACACCTTCGGCCACGCTGCCCAGCAGCAGATGGGTGAGCCCGCCAAAGCCATGCGTACCCATTGCGATGAGATCGGCGCCCCATTTGCCGGCATCGTCGACGATGGCCTGCGCCAGGTTGCCACCCCATGCCTCGAGCAGCTGCTGTTCAGCCGCCAGGCCTGACTCACGCAATCCGGCGGCGTAGCGTTCGAGCAACCTGGTACCCGAGCTGCGCAGCGATTCCTGCAGTTGCGGCACATCGAGGAACTCGTTGGCACTCCACGCAAACTGGGCCAGATCGATCACATGGATCAGCCGGATCGCGGCGTGCTGCTCGCAAGCGAACCGGGTGGCTTCGCGTACGGCGGCGGCACTGGTTTCGCTATCGTCTACCGGTACGAGGATACGTTGGTACATGGCGTCATCTCCGCGCATATCTCGCTGCAAGTCTAGCAGAAGCCATCACTGGCCCGACCCCCTGGATTTTCGATCGTTGCGGCACGGCGCACCCGCGTTAGGATAAGCCCCATCCGCCCCGCGAACACGGACCGCCATGCAACGAATCAAACTGCCCCCGCCGACCCGGATCCAGTCACGTACCACGCTCACGGTACGTGCCAGCGATCTGAACTATGGCAATCATCTGGCCAACGACGCGATGCTCCGCCTGTTGCAGGAGGCGCGCCTCGATTGGCTGGACCACCATGGACTCGACGAATTGGGCAACGCGCACCGGCCCGGCATCATGCTGTGCGACGTGACCGTGTGCTTTACCGGTGAGGCGTTTCTGCACGAGCGGCTGATCATTGATGTGGGGGCCGAGGCGCACTCCCGCACAGCAATCGAGTTGCGTTACGCCGTACGTGAGCACGCCAGCGGCCGGCCTATTGCCACAGCGCGAACCACCTGCGTATTTTTCGATTACCATAATCGCAAGGTGACGCCCATGCCACAATCGCTGTCCAGGGCGCTCGATCAGCAGGCACAATGCTGCGCTGCACAACCCATTCCAGAACAAGTCGATCAGGAACAAGAATGAAGAGATATCCGAACAACAGCCCGGAAGCCATGGCCCGCATCCTGGTGTTGCAGATGATGTGCGACGGCAACTTCGCGCCGGAGGAACTCGAAGAGCTGGAACACCTGCGCATCTATGAGGCGCTGGCGATTTCGCGCAAGGGTTTCATCCAGGTGTTGCAGGACTATTGCAACGACGTATCCGACGAAGCGGATGAAGACGGCACCATCAGGCTGATCGATCGCGAGCGCATGGAACTGGTATTCGATGCGGTGGATGATCCCAAGAAGCGTCTGCTGGTTGCGGCGATCGCGCTCGATCTGTCCAAGTCGGATCGGGAGTTCAGCGAGGCGGAGCTCGTCGTGTTCCGCCATCTGCTGGCGCATTGGCACCTGCGGCTTGAAGACCTGCACGCGGCATTCGTTTCCTGAATCGGGCTTGCAAAGCGGGCCTGCGCACCTCAATAACGGATTGTCGCCGCAGCATTGCATAGCAAGGAGCAGAGGATGGATGGCCTGAACCGCTTTCATGCATGGCTCGAGCAGACGTTTTTGCCCACGCTGGCCCGCAAGTTTTCCTTCCTCTATCTGTTTGTCCTGATGCCGCTGATCCTGGTGCTGGCAAGCTACGCGCTCGAGGCGCGGGTCGTCGATGTCGCCCGCGGGCTCAGGTTGCCGGCCGAAGCGACCGCCCAGCTTGCCGCTGCCGTATCGCAGTTCCGGCAGTGGGGCTGGGCGGTCGTGGTGCTGACTGCGGTGCTGGTCAGCATCCAGGTGACGTATCTTCAATACTGGATCAGCCGCCCGGTCAGGCGTTTCACCCGGGTGTTCGAGGTGGCCGCCAGTGGCGAAGGCGATCTGTCCAGTGACATCCCGGTCATCACCACCGACGAGATCGGAGAACTGGCGCGTACCTGCAACCGCTTTCTGGCCAAGCAGCGCGACATCATCGCCAATGTGCAGACGATGACGGTCTGCATCGCGCTGGAAGCCGCCAAGTCGATGAAGAATATCCGCGATTCGGCCACCTCCACGCAGCAGCAGGGAACGCTCGCACAGAAGGTGGTCGAGGCAAGCAACGCCACCACCGAGGGCATCAACGAGGTGTCGGTGCGCACCCAGAGCATTTCCAGCACCACGGCACAGAACCTGACCATGGCACGCGATTCGTATGCCGAACTGCAGGAAGTGACCGCCCACATCAACGGCATCACCGTCAAGATCGAGAACTTTAATACCACGGTGGACGGGCTCAACCAGCGCTCGGCCAGCATCAAGAGCATCGTCGATCTGATCAAGGAGATCTCGGGCCAGACCAATCTGCTGGCGCTCAATGCGGCAATTGAGGCCGCCCGCGCCGGGGAGATGGGGCGGGGCTTTGCCGTGGTGGCCGACGAGGTGCGCAAGCTGGCGGAGAAAGTCGGCGTAGCGACCGACGAGATCTCGGCGGATATCGACAGCATGCTCACCCAGGTGGCCGAGACCCTGACCGAAACCGAGCTGATCACGCACGACGCCAAGCTGACCCACAAGGTGGTGGACAAGGCATCGCACCAGTTCGCCCGGATGGTGGGCGACTTCGAACACACCAGCAGCGCGCTGGCCGATATCGCGCAGACCATGGAGGCCTTCACCACAGCCAACAACATGGTCAACGCCAACGTTTCCGAGATCCACCAGATATCGCAGGCGGTCAACGAACGCATGGCCAAATCCGCGCAGTCGTCGCAGGATCTTGCGCAGGCCGCCGAACGGGTCCAGGAGATGATGGGGCGCTACACGGTGGGCCAAGGCGAGCTGGATGCCCTCATCCAGCGCAGCAGCCGCTTCCGCGACGAAGTGCAGCAGCGGCTCACGGCGATGCTGGCGCGGGGTATCGATGTCTTCGACCAGCGCTACCAACCCATTGCGCATACCCAGCCGCAGAAGTATCGGACCAACTACGGCAGCGAATTCGAGCGCGAACTGCAGCCCCTTTACGATCAGTTGGCCAAGGAAAGCCCGGGCGGCAAGTTCGTGCTGGCAGTGGATACCAACGGCTACGGCGCCACGCACAACAGCTGGTACTCCAGGCCGCCGACCGGCGACAACGCGGTGGATCTGGTGAACAGTCGCGACAAGCGGATCTTCAACGACCCGGCCGGCCTGCGTGCCGCACATATCCGGCAGCGTTTCCTGCTGCAGACCTATCTGCGCGATACCGGCGAAATCATGACCGAACTCGATCTGCCGATCGAAGTGGACAACCGCCCCTGGGGGGCGTTGCGGCTGGGGTTCGATGCCAGCGCCATCCTGAACCATGCCTAGCTGCAGATGGACAGCCTGATGCCGGGCGAGCCACCGTCTGCAGCCGGGATGCACAAGCAGGGCCTGCCACCGCGCGTGGCGCAGGACAATCGCGTGTTGATCCTTGGCAGCCTGCCTGGCGATGCCTCGCTGCAAGCCGGCGAATACTACGCCCATCCACGCAATGCCTTCTGGCCGGTGCTGTCGGCACTGCTGCGGCAGCCGCTGACCACCCTGCCCTGGCCACAACGCTACGCAACGCTGGCCAGCGCGGGGATCGGGCTTTGGGATGTGATCGATCGGGCAATCCGGCCGGGCAGCCTGGATCAGCGGCTCAGCGCCATCAATACCAATACCCTCGCCATGCTGATCGGGCAGCTGCCGCAGCTGCGTGCCGTGGCCTTCAATGGCCAGACCGCCGCCCGGCTCGGCCGGCCGCTGATCGGCGACCTTCCCTGCCTCGTGCTGCCGTCGACCAGCCCGGCCCATACCCTGCCGCTGGCGGACAAGATCGCGGCCTGGTCCGCCCTGTCAGGCTATCTCGATCCCGCCTGATGCGAAGGCAACCCGGCCGGGATGCCCACAGCGCCGCGGCATGGCATGATCCGGCCATGCCATCACCTCATCCTGCCATGACCGAACCACGCACCATCCTGATCACCGGCTGCTCCAGCGGCATCGGCCTGCATGCCGCCCATGCATTGAAACAGCGAGGCTGGCGCGTATTGGCGAGCGCGCGTGCCGCCGATGACGTCGCCCGTCTCGAAGCGGCCGGGTTCGAAGCATTGGTGCTGGACGTGGCCGACAGTGCGTCGATCGATGCCGCCGTCGATTGGCTGGCAGAACGAACCGGTGGGCGGCTGGACGCGCTGTTCAACAATGCCGGCTTCGGTGTGCCGGGTGCGGTCGAGGACCTGACGCGACAAGCCATGCGCCATCAGTTCGAGACCAACGTATTCGGCGCGATGGAGCTGACCAACCGGGTGTTGCCATGGATGCACGCCCAGCGGCATGGACGCCTGTTGTTCAACAGCTCGGTGCTGGGCTTTGCTGCGATGCCGGCCCGCGGTGCCTACAACGCCAGCAAGTTCGCGCTTGAAGGATTTTGTGACACCTTGCGGCTGGAGCTGGCCGGCAGCGGCATCCACGTGGTGCTGATCGAGCCGGGGCCCATCGAAAGCCGGTTCCGCCTCAACGCCGCGCGCGAGTTCGAACAATGGGTGGCACCGCACCAGACCGGGCGTCATGCCATGCTCTACGAACGCATGCACGCGCGGCTGGCCAAGGCCGGGCCCAGCAGCCGCTTCACCTTGGGCCCCGAAGCGACCAGCGCCGCAGTGATCGCGGCGCTTTCCAGCACACGGCCGGCAGCGCGCTACCGCGTGACCACGCCGACCCGCGTGTTCTGGTATCTGAAGCGGCTTCTGCCCACGCGCTGGCTGGATGCGCTGCTGCGCATGGCCGGTGCCTGAGCGCCAGCGCAACGCCGCTCAGCGCTCTTCCTTGCCCGAGACCCAGATCGAGAACACCAGCCACAGGGTGTTGAAGAAGGCGATCACAAAACCGATGAAGCCCAGCGCCGGCAGACCGAACAGCATGGGGCCGCCCCTGACCGTCATCACGATGCTCGAACCGATGATCAGCGCACCGGTGACGATACCGAGCGTGAGCCGGTTGGCGCTCTTGGCCAGCTGGGCGCCGAAACGGTCCAGCCGCTTCAGGTCCAGATCCACCTTCATGTGGCCACGGCGCGCCTGCTTGATGAGCTTGCCGATGTCGCGCGGCAACCCCGACAGCACGTCGAACGCTTCGAGCAGGTTCTGCTTGCCGGCGCTCAAGAGCGATCCGGGCCGGTAGCGGGCAACGATCACCTCGCGCACGAACGGGGTGAGGTGCCGCACCATCTGGAAATCAGGATCGAGCTGGCGCCCGAGCCCTTCCAGCGTGATCAGCGCCTTGAACAGCAGCGTCAGATCGGAGGGCAACGTGATCTCGTGCTCACGCATGATGACCGCCACGTCGTTCAGAAGGTGGCCGAACTGGATGTCCTTGAGCGACAGGTTCTCGTAGTTGAACATGAAATCGGCGATATCGGCGGCCAGTTGTTCCTCATCCACCACCGTCTCGCCGGTCCATTCCATCAACACGTTGAGGATGCCGCGCTCGCTGCGCTCGGCCAGTGCGGCCAGGAGATCGACGATCTGGTCGCGCCGCGGGCGCGGCAGGCGTCCGACCATGCCGAAGTCAAGAAAGGCGATGCGGTTGTCCGGCAGGTACTTGACGTTGCCCGGATGCGGGTCGGCATGGAAGTAGCCGTCGATCAGCACCATCTTGAGCACTGCGTCCGCGCCGCGGGCAGCCAGCACCTGCCTGTCGTAACCGGCCGCCTGCAATTGCGCGATCTCGTTGCCGGCAAGGCCGCCGATCCAGCTTTGCACATTGAGGCGCTCACTGGTGTACGCCCATTGGATCGTCGGGATCACGATCTCGCTTTGCCCGGCGAAGTTCTGGGCGAAGCGTTCCAGATTGCGTGCCTCGATCAACAGATTGAGCTCGCGGCGCAACGACTTGGCGAACTCCTCGACGATCTTCACCGGCTGGTAGCGGCGTGCATCGGGAAACTCGAACTCCATCAGGCTGGCGATGTGATGCAGGATGCGCAGATCCGCTTCGATCACCGGCCCGATATCCGGCCGGCGCAGCTTGAGCACCACCTCTTCGCCGGTGGCCAGCTGCGCCCGATGCACCTGCGCGATCGAGGCCGAGCCGCAGGGCTCCGGATCGATCTTGGCAAAGATCGCATAGGGATCGCCCCCCAATACCGTGCCGAGTTCAGCCAGGATCACCGGGAAAGGCAGTGCCGGCACCTCGCTTTGCAGCTTCTCGAACTCATAGATCCACTCGGCCGAGAATACATCCACCCGAGTGGCAAGCACTTGGCCAAGCTTGATGAACGTGGGCCCCAGCTCTTCAAGCGCGCGCCTCACCCTGACCGGTGCTTCCAGACTCTGGATTTCATGGTTGCCCGGCAGGTTCAGCAGATCCGCGCCGCGCTCCAACCCACGGGTCAGGCCCAGCCGCTGCACCAGATTGCCAAGGCCATGGCGCATCAGGACCGAGATGATCTCGCGCACCCTGGGCAGGTCGCGCATCACAGTGAAGGTTTCCTTGAGCATCCCCGATCCAGTGGCGGCGCAGCGCCGAGTTGACGACCAGCGGGAATTCTAGACGGCTTGGCCGGTTTCGTGGCAGTCAGCCTTCAGCTTTACAGCCGGCGGCGCCGCCGATACATTTGCCCCTCATGATCATCTGTAGACGAACGGCTGCGCTGCTGGTCGCCCTCGTGCTTTGCCTGTCCTGGACCGCGCATGCCGACGAAAACCCGACCGCGCCGCCGCTGGGGCCGTGGGAGCAGCGGCTGGCCGAGCAGCGCGGCCTGTCCGCGATGCCGCCCGGCGAGGAAAGCAGGAAGAACTGGGCCGCCCCTGCCGAAGACGATGGCCAGGCCGCGGCACAGGGGCTCCTGCTGCAGGCGATGAGCCTGATCGGGGTGAAGTATCGCTGGGGCGGCAACGACCCCGAATCGGGGCTCGACTGCAGCGGGTTCGTGCGCTACGTGTTCCAGAGTGCGCTCAATATCGCGTTGCCGCACAATGCGCTGGCGATGAGCCGGCTCGGTGCCAATGTCGAACGGGACGACCTCAGGCCCGGTGATCTCGTGTTCTTCAATACGCTGGGCCGCGCGTTTTCGCACGTGGGGATCTACCTGGGCGACGATCGTTTCATCCATTCGCCGCGCGCCGGGCGCTCGGTCGAGGTCCAGAACATCAATCTGGCTTACTGGAAGGCGCGCTGGAATGGCGGGCGCCGTGTGGAAAGCGGCAGTGTGACCGGCGTCAACGTGGCCGCGCTGCTGGCCGCTGCCGGCAAACCGGCGCAACCCAAGGCGGACGCAGCACGCGAATGCCGCAAGGTGAGCAAGGGCAAAGGCAAGCGCCGCAAGACGGTCACCGTATGTGACAACGCATCGGACCATCCCACAGCCACTGCCGCCAAACCGAAAAAGAAGAAGAAAAAGAAGCGCTAGGGAAGCCGGCCTCGTCACAGCGCCGTCGGCACTACGATCAGACCCGCGCGCTGACCGGGCATCACGTCCGGATTGGGGAAGACAATGCGCGCGTGCTCCTCCTCCACCACCCAGCGACGATCGCCGTCCTCCGCCAGCAGCATGCCCTGCGGCAGCGGGGTGAAATTGTCGGTCTCGCCGTCGACCGCCAGCCGGAACGCCTCGCTGTGCTTGATGATCTCGCGTGCCACGCGGAACACCTGCAAATGCGCGGGATCCGGCTGGGGCCGGGGTGTTTCGCCTTCGATCAGCGCACGTAGATACGCCTCCACCGCCTGCAGGTCGATGTCCTGGTTGCCCCCGAACGGATGCGCGCGGCCCAGTTCGATCGTGAACGCTGTGGCGCCGCAGTGCTGGCTGGAAAAATACGAGAACGTCGGCGCGCGCGCCGATTGCAGCAGCACCGCCTGGATCTGTGCCTGGGCAAGCGGTGCGATTGCGGCGGCGTCGAAGGTCCGGCCTTCGGGCGGCAACGGGTAGATCGCGAACTTTTCGATCAGACTGCCATGGATGGCCGTATGCAGGTCGTAGTGCAGTCGCCGCCGCCCCTCCTGCACGGCACGGGCAAAGAAGCGCATCAGCTGCATCTCCAGCATGGTGGCGCGGCGCGCCTCCAGCCCGTCGCTGGCCTCGGGGATGCGGCAGAACTGCCGGTTCATGTCGTCCTCGACGAAGCGTCGGCCCTCGCGCAGTGCAGGAACGTTGCCGAAGATGAACAGCACCCGCGAGCGTACCTTGATGCGGCCCGCCAGCAACTGGTCCACCAGATCGTCCACCAGCTCGACCGGCGCCGTCTCGTTGCCGTGCACGCCGCATGAGATCACCAGATCCAACGTGCCTGGCCCGGACTGGCGCGGCTCGAAGCGGATCACGCCCTCATCCATCACCTGTACATGCACACCATTGGGGAGGCAGTACGGCAGTGCGATCGAGGTCCTGCCGGCCAGGGTCTGTTCAAGAAAGGAGATTCGGTTCATGGTCTGACCACCTGTCCTGGGTTCTTTGCTTGTAAAGCGGCATCCGCATCGGTGGCCGCCGATTCACAGCCCGGTGCCACCGTACTGGAACGGATAGATGCTGCCCAGCCCCAGCATCCGCGTGAGTTCGTCCAAGGCCGTGCGCACTTCCAGCAACAGCTGCGGATCCGCCAGATCGCCCTCGGTCAGACGGTCGCGATAATGGCGCATGATCCAGCTGTCCAGTTCGGCGTAGCGCTCCTCGGTCAGCCATATGCGGGGATGAACCACGGCCACATCGCTGTCGCTCAGCGCCACCCTCAGGCGCAGACAGGCAGGTCCACCGCCGTTGCGCATGCTTTGCTTCAGATCGAACAGCAACAACTCGTCGATCGGCCCGCCCGATTGCACAAGCTGTTGCAGATAGGCCCACACCGCCGGCACACCCCGGCATTCTCCGGGTACTGCCAGCCGCATCCGGCCGTTGCCCTTGTCCAGCAGCTGGCTGTTGAAAAGGTAGCTTTGCACTGCTTGGTCCACGCTGACCGCCTCGGCGGGCACTTCGATCACCCGCAGCCCCCCGCCCAGCCGGTCATCGATCGCCTGATACACCGCCTGTTGGTCGACAAACGCCTGCTCGTGGCAGAACAGTACGTCCAGATTGCCCACCGCGATCACATCGTTATGGAACACCCCGGCGTCGATCACCTGGGGCGACTGCTGCACAAACAGGGTATCCGGCGGATTCAGGCCATGCCGGCGCGCCACCGCCATGCTCGCCTCCAGCGTCTGCCGTGCCGGATAGCGCGCAGGTGCCGGCCCCGGTCCCCAGTGTCGCCGGCCATAGACGAACATCGATACGCCGGGGGCGCCGTAGGCCTTGGTGAGGCGGGTGTGGTTGGCCGCCCCCTCGTCAGCGAATGCCGGATGGGCGGGCAGCGCCGGATGCACGGCAAAGCGTGCCTCATCGCGGAACACGGCGCGCAGCGTCCGGCAGGTCTGCTCGTGCTCGATGCTGCGGTGGTACTTTTGGTGCAGGTTGGCCACGGTGAAGTGGACGCGGCCGTCGGCCGTGTCCGCCGCGGCACTGACGGTGGCGGCGTTGGCGGTCCACATGCTGGCGGCGGACGACAGCGCGCTCAGCAGATGCGGCGCAGCCTGTGCAGCGGCGGCGAGCACCTGCGGATCGCTACCCTCGAAACCCAGCTGGCGCAGCGCCCATACTGCCGGACGCTCCTGCGGCGGCAGGACACCCTGCCGGTAGCCCAGATCGGCCAGCGTCTTCATCTTGGCCAGCCCCTGCCGTGCCGCTTCGCGGGGGTTGGCCGGTTGTCCGGCATTGCCGGTGGAGGCGACATTGCCGAACGAATGCCCGCCGTAATGATGGGTCGGCCCGACAAGGCCATCGAAATTCGCTTCGCATGCGTTCATTGCCATGCTCCGTGGTCCATGCTCCGCCCCCTCATAACGTCATCCCCGGCGACAGCTGCGCCGGCAGCGCCAAAGTCTCCACTTCAAGCGAAGCGACCGGGTACGCGCAATAGTCGGCCGCGTAGTAGGCACTGGGCCGGTGATTGCCCGAGGCACCGACCCCGCCGAACGGCGCGGCGCTGGAAGCCCCGGTCAACGGCTTGTTCCAATTGACGATGCCGGCCCGCACACTGCGCCGGAACTGCAGATAGCGTTCGGGCGAATCCGAGATCAGCCCCGCAGCCAACCCGAAACGCGTGGCATTGCACCACTGCAGCGCGGTCTCGAAATCCGGATAGCGCTGGATCTGCAGCAGCGGGCCGAAATACTCCTCGTCAGGCAGGGATGACACGTCGGTCACATCGATCAGCGCCGGGGACAGCAACGCGGAGCCTTCGCGCAGACTGCGCAACGGCAGGATCGCGTGCGCCCCCAGTTCCAGCAGGCGCGCCTGTGCCTGCAGCAGCATCGCGGCAGCCTTAAGCGAAATGACGGGCCCCATGAAGGGCGCGGGCTCGGCATCCCAGCGATCGACTCGCAATGCCTGGGTGGCCTCTACCAGGCGCGCAACGAAGGCATCGCCCCAGCTGCCTTGTGGCAGCAGCAGGCGGCGTGCACAGGTGCAGCGCTGGCCGGCCGAGATAAAGCCCGACTGCAGCACATGGTGCACTGCGGCGCGCTCGTCAGCGACCGGCTCGATCAGCAGAGGATTGTTGCCCCCCATCTCCAGCGCCAGGATCTTCTGCGGCTGCCCGGCGAACTGCTGGTGCAGCTGATAACCTGTCGCCGCGCTGCCGGTGAAGAAGAGCCCGTCCAGCCCCGGGTGGGCCGCCAATGCCTGCCCGGTCGCCTGCCCGCCCTGCACCAGGTTGAGCACGCCAGCCGGCAAGCCGGCCGCCAACCATAGCTCGACGGTGCGCTGGGCAACCAGCGGCGCGAGTTCCGAGGGCTTGAACACCACACAGTTGCCGGCGATCAGCGCCGGCACGATATGGCCGTTGGGCAGATGGCCCGGAAAGTTGTAGGGACCGAATACCGCGACCACACCGTGTGGGCGGTGCCGCAACACCGCGTTGGCATCACCCTGCTGCGCTTCGCGGTAGCCGCTGCGCTCCTCGAAGGCGCGCACCGAAATCTCGACCTTGTTGACCATGGTGGCCACCTCGGTCACCGCTTCCCAGCGCGGCTTGCCAGTCTCCATGCCGATCACCGCCGCCAGTTCGGCCTGGTTCTCACGCAGCAGATCGGCAAAGCAGCGGCATACCGCAATCCGCTCGGCCGACTCGCGCATCTGCCATGCCTGGAATGCCGCGCGTGCCGCCGCCACCGCAGCATCGACCTCGCTTTCACTGGCCGCGTGGCCTTGCCAGACGGGCTCCTGGGTGACCGGATCGACTGATTGCCAGCAGGCCCCCGAACCTGGCCGCCATTGCCCGTGGATCAACAGCATCGCTTACTCCTTGATCAGCACCTTGGCCGGCGCGAGCGGCACGGCGCGTACGGTGTCGCCGCCCCCCACCTGCAGGCGGTGCAGCACCTCCGGGGTGAGCGGCAATGTGTTTTCCAACGGACGGGTCACTGCCAGCGTCGCGCGGAAATCGTCCAGGCGCCGGTTGGAAACCAGCCAGGCGCTGCCGCCCTTGGGCTCGGCTGTCACCGGCAGCACGTCGTAACAGGCGGATTTGCGCACCGCCCGCACGTCGTCGAGCGAGCACTCCAGGCTGGGGCCGGCATCGAAGATGTCCACATAACCCTGGTAACGGAACCCTTCGCTTTCCAGCAGCCGGCGCGCCGGCTTGGTGGCCGGATGCACTTCAGCAAGCGCATCCTGCGCCTGCTGCGACAGCAGGCAGGTGTAGATCGGATACTTGGGCATCAGCTCGGCGATGAACGACTTGCTACCCACGTACGAGAGGAAATCGGCACGGGCGAAATCCATCTTGAAGAAATGCCGCCCCAGGCTTTCCCAGAATGGCGAATGGCCTTGCTCATCCGATACACCGCGCATCTCGGCGATCACCCGCTCGGCAAAGCGCCCGGGAAACTCGGCCATGAACAGGAAGCGTGCCTTGGACAGCAACGCACCATTGCCATCACGGCGATAGTCGGTGAGCAGGAACAATGAGCACAGCTCGGACGAGCCGGTGAGATCGGAGGTCAGGAACAGCGTGGGCAGCTGCTTGTAGATTCCCAGCTCGCGCGAAGCATGCACCGAGAGCCCGACCCGATAGTTGTACCAGGTATCCTGCATGCCCACGGCCGCCTCGATCGCGGCGCTGCCGACGATGCGGCGATCGGCCTCGTCCTCCAGCACGAACACATAGCTGGCTTCACCAAGCTCCGGATTGCCCTCGATCGATTGCTGGCTGGCCGCAATCCGGCCGGCCAGTCGTTCGGGATCGGGTTGCAGCGTGGTCACACCGACGCCGGCTTCGCCGGCGAGCGCCAGCAACGCGTCAAGATCCTGCGTACAGATGGTTCTAAACAGCATCCGGCCGCCTCCATGGTCTGTTGCACTGTAGCAACCGCCTCCGGACCGCATCCATGCGGGCATTCCCCAGTCAACGAAGGCCGCACGTGTACTGCGATCCGGGGCGATCGGACGCTGCATCCGGTAAAGAGCGGCAACGGCGGCGGAACGTTCTGTCCACTATTGGCAATGGCACGCAGCGGCGTTGTGGCTAGGCAGCCAGCGGCATGGTGGTCAGGAGCGCGGCGGTGACTGGGGCCACCGGGGGATACATCGCCACGGCACCCCGGGGCGGCCTGCGGGGCGTGTCGTTCTGCGGTGGTGGGCGCGGCAGCACAGGCAGGGCGGGAAAGCCGTGCAAGGAAAAGGGCGTGGAACACGCCGGGGCGGCAGGGCTGGCTGGACAGCCCCCCGCCCCGGGGATGCCTTAGAGCACCACGTCTCGGGAGACCCCATAGCGGCGCAGGATACGCCGCAACTGCTCCAAGGCCTCGATCTGGATCTGCCTTACCCGTTCGCGGGTGAGATTGAGACTGGCAGCCAGGTCTTCCAGGGTACAGATCTCGTAGCCGTTCAAGCCATAGCGGCGTTCGATCACCATGCGCTGCTTGTCGTTGAGCTGCTTGAGCCACTCCTTGACGTAGCGCTCGACCTCGGCGCTCTGCAGGATGGCCTCGGGCCCGTCGTGCTGATCGTCCGGGATCGATTCGCCGATGGTCAGCATCGGATCGATGTCGAGCGGCGCATCCAGCGAGGCCACCCGCTCGTTCAGCCCCATCACCCGCCGCACATCCTCGACGCCCTTGCCGACCAGATGGGCGATGTCCTCCAGCGAGGGCTCGTGTCCGAGGCTCGCTTCCAGATGACGCTGCGCCCGCAGATAGACGTTGAGCTCCTTGATCACATGCACCGGCAGCCGGATGGTACGGCTCTGGTTCATGATCGCGCGCTCGATCGACTGCCGGATCCACCAAGTGGCGTAGGTGGAGAAGCGGAAGCCGCGCTCGGGGTCGAATTTCTCAAGCGCGTGCATCAGGCCGATGTTGCCTTCCTCGATCAGGTCCAGCAACGTCATGCCGCGGTTGATGTAGTGCTTGGCGATGTTCACGACGAGCCGCAGGTTGTGCTCGATCATCTTCTGCCGTGCTTCGAAATCGCCCTGCACCACGCGCCGGGCCAAAGCCCGTTCCTGATCCGGTGTGAGCAGCGGGCTGTGACCGATTTCATTCAGGTAGATCTGGGTCACATCCCCAGTGCTTTCGTAGCTGTATGTCGACTCGGCTTCCTCTGCGACATTACGCTCTAATTCAGCCTCACCATCTTGTTCAGCTTCATTCAGATCGAGGTCTTCCTCGCGCTCGATTACATCGTTGTCTTCCAGAATATCGATTTGATCGTTCATGGCATTTCCGTCTGGATGTATTTGGCCGGGTCAACCGGTTTGCCAAATCTGCGGATTTCAAAATGAAGCTTGACCTGATCCGTATCGCTGTCGCCCATCTCTGCGATCTTTTCGCCGCGTTTGACGACATCACCCTCCTTGACGATCAACTTGCTGTTGTGCGCATAAGCAGTCAGATACTCCTTGTCATGTTTGATGATCAACATCTTCCCGTAGCCTCGCAGACCGGCGCCCGCGTAAACCACCTTGCCAGAACCTGACGCAACAATAGGCTGACCCATTTTCCCGGCGATATCAATACCTTTTGTTTCATTCGTGAAACCTTTCGTTACCCGTCCGGCAGTCGGCCACAACCAACTGGCCGGCACACTGCCCGTCCTGTCACCATCAGGCTGCGCTTTTTCCGGGTTTTTCCCGGCATTGGCGACAGTTGAGGCCGTATTGGACGCTGGAACGGGCGCGGGTACCGGTTGTGGCTT
This sequence comes from Chitiniphilus purpureus, assembly GCF_025642115.1. Taxonomy (GTDB): domain Bacteria; phylum Pseudomonadota; class Gammaproteobacteria; order Burkholderiales; family Chitinibacteraceae; genus Chitiniphilus; species Chitiniphilus purpureus. The sequence continues at coordinate 2,531,875 of NZ_CP106753.1, read as the reverse complement.
GGATGCAACGCTCTGCCCTTCTGCGGCCGCGGCGATGCGGTTGGCGGCGTCCTTGTCATAGGGCAGGCGCATTCCCTTGGGATAGGACAGCAGCGGCACCGCAGTGCCCACCGGTGCCTTCACCGGCGTAGCAACGGGCGCAGGTGCGGCTGGCCCCGCCGGCGCCGTTGCGATCGTCCCGTCCTCTTGTAGCGGCTTGACCTCGACGCCGCCGGTGTCTGCAGGAGGCGACAACCGCAGGAGCTGCCCCACCTTGATGCCGTTCAGATCGCCCAGGTTGTTCCACGCAGCCAGCTCGCGGTAATCCAGCCCGTTGTCCAATGCAATGCGGTACAAGGTGTCGCCACGCTTGACCAGATAGCTGCCGGAAGGGACTGCGACAGGCGCGGGGGCGGGCGCTGCCGCCGGAGCGGGTGCCGGTGCGGTGCTGCGGACCGTGCCATCGACGATCGGTGCGGGGCTGCGCGGTTCGCTGGCGCAACCCGCCAGCGCTGCTGCGAAGATGGAAGCAATCCAGTACAGCCGATTCACGAAGGGGACTCCTTTTCGGGTAAAGCATGGCCGACGGACGCCGGCTTTGAGGGAAGATCAGGCTACACCAGGCAACAAAGGCACGAACCGTACCTTTTCCAGCCGGGTTTCAAGGCAGCCGTCGGCGGTGCGTTCGATCATGCGCAATTCCTGCTCGGCCACGCCGACAGGAAAGACCAAGCGTCCGCCCACCGCCAGCTGCCCGATCAAGGCTTCAGGCAGGATGGGCGCGGCAGCGGTGATCATGATGGCGTCGAACGGTGCGGCGTTGGCCCACCCCTGGCTGCCGTCGCCGTGCCGCAACCGGACGTTGCGCACCCCGAGGCCCGCCAGGCGTTCACGCGCAGCCCGCGCAAGTCCGCCCACGCGTTCGATCGAATGGACGGTATGGAAGAACTGGGCGAGCACGGTGGTCTGGTAGCCGCAACCGGTGCCGATCTCAAGGACCTTCTGCCGCCCCGACGCGCCCAGCACCAGTTCGGTCATGCGCGCGACGATATACGGCTGCGAAATGGTCTGGCTGTAACCGATGGGCAGGGATACATCGTCGTAGGCGCGATGGGCCAGCGCCTGGTCGACAAAGGCGTGCCGCGGTACTTCGGCCATCACGCCGAGCAGCGCCTCGTCGGCGATGCCGGACGCGCGCAGGCGCTCGGCCAGCCTTGCGCGCGTGCGCGCCGACGTCATGCCGCTATGCTCGGGGACATTGAAGTTCAGACGGACAGCCATGACGAAACGAACTCCAGTTGCGCATGGGCGGTCAGGTCGACCGACAGCGGCGTGACCGAGACATAGCCGTGCGCCACGGCGTGGAAATCAGTGCCTTCGCCCGCGTCAGCCGCCTCGCCGACGGCACCGACCCACCAGATGGTCTCGCCGCGCGGGTTCTGGTCGCGGATCACCGGGGCGGACTTGTGCCGCCGCCCCAGCCGCGTGGCACGGATGCCACGCAGTTCGGCATAGGGCAGATCCGGCACATTGACGTTGAGCAGCACCGCGCCACGGAACGGTTCGCGCTCGCAGCGCGCGATCAGCTCGCGTGCCACCTGCCCGGCCGTCTCGAAATGGCGTGGATTGCGCGAAGCGAGCGAGATCGCGATGGCGGGCAGGCCGAGCAGGTAGCCTTCGGTCGCGGCGGCGACGGTCCCGGAATAGATGGTGTCGTCGCCCATGTTGGCACCATGGTTGATGCCGGAGACCACCATCTGCGGCATGTCGTCCAGCATCCCTGTCGCTGCCACGTGCACGCAGTCGGTCGGCGTGCCGTTGGCATAGTAAAAGCCACTTGCGGCGCGCCGGATGGCAAGCGGGCGATCGAGCGTCAGCGAATTGCTGGCCCCGCTGCGATCACGTTCGGGCGCGCACACCGTCACCTCGTGGGACACTGCCAGCGCGTCGGCCAGCGCAGCCAGGCCAGGCGCGAAATAACCATCATCGTTGGATAGCAGGATACGCAATCGACTCTCCCAATGCCCGGGCTATTCTAGGGCGAATCGATATGCGAATGCGAGATGCGTCGGCCGGCTGCATGCGCCCGCCCCGGTCTGGCAAGGGCCCTGCGGCGGGCACAGCCCCCTCGGTTCCGGCATCGCCTTCACCCCGATCGCCGCGCGGTGCTGGCCAGCACGCCGCACAGGCCGATCAGCAGCATGCCCAGGTAGGCCGACGGCGGCAGCACGTCCGCCCAGATCAAGACACCGAACAGGGTCGAGAACGGCACGGTCAGATAGGCCAGGCTTGCCACCGCCAGCGAACGCCCCTTGCGGTAGGCGCGGGTCATGGCCAGCTGCGCACAGGTGGCGGCAAGGCTCATCCCGAGCACATTCCAGACGTTGCCTGTTGCCAGCGACGTCAGCGGCTGCGGCTGGAGCAACATGACCAGTGCGGCTCCAAGCGCCGAGATCAGCGAGAAATAGTAGACAGTGCGCCATTCCGGCTCACCGCGCCGCCCCAATTCGTGCACGTTCAGGTAGGCGATGCTGGCCAGCAGGCCCGAACCCAGGCCGATCAGCCCGGCCGGCCAGTGCGCAGCATCAAAGGTTGGACGCAGCAACAGCGCCACCCCGGCAAAACCAAGCAGCACCGCCAGCGCCTGCAGCCAGTGCGGCCATTGCCTGAGCCAGATTGCGCTGATGAGCAGCAGGAACAGCGGCGAGGTGTAGTTGAGCGTGACCGCGGTGGGCAGCGGCAGGTGGGCGATGGCGTGGAAATACAACAACAGCGCGAAGAACCCGGAGATCCCGCGCGACAGGTGCACCTTCAGTGTGGGCCCATCCACCTTCAATCCGCGCCTAGCCGGCACTGCCACGGCCAGGATGAACAGCGCGCCGGCAAGGCAACGGTAGAACACCAGCTCGGCGGAACTGAAGTCGCGGCTGCCCAGTTTGACGAACACGCCCATCACACCAAAGCAAAACCCGGCCACCACCATCCAGAACGGACCGGATTGCGACAGGCGGGACCACCAGGGCATGGGCATGCGGGAGGACGGGCAATGAAAAGAAGGCAGCACCACGCTGCCTTCAAGGGATTATCCGCGCCAGCCTGCGCGGCCAATATCAGGGAAAGCGGAACACCGTCTGCGTCTGCACCGCTTCAGAACAGGTCTTCGCTCGCCTGTTTGCGGTCTTCCAGCAATGCCTCCAGCTGCCGGCGACGGTTGACAGCAAGCTGATTGGCTCGCGCCAGCGCCTCCTTGGTCAGCACCCCCGCCTTGGCGGCGCCGGGCGCAGCTTCGCCGCGCGGCGCGGCGTCCGGTTGCTTGGCGCGGTTTCGGTCACTCATCGCAGTCCCCCTGCATGTTGTGATGGACATCATGAGTATGCGCCGCTATGCGCGCCGTGTCCCGCGCTACCGCACCTTATCCGCAGCTCATGCGCGGATCGCCTGCCCCAGCTCGCGCCGCAGGAACTGATGGAAATGGCGCATGCCGTCTTCCATCGGGCTCTGGTAGGGGCCCACCTCATTGCGCCCGGCCTTATGCAATGCGATCCGACCGGCCTCCATGCGGTCGATGATCTCCCGGTCCTCGACCGCGGTCTCGGCGTAGGCCGCCTGCTCGGCGGAGAGGAACTCCGGCTCGAAATAGGCAATGTCCTCGGGATAGTAGAACTCGACCACATTCTTGTAACTGCGCGGGCCGGTGGGGATGACGGTCGAGATCACCAGCGTGTGCGGGTACCACTCGATCATCACATTGGGGTAGTAGGTGAGCCAGATCGCGCCGTGCCGGGGCAGCCGCCCGCCGTAGTAGTTCTTCACCTGCCGATGCCATTCGGCGTAGATACGCGAGCCGGGCTTGGCAAGCGCGTTCTGTACCCCCACGGTCTGCACCGAGTACCAGTCGCCGAACTGCCAGTTCAGGTCGTCGCAGCTCACGAACTGACCAAGGCCCGGATGGAACGGTACGACGTGGTAGTCCTCAAGATAGACCTCGATGAAGGTCTTCCAATTGCCCTGGTACTCGTCCACCTGCACGCTGTGGAACACGTAGCCGGAGAAATCGAGATCCTTGGCCACACCCAGGTCCTTGAGGTGCGCCTCGATATCGTGGCCGTTGCTTTCAAACAGCAGGCCGTTCCAGCTGACCAGTTCGGTCTGCGGCAGGTGCAGACATGGGTTGGCCGGAAAATGCGGGGCGCCCAGCAACTGGCCGTGCTGGTCGTAGGTCCAGCGGTGCAACGGGCAGATGGTGTGGCTGGCATTGCCGCGCCCCGTCAGCATGGTGGCCTGGCGGTGGCGGCAGATGTTGGAAAGGAGCTTGACCCCTTGGTCGGTACGCTTCAGGTACTTGGCGCCATCGGCCATTTCCAGCACGTGATAGTCACCTGCTTCGGGCACCATCAATTCGTGGCCGATGTACTTCGGGCCGCGCTCGAACAGGCGTTCCAGCTCAAGCCGGTGGAGCTGTTCGTCGAAGTAGGCGGACACCGGCAGCTGTGTCGCCATATCCAGCTGCAACAAAGCAGCTGTAGCCAGATTGGTCATGATCCCACACCCCCTGGGCTAGAAGGTCTAAGACGTCTTGCCACTTTGTGTCACTGGACGATGGGTGGGCAAGCCATCAATGTCAAATGCCGGTACGCAGCACCGGCCCGAAAAGGGGGGGATTGTGCCCCAAGCCCCCTTCAGGGGCAAGGCGCGCCGGGCGAAAAAGCGTGCCAGGCCAGTACGTTGAAGCCGGTGCGGCGCCTTTTTGATCCTGGCAGGTGGACGAGCGGTGCGGTGGGAAGTTGCGCAGGCCGGCAAGAACGTCCGCGTAGCGGCAGGCAAACCCACCTCCACCGATGCGCCCGCATGACCGGGCTCATCATCACAGCCGATGCGTCTCCTTTGCGAATGCGGCCAGCACCGTGGCCAGACGGCTCCGGCTGGCTGGGCCGGCCGGCAGATGCGGCAGATGGACTTCGTCGGTGGTCCAGCCTTGTTGTGCCAGCGCCGCCTTGATCGCCACCGGATTGGGCTCGGCAAAGGCCGCGTGGATCAGTGGGCGCAACTGCCGATCCAGCATGCGTGCCCGATGCAGCTGCTGATCGCGGACCGCCTGCCACAGACGTACGAAATGACCGGCAGCCAGATGCGCCGACGCGGCGATCGCCCCATGTGCGCCCAGGCACAAGGCCGGAAACAACAAGGCATCCTCACCGCACAGCACCCGCAAAGGGGTTTCATCCAGGATGGCGGTCAGCTGGGCAAGGCTGCCGCCACCCGATTCCTTCACCGCCTGCAGCTGCGGGTGTCGCGCAAGCGTCGCCAGCGTCGGGACGTCGATATTGACACCGACCCGGTACGGAATGTTGTAGATCACGATAGGCAGGCCGGTTGCATCCGCGACCGCATGGAAGTGGCTGACGATCCCGGCCTGTGCCGGTCGCACATAGCTGGGCGCACTGACCAGAAAGCCGTCGATCCCTGCCTTGTCCCATTGCCGCACTGTGGCGACCATGGCCGCGGTGGCGCTGCCCGAGATGCCCATCAGCACCGGCACCTGCGGTCCGAGCGCCGCGCGCACGGTCTCGAACAGCGCCTGGGTATCGGACGGCGCGAGCGCGGCTGCTTCACCTGTCGTGCCATTCAACACCAGTCCGGCGATCCCGCTGCCGGCAAGATGCCGGGCCAATGCGGCGGCAGCCGGCAGATCGGGCGCGCCGGCACGCAGCGGCGTCACCATCGGAATCCAGATTCCCTCGAACATGCAAATCTCCTTGTGGTTGAGTAGACAACGTCAACCCATCGGGTCCGGCTTCAGGGAATGTTCTGGTTCAAAGACAACGTACTGGAACGGAACCCGTCGGCCATGCCGACGGGCACCAGGGCGGCCCGTCAGCGGTCCGCCGGTTTTTTCGATCCCCATGCCGCCGCGCGGCCACGTGCCTCACCCATGGCAGGGCGATGGCAGGTGAAGCGGCAAGATGCAGGCATGACGAGGGGACCGAAGTGTGGTGTAAGACAGGGCGACTATCGCATAGGGCGTTGCCTTGGACAACCGGCGCGATACCGGCTAGTCCGCGGCATCCCGCCGCAGGCTGCGTTGCAGCGCCTGACGCAATGCCTGGCGCTTGGCCTTGCTGCTCTTGTCGTGCGCGCCGGCCGTGCGTTGGCGGGCGGCCAGTGCGAACGGGTTGCGTGGCTTGTCGCTGGGCGGAAGTTTGAATTTCATGGCGACGCTCCGCAGCGGCCCGGCACACCATGCCGGCAATGCCTGAAGCCGCTGCAAAGGTTGAAGGCGGTCGGGGATGCGCTGACTGTACCGGCACAGGCGGTTGCTGCGCGACTCCGGCTTCGGGCTCCCTGGTGGACTGTGCAGCCGATTGAACGTTCCAGCGCGCCGCCACTCGATTGAGCGGGCGGCAGGCTTCGCAGGCCGCTGTTGCAACCATGCAACGACAACGGCGCATTGCCACTGGCCCCTGCCCTGTCGCACGCCGATCGCCTAATCTTGGCGCCGGTCGGCGCAGGCATGCGTCCGGATACCCGTATCGCGCCGCATAAGCGGCGCCCTCTCCAGGAGTCATCGATGTTCAAGAAACTGTTGGCCGCGCTGGGCGCCGGAGGCGCCAGCGTGGATACCCGCCTGAACAACCCCACGCTCGCACCGGGCGAGGTGCTGTCGGGTGAAGTGTTGATCCAGGGCGGCGAGGTGCCGCAGACGCTGGAACACGTCGAACTGGCGCTGATGACCGAAGTGGAAGTCGAGCACGAGCATGGCGAGCATTACAGCAACCATGTGCTTGGCACCATCAGGCTGGCCGGTCGCCAGGAAGTGCAGCCGGGTCAGCAGATCCGCCTGCCGTTCCAGTTCCAGTTGCCGCTGGAAACCCCGATCAATGATACCGCTGTGCTTGCTGCGGGCTATGTGCGCGCGCCGGTCTGGATCCACACCGACCTCGCGATCCAGAGCGCGGTGGATGCAAGCGACCGCGACTATGTGACGGTGCGGCCGACCGCACCGATGCAGCGCTTGATCCAGGCGATGAGCCAGGCAGGCTTCACCCTGTCCCGGGTCGATGTCGAGCGTGGCACGGCGCGCGCCGGCAACCGCTACAGCACGCTGGGCTGCTACCAGGAGCTGGAATTCAGGCCCAGCTACGGCAGCTGGTCCATCGCCGAGGTCGAGGTGACCTTCCTGCCCGGCCCCCACGATACCCTGGTGCTGCTGGAAATCGACCGGCGCCTGCGCGGCGACGGCTACATCACCCTGACGATGGGCGCGAACTGGGCTTCGATCAACTGGGAGGCCGAGCTGCAACGCGTGTTGCGCTGACGCCGGCAGGAGCCCGTGCCGCCGGATCGCGGCACGCACGGGCACAATGGCACCGACCGGGCCAGGACATGCAATCGATGCGCCCTGGCCGGGACGGCGGCACGCCCGCAGTCAGCCCGGTACGCCGCCGGCCAGCAGCTGCTGCAACCCGGCTTCGTCCAGCACCGACACCCCCAGTTCCTCCGCCTTGGCAAGCTTGCTGCCCGCCGCCTCGCCCGCAACCACATAGTGGGTCTTCTTCGACACACTGCCGCTCACCTTGCCGCCGGCCGCCTCGATCAGCTCGGCAGCCTGATCGCGGGTGAGCGTGGGCAGCGTGCCGGTCAGCACCAGGGTCTTGCCGGCCAGTGGCCCTGCCGCCGTCGCTGCGCTGGGCAACAGGCCATGCAAGGTCTGGCATAGCGTATCGAGCGCGTTCAGCTGGGCCCGGTGTTCCTGCTGATCGAGCCATGCCTGCAGCGCCTGGGCTGTTTCGGCAGGCAGGCCCAGCGCATCGAGCCCGGCCTGATCCAGCCGTGCCAATGCGCCCAGTGACTCAAGCTTCCCGGCCAGCTGCCTGCTGCGGGCGGCGGTCAGCTTCGGGATGGCCAACGCCACCAGCAGCGACGGTGACGGCTGCATGCCGACGCAGAACAGATGCTCACGCAACGCGGCATTCGGTGGATGCTCGTCGGCGATGGTGAGGCCGTGGGCGAGCAGCTGGTCGATGACAGCTTCGTTCCTCGGCTCGGCGAAGAATTCGGCGATGGCCTGGGCCACGGTGGCACCGACATCGGGCAGCACCTGCAGCAGGGCCGCCGGGGCGTCACGCACCAGTTGCAGGCTGCCCAACCAGTCGGCGAGGGTCTTGGCGGTCGACTCGCCGACATGGCGGATGCCCAATGCGAACAGAAAGCGCGCCAGTGTGGGCTGCTTGCTCGCGGCGATCCCTTCGAGCAAGTTCTCCGCCCAACGGGTGGCGACCCTGCCGGCCAGCACCGTCTCCGGCGTGAGCCCGTCGCGCTCGTCGGCGCGCCGCTTCATCTCCAGGAAATCCGCCAGCGTCAGCCGATAGAGATCGGCCACCGACTGCACGTAGTCGAACTCGACCAGATGGTCGATGTAGCGCTCGCCCAACCCTTCGATATCCATCATGCGGCGGCCGGCGAAATGGCGGATGGCTTCCTTGCGCTGGGCCGAGCAGATCAGCCCACCCGAGCAGCGCGCCACGGTCTCGCCCTCGACGCGCACCACGTGCGAGCCGCACACGGGGCATGCTTCGGGCAGCCGGTATGCCGGATGCAGCGGTTCCTGCGCCGCATCGAACAGATCGTGTCCCGGCGCCGGGCGGGTCGGCCGCCGTTCCAGTACCACCGACACCACCTCGGGGATCACGTCGCCGGCCCGGCGCACGATCACCGTGTCGCCGATTCGCACGTCCTTGCGCCTGACTTCGTCTTCGTTGTGCAAGGTGGCGTTGGTCACGTTGACCCCGCCGACGAACACCGGGGCAAGCCGCGCCACCGGGGTCAGCGCGCCGGTGCGCCCCACCTGCACGTCGATGGCCTCGACCACCGTCAGTGCCTCCTGCGCCGGATACTTGTGCGCCACCGCCCAGCGCGGCTCGCGCGTGCGAAAACCCAGTTCGCGCTGCAACGCCAGCGAATTGACCTTGTACACCACGCCGTCGATATCGAACGGCAGCGAGGTACGCGCCAACGCCACCTCATCGTGGAAAGCGGCCAGCGCTGCGCCGCCCGCCACGGTGGCACGTTCGGCGCAGACCGGCAGGCCGAAGCCGGCAAGCGCATCGAGCACGCCGCTGTGCGTCTGCGGCTGCGCCGGCCATGCGCTCACTTCGCCCAAGCCATAGGCAAAGAACGACAGCGGCCGACTGGCGGTGATGCCCGAATCCAGCTGGCGCAGGCTGCCGGCCGCGGCGTTGCGTGGGTTGGCGAAGGTCTTGCCGCCCGATGCGACCTGCCGTTCATTGAGCCTCTCGAAATCGGCGCGACGCATATAGACCTCGCCGCGGACTTCCAGCACGGCCGGGGCGCTGCCGTTCAGGCGTAACGGGATCTGGCGCACGGTGCGGATGTTGGCCGTCACCTCCTCGCCGGTCGCGCCGTCACCGCGGGTGGCGGCCTGCACCAGCACGCCGGCTTCGTAGCGCAGGCTGATCGCCAGACCGTCGAACTTCAGTTCCGCGGCGTATTCCACCGGCGGATCGTCCTCGGTCAGCCCCAGCTCGCGCCGTACGCTGGCGTCGAATGCCAGCGCACCGCCGGCAGTGATGTCGGTCTCGGTACGGATCGAGAGCATGGGCAGCGCGTGCCGCACCGGGTTGAACTGCGGCAGCAGCGCGCCGCCCACCCGGAGAGTCGGCGAATCGGGGGTGCGCAGTTCGGGCTGTGCGGCTTCCAACGCCTCCAGCTCCTGATAGAGCCGGTCATACTCGGCATCGGGCACGCTCGGCGCGTCCAGCACGTAGTACTCGTACCCGTATTGATGCAAAAGGCGACGCAGTTGCGCCGCCCGTCCGGTCTGATCCATCCCATCGTTCTCCTGGCCCGGCTTGCCCTCCGGGCCCTTGCATGCGCCTGGTCCGCTTGGGTGCGCCGTGTCCCTCAGGCAAACAGGCGCAACGCCGCCACCGAGCCGGGGGCGATGCCGCGGTCGTCCATGGTGGCGTAGAGCCTGGCCAATTGCCTGCGGATGTTGTCAAGGCTCGTCGCCGCAAGCGGGCGGCCGTTGTCGTCGGCGAGCACGCCGCCCAGGTTGGTGGCCAGCTGCTGCGCGAACTCGGCAAGGTAGTCGAACACCGCGAGTCCGCCGGCCACGCGCGGCACGTCGAACAGCAGCGTCAAACCGTCCGAGGTGGCGCCCAGCGGCGTCTGGTTCTGGTTGGCCAGCGTGAACAGCAGCTTGCCCGATTCGCTCTTGTAGACGAAGTTGCCGTCCGGTGCGCGCGCCAGGCCCGCCTTTTCGGCCATCAACCTGACCTTCTCCATCGGGAACGGCCGCCCGTTGCTCAACACGTTCAGGCCGATCAGCACGTCGACCGACGCGCAGAACTCGTCCAGGTCGCGCGCAGCGGCCAGTTTGGCCGAGCGCTGCGGGAAGGTGGCCACCGCATCCTGCGCATCGGCGAACTGCTGCACGGCCATGCAGAAGCTGTTGAGCTGTTCGGCGGACAGCGGGCCCTGGCGATCCACCAGTTGCAACGCGATGCGCAGCTCGGTGTATTGCGCATCGCTTGTCCCCAGCGCTTCCCAGTGTCCCGCTTCGCTCAGGCCGATCACCTCGGTGCGCTTGGTGCCTGGAAAATGCGGCACCGCCTGCGCCGGGATGCACTCACGGGCGTGCAGCTCGGCGATGAAATCCAGTGTGGGGTCGAGCAGGCTTTCAGCCAGGGCGTCGCGGTCCTGCTCGATCCCGGGCGTGCGGCGCGGCTCGGGCTGCGGCGCAGCGCGAGGCGGCGGGACCTCGAATGCCGCCGGCTCGGCCTGCGGTGCGTCGTCGTCGACCGGCAGCGCAAAGCGGGTGGGCTCGTCCAGGGCCGGCTCCAGCCGTTCGCCCGGGCGCACCATGTTGCGCGGGGTATCCAGCAGCACATCCGGCTGGTTGCGCGCAAAGGCCTGCTGGGTCTGTTTGCGGTAGCGGTACTCCTGCCACCAGTTGAAGGCGTAGACGGCGCCCACGACGGCACCGGCGACGATCAGCGATCCAAGCTGCAAATCGGTCATGGCTTCGGCTTTGGCCACCGCGGGGGGCGACCGTGGTCTAAAGGTACGGTTGCATTCAAACACAAGGCGCGGCCCGCTTCAAAGCAAGGTGCGCCGTTCCGATTCACGAGCGGCAGGCGCACGGCCTGCGCATGCCTTGCGGCCACCCGTCGCCCGCGGCCCGTTCGATGGGCTGGCAAGGCAACGGGCACGGAAGGAAAGCGTGGCATGGGAAGCTATACGGGGGCAGATTCGCGCATCGACAGCGCGGCTTCGATATCGACCGCCACCACGCGCGATACGCCCTGCTCTTGCATGGTGACGCCGACGAGCTGGCTGGCCATTTCCATGGTCAGCCGGTTGTGGCTGATGTAGAGGAACTGGGTGCGCTCGGCCATCTTCTTGACCAGATGGCAAAAACGCAGCGTATTGGCGTCGTCAAGCGGCGCATCCACTTCGTCGAGCAGGCAGAACGGCGCGGGATTGAGGCGAAACAGCGAGAATACCAGACTTAGTGCGGTCAGTGCCTTCTCGCCACCGGAGAGCAAGTGGATGGTGCTGTTCTTCTTGCCCGGTGGCTGGGCCATGATCGTCAGGCCGGCATCGAGGATTTCCTCGCCGGTGAGCACAAGCTCGGCGTGACCGCCGCCGAACAGCATCGGGAACAGTTCCTGCAGATTGGCGTTGACCGCATCGTAGGTCTCCTGCAGCAGTGCGCGCGTTTCGCGGTCGATGCGGCGGATGGCGTTCTCCAGCGTGCCGATCGCCTCGGTCAGGTCGGCCGACTGCGCCTGGAGCCAGCCCTGCCGGGTCCGTGCGGCCTCCAGTTCCTCAAGCGCGGCGAGGTTGACCGCCCCCAGGCCGCTCAACGCCTGCGAGAGCCGACCGATCTCGGCGGCAAGGCTGCTCACCTTGAGCCCCGTTCCGAGCCGCTCGCGCAGCGCCGTCTCGTCCGCCCCGGCCTCGGCCAACTCCTGGGCAAAGCGCTCGGCCGCCAGGCGCGCCTCCTGCTCCTTCAGGCGCAGGTTGCCAACCGCCTCGCGCGCCGGCTCCAGCCCGGCCTCGATACGCTGCTTGTCGCCTTCGCGCTCGCGCAACTGGCCCGTCAGGCCATTGAGTGCATCGCGTGCGGCGGCCAGCGCACGCTCTTTTTGTGCACGCGTATCCACCGCCGCCTGGAACCCCACGTCGAACTGGCCTTCGTCGACGTGCTCCAGTTCCAGCGCCAGCGCTTCCCGGCGCTCGAGCAGGCGCTGGCGCTGCTCGCCCAGGTCACCGCCGCGCCGCGCCAGCTCCGCCAGCTTCTGCTGGGCGGCCTGCACCGCAAACCGCGCCTCCTGGGCCTGGCGCTCGGCCTGACGCAGGCGACTGCGCTGCAACTCGCACGCCGATTCGGCTTCGGTGCGGGTGAGCCGGGCGTGATGCAGCGCGTCTTCGAGCGGCGCCAGCTCGTCCTCGGCCTGCAGGCGGCGCTCTTCGCAGGCAAGGCTGGCGATGGTTTCGTCTTCCAGCTGGCCATCCAGTTGCGCCAGCTCGTCCGCCAGCTGCTGCTGGCGGCGCCCCGCCTGCTGGTGCGCCTCGTCGCGCCGTGCCAGCTCACGTTCGCACTGTGCCAATTGCTGCTGTGCGGCCTGCACCTGCTGCCGCGCCACCGGCAGCATGGATTCGGCCTCCTCCAACGCCTGCGTCGCGCCGGTGAGCGTCTCCTCGGCGTCGGCCAGTGCCGGGTGCAGGGTTGCCAGCCGTTCGCGGATGGCATCGCGTTCCACGCGGCGCGCCACCATGCCGGCAAGGTGACCGTCGGCGGCGTGGTAGACGATCCCGGCGCGACCGACCAGGTGGCCATCCCGCGTCGCCAGCCGCCGGCCCGGCGGCAGCGTGGTACGACGCGCCAGCGCGTCGGCCAGCGATTCGGCGCAATCGATCCCGGCCAGCCAGTCGTCCAACGCCGCGTTGGCAGTCGCATGATCGCTGGTGACCTTGGCACGCAGGCCGTGGCCGGCAGATGCCGGCTGGGCCGGCAAGGCCAGCACCAACGGGGCCGGCGCGACGGCTTGCGGCGGCGTCTGTGCCAGCCGCGCCTGCAGGCGCGCGCCCAGCGCCGCTTCCAAGGCGGTTTCCCAACCGGCCTGCACGCGGACCACGTCGAGCAGTACGTCGGCCTGGGCAAGTTCCTGGGCGGCCAGCCATGATGCCAAGCCGTCCGCATCACCGGTCCGGGTCAGTTCACCCAGCGCCGCTTCGCGCGCCGTCAAGCCGGCCAATTCCAGCGACAGTGCCTCGCGTGCCGCACGCGCCTGCTGCTGCCGTGTCCTCGCCTGGGCCAGCCGTGCCTCGCCCTCGGCCAGTGCCAGCGCGCCTTGCTCCTGCGCCAGCGCGGCGGCGGCGCGCGTTTCGATCAGCGCTTCACGCGCCTCGTCATGCGCGGGGGCGAGCGCCGCATGCTCGGCCAGCAATCGTTGCCGGCGTTCCCGCAGTTGCGCCAGCGTGCGTTCCAGGTGTTGCGCCTGCTGGCGCGCCAACTGCACGGTATTGCGCGCGCTGGCCAGTCGTTCGCGCAGGCTGTTGAATTCGTCATCGGCCAGCCGGAGTGCCCCTTCCAGCTCGGGCAGGCGCTCGCTCTGGGCGTCCAGCGCCAGCGCGCTTTCCTCGGCGGCGTAATTGGCCTCCTCGTGCCGCGCACGCCAGATTTCCAGCTCATCGCCCGCCACGCGGTCCTGCGCGTCCAGCCGGCCCAGTTCGGCGCCGGCCTCCTGCAGTTGCTGGGTCAGACGTTCACGGGTCTGCTTCAGGTGCAGCAGCTGTTGCTCCAGCCGCGCCACCGCGGCGTTTGCGTCGTACAGCTCGCCCTGCGCCTGATGCACCGCGTCGCTGGCGGTGAAATGATCTTCGCGCAATTGCTCCAGCGCGGCTTCCAGCGCGCGCAGCTGGGCCAGCTGCGCCTCCAGCGCATTCTGCGCGGCGTCGATCTCGCGTCGCGCCGCCTCGGCATCGCGGGCCGCATCCAGCTTGCGCTGCAACGCCAGCAGGTTCTGCTTTTCGGTCACCGCCGCTTGCAGCCGGTTGTACTCGGCCGCGACTTCGGCCTGCGTCTCGAGCTTGGCGATCTGGGCACCCAGCTCCCTGGCGATGTCCTCCACCCGGGACAGGTTGTCGCGGGTGTCCGCCAGACGGGCCTCGGTCTCGCGCCGGCGCTCCTTGTACTTGGAGACCCCGGCGGCTTCTTCGAGAAAGTGCCGCAATTCCTCGGGCTTGGCTTCGATGATGCGGCTGATCATCCCCTGTTCGATGATGGCATAGCCGCCCTTGCCCACGCCGGTGCCGAGGAACAGATCGGTGATGTCACGCCGCCGCACCTGTAGGTTGTTGATGTAGTAGGACGATTCGCCCTGCCGCGTCAGCACCCGCTTGATGCTGATCTCGGCGTACTGGCTCCACTGCCCCGCGGCAAGGCCCGCGGCGTTGTCGAACACCAGTTCCACCGCCGCCCGGCTGACCGGCTTTCTGGCACCCGAGCCATTGAAGATCACGTCCTGCATCGATTCGCCGCGCAACTGCTTGGCCGATGATTCGCCCAGCACCCAGCGCACCGCATCGATCACGTTGGATTTGCCGCAGCCGTTGGGCCCGCAGATGGCCACCAGCTGGCCCGGCACGTGCACCGTGGTCGGGTCGACGAAGGACTTGAAGCCGGCAAGCTTGAGGTGGGTGAGACGCACGGGGCACGGGTCGCAAAGCGGTGGGTGCGATTCTAGCGGCCTACGCGACGATCGGCATCCACGCCGGACGACTCCGCTGCTGCTTGACAATGACATTCAGCAATGATGTCATCATTATTTCAATTGCTGAATACTATTTGACCAATATGAAAAGTTTATCGAAATACCTGGAACAGCTGGAACAGCAGCTGGCGCCGTTCTCCACCTTTGCCGGCCTGTTGGCCAAGATACTGCCGTTGCTTGGCACCTACTACCTGTTCTGCTATTTCCTGAGCGAGGATGCGCCCTTCCCCCTTGAGCTTTCGGTACTGCCCACAGTCATCCTGGCGGTCGGCCTGCTCGGTGTGGTCCTCTACCTGATCCTGGTAGGCAACCTGCTGCTGCCCAACCTGATGCTCACCGATGTGTACCGCTCCGGCTTTGCACTGCACCAGCCAAACGACCAAGCGCAGCGCCCGCTGCCCAGGCGCTACCTCCTGCACTTTGTCGTGCCCGGGCTGGTGTTCTCGGCCGGATCGTTTGTCTCGATCTACCAGAGCAGTACCAGCGACAATGGCTTCTGGATACTGCTGATGCTCGTGACGCTCGCCATCATCGCCTTGTGGCTGAGACTGCTATGCGAATCCGGCGTGAAGTTCTGGGCCCACCTGAGTGCTGTGCTCTCCTATGGGTTCCTGTTCACGGTCGGCAGCCTGTCGTTGTCACTGTTTGTGCTGCAGCAATTCCAGCCCAAGACCGTCGGGATGGCCCTGCTGTATTTCGTGCCGATGGAAATCGCCCATTGCGCGGTCGTGACATTGAGCGTCTGGCCGATATTGGATCTGGCCCGCAAAGGCGCAGCCGCAACGCCAGGTGAGGTCCCTGCGGGCGACGCCTCACCTGAGACCACGGGCTCTGCCGGCTATGGCCGCGCCTTGGCGCTGACCGCCTTCCTGCTCGCCACCACCCTGCATCCGACGCTCGCCGCCAAGCTGGGTCAGGGCGCGCTGCGGGCGTTGAAGGCAGGCGGCGGCACCCTCGCCAGCTACTGCTTCAAGGATGCCCTGCCCAAGCCGGTGGGCGACAGGCTCGGCACCAAGGACGGGCATTGCACCGGGCAGCTCTATACGGTGCTCGACGCCGGTGACAAGACCATCGTCAAGGCAAGTCAGGCTGCGCCGGTGCATTCGCTGGACGCCTCGCAGCTGATCGATCGCGCGCTGCGCCCCAAACCGCCCCGCTGAGCACTACAGCTTGTAGAGGAACACCCAGCCGATCAGCAGCGGTGCCCCGACCGCGCATACCGCCCGGAACAAGGGCAACCACCAGGGCAGCTGCGCGCCGTTGGACAATTCGCCGCGCGCGCGCGGCCAGATCGCCCAGCCCACGCAGGTGGCGGAAACCACGCCGCCGATCGGCAGCAGCAGGTTGGACGCGGTGTAGTCCATCAGCTCGAACAGGTTCAACCCGAGGAATTGCACCTCACGCCACACGCCGCCCGACAGCGCCGCCGGTATGCAGGCGAGCGCGACTGCGGCACAACACAGCAGCACGGCGCGCCGGCGCGGCACGCCGAACTCGTCGATCAGGTAGCTTGCCAGTGGTTCGAGCATCGAGACCGACGAGGTCAGCGCCGCCACCAGCAGCAGGAAGAAGAAGGCGATCGCGAACACTTGGCCGGCCGGCAGCTGCGCAAACACTGCCGGCATGGTGATGAAGGTGAGCCCAGGCCCGGCCGCAGGGTCAAGGCCAAAGGCGAACACCGCCGGCAGCACCATCAGCCCGGCCAGCAGGCATGAGCCCACTGCCAACAGCGCCACCCAGGCGGCAGCACGCGGCAGATCGGTCTCGCGGGGCACGTAGGAGCCATAGGCCACCATGGTGCCGGCCCCCACCGACAGCGAGAAGCACGCAAGGCCGAGCGCTTCGACCACGGCGCCGGGGGTGATCTGCTCCCAATCGGGTGTGACGAACCAGGACAGTCCGGCCAGCGCGCCCGGCAGCGTCAGCGCGCGCACGATCAGGATGGCCATCAGCAGGAACAGCAGTGGCATCAGCACCTTGCTCATCTGCTCGATGCCACGCTGCACGCCGAGATACACCACCACGCCGGTCAATCCCAGGAAACCGAGCGCCGCGCCCAGCGCCAGTACCGGATCGCTGCTCGCGTTGTGGAAATACACACCGAGCGCCGCGGTGTCGGTGTTCAGCACCGTGCCGCGCATTCCCTCGAACAGATAGATCAGCGTCCAACCGCCCACCACGCTGTAGAAGGACAGGATCAGGAACACACACAGCACGCTCAGCCGCGCCGCCCATGGCCAGGCGCCGCCGGCGAGCTTACGGAAGGCGCTGACTGCCGACAGGCCGGCCGCGCGGCCGATCAGCATCTCGGCCAGCAACAACGCCAGGCCGATCGAAAAGCTGAAGACCAGGTACAGGATCAGAAATGCGCCGCCGCCATTCTGCCCGGCCACGAACGGGAATTTCCAGATGGCGCCCAATCCGACGGCCGACCCCGCCGCCGCCAGGATGAAACCGATACGTGAACCCCAAGTGCCGCGTGCCATGGGCCGCCCCCGAATGCAAAAGCGCATTCTGGGCACAAGCGCTTTCCGGCGGCATCGGGATTTGCCGCAGCTTTGCGATAGGTCAAATGCATGGCTGCTGCAGCGCCAGCGCATGCCGGGCGGACGCAGACCTCAGCCATGCCACCAAGACGGTTCCGGGGTACGGCCCAGTGCCCTGCTGGGCCGCCGCCGCCATGTACGCTGCCATTGCCGGCATGCAAGCATGCAGCCGGGCCGGCGTCATCAGGTGTTGCTGATGACGATCTTGGGAAACTTGCCCGAAAAATCCTGGGCCTTGACCGCGATCCCGGCGGCCACCCTGCGCGCGATCTCGAGGTAGGCGGCGGCGATGCTGCCGTCGGGCTCGGCCACCACCGATGGGGTACCGCCGTCGGCATTGACGCGGATCGACAGATCGAGCGGCAGTTGCCCCAATAGCTCGGTACCGTAGTCGGCACACATCCTGCGCGCGCCGCCTTCGCCGAAGATGGGCTCGGCATGCCCGCAGTTGCTGCAGACATGGATGCTCATGTTCTCGACGATGCCGAGGATGGGTACGCCCACCTTCTCGAACATCTTCAGCCCCTTGCGCGCATCGAGCAGCGCGATGTCCTGTGGCGTGGTGACGATCACCGCGCCGGTGACCGGCACTTTCTGGCTGAGCGTCAGCTGGATGTCACCGGTGCCCGGTGGCAGGTCGATCAGCAGGTAGTCAAGCTCACCCCACAGGGTATCGTGCAGCAGCTGCGTGAGCGCCTGCGTGACCATGGGGCCGCGCCACACCATGGGCTGCTCGGTGTCGATCAGAAAACCGATCGACATGGTCTTGATCCCGTGGTTTTCGATCGGCTCGATGTGCTTGTTGTCCGGCGAAACCGGCTGCCGGCCGGCAACGCCGAGCATGGTCGGCAGCGACGGTCCATAGATGTCGGCATCCAACAGCCCGACCCGGGCCCCCTCGGCCGCCAGCGCCAATGCAAGGTTGGCGGCAGTGGTCGACTTGCCGACCCCGCCCTTGCCCGAAGCCACGGCGATGATGTTCCTGATGCCGGCCAGCAGCGGCACGCCCCGCTGCGCGGTATGCGCCACCACCTGGCTCGTGACGCCCACACGCACACTGTCGACCCCGGGTTCCGCCGCCAACGCCGCCTCGACTTCGGCAGCGACCGCGGCATGACGGCTGGCGGCGGGGTAGCCCAGCACGATGTCTACGCTGACTGCGCCGTTGATGTTGCTCAGATTGCGTACGCACTTGGCCGACACATAGTCGCGGCCGGTGTACGGGTCGACCAGCCGACTCAGGGCGGCAGTCAGGTTGGCATTGTCAGGCATGGCGGCTTCCTTCGGCGTCGCGGCCGGGCGGCCGAACAGGCGGAAAATCGGATTCATCGGCGGCATTGTACCGCGCCAGATGCGGCCGGCGCCCGGCGCTTTCAAGCGCGGCCCACGTCGCGGGCCGCAGACAACGCCGCGACTGGGGCAACCTGCGGTGGTCGCTGCGCTCGGCCCCTGCGTCATCGGGCCTGCCGGTACGCCGGGGCCGGATGCGGCAGGCCGGCCTATTTCTTCTTGAGGCAGTCGCTCATGAATGCCTTGCGGGCGTCGCCCTTGAGCGCCTTGGCACCGGCTTCCTTGTTGCAGTAGCCCATCTTGTCCTGCTGGTTCGCAGGCTTGGCATCCTTCTTCAGGCAGGTGCTCATGAACTGCTTGCGCGCGTCGCCCTTGAGCGCCTGTGTGCTTGCCTCCTTGTTGCAGGTGGCCATCTTGCTCTGTTGGGCGTTTTCCGCATAGGCGGTGCCGCTGGCGATGCCGGCCAGCAGCAACAGGATACAGACTCGTTTCATGCTCTCTTCTCCATGCTTGGGATGAACAGGCCGTTCGTGCCCACAGGCTCAGAACGGGTTGCCCAGCGTGACATACAACCGGGTCTGGTGGTTGTCGCCGTACGCCACGCCAAGATACAGCGGCCCGAGCAGGGTTTCGATGCCCAGGTAGCCGACCAGCGAGAAATGCCAGTTGTCGCCCACGCGGTCCTCGTCGCTGAACATCTTGCCGGTCTCCAGCGCGGCACCGAGATAGGTGCCTTTGTCATGCTCGGAGAACATGTCGACAGGCCGGTACAGCGCAAGGCGGCCGTAGAAGAACTTGTCGCCGATCAGCTGCTGGTAGTGATAGCTGGACAGGTTGAGAAAGCCCCCCAGCCAGCGGACGTCGGACAAGGCACTGCCACTGTTGCGCGGCATCTGCCCACGCACTGCGACATGGCCGCCGTAGTCACGGACCGAAAAGCCCCGCGTCATCTCGAAACCATAGCGGCCGTAGCGCGAGAACGCCTCCGCTCCCGGTGCCTCGATCCCACCCTTGATCGCCTCGTAGCCATACAGATGCAGCAAGGTGCCGCTCCGTGGGAAATTCAGGTTGTCCAGTTGATCGTAGAAAAGGTTGAAGCGGATGCCCCAGTCCCACTGCTCCAGATCAGGCAGTGGCGCCGGCCCCACTTGCCGCTCCAGCCGGTAGTGATGCACCACCGGGCCCAACCGCACTTCGCCGTAGCGCGTCCAGGACGAGCCCAGGTCAAGGCCGACCTGACTACGGTGATAGCTGTATTCGGCAGCGAGCGTCTCGTTCTCCCAGAACGCCAGCGGCGACGAATCGATCCCCGCATGCGGGGCGACAAAGGCATAACCCTCGACCTGCAGCGGCTGATAGAACTCGGCGGCGAGCAGGCTCTTGTCGCCCACGCTTGCCAATGCCTGGAACTCGGCGCCCAGTGGATTGATCCAGGTGCGCCGGTAGCGCGCGGTCAGGCTGTAGGGATTGGAGCGCTCGAAGTCGGTGCCCAGCGCCAAGCCGAAGTTGAGATAGTTCGGCCCCCAGTCCTTTTCGATCGGCGTGATCGTCAGGCGCTGGCCCGAACCGTGGTCGGACAGCGTGTAGTCAAGCTGGGCGAAATCACCGCGGGCATAGATGCCGGCCAGCCGTTGGTTGAAGGCCTCGCTGTCGAGCGGCGCGCCGGTCTGCACATCGAGCGCTTCTTCCATCACTGCCGGATTCACGTGCTTGAGCTTGCCCACCGCCACCTGCACGATGGGCTTGGGATGAAGGCGTTTCTCGGCACGGGCCGCCTGCCAGGCCTGATACTGCGGCGCCGGCAACGCATACCGTTGCAGCGATACCAGCGCCTTGCGTGCCGCGCGCTCGCCCAGCACCACGAAATCCCGGCCTTTGACGAAATCGGCGCTGCCAAGGTCAGCCAGATCGGGCGTGATCAGCACGTCCAGCTCCGTCAGGCTGCCGATCTGCGGCTTCTGGTTCTGCACGATCATCAGCCGGGTGTACTGATCGGCCACGCTGAAGATGTCGCTGATTTCCTGGCGTTTGAGCGGCGGCGACGCGACGTCGACGACGATCACCACGTCGGCGCACAGCTCGCGTGCCACATCGACCCCCAGATTGCGCGACAGCCCGCCGTCGGCCAACAGCCGCTCGTTGCGCAACACCGGCGGGAACACCCCGGGCACCGCCATGCTGGCCCGCATGGCGGACACCAGGTCGCCATCGCGCATCACGACCATCTCACCCGTTTCCAGGTCGGTGGCGATGGCGCGGTAGGGAACCGGCAGCGCATCGAAATCCGGCGCCGTGCCGTGGTAGGTGAGTTCCCGCAGGAAGCGTTCGACCTTTTGCGTATTGATCGCCGCCTTGGGCAGCGCAAGCCGGCCTTCATCCGAGACACCGATGTCCACCGGCAGCAACGCCAGCTGGTCGGCCTGCTTCTGCCGGAACGAGTTGAGCTGACGCGGCAGATCGGAGCTGAGCAGATCGTCCCAGACCGCCTTGCCGACCTGTTCGGTCAACTCGTCGGCACTGCGGCCGACAGCATAGCTGCCCGCCACCAGCGCGCCCATGCTGGTACCGACGATGCAGTCGATCGGTACCTGCGCCTCCTCCAGCACCTTGAGCACACCGATATGCGCAAGGCCGCGGGCGCCGCCGCCGCCCATTACCACGCCGATGCGCGGGCGCGGCGGTTCCACCGCCGCCAGCGTGGCCGCGAGCAGCATCCAGACGAGGCCCAGCCCGATCTTGCTCACCGCACCGACTCCCTTCCTGGATAGTGTCTACAATCGAAACGAGGTTTACCGGCGCCGGAATCGGGCCGCAGTACTGCGGTCAGCCACGCCGCAGTCACGATTCAAGTTGCAATTCAGGACGGGAGTGTAACGGATTCATGCGACTCATCGCCGATCGCGGGTTGGCCCGCGGTGCCCCGGAAAACTCCCTGGGCGCGTTTGCCGCCGCGTTGTCGGCCGGCTTCCAGGGCATCAAGACCGAAGTGCGCCTGACCGCGGATGGCGAAGCCGTGCTGTTCGGGCATCGGCTCAGCTGCAACGGTCTGCCGGTACAGGCACTGACGCGGGCCGAGCTGTCCCAGGCGCAAGGCTATCTGGTCCCGACGCTGTCCGAGGCCGTCGATGCCTTCCCCGAAGCGTTCTGGATGGTCACCCTGACCGCCGGCGCCGCCGCGCCCGCGGTGTTCAGCCTGCTGCAGCAACTGGGCATGCGCCGCGAGATCGTGATCACCTCGCTGCGCCACGAACTGGCGCTGCGCGCGGCCGAACTGGGCACCAGCGAATGCGGGCTCACCGTCTGCCACCGTCCCGCTGCGCTCAACGCCCTGCTCTATGCGGCAATGCCACACCGGCGGCTGCGTAGCCTGATCTGGGACTACGAAGCGGTGGATGCCCCTTTGCTGCAACAGGCCAACGCACTCGGTTTTCGCAACTATGTATACGGTGCGCAAAGCGAAGCCGAGCATATGCTCTGCCACAGTCTGGCCCTGCGTGGCTTGATCACCGCCAGCCCCGAGTGTGCCGGCCTGACACCACCACCGCCGCTGCAGTGACCCGCCCGGCACGGGCACCCCACATCGTGCAATATCATGCACGAAACCGATTGGGGCAGGCTGGTGGGCTATAACGCCTGCACGACAGAGGTGCCTTGTGACGGATGTAGACGGATGAGAGCAACATTGGGACGCAGACAAAGTCTGGCCGGCGTGCTGGCGCTGTCCTTCGCCACGGTGGCCGTGATCGTGTCGATCACGCTTTCGCTGCTGCTGGGCGGGCTTTCCGGCAACAAGAACCGGCAGGTGATCGGCGACAGCCTGCTTGAGCTGGCCGAGCAGGTACGCCAACGGCTGGACATCGGCATGGGCGAACGGCTGCACGACGTGCAGGTGATCGCATCGATGCAGCAGTTCCAGCACCCCCATATCTGGCACGACGCCGACCGGCGCGTGCTGGAGCAACTCAAGCAGGCATTTCCGCAATACGCCTGGATCGGCTTTGCCGAGCGGGACGGCACGATACGCTACGCCACCCAGGGCTGGCTGGAAGGCCAGAACGGCAGTCGCCACCCCTGGTTCCGCAACGGCCTGCAGGGGCCCTACACGGGCGATATGCATGAAGCCCGGGAACTCGCACCGCTCCTGCCGGCCAGCGCGGCCCGCAACCCCGGCTACGTGGTGGAGCTGGCCACGCCGGTACGTGACAGCGACGGGGCCCTGGTCGGCGTACTGGGCGCCTATCTGCTTTGGGAATGGGTGAACGATGTGGTGCAGGCGGTCTCGTCGCCATCACGACGCGACCAGCGGGTGGAAATCTTCATCATCGGCAAGGAGGGGCAGATCCTGCTGGCGCCCCCGGGCGGGCAAGGCATCGCCCCACCCCGCTTTGGCAAGGAGTCGTCCGGCGTACGCACCCTGACCTGGCCGGACGGCAACGACTACCTGACCGCCAGCAGCTTGACGCAGGGTCTGGGCGACTATCGCGGGCTGGGCTGGCGGGTGGTGGTGCGCCAGGCCGTGAGCGATGCCTTCCAGCCCATCCATGACCTGCAATGGGCAATCCTGATCGCCGGCATCTTCGCGGCGGGCATCTTCGCGCTGCTGGGCGTCTGGCTCGCCCGCGCGCTGGCGCAGCCGCTGCTGGAGCTGGCGCAGGCCGCCGACCGGCTGCAGCGCGGCGAAGGCGATGTCCCCATTCCGGAATCCGCTGCCTATCGCGAGGCCGGGCACCTGTCCGCCTCGCTGCGCCACCTGGTGGCAGGGCTGACTGCGGAGCGCAACAAGCTTGCAACGCTCAATACCACGCTGGAGGAACAGGTACGCGAACGCACGGCCATGCTCGATCGCGCCAACACCCACCTGCTCAACACCCTCGAAGACCGCACCCAACTGGTGCAGCAACTCGAAACGCTGGCCAGCACGGACAGCCTGACCGGGCTTTTGAACCGCCGCGCCTTCTTCGAACGCGCTGCCCACGAATGGAAGCAGGCGGACCGGCACGGCCTGCCACTTTCGGTGATTGCGCTGGACGTGGACCATTTCAAAAAAATCAACGACCGCTACGGACACGAAGCAGGCGATACCGCGCTCAGGCAATTGGCCGACACGTGCCGCAGCGAGCTGCGCGACGTGGACCTGATCGCCCGCTTCGGCGGTGAGGAATTCGTCGTGCTGCTGCCGCACACTA
Source organism: Chitiniphilus purpureus (assembly GCF_025642115.1). Lineage (GTDB taxonomy): Bacteria > Pseudomonadota > Gammaproteobacteria > Burkholderiales > Chitinibacteraceae > Chitiniphilus > Chitiniphilus purpureus. Next base: position 2,508,073 of record NZ_CP106753.1, on the reverse strand, counting down.
CGCAGGCGGCGGCCGAACAGGTGGCCGAGCGGCTGCGCAATGCAATCAACGCCACGCAGGTCGAGGCAGCCGGCACGCAATTCGGCTTCACCGTCAGCATGGGCGTCGCCGGCCGTGCGCACGCAGCCACGCTGGAACGCCTGCTCGCGCTTGCCGACGAAATGCTCTACACCGCCAAGCGCGACGGCCGCGACCGGGTCTGGGCGATTTAACGCAGCCGGCGGCAGCCCTCGGGGGCATCGCATCCGCTCGGCATGCCGGCAATCGAAGGAAGCTCCATTCGTCGCCGTCCGGGCGGTTTCGCGCTGCCTGCGGGAACTGAGCGGGATCTTGTCCACCACGCCTGGAACCGCAATCCGGCACCCTCACCCCTCACCCCTCACCCCTCACCCCTCACCCCTCACCCCTCACCCCTCACCCCTCACCCCTCACCCCTCCCTCAGCGTATCCAGGCAAGGAAAGCGGCGCTGCCATAGAGGCCCAGACCGAATATCCCGTGGGTGAGCAAGGTATGCAGGCGCGCCCAGCCGGGATCTGGAGTACGGCAGGCGGCCAGGCCCGAACCCAGCACGGGCTGCAGGATCAGGAACGGCGCCACCACCGTGCCAAGGCCGACGCCGAGCGCGGGCAGCAGCGTCGGACGGTGGCGCCAGTCCGGTCCGACGATCGACAGCAGCAGCACGCCAAAAGCGATACCGATCGCGTAATGCACCACCCAGCCGAGCGCCCGCTCGCCGCGCACTGCTGGCGTGGCGGCAATCGGGGAATGGCTCCAGCGCCCCCGCGGCAGATAAGCGAGCCAGCGCCCCACCAAACCATAATCAAGCGGCCGCACGCCCAACAGCCGCTGGCGCACATAGCTCCACAGATCCATCAGCAGGGTCGCGCCGATACCCAGCAGGAGTGCATAGGCTGCGTTTGAGGACAGGGTCTGCATCATTGCCTGCCTGCCGTGGCGCCCATTGCGTTGCGCCGGCCAGTCTCAATGCGATCCATTCGGTGTCTCATGCTTTGATTCTCCTACGACAAAAGGGGACACGTGGCATGATCCGACTTCAAGTCAACTTGAGGTCAAGCCCATGCAGACACTGGATATCGGCGAGGTGGCACGCCGCAGCCGCATGTCGCCCGCCACGCTGCGCTACTACGAAGAAAAGGGATTGATCCGCCCGGTCGGCCGGCATGGGCTGCGTCGCGTCTTTGCCGTACCGGTGCTCGAACAGCTGGCACTGATCGCGTTGGGCCGCGCCGCGGGCTTCTCGCTGGACGAGATCGCACGCATGTTCGCGCTGGACGGTGGGCCACAGATCGACCGCGACCGGCTGCAGACGAAGGCCGATGAAATCGACCGCAAGCTGCGCCGCCTCACCGCCCTGCGCGACGGGTTGCGCCATGCCGCTGCCTGCCCGGCACCGAGCCATCTGGAATGCCCGACTTTCCGCCGCCTGATGCATGCAGCCGAGCTGGGCCTGTTTGAGGAAAAACCGCGTCGCTCGCACCGCTGATCCATCCACGCTGCACAGCGACGGGCCAACACCGCATGCATTTTCCTGTGCCCTGTCCCGGATGGTCCCAGCGGCAGTCGCGTTGGCCAGCTCCCTTTGAACCGCATGCCATTTGCGCAGGGAACGGCGCCCCTCAACTTCCATGAGGCCTCGCCACCCGGCTCACCTTCCGCGCCCACGACAACCTGCCGGGCAGGCAGCTGGCCCAACTGGGTGACTCGGCGGGAGACGCCGCACAGTATGGCCAGGGGTGACGCTGGCGCAGGGTGACGACGCGTTGGGGGCGCAGCACGCGGCGTGCCGTGTCCCAAGCGCCGCCCGGCTGCCCGATCCCTGTGCGAAACCGCGGCGGGATGGACCGGACGCCGTTGTCTCACTCGGCCAACGCCGGCGCGCCCTCGCCCGCCTCGCCATCGAGCTTGACCTGTTCGATCTCGACAAAGCGGCGCGAGATCTTCTCGCTGGTGATGGTGACCTGTTGTACATCGTCGTTGGCCTGGCGGATGTGCTGGGCCAGCTTTTTCATCCGCTCGTCGAAGCGGCCGAACTCCAGCGAAAGCCGCCCCAATGCATCCTTGATGATGTGCACCTGCCGCCGGGTCTCCACATCCTTGAGCACCGCACGGGCGGTATTGAGCACCGCCATCAAGGTGGTGGGCGAAACGATCCAGACCCGCTTGCCCATGGCGTACTGCACCAGTTCGGGGTGGTAGGCATGGATTTCGGCAAACACGGCCTCGGCCGGCACGAACATGACGGCACCGTCGGCGGTGTAGTTGGGGATGATGTACTTGGTGGCGATATCGTCGATGTGCTTCTTGATGTCGGCGCGGAACTGCCGCATCACCGCAGTGCGGTCCACCCCCGGCTCGTACAGCCGATGATAGTTCTCCAGCGGGAACTTGGCATCGACCGCCACGGTGCCGGTCGGTTCGGGCAGGTGCAGCAGGCAATCGGCGCGGTAACCATTGGAAAGCGTGGCCTGCACCTGATAGACCTGCGCCGGCAGCACGTTGCGCACCAGATGCTCCAGCTGCACTTCGCCGAACGCGCCGCGCGAGCGCTTGTCGCCCAACAGCTCCTGCAGGCTGACCACATTGGTCGTCAGGCCATCGATCTTCTTCTGCGCCTCGTCGATGGTCGCCAGCCGCGCCATCACGTTGGCGAAGGTTTCATTGGTTTTCTTGAATCCCTCGTCCAGGCGCTCGCTCACCTTGCCCGAGATCTCGGCCAGCCGGCCGTCCGCGGTCTTGGTCAACTCGCCCACCGTCAGCGTCAGCCGCTCGGTGGTCTGTGCCAGCGCCATCTGAATCAGCGCCATCTCACGCTTGGACTGTTCGGCCAGCATGCTCGACAGCTTGACCAGCACGTCTTCGCGCAGCGCATCCTGCTTGCCCTGCAGCGCGCCCGAGATCTCGGCCAGTTGCTGCTGCATCTGTTCGCGCGCTTCGGCCTGGCTCGCGGTCAGCGCCAGCCGCAGTGCGCCCAGGGCGTCGGTCAGTGCCGACTGCAGCCGGTGCTGCGCTTCGCGTGTCTCCTTGAGCTCCTGCCCCACCGCGCCGCGCAGCCGCTCGAAGCTTTCGCCCATGCTGTCGCGCAGGCGATCGCCAGCACGGGTGACAGCGTCCTGCAGCAGACTGCCATGCTGGGTCAGCCCGGCCTGGATCAGCTCGGTCTGGCGCGACAGGCCGCCGTGCAGATCAGTCAGCATTTCCCGATGGCGCGACGCGGTCTCCTCCTGCAGCGTCGCCAGCACCTCATGCTGCGTGCGGGTCAGCACCTGCAGCCGGACCACGACCAGCACCCCGGCCAGCAGCACCAGCAGCGTGGTCAGCCCGAAAAGCAATTCAAGCATGCTTGCGTGTCCTGTTTGTCCCAACGGCACCGAATTGTAGGGGATGACATCGGCTGTGTATCATCGGGCCATGCCCCACTCTTCTTTTTTTGCCGCGCCGCTGGCGTTGCTCTGCCTGTGCGCGCCGCTGGCATCGGCCGCCCCGCAGGATCTGAACCAGGTGCGCGGCGCGGTTGCCGACTGGCTCGATGCCCAGCTCGCCCCGACCCCCAATGCAAGCTACCAGTTGGGGGAGATCGATCGGCGCCTGCGGCTCGAAGCCTGCCAGCAATTGGATCTGCAGCTGCCGCAGGGCTACCGGCTCGCCGGCAAGACCATGGTGCGGGTGCGCTGCGTCGCCGGTGCGCGCTGGGCCATCAACCATCCCGTCACCATCGCGATCAACGCCACCTACTACGTCGCCGCCCGGCCGTTGGCCGCCGGGCATACGCTGCAAGCGGGCGATCTGGCCACGCAACAGGGGGATCTCGCTCAGTTGCCCGGCAGCGTGATCCTCGATCCTGCGCATGCGATCGGGCGGGTTCTCAATTCGCCGGTCGCCCAGGGCGGCCCGCTACGGTCCGAGCTGCTGCGCGCCGGCATGGTGATCCGGCAGAACCAGCGGGTGCGCCTGATCTTCCGCAGCGAAGGCTTGGAAGTCAGCAACGAGGGCATTGCGCTCAATGCGGCCGCCGTGGGCGAAACGGTACGGGTGCGGGTGGGCAACCAGCAGATCATTTCCGGTTTGGCCCGCCAGGACGGAATGGTGGATGCCGGCCCCTGAGCAGCCGGCGCGGGGCGTCGCATCAGGCTGCACCGTGCCCGGCCACTGAGATTCGCCCCGACCCTGGCCACGATGCCTGACAAGCCCGGGTACTGCCGCTAAAATGCTTGGTTTTGCAAAGGATTACGCACCAACGTCATGCGTCTTCTTCGCGGTGTGGCCCACGCGGCCCTTCCCCCCTGTGCGCTGACCATCGGCAATTTCGATGGGCTGCACCTTGGCCATCGCGCCATGCTGGCCGAATTGCGCGGCGCCGCGGCCTTGCGCGGCCTCAAGACGGCGCTGCTGACCTTCGAGCCGCACCCACGCGAGCTGTTCGCGCCGGCCAGCGCGCCGACCCGGCTGACGAGCCTGCGCGAGAAGATCGAGCTGCTGGCGGGCGAAGGCATCGATCATCTGGTGATCCAGCGCTTTGACCCCGCATTCGCCCGCATCGACGCCCTGACCTTTCGCGACCGGATCCTGACGCATGCGCTCAATGCGCGCTATCTGCTGGTCGGCGATGATTTCCGCTTCGGCGCCAGGCGTACCGGCGATTTCGCGCTGCTGCGCGCCGCCGCGGCGTTCGAAACGCACAGCCTTGCCACCGTCGCGCTCGACGGCGAGCGCATTTCATCCACCACCGTGCGCGATGCGCTGGCCAAGGGCGATCTCACCCGCGCCGCGGACCTGCTGGGCCGCCCCTACTCGATTTCCGGCCGGGTGGTCGGTGGCGACCGGCTGGGCCGCGAACTGGGCTTTCCCACCGCCAACATCCAGCTGCGGCACAACCGTCCACCGATGCTGGGCATCTTCGTCGTGGAGGTCGAAGGCCTGGAACACCCCTACCAGGGGGTGGCAAGCCTTGGTGTGCGGCCCACAGTGAAGGGAGCCGACGCAGCGCCGGTGCTGGAAGTGCATCTGTTCGACTTCAACCGCCAGATCTACCGCGAGCACCTCACCGTGCGCTTTCTCGCCAAACTGCGCGACGAAGCCAGGTTCGACGGCCTGCCCGCGCTGATCGCGCAGATCGGCCGCGACTGCGACGACGCGCGCGCCTGGTTCCAGCGCCGCGAACACGGCGGACGAATTACCATCCCCCGTCCGTGAGCGGACGGGGGCACCAGATATCATCAGACCGGCCGCGCCGGCCCTCATCTCGAATTCGTGCGATCCCGATACCATGGCTGAACAGAACAAATACCCCGTCAACCTGCTCGACACCCCATTCCCGATGCGGGGCGATCTCGCCCGCCGCGAGCCTGGCTTTCTGCAACAGTGGCAGGAGCAGCAGCTCTACAAAAAGCTGCGCGAAGCGGCCGCCGGCCGGCCCAAGTTCGTGCTGCACGACGGTCCGCCCTACGCCAACGGCGACATCCACATCGGCCACGCGGTCAACAAGATCCTCAAGGACATCATCATCAAGTCCAAGACCCTGGCCGGCTTCGACGCCCCCTATGTGCCGGGCTGGGATTGCCATGGCCTGCCGATCGAGCACCAGATCGAAAAGCTGGTGAAGGGCGACAAGGATGCGGTGAAGAACAATCCGGACATCCACGCCCGCATCGTCGACTACCGCAAGGCCAACGGGCTCGATCCGAAGGAAACGGTGCTGCCGGCCGCCTTCACCCGTGAGCTGTGCCGCGAATACGCCGCCCGCCAGATTGCACGGCAGAAGGCGGACTTCATCCGCCTGGGCGTGCTGGGCGACTGGGAACAGCCGTACCGCACCATGGATTTCAAGACCGAGGCCGACATCGTGCGCACGCTCGGCAGGATCCACGCCAACGGCTATATGGTGAAGGGTCAGAAGCCGGTGCACTGGTGCGTCGATTGCGGCTCCTCGCTGGCCGAAGCCGAGGTGGAATACGAGGACAAGGTCTCGCCGGCGATCGACGTGGGCTTTCGCCTGCGCGATTCCGCCGCCCTTGCCCAGGCCTTCGGTGGCGTGCAGCTCGGCGACGCACCGGCCTACGCCCTCATCTGGACCACCACGCCGTGGACGCTGCCGGCCAATCAGGCCGTCACCGTGCACCCGGAGCTGATGTACGACCTGATCGCCACCGACAAGGGCCTCTTGGTGCTGGCACACGAGCTCGCCGAGGCGGCGCTCAAGCGCTACGGCATCGAATCGGGCAACGTGATCGCCCAGACCCGTGGCGCGGCGCTGGAAGGCCTGCTGCTGCTGCACCCGTTCGCCGAGCGCAACGTGCCCGTCATCCTGGGCGACCATGTCACCACCGATGCGGGCACGGGCCTGGTCCACACGGCGCCGGCGCACGGCCTGGAAGACTACGTGGTCGGCCTCAAGTACAAGCTGCCGATCAACAATCCGGTGGCCGACGACGGCCGCTTCCTCCCCTCGACCCCGCTGTTCGCCGGCAGGACGGTCTGGGAAGCCAACCCACTGGTGCTGGCCACGCTGGAAGAGCGCGGTGCCCTCTTCGCCAACAGGAAGCTGGAGCACAGCTACCCGCACTGCTGGCGCCACAAGACCCCGATCATCTTCCGCGCCACCACCCAGTGGTTCATCGCGATGGAGCACGAGGTCGGCGGCAGGACGCTGCGCGACGTGGCCAGGCAGGCGGTCGACGACACCGAGTTCTTCCCGGCCTGGGGCCGCGCGCGGCTGGAGGCCATGATCGGCAATCGGCCCGACTGGTGCATCTCGCGCCAGCGCAACTGGGGCGTGCCGATGGCCTTCTTCGTGCACAAGGAAACGGGCGAGCTGCATCCGCGCTCGGGCGAGCTGCTGGAGCAGGTGGCGCAGCGCATCGAGCAGGAAGGCATCGAAGCCTGGTTCAAGCTCGACGCCACCGAACTGCTCGGTGACGAGGCCGCGCACTACCAGAAGCTGAAGGATACGCTGGACGTCTGGTTCGACTCGGGCTCGACCCACTACGCCGTGCTGCGCCAGCGCGACGGCCTCAATTGGCCGGCCGATCTCTACCTGGAAGGCTCGGACCAGCACCGCGGCTGGTTCCAGTCGTCGCTGCTCACCGGCTGCGCCACCGAGGGACGCGCGCCGTACCAGCAGCTCTTGACCCACGGTTTCGTCGTCGACGGCAAGGGCATGAAGATGTCCAAGTCCAAGGGCAACGTGATCGCGCCGCAGGAAGTGATCAACAAGATGGGCGCCGACATGCTGCGGCTGTGGGTGGCCAGTACCGATTACTCGGGCGAGCTGTCGATCTCGGATGAGATCCTCAAGCGCACGACTGATGCCTACCGCCGCGTGCGCAACACGCTGCGCTTCCTGCTGGCCAACCTGTCGGACTTTAGCCCCAGCCAGGTGCTGCCGGCCGACCAGCTGCTGACACTGGATCGCTATGCGCTGGTCGAGCTCGCCCGCACCCAGGCCAAGGTGACGGCGCTGTACGACAAGTACGAGTTCCACCTCGCGGTGCAGGAGCTGCACGCCTACTGCGCGGACGAACTTGGCGCCTTCTACCTCGACATCATCAAGGACCGCCTCTACACCATGGGTGCGGACAGCGTTGGCCGCCGCTCGGCACAGACCGCGCTGTGGCACATCACCCAGGCGCTCACCCGCCTGCTGGCGCCCATCCTGTCGTTCACCGCGCACGAGGTGTGGGACGTGCTGCGTGGCCTGGATGGCAGCCTTGCCGAGAACGTGCAGCTGACCAGCTGGCACGTGGTGCCGGCCATCGCCGATGCCGAGGCGCTCGCTACGCAGTTCGCGCTGGTACGTGAGGTGCGTACGCAGGTGCAGAAGGATATCGAGGTGCTGCGTGCCGATGGCCGGCTGGGCTCCAGCCTGCAGGCCGAGATCGCACTGACCGCCGCCGGCGACACGCTGGCCGCGCTGCAGGCGCTGGGCGACGAGCTCAAGTTCGTGCTGATCACATCCCGGGCCGAGGTCGCGGCCGGGGAAGCCACCAGCGTCACCGTCACGCCGTCGCAGGCGGCCAAGTGCGAGCGTTGCTGGCACTACCGCGCCGACGTCGGCAGCCATGCCGATCACCCGGGCCTGTGCGCCCGCTGTCACGGCAACCTGTTCGGCCAAGGCGAGGTGCGTCGTCATGCCTAAGCCGCCATTCGCCTTCTGGCGCTGGATCGTGGTCGCGCTGGTCGTGATCGTGCTTGACCAGGCCACCAAGCATGCGATCGAAGCACGGTTCGTCTACGGCGAGCAGCTTACGGTGATCCCGGGCCTGTTCAATCTGACACTGGCGTACAACCCGGGCGCGGCATTCTCCTTCCTGGCCGATGCCGGTGGCTGGCAGCGCCATTTCTTCACGGTGCTCGCGCTCGCTGTCTCGACCTGGATCGTCTACATGCTGAAGAAGCACCATTTGGAAGCCCGGCTGTCGCTGGCACTGTCGCTGATCATGGGCGGCGCCATCGGCAATGTGATCGACCGGGTGCTGTTCGGCCACGTGATCGACTTCATCCAGGTTTATTATCGCGACTGGTACTACCCCTCGTTCAACCTCGCCGATTCGGCCATCTGCATCGGCGCCGCGCTGATGATATGGGACAGCTTCCGCAGCAGCCGGCCCGACGCGCAACAGGCATCCACGCAATGAAACCGGACATGCACATCATCCTCGCCCAGCCCCGCGGCTTCTGCGCCGGCGTCGACCGCGCCATCGCCATCGTCGAGAAGGCATTGGAACGGTTCGGTGCACCGATCTATGTACGGCACGAAGTGGTCCACAACAAGTTCGTGATCGAGGATCTGAAAGCCAAGGGCGCCATCTTCATCGAGGACCTCGCCGACGTGCCGGCCGGCAACACCGTGATCTTCTCGGCGCACGGCGTATCGCAGGCGGTGCGCGCCGAGGCGGCCGCGCGCGGCCTGGCGGTGTACGACGCCACCTGCCCGCTGGTGACCAAGGTGCACCTGGAAGTGAAGCGGCTGCGTGAACAGGGCTTCGAGATCGTGATGATCGGCCACAAGGGCCATCCCGAGGTCGAAGGGACCATGGGCCAGTCGCAGGCCGGCATGCATCTGGTCGAGGATGCCGACGACGTCAACGCCCTTGCCGTCGCCGATGTGGAAAAGCTCGCCTACGTGACCCAGACCACGCTGTCGGTCGACGATGCGCAGGTGGTGATCGATGCGTTGCGCACTCGCTTTCCGCATATCGTCGGCCCGAAGAAGGACGACATCTGCTACGCCACACAGAACCGGCAGGACGCGGTGAAGCAGCTAGCACGCGACGTCGATCTCTTGATCGTGGTCGGCTCGCCCAACAGCTCCAATTCGAACCGGCTGCGCGAGGTCGGCGCCAACCTCGGCATCGCCTCCTACATGGTCGACAACGAAACCGAATTGCGGCCCGAGTGGTTCGACGGCCACCTCAAGGTCGGCATCACCGCCGGTGCCTCGGCACCGGACATCCTGGTGCAGCGCGTGATCGACCGTATCAAGTCGCTCGGTGCGCAGACGGTCACGCCGATGGACGGCATCGAGGAAAACGTGGTGTTCTCGCTGCCCAAGGGCCTCGCCTGATCCGACAGCGGCCGTCCCGAAGCCCTATTCCATCGATGTGCCGCGGAAAACGGCGGCCATCTAGCCGTCGTGCAGCACCTGCACCAGCGGTTGGAAATAGGCGGCCGCCTCGGACGATTGCAGCGCGGCGCGCAACGCCAGATCGCGCGCCAGCTCGCGCAGGCGCCAACGGATCTCGCGCAGCACCAGGCTGAGTTCGAACTGCAGCCAACCGCTTGCCTCGCCGATCAGCGTATCGAACTTGCGCTCGTCCGAGCACAGATCGAGTCCCGTGCTGGAAAACGCGCGTTGGATCAACGTAAACCGCGCCTCGACCCGCTCGAGCAACTGCCGTACCGGCTCAGCCTGCGCCTGGGCCTGCCCCATGAAATCACTGAGGGTCTCGACAATACGCGCAATCTTGAGCAGCAACGCATGCATGCTGCTTACATGGTGAGCGGTCTCGTCGGACGGGAAATCATTGGCACGGCACTCACCCAATGCACGCGACACGGCCGACACCAGCGCCGGGTCGTATTCGATGGGCACGATGCGCAGCGCCACCTCGGCCCGCTCCAGCGGGTACTGCCCGCCCTCGGCCAGCGAAGCGATCATCTCGGCCGCGGCCAGCACCCGGCCGCAGCGCGATAGTTGGGCCGCTGGCAGGCCACGCGGATAACCACCGCCATCACCGCGTTCATGATGCTGCAGGATGCATTCGGCCACCTCGGCCGGCATGCCGCACACCTCACGGGCCAGCTTGTGCCCGATCACCGGATGCACCGAGACATGGCGCCAGTCCTCCGGGCTCAGCACCCGGTCGCGCTCCAGGTGCCGCTGGTCGATGTACAGCTCGCCGATGTCGTGCAGGATGCCTGCGGCGGCGATCACGCCCAGTTCGGTTTCGGTCAGCCGCAGGCGGCGCCCCAGTCCGAGGCCGAGCAAGGTCACCAGCACGTAGTGGCGCAACGTCGCCTCATTGTGGCTCGCGGCGACCGTCAGCATGCTGACGGCGGCGGCGTTGAGCGGCAGGTCGCGCAGGCGCGGCAGCAGGCCGAAGTCGTCGAACAGGGGCCGCAGGCCCGGGTTGGCTTCGACGACGGCGTGACCGACCTTGATCAGGTGATCGGCATCCACGCCATCGCTCACGGTCAGGCACGATTCCAGCGGTTTCTTCAGCTTGTGGATGATCAACCGTTCCTGCGTGGCAGTGGAGATGCGTGCGCCCTTGGCCAGCAGCTTGATCCCACTGTCGGTATAGATGTCCTCGCTCGCTTCGATCTCCCGATGCTGCGCAGCCTGGACGACGCGATCCAGATAATGGTGATTCACCGTGGCGAGACTTGCGCTCTCCATCTGCTGCCCCCTGAAAAAGTCGCTGTTCTGATGATGAATGCTTATTTCATCATTCTCTTATATTTCAAGCTGGCCGCACTACCCCGGTATGCGGGAATTGAGCGGTACGAGGCAGCCGACGATCGGAGTGCATGCAATTGCACGCCAAACCCTGCCCGGCACCAGCCGTGCACCACCACAGATGCTGACGCAGGACCGACCAGAACCGCCAAGCAGGCCGCCAGCGTCAAGCGTAAAATGGTGTGCCATGACCTCTGTTTCACCCGCCGCGGCCGCGACGTGCTTCCACTGCGGCGAGCCCATCCCCACCGGCCTTACCCTGCACATCCGTTACCGGAACCGGCTCGAAGGCGCCTGCTGCGCGGGCTGCCAAGCCGTTGCACAAAGCATCATCGATGCGGGGCTGGGCGACTATTACGTACAGCGCGACCGTCCCGCCGACCGAGCCGAGCCCTTGCCTGATGCACTGCGCGAGCAGCTCAGGCTCTACGACGACCCGGCACTGCAGGTGGGTTTCGTCCGTATCGAGGGCGAGCAACGCGAAGCGGCGCTGATGATCGAAGGCATCGTCTGTGCCGCCTGTGTCTGGCTCAACGAGCGCCAGCTGGCGCGGCTGCCGGGCGTACTCGCGGTATCGATCAACTACAGCACCCATCGCGCCAGGGTACGCTGGGACAGTGCCCGCCTGTCGTTGTCGCAGATCCTGGAAACCATCGCCGCCATTGGCTATCGGGCACAGCCCTACGATGCGGCGCGGCAGGAAGCCGCGCAGGAGCAGGCCCGCAAACGGGCGCTGTTCCGGTTGTGGGTGGCCGGGCTGTCGATGATGCAGGTGATGATGTTCGTGGTGCCGATCTATCTGGCACCGCCCGGCGAGATCGAACCCATCTGGCTGACCATGCTGCACTGGGCCAGCGCGCTCTTGACACTGCCGGTGGTGCTGTATTCCAGCTGGCCGTTCTATCAGTCGAGCTGGCGGGATCTGAAGCGCGGGCGTGCCGGCATGGACCTGCCGGTGGCGATCGGCGTGCTTTCGGCCTTCTGCGCCAGCGTATATGCACTGTTGACCGGACACGGCGAAGTGTATTTCGACTCGGTCTCGATGTTCGTGTTCCTGCTGCTGGCCGGGCGCTACCTGGAAAGCCGCGCCCGGCAGAAGGCCGGCGCGGCGCTGGAGCGGCTGGTGAAACTGCTGCCGGCATTCGCCCACCGATTGTCCAACTGGCCCGCGGATCGTACCCCGAGTGAGGCGGCCGTCGCGCACCTGGCGGTGGGCGACGTGCTGTTGATCAAACCCGGCGAGACGGTGCCCGCCGACGCGCAGGTGCTGGAGGGCCAGGCCGACGTGGACGAAGCCCTGCTCACCGGCGAAAGCCGTCCGATCGCCAAGACAGTGGGTGCGACGCTGATCGCCGGCACGGTCAACCGCGACTCGCCGCTGATCGCCCGCGTCACCCAGGTGGGCGAGGACACGCGGCTCGCCGGCATCGTACGCCTGCTGGACCGCGCGCTGGCTGAAAAACCACGGATGGCGCTGATTGCCGACCGGGTGGCCGGCTGGTTCGTGGCCGGGCTGCTGCTGGCGGCGCTCGGCACCTGGTGGTTCTGGCAGCAGCACGATCCGGCACACGCCTTGCCCATCACCGTGGCCGTGCTGGTCATCTCCTGCCCATGTGCGCTGTCACTGGCAACGCCGGCGGCGCTGACCGCAGCCACCGGGGCGCTCGCGCGTCGTGGTGTGCTGATCACGCGCGGTCATGTGCTCGAAACGCTGGCCACGGTCACCGACGTGGTCTTCGACAAGACCGGCACCCTCACGCTGGGCCTACCGCGCCTGCTGCATATCGAGGCACATCGCGGCACACCGGAGCAGGCCCGGCAGCTTGCCGCGGCGCTCGAAGCGCAGTCGGAACACCCGCTCGCGCGGGCGCTGCAGGCCGACACGCCGTTGACCGCCCATGCGCTGGTCAATCATCCCGGCGGCGGCCTGACCGGTACGATCAATGCCGTGCACTACGCGATCGGCGCACCGGCCTTCGTTGCGGCGCAGACCGGCCACCCGGCGCCCATGCCGCGTTCGGATGCCACCCAGGTCGCGCTTGCCGACGAACAGGGCTGGATCGCCACCTTCGAACTGGCCGATACGCTGCGCGAGGATGCCGCAAGCGCGGTGAATGCACTGCAGCGCAACGGCCTGCGGATCCACCTGCTCAGCGGTGACCACGCGGCCGCGGTGCATCAAGCGGCGGGGATGCTTGGCATCCTTGCGGTCCGGCCCGCGGCAAGGCCGGAGGACAAACTGGCCTACCTGAAGGCACTGCAGGCAGAGGGGGCACGGGTGCTGATGGTGGGCGATGGCGTCAACGATGCGCCGGTGCTGGCTGCAGCCGATGTCTCCATTGCAATGGGGGCGGCCACCGACGTGGCACAGGCCGCAGGCGATGCAGTGCTGTATGACAACCGTCTTTGCGAACTGGCTGCAGCGCACGCCTGTGCCCGCAAGACCCGTCGGGTGATCCGGCAGAACCTGGGCTGGGCCCTGGGGTACAACCTGATCGCGCTGCCGCTGGCGATGGCCGGTCTGGTCACGCCGTGGCTTGCCAGCGTGGGGATGGCCGCCAGTTCGCTTATCGTGGTCGGCAATGCATTGCGGCTGTCATCCCTCCCGGCGACCAGATAAACCGGACCAGCGATTTCAGGAGCCTTGCCATGGAAAGCCTCTACCTGTTGATCCCCCTGTCCGTCCTGCTGGCTTTCTGCATCGGCGGCCTTTTCTGGTGGGCAGTCAAAAGTGGTCAGTTCGATGACCTGGATGGGCCTGCACACCGCGTCCTTCATGACGAAGACATAAACAGCGAAGTCAATGAAAACACGGCTGAAGATGAAAAAAACACCTGACGGGCGGCGTCCTCCACGGTAAAATGCGCCTGTTCGCCGAGTCTTTTGACCCAAGTCAAAGATACCGCATTCGCGGTATGAAATAGTCCTCGCCCAACAGCACGATGCCGCAGTTGCAGGCTCCACAGTCATAAGTCCAACACTGGCCCCGGCCAGTCGTCCACGCCCGACCGCAAACGCATCCACCGATTTCGCCTTTCGCTGTTTCTGGAGATCCTTTCGGAGCATTTCATGGAAAACCAAGCCACATACAATTACAAGGTGGTACGGCAATTCGCCTTTATGACCGTGGTCTGGGGCATTGTCGGCATGCTGGTCGGGGTGGTAATCGCCGCCCAGATGGTCTGGCCTGATCTGAATGTCGGGCCCTACTTCCACTTCGGGCGCCTGCGTCCATTGCATACCAATGCCGTGATCTTCGCGTTCGGCGGCTGCGGTCTGATGGCCACCTCGCTTTACGTGGTGCAGCGCACCTGTAACGTGCGTCTGATCTCCGACGGCCTGTCCGCCTTCGTGTTCTGGGGCTGGCAGGCGGTCATCGTGCTGGCCGCGATCACCTTGCCGCTCGGCTTCACCAGCGGCAAGGAGTACGCCGAGCTCGAATGGCCGATCGACATCCTAATCACCCTCGTCTGGGTGGCCTATGCCGTGGTGTTCTTTGGCACCATCGCCAAGCGCAAAGTCAAGCATATCTACGTGGCCAACTGGTTCTACGGTGCCTTCATCCTGGCCGTGGCCCTGCTGCACATCGTCAACAGCATGGAAATGCCGGTCTCGATGTGGAAGAGCTACTCGGCCTATTCGGGCGCGGTGGATGCCATGGTGCAGTGGTGGTACGGCCACAATGCGGTCGGCTTCTTCCTGACCGCGGGCTTCCTGGGGATGATGTACTACTTCGTGCCCAAGCAGGCCAATCGCCCGGTCTACTCGTATCGGCTGTCGGTGGTGCACTTCTGGGCGCTGATCTTCACCTACATGTGGGCCGGCCCGCACCATCTGCACTACACCGCGCTGCCGGACTGGACCCAGTCGCTGGGCATGGTGTTCTCGCTGATCCTGCTGGCGCCGTCCTGGGGCGGCATGATCAACGGCATCATGACGCTGTCGGGCGCCTGGCATAAGCTGCGCACCGATCCGATCCTGAAGTTCCTGGTCACGGCGCTGTCGTTCTACGGCATGTCGACCTTCGAAGGTCCGATGATGTCGATCAAGACGGTGAACGCGCTGTCGCACTTCACCGACTGGACCATCGGCCACGTGCACTCGGGCGCGCTGGGCTGGGTGGCGATGATCACCATCGGCTCGATCTACTACCTGGTGCCGCGGCTGTTCAACCGTGAGCAGATGTATTCGATACGGCTGATCGAGGCGCATTTCTGGATCGCGACCATCGGTACCGTGCTCTACATCGCCTCGATGTGGATCGCCGGGGTGACGCAAGGCCTGATGTGGCGCGCGGTGAACCCGGACGGCACGCTGACCTATGCCTTCATCGACGCGGTCAAGGCCAGCCATCCGTACTTCTTCATCCGTTTCCTTGGCGGCTTCATGTTCCTCTCGGGCATGGTGCTGATGCTGTACAACGTGATCCGCACCGCCATGGCCGGCAAGCCGGTCAACGCCGAGATCCCGCCGGTGCTCGCCCACGCCTGATGCCCGGTCCTGACTAGAAGACACCGCAATGAACAAGATTCAGAAACTGATCGAAGAAAAAGTGGGCTGGCTGGTGGTGCTCACGCTGCTCGTCATCAGCGTGGCCATGCTCGTGGAAATCCTGCCGCTGATGTTCTCCAAATCGGTCACCAAGCCGATCGCCGGAGTCAAGCCATACACGGCGCTGCAGCTGGCAGGGCGCGACATCTACATCCGTGAAGGCTGCTACAACTGCCACTCGCAGATGATCCGGCCGTTCCGGGCAGAAACCGAGCGCTACGGCCACTATTCGGTGGCCGGCGAATCGGTGTACGACCACCCGTTCCAATGGGGCTCCAAGCGCACCGGGCCTGATCTGGCGCGTGTGGGCGGCCGCTACTCGGACGAATGGCATCGTGCCCACCTGATCCGTCCGCAGGATGTGGTGCCCGAATCCATCATGCCGCCGTTCCCGTGGCTGGCGGCCCGTCCCGTCGACGCCGAGTCACTGCCGGCCAAGATGATCGCGCTGCGCAAGCTGGGCGTGCCCTACAGCGACGGCGAGATCGCCGATGCGCCGAGGGCCGTCGCGGGCAAGACCGAAATGGACGCGATGATCGCGTACCTGCAAGGGCTGGGCTTGGCACTCAAGGACAAAAGGTAATCGGCCATGGACCTGCAAACCCTGCTCCGGGCGCTCGTCACCGTGCTGGCCTTTGTCTGCTTCGTGGGCATCTGCATCTGGGCCTACAGCAGCCGCGCCAGGAAAGGCATGGACGAAGCGGCGCAACTGCCCTTCCTCGATGACGACAAGCCCGATTCAGGCGACAAGCAGTCCTGAGCCCATGCGGAGTTGAGAACAAAATGACGGATTTCACAAGCGGTTTCTGGGGCGTCTTCATCGCCGTCGTCGTCATCGTGTCGATGATCTGGCTGGGGTACCTCGTCAAGAGCCAGACCACGGTCAGGCTGAAGAAGGGCGAGGAGGCCAAGGTCACGGGCCATGTCTGGGACGAAGACCTGGAGGAATACAGCAATCCACTGCCCGGTTGGTGGATCGTGCTGTTCTACGCCACCATCGTGTTTTCGGTGGTGTACCTGGCGTTCTACCCGGGCCTCGTGGTGATGGGCAATCTGCGCAACTGGTCGTCAGGCGGCCAGCACCAGCAGGAGGTGCAGAAGGCCAATCAGAAATACGGCCCGGTGTTCGCCAAGTACCAAGCGATGCCGATCGCCCAGGTGGCGCAGAACCCTGAGGCGCGCGACATCGGCAAGCGCCTCTTCTACACCTACTGCATCCAGTGCCACGGCACCAATGCAGAAGGCGCCAAGGGCTTTCCCAACCTGACCGACAGCGACTGGCTGTACGGCGGCAAACCCGAGCAGATCGTCGAGACGCTGAACAAGGGTCGCCATGGCCAGATGCCGCCGTTCGGCGCGGCCTTCGGCGAGGAAAAGGTGCGCGACGTGGCCAATCATGTGCTCAAGCTGGCTGGCCGGTCACACAACGAGGTCCGCGCCGCACGTGGCGAGGCCACCTTCAAGCAGGTGTGCATCGCCTGTCACGGTGCCGACGGCAAGGGCAACCAGAGCATGGGTGCGCCCAACCTGACCGACAACGTGTGGCTGTATGGTGGCTCGGAAGCCACCATCGTCGAAACCATCACCAACGGACGCGACAACGTGATGCCGGCCTGGCAGGCCTTCCTGGGCGATGCCAAGGTCCATCTGCTTGCCGCCTACGTCTACGGCCTGTCGAACCCAGCCGCGGCCAGATAAACCCCATGGCAGGGTGAGGTGGCGCCGGGAAGCGATCCTTCCCCGTGCCCTGCGCCCTGCTCTTTCGTATCGATCTTGAAGCAGAAGCCTGCCGCAAGCGCGTCTTATCCCGATGCGCTTGTACCCGTCTTCTGCGAGGGATACCCATGGCCAAGAAACTGCAGGACATTCCCGTCACCGTCATCCACGAGACCAAGGATGGCGAATACGAGGAAGTCAAGCTCTACGCCAAGCACAAGAAAATCTATCCGCGCTGGATCAATGGCTTCTGGAACAAGTGGCGGATCTTCTTCGTGCTCGCCACCCAGCTCTTCTTCTATGGCATGCCCTGGTTGACCTTCAACGACCGGCAGGCATTGCTGTTCGATCTGGCCAACCGCAAGTTCTACATCCTGAACCTGGTGTTCCTGCCACAGGACTTCATCTACCTCACCGCCCTCCTGATCGCCTGCGCGCTCGGTCTTTTCGCCTGGACCACCATCGGTGGGCGGTTGTGGTGCGGCTACGCCTGTCCGCAGACGGTCTACACCGAGATCTTCCTGTGGACCGAGAAGTGGATCGAAGGCGACCGGATGCAGCGCATCAAGCTCGACAACGGGCCGAACGACGCGCGCAAGATCGGGCTCAAGACCGCCAAGCACACTGTGTGGATCGTGTTCTCGCTGTGGACAGGCTTCACCTTCGTCGGTTACTTCACCCCGATCCGCGAACTGTGGCAGGCCATGTTCAGCCTGGGCCTGGGGCCGTGGGAGACCTTCTGGATCCTGTTCTACGGCTTTGCCACCTACGGCAACGCCGGCTGGATGCGCGAGCAGGTCTGCAAATACATGTGCCCGTACGCGCGCTTCCAGAGCGTGATGTTCGATGCCGACACGCTCATCGTCAGCTACGACGCTGAACGCGGCGAGCCACGCGGCAGCCGTAAAAAAGGCGAGGACCACAAGGCGGCCGGCAAGGGCGACTGCATCGACTGCAAGATGTGCGTGCAGGTCTGTCCGGTGGGCATCGATATCCGCGATGGGCTGCAATATGAATGCATCGGCTGTACCGCCTGCATCGACGCGTGTGACGAGATCATGGACAAGATGCATTACCCGCGTGGCCTGATCCGCTACACCACCCAGAACGCGCTGGAGCACAAGTATCCGGAAACCGCGTTCTGGTCGCGCCTGAAGCGGCCGCGGGTGGTGCTGTACGCCATCCTGATCGGCATTGTGCTGGCGGTGACGGTCGTCTCGCTGGCGTTGCGCCAGCCGCTGAAGGTCAACATCGCCCGTGACCGCGCAGTGCTGGTACGCGAAACCGATGACGGGTGGCTGGAAAACAGCTATCGGCTGCAGATCGAGAACGCCGATGAGCACAGCCATATCTATGTGATCGAACCCGCCGGCCTGCAAGGGCTGCGCGCGCAGGTCGAAGGCGGCAACCGGATCGAGGTGGCCTCCACCGGCATCGCCGAAGTCGGGGTGCGGCTGCAGGTGCCCCCAGGCAGCGCCACGCCCGGCACGCATCCGGTACGCCTGCGGGTGCGGGCGCTCGACCGGCCGGATATCGCCACCGAAGAGCAGCTCACCTTCATCAGCCGCTGACCCCACCGGGCCTGCCGAACTTTCGGCGGGCCCGGGTTCTAATCCGATTTGGACCAATCCGCCGGCCGCTGCCGGCATCGTGTGAAGCCCATGCCTGCCTCCCCCCCTGCCCCACCCTGGTACAAATCGCCCTGGCCCTGGTTCCTGATGAGCATTCCCGCGCTGGCGGTCGTGGGCGGCATCGTCATGCTCTACCTGGCCATCACCAGCAATGACGGCTTGGTCAGCGACGACTATTACAAGGAAGGCCAGGCGATCAACGAACAACTGGACCGCGACCGCGGAGCCGCCCGGCTGGGACTGCACGCGCAGGTGCTGCTTGCCGACAACGGCAAGGACCTGCGCGTGGTGCTGGACCGGCCCACCAGTGCGGCGCTACGCCTCAAGGTCGTGCACCCGACCCGCGCCGGCCTGGACCAGACGGTGGCGCTCAAGCGGGAGACCGAACGGCTTTACACCGCCACGCTGGCGGTACCGCTGACCCAACCGCGCTGGCGCGTGGAACTGGCCGACGCTGCGGGAACCTGGCGGCTCACCGGCGTGTGGCAGCTCGACCTGCTGGCGCCGCTCGAACTCAAGCCTGCGGTACGCTGAGCGCCCCGATATCCGCCTGCGGCCGGCAGGGCGCCGCGGCGGCCACCTCATCGAACACCAGCGCCTCGACCAGGCGCGGATCGGTCTGCGTACGGATACGCTGGAACAGCGCCTCGGCCTGCGGGTGGCTGCGCCGCAGGTAGGCCAGCCACTGTTTGAGCCGACCCGCCTGATGCTTGGGCTGCACAGTCGGCTTCACCTTGTCCCAGAAAGGCCGCAGCAACGGTTCGATGTCCGCCCAGCCGGCACCGGTGCCGCTGCGGGCAGCAAGGGCCAGGCCCGGATCGGCGACCATGCCCCGCCCCAGCATCACGTCGTCACAGCCCGAAATGGCGCGACAGCGCTGCAGATCGTCGACGGACCAGATCTCGCCATTGGCGATCACCGGAATCGTCAGCGCCTCGCGGATCTCGGGCAGTTCCTCCCAATACGCTGGCGGACGATAGCCGTCACGCTTGGTACGCGCATGCACCACCAGTTCCTCGGCCCCGCCCGCCGCCAGGGCCTGGGCGCATGCCAGCTTCTTTGCACGATCCTCGTATCCCAGGCGCATCTTGGCGGTGACCGGCATGCCGGCGGGCACGGCACAGCGCACCGCCGCCGCGATCCGATACAGCGACTCCGGCTCGTCCAGCAGCACGGCACCGCCGCGGTGGCGGTTCACCGTCTTGGCGGGACAACCGAAGTTCAGGTCGATCCCCGCCGGGCCGAGCGTGGCGAGCCGGGCCGCATTCTCAGCCATGCACACCGGATCGGACCCCAGCAACTGCACCCGCACCGGCACGCCGGCCGGCGTCCTGCTGCCGTTACGCAGTTCAGGCGCGATACGCAGGAAGAAGCGTTCGGGCAACAAGGTGCCCGACACCCGGACGAATTCGGTCACGCAGAGGTCCACGCCGCCCAGCCGGGTCAGCATGTCGCGCAGGATATGGTCGAGCAGCCCCTCCATCGGGGCAAGATAGATACGCAAGGACGGCCGTCCGCAAGGCAAAGGGCGATCTTACCCGAAGCCATGCCGCTGCGTTGACAACAGAACAGTCGTTCGCTAACCTCGCAGAACGAATGTTCTGCTGCCGGCATCCCCGGCCTTTCAGGTGAACACCATGGGCAATCCGAATCGCGATCCCGAATATCTGGCCAAGCTGCAGGATTATTACGCCGACTACCGCAGCCTGCCCTCGTACGCCGTGATCGGCGAGCTGCTCGGCATGGCCTCCAAGTCGGCCGTTTCCGCACTCGTCAAGCGCCTGACGCTGGCAGGCTTTCTCGAAACCACCCCTGATCGGCGCCTCGCACCGACCAAGCGTTTCTTCGAACGCGAGCTGGCCGATTTCAACGTGCCGGCCGGCCTGCCCGCCGCGGCCAACGATGCGATGAGCGAGGCGGTCAGCATCGACGAATACCTGATCCCACGCCCGTCGAGCACGCTGCTCGTCAAGGTGCGCGGCGATTCGATGATGGAGGCCGGCATCTACGATGGCGACATCGCCGTCGTCGAGAAGCGCCACGGCGCCCAGGTCGGGGACGTCGTCGTCGCCATCGTCGATGGCGAATACACACTCAAGGAACTGGCACGCGACAAGCAGGGCTACCTGCTGCTGCCCAGGAACCCGGCGTACGATCCGATCCGACCGCGCGAAGGGCTGGAAATCTTCGGCATCATGGTCGGGCTGATCCGCAAATACCGTTGAAACCCCTTGCCCGGAACCCCCTCACCATGCGCCAGCGCCTCAACCTGATCCTGCTCGGCGTCGCCGATGTGCAACGCGCTGCCACGTTCTACGAGGCGTTGGGCTGGCGCCGCGCGCGCGCCGGCCACGACGAATTCGTACTGTTCGACCTGGGCGGGGTCGCCCTGGCATTGCAGCCGCGCGCGGCCTTCGCCGCGGATGCGGGCGCCGACACGGTGACCTGCACCGGTTTTCCGGGTTTTGCGCTCGCCTACGTGGCGCGCCAGCCCGAGGAAGTCCAGCAGATCATGGCACGGGCGGCGCAGCTGGGCGCCGTGATCGTCAAGCCCGCCAGCCGCACTGCCTGGGGCCATGCCGGCTACTTCCGCGATCACGACGGCCATCTCATCGAGGTGGTCTACGAAGATGGCTGGCATTTCGACGCCAACGACAACCTCGTGCTGTGACGCCCGCCGCGCCTCGCAGGATGGCGCGCGCCAATCGACCATGGTGGCTGCATCCGCTGCGGCAGGATTGCTGTTCCGCGGTGCGGGCACGGGTATCATTCAGGCTTTGCAAGCGCGTCCCGCATGCGGCGCTGCCATAGGATAGGCCATGAGCTCTGCAGATCTGTCTCCGTTAGGCAAGGCGGTTGCCTACCAATCCGAATACGACCCGGGATTGCTGTTTCCGATCGCCCGCCAGGGCAAGCGCGATGAGATCGGTGTCGCCGCCCCGCTGCCCTTCATGGGCGTCGACATCTGGAACGCCTACGAGCTGTCGTGGCTGAACGCGCGCGGCAAGCCGCAGGTGGCGCTGGCCTCGTTCGACGTGCCGGCCGACAGCCCCCACATCGTCGAATCGAAGTCGTTCAAGCTCTATCTGAACAGCTTCAACCAGACCCGGATCGACGGCCCTGATGAAGTGGTCCGGCGACTGCGCCACGATGTGTCGCAGGCCGTGGGCGCTCCGGTCGCGGTGACACTGACCCTGCCGGAGCGCTTTGCCGAACAACGGTTGGCCGAGCTGGACGGCTACTGCATCGACAACCTGGATATCGAGGTGGACACCTACCAGCCGCAACCGGGGCTGCTCCGCTGCGACGAAGCCGACGCGCCGGTCGACGAGGCGCTGGTATCCAACCTGCTCAAATCCAACTGTCTGGTCACCGGCCAGCCGGACTGGGGCAGTGTGCAGATCCGCTACGTGGGTGCGCCGATCAACCGCGAATCGCTGCTGCGCTATCTGATCTCGTTCCGGGAACACAACGAATTCCACGAACAATGCGTCGAGCGCATCTTCATGGACATCCTGCGCGCCTGCCGACCGCTGCGCCTGTCGGTCTACGCCCGCTATACCCGCCGCGGCGGCCTTGACATCAATCCTTACCGCAGCAACTTCAGCGGCCCCCCGCCCGGCAACCGTCGTGGCGCGCGGCAGTAGCAGATCAGCCTTTCCCCCAATGTCCCCAGCGAGGTCTCCCATGCTCTACCACGGAAGCTGCCATTGCGGCCGCATCGCCTACGAAGTGGAAAGCGAACCGGTCAGCCAGGTGATCGAATGCAACTGTTCGATCTGCCAGCGGCGCGGCCACCTGCTGTTCTTCGTACCCCGCAGCCACCTGCGCCTGACCACGCCTGAAGAGCACATCGCCAGCTATAGCTTCAACACCCACCGCATCCGCCACCAGTTCTGCCCGGTGTGCGGCTGCGGCCCCTTCGGTCTTGGCACCGACCCCCAAGGCAACGAGATGGCCGCCATCAACGCCCGCTGCCTGGAGGATATCGACCTGGCCGCATTGCAGCGCCAGCAGTACGACGGGCGCAGCCACTGAGCATCCGGCTGCAGCGCGGCCACTGTCGGCGTCCGCTGCCGGTATGGGCAGCGCCTAGCCTTTCCGGATAGCGTGCGCCTCAGGCACCGTGACGGCAGCACGACGACGAAGACGGGCACTCACCTGTCATGCCCTCGTGCCTGCGGCCCAAATACCTCCGCCGCGCGACGTTCGATACGTCCCCGGGCTGCCTGCCAGCCCTGCTGCACCGGATTTCGCCAGCGGGGCTAAGTACCCTGGCCAGCAATACCTGGGCGCACGTCCAACGTTGGCAATGGGGTCAACGGCGGTGGGCGCCGCTCGGGCATGGTGGGCGGGTTGGGGTAGCGCGGTGGCGTCAACAGGGGCGGTGGGCTGGGGCGAAGCGGTGGTGCAGTCGGGGACTGCGGCGCCGCCGGCGACAAGGCGATGGTCGACAGCACCAGTGCCAGGCCGGCAATCAGGATCGAAGGGCGCATGGCAGCACTCCAGAGGACATGACGATGCTGCTGCATCTCGCAATGCCCGTGCCCATGCCATGACCGGCCAGCCCCCCGCCATATACGGATCACTGTGCGACGCAGCGACCCCTGCCATATGCCGGAGCCACCTGCGAACCCGGTAAAATCTGCGGGGCTTGAGGTAAAAGCTACATTGGCGCCGTCCCCGTCGGATCAGGCGGCAGCCTGGGTCTCCCACAGCGGCAGCGAGACGGCGTGCGATGCTGTTTCGGGGAAGCGGATGCCGATCCCAAGCAGGCGCACCGGCCGTGCACCGCGCTGCCACGCCTCGGCCAGCAGCCGTTCGAACACTGCCGGTGTAGGCGTCACGCACAGGCATTCCATCGTGGTCTGGGCAAAGTCGTGGAACTTGATCTTCACGAATGCCTTGTGGGCCGGCTCGTTCGCTGCCGCGCGCAGGTAGCGCTGTTCGAAATCGCGCCACAGCTCGGGCAACCGACCGATGCATGCGCCCAGGTCGCTCAGATCACGTGGATAGGTCTGTTCCACCGACAGCGATTTGCGTTGCCGCTCCGCCCGCACCGGCCGGGCATCCTCGCCCCGGCACTGCTGGTAAAGCGATGCCCCCAGCTTGCCGAAGCGGCTGATCAGCGTTTCGCGCGGCCAGCGCTGCAGCTCATCGCAGGTACGCACGCCCAGCCGTTCCAGGCGGGCTGCGGTCACCTTGCCCACCCCCCACAGTTTCGCCACCGGCAATGGGCGGATGAAGTCGGCAACCGCGTCGGGCGTCACCACCATCTGCCCATCGGGCTTGTGCCAGTCACTGGCGATCTTGGCAATCAGTTTGTTGCCGGCCACCCCGGCGCTGGCGGTGATGCCCACCTCGGTCCGGATGCGCTGTCTGATCTCTTGCGCGATCAGTGTGGCGCTGCCCCGACAGGCGGTGGCATCGGTCACGTCCAGATACGCTTCATCCAATGACAGCGGTTCGATCAGCGTGGTGTAGTCGGCGAAGATCCGGTGTACGGCGTGCGAGGCGGCACGGTAGCGCGCCATGTCCGGTGGCACCAGCACCAGGTCGGGGCATAGGCGCAGTGCATGCGAGGTCGGCATGGCCGAGCGCACGCCGAAGGCGCGTGCGGGATAGTTGCAGGTGGCGATCACGCCGCGGCGTGCCGCCGCGCCGCCCACCGCCAGCGGTACAGTGCGCAGCGCCGGCCGGTCGCGCATTTCAACGGCGGCGTAGAAGCAGTCGCAATCGATGTGGATGATCTTGCGCATGAAGGGGGCCGCATGCGTAGGATGGCGATACGATGATTGTACGTTCGTTCTACATCATCGCCAAACCCCATCCCCTGCCGGCCTCCCAAGGCGGCGATGCCATGCCAAAGGCGCATCGCTCTTCAAACCCCGGGGCGAAGGATGCAACCGGACTCATGGCAACGCATGGCCGGCGGCACGGGGCTATCCCGCCCGCAAGGCGCAACGCGGCAACCGGGCCTTTGCCTGCCCTGTGGGTGGACCTACGGAGCGGCATCTGCCGCACGGCTCGAAGCCAGCAAGGGTGGCTGGCGCACCGCGTTATGCGCGGTCATCCCGCCTCGAACAACGCGTCCCGCGTTTGAATGTCGATACGGACTAGCGGCGGCGGAACTGGTTGTTGGGACGGGCGGGCGCGGCGCCCGGGCGCTCGTCCTTGTGCCGGAAGCTGATCCTGCCCTTGGTCAGATCGTAGGGCGAGATTTCCACCGTGACGCGGTCCCCTTCCAGGATGCGGATATGGTTCTTGCGCACCCGGCCGGATGCATAGGCGGCGATTTCAACGCCGTTGGTCAACTTCACCCGAAAACGCGAATCGGGCAGGACTTCGGCAATCAACCCTTCCATTTCCACCAGGTCTTCTTTGGACATCGGTCTTTCCTATTGATTTGGAATAATTAAATCGAATGAATCGAAACGGCTGCCACGGCGACGCCGGGCGATGTGGCACTCATGCCACCACGACATCCAGCGCTGCGATATGCCGCAATGCCTGATGGCTGGCGCTATCGAGCGCAAGCCTGACCGTCTCGGCGGGTTGGCTGCGCACCCAGTCGGTGACGGGGATGCGGGCCTGCCGCGTGCAGCGGACGATCTGGTACCAGCCGTCAACGGTGGCGCCCAGCAACGACGGGCGGGTTTCGATCTCGAACTGGTAATGAAAAGCGGACGGCAATTGAAGTGCTCCCGAAAAAATCCATCCGATGCGGATGTAGGCATTCAGTGTCGGGAGCAGCAGCTTGGCGGTTGATACTTTGGGAAAGCGAACAGGCTTTTGGAAGCGCAACAGTAAACTTGAAGATCACATGCACCGATCTGATTTGGCCTGCGCACGCTACAGCAATCCACGCCCGCTGGCAAATCGGCGATGGCTTCGGATCAGTTCGGGATCAACCTTCGTCGCCACCTTGCGGCAGCCGGCAGGCTCGCCAATCATCGGCACGACCGGGCCCGGCCGGTGCCGGACCATCGCAAGGAGAAACGGATGTCGCAGACCCAACAACAGATCGCCGTGATCGGCGGGGGTATTTCCGGGCTGTCGTGTGCCTACTACCTGATGCAGCGCGCCCGCGCACAGGGGCAGGCGGTGGCGATCACCATCTACGAGCGCAAGCGCACGTTGGGCGGCAACGCCGAGACGGTGGTGGTCGACCTTGGCACGCGCTATGGCGACAAGACCCCGGGCACCGCCTACCTGCGCTGGGCGGACCTTGGCGTCAATGATGTCAACCTGACCGCATACAAGCTGCTGCGTACGATGATGGCCGACGTGGGCTATCTGCAGCAGCTCAAGCCACTGCAGAACACCGAGAGCTATTGGTCCGGCGACGGGCGCGTCGCACTGACCGACGATACCGAGATGCAGTACGGCGTCTCCGACCCGCGCTTCAACCTGCAGCTGGCAGACCAGGGCCTGCTGGCGCCGCTGATCCAGGTGGTGCACCGCGCCGCACTCGATCTGGTGGCCGATCCTTCGCTGCCGCTGGACTATACCGTGGGCCGCTATTTCCAGGACTGCATCGACGATCCGCGCGGCATGCTGCACCGCGCCGCCGAGGAGACCGGCATCGCGATCGACTGGACCGACCCCGCGCTGCCGCAGCGACTGGCGCAGGTACGCGATGCCATCTACTACCCACGCATCTCGGCCATGTACTTCACCGACGACCGCGGCCCGCACACCATGCCGCTGCAGGCGCCGTTCAACTACTACCGCATCCAGGAAGGCGGTGACGGCGCACCGGACCGGCGCTATTTCGACCACGGCTCGCAGACCTGGCTTGAACACCTGGCGGACTGGCTGGTCGCGCATTCGGACGCCCAGGTCAGCGTGCGCATCCGTACGCAGGCGCACGTCACGGTGACGCTGTCGGCACAGCAGGCGGTGCTGCAGGTGGCCGGCGAGGCGCCGGTCGCGGTGGACTGGTGCATCCTGGCCACCCATGCCGATGATGCGCGCGAGGTGCTGCGCTGGCAGGCACGGCTGCCCGGCCTTGCGGACGCGGTCGACGAGACGCTGGCCATGGTGCGCTATACCACCAGCTACGCGGTCTGCCACACCGATGCCAATTGCCTGCCGGACAACCGCAGCATCTGGCGCACCTACAATATCCCGGTGCGCGCCGTGGGCGATACGTTCTTCCCGTATCAGATCCACTACGTGGTCAACCTGCACCAGAACGATCCGCTCAATCCGGGCTACGACCATGCCGGGCTGCCGCAATACTTCGTTTCACTGACCGACGATCTGAACCGTATTCCGCGTCAGGCGATGCTGGACCGGGTGCAGCAGGCGGCGCGCATCGCGCCGCCGCTCCTGGATGCGCTGCCGCGCGCCACACGTGATGCACTTGGCGGCGTTCCGACCGACGGCGGCTATCGCCATCTGCTGGCGGCAGTACCACCCGAGCTGCACGACAAGGCCTGGACGGTGTTCAAGCACAACGTGCTGGATGCGCACTGCATCGAGGCACAGCAACGGATCGCACAGTTCAACGGCGAGATGGCAGGCGCCGTCGTCGCCGGCAGGCGTCCGCCCTATCCGCTGCTGTTCGGTGGCGGCTGGACACACGGCGCCGGCCTGCACGAGCAATGCCTGGAGCAATCGCTGCAGCTGGCCGCCTGGGTGCTGCCGGGTCAGCACATCGCCGGTTGAGGTGCTGCCGTCACAGCAACCAGCCGCGCGCCGTCAACGCGGTCATCACCCCGGCAAGCCCGGCGGCGCGCCCTAGCGCCACCTGCTGTGCCAGCACGGTCCGGTGCGCGGCATCGGGCCGGTCCAGCCAATCGGCGCAGGCTGTGATCAGCGCGGCATGATGGTCAGCCCACGCGCACGGCTCGGGTGCGGTGAACGCCAGCAGTTGCGCAGCATGATGGCGGGCTGCCTCCGTCTCACCGTACAACAGGCATGCCTCGGCCGCCGCGACGCGGCCGCGGTAATGGTTGTGGCCGACACAGCGTTGCGTGAGCAGTTGCCCGGCCATTTCGAGCGCCGCGGCGCGCGGCGCGGCATCGGGTGTCAGCACGGCCAGCGTGCCCAGTACCCAGGGGCCGATGAAATGCTGCAGCCCCTGCCGTTCGACCAGCGCCCAGGCCGCGCCGATCGCCTGCCGCGCCGCCTCGGCATCGCCCTGCAGCAGCGCAATCCGCGCCTGGCTTTCCAGCAGGAAGGCTTCGAAACGCGCCGCGCCCATGCTGCGTGCCAACGTCAGCGCCAGCCCGACCTCCTCGGCGGCGGCGGCGGCCTGCTCCAGCGACAGCCATAGCCAGCCAGCGGTCAAGCGCGAAACGATCTCGGCACGCCGGTTGCCGACCCGGCATCCCAGCTGTGCCGACGCAAGCGCATCGGCCAACGCCGCCTCGGTCTCGTTGCCGTACAGCCGGGTGGTGGCCAGCATGAAGCGGTTGCTGGCCTCGATATCGGCAAGGCCGTGCGCCTCGCACAGCGCCAGACATTCCGCGAATGCGCGCTGTGCCGTGCCCATGCGCCCGGCCACGTAATGCGCGTCCCCCAGCCCGCCCAACGCCCGCACCTGCATATCGACGGCACCGGCCGCCCGGGCGTGGCGCAGCGCCTGTTCATGATGTTGACGGCAGCGCTCCACCTCGCCGCGCGGAAAACTCAGATTGCCTTTCAGGTAGTGGATATGGGCCAACGCCGCTTCATCGCCGGCAGCGGCCGCCTGCGGCAGCAGTCCATCCAGCAGCGCTTCCTCGGCAGGCAGCGCTTCGAGCACATTGAGCATGCGCGCCAGCCCCAGCGCAGCCGGCAGGCGTGCCGCCACGTCACCGGCCCGGGCCAGCGCCGCTTCGTAATGCGCGCGCGCCAGCTGGGTCTGCGCGCTCTTCTCGGCGGCAAGGCCCCACAACAGGTCCAGCGTGTACTCGTCGACCGGCGCGAAATCGATGGCGCGGCACTGCTCGGCCAGTGCCAGCGCCTGCGGATAGTCATAGCGGGCGATACCGGCGCGGATTGCCCGCAGATAGCTTGCCGGTGCCTCGTCCGAGCGGGCCTTGTGCAGATGCTGCGCGCACAGCGCCTCGTCGCGCCCGGCGTAGTGCGCGGCCAGGCGCAGGTGCAGATGCTGGCGCTGCGCCGGCGCGATCCCCGAATAGATCTCCTGCAGGATCAGGTCGTGCACGAACATCCAGCCGCCCTGCGCATCGGCCGGCCGGACCAGATAGTGGCGCTGCGGCAGCACCGGCTCGTAGTCGGGCGCATCGAGCAGCTCGCGCAGCTGCGCCAGCGAAAAGCGCTGCCCAATGGCGGCGGCGAGCTTGAGCGCATTGCGATCACGCGCGCTGAGCTGGTCGAGCTTGGCCTGGACCAGATGCCGCAGGCTGTCGGGCAGCGCCCCGCCGCGCCCGGCCAGCAGCAGCTGGGTCAGGAACAAGGGGTTGCCCTGGGCGCGCACCACGCATTGCTCGCGATAGCCCGGGTCCACCTGTACGAACTGCGCGGCAAGCGACGCCGCCGCCGGGCCGCGCAGCGGCGCAAGGTCCAGGATGGTCAACGGCAGCTCGGCCAGATAGGGGCGCAGCAGGCCGTCGAGCGGGTCCTGCTCGAAACGCGAACTGAGTGCCCAGATCACCGGTGCCTCACGCACCGCCTGCATGATCGCGCCCAGGCCGGTGAACAATGCCGCGTCAGCCCAGTGCACATCCTCGATCGAGACCAGCAGCGGCTGGCGCAGGGCCTGGCGCAGCAGCAAGGTGCTCAAGGTATCCACCTGGCATTGCAGCCGTGCGGCACTGGTCATCGCGGCATAGAGCGGTGCCAGCAGCGGCGGCTGCGGCAGCCCCAGCAACGCGTGCAGCGCCATGGCCTTGGTCTGGTCATCCGGCCCGGCTTCGCGCGCCAGTGCGGCGGCCAGCGCGTCGCCCTGGCTGCCCGGCGCCACACCGAGCAGGCTGCGGGCGAGTTGCGCCAGCGCCCCCTGGTCGCTGCCGCCGCCGAAATCGAGCACCACGACCGGATGGCAGACCAGTTGCCCCTGTTGCGCCATGTCCGCGAGCTCGGCCATCAGCCGCGATTTGCCTATCCCGGCCATGCCCCGGATATACAGCACCTGGCCGGCCTGGTCGGCCACCGTGGTCTCCAGCAGCAGCCGCAGCTGCTTCAGCTCGGCATCGCGCCCGATCAGGGCATGCCCGCCGCCCTGGCCGGCAGGCACTGTCATGTCCAGCCGGCGGAAGTCGCCATCGCCCCATGGCACGAAGGCATGGGACGCTGCCAACTGGTGCGTCAGGCCGGTGCTGACCAGGATCTCGCCCGGGGCTTCGGGCAGCGGGATCTGCGTGTCCGGATCAGGCCACTGGCCGGTACGCAGCGCCAGGGTGCACGCCATGCGCCGCGCCGCCAACGCGTCGGCCAGCGCGATGGCGCATTGCAGCGCACGCTGCGCGTCGCTGCGATAGGCACGCGGTACGCCGAACAGTGCACGCCACCCGCCACTCCCGTCGGCGGGCATGCCGCCGAACGCCTGCACCATGGCCTGCAACGCTGCTGTTTCGGCCGGCAGTGCGCCGTGCAACGCCAGCTCGATCACCACGCGCGGTGCTTCGGCCACGATGTCCGCTGCCTGCCCGGCCGGTGCCGCCGCCGTTGCTTCGCTATGGTGCACCAACGCGCCCAGTTCGCATTCGAACAAGGTCGCCAGATGGCGCGCGGTGCGGTACAGCACCGGCTTGCCCGCCTCGGCACGCTTGATCGAAGCAATGGCCACGCACAGGCGCTGTTCGAAGCACCGCTGCGCCAGCGCCTCCTGGCTCAGCCCATGCTGTTTTCTCAGCGCCTTCAAGCGCTCGGCGTTCAGAATCACCCTGCCATCGAGGGCATTGGAATGGAGCGTGCTCACCGTAACTCCTTGGCCGGCCTTGCCATGGCGGGCCGGATCGATCTGTTGACCGCGCAGCGCGAAATGGCGGCAGCATACTGCAAGGTCAGGCCCATCGGCAGCCCATGCGGACGCAAGCACGCATTCCAGGCGGCCGCCATACCGGCTGACACCAGCCCGGCGCGCCCGCCAAACCCCGGTCTGCGCGCTAACGCAGGGCGCGCCAGCCGAGCAATGCCCAGGCCAGCAGGAAGGCGACGCCGCCCAGCGGCGTGATCGCACCCAGCACCCGGATGCCGGACAGCGCCAGCAGATACAGGCTGCCGCAGAACAGCAGCATGCCCACCAGCATCGCTGCGGCCACCCAGCCCAGCGTGCGCCCTGGCCAATGCGGCATCAGCAGCGCCACGGCCAACAGGCCCAGCCCGTGCACCATCTGGTAGGTGACCGCGGTCTGCCAGATGGCCAGCACCGCCGGCGTGAGCACCGCCTTCAGCCCATGCGCGCCGAATGCACCGGCCGCCACGGCCACCAAGAGGTTGAACGCCGCCGCCGCGACCCAATGCCGTTCAGTCATCGGACAAGCTCCTACAAGGGAAAGCCAGGAATTCTACGCACCGATGCCGCGCTGCACCTACCGCAGGTGCCGTAACGGACCGACGTTGCAGGCGTGCGGCCAAGCTTATCCTGGCTCCAGGATCGTCACACAGCGGCAGGAGTGCACCATGGCTTATCCATATGAGCTCGATTACGAAGAACGCGTGCAGGAAGAACGGCTGCACGCAATTCAGACCGAATGGCTGAGCCCGGAAAACTGGGAAAGCGAGGACGAGGCATACGAAGCCGTCCTGCCCCCGTACCTGGCACGGCAGCTGAGCACGGGCGGGCTGCACGCAGGCTGAGGCATCGTCCAGCCGCAGCAGCGACATGGCTGCGCAGCGCAAGGCCGCTTTCTTCTTTGCCTCGCCGCCGGCCTGCGGTTGCCTACAATCAGAACCATCCTGTCACACGGTCACCGCCATGAATCTGGAAAAAGTCATCTTCGGCTTTTTTATCGTGCTGGCGTTCACCTTGAACTTCGGCTTTTTCATCGGCGAGATCGACGTACCGCATCAGCATGATGTGTTCGAGCTGTTCGCCGCCATCGTGGTCAACCTGATTGCCACCGTACTCAAATTCGGCGATCGCACCCAGGTCGGCGCCGTGCACCTGGCGACCAGCCTGGTGGCGGACCTGCAGCTGATCGCCGCGGCCTTTGTCTGGGGATACAGCGTCTATGTGACCGGCATCGGCACCACACCGACAGTGATGTCCAGTATCGTTTCGCTCTCGGGCGGGGCACTGATGGCCAACCTCGTGTCGGTGGTGCTGCTGATCGGCGAAACCCTGTCGGTACGGCGCTAGCCGCACCGGTCGCCCACGATGCCCAACGTCTTCTTCCTGGTGCTGCGGCGCATGCGCGCGCCGCTGATCGCGCTGATCCTGATCTACTCGCTCTCGGTGCTCGGGCTGGTGCTGATCCCAGGCGTGGATGCGCAGGGCCGCCCTTATCGCATGGATTTCTTCCATGCCTTCTATTTCGTGAGCTACACCGCCACCACCATCGGCTTTGGCGAGGTGCCCTACCCGTTCACCTATCCACAGCGCATGTGGGTGGTGGTGTGCATCTACCTGTCCGTGATCGGCTGGGCCTACACCATCGGCAGCACCTTCGCCATCCTGCAGGACAAGAGTTTCCAGCAGGCAGTGCAGCTGGCCCGCTTCGCCGGCCGGGTCAGGCGCATGAGCGAGCCCTTCTTCCTAGTGTGCGGCTACGGGCAGACCGCGCGGCTGCTGTGCAAGGTGCTGGACATGCAACACATCCGCTTCGTGATCCTGGAAGTGCGCGAGGAGCGGGTGCACGACGTGCTGTTCGCCGACTACCGTGTCGACGTGCCGGCCTACGCCGGCAATGCCGCCAACCCGCAGCTGCTGACCCACGCCGGGCTGACGCATCCGCTGTGCCGCGGGGTGCTCGGCATCACCGGCGACGAGGAGGCCAATCTGTCGATCGCCATTGCCGCACACGTGCTGCGCCCGCAACTGCTGTCGGTGTGCCGCTCCAAGACCCGCGCGGTGGCCGAGAACATGGCGTCATTCGGCACCAATCGCGTGATCAACATGTTCGAGGCGGTCGGTGCGCAGTTCCGCCGTGCCCTGCATGCACCGCATACCAGCCGACTGTGGGACACCCTGTCGGAATTCCCGGGGCATCCGCTTCCACCGCTGATCGAGCCGCCCCGCGGGCACTGGGTGCTGGTCGGCTACGGCCGCTTTGGTCAGGCGGTCAAACATGCGCTTGACTGCGAGCGGGCGACCGTCACCATTGTCGACCCCGATCCCCAGCCCGAACTGCCGCCGGCGCAGTATGTGCAGGCGCTGGGCGTGGACGCCAAGTCGCTCAAGGCCGCCGGCATCGAGGGCGCGGTGGGCATCGTGGCCTGCCACGACCACGATGCCAACAACCTGTCGGTGGTGGCCACTGCACGCGCGCTCAACCCCAAGCTGTTTGTCGTTGCCCGGCAGAACCTGGCCAGCAACGGCATCCTGTTCCGCTCGTTCAGACCGGACGTGACGGTGGTGCGCAGCGAGGTGATGGCCCATGAGTGCCTGCGCACGCTGACCACACCGACCCTGGCACGTTTTCTGGAGCTGATCCACACCCGCAGCGAGGCCTGGTCGGCAGCGCTGATGCAGGAGCTGGCCCAGCTCGCCGACGGCAAGGTGCCCGACACCTGGGTGGTGGAGATGGACGCCAGCCACGAAGCGGTGGTCTACGCACTGCTGGCCAACCCCAGCCCGCCGCTGACGCTGCAGCACCTGTGCAGCCACCCGAGCGCCAGGACGCGCCGGCTGCGCTGCAAGCCGCTGCTCTACCTGCATGCCGGGCGCGAGATCCTGTTGCCGCCGCTCGACAGTCCAGTGGCGTTCGGCGACCGCATCCTGTTCGCGGGCAGCCCGGGGGCACGCAGTGCCCAGCGCGTGATTCTGACGCACCACCCGGTGCTGGACTACGTGCGCACCGGCCAGGAACAGCCCAACAGCTGGGTGTTCCGGCGGCTCGCGCAGGCCCGTCGCCCCGACCTGTCCCCCTGAGTGCCGCTGAGCCAATCCGGCCAGGCGCTGTCGGCAAGCGCCGCGCACCGTGCGCATTCGCGATGAAGCGGGCTTGCGGCAGCCAGTGACCGGACGACTGCTACGACAGGTGAGCGCGATGACCCGGCCAGGCGGATTCTGCCCAGCGATGCCAAGCGTCGCGACCCCACCGGCAACCGCGGGCGCAGCGCACAGGAGACCGGCCACGATACGGTACCGATGGGGCGACCTGTGCGGTGCCGCACCGCATCCGCCCTGCTCCAACCGCCCATGCAGCTCTGGAAAGCCAGCCACCACCAGGGGCCTTGCCCGGCTGGCGCACGACGTGTCCCATGCCCGCAGGCGCTACCCGGCGATGTGCGCCACCAGCGGCAGATGATCCGAGGCGGTCCGGGCCAGCGCGCTGTGGTGTACCCACACTTTGACCAAGCGCTGGCGCGGATGGATCCAGATGCGATCCAGGGCGAATACCGGCTTGAGCGATGGAAAGGTGCGTGGCGATGGGGTCTTCTCAAAGCGCGTGGTCAACCAGCGCAGTGGCCGCCCCCAGACGAACCATTCGTTCAGATCGCCCAGCAACAGCACCGGCATGGCATCGGTATCGAAGGTTTCGAGCAGCTTCTTCACCTGGTCGCGCCGCTCGCCCGGGCGCAACCCCAGGTGGGTGGCCACGATGCGCAGCGGTTCCCCATGGCAGCTGATGTCCGCATCCAGCGCGCCGCGCGGCTCGTTCAGCCCGACGCACAGGTCAAGATGGCGCACTGCGCTGACCGGAAAGCGGGTCAGCACGGCGTTGCCGTAGTGGCGCCAGGGCTGGTCTATGGTAGGGCCGGCTACGGCGGTGTAGCCGGTGGCCTCCTCCAGGATCGGCAGCACATTGGGCCGACGCCGGTCGCCCAGCGGCACTTCCTGCAGCGCCACCACGTCAGCGCCGATTTCGTTGAGCACCGCCGCAATGCGTTCAGGGGCGAAACGGCCGTCAAAGCCGACCGCGCTGTGGATGTTGTAGGTAGCCACCGTCAGCGGCCAGGGGCTGCCGGGCGCCATCATGCCTCCCCGGTGCTGAAGCGCTCTGCCGCGCGCCGGCGCAGGATCCGGGTGGCGGCATAGGCCACGCCGACCAGCACCGCGGCGATCGCCGCCAGCGCGATGAATGCCCCCATGCTGGGGTTGCGGATCGCTTCGGTGAAATGATGCAGGAACAGCAGCATCACCACCGAGCCCGGCGTCATGCCCAACAACGTGCCCAGCATGAAATCGCGAAAGCTGATATGCGAGGCGCCGCAGACGATGTTGACGAGGGCATAGGGCCCCAGCGGGATCTGCCGCAACAGCGCCACGCTGATCACGCCGCGTTTGGCCAGCGTGCGGCTCAGTCGGGAGAGCTTGCCGCCCGCCAGCCGCCGCACCGTGTCGCGCCCCATCCAATGGCCGATGCCGTAGGTGACGGCCGAGGTGAACGCGGTACCGGCGACTGCGTAGGCAAGCCCTGCCCACGGGCCGAACACCAGCCCGGTCGCAGCCACCTGCACCGAATGCGGAATCACCAGCAGGGCGGCCAGCAGATAGACCAGCAGCACCAGCACCGGCGTGAACGGCATGTCCTGGACCACTTGCGCCACCTGCGAAAGCGCCTGGGGATTCATGTATTCGGACAGCGGCGTGAAGCGCCATACCGCAGCCAGCACACACAGGAGCACCGCCACCACCCCAAAGGTGATGAAGCGGCCGCGCATCGGGCCGTGGGTCTCGGTGGGCACCAGCTGCGCCACCAGTTCCTCGGGCGGGACGATCTTTTCCGGATCCAGCAGCGTCAACGCCGGCACCAGCGCCTCGGCCTCGGGCGAGGCGACGGGATCGAGCTCGGCCAGAGAGCGCCCCTCGTGACGCAACGCCATGATGGCCGGGATCAGCCGCTGCTCGCGCTGCAGCGTCTCGTTGACCTGCTGCGGTGCCACGTCCAGATGCTCGCCCAGCAGTCGGTCGCGGATCGCCGCGATGGCGGCCCGGATACGCGGATCACCTCTGGCCTCGATCGCCACATTGCATTCGGTATCGAGCACCATCGAGCGGTTGTTCAGATTGGCCGAACCGATCGAGAGGAACTCGTCGTCGATGATCATGACCTTGCTGTGCACGTTGACGCACTCGGGCGAGAGCCCCGGAATGAACGGGCACAGCATCCGGTAGCGGCCGTGGCGGTCCTCCGCCTTGAGCCGGGCATGCAGGCGCGCGCGCTGCACGCCCATGGTCATTTCCTCCAGCCAGCCGCTCTCGGCCTGGCGCGACACCACCACCACATCCGGCCCCTCCGGCTCCTGCAGCCGCTGCAACAGGCTTTGGGCCACCAGACCCGACGTGAAGTACTGGTTCTCAAGGTAGATATTGCGCCGCGCCGCGGCGATGGCGTCGCCATAGAGCGCCCGGATTTCCTGTACCCCCGGGCGTTCGTCCAGCTCGGGCTCGGTGCGCGCGATGGCGATCTCCACGTCGGTGAAGTCCGGCACGTGCCCTTGGGGCCACGGATCGTCCGGGGTCAGGGCTTCCAACGGGCGACGCGGATAGAAGCCCGCCGCGCGGTACCAGCGCTCGCGCGCCAGATCACCCGCCGCCAGCGCGGCCGGGCCGTCGAACATGATCTGCACATCGTGGAACGGTGCGTAGCACTTACCCTCGCCGCTGTGCCGCAGCGGATCACCGCACGCATGTGCCGGCGTGTCCCAGCGATCGTGGGTCAGGTCCAGGCCGCCGACGAAGGCGATCTTGTCGTCGATCACCACCACCTTCTGATGGTGCGAGCCCCCCAATGGCACCTGGCCATCCATCCTGAAGTGCAGCCGGTGGTGGGTGCGCCAGCCGAGCTTGTAGCTGGACATCCATTCGCGGTCCAAGGCAAACAGGACGGTGTAGTCCCACGACAGCACGTAGGCGTGCAGCCCCTTGCGGCGTGCCACTACCTTGTGCAGGAAATCGCCCAGCGCTTCGGGCAGGCC
Organism: Chitiniphilus purpureus; assembly: GCF_025642115.1. GTDB lineage: Bacteria > Pseudomonadota > Gammaproteobacteria > Burkholderiales > Chitinibacteraceae > Chitiniphilus > Chitiniphilus purpureus. Next base: position 2,471,217 of record NZ_CP106753.1, on the reverse strand, counting down.
GTCGTTCGCGCCCTCGGGAATGAGCTTGAGGCGGCTGTCGATGTCCCAGCCGATGATGAGGATGCTGCGCTGCGCAGCCGCGATCGCACGCCGGACCGCCCGGAAATAGGCCTCCCCGTCGACGAGCACGGCGGCGCGGTCGGCGTGCTCGATGCGCCAGCAGTTGCGCCCCGCCTGGAACAGGCTCGCCGGGCGGGCCTCTCGTGAGCTCGTTTGCTGTACCGTCACCGTGTTCTTCCCCCTTTTTGGCAATGCCCCTTGAATGCAAGGGCCTGCCTTCTTTGTCAGGGCGTGACCCCTGATCATCAACGGGAAAAAACACGACTAGCCGGCGGCCCCCTGCCCCAGGCAGCGGTGGCGGCGGGCACGGCGACGCAGGCTCCACAGCACGTGCAGGCGCCAGAACAGCCGCACCGCGCAGTAGCCGGCCAGCGCCAGCAGCGCGGTCAGGAGCGGCAAGCCGACCAGGAGCGGCACGCCCAGCGACAGCATCCAGTCGCACATTGCCAGGCTCCACTCGATCAGCGTCCGCCCGGACCACGAGGGCATCGGCGGCACCGCCGTGCCACCGGCGTTGCCGGTGACCGCACCTCCGAGCTTGACTGCCACCCAGTAAAGCGGCCCGATGGTCAGCGGATTGGTATAGAACGTGGTAAACACCGCCACCGGCAGATTGACCCGGAATCCCAGGGCCAGCAGGCTGGCGGTGATCACCTGCAGCGGCCCCGGGATCATGCCGCCCACGGCACCGACCGCCACCCCGCCCGCGACCGAGTGGCGGTTCAGATGCCACAGGTTGGGGTGGATGAAATGGTGGGCGTAGCGCCGCAGGAAAGTGTTCTGGTGCAGCTTTTCCTGACTGGGCAACACGTTACGGAGGAACTTGCGCGGCATGGTGGCGTCTGGCGGTGGCGGAAGGGATTTCCTGGCTTCAACAGACTATACGAAACGGGCAAAATTCCATCCGCTTTTGCAAAGGACTTCCTTTCTTCTTAGTGGGTATCCATGGTCGCAGTCACCCGTCCGCTTGCCCAATCGATCGCCCAGGCCGCTGATCCGGCGCAGTGGCTGGCGCAGCTTGCACCGCGCTACCGCGCCGAAGACCTGGTGCGCATGCGCAAGGCCACCGACTGGGCGCAGCAGTGCTACGGCGACGATACGCTCGATGAAAGCGGCGCGCCGCTGTTCCACCATGCGGTGGCCGCCGCGTCCATCGTCGCCGACCTGAACCTGGATGCCGACGCGGTGATCGCCGCGCTCACCTATGCGGTTCCCGAGCGCGAGACCGGTGCCATCGAGACACTGCGCGAGCAGTTGGGCGACGACGCGGCCCGGCTGGTGGAGGGGCTGGTCCGGGTGAAGAAGCTCGATACGCTCGCCCATGCGCCACGCGGCAAGCCCCAGGAAGCCGCCGCCCAGATCGAGGCGGTCCGCAAGATGCTGCTCGCCATGGTCGAGGATATGCGCGTGGTGCTGGTCGCGCTGGCCTGGCGCACCCAGACCATGCATGAGCTCACGCAGGCGCCGGAAGAGATACGCCGCCTACGCGCGCGTGAGACGCTCGACCTGTTCGCCCCGCTCGCCAACCGGCTTGGGGTGTGGCAGATCAAATGGGAGCTGGAGGACCTCGGCTTTCGCTACCTGGAGCCGGAAACCTACAGGAAGATCGCCCGGTTGCTGGACGAACGCCGGGTGGACCGCGAGCGCTTCATCGGCGACGTGCTGGCCACCTTGCGCCGCGAACTGGCCAATGCCCAGATCCACGCCGACCTGACCGGACGCCCCAAGCACATCTACAGCATCTGGAAGAAGATGCAGCAGAAGAAGCTCGACTTTTCCGAGCTCTACGACATCCGGGCAGTACGCGTGCTGGTGGACGATCTGAAGGATTGCTACACGGTGCTTGGCATCGTGCACAACCTGTGGCAGCCCATCCCCGGCGAATTCGACGACTATATCGCCCAACCCAAGGGCAACTTCTACCGCAGCCTGCATACCGCGGTGATCGGGCCGCAGGACAAGGCGCTCGAAGTGCAGATCCGCACCTTCGAGATGCACGAACACGCCGAATACGGCGTAGCGGCGCACTGGCGCTACAAGGAAGGCGGCCAGGGCGACAGCAAGTACGAGGAAAAGATCGCCTGGCTGCGCCAGTTGCTGGACTGGCGCGAAGACATGGCGCAGGAGACACAGCTGGCGGATGCCTTCAAGGCCGAGCTGTTCGACGACACCATCTACGTGCTCACCCCGGCCGGCCGTGTGATCGCGCTGCCCAAGGGCGCGACGCCCGTCGATTTCGCCTATCACCTGCATACCGACCTGGGCCACCGCTGCCGCGGTGCCAAGGTGGATGGTGCCATCGTGCCGTTGTCGACCGCGCTGGAGACCGGGCAGCGGGTCGAGATCCTGTCGACCAAGGAAGGCGGTCCCAGCCTGGACTGGCTGCACCAGGGCTATGTGAAGAGCCACCGGGCCGCGCAGAAGATCCGCGCCTGGATCCGGCAGCAGAACCTGGATGTGGCGGTCGAGGCCGGACGCGCGCTGTACGACAAGGAGGCGGCCCGTGTGGGGCGCACCCAGGTCAGCCAGGACACGGTGGCGCATCGGCTGGGCTTCAAGAGCAGCGATGAGCTGCATGCCGCGCTCGGCCAGGGCGAGGTGACGCTGCGCGCACTGGCCGACGCGCTGCTGTTCGACGACAAGCCCGCCGCTGACGTCCCGGTCAGCGCCGAGGACGTGATCCGCGCAGCGCGTGCCGACCAGAAGGGCGAAGGCATCCTGATCGAGGGCGTGGACAAGCTGATGACACTGCTGGCCAAGTGCTGCAAGCCGGTGCCGCCCGACGGGGTGGTCGGCTTTGTCACCAAGGGACGCGGCATCTCGATCCACCGCAGCGACTGCGTCACCCTCAAGCGCCTGGCGGCCGCTTCGCCCGAGCGGCTGATCAAGGCCGACTGGGGGCGGCAGACCCACAACGTGTTCGCCACCGATCTGCTGGTCGAGGCGCACGACCGTCCCGGATTGCTGCGCGATCTGTCGGATGTGATGGGCCGCGAGAAGATCAACGTCACCGCCGTCAACACCCTGTCCAAGGACCACCGGGCACGGATGCGCTTCACCGTCGAGATCAGGAGCGCCGCCGAGCTGCAGCGCATCTTCACCAAGCTGGCCGAGGTGAACGGCGTGCTGCAGGTGGTGCGGGTCTGAGCTGCGCAGCCGGGGCGGCGCAGCCCGGCCCGGCAGGACCGGCCTATGCCGCGGCGTTCAGCGCATGTCCGGCCACGTGCACCGCGCGCACCTGCAAGGCCCGGTCCAGCGTCACCACATCGGCCACCGCACCGGGCGCCAGCCGGCCGTGCTCGGTCAGCCCCAGATAGTCGGCCGGATAGCGCGACACCCGGTGCGCCGCGTCCTGCAGCGTCAGGCCCAGTTGCACCAGATTGCGCAACGCCACATCCATGGTCAGTGCGCTGCCCGCCAGCCGGCCGTCCGCCAGTCGGATCGCGCCCAGGCATTTGTGTGCCGCCGCCTCACCCATCCGGTACTCGCCGTCAGGCAGGCCGGCGAACGCCACCGCGTCGGTGACGCAGTAAAGCCGTGGGATCGCCCGCAGTGCCACGCGCATCGCCCCGGGATGCACGTGGATCAGATCCGGGATCAGTTCGCCGAACTCGGCATGCGCCAGCGCCGCGCCCACCATGCCCGGCTCGCGATGGTGCAGGCCGCTCATGGCGTTGTAGACATGGGTGAAGCCCGCAGCCCCTTGCGCCAGTGCCGCCACCGCCTCTTCGTAGCTGGCGCGCGAATGGCCTAGCTGCACCCGGATGCCGCGCTGCGCGAGTTCGCCGATCAGGCCGGCATGGCCGGCGACCTCGGGCGCGAGCGTGATCACCCGCAGCGGCGCCAGTGCGCGGTAGCGGTCCACCTCGGCCAGTGTGGCGGCGCGCAATGCATCGGGCAGCGCACCGAGCTGCTGCGGGCTCACATACGGCCCCTCCAGGTGGATGCCCAGCACCCTTGCCCGGTCACGGACGGGCTCGGCGCACAGCCTGCCCAGGTCACCCAGCAGTGCGGTCAGTTCCGCATCCGGCGCCGGCACGGTGGTCGCCAGCAGCGCGGTGGTGCCGTGCCGCGCATGCAGGGCGGCCATCCGCGCCACGGCGGCCGCGCCCTCCATCACATCCGCACCGCCACCGCCGTGCACATGCAGGTCGATGAAACCCGGCAGCAGATACGGCGCTTCATTGCGCGCCGGATCGGCCGGCTCGCCGTCGATGGCGACGATGCACCCATCCTCGCAACGAAGCTCGCCCAACAGCCAGCCCGCCTCGGTCAACAGATTGCCGTGCAATCGCATCGTGTTCTCCCCTGTTCACCAGCCCCATGATCCGCTGTCACCAGCGCCCAGGCCAGGGAGGCGGGCCCTGATCGCAGCATCAGCCAAAAAAGCCATCCTCCCCCTTGCATCACGCTGAATTGCATCCGGACGGCGTGTGTCGTGGATCGCCACCAACCCATCTGTGCCGCACTTGCTTACAATCACGGCAGACCGTGAGCCTGAGACCCCGCATGACCCTGACCAGCCAGATCACCCTGTTCCTGTGCGCCGCCGTGGTGATGGTGCCGCTGTTCCGCCGCGCCGGGCTCGGCGCCATCCTGGGCTATCTGTGCGCCGGCGTGTTGATCGGACCCTGGGGGCTGGGGCTGGTGACCCAGGTGGAGCGCATCCTGCATTTTTCCGAGCTGGGCGTGGTGCTGCTGCTGTTCGTGATCGGGCTGGAACTGCAGCCGTCACGGCTGTGGGTGCTGCGGCGCTCGGTATTCGGGCTGGGCGGCGCGCAGGTGATCCTCAGCGCCGTGTTGATCGGCGGCGCAGCGCTGCTGTTGCAGGTGCCGCCGGCCGCCGCCCTGGTGGCCGGACTGGGCCTCGCGCTCTCGTCCACCGCGCTGGTGTTGCAGATGCTGGCCGAAAAGAAACAGCTGACCACCCGCCATGGCCGCGATGCATTTGCCATCCTGCTGTTCCAGGATCTGGCGGTGATTCCGCTGCTGGCGCTGCTGCCGTTGCTGTCCGGCGGCGCGCTGCCGGACGGGGCGGGCGTGCTGAAGGCAGTGGCCGTGGTGGCGGGGGTCGTCCTTGGCGGGCACTGGCTGCTGCGCCCGGCACTGCGCCTCGTGGCACGTTCCCGCGCGCCGGAAGTGTTTGCCGCGGCGGCGCTGCTCGTGGTGTTGGGCACCGCGCTGCTGATGCAGCAGGTGGGGCTGTCGATGTCACTGGGTGCCTTCCTGGCCGGCGTGCTGCTGGCCGATTCGGAATACCGGCATGAGCTGGAGGCCACCATCGAGCCGTTCAAGGGCCTGCTGCTGGGGTTGTTCTTCATCGCCGTGGGCATGTCGGCCAACCTAGGGCTGCTCACACGCATTCCGGGCACGCTGGCCATGCTGGTGCTCGGGCTGGTGCTCTGCAAGTTCGCCGTGCTCTACGTGCTGGGACGGCTGACCGGCTCGAGCGGCGCCGCTGCCCGCCATCTGGGCGTGGCACTGGCGCAGGGCGGCGAATTCGCCTTCGTGCTGTTCACGCTGGCGGCCGGCAGCGGCGTGATGGCACGGCCGCTGGCCGAGACGCTGGTGCTGGTGGTCACGCTGTCGATGGCGGCCACGCCGCTGCTGGCGTTGCTGCACGAACGGGTGGTCGCACCGCGGCTTGCCCCAGTGCGCAAACGGGAGTTCGACACCATCGAGCCCGCCGACGACAGCCGGGTGATCATTGCCGGCTTCGGCCGGGTCGGGCAGATCGTGGGGCGGGCACTGCGGCTGCGCAAGATTCCGTTCACCGCGCTGGAGGCGAGCCCCGACCAAGTGGACTTCGTGCGGCGCTTCGGCAATCAGGTGTTCTATGGGGATGCGTCGCGGCTGGAGCTGCTGCGTGCCGCCCATGCCGAGCGCGCCGAATTGCTGGTGCTGGCGATCGACGATGTGGAAGCTTCGATCCGCACTGCCGAGACGGTACGCCGGCACTTTCCCAGACTCACGGTGCTGGCACGGGCACGCAACCGGGCCCACGCCTACCGGCTGATGGACCTTGGTGTGCAGCTGATCGAGCGCGAAACGTATCACTCCAGCCTGAAGATGGCGCGCGATGCGTTGCAGGTGCTGGGCCTGCCCCAGCCGCAAGCCGCCGCCACCGTCGATGCCTTCCGCCGCTACGACGAGCAGTTGCTGCTGCGCCAGCACGCGACCCACCACGACGAGACGCAGCTGATCCAGAGCACCCGTGAAGCGATGCGCGAGCTGGAGAGCCTGTTCGAGGCCGACAGCAACGAAGTCGAGCGGCAGCGGCGGCAGGGTGTGCCGGACTGATGCCCGCGCAGGCCGCGTCGCGTCGCGCCCGTCACGGCACGTGATGTCCCGGCCATCCGGCATGGAGGGCCGTCTGCACCGCTCAGGCGCAGCGCCGGATCATCCTGGCGCGGCGATCAGCTGCGCCAGCGCAGCCGGGATGTCCTGCAGATCGAGGATGGCATCGACCGCATCGAGCAGGATGGCCTCGCGCGGCATGCCGAACACCACGCAGCTGCGCTCGCTCTGCGCAATGGCATAGCCGCCGCCGGTGCGGATGGCCGCCAGCCCGGCGGCGCCGTCCTTGCCCATGCCGGTCAGCAACACGCCGATCGCGCAGGGCGCGGCGGTGCATGCCACCGACTGGAACAGCACGTCCACCGCCGGCCGGTGGAAATTGACCCGATCGCAATCGAGCAGGCGCACCACCAGTTGGCCGTCCTGCCGCGCCACCGCGAGATGCACGTCGCCCGGCGACAGATAGACGTGGCCCGGGCGCAGCACCTCGTCTTCCACCGCCGCCCGTACCCGCAACGCGCAGGCGCGGTCCAGCCGGTCGATGAAGGCCGGCACGAAGCTGTCCGGCAGATGCTGCACCACCAGCACCGGCGGACTGTGGGCACCCAGGCCGCAGAGCAGCGCGCGGATGGCTTCGGTACCGCCGGTCGAGGCGCCCACCGCGATCAGCCGATCCGGCCGCGCAGGGCAGGCAAGCGCCGCGGGCAACGGCGACACGGCGGCCCGCCTGGGCTGCGCGAAGGCGGCCACGCGCAGCGTGGCGACCAGCCTGCGCTCGAACTCGGCCAATACCGCGGCATCGGCGCCGTCGGGCTTGAGCACGAAATCCACCGCACCCAGCGCCATCGCACTCAGGATCACGTCGGCATTCTGCCGGGCTGCCGCGGACACCATCACCACCGGCAAGGGGTGCAGGCGCATCAGGTGTTCGAGAAAGACGAGCCCGCTCATGCCCGGCATCTCGACATCCAGGGTGAGCACATCCGGATGCAGTGCCTTGATCGCGGCGCGTGCCTCGGCGGCACTCGCGGCCTCGCCGACCAGGATGAACTGCGGATGGCGCGCCAGCAGCTTGCCCAACAGGCCGCGGTACGCCGCCGAATCGTCAACGATCAGCACACGGATGCATTTGCCGGCGCGCTCAGAAGAGGTCGACATCGCCGGTATCCGTTTGATGCAGGCGGTGGGAGTACGCCGCTTCGCGCTCCAGCAGCGTCCGGTTGTTGAGCTTCTTCAGCTTGCGCACCAGTACCCGTCCGCTGAGCGGAAAGAAGTAGAGCTTGCGGGCATGCACGTCGAGCAGATCGTGCGCCAGCAGCGCGATGCGTTCAGTCTCCAGATAGTCGAGCACGAACTGGGCATTGCAGCGTCCCACGCCCACCCGGCTCATCGCCGGCAGCACGTTGCCGGCACCGAATACCTTGGCCTGCAGCCGATCGCGCCGCGCGCCGAGCTTCATCATCTGGTTGATCAGCAGTTCCATCGCATGCACGCCGTAGCGCGCCGACATGCTGAGCAGCCCACCCTGCTCGCCCTGCGGCAACATGAAATGGTTCATGCCCCCCACGCCGGCCACCGGGTCGCGCAGGCAGACCGAGACGCACGAGCCCAGCACGGTCACCAGCACCACGTTGCGGTTGGTGGCAAAGTACTGCGCCGGCAACAGCTTGATCGCTTCCAGGTGGAAGCGGTGGTCGTAGTAGCTGTTGGGGGCGCTGCTGCCGGACATCATGATGCGTCGGACCCCGTACACAGCCGGTAGGTGGTGGTGTCGACCAGCTCCAGCGGCAATCCGGCGCCATTGACGGTCTCCGAATGGCCCAGGAACAGCAGCCCCCCGGGTGCGAGCAGCGTGGTGATGCGGCGCAGGATGTCCTGCTGGGTCGGCCGGTCGAAGTAGATCAGCACATTGCGGCAGAACACCACGTCGAAAGGCCGCGACATCGGCCAGGGCGACAGGCGCAGATTGAGCTGACGGAACGCCACCCGCGCCGCCAGCTCGGGCTTGACGGCGGCCATGCCCTGGTGCGGCCCGCGTCCGCGGTGGAAGTAGCGCCGCCGGATCGACAGCGCCAGTTCCTCGACGCGTTCGATCGGATAGATGCCTTGGCGCGCCCGGGCCAGCACGGCGGTATCCAGATCGGTGGCCAGGACCCGGGCCGGACGGCCGCTTTGCGCCGCGGTGATGGCAATGGAGTAGGCTTCCTCGCCGCTGGCACAGCCGGCGCTCCAGATCCGCGCCTCGCGCCCCTGCAGCTGCGCCAGATACCGCTGCAGCAGCACAAAGTGGTGCGGCTCACGGAAGAAGCGGGTCAGGTTGGTGGTCAACGCATTGGTGAAATGCTCCCATTCGGCCCCATCCAGCGTCAGCCGGGTCAGGTAATCCGCAAATGAGCGCAGATGCAGCGCGCGCAGCCGCCGCCCCAGCCGGGCATAGACCATCGCGCGTTTGTGCTCGCCCAGGAAGATGCCGGCATGCGCATGGATCAACTGCCGCACCTGCTGGAAATCGGCGTCGGAAAAGGTGAATTCGCGAAACGGCGCAGGCACGGCAATCATCGCGGAAGCTGCCTATGCGCTGTGCGCACCCGGGCCTGGCCCGGCCAACAGCCGCGGCACACGGCATGCGCCACCGGCTGCCACACGGGCGCCGCACAACGTCGCCGTCGGCGACCCGGTGGATCCCAGCGCCCGGGACGGAAAAAGGCCACTCACCGTATCGCCCTCCTTGCCGTTGCTCTCGTTGCCGGTTGCCCCATGCATCTGGTGCCCGCGCTGTCCCCTCCGCGCGTGGCGCACAAGCATTCTGGGGTGGGTCTTCAGAACTCGGTCCAGTCCTCGTCGGCCGCGTGTGCACCACGGGCATCGGCCGGGATCGACGGTGTCGCCGCCGTGGTCTGCCTGCGCGGCGCGGGCCGCCGCGGCGGCAGCGTGACACGCGGCAGCACCGCCCCTTGCTGCGTGGTGAACTCATCGCTCAGCCGGAAACGGCTGGCCGATTCAGCCAGCCCGCGCGACTGCTGTGCCAGCGATTCGCTGGCCGAGACGGCCTCTTCGACCAGCGCGGCGTTCTGCTGGGTCACCTCGTCCATCTGCACCACGGTGGTGTTCACCTGCTGGATGCCGTTGCTCTGCTCATAAGAGGCATCGGCCACGTCGTTGATCAGCTCGGCCATGCGGCGCACCGCACGGACCACCTCCTCGATGGTCTGGCCAGCCGCTTCCACCTGCCGGTTGCCGCCTTCCACCTTGTCCACCGAGGCGCCGATCAATCCCTTGATCTCCTTGGCCGCGGCTGCCGAACGCTGCGCCAGGCTGCGCACCTCGCCCGCCACCACGGCGAAACCGCGGCCCTGTTCGCCGGCCCGCGCCGCCTCCACAGCGGCATTGAGCGCCAGGATGTTGGTCTGGAAGGCGATGGCATCGATCACGCCGATGATGTCGACGATGCGGCGCGAACTCTCGGTGATCGAATTCATGGTGCTGACCACCTGCCGCATCGCCTCCCCGCCCTTCCCGGCCAGGTCGTACACGCCCTCGGCCATGTTCTTGCCCTGGCGCGCGCTTTCGGCGTTCTGCTTCACCGTCATGGTCAGCTCTTCCATGCTGGACGCGGTCTCCTCCAGCGCGGCCGCCTGCTGCTCGGTGCGGCGCGACAGGTCGTTGTTGCCCATCGCGATCTGCTGCGCCCCCACACTGATGGTCTCGGCGGCGTACTTGATCTGGGCGATCAGGCGTGACAGCCCGGCCTGCATCATCGCCATGTTGTACAGGAGACTGCCATCGTCACCCGGGCGCACGACGATGGTATGGGTGAAGTCGCCTTCGGCGATGCGCCGTACCACCTCCGAGGCATACGCCGGTTCCCCGCCCAGTTGCCGCATCAGGCCGCGGATGATCGCGTAGGCCAACAGTGCCGCCAGCAGGATCGCCGCCAGGCTGCCCGCCACGAGCAGCAGCCGGGTGCTCCGCTCGACATCCTTCATCGCGTGCTGCCGTTGCTGCAGCAGCAGGCTCTCGGTGTCGGTGAACTGCTGGATGCGCACCCTGAACTCATCCATCAGCTGCTTGCCGCGTCCCTCGCGCACCACGGTCAGCACCACGGCCTGCTTGCGCGGATCGTTGCCGGCCCGCTTGCGCTGGGCTTGGAGCTGCTCGGCATAGCCCACGAATTCCCGATGCAGCGCATCGAGCGCATCGAGCCGCTTCTGTTGCTCCGGATGATCGCTGATCAGCTTGCGCAACCGCCCGTAGTGCTCGACGAACGCGACCTTGCCCAGCTGGAACGGCTGGAGGAAATCCTCGTCGCCCGTGAGCAGGAAGCCGCGCGAGCCGGTCTGCAGGTTGAGCATCTGCTCCAGCAGCGCATTGGCTTCGGTGATCACCTCGTAGGTGTGGATGTTCCAGTTCACGGTGTTGGTAAGCCGGGTCACATTCAGGTACGAGAACCCGGCCAGCAGCAGCAGCAGCGAGATCACGCAGGCAAAGCCCAGCGTCAGTTTCTTGGCAATGGTAAGGGTCTGGAACATGGCGGGTTCTCCGACGGGGCGGCTCAGGCGTCGACCAAGCCCATTTCCGGGCTCAGCATCAGTTGTTCGATATCGATCAGGATCAGCATGTGCTCGTCCAGGCTTGCCAGACCGCGCACGTAGGCGACATCGATGGCAGTGCTCAGTTCGGGCAGCGGCTGGATCTGCTGCGGGCCGAGCGTGACCACGTCCGACACACCGTCGACCACGATGCCGACCACCCTCACCCCCAGGTTGAGCACCACCACGATGGTGAAGGGGTCGTACGTGGGCTCGCCGATGCCGAACCTGAGCCGCAGATCCAGCAGCGGCACGATCACGCCGCGCAGGTTGATCACGCCCTTCATGAAGGGCGGGGCATTGGCGATGGCGGTGGCACCCTCGTAGCTGCGGATTTCCTGCACCTTGAGGATGTCGATGCCGTACTCCTCGGCCCCCAGCGTAAACGTGAGGTACTCGCCGGCACCGGCCACGGGCTCAAGCTTCGACTCGATCTGATCCATATGATTTTCCGTTCCTGCGGGCCTCGCGCCGCGCCTGACGCACCACCTGCACCACATCCACGATCAATGCCACCCGGCCGTCGCCCATGATGGTCGCGCCCGACAGGCCGTTCACCTTGCGATAGTTGGTTTCCAGGCTTTTGACCACCACCTGCTGGTCCCCCACCAGGTTGTCCACGCCCAGCGCCGCCCTTTCGCCGTCCACCTCGACCAGCACGAGGATGCTCGACCCGTTCGGGCCGGGCGGCCCGCCCAGGGCCTGCCCCAGCGGGATCACCGGCACGTACTCCCCGCGCACCGCAACCACCTGCAGCGCCCCCGCCACCGTGAAGAGCTGCCCGGGTGCCGGCTGTATCGACTCCAGGATCGCGCTCAAAGGCACGATATAGGCGTTCCCGTCCACCGCCACCACCATGCCGTCGAGAATGGCCAGGGTCAGTGGCAGGCGGATGGTGAAACGGGCGCCCAGGCCAGGCTGTGAGACCACCTCGACATGCCCGCCGATCTCCTGGATATTGCGCCGGACCACATCCATGCCGACACCGCGGCCGGAGACATCGGTGACTTCTGCGGCGGTGGTGAAGCCGGGCAGGAAGATCAGCTGCCATACCTCGTCGTCGCTCAGGTCGTCGGCCACCTGCAACCCCTGCTCGCGCGCCTTGGCCAGGATGCGGTCGCGTTGCAGCCCGGCGCCGTCGTCGGTCACCTCGATGGCGATGCTGCCGCCCTGCTGCCGGGCGATCAGCCGCACCGTGCCGCTCGGGTCCTTGCCTTGCGCCATGCGCACCGCCGGCGGCTCGATGCCATGGTCTATGCTATTGCGCACGATATGGATCAGCGGGTCACCGATGCGCTCGATCACGCTGCGGTCCAGCTCGGTATGCTCGCCCAGCATCTCCAGCGTGACCTGCTTTTCCAGCCGGGCCGCTAGATCACGCACCAGCCGCGGGATGCGGTTGAACACGAAGCTGACCGGCAGCATGCGGATGGTCATCACCAGTTCCTGCAGATCACGCGTATTGCGCTGCAGTTGTTCCAGCGCCCGGTGCAGGCGGTGGTGTACCGCCGGATCCAGTCCGGCACCCGCCTCGGTCAGCATCGACTGGGTGATCACCAGTTCACCGACCAGATTGACCATATGGTCGACGCGCTCTACCCCCACCCGGATCGACGATGCCTCGATGGGCGGCAAGGCCGACTGTGCCGGTGTGGCCGGCGGTGGCACAGGCCTGACCGGCTCCCCGCCCTGCACCACCGGCGCTGGCTCCGGGGCCGGGGCCGGGGCCGGGGCCGGGTCGTCGAAGAAGCCGTAGGGTTCGTCCACCTGCTGCGGCACGGCAGGGCTCTGGCTGTCGGTGGCCAGTTGCGTCAGCGTGACACACACCGCCTCGATCGCGGTCGGATCGCTCGGGCGGTACTGGCGTGCATCGGCCAGCAGCACCTTGAACAGATCGTTGGCCTGCAGCACCGCATCCACCAGCTCGCGCCGTAACGCCAGCCGGCCTTCGCGCACCGACCCGAGCAACGACTCCAGCACATGGCTGACCCGGGCAAGATCAGGAAAGCCGAAGGTGGCGCTGGCGCCCTTGATCGAATGCACTGCGCGGAAGATCTCGTCCAGGTGTTCACGCTGCGGCTGGGCCGGATCCAGCGACAGCAGCACCCGCTCGATGACGCCCAGGTGCTCGGCCACCTCATCGAAGAACACCTGGTGGAATTGCGTGATGTCGATCTGCATGATCTGGCGGCTAGGGCAATACCCGCTGCACCACTTCCACCAGCCGCCGCGGCTCGAAGGGCTTGACCAGCCAGCCGGTGGCACCGGCCGCGCGCCCCGCGGCCTTCATCTGTTCACCCGACTCGGTGGTCAGCATCAGGATCGGCACTTGGCGATAGTCAGGCAACGCGCGCAAGGCGCGGATCAGGCTCAGCCCGTCCATGCCCGGCATGTTCTGGTCGGTGATCACCAAGTGGCACGGCTGGGATTGGGCAAGTGCAAGCGCCTCTTCGCCGTTGGCCGCGGGGACGACCCGGTAACCGGCATTCTCCAGCGTAAAGGCAATCATCTGCCGGATCGAGGGCGAATCGTCCACCGACAAAATCATCTTCATCCTTGCTCCTGTGTTGCGGACTACCGGCATTGCGATGCGGCGGTGGGTGCACTGAAGCATAGTCCGGGATGACGCGGCACTACCCGACTTTATGCCGCCCACGTCTGGCCACATGGTTTCGCCGGCAATGCGTGCCGTCGTGGCAGCGGTTGTCCTTCGCCACAGCCTGCAGCGACATGCACGCACCGTGTTTTTGGAGAAAAACTTTCGTTTTCCACCATATTTCGCATTCTTAGAAGCGAAACACGCGGATTGCAAAACACGACCCCGCCAAGAGGCCCATCGATGAGCGAAGACGGAAACACGCTGTTCAAGCGCCGGCTGGAAGCGCTGCGGGGCCGGTTCGACGCGGAATTGCCGCAGCGGCTGGCCGAACTGGACAGCGTATATGAAGCCGCCTGCGCAACCGCCGATGCCGACGCGCTGCAACAGCTCAAGCGGATCGCCCATGCGCTTGCCGGCAGTGTCGGCAACTTCGGCTATCACGCGCTCGGCCAGTCGCTGCTGCAGCTGGAACGCGAAGCGACCCGGCTTGCCGCGGCACCGGCGCCGCCCGACTGCGCCCCGCTGCGGCCGTTGCTTGCCGCGGTGCATGCGGCACGGGCCCAGGCCCCCACGCCGGTGGCCGCATCCGCGGACAGTGGTGCGGCCCGGCAGCATGCAGCCGGACAGACCGGCCAGGCGTTGCTGCTGGTCCAGCACGATGCGGCATCAGGCCGCGCCCTCAAGCTGCAGCTCGAGCACTTCGGCTATCGCATCACACTGCACCAGGAGGCCGCCGGCCTGGCGGCGCTGATCGAGCAAGGCGGCTTTGACCTGATCGTGATGCAGATGCAGTCCGACGAAGGCGAGGACAGCTTCGCCGGGATTGCGACACAGCTGCACAGGACACGGCCGCTGCCGCCGCTGGTCTTCATTTCGGACCGGGATGACTTTCCGACCCGACTGCGGGCGGTACGCGCCGGTGGGCAGAGCTTTCTGCCCAGGCCGCTCGACATCCCGTCGCTGGCCGATGCGCTGGAGCGCCTGGCCGGGCGCGGCCAGCTCGAACCGTTGCGGGCGCTGATCGTCGACGACTCGGTCGCGCTGTCCGAATACAACGCGGCGCTGTTGCAGGCGGCCGGCATGGCCACGCGCGTGGTCAACGATCCGTTGCTGGTGATGCCGCAGTTGCGCGAGTTCCTGCCTGACCTCGTGCTGCTGGACATCAGCATGCCCGGCTGCGACGGGCTGGAACTGGCCGCCGTGATCCGGCAGCACCCCGCCTACGTGAGCCTGCCCATCGTCTTCTGCTCCACCGAAGCACGCATCAGCGCACTGCTGCCGCGTATCCTGCAGTCGGGCGACGACTACCTGTTCAAGCCGCTGGACCCGGCGCTGCTGGTGGCAACCGCCGTCGGTCGCGCCGAACGCCATCGGACCCTGCGCACGCAGCTGGCGCGCGACAGCCTGACCAACTGCCTGAATCACACCCATATCAAGGAAGCGGTCCATCTCGAAGTCGAGCGCGCCCACCGGCAGGATGCGCCGCTGTCGGTGGCCATGCTGGATATCGATCATTTCAAGCAGGTGAACGACCGCTACGGCCATCCGATGGGCGACCGTGTGATCAGGAGTCTGGGGCACCTGCTGCGGCAACGGCTGCGCAAGGTGGACCTGATCGGGCGCTACGGCGGCGAGGAATTCCTGATCGTACTGCCAGGTACCGCCGGCAGCGATGCGCGGATGCTGTGCAACCAGCTGCGCGAAGCATTCGCCCATATCCAGCACCTGTGGGAAAACGAGTCCTTCCACGTCACCTTCAGCTGCGGCATCGCCAGCTTCCCCGCCCAGCATGACGCCGAGGCGCTGATCGCCGCAGCTGACAGCGGGGTATACGACGCCAAGCGTGCCGGGCGCAACCAGGTGGTGTTGCGCAGCTAGGCGGTGCCGGATCGTCAATACGGGGCGCCGTGCGACCTCATGAGGCAGGATCGCGCCGCCAGCGCAGCCAGGTGCGCAGTTGGCGCAGCTCACCGGCCGGTGCGGCATCCGGCCACAGCGCCAGTCGCCGGGACCGTCCGCCCTCGTCGTGATAGCGCAGCACGATCAGCGCGGGGCTGACCAGCGAACCGGGTGCCGGCTGGATCGGGCGTTCGCCCGCCGCATCGCGTAGCCACAGCGTGCCGTCGCCCGGCGCGCGCAGCTCACCAACGGGCTGCGGTGTGCGCCACCCCAGCAGCGCCAGGGCCGCGACCCAGGCCAAGGCCGGCCAGCGCCATGGCGCCGGCAATACCAATGCCGCCACCGCGGCCAGCGCATGCACCCCGATCGACCAGACAACAAAAAGCCGCGAGGGGCCGAATCGACAGACCACTCGCGGCTGGGTGTGCACCGGCGCCCTACTCGACCTGGATGCTGCCGTTCACCGTCACCGTCACCTTGCTGTCGCCCCCTTCCAGCGGCGGTTGCGTGGCATCGGCCTCGGCCGCATACCGCACCGACATGGTCTTGAGCATCGGTGGCGGCATCAACGCCTGGGTGTTGACGTTGAGATTGACCGTGCGCCAGCCCTTGGCGGCCATGCTGCGGCTGATCAGATCGGCACGCTGGCGGAACGCCTTGAGGCTCTCCTCGATCAGCTCGTTTTCCAGC
Source organism: Chitiniphilus purpureus (assembly GCF_025642115.1). GTDB lineage: Bacteria > Pseudomonadota > Gammaproteobacteria > Burkholderiales > Chitinibacteraceae > Chitiniphilus > Chitiniphilus purpureus. The sequence goes on along the minus strand of NZ_CP106753.1, from coordinate 2,455,083 downwards.
TGGCCGCGCGCGTCGTCGGAAATCGCATAGTGGATGCCGGCGAGCTGCAGCGGCTGTCCGCCTTCCAGCGGTTGCTGCAACTGCCCCAGCAACTTCGAAAAGGCTTCGAAGTCGCGGCTGGAAACACGCAGTTCGCCGCGACCGCGCCAACCTTCAGCCCGGTTGGTCTTGGGGTTGTAGACCGGATGCGTGGCATAGCCGGTACCTTCGTTCTTCACCACCGGCACCTGCTTCACCAGCTTGAGTGCGGCACCCAACGTCCGGTTGACCTTGTTTGCAAGCCGCGTCGGATCGTTGTCGTTGACCTCGACGAACAAGGTGGCGACTGCCAGATCGTTGCTCACCGCGCGCTGCGCGCTGGCTTCCAGATTGACCACGTTGTAGTTGAGCGGCTCGGCCCGGGCCGTGCCAGCCGCGGTCAGCGTTGCCAGTACAGCCAGCGCGATATTGCGACGAAGCATGCATTCCTCCTTGCGATAGGGCTCAGTGATAGCCGTGATCGGACGGCGTGTTGTGGATTTCCTCGGAGACGCTGTCCATCACACCCAGATGGATCTCCACGTCGAACCATTCCCAAAACAGCTTCAGATTGCGTGGTTTGGGCCACAGCGCTTCGTCCTCGACCCAGGAGGCAAGTTCCATCTCGAAAAGCTTGTCGGCCAGATCGTCGATATAGGAGATGCCGTCCTCAGGCTCGACGGCCTCGGGTACCAGGATGACGGTGCAATCGCTGCGGATATCATTCAGCGACAGCATGACTTCGTTGTCGGGCAGGCCATTGAGCCAGTCCAGGAATGGCTGCTTGGGACGGATCAGCGCAGCAGACCGATCGACGATGAACATCTGTTTGATTCTCCCCTGTATTGGATTCCCGGTGGCGCCGTCTGGGCGGCCGGTTGCCGCCCTGATGCTGAAGCGCGCCATAAGCTTAGCATGGCCTCACACTTCAGTTTGATGGGGTGCCACGCCGGGTCGGGTCACCAGGGGGCGCAGCGACAGTCACCATCAACCGTTGGATAGACCGAATCCGGTGCATGGATCCGGTCCCACATGTAGGCCACCGTCATTGTAAGTGAACAGGTGGTGCAGTGCAGCAAGCAGTTGGACAGACAAGAAGACGGGGCCGCACGCGGCCCCGGTGGGACGATCAGTTCTTGGCGAGCGCCGCGCGGGCCTCTTCGAGCACGCTGGCCACCGCGGGACGTGCGCTCGCGCGCTCGTACCATGCGCTGATGCGGGGGTAACGCTCGGCAGCATGCAACTGCTCGCCCAGCATGCCGGCCAGCGACTGGGCGTGCATCCAGCTCAATACCCAGGCGCAATCGGCAAGCGAGAAGGTCTCGCCCGCCAGCCACGGTGCGGCGGCACGCGCTTCGAGCAGGTCGAGCGCAGCAAGCGCCGCCTGCCAGTCGGCCGCCAGCCCGGTCTTGTCCTTGCCGTTGAGCAGGCCGAAGAAGATTCGGAACAGCTGCGGCGCGCAGTAGCTGTCGTGCAGGCTGCACAGCCAGCGCACCTGGGCGCGCTGCGCCGCATCGGCCGGCAGCAGCGCAGGCAAGGGGTAGCGCTCTTCCAGATACTCGTTGATCACCTGCGATTCACCCAGGCGCACCTCGCCGTCGACCAGGAACGGAATGCGCCCCAATGGATTGACTGTCTTGTACTCCGGGCTATCCATCCAGCCGCCCGGCACAGGTAGGCAGCGGTAGTCGAGCCCCTTCTCGTTGAGCGCAATGCGGACCTTGGCGCAGTAATGCGAAAACGGGACCTGGATCAACTCGATCATGCATCTTCTCCGGATTTGCGTGGGCGGGTGGGCCGTGCACGCCGCGGCGCGGCGGCATCGGCAGTGGGTGTGGCCATGGTGCCGGCATCGACCGATGCGGGCAAGGCATCGCCCTTGGCCGCCGTCCGCTTGCGGCGGCCCGAGGCCGCGGCGGCGGACGGCGCCGCAGCAGTTTCAACAGCCGGAACGGCCGTATCGGCACGTCGGTTGCGCTGGCCGCCGCCGTCCGCCACCTTGCCAGGCTGCGGCGCAGGCACCGGTGCGGGTGCGGGTGCATTGGCCGGCGTACGGTCGGTGGCGCCCTGTCGTGGCGTGGGCCGGGCAGCACCTGCCTTGCCGGAGGTCCTGGATTCGGACCCCTTGTCCGCCACCGGCCGTGCGGCCGATCCAGTAGCAGCCGACGGCACGGCAGACGCTGTCGCCGGTGCATCGACCTTGCCGTGCCGCGCGCTGCCGCCCGCCGCCTTGCCAGGCTGCGGGGCAGGCACCGGTGCGGGTGCATTGGCCGGCGCACGGTCGGCGGCGCCCTGTCGTGGCGCGGGCCGGGCGGCACGTGCGTTGCCCGGCGTGCCGGATTCGGCCCCCTTGTCCGCCGTCGGCCGCGCGGCCGATCCGGTGGCTGCAGGCAGTACGGAAGACGCTGTCGCCGGTGCACCGGCCTTGCCACGCCGCGCGCCGCTGCGGTCGTTGCGGTCGCTGCGCGCCGGCATGCCGGCCGGCTCGCGTGCCAGCACGAAATCGATCTTGCTGCTCTCCAGATCCACCCGCACCACCTTGACACGCACCCGGTCGGTCAGCTTGTAGACCTGGCCGCTGCGTTCGCCCTTCAGCTCGCGGCGGCGCTCGTCGTAGTGGAAATAATCGCTGCCAAGCTCGGACACGTGCACCAGTCCTTCCACATACAGGTCATCCAGCAGCACGAACATGCCGAAGCTGGTCACCGCCGCCACACTGCCCTCGAACACCTCGCCGACCTTGTCCTGCATGTAGTAACACTTGAGGAAATTGAGCACATCACGGCTGGCGTCGTCCGCGCGACGTTCGGTCAGCGAGCATTGCACGCCCAGCGCATCCCACTTCTGCGAAGGCTTGTACTTGCGGCCGGCCAGGATCGCCTTGATCGCACGGTGCACGGTCAGGTCAGGATAGCGCCGGATCGGCGAGGTGAAGTGAGCGTAGGCCGGGTAGCCCAGGCCGAAGTGCCCCTTGTTGTCCGGGGTGTACACCGCCTGCGACAGGCTGCGCAGCAGCATGGTCTGCAACAGCTCGGCATCCGGCCGGGCCTTGATCTGCTGCAACAGGCGCGCATAGTCCTCGGCGGTGGGTTCGTCCTCGCCCCCCAGCATCAGCCCGCAGGTGCGCAGGTATTCGCGCAGCACGTCGAGTTTTTCCGGGTTGGGCCCCTCGTGCACACGAAAGAGGCCGAGGTGCTTGTGTTTGAGCAGCATGTCGGCCGCACACACGTTGGCGGCCAGCATGCATTCCTCGATCAGCTTGTGCGCATCGTTGCGATGCACCGGCACGATCTGCCGGATCTTGCCGTGATCGTCGAAGCGGATCTCGGTCTCCACCGTCTCGAAATCGATGGCACCGCGTTTGGCGCGCGCCTTGGTGAATGCCTGGAACAAGGCATACAGCTCGTGCACGTGCGGCAGCAGTTTCTTGTACTGTCGGGCGGTCGGGCCCTTGGGGTGCTCGATCATGTCCCACACCTGGGTGTAGGTGAAGCGGGCGTGCGAATGCATCACCGCCGGGTAGAAGCGGTATTTCTTGATCGCCCCCTTGGCGCCCACCTCCATGTCGCACACCATGCACAGCCGCGCCACATCGGGATTGAGCGAGCAGATGCCGTTCGAGAGCGCCTCGGGCAGCATCGGGATCACACGGCGCGGAAAATAGACCGAGTTGCCGCGCTCACGCGCGGTCTCATCAAGCGCATCATCCGGCTGCACGTAGTGGCTGACGTCGGCAATCGCCACCACCAGCCGCCAGCCCTTGCCCCTGGGCTCGGCGTAGACCGCGTCGTCGAAATCCTTCGCCGTCTCGCCGTCGATGGTCACCAGCGGCAGGTCGCGCAGGTCCTCACGCTTCACGCCATATACCGATTTCAGATCGCTTTTCTTGACCTTGCGCGGCACCTCATCGGCCTGTGCCTGTGCCTCGGCGGAGAACACATGCGGCAGGTTGTGCTTGCGCAGCGCGATCTCGATCTCCATGCCCGGATCGTCGTAGTTGCCGAGGATCTCCACCACCCGCCCCATCGGCTTGACGTGACGTTCGGGCTGCTGGATCAGTTCCACCATCACCACCTGCCCGGCGCGTGCGCGCCCGCTCTCCTTGGGCGGCACCAGGATATCCTGGCTGATGCGCCTGTCCTCGGCGCTCACCAGATGCACGCCGTGCTCGGTGCGAAAGCGCCCGACCAGCACGGCATTGGCGCGCGACAGCACTTCGGCTACTGCGCCTTCGGGCCGGCCGCGTCGGTCGACCCCGATCTGCCGCGCCAGCACCCGGTCGCCATGCAGTACCTTGTCCATCTCCCTGGGCCCAAGGTACAGATCGGCGCTGCCGTCGTCCGGCACCAGGAAACCGAAACCGTCCGGATGCCCCTGTACGCGACCGGCGATCAGATCCACCTTCTCGGGCAGGCACAGCGCGCCCTTGCGGTTGATCATCAATTGCCCTTCGCGCGCCATGGCGGCAAGCCTGCGTTCGAAGAACGGTCGTTCGTCGGGAGTGATGTCCAGGCGTGTGGCGAACTCGTCCACCGGCAACGGTGCGCCTTCGGCCTTGACGAGTTCGAGGATGTATTCGCGGGATGGCAGCGGGGTCGGGTAGCGCTCGGACTCGCGGGCGAGGTGGGGATCTTGTGCCCGCAATGGACGGGGCGTTGGATCGGCAGAGGGGGGGGTAGGCTTGCTTGCGTTCTTTCTTGACATTGTTCTTGGGTTTCCAGATAATCCGGCTTCTTCATGCAGCACGCGGGTTTCATTCTAGCGTAGCGCGTGGCCCAGGTGGCGGAATTGGTAGACGCACTAGGTTCAGGTCCTAGCGCCTTCACGGGCGTGGAAGTTCGAGTCTTCTCCTGGGCACCATACACCACGCGCACATGCATCGAAGTTTCAATCCACCGAGCGGATTGAGTACCCTGCCCAGGTGGCGGAATTGGTAGACGCACTAGGTTCAGGTCCTAGCGCCTTCACGGGCGTGGAAGTTCGAGTCTTCTCCTGGGCACCAATCGCCGGCAGCCCCGATCGCGAGATCGGGGCTGTTTTCATTTGCGCTTCGCCCGTGCCGGCCTTTGCAGCGAAGCATGCAGAAATCCGCAGCACCGCCGATAGTAAAGCTTGGGTGCCAGGGCCGCGACCGCCGGCGGGCTGCTGAGCCCTTTCCTCTGCGGGGCCAAGCCATGACCGTTTCCCTGACTCAAGCAAGCGTGCTGGTCATCGATGATGCGCCGACGATACGCCAGTCGATCAGGTTGACGCTGGGGAACATCGGCATCACGCGCGTCGATCTGGCGAGCAGCATCGGCGAGGGCCGGCGGCGACTCAAGAACGGCAGCTACGACGTGGTGCTGTGCGACTACCACTTCGGCGACGGCATGAACGGGCAGGAGCTGCTGGAGGAACTGCGCGGGACCGGCGAGCTGCCGCTGACCACGGTCTGGTTCATGATCACCGCCGAGGCCAGCTACGAGAAGGTGGTGTCGGTTGCCGAGGTGGGGCCGGATGACTACCTGATCAAGCCTTTCACCGGTGCCCTGCTCTCGGACCGTCTGGCCCAGGCCTGGGAAAAAAAGCAGGTCCTCGGGCCGGTGTACGACAAGATCGGCATGGGCGACATCGAAGGCGCGATCGCGCAGGCCCGCGCACTGCTCGACAGCGCCGCCGCGCAGCCTTACCGCTCCGACCTGCAGCGCATCCTGTCCACATTGCTGCTGGAGGACGGGCAGCTTGAAGCCGCACGCAGGATGTTCGAAGCCATCCTGCAGCAGCGTATGGTGCCGTGGGCCCGGCTGGGCTTGGCGCGCACCTACAATCGCCAAAGCCGCAAGGACGAAGCGGAAAGCATGCTCAAGCACGCGATCGGCGAGCATGCGCAATATATCGACGCCTATGAGGAACTGGCGGGGTTGTACCTGGCCGACGGCCGCCTGGAGGAAGCGATGGCGGTCTACGAGCAGTGTCTGTCGATCGCACCCAACAACGTCGCGCGCCTGCAAAAGGCCGGCAACCTGGCCAGCATGCTCGGGCAGAGCACCAAGGCGCGCGAACTGCTCGAGCGCGCGGTGACCTACGGCGGCAATTCGTCGGCGCTCGCACCCGAGACACTGCTGCAGCTGGCGCTCGCCGCCAAACGCGACGGTGCGCTTTCGGACGCCGAGCGCTATCTGCGCCTGCTCAACAACAGCAAGCACAAGGACGGTCTCACCGCGCAGGTGGTGGCGACGCTCGCCGGCGCACTGTTCTCCGGGCGCCCACAGGACCTGGAACCGTTGCAGGCATATCTGCAGGACACCGCGTTCACGCTTGAGCTTGCAGTCACCGCCATCATGACCGCGGATTTCATCTGCCCGCCGAGCCAGGCGGGCGAAGTGCCCAACCCGCAGGTTCCGCCCTACCGATGGCTCATGGCGATCGCCGAGCGCTTCATCACCAGCAAGCACGTCTCGGGTCTGCTTGAAGGAGCATGCGGCCAGCGGGCGTCATGGGCAGGCTATGTGCGGCAGCTGGGCAGCGATATCGGTGAACTGAACAAGCTGGGCGTGCAGCTGATGCTGCAGGGACGGCACGCTGAAGCGGTCGAGCGGATGGTGGAGGTGGCACGGCGCACGCACAACACGCGGCTGATGCTGTCGGCCAGCCACGCCATCGTGCGCTTTCTCAAGACCGGGGCCGCCGCGGAGCGCGAACGGCGCGGTCTGCTGCTGGCGTGCGAGGAATTCCTGTCGCGCCTGCATGGCGCGGTCGAGGAAGGCGTGCTGTACAGCCTGTCGGAGGAGCTCGACGCGCTGCTCGCCACCGATTGACGGCGCCGTTCAGCCCGCCAGCCGCCGCAACACCCTTGCCGCCGCGGCAAAGCCGAAGCTGCCGGTCACCACCACGGCAGCGCCGAATCCGCCCTGGCAATCGAGTCGCCCACCCGCCTCACCGGGCGGCTTGCGGGCGCACACCGTGCCGTCGGCCTGCGGATAGACCAGCGGTTCGGTGGAATAGACGCAGTCGATGCCGAATTTCCTGTCGCCTTTGGGAAAGCCGAATTCACGGCGCAACAGGCTGCGCACCTTGCTGGCAAGCGGGTCTTCCGTGGTACGGCTCAGATCGTCCAACGTGATCCGGGTGGGATCGGTCTGGCCACCGGCGCCGCCGGTGGTGACCAGCGGCACCTTGTGGCGCCGGCACCAGGCGATGATCTGCGCCTTGATCCGGACCGAATCGATGGCGTCGATCACATGGTCGTATCCCCTGCCCAGGTACTCGGCAAGGCTGTCCTCCACCACGAAATCCTCGACCGCATGCACCTTGCATTCCGGATTGATGGCCAGGATACGCTCGGCCAGCGCGGCCACCTTGGCCCGACCGAAATGGCCATCGAGCGCCGGCAGCTGCCGGTTGGTATTGGACACACAGATATCATCCAGGTCGATCAGCGTCAGCTCGCCGATCCCGGAGCGGGCCAGTGCCTCGGCCGCCCAGGAACCCACCCCGCCGACGCCGATCACGCACACATGGGCGGTGCGGAAACGCGCAAGCGCGCTGTGGCCATAAAGGCGGGCAATGCCGCCGAAGCGACGTTCGTAGCTGGTGTCCATCTGCCGGTCCGGAGCGGGAAAATGCCGTATCTGCAAGAATGCGCCGCGTACAAGGGGGCAAGCGGTGCGGTGTGCGCGTTATCTTACCGCCATCCTTATCCACCCGCCTCATCGTGCAGCAACGCCACAAGCCGCGACAGCGCATGCTGAACCGCAGCGCTGCGCACGGCAGCGCGCTCGCCCGGCCAATGTCTGCATTCAGTGACGATGGCGTGCGGGGTGGCCCAGGCAAACCAGACCGTGCCGACCGGCTTGTCCGGGCTGCCGCCACCCGGGCCGGCGATGCCGGACACCGCCATGGCGTAGTGTGTTCCCGCGCGCAGGCAGGCACCTTGCGCCATTGCGGCCACCACCGGTTCGCTGACCGCGCCCAATGCCTCAATGAACGCCGGGGGCACATCGAGCATCTCGGTCTTGGCCGCGTTGCTGTAGGTGACGAACCCGCGCTCGAACCAGGCCGAACTGCCCGGCGCCTCGGTGATCGCCGCGGCGATCAGGCCGCCGGTGCATGATTCGGCCGTGGTCACCGTGGCGCCGCGTGCCGCCAGCAACTGGCCCAGTTCGGCGGCGAGCAGATACGTGGCCAGCATGGTCAGTCGAGCGCGATGCCCGCTGCCGGCACCTTCAGGAAGTGCTCGCGGTAGAAGCGCAGCTCGTCGATCGACTCCTGGATATCGGCCAGTGCCGTATGCTTGCCCTGCTTCTTGAACTGTCGGTACACCTCGGGCTGCCAGCGCTTGCACAATTCCTTGAGGGTGGACACATCCAGGTTGCGATAGTGGAACCAGGCTTCGAGCTGGGGCATCCAGCGCGCCATGAAACGGCGGTCCTGGCAGATCGAATTGCCGCACATCGGGCTTGCCCCCTTGGGCACGTGTTCTTCCAGAAAGGCCAGCGCCAACGTGGCCACCGCCTCCTCGCCCAGCGTCGATTGCCGGACCCGCTCGATCAACCCGGAACGCGAATGCGTGCTCTTGTTCCAGTCGTCCATGCCATCGAGCACCTCGTCCGCCTGATGCACCACCCATACCGGCGCCTCGGCCACCACGTTCAGCTGGCTATCGGTGATCACGATCGCCAGCTCGATGATCCGGTCGTTCATGGGATCGAGCCCGGTCATCTCCATATCCAACCAGATCAGATGGTTTTGGTCCTGCGCCATGGTGTTCCCTATCGATGTTTTCGAGCTGGCATTCTAGCACCGGCCCCGCCGCGCTCCTGTCGGCGCGCGCCGCATGCAGGTGCGGGCCATTGCCCACGACCGCGTAATCCGGCCGCAGTGTGCGATAATCCGCGCGATATCCCACGGCGCATGGCCGCCGTTCCCGAGCAAGCCGATGACCGCACACCAGTTCTCCGCCCTGTTTGCATTTGCCCTGACCTGCAGCGTGCTGCTGCAGCTGTGGCTGGCCCAGCGTCATATCAACCACGTGCGACGGCATCGCGCCGCAGTGCCCACCGAGTTCAGTGACAGCATCACGCTGGCGAGCCACCAGCGTGCCGCCGACTACACCGTGGCCAAGAGCAGGTTCGGCATGCTCGTCACGGTGTTCGAGGCCATCCTGTTGGCGGGCTTCACGCTGGGCGGTGGGATCGAATGGCTGATGCGGCTCGCCGAATCGTGGTCCGGGCCCGGCATCGCCGCCGGCGTCACCATGGTCGCCTTGCTGGGCGTGATCCACAGTCTGCTGACGCTGCCGCTTTCGTGGTACGCCACCTTCCGGCTGGAGGCGCATTTCGGTTTCAACCAGACCACGCCCCGTGTCTTTGTCACCGACCTGTGCAAGACCGCGCTGCTGGCGGCGCTGTTGGGCCTGCCGCTGCTGGCCGCGGTGCTGTGGCTGATGACGCGGATGGGCCCGATGTGGTGGCTGTGGGTATGGTTGACCTGGATGGGGTACGCCTTGTTCATCATGCTGGTCTTCCCCACCTGGATCGCGCCGCTCTTCAACAAGTTCGAACCGCTGCCGGATGAAGGGCTGCGCCGGCGGATCGAGACGCTTCTGACACGTTGCGGCTTCACCGCCAGCGGCATCTTCATGATGGATGGCTCCAAGCGCTCCAGCCATGGCAATGCCTATTTCACCGGCTTTGGCAAGACCAAGCGCATCGTCTTCTTCGATACGCTGCTCAAGCAGCTCAACGGCGAGGAGATCGAAGCGGTGCTGGCGCATGAGCTGGGCCATTTCAAACACCGCCATATCGCCAAGCGCCTGCTGTGGACCTACGCGCTGATGCTGGGTCTGCTGTGGCTGCTCGCACAATTAATGCAGCAGGACTGGTTCTACCAGGGGCTGGGCGTGCACAGCGCCAACACCGCCACCGCGCTGACACTGTTCTTCATGGTGCTGCCGGTGTTCACCTTCCTGTTCGGCCCGCTGGGCTCCTGGCTGTCGCGCCGGCACGAGTACGAGGCCGACGCGTTCGCGGCCTCGCAGACCCGCGCCGCCGACCTGGTGGCCGCGCTGGTCAAGCTCTACCGCGACAACGCGGCCACGCTCACCCCCGACCCCTTGCACAGCCTGTTCTACGACAGCCACCCGCCCGCCTCGCTGCGTATTGCGGCTTTGCGCCGTCTTGCCTAGAACGGGAACGTCAACCGCGCCTGCAAGGGGAACAGTCATGCCGCTCGCCGCCGAAACCTGCCAACCCGATGCCGCGGCGCTCACCGCGGTGGAAACCGAGATGCTGTCCACCGAGTTGAACGACTGGCTGCTGCTGAACGACACGCTGGAAAAGACCTTCCGCTTCAAGTCGTTCCACGCCACCATGGCCTTCGCCAATGCCGTGGCATGGATCGCGCATCAGCAGGACCATCATCCGGATCTGGAAGTCAGCTACGGCCGCTGCAAGCTGATCTGGTGCACCCACTCGGCCAATGGCCTGACCCGCAACGACTTCATCTGCGCCGCGCGCGTCGATGCACTGCGGGCCTGAATGAGCGCGAGCGCCACCGTCGTTGCCAGCCATGGCAGAAGCTATGCGGTCGAGCTGCCAGACGGCGTGCGTCTGAGCGCCACCACCCGGGGCAAGAAGACCGACCTGGCCTGTGGCGACAAGGTACGTATCAAGGTGCTCAACGCCGAGCAGGCGGTGATCGAGGCGATCGAGTCGCGCAGCAGCCTGCTGTACCGGTCCGACCAATGGCGCCAAAAGCTGATCGCCGCCAATGTGACCCAGGTGCTGATCGTGGTCGCACCGGTGCCCAGCTTCTCGGATGAATTGATCGGGCGGTGCCTGATCGCGGTGGAGGCGGCGGGCATCCGCCCGCTGCTGCTGCTCAACAAGGCGGATCTGCCGGAAGCGGCGGTGGCACATGCGCGATTGCGGTTCTGGGAAAGCCTTGGCTATCCGCTGCTGATGCTGTCAGCCAAGGCCGATGTCACCCCGCTGTTTCCCTGGTTGGCAGAGCAGACCAGCGTGCTGGTCGGCCAATCGGGCATGGGCAAGTCCACGCTGGTCAACGCCCTGGTGCCGACGGCGCTTGCCCGGGTGAACGAGATCTCGACGGCACTTGATTCAGGCAAGCACACCACCACGCACGCCACGCTGTACCACCTGGACGATGCCTCGCACCTGATCGACTCACCCGGATTGCAGTCATTCGGCCTTGCACATGTGGCCGCCGGGGAACTGCCCGGGTTGATGCCCGATCTGCGCCCCCACCTGGGCCGATGTCGCTTTCACAATTGCCGTCACCGAGCCGAACCCGGCTGCGCCCTGCACGCCGCGCGTGAGGCCGGGCTGGTGCGCGCGGAGCGGTTGGCATTGCTGCATCGGCTGCAGGACGAACTGGCGCTCGCCGCCAGCTACTAGCTAGCCCGTTCACCCGGGTGGCGCAAGGGCGCGGGCCGGCCCAATGACGTCCGGGCCATCCCGGAGCATGCAACAACGCCCCCAGCCGTGCCGGTGCCGGCTGCTCCGCAAAGGCATGCACAGCGCCACAAGCATCACCCCCGGTGTGGCTCGCCCTCGATGCCGAGCGCAGCGGCCAGCATCAGCAGCATCCCGGCGGTCGCCCCCCAGACCGTGCGGCCTTCGCACTCGATGAAATAGGAAGCACCGCGCACCCCGCCCCGCTCGACCAGCCGCCGTTCATAGCGCGCCGGCTGCAGCAACGATGCCAGCGGCAGGTCGAACACCGCAGCCACCTCGTTCGGATCCGGCCGCAGCGCGGCATCGGGCGCGATCACCCCCACCACCGGGATGACACGATAGCCGCTGAGGGTCACATAGGCACCCAATTGCCCGGCGACCGCCACCTGTGCCGGATCGAGGCCCACTTCCTCGTAGGCTTCGCGCAGCGCTGCCGCCGGCGCATCCGCGTCTCCGGCTTCGATCCGTCCACCTGGAAAGCTGATCTGGCCGGCATGCTGCGAAAGATGGGCTGCGCGTTCGGTCAGCAGGCAGCGCGCCCCGTCCTCACGCGGCAGTACGCCGATCAGCACCGCGGCGGGGGTGGCGCCGGGCAGACCCGGCCAGTCCGCCGCGTCGGCGCGTGGCGCAGCGGCGAGCCGGGACACCAGCCAGCCATGCCAGTCCGCACTGCCCACCAGATGCGAGAAATCGTTCATTGTCCGATCCGGGGCAGCTTGAAGTCGCCGGCATGCGCCACCAGGCGCAGCGCCAGCCCGCCGGCGAACAGCAGCCACAGCGCCAGCGGGCTGAGCCAGCCCTGTCCGGACAGCAGGTAGGCCAATGCGGCCACCAGGATGGAAACGGTGCCGTAGAAATCCTCGTGCAGGATGAACGGCACGTCGTTGACCATCATGTCGCGCACCAGCCCGCCGCCGATCGCAGTCACGAAGGCAAGGAAGCAGACACCGAACCCGTTCAGGCCGAGCGCGATGCCGACCTGCGCCCCGGCGATGCTGAACGCCACCAGCCCGATCGAATCGGCGACGATGAAAAGCCGGTACAGCACGCCGCTGTTGCGCCGGTGCAGTTTGAGCACGGCGGCGACCAACAAGGCGCCGAAGATAGTGTAGAGCGGACCATCGTCGAGGAATACCCGCGGCACCCGGTTGACCAGCACGTCGCGGATCATGCCGCCGCCGACAGCGGTAAGCAGTGCCAGGATCAGCACCCCCAGAAGATCGAATCGCTTGCGGGCCCCGATCAGGTAGCCGGAAAAAGCGAATGCGGCCGTACCGATGTGGGAAAACCAGTCAAAGTGCAGCGCAGGCATCGGGCCGACGGAAGAAGACGCAAAGCGCCATTCTAGCCGATGCGCTTATTGGCTCTTCAAGCGGGACAGCAGACCGTGCCCCAGTTGCAGTACACGCGGCAGCGCAGCCGCTGCCGTATCCAACAGCCCGCCGCGGGCCGCAGCCTCGATCTGCCTGCAGCCATCGGCAAGCTGCCCTGCACCCAGCTGCAGCGCAGCCCCCTTGAGCTTGTGCGCATAGCGGACCGCCTGCTCGGCCTCGCCTGCCGCCAGCGCCACCGGCAGGCGCTGCATGGTCTCCTGCAACAGCGGCAGGAATGCCCCCAGCAGTTCGGCGCGCAGATCCATGCCGATCTGCATCCTCACCTCGGTGAGCGCCCGCTCCACCGACGCCAGCTCGGCATCCAGCAACGCCGGCCTCAGCGCGTCTTGTTCCACCCCCATTGCCACTTCCTCTTCGTATTAACTGCACTATACCTTTGTAAGTTTCGCAGCGTCACGGGCCGGGCGACGGGCTGCGGTATAATCCCTCCATTCGTCGCCGCACGCCCGGAAATCGCATGAAAAGAAAGATTCTTGTCACCTCCGCTTTACCTTACGCCAATGGCGCCATCCACCTTGGTCACCTGGTCGAGTACATCCAGACCGACATCTGGGTGCGGTTTCAGAAGATGCGTGGCCATACCTGTCACTACGTGTGCGCCGACGACACCCACGGTACCCCCATCATGCTGCGGGCCGAGAAGGAAGGCATCAGCCCGGAGGCGCTGATCGAGCGCGTGCATGGTGAGCACCTGCGCGATTTCACCGGCTTTCATGTCGGCTTCGACAATTACTACAGCACCAATTCCGAGGAAAACCGGCAGTACGCCTACCGCATCTACAACGCGCTGAAAGAGAACGGCAAGATCGTCAGCCGCACCATCAGCCAGCTGTACGATCCGGTGAAGCACATGTTCCTGCCGGACCGCTTCGTGAAGGGCGAATGCCCCAAGTGCGCCGCCAAGGATCAGTACGGCGACAACTGCGAGGTCTGCGGCACCACCTACAGCCCCACCGAGCTGAAGAACCCGTATTCGGCCGTCTCCGGCGCCACGCCGGTGCTGAAGGATTCCGAACACTACTTCTTCAAGCTGGGCGAGTGCGAGGATTTCCTGCGCGGCTGGACCCGGGGTTCAGCCACCGTGGCCGGCGAGGCGCGGGCGCGCCTGCAGGAAGGCGCCGCCAACAAGATGCAGGAATGGTTCGAGGCCGGCCTCACCGACTGGGACATCAGCCGCGATGCGCCCTACTTCGGCTTCGAGATCCCCGATGCGCCGGGCAAGTATTTCTACGTGTGGCTCGATGCGCCGGTCGGTTACATGGCCAGCCATCGCAACCTGTGCGATCGCCTGGGCCTCGATTTCGACAGCTACTGGAACAAGGACAGCGACGCCGAGCTATATCACTTCATCGGCAAGGACATCCTCTATTTCCACGCGCTGTTCTGGCCGGCCATGCTGGAGTACAGCGGCTTTCGCACGCCCACCGGCATCAACGCCCACGGTTTCCTGACCGTCGATGGCGCCAAGATGAGCAAGAGCCGCGGCACCTTCATCACCGCGGAATCGTACCTGCGTCACCTGAACCCGGAGTGGCTGCGCTACTACTTCGCCGCCAAGCTCAATTCGGCGATCGAGGACATCGACCTCAACCTGGAGGACTTCGCTGCGCGGGTGAACAGCGATCTCGTTGGCAAGTACATCAACATCGCCAGCCGCGCCGCCGGCTTCATCACCAAGCGCTTTGGCGGGCAATTGGCCAGCGACCTCGGCAGCGCAGCAGTCATCGGCCGGTTGCAGGCCGCCAGTGAAGGCGTCGCCGCGCACTACGAAGCACGTGAGTTCGGCCGCGCGCTGCGCGACGTGATGGCGCTTGCCGACGAGGTGAACCAGTTCGTCGACGCACACAAGCCGTGGGAGATGGCCAAGCAGGAAGGCCGGGATGCCGAACTGCAGCGGGTATGCTCGGTACTGATCAACGCCTTCCGCCTGCTCACCATTTACCTGAAGCCGGTACTGCCCAGCCTCGCCGCCGACGTGGAAGCCTTCCTCAACGTCGCCCCGCTGCAATGGCAGGACAGCCAGTCGCTGCTGCTGGGCCACACCATCAATACCTACAACCACCTGATGACCCGGATCGACCCCAAGGCAATCGAAGCGATGATCGAAGAAAACAAGCAAAGCCTCGCCCCGGCTACGGCCGAACCCACTGCACCGGCGCTCGACTACGAAGTGCCGCCGATCGCCGAGACCATCAGCATCGACGACTTCATGAAGATCGATCTGCGCGTGGCCAAGATCGTCGAGGCCCGCGCGGTGGAAGGCGCGGACAAGCTGGTGTCGCTCACGCTCGACATCGGCACGGAAACACGCCATGTGTTTGCCGGCATCAAGTCCGCCTACAAGCCCGAGGAGCTGCAGGGCCGGCTGACCGTGATGGTGGCCAACCTTGCGCCGCGCAAGATGAAGTTCGGCATGAGCGAGGGCATGGTGCTTGCCGCCGGCGGCGATGGCGGGCTTTACATCCTCAACCCGGACAGCGGCGCCAAACCGGGCATGCGGGTGAAATAGAGTCGGTATGGCGAGTGGATGCGGCACCACGGTGCCGCATTTTTCACGTAAGGATCGCGAAGGGTGCTGCTACGCTGCAACCATCCGCATTCCAGGAACCCGCCATGAACCTGCATCTCACCATCGGCCCGATCGTCTCCCTGATCGCCGGCATCCTGATCCTGGTGATGCCCAGGCTGCTCAACTACATCATCGCCCTGTATCTGATCGTGATCGGGCTGGTCGGCCTGTTCGGCCAGTAAGCCTCGGCGCAGCGCGGGAGCTTGCATGATCGCCAGACGATTCCGGATCCATGGCCGGGTACAAGGTGTGGGATTCCGCTTCGCCACCTGCCTGGAGGCCCGGCGGCTCAGGCTATGCGGCTGGGTGCGCAACCGAGGTGACGGCAGTGTCGAAGTGCATGCCGAGGGCGAACCCGGCGCGCTGGCGCAATTGGCAACCTGGCTGGCCCACGGCCCACCTTCGGCCACGGTAGACACGGTGCAGGCCAGCGAAGCGCACCTGGAGCACGCCGAGACCTTCGAAGAACAGGCCAGTGTCTGAGCCGATACGAGCGCCGCGGCTATCCGATGGCAGCGAGATAGGGCGCGCGGGCCGGATCCGGCGACAAACCATGCCGTCCCGCTATGCCGGGCGAGGACAGCTGCTGCCGCAGGCATAAAAAAAACCCGGAACGCATCCGGGTTTCAAACAACATCTACAAAGGAGAAACTATCAAGACGCACCTTGCTGCATCCCAACAGAGACTACAATGTAACGGAACTTCAACAGGATCGTCAATCAATTCAAGGCATTGCGCCCGGCTGCCGTTTTTGTGCAACAAAATGTGACACGATGTAGCATCCAATTCCAGTCATGAACCCCGTGCAGTACCGGCTTTGCCGGTCAGCGGAACCCGCTTGGCGGCGCGTATAATCCCCGTTTTTTCCAGCCGGTCATCCTTGCATGTATCTGCCCGATCCCCGCCGCTATCCGCGCGTCAATCCGCAAAACCCGGTGATCCGTGCGCTGATGGCGTACCTGACCGCGCCTGATGCCGCCACTGCCGCGGACAAGCGCTGCGCCCTGGTCGAACAGCTGACCTCGTTGCTCGCCGCCGCCGACCATTATGCGCTCAACGGCGCCCTGACCCAGGCGCCATCGCAGGAAGCATACAAGGCGCTGTGGCAGGTGCTGCGTGAAGTTGTGGAGCAACCGCCGCCCAGCGGCGCCGAATGGAATGTCCTGTTTACCATCCCGGTCATCCTGGTCGCCGGTGCACGCTCGCCGTTGCAATTGCCGGGGCGGCTGCCTGAGCCTGCGGCCGTGCTTGCGCTCCTGCGTCAGCACGGCGTGGTCGATGCGGATGCGGACCTGCTGCTGAGTCCGGCACTGGTGCACCCGGGTGACATGGCGGCGATCAACCCGGCGCTGCTCGCGCAATGGCGGGACCTGCCGTACGCCGAGGCGGCGGCGGCATTGGGCAAGGCGGTACGCGAAGCACCGGTGCAGTTGAAAAATGAAGGCGTGTTCCTGCGCTATCTGGTGGGGCTGGCGCGCCAGCGGCGCGATGGCGCGGCGCCGTTGCGGCTGGGCGGACAGGTCGGGGCATGGGGCATGCCGCTCGCCCAGTTGATCGGCGACGCGCTGCAGCAGGAAGGCTTGACGCTGTTTGCGATTCCGCGCGCGCCGCAACCCTGGCTCGCGGCGCAGGACAGCGCCCGTGCCACGCAACTGGAGACACAGCTGCAGGTGGCCGTCAGCAACGCGGTGCGCAGCATCCGCAGCAAGCGCCGCACGCCGGCGGTGGTACTGGCGGCACACGAAGGCGGTGAGCTGCGCATCACCTTTTCGAGCCAGGAGGACGGCGAGCGCTGGGAAGGCTTTGTCTGGCCGCTGGCGCCGCTGGACAGCGTTGAGCAGATCCATGGGTTTGCCGAGGCGTTGCTGCGCGAATGCCAGGTGGACGATGTGCGGGTGATCGACACCGTGCAGCCGGACAAGGACGGCGAACTGCCATTCTTCGTGACGGCGCATATTCCCGCCAAGCATGTTGAACAAGGATCGTGACGATGGGTTACTACCGGCATCATGTGTTCTTCTGCCTGAACGAGCGGCCCCAAGGCGAACGCCAGAGCTGCAACCGCTGCGGTGCGAGCGAGCTGCAGGCCTACGCCAAGGACCGGATCAAGGCGCTTGGCCTATCCGGCCCTGGCGCCGTGCGCATCAACAAGGCCGGTTGTCTGGACCGCTGCGAGGAAGGCCCGGTGATGGTGGTCTACCCCGAAGAGACCTGGTACACCTACGTCGATCGCGAGGACATCGACGAGATCATCGATGAGCATCTGTGCCACGGGCGCGTGGTGGACCGGCTGCGGATCTGATGGTCGCGCGCAAATGGCTCGCCGTCTGCGTGCTGCTGGCACTGGTCGGCTGCGGACAGAAGGCGGAACAGCAATCGGCGGCGGTGGCCGCCGCTGCGGCCGCCCCGCAACAGAACGAGGCTCCGGCAGGGGGCGACACCGCTTCCGGCACGCCGCGGCGCCATATCGCGGTGCGCCATGCACTCACACTCGACGTTCCGGCTGGACAACTCGCCGCAGCGTGGCAGACGGCCCAATCCGGCTGCAAGGCGCCGGCCTGCGAGCTCCTGTCAGCCCAGCTCACGCGTGGCGACGATGACAGCCCGCTTGGCGCACAGTTGTCGGTACGCCTCTCCCCGGCGGCGTTCGATCGCTATCTGGCAGCGCTCTCCGGGCAAAGCCGGGTGATCGCGCAGTCCACCCAGCGCGAAGACCTCACCGACCAGGTGATCGATGTCGATGCGCAGATCAAGAACCAGACGCAGCTGCGCGACAACCTGCGGCGGATGCTGGAAGCGCGCGCGGCCGATCTGGAAGCGCTGCTGGCGGTGCACCAGGCACTGGCCGAGACCCAGGCGCGCCTGGATGCGATCAACGGTCAGCGGCTGGCACTGGCCCACCAGACTGGCACGGTGGCGCTGGACATCGAATGGCGCAGCCGGCGGGCCCTGGCCGGGCACGATCTGTTCTCACCGCTGAGCCAGGCGTGGTACGACATCGGGCGCGACGTGATCAGGAGTGTCGCCACCCTGCTGACCTTCATTGCCGTTGCACTGCCCTGGGCGCTGTTGTTGTGGCTGCCCGTACGCTTCCTGCTGCGCCGTCGCAGGCGGCGCAGGTCCGATACCCCGGAATCGCCATGAACGCGCCACGCAAAGCCCCTACCTTCGAGCCATTCGAGATCGCCGGACCGGCCGGCATGCTCGAATGCCTGTACCTGCCCGCCGCCACCGACACCCCGCGGGGCATCGTGCTGGTCGCCCACCCCAACCCCACCGAGGGCGGCACCTTCACCAACAAGGTGGTGCATACACTTGCCAAGACACTGAGCCGGCTTGGCTATGCGGCCTACTGCCCGAACCTGCGCGGCGTGGGTCGTTCCGCCGGCACCCACAGCCGCGGTGAGCACGAGCCGGACGACATGGCCGCGGTGCTCGCCCATGCCCGCGCCGCGCACCCGGCGATCACCCGTGTGGTATTGGCAGGGTTCTCGTTCGGCACGCTGGTGCAAAGCCGGCTGCGCCAGCGGCTGACCGACGCCGAAGTCGAAGGCATGATCCTCATCGGTCCGGCGGTAAGCCGCTACGATTTCCCGGCGGTGCCGCCGGACACTCTCGTCATCCATGGCGAAGAGGACGAAGTCATCGCCCTGGCGGCGGTGCTCGACTGGGCCCGCCCGCAGCAGTTGCCCATCCTGGTGGTGCCGGGCGTCGGCCACTTCTTCCATGGCCGGCTCGGGCAATTGGGCCAATTGGTCGAAGCGCAATGGAAACTGCGCGGATAGGACGGCGCCGGCACAGCCGGCACGGCGCCCCGTGAATCTCATCAGTGCCCATTTCAGCACCCCGTGGCTGGTCACCGGCTGGCTGCTGGCCGGCTGGTGCCTGTGGCGTGCAGCCAGGCAGGTGCCCTGGTTGCGACTTGCCCAGGCCGAGCTGACCAGTTGGTTCGGCGCCACTGTGATCATCCTGCTGCTGTGGCAACTCAAGGCCCAGGTGCAGCCCGGGCTGGCGTTCCATCTGCTGGGCGCCACGGCGCTGACACTGGTCGCCGGACCGGACCGCGCCCGGCTCGGCATGGCGGCGGTGCTGGTGGGCGACGCGCTGCAGGAGCCCGGCCATTGGGGCAGTCTCGGGCTCTCGTGGCTGCTCAGCGCGGGTCTGCCCACACTGCTGACCAGCCAGCTGCTGCTGCTGGCGCGGCGGCATCTGCCGGCCAACTACTTTGTCTACCTCTTCTGCAACGGCTTCGCCGCCGCGGCGCTGTCGATGTGGAGCATGGGCCTCGCCGGCTGCGTGCTGCTGGCATTGGCCGGCGCCTATCCGCCTGATCTGCTGTTCGAAGAACACTACCCCTACTACTTCCTGATGGGGTGGCCCGAAGCCTTCACCACCGGCCTGCACCTGACCTTGCTGGTGGTCTACCGCCCGCAATGGGTGGCCACCTTCGACGACGCCTTCTACCTGCGCCGCAGGTGACCCCGCCCCTCGGGCAGAGCGCGCCGGACGCCGCTACAGTAAAGGCACGCTCCCCGGACGTCGCCCTGCATGCACAGCATCCGCACCCGCCTGAACCTGCTGCTGATCGTGATCGTCACGCTGCTGCTCGCATCGTCAGGCGCGTACAGCTACAGCGTGGGCAGACGCCTGTTGTCGCAGGAGCTGTTCTCGCAGGAGCAGGCACTGCGGCAGCGGCTGTCTTCGGTATTGCCCAGCATCGTCTGGCAGCTTGACGAGGTCCAGTTGGACCGGATGCTGCGTGCCGAGATGCAGTGGCAGGATCTCACCTACCTGGGGCTGGCCACCGAGGCCGTGCCGCGCCTGGCATGGCGGCGCGAGGAAGGCCGCATCGTACAGCGCATGGTGCCGCCACCCGCCGGGGCGCAGCCGCTGCCCATCTTTTTCGAAGGCAGGCGCGTCGGCACCCTGTACTACCAGGTGTCCGCCGAGCGGATGCAGGTGCGGCTTAACAACCTGGTGACCCGCAAGGTGGTCGAGATCGTGCTGCTGGACCTGATCCTGGTGCTGGTGCTGATGCGCGCGTTCTCCACGGTGATCCTGCGTCCGTTGGCCGCGCTGCGTGCCGCGCTGGACCGCGCCGCCGAGCAGGGCCAGCTCGCCCCCGGCCAGCTGCAGCATATCCGCGCCCGCCGCGACGAGCTGGCCGGCATCGCCCGCAGTGTCGAAACCATCATCCAGCGGCTGAGCGACGAGCTGGAGGACCGCAAGCGCAGCGAGAGCATGCTGCGCGGGGCCAAGCAGCAGGTGGATTCGGCCTACCGCGAGCTGCAGGTGGCACAGGCCAGTCTGGTGCAATCGGAGAAGATGGCCTCGCTCGGCGCGCTGGTGGCTGGCGTGGCACACGAGGTGAACACACCGGTCGGCGTGATCCTGACCGGCGCCTCGGTGCTCAAGGAGGAAAGCGAGGCATTCGGCCAGCGCGTGCAGGCCGGCGCGGTGAAAAAAAGCGAGCTGCTCGCCTACAGCGGCACCGCCGTCGAATCGGCACGGCTGATCCTTGCCAACGCCGAGCGGGCGGCCCAGTTGATCCAGAGCTTCAAGCGCGTGGCGGTGGACCAGACCTCGGAAGCCCGGCGCGGCTTCGAGCTGCAACAGTATCTGCAGGAGATCCTCACCAGCCTCACGCCCACGCTGCGGCGCAGCCCCGTGCGCATCGTGCTCGATTGCCCGGAGCGCATCGAGATGGACGGTTACCCGGGCGCGCTGTCACAGATCCTGACCAATCTGTTGACCAACGCGCTCAGCCACGCCTTTGCCGATGATGCACCCGGCACGGTGCGCATCGTCGCCCTGCCGGATGGCGGGAACGTGGCCCTGGCAGTGGAAGACGACGGCCAGGGCATCGCGCCCGAGCATCTGCCGCGCATCTTCGACCCCTTCTTCACCACCAAGCGTGGCCGGGGCGGCAGCGGCCTGGGCCTGCACCTGGTCTACAACCTGGTCACCCAGACGCTGGGCGGGCAGATCGCCGTGCACAGCGAACCGGGCCAGGGCACCCGCTTTTCGATCACGCTGCCGCGCATTGCCCCGCAGCGCCAGAACGTCTGACGGCGCCGGCATGGGCAAACCCGGCGGGCAGCCGCGGAACCAGCTTGCGGATGCAAACCGCTGCCGCCCCTTGGCATCGATAGGGATTGCCTGCCGGTCCGGCCCGGTCGGGGCGCCAATGCCACGCCGCGGCCTGCGCATCCCGCAGGCGCCTACAAACCGTTGCACCGTACTGCCGGTACCGTTGTAAGCTGCCGGTTTCGCCGTCCCCCCTGCCCCATCATGTGGTTCCGTCTGCTGTTCGCCTGTTTGCTGCTGGCCGGCTGTGCCGCGCCGCCTTCACCCGGGCCTGCCGCGCCCGCCCCGGTTGTCCCGCCGCCGCCAGCCGATGCCGCCTCTGCCGCGGCAGCCGTGCCGGCGCCCGCTGCGGCAAGCGCACCCGCATCACAACCGGCAAGCGCCCCCGAGGCACAACCGGCCAGCATGCCGGTGGAGGCGACAGCGCCCATCAGCGTGCCGCGTCGACTGGGCGAGCGCGAGGCACGCGCGTTGCTGGAACGGCTGCTGCCGGCGAGGATGCCTGAACGCGCCGGCTGGACCGACGACATCCTTGATGCCTTCACCGCGCTGCGCATTCCCTACAGCGTCGAGTACTTCTGCGCCGCCGCCGCAGTGATCGAACAGGAATCGAGCTGGCAGGGCGACCCGGAGGTGCCGGGGCTGTCGGCCATCGTCTGGCGGCAGATCGAGGAGCGTGCCGCGCGCTACCACGTGCCGCTCGCAGTGGTGAAGACGGCACTGCTCAAGCCCTCACCCACCGGTGCCAGCTACAAGCACCGCATCGACACGTTGCACACCGAACGGCAGATGAATGCGCTGTTTGAGGACATGGCGCGCGAGGCGGGTCGCCTCGGCCTGCCGCTCAATATGCGCAATCCCATCCGCACCGGCGGGCCGATGCAGGTCAGCATCGAGTTCGCCGAAAACCACGTACGCGCCTGGCCTTATCCCTATCCGCGGCGCGGCAGCGTGCGCCAGGAAGTGTTCACCCGGCGCGGCGGCGCCTACTTCGGCATCGCCAACCTGCTGCACTACCCGGCGCCCTACCACGAGATGATCCATCGCTTCGCCGATTACAACGCCGGCCGCTACGCCAGCCGCAACGCCGCGTTCCAGGCGGCGCTGGCGCGGCTTTCGGGCAAGCCGCTGGCGCTGGATGGCGACCTGCTGCGCTATCACAACGGCCGACCATCCGGCACCAGCACCGTACAAGGCGCGCTGTATGGACTCTCCGGTCGGTTGGGCCTGCCGCGCGCGGCGATCGAGCGCGACCTGCAACTGGAAAAGCTCGCCGGCTTTGGCGCCAGCGCCACCTACCAGCGCCTCTTTGCGCTGGCAGACGCGGTCGCGGGCAAGCCATTGCCCCGCGCCGTACTGCCGCAGATCCGGCTCAAGAGCCCCAAGATCACCCGCAAGCTGACCACGGCGTGGTTTGCCGAGCGCGTGGACGGACGCTACCGCACCTGCCTGGCACGCCGCCCCTGATATGCAGCTACTGTGGTCCCAGCGGTGCGCGCGGCACCGATTTCCTTGAGGGAATCGCAAGGCGGTTCAAGCCGTTCATCACCGCCACGGCGCAGGTCAGCTCGGCAACTTCGTGCGCATTGAAGTGCGCGTTGAGCCCGGCGTAGGCCGGCTCCAATCGGTCGTGCGCCAGCTGGTTGACCGCCTCGGCCCAATCCAGCGCCGCCTGTTCGCGTGGTGTATAGAACGTGACCTCGCGCCACGTGACCAGGCTGTTGATGCGCTGCAACACCTCGCCGGACTTGAGCAGCGCGCGGGCGTGCAGGTCGACGCAATAGGCGCAGCCGTTGATCTGCGACACCCGCAACCACACCAGCTCAAGCAACGGCTGGCCGAGCACGCCGCGCTTGAGCGCTTCGCCCGCGGCAACCAGGCTGCGATAGGCTTCGGGAACATGGGTGGCAAAGTCGATACGATCGTGGGACATCGTTGGCTCCTGTCTGGGTGGGAACGCAATGGGCGCGCCCTACCTTGCAAGACGCGCCGGCCGCCGCGCCCGTGACAGGCCGGCCCCACATCCAGTGCCGGCAAGGGGCCTAGGTCCGGTTCGGCGGCTGCGACACGCAGCCCAAGCCGGCCAGCTTGTCCGGATTGCGCAGCGCATACAGCTGCACGATGCGCCCCGCCTCGCCTACCAGGGTATAGACCGTGGCCAGCACACCGTCGGCGTAGTACAGCAACCCCGCCTCCCCATTGATGTCGGCGAATACGAAGGTGCCATCCTTGTCCCGGCGCTGACGGGCCAGCACATGGAACAGCCGCGCCAAGCGCGCCGCGCCCACCAGCGGCCGGATCGCCGCCACCGCTTTGCCGCCGCCGTCGGACACCAGTACCGCCTCGTCGGCGAACAGCGCGGTCAGCTCGGCCAGATCCCCGCTTTGCGCCGCCCGGGCAAAGCGCGCCAGCAGCGTCCGGTGGTCCTCCGGGCTGACCTGGAAACGCGGCCGGGCTGCGCGCACCCGCTCGCGCGCCCGGTGCACCATCTGCCGGCATGCCGCCTCGCTTCTATCCAGCATCGCTGCAATCTGCGGATATCCGGCGTCGAACACCTCATGCAGCAGGAACGCCGCACGCTCGTGCGGCCCCAGCCGCTCCAGCACCGCCAGGAATGCCAGCGACACCTCGCCGACGAACTCATGCCGGCTTTCCGGCGAAGGCGCCAGCGGCTCGGGCAGCCACGGCCCTGGATAGGCATCGCGTTGCCGCTGCACCGTGCGCAGCCGGTCGATCGCCAGGCGGGTGGTCACCGTGACCAGCCAGGCCTCGGCCGAGACCAGCGCCGCGGTATCGGCCTTGTGCCAGCGCAGATAGGCATCCTGCACCACATCCTCGGCCTCGGCACGCATGCCCAGCATCCGATAGGCGAGACTGAACAGCCGCGGCCGCTGTTGTTCGAACACCTCAATCTTGTCTTGCACCTGCCATTTCCTCGATTTCGATCCACATTGGGCCATTGCCACCGGCACCTGGCCATGCCTGTCCATGACCTTCGATAGCCAGACGGACATCCCGCATGCCGTGTGACAGCCCGGCCCGACATTGGCAGCGTGCCGGCCCGGCAGCGCTGCCATCACGCACACCGGCCTGGGTTAGTGTGACCGGCGCGCCTGCTGTGCTGGACCCGCCCGGCACCGACCCGCCCGCCCGGGGCGGCTGACAAAGGCAGCACAGGGCGCAACGCCAGTGAGTGCAACACCTTGCGCAGGGTGTGGTCCACGGCGCCGATCAGCCGCCCTCAAACCCCCCACCTGCATCGTCCAGGCAACGTGCGACACAGCGCGTTTAGATGCAATGCGCCGGCTGGCCTAGAATCGTCTCACGCCTGTTCCGAAAGCCCCTGCGCCGCCATCCCGGCACCGGGCCCAGCGCGGCCACCATCCCGGTCCGCCCGCCTTTTCATGCCCATCCATCCTTGCCGGGGAACTTCATGACCACCACCGTGGACCCGTTGGACGCACCGCTGCAGCGCCCGCTCGATCGCAACGACTACAAGACGCTGACACTCGCCGCACTGGGCGGTGCGCTTGAATTCTACGATTTCGTGGTGTTCGTGTTCTTCGCCACTGTGCTTGGCACGCTGTTCTTTCCGCCGGAGATGCCGGATTGGCTGCGCCAGCTGCAGACCTTCGGCATCTTTGCCGCCGGCTACCTGGCGCGGCCGCTGGGCGGCATCGTGATCGCACACTTCGGCGACTTGCTGGGGCGCAAGCGCATGTTCACGCTGTCGATCTTCCTGATGGCATTGCCGACGCTGGCGATGGGGCTGCTGCCCACCTACGCCAGTGCCGGCATCGCGGCGCCGCTGCTGCTGCTGTTTTTCCGCATCCTGCAGGGTGCGGCCATCGGCGGCGAAGTACCCGGCGCCTGGGTATTCGTCGCCGAGCATGTGCCGTCGCGGCACACCGGGCTGGCAGTGGGCACGCTCACCGCCGGGCTCACCTTCGGCATCCTGCTCGGCTCGCTGGTCGCCACGGTGATCAACAGCGTCTACACCCCCGCCGAAGTGGCCAGCTTCGCCTGGCGCATCCCGTTCCTGCTCGGCGGCGTGTTCGGCCTGTTCGCGGTCTACCTGCGCCGCTTTCTGGAAGAAACGCCGGTCTTCAAGGAGCTGCACGCCCGCCAACTGCTGGCCCGGGAATTGCCGCTCAAGCACATCATCAAGCACCATCTGCCCGCCGTCGTCCTGTCGATGCTGCTGACCTGGGTACTGTCGGCCGCGATCGTGGTGGTGATCCTGTTTACCCCCAGCTACCTGCAAAAGCAGTTGCAGGTGAGCCTGGCGCTGTCGCAGCAGGCCAATACCCTGGCGATTGCAATGCTGACCATCGGTTGCGTGGTGTTCGGGGTGCTGGCCGACCGGGCGGGCAGCAAGGTGGCGCTGGGCATCGGCTGCCTGGGGTTGCTGCTGACGAGCTACTTCTTCTACGGCAACGCCGCCGGTGCCACCCCGGAACAATTGATCGGCAGCTACATGCTCGCCGGCTTCTTTGTCGGCACCGTCGGTGCCGTGCCTTATGTACTGGTACGCGCCTACCCGGCGGCGATCCGCTTCTCGGGGTTATCGTTCAGCTACAACGTCGCCTACGCCCTCTTCGGTGGTCTGACCCCGGTGATGCTGACGCTATGGCTCAAGAGCGACCCGCTGGCACCAGGGCATTACGTGGCCGCGCTCGCGATGCTGGGCATTGTCTGCGCACTGATGCCGATACCGGGAACGCGTGGGGTGCGGTAGGGGGCGGCGGTTCGATGGAAAATGTCAGCAAAGCGTGGCGAGGGTGAGCTTGGATGGGTATCACGTGTGTACAGATGCTCACCATTTGGCAAAAACGCGACAAATCCGTAAGAATGTAAATTTATTCTTACAATCATTACATTTTTATTTATGCGTGCGGTATGCTGGCGCCTTGAGTCGTGCCCTACCCGATACGCATAACAATGACCCGCCTTGCCATACAAGACCTCGTCAAACGCCACTGGGCGGTCTGCCGTGCCGCGTGGCAGATCCGCCACCATGCCGACCCGCCAGACCGCCTCGCCACCGAACGCGCCTTCTTGCCCGCCGCACTGGAACTGCAGGAATCCCCACCCCACCCCGCCGCCCGCCTCACCCTCTGGCTGTTGCTTGCCTTCGTCACCCTCGCCGTACTGTGGGCCTGCCTGGGCAAGATCGACATCGTCGCTGTCGCACCAGGAAAGCTCGTGGTCTCCAACCAGAGCAAGGTGGTACAACCGCTGGAGCCGGGTGTCATCACCGCCATCCATGTGCGCGATGGCCAGCACGTCCGGGCCGGGCAACTGCTGATCGAGCTGGACGCCACCCTCGCCCGTGCCGACGCCAGCAAACACCACAGCGCCTGGCTGGATGCGCGGCTGGACCAGCGCAAGGCCCAGGCCCTGCTGGCCGCGCTGGCAGCCGGCGCCCCGCCCATCCTGGCCGATGATCCCCAACTGCACCGCCACCCGGACTACGCCGTCCGGCGCACCGCCAAGCAGGCGGAAATGCACAGCAGCTGGCAGGAACTGCAAGCCAGGCTCGCCACCCTGGATGCCGCCACCACCCAGAAACAGGCCGAATACGCCGCCACCCAGGCCCAGGTGCGCAAGCTGGAGCAGACGCTGCCGCTGATGCAGCAGCGCGAGGCCGATTTCAAAGACCTGGCGGCGAAGAACTTCATCTCCAAGCACGGCTACCTGGACAAGGAACAGGCCCGCATCGAAACCGAGCAGGACCTGGCCAGCCAGCGCAACACGCTGAAGCAGTTGGACGCCGCCATCCTGGCCAACCGCCAGCAGCGCGAAGCCACCCGGGCCGAATTCCGCCGGGCCCAGCACGATGCGCTGGCGCGGGTGAGCGAACAGGCGCATGCCTACGGGCAGGACGTGATCAAAGCCGAACGGCTGCAACGGCAGACGCGGCTGACCGCGCCGGTGGATGGTGTGGTGCAGCAGCTGGCGGTGCATACCGTGGGTGGGGTGGTGACCGAAGCACAGCCGCTGCTGGTGGTGGTGCCGCACACCGACCAGGTGGAAGCCGAGGTGGTGCTGGAAAACAAGGACATCGGCTTCGTCAACGCCGGGCAGCTCGCCGCGGTGAAGGTGGAGACCTTCAACTACACCCGCTACGGGCTGCTCGACGGCCAGGTGGCCACTGTCACCCGCGATGCGATCCCGGACGAGAAGCTGGGGCTGATCTACCAGGCACGGGTGAAGCTGGCGCGGCGCACGATGAACATCGACGGCAAGACCCTGCCATTGGCGCCGGGCATGGCGGTGACGGCGGAGATCAAGACCGGGCAGCGGCGGGTGATCGAGTATTTCCTGAGCCCGTTGATCCAGCATGCGACTGAGAGTGTGCGGGAGCGATAAAACGGCATTTTAATGCTGCGCCGAATCATTCAAGCTTAAATCGCCAAAAATATAGATTGGTACTGAAATATAAAATCAAGGGTTGTAATGGGTACAATTGCAATCACATGGGAGTTAGGCGGCGGGTATGGACATTTGTCCAGAGATTATCCCATTGCTGTCCAGCTTCAAGAAGCTGGGCATAAAGTATTTTTCATTGTCCGGGATGTTGCAATAGCACGAACTGTACTTGGAAATCGTTTTACATTCCTGCCTGCACCAATAGCTCCCAACCACGGAACAAACATACTTCCCGTGGATTATCACGAGATTCTGCTACAAAATGGATACTCATCTACTACTCTACTTGCAGGGCTGCTTCGAGCTTGGTGTAATTTATTGTCCACATTGCATGTCAATTTCGTCATAGCAGACTATGCCCCTACCGCCATGCTGGCTGCGTACACCCTGGGTATTAAATCCTGCGCAATAGGGAGCGGGTTCGAGGTTCCACTGGACACCCAACCATTCCCCTTGTTTCGCCCGTGGGAAAAAAACGCGCGCTGGCGTTCTCAAAAAGCAGAAGGAATAATAAATAATAATATAAACGCCGCAATCGATGAAACGGCTTTACAGAAACCACCCCGGCTTGTCTCGCTCTACTCGCCGGAAAACTCAGTATTGTTGACCCTGCCACAACTGGACCATTGTGGAAACCGGAGGGGTTGGATTTATCGAAAGCCAGACTACTGTTTTCCTTCCTATTTTCCCATGCAATGGCCAGATATAGAAGGCCCTAAGGCTCTGGTTTATCTGCAGCGCTATATGCCAGGCTTTAAAGAAGCGATACAAGCATTGGCACGGTTGAGATGGCCGACAATTTGCTGCGTCCCCGGGCTTGGAGCACAGGAATTGGCCGACCTTGAAAAGCCGTATATTTTTATAAGCACCGAGCCGATCAATATTGAGGTTTTGTTGCGGGATGCCGATATCTTGCTTAGCTATGGGGGATTAGGTGTGACAACCATGGCCGCCAGGACAGAAGTGCATCACCTTATATTCCCTCATACCGTGGAACAATATATTGTTGCTTGCAAAGCCAAGCAAGCGGGGTGGGTAGACATCGTTTTTGAGCGGGACCGTTCGTTGGAAACTATAGTGGGAGCACTGCAACGAATTTCGACCCAGCACAGATCACCCCCTGACATTCCAGTAGTACCTCAATTGCAATTGACGGATATCCCGGGCTTGCCAGAGATTAAGCAATGAAAAAAAAAGACATACTGTTCATTCATCAGAATTTTCCCGGACAGTTCAGACACGTGGCAGCGTATCTGGTCAAGCAATCTGAATATCAGGTCAAAGCACTTGGTCAAGAACAAGCACCCGGCCTGCCCGATATCGAACTGGCCAGATACCGGGTAAAGCGGGGACCGATGCCGGGCACCCATCACTACATCCGACCAATGGAGCAAGCAGTACTCACTGGCCAAGCCGTAGCGGAAATCCTCATTCAGTTGAAACGACAAGGCTTCAACCCAACCGTGGTAATAGCTCATCCAGGCTGGGGGGAAAGCCTGTTTGTTAAAGAAGTTTTCCCCACCTGCAAGCTGGTTCATTACTGTGAATGGTACTACCGAGCCGACGGCGCGGACGTCGGTTTCGACCCCGATCATCGGGTCACGCTCGATGATCGAGCCCGGATCCGTGCAAAGAATGCACATCAACTCCTCGCACTCGACCTATGCGACATCGGTATTGCACCCACCCAGTGGCAGAAATCGCAATTCCCTGAGGCCTACCACCACAAGATCCAGGTTATTCATGAAGGCATCGACACCGATTTGGCCAAGCCAGATCTAAATGCATGCTTTACATTGTCAAATGGGCAAGTGTTAACGCGCAACAATTCTGTAATCACTTACGTGGCACGCAATCTGGAGCCATATCGCGGGTTTCCCCAATTTATGCATGCATTGGAGCTGGCGCAAAAGCAACACGCTACGATCGAGGCACTAATTATTGGCGGTGATGGCGTCAGCTATGGTCGCAAACCATCAGATGCCGCAAACTGGCGAGAGCACATGTCGCGAAAAGTAAAACTGGACCCTGCTCGAACCCATTTCCTGGGAAAGTTGCCTTATCATCAATATTTGAAAGCGCTGCAGATTTCGCGTGCCCATGTCTATTTAACCTACCCCTTTGTTCTAAGTTGGTCCTTACTTGAAGCAATAGCATGCGGCGCACCAATTATTGCATCAGATACAGCACCGGTACGGGAATTTATAAATGATGGCGAAAATGGAACTCTGGTTGGCTTTTTTAAAACCGATGACATTGCGACGGCCATGACACGGCAAGCAAGTGCAAGCAACTCACCCTACTCCAAGCCGGTGCCGGCAGCAAAATCAAATACAATTCAATGGATTATGGCACTGGGCATTAACGTCAACGCTGTCACATTGAAATAATGCCTCAAGAAATAAAGGGGTGCCATGCCAGAACGGCCGATGAATACTGTCAAGGCCTTCACTAACTTATAAACCGCAGGGTATTAATACATGAGAAAGCTTGCAGCGCTACTACTAGTCGCACTTGTTGTTTTTCTTTTTATTTCCCGCCCTTTGATTCCAGACAAAGAGCTTATCG
Source organism: Chitiniphilus purpureus (assembly GCF_025642115.1). GTDB lineage: Bacteria > Pseudomonadota > Gammaproteobacteria > Burkholderiales > Chitinibacteraceae > Chitiniphilus > Chitiniphilus purpureus. Next base: position 2,424,558 of record NZ_CP106753.1, on the reverse strand, counting down.
ATTATTTTGAAAACAACAAAGCCGAACTGTACAGATTAGCCAGATCATATCAGGATTATCTCCCCCCCCCCGGAAAACCCCATGCGATGTGGGGCGACATTCATCGTGCAGAGCTTGATGCATTGGGCATAAAACTAATGACGAGTACAATATTGGTTCAATACCCCCAAGATCCAAAGGGGCAAGCAGATTATCAAGCACTAATACCTAATTATGGACAAGTATATAGATATGGAGCGATTAGTATTCGAAAAAAGGGGAAAGTTGAAGGCATACGCTGTAAATTTTCCAGAGGATGTCATGAATACGCGGGATTAATTGGCGGTGTAATGTGGAAAAGATTGATCTATTTTAGATTTCCACCGCAAATCCGGGGCAAGGAAATGCGGATCGCGATGACACCCGGAAAGTTGGCCATTCGTCAGATTACGCCACTTTCATATGATAGCATTGGCAACTGGCAACAACGCCATTCCTGCCTATATAAGAGACTCGATCCTCATTGGTTTATCAGAAAGTGCCGCGCTTAATTAATTCATTTTCTTGGAGATGAGCATGCAAGCCTTCTATTTGAGTAGTGCAGTCGACAATATGTATTCCAATGAAGCATTAGCCTGGGTAGACAGCCTTTCTAAAGCCATTAATGAGACGGCTTCTAAAGTTGGAATTTCCGCCGCGGCAATTGCAGGGGCAATGTGCGAGGAATGCGACGCCTATTATAATAGGAATGAATTTATATTTGACGACATAGTGAGTTTATTTAGCCACGAGGCAATCCGATCAGATTACGAAAGCTTCAAGAATGGCAACGATGATTATACCTATTTGGATAAAATGCACAGGCCAGCGGTCAATGATGTTGGGCGTGGCAATTTCAAGGTAGCCACCGCTATCGATCTAGTAATAGAGTATTCCAACAAATACCCGCAATTTGGTCTTAGTGTGTACTTAAATGATTACGCTCTACTCGTTGAGAATTTGATTGACCCCGAGCACCCACTGACAGCCCAACTGTATGCAATTTATCTAAAGGAGAAGGCTTTATCTTTCTTTAAAACAAATAATGCATATGGTGACAACTGGGATGCATTGCCTTTGGTGTACCAAGATGCCCTGCTGATTACATACAGCAATCGCGGCGAAAAAAGTATGCAGCAGGCAAAGATAGATTTATATGATGAAAAAGGATTTGCGTACGAGCCATCGCCCGGACTAACTACTTCGGGTGGGCTCAATCATCTTGCCAACGCACAAGCCATCTCCAACCTAGTCGGCCTTAGCAATTATACTGATACCTTGTATGAAATTGACTCCTTTAAAGATTTGGCGCTACAGGGTGATGCTGCCGGCTTGGCTGCTCGATTCGCGTTAAGCAGACTTAGATCGGTAGCAATCGAAGGGTTGGATGGCACACAGGATGAAACAAGCTTCTCTTTATATAATGAAGCTTCAGGAGAGGGGAATATTTCTCGGCAATGGATTACAGATCGCCATGCGATGTTGATTTGGAAAAATCAATTTGACAAAAGCGACGTTTCATATACAAACCAGCTCAATGCATCCAACACAGTAATACCGACGTCAGTATTAGGGGACTATCTATATCAGGATTACAAATTAGGATTGAATCTGCAAATTAATTTCGCCGACAGAAGGGAGTTGGGCAATCATAATATCATTTTTGGCGATGCACAAAATGATACATTGAATGGAAATGGATTGTCAGATCGACTATATGGCAACCTAGGTGAAGACACATTAACTGGGGCCGATGGAGCCGACTATCTTGAAGGGGGAGAAGGCCATGATGCTTTATACGGGGGTTCCGGCAATGATATTTTGCTAGGCATGTCGGAAAACGATGTATTGCATGGTGATGACGGGAATGATTCACTGCAAGGCGGCGTGGGCAACGATGCGCTATCCGGCGGAAATGGAGATGATACTTTAGTTGGGGGAAAGGATGACGATGTTCTGGATGGAGGCCAGGGGACCAACTTGTTAATAGGTGGGCAAGGGTATGATGCTTACTATGCTGCCGTTGGGTCTGGGCTGAATATCATTCGTGATGAAGATGGTCTTGGTGAGATCAGGATCAATGGAGTACGACTCGGTTCCATAACGCCAGTCAATCAAGGAGGATGGTCTGCTACTCATCCGGATGGCGAAGTACGCATTCAGCTAAGCAGCGAAGGGAAGCTGGTCATTGCATATTCGGGCGGGAAATTTGTCATCGACAATTTCAAGAACGGCGATCTCGGTATTAATCTGGAGAGTTACTCTCAGCCGAATGGGACTTTTGATCGGTTCATTGAGGGAGATCGGAAACCGATAGATCAAGATCTCACAGAACCAGGGATTCAAGTTACGACCGATGAATTAGGAAACGTGATCGTCAATGCTGATCAAGCAGAATCAGGGCGCACAGATCTGCTGTACGGCAGCATCGGCAAGGACCACATCCGCGGCTGGCATGGGAACGATACGATCATTGCCTACCAAGGCGGAAGTCCGGGCGATATCCTTGTCGGAGGCGGTGGTCTTGATGTCATCAATGCAGGTGAAGGCAATGATTTGATATTTGCAGATGAAGAAACAGATGGTATCGCAGCCCTCTTGCATTCGACAGGCACTCAGAAAGGTGAGGCCGGTGATTTGCTATTTGCAGCCGAAGGCAACGATACGCTGGTAGGGAGCAATAAAGATGACGTGATGTTCGGAGGGGACGGCAGCGATCTTATCGTGGGAGGCGATGGCGACGACAATATGATTGATGACGATCATGTTGAAGCTGTAAACGGCAGTAACTATACGCTTTCCTCTCGCCTGAACCCTAAACCAGTTACTCGTGGAAATCAAGGATTCCAAGGGTTTGGCTTTAACGTAGACTATCTTATGTTAAGGTCCTCCGCACAGGCCGATGGGAATGACTCTCTGTATGGCGGAGGCGGAAATGATTGGATGATTTCTCATGAAGGAAATGATTTTCTGGACGGCGGCATAGGGAATGACGCTTTGAGCGGTGGGCGAGGAAATGACGACCTGATCGGCTCCAATGGAGATGATCTTCTACTTGGTGGAATTTCCTACGATCCGCAACGGCCAAGTGATGAAGACGCCGACTTTCTGGATGGCGGGGAAGGAAATGATTCCTTATTGGGCGGATATGGAAAAGACACATTGTTGGGCGGCATTGGCAATGATGTGATGCTGGGTGACCGCGATGACGATCCCGAAGCTGTCAATGGTGACGATTTTCTGAATGGCGGGGAAGGTAATGACGAGCTATACGGTGGTAGCGGTGATGATACGTTGATCGGTGGTGAAGGTAACGACACTGTTTCTGGCGATGGTGCGTTTGCCGGTATCGGACCCTCTGGAAATGACATTATTCAAGGTAATGGTGGCAACGATATTCTGGTTGGTGGTGTAGGTAACGACACAATTGATGGTGGAGATGGGGATGATCAGCTTTGTGGCGATATCAACATTCTGCCTGCCGAGCTGCAAGGCGCTGATGTATTGGATGGCGGCGCGGGCAACGATACCCTTGTCGGACTAGGAGCAGGCGATACGCTATCCGGTGGAGAAGGGAATGATTACCTGCATGGCGACAGTGATTTGCTGAGCGGCGAAATGCATGGTAACGATCATATGGATGGTGGAAGTGGTGATGACTACTTAGTTGGCGCCGGCGGCAGTGATGCTTTGTATGGTGGTGATGGCAACGATGTATTGAACGGCGACGCTGATCCACTTGGCGATGATTATCATGGAGCGGATCACCTAGATGGTGGAACAGGCGACGACCAATTGGACGGCGGGGGCAAGAACGACACTCTTCTGGGAGGGAGCGGCAATGATTTCCTGCTCGGTGGTTACGGTGAAGACAGTTTGTCCGGTGGCGAAGATAGCGACCAACTCCAAGGCGGTTTAGGCAATGACGTACTCGACGGTGGCCGCGGCAATGACGACTTGTATGGTAATGAGGACCTCGATCTGTTGCGTGGCGGAGATGGTAACGACTATCTGAGCGGCGGCGACGGAGCAGATCGAGTGGAGGGCGATGAAGGTAACGACGGCATTTATGGTGATCGCGGCAATGACACGCTGCTTGGCGGCGCGGGCGATGACGGCCTGTTCGGCGGCGAAGGGAACGATAGGCTTGAAGGCAATGCCGGGCTGAACGAATTACACGGCGAAGAAGGAGATGATATCTTATTGGGTGGCATTGGGCTGAATCAGCTTTATGGCGGTAATGGAAACGACGAATACCAAGTACAACTCTCCCAAGGCAGTAACCTGATACACGACGCGACCGGTATGAACTTGATCAAGATAATGGATCCGGTTGCGCTTGATCAGATTCGCCTGGACATTGGTTCCGATGCCGAGGGGCGTAGCTATTTGGTTCTCTATCTAGGCGACTTAAATACTGGCAATTATCTGGCGATTGAAAATGGATTGACCGTGGAAAACTTCCAGATTCAGTTTTCCGGCCTACCATCCATCACGATATCGGAACTGCTCAAGCAATTGAATGCTGCCGAATATGCTCGGCATACTGCGCCCCTGAACCTTGTTGGAACAGGGGGCGATGATACTTTAATTGGTGAATTCGGCAATGACACCCTTTCGGGCCTTGAAGGGAACGATTTATTGCTTGGGAGCGATGGTCATGACTTGCTTCAAGGTGGTAATGGACATGATCAATTGAGTGGTGAATCAGGTAACGACACCTTGATTGGTGGAGCTGGTGATGACAGTTTGTACGGTGGAGAAGGAGACGACGTTTTCATTGTTGAATCTGGCGGCAATGACATCATTCTTGACTCTTCCGGCGCAAATTCGATTGTCTTTGCAAACGGCGTGAACCGGGACCATATCTCAGTTTCCAAAGGGATCGATCACTTCGGTCAACAGGCATTGGTACTCACCTATTCCACTGGCAGGGTGGTCATCAGTGACGGCTTGTCGGGTGCCATCGAAAGTGTCCAATTTGCAGATGGTTCGGTCCTGTCCTATAAGGCGCTATTGGCCGAATTCGATACGATAAGCTGGAACGGTGGTGCAGGCGATGATTCAATGGCAGGTTCAACCGGCGACGATTTCTTGTTTGGAGCAGGTGGAAACGATACCGTTGCCGCAGGGCTTGGAGCCGACCAAGTTTGGGGAGCAGAAGGAAACGACCAGCTTAGTGGCGGGGATGGCCAAGACATACTTAGCGGTGGTTCGGGTTCGGACCTACTGGTGGGGGGTGAGGGCAAAGACACGCTGAATGGGGATGATGGCCAGGATACGCTGCAAGGTGGGTTGGGCCGTGACTCCCTGTCAGGCGGTGCTGCCAACGATGAGCTCGATGGCGGTGACGCTGACGATCTGCTGGAAGGTGGGGTTGGCAGCGATACGCTGGCAGGTGGTATCGGGCACGATGCGCTCTTAGGTGATGAAGGCGATGATATTCTGGCCGGAGAGGCAGGGGACGATTTGCTGGACGGAGGTGCAGGAAATGATCTGCTGCAAGGTGGGCAAGGTAGCGATAGCTATGTGTTGGGGCTGACTTCTAACGGCGCTGCTGGTTGGGGCAATGATGTAATTCGCGATCAGCCTGGAGATTACAATTATATCGTTCTGGCTCGTGAATTCTGGAATCAGCATTTCTCATCATCACGTCAGGGCAACGATATTATCATTTACCGAACAGGGTCCGAGGACACAATACGTGTTGAAGATTACTATCTCAGCCCAGAGTCATGGCTGGTCAAGCGTGAAGGCGATACCGGCGATCAACAAGTGCAGTTACTGAGCGAATGGTTGCAACCTGCATCCCCCCCTGCAGCACCAGTCCTTGACGATTGGAAATCGGCATTTAAGAAAAGAGTTGAGGCCAGCTATTTTACCAAAACCAAAGGAACTCAGACCAATGTCTCTTCTTCGGATTCGGGGTCATCAACTATAACGACCCATTTTAATCTGCAGTTCCAGGCAACCACTTATGCCGAAGAACAAATGTTCTGGGTCAATTCATATAGCAAAGATGAGCTAGTAAGCTCCAACTCGCAGACTCGCACAGTTACAACAAGAAACAACCTAAGCTTTGGAATTTCAGAGCCGAGCGCAGGCTATGTTCGAGTGGTGATGCCGATAACTTACCCTCGAGGCAACTACGAGCCAACCCAGGAAATTATGTGGGTCTCGGCCAAAGTGGCGCACCTTATAGGCACGGCTGACTTGATTGGCTGGCCCACACCTATGCCTGGTTATGTATCCAGCAAAGGATATGGTACATTCTCCACCACTACCATTACCAACACAGTCAATGTTTGGTCACAAACTCGGATATTTCAAGATGCGACGGGAAATGATTTGAACAATCAAATTTCCGTTGGTGCGGGAAACCTCGTTGATGGCGGCGCTGGAGATGACGTTATTTCTGTATCATCTTATTGGCAGGATATTTCCCTGAACGATGTTGGTGCTTTTATGTTTGGCAACGCCGGAAATGACACGATTACCGGTGGCGATGGCGGTGATGTCTTAGTCGGGGGAGATGGTCTTAATATTCTGCAAGGTGGCGCAGGCGCAGACCAATACATCATCACCGATGGTATAGGTCACGATATTGTTTATGATGCCTCCAACTCAAGCGAAGTGAACGATCAGGATGTGTTGGTATTGCCAAGCGCAGGCGGATTGACCACACGCTGGACGACGATTGTGGCACCTGCAAATGAGGAATTGGTCAATGGTGGGCGAATCAGCTTTGAAAACCTTGTTCGTGGCTTCTTACCTTATGGGTATTTGTATGCCATGGCACCGCACAAGGCCCTGGAAATCTCCTGGGGCACAGAAAAGAGCGTAACCGTGGTGTTGCCTCAAAACAACCCCAACAATGGCATTGAATATGTCCAGTTTGGAAGCGGCAATAGAGTCCCGATTACACAGCTTCAGAATCAAGCTACTGGTGAAGAGCCTGAAATCGATTGGGAAAAGGACAACACCGTTGTCACCCCTGCGCCCGATTTTGGGCAGGAACAAGGCGTTGTATTGACAGGGTTTCAGGGCAATGATTTGCTAATGGGCAATGGGGCGATCGACGGAGGAATAGGGAACGATACGATCCATGGCGGGATAGGCGACGATATTTTGTTCGGCAGCAAAGGAGCGGATCATTTCATCGGCGGTGCCGGCAATGACATTATAGCCCCTCAAATGGACGACTATTTTGACGCCGGTAATATTTATGAAGGCGGAGCAGGAAACGATACGCTACTCGGCACCCGCAACTCAGACACTTACATTTACAACCAAGGGGATGGGGTCGACATTATTGGGGATTTTTATCATCAAACCAATGATTACAGCGCCTATCACGACACATCCATGTATTCAGGGGTTCTATATAAAGAATGGGCTGGTGTCCCCTTAAAATTCATGGAGGCCATGTCCAATACCTATAGTCTGGATTATAAAAAGCTGCTCGACACTCCGGACTATATAGGAACTGATACCTTGCAATTTGGTGAAGGCATTTCCATTCAGGACATTGATTTTCAGGTCAAAGGAGACAGTCTCTATATCGGCATTGACGACGGCCATGCAGGTGGGATCCTGCTCGCTGGGTGGTATCGTTATGCGGCCAAGCCCATTACGAAATTCACATTCGTTGATGGAACGAATTTGGAGGAGGCCACCATTCCCTCCTTGGCTGGAGGAACCGCCCAGCACGACTATATAGTAGGGGATGCTACATCCCAGACGCTGACTGGGTACGAAGGCAACGATACCTTGGAAGGCGGCGATGGCAACGATACCTTGCTTGGTGGGCTTGGTAATGACGTGTTTGTGTTTGCTACGGGAGATGGACGAGATGTGATAGCCGATATCGGAGACGGTGTATATTCGATTGACACTTTGAAGCTTAACGGAATATCACCTGCCAATATGGAAGCAGCCGTTTATGGCAACGACATCGTCTTGAAAACTGGGAGCCATGGTGATTCGATCGTGCTACAAGGTGCAGCAGGGAATGACAACCCAGTGGATCTGATCGATTTCGGCAATGATGTAATATGGGATGTTCAGCAACTCTGGGGAAAAGCGGTCTATCGCTCCAAACCATATCTGAATGGCGAAATTGCGGTTCAAATTCTTCAGGAAGACCAAGGTTATGCTTTTCAGTTACCTGCGGACTTGTTCACCGACCCCAGCCAACAGCCTGAGACTTTGACATATACTGCATCGCTCGCCAATGGTCAGCTTTTACCTTCATGGCTCTCATTTAATAGCGAGACCCTAACCTTTTCCGGACTGCCTGAGAATTCCCACGTAGGGACAGAATTAGTAAAGGTGATGGCACAGGATTCCTTTGGTCAGTCAGCCGAGCTGGTTTTTCAAATAATTGTGGAAAATCAAAATGACGCACCGATTTCTTTACAGGCAGGATTGGATTTCGAATGCGCATCGGGAATGCAATTTGCCTTTGCCCTGCCACCAGGTTTGTTTAGCGACGCTGATTACAGTGATCAGCTGACATTGTCGACATCAACTGAGGATGGAGTACAACTTCCCGCTTGGTTAAATTTTGATTCTGCCTTGGGGGTATTTACTGGCCAACCTTCGCCAATGGATGTTGGTATTCATCGCCTCAACGTATCCGCCACCGATCGTAGCGGGGCATCCGTCAGTGTCATCTTGGCAATCACGGTGGCCCCGGCTGTCGAGAGCGGCCCTATGTATGAATCCGTCACAATTGGCACGACTGAGGCGGATTACATGCACGGCTCGACGGAACGAGATCACTTGGCCGGTGGAGAAGGCCCTGATCAATTGTACGGAGGAGGCAATGACGATTTTCTTGACGGTGGGGCAGGTACAGATTACCTGCAAGGAAATGATGGAAATGACCAATTGCAAGCCGGCCAATCCGATGATCAGCTTTATGGAGGTGAGGGTAGCGACACGATAATCGGTGGAACCGGAGCCGACTGGTTGGATGGTGGCAACGGTGATGACGTTTATCGATTTAAACGTGGAGATGGATATGATCAGTTGACGGATGCTTCAGGTAATGATCGCTTGGTGTTTGAATCCGCCACCAGTGATCAGCTTTGGTTCAAACAAGTTGGTGTTGGCGTTGAGATTGGGGTCATTGGCTCCTCCGATGCAGTGTTATTGCGTGCATGGGCGGTAGGTACTGACCGGATCGAGCGCATCGAAGCCGCCGACGGCAAAGCCCTGCTCAACACCCAGGTCGATGCCCTGGTCTCCGCCATGGCCGGCTTCAATCCACCGCCCGCCGGCCAGACCACCCTGCCCGATCCGCTGCGCGAACAGCTGCAACCCGTCCTCGCCGCCAACTGGCGCTAACCCCAGCCCGACCGCGACCCGGCCCCACCAGGCTGGGTCGCCACCCCCTTGGGCCCCTTCTGCCGCAAGTGAACCGCATGCACCCGCAACCCCCATCAGCCGACGACACGCCGCCACCCGGACCACCCCCCGCCTTCGACACCGCCCTCGCCTGTCTGGTGATGCTGGCCCGCTTGCATCAGGTGGCCATCGAACCCGAGCAGCTGCGCCACGAGTACGGCTCGGCCGGCCAGCCCATGGGCGAGACCGAGGTGCTGCTGGCCGCCAGGCGCCATGGCCTCAAGGCCAAGGCAGTCCATACCCGCTTCGAGCGCCTGGACCGCACCCCCCTGCCCGCCATGGCCCAGACCATCGATGGCCGCTTCGTGATCCTGGCCCGGCTGGACAACGACCACGTGCTGTACCAGGACCCGCAGGTCGGCCGACCCCAGCAGTGCAGCAAGGCCGAATGGCTCGCCCGCTGGTCCGGCCGGCTGATCCTGTTCACCTCCCGCGCCAGCCTCGCCGGCGAGCTCGCCCGCTTCGACTTCTCCTGGTTCATCCCCGCGCTCATCAAGTACCGCAAGCTGCTGGGCGAGGTGCTGCTGGTGTCGTTCTTCCTGCAGCTGGTGGCGCTGGCCACGCCGCTGTTCTTCCAGGTGGTGATGGACAAGGTGCTGGTGCACCGCGGCCTGACCACGCTCGATGTGATCGCCATCGGCCTGTTGGTGGTGTCGGTGTTCGAGGTGATCATGACTGGCGTGCGCACCTACGTATCGGCGCATACCTGCAACCGGATCGACGTGGAACTGGGCGCCAAGCTGTTCCGCCATCTGCTGGCGCTGCCGCTGGCCTACTTCCAGGCCCGCCGCGTCGGCGACTCGGTGGCACGGGTGCGCGAGCTGGAGAACATCCGCAACTTCCTCACCGGCCAGGCGCTCACCTCGGTGCTCGACCTGCTGTTCTCGGTGGTGTTCATCGCCGTGATGCTCTACTACAGCGGCTGGCTCACGCTGATCGTGGTGCTGTCGCTGCCCTGCTACGTGCTGCTGTCCGTCGCCATCACCCCCCTGCTGCGCAGCCGGCTGGACGAGAAGTTCGCCCGCGGCGCCGAGAACCAGTCCTTCCTGGTCGAGACGGTGAGCGGCATCGAGACGGTCAAGGCCATGGCGGTGGAGCCGCAGGTCACCCGCCGTTGGGACAACCAGCTCGCCGCCTACGTCGCCGCCGGCTTCAAGGTCACCCACCTGGCCAACCTCGGCAGCCAAGGCGTCAGCCTGATCCAGAAGCTGGTCACCGTCGCCACCATGTGGTTGGGTGCCAGACTGGTCATCGACGGCGATCTCACCGTGGGGCAATTGATCGCCTTCAACATGCTGGCCGGCCGGGTCGCCAGCCCGGTGATGCGCCTGGCCCAGCTGTGGCAGGACTTCCAGCAGGTCGGCATCTCGATGCAACGGCTGGGCGACATCCTCAACACGCGTACCGAGGTCAACCAGAGCCGGGCACAGCTGCCGCCCATCCAGGGCCAGCTGGTGTTCGACCAGGTGCACTTCCGCTATCGCGCCGATGGCCCCGAAGTGCTGCGCGGCATCCAGCTTGCCATCCAGCCCGGCGAGATCATCGGCATCGTCGGCCGCTCCGGTTCGGGCAAGAGCACGCTGACCAAACTCGTGCAACGGCTCTACGTGCCCGAACGCGGCCGGGTGCTGATCGATGGCGTGGACATCGCGCTGGCCGATCCGGCCTGGCTGCGGCGGCAGATCGGCGTGGTGCTGCAGGAGAACCTGCTGTTCAACCGCAGCATCCGCGACAACATCGCCCTGGCCGATCCCGGGCTGCCGATGGAGGCAGTGATCCATGCCGCCAAGCTGGCGGGCGCCCACGAGTTCATCGTCGAGCTGCCCGAAGGCTACGACACCATGGTGGGCGAGCACGGCACCGGCCTCTCCGGCGGGCAGCGCCAGCGCATCGCCATCGCCCGCGCGCTGGTGACCAACCCGCGCGTCCTGATCTTCGACGAGGCCACCAGTGCACTGGACTATGAATCGGAACGCATCATCCAGGACAACATGAAGCTGATCTGCAAGGGCCGCACCGTGCTGATCATCGCCCACCGGCTCACCGCCGTGCGCGATGCGCACCGCATCATCGCGATGGATCGCGGCCAGATCGTCGAGGAGGGGAACCACCGCGAGCTGTTGAACCGGGCGGGCGGCTACTACGCCCACTTGCATGCGATGCAGGCCGGCTAGGCTGGGCAACCGCGGGCCTTGTCACGGCGCAGCCAGGCAACGCCCGCGACCACGCCAGCACCCAACCCAGCGCGTCGGCAAGCCGCTCAACCGGGGCGTCGGGCAGCGCGGCGGGATTGGATGAGGGCAATCCAGGCCATCAAGTCATTTCATTGACCAACGAATCGGTGAGCATGAACAGATGAGAAAATCTGCAATTCTGCTGACGGCTGTTTTTATTTTATTTCTTTTCACTTCCCGCCCTTTGATTCCAGACAAAGAGCTTATCGATTATTTCGAGAACAACAAAGCCGAACTGTACAGACTGGCCAGATCATATCAGGATTATCGCCCCCCTCCCAAACAACCACACGGAACATGGAGCGACCTTCATGGCACGGAGCTTGATGCACTAGGCATAAGACGAATGACTAGTACAATACTGGTTCAGTATCCCACAGATGCAAAAGGGCGAGCAGAATATCATGCATTGATGCTGACTTACGGGCAAATATATAAATACGGGGCAATTAGCATTGATAAAAACGAGAAAACTAAAGGAGTACAGTGCAAATTCTCCCGAGGGTGCCATGAATACGCGGGATTAATTGGCGGCGTAATGTGGAAAAGATTGATTTATTTTAGATTCCCACCTCAAATCCAAGGCAAGGAAATGCGGATCGCGATGGCACGTGGAAAGGTGGCCATTCGGAAAGTGACACGACTTTCATACGACAACATTGGCGACTGGCAGGAACGTCACACCTGCCTATATAAAAGACTCGACCCCCATTGGTTTATCAGAAAGTGCCGCGCCTGATCAATGCATTTTTATTTAGACACGCACACAGACCTTCTTTGAATAGCGCAGCCAACACGCTGCATTCCCATGAGGCATGGGACTGGATAGATGGGAAGCCGCAGTTCCGTTTAGAGGCGCAAAACACAGACAGTGCCAGGGGGCGGCAAGTGGGTGCGACGCTGCTGGAATGGTTTTGTCAGCAGGTCCAGGCCGGTCCATCAGACCGGGGCCAAGCCAGGCAATGCCCGCGGCCAATCCAGCACCCGATCCAGCGCATCGGCGAGTCGGTCGATCTCGGCGTCGAGCAGTGCAGCGGGATCCCTTGGCGTGACGTCAGTGTGACCGGCCCAGGCCAGTAGCGCGGCCAGTGCGGCGGGGTCGTCAAAGAGGCCGTGCAGGTAACAACCCAGGATCTGCCCGCTGGCGTCGCGCACACCGTCGTGGCTGCCGTCTTCCAGGCACAACAACGGCAGCGCAGCGGGGTCGTGCACCTCGGTGTGGCCGTGGTGGATCTCATAACCGCGTACCGGCACCCCATCAGGCAACAGCCGGCCTGTGCGGTTGCGCAGCGTCTTGTCGCGCGCCAGCGTGGTGCTGACCGGCAGATAGCCCAATCCCGGTGAGCTGCCAGCGTCGCCTTCCAATCCCAACGGGTCGGCGATCTGTTGCCCCAGCATCTGGTAGCCGCCGCAGATGCCGATCAGCCTGCCGCCAAAGCGCAGGTGGCGCGCCAGGGCCCGGTCCCAGCCCTGGGCACGCAGCCAGGCCAGGTCGCCCCGGGTGTTCTTGCTGCCCGGCAGGATCATCAGGTCGGCAGGTGGCAGCGGCTCGCCAGGATGGGCATAGACGCAGTCCACCCCCGGCAGCCGGCGCAACGGGTCGAAATCGGTATGGTTGGCGATATGCGGCAGGGTGAGCACCACGATGCGGAAGGTCCCGCCCTGCCCCGGTGTGCGCGGCAAGGCGTCCTCGGCGGCGATGTCCAGGCCGTGCAGGTAGGGCAGCACCGCCAGCACCGGCTTGCCGGTGCGCTGTTCCAGCCAGGTGATACCCGGCTGCAGCAACGACAGGTCGCCGCGGAAGCGGTTGATGATGAACCCGGTGATCCGGGCCGCCTCGCTGGCCGACAGGCAGGCCAGCGTGCCGACGAAGTGGGCGAACACACCACCGCGGTCGATGTCCGCCACCAGCCACACCGGGCAATCAGCCGCTTCGGCAAACCCCATGTTGGCGATATCGCCCTCGCGCAGGTTCACCTCGGCCGGGCTGCCGGCGCCTTCGACCAAGACCCAGTCATAGCGCGCCTGCAGGCGGTGCCACGACTCGAATACCGCGGCGCGCGCGGTGCGCTTGTAGGCGTGGTAGTCCACCGCATCCAGATTGCCGATGCTGCGGCCATGGATGATGACCTGGGCACGGCAGTCGCTGCTGGGCTTGAGCAGCACCGGATTGTGGTCGGTGTGCGCGGCGATGCGGCAGGCAACCGCCTGCACCGCCTGGGCCCGGCCGATCTCACCGCCGTCCTCGGTGACCGCACTGTTGAGCGCCATGTTCTGCGGCTTGAACGGGGCCACCGCCAGCCCGCGCCGTGCCAGCAGCCGGCACAGCGCCGCCACGATCGTGCTCTTGCCGGCATCCGAAGTGCAGCCTTGGATCATCAATGTGGGCATGGCCACGTCCCTTGGTGATGGCTTATCCGACGACGAACCACGGCTCGCACTCCCCACCCAGCGCATGGATCGGATGGTGGTACAGCGCGCTCAGATGTCCGGCGGTGAGCACCGTGGCACGCGGCCCGGCCAGCCAGCGTCCGTCGCCGAACAGCAAAAGCGCATGGGTGGCCCAGCCGCGGCCGTGATTCGGGTCATGGCTGACCAGCAGCACCGCGCGCCCCAGCACGCTCTCCTCGCGCAGCACCGCCAGCGCCTGCTGCTGGTGCCGCAGATCCAGTTGCGAGAGCGGTTCGTCGAGCAGCAGCAGCGCCGCCTGCTGCGCCAGCGCCCCGGCCAGCGCGGCGCGGCGCCGTTCGCCACCGGACAGGCTGGCCAGGTCCCGCGCGGCCAGCGCGGCCAGGTCCAGCCGGGCGAGCTGCGCCTGCGCAAGCGCCACATCGGCGGCACTTTCCCAATCCCAGCGTCCCAGGTGCGGATGCCGGCCGGCGAGCGCCTTTTCCAGCACCGTCAGCGGAAACGGGCACTCGTCCTGCTGGCCCAGCCAGGCCAGCTTGCGGGCACGCTCACCGGCCCGCCATCGGTCAAGGGGCCGCTCGTCCAGCCGGATCGTGCCGGCTGCCGGCGCCTCCCAGCCCGCCAACGCGGCGAGCAACGTGCTCTTGCCGCTGCCGTTCTCGCCCAGCACCAGCCAGCGCTCGCCCGGTGCCACCGCCAGCGTCAGCCCGCTGCACAGGTCCCGTCCACCCCGGCGCAATGTCAGATCCTGCACGGCAAGGCGCGGCGCGGCGCTCATGCCCGCCCCGCCTGCCGCTGCAGCAGCCACAGGAATACCGGCACGCCCGCCAGCGCCGTCACCACCCCGACCGGCAGCTGCTGCGGCGCCAGTGCGGCGCGCGCGATCAGGTCGGCGGCCAGCAGCACGATACCGCCACCCAGTGCCGCCGCCGGCAGCAGCAGGCGCTGATCCTGCCCCAGCATCAGGCGCAGCGCGTGCGGTACGATCAAGCCCACAAAGCCGATCATGCCGCCGGTGGTGACCGCCGCCGCGGTCGCCGCCGCAGCCACGAAATACAGCAGCCACCTCAGCTCGCGTCCGCGGGTGCCCAAGGCATGTGCCACCTGCGCGCCCTGGCCCAGCACATTCAGGCTGCGCGCAAGCGGCCAGACCAGCAGCAGCAGCACACCCAGCGCCGGCAAGGCCAGTTGCCAGCTCGCCCCGGTGAGATCACCCAGCATCCAGAACACCATGCCGCGCAGCAGGCTGTCGTTGGGCGCGAGTGCAAGCAGCAGCGAGGAGAACGCGCCACAGAACGACGCCAGCGCCACGCCGGTCAGCAACAGCCGCGCCTGGCTGGCCGAACGGTCGCGCCATGCCAGCAGGAACAGCAGCACGGTGCTGCACCAGGCGCCGGCAGCGGCCGACAGGCTGACGACGGCGGCCGTGGTGCCGGCCAGCATCGCCGACAACGCGCCGACACTGGCACCACCCGAGGTACCGAGCACATACGGGTCGGCCAGCGGATTGCGCAGCAGGATCTGCAACAGCGTCCCCGCCAGGGCCAGCAGGCCGCCCACCGCCAGCGCAGCCAACGTGCGCGGCAGCCGCAGCGTCAGCACCACGTCACGTGCCAGCATCGCTTCGCTGCCCTCGGCCCAGAGCTGCCACGGCCGATAGCTGGTGCTGCCCAGGCACAGGCTGGCCACTGCCATCGCCAGCAGCAACAAGGCCAGCAGCAGCAGCGTGAAGACCTGGCGGCGACGGGTGAGCCGCGCGGCGGGAGTGGCGGTGCTCATCGGCGGGCCGAATCGATCGCCTGGCACAGCAACGCCGTGCCGTCCACCAGCCGCGGCCCCATCCGGCTCAACAGATCCTGCGGCACAGTGTGGAGGCGGCCATGCCGCACGGCCTGCAGCGCCGGCCAGCGCCGCCAGCGCGCCAGCCAGTCCCCGTTGGCCCCCGGTTCGCCGCTGGTGACGATCACCTCGGGGTCGGCGCGCAGCACCGCCTCGTCGTCCACCGTAGGCACCAGCGCCGGCAGGTCGGCGAAGACATTGACCCCGCCGCACAGGCGCATCGCATCGGAAATGATCTGGTCGCGGTTGATGGTCAGCAGCGGCCGGTCCCATACCTGATAGAACACGCGCACCGGCTTGCGCGCAGCGTAGCGCTGACCAAGCGCGGCAAGCTGCGTCCGAAAGCGGGTGGCCGCCGCGCCGGCCTCGGGGCCGCGCCCGGTGAGCAGGCCCAGACGCTCGAATACCGTGGGCACGTCCCGGAGCCGCTTCGAATCGGCCAGGAACAGCGGAATCCCCAGCGCCTCAAGTTGGGCAAGCTGCTGTGCCGGGTTGCCGCCGGCCCAGCCCACGATCAGGTCGGGCTTGAGCGCCCGGATGCGTTCCAGGTCGAAGCCGTGATACCCCCCGACCCGTGGGATGCGCAGCGCGGCCGGCGGGTGATCACTGTAGTCGACTGCGCCGACGAGGGCCTTGCCGGCGCCGATGGCGAACAGCACCTCGGTCAGATGCGGTGCCAGGCTGACGATGCGCTGTGCCGGGCGCGGCAGCGCCACGCGCCGGCCCCGGTCGTCATGCACGGCGGACCCGGCGTGCGTGAGCAGCGGCAGGCAGGCAAACAGGCAGATCAGCAGGGTCTTCATCGGGCTCCAAACAGCGTGGCCGCGGCGGCGGGGTGGGACATGAACCACAGGTGCAGATAGCTTGCGGTGAGGCTGCCCAGCCGGTACACCGGCTCGCCGGCGCTGCCAAGCCGGCATGGCGTGGCATGCGCAAGTGCAGGCAACGGCGTGGTCAGGGTCGAATAGTGGAAAGTATGGCCACGCAGCACGCCCTCGCCCAGGTCGAGCTGTTGCAGACCCAGCGCCGTCAGCCGGGAATGCAGCGTGGCTGTGCCGGGCAGCAGCCCCCACAGTGGCAGCGTCTCGCCGTCCACGATCAGGCGCTCGGCCAGTGCCAGCATGCCGCCGCATTCGGCAACGATCGGCCGGCCGGCCGCATGGTGGGCGCGCAGCCCGGCGGCCAGCGTGGGGTGCGCGGCCAGCCGTGCGCCATGCAGCTCCGGGTAGCCGCCGGGCAGCCAGACCGCGTCGGCCTCGGGCAACGGCTCGTGCGCCAGCGGCGAGAAGAACGCCAGCTCAGCGCCCAGCGCGGTCAGGCAGGCCAGATTGGCCGGGTAGATGAAGCAGAACGCGGCGTCGCGTGCCACCGCGATACGGCGACCGGCCAAGCGCCGCGGCATTGCCGGCGGCGCATCGGCGGCGAACGCGACCGGCGACGGCAATGCCGCGGCGGGCTGGCCCTCCAGCGCATCGGCGAGCTCATCCAGACGTTGCTCCAACCCCGGCAGCTCATGCGGCAGGCTCAGCCCCAGGTGACGTTCGGGCCAGGCGTCCCCTGCCGCCAGCCAGCCCTGCCAGTCCGCCGGGGGAACCGATTCCTGCAGCATCTGCGCATGCCCCGTGCCGGCCACCTTGTTGGCCAGCACGCCGTGGAACGGCAGGCCGGCGCGGTAGTGGGCAAGGCCATGGGCCAGCGCGCCGAAGGTCTGCGCCATGGCCGACGCATCGATCACCGCGAGTACCGGGATACCCAGCCGCTGCGCCAGCACCGCCGCCGACGGTTCGCCATCGAACAACCCCATCACCGCCTCGATCAGCACCAGATCGTGCGTAGCGGCTGCCTCGCACAGCATGGTGCGGCACTGCGCCTCGCCGACCAGCCACAGGT
The DNA here is from genome assembly GCF_025642115.1 of Chitiniphilus purpureus. Classification (GTDB taxonomy): domain Bacteria; phylum Pseudomonadota; class Gammaproteobacteria; order Burkholderiales; family Chitinibacteraceae; genus Chitiniphilus; species Chitiniphilus purpureus. The sequence goes on along the minus strand of NZ_CP106753.1, from coordinate 2,406,757 downwards.
CGAGGTTGTCGACCGGGCTGCCGCTCGCCCGGGCCAGCAGCAGCGGATCGAGGAAATCCGGGCCGCATTTGAACACCTTGACCCGCCGGCCGGCGCGCCGGTGCAGCCAAGCAAGCGCCGCGGTGACGGTGGTCTTGCCCGAGCCGGATGCCGGCGCAGCAATCATCAGCGCCGGCGCCGTGGCATGCCGCGCTACCATTCGAGGCCCTTCTGGGCGCGGATGCCGGCCTGGTAGGCGTGTTTCTCGTCGGCGATCACCGCAACGGTGTCGGCGATGTCGCGCAACGCCTGCACTGCAGCACGGCCGGTGACCACCACGTGCTGCATCGGCGGGCGCGACTCCAGGTCAGCCAGCACCTGGGCGGTGTCCAGGTAGTCGTAGCTGAGGCAGTAGGTCAGCTCGTCGAGCACCACCAGGTCGTACTGCGCATCGGCCAGCATGCGCTGCGCCACTGCCCAGGCCGATTCGGCACGGCGGGTATCGGCCTCGCGGTTCTGGGTGTCCCAGGTGAAACCGTCGCCCAGCACGTGCCACTCGCAATGCCGCCCCAGGAACGCCTCCTCGCCGGTATCGGTGCGGTTCTTGATGAACTGGACCACGCCCACCCGCATGCCGTGGCCCAGCGCGCGGGCCACCATGCCGAAGGCGGACGAGGATTTGCCCTTGCCGTTGCCGGTGATCACCAGCAGCACGCCGGTATCGAGGGTGGCTTCGGCAATGCGGGCATCGATCACCGCCTTCTTGCGCGCCATGCGCGCGGCGTGGCGCGCGTTGCGCTCGTCGTCGGAAACGGTCATGGGTGGATACTCCGGATCAGGGTTTGCAATTGCGGCAGGCCGTGGGTGATCGCGGCAATGCCGGGGACGAGGATATCGTGGCTGGCGATACTATGGACGCGTGCCTGCCTGACCGCGGGGACGACGTCCCATCCGTGCCGCGCCATGACGCGTGCCGCGTCGAACGGCTGGCCGCACCAGCTGCCCACGATCAGCTGCGGCGCCGCCGCGATCACCGCTGCGGCATCGACCTGCCGCCCGGCAAAGCGCACCGCGTGCGATTGCGCCGCGAACACATCCTCGCCGCCGGCGATCCCGATCAGTTCGGACACCCAGCGGATGCCGGTGGTCAGCGGGCTGTGCCATTCCTCGAAATACACGCGCGGCCGCGGCCCGCCTGCCACAGGTCGCGCCGCATCGAGCCGGGCCTGCAGCGCAGCGATCAATGCGTCGGCACGTCCGGTGCAGTCCAGCAGGCGCCCCAGGGTGGCGATCATGCCGAAGATCCCGGCCAGATCGTGCTGGTTGAACAGATGCACCGGCAGCCCCGCCTCGACACAGGCCTTGACCAGATCGCCCTGCAGTGACGAATAGGCCAGCACCAGCTCGGGCCGCACCGCGAGGATCTTGTCCGGCTTGCCACTTTGAAAACCGCAGATCACCGGATGGCGGCCGGTGACCCCGGCCGGATGCCGGGCAAAGGCACTCACGCCGACGATGCGGTGTTGCTCGCCCAACGCGTACAGCACGTGCACCGTCTCGCTGGACAGGCAGGCGATGCGCCCGGGCGGCTTCACGCTGCGCACTCCCCCGGCGCCGCGGTCACGCCTGGCCACGCGGGCCTGTGCCGCAGACCAAGCGTGCTCACTGCTGCCAACGCAGTTCGACCAGCGCGTTGCGGCCCAGCGTGCCGTAACCCTTGGCCTGCTGGTATTCCTTGTCGAACAGGTTGTTCACGCGCGCCAGCAGCTGCCAGTCACGCGCCACCTGCCATGTCATGCTCAGGTGGGCTAGCGCATAGCCGCCCAGCGGCAGCGTGTTGGCCGCGTCGTCATAGCGCTTGCCTTGCGCCTGCACCTCGGCGCGCGCCTGCCAGGCGCCCTGCTGCATCCCGACATAGGCCGACGCCGCACGAGGCGCGCGACGGGCCAGCTGCTTGCCATCGGCGCGACCGCCGGAGGTGTCGCGCGCGTCCAGCCAATCCAGGCTGCCGCCGGCCAGCAAGCCGTCGCCACGCCAATCGGCAGTCACGGTCACGCCGCGCAGCGTGGCCTTGCCGATGTTGTCGGTACTGTAGGTGGCGGCGTTGTACTGCAACAGATCGGTCACCCGGTTGCGGTAGGCGGTCACCCCCGCCTGCAACCCGTCTGCCGCGTAGCGCAGGAACGCCTCGGCATTGCGCGAGCGCTCCGGTTTGAGCAGGGGGTTGCCAAAGCCGGGGTAATACAGCTCGTTGAAGGTGGGGGCACGAAAGCCGGTGGCATAGGCGCCGCCCAATTGCCAGGCCGGGGTGAAACGCCAGCTCAACCCCAGGCTGCCGTTGTTGCTGCGGCCGAACTGTGAGTTGTCGTCGCTGCGCACGTTGAGCTGCGCGCTGAAGGCGCCCAGCTGCGCCAGATATCCGCCCTGCGCGCTGTTGATGCGCCGCTGGGTCATGTCATACGGCGTGGTGCTGGTGATGCGCTGACGCAGGGTCTCGATGCCCAGGGTCAACACGCCCGGCCCGGCATCGAGCGCATTCAGCCACGAGAACTGCTCCTGCTGGGTCTTGAAACGGCTGATCGCATCGCCGGGATCGACGGCCGAACGCGGGCCGTAGTTGTCGCTGTCGTCCATGCTGATGCCGGCCTGCACGGTGCTGAGCCAGCCGGCGGCGAGCCGGTTCCTGCTCCACAGCGTGGCGGCGCCGTTGGTGCCCTGGGTGCGGTAGTCGTAGCGGCTGGCGGTATAGGCGTTGTCGTACTGGCTCTTGACGCGTGCGGCGAGCACGCTGCCGCCCAGTTCGTGGCGCGTGTCGAAGCGATGATTGAACGAGAGCGAGACGCTGCTGTTCTCGTAGCCATCCTCATCCTCGTTGAATGGCGCATTCGCGGGCGCAGCAAGCGCGCTGACGCCATCGGTGCGGTTGTGCGCCACACCCAGCGCGACGCGGGTGGCTTCGCTGCCGCCCGCGAGACCGGCACTGGCGGTACGGGTCCCCTCGGTGCCAATGCCGACCGAGGCGGACGGATGCAGCCCGGCCCGCCCCTGCCGGGTGAAGATCTGCACCACGCCGCCGATGGCATCGGCACCGTACAGGCTTGCGGCCGGCCCGCGCAGGATTTCGACACGCTCGATCTGCTCAAGCGGCAGGAACTGGATCGCCGCGGCACCAGCGGTGGCAGAGCCATAGCGCACGCCATCGATCAGCACCAGCGTCTGCGCAGATTCCGCGCCGCGGACGAACAGCGAGGTGATCTTGCCCGGCCCGCCATTGCTGGCCAGTTGCACCCCGGCCACGCTTTGCAGCAGATCGGGCAGTGCCCCGCCCGGATAGGCGGCGATCTGCTGACGCTCGATCACCGTCACATCGCCGATCACCTCCCGCTCGGCTTGCGGCAGCCGGGCGGCAGTGACCACGACGTCAGGCAGCCGGGGCTCGGCGTCGGCGTGTACGGCCAGCGAGGTCAAGGCCAGCGGCAGGATGGGAATCAGGCGGTAAGACATGGTTTTCTCCAAAAGCCACACCCACTGTGTGGCGGCGCTCGATAGCGGCAGGAGAAAAGCACGGGAGAGCCTGCGGCGCAGGCAAGGCGGCGCCGGGTCGCACCCGTCGCGTCCACCCTGCCGCGCGTTCATGCTGCTGCCGATGCGGCAGCGGGCAAGGCCGGTATCCGGGCTCGCAAGATTTGACGCATCGCCTTCCCATTCCAGGCCGGAACAGTGGCTTTCCTGACGCATCCGCGCTTGCTTACCGTTGCAGGGGCAGCACAGGTTTCGCACCTGTTTCCCGTTTAACCCGTCTTCCGTGCCATGAGGGCACGGGGCGTCGGGCACCTCGCAGGGGCGGCATTCTATACCAGAGGCCCCGGCCGGACCACCGGCAGCGGCTGCCGGCGCACGCACGCCGCCCTTTGGTAAGCTTATCCGTGCCGTTCCCGGCAAAAGACTGACTATCGCACCAAGGACGATGCGATAGTGCGCTCGCACCACCGCAACACCGGAATGGATCGATGAAGCTGGACCTGCTGCCCTATCTGGATTACCTCGCCGCAACGCTGGCCGACCGCGCGCGCGTCACGCCCACGCCCCATGGTGCCGGCTGCAGCCTGGGCTGGGTCGAGTTGGCGCGCGGCGTATTGGATGAGACCACCCAGGCAGCACTGCGGCAGGCGATGGCACCGGCCGCTCCGCCGGCCCCCTGGCCGGTGCTGGTCTACCCACGCCTTTACCTGCGTGACGGCGCCAACGCCGGCCAGCGCGATGCCTGGCTCGCACCGGTGGTGGTGCATGCGCTGCTCGGCGCCGACGGCACGCTGCACGACGATCCGCAACAGGCATTGCCCTGCGTGCTGCCGCGGGCGCTGTCCGGCCTGCTGAGGCAAACGCAGCCGGACAATACGCATCTGGCAACCGAAGCCTATGCGCGCTTCTGCGACACGCGCGGCAGCTGGGCGGCGCTCCTGCGTCAGGCCGAAGGGCTGCTGGTGTCGGTGGCCGACGCCACCTGGGATGATCTGGAGCTCGCTGGCCATCGCCTGTTGCCGCAGGGTTACGTGCAGTTGTGCACCGCCCTGCCGGCCACCTGCCATCAGCAGCAGTTGCTGGCGCTGCTGCGCGCCGATCCGGACCAGCCGCTGCCATTGCTGGCCAGGCTGCTGCAGCCAGCCGGATTGCGCGAACCGCTGGGCACGACGCAGAGTCTTGCGTTGTCCGAACACCACCTGGGCCAGTTCAGCGCACGTGCACCACTGTCGCCGACGCAGCGCATGGACCTGCTGCATCATCTGGCCGGCCAGGCGGGCGAAACCGACGTGCTGGGACTGTGCCGCGGCGGCGCCGATCAAGCCATGCTGCTGCAAAACGCGATTGCCAACCTGTGGGTGGAGCACGCGCTGCACCACCCCCATCCACCGGTGATCGTGCTGACCGCCGACACGGTCGCGGCGCTGGCGCCACTGCTGGCAATCGAAACCGGCCTGACCGAGCAGCCATTCGCCGGGCGCTGGCTGGCCGAGCCCGGCAGCCTCGGGCTACAGCTGGTGGCGCATGACGAAGCCGCCGCACCGGCACTGAGCGCGCTGCACGGGGTGGCGGGCAAGGCGCGCTTTGCGGCGCAGATCTATGAAGAGACGGAGGGCCTGGCCCAGGCACGCATGCATTTCCTGGCAAGGGCTTCGATCGCACTGGGCGAACGCTTCGATCAGGTCGCCACCGTCGCCGAGCGCCTGCAGGCGCGGCTGCAACACGAGGCCGAGACCATCCGGCAATCGATGGCGACCCTGCGTATCCTGAACGGGCTGCTCGACGACGCGCCACTGACGGACACCCGCATCGCCGCCTACCTCGCCCAGCGCGCCGAGGAACTCGAATCTTGCCTTGCCCGGACGGCCACCGCCGGCGAACGGTCCATACGATTGCAACGCATCGAACAGGATTGGGCCGATCACCTTGCGACGGAACCGTGGTGGCACAAAGTCCTTGCCGCCGTCGGGCTGGACCGTTGGCGGCAGCAGCGTGATACCGCCTTCATTGCCGCCGCACGCCGGCAGCTCGACCCGGACGGGTCGCTGCCACCCACCCCTGGCAACCGCGATGCGTTGCATGGGGCGCTGCACGCGCAGTTGCTCGCCGCCCAGGCCATCCAGGCGGAGGGACAGACCCAGTCTGCCGTGCTGCAGGCCAAGCTTGCGCAACTGCGCAGCATGGTCGATGCGCTGCAACGCCTGCTGCCGCCCGGCGCGGCGCTCTGCGCCGACGCGGTGCAGGCCGCCCTCGACACCGGCGCACGTCATACGGCTTTCCAGCTGGCGCTGCACTATTGGGAAGCACGTTATCTGGAGGAACTGGCGGCGCAACTGCGCCACCAGCCGCAGCTCAAGGACACCAGGGGCCCGGAAAAACTACGCCGCCACTATCGGCGGCTGGCCAAGCTCCATCCTTGCTTCGTCGCCACACCCGAAGCCCTGCCGGCGCGCTTCATCGGCTATCTGAACCAGACCGACGCCCAGCCTCTGGCCAATTTCATCGATCTGTTGATCGTGGCCGATGCCGGCCACCTTGCCCCGGAACGCGTCGCACCGGCGTTTGCGCTGGCAAAGCGCGCGCTGGTGCTGGGCGAGGCCACCACCGATCCAGGCTGGATGCAACCGCATGCCCTCGACGAGCGCAATGCGCTCAACTGCGGCGTGGCCACCAACGCAGCACAACTGGCCACGCTGCATGAGGCAGGCCTCACCGCCGCCGCCGGCACCCTGCTGCACCTTGCATTGCGTGCCTGCCCTTATGCCCCGGCCCCCGAAGCAGCCCGCGCAACGGCCCATGCGGTCATCTAACGCCGGCAGGCCGGGACAACCGCAACGCGCTCGGCCTGCCGGAAAGCACCTTGGCGCTGCGCCCGCTTTCGCCTTGGTGCCCTCTGCATCCGCATCGGGCACATGACGCTCTGCGCCAGCCACACCAACTGCCCAGTCGCACACCGCAAAGCCCACGCTGCCCGCCGATCCTGATCACACAGATGGCGATCAGGCAGGCACTGCCTTGGACCAACAGCGGCGCAGTCAGGCAACGCACATCCGATACCCAGGACCTGCATTCACGGCAGGGCCGAGACTGCCTGCGTCGCCCTGCGCTGCGGCGGCATGGGATGCGGTGGCCGGGCCAGCAGGACCTGCTGACAATACTGCGCCCGCTGTCCAACCGCTACGCCGGTGCAAGCCGGCATGGGGTGGCCATGCCAGTGACTCAATCGTCGTCGCGATCCCGACCGCGCCAGCGGTCATGACGATGCCAGCGCGGCGGATCGCGGCGGAAGTGGTGGTAGTGGTGATGATGGTAGTGCCGCTCGCTGCGCGGCACCCAGTAACCTTCACGCCAGTGACGGCGCGGCCCGTGATAGACCCAGCGGCCGGGCGCCCAGTGGTAGCCGTAGCGCGGCGGCGGTGCTGGCTCGGCATACGGCGGGGGCGGATAGCCCAGATGGATGTCGACATTGACCTTGGCTGCCGCCGGGGCGCTCAGGCCCAGACCGGCAACGGCCACCAGTGCGATGACCAGGCGCTTTATCCAGTAAACGATCACGATGCTTCTCCTTTCGTGCGGTAGCCGTTCAAATCAGCTCCTGCGGCCACAACGCGGTATTGTCCGGGATGGATGACGCAGCCTGTGTGAGCGGGACCACAGCCGGTATGATGCGCACGATGAGTGCGCTTCCCATCCTGTATCTGGACGAACACCTGGTCGTCGTGCACAAGCCGGCGGGTCTCCTGGTGCACCGCACCGTGCTGGACTACCACGAGACCCGGTTCGCGCTGCAGTGTGTGCGCGATCAGCTGGGACGGCGCGTGTACCCGGTGCACCGGCTGGACAAGGGCACGTCGGGCGCGCTGGCGTTCGCGCTGTCACCCGACGTGGCCCAGGCCATGAATACGCTGTTCGAGACCCGTCAGGTGCACAAGGAATACCTCGCGATCGTGCGCGGCTGGCCGTCGCTACACGGCCAGATCGACCATCCGCTGCAGCGCGAAGCGGCACTTGCCGGGCAGCGGGAAGACCGGTCCGGCAGCTCGCCGCAGGCGGCCCTGACCCACTATCGGCGCCTGGCGACAGTGGAGCTGCCCTGGGCCATCGACCGCTACCCCACCAGCCGCTATGCCCTGCTCGCGCTGCAACCGCTGACCGGGCGGCACCACCAATTGCGGCGGCACCTCAAGCACATCAGCCACCCGATCATCGGCGACGCCACCCACGGCAAGGGCCGCCACAACCGTGCGTTCGCTGCCGCCTTCGGCACGCCGCGCCTGCTGCTGGTGCACACGCAGCTTGGCTTTGCCCATCCGGCAACCGGTGAGCCGGTCCAGATCCACTGTCCACCGGCAGCGGATTTCGCGGCCGTCCAGCATGCGTTGGGATGGTGCGCCGCTGCGTGAAACAATCCGGTCCCTATCCTGGGCGAACCAGCCTGGCGCCGCCACATACCACCCTGGCTTTTCGAAGCTGACGCAATGCCGCCGGATCAATCCGATACCCGTTTGAATAATCGATTGGCAAGCAATTGATTGGGCAATCATTTGCGTGGATATGCACGGAACATGCAGGCCATCGCCAATCCGCTGATACCGGCCGATTGCATTGCAATTACGCTGAGCGGGGCCCCTTGCTGCTCAATTGTCCGCCGGCTGCCAGGCCCCGTGGTTATCCAACCCGCCATTGCTCCGCGCATGGCATGCCAATGGCGAAGCCTGCCCCTTTGACCCTGCCTTGGCGCCAAGAAAAATGCTGACAAACCCGGGGCGCTGCTCCTAGACTTCAACCGGCGACAAGGCTGCGGCCCGCTGCAGTGGCCGCCTTGCTCCAATCTTCTGCGCGAGGGGAAAAATGACGCTACGCAATAAGATGATCGCCCTGGTCATCAGCCTGATCGCACTGATGCTGATTCTGGGCATCGGGGGATTGCAACGGATGGCCCGCACCAATTCCCATTTCGCCAGCACCTACCACGATCGCGTGGTGCCGCTCAATCAATTGAAGACCGTAGCGGACCTGTACGCGGTCAATATCGTCGACACCACGCACAAGACCAATTTCAAGTCGCTGGATTTCGCCCAGGCGACTGCGGCCGTGTCACAAGCGAAGACACGCATTGCCGAACAATGGCGCGCCTATACCGCGACCCGTCTGACCGACGAGGAAAGCAGGCTGGTGCAGCAGGCCACGGCGGCCATGCAGCGCGCCGATTCGGCCGTCAGCCAGCTGGAGACGATGCTGGCCGCCCAGGACGCATCCGGGGTCGATGCTTTTGCGCGCAACCAGCTCTATCAGGCGATCGACCCGGTATCCGGCGCCATCTCCAAGCTGACCGAACTGCAGCTGCGCGAGGCAGGCCGCAATTTCGAGGCGGCGCAGCGCGAATATGAAGGCGCACGTACGCTGACCCTCGTCATCCTGATCTGTGCCGTGCTGCTCGCGGCGGGTGTCTCCACCTGGCTGATCGTCGGCATGAACCGCAAGATCGCGGCGCTGAACGAGACCCTGCAGCGCGCCCGGGACGGCAACGATCTGACGCTGCGTGCCCCGGTGGGTGGCAACGACGAGATCGACGGCATCGCACAGGCCTACAACGCGCTGGTCACGGCCATCCAGCAGCTGGTGCAGTCGGTGGCGCAGGCGATCCGCACGGTCAATCACGAGGCGGAACTGCTGGCTGAAACCACGCAGCAGGTGGCATTGGCTTCCAGCACCGGTGCCGAGGCGACCAATGCGATGGCGGCCGCGGTGGAAGAAGTCACCGTCAGCATCGCGCATGTGGCCGACAGCTCCAAGGAGGCGCATACGCTGGGTGAAACCAGCCGCGCCAAGGCCGAGCACGGCGCGTTGCAGATCCGCGAGACGATGGAGCGCATCAAGGAAATCGATCGGGTCGTCGGGGAGACCTCCGGCAAGGTGATGACATTGGGCCGCGATGCCCAGCACATCACCTCGGTGGTGGCGGTCATCAAGGACGTGGCGGACCAGACCAACCTGCTGGCGCTCAATGCCGCCATCGAAGCCGCGCGCGCCGGCGAGCAGGGCCGCGGCTTCGCCGTGGTGGCCGATGAAGTGCGCAAGCTCGCCGAACGCACCGCCAGCGCCACCGTGGACATCCAGAAGATGGTGGCGCAGATCGGCACCACCAGCGAGCAGGCGGTCGGCAGCATGCAGGAGACCGCGACGCGCAGCCACGAATGCGCCGACCTTGCGCACCGGGCCGGGGACTCGATGGACGAGATCAGCCAGAGCATGCAGGCCGGCGAGGAGGCGGTCGCGAATATCGCCAATGCACTGCGCGAGCACAAGGCCGGCACCCAGCTGATCGCCCAGCAGGTGGAGCGGGTGGCGCAGATCACCGAGGAGAACACCGCCGCCGTCGCCACCATGAATGCCAGTGCCGGGACGCTGGGCGGGCTGACGCAGCAACTGACCGCCCAGGTGATGCGCTTTCGCTTTCAAGGCAGCTGATCGGAGTGGCACGGCGTAGAATGCCGTTTTCGTTCGGAGCAAGCCAGCATGACGATGAAGCGCACGGAACTCGAAAAACAGCGCGGTCTGAAGATCAACAACCGGCTCAAGACCGCCGCCGTACCCGACCGCTACAGCCAGGGCAGCAACGCGGACAAGCAAACGCCCAATCCCCTGATCGCCAAGTTGCTGGGGCAGCGCAAGCCTGGCTGAAGGCTGTGCCCGCTGCCGCGACCTGCCGGCCGGCGGCGCCGATGCGCGGCCGGACCACGGCATGCCGCGTTTCACCATGCAGGTTTTCGATTGGCGCGGCTGCGCTGGTCCGCGCCGCTTCAGCCACGCGCCCACACCACGCAACCGAGGGTTGACCCGGCTTGCAGCAAGGCCATCCATCGCCAATGCTGACAGGATGACCAAGCACGAGGGCACCACTCAATGCGTCCAGCCTCCTTGCTACTCCTGCTGACCAGCTGGTGGCCGATGGCAGGCCATGCCGCGGGCGATGTGCCGGTGCCGGTCGCGCACTGCTACGAACGGCTGCTCGAACGCGTCCCCAAGCGCACCGCATACAGCGCACTGCTGGCCAATGAAACCCAGCTGGCCGCCGCACGCGTCGAACGCGGACAGGCCGCGTTCTCGGCGCGCATCGCCAAGCCCGTCTCGCTGCGGGTCCGTATCGAAGGCAACGCGCGGCGCAACGGCCAGGACTTCCCGGTGTGGCTCAAATGCGGTTACCAGGGCGACACGCTCGTCACCTGGGAAATCGAGAAGCGGCGTGGCTAGGGCCATGCCGACCGGGCGCCACAAGTGCAGCGGGTCGTTTCCGAGCCGGATCGGATCAGCCACCGCGCCCCGCCGTGTGGGCAGGTTGGACGCCAGCGCTTCAGCGTACGTCGCGGTAGCCGCTCATCAGCCGCACATAGTGCGCGGCCGAATAGCTGAAATGCGCCAGTTCCTCGTCGGTGAGCGGGCGTATCTCCTTGGCCGGCCGGCCCAGATACAGGTAACCCGAGCGCAGCACCTTGCCCGGCGGCACCAGCGAGCCGGCGCCGATCACCACCCGGTCTTCGACCACGGCGCGGTCCAGCACGATGGAGCCCATGCCGACCAGCACTTCGTTGCCGATGGTGCAGCCGTGCAGCATCACGCCATGCCCGATGGTGACGCGTTCGCCAACGATCAACGGCGCGCCCTGCGGGTCCTCCGGCCGCTTGTGCGTCACATGCAGCACGCTGCAGTCCTGCACGTTGGAATCGCGCCCGATCCGGATATGGTTGACATCGCCACGCAGCACCGCGCCGGGCCAGACCGAGACATTCTCGCCCAGCGCCACCTCGCCGATCACCCATCCCCCATCGTGCACCCAGGCTCCCGTTGCCAGTTGCGGCACGATGCCGTTGAATGCCTGCAGCGCCATGGCGTCTCCCTTGTCTTCAAAACCGCGATTGTAGCGCCCCGGCCGGCGACACAGGCCCGCGCGCGACGCCGTGCGGGCGACGGCCCTTGAACTTGCCGCGCCCGGGCGCATCTTTTGACCGTTGCCATTTCCCTTCCCGTCCATCCGGAGTTGCTGCCCATGACCAATCCCCTGCTCGACTTCAGCGGCCTGCCCCGCTACGACGCGATCCGCCCCGAACATGTGACGCCGGCCCTGGACGCGTTGCTGCAGGACACCGAAGCGGCGATCAAGATTGCCGAGACCGCGCCGCCGCAGTGGGACACCTTCGTCACCCCGCTCGAAGACGTGATGGAGCGGCTCGGACGCGCCTGGGGCGCGGTGGCGCACCTGGAATCGGTGGTCAACACACCCGAGCTGCGCGAGGTGTACAACGCCAACATTCCGCGCATCTCCAACTTCTTCACCGAGCTGGGCCAGAACGAGCAGCTCTACGCCGGTTGGAAGGCGCTTGCCGCCAGCCCTGGCTATGCCGACTACCCGCAGCCGCGCAAGGCGATCGTCGAACACGCACTGCGTGACTTCAAACTGTCCGGGGCCGAGCTGCCGCCCGAGCAGAAGGAGCGCTTCAAAGAGATCGAGGAGCGTCTTTCGGAATTGACCACCCGTTTCGCGCAGAACGTGCTCGACGCCACCGATGCCTGGTCGCGCCATGTCACCGACGCCGCCGAACTGCAGGGGCTGCCCGAGGATTGGCTTGCCGCTGCCCGCGCGGCAGCCGAGGTGGACGGCCAGCCGGGCTGGAAGATCACGTTGAAGATGCCAAGCTATCTGCCGGTGATGCAGTTCGCCGAAAACCGTGCGCTGCGCGAGGCGCTGTACCATGCCTATGTGACGCGGGCCTCGGAATTCGGGGCGGCGCAATGGGACAACACCACGCTGATCGGCGAGATCCATGCCCTGCGCCAGGAAGCGTCGCGGCTGCTGGGATTCACCAGCTACAGCCAGAAATCGCTCGCCACCAAGATGGCCGACAGCCCGGACGAAGTGCTCGGTTTCCTGCGCGATCTGGCAACGCGGGCCAAGCCGCATATGCTCGCCGACCGGGCGCAGATGGAGCGCTATGCCCAGGAGCAGCTCGGCTACGACCAGTTGCAGGCATGGGACGTGGCCTTTGTGTCCGAGCGCATCCGCGAGGAGCAGTACGCCTTCTCCGAGCAGGAGGTGAAGCAGTACTTCACCGAGCCGACCGTGCTGTCCGGCCTGTTCGGGCTGGTGGAGCGGCTCTACAACCTGCACTTTGTCGCCGCAGAGGCACCGCTATGGCATCCGGACGTGCGCTTTTACCGGCTGGAGAATGCCGATGGCAGCGAGGTGGGCGGGCTGTACCTGGATCTGTACGCGCGCGAGGGCAAGCAAGGCGGCGCCTGGATGAACGACGTGCGCAGCCGGCGGCGGCTGGCCGACGGCAGCCGGCAGACGCCGGTGGCGCTGATCGTGTGCAACTTCGCCAAGGGCGTCGAGGGCAGGCCGGCACTCCTGCCACACGATGATGTGATCACGCTGTTCCACGAGACCGGCCATGCACTGCACCATCTGCTCACCGAGGTCGACGAGCCGGCGGTGGGCGGCATCGCCAGCGTGGAATGGGATGCGGTGGAGCTGCCCAGCCAGTTCATGGAGAACTTCTGCTGGGAATGGCAGGTGTTGCCGCAGCTCACCCATCACGTGCAGACCGGCGAGCGGCTGCCACGCGCGCTGTTCGACAAGATGCTGGCGGCCAAGAACTTCCAGTCCGGCTCGGGTTTCCAGCGCCAGCTCTACTTTTCGATCTTCGACATGGCGCTGCATGGTCAGGTGGAGGCGCTGGCGGTGCAACCGCTGGCCGAGGAGATCCAGCACGAACTGGGCATTCCGCTGCCGCCGGCATACAACCGCTTCCCGCAGAGCTTCACCCACATCTTCGCCGGCGGCTACGCGGCCGGCTACTACAGCTACAAGTGGGCCGAGGTGCTGTCAGCCGATGCCTATGCGGCATTCGAGGAGGCGGCCGGACCAAGCGGCAACGTGCTCGATCCGGAAGTCGGCGCGCGCTTCAGGCGCGAGATCCTGGCCGTCGGCGGCAGCCGGCCCGCGGCCGAGTCGTTCGCCGCCTTCCGCGGCCGGCCGCCCCGGATCGACGCGCTGCTGCGGCACAACGGCCTCGCCTGAGCGGGCACGCAGCCGGGTCCGGCAGTGAGGCGGGGCGTTTGACGCGCCCCGCCTGATCGCCCAGGCGCGCCTCAGCTGCGCGCGAAGGCGATCAGATGATCGATCTCGGCACGGATGCCGATATCCTCGCCCACCGCATGGTTGTGATGGCTTGGCACCAGCGACAGCACGCGCGCGCCGGAGACCAGCGCCAGCGTGTACAGGAATTCGGCGCCGCGGAATGCCTTGGCGACCACCCTGGCACGGACGGGGCTCGCATCGTCGTGCTGGATGTCGTCCGGCCGGATCAGCACATCGACCGGACCGGCGCCGCAGGCCAGCGGCACAGTACGGCAGATCTCGCCCAGTTCGATCTCGATGCATTGCGGCCCGACGACACGTCCGGGCAGAAAGACGCCTTCGCCGATGAAGTCGGCGACGAAGCGGTCGGCCGGCTCATGGTAGAGCCGATACGGGCTTGCCCATTGCCGGATGTGGCCATCTGCCATCACCCCCACGGTATCGGCCACGGCAAACGCCTCGCGCTGGTCGTGGGTGACCAGAATGGCCGTGGTACCGGCCGCCTTGAGGATGGTGCGCACATCCCGGGCCAATCGCTCGCGCAGCGCCACATCCAGGTTGGAGAACGGCTCGTCCAGCAGCAGCAGACGCGGGTTGGGCGCGAGCGCACGTGCCAGCGCCACGCGCTGCTGCTGGCCGCCGGACAACTGGTGCGGGTAGCGCTGCCCTTGCCCGGCAAGGCCGACCAGCACAAGCAGCTCGTCCACCCGTGCCGCGCGCGCGGCACGCGCCAGCCGGTGCAACCCGAATGCCACATTGCCGGCCACGTCCAGGTGCGGGAACAGTGCGTAGTCCTGGAACACCATGCCGATCTGGCGCGCCTCGGGCGGCACGGCGGCGTCGGCATCGGCCACCATGCGCCCATCCAGGACGATGCTGCCGGCCTGCAGCGCCTCGAAACCGGCGATGGTGCGCAGCACCGTGGTCTTGCCGCAACCCGATGCGCCCAGCAGGCAGCCGATCTCGCCCTGTGCCAGCGAGAACGACAGGCGCTCGACCACGGTCCTTGCGCCATAACGTACGGTGATGTCCTGTACCTGCAGCATTTCAATCCCTCTCGCCGTGCCGCGTCAGCAGCATCACCGGCAGCAGCCCGACCAGCACGATGAACAGCGCGGGCAAGGCGGCCCGTTCCCACATGCCCTCGGAGGTCATCTCGAATACCCGCACCGCCAGCGTGTCCCAGCCAAAAGCGCGCGTCATCAGCGTGATCGGCATTTCCTTGGTCACGTCGACGAAGACCATCAACAGCGCGGCGAGCACCCCACCGCGCAGCAGCGGCAGATGCAGCCGGCCGATCACCTGACGCGAATCGAGCCCCAGTGAGCGCGCCGCTTCTTCCTGGTTGCGGGTGATGCGCTGCATGCTGCTGTCCACCGGCTGGAAACCGACCGCCAGGAAGCGCGCCGCCAGCGCCAGCAGCATCACCGCCACCGTACCCTTGAATACCTGGAAGCCGTCAAAGCCGAGCGGCTGCAGCAGCGCCAGCAACAGGTTGTCCAGCCAGGCGATCGGAATGAACACCCCCACGGCCAGCACGGTGCCGGGCACCGCATAGCCCAGGGTGGCCAGGCGCACCAGCCAGCGGGTGCCTGCATCGCGGTAGCGGCGGCGCGCGTAGGCCAGCACCAGCGCGAGCCCGACCACCAGGAGCGCCGCCAGCGCCGCCAGCAGCACCGAACGGCCGATGAAGGCCGGATAGCGCGCATCGAAATCCTCGGCCCAGACCTGCCGCACCCAATACCCCAGTTGCAGCATCGGAATCACGAACGCCACCGCAAGCACCACGAGACACCACACGCTGGCGCCCCAGCGCGCCGCGCCACGCAGCGCGATTCGTTCGGCATGGCCGGCACGCACATGGTAGTGCCGCTCGCCGCGCACCCGCTGTTCGATCACCGCCAGCACCAGTACGAACAGCACCAGGAGCGAAGCCAGCTGCGAGGCCGCCGGCAGGTTGAAGAGCGCAAACCATGCCTTGTAGATGGCAGTGGTGAAGGTGTCGAAATTGAAGATCGAGACGGCACCGAAATCGGCCAGCGCCTCCATCAGCGCCAGCGTCACCCCCCCCACCAGCCATGGCCGGGCCAGCGGAATGGCGACGCGCCAGAATCCCGCGCGGCGCGATACCCCAAGCATCTGCGCCGCCTCCAGCGCGCGCTGTCCCTGGGTGGCAAAGGCATTGCGCGCCAAGAGGTAGACATAGGGGTACAACGCCAGCGACAACACCAGCACCACGCCGCCCGGACTGCGGATCGACGGAAACCACTGGCTGCTGCCAAAGAGCGCGCGCAGGCCGCTTTGCACGGGCCCGGTGAAATCGAGCAGCCCCACCATCACGAACGCCAGCACATAGGCCGGCATCGCCAGCGGCAGCATCAGGGCCCAGCCGAAAAAGCGCCGGCCGGGAAACTCGCACATCGCGGTCAGCCAGGCGAGCGGCACCCCAAGCAGCAGCACCCCCAGCCCGACGCCCAACAGCAGGATCACCGTGTTCTTCAGCACGTCCGGCAGCACGTATTGCGCCAGGTGCGCCCAGACCTCGGGCTGCGGCGACAGAAACGAAGCCAACACCACCAGCAGCGGCACCGCGGTAAGCGCGGCGACCGGCAAGACATAGGCGATCCCGCGCCAGCGGCGGCGCCGATGCTGGAACACGGGCAGTGGGAAGGGGGCGGCGGGGGATGGGGAATCGGTCATGCGGGCGGTGGAAGGCGGGCAAGGACCGGCAACGCCGGCCCGGGCCACATTATCGCCTTTCCCGCCAAAGGCTTACAAGAGTAATTCTCAATTCGCTTTGTCGGCGATCACGCGGCGCTGGGCATCGGCCAGCCCGGCCAGCAACGCCCGCCCGCCCGGTCCGACGCGCCAGAGCGCGTAGCGGGCCTGCTCGTAGCGCGCCGCCTGTCCTTCGGCGAAGAAATAACTGTGGCTGGGCAGGACCGAGCGGCCACGCTGCCAACGCAGGCGCAGCACCATTTCGCCGGGCCGGATGCCCCCTGGGGCGTTGCCCACCCGTTGCAGCCGGCCCACGCCGTCACGATCCAGCAGCACAAAGGCGTACAGCACCGCGCCGTGCTGCGCCATGGGCAGGCTCGTGGAGCCGAGCGTACGGTCCACCGCCTCGGTCAACCGATAGTCCAACGCCATATAGTCGCCCTGCAGCAGCGAACGCGGATCGACCGGCCGCAGTTCGAGCAGCACCGGCCTGCCCTGATCCAGCAGGCGCTCGTGCCGCGCGACGATCGCGGCCGGGACCGCCAGCGTGGCGACGCCCGCCAGCACCAGCAATACGCGCCATGCCTTCATGCCGACCTCCTCAACAGCGCCCAGGCCCACAGCAGCAAGGCCCCGGCCGCGATCAGCATCAGCCCCTTGACCAGCAGCGGCAGATGCAGGCTGTAGTAATACTGCGCGAACCCGCTTATGCCGACGACGCTGCCCAGCCCCAGCAGCACGGCCCGGCCTTCGGCCAGCCCAAGCCAAAGCAACAGCAACGCCAGTGACAGCAAGGGCGACAGCAGCGCCAGCGGCAGCAAGGCCAGCAGCGGCCATACCGCGCGTACCGCCTGCGGATCGCGCCGCCATGCATCGTGCACCGCCAGCAGCAGCGGCAGCTGCGCAGGCAATGCCCACAGCAGCCCGACGGCTGGATGGGCAGTCGGATAGGGACCGACCGACCAACCGAAGCCAGCCCATGGCGTCACCCAGGATGCCACCACCCAGAACAGCAGCAGCGCCTGCCGCAGCGGCAACCAGATGGCCAGTCGACGCGGCGGACGGGTCCACAGCCACCACAACGCCAGCCCGAACAGGGTCTGGCGCAGCAGCAGCGGCAGAAACTGGAACACCTCGGTGCAGTTCGACTCGCAGCGTTGGTCCCACCCCAGCGGGGTCAGCCAGTACCACAGCACACCCAGCACCAGCAGCGTGCAGATCAATCGCAGCAGCCGCTGTTCAGCGAGCCAGAACAGACCCAGGCCGATGGCCAGGCAGATCCAGTCCCAGAACGCCCAGTCGACTTCCAACCCGGATGGGATCGCGAACGCACCGGCCAGTGCCAGTGGCACGCCCGCCTGCGCTAGGAAGCCCGTGCGCTGGGCATGCAGCAGCACGCCGGCACCGGCCAGCAGCAGTCCCCCTGCCGCCACCTGCCCTGCCGGGGCGTCGGCCACCGCCAGCATGACGGCGCCCAGCACCAGCGCGCTGGCAATCCAGGCCGCAATGGCCTGTATCAGCTGGGTTGGCCAGGGCAGGTCGTCGACGTCATCCGGGGGCAGCTGCGCCGCCTTCAATGCACCGCTGGCGAGCAGGTCCGTCGTCACCTCGTCCCAGGTCTTCATGCGCTGGTCTCCCGTTGCCAGGCCCGATGCCAATGGCGCAGCAGCCCGCCGATGCCGGCGAGCAGCAGTACCGCGAACAAGGCCAGCAGCACGACGATATCTTCCATCCGGCCCAGATTGGTCAGCAGCGACAGCAACGCCACCCAGCCGGCGAAGGCCGACAGCGCCAGCAGCGTGAGACTGCGCAGGCGGAACGCCAGCCAGGTCTGCAGCGCGATCCATCCCACCCAGAGCACCACCACCATCGCCGAACCGGCCACCGCCACATCCGGCAGGATCACCGAGGCGCTGCCATCGGCCAGCGCCACGCACGCGGGCAGTGTGCTGCCCGCCGTCAGACCCAGTGCAAGCAACGGCGGCAACCCGCGCCGGGCCCAGTCCTGCTGCGCCCAGCGTGCGCAGGCCCCCCAGCCGGCCCCCCACAGCAGCAGCAGCGGCAGGTTGAGTTCGTCAGCCCCCAGCAGCAGCAGCACTTCCAGCCGGCTTCGCCCCTGCCAGGTGGTCAATGCCAGTGTGGCGACCACGAACCACAGCAGCCACAACGGCAGCCAGCGCGCATACAGCGCCCAGGGCAGCGCCAATGCCGCCCACAACGCAAACAGCTGCCATGCGTCGGCACCGGTCTGGTACGCCTGGCCGATCACCGCCAGCACCACGCCAATGAGACCCGTCATGGCAAACACCGCCCAGCGGTGCAGTACGGGATGCCGCCGCCCATGCCACGCGGCCGCCAGTGCCGCCGCCAGCAGCCCCTCGGCCAACGCCGCACGCGCGAGCCGGGGCCAGGCCAGCCAGTTGGCAGCGAACGCCATGATGATGCCCGCCAGCACCGCCAGCACGCCGCAGGCCAATAGCAGGCGCGCTGCCAGCACGCGCCAGCGCGCCACATCGGGCCGCAGCCCGAGCTCGGCCAGCGCCGTTGCAAAACCGTCGCCACTGAGTGCGCCGGCGGCATGCCAGTGTTCGAGTCGCCTTCTGCTGTCCACGCTGCATCCCCTTGTCATTGCAGGCAGCCTAGCGCAACTTTCAAAAAACCAACAGCCCGGAACGAATCCAGGCTGTGGTGGACCGGAGCGGGCCGGCAGCCGCGTCGCGGCACGCGCATGCCGACGCGGGATGTGGCTTATTTGTAGCCGGCGCGGTCCATCAGCTGCGTCGCCTTGGCCTGCAGTTCCCCGGCCTTGGATACGTTGATCGGATTGGGCTTGAAGCTGCCCCAGCCGGCCACGAGCCCATCAGGTTTGACCTTGGGATTGACCGGGTATTCGAAGTCCTTGGTGGCGTACAGGTTCTGCGCCTTGTCCGACGAGAGCCATTCGATCAGGCGTACGGCGCCTTTCTGATTCTTGGCGAACTTGGCCACGCCGGCGCCCGAGACATTGACGTGCACGCCTTCCGCGCCCTGGTTGGCCCAGAAGATCCTGACCGGGAAATCGGCCTTCTTGTCCACGATGCGGCCATAGTAGTAGCTGTTGGCGACCCCGACCGCACACTGGCCGGCGGCAATGGCCTCCAGCATCTTGGTATCGTCGGCGAATACGTCGGTGGCCAGGTTGGCCACCCAACCGCGCACGATCTGCTCGGTCTTGGCTTCGCCGTGCTGGGCGATCAGCATCGCGACCAGCGACTGGTTGTAGACCTTCTTCGAAGTACGCAGGCACAGCTTGCCCTTCCACTTCGGGTTGGCCAGATCCTCGTAGGTGGACAATTCGCCCGGCTTGACCAGCGTCGGGTTGTAGAACAGTGTGCGCACCCGTTGCGACAGACCGAACCACTGCCCTTGCGGGTCGCGCAGGTGTGCCGGCACATTGGCGTCGAGCACCGTCGACCGGGTCGGCTGCAGCAGGCCCAGGTTTGCCGCCTGCCACAGGTTGCCCGCGTCCACCGTGATCAGCACGTCCGCCGGGGAATTCCTGCCTTCGGCCTTGAGCCGCTCCATCAGCGGGCCTTCCTTGTCGGTCAGGAGCTTGATATCGATGCCGGTTTCCTTGGTGAAGGCGTCGAACAGCGGCTTGATCAGCTGTTCGTTGCGCGCGGAATAGACGGTGACCGACTCGGCCTGGGCGAACCCGGCAACCAGGGCGGCAAACAGCGGCACGAAGACAAAACGGGACACGATAGGACACTCCCAAAGCGGCAGTTGAAGGTAGACCGACAATGTACCGAGTTTGACAATCGTTCTCAACTGGCGCGCCCGCGTGGCGGAGAACCGACGGTGACGCACAGCCTATGGCTGCGCAGGCGCGTACCGGGGCGGGACGGCGCATGCCGCAGCGCCGCTGGCTTCGCTGTACCGCCGGCTCCGCCATGCAGCGCCACTGTCCATGCAAACGGGCCGTCGCCGGCCCGTGTGGATGGAGCGTGTGTCAGGGGTTACTGGATCTGCAGCCGGCGCCGGCCCTGCTCCAGCGGCTTCTTGGGCAGTGTCAGCGACAAGACGCCATTCTCGAAGTGCGCGATGGCGCCGCCCTCGTCGATATCCTGGCCCAGCCGGAAGCTGCGCGATACCCGGCCGTAGTAGCGCTCGCTGCGCAGCACCTTGTCGCCATCCTTGTGTTCGCTGGTGCGCCTGACCTCGGCGCTGATGGAGACCAGGTCGCCGTCGATCTGCACATCGATGTCCTCCTTGGCCACCCCCGGCAGCTCGGCATGCACCAGGTAGTTGCTGGCGTCCTCCGAGACATCGACCCTGACCTGGCCTGCGCCTTCGAAGCCCAGCGGGCGGTCGAAGAAGCCACGCACCAGCTCGTCCATGGTACGCCGCGGGTCGTCCAGCAGGCTTTCCAGATTGCGTCTCACCAGATGATTCATGATGGTTGCCTCCTACTGAAAAATGATCACGAGAAACCGCGTCGGGCGGTCTTGCCTCACGTATTCAAATTGGGCGCACTGCCCTGCACGATCAAGCACTTGTCCAACGCGCACAGGCTGAACGGCCCACGGTTGATCGCAAGCCGCGGTTTGGCGCCGTGCCCCGGCGGCGCTACAATCGCCGGCCGTTTGAAAAGGACCGCCTTGCCATGCTCTGGTTTCGCAATCTGCAGCTGTACCGCCTCGCCCCCGACCACGGCCTGACCGGCGAGCGCATCGGCGAAGCGCTGGCCAAGCGTCCATGGCAGCCCTGCGGCTCGCAGGATCTGGCCAGCCAGGGCTGGGTGCCACCGGCGCCGCATGCGCCCGACCAATTCGCCTACACGCAGCAGGATGCAGTGCTGGTCGCCCTCAAGACCGAGGAAAAGCTGCTGCCCGGCAGCGTGGTCAGGCAGTTGGCCGACGAGCGGGTGGCCGAGATCGAGGCCGAGGAGAACCGCAAGGTCGGCCGCAAGGAAACCAAGGAGATCCGCGAGCGCATCACGCAGGAGCTGCTGCCCAAGGCATTCGTGCGTTCGCGGGTGCAACGCGCGCTGATCGACCTGCAGGCCGGTCTCGTGCTGGTGGATTCGGGCGCCGCGGCGCGTGCCGAGCTGTTGCTCTCGGCGTTGCGCGAGGCGCTGGGCAGCCTGCCCACCCGGCTGCTGGACACCCAGACCACACCGCAGACCGCGATGACGCTGTGGCTGGAAAGCGCCGATGCCGGCGCGTTCGATCTGGGGCAGGATGCCGAGCTGCGTGCGCCGGGCGACGGCGGCGCGGTGGCACGGGTCAGCCGCCAGCCGCTGGACAGCGACGAGATCCGGCAGCATCTGGGCGCGGGCAAGCTCGCCAGCCGCGTGGCGCTGTCCTGGCAGGACCGCGTCGCATTCCAGCTGACCGAGAAGCTGGAGATCAAGCGCCTGACCATGCTCGATGTGCTGGCCGACGCGGTGAAGGAGCTGGACGCGGCCGACCAGGCCGCGCTGTTCGACAGCGGCCTTGCGCTCACCGTGGGCGAATTGCGTCAGCTGGTGCCGACACTGATCGACGCCTTGGGCGGCGAAGTGCCGGCCTGAACGCCGCCGCCACAGGCGGCTGCGCCGGGCCCAGGCCCGGCGCAGCCCACCGCCGTGACGTTGTGGCTCAGCGCCGGATTTCCCGACCCTTGACCCAGGCATAGATCGCCGGGATCACCAGCAGCGTCAGGATGGTCGACGACACCATGCCGCCCACCATCGGCGCCGCGATCCGCCGCATCACCTCCGAGCCGGCACCCGAACTCCACATGATGGGCAACAGGCCGGCCATGATGGCGACCACGGTCATCATCTTCGGGCGTACCCGCTCGACCGCACCTTCGACAATGGCTTGGTACAGATCCGCCGCCGACACCGGCTGGCCCTGTGCGGCGCGCCGCGCCTGGATCGCCTGCCACGCATGGTCAAGGTAGATCAGCATCACTACCCCGGTCTCGGCCGCCACTCCCGCCAGCGCGATAAAGCCCACCCATACCGCCACCGACAGGTTGTAGCCCAACAGCCACAGCAGCCAGATCCCGCCCACCAGCGAGAACGGCACCGACAGCATCACGATCAGGCTTTCGGTCAGCCGCCGGAAGTTGAGGTACAGCAGCAGGAAGATGATCAGGAGCGTGGCCGGGATCACGATCTTCATCTTCTGCATCGCCCGTTCCATGTACTCGAACTGGCCGCTCCACACCGCGTAGTAGCCCGGCGCGAACTTGACCTCCTTGGCCACGGCGCGACGCGCCTGCTCGACGTAGCCGCCGATGTCGCGGTCGCGGATGTCCACATAGATGTACGCGGTCAGCAGGCCGTTCTCGGTACGGATGCCCGGGGTGCCCTTTTCGATGCGGATGTCCGCCAGTTGCCCCAGCGGAATCATGCTCGCGCCGCCCATCGCCGGCACCAGCACTTCGCGGGCGATCGTTTGCGGATCGCTGCGCAGCTCGCGCGGGTAGCGCACCGAGACGCCGAAGCGCTCGCGCCCTTCCACCGTCAGCGTGGCCATCTCGCCACCCAGCGCGGAGGCGATCACGTCCTGCACATCCGAGACCTGCAGGCCGTAGCGTGCCAGCTTGTTGCGGTCGGGTTCGATGGTCAGATAGAAGCCCCCGGTCAGGCGCTCGGCAAAGGCACTGGTGGTACCGGGCACACGCCGCACCACCGTTTCGATCTCGCGCGCGGTGCGTTCGATCTGGGCCAGATCGCGGCCGTAGACCTTGATGCCGATCGGCGTGCGTATCCCGGTCGAGAGCATGTCCAGCCGTGCCTTGATCGGCATGGTCCAGGCATTGGAGACACCAGGGATCTGCACCGCCTGGTCCAGCTCGGCAATCAGCTTGTCCATAGTCATGCCTGGGCGCCACTCGCTTTGCGGCCTGAGGTTGATCACCGTCTCGAACATTTCGATCGGTGCCGGATCGGTCGCCGAATTGAAGCGGCCGGCCTTGCCGAACACCGAGGCGACTTCCGGGAAGCTTTTGATGATGCGGTTCTGCGTCTGCATCACCTCGGCCGCCTTGGTCACCGACATGCCGGGCAACGAGGCCGGCATATAGAGCAGCGAGCCTTCGTTGAGCACCGGCATGAATTCGCTGCCCACCTTGGAGAACGGCCACCAGCTCAGCGCCAGGACCGCCAGTGCCAGCGCCACGGTCAGCTTCTTGCGGCGCAGCACCCAGTGGATGAAGGGCCGGTACGCCCAGATCAGCGCGCGGTTCACCGGGTTCCTGTGCTCGGGCAGGATCTTGCCGCGCACGAAGATCAGCATCAGCACCGGCACCAGCGTGATCGACAGGATGGCGGCACCGGCCATCGAGAAGGTCTTGGTGAAGGCCAGCGGGTGGAACATGCGTCCTTCCTGTGCTTCCAGCGTGAACACCGGCAGGAACGACACCGTGATGATCAGCAGCGAGAAGAACAGCGCCGGGCCCACTTCCTTGCAGGCGTCGAAGATGACGCGGGAGCGGTCGGCCCCGGGCGGCGCCCGCTCCAGGTGCTTGTGCGCGTTCTCGATCATCACGATAGCGGCGTCGACCATGGCACCGATCGCGATGGCGATGCCGCCCAGGCTCATGATGTTGGCGCTCACCCCCAGCGCACGCATGCCCAGGAAGGCGAACAGCACCCCCAGCGGCAAGGTCAGGATGGCCACCAGCGCACTGCGCGCGTGCAGCAGGAACACCGCACACACCAGCGCCACGATCAGGCTTTCCTCGAGCAAGGTGGCCTTGAGCGTATCGATGGCGCGGTCGATCAGCTCGGCGCGGTCATAGACCGGCACGATGCTCAGCCCTTCGGGCAGCGCGGCCTGCAGCTCGGCGAGCTTGGCCTTGACATTGCCGATCACGTCGAGCGCGTTCTCGCCCACCCGCGCCATCGCCACCCCGCCCACCGCCTCGCCTTCGCCGTTCAGCTCGGCCAGTCCACGGCGCTCGTCGGCGCCGATCTCCACCCGCGCCACGTCCTGCAGCAGCACCGGGGTGCCGTCCTTGGCCTTGAGCACGATGCGCCGCAGGTCGTCCGGTCCGGTGAGATAGCCCTTGCCGCGCACCATGTATTCGGTCTCGGCCATCTCCACCACCCGGCCGCCCACGTCCTGGTTGCTGCGCCGGATCGCCTCATTCACCGCCATCAGCGGGATGCCGTAGGCGCGCAGCTTCACCGGATCGACCGTGACCTGGTACTGCTTGACGAAGCCGCCGACTCCGGCCACTTCGGCCACGCCCTGCGCCTTGGTCAGCTGGTAGCGCAGGAACCAGTCCTGCACTGTGCGCTGTTCGGCCAGATCCAGCTGCTTGGATTGCAACGCATACTGGTAGACCCAGCCCACCCCGGTCGCATCCGGGCCCAGGCTGGGCGAGACCCCCTTGGGCAGCTTGCCGCTGGCGCCGTTGAGGTATTCGAGCACCCGCGAGCGCGCCCAGTAGAGGTCGACGTTGTCTTCGAAGATCACATAGACGAACGAGGCGCCGAAGAACGAAAAGCCGCGTACCACCCTGGCCTTGGGCACCGCCAGCATGGCGGTGACCAGCGGATAGGTCACCTGGTCCTCCACCACCTGCGGCCCCTGCCCACCGTACTCGGTGTACACGATCACCTGGGTATCCGACAGATCCGGCAGCGCATCGAGCGGCGTCCGCTTGAGCGCATAGCCGCCCGCGACGATCAGCAACAGCGTCAGCAGCAGCACCAGAAAGCGGTTGCGCAGCGACCACGCAATGATGTGTTCGAGCATGATCAGTGCCCCCCGCCGTGGTCGCCGGCATGCGCGGCAGCGGCCGGCGCGGCGGCGGAAGCCGCTTTCGTTGCCGGCTGCGGCGCGCTGCCCAGGCTGTTGACCGCCGCCTTCAGATTGCTCTCGGCGTCGATCAGGAAGTTGGCGGTCACCGC
The DNA here is from genome assembly GCF_025642115.1 of Chitiniphilus purpureus. Lineage (GTDB taxonomy): Bacteria > Pseudomonadota > Gammaproteobacteria > Burkholderiales > Chitinibacteraceae > Chitiniphilus > Chitiniphilus purpureus. Next base: position 2,381,507 of record NZ_CP106753.1, on the reverse strand, counting down.
CACCGCCTCGCCCTCGCCCAGCCCTTCAAGAATGGCGATGCGGCCGTTGCCGCGCGCGCCGGTCTTGACCTCGCGCGCCTCGAACCGCCCTTCGCCCAGGCTGACCAGCACCAGCTGGCGCCTGCCCGAATCGATCAGTGCCGAATCGGGCACGCTCAACGCCTTGCCCTGCGCGCCGCCAGCCAGCAGCGCCTGCGCATACAGGCCGGGCTTGAGGCGGTTGCCCGGGTTGGGCAGCACCACCCGTACCTTGGCCGTGCGCGTCTCGGCATCGAGCGTGGGGTAGACGAAGTCGACCTTGCCGGTGAACACCTCGCCCGGATAGGCATCGAGCGTGACGCTGACGTCCTTGCCCACGCGGGCCTGGGCCAGATCCTGCTCGGCGATGTCCAGCTGCAGCCACACCCGGGACAGATCGGCGATCCGCAGCAGCGCGTCGCCGGGCATGAAGCGCGCGCCCTGCAGGATGGTCTTCTCGACGATGACGCCGTTCACCGGCGAATGGAACGCCACGGTGCGGCGCGGCTCGCCGCCTTGCTGCAGCCGCCGGATCTCGCCGGCCGGCACCTCCCACTGCTTGAGCCGCAACAGGCTGCTGGCGCCGAGCCGGGCCGCCCCCTGGCGCGCATCCTCGCTGGCCTGCGCCAGCTGCTGCTCGCCGGCCAGCGCCAGCCGGTACTCCTGCTGCGCTGCGTAGATATCCGGGCTGTACGCCTCGAACAGCACCTGCCCGCGCTGCACCCGGTCGCCCACCGCATTGGCCGCCAGCCGCTCCACCCAGCCCTCGTAGCGCGGCGCGATGGTCGCAGTGGCCCGTTCGTCGAACTCGATCCGGCCCACCGCGCGCACCGCGGCGCCCACCTCCTGCAGGCTGGCCGGCACGGTCTTCACCCCCAGCCGCTGGAGCTTCTCCGGGCTGATGCGCACGAAGTTCGGGCCGGTCAGCTCGTGCTCGTACACCGGGATGTAGTCCATGCCCATCGAGTCCTGCTTCGGGGTCGGCGAGGTATCCGGCAGCCCCATCGGGTTGCGGTAGAACACGATCTTGCCCTTGCCGTCGCCAGCAGCGGTCTGCTCGCCTTCGTAGACCGGGATGTAGTCCATGCCCATCGGGTCCTTCTTGGGCGTCTTGGAGGTATCGGGCAAGCCCATCGGGTTGCGGTAGTAGAGGACCTTGCGTGCGCCCGGCTCGGCAACGGGGGCGGCATCGCCGCCTTGCCGGCCCAGCCAATAGCCACCGCCGGCAAGGAGGACGGCCGCGGTCAGGCCGGACAGGATCTGGCTGTATCGGTTCATTGCTGCGCTCCCACAAGTCGGTTCAAGGCATTGAGCGCGGCAAAACGGTCCACTTCGGCCATCAACCGCATCTGACGCAGGCGCTTGACCTGCTGCTGCGCTTCGAGCAGCGCGGCGAATTCGCCTTTGCCGGCGCTGTAGCCGGCCAGCGCGGACTGCAAGGTGAGCTCGGCCTGCGGCAGCACGGTGCGGTCGAACAGCACGATCTGCCGGTCGGCGTTGTCGAGCATGGCGCGCATCTGGTTGATCTCGCGCTCCAGCTGCCGCAGTTGCGCCGCCTCCGCCGCACGGGCGCGCCGCTGCATCGCCAGCGCTTCGGCCTGCTCGGCGTTGCGCGCACCCTGCTGCAACGGCAGCTGGAATTCGAGCATCAGGCCGTAACTGGTGATCTGGCTGCCCATCTGGTAGGCCGAGACCGTCAGGTTGAGGCCGGGCAGCTTGTTCCGCCGCGCCAGATCCAGCTGGCCCTGCGCGGCCTGCGCGGCCTGGCGTGCCGCCAACAGCTCGGGATTGCGCATGCGCGCCACGTCCAGCCAATCCTGGGACGCCTCGGGCAGGCCGGCCTCATCCAGCGCCTGCGGCGTGCCGGTCAGCGCCTCGGGCGCCAGATTGAGCAGCGCGGCAAGGTTGGCGCGGGCCTGCGCGGCGGCGAGCTGCAATGCCAGCGCGTCGTTGTCGAGCATCGAGATCTCGGTCTGCACCCGCAGCGCCTCGGCCTGCGTGGCCCTTCCGACGGCGTAGCGCTGGTTGGCCGAGATTTCCATCAACTGCAAGAGGTCGCGCTGCTGCCGATTCAGGCGCAGACTGGCTGCGGCGCGGTACCAGGTGGCATATGCGTCACGGACATCGGCATGCAGCTGATTGCGCGTGCCGTCGGCCATCAGTGCGGCGGATTCGGCGCCCGCACGCGCCACCTGTGCACGCAGCGCCTGCTTGCCCCACAGCGGCAACGGCTGCGTCAGCGAGTACTTCATGCCACCCACCTTGCGCGGGTCGAGCGTCAGCTTGTTCTTGTCGATGTTCTCCCACTCGATCGCGACCATCGGGTCTTCCAGCGCACCGGCGCTGACGATCTGCTGGCGCCGCGCCTCGTGCTCATAGCGGGCCGCCTGCAGCTGCGGGCTGTGCTGCTCGGCCCAGTCCAGCAGCGTGGGCAACGTCTCGCCAAAGCGGTCCGGCGGCGTCTCAGGCGAGGTCTGCGCGTAGGCGGACAGCGCCGACGCAAGCAGCAGTGGGCCGGCCAGGGCCCGAAGGAAATGTGCTGTCATGGTGATCTGCTCTTGATATGGCCGCCGGCAAGCACGGCGGGCCGTGGTGCACTTGCCGCAGCGCGGTGCGCCTCCACGAGCAGGCTGCGTCACCTGGCACCGGTGTGAAGCCCGGGAGCAGGCCGGCGCAACCCGGGGCGCGGGCGATGCGGCGTGGACAAAACGGATACCGGCTCGGTCGAGCCGGGCAGATCACCCCGCCAGTGGGGGGCGGAAAGGCAGGTCCGGCGCGCCGACGGCGCCGGGAATGCCGGGCGACAGCGTCAGCACCGGCGTGATGCGGGATGCCCTGACTGCAACCAGCCCGGGCAGCAGGCTGCTGCAATGGGCATCGCAGCAGTCGGTGGTCGAGCAGCCCTTGTCAGCATGCTGCTCGGGGGTGTCGGATGCGCAGCCGTCGCACGGGCCGGCCATGCCGACGTGCGCCATGGCCTGGGCCTGATGGTGCTCATCCTGCTGCGTCATGACGGCAGGCGTAGCGGCCAGGCTGCGCTGCATCAGCAGCGGCGCCAACGGCAACACCCACATCAGCAGCAGAAGGACAACACGTTTGGCATCCATGCCCGTCATCATAGGCGCGCCGGACAATGCCGACCATCGGCGGGGTTGATCGACATCAACCACCCGCGATCTTTGCCGGCCGCCGCCGGCTCAGTGCCGCTGCGGTCCGGCGCCGTCGGTGCCGTGGCCGCCGAACAACTGTGCCACGTCCACCGGGTCGAAACGATAACCAAGGCCGCAGAATTCGCAGGTGACGTCGATGTTGCCGCGCTCGGCCAGCACCGTTTCGACCTCGGAGAGGCCCACCATGCGCAGCATGCTGCCGACCCGCTCGCGTGAGCAGGTGCAGGCAAAACGCGGCGTATCCGGCTCGAACACCCGCACCTGCTCCTCATGGAACAGACGATACAAGGTGTCGCGTGCCGGCAATTGCAGCAGCTCATCGGCGGTGATGGTCTGTGCCAGCTGCTGCACCCGGCCCCACGCATCCGGATCGCCGTGCCCGGCCGGCAGCTTCTGCACCATCAACCCGGCCGCCGCGCCGTTGCCGCTGGCCAGCCACAGCCGCGTCTGCAGTTGTTCGGAGCGCGCCATGTAGTGCTCAATGATCTGCGCCACGCCCTGCCCCGGCTCGAAGCCGACGATGCCCTGGTAGGTCTCGCCTTCCTCGGGTTCGAGCGTGATGGCAAAGCGCCCCTGACCCAGGAGTTCGGCCAGCGACAACGCCGGCACCTCCCCCTCCCAGCGCGCGGTGGCGCGCAGCGTCATGCTGCTCGTGCATTCGACGACGATCAGCTTCACCGAGGCTGTGCCATGCAGCTGCATGATCAGCGTGCCGTCGAACTTGAGCGTGGCCGACAGCAGCGCCGCCGCGGCCATCAGCTCACCGATCAGCGCCTGCAGCACCGGCGGATAGCTCTGCCGCGCCAGCACCTCCTGGTAGGCGGCGTCGAGCTTGACCAGCTCGCCGCGCACCGGCGCGTCGTCAAACAGAAAACGTTCAAGGGTATCGGACATGGATTGGTCCCAGAAATATCGGTCGACAACAGGAACAGGCCACAGCCGCTGCAGCGGCTAGAGCAGCTGGCGCGGCACCTTGACCACCGCCTTGCGGATCATCGTGGCCTCGCCGCTGGCGCAGCACGGCCGGTGCAATTCGCCCGGCAGGAACACGAGGAACATGCCGGGGACGAGATCGATGAAGCTCTCGCGCGCGGGCGGCGCATAGAAGGCGATATCGTGGCTGGCCAGCCTGTCTTCCAGCACCTGTTCACCGCCATCGGCAAAGGCCACGCCGTAGCGCTCGTGCCCGGCCAGCAGCAATTGGATATCGGCATGTGCGGTGTGCGCCTCGGGCCGCTTCGTGTCCGCCGGCGCGGTATGCAGCTCCTGGATCAGCAGCATCATGCCATCCTGCCCCAGCGGGTAGCGCCCGCAGGCCAGCCCGGCCAGCGGCTGCTCGGCCAGCAACGCCAGCGCCCGGCCGATCACCGCGGGATAGGCGCCGGGTTGCGCGCGCCAGTGCGCCAGATCACCGATGATCATGGTTGCGCCAGCGTCAGGCTGTACACGGTGAGCGGCAGGCTGGAGCTGACGTCGAAGGCACAGCCGGCCTCGATGCCGATACGCGCGATGTCCACCGCCTGCAGGTCCGGGCGTTCGTAGACCGCGTGCATGGCGCCGATCGCATAGTCGCAGCCGCTGCCGATGCTCCAGAAACGCTCGAACTGGTACACCTCGCGCAGTGAATACACCCCGAAGATGCCGTGCGGATTGGCCAGCAGCACCGTCATCTGGCTCGACTCGTAGGGATCGTCCTCCTCCTCCTCGGTCTTGAGGAAGAAATCCTCCTTGAGCCGCGGATGCAGCTTGCGGAAACTCTCGAAGATCGCCGTGCGGCTGCTCAGATCCAGTGTCTTGAACTTCTTGAGCGCCGCCTGCAGCACCAGATCGTGCGCCGCGCTGCCCGAGATCGAGAAATGGCTGCCGTGCGCTTCGAAAATCTTGTTCCAGTGCGCATCAAGGGCCGCGCCCAGGGCGGTATCACCGAAGGTGGACTGGCTGTCGGCGGCGATCGCCACCTGCTGATCTTTCTTGACGACGACGACGGTAGTCATCGCAACTCCTTATCCCGTGTTGCATTGCGCCTCAGCGGCACGGTCATACCTGTTCGGCCCACAGGTCGTGCTCGTCGGCATCGGTGATGCGTACCCGTACCAGATCGCCCGGCGCCGTGCCGGGCGCGGGATCGAAATAGACCAGCCCGTCGATCTCCGGCGCATCGGCCCACGAGCGCGCCACCGCGCCCTCGTCGTCGATCTCGTCGACCAGCACCGTCACCTCGCGGCCGATCCTGGCCTGCAGCCGCGCCGCGCTGATGGCCGCCTGCTTTTCCATGAAGCGGCGCTTGCGCTCCTCGGCGACCCCGGTCGGCACCGGGTCGGGCAGATCGTTGGCGGTGGCGCCATCGACCGGCGAATAGGTGAAGCAGCCCACGCGATCCAGCTGCGCCTCATCCAGGAATGCCAGCAACTCCTCGAAGTCGGCCTCGGTCTCGCCCGGAAAGCCGACGATGAAGGTGGAGCGGATGACCAGATCCGGACAGGCGGCGCGCCAGGCCTGGATACGCTCCAGCACATTGGCGCTGTTGGCGGGGCGCTTCATCAGCTTGAGCACGCGCTGCGATGCATGCTGGAACGGGATATCCAGGTACGGCAGGATCTTGCCCTGCGCCATCAGCGGGATCACCTCGTCCACATGCGGATAGGGGTAGACGTAATGCAGCCGCACCCAGATGCCCAGCTTGCCCAGCTCCTCGCACAGCTCGGTCATGCGGGTACGCACCGGGCGGCCATTGTGAAAGCCGGTCTTGTACTTCACATCCACGCCATAGGCGCTGGTGTCCTGCGAGATCACCAGCAGCTCCTTCACCCCGGCGCGCGCCAGGTTCTCCGCCTCGCGCAGCACCTCATGGATCGGCCGGCTGACCAGGTCCCCGCGCATCGACGGGATGATGCAGAAGGTGCAACGATGGTTGCAGCCCTCGGAAATCTTCAGATAGGCATAGTGCTTGGGCGTGAGCTTGATGCCGGCGGGTGGCACCAGATCGACAAAGGGATCGTGCGGCTTGGGCAGCGCCGTGTGCACATGCTGCATCACTTCGTCCCGCGCATGTGCGCCGGTCACTGCCAGCACCTTGGGATGCGCCTGGCGCACGAAATCGCCCTGCTCCTTGGCGCCCAGACAGCCGGTGACGATCACCTTGCCGTTCTCGGCCAACGCCTCGCCGATCGCATCCAGGCTCTCCTGGACTGCCGAATCGATAAAACCGCAGGTGTTGACCACCACCAGATCGGCGTCGTCATAGCTGGGCGAGATCAGGTAACCCTCGGCCCGCAACTGAGTGATGATCTGCTCGGAATCGACCAGGGCCTTGGGACACCCCAAAGAGACTAGACCTATACTAGGAATTCGGCGCATAGGCTACACTCCCAAAAATGCAAAACGCGAGAGTATACAGTTATTTACGGTTTTCCGATCCCAAGCAAGCAGCCGGATCGTCAATCGCCAGACAGGTCGAATATGCCCAGCGCTGGGCAGGGGATCGGGGGTTGCCGCTCGACGAATCGTTGTCCCTGCGCGATGAGGGACTCAGCGCCTACCACCAACATCACGTCAAGCAAGGCGCGCTCGGCGTGTTCCTCCGCGCTGCGGAGGATGGTCATATTGCGCCAGGCTCAATCCTGATCGTCGAAGGGCTGGACCGGCTATCGCGGGCAGAGCCGATCCAGGCTCAGGCGCAGCTGGCGCAGATCATCAATGCTGGCATCACCGTCGTCACCGCCAGCGATGGGAAGGAGTACAACCGCGAGCGGCTAAAATCACAGCCGATGGATCTGGTGTACTCCCTGCTGGTGATGATCCGGGCACACGAAGAGAGCGACACCAAAAGCAAACGGGTTAAAGCGGCGATCCGGCGACAGTGCGAGGGCTGGCTGGCTGGCACATGGCGCGGCGTAATCAGGGTTGGCAAGGACCCGATCTGGTTGCGTCTCGACGGCTCCACCTGGTCGTTTGTGCCAGAACGGGCCACGGCAGTACGCCGATTGATTGAGCTTTACCGGCTCGGCGAGGGTTCCATTCGCATCGCCGAGCGGCTGAATGCAGAGGGCTTGATATTGTTCCCGAGCAAATCGACCCCGCCATCCAGCCTGTACCGGATACTGCATAACCCAGCCCTGATTGGCACCCGCGAGCTGACGCTGGACGGTGAGGTATGGGCCCTGCCCAATTACTACCCCGCCCTACTCAGCGAGGTTGAGTACGCCGAACTGCAATCGCTGCTGGGCCAGCGCCTGCGACGCAAGGGGAAAGGGGACATCCCGGGTGTGCTCACCGGCATGCGCATCCTGCGGTGCGGTTACTGCGGCCAGGCGATCGTCGGGCAAAACTCCATGGGCCGGCGCAAAGCGGATGGCACGCTCAATGATGGCCATCGCCGCCTGTTGTGTGTGGGTTATAGCGGGGTCGGCGAGCCCTGCCCCGTGAAGGGCGGGGTCAGTGTAGTGCCGGTCGAGAACGCCTTGATGCGTTATTGCGCGGATCAATTCAATTTGTCGGCCCTGCTCAGCGGCCCGGACACCGACACCCCACAACGCCTGCAATTGGCCTCGATCCGTAATGTGGCCGCCGAAACCGAGCGGCAGCTACAGCGCATCACAGACGCCCTGATGGCCGACACCGATCAAACGCCGCTGGTGTTTGTCCGCAAGGCCCGCGAACTGGAAACGGCATTGTCCAACCAGCGCGCCGAGATACAACGTTTGGAGTATCACCTTGCCAGTACCACCCCCTCTACCATGCCGGCCGCAGCCGAGGCCTGGGCTGCACTGGTAGAGGGGGTGGCCAGCTTGAACTACGACGCACGATTGCAGGCGCGGCAACTGGTGGCTGACACGTTCGAGCGCATTGTTGTCTATCACCGTGGGATGACGCCCCGGGAGGATGATGGACGACACATCGATCTGGTGCTGATCCCGAAAGGGCGTCAGCCACGGATGCTCCGGATCAACCGTAAAACCGGTGCCTGGAACGCCGGCGAGGATGTTGCACCAATGTGACGCCGCAAACGCGCATCCCGGCCGGAGCGCGGCTGGACCTACCCCTTCGCCGCACACAAATCGCGGCGCGGGCGAATCAGCTCAGGGCCATTGCTGGAAATATCTCGGACATGATCTGGGGCACGGTGATATAGCAGGTCGGCCTGCAACGACAGCGACAGCGCCTCACGGCAGTTGCGGGATTCAGCGTACCGATCGATCCAGCGCTTGGCGTCTACCGGCTCCAGTATGAGCGGGCGACGATCCGCCGGATCGAGCACGCCGCCCTCGTCGTCGCGGGTGAGGATCACCACGCCGGCAGGGCGATACAGATCTGCTGGGTCAACACTGGTCAGCGCCGCTGCAAACAACGGGGCGCCGTCTGCACGATAAATATAGTGCGGCGCACCCTTGACCCACTCGAACCACCCATCCAGGGGCACTAGACAGCGGCGGCCGTACTCCCACAATTTGCTGTAGTACCGCCGTGTGGGAACGGTCAACGAGTACGCGTTGATCACGATCGGCATGTTCGCGCGGCCGGCCGCCCAGCCTGGGCGATAACCCCAGGGCAAAAAATCGACGTACTGCCTGTCCAGCTCGCCCAACTGGTGCATCACCATCACACGCATACCCAGATGCGCGTTGTAGATGGGCTGCGGGTTATCCCGGGCCCACCGCCGCGCCGGCCACTGCAGCGCCTCGCTGTATTCGCCCATCGTCCTGTACTGCGCAAACCGTTCCATTTCGCCACCCATTTCTTACGGCGATAATAGAACGAATGTTCTACTTCTTCGATTTTTCGCGACGACCGGCGCAGCAATGTATGCAAAACGTAGGGATAGGAGAGTAAAGAGGCCCGCACGAAGCGGGCCTGAGCGATATAAAACACATTACCAAGCTACTGAGCCAGCGACTCAGCTACAAACTCCGTTGCCAGCAGGTTGACTGCGGTGCCGCTGTTGATCAATCCAGCAATGGCCGCACAGATTTTCTCGAAATTAGCAGGATCGATGTCCTGCTGATTTGTCGGCGCTCGGAACTGGTGGAAGGTCAGCCAGGGGCATCGCCCCTGGTTAACCGCCGTGGTCATGCGGTTGATGATGCGTGTGATGTTTGCGTCCTCCAGCCCCGCGCCGGCGCCGGCCCAAAGATGCCCGATGATCGGGATCTGCCACCGATCGTAGCGAGCGAATCGTCCACCGATGATCGACACCGCATTGGTCACGGTCCCGCGCGCAGCCGTAAACCCCTCCTGCGCGAGCGCATCCAGGATCCTGCGGTCGTCCTTGGCGTGTTGCCATACACCCTGCGGGTAAATGTAGACCTGGTCGGAGTTATTGGTGACCAGGTCATTGGCGCGCAGAAAATCGGCATTGGCGCGCAGGTCGGCCCGGATTTCAGGGATCGTGTCATAGCACGCCAGGTTCAGCCGGCCCGGATACGCCGGGTTGCTGGGGTTGCCGTGTACCACACATTCGCTGCCGGCCGCGATGAATTCCCGCAGTTGCCCGGTAGTCATGTAGTTGGACTGATTGATCAGCGGGCCAATAATGCCCAGGCTGGCACGCAATCCGTATTTTTCCAGGATCGGCAGCGCTGCGGAATGCTGCGTGGCCCAGCCATCGTCGAAGGTGAGCACGATCGACGATTGCTTTGCCCGCTCCTTGTACCAGACCCCGAAAATCCGCACCGTGGCCTGCGTCCCCGCCGCTGGCGTGATGCGCAGCTTGGCCGCCGCAACAGGGGTCGTTGCAAACGCCATCCCGGTGCCGGCACCTACGACCCACTCACGCTGCGGATCAGTCACGTTATCGCCCGTCGCCAGGTTGATTCCGATATGCACATATCCCTGTCGAGCGATCGTGGGGAACGTCGGCGCCGCCGGATTGGACTGCCCGGCGTAGCTGTAGTTTGCATACCCTACGCTGTCAGCGGCGAACAAATTCACCGACAGGCAATTGGTGGCCGACTCAATGTGGACGAGCGCAGTGATATCACCATCTGGCAGCGATAGCGGCGTTGGCACGGGCAGGACGATGTCGGTAAATGCCCCAACGGGCGTGGTGATCTTCATGCACCACTCGCCCTCGTACATCTCGTAGCTCTCGGCCGGGCTACCGCTCAGCGTAACCCCTGCTGGCCGCGCCCGGGGAAATGCGAAAAACGGTACCCCCGGGCGGCTGTTCGTCAGCGGCCGGTTGCGCTGATGATCCTGAACCAACAACGCCCGCCCGGCCGTAGCGTCACGCACGATTGCGGTCATGTCAGCCCCCACTTACCACGGTGAATACAATCCGGGAGACGTTGCCAGTGGGTGCCGTCCAGGCCACCAGATAGTACTGGCAGTCGTCGTCAACACGCTCGATATTCGACGCCTCGCCGTCATCCGGAATCGGCAGCGTGTAGAGCTTGCGATAGGCGATGCCGTCCAGTGAGCCGTGGATGTCCACGTGCACAGATCCAGTGGATGGCACGCCTGCGTTGTCCAGCACCGTCACCTGCACGGATTTGGCCCCGGCCGGCACACGGACATAGCGGCCAGCGTCGATCGCCTGCGCCACAGTCATTGCGCCGAGCTGCTGCCCTCGCGCATCAACATCAATTTTCTGGGTGCTCATTGTCATCTCCATTCAGGGTGTGTTGGGCCTGCTCGTATGCCCGGACGGCGCTGTCGTGCTGGATCAGGCATTGCGTGTATTGCTCTGTGAGTTGCAGCAAGGCGCGGGACACGTCGTCCCAGTCATCGCGCTGCGGCGGCACCACCAGCGGCAACGGCCGGGTGATGCCGCTATCGAGCGGCGGCAGCGTTTGCGGCGGAGGCAGCTTCGGCGAGGCTGCGCAAGCGGTCAGGGCCAGGGCGGCAATCGGCAGGCAGCGGGTTATGTTTCGCGGCATCGTCGTAATCTCGGGCAATGGCAGCGGCGAGGCGCTGCTGTTTGTCACTGGCGGCGACCAGATCGGCGGCGATCTGGCCAAGGTTTCCGGCCAGCTTCCGTTGTTGTGCCAGCGCCGTGGTCGCCGCGGTGGCGCTGGCTTGGGCCTGAGCCGCGCGCAACTCGGCCAACTGCAGGCCATAACGCCATGCGTTGATCTGCAGCCCAGCCACCACGCCGGCGCCCAGCAACGCGGCTGCGACGATCAGGGTGCGATACGGGGCCAGTGGCCCCAGGGGGATGGGGAGCACGTCACACCTCCAGCGCGCGCAACGCGCGTTCCCAGCGCGCCTGGCGATCTGCCAGGCCATGCAAACCGCCATTGACCATGCGCGTGCATGCCGCCAGGTCGCGCGCCTCGGCGGCGGCGACAAACCCGGGGATGACGTGCCGGCAGAACGCCACGGCAGAGCGGGCCGCCTGGGGCGGCTGCAACAGCAGGTCCGGCTGTTCAAGCAGCGGCACCCCCAGGCGGGATTGCATGCTGGCGTAGTTGTCGCGACCGGTGATCTGGATCAGGCCACGGCCGCGATAGCGCCAGCCGTCGCCCGAGGCGGCCGGGCCGTTGCCCATGCGCCCGCCGTAGGCAATGTTTGCAATGGCACTGGGCACGGCGCGCTGCTGGCCGTCGATGCGCCCGTAGCGCCGGGCCATGGCCGCATCAAATCGCCGCGGCCAGAGCCTGAGCAGCGAATCCACGCTGTAGTTGAGGTTTTCTTGCAGGTGGGCAAACCCGCCGGACTCGTGCCCCACCTGGGCCAGCAGCATCGCAATCGCAGCCGGCGAGCGGACCCCAAATTCGTCCAGCGCCCGCTCCAGCAGAGGGGCCCACGCGGCCGCACGTTGCGGGGCGATGCCAGTGGCAGCGGCCAACAGCTGAGGCGTCATGGCCGCGGCTCCTGGTCTTCGGCCGGCGGCATGTCGTATTCACGCCCCGAGTCGTAGCTGCCCAGCCCGCCAAAATCGGAGCTGCCCGCAATGCGGCGGCCCAGTGCCCGTCGCAACCAACTTGTCTCGCCGAGCAGCGAAACCAGCCCATCGGTCAGGTGCAGCAGGGTATTGCCGGCCAGCCACGCGAGCCCGCCGCTCGTGGCCGGGCCCCAGGTCAGGTATTCCGCCGCGGCGTGACCAGCGAGGCTGGCACCAATGAAGCACCCGACAAGCAGGAGCAGCTTTTCCCACCCGCTGCGATTCCCCAGCCGGCGCGACAGCATCGCCGTGCCGGCTGCAGCCCCCAGCAGCACGCTGCCCGACCAATCTCCGAGTTTTTCGAGCATGTCAGCCCCCATGTGGATATGGGGGCATCGTCTCGCAGGCGCGGTCCAGTTTTTAGGGGAGAAACTGGAATATCGTCATACGCCGATGGTGAATTCGGCGAGGGCATTGTCCGGAGTTGCAGCCAGACGGGCCACCTCGGCCGCCTCCCACTCGAACGCTGCACTGACGTGCGCATGACACGCGTCGGCCATGGCATCGAGCGCCGCCGGCGTGACCGCACGGAAGACCCCATCCCCGAATTTCCAGGCGGCCGGCCAGATGCCCTTTCGGTCGCCATGCACAATGGCGCCGATCAACACGCCGATGGCGCTGCGGTCTGTCAGGAGCGGCGCAGGACCTCCGCCCAGGTCGACGGTGGTGCCTGCAGTCTCGCGGCGATACCGCTCGGCGGCAATGGCTGCAGCCAACTGCTCGCGTGTTGACGGCTGATTGCCGCCACCAGTGCTCTGGCCGAGCTGCGCCAGCAGGCTATCCCGCTCCGCCGTGAGCGCCTGGACTGACGTCTCCAACGTGGCAATTTGCTGCTGTGCTGCAGCCAGCTGTGCCAGCGCCTGCTCTTTTTCATAAACTGCAGCCGTGGTCAGGTAGCCCCACAGCGCATCCAGCGTTGCCTGGTCCGATGCATCGATCGGCTGTAGTTGTCCCTCCGTCGCGCCGATGATGTTGCCGGCGTCGTCCAGGATTTCGGTGATCGGCCGATGCTGCAAGGCGAATGTGCCATCGGCAAAATGCGCGATCAGGGTTTGATAGGGGCGCGTGCGTTGCGGCATGACAGCTCCTTAGCTGACAGTGGTAGAGGTATTTGCAATCTGCCAAACGGTGCCGTTGCTGCGACACAGCTTGGGGCCCCCAGTGGCATTGGTGACAGTGATGTAGCCGCCGTTGTTTGCGGCAGCGCTGGGCAATGTTGCGAGGGTGAATTCGCCGGGGCGGACCGGGCCGGCGCTGTAAAGGCTGCCGACGCCGACCGATGCGGAGGGGGTGGTGCTGACAGCGCCGCCGGCGGTGGTAAAGCGGAACTGGCCCCCGTCAGCCAGCGAAGCGGTCGGGCAGTAGATCAAGTCGCCCCACGCGACCCCGGATCCGTTGAACCGCACAGCAGCGCCGAATTCGTTGACGCCGGCGCCCGACATCGACGGCCCCCCCAGATGCACGGTGAGCTGGTTGCGCCCGGTGGCGCTGAACGAATGCGCGCTGCTGTTTGCTCCACCCAGGGCCGTCGCATTGATGGCCTGGGCCGTGTTGATGGCAGCGCCCGAGTGCCACAGCTCGCACCAGGCACCCCATACCCCATTCTGGCGCCGCCTGAATTTGGCCCGCTCGCCGCCGCCGACTGCAAAATCGGTCTGGATGGCCGCGCTGTTGTTGTCCCATGGCAGCGTCAGGACGATGCCCTGGCCGGTGTCGGGTGCGTTGGGTGTGCCGTTGTCGCGTACCCGGATTGCACCGGTCAGCAGGCCATCCATATCGGTGGTGGCGCGGGGTGCTGCCTGTCCCAACCAGCCGCCGGCGCCGACCAGCATCACTGCGCCGGCGGTCGCATCCATTGCATGCGCCTGTTTGGGGGTATTGCCGCTATGCCACACCGTGCGCCACGGTTGGTACGTTGTCCCGGTGTAGCCCCGGTAGATCAGGTTGTCATCACGCCCGTAAAGGTCAAATCCCGCCGCGCCGTGGATATGAAAGACAGGTCCAGCTGCGGCGCTGGGGCGATTCAGCGTTGCCGCATTGGTGCTATACCATAGGCCGGTTGCCGGGATCAGATTGGCGTCGCCAAAACTGTCGTACGTCGGCGGTGTCCACGTGCCACCCCAACCGAATGCGCCAACAGTCAGTAGCCGCCCGGCAGTCGTGTCGGTCACCGACGCCTGCATATCGCGCGATGCCGCCGTTCCCTGGGTCATCCCCATCACGCCATCGGCCGCAGCAGCGATCACCATCTGCACACCGGTCGCAACGGCGTAGCCCCCGGCACCGTTGATGTCAACCGTGACCGAGAAGCCGTTGCGATTGGTGCGGTCGCGAATCACCCAGCTGCCGATGGTATTGGCCGGCAGCCGATAGATCACGTTACCGGTCAGGCTGCCGGTCAGCTCCAAGATGCGGGCCTGCAGATCGATCACAGTCAGTACCCGGGTGCCGGTCAACGTCGTCAGCACAGTCCGGCCCTGCAGATACGCAAGGATGCCGGCCCAGGTGGTGACATTGATCGGCGTATCGTCCACGCCAATCAGCGGCATCGTCGTGGCACTGCCAGTGAGCAGGCTGAGCATGGCATCCCAGCGGTCGTGGAATTTGCCCATCAGCGCCTGCAGGTCAGCCACGAATTGCCCAAGATCGGTGGCGTCGAAGTTCCGGACGATGGCGTAACTGGCGCCAGACTGCGTCGTGCCGCTCCATGGCTGCTTGAGCTGGAGATGGGTGTTGTCGACGACCGCGTCCACTTCGGCCCAACGGGTCCCATCCAGGGTGTACATGTCACCTGGCCGGATATAGCTTGCCCACAGTGTGTCCACGCCAACGACGTTGACACTGCCGGCAGTGACGCTGACGGTACCGGCGCGGTACCAGGATGCATTCGCCATTTATCCCTCCTTGGGGTACATCTGTTTGATCTGCGTGACCCGGTCAAGCATTTGCTGCGTCTCCGGCAGCAGCAGCGCCGGGGGCAACGCGGCCAGTTGTCGCCAGATCACGTCGAGCTGGTCGCCAATCCCTGGGTATGCCATGCGTCGGTAGTCCCGCACGTCCGGCTGCATGCGGTACTCGGGTTGACCATCGACCCAATGCGTTGCGCCAACCGGCAGTGGCGTGCTTCCCAGTTCGACGAGCGCGCAGCGCTTGAAGTAGTGCGGGATTTCGTCACGCACCGATTTAAGGTCCGCGGCCCTGCCCATGCGGCGAATTGCCCCGTCGGGGCCCACGATCAGGTAGTTCATCGCTTGGCTCCCAGCAGCGTCATGCTCGTCGGTTGATGATTGACCGCAATCCAGCTGCCCGGCCCCACGGTGGGGTTGGTCAGCACGATCTGGACGTTGTTGGTGCCCGCCCAGGGCGTGATCACGGCGCCAATTGCATACGAGAAATAAAATGCGTCGCTCACGCTCACGCTTTGACTCGCGACGTCCACGCCGTTGTGCCGCACGCTGATCGTGATCGTGGCATCGCCCAGCCCTTGCATTGCCAGGGACGCCAGTACGACGATCCCCGACGAGCTGGATGGCATCCAGATCGCGCGCTGGACGGCGACCGTCGAGCCGCCACCCGGCACCTGGCCGAAGCCTCCCTGGCTATAGTCCGCGACGCTGACGGCCTGGCCTTGGATGTGCCACGTTTCCACCGGCACCCCGTTGAGCGAATTGGCCTGCACATCGCCGCGGACACGGATGTTGTTGAATTCCGCGTAGCCACTGTTGAGGTCCCAGCGACTGGTGACGTTGTCGTTGCTGCGGATCACCCCAGCGGTGACGACCCCGACATTCGCCGACAGCGCAGACAGGCCGCGGGCGGAGAGCACGCCGTCCAGGTACATGTCCCCGGAAATCCCGACCGCGGGCTGGCCGTTGAGACTGCCCACCGTGAACGCAGCCTTGGCGCCCGAGCCATCCGGGCGCGACACCCGAAACACATCAGCCAGCACATCCAGCGCAGTGCCGCTGGCCCCGGCCGCCAGCTTGACCCCCGCGACCTTGCCCGCAGCATTGACCTGCAGCACGTATTGCGCCCTGAGCCCATCGATGCTCTGCGCCTGTTGGGTGATCGACGCCGTGTGGCCGGCGACGGTGGTCGAAACCTGATTGATCGCGACGGCATTGGCACTGTCGCCTGACGCCCGGGCCGTTTCCTCCGAGACGATGCGGGCTTCTGACGTGCCCACGCGGCTGGTCAGCGCAGCAAGCTGTTGACTCAACGCGCTGTCACCGTTGGCGCGCGCGGTACTTTCGGATGCCAGCCCCGCCTCGGCCTGCCCCACCCGCACCAACATGGCGCTGATGTTGCTGGTCAACGCTTCAATCGCCGTTGCGCGCGCCAGCTGCTCTTCCGCGATGGCCGCTTCGGTTTCGCCCAGCTGTGCTGCCAACTGCAGGCGTAGCCCCGCCTCGGCGCGCAGTGCATCCGCCTGGGCCGTCAACGTCTGCTGAGCGACGGCCAGCGAGACCTTGTTGGCACGCACCAGGTCGCGTGCGCGGCTCTGATTGAGGACACTGCTCAGTTGAGCGGCGCTCAATCCAGCCAGGGTCTCGTGGGCCGACTCGACGCCCTGCGTCGTTTCGGCAAGCCGGCCGTCCACGTAGGCGGCGGTGACCTTCAGCGACAGTTGATTGGCGAGCTGCTCGATCAGGCTCTCCGCTGCGGACAGCCGCCCCCCCTGCTGCTGTATGTCGGTGTTGATCAAACTGATCGTGCCGCTGGCGGCGTCCATGCCGATTTCGAGCGTCCGCACGCGTGCTGACACATCATCGATGACGGGCACCACCGCTTTGAGCGTGATCTGGCCGGTATCCGGATCGATGTCGATCGTTGCATCGGAAATCATCTTCTCGCGCCGCAACGCGTCCAGCGCATCCGATGTCCTGGCGAGCAGCGCGAGCGCTGCCAGCGCTGCCTCATCGCTGGACTGCTTTGCGTCCTGCAGCCCCTGCCCGATCACCGGCACCTGGTTGACCTGGTCCAGCAGCGCCGGTGTCAACGCCTCCGGCCCCAGGCCGTGCAGTTGATTGAGCACCTCTGTGAGCGCCGTGGTCTGCACCGGGATTTCGCCGCTGACGATGAGATCGGCCGTGCCGAACGCATCGAAGGCCGCCACGCGCACGTAGTACATTTGACCCGATGCGATAGCGGCACCATCAACCCAGGCGATCGCCAGTTGGGTGTCGGGGCCGGTATAGACCAGGGTGTTGCTGCCGACGGCAAACCCGCTGGTACGGCTGGCCCATACCATGTAGCCGGCCAGGTCGCTGGCGCTGGGTGGCGTCAGTTGCAGGGTCAGGGCAAACACCGAGGCCTGCAGCAGCACCCCGGGGAGCCCGGGGGGATCGTTGATTGCCGTATCCTCCACCCACGGCGATTCGCGGCCGTCCGGGCTGCGCGCCCGGATGCGGATGGTCAGCTGCCGCACCAACCCGTCGGTGACGTTGAGGGCATAGCCGTAGACGTATTGCGGCCCGCTGACCCGATCTCGGCGACGGCGGACGGCGCCGGCGTAGATTTCGATGTCGTAACTGCCGGCCACCGGGTGAGCATCCCAGCGCCAGGTGAAATCCATCGTGCCCACCTCGGCCTGGACGCCGGTCACGACGGCCAACTGCTGCTCCAGGCCACCGCCGTTGATGTACGCCACCGCCCATTCGCCCGTGCGCCCCAGGCTGGATACCGCCGCGACCCGGACCACAAACGGTTCCGCATAGACGGCAGCAAGCATGGCGCTGGCGTCCTGGGTGGTCATGGTCTGCCACTCGGGCTCGTAGCTACGACGCCATTGCACCCGGTAGTGGGCAACCAGACCAGGCACCGGCTGCCAGCTCGCCCGGATACGGCTGGTCAACTGCCCCAACGTATCCTGGCCAGCCGTGCTCAGGTCGCTGGTCAACACCAGTTGCGCAGGTGGCGGCAACGGGCTGAACGGGTCCGGCAGCGACGTGCGTGGCGGCACCACCGGCGCGGCGAGTGGGTCTTCGGCGTAGAGACCGTCGTCGTAGGCGTAGGCGGTGATGGCCACATCGCCGTTGGCACGCGGCGCCAGGGAGGAGACGCGGAACCGGGCGTTGACATAGTCTGCGCTGGGATGCGTCAGCGAAATGACGTCCCCTGGCACTACAGCGTGCGCCACCGGCAGGGCCACAAAATCCACCACCATACCGATGCGGCTGGCGCGCAGGGCGCGCTCGGCCAGGTATCGGGCACGGCGTTCGTCGCCGGCGAGGGTATATTCCTCGGTGGCTTCCAGCAGCACGCCACCGTCCAGCGTACGGTAGTCGGCGCGATCGACGATAAGCGCAGTTTCCTCCCAGTTGGCCTGGGGGCTGGTGTAGCGTGCCTGGATCCGGTTGTACCGGTTCCGCCGGTCCGGGAATTTGGTAGACCACGGCCCCACCAGGTTGTCCGGCGAGAAATGCATCACCGGCGCATCTGGCTGATCCACCTGCAGCACGTACCGGCCGTCTACGTAGAGCAGATTGCCGCGCATGTGTTCGAGCAGCTCGGCGACGTTGTCCAGGCAGGGCTTGCCGGTATCCAGCACCCCGGTCAGGGCATAGCGCGGCTCCCATTGCGCTGGGCTGAGTTCGAGCAACTGATCGCAATAATTCGCCGCCGCGATGAACGACGCCTCATCCAGATCGGATGGCGCCAGCCCGCGCCCGTAGCGTGGCGACAGCAGATAGTCGCGCAACATCACGGCGGGGTTACCTGTGTAGACCATCTGCCCTGCGCGCGGGTCCCATGCCGTTTTGGCCTGGAACTGCACGGTGACTGGCGGCACGGCGCGCCATTTGTCAGGGTCCCACTTCAGCCGCACGTAGCTGTAGCACACGCCGCGCAGACGATGATTCGGCGTCCATTTGGCGGGAAGCGCGTTGATCAGCGTCTGGCATGCGACCTGATCGTCGGTGCCGCGGAAAAACTCCCAATGCACGGCGCTGTCGATCACCTCGCGCGCAACCCAGCGCGGCTCCTCGGTGACGATGCCGCCCGGCCGCTGTACGGGCACGGTGCCGTCCTGGACCATTTCGGTACGCCGTGAGCCGAAACGCTCGTCGGTATAGGCCACGCCGTCCAGATACAGCATCGGCGTGTAGCCGGCCACCGGCCCCTCGCAATGCGCGATCACCAGATGCAGGTGCTGCTTGTCATCGCTGACGTCCTGGAACACCAGGGCACCGCCCATGCGCACCTCGCCATAGGCGAGCGGCAGGTAGATGGTGTTGCCGCCCTGCACCACCTTGAGATTCTGCTCGCGACGGGCCTGCTCAGCAGCGCGACGCGCCTTGCGGCGCTGCCGCTGCGCCTGATACAGGCCGTGGCCAACGCCGGCAATCGTGAGGGCGGTGGCGAGGACGGTTTGACCGGCAATGCTGGCAAGGCCGGCGCCAATGGCAAGTGCAGGCATCCACTACCCCCTTTGCAGCCGCAACGCGCGGACGGCTTGGTGGTCAGCCACCTGCAGCAACTGCACCCCGCTATCGGGATGGCTGGACAGCGCACGGCCCGAAATCACGAGCGCGGCCCCCACCCCGAAGGGCGGCGTGCCGGCAAACAGGATATCCCCCGGCTGGAAATAACGCGGATCGACCTCGACCAGCCCGCATTCCGCCGCGCGCGCGAACACCCGGTCCAGCGGATTGCCGCGGCCCAAGAACCGCCGCATTGCGGCCGGGCTCTTGAAGTGCTTGGCATGGCGCGCGAACAGATCACCACCTTGCGCGTGATCCAGGCCACGCAGGGCGAGCGCCAGGCAGACCGTGTCCGGGAACTGGTAGGGCCGGCCCCGCTCTGCAGCTGCGAAGTTGGCCAGCTCGGCCACAAAGTGCCGGTTCACAGCCCACCCCACTGCAGCTCACGATCCAGAAACGGTACGTACTCGAACCCGCGGTCCCCCGGGAAATGCGCCTGGGCGTCCTCGTGATTGGTCATGCGGCCGCGCACGCGCTCGAAATCGACGAAGCGGTTGCTGGCGGAAATCGTGATGACACTGCTGCCGGCGTCGGGATCCTCCTCGATCAGGGGCCCGTCGCAGCGCCCGTCGAACAGCTGCAGGGGCTCGGTGAGCTCTCCTGCGGCATCGCGGTACGCGCGATACAACACCAGCCGGCGCCCGAGAAAATCGTATTGGCGGGCGACGGCCATGATGCTCGGCTCGACACCGGACAGCTGCACCCGGCACCCATGGATGGCCAGATCGCTGGTCTCCCCGTCCAGCTCGAAGTTCAGCGCATGGCCGCTGGCGGCGTAGGTGGTACCGGCCCAGTCGACCGCCTCGATATCGTCGGTCAACGTCACGGTGTACCCATCCAGATACAACTCGTACAGGTGCAGCATGCGCTGCACAGGCGCCTGCAGCATCGCGGCGGTGCCCGGGTCAATTACACGGGTCATAGGGATTCCTCGAATTTCAGGGTCAGGGTATGCAGCACCGTCGACACCGACTGCGCCACCTCTTCGTCCGGGACGAACACCGTCAGCGCAACGTTGCGCAGGTGGGCCAACGAACCGGCCGGCACCGCCCGGACCAGCGGCGGGGCCACGGTGAGGGTGGCGGCGCCATCGACGGCGACCACTGGCGCAGCGACCAGATAGGTTTTGCGGTCGGCACCGAAACGCACCGGCTCGCCGCCAATGAACAAGGGGCCATCGGGCAGCCCCGTCAGCTGGATTGCAGTGGCCCCCTGCGCGGCGCCAGCCGATGCCAATGCCGTGGCTGGCACTGCGGCCGGGATGGGGTAGCCCCATTGCTCCGGCACCAGCTCGAACGTCCAGCCGCCGGTGATTGCGGCCGCCGCGAACGCCCACAACGGCGACACATCCCGCGTCGCCATACCGGCCCAGGTGGCCTCCATCACCAAGCGCCCCGTGCCGAACAGCCGCACTTGACGCTTGCCGCTGTGGGTGCGGGATTCGAACCGTGGCTGGACCAGGCGCAACGCAAGGGCAGTCGGTGCCGGGCGGGACGGGAAGGTCGGCATGGTCAGAAGCTCGGTGTCACGCGCGAGCGCAGCTGCGCCTCGCGCACCGCCTGCAGCGCCAGCGGCTTGATGTTCTGGGTCAGCGTCTGCATGGCCGCCTCCAGGCGCGCTACGGCGCCAGCGTCGGCCCCGCGCGCATCCAGGCTGACATTCAGCATGACCGGCGACTCGCCACCGCCACCCGCGGCGCCCTGCCCAGCCATCGGCGGCTGCGCCACGCGGCTCGCTGGAATGACATCCCCGTCCTGCGCGCCCATCATCAGGAAGGTGCGGCCGCCGTAGGCGAGCAACTCCGGTGCCTGCTCGTTGACCTCGTACATGCGGCCGCGCTGCACCGGGCCGCCTGCGGCGCGGCCGCCACCAAACCAGGGGAAAATCCCGCCGGGGTCAACCGCAGCAGGGGCGCTCGATCCGCCGAGCACGCCCTTGAGGCCTGTGCCCAACAGATCCAGGATCGACTGTGAGACCGGGGCCATCACCATTTCCAGGGTGGGCCGCAGCGTCAGGTCCAGGAACATCGATTCCAACGCGTTCATCAGCCGTTCGCCGGCGTTTTCGCCCTGTTTGAAGGCGTCGATGACCCCATTGGCCAGCGTGCGGTTGAGGTTCTGCGCCGTGGTTTTCGATTCGTTGCGCACCCGCTCGAACACACGGTCGGCCTCGGCCTCGGCTTTTTGCAATCCGTCCTTGAGTTCCAGCTCGTCCGCGGCGACCACCTTGCGCTGTTGCAGGGCGATCCGCTGCTTGAGCAGGGCGATCTGGTCTGCCAGGGCGGCATTGCTCTGGTCGCTGGCCTGTGCGAATTGCAGGTCCGCCAATTCGGATTCCTGGCGCGCCAACGTCAGGCGCTCCAGTTCGCTGCGTGCCAGTCCGAATTGAGCGACCTGGCGTTCGAGGGCTTCGACCTCTTCGCGCATTGTCTTGTACTGCTCATTGCGCGCGGTGATGGCACGCGAATAGGCGTCGGATTCTGCTGCAGCTTCTTCAGCCGCCACCATTTCCGACAACGCATCCATGTATCGGCGAATGACGTCGTCGCGCTGTCCAGGCGCGACTGCACGCGCCATTTCCTCGGCACGAGCCCGGCCATCCTCGAAGCGCCGCGTGGTGTCTGGCAGCTGGGCGCGTTCCATCTTGGCGATTTCATCGTTGGCACGCCGCAATGCGTCTGCAAACTTCTTGGCCTCGCCAGCCAGCGCCTTCGGCGCCGGGATCTTGGCCACGCGCTCCGCGATCTCCGCTTCGGACAGTCCCGCCTTGCGCCCCAGCTCGCGCTGCTGGTTGATCGCCTGCTGGTAGCGCTCCTGCTCGGACAGATAGCGGTTGCCCTCCTGCAGCCACTTGACCTTGGCTTGCTCTTGATCCTGAGCCTGTTGCTTCAGCGCCAGTGACCGCCCTTCCAGCCGCATTTGCTCCTGCAGCGCGGCCTCCTCGGTGCGCAGCGCCTGCAAACTCTGTTGCAGTTGCCCTGCCACGGCGCGTTGCTGGTCGCCGTAGGCGCCGCCAGCGTTGGCCGCCCGTGCGATCGACGCCTGCGTCCGCAGAATCTCCTGCTGTTTGCTCTGCAACCTCTCAAGCGTGGTTTCCGCGCGCCCGACGTCCTTCATCGCATCGATGGCCTCGGCCGTCGCGCTCTTGACGGCGTTCCAGCCACGCTCAAGCCAGCCCAGGTTCTGCGCCATTTCACCAGCCCGCTCACTCAGCGCGTTGGCGTAGGCCTCCTGTGCCAGCTTGGCGGCCTCGGTACTGCGGCCGGCGTTGTCGAGCGCCACGATCTGCTCATACACGCTCGCAGTGAGGTAGCGCATGCTGCTGTTGAGTCGCTCGGACGCCGCGACCGGCTCGCGGCCGAGGTCGGCAAAGGCGTCGACGGTCTGCTCCACCGCGACGCCGCCATAGCGCTCCAGATCCATGGCGGCCTGCGCGGCCCGTTGCAGCAGGTCGCCCTGGACTTTGCCGGTCTGCGCCAGGGCGGTCAGCACTTTGCTGGCGTTGGCCTGGGTGGTGTCGCCGTTCTCATCCATGGCACGCGCCATGTCCGCGAGCTGATTGCCGGTGACGCCGGCAGCATTGCCGGTCATCAGCAGGGCGCGTTGGTACCCAGCCATTTCATTGCGGCCGGACTGATACGCCAGGGTGAGGCCGGCGATTGCCCCGATCGCCACCGTATAGGGGTTGAGCAACCCACGCAGATACCCGCCCAAGGCACGGACCGCGTTGCCGGTGCCGCCGAACATGTCCTTGAGCTGGCCACCCTGCTGCAGCATCACGGTCAAGGGCTGCTGGCCGCTGGCCAGGGAGGTCACGATGTCGGTCATCTGCGCCGGCAGGCCGCGCATCGCGGCCTGATACTGCGCGGCGCTGACCGACAGCCCGTCCATTTCCTCGCGCGCTGCACGCGCCTGGCTGGCCAGCGTGCGCGGCCCATTGGTGGTACCCAACGATTCGACCGCGCGCCGCGCCTGGGCGACGCCCTGCTGCACAGGCTGGGCGTCGACGTGCAGGCGTAGGACGATTTCAGGTTGCGTCATCAGTGGTCCTTTTGGCTACGCAGCGCATCCAGCGCCGCCAGCTCGATGATCTGCAGCGCCGCGAACACGTCCTTGCGCTGGTCCTCTGGTACGTCACATTGCGCCAGCGCCAGCGGCAGGGCCCCGTAATCGAGCCCGACCGGGCCGGCGGGGCAGCAGCGCCACTGCGTTTGCAGCACCAGGAACACCTGCAGCGGCAGCCAGTTTTCCGGGTAGACGCGCTCGTCAAATCCCCCGGCCAACTCGGCCGGAATGCCGAAGGCGGCTTGTGCCTGCGTGCTGGCGGACGGTGCGGCCCACCGTTGCGCCAGCGCCCTCAGTTTTTTGTGCGCGACTCCAGCATCGCCTTGCGATAGGCCGCGAACAGTTCGCCGGCAGCGGTGTGGTAGTTGCGCAGCAGCCTGTCGAGCGCCTCCGCGCTGTAGGGTTGGTCGACCTTCGCCCAGCCGACGATGATCTCAGCGAGCGATTCCGCGTCGGAGCGGTCCTTCAGCCCCTCGAAAAACCGCCCCAGACCGTCGCGGTCCAGGTGGCGGAACTGCACGTCGATGCTGACCGGCGTGCTGCCAGGAATGCTGAGCGCCACGGGCACCCAAAACGTCGGGTTGGGGTCGAGCTTGAACATGCGCCCTCCTTAAACCGGCTTGATGTAGCGGGGTTTGGACGCCATGGAAATGCTGGCGGTGGTCTGCATGACCTCGTTGATGTTCTGGGCCGACGGCAGGCCTGAGGCGCCGACATAGCCGCTGAACAGGATCTCCAGACCGCTGGGCAACAGGATCTTGAACGCGAGCTTGCGGCCAGTATCGCCTGCGTTACGCAACGCCTGCGATGAGGGGTCGAACGGGTCCCATATGCACGGAATTCTCGTGTCCACCGGGCTCTGCGTACTGGGGATGCGGCGGGTCATCTTGTCCCACAACAAGTTGTACTCGGCGAATTGCTGCTCGCCGCCATCCATCATGAATCCGCTGGCAGTGCTGATTTCGGTTCCCAGGGTCACCACCTGAAATTGCCCGGACACGAACGCGGGATAGCCGGTGGCATCCTGGTCGAGCATTTCGAACGTGTTGGCCGCGGCGTTGACGTTGGCGACCTTGGTCAGCGCGTCCTCGAACTGGCCCATGCCGAATACGTTGGTCAGAACCACATAGTCCCCGTTGGCAGGGTCGGTGCCGCTATGGGTGACCACGGGCGGCTTGGCCGCAGAAATGCCGGTGATGGTCTGGGCGGCGCCGATGGCGCTCTGCATGAAAATCCTCGACCCGGCGGGGATGTAGACGTTGGACATGATGGCTCCTATGCGGATTGATGCGGGTTGCCCCGCTGTGTGTAGTACTCGCCGCGCCAGGTCAGCTGGGCCATGCCGACAGGGCGTTCAAGCGACTGATCGATGCCGGTGTCGATGCGATCGAGGCGGAGCCCGGCGGGGATGAGGCCGCCGACGGTGAATTGGGCTGCAATGGCGGCCTCCACCTCGGCGATGGCTTGGTCGAGCACGTCCTCCAGGCTGGCGGTGTCCTTGGCGACAATGCGCGCGGTCACCTCGACCTGCCGCCGCAACTGCGGCGCCCCAGCCAGGGTCTGGTCGATCTGCTCGGCGCCGCACCACACCAACAGGCAGGGCCCGCCCAGGTGGGCCGGGTCCACCGGCAGCGAACGACTCTGGTAGACCCGCGTGCCCGTGCTGGGCAGCCCCTGCAGCAGCGCGGCCAGTGCGGTACGGATTTGCGCACGCAGGTGCATGGCTACAGCTCCTGCAGCCAGAGCACCAGCCAGCCCGCGCCGTCCGGCTCAACCCGGCGAATGACGCCGGTGAACAGCGGTACGCCGCCGGTGGACTGGATGCTGATGGCGTCGCCCTCGAACGGCAGCGCGGGCAGCGCCGCGGCGTCGCACTGAAATACCGGGCGGCGCCCGCTGGCGTAGTCCAGTGCCTCGGCATACTCGGCGTCGAAATGCCCGAGGACGTCGCGCCCCTGCAACGTCGCCACCCCGTTGGCGAGGCGGCGCGCAGCGGCGGCATTGAGGCGGCGCAGGGCGGCGTCGAACATTACGGCGCCACCGTCCCGGGCGTGCCGGTCAACCGGATCAGTACCGTGGTGGCGCCATTGCCGGCCGCGGCAAACGCCATTGCGGCGGCGCCGGATACGTCCCCCGTAGCCGGGGCGGCAGTCTTGGCATCGAATTTGCCGGCCGAGACGTCCCACAGCACCGGGTCGCCCTGGGCGATGACGGCGGTGGTGACCTTGGGCAGCTCGAACACGCCCTGAATCCGCACTGCACCGACGGCGCCAGGGGCGATGTCGACCAGCGCCACGCCCAGCGTGGCACCGGCCTTGACGACGCTGTTGCTGGTGACGGCGGCACCGGTGAGATTGACCCAGTCCAGCACATCGCCGGTCTGCTTGAAATTGCGTGCCATATCAGACTCCTTGAGTGGTCAGGCGGATCAGGCGCCGTTGTTCTTGATCGCGCCGCGGTAGTCGCCTGCCGCCACGCCGTAGTCCAGCCGTACCTTGTAGCGCGCGCCGTCCACCTCGAAGCCGCGCTCCATATCGAGGAACGGCGTGTCCTGGCCATCCAGGAAGGCCACTTCGAGCACCGGCGCGTCGGCGGGGCTGGCAAACAGGTACCACTCGCTGCCGGCAATGCGCGGGGTATCGATGACGTCGCCGACCAGCCCGCGCACCTTGTTGGGCTTCTGCAGCTTGTTGACGGTGTCCGGGTCGTACTGGGCATCGTTGAGCACCCGGACATCGCCGCCGTGTCCCATGCCGCCCAGCCAGATGGCAGGGCGCAAGTCGAGGTAGTCGTTCCTGCTGATATCCATCTGCTTGGCCATCAGCACACGGGCCTCCTCGAACGACTGCACCGTCGGCGCAGACGACACGCCCAGGTTGCCGTGGTCAGCGTGGAACAGTGGGATGCCGTCCTCCAGCACCGGATTGCTGGCCAGCAGCGCGTAGACGTCGGCCTCGATGGACCGGCGGGCACTGCGCCCGAGCAGCTCGGCCAGCCCCACGAACACCCCGAGATCATCGTTGATGATGGCCTGGCGGCTGATGTTGATCAGGTTGCCCTTGGTGCCGATGGCGATCGAGGAGCGTTCGCCGTCAGGAATGGCCTTGCTGCGGAATTCGCCCAGCTCGTTGAGCGCATCCAGGTTGCCCAGGCTGCCCAGGCGATAGCGCTTGTGCGACCGGAAATCGCTGACCGATCCGCGCTTGCAGAAACGCGACCAGGTGTCCGGCGCCAGGGCGTAGCCGGTCTGCAGCGCCTTGTGCATAGTGTTTTCCAGCAGCACCGGGAAATCGCTGCCCGATTGCGTGAAGGCGGCCGCCACCAGCGCCATCTTGTCCATCCCGTCGGTGCGGATGCCGGCGCGCACCAGCGCGGCGCGGGCCAGATCCAGCAGCGTATGGCCGCGGAACGGGTTGGCGCTGTCCGCGCGGACAGTCTGGCCTTTTTCGTCGGAAATGCCCGCCCGTGCCAGCAGGGCCTGAGTGGCGGCGCCACGCAGCTTGTCGCGCTCGTCTTCGACGACGACTGCGTTGACGGGCTTGGCATCTTTGGCCAGCAAAGCCAACAGCTTTTCGCCGGCGGCTTGAGGGGTGCAGCTGTGGTCGTCCTCGCAGGTGGCCTGGAGTGTGACAACACCCTCAATGTGGCCAAATTTTGCGAAGCTGGCGCGGATGCCATCACGGCGCGCCTTGTCGGCGGCCAGGGCCTGGGCTTTGATGTCGTCGGCGGACGGTTGCGGCGCCGCCGGGGGGGTCGGATCGGGCATGGATTGCTCCTGTTGGGGTGTGGCGGCGGCCGCCGCCGGGTTGGGGTGATGCGGCGCCCAGCGCGCGAGCAGCGCGGCAGGAGGGCGAAAACGGGCAAGGCCGGCCATGGCCGCGGCGGCGCTGTCATCGGGGTGGGCGGCGCCGGAGGCCACGACGCGATCAGCCAACCCGGCCGCGACTGCCTCCTCCGCCGTCAGCCAATGGTCTCTGCCATCGGCGAGCCAGTCAGCCTGCACCTCCTCCGTGGATTTGCCGGTGCGGCGGGCGTAGGTGGCGGCCATCGATTCGGCCCAGCCATCCAGCATGTCGGCGTGTTGGCGCAATTGCGCGGCGTTGCCGTAGATGTGGGACCATGGGGCGTGCAGCATGAATTGCGCGTTGTCAGCGATCTCGATGCTGTCGCCTGCCATGGCGATCAGGCTGGCGATGCTGGCGGCGACGCCGTCGATCTTGATGTCGATCGTGGCCGGGTGGCGGGTCAACGCATTGCAGACGGCGATGCCATCGACCACGCTGCCGCCGTAGCTGTTGATCCGCACCACAATCTGGCTGGCGTCGAGCGCGAACAGGTCGCGCACGAACTGCGCGGCCTCCACGGACTCCTCGTACCAGCTGTACCCGATGTCGCCATAGATCAGGATTTCGGCGGGGTGCCCGTTGGCGGCGGCCTTGATGCGGTAGGGATTGGTGCGGGTGGGTTGGCCCATCGCGGTCTCCGGTTGCGATGGGCCTATCGTCTCGTAAGGGCAGTCCAGTTTTTAGGGGAGAAACTGGAATATCTGCAGCCTGCCTATTCGTCCGCGTCGTCCTCCTGCGCGGTGGCCGGTGCAGGCGGTGGCGGCGCCGCGCTGCTGAAGTGCAGCCCGCGCTCGGACGCGCGCTCACGCCAGGTGGCAATCTGCTCCAGCACGTCGGCCGGATTGCCGCCGCGGCGGCGGATCGCTTCCACTTCGCTGGCAAAACCGGCTTGGCAGAGTTTTTCCCAGGCCAGCGCCTCTTTCAGCGGATCGATCCAGGGCATGGACTGGGCGATGTAAAGGCAGTCGTCCACACTGCCCGGCACCACGTCCCGCGGCACGCGCGCGACACCCGAAAGGTGCGCGACCTGCACGAACTGCTCCCAGACCGGCCGTACGCATTGCGATACGAATTCGTCGGCGAGAGTTGCGTAGTGGACCCACTGCTCCACCAGCTCCTGGCGCTGCGCAGAGTACGTGCCGTTGTAGTCACGGCTGACGCTGCTGTAGCTGGCGCCGATGCCGGCGGCGACGGCGCGCAACTGCCCCTGGCGGAACGTGATCAGGTTGGGGTTCGGGCGATCGGATTTGATCATCCCGATTTCCTCACCCACTGCCAGCGAATCCAGGATCATCCCCGGCGACAGGCGCAACTCGCGCGGTATCGGGTTGCCGTCTTCGTCGCGCGCTGTCGATTCCGGATCGTGCATGTCCGGCGTGCCGCGCTTGACGTAGGCGGTGAGCATGGCGGCCACCTTGGCTGCGATCCGCTC
This sequence comes from Chitiniphilus purpureus, assembly GCF_025642115.1. Lineage (GTDB taxonomy): Bacteria > Pseudomonadota > Gammaproteobacteria > Burkholderiales > Chitinibacteraceae > Chitiniphilus > Chitiniphilus purpureus. The sequence goes on along the minus strand of NZ_CP106753.1, from coordinate 2,352,616 downwards.
GGACTCCTCGTAATCTTTGATGTCGTCCAGGCGGGTGAGCACGCTGGCAAACTCGGACACGCCGCGCAACTGCCCAATGCGATCGGTGGTGGCGATATGCAGCATGCGCTCGGCGCCGATGCGGCGCAGGTATTGCCGGCTGGGGTAGGTGCCGAATTGCAATGGATGGTCGCGGTAGACCCAGTAGCCGACCGCCCTGCCCCAGCCATTGCGCTCAATCCCCTGGCGGATACGATCGCCATCGTCGTAGTCGAGGGGGATCATGTCGGCCTCGAACAGCTCCAGCGAATACGGCACCTGGGTACCGTGATCGAGGCTGGCGATGGGGCCAATCAAGTGCTGTGCAAACGACTCACCATCCCTGATCCACGCGCGCGCCAGCATCCGCTGTGCCTGCGGCCAGGTGTAGCTGTGGGTCACCTCGGGCCGGCGGCACCAGTCCTGCCACGCCGTGCGCAGCGCTGCGGCGTAGTCCTGGTGGATGGTACCGTCAGTGCGCCGGGGTTGCGGCTCGATACCGATACCGGTGGCGCCGACGATGTTGTTGACCAGCACCCGTAGCGCACCACGGGTCAGGTCGTGGTTGCGCTCCAGGTCGCGGACGTACGCGCGCAGCTCGCTTGCGCTGCGCTGCACGATCATATCGGGGCTGGCCGTATCGCGGCGTACCCGCCGGGTACGGGGCGCGGATTTGTCGATGGCGTCGTAGTGCGCCAACACCTTGCGTGCCATTTGGCGCCGGATAGCGCGCTCCGGCGCGCCCCAGGCGATGAGCCGATCGAGGAGATTCATGCTCAGTCCATCCGCGCGACTGAGAAACTGAGCCCCCCAAGGCGAGGCGCGCCCGCAGGCTGGCGTTCGGCGGCGACCCGACGCTCCCATTCGACCCGGCCAGCACGGATCTCGGCGAGGTTTTCCAGGGTAAGGCGGCGGCCGTTGAATTCGACCGATTTTCCGCCCAGGACGTCTTTTTCGGCCTGGATGTACAGATCCAGCATGTCAGTGGCGATGGACATAGGGCACTCCATGGAGAGAGTGCCCATCCTCGCGCTATGGCAGTCCAGTTTTTAGGGGGAAAACTGGAAAATCTGGCCATTCAAGTGGGCCCCAAAGGCGGCCCCGGGACTAGATTTCGCCAATCGGTGTCAGCCCTTCAGCCAGCGCGGCGCATGCCAAAGCAGTACGCCGGTCGATCACAAGCGGCCGGCCGGTGTTATAGCTCCGCCCAGACTCCATGCTGATGTAGGTGTTGCGGCCGACGCCGAGCGCATCTGCGGCCTGTTGCTGGGTCCAGCCCATGCGCTGACGCCAATCGGCGAGGTGCTGCGGTGTCATGGTGCGGGGCTCACATCTGCTCGGCGGTAGCCTTTCTCGGCTTTCGCAGGCCCAGTTGGCGGATACGCGCCCTGATCGCACCAGGCGTCCGTTGCAGCCGCGCCGCAATGGCGTCAGCCGTCTCGGTGGAGTAGAGATCCCGAATGAGCTGATCCTCCTCGCTAGTGTACATATCGCTCCGCTCAGGCATGGACAGGCCATCCCGCTGCAACACCCGGCGGACTGAGAGATATGACCTCCCCGTTTTGCGGGTGATCTCGCTCAGCGTTTCGCCTTGCTGGTACATCTCTCTGATCAACGCCCTTTCCGCCGGCGAGAATCTGCCACGACTGCTCGATATCGCTTGCATGATGTCGGCGAGCGGGATGCGCCGGGTGCGACCCACCACCAAATGGCCGGCGTCGTGATCGATATGCCACCAGTTGGTCGACGGCGTCACAGGGTCAGGCAGCTCCGCGCGCTGCTCGTCTGCGCTCAGTACACGCCCGCCTCGGATCAGGCGCTTGACCTCTGCCGATCGCAGACTGCCCAGCGGGAGCAGGCGCTCGACTGGCTCACCGCCTGCGCCCATCTCGATCACACGAATATGGCCGTCGGCCACCAAAGCCCGCTGTTGCGATGCTGGCAGGGTAGCCAGGGCCTTGAGCAGGGTTTTATTGCCGGCGTGGCGTACCACTGCCTCGGCGTCAATGGTTCCGGCTGCGATCATGGGGAGGTACTGCCCCATCCCGCTGCGCAGTTCGGACATATCCTCGCCGCGGCGCTCCAACTCAGCCCAGACCGCAGCCAAATAGATCAACTGTTTGGCCGACACCTGCAGAATTTTCGCCAGCTCGCCGCGCAGCTGCTGGGTGGACATCGTGGTCAGTTCCAACAGCTGCCCGCTGGGCACGTATGCAGTAATGCCTGTCATTTATCGTTGCTCCGTTTGATCAGTTCCGCGCCCACGCCGACCAACTGGCGTAACGCACGCTGCCGGCGGTATTCGCGCTGCAGGTCGAGGTACTTCTGATGGGCCTCAGGATTGGATTGCAGTTCGTCGCGCCATTGCCGCCGATAGGCTCGTCCGTGCCGCCTCACCATCTCCATCCAGCGCGCATGTTGCGCGGGCGTCATGTGCGCGAGGCGCTCATGGCGCCTGGCCTGAATCTCGTCACGGTGGGCGGCGTAATGCGCGCGCTGCCATGCCAATTTGGCCGCATGCAGTTCGGGGTCGTTGCGGATTTTCTCAGTGCGTCGGCGATGCGCGGCCTGTGCTACCTCGCGTCGCCGCTCGGCCACTACAGGGTCAGCGGCAGCGCGCGCCTTGGCCATAGCGTGGCGGGTCCGGTTGAGTTCCGGGTCCTGAGCCGCCCGCTTGTAGTAGTGCGCCAGTTGCTCCCGGCGGATGCGCTCCACCCTGCACGTCTCCGAGCAGGTAGTCTGACCATTGGGCGCATGGAAGGCCTGGCCGCATACCGCGCACTCTCGGGTCAGCCGGCACGCGTCGCAGGCAGTGACTAGGTCGCGCCGGTGGCGGATGGCGCTGGCGGTACAGGGCAAGCGGTACTGCGGGACATCGCACACGTTGCCGCAGTCACAGCGGCACCGCCACAGGAACCCCTTGGCCAGTTTGGCGACGCGCTCAATCACCACCAATTTGCCGTAGCGCTCGCCAATCAGGTTTCGTGCGGCCGGCATTACTGTCGCTCCAACCACTCGATCAGAGCGATCTGGTCGGCGGACGACAGCGCGGCGATGCGACTGACCAGCGCCTCTACGTTGACCGGGTCGATGCTGGAAAGGTCGCCGCCATCCTCGGCAGCATCCTCCAGTTCGGCGACAATGCCGCCGACCAGGATCCTGGCCGGCGTGGTGCGGGTGGCCCAGCTCTGGCAGGCGGCGCGGATCATTGCCTGGTCCAGCGGCGACAGTTGCGCAAGCAGGCGCTGCTGCGCTTCGCCGATGATATGCTGGTAGCGATCGAGCACGTCGGCGATACGCCCAGATATTTCGTTTTCCGCGACATCGCCCAGCACGGCGGCCATGCGATCAGGGATGCGGATTTGATAGCGAGTACTGGCCATAAGCCCCCCAGTGCAAAGCCCCGCCGGAGCGGGGCGAGTGTTACCAAGCTTTCCCAGTGATTTCGTAGGCACCATCCCGGTTGAGATACCCCCTTTGTCCGTCGCTAGGGCGGAACCAACAAACAAAAACCTTCTGCCCGGCCTTCACTGCCTCTTTCTGCGCAATTTTTACCACCTCTGCTTTCCCCGAGCAGGGGATGTACTCTGCCTGATACTCTTCGTAGGCAATTTCTACCTCGTATTGGATGGTCTTGGCGGCGCGGGTGGTTGCCATTTTATTTCTCCTATTTGCCGCGGCGATTTGCCCGGCTTCTCGTCTTGGACAACATGTTCTGTCCATGTCGTTACCATAAACGCAAAAGTTACTCGGCTGCGGCTTGGTTAATCCGCCTGGGTGGCGCGCCACTCCTGCGCCTCGTCCTCGTCGATCTTCCCTGCCGCCAGCAATGCTGCGACGTGGGTTTCTCCAATTTGTCGGTTGCCCGACTCGAAAGCCAATGCTGCGCGGTCCAGCAGATATTCATTCAAATCACACTCAATCGATGCACCTTCACTCTCGGCGGCAGCCTCGATCTCGGCAATTGCCTCGGGGAGTGTTTTTGCAGTCGGCCAGTGCTCTACAACGAAGCAGACGCCGAGCATGTCCTCGTCCCAGATTTGAGCGCGGCAGTCGTCCCATTGCAGGCGCTCGGCGGCCTGTTCCAACTCGGCAAGCGCGCTTTCTGCGTCGTCGTTCAACGAGCCGCGATGGTTGCTGCCGTCCCAATCGCAGGAGTAGCCAGCGATGATGCTGGAAATCAGCGCTTGGGTGTCGGTGTCTTCGAGAAACTCAGCGATTGCCGTGCCCCGCACATCCGCCGGAATGCGAACGCGGTAGGCGCGGTTATGATAGATGGATTCAGGGCAGCCATTCCCAGTTTCCGAGCTGTAGCCCGCGCTGGCGGATTCAGACTCTGGGTGGATGGTGATATAGGCCGGCTGAGGGCCACTTTGCCCTTGGTACTGGCAGTACACCGGGGCGATTTCTTCACGCAGGTCGGAAGCATTGGTCTTGATCATTTTCTTTCTCCTGTTTGCCGCGGCGACTTGCCCGGCTTCTCGGCTTGGACAACATGCTCTGTCCATGTCGTTACTATACTACGTTCATTCAATGAACTCAAATACCGTTCGTCTTTTATACAGATGGCTCGAATCGGCGATTCCTACGGCTTCTGCCGTCCGACAATTGCATACAGTCGCGATTTTGAAATCCCAAATTTACGGCAAATTTCCTTTCGGTTCAGCCCGTTGAATTCGCGGCGGATTGCGGCGTCGCGTTCGCGTTTGTCCACCGCCGGCACGTAGAATTCCTGGCCGCCGATGCGTTTGCGCATGCCGCGCACCAGGGCTGCGGCGAGAGTCTGCGCGGCCTGCGCACTGTAGCCCGCTTCATCCCGGAGTATCTGGGTCAGCTCGTGGTGCAGCTGCAGGGCATGGTAGTCGGTTTCATGCGGTGGGGTGCAGTCCGGCGGGTCGTTGCGGACGCTCCAGTCCAACACCAGCTGCTCGGCAGCGCTGGCGCCCAGAGGACAAACACGCGGTTGCCGCACTCGCCGCGGCACTGGCCGTGCCACCCACACCAGCGCCTCACCGTCGAACAGTGAAGGTTGGCATGCGACGGCAGCCCGGCGGCGTGTCACAGGCGATTGCTCCAGTCATCGCTGGCAATGCCTCGCGGCTTTGCGGCGACCTTGACCGGTTTGGGCTGCGGCTTCAGCGGCTGGATTTCTTTCAGTTTGGTCAGATCGCGCCCGGACAGGCGTACAGCGGCGAGAGCATAGTTGAGGCAGTCCAGGGTTTCGTTGCGCGGGCGCATCTGCACCCACTCCTGGAACGGGCGGGTGCCCCGGACCTTGGTCACCAGCTTTTCGGCGGCGAGCTGTGCGAAATATTCCTCGTCGAATGCAGAATCAATCGGGAAATGGATGTAGCCGGGGCCGGGCTCTTGTTGCCGCAGCCGGGCATACAGCAGGGCTTTGCCCTGATCGACGCCGAGGGGCTCGACCGCCACGCCACGCTTGCGCCGGGTCCGCATGCGCTGGCGCCGGCGGCGCTCGTCTTCGACCAGCGGGCGATGCAGCCCAGGCACCCCCTTGATGGGCATGCACCACGCGCGCGACTTGCAAAACTCGTAGACCATGCTGGCGTTGTAGCCGGAGTCGATGCAGGCGAATTCGACGCCTTCATCCTGCAGCAGGTTGCCCAATTGCTCCCATACCTCGGGCTTGGCCGTGTCCCCCGGGAGAATGACGTGATCGAGCAGCCAGGCTTCCTCGCTCGTGCCGAAGGCGACGATGCTGCATTCCAGCCGGTCTTTCTGGACGTCCACGCCAGCGACGACGATGGCGTATCGGATCGTGCCGCGTTCGTATTGCTCGCGCCGTGAAATCAGGCTGATGCCTTCGATGCTGTCGCCCGGCTCTTCCCAGATCCAGCCCAGGAAGGTGTTGACGAATGCCTTCAGCTCAGCGGTGTCGCCCTGGGCGTTGAGCCACTTCTGGGCGATGGTTTTCCAGTCCAGCCCGAGGCCGATCGGGGCATAGAGGGCGTTGATGTGGTATCCGCGGTGCAGCTTGATATGCGGGCGGGCCGCAATCCACCGGCCGGATGCGAGCAATGCCGTACGGGCGTGCTCCTCGAGCACGCAGCCGTTGGCCTTGCATATGTAATAGGCGCGCGCCACCTGGGGGGTCGATTCGTCATCCACCGGGGGGTCCAGCTGCCATTTCAGCCCATGGACTGCGCCTGGGCTGTCGTAAGCGGTGAACTCAAGGTGCTGCAGTTCGCCACAATGCGGGCATTGAACATGGAAGCGCCGCTGATCGGAACGCAACCACATGTGGTAGATGCGGTCGTGCTGCGAGCGGGTCGGGGTGGACACCAGGAACGTCTTGGCCCGGGTGTAGGTACGCTGACGATTGTCGATCAGCGTCATCGGGTCACCCTCGCCGCCCACGTCCCACGGGAACGCGGCCACTTCGTCGCACAGCACGTAGGGCAAATGGTCAGAGCGCAGCGAATCGGGGCTGTTGGCCCCGGCTTTGACGATCCGGGCGCGGGCGGCGTATTCCAGCAGGTCGGCCCGGTTGGATTTATCGCGCTTGGCGCGGCTCACCAGCGCGGAGAGGACCGGCGTTTCGTCGATCATCTTGGCCAAGCGCGGGTTGAATGATCGATCCCGCAGCTCCAACGTCGGCATCACCACCAGCATGTCCTGGTTGCCCAGGTGGTGCATGACGTAACCGATCCAGTTGTTGCCGGCCTCGGTGCCGCCCACGCCGGAGGACTTGATGAAGGTGACCCAGCGCACGGCGCTGTGCTCCGACAGGCTGTCCATCACCTCGCGCAGGTACGGGGTCAGGTCAGTATTCCAGCGCCCTGGGGCGTTGGTGCCGGACTGCAACCAGCGGTTGCGATCGGCCCATTGGCTGACGGTGAGCAGATCACGCGGCTTGGCGCCGCGGCGCATGGCTTGGCCCACGGTCGGTGCGGCCACACAGGCGCGCTCCAGCGCTGGCCCCAGATCCATCAGAGCAACACGCGCGGACTCGCTCATCAGGTAGTGCAGACGAGTTTCGTCGCGCTCACCGGCCGTGGCCTCGACCATGCGGTCTGCAAGGCGGTCCAGCAAATCCAGCATCACCTGCCGCGCGGCCGCGGTGATCGGCGCCAGATCACTGAGGGCAATGCTGCCGGCCAGCGCTGCTGTAAGTTCGTCTTGCTTTTGTTTGGCCGCGAGTTTGGCGGATTCGAGCTGGATATCTGCGAGGCTGGTCATACGATACCCCGGTCATCGAAATCGCGATTGAATGACCGAACCCGATCCAGGTATTGCTTGTGGTGCTCAAATAGCGCTTCTGAAGCGGTAATGACCGTGTTTTCCGATCTGGGATTCGTGTTGATGTTGGCCGATGATTCGACGACCCAATAGCGGTTCAGGCTGCGGCACAGAAACAGCTTGCTGTGATTCCGGAACACAACCACACGCCCTGGGCCGCGGCGTACCAGGGCGCACAGCAGTTGATGTGCATCGGCATACTGGTTCGGAAAAATCTCACCGACGTAGGCATCAAGGTGTTTGATTCGGCCGCTGTCCACCCACTCGGCGATGCGATGTACATCTGCCGCCGCCATGCACCACGTCGAAAACGCCACGTAGTCCATCGGGGTTTCGCGCAACAGATGCGCCAGGAAACTCAGGGCGTCGACATCGCCGGACGACAGCACGTGCCAACTATCCCCGGTTTCAATCCGCGAGGGCAGGATGCTGGACAGGACTTCCTCCGATTTGGCGAATCGCGCTTCAATCCTGGATTTCGTCTTTACTGCGCTGGCTTTTCGCTTGTTTTCCTTTTCCCGCTTACGTGCGGATTCGAACCCCGACAAATCCAACTGGGGCTGCACTGTCAGATCAATGTCGATCATTTGCGCAGTGCCTCCTCGAATTCGCGCAGGTAGTAGCGGTCCATTGCTTCCTGGCCGATGCGCTGCAGGTCGATCTGCTGGTGGTAGGCGGCCTGGGGCGCGAAGAGAAACAGCATCCGGGTCATGCTGCCGTGCGCGCTGGCGCGACGCTGGTAGATGCCGGGTGGCACCTTGCTGTCACCGCCTGGCTGGATCGCGTAGAACGAACCGTTGCGCTGCTTGTTGCGGCGTGACGCTGCGGAATCTTGCGTCACCCAGCGCCACGTGCCGTCGGGGTTGCGCACCCGCTTGCTGACCGGGCGGCTGCGGTTTTGGTAACCCCCGGTCAACTCGGTGCCGATCTGGCTGATGATTTGCATGATCAAGCCGCGCGGCACGTTGCCGAATGCGTCGCGCGGGGCCTGCGCCGCTGGTACGCAGACCCAGCCGCGCGGCATGGTGCCAGCTGCCTGCAGGGCCAGTTCGAAGCGCTTCAGCCCGCGCTGGCGCAGCCCAAGTACCACGTCGTCCATGTACCGGGCTTGCCAGTCCTTGAACACCACAGCCGCTGCAATCGGTTCGCGGCGGTAAAGTGCCGGCCGCACCACGGTACCGGACAACGTGAACGGCGTTGGCCGGTCGAGCACGCTGCTCATTTCGTCCCGCAGCAGCTTCTGCGCCAGGACGGCCGTCCTGGTCAGGGCGATCGCGGCGCAGCGCCGCGCCTTGTCGGCAGCAACCTGTTCGGCGCGCTGCAGGCTGATCGGGTCGGGGCGAAGGGTGATCACGGCTTTGCCCTCCGCAGCCGGCGCAGGGCGCGGGGGAATTCGGCGCGCAGTTGCGTACGGATGGCATCGACTTCCGCGGCGACAATGCGGCGGCGCTCTGCCTGATCGAGTGTGGCGACCAGGCGGGGTGCGGTGTGGTCGATCAGTCGCTCAATGGCGGCGCGCAGGGTGCCCCCCACACCAAGGGCCTCATGCTTGACCGACTCCAGCGGGAAGCGCTGGCCAGCCGCCTGCTGCATCTCCAGCTTGACCAACTGGTTGTCGGCGTGCAGTGCGATCGCCTTATAGCGGGTGCGGTCCGCGTCGATCTGTTCGTTACCGGCCGTTTCTGGGGACGTAACAGCACCAGTGGCGGCAGAGGCCAGCATGGGAATGGCATTGCCGCGTTCTGCGGCGTGCCGCGCAGCGACATCAGCACGGCCACCGGCGGTGGCGTGATAGCGCGCCAAGCTGGCCGCAACGAGCACCATTCCGTCTCGCATCACCAAGCGGCCGGCCTGCTTGGCCACCGTGATGGTTTTGCGGCTGACGTTGAGCCGCCGGGCAAAGTCGGCCTGGGATTCGGTCAGATCGGGGTCGATTTCAGACATGGGATGTTCCTGTTCCGGGTTCCGAAGAGGTGTTCCGGGTACCCGGAACGCTGCCAACCCTTGATTTGCCTTGTTTGTTCCGGGTGTTCCGGGTGTTCCGGGTATAAAACGAAGTACGCGCGAGGGATTCGGTTTGATGGCGGCCCGTCTATCGCGCGCGCCTGCGGGCGCGCAGGAAGCCCGGAACACCCGGAACACCAGGAACACGTCAATGCCGACGCGGGTTCCAGCTGTTCCGGGTACCCGGAACAGGGCGATTGAGCCCGGAACACATCGGGCGCGGGTGATCATGCGTAACCCCCTGGATCGCGAACTGCGCCGGAGAACAACTGCACGCAGTCGGAAAGCCAACGGGTAAGGTCGCTGCCGTCCGGTTGGGCATGGCGATGCTGTTGCAGCAGCTGCGTCGGCGGGAAAATGACCGGACGTGGTTGCGACGCGCCCAAGTCGTTGAGGTAGACGCGGGATTTACGCTTGTCCCATCCGGGGGTGCGGTGCACGACGTTGAAAAACTGGTTGCTGGGTCGCGGCCGGGATTCGCCGTTGCGCCGACACCAGTGCAGGTAGGCGGCATAGAGGTCGCCGGCGATACAGGGGCAGACCGGCAAACCCAGTTCGCCCTCGCCCCATTCGGCCAGGAACCGCTGCTCGCTGGGCAGGCTGACGCGAATCAGTTCGGCCTTGGCCTCGGTCATTGGCGGGCGCTTCTTCGGGTGGAAATCCCCGAGGTCAAGCTGGAGCAGGTGGTGGTAGAGCGCGGCGACGCCACCGTTGTCGATCTCGCGCCACACGTCGTCGTACCATTGCTGCCCGAGCGAGGGTGGCGTCCAGATCACGAGGTGCCGGCGATCGTCGTTTTCGATCGGCAGCGGCTGCCCCTCGTTGGATAGGTAGACGATGTTGACCTGGTTGCGCTGCCGATAGGCCGGCAGGTTCTTCGGATTGACCCGGATCCACTCGCCGGTCACCAGCTCTTTCAGCTCGTTTTTGATGTGCCACATTTCGGCGCGGGTGACGACCTCCTCGGCCAGCAGGAACAGCTTGCTGTCGGCCCAGTCGGAGTTGAATTTGTCTTCCAGCCCACGCTGATTGAGCACTGTGGCGTAGTCGCCGTAGATCCGGGCCAGGGTCTGGAAAACGCAGCTTTTGCCGGTGCCTTGCGGGCCGTGCATGATCACGGCGCTGTTGAGCTTGGCCCCAGGGTTTTGCAGCGGGAAGGCCATCCAGCGCAGCAGCCAGTCATAGACCTCGTCGCTATTGGATTCGCCGCCGCAGAGGTAGCGCAGCGTGGCGAGCAGCAACTCGCACGTGCCGGGCTTGGCCTCGATCGGCCAGCCGCGCCAGGTGTTGAGCAGTACATTCGGGTCTTTCCCCGACGGGTCGAATCCGACCTGGTCGATGTAGTAAGCGCCGCGGCCCTGCCAGGTCGGGTGGCGTTTGACGTCGTCCCACCGTACGCCGGGGTGCAGCAGTGCCGTTGCCTGGGTCTGCAGCACGATGCGGTTGGTCCACACGTCGAACAGGTGCTTGCCGGTGCCGTCGTCGATCGGCAGGAAGCGCTGGACCAGGTCGTCCAGGTCCATGATCGAGACTGCGCGACGTCGACCGGTGCTGTCGTCCCCTCCCCCCTCGTGGGCGAGAACACGCGCGTTGCCGCCATCCGACCACCCCATTGCCAGCAAGGCGGCCTCGATCTGGCGGGCCACCAGCGGCAGGCCCCCTGCAGGATCCGCGTGCAGGTCGTTGAAATCTGTCGGCCCCTTTCTGTCGGCCGGGCGCTCGGTCGGGAAATCCGGCTTGACCCAGTGACCATCGACCGCCAATGCCGCAGCACGCGCATTGCGCACGCCGGCGTTGCTCTTGGTGTGCGGCTGGCCACAGTGCTCGCATTCCAGCCCTTCGACCCGGGTGTACTGCCCACAGGGTTTGCAGCGCTGCACCCAGTCATCATCGGCGCAGACCAGGATGCGGCGCGTGCGGTAGTGTTTGGCCGCCGCCTTGGCAACGTCCTGCAGGTTCCCGGCGTCGAATGCCACCACCACCGGCAGGCCGGTCGCCTCGTGCAGGCTGCAGCCGGTCGCGAACCCTTCGCACAGTAGCGCTATGCCGCCAGGCGCAACTGCGCCGATCAAGAACCAATGGCCCTGCTTTTTCAGGCCGGCCGGACTGAAATCCTTGCCCCTACCCTTTTTGGCCTTGATCGCCGGATCTTCATAGATGACCTGCAGCCCCCAGATGCGCCCGGTCTTGTCGTGGATGGGCACGACCAGGTTGTTGCTGGGGGAAAGGCGTGCACCGTATAGCTTGCCCGGCGGCAGCCCCTTTGATACCAAGTACTGGCTTGAGCCTGCGTTCTGGCACTGCCGCCAGTAGTGGGTTGCCCTGGCCGAAATCCGCTCATGCTGCTCGGCCAGCTCGCGCTCGGCGCGCGCCTTGTCCGCCTTGATCCGCGCGGCGATTGCATCGCGTTCCCCGGCATCGAATTGCTGGGCGCTCTCACGACTGATCTCGATCTTGCGGGTGCCCGCGTCGTCGCCATGCCACACGCCATAGCTGCCGACAAGGACGGTTTCGCCACTGCTTCCCAGCGGCATTTCGAAGAGCCGATACCACCCGCGCTTTTCGCGATCGCCTTCCACGCGCCGCCGTTGTGGGCGCGGTGAGCCCACGATCAGGTCGTCCGCTCGCAGCACGATGCCGGCCGCCTCGATCTGGCGGCGGACATCGTCATAGTTGATCGGCCACGCCATCCTGTTACCTATGTTTTTGGGCCGCAGCCTAGCGGCATGCCGGGGTCCGAATCACCCGCAGTAGGGGAAGCCCGGAAGGACCCGTCATTTCGGCCATTTTTGTAAGAATTCTCAGTTACTTCGTAAGAAACAACCAGGCCCGGGCACGCAGCGCGCCCTGTCCCTTGAGGGGAGCGGGGACCATCCAGCGCGGCGAGCAACGCGAGGGCCAAATCGTGGGCAGCCTGCTTGCGCTCGCGCGGTGGAATGGAATGGCTGATCGCATAGGCTTTGGCGCGCAGCGCGCGCTGCTGGAATGTCTCAGGCCGTGCCATCGTCGCCAGCCCCTTGGGCGTCGGCGTTGCCGTACACCGCAACACACAGCGCGGCAAACGACATGGCGCACTCGCCCACGGCACGGGCCCCGGCTTCGAGCGCGCGGCGCTCGATCAGGTCGAGTTCGTCGTCCCGCACGGATTCGCTGAACGTTTGGGCCAATGCCCCCGTACGGATGCTCAGCTCGCTCAGGGCTCTGCCGATATCGACTCGATCCACCGCGCTTGCAGCAGGCACGTAGACGAACTGGCCATTGCATTCCCGGGCTAGGGCCTCGATCACCTGGTGATTGTCCGAGGCCGACTGGATCATCAGTGCTTCGTCGATATCCAGCCGTGCGCCTTTGTGGCCCAGCACCTTCTGGCGAAGCATGGCGCCGGTACTCACCCCGACGGCGACAGCCATCGCGTCATAGCCGCCTGGAAACTGCAGGCACAACTGGTGGATCACATCTCGCACAGACATGGGGACGTCTCCGGGTCAACCTACAGGGCGATAGGTAGCTCGCGCGTGCGCGCGCGCTGAAAATAGGGGTATCAAGAAAACGGGGATATGTAGCGATGGATCAATGCGTCACCCCTTTCCTGTACCGCGCAGGTACGCCCAATCGATATCGGGGCGAAGTTCTTCGCAACGAACTTGCCCGTCTGTCGCACGTTCAATCGCTGGGCACCGTCCAGCCGGAACCGGACGTTTGCCATGCGCCCAGGTTGAAATCAGTACTTGATTCACACCCAGCGCGGCCGCCAGTGCAGCGCCGCGCCCTTTGGCGGCGAGCAGGTATGTTTTGAGGTCCATGCGCTCAGTTTAGCGCTACGCGAAACAGTCAGCAATAGCGTTACGCGCATTTACATACATTAGCGTTTTGCTATTCCATACGGGCAAATGAAAGACATCGATGAAATCCGCCGCGACAACCTTCGCCTCATCGAGGCTGAGCAGGGGTCAGCCACGATGGCAGCAAGGAATGCCGGGATGACACTTGCGCAATTCCTGAACCTTCGGGACGGCGCGAAGGACTCCAAGACAGGCAAGCCCAGGGGAATGCGTAAGGAAACGGCCCGTAAAATCGAGGCAGGTAATGGCAAACAGCGTGGCTGGCTGGACATTGATCACAGCAATGCCTTGCTCGATCTGGGCGCGAAAGCCGGCGCCAATGCTCATACCACTGGACCTCAGCACCCTTCCCTCGCTCAGGAACCCGCGACTCAGTACCAGTTGGAACACTCTACGTCGCCGGACGAGGAAGCTATCAGCCGGGAAGTTGCCCGCCTCACCCCACTGATGCAGGGCCTAAGCAAAGAACAGGCCGCTATCGTCCTCAACACCGTGAAAGCTCTTGTCAAATCGATGAAGGCTGGTCGCTCGTAGCTACGCCTCAGGCGCTCATGCTCGGGCGCCCGATTCCTGCGTCCTTGCTCCCACCATCTACATCAGCCATCTCCTCAATCGCGGCATAGGCAGCCTCTTTTGAGTTCGCGCCCAGCCTTGCCAGAATGACTGCTAGCTCACGCACGATGGCGCCCACCTCTTCTTGTTCGATAGCTTTCAAACAAGCAAGTTTATTATTAACTTCGTAAGACATCCCTATTTCCGCCTGATGACATATGCGTTTCCAAGACGTTATTTACTGCCGCTTGTCGGCGCAAGGGGGTATTGCGCCAGTACGTCAAAACGCATGCAATATCAGGATGGGTGGCACGTGAACTGCGCATCAATGCGCAGTTTTGCCGACGAGTGGCTTTCTAACTTAGGCGGACAAGGAAGAAAGGCAGCGTCAGGAAAGAGTGGTCCTTACTACCCAACCACGTCCGAAATTGACGCTTCCATTGCGCGCAGATCGGTCAGGTAGCGACGAACGGTGTGAATGCTTAGACCCGTATGGTGCGCGATCGCCTTGGCTGAGTAGCCAGCTTGCGCATACGCAAACGCCAAGTCACGACGCCGACCAGTGCGCACTACCGCAGCCTGCGTAGAGATCGCCGTCAACATGGCCTTGCACTGCGCGCTCAGCAAGGTTTGCATCACCCCAAGCGGGTAGTCGCCCGCATATTCGGCGCCGAGCCAGGCCGTGATCGCCACACTTTCGCCCGTTGGCGCATGATCTGGAACGGTGATCGCCACCCCGCCGTACGGCACCTGGGGCAGGCACACGTCGAGCCCGCTGCCCGGCCACCAAACCATTGCGCAGGAGCTGGTCCGGGCATGATGGGCCATCGGGCTGCGCGGGTCGCGCCACAGTTGCTCCGAGGCAATCCGAACCGGCTCAGGTTCTGAGCTGTACAACTGGATGAAATCCAGCTGACGGGCCATGCGCACGTGCACCAACAATCGCTGCGCCTGCAGCACGTCCTTGATCTTTGGGCACAGAGCAGCCAGCTGAACCAAGTTATCTGCCCGGCCCAGAGCCTGCATCAATTCGGCCTCAGCTGGAGACATGTCGTACTCCGGAAAAACATCATTAAATCATGATATTCCTCATGGTCTGCAGAGTATGTAAGGTCAAACCTTACTGAAAAAATCTAATGGGGCGATAGCGCACGCTGAGCTGCCCGAACCCCAGCCCGCCGTGCGGCGCAACTTTGCATACGAATTTCGCGTTTCGCTATTGACACACACATTTGCGTAACGCTAAATTGATATCAACACCCACCCAGCGGCAGGCGCCCGGGGCCGGGTGACCCGGTGCAGATGGCACCAGCCAGCAAGAGCCTGCCGCGACCGAACCCTACAGGGGCGAGGCGGGGCGCTCTTTCAAAACTTGGCACAACAAACCCCGGCGCACGCAGCGATGCGATGTGGCCGGCTGGATCGGATGCGCGTGGCGGCGCCTGGGCTGACGACAGGCAGGGCAAAACCACGATGGCAACAGCCTTAAACCGCAGAGGACGACCAGCCAAGCCGGGCACCGCGTGGGCGCGCGGCAATCCGCCCCGAGTCGGCAGGCCACCGTAACGAGGCCTGCGACCCGCTGCCGGTCACAATCGGCAGCACACCCAAGCCGGCTCCCTCGAGCCGATTTCGGTGTCCAACAAAAAGCCCGCGCGAGGCGGGCGAGGTAGAGCACGAATGCGAATAACCAAGAATCGAATGATCGCCTTGTTTCGAAATCCTCAGTTCATGAAATGGGCGACCAGTTCACTGTTTCTTAGCGATCCCTGCCGCATGAAGCCCATGGGCACCAGATGCAAGGTCCGCAAGCATTCGGCGCGCCATCGGATCAAGGCTCTCCCGAGCTGCTGCAGCTTCAAGGACATCGCCAATGTCGCCAAGGTTTGATTGATTTCCTGCAGCAACAGCAAGCATGAACTGCCGCAGGACCTGCTGGACGATGTTGAGGACTTCGAGACTGTCGTTATTCATTCCGGTGCCATTGTCGATTGTGAAACGACCGAGATTATCAGAACAGAACGACCCGCTGCCGGTCACGATCGGCAGCACACCCAAGCCGGCTCCCACGAGCCGGTTTCGGTGTCCAACAAAAAGCCCGCTCAAGGCGGGCTGCTCAGGATGAAGCGATGCAAGTAACCGCTCAGCAAAATTCAAGGCACGTTTTCTCCCATCTCCCCCATGACAAATTGGTAGGCCCTTTCGCTCGCGAAGCGATTTCGTGCTGCGGCATTGAGTTCCAGCCCTTGAGAAGCACACCAAGCGGGGAACTCGTTTGGGTCGACGTCTACACAGATCACCCGAACCCCGCGCTTCTCAAGTTCCTTTCTTCCGCTCTCAGCCGCCGCGAGCCACTCATCGTAGGTGTCATGCAATTTGTGACCGTCCTTGAACATGGCACGTAAACGATCAAAGTTTTCGCGCTTGTACCAAGAAATCCCAGCTATCTGAACCTGTTGCATATGCACCCCTTTCTCGGTTGGTCAGTGTGGAAACTCGACCCTACCAGAAACGCGGCACGGCGCGTGATCCGTGTTCCCCTCCAAAGGAAAACCATGGCTTTTGCTATCTCCCTGGGCGCCACTGTCCAGATCACTGCCAGCGGCGAAACCGGCATTGTTATCGGTCGCGCCGAATACCTGCATTCGGAACCCAACTACTTCGTGCGCTACTGCGGCGCCGACGGCCGCGCCATCGAAAGCTGGTGGGGCGAAAGCGCACTGCAAGAATCCCCCACGGTAATCTGAACACCAGCAGCGCCAGAGCCCCCAAGCCGTGAGTGGGGCAAAACCACGGCAGCAGAGCGCGGGTGCACATCGATTACCTCACTTGCGTGATCTGCCGTCTGCCCCACGAGACGGGGCCCGCTGCAGATTGCAGCGGTGGTGTGTGTGGCGCGGCGTGGAAGGACACGCGGTGACAGGCCGAAAGACCGCCCCTGCACCTACAGGCGAAGCGCGACTGGCGGTAGTAGCGCAGGTAATTGTGAGCCGGAATCAAGCCCGGCCCCACACACACCACCGGTGCAATTCGCACCACTCCCTGACCCCCCCTTTGAGCGCGCCCACCTCGGCGCGCTTTTTTTCCGTCTCAACCTGGAGCAACCCATGCGATCCGCAACCGACATGCTGCGCGATATTGCCGGCGGCGAGCTCGTCGAGCACTTCGGCGACGCCATCCGCGAGCTGAACCACGCCATCACGGCGTGTGACGACAAAAAGGGGGGCAGCATCACCCTCAAGATCAACATCAAACCGGCCGGCCGCGGCAGCGGTGCGCTGAACGTCGACTACGACTTCACGATTCGCGCGCCGAAGCTCCCCCGTCGCAGCTCCATCATGTTCGGCACCCCCGAGGGCGACATGCTGGCCACCGACCCGACCCAGCGCCAGTTGGATCTGCGTCAGGTGGAAACCACCCCGGCCGCGGCGGTGCCGCTGCGCGATGCCAACGCCGGCACCACCGAACTGCGCACGGCCTAAGCCGGCGCGCCGATTTCCCCACCGCAAGGACCCACCATGCCCCAAGCCCAACACGCCCAGCCCGAAACCATCGAGCTGGCTGCCGGCGGCGTGCGCGCCGCCTACCCGCACGACCTGAAAGCGCTGCTGGAGGATGTCGCCCTCAAGCCCAGCGCCACCACCGTCGACGCCACTACGCTGCAAAAGCAGCAGATTCCCGTGCTGTATGTCCCGCACAACCACAAGGCCGAGCTGCTGCCGGATCTGGAAAAGCACCTGCCCCAGCCGCTGCGCAAGAAAGCCCACGTCATCCTGAACGACGCGACCAGCTTCATCTGGTACGTGAAGGAACACGGCTCGCTGGCCAGCTGCCGCATCTACCTGCAGGCCGACTACCCCAAGGGCAAGGTCGATTTCCTGGGCGTGATCAATGACCACACCGCCGATGAGGCGCACTGGCGCGACCACACCGCATCGTTCTCGCCAGCCAAATCGATTGAGTGGCAGCGCTGGCTGGAGAAAAACCGCACGGCGATGAGCCAGTTGGAGTTCGCCACCTGGATCGAGGACAACATGCAGGACATCGCCACGGTGACCGGCATGCCGACAGCTGCGCAGATGCTGGAACTGGCGCTGACCTTCGAGGCGGTGAGCGACAAAAAATTCAAGAGCGCCACCAGGATCCAGTCCGGCGGGATCGACCTGGAATACGTCGACCGCGAAGACGACGCCACGCGCCAGCGCATGAAGATGTTCGAGCGCTTCACCATCGGCATCCCGGCGTTCGCCGCGCCGATCACCGAGGCCAACAAGCCTGGCCAGGACACCGGCGAGCCGCCGGCCCGCGTCGCCTACCGCATTGATGCCCGCCTGAAATACCGCATCCGCGATGGCGTGCTGCAGCTTTGGTACGAGCTGGTGCGACCGGACAAGGTGCTGGAGGCCGCCAGCCAGGACATCGTGCAGAAAATCCAGCACGAAGCCGGCTTCCCGCTGCTCGCCGGTAGCCCGAACCTGCCCGCCTAAGTGTGCGTGCGGCGAAGCCGCACGTCTGTCCCAAATCAGGAGCCTGCAATGACCTCCCCGCACCACCATCCCGAATACACCGCAGGTCAACACATCCCCGAACAGGGCGGATGGCTGGCCGGCTACATTGTGATCCACGGTCAGCGCTACGGCGTGATCAACCCTGGTGCGGCGGGCGAACTGCCTGCGCAGCCCTGGGGAGAATACGGTGAGGACATCCCGAGCGCTGGCAGCGTGTGCGATGGCATTGCCAATACTGCCGCCTTGGTCGCAGCCGGCCAGGCACAGGCGATCGCCGCGCAGCAACTGAGCATCGCGGGCTTCAACGACTGGTACCTGCCCAGTCGCGATGAACTGGAGCTGCTCTACCGCGCCTTCAAGCCCACCGGGGATGACAACGCATGCACCTTTCGCGACGGCGAGAACCCCAACAGCGCCCCGGTCGGCCAGGCCTACACCGAGCACGACCCCAGCCAGACTGCCGACACCGCGTATCAGCACCGCGGCGCCGAGGCATTTGCTCCGGCCCGTTATTGGGCCAGTACGCAGTACTCCACCTGCATCGCGTGGATGCAGGACTTCGATGATGGCACCCAGGGCAACGACCACGAGGGCAACGAGTGCCGCGCCCGGGCCGTCCGCAGATTCCCCATTTAGCCATTCAGCCCTTCGCCCATTTACGCCGGGCGCAGCCCGGCGTCGCGCGGGATTTCTGGAGCCCCTTTATGTCCAATCACTCACAGTCTGCCCTGCAATCCACCCAGGCCATCATCGATACCGCGATGCTCGGCGCCGTTGAGGCCCTGGCTGAGACCCAGCGCCAGATCGTGCGGGCCCGCGACGCGATCGCCGACTTGGTCGTCCTGCGCGACACCCTTATACACAACCTGCCTGGCGCCAATGTGCAGGTCCGGCTCAACCCGGTGGCCGAAGGCCTGCTGCGCGCGTCGCTCCATATCGAGCACGGCATGCCAGACGCAGCAGCGCTGATCGACTACCTGATACGTCCGCTGCGGGAAATCGGCTGGTCCACACCCACCGACACTTATGGCCGCAACCACTGGATCTGCCATCGGCCGGGTGGCGGCATGTTGGCACTGACCATCCACCCCAGCCACGCGAGGGTCGCCCCATGATCCGCACCCTCACCGAGCGGGTCACGCTCACCGACGACGGCCGCGATGACGAATTCCTGCGCGTGATCGAGGCTTACCGGGCACGTGGTTTCCTGATCCGCAACCTGGACAACCTGGGTGTGCACTACGAGGCCTACCGCACGCTGGTGATTCGCCCCACCCCCAACCCGCCCGCAATGCCTCGCATCGCGGCCTAATCCCGGACATCCCCATGGCCGACCCATCTGACATCGCGTCCGACCTGGAAATTGCAGCGCGCAATGCCGCCATTGCCACCGAGAGCATCACCATCAAGCGGTACCGCCTCGACTGCATCGACTGCGGCGAGGATCTGCCACCCCATCGCGTCGAACCCGGCATCTGCGTCGACTGCCTGACCGCTCGCGAGCATCGCGACAAAATGCGGAGACGGTGATGCGCGCCCTGATCGCCATCCTGGCCCTGATCGCCATCCTGGGCGCGCTCACCGGCGCTGGCCTGGCGCTGCTGTACCTACAGCACCTGACCGACACCCCCGCCCACCTACAGCCCGAGCCCGTCATGGTCTGCGATTACGACAATCGCAACGTGCTGGTCTGTATGCAGTTGCGGCCCCTGATGTAGGACGTCGCCATGACCCATGACGAAATCAGAGCCCGCCTGCGTAGCGCAGATGCGGCACTCAGCCAGCACCGGCGCGAGCACATTGCAGCCGTGGCCCACATCCAGGCGCAGTGCGCGCATAGGTTTGAGTGGTGGCCTGTCGCCGGCGAAGGAAGGGTCTGCACGATTTGTGGCTATCGCGATTACAGCGTGGATTTTTGAAGCCAGCCCCCGGCGCCGGCAGTCGCTACAGCGATTACACCGAACCCCAGCACAGCAGTAACCCCACCCACCCTGCCCCTGTCATGCCGTGCGCGCCGCGCACCGGCAGGGGCTGTGACGCCTGGAGATTGTCCATGCAGTTGATCGCACTCACTGGTGCCAAAGGCGCCGGCAAAGATACCGTGGCCGACCACTTGGTACGGCACCACGGATTCGTCCGGCTGGCGTTCGCCGACCCCCTGCGCGACGAAATCGCTGCTGCCTTCGGCGTGCCGCTGTCCATGCTCACCACCCCCGGCCGCAAGGAGGAGCCCAACGCGCTGCTCGCGCTGGGCCGCTGCCCAGAGCCGGCGTTTGTGGATTACCTGATGCTCTCCGGCGATATCCCGGCACCTGCCCAGGTGGCGCCGCTCAGCACCCAGCCCTGGTCCGCCCAGCCGCGCAGCGCGCGCTGGATCATGCAACGCTGGGGCGACTGGCGCCGCTGGCAGGACGCGCACTATTTCGTCGATCGCCTGCAGGATCGCATCGACACCCTGCCCGGCCGGCGCATCGTGATCACCGATGTGCACCTCAACCCGGTACCGCACCAGTTGATCGAGGTGCATTTCGTCAAACGCCAGGGGCTGCTGTGGCAGGTGCGCCGGGCCGGTACCGGTGGCCTGGATCAGCACGCGACCGAATGGCCGGTGCCGATCCAGTACATCGATCAAGTGCTGCACAACGACAGCACCATCCCCGTGCTGCACCGGCTGGCCGATCAGTTGCTGAGCGAGCAGCGCTGGCCCCTCTCGGAGACCGCCGCATGAACTGGCAGCCGATCGAAACCGCCCCCAAAGACCGCCCCATCCTGCTGCTATGGCCCGCCGGCACGCTGGTCGAGCGCACGCTGGTTTCCGTCGGCCGCTGGTTCGCGCTGGCTCCCCGGCCCTACTGGACCTGTCAGTACGCCGAATCCCTCGGGGTGCGCCTGGTGCGCGCCTACCCGCCCACGCAGTGGTGCGAGATCCACTACCCGGAGCCCGGCTGATGAGCCACACGACAGAGCAGATCCAGGCGCTGTGCGACGAGGCCGTCCGCCACGTGGCGGCACAGGGCGGGATCACAGTGATCGGCGAGATCCTGATGCGGCTGGTCGGCGTGGCCTATGCCTACCGCGCCCTCATCGACAACGACCATCCCATCATTGAGGACGACCAGAAATGAGCCAGGAATTGCAACCCGGCGACCGCCTGTGGTGGGTGCCGAGATATCACAACGGTCACGAATCCCGCTGGCGCGCTGTGGTGCTCGTCGGCGAGGGCTACGCACGCCTCGACAACGGCTGCCACGTGCCGCTGACCCCCGACGCCCACGGCGCCTATCCAGCGCAGGGTGGGCATGGCACGGCGTGGGCCAGCCCGCAGCAGGTGGGAGGCTTGGCTGCGATTTTCCGCGGCGCGGAGGGATGCTCCGACATCGACATCGACATCGAGGGCGACGGCCCGACCATTGCGCTGAATGTCGGCGATCAGTACGCCTGCCGCATTGTGGCTTGCTGGAATGCGTGCGAGGGGATCAGCACCGAAGACCTGGAGCGCTACTACAACACCGGCTCCGGCATCGACGAGGCCATAGAGAACGCCTCGCTGCGCGATCAGCTGGCTATCCAAAAGCAGCGCGACCAGCTGCTGGCGGCGCTGGAGAAGGCGGTAGCGCAACTCGACAACTCGAACGGCGAGATCATCGGCGACTATGATGGTGACGCCGAACTGATCTCGGAGATGCGCGCCGCCATCGCCGCGGCAAAGGCGGGGGCATGATGGAGAAGAAATATCAGGCAGACCCCCGCCTGGCTCGTTTCGGGGTCATCGTTCCGGTGGAAGTGCGGGAGACCAACCACGACGAGCTGCGCAGGCTGGCGCAGGCAGCGACGCCGGGGCCGTGGCGCTGGGAGGTCAACGCCAAGCACAAATCCATGCAATTGGTCGGCGGCATCCCTCAGTACGACCTGACCGTGATGGATTTCGAGCGCTGGGGGATGGGCGGCGCGGTTATCCGTCTGCGGGAGTTATCTGAGGCGGGGATGAACATCATGTACCGGGTGTGCGACCGCCTCGACTGGATCGTCCCCTTTGCTGGACGCGAACACCATGAGGGCTGGTGCGCAGATATCGATCATGCAGACGCAAGGCTGATCGCCGCCGCCAACCCCGCCACGGTGCTTGCGCTGCTGGATGAGCTGGATGCCACGAAGCGCGAATGCTCCGCCCTGGCCGCAAACAGCTGCCACCGGGGCTATGGCGACGACTACGGCAATCATCGCTGCGAGTATCAGGATCAGATCAGCGCTCTGCGCGAGCAACTGACCGCATCGCAGGCGGAGGTGGCGCGGCTGCGGGAGGCGATGGAGAGAGCCAGCGCAACGCTTGCGGAACTGAACGACCTGCCTTCCATGCGGGCTGACATGGACGCCACCCTCGCCCAGCAATCCCCCGACGACGCGCTGCGTGCGTATGGCGAGCGGGTGGTAGGGGCTGCACTTGACGCGGCGGCAGACACACTGGTTGAGCGTGCCAACGACTATCACCACGATCATGGCAGCTACGACAGGAGTACCGGAGCGTGGGAATACCCAGGTGATGGTGCGCAATACCTGATGGAACTGGTTGAGCAGGCCGACGCTATCCGCGCCATCGACCCCGCCACCATCCTGCAGGAGGTGAAGCCGTGAGCATGCACGTCACGACGTATCAGCTTGGGCTGCTGCACCACACCCTAGAGCTGCGGCCCGACCGTCGCGAGCCATCCCGCAATCACTTTGTAGCTGGTCATGGTCATCCCGATCAGGCAGACCTTGAGGCGCTGGTATTGATGGGGCTGATGGGGCGCAGCCCAACACCCAGGTTCTGCGACCCGTGCGACGAGGTATTCCACGTCACCGCGGCCGGCAAGAGCTACGCCATCGACAACCTGCCGCCCGCGCCGCCGCCACCCAAAGAGGGCAGCTACGCCCACTACCGGGCCAGTGAGTGCAGTGAGAGTTTCGCGGAATGGCTTGGCATCGCGCTCCCGCAGCTCGAATACAGCGGCAGTCGGTACGGTGCGCCCAGAAACTGCGTGCGCTACGTCCGCATCAAATACACGGCCTACGGAATCGACGAGGTGGCCGGCGAATGGAAGCCGACGCGGAAAGAGGCCAAGGCCAGCTACAAGGCAGCGCTCAAGGCTGCAAAGGAAAGGACATGACCCAGCACACCGAAGCGGAAGTGCGCGTGTTTGCGGAATGGCATGCCAACTTTGCCAACCCTAACGACGCTCGGACTGCAGCAATGCTCACCGCCTACGCCGACCGTCTCGCCGCTGATGCGGCGGTGGAGCGCGATATCGATATTCCGATATCGGCGCAGGACGAGCGCACGGCTTTCGAGTCGTACTGGTACAACCACTATCACAGTGGCAGCATCAAGGCCCGTTCGAACGGTCGCTATTTCGGCGAGGCAGTGAATAGTGCATGGGACGCATGGCAAGCCCGCGCTGCGCTCTACACCCCCCCCGCCGCGCCGCAGGTGCCGGAAGGCTACGCACTGCTGCCTACTCACGCACTGACGGAAATTCTGGCTGACGCCGACATCGGGCCACCCATCGACGCAGCCGGGTGCTGCTTGGAGTGTGGGCAGTGGACTCCGTGGCGTCACCCAGAAGCTCACGACCATGATGAGGGTTGCCGCGCCCCAAGCCGGTACGCGCAACGTCGAAACTGGAAAGCGCGGCTTTCAGCGCTGATCGCCACAGCGTCGGCCAGCCCGACCGGAGAGCAGCCATGAGCGAGATGAGTAGACGTGCCATATCAGCTGCTATGCGCGGCGGCATGGACGGGTGGGGCGAACACGGATCGTCCACCCAGCACATCCGTTACAGCGAGCCGCTGCCAAAACGGCGAGGACGGAGAAAGCAGTGCTGCTGCGGATGTGGCCGGCCAGTTACTCATGCTGGCTGCGCGAATGGCGTAACGCTGACAAGCGCTTGTGAGCTTGCGATAGCCCGATGGGTGCGCACGGGACGTGTAATCGTACAGCGCCCTGGAGGTGAGGCATGACCAGTGACGATTTCGAGCGGGCGGCCAGCGCGGCCGGCTACTCGGTGGAGCGCGCACGCAACAACAGCGACGCATACGCCAGCATGGAGACCGCCAGGCTGTGGATCGAGTATCAGATGGCGGTGGCTGGCAGCAACGCTCTCCGAGCCGATGAACTGGATGCGGCCATGGCCCAGGAGGCGTGCAAATGATCCGCCTCAAGACCTATGCGCAGCGCGGCTGGCGCCTGCTGGGGGATGATCGCGTCGATCTGATCGCCTGCACGGTCCTTGCGGTTGCCAGCATTGTTCACCTGGGCGCCGGCGGCCTCTGGCTAGGGTCGCTCGGCCTTGCATGGGCAGCCATTCGCGGCCGCATCGCCTGGAGAGCGCTCGCCGATCGCCAGCAACCACCGATGGCCGCAGTCAGGGAGGGATGATGAAGCACGTTGAAGACGAAGCGGGCTTGATCGAGTTCCTTGCCAAACATCGTCCAGCGCCCTGTCTGCGCGATGCAGATGACCACAACCTGCAAGGCCCATGCAGCGCTGGCCAGTGTCAATGGCCGAATTGCTTCGCCGCCCAGGCGGCAAAGGCAAACCATGAAAACTGAGCAAATCACCTTCGACGCGCCGGAAGCGCCGTAGGCGCACCTCACCCACCCACAAACGCCGCCCAGGGCAACCTGCGCGGCGTTTTCAATGCCTGGAGCCGCCATGGGCATCATCCACGTCGTTTCCGTCTCCGGCGGCAAGGACAGCGCGGCGACCCTCCTGCTGGCGCTGCGCCGGTTCGGCCGGCATCGGGTCCGCGCAATCTTCTGCGATACCGGCAACGAGCATCAGGCGGTCCACGATTATCTGGACTACCTGGAACACACACTCGACATCACGATCCATCGTCTGCGCGCGGATTTCACCGATCGCTTCGCCGTGCACCGCGCCCGGCTCGAAGCGATTGCCGCAGGCGGACCCGACTACCACCCTACCGCCAAATTCCAGTGGACGGCGGAACGCGCAGCCCAGGCCGCGGCGCTGATGCATCCGACTGGCAATCCGTTCCTGGACCTGTGCCTGCTCAAGGGCATGTTTCCCTCCCACGGTCGGCAATTCTGCACCGAGGAGCTGAAACGCAACCCGGCGGTGGAGTATCAGATAGACCTCATCGACCAGGGCCATACCGTCGTCAGCTGGCAGGGCGTTCGCAGGGATGAATCGGCCCGACGACGAGATGTCCAGCGCTTCGAACGGATCGGCCCGGGATTTTATGCCTACCGCCCTATCGCCGACTGGACCGCAGATGCCGTTTTCGGCTTTCTGGCCCAAAACGGCGTCGAACCCAATCCGCTGTATCTCCAGGGCATGGACCGGGTCGGCTGCATGCCCTGCATCAATGTCGGCAAATCCGAGCTACGCCAGATCGCCGCGCGCTTCCCTGAGCACATCCAGCGCATCGCTGAGTGGGAAAAGCTGGTCAACGAAGTAAGCCGGTCAGGCAAAGCGAGCTTTCTCTTCAGTGGCGGATGGGAGCGCATCCACGAGCGCGTGGAGTGGGCCAAGACCAGCCGCGGCGGGCGCCAGTACGACCTGCTGGCCGGCCTGATCGAACCAACCGCCTGCGCCTCGGCGTATGGCCTGTGCGAATAGCCCTCATCACATGAGCAACTCCGCCTACTACAACGAGCGCGACCCGTTCGCAGCCCAGTGGCTCCGCAACCTGATTGCAGCCGGGCATATCGCCCCCGGCGACGTCGACGAACGCTCCATAGAGGACGTACACCCCGATGACATTCGACACTACACACAGTGCCACTTTTTCGCAGGGATCGGCGTCTGGTCCTACGCACTGCGTCGCGCTGGATGGCCCGATGATCGACCTGTTTGGACCGGTTCCTGTCCGTGCCAACCTTTCAGCGCGGCAGGCAAAGGAGCTGGGTTTGCTGACGAGCGGCACCTATGGCCAGCCTTCCACCACCTCATCAAAGAGTGTCGCCCTGCAGTCATCTTTGGAGAGCAGGTTGCGCGAGCGCCTGAATGGCTCGCACTTGTGCACAGTGACCTGGGTGCGCTGGGATACGCCATGGGGGCAATGCCTATCGAAGCCGCGAGCGCTGGCGCAGAAGGCCTCAGAGAGCGGTTTTTCTTTGTGGCCGACGCCAGCAGTCATGGATCAGATCACCCCGCGATCAGACGAGCAGTTAGCCAGGGCCAAGAGCCTGGCCGGATGCCACAACCTCAAAGACGTTTTACCCAAGCCATCCGATGCAGAGATGGAAAGACGCGTGCGTGTGAACCCGGCTTTGTCCCGTGGGTTGATGGATCTCCCGCAGTGCTGGGACGACTGCGCGCCTACGGCAATGCCATCAACGCCGAAGTAGCGCGGGTCTTCATTGAAGTAGCCATGGAGTGCATGCCATGACAGCAATCACCCTGTTTGCCTGCACCTTTGCCCTGGTGTTCGCGCTGGGCCTGCAAAGCCAATTCACCAACGGCGGCCACTACGCCGCCGCCTTTCTCAACAGCGGATTAATTGGCACCGCGCAGCTGCTGGTGCTTAAGCTCGGCCCCGACGCATCGGGCCTGGAGATCGCCGGCTACATCCTGGGCGGACCGTTCGGGATCGTCGCCGCAATGGCGGTGTTCCGCTGCTGGTTTCGGAGATCGAAATGCCTCACCGACCAACGCTGAGATACCACGGCGGAAAATGGCTGCTGGCACCGTGGATCATCCAGCATTTTCCAGACCACCGCATCTACACCGAGGCGTTCGGCGGCGCCGGCAGCGTACTGATGCGCAAACCGCGCGCGCGGATGGTCGAGGTCTACAACGACCTCGACGGCGAGATCGTCAACCTGTTCCGCGTGCTGCGCGATCAGCAGTCAGCCTCTCGGCTGGCACAGTTGCTGGCCTACACCCCCTATGCCCGAGCGGAATTCGACGAGTCGTACATCCCGACTGACGACCCCATCGAGCAGGCTCGCCGCACCGTGGTGCGATCGTTCCTGGGGTTCGGTAGCGACTCGGCATCCGGGGCGGCCTCGGGGTTTCGAGCCAACGGCAACCGCCAGTCCACCCATCCGTCACGCGACTGGGTCAACTATCCACCGGCGATCCAGGCATTTACCGAGCGGCTCGCCGGCGTGGTGATCGAATGCCGGCAGGCGGTGGACATCATCCAGCAGCACGACGCGCCGCAAACGTTGCACTACGTCGATCCGCCCTACGTCCACGGCACCCGCTCCACAGCGGTCACCCGCTCCGGCAAAGGCTATCGCCACGAGATGAGCGACCAGGATCACTGTGAGCTGGCCCGCGTGCTGCACGAATGTGCCGGCATGGTGGTGGTATCGGGCTATACCTGCCCGCTCTACGACGAGCTGTACGCCAGCTGGGAAACCAGCACGCGCGGCACACATGCCGATGGCGGACTGGATCGCGTCGAAACCCTATGGCTCAACCCCACATGCAGCCGCGCACTGCAATCAACAGGCTTATTCTCCGGAATGCTCGCATGAAACGAGATCAGATCAATCCCCTCTTGATGCTTGCCGGGCGGCAGGTGGTTGGCGAGCAGGACGCTCAACACTTCCAGCTGCTGGCCTTGTGCCACGCCCATCGCTTTGCCAGCGGCCGGGCTGATGGCATCAGCCTGGATATCCTGCTGGAGACCATGGTCGCCCTGCAGCTCATCGCCGGCGAGCTGCGCAATTGCCCGCTCTATGACAATGCATGTGCTGCCGTCACCCAGCTATCCCGCGCAGCCGAAACAGCGCATGCGCAGCAAGCCAGGGCGCTCCGACCCAGCACACAACAGCGCCGCATCATCGCCGGACTGATTGACCGCTACGTTGAGCTGCTGCCACGCATCACAGTCGGACTGCTCAATGCAGCCACCACCCGAGCACGGCTCGCCGTCACCATCCTCCGCCGTGAGGCGATTGCACTTGATCAAAACGCACCCAATGAGGCCACCCCATGATCGGCGACCCCAAAACAGGCACACTACAACACGCACGCATTGAGGGAGTCGGGCACGAAGGGCTATCGTGCTCTGCAGTCGACGGTCGACCACTGGAGTTCGCCCTGCTCGATCCAACCACAGGGGAAATCGTCGAGCACGGTCCGCACGTGGCACAAGAGGCGTTCAACGTGGCGCGCCAGGTGTATCGCAACGTGATGAAGGGTCAAGGCTGGTTGCGGGTGTTGAGCGAGCCGGCTCCGCTGACCGCACGAAAAGCTGCATAAACCAAAGCCCCTGGATCATTCCAGGGGCTTTTTCTTTGCCCGCTCTCATTGTTTATATTAAATCTCTTTTGGGCAGCCCAGGCTGACGAATCCGACTTTGGGGGAAGACATGCATACGCTCCAGCACAGGCGCCGCACCGATGGTGCGGCCAGAGAAAACAGCGCGGGCATGCCGACCGGCATGCCCGCTTGGACCGGATGCGATTGTAATTCAAGCCGTTAGGGCTTGGTAGCGGCATGGACACCGTTGCTTCGCGGTGTGATGGGATGATGTGGTGTAGCGAGTGCTGGGCAGTACGGCAATGGATCGGCGTAGGTGAGCGGCAGGCGCGGCTGTGGCATCGGCGGATTCGGTGCACGGTGGAGTGCCCGGCCGATCAGGGCCTGTTCAAAAATGCTGATGGCCTCGCTGCTTATCCGTGGTCTGCCGCCGGGGCGAGCCGGCTGTTGTCTTGTAGCCGGTCGGCCACAGCAGACGTTCATGCCCGACCCATGTCGGCCTGTCGTCGCATGGCAGACTGCCACGCTCCGGTCAGCCGCGCTCCGGCCGGTAGTGCATGGCGATCGCACCATTGCCAAGTGGCTTCACCAAGACCAAGTCGAGTCGCCTCGTGGCAGGCAGCCCGCTCTGGTAAAGGGTCGGGCCGTGGCCGGCGATCCTGGGGTGAACGAGGAACTTGTACTCGTCGATCAAATCCAGCCGGTCCAGCTCGGTCGCGAGCTTGCCGCTGCCGAGAAGCACGCCGGCCGGGGTCGCGTCCTTGAGCTTCTGTACAGCAGAGCGCAGCTCGCCGGCGATGTGGTGACTATGGGTCCATGGGAAGTCCTTGCGCGTCGAGGACACCACATACTTCGGCTTTGCCTCCAGCTTGACCGCCCATTCGCGCATCGCCCGCGGCGCCGCCACGTCACCGCGGGCGACCGCCGGCCAGTAGCGCTCCATCATCTCGTAGGTGACGCGCCCCCACAGCATCGCCCCGCTCTCGTCCATCAGGCGGGTGAAGAAGGCACGTGTCTCGTCGTCGACGATGCCTTCCTGGTGATCGACGCAGCCGTCCAGGGTAATGTTGATACTGAAGGTCAAAAGTCCCATGGTGTCTTCCGTTTGAGATGCGCTGCGAGACGCGTGCCGTCTTGCTGCAGGGGCACGGCCCGATTCGCCAAGTGGCCAGGTTTCCAAACCAGCCACCGCAAAGCCCGGCTTGGGCATTTGATGCCCCTTGAATAGGGCAGGGGCTAACTTAAATGATAGATAATCCTGAACATGATGAAGACCACAATTACTGCCTTTGCCACGGAGGCAAAGAATACAGACTGGGTGTTCGGCGCACATCTGAAAACAAATAAGACGGAAAAAACCGCATGCAATATGATTAACACCAATAGCGGAAACAACAACGAAAAGTAAATCGACCCATACACTTCCCAATGGAGAGTAGTGGATAGAAACATCGCCAAAGCAAAGTAGCCGCCACCCAGAACCCTGAGCCAGATATACCCACCTACGACAAAGCCCCACCATACAACCCATAGCGGTGCCTGCCCCCGAAATGCGCTAGTGAAAAAATGCCTCAATTTACCCAACATTTAATTGATTGACACTCAGGCGAGTAAATCATCAAGGAGAAGGACACAAAAAAAGCGACGCAATACGGCTATCTTTATGACATTTCTACCGGCGCTGTCATATATCGACATCAATCATACGGGCATGGCATCCCTTACGCATCAACATGACTCTCGTATTGGGCAGGATGCCAGAAAGCGGCATGTTACGCCGATAGTCCCTGCTCCAACACCCCTGTTCCACCGTGCCATGTAGGAACACACTGACACCCCTCTTCCGCCATGCCTGATAGCCGCTCCATCTGGACAAGGCGCACATTGGAACATCATCCTGAGCCAAGGAGCCCATCATGCAGACGGCAAATCGAGAGCTGGTCGACCTGGAAAACCGATTCTGGCAGGCACTGGTGGATGACGATACGGATACCGCCATTTCCATGCTGGCCGAACCTTCCATCCTGGTCAGCTCGCATGGCGCAATGACATTCGACCGCGACGCGTTCCGGCAGATGGCGGAACAGGCGCCAATGGTGGTCAGGTCATTTGAGCTGAGCGAGATCCAGGTGGCACGCCCCAGCGAGGACACCGCGGTCGTCACCTACCGGGTGAAGCAGTCGGTGGCCAAGCGCGGTCAATCCGACGAGGTCACCGAGGACATGGCGGATTCGTCGGTCTGGGTGCGCAAAAGCGGCAACTGGCAGTGCGTGATGCATACGGAGACCGCCCTTTCCAGCCATTAGGCGCGCAGTACCTGTCCCTGCCCGATCAAGCGTCCCACTTTTGCTGGCGAGCCCCGGCGGGTATCACCACAACCGCCACTCAACCGCAGAAGAAGACGCTGATCGAAGCGGGAGACGCATAGGCGACTTCTTCGACGACAAAGCCTGGGGAGCCGTACTCGGAAAGGGCTGTTGCAAATATCCCGCCGATGGCGGCCTCTTCCTTGGAACTGGCGCGGATCAGGTTCCTATGGATCTGATAACCGCTTCTGCTATTGACGCCTTTGGGAAGCTTCCTGACCCGCCATTCGCCTTTTGCTTCGGGGTCCAGCGTTTTCAATGCCTTGGCTTGCGTAGCCGCTGCGAGTGCAGCATTTGGATTTGCAGCATCCTCGCACCAGAAGAGGTTGTAGTTGAGCGAACCCCAGCGCGGGCTGGAGGCATTGCCCTTGCTGGCCCAGACCTGCAATTGTTGATTGCTCACCGCGGCTGCCGGCGCATTTTCCGCTGATTCCACATCGAAAAGCGCCGCATCCACGCTTTCCTTGATGACACAGGCCTGCTGCGCCACCTGCGCCCCGGATCGCTTGCCCTGCACCTCCAGAGCAACCGCGATCGCGTCCCACAACCGGTCACGCACCGGCTGGTTGGGAATGGCAAGGACCAGTGCCGACACGGCGGTCAGGCGGTTCACCAGCATTTCATCCGACTGGTCCTGGGTCTTGTAGATATCGGTCAGCTCGGAAAACACCTTCAGCATCATATCGAGGTCCAGCTTGCGTTCCTCACGCCCGCTTTCAGCCTTGCTGATCTCCACCTTCAACGCTTCCACCCGTGAATTCTGCTGATCGACCTGGATCTTCAGCACAATGCCCCACAGATCGTGGCTGCGACAGCGGCAAGCGCGCCAACGATATTGAGCAACCGATCCACGGTGCGAAAACCGGTCTGCTTGCCGCCAGCAGGATGGTCATCCGTCATTTGCCACTCCGTTCCTCAACACTGCCACAAAGACCAACCGTCAATGCATCAGGCATCCGTTGCTCGTTCCCGCCACACCGATGTCATGAGCCGACAATGGAACCGGATTTCGATGAAGGGCTAGGACTGCTGTTTGGTGTATTTCTTGTACGCCTCCGCCAATTTCCTGTCGTAGCTGTTCTTCCAGTATTCCGGTCCGTTATAGCGTCGGGAAAACTCCACCCAATCCTTGCTGCGCAACGCCCCTCCCAAGCCGACCTGTCTTATATAGGCCACCAGCGCTTCAAGATGCCGCCCTTCGCTTTCCTGCATCTCGTCATAGAACGCATCCACCGATGCGCATCCGCATAGGGCGAAATTGAACCCCATGATCTGGAATTTGCCGTAGCTCGCCGACATCCGTGCGGCGGCCTTGTCCAATGCCTCGGCCTTGGTCAGGCGGTCATATTCGCCCACACCGCCGACATAATATTGTCTTGTCCATTTCGGATAATTGATATCCGACTGCAGATGCCTGCCCTTGGTGTATTTGTAGAAAACGTGCCCTTCGAAAAGAATCTTTGCCCGCCCATCGGACAGGAACCCGGCTCCGGCGCTCTCGACATCGGCAATGGCCTTGATGGCCGCGATATCGCATTTGATCTCGAAAGCCGCCGCTTCAAAATCATGCTCGTCTAATAACTTGCTCATGGCCCCTCCACCTATCGGGGTTGAAATACGTATTCAAATAGCAGGGTCAGCCATACCGCCGCCGACTCGTCAATGTTTTCCAATGAATAGAGAATTGCACCGGGCGCTGCAGTCAGGCTTGCCGATTTCACCTGCGCGTTCCAGGGCGAGGGCGCATGCCTATTGGGGTTGCATCAGCCATTGCATCCATGTGGATGTGGACGCCATTGCCACGCGCAGAAATTGCTCAACCACCCCTGATTCGTACGGTGCAAGGCAAGCAGACATGCCAAGCAAATATAGCCACCGGCCTGGGCAGCGCAAGCCAGCCCATGCTCCGTTCATCCTGAAAGGAATAAGACGCAAAACGGGGGCAACGCCCCCCTTCTGCGCAGCTGCCCTGCCTGTTTGAGGGCTATACAGGGTAATCGATGCCGCTGCTGCAAGCGGCACCGGCGGGTGCGAATAGTTGCACCGGACGGCCCATAGGCGTGGGCGGGAAAGTGGCCACCGATATGGCTGGCAACCTGCTCCAGCGCAGCCCGGTGTGGGCGCGCGACGGCATGCTGATGCCGGCAGTACTCAGGCCGCGTTTTTTTCCATACGATTCCTTGCAATCTGCCTACACGCTGCTTTAATGGGTTGGCGCAGCCGGCCTTGCGCCGGCCAAGCGTGTTCCGATCCAAAACCAATGATTGAGCAAGGAAGACTGGACCATGAAAAGACTGACTGCATTGCTTGCCGGCCTGGGGATGCTGCTGGCCGTTTCGGCACCTGCTTCGGCCGAGTCGCTGTGGTGCGAAATCAAGCGCAATGTGTGCGAACAGGGCTCGACCAATCAGGTCTGCATCTACGCCTATCAGTACTGTCCGGACTGACGCGGCAGCAATGCTGCGGCGCCACCCATACGGGGGGCGGCGCGCCATGCAAAACGCCACCCGAGGGTGGCGTTTTGCATCCAGCAATACAGGCTGAGGTTACTTCACGAGACCCTTGCTCTTGAGCAGTTCGAACATGGTCTTGCCGATCTCGGCCGGGCTGCGGGTATACGCGATGCCGGCGCGCTCGAATGCCTTGAACTTCTCCTCGGCCGTGCCCTTGCCGCCGGAGATGATGGCACCGGCATGGCCCATGCGCTTGCCCTTGGGCGCGGTCACACCAGCGATGTAGCCGACCACCGGCTTCTTGACGTAGCTCTTGGCGAATTCGGCCGCTTCTTCCTCGGCGGTGCCGCCGATCTCGCCGATCATCACGATGGCGTCGGTATCCGGATCGTCCTGGAACAGCTTCAGCGCATCGATATGGCTGGTGCCCGGGATCGGATCGCCACCGATGCCGATGCAGGTCGACTGGCCCAGGCCCAGCGCGGTGGTCTGCGCCACGGCTTCATAGGTCAGCGTGCCGGAGCGCGAGACGATACCGATGCGGCCCGGGTTATGGATGTGCCACGGCATGATGCCGATCTTGCACTCGCCCGGGGTGATCACGCCGGGGCAGTTCGGGCCGATCAGTCGGATGCCGGCTTCGTCCACGGCCTTCTTCACGTACAGCATGTCCAGGGTCGGCACGCCTTCGGTGATGCAGACGATCAGCTTCACACCCGAATCGATGGCTTCGAGGATGGAATCCTTGGCGAAGGCCGCGGGCACGTAGATCACCGAGGCATCGGCTTGTGTGGCGCGCACCGCGTCCTTCATGGTGTTGAACACCGGCAGGCCCAGGTGCTCGCTGCCACCCTTGCCCGGGGTCACGCCGCCGACCACCTTGGTACCGACCTTCAGCGCCTGTTCGGCGTGGAAGGTGCCGTTCTTGCCGGTGAAACCTTGCACCAGCACTTTCGTGTCTTTGTTGACGAGAACGCTCATGATTTTTCCTTGTGAGGTGTGAGGGGTGAGGGGTGAGGGGTAAAACCTCACACATCACCATCACGACCTGTTCATCTCAAATAGTGCCGGGAAAGGAATTAGCAGCGGGGTTGCACCTCACTCCTAACGCCTCACTCCTCACAGATCTACAGGGCGGCAACGGCAGCAACGATCTTCTCGGCCGCATCGTTCAGGCCCTGGGCCGAGGTCAGCTTGAGGCCGGATTCGTCGAGGATCTTGGCGCCAAGTTCAGCGTTGTTGCCCTCCAGACGCACCACCACCGGCACGGTCACGTTCACTTCCTTCACTGCGGCGATGATGGCCTCGGCGATCATGTCGCAACGGACGATGCCGCCGAAGATGTTGATCAGCACGCCCTTGACCGAGGTATCGGCCAGGATCAGCTTGAAGGCTTCGATCACGCGCTCCTTGGTGGCGCCGCCGCCCACGTCCAGGAAGTTGGCCGGCTGGCCGCCCTTGAGCTTGATGATGTCCATGGTGGCCATCGCGAGGCCGGCGCCGTTCACCATGCAGCCGATGTTGCCTTCCAGTGCCACGTAGTTCAGATCGAACTCGGAGGCCTTCACCTCGCGCTCGTTCTCCTGGCTCTTGTCGCGCTGGGCCAAGAGGGCCGGGTGGCGATAGAGGGCGTTGGAGTCGAGGTTGATCTTGCCGTCGACGCAGGCGAGCTGGCCGTTTTCACGCAGTGCCAGCGGGTTCACTTCGAACAGCGCGAAGTCATTCTCGACGAAGGCCTTGTAGGCACCCAGCATCAGCTTGGAAAACGCGGCGACCTGGTCACCGGCAAGGCCCAGCGCAAACGCAGCGTCGCGACTCTGGAACGGCTGCATGCCGACCAGCGGATCGACTTCGATCTTGATGATCTTTTCCGGGGTTTCCTCGGCGACCTTCTCGATCTCGACGCCACCTTCGGTCGACACCATGAACACCACGCGCTGCGAGCCGCGATCGACCACGGCGCCCAGGTAAAGCTCGCGCTGCACCGGGTACATGTCTTCACACACCAGCACCGAGTTCACCGGCTGGCCGGCCGCGTCGGTCTGGTAGGTCACCAGATTGGTGCCGATCAGGCGCTGGGCTTCGGCAGCGGCTTCTTCGCGGCTCTTCACCACCTTGACACCACCGGCCTTGCCGCGGCCGCCGGCATGCACCTGGGCCTTGACGACGGCGAACTTGCCGCCGAGTTGATCGTAGGCCGCGGCCGCTTCTTCGGCCGAGGTGGCCAGGATGCCCTTCTGGACCGGCAGGCCGTATTTGGCCAGCAGTTCCTTGGCTTGGTATTCATGCAAGTTCATCTTCGTTCCCTATGAGAGAAGTGGTAACAGGGAAGGGAGAAGGGGAAGTTGTCGGGGAAGGGAGAAGGGAGAAGGGAGAAGGGTTGTTACCCTTCCCTCTTCCCTCTTCTCTCTTCCCGTCGTGTCCTTCCTCTTCCCTCTTCTCGGGGATTTAGCTGTGCAGGCCGCGCTTGTCGACGCCAAGGGCCGCCTCATGCAAGGCTTCCGAGAGCGACGGGTGGGCGTGGACGATGCGGGCGATGTCTTCCGAGCTGGCGTTGAACTCCATCGCCACCACGGCTTCGGTGATCAGCTCCGAGGCATAGGGGCCGATGATGTGTACGCCGAGGATACGGTCGGTCTTGGCATCGGCCAGCATCTTGACGAAGCCGGCAGTCTCACCAAGACCCAGTGCACGGCCGTTCGGGCTGAACGGGAACTGGCCCTTGCGGTAGTCGACGCCTTCCTTCTTCAGCTGCTGCTCGGTCTTGCCGACCCAGGCCATCTCGGGACTGGTATAGATCACCCACGGCACGGTGTTGAAATCGATATGCGGATGCTGGCCGGCCAGACGCTCGGCCACCGCCACACCTTCCTCGGAGGCCTTGTGCGCCAGCATCGGGCCGCGCACCACGTCACCGATCGCCCACAGGTTGGGCAGGCTGGTACGGCACGCATCATCGACCACGACGAAGCCACGCTCGTCGAGCGGCAGCTGCACCGCGTCGGCGGCCAGGTTCCAGGTATTGGGCACCCGGCCGATGGCGACGATCAGCTTGTCGAAGGTCTCGCTGTATTCCTTGCCCTCGCTGTCGGCGTAGCTGACCGTGACATTGTTCTTGCCCGGCTTCACTTCGCCGATCTTCACCGAGGTGCTGATCCTGAGGCCCAGGTCCTTGGTGAAGATCTTCTGCGCTTCCTTGGCTACCGCCTCGTCAGCGGCGAGCAGGAAACCCGGCGCGGCTTCGAGGATGGTGACGTCGGCACCGAGCCGCTTCCACACCGAGCCCATTTCCAGGCCGATCACGCCGGCGCCGATCACGCCAAGCTTCTTCGGCACCTCGGGAATCGCCAGTGCACCCTCGTTGTCGAGGATCAGCTTGTTGTCGGTCGGGGTGCCCGGCAGTTGGCGCGGCACCGAGCCGGTGGCGATGATCACGTGGGTGGCGGTCACGGTCTCGGTCGCCTCGCCGGCGACCTCGATCTGCCACGCGCCATCCTTGTGCGCCAAGAGCTTGCCGTGGCCGAACAGCGCGGTCACCTTGTTCTTCTTCAACAGATAGGCAACACCCTGCGTGAGCTTGGCGACGATGCCGTCCTTGCGCTCCAGCATCTTCTTCACATCGAACTGGGCGCCGGTCACCGAGATGCCATGCGCTTCGAACTTGTGCTCGATACGCTCCCAGTTCTCGGACGATTCGAGCAGCGCCTTGGACGGGATGCAGCCGACATTGAGGCAGGTGCCACCCAGGCTCTGCTTGCCTTCCTTGTTCTTGAACTCGTCGATGCAGGCGGTCTTGAACCCGAGCTGCGCGGCACGGATCGCCGCCACATAGCCGCCGGGCCCGGCGCCGATGACAACGACATCGAATTGTTGGGACATGGTAAAAACCTGTGAGGTGTGAGGGGTTAGGTGTGAGGGGTATTGCTGCACTCACACCATCCGGATTGATCACAGGGGCTGGAGCAAAGAGCGGCTTTGACACCTCCCTCCTCACTCCTCACCCCTCACTCAATTACAGATCCAAAAGCAAACGTGCCGGGTCTTCGATCGCTTCCTTGATCGCGACCAGCGACAGCACGGCTTCGCGGCCGTCGATGATGCGGTGGTCGTACGACTGCGCCAGGTACATCATCGGACGCACCACGATCTCGCCGTTCTCGACCACGGCACGCTCCTTGGTGGCATGCATGCCGAGGATGGCCGATTGCGGCGGGTTGATGATGGGGGTGGACATCATCGAACCGAAGGTGCCGCCGTTGGAGATGGTGTAGGTGCCGCCGGTGAGTTCCTCGACCGTGAGCTTGCCTTCCTGGGCGCGCTTGCCGAAGTCGGCGATGGTCTTCTCGATGTCGGCAAGGGAGAGCTGATCCGCATTGCGGATGATCGGCACCACGAGGCCACGCGGCGAGCCGACCGCCACGCCGATGTCGAAGTAGCCATGGTAGACAATGTCGTTGCCGTCGACCGAGGCGTTGACGATCGGGTACTTCTTCAGCGCGGCGACCACGGCCTTGACGAAGAAACCCATGAAGCCGAGCTTCACGCCGTGTTCCTTCTCGAAGCGGTCCTTGTACTTGTTGCGCAGGTCCATCACCGGCTTCATGTTCACTTCATTGAAGGTGGTGAGGATGGCGTTGGTCTGCTGCGACTGCAGCAGACGCTCGGCAACCCGCTGGCGCAGGCGGCTCATCGGCACGCGCTGTTCGGGGCGTTCGCCCTGGGCCACCGCCACCGGCGCTGCGGCCGGTGCCGGTGCGGCGGGCTTGCTGCCGCCGGCGACGGCGTTCTGCACGTCTTCCTTGAGCACGCGGCCGCCGCGGCCCGAGCCTTCCACCTTGGAAAGGTCGACATTGTTGTCGGCGGCAAGCTTCTTGGCGGCGGGCATCACCGCGGTGCCGAAGCCGACAGCCGAGGCCTCGACGCCGGCGGCCTTGGCGGCTGCCTCGACGCGCTTTTGCTCCTGCGACGGGGCCGGCGCAGCCGGAGCCGGCGCGGCAGCACCGGCCTTGGCCTCGGTATCGATGGTGGCGATCACTTCGTTGCTGGTGACGGTGTCACCGTCCTTCTTGACGATGGACACCAGCACCCCGGCCTGCGGCGCGGGGATTTCGAGCACGACCTTGTCGGTCTCGATATCGATCAGGTTCTCGTCGCGCGCGACCGCTTCGCCTTCCTTCTTCTTCCACTGCAGCAGCGTCGCTTCCGATACCGATTCGGGCAGTTGCGGCACCTTGATTTCTACGATCATCTTTCAAATCTCCAAATGGCTCTTGCTTGTGACAAGACGCGGCGGCCCCTGCCGCCGCGTTGGATCTACAGCGTCATCGCCTCGTCGAGGAAGGCCTTGAGCTGGGCGGTGTGCTTGCTCATGTAACCCACTGCAGGTGAGGCCGAGGATTGCCGGCCGGCGTACTTGAGCACCTGCTTGGGATTCATCACGCCTTCGAGGCGGTGGCGGATCTGGTGCCAGGCACCCTGGTTGCGCGGCTCCTCCTGCACCCACACCAACTCGCGGGCGTTCGGATACTTGGCGATCTCCGCCTGCAGCTCCTCGGTGGGGAACGGATAGAGCTGCTCGATGCGCACCACGGCGATATCCTTGACCTCGCGCTCCTTGCGGGCGTTGTCCAGGTCGTAATAGACCTGACCGGCGCAGACGATCACGCGTTTGACCTTCTTGGCATCAAGCTGGGCTGCATCGCCGATCACGTTGCGGAATTCGCCGCTGGTAAATTGCTCGATCGGGCTGGCCGCGATCTTGGCCTTCAGCAGGCGCTTGCTCATGATGATGACGAGCGGCTTCCTGACCGGGCGCAGCATCTGCCGGCGCAGCACATGGAAGATCTGCGCGGCCTCGGTCGGCTGCACCACCTGGATGTTGTGCTCGGCACAGAGCTGCAGATAGCGCTCGACGCGGGCCGAGCTGTGCTCGGGGCCCTGGCCGTCGTAGCCATGCGGCAGCATCATGGTCAGCCCGCACAGCCGGCCCCACTTGGTCTCGCCCGAGGTGATGAACTGGTCGATCACCACCTGCGCGCCGTTGGCAAAGTCGCCGAACTGCGCTTCCCAGATGGTGAGCTCTTCCGGCGCGGAGCTGGCGTAGCCGTATTCGAAGGCCAGCACCGCTTCCTCGTTGAGGATGGAGTCGATGACGAGGAAGTGCGCCTGGTTGTCCGACAGATGCTGCAGCGGGGTGTAGACGCCCTCGTTCCATTTCTCGCGGTTCTGGTCGTGCAGCACGGCATGGCGATGGTTGAAGGTGCCGCGGCCTGAGTCCTCGCCCGAGATGCGTACGGCGTAGCCTTCGGTCAACAGCGTGGCGTAGGCCAGGTGCTCGGCCATGCCGAAATCGACGCCGACGTTGCCGGCCACCATCTCGCGGCGCTCGTTGACGATCTTCTCGACTGTGTTCCTCAGCTTGAAGCCTTCGGGCACGCTGGTGAACTTCTCGGTCAGGCGCACGAGGTCGGCCTGCGGTACCGCGGTTGCCACCGGCGTGCGCCAGTGGTTGCCCATGTACTTGGAGAAATCGATCGCGAAGTTGCGCTTGTAGTCGGTGAGCGTGGTCTGCTCGACGTGCTCGCCACGATCGAGCGCCTCGCGATAGGCCTGGATGAAGCCGTCGGCCTCTTCGACGCTGACCACGCCCTCGGCGATCAGCCGGTCGGCGTACTTCTTGCGTACGCCCGGATGCGCCGCGATCTTGCGGTACATCATCGGCTGCGTCACATAGGGATCATCCGCCTCGTTGTGGCCGTGCTTGCGGAAGCACACGAGGTCGATCACCACGTCCTTCTGGAATTCCTTGCGATAGGCCAGCGCCGCTTCCACGGCGAAACACACCGCCTCCGGATTGTCGCCGTTCACATGGATCACCGGCGCTTCGACCATCTTGGCGATGTCGGTGCAGTACAGCGTCGAGCGGTTGTCGCGCGGGTCGGAGGTGGTGAAGCCCACCTGGTTGTTGATCACGATATGCACCGTGCCGCCGGTGCCGTAGCCACGGGTCTGCGACAGGTTGAAGGTGCCCTGGTTGGTGCCAAGCCCGATGAAGGCCGAATCGCCATGCACCAGCACCGGCAGCACCTGCTCACCATGCTTGTCGCCGCGGCGCTGCTGGCGCGCGCGCACCGAGCCCACCACCACCGGATTGACGATCTCCAGGTGCGACGGGTTGAACGCGAGGCTCAAGTGGATGGGGCCGGCCGGCGTCGGGATATCGGCGGAGAAGCCGTTGTGGTACTTCACGTCGCCCGACGGCAGATCGGTGGTGGGGCGGCCTTCGAACTCGCTGAAGAGGTCGCGCGGCAGCTTGCCCAGCGTGTTGACCAGCACGTTCAGGCGGCCACGGTGGGCCATGCCGATCACCATTTCCTGCACGCCCTCGCGCCCGGCGCCCTGCACCAGATGATCCATCGCGGCGATGAAGCTCTCGCCACCTTCGAGCGAGAAACGCTTCTGGCCGACGTACTTGCGGTGCAGGTACTGCTCCATGGTCTCAGCGGCGGTCACCTGCTTGAGCATGCGCTTTTTCTGCTCGACGCCGAACTGGGGCGTCGACAGCCGCTCTTCGAAGTAGGCCTGCACCCACATGCGTTCGCGGGTGCTGGTGATGTGCATCGATTCGATGCCGATGTGGCTGCAGTAGGTCTGGCGCAGCCGCGACAGGATGTCCGACAGCGGTGCGCTCTCCGGGCCGGCCAGATTGCCGCAATTGAACTGCACTGCCATGTCGGCGCTGGAAAGCTGGTAGTGGCCAGGATCAAGCTCGGGAACCGGTGCCACATCCATGCGCTTGAGCGGATCGAGATCGGCGGCGCGGCTGCCCAGCAGCCGGTGCGCATCGATCAGGCGCAGCACTGCCACCTGCTTGCGGCTGGCCTCACGCTCGGCGGCCACGTCGCGCACGGCCCCAAGACGCGGCTGGCGCGCCAGCCGCACGAACGACTCCTCGATCGGCCCGCGTGCGATGTCGCGCTCGTTGCCGCCATCGGTCTGCTGCAGCTTGTCGAAGTAGTCGCGCCACTTGGGATCGATGGCTGCCGGATCGGCAAGGTATTGTTCGTACAGATCCTCGACGAACGGGGCATTCCCACCAAAGAGATGGGAATTGAGTTCCAGTTCTTTCATCATGATACGGGGCTATCCTTCAGCCGGCGCGTGGCGCGGCTGCAACCTGTTCTTGGGCAAATCCGTGATGGTGCTGCGCCGCTGTACATGGCAACGGCGCTGTTGTCGAACCGGGCTCAGCCGCGCTGGGCCACCTGCACGTAGTCGCGGCGGGCGGCGCCGGTATACAGCTGGCGCGGGCGGCCGATCTTCATGCCCGGATCGGAGATCATCTCGTTCCAGTGGC
Source organism: Chitiniphilus purpureus (assembly GCF_025642115.1). Lineage (GTDB taxonomy): Bacteria > Pseudomonadota > Gammaproteobacteria > Burkholderiales > Chitinibacteraceae > Chitiniphilus > Chitiniphilus purpureus. Next base: position 2,311,038 of record NZ_CP106753.1, on the reverse strand, counting down.
TGATCCAGCCCACGGTGCGGGCCAGCGCGAAGATCACGGTGAACATCGACACCGGGATACCCAGCGCCGTGAGCACGATGCCCGAATAGAAGTCGACGTTCGGGTAGAGCTTGCGCTCGATGAAATACGGGTCGTTCAGCGCGATCTCTTCGAGCTTCATCGCCAGCTGGAACTGCGGGTCGTCACGCAGGCCCAGCTCGTTCAGCACCTCGTCGCAGGTCTGCTTCATGATCTTGGCGCGCGGGTCGAAGTTCTTGTACACGCGGTGACCGAAGCCCATCAGCTTGTGGGTCTTGTTCTTCACGCCTTCCATGAAGGCCGGCACGTTGTCGACCGAGCCGATCTCGTCAAGCATCTTCAGCACGGCTTCATTGGCGCCACCGTGCGACGGGCCCCACAGGCAGGCGATGCCGGCAGCGATGCAGGCGAACGGGTTGGCGCCCGACGAGCCGGCCAGACGCACCGTCGAAGTCGAGGCGTTCTGCTCGTGGTCGGCATGCAGCGTGAAGATGCGGTCGAGCGCACGCACCAGCACCGGGTTCGGCGTGTATTCCTCGCACGGCGTGGCAAACATCATGTGCAGGAAGTTGGCGGTGTAGCCCAGGTCGTTCTTCGGGTAGTTGAACGGCAGACCCTGGTTGTAGCGGTAACACATCGCCGCGATGGTCGGGATCTTGGAGATCAGGCGGTAGATCGCGACCTTGCGGTGCTCGGGCTCGGCGATGTCAAGGCTGTCCTGGTAGAACGCCGACAGCGCGCCGGTGACGCCAACCATCATCGCCATCGGGTGGGCATCGCGGCGGAAGCCGTTGAAGAAGCGGGTCAACTGGTCGTGGACCATGGTGTGCTTCATCACGGTGCGTTCGAACTCGGCCTTCTGCGTGGCGGTCGGCAGCTCGCCATACACCAGCAGGTAGCACACTTCCAGATAGTCGCTGTGTTCGGCCAGTTGCTCGATCGGATAGCCACGGTAGTAGAGCTGGCCCTCGTCACCATCGATGAAGGTGATCTTGGATTCGCAGGACGACGTTGCCAGGAAACCCGGGTCGAAGGTAAACATGCCGGTCTTGGAGAAAGCACGGATATCGACCACGGACGGGCCGAGCGTACCTGGCAGGACCGGCAGATCGATGACTTGACCGCCGTTGTAGGTCAGGGTGACTTTGTTTTCCATCTGTAGGGCTCCTGGGTAAAAACGCCGGCCGAAGCCGAGTTATCGTTGTATGGCGCGAATCCGCTCTATCGTTGGCAACAACCGCGGGTTGGGGCACGGGGATCTGCCGTTCAGGTAGTCGAGCAGGTCGTTGTCCGGCAATTGCAACAGCTCCCGATACAACAGCAGCTCCGCATCGGTGAGCGTGGGGAGCGCTTCGCGCACGAAGCGCTCCAACTGGAGGTCGAGCTCCAACAACCCACGGCGCGAGCGCCAGACGATGCGCTTGAGTTCGACTTGGTCCATATGCGATCAGGCGACGCGCTTGACCATCAGGTCCTTGATCTTGCCGATCGCCTTGGTCGGGTTCAGCTCCTTCGGGCAGACGTCGACGCAGTTCATGATCGAGTGGCAGCGGAACAGACGGTACGGGTCCTCCAGGTTGTCCAGCCGCTCATTGGTGGCGGTGTCGCGCGTGTCGGCGATGAAGCGGTATGCCGCCAACAGGCCGGCCGGGCCGACGAACTTGTCCGGGTTCCACCAGAACGACGGACAGGAGGTGGAGCAGCATGCACACAGGATGCATTCGTACAGGCCGTTGAGCTCGTCCCGGTCCTCGGGGCTCTGCAGGCGCTCGCGGTCCGGTGGCGGCGTATCGTTGACCACGTACGGCTTGATCGAGTGGTATTGCTTGAAAAACTGGGTCATATCGACGATCAGGTCGCGCACCACCGGCAGGCCGGGCAGCGGGCGGATCTGGATCGGCTGCTTCAGGTCGTCCACATCGGTGATGCACGCCAGGCCGTTCTTGCCGTTGATGTTCATCGCGTCCGAACCGCACACGCCTTCGCGGCACGAGCGGCGGAACGACAGCGTGTCGTCCTGCACCTTGAGCTTGACCAGCGCATCGAGCAGCTTGCGCTCGGTGCCGTCGAGCTCGACGGTGTACTCCTTCATGTACGGCTTTGCATCCTTTTCCGGATCGAAGCGGTAGATGCTGAAACGAACGGTACGGGTAGTCATTGGTGCATTCCCCTCAGTAGGAGCGAGTCTTCAGGGCGATGGTCTCGACCGTCAGCGGTGTGAGGTTCACCGGCTTGTATTCGAGGCGGTTGCTGTCGCGGTACCACAGCGTGTGCTTGAGCCAGTTGGCGTCGTCGCGACCGTTCGGCTGCGCCGGCGTATCAGGCGCATCGTCGCGCACGTGGGCGCCGCGCGACTCGGTGCGGGCGTTGGCCGAGATCATGGTGGCCTTGGCCACCTCGATCAGGTTCTCGACTTCCAGCGCTTCGAGGCGGGCGGTGTTGAAGGTCCTGGACTTGTCGGCGATGACCATGTTCTGGACCATCTTCTCGACTTCCAGGATCCTCGCCACGCCCTCGGCGAGCATGTCCTTGAAACGGAACACGCCGCAGTGCTTCTGCATGGTGGCCTGCATCGCGCTGCGCGCAGCGTTGACCTCCACGCCGCCTGCGCGGTTGTTCAGCGCCGCGACGCGCGCCAGCGAGCGCTCGACGTCGTTCAACGCCAGCACCGGCAGATCCTTGGGCGCAGACCTGATGTAGTCGATCATCGAATTGCCCGAGCTCTTGCCGAACACCAACAGGTCGAGCAGCGAATTGGTGCCGAGGCGGTTGGCGCCATGCACCGAGGCGCAGGCCACTTCGCCGGCGGCGTAGAAACCCTGCACCACCTGGCCGTCGACCACGACTTCGCCCTTGTAGTTGGTCGGGATGCCGCCCATCTGGTAGTGGCAGGTCGGCACCACCGGGATCGGTGCCTTGATCGGGTCGACACCGGCGAACTTGATCGAGATCTCGCGGATGCCCGGCAGCTTGGACTTGATCACCTCGGGGTCAAGGTGGGTGATGTCGAGCAGCACGTGATCCTTGTTCGGCCCACAGCCGCGGCCTTCGTTGATCTCGGTGACCATGGCGCGCGACACCACGTCGCGGCTGGCCAGGTCCTTGGCGTTGGGTGCGTAGCGCTCCATGAAGCGCTCGCCGCTGTCGTTGCGCAGGATGCCGCCCTCGCCACGCACGCCTTCGGTGATCAGTACACCGGCGCCGGCCACCCCGGTCGGGTGGAACTGCCAGAATTCCATGTCTTCCAGCGGGATGCCGGCGCGTGCCGCCATGCCCAGGCCGTCGCCGGTATTGATGAAGGCGTTGGTGGACGAGGCATAGATGCGGCCGGCGCCACCGGTGGCGAACAGCGTGGCCTTGGCCTGGAACACGTAGATGTCCGACGTTTCCATTTCCATCGCGACAACACCCTGCACGTTGCCGTCGGCGTCGCGCACCAGATCCAGCGCCATCCATTCGACGAAGAACTGGGTGTTGGCGCGCACGTTGCGCTGGTACAGCGCGTGCAGCATCGCATGGCCGGTCCGGTCGGCCGCGGCACAGGCGCGGCGCACCGGCTTCTCGCCGAAGTTGGACATGTGGCCGCCGAACGGACGCTGGTAGATGGTGCCGTCGGCATTGCGGTCGAACGGCATGCCGAAGTGCTCAAGCTCGACCACCACGTTCGGCGCCTCGCGGCACATGAACTCGATCGCATCCTGGTCGCCCAGCCAGTCCGAGCCCTTGACGGTGTCGTACATGTGCCAGTGCCAGTGGTCCGGCTCGGAATTGCCGAGCGAGGCGGACACGCCGCCCTGCGCCGCCACGGTGTGCGAGCGGGTCGGGAACACCTTGGACAGCACGGCCGTCTTGAGGCCGGCCTCGGAAAGCTGCAGCGCGGCGCGCAGACCCGCACCGCCCGCACCGACGATCACCGCATCGAATTTACGAACAGGAACGGACATCAGGCACCCCACACAACGTGAATCGAGTAGATGAAGCTGCCAAGCAGCCACAGGATGGTGAGCACATGCAGCGTCAGCCGCACGCCCAGGTGCTGCACATAGTCCATCCAGATGTCGCGCACGCCGACCCAGGCATGCCACAACAGCGCGCCCACGCTGACCGTGGTGAGCACCTTGACCCAGGTGTGGGCAAACAGCGCCTGCCAGGATTCGAACGAGGCATCCGCGGCCAGCAGCAGGAAGGCAAGGATGCCCACCGTATAGACCAGCATCACCACCGCGGTGACGCGTTGCACCAACCAATCGCGCAGCCCGTAGTGCGCGCCGACGACGTGACGATTTACCATGTGAGCACCCCGATCAGGACGGTCAGCGCAATGCTGATGGCCAGCACCAGCTTGGCGGAAAGACGCGCGGTCGGCAGATCGACGCCCTTGTGGATATCCATCAGCAGGAAACGGATGCCGGCACAGGCGTGGTGCAGAAACGCCCACAGCACCGCCAGCAGACCCAGCTTGACGACCGGATGGGAGATACAGGACCTGAAGGCGGCGAAGGCGTCCGCCGAGGACAGCGAGCCCTGCAGCGCGTACAGCATGAAAGGCACCGCCACGAACAACAGCGCACCGCTCACGCGATGCAGGAAGGAAACGATCCCCGGCAGCGGCAAACGAATCTGCCATAGCGCGAGGTGCTTGGGGCGAGTCTTGCTCATACGCGCATCCTTATCACCTACAGTCCAGTTACTTGTCGCCGGCCGCCCGGCCCGTCTTCCGTCCGCCGCAACGCGCCGGACCAAATTCTGTAATCTACCAAACTACGCTGCACTGCCGCATCCCATCGCCCCGCCTTCACAGCCTGTCAGGCGCAGGCGGCTCGAATGCCACCTGTTCGGTGCGGATCCACGCCACACTCCACATCTGCGGCCTGCCATCGAAATCACGCGCCAGCCGCACCAGCTGCAACAAGGGCTCGTTCAGGTCGGACTGCAGCAGACGCGCCTCGGTGGCATTGGCCCGCACCGCCCGCAGCCGCAGATCGCCGTCCTTGAGCCGTATGCCGAAGTCCAGCCAGCATAAGGCGCGCAGATTGCACTTCAGCTCGCGGATACGCCGCACATCCAGCCCTGGGAACTGGGCTTCGGGCAGCAGCATCTCCTCAAGGCCCACCAACCTGCTTTGCAACCGGATCAACCGCCGTACCTGCCACAACGCCGCACCGCGCCGCAGACCGAGCATCTCGGCCAGCGTTTCACCGGCGTGGATCTTGACGCAACCGAGCAGCTCGAAGCTCGGCCGCATCGCCCCTTCCCCGTTCAGCGCGGAAAACGACGCCTCGGCCAGGTAGTCGCTCACGCCGGTGACGAAGGTCCCGACCCCCTGGCGCCGCATCAGCACCCCTTCGGCCACTAGCGCATCGAGCGCCTTGCGCACGGTGCCCTGACTCACGCCAAAGCGTGCCCCGAGGTCAAATTCACTCGGCAGCGTCTCGTCTTCGCGCCACGTACCCGCCTGGATCTGCGCGAGCACCTCGCGCATCACCTGTCGATACAGTGGCAATTGGGAGAGCTTGGCCATGTGGCGGCCATTAGAGCATGTTGCCAGTAAGGCGTCCACCACGGTCTTATATAAGACAAAAGAGATAGCAAAGCACGGCACCGACGAACGGCAAGTCCGCTCACAGCGGGAAACCGGCGTGATAGACTCGCCCCCGCGCTGCACCAAACCGGATCCCATGCGCGCTGAAGCACAGACGCACGGTGGCCTCGCCGCTGTCGTTGCGGGCGCCTACAGCCGCCCATACGCCCAAAACTCGGAGTTACACAAGATGAAGAAACCTGTTCGCGTCGCCGTCACCGGCGCAGCCGGCCAGATCGGCTACAGCCTCCTGTTCCGCATCGCCTCCGGCGCCATGCTCGGCCCGGACCAGCCGGTGATCCTGCAATTGCTGGACATCACGCCCAGCCTGCCGGCGCTGAACGGCGTGGTGATGGAACTGGATGATTGCGCGTTCCCGCTGCTGGCCGGCATCGTGCAGACCGACGACCCGAAAGTGGCGTTCAAGGATGCGGACATCGCCCTGCTGGTCGGTGCCCGCCCGCGCGGCCCGGGCATGGAGCGCAAGGATCTGCTCGAAGCCAACGGCGCCATCTTCACCGCACAGGGCAAGGCGCTCAACGATGTGGCCAGCCGTGATGTGAAGGTGCTGGTGGTCGGCAATCCGGCCAACACCAATGCCTATATCGCAATGAAGAACGCGCCCGATCTGAATCCGGCCAACTTCACGGCCATGATGCGCCTGGATCACAACCGTGCGCTGACCCAGGTCGCCCAGAAGACCGGCGTGGCCGTGACTGACGTGAAGAAGATGACGATCTGGGGCAACCACAGCTCGACCCAGTACCCGGACATCTTCAATGCCGAGGTGAAGGGCCAGAACGCCGCCCAGCTCATCAACGACCAGAAGTGGCTGGAAACCGAGTTCATCCCGACCGTGCAGCAGCGCGGCGCCGCCATCATCAAGGCACGCGGTCTGTCGTCGGCCGCATCGGCAGCCAACGCCGCCATCGACCACATCCGCAACTGGGTGCTGGGTACGTCGGAAGGCGACTGGGTCACGATGGGCGTGCCGGCCAACGGCGAATACGGCTACAGCGACCTGATCTACGGCTACCCGGTGACCTGCAAGGACGGCAAGTACACCATCGTCGAAGGTCTTGCGGTCAGCGAATTCAGCCGTGCCCGGATGGATGCCACCGCCAAGGAACTGTCCGACGAGCGTGACGCGATCAAGCATCTGCTCTGATCCTTCGCCACCGGCACCCCCTGCCGGACGACAAAAAAGCCACGAGGACCTCGTGGCTTTTTTGTTGCCGCGACATCGGCATGCAACCTGCGAGTTTATCGGTCCCGCATCCTTGGTGCGGTTGATCTGGCGCAACACCGCTGCGTATGCGCAGCCCTATGATCTGCGTAGAAATTTGGGCGGACCCGACGCAAGACCCGCTGTTAGTCTTAAGTCGATCCCAGCGCTTTTCCCGGGCCCGTACCCAGGCTGCGCAGACAGGTTTTGAGGCCAGGCTACCCGCCGGGCCCCACCCGATCGGTCACACAGACATCCCACAAGGAGCATCACCATGAACGCACCGGACACCCTCATCGGCAACCCCGCGCAGCAGGAGGCCTGGCAAGGCTTCGTCGCCGGCCCGTGGCAGGACAAGGTTGCCGTGCGCGATTTCATCCAGCGCAACTACACTCCCTATGTCGGCGACGATTGCTTCCTGGCCGGCCCCACCGCGCGTACCGAACAGCTCTGGGACAAGTTGAGCGTGCTGCTGCAGCGCGAACGCCAGTCCCCGGGCCAGGTGCTCGATGTGGCGGCCGACCGCGGCACCCGGATCAATGCCTTCGGCCCGGGCTATATCGATCAGTCACTGGAAAAGATCGTCGGCGTGCAGACCGATGCGCCGCTCAAGCGCGCGATCTTTCCCAATACCGGCCTGCGCATGGTCGAGGCCTCGCTCGAAGAGATCGGCCGCAAGCTCGATCCGCAGATCGAGAACATCTACCAGCACTATCGCAAGGATCACAACAGCGGCGTATTCGATATCTACAACCCGCTGATCCGCGCCTGCCGCTCTTCCGGTGTGATCACCGGCCTGCCCGACGCCTACGGCCGTGGGCGCATCATCGGCGACTATCGGCGTGTGGCGCTCTACGGCATCGACCGGCTCGTCGAGTTCAAGCAGGCCGAAAAGGCCGAGACCGACGATCTTGACTTCACCGAGGACGTGATCCGGCTGCGCGAGGAACTCTCCGAGCAGATCCGCGCGCTCGGCGAACTCAAGGAGATGGCTGCGGGCTACGGCTTCGACATCGGCCGCCCGGCCATCACCGCGCAGGAAGCGATCCAGTGGACCTACTTCGGCTACCTTGCCGCGGTGAAGGAACAGAACGGCGCGGCGATGTCGATCGGCCGCATCTCGACCTTCCTGGATATCTACATCGAACGCGACCTGCAGGCCGGCCGGCTCACCGAGGAAGCGGCGCAGGAGCTGATCGATGATCTGGTCATCAAGCTGCGCATCGTGCGCTTTCTGCGTACCGAGGAATACAACAGCCTCTATTCGGGCGACCCGACCTGGGTGACCGAATCGATCGGCGGCATGGGCAGCGACGGCCGCACACTGGTGACCAAGTCAAGCTTCCGTTTCCTCAACACCCTGTTCAACCTGGGCCCGGCACCCGAGCCCAACCTGACCGTGTTGTGGTCGGTGGACCTGCCGCGTGGCTTCAAGGACTTCTGCTCCAAGGTATCGATCGAAACCAGCTCGATCCAGTATGAATCGGACGATGCGATGCGCCCGCACTGGGGCGACGACTATGGCATCGCCTGCTGCGTCTCGGCGATGGAGATCGGCAAGCAGATGCAGTTCTTCGGCGCCCGCTGCAACCTGGCCAAGGCACTGCTGTACGCGATCAACGGCGGCGTCGATGAAAAGAGCGGCAAGCGCGTGGTGCCCGGCTTCGACGCGATCACCTCCGACTACCTGGACTACGACGAGGTCGTCGCCAAGTTCGACAAGATGATGGATTGGCTGGCCAACACCTATGTGAAGGCGCTCAACGCCATCCACTACATGCACGACAAGTATTCGTACGAGCGCATCGAGATGGCGCTGCACGACCGCGACATCCTTCGTACTATGGCCTGCGGCATCGCCGGGCTGTCGGTGGCCGCCGACTCGCTCTCCGCGATCAGGCACGCCAAGGTCAAGGTCATCCGCAACGAGGCAGGTGTGGCCGTCGATTTCGCGATCGAAGGCGACTACCCGGCCTTTGGCAACAACGACGACCGGGTCGACGGCATTGCTGTGTGGCTGGCCGAATCGTTCATGAACAAGGTCAAGGCGAACAAGACCTACCGCAACGCGTTGCCGACCCAGTCCATCCTGACCATCACCTCCAACGTGGTCTACGGCAAGAAGACCGGCAACACACCGGACGGGCGCCGCTCGGGCGAGCCGTTCGCGCCGGGTGCCAATCCAATGAACGGGCGCGATACCTCCGGCTTTGTCGCCGCCGGGGCGTCAGTGGCCAAGCTGCCCTATGCGGCCGCGCTGGACGGCATCAGCTGGACCGCATCGGCCACACCGGATGCGCTGGGCCATACGCTTGCCGATCGGGTGAACAACCTGACCAACTGCCTGGATGGCTTCTGCAGCGCGTCAGGGTTCCATGTCAACGTGAACGTGCTGAACCGCGACACGTTGCTCGACGCGATGGATCACCCGGAGAAGTATCCGCAGCTGACCATCCGCGTCTCGGGCTATGCGGTCAACTTCATCAAGCTGACCCGCGAGCAGCAGCTGGATGTGATCAACCGGACCTTCCACGTCCACGCCTAGGCGGATCGCCAAAGCGACTAGGCTGAAGGGTGGCCGGGCCCGCCTAGTCACCACAGCCGACGTCATGATCCAAGGGCGGCGCAGCCGCCCTTCCTGTTGCTGGAGCACGCAGATGAACGACACCGCCAAACCACCGGGCGAGATCCCGCCCGCCGTCGTGGACGAGCAAGGCCGGCTGTGCGGCTTTGTGCATTCGGTCGAAACCGGCGCCGCGGTCGACGGCCCGGGCGTGCGCTTCGCACTGTTCGTCTCGGGATGCCAGTTCCGTTGCCTGTACTGCCACAATCCCGACACCTGGAAACTGCATAACGGCGTCTTGCGCACCGTGGACGACGTGGTCGCCCAGATCGGCAAGTACGCGGGGTTTCTCAGGCTCGCCGGCGGGCTCACCATCTCGGGCGGCGAGCCCTTGATGCAGGCGCATTTCGTCCGCGAAGTGTGCTATCGCGTCAAGCAGCAATACGGCCTGCACACGGCGCTGGACACCCAGGGCTTTCTGGCCGCCCACCTGCCGGACGACTGGTTCGACCCGGTGGATCTGGTGCTGCTGGACATCAAACATATCGACCCTGCCAAGTACGAGGCGCTCACCTCCAAGCCGCTGCAGCCCACGCTCGATTTCGCCGAGCGGCTGATGGCGATGAAGAAGAAGACCTGGATCCGCTACGTGCTGGTGCCCGGCTGGAGCGACGCGTGGGATGACGTCGAACGCCATGCCGACTACATCAAGGCCCTGTCGGACCAGGCCCCGGGCTGCATCGAACGGGTGGAGGTGCTGCCGTTCCACAAGATGGGCGAACCCAAATGGCGCGCGCTGAACCTGGAGTACGCGCTGGATGAGACGCCGGTCCCGACGCCGGCATTGACCGAACGCGTGCGCGAGCAATACCGGCAGCGCGGACTCACCGTCTGCTGAGGGTGTCCGGACCGCACTGATCCGCCGCCACGCCGCCGGGTACGGCGGCGGGCGTCGTCGAAAAGCGCGCCGCCCGCGGATCGAGCTCGTCGCCGCGTGGCTGCGCCAGGATGCCGTACAACTCCGGGCGACGTCCGCGCAACCAGCGCTGGCCGGTGCAGTGGGGCAGCAGCGTCAGATCGAGATCGGCAGTCACCAGCGCATCGTCGGCCACCCAGGTCTCGCTCAGGATGCGGCCATACGGGTCCAGGATCATGGCGTTCCCGGTACGCACCTCGTCTTCGTCCTGCCCGACACCGTTGCTGAAGATCAGGAAGAGACCGTTGTCATGGGCGCGCGCCGGCAGCCAGCGCAACAACCATTCCCGGCCGTTGGGACCACGCAGCTGTGCTTCGATCGCAGCCGGGTCCAGGTGCCGGCGCTGCCATAGCGCGACCGGGATGGGCTGCATCGCATGCGGACTGCGCGAATGCGTGCCGCCGGTCTGGTGTGGCGCAATCAGCAGCGTGGCACCCAGCAGCGCCGTGGCGCGGACGTTCTCCACCAGATTGTTGTCCCAGCAGATGAGAATGCCGACGCGTACGCCCCACGGCGTGTCGAACACCGTGTAGCGATCGCCGCTGTGGATGTGCTCGTGTTCGAACGCATGCAGCTTGCGATGGCAGTGCCGCGCGCCGTCGGGCATGCAGACCACATAGCTGTTGAACAGCCGGCCATCGCGCGCGCGCTCCAGCCAGCCCACGCCGATCGCGATACCGTGCTGCCGCGCCAGCACCTGCACCCCGGATATCGTCTCCCCATCGATCGGCTCGGCCAGCGCATCAAGCCCGGCCCGATCGAGCCTGGGCACATGCCAGTAGCCACACAGACACATCTCGGGGAACACCACCAGTTGACTGCCGGCGGCGGCGGCGGCGGCACTGAAATGCGCAACACGCGAGAGGTTGTAGGTCTTGTCGCCGGCCCGATGCTGAAATTGGACCGAGGAAACACGCAAGGTCATGGCGATACTCCAAAAACGCAGCTATTTGCAAAAAGAGGGTGATATGCCTTGCATTGAACCTTCGACAAAGCCATGCGTAAAATGAAATCGATACCACGCTTTGATTCCATATCGGAATGGATACCCGACTCTGGCGCGCCTTTGTCACATTGGCTGACCTCGGTCATTTCGGCCGCGCGGCCAGCGCGCTGCATATCACCCAACCGACATTGAGCAAGCAGTTGCAGGCACTGGAACAGCTCGTTGGCGGCCCGCTGTTCCAACGCGGGCGGCACGGCGCGGCGTTGACCGTGCTGGGGGAGCTGCTGCTGCCCGATGCCCGCCGCCTGCTTGCCGACAGCGCCGCGCTGCTGGAACGCGCGCGGCAGGGCAGCCAGGGCCTGTCCGGGCGGTTGCGGATCGGTTTCGGCTTGTCGACGTTGACCCGGGCACCGACGCTGGTCGCGCGCTTTCGTGAACGACACCCAGGTATCGCGGTGACACTGGACGACTTCTCGTCGGCCGAGCAGCAGCAGCGGTTGCTGGCACAGCAACTGGACATCGGCTTCATGCGCCTGCCCGAGCATCCGGCCCTGGCCGCACAAGCGCTGTTCGAGGAACAACTGGCACTGGTCTTGCCCGCCAACTTGGCCGACCCGGTGCGGCCGGACGACTTCGGCACACTCAACCGGCTTGGCTTCGTCGCCCTGAGCCCGGCACGGGGGCCCGGGCTGGATGCGCAGATCCGGCAATGGAGCGCAGCGCAGGGGTTCTCACCCAGGATCACGCAATACGCGGCCGACCTTTTGACCGTGCATGCGGCAGTGGCCGCCGGTCTGGGCGTCGCCTTGCTGCCGTTCCGGGGAATCGCCACGCTGCACGGCGGCACACAGGTCCGTCTGCTCGACGGGCCGCACAGCCACTGGCCCGTGGCGCTGGCCTGGTCGAAGGACAGCGACAACCCCGCCGTGGCGCGCTTCGTCGCATTCCTGCGCGAGGCCACCAACGACAGTTGAGAGCCACGTCACAGCATCGCTGGCAACCATTGCCGGGGCCACTGCGTTGCCGGGAATGCCACCTGTGTTCCATGCGGCGCACCTGAGGTGGTGGCGAATGCCGCTTATAATCACGCCGCACCGAAACCGCCATGGAGTCCAAGCGATGTTCAAACACCTGCTTTTACTGCCCCTTGCCGCGCTACTTTCGGCCCAGGTCGTCGCGGATTCCTTTCCCGAGGAACGAGCCCGCGGCCGCAGCCCGGAATATCAGCAAGGCTTCCGTGACGGCTGGCGCGCCGCGCAGGAGCGCGGCCCGGACCGCTGGGACGATCGGTGGGAAGACCGCTGGGACGACGACGGCTACCGTGGGCGCCGCCCTGCCCTGCGCATCGAATCGGCGCGCTATGTGTCGGGCAAGCGCAAGTGCGACTTCACCCGTTGGCTGTCCTCCCGGGCAAACGGACGGCGCGAATACCTGCTCGATGCCAGCAACCGGCTGTGCGGCGACCCCTCGCCGGGCGACCGCAAGCAAGCCGAGGTGCAGTATTTCTGCGGGCCCGAGCGGCAGGTGGCCCGGATCGATGAGGGCGAAAGCACCTGGCTGCGCTGCAACTAGCCGCAACGGTGCCGGCCGGACACTGCATGGTCCGGCCGCAACGCCGGCCAGTGCCATGCGCCGCCGGGAACCGGGCCCGGGCGTGCGCCAGGCAAGGGGCGTGATACACTCGCGGCGCCTTCCGTGCTTCGTCGGGAATCCATGTACGAACTGCTGATCGGCCTGCGCTATACGCGGGCCAAGCGCCGCAACGGCTTTATCTCCTTCATCTCCCTGGTTTCCATCCTCGGCATCGCGCTTGGCGTGGCGGCATTGATCATCGTGCTGTCCGTGATGAACGGCTTTCAGGAAGAAGTCCGCAACCGCATCCTGGGCATGGCCGCGCATGTGCAGCTGACCGGCCCAGACGGCACGCTGCCACACTGGCAGCGGCTGCGCGAGCCGGTGCTCGACACCCCGCATGTCCAGGCCGCTGCGCCGTTCGTGACCGGCCAGGGCCTGCTCAACTACGCCGGGCAGGTACGCGGTGCGCTGGTGCGTGGCATCGACCCACAACTGGAGCCGGGTGTTTCCGCGGTCACCCAGAAGATCATCGGCGGCCACCTCGCCCAGCTGCAACCCGGGCAGTTCAACATCATCCTGGGCTGGCAACTCGCGGCGGAACTGGGCGTGCAGCCGGGCGACAAGGTCACGCTGATCACGCCGCAGGGACAGGTGACCCCGGCCGGGCTGATCCCGCGCTTTCGCCAGTTCACCGTCGCCGGGCTGTTCCGTGCCGACTACTACCCGTACGACGCCGGTCTTGGCCTGATCGCATTGTCCGATGCCCAGAAGCTGTTCCGTACCGGCGACGCGGTCACCGGCCTGCGCCTGAAGCTGGACGATCTTTTCAACGCCCGCACCGTGGCACGCTCGCTCACCCAGCAATGGCCGCAGGTGATGGCGACCGACTGGACGCAGGAGAACCCGACCTACTTTCGCGCGGTGGAAATCGAAAAACGCATGATGTTCATCATCCTGACGCTGATCGTCGCCGTAGCGGCCTTCAATCTCGTCTCCACATTGGTGATGGTGGTGACCGACAAGCAGGCCGATATCGCGATCCTGCGTACGCTGGGCGCCGCGCCAGGCTCGATCATGAAGATCTTCGTCATCCAGGGCGCGATCTCCGGCTGCGTGGGCACGCTTGCCGGCGCGCTCGGCGGCGTGCTGGTCGCGCTCAATCTGGACGTGATCGTGCCCGGCATCGAGCAATTGCTCGGCACCCACATCCTGTCGCCGGAGGTATATCTGATCACCGAGCTGCCCTCGCGTGTCGAATGGACCGACGTGACCAGCATCGCCGGCATCTCGCTGGTGCTGGCGCTGCTGGCCACGCTCTACCCAAGCTGGCGCGCCGCCAAGGTCAACCCCGTGGAGGCGCTGCGCTATGAGTGAGACCGTCATCACCGCCCGCAGCCTGGGCAAGGTCTATCGCAGCGGCAGGCTGGAAACGCCGGTGCTTACGGACATCGACTTCACGCTGCTGGCCGGCGAGACCGTGGCCATCGTCGGGGCGTCGGGCTCGGGCAAATCCACATTGCTGCATTGCCTGGGCGCGCTGGATACGCCAACCAGCGGGTCGGTCAGCCTGCTCGGCGAAAACCCGTTCGCCCTGAACGAAGCGCGCCGCGGTGCGCTGCGCAACCGTCACCTCGGCTTCGTCTACCAGTTCCATCACCTGCTGCCCGAGTTCACCGCACTGGAAAACGTCGCCATGCCGCTGTTGATCCGGCGCGAACAACGCGACGCCGCCCTTGAGCGTGCACGCGAGATGCTTGCCCATGTCGGGTTGGCACACCGGCTGGCCCACAAACCCGGCGAATTGTCCGGGGGCGAGCGGCAGCGCGCCGCCATTGCACGCGCGCTGGTGAGCCGTCCGGCCTGCGTGCTGGCCGACGAGCCGACCGGCAACCTTGACCGCGCCACCGCCGATTCGGTGTTCGCGCTGATGATGGAGCTCAACACCGCGCTCAGGACAGCCTTTGTGCTGGTCACGCATGATCCCGAGCTGGCCGCGCGCTGCCAGCGCACCGTGCACCTGCAGGATGGCCGGCTGCATCCGGATGAGGCGTGAACCGCTCATCAGATGCACCGCGATAGTGATTATTGCGAAAAATCAGAAACTTGTTGCACCCCCGGGCCGATGTATGGATAATCCGCCCCTTCGCCGATCAACTCCTTGACCGGCAAACGACTCATCGCCTCTAGCCTTGTTCCGCTTTTCAAGCCTGTCCATACAGGGAGTTTGCGGTTGTTCCGGTTAGGTCGATGTCCTGCGCTGTAATGCGCCTAACCTAGGAAATACTGCATGACTCATCCCGAACAGGGCACGAGCGGCTTTGTCGCGCTCGGCCTTTCCAACGAACTCGTCCGCGAACTGACCAAGCAGGGGATCACGGAACCCACGCCGATCCAGGCGCAGGCCATCCCTGTACTGCAGGAAGGGCACGACCTCATGGCCTCGGCCCAGACCGGAACCGGCAAGACCGCCGCCTTCCTGCTGCCGGCGCTGAACCGCCTTTCCCGCCCGGCCACCCATCACGGCAAGGGCCCGCGCATCCTGGTGCTCACCCCGACCCGCGAACTGGCCGAACAGGTCTCCAAGGTCGCCATCTCGTTCGCCCGCAGCCTGCAGCGCTGCAAGGTGGTCACCGTCACCGGCGGCGTGCCCTACCCGATCCAGCACCGTGAACTGGCGTTGCCGCTGGAAGTGCTGGTCGCCACCCCCGGCCGCCTCACCGACCTGATGCGCAGCGGACGCATCGACTTCAGGCGCCTGGAACTGCTGGTGCTGGACGAAGCCGACCGCATGCTGGACATGGGCTTCATCGACGAAGTGGAAGCCATCGTGGCGCAATTGCCGCAGCAGCGGCAGACGGCACTGTTCTCCGCCACGCTGTCGGACGCGGTGCAGCGCTTCGCCGCGCCGATGCTCAACAATCCGCTCAAGGTGGAACTGGCGCCGCAAGGACTGCCGACCGCCAATGTGCAGCAATCCGTGCACTGGGCCGACGGCTACGAGCACAAGCAGAAGCTGACTGCGGCGCTGCTGCAGGCCAGCCCGGAAACGCAATCCATCGTGTTCGTCGCCACCAAGGCCGACGCCGACAGCATCGCCGACTGGCTGCGTCTGGCCGGCATCCGCGCCGATGCGATGCATGGCGATCTGCAGCAGCGGGTACGCCGCAAGGTGCTGGACCGGCTGCGCCGCAGCGAGATCGACGTGCTGGTGGCGACCGACGTCGCCGCACGCGGCATCGACGTCGCCGGCATCGGCCAGGTGATCAATTTCGACCTGCCCAAGTTCGCCGAGGACTATATCCACCGGATCGGCCGTACCGGTCGCGCCGGCCGTAAAGGCAACGCCGTCTCGCTGGTCACCAAGAACGATTTCGGTGCCTACACCAAGATCAGCCGGCGCTATGAAGTGCAGTTCGAGCAGATGGAGCTGGAAGGGCTGGAAGCACGCTTCCGGCCCGGCCAGGGCCGCGCTGCTGGCGATCGG
Organism: Chitiniphilus purpureus; assembly: GCF_025642115.1. Lineage (GTDB taxonomy): Bacteria > Pseudomonadota > Gammaproteobacteria > Burkholderiales > Chitinibacteraceae > Chitiniphilus > Chitiniphilus purpureus. The sequence goes on along the minus strand of NZ_CP106753.1, from coordinate 2,294,670 downwards.
GGCGGCAAGCGGCCGGGTGGCTACGGTGGCAACAAGCCGCGCCATGGCCAGGGTGGCCGTTGGCAAGGCGAGGGCCAGAGCCGTGCACCGCGCAGCGAACCGACCGGCCGCATCTATGGCGATGCGCCGCGCGAACACGCAACGGCGCCTCGGGGCGAGCATCGCGACGGCTATGCCGCGCGCTCGCAGGACGGCTACGCCCGCAAGCCGTATGAAGGCCAGCGTCGCGATGGCGAACGCGAGTTCGCCCGTCCGGCACGCGAGGAACGCTACAGCGGTAACAGCGAGCGTCCCAGCTATGCCCGCGACGGCAAGGACGGACAACGGCGCGAGCCGCGCAGCGCCGGCCAACGTGCCCCGGGCAGCCGCTACCAGCAGTAGCCGTCCCATCCGGTCATACCGGACGGCATGACAAACGGCGCGGCAACGCGCCGTTTGTGCTTTCGTGCCTCAGTCCACCGGCAACGGCGGCAGCCCATGCCGCGCCCGCGCCCGGTTGCATGCGGGCGAGAAGTCGCCCAGCTCTGCCAATGGTGCAAACTCGCGGCAGGGATTGGGCCGCTCCTGATAGATGCCGCACCGCACTTGCACACCGATCTGACCGGTCAGGGCAAGGCAGCGGGGACGGGCATGATCGGTGCCCTTGAGTCGAGCCAAGTGCGCGGCTTCGCGGTCAGCGAGGCCATCGGGAACGCAACCACCTTCGCTTTGCAGCTCGGATGCATCGAAGGTGACACGAAACGCGGCGCAACAGGCGCCGCAGCTCAGGCAAGGTGACGATGACATTGCAGGCGACCATCCGCAAAAACGCCATGCTACCGCCGGCACAGGGCGCCAGCCAGGATTGCCGTGCCCGGCGCATCCGGGCTACCCTGTCCATCGGTGCAACCCATGTTCTGCCATGCAACTACGCGTGCTGACCGAATCCGATCTTGATGCCGTGCTGGCGATCCAGCGCGAGTGCTACCCGGCTGCCTGGCAGGAAAGCCGGGCGACGTTCGCGCGCAAGCTTGCGCTGTCACCGCAGTCCAACTGGCTCGCGCACGAGGGCGACGTCGCGTTGGGATACCTGTTCACCCATCCATGGCACGACCGGACGCCGCCGGCACTGGACACCGGGCTGCCCGCGCTGCCGCAGGGGGCGGACCGGCATTTCCTGCACGACCTTGCCATCCATCCGCAGGCGCGCGGCCGCGGCATCGCGGCACGTCTGGTGGAACATGCGCTGGCATGGGGAGCGGCGCAGGGCCTGCGTGAAGCACGCCTTGTCGCGGTGCTGGGCGCCGAGCGCTTCTGGCAGGGCCTGGGTTTCGCGCCGCTGCGCACCATCGGAGCGCAGCCGGCCGCCTATGGCAAGGCGGCCCGCATCATGGGCCGCCCCTTGGTTCCCGTCTAGCCGACCATCGTCTCAACCACGACAGGGCCGGCCTACATCGCCGGCCCTTCTTTTTGCATGGAGTCACATCGAATGGATACCAAGATCATATTGTCTCAATCCGACCTGGAACGCCTGGAAGCCCTGATCGAGCGCCAGAGCGCCGGCACCGCCGGGTTGGCGGCGCTAGAAGCCGAGCTCTCGCGCGCCGAGATCGTCGACGACGACGCACTGCCCGCCGACGTGGTCGCCATGGGCAGCCGCGCCCGTTTTCTGGACGAGGCCACCGGCCAGGAATACGCGTACACGCTGGTCTATCCACATCAGGCCGATATCGCGGCCGGCCGGATTTCGGTGCTGGCGCCGGCGGGCAGCGCCCTGCTGGGGCTGTCGGTGGGGCAATCCATCGCCTGGCCTGCACCGGGCGGGCATGCCATGCAGCTCAAGGTCCTGGCCGTGACGCACGGCTGAACGGGGGCAGGTACAATGCCCGGTTTGATATCGACAACCATGACGGAGCAGCCATGATCAAGCGCAATCGCCCTTCCCGCCGGGGACGGAGCACGGCCGACGAGGTCGATCTGGTGCGGCTGGCCAGGGGCATGGCCGACTCGTCCAGCCGGGTCGAGGACACATTCTGGATTGCCCGTCTCTCGGCGACAGTGGCGCGCCTGCTTGCGGACCGTGACGAAGAAACGCTCAATACCGCGCTTGAACAACTGAGCCAGCACGACGTGGACGCCTACAACGCGCTGGCCGATGCCGTCGAGGCTGCGTGCGAATCGCTGCGGATCGAGCACGACGGCACCAGCTGGGACGTATTGTTGTTCACGGCACCGGTGCTGGCCTGGTCGCGCTGGCAGATCCCGTCCGAAACGCTCAGCGCCAGTGCACTGCAGGCGCTGCGGGTGCAGCTGGGCGCGCATGTGATGGCACGCGGCGTGAAGATCGCGCTTGCCGATGTGTTGTTCAGCCCGGACCAGCTGCCGCGCGGCTTCGTGGCAACCGCCGACCTGACCCAGGCATTGGCGCAGGCGGCGTTCGGCAATGGCACGCTGCAGGTGCCGCAACGTGAGCTGCCCGAAACCAAGCAGTTTCTGTCCGATACCCGTTACCTGATCGGCGCCGCGCTGGTGCCGGCCGGCGACGCGATCTTCCGCTGGCAGGAGGACGACGGCGAACGCGAGGAAGCGCTCAAACAATGGACCAGGCAAGGCGGTGCCGCGCTGCAACCCTTGCTGGCCGGGTGCGCCATGGAGCCCTGCATGCCGGGCGCCTACCACGCTGCATGGCGTGAGGCTGACCGCACATCGCGCGCCTATTCGTTGCAGGCCACGGTCACCTTCCTGGCGGTGACGCTCAATATCGAAGCCGGCCAGCTGCAGGCCGCGATCGCCCCCTTCGTCGGGCGGCAGTTGGAAGAATATCGCGTGGGCTTCGTACAGCGTGGCCACGACCAGGTGCTGCACGGCGTGGTCTGGCCGCTCTTGGACGGCGAGGACGAGCACACCGACGTGGTGGGCGAGATCGAGGCGGTACTCAAGAACCTGGGCGTGACCGACATCCGGGTGCACGAGCACGATTTCCCGCTCGACTATTGCGACGACTGCGGCGCGCCGTTCTATCCCAACCCCGAGGGCGACCTGCTGCACGCCGAATTGCCCGAGGAAGAGGCGTCGGAGCAAGCGCGCCACCTGCACTGAGCGCCGCGCTGTCGTCCGGTTTAAGGCAGCAGCGCCGCCAGCCGCGCCACGCCCAGCTCGATCCGCGTCGGGTCGGCGTGGCTGAAGTTGAGCCTTAGGCAAGGTGTGGCGCCTGCCTCATCGAAGAAGGCATCGCCGGGCATCACCGCCACGTTCTGCGCCAACGCCCGGTGCATCAGCGCCATCGTATCGGTGCCGGCCGGCAATGTGATCCAGAAGAACAGGCCGCCCACAGGACAACGCCAGTGTGCCCGGCCTGCCAGATGGCGCGTCAACGCCGCATGCATGGCATCGCGCCGCTCGCGATACAGCGGCAGGACCCCCGCCACGTGGCGTTCCAGCGTACCGTCGCGCAGCACCTGGCTGACCAGATGCTGCGAAAGGCGGTTGCTGTGCAGGTCGGCCGCCTGCTTCAGGCGCACCAGGGGTGCCATCAGCGCCGGATGGGCGATCAGATATCCGAGCCGCAGGCCCGGCGCCAGTGTCTTGGAAAAGGAACCCTGGTAGACCCAATGCGCGCGGCGCAACCGGCCGGCGATCGGTGCCGGCGCGGTACCGTCGTAGCAGAGATCGCGGTACGGATCATCCTCGAACAGCACCGTCGCGGCGTCGTCGATGCCTGCTGCGACACGTTCGCGTTCCGTCTCGCTGTAGCAGTAGCCACTGGGGTTCTGGAATGTGGGCGTCAGATAGGCAAGCCGCGCCCGCTGCAGGCCGTCCTGCAGCGCTGCAAAATCGACGCCGCCGGTCGCATCCACCGGCACCGGCAGAGTACGCGCGCCAAACAACCGGAATGCCTGCAACGCCGCAAGATAGGCCGGTGCCTCGACCAGCACCGGCACGCCCTCGTCCACCAGCAACTTGGCGACCAGATCGATCCCCTGCTGCGAGCCGTTCAGGATCAGCACCTGTTCTGGCGTGCACGCCAGGCCGAAGGCGCCGGCGCGCCGGGCAACCAGCTCACGCAAACCGGGCTCGCCCTCGCTGGGGCCGTACTGCCAGACGTCGGCAGCCGACAGCGGCTGCAGATCGGGGCGGAACAAGGCGGCGTCCGCAGGCAGGCCCCCTGCGAACGAGATCATGTCGGGGTGCTGGGTCAATGCCAGCAGATCACGGACCAACGATGAGGTCAGGCGATCGATACGGCGGGCGAACATCGTGGTGCTCCAGGATGACGGGTGGGAACGGCCGGAACGGCAGCCGGGCTGCGATGGCAGGCAGCGCGGGTAGGCGCTGCGGTTCACCTCAAGGCATGGAACTGGTACGGTTCGCCCTGCCGCCGCGAGGCACGCGGGTACACGATGGCCGCGGCGGGTGAGTGACATGAAAGTCAATATTATTGCCATATCATCGCCACCCCACTCTTATAAGTCAATATGATTGACCATAAAACCCAGGATGAGCGGCTGCATGCCGCGATGGAACTCTTCTATTACGCCTACCGCGCCTTCACCGCGCAGCCCGATGCGCTGCTCGCGACCCGGGGCTGGGGGCGCGTGCATCATCGGGTGCTGTATTTCGTCGGGCGTGAAGCGGGTTTGTCGGTCAATACCCTGATCGCCCGGCTCGGTGTCACCAAACAGGCATTGCACGGTCCGTTGCGCGAGTTGCAGGAAGCGGGTCTGATCGTCGCCACAGTCGCCGAGCACGACCGGCGCATGCGCCGGCTGGCGCTGTCCGCGGCAGGCGCCGCGCTGGAAGCGGAATTGTCCGGCGCTCAGCGCGCATTGCTGGCCCGGGTGTTCGACGCGCATGGCGCTCCGGCCGAACAGGGATGGCGTGCGGTGATGGCAGCGCTGGCCAGCGCGGATGGCAGTGCCGACCCGCGCGAGGCATGACGGTGCCTTGCACGTTCAACCTGGTGGGGACCCAGCCTTCACCGCATTGCCGCAACGCTACGAAATGACGGTTTCTTGATCGTGCGCACGGCGCAATGCCGGGGCCGCTCCTAAGCTGATGACGATTCGGCACAACGGAGAGCCCCATGCCAACCTCTGCAACCCCTGACCTGGGCACCGAATTCCTGGAGCGGCCACTGGCCAATCCCCTGATGAATGCCGCCGGCGTGTGGTGCACGCTGGCCGCGCAGCTGGACGCGCTGGCTGACAGCGAAGCGGCCGCCATCGTCACCAAGAGCTGCACCCTGGTCCGCCGCGACGGCAATCCCGAGCCGCGCTACCGTGCCTTGCCGCTGGGCAGCATCAACTCGATGGGCCTGCCCAACGAAGGCTATCTGTATTACCTCGACTATGCCGCCCATCACGACTACGACCACAAGCCGCTGTTCGTGTCGGTGTCCGGCCTGTCGCTGGATGACAACCTGACCATCGTCGCGGCATTGCGCGACGTGGTACTGCCGGCGCTGCTGGAAATCAACCTGTCCTGCCCCAACGTGCCGGGCAAGGCCCAGCCGGGCTACGACTTCGAAGCGATGGACGAGTTGCTTGCCGAAGTGGCCACCGCCTATCGCCGCCCGTTCGGCGTCAAGCTGCCGCCCTACTTTGATTTCGCGCACTTCGATACGGTGGCGCAGATCCTCAACCGCTATGAACATCTGGCGTTCATCACCTGCATCAACTCGGTAGGCAACGCGCTGATCATCGATACCGGGCAGGAAAGTGCGGTGATCCGGCCCAAGGATGGCTTCGGCGGCCTGGGCGGCGACTATGTGCTGCCGACCGCACTGGCCAATGTGAATGCTTTCCACCGACGCTGCCCCACCAAGACCATCATTGGTTGCGGTGGCGTGCGCACCGGGGAGCATGTGTTCCAGCATCTGTTGGCCGGCGCCACGCTGGTCCAGGTGGGCACGGCGCTGTATGAGGAAGGGCCGGGCATCTTCCAGCGGCTGGCGCGCGAGCTGGCCGAACTGATGGCGCACAAGGGCTACCGGCGTATCGATGAATTCCGTGGCCGGCTCAAGACGCTGTAGCACCTTGGCCGGCAGGGGCAGCCAGTCCAGGCACCGGGGCGCCTCGCTATCCAGGCGTGGGCGGCATTGATCTGCGGGCAGGACGGCTGCGCGAAGCGCGGGGCAGCGGATGGCCATCTCTGCAAGCGGTTTGGCAGCGCTGGCCGGCCCCCAGCCCCGGCCGCAGGCCGGGTACAGCGCCGCGTTGCGCGGCGCCGGCGGATGCGGTCTGCCATTGCCGTGCGTTGCACTGCGCGGCCTTCCTCCTCGACCTGTATCTGACTGCCGCTTCGCGCTAGTACGATACCGGTACCGGCTCCAGGCTGCGCCACAGGTACCAGGTGGCAACGGAACGGTAGGGTTGCCATGCCTCTGCCAGCAGCCTGAGCTGCTGACGCGGCCGGCGCTCTCCGTCGTGATAATGCAGCGCCACGGCCTTGATCAGGCCGATATCGTCCAGCGGCAGTACGTCGGGGCGCATCAGATGGAACATCAGGAACATCTCGGCGGTCCAGCGCCCTATGCCACGGATCGCCACCAGTTCGGCAATCACCGCCTCGTCGTCCATCAGCGCCAGCCGCTCGGATGCGAGGCGCCCTTCGGCATGATGCCGCGCCAGATCAGCCAGGTATTCCACCTTGCGCTGCGACAGCCCGCAGGCACGCAGCGCAGCGGTGTCCGACGCCAGTACTGCAGCGCTGCTGACATCGGGCAGCGCGCTTTGCAGCCGGTTCCACACCGAATCGGCGGCCTTGACCGAGATCTGCTGGCCGACGATAGAGCGCGCCAGCGTCAGGAACACATCCCCCCGGCCTTGCAGGCTGATGCCCGGATAGCTGGCAATGAGCCGTGCCAGCACCGGATCGCGCCCGCCCAGCTGCGCGCAGGCGTCATCCCAGTATGGTGGCTTGCCCAGCATCACAATCCCGCCACAGTCATCCGCTCGATCAGGATGGAGCCGACACGGCGGCTGCTGGAGGTGAGCACGTCATCGCCGATGCCGCCGATCCGACGGAACATGTCGCGCAGATTGCCGGCCACGGTGATTTCCTCCACCGGATACCGGATCACGCCGTTTTCGACCCAGAACCCGGCCGCGCCCCGCGAATAGTCCCCGGTGACGAGGTTGATGCCATGCCCGAGCAGTTCGGTCACCAGAAGCCCGGTCCCCAGCTGCGCCAGCAGACCGTCGAAGGTGCCGGTCGGCGAGACCAGCAGGTTGTGGGGGCCGCCTGCATTGCCGGTGGTGCGCAATCCCAGCTTGCGCGCCGAATAACTCGACAGGAAGTAGCCGTCGAGCACCCCATCCTGCACCAGTTCGCGACGCCGGGTGGCAACGCCCTCAGCATCGAACGCGCTACTGGCCAGGCCCTTGGCAAGGAACGGCTCTTCCACGATGTTGACGCACGGGGCGAACACCTGGGTGCCGAGGCTATCGAGCAGGAACGACGACTTGCGGTACAGGCTCGAACCACTCACCGCCGAAACCCAGTGCGACAGCAGCGAGCTGGCGACCGGGGCCTCGAAAAGCACCGGGTATTCGCCGGTCTTGATACGCCGCGCGCCCAGCCGTCGCACAGCGCGTTCGCCGGCCCGGTGACCCACTGTCTGCGGCGACAGCAGATCGGCCGGATCGCGCGCCGCGCTGTACCAGTAGTCGCGCTGCATGGCGCCGTCCTCTTCGGCGATCACCGCCGCCGACAGCGAATAGCGCGTGCCGCGACCGCTGCCGCTGAAGCCGAGCGAATTGGCGTAGACCCATTGCGAGGCATGGGTGGACAGGCTGCCGCCATCCGAATTGGTGATCCGCGGATCGACCGCGCGTGCTGCCGCCTCGCAATCGCGCGCAAGATCGATCGCCCCTTCGACCGGCAGCGCCCATGCATGATGGAGCGCCAGATCCGGAAACGCAGTGGCCAGTTCGGCCGCATCCGGCAGGCCGGCATGAGGGTCCTCTGCGGTGTAGCGGGCGATCGCCACCGCTGCCGCGACGGTATCGGCCAGCGCCTGCGCCGAGAAATCGGAGCTGCTGGCGTGCCCCTTGCGCTGGCCCAGGTAGACGGTCACGCCGACCGCCTTGTCGCGGTTGTATTCGATGGTCTCCACTTCGGACAAGCGCACGTTGACGTTCTGCCCCACCGACTCGGAGATTTCGACGTCGGCGGCGCTGGCGCCCTGGCTGCGCGCCTGGTCTAGCACCTGGGCGGCAAGTTGCTGCAATTGCTGTTCGCTGAAGGAGAAAGCCGACACGTGATTTCCTTGTTCTACTGGCGGCGGTGCCGCCTGGACCGTTTGGTATCATAACGTTTTTGCAAAAGCCGCCCAAACGATGAATCAGCAAGACGCCGAGCGCGACGAAGACGGAATCGAACCTGTCAGCAAATCGCAGATGAAGCGCGACATGCACGCGCTGCAAGCCCTGGGCGAAGCCCTGGTACCGCTTGATCGCAAATACCTGGAAAGCCTCGCGCTGCCGGACAAGCTGTTCGATGCGCTGATTGAAGCCAAGCGGCTCAAGGCCCACGGTGCGATCGCCCGACAAAGACAATACATAGGCAAGCTGATGCGCGATGTCGACCCCGCGCCGATCCAGGCACTGCTGGACAAGCTTGCTGGCGTGTCGGACCGCCATACCGCATGGCTGCATCAGTTGGAACGGCTGCGCGAAAGGCTGTTGGCCGAGCCCAAGGCGGTGGAGGACTTCATCGGTGAACATCCCGATGTGGACATCCAGCGCCTGCGGCAGCTGATCCGCAATGCGCAAAAGGAACGCGCCGACGCGGCCGCCGGCAAGATGGCACCGCCCAAGGCCTTCCGTGAGCTGTTCCAACTGCTCAAGGACCGGATCGCCGAACCACCCGCCAACTGATCGGAACACCGCCGTGCCGCTCGCCCTGCCCTGCAACTTTGCCGCCTTGCTGTTCGACATGGACGGCACCCTGATCGACTCCACCGCATGCGTGGAACGCATCTGGCGCACCTGGGCGCAGGAAGCCGGGGTCGACGCCGATACGCTGCTGGCGCATCTGCACGGTGTGCGTGGCCGTGACGTCCTACGACGGTTCGCACCGCATCTGGATCAGGAGCAGGCATACCAGCAGCTGCTGCAGCGGGAATTGACCGACCTGGAAGGCACCCGGCCCATTGCCGGTGTCGTCGAAAGAATGCACGAGTTGTCCGGACTGCCCATCGCCATCGTCACCTCCGCACCACGGGCCCTGGCAAAGGTGAAGCTTGCCCATTGCGGCGTCACTGCGCCGACGGTGATGGTCTGCGCCGAGGACGTCGCACGCGGCAAGCCCGCCCCAGATCCCTATCTGCATGCCGCGGCGCAGTTGGGCGTTGCGCCCGCCGCTTGCCTTGCATTCGAAGATGCACCGAGCGGTGTACGGGCAGCCCGCGCAGCCAGCATGCCGGTCATTGCACTGACCACCTCGCATGCCGGAACAGCGCTGTGCGAAGCAGACCTGCACATTGCCGACTGGCAGGCACTGCGTTTCGCCCCGGGCGTGGGTGGCGGCATCACCGTGGCCCGTGCGCCATGAGGCCATGCCGCGGCGGCGCACGCCATCCACCACACCACGATCCTCTTTCAAGGAGTAACCGACCACATGGCTGATCTTCCGCTGCTGCCTTGCGTGGAAATCGAAACGGCGCCGGCGCCCACGGCCAGCGTGATCTGGCTGCATGGCCTGGGCGCCGACGGCCACGATTTCGCACCGGCCGTACCTGCGCTGACGTTGCCCGATGCGCTGGCGGTACGCTTTGTATTCCCCCACGCGCCGATGATCCCGGTCACCTGCAACAACGGCTACGTGATGCGCGCCTGGTACGACATCGCGTACTTCGACAGGATAGAACGGCACGCCGACGAACAGGGGGTGCGCAACGCGGTCGCCTTGATCCGCCAGCTGATCGCCCGGGAAAACGATCGGGGCGTGCCGTGCTCACGCATTGTACTGGCCGGTTTTTCGCAAGGCGGGGCCATCGCCTACACCGCCGGCCTGCTGCATCCGGAACGGCTGGCCGGCATCGTCGCACTGTCCACCTACCTGCCGGTACCGGCGCTGCTCGAAGAGCGGACGTCGGCCAATGCCACGACACCTGTCCTTGCCGCCCACGGCAGCATGGACCCGGTCGTACCGATCCAGTTGGGCGAGCAGGCACAGCAGCGCGTGGCCGGATTCGGCAATCCGGTGCAGTGGCATCGCTATCCGATGCAGCATTCAGTCTGTCCACCGGAACTGCTGCTCATCGGCAGGTTCCTCGCCGACGTGCTCGGCTGAGCACCGGCAGGGATACGGCGTGCCGCTTGGTGCGGCATTGCCGTCATTTCACGACTTGCAGGGTCACCCAGGTCCAGTCCACGCCCTTTTCCAGTACCGACTCAAGGCCGACGGTGAAACCACGCTCGCGTGCCTGCACCCGGTAAAGGCGATCGCTGGCATAGTCGGCGCCATACAGGATCAGGGTATTGAGATTGGCGCCGCCCTGCCCCTTGTATGGCAGATACAACGCCAGCTTGGGGCTGGGCAGCTCGGCGCTGCCACCATCCAGGAATTCGGCAAGCGGCACCTTGGTCCGCGCGCTTTCCTGCACCTGCTGGATATGGACTGCGACCGGGGTGCTCGACAGCACTTGGATGCCAGCCGCCACCTCGTCCGCCCCACGCCGCACCAGTCGGCGCACCACGCCCACGTGCCAGTTCTGCGCATCGCCCAGCCGCATGCCCAAGAGCACGCCGGGACGGATCCATTCGTTCTCCGAATAACGCAGCAAGGCGCCGAAGCCGCCTTCGGATTCGTTCTCGATCAGCCACGTCGGGTATTCGGGTGCGCGTGAATGGGTGCTTGGCGGCACCTGCTGCAGCTTGGAACGGGTACGGGACGAGACGAAGCCGTACAAGCGCATGTCCATCAGCTCGTCATAGTCGACCTGGGTGCGGGTCTCGACCGGCTGCCTGCTGAACTTCTCGTTGTCCGCCCTCACCTGCTGGCAGATCACATCCAGACCGTGCAGCACCTGGGCCGCCTTACGCACGTCGCGGCGCTGGCTGCGCTGGATCTGCGCATTGCGGATGGACATGCTCCAGAACATGTCCAGGTGCTTGAGCAGCTCCAGGCACGAAGGCGCCCGGCAATCCGCGCCCAGGCCCAGCTCGGCCGGCGCGACACCGGCCTCGAGCCGTTTGGCTGTCTCCTGCACTTGATGCAGCAGATCAAAGAGCCCCCAGTAACGGAACGGCTCGCCGGTCGAATCCGCCTGGATCTTCTGCGGACCTTGTGCCTCCTGTAGGTTGACGCAGAAATGATCGCGCTCTTCCTGATGGCGGCGGTTCAGCTGGATCAGCTTGGACCAGTTGTCGAGCCACTGATCGACCCAATCCAGTTGCCGTACCGACAGGTTGTTGGCCGACAGGGTGGCCAGCATCAAGAGCTGGATATACTCGTCGGCGCACGAACTCACGCCACGATCGCGCCCCGGATAAAGCGGAAATGGGTTGCAGTCGAACCCTTCCACTTCAGAGAGCCGGTAAAACCGGTGGGCAAGCGTCCACAGCTTGCCCGGTGCCTTTTCGAAGCGGAAGTAGTGCCATTTGGCCTGGATGGCGATGTAATGCAGGCTGCGCGCCAGCACCAGCGGCATCTGCTCGGTATAGCCGGCGGTGCGGTAGAGCTCATCGCCTTCGTGCTCGATGAAGCGCTGGTAGCAATCGGCCATCCGCTGCGAGAAGGCAACGATGTCGTGCCACAGCCGCTGTTCCATATCCTTGGCCATGCGCGGATTGGAGACGTACTGGTAGCAGATCGCCTCCAGCGGGGTCTGCACCGCGCCATCGAGCAGCACTAGCGCCTGCAGCGACTCGAAATCGGGCCGAGGGGCCAGCTCCAGGTAGCGGCCGAGGACTTCGATCACCTTGCCAAGCTGGGTTTGCGGATCGAGCATCTCGATCCGTCTGTACCAGGCGAGCGCGGCCTTGGAGCTGGCAAGCGGCGACTTGTCGCGGGATAGCAGACTGCTGAGGAATTCGCGCATCGTATGTTCTTTTCGTAGCTATGCCGGCGCCTGCCCGGTCTCCGAGGGCGGCGCCAGCCATGCACGTGCCGCGTCGGTCTCCTGGAACAGCTCGATCCGGGCTTCGGAAAGCAGTTGATTGAGCCACGCCGACCATGCAACCCACTGATCATTGGACAGCACCGCGACCTTGTCGAAATCGCGGCGGTGGGCACGGGCGAAACGGATTTCCTCGATCGCCATATCCAGCGTATAGCTTATCATTTCCGTCAGATCGAACAACAAGTTGGCCCGGCCGTGAAAGCGCAGCTCGTAGAGCACGTTTTCCTCGAATTCACGGAAATCCTTCAACGTGAACTCGCCCAACACCGCTACATGAATGTAGTTCTGCTCATGGCTGATGGTGATCATGACCGGTTCTCCTGTGCAGGCGCGCTCGCGCTACCCTGTCAGCATAGCCCTTTGGGCGGCAGGAAGGCAGCTTGCCACGGCGCGTGGTGTCAGAGGCGTTGTAAATCGATCAACAATTGCCGGGTATGAAGCGGCCCATCGCCGATCAGCGAACCGATCATCTGCCGTGTCAACGGTTTGACCTGGGCCAGCGCATGACCGGTGGGGTGGCCCTGCGCCAGCGCCAGCAGCGTCTCGCCCGGACAGGCCCCGCTCGGCGCTGTGCTTGGCATCAGACCCAGACCGGGTACGAAACCATAGTGACGATTGGGCATGACCGGCTGTCCATCCGCAGTGAACCGCCAGTCGGGGGCATAGCCCAGGCACGCCAGCAGCGACAATTCGAAGCTGCGCAGGATGGGTTCGAGCTCGCCCGAAGCGGTGCGTGGCAAGACGCACAATGCGCGTACCGCATCGAAATAGGCGGCAAACAGCGCAGGCTGGGGCGATTCGCGCGGCAGCAGCCTGAGCAGCAACTCGTTGAGATAGAAACCGCACAACAAGGGCTGGCCGGTCAGTTGCGGCACCCCCCCTTGCCATTCGGCAGCGTGCAGGGTCTTCACCTCGCCCGCGCCGAACCAGGACAGCAGCAGCGGCTGGAAATTGAGCAGCACCGCACGCGCCTGCGAACCGTGGCGCTGCGCACCGCGCGCCACGATGGCCACGCGCCCGTGATCGCGGGTGAACACCTCCAGCAGGCGACTAGTCTCGCGGTACGGGTATTGGTGCAGTACCAGGGCCGGTTGCGCATCGACACGCGGCGCATCAGCCTTGCCCTTCACCCGAGGCTTGCGTGGCGCCGGCATGGGTCACGCGCCTATTCGAAACCCTGCTGCCGCAATACCCGGGTATCGTCGGCCCAGCCACTCTTGACCTTGACCCACACCTCCAGGTAGACCTTGGCGTCGAACAGCTTTTCCATGTCCTGACGCGCCTCGGTGGCGATACGCTTGAGCTTTTCACCATTGCGGCCGATCAGGATCGCCTTCTGGCTGTCACGGTCGACCAGCACGGCGGCGAAGATACGGCGCAGCTCACGGCCATCCTTGGTCTGCTCCTCCTCGAATTTCTCGATCTCCACCGTCATGGCATAGGGCAGTTCGTCGCCCATCAGCCGGAAGATCTTTTCGCGGACGATCTCGGCGGCGAGAAAGCGCTCGTTGCGATCGGTGATCTGGTCTTCCTCGTACAGTGGCACCGAGGCGGGCAACAAGGGCCTCACCGCCTTCAACAAGCCATCGAGCTGCTGCCCCTTCTGCGCCGACACCGGCACCACGGCGGCGAAATCGCGCAATGCGGCAACCCGTTCGATAAAGGGCAGCAACGCGCTGCGGTCCGCTAGCAGGTCGATCTTGTTGATCACCAGCAGGACGGGACGGTCAGGCGGGATCAGCTTGAGCACGGCTTCGTCCTCGGCACTCCAGCGGCCGGCCTCGACCACCAGCAGGATCACGTCCACATCCGCCAGCGTCGTGGTCACGTTGCGGTTCATCGCCTGGTTCAGCGCATTGCGGTGGCGCGTCTGGAAACCGGGCGTGTCGACAAAGATGAACTGCGCCTCCTGCTGCGTCAGCACGCCGGTGATGCGATGACGGGTTGTCTGCGCCTTGCGTGAGGTGATGCTCAGCTTCAACCCGATCAGGTGGTTGAGCAGCGTGGACTTGCCCACATTGGGCCGACCGACGATGGCGATGAAGCCGCAGCGATGGCCGTCGGCGGCATCCTGTGCTAAGGATTCGGACATGACATTCCTTGTCGGGTGGGCCGCTAGCAGCGCTTGGCCTTGCCCGGATAGCGTTCTTTGAGTTCCGCAAGCGCCGCAGCCGCAGCGGCCTGCTCGGCAGCGCGCCGGCTCGGCCCCTCCGCCTGGGTTTCGATCTGCAGTTGTTCGATGCGGCAGCAGATCCCGAAGATCTGGTGCGGCGATTCGCCCTCCTGCCTGATCAGCAGATACTGCGGCAGCGATACGCGTCTCGCCTGCAACCATTCCTGCAATGCGGTCTTGGCATCTTTGAGCGCGCGTGAAGGGTCGATGGCCGTAATCCTCGGTGCGAACAAGGCGTCGATCACCCGGCTCGCCGCCTCGAAACCGCTATCGAACCATACTGCGCCGAACAACGCTTCAAGCGCGTCCGCCAGGATCGAAGGACGCCGATGGCCACCGCTCTTGAGTTCACCTTCACCCAGGTAAAGATAGTCGCCCAGTCTGAGGCCAGCGGCGATCACGGCCAGCGAATCCTGGCAGACGAGGCTGGCACGCAGCCGCGAAAGCTCGCCTTCGCTTAGCTGTGGAAACGCCACAAACAAGGCGCGGGCCACCACGGCGTTGAGGATGCCGTCCCCGACGAACTCCAGCCGCTCGTTGTGCGTGCCGGAAAAGCTGCGATGCGTCAGCGCCTGCCTCAGCCAGCGCGGGTCGGCGAAGGTATGGCCGAGCGCCTGGGCCAGACGCTCGGCAGGCAGAACGACACTCACTGGATCGGCGAGCTCGATTCGCTGGCCTCGAAATCGAACAGCAGGCTGATATTGGCCACGAGCGGCACGACCTTTTCATAGGAAACGCTGATGGTGGTCTTGCCGTCGGACTGGGTGATGATGAGATCGTCCGCCTTCACCGCCTCGATCGTGCTGATGACGGCATGCCGCCCGAACCCCTCGCGGATGGTTGCAGCCGGTGCCGAGCCGTGTTCCTTGACCAGGGTCTTGAGCGTCTTCTTGACGCTGAAGTACTCGACGTAGGTCGGCACCACCTTGAAGAAGGTGATCGCGGCCAGCGCCACCAGGATGGCGATGATCACGAACCCGAAGAACGATAACCCCTGCTGTCTGCGCATTGTGCTGCCCCTTTTGCCGGCCATCACCGGATCATTGTGCCGATGCGGCTCAGTTGCTTGTAGTTGAACCAGACGAAGAAGGCCCGGCCCACCACATACTTGTCCGGGACGAACCCCCAATAGCGGCTGTCGGCACTGTGGTCACGGTTGTCACCCATCATGAAGTAGTGGCCTTCGGGCACCTTGCAGACAAAGCCGCTGTCATCATAACGGCAGTTTTCGCGATACGGGAAGTTGTCGACCTGGTCTTCCTTGATCCAGGGTTGATCCGGCACGACGAAGGTATCGTACTGTTTGGCATCGTATTTTTCCTGGACCCGCAGTACCGGGTTCATGTAGATGCCCTCGGCATATTCATCCGGCCCCAGCACATCCGCCGTCACTGCCTGGCCATTGACGGTCAGCCGCTTGTCACGGTACTCGACCGTGTCGCCGGGCAGGCCGATCACCCGTTTGATGTAGTTGATCGAAGGATTCTTGGGATAGTTGAACACCATCACGTCGCCGTGCTGCGGCGAATCCACCGGCACCAGCACACTGTTCAGGATCGGCAGCCTGATACCGTAGACGTACTTGTTCACCAGGATGAAATCCCCGACCACGAGACCCGGCCGCATCGACGACGACGGGATCTGATACGGCTCGACCAGGAACGAGCGCAGCAGGAACACCACCAGGATCACCGGAAAGAAGCCGCGTCCGTACTCGACCCAATCGCTCGGCCGTGCACCCCGGCGCCGCTTGGCAAGCACCAGCTTGTCGACGAACCAGATCGTGCCGGTCACCAGCACGAAGATCAGCATGGCGGCGGCGATCGAGAAGAAATTCACCAGCAGGATGAACACCCCGACGATCACGCCGAGATAACCATACTGCACCAGTTGCGGCGGCTCGTCGCCTTTGCGCTCGTGCCGTGCGCCGATCACGGAAAGGAGCACGCCAACAATGGTCAGTACGACCCCGATCACTTGCCAGTTCATGCGGTTTCCTTGTTATTTGTCCGAGACTTGCAAGATGGCGAGGAACGCCTCCTGCGGAATTTCGACATTGCCCACCTGCTTCATGCGCTTCTTGCCGGCCTTTTGCTTTTCCAGGAGCTTCTTCTTGCGGGTGATGTCACCGCCGTAGCACTTGGCCAGCACGTCCTTGCGCATCGCCTTGACCGTCTCGCGGGCAATGATCTGCCCGCCGATCGCCGCCTGCACCGCCACGTCGTACATCTGACGGGGAATCAACTCGCGCATCTTGCTCACCAGCTCGCGACCGCGGTAGACGCTGTTGGCGCGATGCACGATCAGGCTGAGCGCGTCGACGCGTTCGCCGTTGACGAGCACATCCAGCTTGACGAGGTCGGCCGTCTGGAACTCCTTGAACTCGTAGTCCAGCGATGCATAACCGCGTGAGACCGACTTGAGCTTGTCGAAGAAGTCCATCACCACTTCGGCCATCGGCAGTTCGTAGGTCAACATCACCTGGCGCCCCAGGTACTGCATGTTGCGCTGCACGCCCCGCTTGACGTTGCACAGCGTCATCACCGGGCCGACGTAGTCCTGCGGCACGAGGATGGTCGCGGTGATGATGGGCTCGCGGATCTCCTGGTACTTGGACGGATCGGGCAGCTTGGAGGGATTCTCGATCTGCACCACCTCGCCACCCTTCATCACCAGTTCGTACACCACGGTGGGCGCAGTGGTGATGAGGTCCATGTCGAACTCGCGCTCCAGCCGCTCCTGCACGATCTCCAGGTGCAGCAGGCCGAGGAAGCCGCAGCGGAAACCAAAGCCCAGCGCCTGCGACACCTCGGGCTCGAAATGCAGCGAAGCGTCGTTGAGCTTGAGCTTGGTCAGCGAATCACGCAGCGCCTCGTAGTCGTGCGACTCCACCGGATACAGGCCGGCGAACACCTGGGACTTCACATCCTTGAAGCCAGGCAGCGCTGCGTCGGCGGCCGGCTTGACATGGGTGATGGTGTCGCCGACCTTGGCCGACGCCAACTCCTTGATGCCGGCGATCACGAACCCGACCTCGCCGGCCTTGAGCGCCTCGCGCTGGAGCGATTTGGGCGTGAACACGCCGACCTGCTCGCACAGGTGCTGGGCAGCGGTGGCCATGAACAGCAGTTTGTCCTTGGGGCGGATCTCGCCATCGACCACGCGCACCAGCATCACCACGCCGACATAGTTGTCGAACCACGAGTCGATGATCAACGCCTTGAGCGGCCCCTGCGGATCACCCTTGGGCGACGGGATGCGGCTGACGACCTCTTCGAGGATGTCCTCGATGCCGATACCGGCCTTGGCCGAGGCGCGTACCGCGTCGACAGCCTCGATGCCGATGATGTCCTCGATTTCCTGTGCCACGCGCTCGGGCTCGGCAGCGGGCAGGTCGATCTTGTTGAGCACGGGGCGCACTTCCACGCCCAGCTCGATTGCCGTATAGCAGTTGGCTACCGTCTGCGCCTCGACCCCTTGCGAGGCGTCGACCACCAGCAATGCGCCTTCGCAGGCCGATAGCGAGCGGCTGACTTCATAGCTGAAATCGACGTGTCCGGGGGTGTCGATGAGGTTGAGGTTGTAGATCTGGCCGTCGCGCGCCTTGTAGTGCAGCGCAGCGGTCTGCGCCTTGATAGTGATGCCGCGCTCCTTCTCGATATCCATCGAGTCGAGCACCTGCTCACTCATTTCACGCAGCTCCAGCCCACCGCAGAATTGGATGAACCGGTCCGCCAGCGTGGATTTACCGTGGTCGATATGGGCGATGATCGAGAAATTGCGGATATGCTTCATGTACGGCGTTGAAAGTCCAGTAAAAAGGGCACGCAACGCGTGCCCCTGCGGCGGTTCGAGTAGCCCGGGATTCTATCGGAATTTCGCCAGACGATCATCCAGCGCCGCAAGATCGAGGTGATAGTGGCAGATCTCCGTGCCGTCGGCGTCCGCAAGCACCGGCACCCATTCGCCGTGGCGCGCCTCCAGCACCTCATCGTCGTCGATATCCACCCACTGCACCGAAAAGCCCCGTGTGGGCGCGAGCTGCGCCAGTTGCTCGCGCATCGTGGTGCACAGCCCGCAATACTCGCGCCCGTACAGCGTCAGGGCGATCACTTCTCCGGCGCCTTGAGCGAGATGAACAGCGAGGCACCGCTGCGCAGCACGCGCAACGGCAGCGTCTGGCCGGGCTTGAGCTCGTCCAGCGCCTTCTTGAGCTGTGCCGAGCTTGAAAGCTCCTGCCCGCCGATGCCGACGATCACATCGCCCTGCTGCAGCCCAGCCCGGGCCGCCGCGCCGCTCGCGCCCTGCACCACAAGGCCGTACTTGATCCCCAGTTCCTTGAGATGGCGTGGATTGTTGAACTCACGCAATGTCAGCCCGAAACGGTTGCTCTCCTCCTTCTTGCCGCCACGGTATTCCCGCCCGGCCGAGGCACGGTCGGGCTGGTCCATCTCGCCGACGGTGACGTTCAATTCGCGCGCAGCGCGGTCGCGCCAGACCTGCAACCTGGCGGTGCTGCCGGGCTTGGCCTCGGTCACCAGCCGGGGCAGGTCGGAAGTCACGCTGACCTCCTGCCCGTTGAATCGCAGCACGATATCGCCTGGCTTGAGCCCTGCCTTGTCGGCCGGACCGTCCTTTTCGACCGACGACACCAGCGCGCCCGACGCCTTGGGCAGGCCGAAGCTCTTGGCCAGCTCCTCGTTCACTTCCTGGATGCTCACGCCGATCTTGCCGCGCGACACCTTGCCATTGGTCTTGAGCTGCTCGGCCACCTTCATCGCCACATCGATCGGAATGGCGAACGACAGGCCCATGTAGCCGCCCGAGCGGCTGTAGATCTGCGAATTGATGCCGATCACCTCACCCTTCAGGTTGAAGAGCGGACCGCCCGAGTTGCCCGGATTGATGGCGACATCGGTCTGAATGAACGGCACATAGGTTTCGTCGGGCAGGCTGCGTCCCTTGGCAGAAACGATGCCGGCGGTGACGGTGTTCTCCAGGCCGAACGGCGAGCCGATGGCAGCGACCCATTCGCCGACCTTGAGCTGCGCCGGATTGCCCAGATCCACCTTGGGCAGGTTGGTCGCCTCGATCTTGAGCAGCGCCACGTCGGTGCGCGCATCGGACCCGACCACCGTGGCCTTGAACTCGCGCTTGTCCTCGAGCTTGACCTTGATCTCGTCCGCTTCGGCGATCACGTGCGCATTGGTCAGGATGTAGCCCGCCGCATCGATGATGAACCCGGAGCCCAGCGACTGCGCATGGCGCTCGCGCGGCCCTTGCGGCGCCATCGGCGGCAACGGGAACCCGAAACGGCGGAAGAGGTTGAGGGTATCCTCATCCAAACCTTCGATCCCCTGGCCTGGATCGCGCAGGGTTGCAGTGGTCGAGACATTGACCACGGCGCGTCCCTCCTTTTCGACCAGTTGGGTGAAATCGGGCAGGGATACTGCCGTAGCAGCGTGGGTGCCGACAGCCGCAAGGGCCACGACGCCAGCAAACAACCAAGTTTGTTTGGACATAGTTTTCATGGCTTGTGGTGAATGAAACGGGAACACTTCGAATCCGCAATCGGGGCGACAGTTCCGCACTGCCCTGCTCGCCCCAGCATTCGCGGCATGTGGCGCCAACGTGGAGAACCCAGGCGCAACAACGCAAACGCAAGCAACAACCCCAGCCCGGCGCCTGACACCGCCCCGGCGTCGGCCCGCGTCGGCAACACCGCGGCGCCGGCCAGCGCCCCTGCCAGCAGCATCGCCAGTGGCAGGCCGTAGGCGATGCACGCTGCGGCGAGCACATTGCGGGCAGCGAGGCCAATGCGCACCGATTCGCCCGGCTGGGCCGACAAGGCATTGTCCACCCGCACTTCACGGGCCACGCCAAACAGACGGGTCAATGCGACGGCGTGGCATCCTCCCTGCCGTTCACACTGCGGACAACTGCCCTGGCGCAGCGGACGGACCCAGGCGTAGGGTCCTTCAACCCGCACGATCCGCACATCGACGGCGACCCAGCCGGACATCACTGCTCCGCAGCCGCAGGCTCGCGCAAGGTATAGGCGTTGCTCAGCAACTGTACGGTCTCGGTCGGCACCTCGCCGACCACGGTCAGCAGATAGGTGCCCAACTGGCGACTGAAGAAGCTGATGCCGCCCTGCTGCGCAAGGCTCGGCGCCGCATTGGCCCGTGGCAGCGGCTCGATGAATGCCGAGACAGTGACGAGACCGTCGCTGTACAGGTGATGCGTCACCAGCCGGCCCTTGGCCCAGGCACTGCGCTTGGTCTTCACCAAGCGAAAACCCGGCGGCAACGAACGTACTTCCCACTCCGGGTCCTGCGGTCGGATCGCCTCGCCCTCGCCGCTTTCCAGCGGCAGCGTCCGCAACGGCCGGTTGGGCTTGAGCAGCTTGCGGTCGATGGTGCCGCCGATCTGGATCTGGGAAAAGGTGAAGAGTTCGATGGGTTCGTTACGCGGTCCGATCATCATCGACTTGAGCATCAACCCGCTTTCGGGATGGACCCAATAGCGGTGCGGATAACGGAAGCGATCGCGCGGCTCGAATTCATAGATGTCGGCCGGCACACCCGCCACCCGGGCATGCCCCGCCCGGCGGATCTGGTAGCCCGCCAGGAGCTGCTGGGCCTGCTCGGGCCATTGCCGCGGAAACAGTTTGGACATCAAACGGCGGTCGACCGACGCCGGATAGGCATCCTCGGGCAGATACAGGCCGACCTTGTCGCCTTCGCGCAGCATTTCCAGGGGCGGGCCGTCCAGCGTCTCGCGCCGTTCGATGTCACGTGCACCGTCCGCTAGATGCACCACGCGCACCGTTTCGAACCGGTCACCGTACTGGTGTACGTAGATGCCGTGATAGGAGTTCAGACGCGCGGCATCGGCCACACGTTGCACCAACTGGCCAGCCTCGGCGTTTGACAGCGGTGCGGAAGAGGCCGGTCCGCCGGCCAGCAGGGAAACACTGGACAGCCACATGCCGCCGGCCAGCAACCACGCGCTTGGAATTCTCATTACTTTGCTTGCGAGGGTTCGAAGGAAGCCTGCATGAACTCACGTCCGGCGAACGGATTGCCGCCGTCATGGCGATGCGCAGCGAGATAGCCTTGCATCCGGGCCGTGTCGAGGGGGTTGTGCTGCTGGGTCGAGGCAAGCGTGGTCGCGGCCCCTGGCGTCCCCCCGCTGGCCCGGGAAGCGCCATAGTACGCCTGCCAGCCGACCACGCTGACAAAGGCCACCGAAGCAGCAGCCGACAGGGGCATCAATGCGCGGCGCAACAACGAACGACGCCGCACCGGCGCCATCACGATGGGCTCGGCGGCAAGGCGTTCGGAAAAGCGCTTCATGAAATCGGGAGAGAGCAGCGGATGCTCCTGCATCACGTCGCCCACCAGATGCCAGTCCTGCCAATCGCGTCGCAGGCTCTCGTCGACACCAAGCTGACCGACAAGGCGATCCCGCTCGGCGCGTCCCAGTTCGCTATCGATCAATGCGGACAACTGCTCTTTCATGATGGAAAACCCTCTTGCTTTGCCTACCAACGACGGTCCTTGCCGACCACATCGAGCAACGGCTTCAATTTTGCCGAAATCGCTTCGCGAGCGCGAAAGATTCGTGAACGCACTGTACCAATCGGGCAATTCATCACGCCGGCGATATCTTCGTACGAGAGACCTTCCATCTCGCGCAGGGTGATCGCGGTGCGCAACTCGTCGGGCAGCGCTTCGACGACTTCATTGACCGTTCGGACAATCTCCCGGTTGGCAAGTTCAGACTCGGGGGTGTGGAAATCGGGTATTTGTGCCGCGGCATCGAGCGTCTCGCCGTCCTCGTCCTCGTAGTCGGCGGACAACTGCGGACGGCGCCCCAGCGATGCGAGGTAGTTCTTGGCGGTGTTGATGGCGATGCGGTAGAGCCAGGTGTAGAACGCCGACTCCCCGCGAAAGGACGGCAAGGCGCGGTAGGCCTTGATAAAGGCTTCCTGCGTCACATCCTCGATTTCGGCCGGATCGCGGATCAGCCGTGACAGGAGCCGGGCGATGCGCCGCTGATACTTGGCCACCAGCAGCTCGAAGGCGCGCTTGTCTCCGGCTTGAGCACGGGTGACAAGCTCGTGATCGACCTCCCGTTCAGTGCGTTTCTCCAAAAGCATGCTCCGTTCATTGCCCGTCGCGGGCCTTTCCTCTTTACCGCATCCCCGGTAGATGGGGGCAGACGGACGGCTTTGCAAGCCGTCATGGCGCCACCTTGCCACCCTTGCCGGACGTAACGCTCGGCGCGGGGCCGCTCTGTTATATTCTGTGATCCTGAAATCCACCAGTAAATATGAACACGCCATGCAGCAATTCGACGTCCTGATCGTGGGCAGTGGCCTTGGCGGCATGACCATCGCCCTGCACTTGGCCGACCATCTCAAAGTGGGACTCGTGACCAAGCGGGCCTTGCAGGAGGGCGGCAGTGGCTGGGCCCAGGGCGGCATCGCGGCGGTGCTGGACGGGCAGGACAGCATCGAATCGCATATCCGCGACACCCATGTGGCCGGCGCCGGCCTGTGCGACCCGGATGCCACCCGCTTCATCGTCGAGCATTCACGCGACGCCATCGACTGGCTGATCGCGCTGGGCGTGCCGTTCACCCGGGATGCCAGCGGCGAGAACAGCTATCAGGGCTTCCACCTGACGCGCGAGGGCGGGCACAGCCACCGGCGCATCATCCATGCCGCCGATGCCACCGGCAGCGCGGTGATCGAGACCCTGGCGATGAAGGTGGCCGCGCACCCGAACATCACCGTGCTGGAACAGCACATCGCGCTCGACCTGATCACCGAACGCAAGCTTGGGCGCGGTAGCGACGACGGCAACCGGGCCTGGGGTGCCTACGTCTACGACATCAAGGCCGACCGGGTACAGACCATGCTTGCCGCCCATACCGTGCTTGCCACCGGCGGCGCGGGCAAGGTCTACCTCTACACCAGCAATCCGGATGTGGCCACCGGCGACGGCATCGCGATGGGCTGGCGCGCCGGCTGCCGGGTGGCGAACATGGAGTTCATCCAGTTCCACCCTACCTGCCTGTATCACCCCGAGGCCAAGTCGTTCCTGATCACCGAGGCGGTGCGCGGCGAAGGCGGCATCCTGCGGCTGCCCGACGGTACCCGCTTCATGCCGGCGCACGACGAGCGCGCCGAGCTGGCCCCCCGTGATGTGGTGGCACGCGCCATCGACTTCGAGATGAAGAAAGGTGGCTACGACTGTGTCTACCTGGACATCAGCTACAAGCCGGCGCGTTTCGTCAAGGAACACTTCCCCACCATCCACCAGCGCTGCCTGGAGCTGGGCATCGATATCACCAAGCAACCGATCCCGGTGGTGCCCGCCGCGCACTACACCTGCGGCGGCCTGGTGGTGGATCTGGCCGGCCGCACCGATCTGCCGGGCCTGTACGGCGTGGGCGAGGTGGCGTGTACCGGCTTGCATGGCGCCAACCGGCTGGCCTCCAACTCGCTGCTCGAATGCATGGTGCTGGGCAAGGCTGCGGCGCAGGACATCCTGGCCGCCGGGCGCCCTGCCCTGCCGGCGGTGCCCGAATGGGACGAGAGCCAGGTGACCGACACCGACGAGGAAGTGGTGATCTCGCACAACTGGGACGAACTGCGTCGCTTCATGTGGGATTACGTGGGCATCGTGCGCACCAACAAGCGGCTGGAACGCGCCTTGCACCGCATCACACTGCTGCAGGGCGAGATCGAGGAGTACTACAGCAACTTCCGGGTCGGCAACGACCTGATCGAGCTGCGCAACCTGGTCAGCACGGCCGAGCTGATCGTGCGCTGCGCGCTCGCGCGCAAGGAAAGCCGCGGCCTGCACTACAGCCGCGACTACCCGGGGATGCTGCCGCAGGCGGTGCCGACGGTGCTGACGCCATCGTGAGACCACCGGGCACGCCGCATGGCGGCCGGCCAGGGCAAGGAGCCCGGCCATGCTGAAAACACTGGCCGTCGCCAACTACCGCTCGTTGCGGCGGCTGGTGTTGCCACTTGGCCGGCTCAATGTGGTCAGTGGCGCCAACGGCAGCGGCAAATCCAATGTCTACCGCGCGCTGCGCCTGCTTGCCGGATGCGCGCACGGCGGAATGATCGCCGCGCTGGCACGCGAGGGCGGTTTGCAATCGACATTGTGGGCCGGCCCGGAAAACCTCTCCAAGGCCATGCGGCGCGGCGACGTCCCTGTCCAAGGCACAGTGCGCCAGGAGCCAGTCAATCTCAGACTGGGCTTTGCCGGCGACGACTTCGGCTACGCCATCGATCTGGGCCTGCCGATTCCGGGCGCCCCCACCCTGTTCGGCCATGATCCACAGATCAAGAGCGAATGCATCTGGGCGGGACCATTGCTGCGCCCAGCCAGCCTGCTCGCCGAGCGGCGCAACAATGTATTGCGGCTGCGCCAGGGCCGGACCTGGCAGGTCGTGCACCAGCACCTGCCGGGTTTTGACAGCCTGTTCGCCCATTGCGCTGATCCACAGGCGGCACCGGAGGTGCTGCGCATGCGCGAGCGCATCCGCGGCTGGCGCTTCTACGACCAGTTGCGCAGCGATCGCGATGCAGCGGCGCGGCAACCGCAGATCGGCACCCATACCCAGGTGCTCGCCGACGACGGCGCCGACCTGGCAGCGGCACTGCAGACCATCCGCGAAATCGGTGATCCGGATCGGTTGCAGGCGGCATTGCACGATGCCTTTCCGGGTACACAGCTGCAGATCGATGCGCATGAGGGGCGTTTGATGCTGGGCCTGCACCAGCCCGGACTATTGCGGCCATTGCGCGCGGCCGAGCTGTCGGACGGCACCTTGCGCTACCTGCTGCTGCTCGCGGCGCTCCTCTCGCCGCGCCCGCCAGGGCTGCTGGTGTTGAACGAACCGGAAACCAGCCTGCATCCGGACCTGCTGCCGGCGCTGGCGCGGCTGATCGCACAGGCGGCCGACCAGACACAGGTACTGGTGGTTTCGCACGCCGCACGACTGGTCGCTGCGCTGACTGCGCAGTCCGACTGCCAGGCATGGGTGCTGGAAAAGGAATGGAGCGAAACGCGTGTGCACGGGCTGGCCGCGCTCGACGAGCCGGCGTGGTATTGGTTGGAGCGGTGACTTTTCACCCCGACGCACCCGCTCGCCAGGGCCACACTGACCCTATCGCCCTTCACGCCACAACGGCCAGGACCGCCGGCCCGGCCCATCCCGAATGCATGACACGCCCCGCCTTCTGATCGGCACGGCCGGCTGGAGCCTGCCGGCCGCACACCGTGATTGCTTTGCACCCGGCCCCAGCCAACTGGCGCGCTACGGCAGTGTCTTTGATGCAGTGGAGATCAACAGCAGCTTCTATCGGCCGCACCTGGCCGATACCTACCGCCGCTGGGCGCAGAGCGTGCCGGCGTCGTTCCGCTTTTCGGTCAAGCTTGCGCGCAGCATCACGCACGAAGCACGCCTGCATCAGCCCGAAGCGCTGCTCGATGCCTTCCTGCCACCCGTATCGGCATTGGGCGACCGGCTGGGTTGCCTGCTGGTGCAGTTGCCGCCCAGCCTGCGCTGGCAGGCACCGTTGGCCCATGCCTTCTTCGATGCGTTGCGGCAGCGCTATCCGGGCCCGGTCGCCCTCGAAGCTCGCCACGCCAGTTGGTTCCATCCCGAGGCACTGGCCCAGTTGCTGCCATTCGGCATTGCGCAGGTCGCCGCCGATCCGGCGCCGGTGCCGGCGGCGGCACAGCCCGGCCCGGTGGCACAGCCGGTGTACTACCGCTGGCACGGCAGCCCGCAGATGTACTACTCGGATTACGCCGATGCGGCGTTGCGCCAGCTGGCCAGCGCCGCCACTGCAGCATGCGAGCAGGGACGGACCGTCTGGTGCATCTTCGACAACACCGCCGCAGGAGCGGCCACCGGCAACGCGCTGCAGCTGCAGCGCATCGCCGGTGTCACGGTATGAGCGTCCTCAGTGGCTGGGCGCCGCCGGGGCCGCCTTCTCGGGCATGGCGGACGAATGGTGGTCCATGATGTACCACGTGCCGTCGATCTTCTCGTACAGGAACGAATAGCGGGCCTGCACCTTGTCCGGCTTGCCGTCGCGCACGATCTCGAAGGTATAGACGCCGGAATCGATTGCGGTATCTTCGTCCAGCACGCGGATGTTGCTTTGGTCGATCCTGCCGTACGGCTTGAGCGCCAGGAAATGCTCGAAGTAATCCTGGATGGCAGCACGGTTGGTACGCACCACGTTGGATACGGTGGGCAGCAGGGTACCGCCTTTCCTGGCATACAGTTTGGCCACTTCGCCCGGCTTGCCGGTCTGCAGCGCCCTGTTCCAGCGATCGAACAGCTGCGCGATCTCCTGCTGGACCAGGTTCAGGTTGGCGTAGTTGATTCCCTGGTTGTTGCGCTCGTCGCGGTCATCGCGGTCGGCATGGGCGGTGCCGGCAGCCAGCAACGCGGCGCCCAGCAGGGTGATGGTCAGCTTTTTCATAATCTCCTCCTTGAGTGGCTTGAGCGCGTCCGCCGTGTCGCGAACGGCTGGCCTACTGTAAAAAGCATGCCCCCCGCGCAAATCAGCTGAACGGCAGACCCGAGCTATGCCAACCGGCATAGGTGCGCGCGCCGCGCGGGGATTAACATGGATTGCTTCTGACGGTGACCACGATGCCGACCCCTTTCACACCGCCTTCCGACCCGCTTGACCCTGGCGCCTCCGCCCATGCCTGGCGCAACCTGTATCGGGCGGCGGAAGCGCGCGCGGCGCGGCTGCGGCTGCTGGTCGAGGCCGGCCATGCGCTGGGGCTGCCCGGCGATCTGCCGCAATTGCTGGGCCGGGCACTGGATCACGCGCTGGCGTTCAGTGCCCTGGACGGGGGGCTGGTCCTGCTGGGCACGCCGGGCGCACGCGAGTGGCAGGTGGGCGCCACACGCAATGCCAGCCTGGCGGTCAGCCTGCCGGTGCTGGCCCCGTTGCTGCCCGCGGCGCAACCGCTGCAAAGCCAGGATGTGCTGGCAGGCATGCTGGGCGACGGCCCGGGCGCGATGCTGCCGGTGCTGCTGCAGTTGCCGCTCACCACCGCCGAATCGGTGCCGCTCGGGCAATTGGTGCTGTTCAGCCGCACACCGCGTCACCGGCTGGAAACGGAAGACATGGCCGCATTGCGGCTGTTGGCCGACAGCATCGCCGCCACCGTGCAACGCGACCGGCTGCTGGAGCGGCTGGCCGAACGCGAGCGGCAGTTGGCGCAGCTGGTGGAGCAACTGATCGATGCCCAGGAGGCCGAACGGCGGCGCGTGGCACATGACCTGCACGATGGGCTGGCGCAGGTGGCCGCGGCGGCACACCAGCGCCTGCAGGCCTTCGCCGAACGCCACGCACCGCGTGACAAGGATGCGCGCGGTGCGCTTGAGATCACGCTGGGGCTGACACAGCGTGCGGTGCAGGAGGCGCGCTCGCTGATCAGCGGACTGCGTCCGACCGTGCTGGATGACTTCGGGCTGGCACATGCGCTGCGTGGCGAAGCGGAGCAGCTGTTCAGCGAAGGCTGGCCGGTCAGCTTCGAGGAAAGGCTGACCCAGCCGCGGCTGCCGCCGGTGCTGGAGACCGCGCTGTTCCGCATCGCCCAGGAGGCGCTCTCCAATGTGCGCAAGCACGCCGGGCCCTGCCAGGTGGCGGTCAGTCTGGCGAGTGTGCCGGGCAGTGTGCACCTGGTGATCATGGACAATGGCATCGGCTTCGATCCGCAGGCGGCGCGTGCGCACAGCTGCGTGGGACTGTCTGCGATGCAGGAGCGCTGTGCGCTGCTGGGCGGTGCGCTGACGCTGGAAAGCCAGCCCGGCCGCGGCACACGCCTCTCGGCCTCGCTGCCGCTCAAGGAGCAATGAACCGTGCCGGCCCGCCTGTTGATCGCCGATGACCACGAGCTGACCCGCGCCGGGTTGCGTGCGCTGCTCGAAGGCGAGCCGGATCTGGCGGTGATCGCCGAGGCCGGCGACGGGCGTCAGGCAGTGGCGCTGTGCGAGCGCCTGCAACCGGATCTGGCGCTGCTGGATGTGCGCATGCCGGGGCTAGACGGCCTGACCGCCGCAGGCGAGATCCGCAGGCGCTGGCCGGGGATCCGCGTGGTGATCGTCACGCTGTACGAGAGCCCCGACTATCTCGAAGCCGCGCTGGCGGCCGGTGCGGCGGGCTATCTGCTCAAGGATGCCACCCGGGCCGACGTGCTCGGCACAGTGCGGCGCGCACTCAACGACGAGCCGTTCCTGAACGGCAATACGGCGTTGCGACTGCTGCGGCGGATGAGCACACGCGGCGGGCAGCAGATCGAACCGCTCACCGACCGCGAGCGCGAAGTGCTGGCGCTGATCGTGGCCGGGCTGTCCAACCGCGAGATCGGCGAACGGCTGGGCATCGCCGCCGGCACCGCCAAGGTGCATGTCGAGCGCATCCTCGGCAAGCTTGCCGTCACCGACCGCACCCAGGCCGCGGTACGCGCGCTGGCACTCGGCCTGGTCCCCACTCCGGAGTCACCACCATGAACGCATGGCGCAACCGCCTCTGGCATGCCTGGGCCGACCAGCCGCTGCGGGTCAAGGGCCTCGTGGTCATCGCCATGCCGCTGGCCATCCTGCTCGGCTCGCTCGGGCTGATCTACCTGGTCGAACGCGAAACGCTGCGGGTCGAGGACGAAGTCAGGCGCACACTCAAGATCCAGAGCAACATCCACCGGGTGCACAGCCTGATTTCCGAGGCCGCCACCGGTGTGCGGGGCTTCCTGCTGATCGGACGCGATGACTTCCTCACCCGCTATCGCGAAGCCGAACAACGGCTGCCACAGACACTCGCCCAGCTGGAGCAGGACGTACGCGACCCGGAACAGCGGCTCCGGCTGGCCGTGATCGCCCAGCTGGTGCGCCACAAACTGACCAGCCTTGCCGCGCTGCACCAGGCGCGGCTGGATACGCATGAAAGCCGCACCCAGCACCTGCTGCAATCGCTGGTGGACAGCAAGGCGCTGTTCGACCGGCTGCGCAATGAGATCGACGCCATGCAGGCGCGCGAAGCCATCCTGCTTGCCGAACGCCAGGCCGAAGCCAATCGGGTGCGCTCGCGCTACCTGGCGGTCACCGGCACCGCCGCCGGGGTGGGCCTTCTGGGCAGCGTGCTGGCGGTGTGGCTGTTCTTCACCGGCATCGTGCGCCGCGTGCACCTGCTGGCGGACAACGCACGCCGGCTGGAACAAGGGGAGGCGCTGGTCCCGCTGCGCTCGGAGACCGACGAGATCGGCCACCTGGCGGCCGGCATGGAGCGGGCGGGACACCTGCTGGCCGAACGCGAACGCGCGCTGCGCGAGAGCGAGGAACGGCTGCGGCTGGTGATCGAGGGCGCACGTGACTACGGCATCTTCGCGCTGGACCCCACCGGCCACGTGGTGAGCTGGAACACCGGCGCGGAGCGCATCAAGGGGTTTCGCGCCGAGGAGATCGTCGGCCGCCACTTCTCGTTGTTCTACCCGCAGGAGGAACGCGGCACGCTGCCGGCCGAGGCGCTGGCGCAGGCCGAGCGGACCGGCTGGGTGGAAAGCGAGGGCTGGCGGCTGCGCAAGGACGGCTCGCGCTTCTGGGCCAACGTGGTCATCACCGCGCTGCGCGACGAGGCTGGCCAGCTGCGGGGCTTTTCCAAGATCACACGCGATATCACCGAGCGCCGCGCCGCCGAGGAGGCGCTGCGCCAGGCACGCGAGGAAGCCGAGCGCGCCAGTCAGGCCAAGAGCGAATTCCTCTCACGGATCAGCCACGAACTGCGTACGCCGCTCAACGCCATCCTCGGCTTTGCCCAGCTGATGGAAATGGAAGCCACCGATCCCAACCAGCGGCGCAGCGTGGAACAGATCGTCAAGGGCGGGCGCCACCTGCTGCGGCTGATCAACGAAGTGCTGGACATCGCCCGGATCGAAGCAGGCCGGATGGAGCTGGCACTGGAGGCCGTGCCCGCGGCCGAGGTACTGGACGAAGCCATCGAACTGACCGCGCCGTTGGCCGCCAGTGCCGGCGTGGCGCTGCAGCGCGAAGTCGGCCCATTGCTGGAGCGGCGCATCCTTGCCGATCGGCAGCGGCTGATCCAGGTGATCCTCAACCTGTTGTCCAACGCGGTGAAATACAACCGCCAGCCCGGCGGCGTGGTCACGGTATCGGGCGCGCTGGAGGACGGCAGGTTGCGCATCGAGGTGGTCGACACCGGCATGGGCATCGAGCCCGAACTGCTGGCACGGCTGTTCACGCCGTTCGAACGGCTGGGCGCCGAACGCAGCCAGGTCGAAGGCACGGGGCTGGGGCTGGCGCTCTCCAAACGGCTGATCGAGGCGATGCACGGCCGGATCGGCGTACACAGCATGCCCGGGGTGCAAAGCACCTTCTGGGTCACGCTGCCGCTGGCGGCCGATGGCATGCACGCCGCCCCACCGACACATCTGGCCGTGCCGCAGCCGCTCCCATCCGGCGGCCCGCTGTCCACCATCCTGTGCATCGAGGACAACCTGTCCAACCTGGCCCTGCTCGAACACATCCTCAAGCGCCGTCCGGGTGTACGCATGCTGCCGGCGATGCAGGGCAGCCTGGGGTTGGCGCTGGCACGCGAGCACCGCCCCGACCTGATCCTGCTCGATCTGAACCTGCCCGACCTGCCGGGCGACGCGGTGCTGGCACAACTGCGGACGATGCCGGAGAGCCGCCACACCCCGGTGGTGATGATCAGCGCCGATGCCACTGCCGCCGCCGAAGCGCGGCTGCGCGCCGCCGGCGTCGCCGATTATCTGACCAAACCGCTGGATGTGGTGGCGTTCCTCGCCGTGGTCGACCGCCTTCTGAATGCCCCGAGAGCGCGCCCTCATGAATGACAACGTGTTGCAACAAGCCCGCATCCTGATCGTGGATGACCAACCGGCCAACGTGGAGCTGCTGGAGCGGCTGCTGGCGCAGGAAGGATTCCAGCAGGTGCTGGGCACCAACGAGCCACGCGCTGCGCTCGACCTCTTCAACGCGTTCGAGCCGGACCTGGTGCTGCTCGACCTGCTGATGCCCGAGCTGGATGGCTACGCCGTGCTGGAACAGCTGCAGCGGCGGATCGCACCGGACCAGTACCTGCCCATCCTGGTGCTGACCGCGGACGTGACCCAGGAAGCGCGACGACGCGCGCTGGCCCTCGGCGCACGGGACTTCCTGACCAAGCCATTCGATGCCATCGAAGCCATGCTGCGGATCTGGAACCTGCTGGAGACACGCATGCTGTACCTGGAACTCCAGCGGCGCCAACCCCATACCACGCCGCCGCGCTTCGGCCGCTGGCAGGGCTGAATCCGGCAGCGCAGGCAACCGCGCTGTGGCGGATGTGGCGGGGAAGTGGTGGGCGTGGGGCCGGTGCACCGGTCCCCAGCCCGGCGGCCATCCCCATCACGCCACCATGGGCACTGGGCTGGACGAGCGCCGGCATCTGACCTCACCTCCCCGCTCCCTGGCTGGCCAACTGGGCCAGCGTCGAGAACACCAGCCACAAGCCGCCCAGCGCGGTGAGATACAGTACCGAGGCGGCGGCAAGCTCCAGCCAGGGCAGCACCCTTTTCCACCATAGCCAGGGCAAGACGGGCGCGAACGCCAGCACCGCGATGATCAGCATCGGGAAGAACCAGGTTGCAGCCAGCAGGAAGCATGGGGTCCAGAGCAAGATGCGGCTGGCCTTGAACAGCGGGGGCCTGCCGGTACGCCACACCGCCAGCGCAAACACGGCGAACCCGGCGGTCAGCCCCAGCAGCACGCCCCGCGCGATCCATGCCTGCCGTACCAGGTAGGCCTCCTGCTCACGGCGCTGCCGTTCCAGCCAGGCATTGATCTCGGCGGTATAGGCCGCCTCATCCGCAAGCGGCAGCGACACCGATGCGGCAGAAGCCGCTGGTGTCGCAAGCGGGGTGTCGGCAGTGGCGGCGCCGGCGATGCCAACCCAGCTGCAAAGCATCAGCACGATCCAAAGCAGGCGATGTGGCACGGCAGGGCTCCAGGAGCGGCAGCGAAGGCGGCCATGTCGACAGCATGGCCCTTCCAATCAGGCTGTCAACCTCCCGGACACCGTTGTTGCGGCCGGATCATGGCCGCTGCCCGGTGGCCAGCCTCAGCAACCCGGCGGCGTACCGGTAATCACGCCCGCAGCGCAGGCACCAGATCGCCGATGGCATGCTGCACGGCGTCCTCGACGCGTTCCAGCCAGATGAATTCCAGCTGCGCGCGCGCCTCGGGTGGCACGTCTTCCAGGTCTTTTTCGTTGCGACGCGGCAGCATCACGGTATGGATGCCGGCGCGCAGCGCCGCCAATGTCTTTTCCTTGACGCCGCCGATCGGCAGCACCAGCCCGCGCAGGCTCACCTCGCCGGTCATCGCCACGTCTGGCCGCACCGGCCTGTCGGTCAACAGCGAGACCAGCGCCAGGAACATCGCCACTCCGGCACTGGGCCCGTCCTTGGGCGTGGCACCGGCCGGCACGTGCACGTGCACGTCCACCTTCTCCAGCGCTTCGCCGGTCCAGGTCTTGGCCAGCGTCAGCGCCGCCTGTGCCGACTCCTTCATCACGTCGCCCAGTTGCCCGGTGAGGATCAGCCGGCCGCTGCCCGGCACCTTGCCCGCTTCGATGAACAGGATGTCGCCGCCTACCGGCGTCCAGGCAAGGCCGGTGGCCACCCCGGGCAGGCCGGCACGCAGTGCCAGTTCGCTCTCGAAGCGAGGTGCGCCGAGGATGGCGGGCACATCGCCTGCGTCCACCGTCACCTGCCTGGCCTGGCCTTCGGCGATCTGCATCGCTGCATGGCGCAACAACGCGCCCAGTTCGCGCTCCAGGTTGCGCACGCCGGCTTCGCGTGTGTAGTCCCGTACCACCCGCGTCACGGCGGCATCGGTCAATTGCGCCTGACCGGGCTGCAGCCCGTTGGCTTCGCGCTGACGCTCGATCAGGTAGCGGCGCGCGATCTGCTGCTTTTCCTCCTCGGTGTAGCCGGCAAGCTGGATGATCTCCATCCGGTCGCGCAGCGGGCCGGGAATGGTGTCGAGCTGGTTGGCGGTGCAGACGAACATCACCCGCGACAGATCGAAATCCACCGCAAGGTAGTTGTCGCGGAACGTGCTGTTCTGCTCCGGGTCGAGCACCTCCAGCAGCGCACTGGCCGGGTCGCCATGCATGCCGCCCGCGCCCAGCTTGTCGATCTCGTCGAGCATGATCAGCGCGTGGGTGGTCTCGGCACGGCGCATGGCCTGGATGAGAGCGCCCGGCAGCGCGCCAATGTAGGTGCGCCGGTGCCCGCGGATCTCGGCCTCGTCGTGCACGCCGCCCAGCGCCACGCGCTGGAAGGCACGGCCGGTGGCACGGGCGATCGACTGCCCAAGCGAGGTCTTGCCGACGCCGGGCGGGCCGACGAAGCACAGGATGGGGCTGCGACCCTGCGGGTTCAGCTTGCGCACCGCCAGGTATTCCAGAATGCGGCGCTTGATCCTGCCCAGCCCGAAATGGTCCTCGTCCAGCACCTGCCGCGCCCGCGCGATATCGATGGGCTCCTGCGGCGCGGCCTGCCATGGCAATTCGGTCAGCCACTCCAGATAGGTGCGCAGCATCGCGTATTCGGCGCCATTCTCGCCCATGCGCTGCAAGCGCTTGAACTCCTTGCGTGCGTGCTTGAGCGTCTGCTCGGGCAGGCCTGCGTGCTCGATGGCTTCCTTGAGCCCGGCCAGCTCGGCCGCATCGTCCTCGCCTTCGCCCAGTTCCTTCTGGATCTGGCGCAGTTGCTCGCGCAGCACATGCTCGCGCTGACGCTCGTCGAACTGGGCACGGGTCTTCTCGCCGATCTCGCGTGACAGCTTGAGCACTTCCACGCGCGATGAGAGCAGCGCCAGCACTTTGTCCAGGCGCCGGATCAGATCGAAGGTTTCCAGGATGTCCTGCTTTTCCTCGACCTTCACGTCGATCAGGTTGGCCACCATGTCGGCCAGCGCCGCCGGGCCCTCGATGCCGCGCACCACGTCGGCCAGCTCGTCGGGCACATGCGGCAGCAGCCCGATGGCTTCGATGGCGCGTTCCTTGAGCTGCAGGAAGCGCGCCTCGATCTGCGGGCTTTCCAGCTGCGGCGGTTCCACCATCGCCACCCGAGCCACCAGAAAGGGCCAGCCTTCCAGGAATTCCTGCACCTGGAACCGCCCCTGTCCCTGCACCACCAGGTGATGCGCGCCTTCGTGCCCGGTGATGTAGCGCACGATGGGGCCGGCGGTGCCGACCCAGTACAGGTCGGACGGCTGGGCATTGCTCTGCTGCGGATCGCGCTGCAGCAGGAAACCGACATTGAGCTCGTTGCGCACCGCGTGCTGCGCGGCAGCGACCGAGCTTGCCCGTCCGATGGTCACCGGCGAGAGCACGCCGGGAAACAGCACCGCATGGCGTAGCGGGATCAGGATCATCGCGTCGGGTGGCAGCGGCTTGAGCGCATGGATCAGTGCCGTCTGCGCCGGCGCATCGCCCCCGTCATGCGGAACGCCTTCGCCGGACCAGGTCTGCTGCAACATCGGCCATTGCTTCATACGGCCTCCTTGAGCTTGTCGAATTTGAGTACCAGGCAGCCATCCGCCAGGTGTGGCGGCGCGGGTTCGAGGGCATCGAGCGGCAGCAGGATATGGCGTTCGAAATGGCCGTATGGGATCTCGATCCGATGGATGCGCGCCGAGGGCGCCCCCGGAAAGCGCCGTACACCGGAGACGGTGACGCCGGCCGGATGGAAACGCACCTGGACGGCCGAGGCCGGCACGCCGGGCAGCGCCACGTAGACGACCAGCGTGTGCTCGTCCTCCAGCACATCGACCGGCGGTTCCCACGTCGGGTGGCGCTCGGTACGGCAAAAGCGCTGGTGCAGCCGCTCGGCCTGCTCCAGCAGCGACAGCGCATCTCCCCACATCCAGGACGACAGATCGCGTGATCTCATGGTGCTCCACCCTCGGGATTCATCGGTATAGATGGCGCTCCCCCACGCGGTTTCAAGCAAAACGCACCCGCGCCAGGCAGTCGCCGACGGCAATCGCCAGCCTGACGCGACATGCGGTGGCCGCATCCGGCATAGCGCCGATGGCGCCCTTGCAGATCCATGTCGACGTCATGCATGGCATCGCCCTGCCCGGCTACGGATTCCGCTAGACTAGCCGCGCCCTCATTGCCGAAGCGCGCCCATGCACCATCCCAACCAGTTCGACCTGCTCCGTTCGCGCCGCTTCCTGCCGCTGTTCGGCACCCAGTTCCTCGGCGCCTTCAACGACAACCTGTTCAAGAACGCCTTTCTGGTGATGATCACCTTCTATGGGCTGTCGGCGGCGGGATTGGATGCCAAGACGCTGGCCAACGCGGTGGCCGGGATATTCATCCTGCCGTTCTTCCTGTTCTCGGCGCTGGCCGGCCAGTTGGCCGAGAAGTACGACAAGGCGCAGCTGGCGCGCTGGGTGAAACTGCTGGAGATCGCGATCATGGCACTGGCCGGGGTCGGATTCTTCCAACGGAACGCCAGCATCCTGTTCGCCTGTGTCTTCCTGATGGGGGTGCATTCCACCCTGTTCGGCCCGCTCAAGTATTCGGTGCTGCCGCAATACCTCAGGCAGGAGGAGCTACTGGGCGGCAACGGGTTGATCGAAGCCGGCACTTTCATCGCCATCCTGCTGGGCCAGATCGCCGGCACGCTGATCGTCCAGCACGCCCCCCACGCGAGCGCGCCCATCATCTACGCCTGCGTGGGCGTCGCGGTGCTGGGCTGGCTGTTCAGCCGCAGCATGCCGGCGGCGCCGCCCCCGGCGCCCGGCCTTGCGATCAACTGGAACATCCTGGGCGAGACCTGGCACATCCTGCGGCACGTGCACGGCAACCGCACCGTGTTCCACAGCCTGATGGGCATTTCGTGGTTCTGGTTCTTCGGCTCGGTCTACCTCACGCAGCTGCCCGACCTGGCGCATCGCACGCTGCGCGGCGACCCGGGTGTCTATACGCTGCTGGTGACGCTGTTCTCGGCCGGCATCGGCATCGGCTCGGCGCTGTGCGAAAAGCTGTCCGGTCGCCGCGTCGAGCTGGGCCTCGTGCCGTTCGGCTCCATCGGCATGAGCGTGTTCGGCGCGGATCTGTATTTCGCGCTCACCGGCGCACCCGCAGCGATGCCGTACACCGTGGCAAGCTTCGTGGCCGAGCCGGGGCATTGGCGGGTGATGCTGGATATCATGCTGATGGGCGCCTTCGGCGGACTGTTCACCGTGCCGCTGTATGCACTGGTGCAGACCCGCACCGAACGCGAATTCGTCTCGCGCGCCATCGCCGCCAACAACATCCTCAACGCGCTGTTCATGGTGGTGGCCGCCGGCATGAGCATCGTACTGCTGCAGGCCGGGCTAAGTGTGCCGATGCTGCTGCTGACAGTCTCGCTGATGAACATCGCGGTGGCACTGTATATCTACACGCTGCTGCCGGAATTCCTGATGCGCTTCCTGGTATGGATCGGCGTACATACCCTGTACCGCGTGCGCTGCAAGGGCCTGGAGCATATCCCGGAGCACGGACCGTGCGTGCTGGTGTGCAACCACGTCAGCTTCATGGATTCGCAGGTGATCGCCGGCATGGTGCGCCGCCCGGTGCGCTTCGTGATGGACCACCGCATCTTCAAGGTGCCGGTGCTCAACTTCATCTTCCGCACCGCCGGCGCCATCCCCATCGCGCCGGCCAAGGAAGACCCGCAGCTGAAGGCACAGGCGTTCGAGCGGGTGGCGCAGTACCTGGCTGCCGGCGAGGTGGTCTGCATCTTCCCGGAAGGGGGGATCACACGCGATGGCCAGATGCAGGCGTTCCGGCCCGGCATCGATCAGATCATCGCGCGTACGCCGGTACCGGTGGTGCCGATGGCATTGCGCGGCATGTGGGGCAGTTTCTTCAGTCGCAAGGACGGTGCGGCGATGATGAAGCTGCCGCGCCGGTTCTGGTCGCGGATCGAACTGGTGATCGGCCCGCCGCTGCCGCCAGAGGCGGCCGACCGGCAGGCACTGGAAGCGCAGGTACGCGCGCTGCGCGGGGATTGGCGATAAGCGCAGGCCCAAGGCCGGAAGACCACAGCTGCCCGCCGCGCGCTGCATCCCGGCCCCGGCTGGCACTGTGACACCGTGTTGCAGCGGCCCCAGCCTGCACCAAACGGAAACGGCGCCGTGGCGGCAAGCCAGGGCGCCGTGGTGCTTCGGGCCGGATGCAGGCGATCCGGGCCCGTCGCGGGTCAGTTGTCGTTACGCGGCGGCTCGTCGCCACCGAGCGCCTTGAACGCTTCGGCGGTCACCGCCAGCCGCGCCCGCGCCGCATCGATCAGGCTCTGCTGCGCCGCAAGTTGCGCACGCTGCGCTTCGAGCACGTCCAGATAGCCAACCAGGCCGGCGTCGTAGCGTGCCTGCGCCGCCTTCAGTCGCTCGCCCTGTCGGGCGACCACCCGCTCCTGGGCCACCATGTATTCCTGCAGGCCCTGCTGGTCCGAAAGCACGTTGGCCACCTCGCGGAACGCCACCTGCACGGCACGCTCGTATTCGGCCACCGCGATCACCTTGCGTGCCTCGGCCAGATCAAGGTTGGCGCGGTTGCGCCCGGCGTCGAAGATCGGCAGCGAGATCTGCGGCACGAAGCTCCAGGCACGGCTGCCGCCGTCGAACAGGTCGGACAGCTGTGCGCCGGCCGTGCCGGCGCTGCCGGTCAGCGTCACCCGCGGGAAGAACGCGGCGCGGGCGGCGCCGATGTTGGCGTTGGCGGCCTGGAGCGCATACTCGGCCTGACGCACGTCCGGCCGGTCGAGCAGCACCGTCGAGGACAATCCGTCCGGCACCCGCGTCTGCGGCAGCGTCGTGACCAGGGAGGCAGCGGCGGCCGGCAGCATCGCCGGCGCACCGGTCAGCACCTGCAGCGCATTACGGGCATTGCGGGCCTGGCGCTCCAGGTCGGCCTGGCTGACACGGGCCTCGTCGACCGCGACGCCCGCCTGTAGGGCGTCCAGCCGGTTGGCCAGCCCCGCGTCCAGGCGCCGGTCGATCACCTTGGCGCTTTCCTCCAGGCTTTTTGCGGTCTTGCCCGCCAGTTCGGCGCGCTCGTCGAACGCCCGGGCGTTCCAGTACGCGTTGGCCACGTCGGCGATCAGCGTGGCACGCATCGCGCGCTGCGCCTCCTCAGTCGCCAGATACTGGTTGCGTGCCGCATCGGACAGGCTCTTCACCCGCCCCCAGAAATCGACTTCGAATGCGGTGATGCCCAGGTTGACATCGTAACGGCGGCTGGTCTGGGCCGTGCCATCCGGCGTCAACGTGCCCGGGGTGCGGCCGGCCTGCATGCCGGCGCCGGCGGCGAGCGTGGGCAACCGGTCGGCCCGCGTCACGCCGTAGAGGGCCCGCGCCTCTTCGATGCGGGCCACGGCGATGCGCAGGTCGCGATTGTTCTCGAGCGCCTGCTCAATCAAGGTCCGGAGCGACGGATCGGCAAAGTAGTCCTGCCAGCCCGGCACGCTCGCCGCGGCCGCCTCGGCACCGCTGCCGACCTGCCCGGGTACCGGCAGCGGCGGGCGCTCATACTTCGGGGCCATCGAGCATGCACCGAGCAGTGCGGCGATGGGCAATAACATGAAAATGCGTTGCTGCATGGCTATTCCTTTTAGTGCGCCGCCGGCCGGGGCCGCAATATCGGCCCCAGCCGGCGCGCCGGATTCATCGATGATCGTTGGCCGGTTGCGTATCGACGCCATACGTCGACGCACCCTTGTCCGGGAAGAAGCGCCGGACCACCACGAAGAACACCGGAACCAGGAACACGGCGAGCACGGTGGCGGCAATCATGCCGCCGATCACGCCGGTGCCCAGCGCGTGGCGACTGGCTGAACCCGCGCCCGAACTGATCGCCAGCGGCATCACGCCGGCGATGAAGGCGATCGAGGTCATCAGGATCGGACGGAAGCGCAGCCGGCAGGCTTCCAGCGTGGCATCGACGGCGTTCATGCCATGCCGCTGCATCTCGCGGGCGAACTCGATGATCAGGATGGCGTTCTTCGCTGACAGGCCGATGATGGCAATCAGGCCGACCTTGAAGTACACGTCGTTGGGCAGCCCTCGCAGCGTCATCGCCAGCACCGCACCGAAGATCCCCAGCGGCACCACCCACAACACGGCGAACGGGATCGACCAACTCTCGTAGAGCGCAGCCAGGCACAGGAACACCACCAGGATGGACAGCGCGAACAACGCGGGCGCCTGCTCACCCGAGAGCCGTTCCTCATACGAGGTGCCGGACCACTCGAAACCCACACCCGGCGGCAGCTTGGTGGCCATCTCCTCCATCGCGTCCATCGCATCGCCCGAGCTCTTGCCCGGCGCCGCGCTGCCGGCGATCTTGTAGGCCGGCAGACCGTTGTAGCGGTCCAGCTTGGCGTCGCCGACGATCCATTGCGTGGTGGCCACCTCGGACAGCGGCACCAGCTTGCCTTCACGCGTCTTGAGCTGCAGCTTCAACAGGTCCTCCGGCTGGATGCGTGCGTCTGGCGATGCCTGCATCAGCACCCGCAGCACCCGGCCTTCGCGCACGAAGTCGTTCGCGTAGGCCGAACCCAGCGCGACGGCGAGGGTGTCGTTCAGCTCGTTCATGTCAACGCCCAGCTGGCTCGCCTTGACCTTGTTCACCTCCAGGTAGACCTGCGGTCCCGGCTCCTGGCCTTCAGGGCGCACCCCGGCCAGATTGGGGTTCTGGCCCGCCATGCCCAGCAGCATGTTGCGCGCGTTCAGCAACTGCTCGCGCCCAAGACCAGCCCGGTCCTGCAGCCGGAAGTCAAAGCCCCCGACCGATGCCAGTTCCGGGATCGGCGGCACGTTGGTCGAGAAGATGAACGCCTGCTTGATCTGGAACAGCGCCATGTTGGCCATGCCGACCAGCGAATCGAGCTGGGTTTCGTCGGTGGTGCGCTCGTCCCAGTCCTTGAGGGTGACGAACGCGAGCGCCGCATTCTGGCCGCGGCCGAAGAACGAGAAGCCCACCACCGAGACCACGCGGTCGACCCCGGGCTGCGACATGAAGTGCTTTTCCACCTGTTCGACCACCTGCAGCGTGCGCTCGCGGGTGGCGCCGGCCGGCAGTTGCACCACGTTGATGAAGTAGCCCTGGTCCTCTTCAGGCAGGAACGAGCTTGGCAGCCGGGCGAACAGCCAGCCGGTCACCGCCAGCAGCAG
This sequence comes from Chitiniphilus purpureus, assembly GCF_025642115.1. GTDB lineage: Bacteria > Pseudomonadota > Gammaproteobacteria > Burkholderiales > Chitinibacteraceae > Chitiniphilus > Chitiniphilus purpureus. The sequence goes on along the minus strand of NZ_CP106753.1, from coordinate 2,254,075 downwards.
CGCGAAGAACAGCAGCGCAAGGCCACTGCGGCGCAGGATGCGTGCCACCCAGTTCCGGTAACCATCCGTGGTGGCGAGGAACTTGCGGTTGAACCAACCGAAGAAACCCTTGGAACCATGCCCATCCTCGCCCTTCTTCACCGGCTTGAGCAGCGTTGCGCACAGCGCCGGGGTGAGCGTCAGCGCCATCAGCGCCGAGAAGAACATGGTCAGCACCAGCGTGACCGAGAACTGGCGGTAGATGGCGCCGACCGAGCCGGAGAAGAACGCCATCGGGATGAACACCGCCGTCAGCACCAGCGTGATCGCGATGATGGCGCCGACGATCTGGCCCATCGCCTTCTGCGTGGCTTCGCGCGGCGCGAGGCCCTCCTCGCTCATGATGCGCTCGACGTTCTCGATCACCACGATGGCATCGTCCACCAGGATACCGATGGCCAGCACCATGGCGAACATGGTCAGCACGTTGATCGAGTAGCCAAAGAGGTACAGGCCGAGCAAGGCGCCGGTGAGCGCGATCGGCACCACGATGGTCGGGATCAGCGTGGCACGCAGGTTGCCAAGGAACAGATACATCACGACGAACACCAGCGCGATCGCCTCGGCCAGCGTCTTGAGCACTTCCTTGATCGAGATGTCGACGAACTTGGAGGTGTCGTACGGCAGCTCCCAGCTCACGCCCTTGGGAAAGTACTTCGCCAGCTCGGCCATCCTGGCGCGGATCGCCTGCGAGGTCTGTACCGCGTTGCCATCGGGCGAGAGCTTGATCCCGATCGCGGCAATGGGCTTGCCGTTCAGGCGCGCGCTCACGTCGTAGCTCGCGGCGCCCAGCTCCACCCTGGCCACGTCCTTGAGCCGCACCAGCGCGCCGTTCGCGCCTTCGCGCAGCACGATGTTGCCGAACTCCTCGGGCGTGACGAAGCGGCCCTGCGTCACCACGGTGGCGGTGAACTGCTGGTTCTTGGATGCCGGCAACGCGCCGATCTCACCGGTGGCCAGCTGCACGTTCTGTGCGCGCACCGCCGCCAGCGCCTCGCCCGGCCCCATCCTGAAGCCGGCAAGCTTGGCCGGATCGAGCCAGATGCGCATGGCGTATTCCGAACCGAACAGCTGCGCCTCGCCCACACCCGGCACGCGCCGCAGCGCATCGATGATGTTGGCGTTGACATAGCTGCCCAGCGCCACCTCGTCATAGCTGCCATCGGGCGAGAACAGCGTCAGGAACAGCAGGTAGTTGTCGCGCGACTTGAGCACCTGCACCCCCTGCCGACGCACTTCCTCGGGCAGGCGCACCTCGACCCGCTTGACCCGGTTCTGCGCGTCGACCGAGGCGATGTCGAGGTTGGTGCCGGTACGGAAGGTCAAGAGGATGGTCATGTTGCCGGCGCTATCGCTCTCCGACGACATGTACAACAGATTTTCGATGCCGTTCATCTCCTGTTCGATCAGCGAGGTGACCGTCTCCTCGACCACCTTGGCGCTGGCGCCGGGGTAGGACGTGGTGATGGACAGCCCCGGCGGGGCGACCTCGGGATACTGCGCGATCGGCAGGCTGCGCATCGCCAGGAGGCCGGCGAGCACGATGATGATGGCGATCACCCACGCGAAGATGGGTCGATCGATAAAGAAACGGGCTAACATGCGTGTGCGCTCCCCTTATTGCTGCTGGGCAGGCGCCGGGGCCTTCTGGGCCTGCGGTGCCGCCTTGGCGCCCTCGTCGACCGGGTTGACCGGTGCACCGGGCGCGACCTTCTGCAGCCCGTCGACAATGACCTTTTCACCGTTCTTCAGGCCGCTGGTGATGACCCAGTCCTGACCCGAGAAACCACCGGTCTTCACCGGGCGCACGGTGACCTTCTTGTCGGCGCCGACCACGTAGACGAACTGCCCCTGCGGATTGGCCATCACCGCACGCTGCGGCACCTTGACCGCGCCGCCCACCGCCCCTTGCGCAAAGCGCACGGTGGCGAACATGCCGGGCAGCAAGAGCCGGTCGGGATTGGCGAACTGCGCACGCAGCGTGACAGCGCCGGTGCTGGGGTCGACGGTCTGCTCGGCGAACTTGAGCTCACCCTTGAGCGGGTAGACGCTGCCGTCTTCGAGCACGATCTCGACCGGCAGGTCGGTGGCCTTCATCTTGCCTTCGAGGATGGACTTCTTCAGCCGCAGCATGTCCGCGCCGGACTGGGTGAAGTCCACATAGATCGGGTCGAGCTGCTCGATGGTGGCCAGATGGGTCGCCTCGCCCTTGCCGACGAGCGCGCCTTCGGTGACGAAGGCGCGGCCGATGCGGCCGGAGATGGGGGCGGTCACCAGCGCGTGGCCCAGGTCGATCTGCGCCTGCTTGAGCGTGGCCTGCGCATTGGCAACATTCGCCTGTGCCTCCTTGAGCCCGGCCTCGGCCTGGTCCAGCTCCTGCCGCGAGACGCCCTGATCGTTGATCAGCGCGCGATAGCGCTCGGCGGTCTGCCGCGCGATCGCGACATTGGCGTTGGCCTTGGCGAGGTTGGCACGCGCCGCCGCCGCCGCCGCCTCAAGCATGTCCCGGTCGATCTGGAACAACGTCTGCCCGGCACGGACCTCGCCGCCTTCGGTGAACAGGCGCTTTTCGAGGATGCCCTCGACCCGTGCGCAGACCTCGGCAGTGCGGTAGGCCAGCACGCGCCCGGTCAGGTCACGCGTGACCGCCACATCGCCCGAGCGGGCAGTGGCGACGACGACCTCGGCCGGCGGCATCTGGCCGCCGCCGGGCCCACCGGCCTGCTGATCGCCCTTGCTGCAGGCAGACAGCGCCAGCACGATGGCGGCCGCCAGGGTGAGCCTTCCGAAATGGGGATGCGACATGATTTCTCCTTTGTTCGGGATTCTGGGAACAGCTTTTGTTTGTTATTTATTGGGATGCGGCATCCGTCGTGGCGGGCGCCGCCGGCAAGGCATACAGGCGCAGGAACAGCTCCAGCGCCCGGTTCACCTTATCGAGTTCCTGTTGTGGATCGAGCGGACCGCCGCCGAACACCAGCAAGGTGTGATCGTGGCTGATCAACATGTCGATCAGGATGTTGGCCGCCTCCATCGGGTCATCCTGCCGCAGCACGCCTTGCTGCATGGCGCATTGCAACAGGTCCGCCATCTGCGTGCGGCTGTAGACGTAACAACTCTGGTAGAGGCTCTGCGCCAGTTCCGGAAAACGCCCGGACTCGCTCACCATCACCTTGTGCATATTGATCGACTCGGGCGAGAGCACGCGCTGGCGGAAGGTCAGGCCAAAGCGGACCAGGCGTTCGCGGCAATCGCCGTCACCTGTGCCAAGGGTGCTGAATACCTCCTGCACGGCACGGGTCAACGCAGTGCAGAACAACGTCTCCTTGTTGCCGAAATGGTTGTAGATCGTCTGCCGCGCCACCTGGGCCCGCGCCGCCACGGCATCGATGCTGCTGCGGTAACCGTATTCACGGAACACTTCGAGCGCGGCATCGAGTACCCGCGCAGCGCAGTCGGTAGGGCAAGGCGGAGCTGAAGACATGGCCGAGTCGAAAGGGCGGAGTAGATTAGACGGTACAGTCTAAATGCAAACACCCGCCGCCGTAAATCCTGACGCTGTCTGCCATTGCCACCTGATCGCGCCATCGCCGTAAGCCCCTTCCACCCTTGCATCCGCCCTGACTGGCACCGGCCTTAGCACTGGCCCTGCCGCGCCGAGCGCAAACCTTAGTTCAAGCGCGATGCCTTTGCCGTACACCCCCCCGTTTTGCGCAATCAAGGCATAAAAACGGCCACCCGTCGGATGGCCGCTGGTCTAGCGGCCGCCCGACACGGCTGCCCCGCACCGCAGACAAACCCCCATCCGGGTGATTGCCGTCGGCTGCGCTCGCCCTGGCCCCGCCACGCGTACTCGCAGGGTTCCGGCTGCGGCATCAGGCCGCTGCGTGCCTGTCCCGCACCTTGCATTCCGGTGGGCACCCGCTTGGACCGGCACCATCGTGCTGCGCATGCCCCCACCCTCGTCGGGTCAACAGGGACAACGCGCCCCGGCGGGTGCATCCGCACCTGGAAAGCGTGCTTCCAGGCAATGGCGGTAAAACGCTTCCCGGCTCAGCGGCACCGCGTCAGGATGGCGGGCCTGCATATGCGCAAGGTAGTACTCGTAGTCGTGGATGCCCACCATCAGCCGGCAGGTCTGCACCAGCTTCTTCGCCGCATCCTTGAGCCCCCCCAGCCAGTCGGCGCCAAGGCTGTAGCGCTCGAACGCACCGCGGCTCATCGGCAGCCCCGGTTCATGCCGCGCCGCGTGCCCGGCCAGATAGCGGGCGTAGGCTTCATCCGTGTCGGGCTCCGTCGGCGTGCCCCCTGCCCTGCCGGGGATGATCAGCTCAGGCATGGCCGGTCGCCTCGCGCAATTGGATGGGCGCCTCCTGTGCCGTGGGCCCTGCCTCGGCCAGCGCGCGGCGGATGGCGACGCAGGCTGCCAGCAGCATCACCACCGCCACCAGCATGAAAAAGCCGCACAGCACCGCATTCACCTGGTTGTTGAACGCGATGCGTTGCATATCCTCGATGTGCTTGGCCGGCGCGAGCAATGTGCCTTGTGCCGCAGCAGCGTTGAACTTGTCGGCGATGGCCAGGAAGCCGATCCGCGGGTTGTCGTGGAAGATCTTCTGCCAGCCCGCCGTCATCGAGGTGACGAACAACCAGGCCGTGGGCAGCAGCGTCACCCAGCCATAGCGCTCCTTCTTCATCTTGAACAGCACCACGGTCCCCAGCAGCAACGCCATCGACGCGAGCATCTGGTTGCCGATGCCAAACAGTGGCCACAGCGTATTGATGCCACCGAGCGGATCGGTGACACCCTGGTAGACGAAGTAGCCCCAGCCGGCCACCGCCACCGTGGTGCCGAACAGGTTGCCCAGCCAGCTGCGGCTGCGCCCAAGCCCAGGGACCGCGACGCCGACCAGGTCCTGCACCATAAAGCGGCAGGCACGGGTGCCGGCATCGACCGCGGTCAGGATGAACAGTGCCTCGAACAGGATGGCGAAGTGGTACCAGAACGCCATCATGGCGCGGCTGTTGAAGATCTCAGAGATGATGTGCGCCATGCCGACGGCAAAGGTGGGCGCGCCGCCCGCGCGGGACAGGATGGAATGCTCGCCCACCTCGCGCGCCATCTGCGTCAGCGCATCGGGGGTGATGGCGAACCCCCAGCCATTGATCGTGCTGGCTGCCGATTCGACGGTGGTGCCGATCAGCGCGGCTGGCGAATTGAGCGCGAAGTACACCCCCGGATCGAGCACGCTGGCGCAGATCAGCGCCATGATGGCGACGAACGACTCCATCAGCATGCCGCCGTAACCGATCATGCGGGTATGGCTTTCGCGTTCGACCAGCTTGGGTGTGGTGCCGGACGACACCAGCGCATGAAAGCCCGAGATCGCACCGCAGGCGATGGTGATGAACAGGAATGGGAATACGCTGCCCGCGAACACCGGGCCGGAGCCGTCGATGAAGCGCGACACTGCCGGCATCTTCAGTTCCGGCGCGGCGAACACGATGCCGACCGCGAGGCCGAGGATGACGCCGATCTTGAGGAAGGTGGACAGATAGTCGCGTGGCGCCAGCAGCAGCCACACCGGCAGCACCGAGGCGACGAAACCGTAGATCACCAGCACGATGGTCAGCTGCGGGCCGGTGAGCGTGAAGAACGGCCCCCAGGTCGGGCTCTGCGCAATGTTCTCGCCGTAGACGATGGCCAGCATCATCAGCACGAAGCCGATCACCGAGATCTCGCCGATGCGGCCCGGCCGGATATAGCGCATGTACACGCCCATGAAGAGCGCGATCGGGATGGTGGCCGCGATGGTGAAGGTGCCCCATGGGCTCTCGGCCAGCGCCTTGACCACCACCAGCGCCAGTGCCGACAGGATGATGATCATCACCCCCAGCGCGCCCAGCATCACGATCACGCCGGCGACGGGCCCGAGCTCCTGCTTGGCCATCTCGCCCAGCGAGCGGCCGTCGCGGCGCGTGGAGATGAACAGCACCAGGAAATCCTGCACCGCACCGGCCAGCATCACGCCGACCAGGATCCACAATGTGCCGGGCAGATAGCCCATCTGCGCCGCCAGTACCGGCCCGACCAGTGGTCCGGCGCCGGCGATTGCGGCGAAATGGTGGCCGAACAGCACCCAACGGTGGGTCGGCACATAATCGAGCCCGTCGTTGCGGCGCTCAGCCGGCGTCATCCGCCTGTCGTCCAGCTCGAACACCTTGTCCGCGATAAAGCGGCTGTAGAAGCGGTAGGCGATGCTGTAGCAGGCCACCGCGGCGAGCACCAGCCACACTGCGTTGACCGCCTCGCCACGGCTGAGCGCCAGCATGGCGAACGCCCATGCGCCGATCAGCGCCACGACCAGCCAGATCAGTCCCGATTTCAGATTGCCCATGCGATCTCCCTGTCTTTCCAAGCGGGCTGCACGACCCGCAACGTCGTGGAACACCCGACCGACCGCCGGAGCATCCCCCGCCCGGGCCGCCATCGGCATTAGGGTTTTCCCCGGCCTGACAGCGATGCCTCATGGGATTTGCATGGAACCGTCGGTCGGCGTAGGGGAAACACCCTCGACGTGATAGCAGGCCAAGGCGGCAGACGCCAGCTGCAGGCGCCATACCGATTGCAACAGGCGCCCGCCGGGAGGAACGACCCAGGAAGAGCAAGGGCCGCGCGGCTCAGCCCGAGGCGAGCTTGAGTCCGATGATGCCGGCCAGGATCAGACCGACCGAGACCAGTCGCCATACGGTGGCAGGCTCGCCCAGCCAGACGATGCCCAGCACCACGGTGCCGACCGCGCCGATGCCGGTCCACACCGCGTATGCCGTACCGGCGGGCAGCGAACGCATCGCGACAGCCAAAAGATACAGGCTGGCAAGTGCCGTCACCGCGAACACCACCGAGGGCACCAGCCGGGTAAAGCCGTGCGACGCCTTGAGCGCCATGGCCCAGGCCACTTCCAGCACGCCGGCGATCAACAGGTAGATCCAGGGAACGAGATTGGGGTTCATTGACCACTCCTGATCGAAAGACATCGAAAAGAGGGGCCGTCCCCGTTGGATGACGGTGCACGGTCGTCCGCACACCCGAAAAGCACGCCGCCAGTCTATCGAAGCGGCCCGCAACCGGCCAGCGGCGGCACCGATGCACGATCTTGCTTTGCCCCGGCGCCGGAATTGGGCACAGGCGCGGGGCGCCGCGTATAAAACCCGGCGCAGCACGCCTGACAGGCAGTGCGCGGCGTCCTTACCGGTGATGAAACGGGCTGCCCTCGGTCGCCGGCGGTACAGGTGGTGCGACCAGTGGACGCGACGCGGCCAGCGCAGCGGTGGTGTTGGCGCTAAGCCAGGCCGCGCCGCAGATCGGCGATCAGATCCTCGTCATGCTCCAGCCCGACAGAAAGGCGGATCAGACCCTCGGTGATGCCGGCGGCGGCACGCGCCTCGGGGGTGATGCGTCCGTGCGTGGTGCTGGCCGGATGGGTGATGGTGGTGCGTACGTCGCCCAGGTTGGCGGTGCGGCTCATCAGTTGGACCGCATCGACCACCCGCCAGGCCGCTTCGCGCCCGCCATGGACCTCGAACGAGACGATGCCGCCGCCACCGCGCTGCTGGCGCTGGGCCAGCGCATACTGCGGGTGCGACGGCAGGCCCGGGTAATACACCCGCGCCACCTGCGGCTGCGCCTGCAGCCACTGGGCGAGCTTGAGCGCATTGTCGCAATGCGCACGCATGCGCAGCGGCAACGTCTCCATGCCCTTGAGCAGCACCCAGGCGTTGAACGGCGACAGGCTGGGCCCGGCGGTGCGTAGGAACAGATACACCGGCTCGACCAATGCCGTGCTGCCGGCGACGGCGCCGCCCAGCACCCTGCCCTGCCCGTCCAGATACTTGGTCGCCGAGTGCACCACCAGATCGGCGCCGAGCTTGAGCGGCTGCTGCAGGATGGGTGTGCAGAAGCAGTTGTCGACCGCCAGCAGCGCGCCATGCGCGTGGGCGATCTCGGCCAGGGCGGCGATGTCGGCCACTTCGGTCAGCGGGTTGGACGGGGTTTCCAGGAAGAACAGCCGGGTGTTGGGCCTGATTGCCGCCGCCCAGGCCGCCGGATCGGTCGGGCTGGCATAGCTGATCTGGACGCCGAACTTGACGAAATAGGCGTTGAACAACTGGATGGTGGCGCCGAACAGGCCGCTGGACGCCACCACATGGTCGCCAGCCTTCAGATGGGCCATGCCCAGCGCCAGGATGGCGCTCATGCCGCTGGCGGTGGCAATCGCCCGCTCCGCGCCTTCCAGCGCTGCCAGCCGCTGCTCGAATGCCGTCACCGTGGGATTGCTGAAGCGCGAATAGATGTAGCCCGGCATCTGGTTGGTGAACTTGAGCGCGGCCTCCTCGGCGCTGCCGACGCAGAAGCTGGAGGTCAGATACATCGCATCCGAATGCTCGCCGAACTCGGTGCGCAATGTGCCGGCACGGATCGCCAGCGTATCGGGATGCAGCTCGTCGGGAAAATCGTTCATCGACAACCTCTATGAAGAAACAGCAGGCATGGCACCCGTTGTAGCGCGGACCGGCACGGCGCGACCGCCACAGCGGCGCGCAGCAAAGGGCAGAACAGCGGCGCGCGTCGGACCGGCCTGGCGCCAGGCTGGACGCACCCGGGCATCAGATCAGGTTCTGCTCGGCCACACCGATGTTCAGGTCGAGCAGCCGCGTATCGGCGTCGCTCTCCTTGCTCTTGGCCGACAGCGGCGACAGACGCTTGGCTTCGAGCTCGTCCAGATAGGCATCGGTCACATCGCCGGTGATGTAGTTGCCGTCGAAACACGAGGTCTCGAACTCGGCGATGGTACCGCCGCTCGCCTCGCCGCACGCGGTCTTGAGCGCATCCAGATCCTGGTAGATCACCGCGTCAGCGCCGATCTCGCGCGCGATCTCCTCGTTGCTGCGGCCGGTGGCGATCAATTCGGCCCGCGTCGGCATGTCGATGCCGTATACATGCGGGAACTGCACCGGCGGCGCGGCCGACGCCAGATAGACCTTCTGCGCGCCGCAGTCGCGCACCATCTGCACGATCTGCTGCGACGTGGTGCCGCGCACGATGGAATCGTCGACCAGCAGCACATTCTTGCCGCGGAACTCCACCGCAATCGGATTGAGCTTCTGCCGTACCGATTTTCTGCGGCTGGCCTGGCCGGGCATGATGAAGGTGCGGCCGATGTAGCGGTTCTTCATGAACCCCTCGCGATACGGCAGCCCCAGGGCGTTGGCCAGTTGCAACGCCGCGTCGCGGCTGGTGTCGGGAATCGGGATCACCACATCGATGTCGAGCCTGGGCACCAGGCCGCGCACCTTCTCGGCCAGCCGCTCGCCCATGTTCAATCGCGCCTCGTGCACCGAGATGCCATCGATCACGCTGTCGGGCCGGGCGAAATACACATGCTCGAAGATACAGGGCACGAGCTGGGGATTGGGGTGGCACTGCTGGCTGTACATCTGCCCTTCGAAGGTGACGAACAGCGCCTCACCCGGCGCTACATCGCGCTCCAGCTTGAAGCCCATGGTATCGAGCACCACCGATTCGCTGGCGACCAGGTATTCGGTCCCCTCCGGCGTTTCGTGCGTCCCCAGTGCCAGCGGGCGGATGCCATGCGGATCGCGGAAGGCCAGCATGCCGAATCCGGCGATCATCGCCACCACCGCATAGGCGCCACGCACGCGCTGGTGCACCGCAGTGACGGCGTCGAACACGATGTCCGGCGTCAGCGTCAGGCCGCGGATGCGCTGGCCCAGTTCGTGCGCCAGCACGTTGAGCAGCGCTTCCGAGTCGGAATTGGTGTTGATGTGCCGCAGATCGGTGCGGTACATCTCCTCCTTGAGCTGCTTGTCGTTGGTCAGGTTGCCGTTGTGCGCCAGCACGATGCCGAACGGGCTGTTCACATAGAACGGCTGCGATTCGGCGAGGCTAGACGCCGAACCGGCGGTGGGATAGCGCACATGACCGATCCCGGCATTGCCGAGCAGCGAGCGCATGTTGCGGGTGCGGAACACATCCCGCACCAGCCCCTGCCCCTTGTGCATATGGAAGACAAGCCCTTCGCCCGTCACGATGCCGGCCGCATCCTGCCCGCGATGTTGCAAGACCAGGAGCCCGTCATAGAGCAATTGGTTGACCGGGGTTTTGGCGACCACGCCGACAATGCCACACATCGAAAAGCCTCTCGACTCAGAAGAGATCAATCATTCGTAACGCACATGCTGGGACAGCGCCTGCGGCAGCCATGGCAACACCATGAGCGCCGACGCCTCGAACAAGGGGCTGAACATCGCATCCTGCCAAGCCTTGTTCTTGGGCAGTGAGGTCAGCCCCGCACCCAGCACGATCAGCATGACAAACAGCACGCCACGCACCAATCCGAACACACCGCCCGCCAGGCGATCGAGCGGCTTGAGCCCGGCCGCCTTCACAAACTGGTTCAATGTGATCCGCGTCAGCGTGGTCAACAGCCACACTGCGAAAAACAATCCGGCAAAACCGGCCAGATAGCGCAAGGGTTCGCTGGGCAGTCCGGCGGGCATCAACCGCGCGGCGTCGTCGGCATAGGTGATCGAAATGCCCGCCGCCAACACCCAGGCCGCCAGCGCCATCAGCTCCTGCACCAGTCCACGCATCACCGAAAGCAGCACCGACAGTCCCAGCACCGCGAGCACCACGTAATCGAATGCGGTCACGCCTTACTTGCTCACCAGTTGCGGCGTATAGCCGAGCGCAGCGGCCTTGCGCTGCGCCGCTTCGCCTTGCGGGCGCGGCAACGGACCGATCCGCACGCGGGTCAGCCCCACGCCTTTGACCGTCACCGGTTCGGCACGCGCCGGCAGTCCCGCAGCCTTGAGCTTGTCGGCGATCTGCGCCGCCTTGGCGGCATCACCATAGGCGCCGATCTGCACGAATACGGGGGCGCCGGCGGCAGCCGGCTCATCCAGCCCTTCGAGGATGCGCTTGGGGTCGGCCTTGGGCTTGGGCGCCACGGTCGGTTTGGGTGGGGGTGTCGGTTTGGGCTTGGGGATGATGGGCGAAGGCAGCGGGCTCGGCCGGGGCTCGGGTGTCGGCGGCGTCACGGCGTCGGCAACGTTTCCGGTCTGCTGGGTCACGAGCCTGCCGGGCAGGGCGGCAAGCGCCGCACTGGCGCTTTGCGCGGTCGGCACAGGTGGCGTCGCGCTGGCCGCCACACTCGGGGCGCTCGCCTCGATCACCACCGGCTGCGCATCCTGCGCCAGATTCTGTGGCGGCTCGGCGTCCATCACCGTCCACAGGACGGTCAGCGCGAACAGGACCAGCGCAATCGCCCCCACCAGACGCCGCCGCGCCCGTTTACGCAGCTGCAGCAACTCTTCGCTGACGTTATCTCGTGCCATGCTCACCGGTACGCGCGGCCATCACTTCGGCCACGGTATAGAAGGACCCAAAGACCAGAATTCTATCAGCTTCGCCAGCCGCCTCACAGGCGGCACGGTAAGCCGCGGCGATCGACCCGTGGCAGGTGATGCCGGCGCGCGGCGCCAGGGCACCGATGTGGCCCTGCAACGCCTCGGCCGGGGCGGCACGCGCGGTCTGCGGCGCCGCGAGATGCCAATGATCGACGCGGTCCGCCAGTTGGGCGACGACGCCGGCGACATCCTTGTCCGCCATTGCGCCGAACACCGCATGCGTGTTGGCGGCAAAGCCCATGCCATCGAGCGCCTGACGCAGCGCGCGCGCCGCGTGCGGATTGTGGGCCACATCCAGCACGGTCTGCGGTCTGCCCGGCAGCACCTGGCAGCGCGCCGGCCATTCGACCTCCAGCAGGCCGCGCTTGATCTGGCCCAGGCTGACCGGCAGACGCTCGCGCAATGTATCGAGCATGGCGATCGCCAGCGCCGCGTTGTCCAGCTGGTAGGGGCCGCGCAACGCCGGCAGCGGCAGCGCGTGGCGGGTGCCGGAACGCGTCCGGCATGACCACTGGTTGCCTTCGGCTTCCTTGCGCCAGGAAAAGTCGCGGCCGATCAGCTGCAGATCGGCGCCCTGCTGCGCAGCCACATCCAATAGCGTCTGCGGCGGGTCTGGATCTGCGCAGAGCGCAGGCTTGCCTGGCCGGTAGATCCCAGCTTTTTCAAACGCGATCGCTTCACGGGTGTTTCCAAGGAACGATTGATGGTCCAGATCGATGCTGACCACGGCGGCCACATCCGGCTCGAAGACGTTGACCGCATCGAGCCGTCCGCCGAGGCCCACTTCCAGCACCGCCACGTCCACGCCCGCTGCAATGAACTGGTGCATCGCGGCCAGGGTGCCGAATTCGAAATAGGTGAGCGATGTATCGGCGCGCGCCGCCTCGACCGCAGCCAGCGCGGCGACGATCCGGGCATCGTCGGCGGGTTCGAGATCGATGCGCACGCGCTCGTTGTAGCGCAGCAGATGCGGCGAGGTATAGGTGCCGACCTTGAACCCCGCGGCACGCAGCATGGCACTCAGCATGGCGCACACCGACCCTTTGCCGTTGGTGCCACCCACGGTCAGGATCGGGAAGCCCGGTGCCAGGCCGAGCGCATCGCGGACCTGCGCCACACGCGCCAGACCCAGTTCGATGGCGGCGGGATGCAGCTGTTCGAGGTGGGCCAGCCAGGCCTCAAGCGTATCGGCGCGGAACATCGCAGGCGGGCCTTTGGAAGAGAGCGGCCGCGGCATGAGGCCGGCAGGCCGCTTCGTGCGGGATCACGTGGCGGCGTGCTACGGCGCCACGTCGGAGCATGCTCACGCGGCGATGGCGGGCTGCTTGGAGAGCAGCGTCAGCAACTGGGCGATCTTCAGCCGCAGCTCGCGACGGTCCACCACCATGTCCAGCGCACCTTTCTCCAGCAGGAATTCGGAGCGCTGGAAGCCTTCCGGGAGCGTCTCGCGCACCGTCTGCTCGATCACACGCGGACCGGCAAAGCCGATCAGCGCACCCGGCTCGGCGAGCACCACGTCACCCAGGAAGGCGAACGAGGCCGAGACGCCCCCCATGGTCGGATCGGTCAGCAGCGAGATGAACGGCAGGCGTTTTTCGGCGAGCCGGGTCAGGATGGCGCTGGTCTTGGCCATCTGCATCAGCGAAGTGAGCCCTTCCTGCATGCGCGCCCCGCCCGAGGCGGAGACGCAGATGAATGGGCAGCCCTGTTCGATCGCCGATTGCACGCCGCGCACGAAGCGCTCGCCGACCACGGAGCCCATCGAACCGTTGACGAAACCGTACTCGAACACCGCGACCACCGCCGGCACCGAATGGATGGCACCCTGCATCACCACCAGCGCGTCGTCCTCGCCGGTACTGGTCTTGAAGCCGTCGAGCTGTTCACTGTAACGCTTGACCGCCTTGAACTTGAGGATGTCCACCGGCCGCACCTCGGCGCCGATCTCGAAGCGGCCCTCGGCATCCAGCAGGAGATCCAGCCGGCGCCGCGCGTTGATGCGGTTATGGAAGCTGCACTTAGGGCAGACATCCAGGTTGTTTTCCAGATCGGTGCGATACAGCACTGCGCCACACGCCGAACACTTGTGCCACAGCCCCTCGGGCACCGCCGACTTGGCGCCCGGCTCGCGGCTCTTGATCTTGGGCGGCAGGAGTTTTTGCAACCAGCTCATGAGATGCTCCTATCGGCCGCGCTTCAGGCGCGCGCCGTATCCATCGCCGCGCGGACGCCGGCGAGAAAATCGGTCAGACGTTGCGCGAGGCCCGCCTCGCCCGCCTCCACTTCCTGCACCAGCCGCGAACCGATCACCACCGCATCGGCCACTGCGGCCACCGCGCGTGCCGAGGCGGCATCGCGGATGCCGAAGCCCACGCCGATCGGCAGCGACAGGTGTGTCCTGAGCATTGCCAGCTTCTCGGCCACATTGGACACGTCCAGATGCGCAGCGCCGGTCACGCCCTTGAGCGAGACGTAGTAGACATAGCCGCTGGCCAGCCGTGCCGCGGCCTTGAGCCGGGACTCGGGGGTGGTGGGCGCCAAGAGGAAGATCTGGTCGAGCCCATGGGCACGCAGCACGGCATTGCACGGTCCGGCCTCCTCGGGCGGCAGATCGACGGTCAGCACGCCGTCGACGCCGGCAGCCACCGCGGCACTGGCAAAGACCTCGTAGCCCATCGCCTCGACCGGATTGGCGTAGCCCATCAGCACCACCGGGGTCGCGGCATCGCGCTCACGGAACTGCGCCACCATCGCCAGCACCTGGCGCAGCGACACCCCATGGGCGAGCGCACGTTCGCTGGCGCGCTGGATCACCGGACCATCGGCCATCGGATCGGAAAACGGCACCCCCAGCTCGATGATGTCCGCCCCGCCGGTGACGAGCGCATGCATCAGCTCGACCGTGAGTGCCGGATGCGGGTCACCCGCGGTGATGAAAGGAATCAGCGCCTGCCGGCCCTGGGCCGCCAGTTGCGCAAGTACGTTCTGGATTCGGGACATGGTTTCGGGTTCTAAAAAAACCGGAGCGCAGAATGCGCTCCGGGTTGGCTACAGTTGAATGCCGTCCAGACGGGCGATGGTGGGAATGTCCTTGTCGCCACGGCCGGAGAGATTGACCAGGATCACCTGCTCGCGATCGAGCCCACGCGCCAGCTTGGCGGCATGCGCCAGCGCATGGCTGGACTCCAGTGCCGGAATGATGCCCTCGAAGCGGCACAGGTCGTGGAAGGCTGCGAGCGCCTCGGCATCGGTGGCGGCGACATATTCGGCGCGTTGGATATCCTTGAGATGGCTGTGCTCGGGGCCGACCCCCGGGTAGTCAAGCCCGGCCGAGATCGAGTGCGTCTCGATGATCTGGCCGTGCTCGTCCTGCATCAGATAGGTGCGGTTGCCGTGCAGCACGCCGGGCTTGGCATTGGCGGTCAGCGGGGCGGCATGGCGGCCGGTATCGAGCCCGTCGCCCCCTGCCTCGACACCGATCAGGCGCACGCCGGGCACGTCGATATAGGGATGGAAGATACCGATGGCGTTGGAGCCGCCACCGACGCAGGCGACCACCGCGTCGGGCTGACGGCCGATCAGGTCGACCATCTGCGTCTTGCACTCCTCGCCGATCACGCATTGGAAGTCACGCACCAGCATCGGATACGGATGCGGGCCGGCGCAGGTGCCGATGATGTAGTAGGTGCTGTCCACATTGGTGACCCAGTCACGCATCGCCTCGTTCATCGCGTCCTTGAGCGTCTTCGACCCCGAAGACACGGCGACGACCTGTGCGCCCAGCAGCTTCATCCGGTAGACATTGGGCGATTGGCGGGCCACATCCTCGGCGCCCATGTAGACCACGCACTCAAGGCCGTAGCGCGCCGCCACGGTGGCCGAGGCCACGCCATGCTGGCCGGCACCGGTTTCGGCAATCACGCGCTTCTTGCCCATGCGGCGCGCGAGCAGCGCCTGGCCGATGGTGTTGTTGACCTTGTGCGCACCGGTGTGGTTGAGGTCTTCACGCTTCAGATAGATCTGCGCGCCGCCGATCTGCTCGGACCAGCGCCTGGCGTGGTAGATGGGGCTCGGCCGCCCCACGTAGTGCTTGAGTTCGGACTTGAACTCGGCGAGGAAGTCCGGATCCTGCATCGCCTTTTCGTACTCGATGCGCAACTCGTCCAGTGCCGGCATCAGCGTCTCGGCCACATAGATGCCGCCGAACTGGCCGAAATGGCCACAGGTATCGGGCTGCTCGTAGCGCAGGAAATCGTTCATAGTCGTCTCACTCAATCGAAGCTGCGCGCACCGCCTGGATGAACGCTGCAATCCTTGCCAAATCCTTCACACCCCGGCGGGCTTCCACGCCGCTGGAGACATCCACCGCCCACGGCCGCACCTGGGCGACTGCGGCGGCGACATTGTCGGGGTCAAGGCCACCCGAGAGCACCAGCGGCAACGGCAGGCCGGGCGGCAGCAAACGCCAGTCGAAGGCCGCGCCGGTGCCGCCAGGCACGCCGTCGACAAAGGCGTCGACCAGGAGACCACGCGCGTCGGCGTAGCGGGCCGCGTATTCTAGCAAATTTACATCGTGTTTAACCCGTACCGCCTTCATATAGGGCCGGCCGAAGGCGCGGCAGTAGTCTGGCGCTTCATCGCCATGGAACTGCAGCAGGTCCAGCGGCACCTGATCCAGCACCGCCCGCACGAGGGCCGGGTCGGCATCGACGAAGAGTCCGACGCTTGTCACGAACGGCGGCAGCGCACCGCAGATGGCCCTGGCCACAACCGCATCCACGTTGCGCGGGCTGGGTGGATAGAACACGAGGCCGATGGCGTCGGCCCCCAGCCGGGCCGCTGCAGCGGCGGTCTTAGCATCGCGCAGGCCGCAGATCTTGATGCGTGGCGTCATAAAGGATTCATCCGGATAGGTTCAAATCAGCGCGTGGCGTGCAGCCGGCTCGCTATCGAGACCGAAGTGGGCAGGATAGCTGACGCCGGCCAGATAAAGCCCGTCTGGCATGAAGGTGGGTGGCGCCAGTGCACGATCCCTGGCCGCCAGCAACGCCGCGATCCACTCCGGCGGGCAGTTGCCCTTCGCCACATGCAACAGCGCGCCCATCATATTGCGCACCATGTGGTGCAGAAAAGCATCCGCCGCGAAATCGAACACCAGCAGATGGCCCTGCCTCTGGATCTCAAGGCGATGCAAGGTCTTGACCGGCGTCTTGGCCTGGCATTCGGCGGCGCGGAAACTGGAAAAATCATGGCGGCCCAGCAGCAGTGCGGCAGCCGCGTGCAGCGGCTCGAGTGCCAGCGGCTGATGCATCCAGCCGATCCGGCCGGCCATCAATGCCGGTCGCACCGGATGGTTGAGCAGCAGATAGCGGTAGTGCCTTGCGCAGGCTGAGAAGCGGGCGTGGAAATCGTCGGGCACCGGCATGGCACGCAACACAGCGACACCTGGCGGCAGAAAACGGTTGACGCCCCTCACCCAGGCGGTCAGCGGGCGCACGGCTTCGGTGTCGAAATGGGCAATCTGGCCAGTGGCATGTACGCCGGTATCGGTCCGCCCGGCCGCGTGCACGCGCACCGGATGGCCTGCCATCCGGGCAAGCGCCTCTTCAAGCGCGGCTTGCACGGTGGGCTGGTCAGGCTGGACCTGCCAGCCGCAAAAAGCACGTCCATCGTATTCGATGGCCAGCGCGTA
The DNA here is from genome assembly GCF_025642115.1 of Chitiniphilus purpureus. Lineage (GTDB taxonomy): Bacteria > Pseudomonadota > Gammaproteobacteria > Burkholderiales > Chitinibacteraceae > Chitiniphilus > Chitiniphilus purpureus. Next base: position 2,236,854 of record NZ_CP106753.1, on the reverse strand, counting down.
TTTCATGGGATCAGCGCCTGTTCACAGTGATTGCATCACAGGTTTCGGGGTTTGGCCGGCTGCCCACGACCTCGGCAACGCGGCGCGTAGGACACCTTCCCCGGCCGCTCCAAGTCCAAGGACCGCGCCGGACAGCACCATCCATGGCATGGCGCTCCTTAAAGGACTGCATCGTTGCCGGTATGGTGCACCACGCGGCGCTGGCGCGGCGCAGCCTGGATGGGAGAACAACGACGACCGGGCGCTCAGAACATCACCACCCACAGCATGCAGACCAGCGCCAGCAGTGGCAGCAACAACCCGCAGCGCTGCAACGGTGACAGCGGCGCGGGCGGCCATTCTAAGGCAAGCGCGGGCGGCGTGTCCTGCGCCGGAGCGGTCAACTCACGCCACAGCACACGCCAGCCGCTGTGTCTGTCAAGCAGCGCCTGGGCATAAACCAGGGTCAGTGCCAGGCGCAGCGCCGCCACACGTCGATCCACGCCGACCCAGGAGAGCGGCGTGGCCAACGCATGCATGCCGGCGAACAGCCGCTCTCGCGCCATGCCGCCCAGCAACAGCTGCAATGCGGCCACCACGCCCAGCAGACGCACCGCCTGCAACCCACCGGCACTCAAGCCCTGCTGGGTGGGGGACAGCGCCCAACCCGGCCACAGATACTGCCCCGGCACGCCCCATCCATAGACGAACATCAGGGCGGCCAGCAGCGCCAGCAGGCGGCGCAGCGCACGCTGCAAAGCTCGCCCGTCTCGCCATGCGGCCACCAGCAATGTCACGGCGACACAAATGACAAGTGGCGTGGGCTGCATCCACTGCAGACCGCACGCCACCAGGCCCCACCACAGGATGCGCTGGGCCGGGTGGGCCCAGGCGCATGCCCTGATCACAGCGAGTCAAGCAGGCTGCGCGCCTCCTGCTGCTGCACCGCACTCCCTTCGGACAGGGCCTCCTGCAGGATCTCGCGCGCGCCTTCCACATCACCCATGTCGATGTAGGCCCGGGCCAGGTCGATCTTGGTCTGCACCGGGTCCTCGGCGGAAAGATCCAACTCGTTGATCGTGTCCTGCTCCAGACCGATGTCGATCGGCGATGGCGCAGCCGACGGGCTGGCCGGGGCAGCCGACGCATCCAGGTTGAAATCGAAATCGAGATCCAAGGCATCCTCGGCTGCGGAGTTGGCGTCGGGCTGGGCCGGCGCGAATTGGGCCAGATCCTCGTCGAGCTGGCGTGCCGGCGTCGGCGCGGGTGGCGCCTCGGCCAGGGTGGGCTGGTCCAGGTCGAGATTGAAATCCAGATCGTCAAGCTCGTCCTGCTGCGGCGCCTCGGCCACGTGCTGCGTCTGCCTGGCCTGCAGCTCAGCCGGCTCCTCGCCCGGCACCATGAACGCATCCAGATCGAAATCAAGATCGGCCGACGGCGCAGGCGCAGGTTGGGGTGCCGCGGCCGCTGGACTGCCCACCGCCTCGTCATCCATGCTCAGATCCAGATCGAGCGGGGCCGCTGCAGCCGCGGCCGGGGCCGCAACGGCTGCGGCGGCAACCGGCGGGGCGGTATCGACCAGCCCTGCCTCCGGAGCGGGCCGGCTGCCGTCCTTGCGGGCGTAGAGCGGATTCTCGGGATCCAGGTTGCGGCCCATGTAGGACGCCTGCTCCCACACCGGCCCGCTGCCATTGGTACGGGCAAAGAGTTCCGCCGCTATTTCCTCGAACGAGGTCCTGTCCTTGCGCGCGGCGTAGATCTCCAGGAGCTTCATCCGGATCTCGCTGCGCGAAGGATCCTTGGAGAGCGCGTCCTTGAGGATTTCCTCGGCCTGGGTATCGCGGCCATAGGCCATATATACCTCGGCCTCGGCGATCGGGTCGACCTCGTCGGTATCGATCGTGCCCAGACCCTGGCGGCTGAAGTCCGTCAGGAATGAATTCTCGGTCGGCTGGGTGCTGATCACCGCGCCACCGGTATTGCCAAGCACGGTATTGGGCTTGAGATCGCCGCCGGTGATGATGCTGTCCTCGAACACCGCAGGCCGGCGACGCCGCGCCGACATGAGGCCGGCTGCACCCAGCAGCAGCACACCCACCCCGGCACCCAGCAGCAGCGGGTTGCCCAGCAGGTTGTCGAGGAACGATGCCTCTTCCTCGACCGGCGCTTCGATCTGCACCGGTGCACGCGGTTTCGGTTGGGGCGCAGAGGCCGGTGCACTGGCAACCGGTGCGGCGGCGACCGCCGAAGCGGCCGATGCGGCGCTGGCGGTCACCGCCATCGATGCCGCAGCCGGCGTGGGCTGTGCTTCGGGCGTGACCGTGGGCGTCGGCGTGGGGGCGGCAGCACCGGCCTTGCCCTTGATCGCCAGCATCTTTTCCATGTCGCGAACGGTCTTTTCCAGCTCGCTGACACGCTGGTTGGCCTCTTCCAACGCCTTCTGGCGCGCCACCGCCTCCTCTTCCAGGCCACGGATGCGCGACTGCGCATCGCCACCGGCGCCCTTGTTGTCCGCGCCCTTGGAAAGACGGAGCCGATCCTTGTTCTCAGCCTGGGTGGTCCCCTTGTCCTCGACCTGTGCGGAAATCTTGCCGGAGGATGATTGACCCTGTTCGGCCACCGGTGCGTTCATCGCCGCTTCGGCCACACGCTGACGATAGTTGCGCCAGTTTTCCGACTGCAGCCGGATTTCCTTGGCTGCCTCGCCCTGCGGGACGCTGCCGATCTCCTCGCGCCCCGGCACACGCAGGATCTTGCCGCGCTTGAGCCGGTTCATGTTGCCGTCGAACGCGCTCTGATTGTTCCGGTACAGCGCGACCAGCACCTGTTCGAGGCTGACCCCTTCAGGCTTGACTGCACTGGCGATCGACGACAGCGTATCACCCGGCTTGACCTGGTATTCGCTGGCCGAGGCTTCGGCGCCAGCCGTGCTCGACGCGGCCTGGCGCGTGGTCTTGCCGCCGGTTGCGCCTGCCCCTTCCGCTGCGGCACTGGAGCGTGCCGTGGCTGCAGGCGGTGCAGGGGTACGGCCGGAAAGCCGGCCGGATGCGGCTGCAGGTGGATTCACCTTGGCGGCCGAATAGTCGACCGGATCGATCAGTGCCGTGTATTCACGCTGGATATGGCCGTTGGCCCAGTTGAGCTCGATCAGCAGGTCAAGAAATGGCTCGGAGATGGGCTGGGACGAGCTGACGGCAACATAGTATTGCCCGCCGGCGCGCTTCTCTATATTGAGGCGCAAGCCCATCGACGGGGCAGGATAAGAAATCTGTGCATTGGCGAAAGCCGCTGGCGAAGCCAGACTCACGACCAGGGAATCCGCCTCCTCAGGGGCGACCGAGACAAGATCGATTTCCCCGCGGAACGGCTGTCCAAGGCCGGATTGCACGCTCAACCGGCCCAACCCTGCAGCGCTCGCATATAGCGGCGTGGCCAGCATCACGGCCAAAACGCAGGCCTTGATCTTTGGTTTGCTCAGCACGATTCCCCCCAAGTTGGCTCATTATATTTACGGCCGATATACGCAGCTTACATCGGATGGTGAACATATCATCTGCCCGGACGGCGACGCAAGGCAGAACAAGGCTTGGCGGCCCGCTGTTGCAGATATAGCAAAGTTCTCGAATATACCGAAGCGCCCTTCGCAATTCATTCAAACGGAATTGTCAAGTGCACGCACCGGATAAAACCAATCCATTATCCAGCCATCACATATTCGACCGTGCGTCGATTGGGCACGTGATCGAGCTGCCAATGATGCAGCGCCCAATCCCAGCAGGATTCAACCGAAGCCTGTCGCAATCGGGACGGGGGCGACTGCCCCAGCAGGGCCAGCGCCTGCCACAGCGAGGCCGCAGCGTGCCTGGGATCGAGCCCGGGCGCCTGCGTCTGCTTGCTCAGCTTCTCCCCGTCCGCATTCACCAGGACCGGGATGTGGGCATACTCCGGCACCGCATAGCCCAGACAGCGTTGCAGCCAGATCTGGCGCGGCGTGGAATCGAGCAGGTCCGCCCCGCGCACCACCGCGCTGACCCCCTGCTCGGCGTCGTCCACCACCACGGCCAGCTGATAGGCGAACAGACCGTCGGCGCGGCGCACCACGAAATCGCCGACGTCGTGCGCCAGATGCTGCGTGCAATCCCCCTGGACCGCATCCCGGAACACCAGGGCCTCGTCAGGCACCTTCAATCGCCATGCACGCATCGGCCGGCCCGCCGCCAGGCCCGACCGGCAACTACCCGGATAGACCGGGCCATCGACGCCGGCGTGGGCGATCGCCGCGACCTCCTTGCGCGAACAACCGCACGGGTAGACAAGATCACTCCCGGAGAGCCGCGCCAGCGCCGCTTCGTACCGGTCGGTGCGCACGCTCTGGCGGATCACGGCACCGTCCCATGCGAACCCATGCCGGGCCAGCTGCTCGGCGATCAGCTCGGCCGTCCCTGGCACGGTACGCGGGGGATCGAGATCCTCGATGCGCAGCAACCAGATGCCGTTGCGCACCCGGGCCTCAAGGCAGCTGGCCAACGCCGCCATCAGCGAGCCCAGATGCAACGGCCCCGTGGGGCTTGGCGCAAAGCGCCCGACATAGCGCGCCGCGACGGGCGCGTGGTTGCTGACTGCCATGTTGATTGCTCTCGAAGCCGCGCGCCTTGTTGAAATATAATCGCTATTTTCCGGCAAGCGCCCGTTTCCCAGAAAGGATTTCCTCTTATGACCTACGTTGTCACCGACGCCTGTGTGAAGTGCAAGTACACCGACTGCGTCGATGTGTGTCCGGTGGACTGCTTTCACGAAGGCCCGAACTTCCTAGTCATCGATCCCGATGAATGCATCGATTGCACCTTGTGCGTCGCCGAGTGCCCGGTGGAAGCAATCTATGCCGAAGACGACGTGCCCACCGAAATGCAGGACTACATCCCCCTCAACGCCGAGCTCGCCAAGAACTGGCCCACCATCGTCAGCAAGAAGGACCCGCTGCCCGATCATGAGGAATGGGCAGGCGTGGTCGGCAAGATCCATTTGATCGAGCGTTGAACGCTTGAGCTGCAGCACCGTGCCATTCTATAATGGCGGGCTTTCTTCCCTTGCCTGACCGGCGTCGCTGACGGCAGGCTGTAACCCACAAGGAGCATCCATGCGACATTACGAAATCGTGTTCATCGTGCACCCCGACCAAAGCGAACAGGTGCCGGCGATGATCGATCGCTACAAGGCCATCATCACTGCCGGCAACGGCAGCATCCATCGCCTGGAAGACTGGGGCCGCCGCCAGCTGGCCTACCCGATCCAGAAGATCCACAAGGCGCACTACGTACTGATGAACGTCGAGATCGGCCAGGAGACCCTGGACGAACTCGAACATGCCTTCAAGTTCAACGACGCCGTGCTGCGCCACCTCATCATCAAGATGGAACATGCCGTGACCGAGGCATCCCCGATGATGAAGGAAGAAAAGTCGAAGTCGCTGACTCCGCAGGCCGGCCAGGAAAACGCTGCCGCCGCGGCCTGAGTTGTCCACACGCAATCGGGTCGTGCTCGACGGCACATTGCTTGAACTGCCCGCGTTACGGCATACGCCGGCGGGAATCGCGGTTCAGGAAATGGTCATCGGCCATGAATCGCAGCAGCAGGAGAACGGCGCGCCGCGCCGGGTGCTTGCCAATGTGAAAGCGGTGTCGGTCGGCACGCAGGCCATCGCGATGGGTGGCCTGCAGCTGGGTCAGGCGTTGCGGGTGCACGGCTTTCTCGCCGCGGCCAGCCAGCGTTATCCAGACCGGCTCGTATTGCATATCGACGAATACGAATTGTTGAATTGAGGAAAATCATGTCTCGCAATCTGTTCAAGCGGAAAAAATTCTGCCGCTTCACCGCTGAAGGCATCAAGGAAATCGACTACAAGGACATCGGCCTGCTCAAGGACTTCGTGTCCGAGAACGGCAAGATCATCCCGGCCCGCATCACGGGCACCAAGGCGCGTTACCAGCGTCAACTGTCCACCGCCATCAAGCGCGCGCGCTTCCTGGCGTTGATGCCGTACACCGACCTGCACTGATTCGGGGGAACAAGAACATGCAAATCATTCTGCTCGAAAAAGTCGCCAACCTCGGTGCCCTTGGCGACGTGGTCAAGGTCAAGGATGGCTTCGCCCGCAATTTCCTGATCCCGCAAGGCAAGGCCAAGCGCGCCACCGAAGCCAATCTGAAGGAATTCGAGGCACGCCGCAGCGAACTGGAAGCACGGCAGGCCGAGATCCACAGCGCAGCCCAGGGCCGCGCCGAGAAGCTGCAGGATGCCACTGTCACCATCGCCCAGAAGGCCGGGGTCGACGGGCGTCTCTTCGGTTCGGTCACCAACGCGGACATCGCCGAGGCGATCACCGCTGCCGGCACCGAAGTGCAGAAATCCGAAGTGCGCCTGCCCGAAGGCCCGCTCAAGCAGCTTGGCGAATACAACGTCACGCTGGCACTGCATCACGATGTGACCGTCGACGTGCGCGTCGTGGTGGTTGCCGCCGCCTGATCGGTCGCACTTGCGTGTGATCTGCAACGGGGAGGTCGAAAGACCTCCCCGTTTTTCGTATCCGCTCCACTGACGGCACGACGCGACCTATAATCGGCCCTGATTCCCCTTGCACGAACACAATGTCCACATCATCGAGCAATCCGACCGAGATCGCCCGCGAAACATTGAAGCAGCTTGCGGTACGCCGCATAGCGCCGACGCCGGATCATTACGAAGAGATCTATCACAGCATCGCCGGAACGCCGGAAGCCGAGCGGTTGCATCCGCTGCTGCCCGAGCTTGCCGGGATGATGAGCACCCTGCCCCGTCAGACCCCTGAGCTGCGACGCAACATCGATGCGTTGCGCGAAGCGGGCCGCAACGGTGAATGGAGCAAGATACCCGAGCTGGTCCTGCGGGCGGTCCAGCAACAGAACGGCCAGGCCCATCTGGCGCGCGGCTGGGCAGATCTGATCCGCGAGCTGATCCGGCAATGGGATGCGCGCGGCGGCGGCTACACGCTGGCGCAGAAACGCGAATCGCTGGAGCGTGTGCTGATCAACTTCGGCAACGACACCGATGGGCTGAATGCCAAGCTCGACGGTCTGGTGCGCGCCTGGTCCGAATCCACGCCGGACAGCAATTTCTTTGAAGCGCTGGAGAACACGGAAGCGCCAGCGGCGACGTCCGCCGGCGGCAGCTGGAACGATTGGAAGGAGGCGCTGGCCAGCACACTGGAACTGGGCGTGTCCGGCCGTCTGCCGGCCTATCCTGATCTGGCGCAGGAGACACTGGCACTGTCGGCGGAGGCACGCGCGGTATTGACCGAGGCTGACCTGCAGCTGCTGCTGCCGCGGCTGAAGAAGTTCTGGCTGCGACTGGAACTGGCCAATACACAGGAGCAGCGCCTGTGCGACGGCCTGCTCAACCTGCTGCGCCTCTTGACCGACAACATGAGCGAACTGGTGGTCGAGGACGATTGGCTGCACGGCCAGATCTCGGTGCTGCAGGACATCATGGGCCGGCCACTGGACATGAACCTGGTCTACGATGCCGAGACCGGGCTCAAGGAGGTGATCTACAAGCAGAGCATGCTCAAGCAGAACCTGCTCGAGGCCCAGAGCGCGCTCAAGAACATGATCGCCACCTTCGTCGACCGGTTGGGCTTCCTCTCCGACAGCACCAGCCAGTACCACCTCCGGATCAGCCAGTACGCCGACGATATCCAGCAGGCCAAGAATCTCACCAACCTGCGGGCGGTGATGGAAAACCTGCTGCAGGATACGCGCTCGATGCAGCTTGACGTGCAACGCAGCCGCGACGAGCTGCTGGTGGCCCGCCAGCAGGCCGACCAATCCGAAACACGGGTCCGCGAGCTGGAACAGGAGTTGCTCGATGTCAGCGAGCAGGTCCGCTCGGACCAGCTTACCGGCGCGCTCAACCGGCGTGGTCTGGAGGAGAGCTTCGAGATCGAAGCCGCGCGCCTTGCCCGTTCCGGCAATCCGCTGGCGGTCGCCCTGCTGGACCTGGACAACTTCAAGCAGCTCAACGACCAGCGCGGCCACGCCGCCGGCGACAGCGCGCTGATCCATCTGGTGCGGGTGGTGAAGGAGCTGCTGCGGCCGACCGACGTGGTGGCGCGCTATGGCGGAGAGGAATTCGTGCTGCTGTTACCCGAAACCGGCATCGACCAGGCGGTCCACGTGCTGCAGCGCCTGCAACGCGAGCTGACGCGGCGCTTTTTCCTGCATGAGAACCGCAAGCTGCTGATCACCTTCAGCGCCGGGGTCACGCTGGCGCGCCCGGGCGAGGACCGCTTCTCAGTGCTCAGCCGGGCCGACGCGGCCATGTACCGGGCCAAACAGGCCGGCAAGAACCGGGTCGAAATCGACGACTGAGCCAGCGGTGGCTCCGCCCGCTCAATGCCCGTCGAACAGTTCCTGCGCCTGAACCACCGCGGTTCCCAGCTTGCCCACGACGATGCCGGCGGCCCGGTTGGACCAATCCATCGCCTGCGGCAGATCGAGCCCGGCCGCCAGCATCAGGCCCAACGTGGCGATCACGGTATCGCCCGCACCCGAGACATCGTAGACCTCGCGTGCCACGGTGGGCTTGTGCGTCACGCCCTGCGGCCGGAACAGCGTCATCCCTTCCTCACTGCGCGTCACCAGCAGGGCATCCAGATTGAGCTGCTCGCGCAGCGACTGCGCCTTGACCGAGAAATCGCCGTCGTCGCGCCAGTGCCCCATCACCTGGCGGAACTCCGACCGGTTGGGTGTCAGCAGCGTTGCGCCACGGTAGTGGCTGTAGTCGTCCCCTTTGGGGTCGACCAGCACCGGCTTGCCGGCGGCCCGGGCGGCCGCGATCATGGCCTCCACATGCCTGAGCCCGCCTTTGCCGTAGTCCGACAGGATCACCACATCGGTCGCAGCGAGCAGACGGCGAAAGTCATCCAGTTTGTTTTCCAGGACGTCGTGGCTGGGCATCTCCTCGAAATCGATGCGCAGCAATTGCTGCTGCTTGGCCAGCACCCGCAGCTTGACGGTGGTGGCAATGCTTGCGTCACGGTGCAGCTGGGTGCTGACCCCGCTCGCGTGCAGCAGGCGTTCCAGGCTGTTGCCGGGCTCGTCGTCCCCCACCACCGCAAGCAGCGTTGCCTGCCCGCCCAATGCCGCGATGTTGCGTGCCACATTGGCCGCACCGCCGGCACGCTCGTCGGTCCTGCGGATGCGCGCCACCGGCACCGGAGCCTCGGGCGAGATACGCTCCACATCACCGAACCAGTAGCGGTCCAGCATCACATCCCCCACCACCAGCACCCGGGCGGCGGCAATGGCGCTGCGCAGTGCGGGCAGGTCAGCGGCGACCGATGGCTTCATATTCGATTCCGTATTCCTTGACCGCCAGCGGGTCGAACAGATTGCGCCCGTCGAAGATCAGGGGCTGTTTGAGCAGGGCCTTGATGCGCTCGAAATCCGGGCACTGGAATTCCTTCCATTCGGTGACGACCAGCAGCGCATCGGCGCCGGCGAGCGCCGCCAGCGGGCTGTCGGCGTAGTCGATACGGTCGCCCAGGATGCGTCGCGCTTCGTGCATCGCCACAGGATCGAATGCACAGACAGTGGCACCGCGGCTGAGCAGCTCGTTGACGATCACAAGGCTGGGCGCCTCGCGCATATCGTCGGTGCGCGGTTTGAACGCAAGCCCCCATAACGCGAAGCGCCGGCCGGCAAGGTTCTCACCCAGCCGTGCCGTTACCTTGTGCACCAGCCGCATCTTCTGTACGTCATTGGCCGCCTCGACCGCCTGGAGCACACGCAGGTCCATGTCGTGCTCCTGCGCGGTCCTGCACAGCGCCTTCACATCCTTGGGAAAGCACGAACCGCCGTAGCCGACGCCCGGATACAGGAAGCTGTAGCCGATGCGCGGGTCGGAGCCGATGCCGCGCCGCACCAGCTCGATATCGGCACCGAGCACTTCGGCCAGATTGGCCAGCTCGTTCATGAACGAGATGCGGGTGGCGAGCATGGCATTGGCGGCATATTTGGTCAGCTCGGCCGAACGCACGTCCATCACCAGCGTGCGATCGTGGTTGCGCTGGAACGGCAGATAGATGCTGCGCATCACATGGACGGCCCGCTCATCGTCGGCACCGATCACGATGCGGTCGGGTTTCATGAAATCCTCGACCGCGGCGCCTTCCTTCAGGAATTCGGGATTGGAGACCACGCTGTACGGCAGGGCGATGCCTCGGGCGGCGAGCTCCTCGGCGATGGCGGCCTTCACCTTGTCGGCCGTGCCGACCGGGACGGTGGATTTATCCACCACCACCTTGTAGTCGGTCATATGCCGCGCGATATTGCGCGCCGCCGCCAGCACGTATTGCAGATCGGCCGAGCCGTCCTCGTCCGGCGGCGTGCCGACCGCGATGAACTGCACCGTGCCATGCGCCACCGAAGCCGCTAGGTCGGTGGTAAAGCGCAGCCGGCCTGCCGCGGCGTTACGCCGGACGATCTCCTCAAGACCGGGTTCATGGATGGGGATCTCCCCGCGCTGCAGCATCTCGATCTTGCGCGAGTCCACGTCCAGACACAGCACGTCGTTGCCGTGCTCGGAGAGGCAGGCGCCGGTCACCAAGCCGACGTAGCCGCTGCCAATGACGGTGATCTTCATATTCAGCCTGCGATCTGTTGGTTGATCTGGGTCAGCGTCGCCACCGGGTCGGCGCTGCGGGTGATGGGCCGGCCGATCACCAGGTAGTCGCTGCCTGCGGCAATGGCGGCCTGCGGGGTCATCACGCGCTGCTGATCGTCAAGGCTGGCATCCGGCGGGCGGATGCCCGGGGTCACCAATTTGAAATCCGCCCCGCACGCGGCCTTGAGCAGCGCCGCCTCCTGCGCCGAGCAGACCACACCGTCCAGCCCAGAGGCATGCGCGAGGCGCGCAAGGCGCTCGACCTGGACCGCGGGCTCAGGCAGCCCCAGTTCGGCAAGCCCGGCCGCATCCATGCTGGTCAGTACGGTGACAGCGATCAGCAGCGGCGGCTGCGACAGCGCCGCCAACGCCTCCTGCGTGGTTTCCATCATCCGGCGCCCGCCCGAGGCATGCACATTCACCATCCATACGCCAAGGCTGGCCGCCACCTTGCACGCCTGCGCCACGGTATTGGGGATGTCGTGGAATTTCAGATCGAGGAAGACCTCGAAGCCGCGTGCGGCGAGCTGTTCCAGGAGCTGCGGCCCGGCGGCGGTGAAGAGCTCCTTGCCGACCTTGAGCCGGCACAGCACCGGCGAGACGCGTGCGGCGAACGCAAGCGCGCCGGCGGCATCGGGATAATCGAGCGCCACAATGACGCGTGGATCGGATTTGGACATCGCTTGCCTTTTATGCGGTGCGGTTCTTGCGTCCCCGCACCGGCGGATAGGTTTCCCATTCCGAGCATGCCGGGCAATGCCAGAAATACTGGCGGGCCTTGAAACCGCAGGTGCTGCAGTAGTAGAGGGTCTGCTCCCGGGTGGCCTCGGTCAGCAGCTTGCCGATGATCTCCAGCTCATACTTCTGGTCATCGGGCGCGACCAGCAGGTGCGCTTCCAGCACCTTGCGCAGGCCGGGCATGGTCGGGTGGGCCTTGAGCTGCTCGCGTACGAACTCGTAGGCGGCATCCAGGCCACGCTGTGCCATCAGGCGTTCGTAGACCAGATCCAGCACATCCAGCTCGGGATACTGGCCCAGCAGCCGCAGCAGCAGCAAGGTGCCCTCCTCACCCCGTCCGAGCGCGTCGTACGACGCCAGCAGCTTGCGTGCGATCAGCGCCAGCGCCAGCGCATCCTGGCTCTCGACATCCAGCCAAAGGTCGATCGCCTGCTGGTGGCGGCCGCAGCCCTGCTCGATCTCACCCAACAGCAGCTTGGCGCGGGCGCACTGCCGGTTCTCCGCGAGCGCCGCATTCAGATGCTGTTGCGCCACCTGCTGCTGCGAACGCGCAAACGCCTGCTCGGCCAGCTCGCAATGGAACTGCGCGATCTCGTGCTGGTAGCTTTGGCTTTCATCACGCAGCTGTTGCGCGGTCTCGATCGCCTTCTGCCAATCCTTTTCCTGCTGGTACACCGCCAGCAGCTCGTTGCGCGCCCGGCGCGCGTAGTCGGTGTTCTGCAGCTCGGTCAATAGCGTCTCGGCGCGGTCGAACAGGCCGGCCTTGAGGAAATCCTTCGCCAGCTCGAATTGCGCGGACTGGCGTTGCGTCTCGCTCAGGTCGCGCCGCTCCAGGAGCTTCTGGTGCATGCGGATGGCCCGCTCCAGCTCGCCGCGGCGGCGGAAGAGGTGGCCAAGCGTGAACTGCAGGTCCACTGTCTCGGCATGGTGGCGGGCGATATCGACATACACATCGACCGCCTGGTTGGTCTGGCCGTTGAGCAGGAAGTTGAGACCCTTGAAATAGGCGGCCGGCAACGAGCGGGTCTCGGACAGCACGTGTTTGATGTCGACACGCGCGGCCAGCCAGCCCAGGCCGAAGAACACGGGCAAGACAATCAACCACCAGTAGGGGAAATCGGACATAGCGGACCAGGAACCGGCGCTAGGCACTTATACGGCGTCGCGCGGTTGTTCGAGCAGCGGATCGGGCGCGACCGGCGCGGGCGGCGCCGTCCTTGTACGCAGTTCCTTGCGCAGGGCCGCCAGCTCCCGCCGCTGCCGGACCACCTGCGCCAGCGCTGCCAGCACCCCCAGTGCCGCGCCGGCGACAAAGAACACCAGCAGCACCAGCGCCAGCGGTGCCTGCCAGGCGTATCCCAGGAAGAATCTGAGCGAGACCGGGTCGGCATTGTTCATGGCAAAGCCGAACAGGAGGGCGAACAACAGGAACTTGATCAGCCAGAGCAGATAACGCATGGACAGGCTCGCGCGATGCAAAGTAGGCGCCATTGTAGCCGATTCGTCAGGATACGGCCCATACGCAAAACCAGGCCCATGCAGGGTGATTACAAAAAAAAACGGCACGCTCACGCGTGCCGTCGATGCTTCATGAAACTACAGGAGCGCATCGACGCGCTCGCGCAGCTCCTTGCCCGCCTTGAAATGCGGCACGAATTTCTCCGGAACCTCGACTTTGCTGCCGGATTTCGGATTGCGCCCCATTCTGGGGGGACGATAGTTCAGGTCGAAGCTGCCGAAGCCGCGAATCTCGATGCGACGGCCTTGAGCCAGGCTCTTGCCCATCGCATCGAGAATGGTCTTGACGGCCAACTCAGCATCTTTCGCCACCAGCTGCGGATAGCGGGCAGTGAGCTTTGCAATGAGTTCGGACTTGGTCACGACCAGGGTTCCTTATTCGTTCGAACCGGAAAGCTTGGCCTTGAGCAGCGCGCCAAGATTGGTGGTGCCGGCAGTGGCGTCGGAGGACAGCTGGCTGATCGCTGCCTTCTCCTCGCCCAGGTCCTTGGCTTTGATCGACAGGTTGATCGAGCGGTTCTTGCGATCGACGTTGATGATCATGGCTTCGACCTCGTCGCCTTCCTTGAGCACCGAACGGATGTCTTCGACGCGGTCGCGCGAGACTTCGGTCGCGCGCAGGTAGCCTTCCACGTCCTCGGACAGCCCGATCACAGCGCCCTTGGGATCGAGCGACTTGACCGTGCCCTTGACGATGGCACCCTTGTCATTGGTCGACACGAAGTTGCTGAACGGATCGCCTTCGAGCTGCTTGATGCCCAGGCTGATGCGTTCCTTCTCGGTATCGATCGACAGCACCAGTGCCTCGACTTCGTCGCCCTTCTTGAAGTTGCGCACGGCTTCCTCGCCCGCCACGTGCCAGGACAGGTCGGACAGGTGCACGAGGCCATCGATGCCGCCGGGCAGGCCGACGAACACGCCGAAGTCGGTGATCGACTTGATGGCACCCTTGATCTTGTCGCCCTTCTTGAAGTTCTCCTGGAACTCGTCCCAGGGATTGGCCATGCACTGCTTCATGCCAAGGCTGATACGGCGCTTTTCCTCGTCGATGTCGAGGATCATCACCTCGACCTCGTCACCCAGCGACACCACCTTGGACGGATGGACGTTCTTGTTGGTCCAATCCATCTCGGACACGTGCACCAGACCTTCGATGCCTTGTTCGATCTCGACGAACGCGCCGTAGTCGGTCAGGTTGGTCACCTTGCCGAACAGGCGGGTGCCTTGCGGGTAGCGACGCGACAGGCCCACCCACGGATCTTCGCCCAGTTGCTTGAGGCCCAGCGAGACGCGGTTCTTTTCCTGGTCGAACTTGAGCACCTTGGCTTCGACTTCGTCGCCCACGGCCAGCACTTCGCTCGGGTGCTTGACACGGCGCCATGCCAGGTCGGTGATGTGCAACAGGCCGTCGATACCGCCCAGGTCGACGAATGCGCCGTAGTCGGTGATGTTCTTGACCACGCCCTTGACCACCACGCCTTCCTTGAGGGTCTCGAGCAGCTTCTGGCGCTCTTCGCCGAGGCTTTCCTCCAGCACGGCGCGGCGCGAGACGACCACGTTGTTGCGCTTGCGATCAAGCTTGATCACCTTGAATTCGATCTGCTTGCCTTCGAACGGCGTGGTGTCCTTGACCGGACGGATATCGACCAGCGAACCGGGCAGGAAGGCGCGCAGACCGCTGACCATCACGGTCAGGCCGCCCTTCACCTTGCCGGAGATCACACCGGTCATCACAGCGCCCTTCTCCAGCGCATCTTCCAGCTCGATCCAGGACGCAAGGCGCTTGGCCTTTTCGCGCGACAGCTTGGTCTCGCCGTAGCCGTTCTCGAGGCTGTCGATCGCCACCGGAACGAAATCGCCGACCTTGACTTCGACTTCGCCGCGGTCGTTCTTGAATTCTTCCAGGGGGATCAGGGATTCGGACTTCAGGCCGGCATTGACGGTGACGAAGTTATGGTCGACACCGACGACCTCCGCGGTGATCACCTCGCCAGAACGCATTTCCTGGTTCTTGAGGCTTTCCTCGAACAGGGCGGCAAAGCTCTCCATGGAGCCGGACACAGTAGCAGTAGTCATTAAGGAAATTTCCAGACACTCCCGACAGGAAGCAGGGAGCAGGGTTGGTTGCACTTTGCCGGCGGCGCCTTGCGCACCGCCGGCACCGGTTCCCCTTGTTACGGGGAAGATACGATTCTAGAGATTTCCTTTTTTTCGATCAAGCGCTTAGCCGCGCCTGCTCACGCTGACGACCGGGCCTGCCACCAGTCCAGCACCTGCGCCACCGCGCTGTCGATGTCCATGCCACTGCTATCCAGCAGCAGGGCATCGGGCTGTTGCTGCAGCGGCGCGACCGCGCGGTCGCGGTCGCGCGCATCGCGCGCTTCCAGTTCGGCGGTGATGGCCGCCAGATCCGCGGGCTCGCCGCGGGCGATCAATTGCCGGTAGCGCCGTTCGGCGCGCACGGCGGCGCTGGCGGTCAGGAAGATCTTGAGTCCGGCATGCGGAAACACCACCGAGCCCATGTCGCGCCCGTCAGCGACCAGACCCGGCATCTGCGCAAAGGCACGCTGCCGCGCCAACAGCGCGGCACGCACCGCCGGCAAGGCGGCCACGCGCGATGCGCCCACGCCGATCGCCTCGCTGCGGATCGCCGTGCTGACCTCGTCGCCATCCAGCCAGACGCGTTCGCCGGCGAACACGGCATCGAGTGCTGCCGCCACGCTGGCGACGCCGGTCTCGTCATCCCAGTCCACGCCCCGCCGCCCCGCCGCCAATGCCGCCAGGCGATAGAGCGCCCCCGAATCCAGGTAATGGAAACCCAGCCGCTCGGCGACGCGCTGGGCCACGGTGCCCTTGCCCGACGCCGAGGGGCCGTCGATGGCGATGATGGATACCAGGCTCATCGGAAAGTCGTCTCCCCAAATGCAATGCCGGCGGGAACACCCTGCCGGCCTTGGTCATTGTATAACGCTGTTGCGCGTCTCACGGCTTGGACAGGCCCTTGGTGCGCGCCTCCCAGGCCACGCGCGTGCTGCTGGCGCGCTCGATGTAATGGGTGAGCCCGGCGGCATCGCCGGCTTCGAGCAGGTGGATCAGTGCCTGCAACTGGCCGACATTGCGCTGCAGATCGGCCAGCACCGCCTCGCGGTTGGCCAGCGCGATATCCCGCCACATTTCGGGATGCGAGCCGGCGATGCGGGTGAAGTCGCGAAACCCGGTGGCGGCGAAATCGAGGCACTGCGCCACGTTGCCGTGTTCGAGCAGCGCATTCATGTAGGCGAACGCCACCAGATGCGGCACGTGGCTGACCGCGGCAAAGACCGAGTCGTGCTCTTCGGGCGACATCCGGTACACCGCTGCGCCGCACAGCCGCCACAGGGTTTCCAACCGCTCGATCGCCTCCGGGGCCGATTCGGGCAGGGGCGTCAGCACCACGCGGCGCCCTTCGTAGAGGCCGTAGCGCGCAGCCGCGGCGCCGGACAGGTCGGAACCGGCGATCGGGTGGCCGGGTACGCAGGCCGGCAGGTGCGCAGCCAGATGGGCGCGGTAGAGCCCGACCACGTCGCGCTTGGTGGAGCCGGCGTCGGTCACCAGGCAATCGCCTGCCAGATTCGGCGCGATCGCCTGCATCAACGGCTGCATCTGGCCCACCGGCGCCGCGATCAGCACCAGATCGGCGCCCTGCACCGCCTGCGCAGGGTCCTGGCTTGCCGCGTCGATCACCCCGAGTTCCAGCGCGCGCTCCAGATTGGCCTGGCTGCGGCCAACCCCGACCACCTGCGCCACCTGCTGCGCGCGCTTGAGCGCGAGCGCAAAGGAACCGCCGATCAGTCCCGTACCGAGCAGTACGAGTTTGCGCACCATGGCCATGCCCTATCCAGAATCCTGCAGATGACGAAGCCCGACATGGTACCCGATGCCGGCCGTGCCCGGTGGCCACGGCAGGACCGTACCGGCCCTTGCGCTCTGGTGCATGGTCGGCGTGGCCTTCTGATCCGGTCCGGCTGACCCGGCATGGTCAGAGGGTGCGCCCGACCGCGGCGGCGACCGCGGCCAGGGTGCGCATCAGTGCCTGCAACTCATCCGGCGCAAGCGCCTGATCGGCATCGCACCAGGCTTCGCACGGGTTGGGATGCATTTCGATCAGCAGGCCGTCCGCGCCTGCTGCGATGGCGGCCTGCGCCAAGGCGGGCACCATCCATGCCTTGCCGGCGGCGTGGCTGGGGTCGACGATCACCGGCAGGTGGGTCTCGCGTTTGAGCGCCGGGATGGCGGTGATGTCCAGCACATTGCGGTAGGCCGTCTCGAAGGTGCGGATGCCACGCTCGCAGAAGATGATGCTGTGGTTGCCGCCGGCGGCGATGTACTCGGCCGCCATCAGCCATTCGCTCAATGTGGCGGACAGCCCACGCTTGAGGATGACCGGTTTGTTGACCCGCCCCACTTCCTTGAGCAGGTCGAAGTTCTGCATGTTGCGTGCGCCGATCTGGATGACGTCGACATCGTATTCCATGAAGGTGTCGAGCATCCGCACATCCATCAGCTCGGTCACCACCGGCAGCTTGTACCGCTGCGCCGCGCGCTGGAAATACTCCAGCCCGATGACACCCAGGCCCTGGAAGGCATAGGGACTGGTACGCGGCTTGAACGCGCCGCCGCGCATCAGCCGGCAGCCGGCCGCGGCCACCCCGGCGGCGGCTTCGTCCATCTGCGCCTGCGTCTCCACCGAACAGGGCCCGGCGATCACTTGGATCTGCTCGCCGCCGATGGGCACGCCGCGCACCTTCACCACTGAGCCTGCAGGATGCAGGGCGCGCGCGACGATCTTGTATTGCTTGGTCACCCGGGTGGCGCGCTCCACGCCGGGCAGGATCTCGACATGGCCGGCATCGAGCAGGTTCTCGTCGCCGATCGCACCGATGACGACCAGTTCGGCACCGCGCGAGACATGCTCGCGCAGACCGGCCGCGCGGATATGCGCCACCACCGCGTCGATCTGTGCGTCGGTGGCCTGGCGTTGCATCACGATGATCATGGTGGGACGATCCTGCCTTGTCGATACGATAAGCGACAGTATGAACGGGATTTCCCGTGCCTGCGCACGCCGCGGCTGGTGCGCTAGTCGTGAGCCACGCTGCGTAGCGCATCCCCTTCACCTGCCGCCAGGCCGCGATAGCAGCACCACCCGCCCACCGCAGCCGCCACGGCGGCGAGCGTGAAGACCCATTGCCCGCCCAGCAGCGCCCAACCAGCACCGGCGAGCAGTCCACCCAGGCTGCCGCCGGCGCCGAACGACACCCCGATATACAAGGCCTGCCCCTTGGCCTGATGCGGGCCGGCAAAATGCCGATGCACATAGCCCATGGCAGTGGCATGGCAGACGGCAAAGGTGAAGGCATGCCCCAGCTGTGCCAGCAACAGCCAGGGCAGCGACGGTGCGCCCCAGCCGATCAGCAGCCAGCGCGCCGCCGCTACGACGAAGGTGGAAAGAAACAGCGCCTGTTGCGTCCAGCGCGCCGTCAGGCGGCTCATCATCATGAACACGGCGATCTCGGCCACCACACCCAGCGTCCACAGCCAGCCGATGCTGCTGGCCGGCACGCCGTGGTCGGTGATGTAGATCGAATAGAAGCTGTAGTAAGGGCCGTGCGAGAGCAGCATCAGGAAGCAACCGAGGAACACCAGCCGCACCTCGCGTCGGCGCAGGATCTGGCCGAACGGCGCAGCGGGTACGGTCTCGTGGGCAAGCGGTGCCGGATGGGGCAGCATCCAGGCGTAGAGGGCCAGCCCGGTCATCACTGCCACCACCGTCACCGGCAACACCGTCACACCCATCGCCTGCATCCAGTAACCGGCCAGCACCGAGGAGACGATGAAGCCGATCGAGCCCCACACCCGCAGCCGTGCGTAGCGGGCACCGTTGCCCTGCAACAGGCCCATGGTCAGTGCCTCGACCAGCGGCAGCGCCGCGCTCCAGAAGAAGGTGGCGATCAGGAGCGCGACAAACATGCCGGCAAAGTGCTGGGTGAACAGCAGGCCGACAAAGCCTGCGAGGCTGCCCACGCCCGCCAGACGCAGGATCAGCGCCCGCCTGCCGGTACGGTCGGCCAGCCAGCCCCAGATCGCCGGCGCGTAGATGCGGTTGATCTGGGTGAGCGAGGTCAGGATGCCGATCTGCCAGGCAGGAAACGACAACGCCGCCAGATAGACGCCCCAGTAGGGCTGGAACAGGCCGGTGAAGCCGAAATAGCAGAAATAGAAACCGCCGATCGCAAACAGACCGGCGGTACGTGGCGGCGCGGCCTGCATCAATGTTCGCGGAACTGCTGGGCGGCCACGCGCAGGTAATAGCACATCGAAACGATGGTCAGGATCGCCGCCACGTCGAGCGCCAATCTGCCGACCAGGGCGGTGGAGACGCCCGGAAGCAACGGCCCCCACCACAGCAGCAGCAGGATGGCGACCATCTGCGCTCCGGTCTTGAGCTTGCCGATATAGGCCACCGCCACGTTCTTGGACTTGCCCAGCTGCGCCATCCATTCGCGCAGCGCCGAGATGGTGATCTCGCGGCCGATGATGACCACCGCCAGCCAGCCCGAGGCCCGGTCCAGCTCGACCAGCACGATCAGCGCGGCGGCCACCATCAGCTTGTCGGCCACCGGATCGAGAAAGGCACCGAAGCTGGACGTCTGGTTCCAGCGGCGGGCCAGGAAGCCGTCGAACCAGTCGGTCAACGCCGCCACAGCGAAGATCAACGCCCCGCTGATGTTCTTGCTGGTCATCGGGATCATGCCGTCGGGCAGATAGAACAGGCCGACGAAGACCGGGATCAGCGCAACGCGCAACCAAGTAAGCAGGATGGGCAGGTTCAGGGGCATTGCGCTGAGGTTGTAAGCCGCAAAAGCCGCATTCTAGCCCGAATCGCCGGCCACCGGTGCCTGCATTCCACTACAGGCTGCTGCCATGGCTTACGTCGCCACCCGCATTCATCCCGATTGATATTGACGCGACCGTTGCCGATGTCGCGGCTCCGGTTCCCGCACCACCTTGCACTGGCAATGAATCGACTGCGCCACCTGCCCGACCTCTGGCCACCCTGCCTGCCGACAGGCATCCATGCGGCTTCCCGCCCGATCGGCGAAGAGCCGATGTCAAGCCGCAGCTGCATGGGTACAGCCGGAAGCGGGGTCGGCACGCCCTGCAGCGGCAGCCTGTTTGCGAGGACCGACGGCTGGTGCATATCGATGCCGAGGTTCCTGCTCGGCGAGGACAGCCACGACATAGTGGGGTTGGCGGGGCTGGGAGCGGCTTCGTCGTCCCCCGTCACGGCGCCGGGCACGGAGAATTCCAGCCCGCTGCAGCCATGCTTGGCCAGTGGCCGCAGCCAACTGTGATGGCAGCAGGATTGGTCCCCAATCCATCATTGCGACGATGACAGCCCATGCCGTTGCCCGGGTGAACAAGACGCGCTACTGCGGCGCAAGCTCCTGATCACCGTTGACCAGGCTTGATCCGCATTGCCAGCGTGGCCCCCATGGCGCCGTGCCAGCTGCAACCTGCGTAGACTCGCGGTTTTCATTGCACCGGACCCACATGCTGATTCGCCCCACCACCGTCGCCGACCTGCCCGAGCTGTTCCGCCTGCGGGCGCAGACCCGGGAAAATGCGCTGGGCCCTGAGTATCTGGCCACGCTGGGCATCACCCCCGCGACTGCCGCCGCCAGCCTTGTCAATGGCGACACCCGCGGCTGGCTGTGCGAGGTCGACGGCCGCATCGTCGGTTTTGCCAGCGGTGATCGCACCAGCGGCGAAATGCTGGTGCTGGCGGTGCTCCCCGACTTCGAAGGCCGCGGCATCGGTCGCCGGTTGCTGAACGAAGTGGTCGCCTGGCTGCAGGTGTGCGATTGCCCACGCATCTGGCTCACCGCCAACCCCGACCCCTCCGGCCGTGCCTATGGCTTCTATCGCCGCTGTGGCTGGGCTCCTACCGGCGAAGCCAGCGGGAACGATGAGGTACTGGCGTACGGCGTGCGTCAGCCGCGCAATGCGGTATAGATGCGCTCCGCCAGCTCGTCGTTGATGCCCTCGACCTGCATCAGGTCGTCGATGTTGGCGGCCTTCACGCCCTGCAGGCCGCCGAAGCGGGCCAGCAGCTTCTGCCGGCGCTTGGGGCCGACCCCAGGGATGTCCTCCAGGCTGGAGGCGATACGGGTCTTGGCACGACGGGCGCGATGGCCGGTGATGGCAAAGCGATGCGATTCGTCGCGGATCTGCTGGATCAGGTGCAGGCCGGGGTGGTCGGCTGGCAGCCGGATCACGTCGTGGCTGGTCGCCACGATCAGTTGCTCCAGCCCGGCCTTGCGGGTTTCGCCCTTGGCCACGCCCAGCAGGATGGGCTGGGTCAGCCCCACTTCGGCCAGCACGCCCTCGGCCTGCGTCAGCTGGCCCTTGCCACCGTCGATCAGGATCAGGTCCGGGACCACGCCCTCGCCGCCGGCGATCTTGCCATAGCGTCGCGTCAGCACTTGCTTCATCGCCGCGTAATCATCGCCGCCGGTGACACCCTCGATGTTGTAACGGCGGTATTCCTTGGGCTGCATGTCGCCACGGTCGAACACCACGCAGGATGCCACCGTTGCCTCGCCCAGCGTGTGCGAGATATCGAAGCATTCGATGCGCTGTGTCTCCTCGGGCAGATTGAGCGCTTCGACCAGCGCATTCAGGCGCCCGGCCTGGCTGGCCGACTGGCTGACCCGCTGCAGGATGGCGAACTCGGCGTTCTTCCTCGCCATCTCCAGCCAGACGCGCCGCTCGCCGTTGGGATTGCAGTTGAGCAGCACCTTGCGGCCGGCCTGCGCGCTCAGCGATTCGGCAATCAGCGCCGCATCGTCGGGGGCGGGATGGCAGATCACCACCGGCGGCACGCTGCGCGCCAGATAGTGCTGCGCCAGGAAGGCCGCCAACGCCTCGGCGGTCGTGTAATCCTCGGCATGGCTGGGGAACAGGCTTTTGTCGCCGACGTGCCGCCCGCCGCGGACCATGGCCAGATTGACGCACAGCATGCCATTGACCGTCACGCAGGCGACGATGTCGGCATCCAATTCATTGGTGTTGCTGGAGACGAACTGCCGCTCCTGCACCTTGGCCAACGCCTGGATCTGGTCGCGCAGGCTGGCGGCGAGCTCAAAATCCCACGCCTCGGACGCGGCCTGCATCCGCGCCTCCAGCTCGCCCAGCAGCTCGTTGGCCTTGCCTTGCAGGAACAGCACCGCATTGTGCACATCGCGGGCATAGGTCTCGGATGGGACCAGATCGACACATGGCGCCGAACAGCGCTTGATCTGGTGCAGCAGGCAGGGGCGCGAGCGGTTGGCGAACACCGTGTCCTCGCAGGTGCGCAGCTTGAATACCTTCTGCAGCAGTTGGATCGATTCCTTGACCACATAGCCATTGGGAAACGGCCCGAAATACTGGTTGCGCTTGTCGAGCGCGCCACGGTAGTAGGCCAGCCGCGGATACTTGTGGCCGGTGACCACGAGGTAGGGGTAGCTCTTGTCGTCGCGGAACAGGATGTTGTAACGCGGCGCGAGCGCCTTGATCAGGTTGTTTTCCAGCACCAGCGCTTCGGCTTCGGAGCGCACCACCGTGGTCTCGATCCGTTCCACCTGGTTCAGCATCAGCCGGATGCGCGGCGAGTGATCATTCTTCTGGAAATACGAACTGACCCGCTTCTTCAGATCGCGGGCCTTGCCGACGTACAGCACGGTGCCGTCGGCGGCCAGATAGCGGTACACGCCAGGCAGGTTGGGCAGGCTTTTGACATGGTCGGCGAGACGTTGCTCGCGCGAAACGGCGGAGTCGTTCATGGGGGATCGGAGCGAGAAACGCGCCTTATTCTACGCGCCGGCACGGTTGCGACACAGCGACGCGCGCCAGTATCGGCGCCGCGGATGCCGGGAAGATGGGGCAAACCGCGGGACGATCAAGCGGGCAGGCTCCCGCAGATGCCGGGCGGCAGGTGGAATTCAGCGGCCGGTGACGTCGCCGGGCTCTCCATCCGCCACCTGCTCGTCCAGTGAGAATGTCGGGGGCGGCGGTTCGGCACCGGCTTCGATCAGGTAGACGAAGGCCAGCAGCTCGGCGACGGCACGATACAGTTGCGGCGGGATACGCTGGTCCAGATCGACCTGCATCAGCATGGCCACCAACTCGGGGGATTCATGGACGAACACCCCGGCTTCGCGCGCCTTTTCGATGATGCGCTCGGCCAGCATCCCCTGCCCCTTGGCCACCACGCGCGGCGAACCGCTCCCCTCCTGGTAGGCCAGCGCTACCGCCTGCTGCCGGTCCGGCGTGCCGTATAGGACCTTACGAGCCATCGGACCCTGGTGCTCCTTCCAGTTGGAAGCGGGCCGCGCCCAAGGTCAGCCCGGCTGCCTCGAACTGCTGGCCCAGTTGTGCCTGGTGCGCACGCAGCTGCGCCAGCGTGGCAGGTTGCCGGGACGCGAACTGCAGGTTGAATTGCCCCTGATACAGGGTCGCGGTGATCGAGATCGCGCCCAGCTTGGGCAGCGTGAGGTTGAGCTGGGTCTGCCAGTGCTGCGCCGCCGCGTCGACCTGACCGTCGGCGTCGCGCTCGTTCTCCAATTGCACCCGCCATTCGAGCGGCTGACCGGGCCACGCCTGTCCCTGCCAAATCAGCGGGCGCTGTTCGATCGCATCGAGCTGTTGCTGCACCAGCCCTTTGAGCAGGGCCTGCGATTCCGGGGCAAGGGCCTCCGGCGCACCGGCAAGATTCAGCAGCGAACGCGCCTGGGCGGCCGGGTCGGTGCCGCTGGTCTGGCCCGCCTCGGTCGCCAACCGCGGCATCTGAGCCTGCGGCTCGCGCAGCAACGCCTGCAGGCTGCGCTCGCCCTTGACCCATTCGGCCTGATGCGCTTCATAGAACAAGCCGCTTTCGGAAAGCGCGCCGGACAATCTGGCAGCCAGGTGCGCCGCATCGGGCTTGCCCTCGAACAACGGCTCGCTGCCCTGCAGGGCAAGCGCTTCCCTGCCCCCCTCGCTGCGCTGCCCGGTCAACAAAGTCGAGAGATAACGTGCCGCCTGGCTCAGCGCTGCTTCCCGCGTCTGCGGCATGGGCAGCTGTGGCACCGGGGCCTGGTTGTTGGCGAACGTGAGCTTGGGCTCGCGCGCCACCACCGTCAGTTCCATTTCCTCACCTGGCTGGGTGTTGCGCGGCAGATTCAGGTCAAGCAGCTGATCCTTGATCAGCACGGCAAAACGCCCATTGGGCAGCTGCTGCACCACGGTGGCCTGCACCCGCTCGCCGACGGTGAAGCGCAGTGCGTCGTCGGGCGTGGGCTTGAGGACCTCGATCAGCCCCTGCTGCGTCTTGACGTAGAGCTGCAGCAGGCTGACCGAGGTGTTGCCGGGCAGCATGCGTCAGCCCTGGCGTTCGGCGCGATACAGGGCCGCGATCAGGTCGGCCTCGCCGCGGCTGATACCGCATTCGCGCACCATGGCCTCCACATCGGCACCCTGCCTGGCCATCCGGATGGCCTGGGCATAGGGCGTCTCCTCGGGTGCAGCGACCGGGGGAGCGGCAGGCGCCGCATAATGCAGATGTGCACCGGCCGCAAGGCTGACCCGGAGCGCTTCGACCTCACTGCGCAGAGTGGCCAGTTCCTCCTCCAGCTCGGCATGGCGTCGCCGCCATTCGCGCGGCAGGGCTTGTGAACGGGCTTTCCTGAGGAACAGCAGCAGTTCGGCGGCGTAGAACAGGATCAGCGCCAGTCCAAGATAGAGAAGCTGCGGCCAGGTGATGACAATGCCATTCATGCTTGCCCGCTCCCAGGGCATCGGGTCGATCAGTGCGTCCCCGCGCGGCAGGCCGGCCTCGACACGCTCAGAGGCGGTAGGCGCTGCGCAATCTGGATGAATTGTGTATGCCGTTGAGCATCGTAGCCAACTGTGGACGCCAGGCCTCGGCCAGCCCGGTCAATTCCTCGATGGCCGCCTGGGTGTCGAGCAACAGCGCCCGCAGCGCCTCGCGCTCCACCTCAGCATAGCTTTCCCAGTCGATATCGCCCAACGCCCCCTGCAGTGCAAGCCACGCTGGCTGCTGCGCCAGCATCTCATCCCACCGCGCGCCCCTTGCGTCCTCCAGCATACGGCGGGTCA
Organism: Chitiniphilus purpureus; assembly: GCF_025642115.1. Taxonomy (GTDB): domain Bacteria; phylum Pseudomonadota; class Gammaproteobacteria; order Burkholderiales; family Chitinibacteraceae; genus Chitiniphilus; species Chitiniphilus purpureus. The sequence goes on along the minus strand of NZ_CP106753.1, from coordinate 2,211,741 downwards.
GGAAATTGAAGGCCTGCAGCAGTTGTGGCAACGACGCCGCTTCAGGCCCGGCCATAGCTCAGCGTACCTGCGTTGCGATCCGGGACCGCTGGCGTTTCCGGCGGCGGCTGCTGCGGTACGGCGCCGGCGATGGTGATGCTCTCCCAGGCGTCCTTGAGGTCGACCAGCAGGCCGAGCACATGCTCCAGCAGGTCGGCACGGTTGTGAAGGTTGGCCTCGAACAACTGCCCGATCATGTAGAAGTAGAGCGCTTCTAGGTTGCCCGCGAGCTCGCCACCCTGTTCCTTGTCCAGCGAGACCCGCAGGCCCTCATCGATGATCGAGATCGCCTTGCTGATGGCAGCACCCTTGGCAGCGATGTCGCCGCTTTCCATATGCAGCCTGCCCAACTGGACCGCCTTGATGGCACCCTCATACAGCATGACCACGAGGCGGCCGGGGCTCGCCGACTCGACCGTGGCCTCAAGCCCTTGCTTGCCGTAGGCGTCCAGCGCCTTCTTGACTCCAGCTCCGGTTGACATGGGACAGTCCTTTGAATGCTTACTTGTTGTTGCTGGCCAAGTTGTTCAGCATCGAGAGCTGCTGGCCCAGATAGCTGCTGGTCGAATTCATCGTCGCGATCTGCACGTCCAGCGCAGTGAACTGGGCACGATAGCGCTTTTCGATGTCTTCGAGGCGCCGATTGAGCGAGGTCGACTGGCTGGCGATGTTCTTGATGTCCTGATTCAGCGCGTTGAGCCGGCTCTTGAGCAAGCCCTTGTCCGACATCAGGCTGTTCAACGTGGTATCGAGCTTGCTGGCAAAACCGCGGCTGAAGGCCACCGTACCATAGCTGCCGGCGGTGTCGCCGGTCACATTCAGCTGCAGCCCTTCGGCGGCACCGGCGCCGGTGAGCGTCTGCCCGCTGCCCTTGGCCGTCTCGCCGTTGATGGTGCCTTCCACATCCTTGCCGGTGCCCATCTGCGCCACCCTGAAACCATAGGTGGTCTCGGCGGTGGGGCCGGTACTGGTGATCTGCACGCTCGATGCGCTGCCGTACTTGTTCGAGGTCATCTCGAACTTCATCGTATCGGCGTTGTAGGTGACGGTCACCGAGGCACCGGCCTTCTTGAGGCTGGGGTCGCCATTGACCTTGGATTGGATCTCCGCGGCCAGCGCCGCAGGCGACGCATAGTTGCCCGGCGTGAGCTTGACCTGCCCGGAGGATGCGCCGTCGACCGCCACCATCAGCATGTCGTTCTGATCAGCGACGATGTCGAACGCGCTGCCGGCCACAGCGAGGCCGCTGAGCGCACCGCGGGTTGCCGGTTGGGTGACGTTGATGGCAAAGCTGCCGGTGCTGGTGGCTGCGCTGGAGGAGATGTAGCTGACCCGCGCGTCGCTTGCGACGCCATTGACGGCAAACAGGCTGGCCACGTCATCCGGTCGTTCGTTGAGCGCGGTCTGCAGCTTGCCCGCATCGAGCGTCATCTTGCCCTTGGCATCGAAGCTGATGCCCACCGCACCGAGGCTCTGGAAGTGGCTGCCGCCCCCCAGCGCCTGGTTCAACGTGCCACGGATCGTGCTTTGCATGGTCCGGATCACATAGTCGCCGTTGAGCACGCCGCTGCTCTTGTCTTCCTGGTTGTAGAAGCTGAGCGAATCGGCCGCCTTGGCGAATTCGTTGTAGGCATCGACGAAATCCTGCACCGACTTCTTCACACCGCTGGTGTCGCGAGAGACATTGAGCGAGGTGCTGACCGGATTGCCGCCGCTGTCGAGCGTACTGATCTTCTGCAGTGTCAGCGTCACGCCCTGCAGTACGTCACTGACCGTGTTGGTCGGTTTGGTGATCTCGATGCCGTCGAGCGTGAACTTGGCATCCTGTGCCGCCTGGGTCTGCGACAGGTTCTTGGTCGCGGTCGGATCGTAGGCGAAGCGCGACAGCCCACTGGTGTCAGTGGCATTGCCGTCGTCATCCTCGACCTGGACGCGCAGGCTGTTGGCGCTGCCGCTGTCGGTCGACGACAACAGCAGGCGATAGCCGCTGCCGTCATTGACGATGGTTGCAGTGACGCCGGCCTTCTTGGCGTTGATGGCGTCGCGCAGGCCGGTCAATGTGTTGTTGGTGCTGTTGACGTCGACTGTGAACGCACCTTTGTCGCCGTTCACGGTAAAGCTGTTGTCGCCCGACTTGTAGGTGCCGAACTGGATGGTGAGCTTGCCGGTGCCGACGGGCGAATTGACGCTGGTGAACACATCGGACTTGAGTTTCTGGCTCTGCGCCAGCTGCTTGACCGCGAGGGTGTAGCTGCCCGCCTGCGCCGTCACTGCCGTGGACACGGTGCCGATCGCCGAATCGCCAAGGCTGCCCTGCACGCTCTTGTACGCACTGGCACTCGACAGCGACAGCACCCGGGCCTGGAACGAGGAAAGCGCACTTTGCAGCGAGCCGATGGCCGAGATCTTGGCCTGCGCTTCGGTACTCTTGGTCTGAAGCTTGGTCAGGGGCTGACGCTCGATGTCCATCAGCTGGGAGATGATGCTGTTGACTGGCAGCCCGGAACCCAATCCTGCCGATGTAAGCGTAGCCATGGGCCTATCCTCGGTTCAATGATGAAGCAATTGCAACTGAACAGAATAATCGGCCGTTCAGGCGCGATCTTGAATCAACATACCCTGGAATTCATCGATCGCCTTGGCAATCGCCAGTGCCTCTTCGGAAGGAATCTGCCGGATCACCTCGTCGGTGCTGGTGTCGGTCACCTTGACCACCACCGAACCCGTGCCCTCGTCGATCGAGAACCTGAGCGAGCTGCTGTTGGAAAACACCTTGACCGCATCGTTCAATTTTTTCAGCGCATCCTGCAGTGCATCGCCGTCCTGTTGCGCTGCGACCTGCTGAACGGCTGACGGTGGAACGGGGACCACAGGCGCAGCAGCGGACTTCTCTGCCTGCCCCGGCGTCTGGGCGCGCGGGCCTGAATCCGTCGCATACGACTGCGGCATGGTCGCGGCATTGGCAACTGACGGGATTTGCATCATCGCTCTCCTAAGGGAACGCCCCGGCGCGGATGGACCGGCCGGGGCTCCGTCACCTTGCGGTGATCAGCTTACCTGAGCTTGCTTAGCCTTGCAGCAGGCTCAGCACTTGCTGCGGCAGCGAGTTGGCCTGCGACAGCATTGCGGTACCGGCCTGTTGCAGAATCTGTGCCCGGGTCAGTTGCGCTGTTTCCGACGCGAAGTCCGCATCCTGGATCCGGCTGCGCGCCGAACTCATGTTCTCGGACGTGGTCGCGAGGTTCGAGATCGTTGCAGAGAACCGGCTTTGCAAGGCACCGAACTTGGCACGCTGGTCGTTGATCAGGGTCAGCGCATCATCGACGATGCGCATTGCCTGGGTCGCCTTTTCCACCGAGGACACGTCCAGCTTCTCGACGGTCTTCAGCTCGGCCTGGTACGACGTGCCAGTGGCGAAGTCGCTGGTGCTGTTCACACCGGTGTACATCACGCCGGAGGTGAAGTCAGCGCCGCTGGTCGACACCGAGAACGAGTTGGCCGAATTCAGCGAGACCTGGCCTGCGAACGTCACCGAACCCGAGGCACCGGCCGAGAACACCGACGCGCTGGCCAGATACTGCTTGGAGCCCGTGGAGTTGGTGGTGTCGAAGTTCCACACGTTCATCGAACCGCCGACGCCGCTGGCAATGCCGCTGGCCGAGCTCAGCACGATGTTCGAGCCGTCCTCGGACACGAGCTTGATACCGTATTGCGTGGTACCGCTGCTGTCCTGGAACGATTCCAGCTGCGCCGTCACCCCGGTCTGCGAGGACTTGGCGTTGAACGCCGAGATCGCCTGCGCATATTCGTCCGCGTCAACCTGGCTGTTGTTGTTGGCATCCGATACGTTGAAGCTCACCGACTGGAAGGTGCTGCTCTTGGACGCCACCGCCATCGTGAACGTACCGCTACCCAGCGACAGTGTGGTTTCGGTGCGGGCCGATGCCTTCACCCCGGTGTTGGCTTGGTTGATCTTGGCGGCGATGTCGCGCGCCATGTCGGTACCGGTCACCGAGATCGAGGTGCCATTGATGCTGAACGTGCCCGAGCCGGAGACCGCGACGTTGGCGCCGTTGACCGTGCCGGTTGCGCCGGGGGCGTAGGTGGACGAGCCGGTCACGAAATTGCTGATCGACTTGGCACCGGTGCCGTTGCCCGCGCCCATCTGGTAGCTACCGTACTGGCTGGTACGCAGGTTGGACGTGGTGGCGGTGATGGTTTCGTTGGCGTTGGCGCCGACCTGATAGGTGGCGGCGGTGAACGTGCCGTCGAACAGCTTCTGGCCGTTGAACTGGGTGGTCTGCGCCATCCGGTCCAGTTCGGCGGTCAGCTGGGTGACTTCGGCATTGATCGCCTGACGGTCGCCATCGGAGTTGGTGGCATTGCCGGCCTGCACCGCGAGTTCGCGGATGCGTTGCAGCATATCGCCCATCTGCGACAGCGCGCCTTCACCGGTCTGTGCCAGCGACACGCCGTCGTTGGCGTTGCGCGTGGCCTGGTCCATACCCTTGATCTGGGCGGTGAAGCGCTGGGAAATCGCAAGACCCGCAGCGTCATCCTTGGCGCTGTTGATGCGCAGACCCGAGGAGAGCCGTTGCAGCGACGTGTTCAGACTGGTTTGGGAGTTGTTGAGATTTCGCTGCGAATTGAGCGACGTCACATTTGTATTGATGACTTGCATGACTGTTTTCTCCTCGAGAGAAAGCATGTAGTGAAGACTGACTGGACGAACTGCTTACGCCCATGCTCCCGTTATCGACGGCCTCCTGGCGAACTTTAGGGTTTGATTAAATTTATTTCGCGGTCCCGTCCCGGCTGGGGAAAACCCGGTGCGGGGCGTGCCGCCGCCGGGGACGCCGGGCCGGTATATGCAGCGCCGGCGGCACGGGCGCCGGCCCCAGGCGCGGCGTGACAGACAGTCGATCCGCGCAGGGCCAATGCGTATATCGGCCGGTACGACGCAACGGCCAGGGTCGGGGCTTGCATGTGTCGCCGCGGTCGGGCGATTGCCCGACCAACGGCAGGGGTTCAGTCAGGCAGCCAGGCGCGCCGCCAGAGCAGCAGATTGTCCCCTTGCAGCATCCAGTCGCGCAGCACGGCCTCGCGCAGCGCGTCGCCCTGACGCGCCGTGGCGTCCAGATCCGCCAGATGGGCACGGATCGCCTCGACCCAGTCGCGAAAGCGGTTCTTGACCAGCGTCACCGGCAGGCCGCTGCGGTAGCAGACGATGTCGGTGGCGATCACCGGGTAACCGCACGCGCCGTATTCCAGCAGCCGCAGGTTGCTCTTGCACTCGTTGAAGAGGTTGTGCTCCAACGGTGCAAGCGCCAGATCCAGATTCAGGCTGGCGAGCTTGGCCGGGTACTGGTCGATCAGCACGCCGGGATGGAACTCGTGCACATAAGGCTTGAGCTTGTCCGGGCACATGCCGAAGAACACCCACTCGACTTCGTCACAGAGCGCCTTGACCACATCGGCGATCAGTTCCAGATCGCCGGTGTGGCTCATGCCGCCCCCCCAGCCGACCCGCGGCCTGCGCCCGGCCCGCCGCTGGTTCTGCAGCCCACCCCACCATGCGGGGGGCAGCCGGTTCTCCACCACCCGGATATCCGGATGCAGTTGCAGGTCGGCATATGCTTCGGCCAGACGATGGGTGGAGACCACGAAGCGGTCGACATACGAGAGTGCCTTGCGCATCGCCTTGAGCACATCCTTGGGCAGATGGTCGCGATGCACGCTCTTCAGCGGCAGGTTGGGCAGGTAGTCGTCCAGCTCATAGACCAGGAAGGCCGAGGTCGCCTCGCGCATGCGGCGGATGAATTCGACCTGCGACTCGGTGTTCTGGCGCTGCAGCAGCACCGTCTGCGGCCCGAACTTGGCCAGTTCGAACGGTGGCAGCAGTTCGAACGACACCGTGCCGTCGATCAGCAGCGCATCCTGCATCGCCATGAACGGCTGCAGCACGCGATAGTGGCCACAACCCATCGAATCGCCCGGGTGGGCCAGTACGCGCGGCACCGGCTCCCAAGTGAGCGGCCGGTGGGTCAGCAGGCTACGGCGCTCCACTTCGAACCCATTGCCGCTCAGCGTCAGGTTGCGGTTGTAGGCCGGGTCGCGGCCGATGATGGGCCGCCACTTGCGGTACATCGCATCCTGCTCGCCCTCGAAGCGCTTGCGCTTGGCCTCGACCGCAGCCGTGTCGACCGTGTTCTGGCTGACACTGCCCTCATGCAGCAGCGCGGCATAGGGCGTCCAGACGGCCAGATAGCCTTGTTCACGCACCTTGAGGCACAGGTCGACATCGTTGTATGACACCTTGAACGCCTGCTCGTCCATCCCGCCGACCGCCTCGTACACCGACTTGCGGATCATCAGGCAGGCGGCGGTGACCACCGGATAGTTCTGGTCCACCTGCAGTCGGAACAGGTAGCCCGGTGCATCCCACGGCAGGCCCAGGCCAGGATGGTCGGCCGGGCCGCGCAGCCCCATCACCACACCGGCATGCTGCACCGTACCGTTCGGAAAGCCGAGCTTGGCGCCGACCACGCCGACCTCAGGGCGCTGCGCATGGTTGAGCATCGCATCGAGCCAGTCGCCCTGCACCACCGCGGTATCGTTGTTCAACAGCACCAGGTAGTCGCCACACGCCGCGCGCGCCGCCTCGTTGTTGATCGCCGAGAAGTTGAAGGGGTGCGGATAGCGCAGCACGCGGATGCGCGGATCGGACAGCGCCACGAGTCCATCCAGGTACGCCTTGGCCTCCGGGGTCTCGCTGTTGTTGTCGACCACGAGCAGTTCGTAGTTCGGATAGCGGGTCTGTTCCAGCAGCGTCTCGATGCAGCGGCGCAGCATCGGCAGCTGATCCTTGGTCGGCACGATCACCGAGACCAGCGGCTGTCCGGCATGCCGGTACACGACGCGCTGCAGCCCCGGCGCGCTGCCGGGCAGCACCGCTGCATCCACCCCCATGCGCGCGAGATGCGCCTGGGTGGCGATCTGTGCCGCCCGGGCGATGTCTTCACGGGCGAGCCAGGCGCCGAACGGCTCGGCGCTGTGATGCAGCATATGGTCCAGATGGCCGATGGTATGCAACCCCTGCTGCTCGACCACACGGAACAGCAGTTCCAGGTGGCCCGCCTCGCCCAGCGCCTCCGGCCAGCCGCCCAGGTCGAGCAGGGCCTGGCGCTGGATGGCAAAGGCACGCCCCATGTAAGGCATGCTGCGCAGCAGGTCGAGGTTGAAATCAGGCTTGAACACCGGATCGGCCACGCGGCCGTCGGCGCGCAAGGTGTCCTCGTCCATGTAGCAGCAGGTCAGCTCGGCGCGGCTGTTGATCGCCTCGGCCAGCAACAGCAGCGCGGTGGGTTCCAGCCGGTCTGCCGCATGCAGCAGGAAGAACCAGTCCGCCGGCAGCTGCTGCACAGCCTGGTTGAGCTGCACCGGCCAGTCCTCGTCGATCTGTAGCCATACCACGCGTTCGCTGTTGGCGCCGGGTGGCGGCGCCACGCGCGACAGGATCAGGATGGATGCGGGCTTGTACAGCTGATCGCCCAGGTTGTTCAGCGTCTCGATCACCTGCTTGGTCCGCCCCTGCAGATCAAGCAGCACGGCGACAATCACCGGCTGGTGCGGCCAGGCGGCCATGCGTGCATCGAAATGGCGCGCCTCGTTGTGGGTCAGCCGCTGCTCGGCCAGCCATTCGGCGTAGACGTCGTCGCGGTAGGGCTCCTTGTGCCCCAGCGGAGCCGACTGCGCCGCACCGGCCGCCATCTCGGCATCCAGGCTTGCCAGCATCTGCTGGCGCGCCGCGGCCACCTGTTCCGAGGCGACCTCGCCGTGGCGCGCGTAGATCTTGCGGAACAGTTCCGGAAAGTTCTTGCGCTGGCGCTGCGACATCCGATCCTGCTCGGTCTCGCGCACGCGCACTTCCACCGTGGGCGTCTCCAGATGCACCACCGGGTAATGCCGCGTCAGGCGCTGCAGCATCTCCCAGTCCTCCAGCGCCGGCAGGGTCTCGTCGAACCCGCCCAGCTGCGCGATGGCGGCGCTGGGATGGCACCAGGTGTTGACCGGGATGTAGTTGGATACCTGCAGACGTTCGAGTGAGAACGCGCCATGGCGATACGGCACATCGCGGCCGCGTTCGATGCGCCGGCCGTCCTCGATGGTTTCGCCCACATACCAGGCGTCGGTGTAGTACACCGCCGGCGTGCCGTTCTGGATCGCCGCTGCCAGCACCTCCAGATGGTTGGGCAGCATCAGGTCGTCGTCGTCCAGATAGCAGACATAACGGCCGCGTACCAGCCGCAGCGCACTGTTGCGCGCGGCGGACAGCCCGCTGTTGCGGCCGTGCCGCACATAGGTGATCGGAAATTCGAAGCCGCTCAGCAGATGCTCGACCGGCTCGCCGCAATCGTTGACCAGCAGCAGCTCGAAATCGCGGCAGGTCTGCGCCGCGACGCTGGCAAGCGCATCCAGCAGCAGTTGCGGGCGGTTGAAGGTGGTGATGATGACCGAGAACAATGGTGCGCCGGCCTGCTCGGCCGGGGCGGGCGGCACCACCGCCACGCGCGGGAACAACGCCTCGTGGATCGCCTGCGCCCGCGCCTGGTAACTGGCCTGCACCGGCGGCGCGTAGGCCGACATCCGCTGGGTGTACAGCCCCCAGATCCGGTCCGCGGCCGCCTGCATGCGTGCCCGGGTCGGTGGATCGGCGAGGTTGAGCTCCAGGATCTCGGTATGCTCGGCCAGCGGCTTTTCGGAGCCGTAGAAGCTTTGCGAGATCTGGCCGCCGTGCACGCGGTAGCCGATGCTGGCCTGGTTCAGGAACACGAAGTCGGGCGCGGTGCGCGCGATGCGGATCCACAGTTCCCAATCGCCTGCGACCAGATCCGGCCGATGCAGCGTGCCGCCGGGCAGTCGCACACGGTCGAAGACACTGCGGCGCAGCATCACCGCCGACGGCGTGATGTAGTTGTCCAGGCTCAGCAGGTCCACCACTTCGTCGCGACGGCCGAAATACGAGTGTGGGCAATGGCCGGGATGGACCGCACGGCGCACCAGCGCACCGTGCTCGTCGATCCAGTTGCATTGGGTGTACGCGAGGGGCGCCTGCGGATGCAGCTCCAGCGCGGCGAACAAGGATGCCAGGTGCCCCGGATACATCAGATCGTCCGAGCCCAGCACGACCACATAGCGCCCCTGCCCCGCTTCGACGCAGCGGTTGTAGTTGCCCATCATGCCAAGGTTCTGTGGATTCACCTCGTAGCGAAAGCCGGGCCGGTCGCGATAGCTGTCCAGCACGCTCAGGGTGTCGTCCTTGGACTGGTCGTCGAACACGATCAGCTCGAACGCAACCCCGGTCTGCGCCAGCACCGACTCGATGGTCTGGCCGATGTAGCGCGCATTGTTGTACGACATCACCGCAACGGTGACATCCGGGCGGGCAGTTTGGGTCATGGATGTCTTCCGCTCAGACAGGATGGTGCAAGTGGGGCCAATCCGGGGCTGCGCCCTGCGCGGACAGCAGCGCGTGAGCATGCTCGGCGAAGAACGTCTCGCTGCCGCCCGGATTGAACAGCAGCCAGTCCCGGAACTCGGCGATCTGCCGCTGCAGAAAGTCGCTGTGCGTCTGCGCCAGCCGTAGCCTGGCGACCAACTCATCGATGGAGCGCACCACCAGGCCGATGTTCTCGCGCCGTTCGAACTGAATGCCGCGCAGGCCCGCCTCGTCCGCGGCATTAGGTGCGAAGAACAACGCCGGCCGGCCGAAGGTGAAGGCGTAGGTGAAGCCGGTACCGGAGATATCGGTCAGCATCATGTGCGTCTGCGCGTAGGTGTCGAAGTAGTTGCCCGAACGGTCCAGCGCGAAATCCGGGTGCGCCTGGAAACGCGCCACGATGCGCTCGACCACCGGACGATCCTGGTCGCGCCATGATTCCATGTGCGGACGGAACACCACCGAGATGCCGTCGTCCAGCATCGCGGCGATCAGTTGCTCGCCGTAGCGGTTCAGGATGGAGAACCCCTGGTTGATGTAGTAGGCATGGGTGGGGGCGAACACCACGGTGAGCTTGTCCGGCGCGCGCAGGCCCGATCCGGCCAGTTGACGACGCTGCCCGTCGAGCTTGGGATAGCCCAGCGGCATCAGCACCTTGTGCTGCCAGCCACGCTCGCGCGCCAGCGCCGTGAAATCGTCGATATGATGCCGGCCGGCGCAGGCGATCACGTCATAGTGATCGAACATCGCCTTGTCATACACACCGTCAAGCCCGGTCAGCGAGACCAGGAAATGCACCCGCCGCGCCCGCTGCGGAAAATGGGCGGACTGCCCCACGAACGGGGTCAAGTAGAGATCGGCCTCCTGGCCGCCCAGCGCCTGCAGCGGCACGTCGAACGCGTATTCCACACCCGGCGCGCGCTCCAGCGGAAAGGCGGACTCGGGAAAGGCGTTGAACCAGCGTACCCGTGCGCCGCGCTCGGCCAGCAACGCCGGGATCCGGCCCAGGTTCAGCACATGCGAAACGTGGTAGCAATAGCAGAGAACATCACGGGGCATCAGCGCGCGTCCTGTTGATCGACAAGGGTGAGGAAGGCGGCGTAGTCGCGGATATAGTCGTCGGCGTCGTAGGCATGCGACGCGAACACCAGCAGCACTGCATCCGGACTATAGGCATATTGGCTGGCCCAGGTCATCGCCGGCAGGTAGAGCCCCTTGCGCGGATGGTTGAGTATGAATTCCTGCCGATCATGGCCATCGTCGGCCACCACGCGCGCACTGCCGTGCACGCAGATCAGGAACTGCTCGCACACCTTGTGCGCATGCTCGCCACGCACATCCTTGCTCGGCACGTCGAACACCATGAAGTAGCGGTTGGGCTGGAACGGCACCTCGCCCGGCAGATGGCCGACCGTCAGCGCGCCGCGCAGGTCCTCGAACACCGGCATCTCCAGGAAGCGCACCCCCTGGACCCGGCATCCCTGCGCATCGTCGCCGCGACGGGGCCGCGCCGGCGCCTGATCCTTCCCGCCCGCCGGGGTGGTGGCGTAGCCAACGATGCGCGCCGGATTGCCGACCACGATCGCATACGGCGGCACCGAATGCGTGACCACGGCACCGGCGCCGATCATGGCGTGCTGGCCGATGGTCAACCCCGGCAGGATGGTGGCGTTGGCACCGATCGAGGCATGCTGCTCGATGCGGGTCTGCGCGAACGCTTCCGGATACTGCTTGCTGCGTGGGAAGCGGTCATTGGTGAAGGTGGCATTCGGGCCGATGAACACGTCGTCGCCGACACGCAGGCCGTCCCACAGTTGCACACCGCATTTCACCGTCACGCGGTCGCCCAGCACTACATCGTTCTCGATGAACACCTGGTCGCAGATGTTGCAGTCCGCGCCGATGCGCGCGCCGGGCAGGACGTGGGCGAAGGCCCAGATCCGCGTGCCGGCGCCGATCTGGGTGCTCTCGCACAATCCGGAAGGATGGACGTAATGGCTCATGCTCGTTGCTCCGCCGCTGCAGCCCGGCATGCCGCGATGACCCGGTCGACTTCGGCATCGGACAATTCGGGAAAGCAGGGCAAGGTCAGGATGGTCTGCGCCGCCTGCTCGGTCTGCGGCAGCGCAACGCCGGGTGCCGCCACGCTTTGCAGATGATCAGGGATCGGATAATGCACGTCGGTGGCGATGTCCGCCGCAGCCAGCGCGGCACGTACGGCGTCGCGCGCGGCAAGGCGCACCACGCACAGGTGGGCGACGTCATCCTCGCCCGGCTCAGGCGGCAACTGCCAGCCCAGGCCGGCCAGCCCGGCACGGTAGCGCTGCACGATCCCACGCCGCCGGGCATTCCAGCCATCCAGGTGCGGCAGCTTGGCCCGCAGCACCGCAGCCTGCAGCTCATCCAGCCGGCTGTTGCGCCCGCCCGCCAGGCCGACGTGGTATTTGCCCTGCCAGCCATACTGGCGCAGGCTGCGCAGCCGCTCCAAGAGGCCGGCGTCTTTGCCCGCCACCGCGCCGCCGTCGCCCAGCGCACCCAGATTCTTGGTCGGGTAGAAGCTGAACGCCGCCAGGTCGCCCCAGCTGCCGGCACGGCGCCCGTCCCGCGCGGCGCCGTGCGCCTGCGCGCAGTCCTCGATCAGCGCCACACCGCGTGCACGCGCCCACGCCAGCGCCTGCCCGGCATCGGCCATGCGGCCGTACAGGTGGGTCAGCACCAGTGCACGGGTGCGCGGCGTGACCGCCGCATCGAGCAGGCGCACATCCAGTTGCATCGACAGCGGCTCGATGTCGACATAACGCGGCACAGCGCCAAGCGCGCGGATCGCGGTGCTGGCGTACATACCGGCATTGGCCACCGTCAGCACCTCATCGCCGGGCCCCACCTGCAGCGTACGCAGCGCCAGCTCCAGCGCATCGGTACCGTTGGCCACCGCCACGGTGCCGGTCACCCCGAGGTATTGCGCCAGCTCCGCCTCGAACGCCTGGTTCTCCGGCCCGAGGATATAGTAGCCACGCTGCAGCACGCGGTCGATGGCGGCACGCAGTTCGGTGTCGAGCGCACCGTTGTGCCGGGCAAGATCGTTAATCGGCAACATGATCGAAGCTCACTTGTGCATAGGCGGCCAGATCGTCGGCCGAATCGACTTCGCCCCAGGGCCCGGCCACCGGCACGGTGCCGATGCGCCAGCCACGCGCCAGCCCATGGCGCAGCAGCGAGGTCATGTCGAGTTTGTCCGCCGCCGCGCCCTGTTCGGCCAACAGCGCCTCGATGCGCACCCAGCCTGGCGGCGTCAACTTCAAGAGGCCCATGTACTGGCCCTCGATGGCATCCACGCTGTCGCTGCGCGCGCCGATCTCGGCCAACGTGCCGTCGGCGTGGCGCCGGAACGTCTCCGCGTCGGCCAGCGGGTCGGCGAAGCGCTTCTGCCAGACCTGCAACCAGTCCGGATCGTACGAGATCGCCAGTTCATCGGTGCACGCGGCCAGCCGGCGCACCGTTTCGGCGGAATAGAAGATGTCGCTGTAGCTGACGATGCATGGCCCCGCGCGCAGCCAGTCGGCGGCCTCGGCCAGGGTGCGCACCATATTGGTCTCGGCCCAGTGCGGGTTGTCGAAGTAATGCACCGGCTCGTCGAACCTGTCGGCGCAATAGCCGCGCACGATGGCGATGTCGGTGATGCCGGCGCCGCGCAGCGCGGTCAGCTGCCAGTCGAGCAGGCGGCGGCCATGCAGGCGGGTGAAGCATTTGGGCTGCTCGGCGGTCAGCGCGCCCATGCGGCTGCCGCGTCCGGCGGCGAGGATGATGGCTCGGGTCATGTCGGATAACTCAGTTGGTCCAGCGGCACGTGCGGCGCCGCGGCAATGAAATGGGGGTTGCGCTGGCTGGGCGTGTTGTAGCGCATCGGCGTCAAATCCGGCAGCGCGCGCAACGTGCAGCCCGCGGCGCGCAGCACAGCATCGCCGGCAGCGACATCCCATTCGCTGCTGCCATTGAAGCGCGGGTACAGATCGACCTCGCCAGCGGCGAGGCGACCGAACTTGAGTGCCGAGCCGATGGGCACGCTGCGCGCCACACCATTCAGGCTGGCGAAGGCGGCGGTCTGCGGCACATCGTGGTGGCGGCTACAGGCCAGCGCATGCTCAAGCGCCCAGCGCCCCGGCAAGGCGATGCGCACATCGCCGCGCGCCATCCAGGCCCCCTGCCCCGATGCGCCGTAGTACAGCTCGTCCAGTGCCGGTGCGTACACCACGCCGGCAATGGCCACGCCTTGATGGATCAGGCCGATGTTGACGGTGAATTCGTCGTTGCGATCAAGGAAATCACGGGTGCCGTCGAGCGGATCGACCAACCAGAAGGTTGCCCAATCACGGCGTGCCTCGTAGTCGACCAGCGTTTCCTCGGAGATCACCGGCCAGGGGAAGCACGCCGCCAGCCCGTTGAGGATGACGCGGTTGGCGGCGAGGTCGGCCAGCGTCAGCGGCGAGCCGTCGCCCTTGGCCTCGACACCGAAGTCGGCGCGGGCGTAGATGTCGAGGATGGCTGCGCCGGCCTCACGGGCGATGCGCACCAGCTCGGTCTCAAGGCGCAGATGATCCAGGGCGAGGTCAGGCAAAGTGGTGCTCGATCAGGTGACGGTCGTGCGGCGCCAGCACCGCTTCGCGTTCGGGATGCCACATCACCGCCAGCATGGGCAGTTCGGCATGGCGCAGCGCCTCGATGCTGCCATCGGGTGCCCGCGCCAGTGCGTGCAGTGCTGCGGGCAATTGCCGCACGCCCCAGTTGTGATAGCTGTTGACCTCGAATTCGCCCAGTTTGCCGGCCACCGGGTGCCGGACGGCGACGTGGCCATCGACGCGCACCAGCGTGCCGCCGAAGTAATCGACGATCACCTGCAGGCCATGACAGATGCCCAGCACCGGCACGGCGCTGGCGACGGCAAGATCGAGCAGCGCCCGTTCGGTGGCATCGCGCTCGGGGGTCTCGCCCCCTTGCAGCGCCAGATCGTTGCCGCCGGACAGCACCACACCGGCCGGGGCGACGGTGCGCCACAGCGCGCCGACGCGCACGGCACAGTTGGGTACGGGCACGGCGAGCAGCCCGCAAGCGGCCAGCATGTCGACAAGGCGCCGGTCGAGCGCATCGCGCCGCTCGTTGCGATCGGCCCAGACATCGACACGCTGGCTGATCAGGACCGGCTTCAACTGAGCACCTCGACCCGACGGTTGGCACAATCAACATTCAGCATCCGCGCCGCCGACCATTTGCCGTACAGCACCTCGCCGGCACCGATCACCGCCGGCAGACCCAGTTCATTGGCACGGATCGCCATGTGCGAGTTCGCGCCGCCGTACGCGGTGATGAAACCGGCCACGTCGTGCGAGAACAGCCAGTCGAAACCGGGATCGGCGCTGGGAATCGCCACGATGGCGCCGGCGAGCCGCTCGCGATCGCGGTAGGACACCACAGGCGCGGTCACCTGCCGCTGCGTGATGAAGTTGGGCTCGGTGGCGGGCATTTCGAACGAGAACACGTCCTCCGGCGCGGTCAGCAGCGGCGGCAGGATGATCTGGCACGTTTCGGCATAGCGCTGGCGGCCGCGCTCGATGCTCTCGCCGATCAGCGCCACCGGGTCGACACCGGCCGCGTACAGCTCGTAGACGCACTGGATGTCGGCATAGGCCATGTCCTCCAGCGTGAAGCCATGCTCGCGGCCCAGCTCGCGGAACAGCGACATGGCATCCGACAGGTTGCGGCTGAACACGAACTTGGCGTATTCCCTCAGCTCGATCCCGGCCTGCAGGAAATCGAACAACCCCACCACATCGTGCGCCAGGCCGTGCTCGGCCAGCAGGCGGCTGATGGCGCGCATCTGCGACAGCGACAAGGCGAATGGCGTGGCCGGCAGATGCTCGGCGACGGTGCGCTGCCAGTCGAAGTACAGCTCCGGCGCCTCGTCGTAGCGTGGCGACAGCAGGTCATAGGTGCCGGGCCGCAGATGGCCGTACTTGCCAAGGAAAGTGGTGCGGTCCAATTGCGCCAGATCGCGCGTCATCTGGCCGCTCACCGTATCGAGGCCGTTCATGAAGGCGTCGTAGCCCGCCCGGTCCAGCACCCCGACCGCAACCAGTGAACGCAGCATCTGCACCGCGATGAAGCCGGCGCGCGCCAGGCCGGCGAACGGCAAGGTGCCATAGCGCTTGCAGTCCTCCAGCAGCCAGTAGATGCGCGACACGCGGTCGATGTCGGCGGCGAGGATCTCGTCACGGCGCCGTGCCAGCACCGCCAGCTTGTCGCGGTCCGAACGCCACAGGCCGGTCTGGTTGTCGACGATGCGGTTGGTCAGCCCGCGCAGGCTGTCGGCCAGGCGCTGCTGCTCGGCCGGAGTGAAGCCAGCCTCGCTCAGCTTTGCCAGGCGCTCGGGCAGATCCAGGGTGTAGCAGGAAAAAACGATCTCGAACTCGACCTTGTCGTGCAGGTTGGGCGCGGCGAGCAGGCGGTCGACGTAGTGGTTGACCAGCCGGTCGGCCAGCGAGCCGTCGATGTCGCGCGGGATGAAGGAATTGAAGCTGACCCGCACGTCGATATACGGCAGGCCGTGAAAGTGCAGCATCAACGGGAAGCTGCGCAGGTTGCGATAGCCGTAGTTGTGGCGCTGGTAGGCCCAGATACTGTCGGTGACCAGTTCGCGGTACAGCGACAGCGACAGCGGCTTGGGCCGCACCCCGATGATCTCGGCCGGATTCCAGTCCGGCATCACGCCGTACACGGTGCGCCGCCCATGCAGGAACGGCTGGGGGCGCTGCCCCTGCTCGATCTTGGCGCCGATGTGCTCCAGCATCCGGCGATGCGCCTGCGCCGGCATCGCCGTCCCGGCGACCAGCAGCGGGCGAACCTGCAACAGCACCGGCGCACCGGCCACCACCGCGAACTCCAGATCGAGCGCAGTGGTGTCGAACAACGCGCGCAATTCCTCGATCAGCGCGACGATGCCAGCCAGCGGTGCCGGCTGCGGCGGCGCGAGATGATGGATGTAGCGGGTCTTGAGCTGATTGGATTGGCCAGCGGTGACACTGTCGGTACGGCGGCTGGTGTCGTCGTAGTTGACCACGTAGTAGGGCGCGCCGGTGGCAGGGTCCGTGCCGAAGGCGACGCCGGCCAGCTCGACCTGGTCAAGCATGGGCTGGACGAACACCTCGTCATCGGGGGCGATCCGGCCGGCCTCGTCGGTCATCGAGGCGATCACCGTGGCGACCGCATCGGCCAGCGCGGCCGGTGCGACGTTGAGCACCGACTCGAAGCGGCCGGCCAGCGAGCCGGCCGCCGCATCCTCGGCCTGCGCGCTGCTGCGTACCGCCATCGCCGGCCAGCCGGCGGCCAGCACGCGGGCGCGGATGTCCTGACCGTCCGCCTGCCACTGCCCCACGGTGAAGCGCACCTGCGGCAGCACCCGCGCCGAACGCAGCAGGGGCTGCAACGCTTCGAGCGTGCGCGCCTTGCTCAGGAATCGCATGCTGGCTTCAACCCTTCAATTGCGCCGCCCAGATGTTGGTCACGTAGGGGATGGCGATCCGGTCGGTGCCCAGGCCGTGCAGATAGGCGGCAATGGCATCGACCACCTCACCGAAGCGCTCGCCGGCCTGTCGTTGCAGCGTGGCGTGCGAGCGCCAGGCTTCGATGCAGTCGTCGATGCCCTGGTGATGCAGCACGCTGCCCTCGATGCGCTGCACCGGTCCGAACAGCCCGCTCTGGTCGATGACCTCGGTCTGGTCCTCGCGGCGCGTGCCGTAGCCGTAGCCGGGCACGGACTCGCGGATGATGGCCTCGATGCGCGACTGGATCGGATCGTCCAGGTCCCGGTGGTTCCACATGCAGGCAAACCAGCCGCCCGGCTTGAGGATACGACGGGTTTCCCGCAGCGCCGCCGGCCGGTCGGTCACGTTGAACGACGAGCCGAACGTCACCAGCCGGAACGCCTGGTCGGGCTGGCCGGTCGCCTCGCCGGTGCCTTCGTGCCAGCGTACGTTGGCACACGCCCGGGTGCGGGTGATACCGTTGGCGCGCATTGCATCGTTCGGCTCGACCGCGACCACCTGCAGGCCGTGCGCGGCCAGCATCAGCGTCAGGTGGGCCACGCCGGCGCCCACGTCGCAAACCGGGTCGCCCGCCTGCACCCCGGCCTGCGTCAACAGCTGGTCGATGGCGCTCTTGGCATAGTCAGGCCGCTGCAGGTAGGCATCGGCCAGTTCGGTGTAGTCCCATTCGGTCTTCAAAACGTACTCTCCTTTTCACGCTTGGCCGGGCAGATGGATGCCCAGCGCGGTCAGAATCTGCTCGGCCCATTGTTCCGGCGTGCGCTGCCCGTCGTTCTGCACCACCAGATCCGGATCGGTGGGCAGCTCATAGGCCGGATTGAGCCCGACCACGTCGTGCGAGGCATTGCTGTCGGCATAGAACGCGCGCCGTTCGAACAGATGATCCTGCGGCGCGATCACATAGATCTCCCGATAGCCGGGAATATGGTCGCGCCCCCATTGGCGCACCGCGGAAAACATCGACACGGTGGCGCACACCACGTCGGTGCCCTGGTCGGCCAGCATCTTGCACAGCCGCACATAGCACATCGCCAGATAGCGGCGCTCTTCCACACTGTAGCCGTGCTGGCCGCCGAATACCTCGCGCAACCGGTCGCCATCGAGCATGACCGCGCGACGGCCCCCGGCCAACAGACGCTGATGGAGCGCCGAGCCCAGCGTGGTCTTGCCTGCACCGGCAAGGCCGGTGACCCAATACACCGTGCTATCCATGTTCATCCTGTCCAGGCCGGCATATGCCAGGTCAGCCATGAGCGGCCGGCGCGACGACCAGCTGGCGCAGAATGCGCAGGATCCGCTCCAACGACGGCGCCGTCTGCTCCCTGGCCGCCTCCAGCGCCACCCGCTCGGTGTTGTCGCCCATGCCGGCCGCCCAGTTGGAGACGAAGGCGAGGGTTGCATAGCCAAGCCCCGCTTCGCGCGCGAGGATGGCCTCGGGCATGGCGGTCATACCGACCATGTCGCCGCCGTCGCCCGCGATACGGCGGATCTCGGCCGCGGTTTCAAGCCGCGGCCCCTGGGTGCAGGCATAGGTGCCGCCATCGACGATGCCCTCGCCGGCCTGCAGAGCGGCCCGCAACAGCCGCTGCCGCAACGGCTCGTCGTACGGGCGGGTGAAATCGGTATGGACGATGGGCTTGTCGCCGTCGCTGAAAAAGGTCTGGGCACGGCCCCAGGTGTAGTCGATGATCTGATCGGGCACCACCAGCACGCCCGGGGCCAGATCGGCACGGATGCCGCCGACCGATGCGAGCGCGACGATGCCGTCGGCCTGCACTTCGGCCAGCGCCCAGATATTGGCGCGGTAGTTGATCTGGTGCGGTGCGATGGTGTGGCCGTAGCCGTGACGGGCGATGAACACCACGTCCTGACCGTCGATCCGGCCGAAGGTCAGCGCGCCCGAAGGGTCGCCATAGGGTGTGCGCATGACGCGGCGATGGGTGGGCACGAAATGGCCCAACTGGGTCGCCCCGGTTCCGCCGATGATGGCAAGCATCTCGATCTCCTGTTGCAATGGGGCGAATCGGCAAAGGCGAGCGCGAAGAGCGAATCCGCGCGCCAGGCCAAGCCTGCGTTGATCCGCCCCAAGGGCAGCGTTGTCTGAATACTAAGTAAGAAAAAGGGGCGATGCCAGCGCACCGCCCCGCCCTCTCCGGCTAGCCCAGCCAGCATTTACGGGAGTCTGGTGCAGAACTCCTTGAGATAACTGGTGAATTCGTCACCGACCTCGGCATGCTTGAGGCCATAGGCCAGTGTGGCTTTCAGGTAACCGAGCTTGGAACCGCAGTCGTAGCGCGTGCCCTTGAGCGTGTGCGCCAGGATGTGCTGTTCCTGCATCAGCGCGAAGATGCCGTCGGTGAGCTGGATCTCGCCGCCCTTGCCGGGCTGCACGTTCTGCAGGTGATGGAAGATGCGCGGCGTCAGGATATAGCGCCCGACCACGGCCAGGTTCGAAGGCGCTTCCTCGGGCCTGGGCTTCTCGACGATATTGCTGACACGCAGCCGGTTGTTCCCGCCCTCCTGTACTTCGACGATGCCATACGAGCTGGTCTCGGCCGGCGGCACCTGTTCCACCCCGAGCACCGAGCAATGGGTATCGCCGAAGAGCCCGACCATGCGCTTCATCTCGGAGGTGCCATTGCCATCGATCAGATCGTCGGCGAGGATCACCGCGAACGGCTCGTCGCCCACCACCGGCTCGGCGCACAGCACCGCATGGCCCAGCCCCAGCGCTTCGGTCTGCCGGATGTAGATGCAGCTGACCGATTTGGGAATGATGGATTGCAGGATATCCAGCAAGGGCTGCTTGCCCCGGGCCGCCAGTTCGTTCTCCAGCTCGTACGCCTTGTCGAAGTGGTCTTCGATGCTGCGCTTGTTGCGCCCGGTGATGAACACCATCTCAGTGATGCCCGCTTCCAGCGCCTCTTCCACGGCGTACTGGATCAGCGGCTTGTCCACCACCGGCATCATTTCCTTGGGGCTGGCCTTGGTGGCGGGCAGGAAGCGGGTTCCCATCCCGGCGACGGGGAATACGGCTTTACGGATTTTCTGCATCGTGACATGACCTCGTTTGGCGACATCGGGAAGCAAGCCCAGCCTGAGCGCCGCACCCTGCACCTGATCGGCGTGGCGCTGCGGCAGATCGTCCGGCCATTGCGACACCGCCGAGCGCCCAAGCCCAAGGGCGGCAGCAAGGCGGCTTTGCGTGCCGAAGATCCGGATGGCGTCGAGTTTGCGCATCGACGCATGTTCAAATTATTGAACAGCCGCGTCAAGTGGCCTTGATGTCCCCATCAAGTTCAGATAAATGAACATCCAGGCAAGCAATCATGAAAACCCTTTGAAAAACAATCGTTTTCAGAAAAATCGCAGCTGACTGTAAAGATGTCGCACGCTGACTGGCATGGCAAATGGTTGTTTTGCGGCGCCGGACGTGCGCGCCGTCACGGCGGCAAGACACCCCACAGCTGTCGGTCGATGACGACCCACACTGACGAGGGTCTGCCAGCAGCACGCCCGGTCGGTGGCGGCATGGAAGGGGGTCTGACCCAGCGTACGCTGTGCAGTGGCCAGCCGTGGCCGACGCGGCACGCCCGTGCCATTTGAAACAGCCATCGATGGCTGCTAGGACAGCGTCTGCGCCGGGGCCTCTCCGGGTATGCAGCCGGCACATGGCTGCTTGCCCACGGCCTGCCGGACGGCAGCGGAGCGCTGTCTATACTGAGCCCTTTGAGCCCGACCCCGGTACAACCGGGGCAAAACGCTCACCCCAGGAAACGCTGATGCATACCGTGATCCAACCATTCGTGCCCGCAGCGCCGCAGTGCTGCCGGGCAGGCTGAAGGCATCCCGATGGACGCCAGCCTGCGGCGCTATCTGGCATACCCGCCACGCTTCGAAACCGTGGGTCTGGCACGTTTGCATCTGCTTGATGCGCCGCTGGGCTGGCTGGAGCCGGAAACCGTGCGCTTTGTACTGGGGTTCGATCCAGCCTTCAGGCAGACGCCAGATGGCGCAGTGCATGTGGCGGCCGGGACGCCTGCCGGCGTGGGGGCGCTGCTCGAACGCGCGGCAGAGGCGCTGCGTGATGCAGGCCTGATCCGCGGCTGGCGCGACGAGCGCTACACCGTGTTCGCCCCGCTGTCCGACGGCCGCCCCGACCTTACCCGGCCGCTGTTCGCGCTGGAGCGCTCGGCGTTCCGCCGGCTCGGCCTCATCAGTCAGGCGGTGCATGTCAACGGCTATAGCAGCGGACAGCAGCTGTGGATCGGTCGCCGGGCGGCGAGCAAGGCCATCGACCCGGGCCGGCTGGACAATCTGGCGGCCGGCGGGCTGGCAGCGGATGAGACGCGGGACCGGTGCGCGATACGCGAGCTGTGGGAGGAAGCCGGCGTGCCGGCAGGGCTCACCCGCGACCTGATCTATGGCGGCACGCTACGGGTGACACGCAACGAGCCGGACGGCACGCACGACGAGGTGCTGCACTGCTATGACCTGTGTCTGCCCGAACACTTCGTGCCCTGCAACATGGACGGCGAAGTGGCCGGGTTCTACCGGTTGACTGCCGCCGAGGCCATTGCACGCCTGCCCGAATTCACCTGGGATGCCGGCACCGTCACCGGCGACTTCCTGGCGCGCCATGGCTGGGCCTGATATGCAGCGGCTGTTCATCGCGCTGGCGCCGCCGCCCATGCTGCTGCCCTCACTGGTCACGCTGCGCGATCAGCTGCATGCCGAGGTCGGCGGCCGGGCAATGCCGGCAGCCAATCTTCACCTGACGCTGGCCTTCCTGGGCGAGACGCCGGCGGCGCAGGTACCCGTGCTGCTGGCACGCCTGGCCACCCTGTCCCGCCACCGGGCGCACTGGCGGATCGACCGGGTCGGCAGCTTCAAGACCGGCAGCCCCAAGGGCTGCATCGTCTGGGCCGGCGGCCCGGCGTCGGCCGGGCTGACGGAACTGGTCGGCACGCTGTGGCAGGCACTGCGCGAAGACGGTATGGCCTTCGATGCCAAACCCTTTGTCCCCCATGTGACGTTGCTGCGTGCCGCCGGCAGTGTGGCCCGGACCATGCCCCCGCTGATCTGGCCGCTGGCGGTGCCGCAGCTCTACGCCAGCATCGCCACCGCACAAGGTCCCCGCTACGCGCGCCTTGGCGACCCGTGACCGGGCCGGCCGGAACACCCCTGTGCCCTGTGCCTCACAGCGGCTGCACCCGTAAAAAACGGGCGGGCCCGCAGGCCCGCCCGTCATGGCGCTGACGACTCAGCCGGTTACGGCGCGAGCTTGGGCAGCACCGGAATCACGTCGCTGCAGTTGCCTGCCAGCGGCAGGTTCTGGCAGACATACTGCCCGGCACTGTTCTCGGTCGCGGCTCCGGACGGCGCGGGCTGGTGCACCCGCTGCTTCCAGATCTGCCAGATCATGAAGCCGTCGTAGTTGCGGCCCTTGTTCTTCACGTACTTCACCAGCGTGGGCACGTTGTAGTAGGCCACCGCACTGTTGTTGGCACCGGTCAGCAGCTCGGCGTCGTACGCCACACCGCCGTCGCTGAGCTTGAGCACCGCCCCGCCCGAACCCTCGGGTGCGATCTCCATGCCCATGTTGATCGGGCCGTTGTAGATCGCCTTGTAGGATTCGTAGCCTTCGCGCGGGTCGTAGTACTCGCCACCGTCGTACGACATCAGGTTGATGAAGTCGATCTTGCTGCCGTGATCCTTCACCACCCGGTACATGGTGCCGCCGAACGGCGATCCCCACTGCACCTTGCCTTCTTCGAACGGCGTGCCCTTGACGTAGTACGCACCGGTGGACCAGCCGGCGATCGAGATCTTCAGGCCGGCACCGCGGCTGCGGATCTCGTTGTGGAGGCTGGTGATGATGCCGGCGATCTCGCCGTCCTTGGAACAGCTGAAGGTTGCGGCATCGCCCTTGTTGCAGTTGCTGCCGGACGACTCCCAGTCGATGTCGACACCGGTTGCCCCCAGGTCCAGCGCCAGATCGACCACATGCGGCGCGTTGAAGCGGCTCCACTGGCTGCCCTGGCTGTAGGACCAGCCCCCAACCGACAGGAACACCTGCGTGCCACGCGCCTTGAGTGCGGCGACGTTGTTGCGCAGATCCTGCGCCTGCTGGGCGGTCAGACGCTTCTGGCCGTTGGCGGTGGCCGCGCCTTCGACGAACTCGAAGCCGGCGACTTCCTGATCGAACGCGAACGAGCCGCGGGTGTAGTTGGTATCCGGCCGCACGAAGGCCAGGTTCACATGGGTGAAGTAGCTGGGGATGTTGGCCGGCGTGAGGTCATAGATACTGGTATTCCAGGTGCTCGCATAACCCACGTACATGCGCGCCGGTGCCGGTCCCGGCGTGGGGGTCGGCGTGGGCGGCGTGGGAGTGGGCGTCGGCGTGACCGGGGTCGGCGTGGGCGTCACCGGCGTGGGCGTGACATTGCTGCCGCAGCCGCCAAGGTTCTTCCACACCCCCCAGTCGCCCGATTGCGCCGGGTTGTCGCCCTTGGTCCACCACTTGGCTTCGTAATTGACACCGTTGTAGGTGACGCGCTGGCCACCGGTATAGGTATCGTTGCTGTTCCAGGCGGTGTAGCAGACCCCCGCAGGTGGCGTGGGCGTGCGCGACGGCTGCGGCGGTGTCAGCGTGGGGGTCGGGGTATGGGTCGGTACGCTGGTGGGCGTGGGCGTCAGCGGGCCGGTCGGCGTCGGTGTGACCACGCCGCAATCGCCGCCGGTCTGCCACAGCGTGGGCGAAGCGGCGGGGTTCCAGTTGGAGCCCACATAGGCGGTATGCGTCACCCGGGCGGTATAGCTTGCCCCGCCATAGCTGACCACGGCGCCCGCCGTATAGGTGTTGCCTTCAGCCCAGGCCGCGCAGGCGGCCTGAGCCGAAGCGACCGGCAAGGCCCACGCGCTGGTGGCCAGCACGGCGCCAGCCAGCAGCCTCGCCTGCAACGGCGACATCAGATGCTTTTTCATCAAAGTACTCCTCGTCCTTTTCTTCTGGATCGGATTCATGCTGCCGCACACACGTGCGGCAGCATGAAATCTGCGCTGATCAGGATGGGAAGTACAAGTCGTTGCCGGGGGGTCGGCCGGCTCGATCCGACGAGCGCGCCGGCCTGGACAATCTCAGCGCAATCCGAACGACGCACTGTCGGCGCCACGCAACGCGGGCGCTGTGGAGAATGCAGCCTTCATGGTCCAATGGCTGACGCCTTCGCCCAGATCCAGCCGTTGCGTCCATTCCTGGTCGCACTCGCTGCAACGGAAGTGGCGGAACTCCAGACCGGCTTCATGGTGCTTGGGACGGGCGGTGGCCAGACCGAGATGCGGTTCGGCTGAGCGCGGATTGCGCAGCAGTTTCGCGCACTGGATGCACAGGTGGGCACGTGCCAGATGATGGGCGCTTGCCAGCGCCCGCATCGAAGCCCAGTTCTTGCTGCCGTAGCCTTGCATATCGAATCCCCTCTTCTAAGTTCTCTATAGGCAATGCGGCCAAGCGGGACCGCCAGATGACGGCAGAATATCCAGCAACCGCAAGGCGAGTTATCAGGTACTTGCGCGATATGCCGTGAGAATCGTCTGACACGATGTCAGTCTCCCGCCCGGCACTGGCGGCATCCGGACTACGCCACCGGAAGGCCCGCTTGGTAAGGTGTCGCGCCTTGCGCAACAATGCCTGCCGTGTCAATGCAACCCCGCTTGTTTTGCATCGCGCGGTCCTTGTCTGACAATACGGCCCTGGCCCCGCCCATGCGGCAAGCGGCCGTACTGCGCCAGCACCGATCGACATTTGCCATGCGGATGGCAGTACGCACCACCCTCGCGCTTGCCCGGCAACGTGCGTCCGGGACCGAACGCCTCACGTTGGAGACTTCCGATGAAACGTCTGCTGCTGATCCTGCTCTTCACCGCCACGCTATCGGGTTGCGGTTACAACACCATGCAAGCACAGGACGAGGCCGTGAACGCGGCATGGTCCGAAGTGCTCAACCAGTACCAACGCCGGGCCGATCTCGTGCCCAACCTCGTCAACGTGGTCAAGGGCTATGCCAGCCATGAGCGTGAGGTGCTCACCGAGGTCACCGAGGCACGCGCCCGGGTGGGCTCGCTGCAGGTGACCCCGGCACTGATCAACGATGAGGCGGCGTTTGCCAAGTTCCAGGCGGCGCAGGGCGAGATGACCTCGGCGCTGTCGCGTCTGCTTGCCGTGTCCGAGCGCTATCCGGACCTGAAAGCCAACGATAGCTTCCGCGATCTGTCGGCCCAGCTTGAAGGCACCGAGAACCGGATCACCGTGGCGCGCAACCGCTATATCACTACGGTGCAGCGCTACAACACCACGGTGCGCTCGTTCCCCAACAACCTGACCGCCAAGCTTTTCAGCATGGCGGTGAAACCCAATTTCACCGTGGAAAACGAAAAGCGCCTGGCAAGCCCGCCCAAGGTCGAGTTCGAGCAAGCAAAATGATGCGCCTCGCCGTCATCGCCTGCCTGCTGCTGGGGCTGCTGCCGTTCGCCCGGGCCGAGGTACCGGTGCCCCGCCTTACGGCGCGGGTGACCGATCTGACCGGCACCTTGAGCACCGAACAGCAGGCAGCGCTCGACGCGCGGCTGGCCGGGCTGGAACGCGGGCACGGCAGCCAGCTGGCCATCCTGCTCGTGCCCAGCACGCAGCCCGAGACCATCGAGCAGTACGCGATCCGTGTGGCCGAGCAATGGCGGCTGGGACGCAAGGGCGTCGACGACGGCGTGCTGCTGCTGGTGGCCAAGAACGATAGGCGCGTGCGCATCGAGGTGGGATACGGGCTGGAGGGCGCGCTCACCGATGCCACGGCCAGCCGCATCATCCGCGAGACCATACTGCCGGCGTTCCGGCACGGCGACTTCGCCGGCGGCATCCAGGCGGGTACCGAACGCATCGCGCTGATCATCGGCGGCGAGGCCTTGCCGGCACCGCAAGCCGAAGACACGGGCGGCAACGACGCGTTCCCGCCACTGATCGTGCTGGCCGCCATCCTGTTCGGAGGGCTGATCCTGAGCAAGGTGGCCGGCAACTGGATCGGCAGTGCCGGTGCAGCCGGGGTGAGCACGGTCGCGGCGCTGGGCAGTGGCTACGGCCTTGTGACCGCGGCACTGGTGGCACTGGGCATGCTGGTGTTGCTGGCGATCGTGCGCTCGCGCCTGTTCTGGGATCTGGCCGGCGTTGCGCTCAGCCATTCCGGCGGCGGCTATCGGGTGGGTGGGGGCAGCGGCGGTGGGGGCGGTTTTTCCGGAGGCGGGGGTGGATTCGGGGGCGGTGGTGCCTCGGGAGGCTGGTGATGCGTTGGCAACGAATATGGCAGCACCTCAAGCCGATCGGCGCGTGGCGCCATTTCGACCGCACGGCGATGGAAAGGCTGGAGGCGGTGATCGCGCAGGCCGAGCATGGGCACCAGGGCGAGCTGCGCATCGTGGTCGAGGCGCGGCTGCCGTTGCGCGATCTGTGGCGGGACCTGCCGGTGCGCGAGCGCGCGGTGCAATGGTTTTCCGACCTGCGCATGTGGGACACCGAGCACAACACCGGGGTGCTGGTCTACCTGCTGCTGGCCGAACGGCGGGTGGAACTGGTGGCCGACCGCGGCATTGCACATGCGGTGCCGCAGGCGCAGTGGCAGGCGATCTGCGCCCAGCTGATCGGCGATCTGGCCGCCGGGCACCAGGTACAAGGGCTGGGCATTGCACTGGAGGCGCTGGGCCTGTTGCTTGCGCAGCACTATCCCCAGACCCCCGGCGCCGATGATACGAATGAGTTGCCCAACCAGCCCATCCTGCGCTGAGCGCGGCGAACCCATCCAAGAGCCGTCCTGCTGGCACGCTGCACGCAATGTCCCCAACTGCGATGGATCGGGCCTGCTTCGGCCCCGGCAGTACGGGTGGTGCGGCAGGTGAGCGCAATGCAGCCAGACGGATCCTGTTTGCAGCACCAAGCACTGCCCACGGTCGTGGCGCGCCGATGCGCCAAGACCGTGGGTGGACTCATCAGTCGCGCCCGCGTCGCCCGGTCACATCCCGTTGTGCAAGCAATGCGCTCAGATACGGAAGCGCTGCACCATCCGGTTCAGGTTCTGCGCGATCTGTTCGATCTCGCCCGCGGTATGGGCCGCATTGCGGATCGATGCGGTGGTCTCCTCGACCATCTGTGAAATATCCTCGACACGGCCCGAGATGCTGTTGCTGGCCTGGCTTTGTTCGCGTGTGGCGGTGGACATCTCGCGCAATCGCGACAGCGTGCCTTCGGCGCCGCCATGGATCCGTTCGAGCGAGGCGGTCACGTTCTTGGCCATCTGGGCGCCGCTCTCCACCTGCGGCAGCGCTTCGTCCATCACTGCCACTACCGAATCCGTCTCGGCCTGCACCGACGCCAGCATATTGGTGATATCCACGGTGGCGCTGCTGGTACGCTCGGCCAGCTTGCGCACCTCGTCGGCCACGACAGCGAAGCCGCGGCCCTGCTCGCCGGCCCGGGCCGCCTCGATCGCGGCATTGAGCGCCAGCAGATTGGTCTGGCCTGCAATCTCGCTGATCACTGCGGCGATGCTGGCGATCTCGCGCGCCTTGTCATCCAGTTGCCGGATCTGGCCCGAGGCCCGCGACACGCTGTTGGCGATATGCTCCATCGCCGCCGATGCCTGGTTGACCTGGTTAACGCCGTCGAACGCCAGTTCGGTCGCGGCCTTCGAAGCCTGCTCGGTATTGGCGGTGTTGTCCGAGATATGGTTGATGCTGGCGGTGAGCTGCTGCATCGCCGCCGCCATCGAGGCCGTGGAATCGGTCTGGCGATTGGCGGCGACCGAGATTTCCTTGCTCGCCGTGGCGATCAGGCCGGCATGCTCCTCCAGCTGATGGGCATCGCGCTGGATCTCGCTCAGCACCGCGCGCAACGACTCCTGCATCCGCAGCACGGCAGCCAGGATGCTGCCCGGCGGGCTCGTCCGCATCTGGCGCGTGTTGGTGAGATCGCCGTCCGCCATCTGTGCCACCAGCCGCACCACGTCCTGTGGCTCGCCGCCAAGCGCGTTGACCAGGCCGCGCACCGACATCACCAGCAGCGCACCGACAATGGCGGACAGCACCAGGCAGATGATGACCTCCCAGAATGCGTTGTCCCAGAAGCGCGCATCAGCCTCGGCAAAACTGATGCCGCTGCCGACCACCCATTTCCAGCGCGGCGTGCGCTCGGCCACGGACAGCAGGTCGACCACCTCGCCATCACGTTCCGAATTCCACCAGTACTCGGTCATGGCACCGCCGGATTTGTCCAGCGCCGCCTTGGCGATCGCGCCCACGCTGTTGCCGCTGGCGTCCTTGAAGTCGTTGAAGCTGGTCCCGTGCAATTGCGGATCGAGCGGTGCCGCCACGAACAGGAATTTGTCGTCCACCACGTAGACGTATTCCGATTCGTGGTACTTGTTCTCCCGCAGCAACTGGGTCGCGACCGCCTTGGCCTCGGCCTCGCTCATCTTGCCGCTGGCCGCAAGGTTCTCCAGCTGCACGATGGTGTTGTAGGTGCTCTTCATCAACTGCTTGATGCGTGCGCGATTGTCCTCGTCACTTGCCTCGCGCAGCATGTACAGGCCAAGCATCATCATGGCCAGCAGAAAGAACAGCACCATGGCGGTCAGGCCCCATGCTTTTTGTCGCAATGTCATTGCAAAACTCCGGCAAGGTGGAGAAGGCGGCGCAACCCACGCCGGGCTTCGCCTTCGATGACAGGAAACAACCCGCTACACCCGCAGGGCCTGCTTCCAGAAGGTGAGAATAGTGGGGCAGCACACGCTTTGCCATGCGTAAAAACAAGTAAACGCTGCGCTTCGGTCAGGCACCGCCGGCTGCGGCAAGCTGGTTTGGACAACCCCGGCCAAACGCATGGTGGGCTGGTTTGCACCAACGCAAAAACCTGTGAGCGCAGCAATCGGCACTGACAAGAGACGGGATCGATCAGGGAAACGGGTGGTGGCAGGCGGCGCGCTGTAAGCGAGGCCAGACCTTGCCCGCACAGCGGTGCGCGGTGGGGTGCGCGAGGTGGGTGCGACAGGAACGGCAGGAAGGGCTTGGGGACAACGCGGGCACGTCACATGGGCGGATCGCCACGGGAAAGGCCCGCCCCGTCCCGTGGCCTGTCGATCGCTTGAGGTCAGACCTGTCGGTTACTGACCGGCAACCGCGTCCTTGAGCACCTTGGCGGCGCTGAAGGCGGGCACATTGCGTGCCGCGATGGTGATGGTCTCGCCGGTCTTGGGATTGCGACCCGACTTCGCCGCGCGTGCCTTCACCGCCAGCTTGCCCAGACCCGGCAGAACCACTTCCTCACCCTTGCTCAGGGCCGCCTGGGTCGCTTCACCCAGTGCGTCGACCAGTGCCTCGACAGCAGCCTTGGATTGCCCGGTCCGCTCGGCGAGCGTATCGATCAGTTCTTTTTTGGTGCGCACAATCTATCTCCTTTGGAACGCGGGCAATCACCCGAGCGCGCATCCAACCACGACGCCGGGCAAATCGCAACCCGCATACGACGGTTTATGCCGAATCAATTCCCCTGTGGCGATATTTGGTAGCTTTCCTGACAGCGTATATGCAAAGATTTTCGGCTGGATGCGCAATGACGATTTGACAACGACCGAAAAACTTGCTTGTTTCTTACAAAATTATGGCATCCGACCATAAAAATCCACTAGGCACAGCTCTGTTGCCACACAGGCCAGCACTGCTCCGCGCAGCAGGCCGGATAGGCCCGATGACCGCATGGCAGCCACTGTCACCCGATGCCGCGCCACGCCTTGTGCGATCACTGTAGACAGCGTCACGCGGATGCGCAGGTCGACGTTTTGCCAATGCAATTGCTGCGTTGCCCGCCCTATCCGGTCGGCCACCGTTGATCGGACCATCCGCGCCGCCGGAGCCCGCCCACACGGCGGGACGAACCTGGATCCGGCAAGCAATGTTAGTCTCGTCAACACTGACAGAATCTGTCATCAACACAACTGTGACAGGCGCAACAGCGCCGGCTGCGCCAGTACTGTTGTTCCGCACCGATGTTCGCTGCCTGCTAGATGCGTAGGACTGCACCCGATGTTTGATGCTCTCAATGCCTCGCAATTGATACAGGGGCTGCGCCAAGCGCAGCATCACCGCCTGCTGACCCTGCGTTTTCCGAAAGAAGACGGCCCGGCCGCCCCCCTCATCCCGAACCGGCTCGAGGCGTTCGAGGGCCTGTCGCGCGATTTCCGCTACGTGGTGCAACTGCTCTCGGACGATCCGGCGATTCCGCTCAAGGCCATGATGGGCCGGATGGTCACGCTGGAGCTGGTGCGCGACGACGGCTCGGTGCGCTACTTCAACGGCTACGTATTCCAGTTCTCCTACCTGCGCAATGAAGGCGGCTATGCCTGTTACGAGGCAGTGCTGCAGCCCTGGCTCGCCTTCCTGCGCCTGCGCCGTGACAGCTATCTGTTCCACGGCCAGACGGTGCGCGAGCAGACCGAGGCGATCTTCACCGACTACCCGGCCTGGCGCGACTGGGAAAGCCGGGTCGGCGGCCCTGACCCGGCGATGACCGACGCCTGCCAGTTCGACGAGACCGACTACAACTACCTGCACCGCCGTTGGGAAACGCTGGGCTGGCATTACTGGTACGAGCACGCCGCCGACGGCCACCGGCTGATCCTGGCCGACGACTCGACGCTGGCGGCCCCGGTGGACGGTGCCGACCCCGTACTGAACTGGCACGACGAAACGCTGGGGCTGGACCGCGACGGCGTCAGCGAATTCGCCCAAATGCGGCAGGTGGTGCCGGGCAAGGTCGCAAGCGTGAGTTTCGATTTCAAGAACCCCAAGCCGCAGCAGGCGCTCGACACCACGCTCAACCGACAGGGCGACGTGCCTGAGTTCGAGGTCTACGAATACGCCGGCGCCTACGGTTTTGCCGACCTGGCGGGCGGCGAGGCGCAGGTCCGCCGACGGATGGAGGAGATCGAGGCGGCCGCCAAGCGTTTCGAAGGCCGCGGCGATGCCCGCCGCGTGCAGGTCGGGCGCAGCTTCGTGCTGGGCGGTGAGTACGATGCCGCCGGACTGGGGCAGGACCAGCCGGACCGCGAGTTCCTGATCGTCGAGGCGGAGCACAGCGCCAACAACAACTATCTGATGGCAGGCGATACCGCGGCGCAGTACCGCAACCGCTTCGTCTGCCAGCGCAAGGTCGTGCCCTGGCGCCCGGGCCGCGGCCTGAACAGTGCCGCCCCGCGCATCGACGGGCTGCAGACCGCCATCGTGGTCGGCCCGCCTGGCGAGGAGATCCACTGCGACGAGTACGGCCGCGTGCGGGTGCAGTTCCACTGGGACCGCGAGGGCGGCTATGACGAGAAATCATCGGCCTGGGTGCGGGTGGCGACCAGCTGGAGCGGTGCCAACTTCGGCAGCGTCTCGATTCCGCGTATCGGCAGCGAGGTCATCGTGCAGTTCCTGGATGGCAATCCGGACCGGCCGCTGATCACCGGCATGGTACCCAACGCGGCGACCATGCCGCCGTGGGGCCTGCCGGCCAGCAAGACCCAGTCAGGCTTCTACAGCCGCTCCAGCCCGGGCGGCGGCTACGACAACGCCAACGCGATCCGCTTCGAGGACAAGGCAGGCCAGGAAGAGCTGTGGCTGCACGCCGAGAAGGACCAGCGCATTGAGGTGGAGAACGACGAAAGCCATTGGGTGGGACACGATCGCAAGAAGACCGTGGACAACGACGAAACCGTCCACGTCAAGCACGACCGCACCGAAACGGTGGACAACAACGAGACCATCACCGTCCACAACAACCGTACCGAGCGGGTGGATGTGAACGAGACGATCAGCATCGGGCAGAACCGCACCGAAGACGTGGGTCAGAACGAGACGATCACGATCGGCGCCAACCGCACGGAGAACGTGGGAGCGAACGAGACGATCAGCATCGGCAGCAACCGTTCGGTGACCATCGGCGGCAACAAGACCGAGACGGTCGCCATGGCCAAGGCCGAGACCATCGGCCTGGCCAAGGCGCTGACCGTTGGCGGTGCGTATCAGATATCGGTGGGCGCAGCGATGAACACCACCGTGGCGCTGGTCCAGGCCGAAGAGGTCGGACTGAGCAAGCACGTGGTGGTCGGCAAGAGCTTCACCATCCACGCCGGCGATGAATTCACCGTCAAGGTGGGCAAGTCGAGCTTCACGATGAAGTCCGACGGCACCATCATCCTCAATGGCCATACCTTCACACTGGGCACCAGCGACGACCAGATCCTGAAGGCCGACGGCAATATCACCCTCAAGGCCAAGAAGATCCTGGAGAACTGAACGATGAATGCGCCTGCCGGGAACGCCGCCACCCCTCAGCCGGACACGGATGCCGTAACCGACAACCTGCTCGATTCGGTGCTCGAGCAGACCGCCACGCTGCCACCCATGGCCACCGGTATCGCAGTCGGGCAACTGGCCGGCTTCGACGCCGCCGGGCTGCCGCTGGTGCACGTGCCCGCATTGCGCCTGACCTCGGTCAGCGCCCGCAGCATGGTTGTTCTGACCGGGGAACAGATCGGCCGCGAGCTGGCGCTGGGATTCGAAGGCAGCGATCCGCACCGCCCCATCGTGCTGGGCCTGATGCTGGGCGCACAGCCCGCACCGTCATCGGCGTCCGTGGCCCCGGCCCCGGATCAGCTCAATGTATGGGTCGATGGCGAACATATCGCGCTGCATGCTGCCCACGAAATCGAACTGCGTTGCGGCGAGGCGGCCATCGTGATGACCGCCGACGGGCGCATCACCCTGCGCGGCACCTACATCACCAGCCACGCCAGCGCCACGCAGCGCATCCTGGGCGGCTCGGTCAACCTCAACTGAGCGCGCGGCAGCCGTGTTTTCCCTCCGTTTTCGCATTTGCTCCCGGTGTCGCCTGCCGTCAGACCTGAAGGGAGCGCTTCTGCGCGGGATGTCGTCATGAATGTGATCGTTGGCACCCGGCATCTAGTGGCCGGCACGTTCACCGCACTCGATTGCCAAGGACGGGAGCAGCTGGTGATCATCGCCAAGGCGGCTTGGCGGGTGCCGCTGCCCGGGCAACGCCCGCAGCCGGTGGCCCCGTCGCCCCTGGTGGCGACTGATCTGCATATTGGTGAACCGGGCATCAGCGCGATGCTGTATGGCAGTGACTTTGTCCGCTTCAAGCCCCGCTGCGATGTCCTGTTCAACGCCAGTGCACACAGCCCGGATGGCCAACCGGTACGTGAGCTACCGGTGGTATGGCAGGTGGGACCGTTGAAGAAAGGCATCCGCGTGTTGGGACCGCGCGCGTGGCGTAAACGGCTGGGGCGGCTTGGCCTGAGCGAGCCAGGGCTGTTCACGAGCCAACCGCTGCACTATGGCCTTGCCTATGGCGGTACGCGTGAATATGAAACCGGCAAGGGCGACAAGAAGCAGCTGCTGACCGAGGCGCTGCTGACCAATCCGATAGGGGTCGGCTGGGCCGGCAAACATACGCTCAAGCAATTGGCAGGCAGCCCTGCGCCCAGCCTGGAAGCGCTGGAGCAACCGATCCGCAAACCGGGCGGCCCCTACGAGCCCGTCGCCTGTTCGGCGGTCGGCCGACACTGGCTGCCGCGCAGGGACTACGCCGGCACGTACGACGCCCAGTGGCAGGAGGAAGTGTTCCCGCTGTTGCCCGCGGATTTCGACGAACGCTTCAACCAATGCGCGCCGCCCGATCAGCAGATGGATTACCCGCACGGTGGCGAGCAGGTGGTGCTGCGCAACATGCTGCCCGGTCGCGACGACGTGCGTTTCATGCTGCCCCGGCTGGATGGCTTGAAACTGCGCGTGCTGCGAACCGACCATAGCGTCGAGGAGCCCTCGCCGGTGGTGGATACGCTGTACTTCGAGCTGGACGATCCGGACGGCCCGCGTTTCAGCGCCATCTGGCGCGCCAGCGTACCGATCCGCCGCCGCATCCAGGAATTCGACACCGTGGCGCTGGGCCCGGTGAACAGCCAATGGTGGCGCGACAAGGTGCTGGGGCTCGGCAGCGATGGTTGCGCCGGTTGCGGTCCGGCCTCTGCACCAACCGAACAGGAAGCATTGCCGACATGAGCGGCTTCTGGAAATCGTTGCTGCAGGACACGTCAACCGCAGCGGAGGCGACGGTGGCATTCAAGCCGTTGCGGATTGCCGGTCGCGGCATCTGCTGCCCGGTAGGTCATACCGCAGCGGCGGCAACCGCGGCAATCAACGCCCGGATGAACCATTTCCGCGAGACGGCGTTCCTGGCTGAGGGCCACGAGCCTATCGTCGGCGCCGCGCTGCACGGCGTGGAAATCTGGGGAGCGGCACGCTGGCGCAACATGCTGGAACGGGTGCTGGCCGAATGCCTGGCGCCGAGGCAACCGCTTGCGGCCGGACAGACGCCACTGATCGTGGTGCTGGCGCCCGAGGCAGGGCGGCCCGGGGCCGGGGCCCACTGGTTGCCGCAGGCGTTGGACGAAGCGCAGGCCGCGCTGGGTCTGCGTTGTCATCCGGAATCCACGGTACTGGCGCTGGGCAAGGCGGGCCTGGTTGCCGCATTGCGCCGGGTCAGCGAACATCTGCATCAGGTGCGGTCCGCCGGTGCCTTCGGCATCGTGGTCGCGGTCGACAGTTTTCTGTCCGCGCCGGTGATCAACCACTATCTGGCGGCGGAGCGCATCAAGACTGCCGACAACAGCGACGGCTTCATCCCTGGTGAAGGCGCCGCAGCCATCATGCTGACCCGCGATGCCGATCCGCAAGGACGCGGGGTCTGGATCGAAGGGGTGGGCGAGGCTCTGGAGGAGGCCCACTGGGGAAGCGATCAGCCCAACCGCGCCAAGGCGCTGGTCCAGGCAATACGCCAGGCTGCCGCCTCAGCCGGCTGCAAGGTGGCGGACCAGACGTTCCAGATCAGCGGCATGAGCGGCGAAAGCCCCTACTTCAAGGAAGCATCACTGGCGATCGGGCGCGCGCTGGAACACCGCGTCGAACAGTTTCCGCACGAGTTGCTCGCGCGCAGTGTGGGTGAGATCGGCGCGGCCAACGGCGTGCTGACGCTGGCTTGGCTGGCCGACGCCATGACCCGGCGCTCGGGGCCGGGTGAGCGGGGCCTGCTGCATCTGGCCAACGACGACGGATTGCGCAGCGCGCTGATCGTCCGCTACCGGGAAGCATCATGAAGACCAATGTATACGCCAACAATCTGGAAATCGCCTGCAAGGCGGCCAAGACCGACGGCAAATCGATCGCCGCCTTTCCCGATCCGTGCTGGAGCCCACCCGCGCCCAGCGCCGGCCCCATCGTCATCCCCTATCCGAATACGGCCTACGCCAAGGACATCACCAAGGGCACCACCAGCGTGCTGATCGCCAGGAAGCAAGTGGCGGTCGAGGATCGATCCTACTTCGCCACCAGCACCGGCAACGAAGCGGCCACCCAGGCATTCCAGAAAGGCGCCAAGACCCGGGTGATCAAGGGCAAGGCCTATTTCACCAAATGGTCGCTGGACGTGATCTTCGAAGGGTTGGGCGTGGCCCGCCACACCGACATGACCACGCACAACCATGGCTCGCAGCCCAGCAATACGCCGCCCACCTACTACATGGACGACGCTTCCACCAAGAAGGATTGCAAGGAAGACAAGGAGCGGTTGGAGAAGAAATGCGCGGACGACGAGGAAAAACGCAAGAAACGCAAGAAGAGCAAGACACTGCCGGAGACCAAGACCGACAAGAATTCGGGGGCCTGGGTGCTGAACCACTGCGAAGGGCTGTTCATCAAGCCTTCCAGCGTCAAGGAATTCCAGGACTGGGTCGATGATGTTGATGACTTTCCCGCCAAGGCCTGGGGGCAGATCGAAGAGATCGCCAAGGAGAAGGTGGTCGAGAAGCTGGAAAAAGAAGCTGCCGAATTTGCGGCCAAGAAAGCGACCGCCTTTGCCGCTCGGCGCGGCCTGACCGGCTGGATTCCCATCGTTGGCCAAGTGCTGACAGTGGCGGACGCGATCTACACCGGGGTCCAGGCGTATCAGATGATCGATGAATTCAAGACGCAGATCGCCGAGGTCAAGGATACGACGCACCGGTTGAAAGACGCCGCGGGCAAGGTGCAGGACGCCTTCAAGAAGTACGACATCAAAAAGCTCACCGACATCAACAGCGATCAGGCGCAGGCGCTGATGAGCGATGTGCAGACCGCGATCGCCGCGGCGGACGCCTGTCTGCGCGCGCGCAAATGCACACTGGTGCCCTATAGCAAGTCAGGCACCAACACCGCCAACTGGGCGGGCCAGGGGTGCTGCCCCGGGCAGACCGGGCACCACCTGCTGCCGGATGCCATGTTCCGCAACCCCGATCCGGCGGTCCAGCAAAAGGCGTTCGACGACTGGAAAAACAGCTACAAGGGCAGCAAGGACAAATCGACGCTGAAAATGAGCGACATGCCGCGCGACAAGCTGCCCAAGGACAAATGCTGGGAGGGATACTCCGAGCGCGGTGCGCCAACCATTTGCCTGGAAGGAACGACCAATAGCCACGGGTCACACGGTGCGGCGCATAAAGCAACAGAAGCGCTGATGGGCCGGCATCGGACAAAGCCAAGTATGGATTACGAAACGGCACGCGATGAAATGGCCAATATGGTAAGCCTGACCTTTGGCTGCGACAAAAAATGCATCAAGGCACAACTGGACGAGTACTACAAGGATGCGCACAAGTGCGGCGGGCTGGACAAGGCCAAAGTGCGTCCGCATTCGGGGATGGCGGGCGGTGGCAGTGTATTGCCGAGTGGTGGGGACGCCTAAAGGCTTGATTCAAGGACAACGTGATGGAAATGATTTGCGATAAAGAGCGCTACGAACGTTTTTTCAAAGGTTTTACGGTCTACGACTGTGCTATCGGCTACGACAACACGCGCTATTGCTTCGTTCTGGTCGAGGCCACCAACTCGCCGCACCGTGATCCGCTGCCTCGCACGCGTTTTCTGTTTGCACGGATGGAACGCCCGATGGAGAGGCGTTTCTATTATCAGGAGGCCGATTATTTCAACTTCACGCGGGTGGCGTATTCCGAGGCGAATGGCAAGTCAGAGTTCGTTGCCGTGGATATGGGAAGTCATGTTTTCTGGTATGACGCGCCTACCGCGAATGTAGAGCAGGACATCCCGCCCCAGATTCCCGATTCCGAATACTGCTGGTCGGTGCTGAACGTGGCCCGGGTTGCAGGTCGGCTGACTGCAATTGGCGATGCACGGCAGGTGCGCTGGCGTGCCGGCCCTGATGATTGGCGGTCTTTTGCCGCCTCGCCGCCCGTACCCAAGCAGCTTGCCGAGGAAGGCAAAGGAGGCTTTGAGGTCGGTTTTAATGATTTGGCTGCGTTTGCGGACGACGACCTCTACGCCGTCGGCGGCACCGGCGATGTCTGGCATTTCGACGGCAAGGCGTGGCAGCAGATCGACTTCCCCTCCAACGAATTGCTCTACACCGTGTGCTGCGCCGGCGATGGCAACGTCTATATCGGCGGCAAAGACGGCTCGCTGTGGATCGGGCGCAATGATCGCTGGAAGCGGCTGCTGGAAGGCCGCTTCAGCCTGCCGTTCAAGGACATGGCGTGGTTCGATGGCCGGCTGTGGTGCGGCTCGGACTACGGGCTCTGGGTACTGCAGGACGGCAAGCTGATCAATCCGCCCGACCAGCCCGCGGCTGTGCGCAACGCCTGCGGGGTGATCGATGTCAGCCCGGATGGCAAGGTGATGCTGACCGCCAGCCCGCACGGGGCATCCCTTTATGACGGCAAGACCTGGACCCTGCTGTTCTCCGCGTTCGCCTTTGCCGAAAAGTCACCGCGTGCGCAGGCCAGGGCGCAACTGGGGCGCGGCAAGGCGCGGCTGACCGAGCACGACGGCATGCAGGCGCTGCTGGACGTGATCGGCAACGACGGTCCCGATGCGTCGCTGGCCGCGCTGGCCCAGCCGGAGACACTGGATCTGACAGCGTTGCGCGAGCATAGCTGGCTGCTGCTGGTGAACGCGATCAGCGCCCAGCTTGCCTGGGACGGCTACGACGACGTTGCCCGACGGTTGATCGAATTGGGTGCGGACCTGGACGCGGCCGATCCTGAAACCGGGATGACCGCGCGGGCGATCGCGCAGACGATGAACGTGTCGCTGGCATGAAGCACGCCCTGTGTCCATCGCGCCGCAGTGCGGGCAAGCCGTGATGCAGGCAGCGATTCCCACCCATATCGAACCGCTGCTGATCCGGCATGCGGAGGACGCTGCGTTCTACTGGGCGCAACTGGACAGCGCCACGGGGGCCTTCAATCTCCACCCCGAGCGGCACGCGCATTTCAACCGCCTGCTCGACGCGCACCTGGAAGGTCTGCTGGTCGCCGAGGAGCATGGCGTTGCACCCGCGCTCAAGGCGCTGGCACGCTGGGGGCAGCCGGGAGAAGCCTTCGTGGCAGCCTGGCTGGGATTGCAATGCAAGCATCGCGACGAGGCTGCCATCGACGCCGTGCTGGCGCATATCGCCGCCGCCCCCGAATCGCTGATGCGCGGTCTGATCAGTGCCGTGGCCTGGCTGCCGGCCGCAGCCCAGTCCGGCGCACTCGCTTATCTGATGCAATGCGGTGAAATCGGCCAGGTTGCTGCCTTGCGTGCGGCCGCGTTGATCGGTACCACGCCGGGCGGGGTCGATCCGTTCGGCGACCTTGCCCCGATTCTTGACGATCCATGCGCCCAGGCATCGCCACGGGTTCGGGCCGCGGCGTGCCGCGCCTTGGCCGCCATGGCGATCCGCGTCTGGGGTGATGGGCGCGCGCACCAACGGACGACCGGGCCGTTGAGCGGTCTCGTCGCAGCGTGGGAATCGACATGGGTCGATGGATTGCAGCCCACGCTCGACCGCTCGCCGCCAGGGTTGCTGAGGCGGCTGCTGGAAGACAGCGACGTATCGGTAAGGGCCGAGGCGGCAATCGGCCTGGCCCGCCTCGACGCGCGCGCCGGCACCCACGCCAACCTGCTCGATGCCCGCCACGCCTTGCACGCCGCGCTGTTGCAGCAACTGGCCGAGGTTCAACGATGCAGTGGCATCGGGCGGCAACTGGCAATGCGCCGGCTGCTACGCTGGGTGGCCTGCCTCGCCTTGCTGACCCCGCCCGGCAGCCCTGACACTGAATCGATCCTGCATGATCTGCCTGCGCGCACGGCCTTGACGTTTCTGCTGCATCACGGCGACCTTGCGCAGTTGCCACGCATTGCCGGCTGGATGCAGGACCCCTTGCTGGCACGACACGCCGGCTGGGTCTGGCAGACGCTGACCGGCATTGATCTGGAAGCACACGGCTATGTGATCGAATCGGACGAGGCCGGGGTGGATACGCAGCCCGACGACGCGGCACACACCGACAGCACCGATCCGGCCGCGCTCCAGGACGCCCGGCGCGATGCGGACAACGGTCTGCCCTACCCCGACGTGATGCGGATCGCGGCCCATCCGGTGTCGCCTGCCGCTGTGGCCGAACCACATCTGCTGGGCCGCCCCACAAGCCGGGAATGGTTGTGCAACATTGTCGATGGCGATCATCCCCACGCCGTCCGGGCCGCCGCCGCCCACCGCCTGATGCTATTGACCCCGGTGAGCGCAACACGCGTCAAAGGCCCGGTATTCGCCGGCCCGCTGTCG
This sequence comes from Chitiniphilus purpureus, assembly GCF_025642115.1. Taxonomy (GTDB): domain Bacteria; phylum Pseudomonadota; class Gammaproteobacteria; order Burkholderiales; family Chitinibacteraceae; genus Chitiniphilus; species Chitiniphilus purpureus. Next base: position 2,171,855 of record NZ_CP106753.1, on the reverse strand, counting down.
TGACAGGAGCATGGATGAACCCCTTGCACGATGCTGCACTGCTGGACCCGTGGCGCGACGCGCAGCGCATCGCGGAGCGCCTGGGCCAGGTCGACACCCGCGCCTATCTGGTGCTCGGGGCGCAGGCGTGGTGCGAGAAGTGCCGCACCGTCTACCCGGTTCTGCTCGAAACCGCTGTCGCTGAGCAACAGCGCCACCCCCACCACCTCTGGCTCTGGCTGGACCTTGAGGATCACGCGGAATTCATCGGCGACTATCTGCCGGCGGATCTGCCGGAGTTGCTGTGTTTCGAGCAGGGGCAGCTGATTCACCGCAGTGTGCTCGAACCCGGAAAACCGGTTGCCGATGGGTTGCCGCCAGCAGGCACCGGCAGTGCCAGCGACCCCGCCGTTGCGATATTGCGGTCTCTCAAGCAGGCCAATTGGGGCGCCTGATCCTTCAACTTGTGCTGCGGTGCAGCTTCGCCGGAGCAGTCAAGCTGGGCCGGCAAGACCAGCTGCATGGACTTTGTTGTGGACCAAACGGAACCAATCAACCCGAGCCTATCCCAACCAATGAAAGACGAAGACCTTGAAGTGTTCATTGATGAATTCGGGGAAGCAACCCGCCGTGCCAAGGTACCCGTAGCAACCCTTGAAAAATGGAAAGGCAGACTACCTTTCCTTTTGCTCGACTATTGGCGCGAGGAAGGCTGGTGCGGCTAGGCTAACGACTTGTGCTGATTTGCCGATCCAATCACCCATCAAGACTTTGGTGAATGATTAGCTAAAATCCCGCTTTAGCAAGCAGAAGCATTCCACACCCTCGTCCGCACGCCAAATAGGCCCCAAGGAAAATGACCGTGGAAATGATTTGCGATAAAGAGCGCTACGAACGTTTTTTCAAAGGTTTTACGGTCTACGACTGTGCTATCGGCTACGACAACACGCGCTATTGCTTCGTTCTGGTCGAGGCCACTGATTCCCCGCACCGCAATCCGCTGCCTCGCACGCGTTTTCTGTTTGCACGTATGGAACGTCCGATGGAACGGCGTTTCTTTTTTCAAGAAGCGGACTATTTCGACTTCAATCGAGTGGCATATTCCGATGCGAGTGGCAAGCCGGAGTTCGTTGCGGTGGATATGGGAAGGCATGTTTTCTGGTATGACGCGCCTGCAGCAAATGTAGAGCAGGACATCCCACCCCAAATTCCGGACTCCGAATACTGGTGGTCGCCAATGAAGGTGGCCCGGATTGCCGGACAATTAATAGTTGCCGGTACGGCAAGGCAATTACGCATTCGAGCCGGCACCGATGATTGGCGGCCTTTTGCCGTTCAAGGACATGGCGTGGTTCGATGGCCGGCTGTGGTGCGGCTCGGACTACGGGCTCTGGGTACTGCAGGACGGCAAGCTGATCAATCCGCCCGACCAGCCCGCGGCTGTGCGCAACGCCTGCGGGGTGATCGATGTCAGCCCGGATGGCAAGGTGATGCTGACCGCCAGCCCGCACGGGGCATCCCTCTATGACGGCAGGACCTGGACCCTGCTGTTCTCCGCGTTCGCCTTTGCCGAAAAGTCACCGCGTGCGCAGGCCAGGGCGCAACTGGGGCGCGGCAAGGCGCGGCTGACCGAGCACGACGGCATGCAGGCGCTGCTGGACGTGATCGGCAACGATGGTCCCGATGCGTCGCTGGCCGCGCTGGCCCAGCCGGAGACACTGGATCTGGCGGCGTTGCGCGAGCATAGCTGGCTGCTGCTGGTGAACGCGATCAGCGCCCAGCTTGCCTGGGACGGCTACGACGACGTTGCCCGACGGTTGATCGAATTGGGTGCGGACCTGGACGCGGCCGATCCCGAAACCGGCATGACCGCGCGGGCGATCGCGCAGACGATGAACGTGTCGCTGGCATGAAGCACGCCCTGTGTCCATCGCGCCGCAGTGCGGGCAAGCCGTAATGCAGGCGGCGGTTCCCATGGTTTCAGCCCCACCATGGCGCCGGGCAGGCCGCGGATGCTGGGGAACCTGCACCCGTTCAGACTCGATCCGCATCTGACCATCCCGCGGCAACGGCGCGTGCCAGTCTTGCCGACCCCGCTCCGGGTGCATGGTCAGACAAGCCCCGCCGTGCTGGCCGCCCAGGCTGCCGGTGGCATCCCATGCCATCGGGGTCCTGCGAACACCCATCCCTGCATACACGCATCCAACAACCGTAAACAGACCCTGGTCAGGCAGCAGCCCGCACGGGATAATCGGCGACCTTGCGCCCCCATTTCAAGGAATGAGCTTATGGCAGGAAGCAGCCTGTTGGCATTGATCGACGATATCGCGTCGATCCTGGACGACGTTGCGGCAATGACCAAGGTGGCAACCAAGAAAACCGCCGGGGTGCTGGGCGACGATCTGGCGTTGAACGCGCAGCAGGTCACCGGGGTGAATGCCGAACGCGAGCTGCCGGTGGTCTGGGCGGTGGCCAAGGGATCGTTCCGCAACAAGCTGATCCTGGTGCCGGCGGCGCTCGCGATCAGCGCCTTCATCCCGTGGGCGGTGACCCCGCTGCTGATGCTGGGCGGCGCCTTCCTGTGCTACGAGGGCTTCGAGAAGCTGGCGCACAAGTTCTTCGCCGGCCACGAGGCGGCCGCGCATCATGCCGAACTCTCCGCCGCGCTGGCCGATCCGCAGGTGGATCTGGTGGCGTTCGAAAAGGAAAAGATCCAGGGCGCGATCCGGACCGACTTCATCCTCTCCGCCGAGATCATCGCCATCACGCTGGGCACCGTGGCCACCGCGACCTTCGGCCTGCAGGTGGCGGTGCTGGCCGGCATCGGCATCATCATGACTGTGGGCGTCTATGGCCTGGTGGCCGGCATCGTCAAGCTCGACGATGCCGGGCTGTATCTGAGCCGTCAGGCCGGTGCGCTGCAGCGTGCACTGGGGGCGGGGCTGCTGCGCACCGCGCCCTACCTGATGAAGTTTCTCTCCATCGCCGGCACGGCGGCGATGTTCATGGTGGGGGGCGGCATCCTCACCCATGGCGTGCACGCGGCCGACGAGGGCATCCATGTGCTGGCGGGCAGCGCCGCCGCGCTGCCGGGCGTGGGCGCGGTGCTGGGCCCGGTGACGCCGACCCTGCTCAATCTGCTGGCCGGCGTGGTGGCTGGCGGCATTGCCTTGCTGCTGGTGCAACTGGTGGGCAAGGTGTGGCGGGCGATGCGCGGCTAGGCAGGATCGGGAGCTAGCACACCACGACGCGGTTGCGGCCCTGCGCCTTGGCCTGGTACAGCGCGGCATCGGCGCGGCTGAGCACCTGCTCGCCCTGCTCGCCGATGATGTATTGCGACAGACCGATCGACACGGTGACCTTGAAACCCGGCGCCAATTCGGGAAAGACCAGCGATTCGGTGTGATGCCGTAGCCGTTCGGCCGAGGCGCGCGCCCCTTCCAGATCGGTATCGACGAGCAGGATCAGGAATTCCTCGCCGCCGTAACGCCCCACACTATCGGTTTCGCGGATCTGTTCACGCGCCACCTGGGCCACACGCCGCAACACCTCGTCGCCGACCAGGTGTCCGCAGGCATCGTTGACCTGCTTGAAATGGTCGACGTCGATCAGGCATAGACAGAACGCGCTGCCGATCCGGTTGCTGCGTGCCTGCTCGCGCCTGAACGCCTCCATCACCGAGCGCCGGTTGTAGATTCCGGTCAGCTCGTCGATGGTGGCCATGATGCGGATGGTTTCGTTCAGCTCCAGCAATTCGGCGTTGCGCCGCTCCAGCGCCGCGGTGCGGTCGATCACCCGGGCTTCGAGGGCTTCGTTGGCCTGCATCAGCTTGGCGTTGAGCGCGCTGATCTCCTTCTGGAACAGCTTGCGCTCGAAGCTGCCGATCACCCGCGCCGAGATATCGGCGAGCTTGCCGCCGTTGACCACGTCATCCGGCGTCCAGTTGCGCTGCTGTCCGGCCACCTCGAAACAGATCACGGCGCCGGGATGGCCGGCGACGCGGATGGTGAAGGCCAGGACGGACTTGATGTTGTTGACCCGCAGATAGCCCTGCTCCAGTTCCCAGGTATAGGGATGGTGGGCGGCGTCGTGCGCGATCAGCGGATTGGGGTCGCACAGCCAGCTGAACAGCGCCGGAAAGTCGCCATGGCGCAGGCAGCGCCCTTGCCGGTAACGGCGATGGTCGGCCAGGTAGATGCACTGGCAGCGCAACTCATCCACCCGCGTATCCACGGCCCAGATCGATGCGCGGTTCACATTCAGGATACGGCAGCTCTCGCGGGTGATCAGCCGGAATGCATGGACCAGATCGCCTTCATCGATCATCGGATTGACCGACAGCTCCACCAGCAGGCGGTTGGCGCTGGGGCGCAGGCCGGCCTTGTCCTCCAGTTCCTGGTTGCGCTCCAACGACGAACCGGCCATCAGCCGGTGTTCGTATTCGTAGGCCAGCTTGAATTCGGCCAGCGCCGTCGGCAGATCGCCCATCGCCTCGGCGTACTCCGCCGCCGCCAGATGCTGCTGGTTCGCCATATGCACAAAGCCGTTGGCCTGCGCGATGGCCTGGGCGGCCTTCACATTCTGCAGCGCCAGCGCGTGCTGCCCCTGGGCGGCCTGCACCTGGGCCTGGGTGGCCAGGATATGCGCTTCGGCCCACAGGTACTTCACGCCACGGGCATGGCCGAGTGCGGTGTCCAGAAAACTGCTCGCCTCCTTCAGCCGGCCGGCGGCAAGCCTGACCTGCGCCAGCCGCAGGCAAGCCTCGGCGGCATAGTCGGAAAAGCGATGCATCAGGCACAGATCGAGTGCGGCCAGGAATACCGTGGTCGCTTCCTCGCTGCGTCCGAGCTGGGTGAGATCGACCCCCAGATTGATCTTGACCTTGGTATCCAGGTACGGATCGTCCACCTCGCCCAGGCGGGCCAGGGCTTCATGATGCAGCGCCGTGGCCGACTCATAGTCGCCCATCGCAAAGTACACCTGCCCCAGGCCGACCTTGGCGGAGATCCAGGTGCGCACTTCCTTGCCCGATTGTTCCGAGACCTCGACGCAGCGTGCCCAGTACTGGATTGCCAACCGGTATTGGCCGGCGGTGTAGTACCCGCGCGCGATCTGCTCCAGCAGCTGCGCCTCGTGGTCGAAGAGGTGGGCCGACTGGGCGATCTGCAGGGCTTCGAACAGCGTGTCGCGCGCTTCGATCCCGCGGCCGCGATGGTCCATGATCAGGCCATACCGCTGCGCAGCGATCACGTGCGCCAGCGGGTCGCGTGCCTCCCAGGCCTGGGCGAACACGCGCTCGCATACCCGGATCGCCTCTTCAGGCTGGGTATGCATATAGGCATCGATCAGCGCCAGATCCGCATCAAGCGCCCCCGCCATACGACGGTGCTGCATTGATTCTCCTTATGAAAAGCCCCGCTCCCGCACTGCTGCGCCGCAGCGCCTTGCGCGCAGGCCGGCAGGGACGTCGCCTGTATGCCCATCTTGTCTGCCACCGGCACATCTGACAAATACAAATCGGCGCAACGGTAAGACTGACACGCCGTATAGCGGATATCGCATGGTTGGGCAGCCACTTTTGTGTCGCCTGTGCACCAGACCGCCACTGTGCACACCGCATGGCAGTAACAGATCGGGAACGGGGGGACCGCGCCGCAGCACACTTTTGCATGCGCCTGGCCGGTGCGCCGATGCAACAGTGGCCAAGCGGGTCACACTCGATTTCTTAATGAAAAAGAAAGTTATATTGATTACAAGACACACTTGGCCGACAGTACTGCTGCAATCCGGCTGACACATGCATCAGCATAGTCGGGGCCGTGCCACGCTTTGCCTGCCGATATGCGGCCGTGTGGATCGACGGTCGCCACGGCGCCACGCATCATGGTCAGAGGGGGTTGGCACGGACCATACGCGTCCCGACTGGCCTGCCGGGCACAACCCCCGCAGCCCGGTTGCCCGTCCGCCGCCGACAACCGCCCGCGGCGCATGCCTACAGCCGAATCCGGCCACGCCGCCTTGGCCGGGCGGCAGGCGCGGCGCCACACTTTTGTATCGGCCAGACGGCCTCGCTGCCCGGCACAACGCCGCCTTGACTGCCCATGAATCTGTCCGCTCTGCATCAGAAAGCCCTGCTGTTGCTCTTGCTGCTGGTCACGCTCGCCTTCGGCTGGATCCTGTGGCCGTTCTACGGCGCGGTGTTCTGGAGCGCGGTGCTGGCCATCGTGTTCCACCCGCTCTACCGCCGCTTGCTCAAGCCACTGCGTCAGCGTCCCACGTTGGCGGCATTGGCAACGTTGTTGCTGTGTCTGCTGATCGTCATCCTGCCGCTGGCACTCACCGGCGCGGCACTGGTCCAGGAAGGCACGCAGCTCTATCAACGGCTGCAGTCGGGGCAGATCGATGTGGGCACCTATCTGCAGCGCGTGCTGGGCTCGTTGCCCGGCTGGGCATTCCGCCTGCTCGATTTCTTTGGCATCGCCGATCTGGCCACGTTGCAGGCCAGGCTGTCGGCCGGTCTGAACCAGGCCAGCCGCTTCCTTGCCGGCTACGCGCTCAATCTGGGGCAAAACGCCTTTCAGTTCCTCATCGGGCTGGGGGTGATGCTGTATCTGCTGTTCTTTCTGCTGCGCGACGGCGCGGCGCTTGCCGAACGGATCAAGCGTGCACTGCCGCTCAGCCCGGAACACAAGCGCTATCTCATCGACAAGTTCGCCACCGTCATCCGCGCCACCATCAAAGGCAACCTGGTGGTGGCGGCGGTGCAAGGCACGCTGGGCGGTGTGATCTTCGCCTTGCTGGGCATCCACGGCGCTCTGCTGTGGGGCGTGCTGATGGCGTTGCTGTCGCTGTTGCCCGCCGTCGGTGCCGGGCTGGTCTGGGGTCCGGCGGCGGTGTACTTCCTGGCTACGGGCGCGCTCTGGCAGGGCCTGGCGCTGACGGCCTTCGGCGTCCTGGTGATCGGGCTGGTGGACAACCTGCTGCGTCCCATCCTGGTAGGCAAGGACACGCAGATGCCCGACTACGTGGTGTTGGTCTCCACGCTGGGTGGGATGGCGATCTTCGGTCTGAATGGTTTTGTGATCGGCCCGGTGATCGCCGCGCTGTTCATTGCCACCTGGGATCTGTTTACCGCCGCACGCGACGCCTCGGCGCGGTAACGGGTGCGGCAGGCAAATCGTGCAGCGCTGCGCGCAGGATTTGCACACCGGTGTTGCTGGCACGGCGCCCTGCCCGGCCGGCCCGCCACTGTCCCACCGGCATGCAAGTTGCTGGAACAGTGGGCCGGCCTGCATATCGGCCTTTGGGCGACCTGCGACCGGCGCTTTTTACTTTCCACAGACAGGAGTCCCCCATGACCTACGCGAAGGAAAACCTGATCGACTGGCTGCGCGACGCGCACGGCATGGAACAGCAGGCCGAACAGATGCTCAAGGCCCAGGCCGAGCGGCTGGATCACTATCCCGAACTCAAGGCGCGGATCGAGCAGCATCTGCAGGAGACGCTGGGACAGCAGCAGGCGCTGGAACGCTGTCTTACCCGCCTGGGCGGCAGTCCGTCCACCCTCAAGGACCTGGCTGGCAAGCTGGTGGCATTCGGCCAGGCGATCGGTGGCATGGCGGTCAGCGATGAAGTGGTCAAGGGCGCAATGAGCGGCTATGTGTTCGAGCATATGGAAATCGCCTCGTACACCGTACTGATCGCTGCAGCGGAAGCGGTCGGCGACGTGGAGACCAAGCGTGAGTGCATGGCCATCCTGGAGCAGGAGGTCGCGATGGCCCAATGGCTGCGCGAGCATCTGCCCCAGGTGACGCGAACCTTCCTCGCGCGCGATCAGGCCGAATCGGACAGCGCCAAGCGCTGAACCTCGCCGGCATCCGTGCCGGCGACTTTGTCGGCCCCCGGCAGCGGTGCTGTCGGGGATCGTTTCAAGGAGGCACCATGCCGCGCGGTGACAAATCGGCCTATACCGACAAGCAAAAGCGCCAGGCGGCGCATATCGAGGAAAGCTACGAGGCCCGTGGTCTGCCCGAGGACGAGGCCGAGCGGCGTGCCTGGGCCACCGTCAACAAGATCTCCGGCGGCGGCAGGAAAAGCGGTTCGGGCCGGGGCAAGCCGGACAACCCGGCGCCAACGGTCAAGGGCGGACAGCGAGGCGGCGCTGCGGCAGCGTCGCGTACGCCGGCGCAGCGCTCGGCCTCGGCCCGGAAAGCGGCAGCCACCCGCAAGCGCAATGCCGAGGCAAAGGCAGCCGGGACGGCCAAGGGACGCTGAACATCCTCATCGCAGCCCGGGATCAGGCAGGCAGCTGCTGTACCATTTGCCGGTTGCAGCACCCTCTGCCGCTGGTGCATGAAGCATCGCCGTTCAGCGCGGTGCACCGCCATCGGCCGGACGTGCCTCACGCAGCTGCGCCACTTCCGCGCGTAGCGCACGCATTTCCTCGGTCAGGGCCTTCAGCGCCTGTTGCCCGGCCAATCCGCTCTCTTCATCCTGGACATCACGCCCGATGAAGAAAGTGGTGAGCACGCCAGTGACGTAGCCGAACACGGCAAAGGCATAGAGCGCCAGCAACAGGCACAGCAGCCGGCCTTCGGTGGTGCTGGGCCAGTATTCGCTGCCCATGGTGGTCAACAGCATGGCGGTCCACCATAGTGCACTCCAGTAGCTGTCCGGTGCCTGTGGCGACGCGCCCTTTTCAAAGGCATAGATGCCGGCTGCCCCTGCCGCCGCCACCATGGCGGTGATGGCAAGCACATAGCCGAAACCGCGCCGCCGCATCGCCGTGCCCAACGCCGCCATGCCGCGGTTGACCGATGACAGCACCCGCAGCAACCGCAGTCCGCGCAGCTGCCCGAGCACCCGCAGCCCACGCGCGACGCGCAGCACCCGCAGCGCCGGCAGCAACAGGGTGACCGCGGTCAGGAGGTTGCGCCGCAGATAGCGCAGGCGCCGGGGGGCCAGCAGCAGACGCAGCAGGAAATCAAAGACAAACACGCCCCAGATCACCCGGGTGGCCCAGGTGCCGAGCCGACCCAAGCCCCACACCAGCTCGGTCACCAGCAGGCACAGCCACAGCAGCCCCAACGCCGCCATCGGCAGATCGAGGCCGCGTTCGATGCGCCGCAGCAGGCGCAGCCGTCGACGCGGCGGCAGGCCGGACGCGCCGCCGGCAGCGGCACGCATCATGGATTGGCGGGATTGGCCGTCTGAGTCAGCAGCAGCGCCGCAACGTCGTAGCAGTGCCTGGCGCAATCCCGGCATGTCTGGGCACAGGCCTGGCACTGCGGTACATCGTGACGCGCGCATTCGAGCGCACAGATTTCGCACAGTTTGGCGCAGGCTTCGGCCACCGCACCGCCGTGCGCGCTGGCACGGGCCATGAAGCCCGCCACCACACGGCACATGGCTGCGCAATCGATGGCGACCGCGATGCATCCGGCCATCGCCATCCAGGGCTCCTGCCTGAGGCTGGCGGCGGCGCACGCATCGCAGGCATCGGCGCATTCGGTGCAGGCGCGCAGACAGGCGCCGAAATCGGGTTGCGGCATCGCAGCTTCTCGCTTGGATCGACCACCCCGTTGTAGCGGCCGCCGCGGCCGCACGCAGTGTGCATGTTGCCGTTGCCGCCCCCCAGCGACGCCCGGCGCCGTGCGCAGCACGTAGCTGGCCGGGCGTATCGGCCGGCTCAGCTGGCGCCGGGCGTGCCTGCCAGTTCGCGCGCCAGGTTGTCGAGCATCTCGTCCCAGCCGGCACGGTGATCCTCGGGACGGTCGTTGCCGTCCAGATAGGCGCCCTGCTCGGTCAACACCATCCGGCAACCTGTGCCTTGCGGGTGGAACTCGACGGTGACAAGCCCGGCGAACAGCTGCAGCGTCGCGCTGCGCATGGTGTTGGCGCTGACGATGCGCCGTTCCGGCACGATCTGCAGATAGCAGGTGGTGTTCACATAGGTATCGCCACCGCGCGGGCCGAAGCGGCACATATCGCCACCGCCCTCGAAGAAATCGAAGCGCTCATAGGTCACCTCCCAATCGGCGCCGGGCGAGCCCCAGCGTTGCAACGCCTCCTGGTCGGACCAGGCGGCGAACACCCGTGCCGGGCTGACCGGGTAGCTGCGTTCAAAGGTGAGGGTTTCGTGTACGACAGTGCGGGCAGTCATGGGCTTTGCTCCGGTGGCAGGATGGGCTCGGTTGCGCCGAGCAGATCGGCAAGTCGGTCCAGCCGCCCCGTCCAATAACGGCGGCGCTCGGCGAACCAGTCTTCCGCGCGGACCATCACTTCCCGATCCAGCTCGCAGGTGCGTACCCGGCCCACCTTGCGCGATCGCACGAGGCCGCTGTCCTCCAGCAGCTTCAGGTGTTGCAGTACCGACGGCAGCGAGATCGCCAGCGGCCTCGCCAGCTCGCTGACCGACGCCGGCCCCTGGCACAGCCGCTCCACCATGGCCAGGCGCGACGGATCGGCCAGGGCGTGAAACACGAGATCGAGGGGAAGTGAATAGTTAGTCATTTGCCAAAGTATCAGCCAGAAGGACATCGGACAAGAGAAAGTTTGGCATATACCTAAGTTTTGATGACAGGCGGCGCTGCGCGGTCATCGCCCTGTGCGCGAGGGACATTGCCGCACCATGCATGGCCTTGGCTGCGGCCACCCCGATCGATACGGGAATGGCAGCGCGTACCGCTGCCTACCGCAGGCCCGCGTGCTGCCGGCAGGCGGCCGGAGCGGCTGTTGATTCGGTGCTAAGCTCAAGCGGATGCGGGGCTGAGCGCCGCCCGACCGTCATCCGGATTCCAAAGATTGCAGGAGGCGTACAGCATGGCCCGTCGTTGGTCGATCCAGAACAAGCTGCTGCTGAGCATGACCTTCATCCTGCTGCTGTCGCTGTGCACCATCGGCGCGCTGTCGGTCCACCTGTTCCGCAGCGCGATGACCGAACGGCTGGAACGCTACGAGCTGGTGCGCACGGTCGAGGCGATCCGCAACGAGGTCGACAAGGCGGTCTCGGTGCCGCTGGCACAGGCACAGCAGTTGGCCGCCAACACCTATCTGCTGGACTGGATGGCGGCCGGCGAGCCGGCCGAAGGCATTGCCGGCTGGCAGCGCTACGCGCAGTCGCTCAAACAGTCGACAGGGGCGGTCGCGATTTCCTGGGCCTCCGAAGCCACCGGCAACTACTACGACGACAGCAGCGGCCTGCTGCGCCAGCTTGCCCCGGACGGCAACGACGCCTGGTTCAAGGCTTTTCTCGCCAGCGGCAGGCAGACCGCGTTCGATCTGGGCTCCGAGGCCGGCAAGGCCGACGTGATCATGTTCATCAACGCCCTGGCGCGCGACGCGCAGGGGCACCGGGCGGTGGCCAGCCTGGGCATGGACGTCACCGGCATGGCGCAACGGGTGCGGCAGATGGCTGTCGGCGACCGCGGCCAGGTGTACGTGGTGGACGAGCAGGGCCGGCTGCAGATCCACCGCGATCCAGCGCTGGTCAAGGTGGACAACAAGGTCGAGCTGAAGTCGCTGCCCGGCATGGGCGCCGTGGCGGCCGGCCTGCTGCGGCCCGGGCCGTTCAACCTGGCACGCTATGAAGGCCCGCAAGGGCCGATGATCGTCGCCTCCAGCCACCTGCCCAACGCCGGCTGGTTCGTGGTGGTCGAGCTGGCCGAGGACGAGGTCTTCAGCGCGGTCACGCGCACCATCCGCTGGCTGGTGCTGCTGGATACGGTGATCCTGCTGGCCTCGCTGATGCTGATGGCCTGGGTGTCGCGCACCATCACCCGCCCGTTGGCCCGGCTGCGCGATGCGATGCACGGCCTGGCACGCGGCGAGGGCGACCTGACACAACGCCTGCCGATCGACACCACCGATGAGGTGGGCGAGATCGCCGAGAGCTTCAACCGCTTCATCGAACAACTGCGCGGCATGTTCCTGCAGGTGCGCGACCAGGCGGTGAACCTGAACCAGAGTGTCGAGCAGCTGGGCCAGATGGCCGATCGGCTGGCGCACGACGCACGCGACAACGCGGGGCTCGCCGAGGCGACGGCGGCAACCATCCAAGAGATCACCGTCAGCGTGGCGCACATCGCGGACAACACCCAGGCCGCAGCGCATGCAGTGGGCCAAGCCGGGCAGCTTTCCGAGCAGAGCGGTGCTTCGGTGAACCGCGTGTCCAGCGAGATCGGCGAGGTCGCGCAATCGATGGATGCGCTCGACGAACAGATGCGCGAGCTGGAAAGCCGCTCGCGGCAGGTCGGCAGCATTGCCGGCGTCATCAAGGGCATTGCCGACCAGACCAACCTGCTGGCGCTCAATGCCGCCATCGAAGCGGCACGCGCCGGCGAGCAGGGCCGCGGCTTCGCCGTGGTGGCCGACGAAGTGCGCCAACTGGCCGAACGCACCGGCAGCGCCACCGTCGAGATCGAGCAGATGGTGGGCGCCATGCGCAACGCTGCCGAATCCGCACTCGGCCGGGTGGCCCATACCCATGGCACCGTCAAAGGCAGCGTCGCACAGGCCGACATCGCACTTGGCCATATCGGGCAGATCAAGGACAGCATGGACGGCGTGGTGCGCAAGACGCACGAGATCCGCGACGCGGCCAACGAACAGTCGCGCGCCACCGAAGACATGGCGCGGGCGGCCGAGCGGATGTCTGCCCGTGCGCAGGCGGGCGACACCGAGCTGGCGCGCGCGCGCGAGGTGGTGCAACAGCTGGAGCAGTTGTCCACCGCGCTGCGGCAGGTGGTCTCGGGCTTCCGGCTCTAGATTGCCCACCCCGGCGCGGGCAGTGGTCCGTCTGGCGCCGGAGGAGTGCGGCAGGTGGTGTCCGTGGGCCGGAAAGGCCGGCACGCGCAGACCAGGCGAAGGGCGTTCCACAATGCGGTGCCGGCCATCGGCCCGGGTCGACCGGATCAGCGGCGCCGCGCGTGCGCGCCCTGCCCGCCCTGGGCATGGTGCTGCCGGCCGGGTGTCCCGGCCTGCCGCTGGTGATCAGCGCGCCTGGGCGGTGCGCAGCAGCCAATCCGCCACCTGGGCGACTTCGCTGCGCGGCGGGCGCGCCGGACGCACCACGTAGTAGGCCTGGCCATCCAGCATCGAGCCGAACGGCACCTGCAACAGGCCGAGGCGGACTTCCTCGTCGACCATCCCCAGCCCGACCAGCGCCACGCCCTGGCCGGCGACCGCGGCCTGGATCGCGTGGCTTTCATCCGAGTAGCGAAACCCTGCCTGGGTGTTGAGCCCGGCAAGGCCCACCAGGCTCGCCCAGTCGGCCCAGGTCAACGCCGGAGGCCGGAACCAGTCGATATGGATCAACGATTGGTGCAACAGATCGGCCGGCGTGTGCAGCTCCAGCCGCGGGCTCGCCACCGGGGCGAAGCGGTTCTGCAGCAGCAGGACGGCGCTCAGGCCCGGATAGCGCCCGTCGCCGTAGCGCACCGCCAGGTCCGCCTCGCCGGCCAGCAGGTCCACCGGCTGGTAGGACGCATGCACATGCAACTGGATGCCCGGATGCGCCGCCTGGAACGCCGCCAGCCGCGGCACCAGCCACTTGGCGGCAAAGCCGGGCGTGGTGGAGACGGTGACGCTGCTTTCCCGCGGCTCGCGCAGCGCCGCCACACCGGCGGCAATGCTGTCGAACCCCTCGCGGACGGCACGCTGCAGCAGCTGTCCCTGCGCGGTCAGCGCCACGGCGCGCGTCTTGCGCACGAACAGCTGACATCCCAGATCCTCCTCCAGCACCCGGATGCGATGGCTGATGGCGGTGGCGGTCACCGACAGTTCGGCGGCGGCCGCCTTGAAGCTGCAAAGGCGCGCCGCGGCCTCGAAGGCGCGCAACGCGGACAGCGGTGGCAAGCGGGTCGGCATCCGGAGCTCATGGCTGAATCTGATTCAGCCATTGAATGAGAAAGCATCGTTTGTGGCAAGCGCGACGGACGCGCACAGTAGCAGCGCATGACCCGCCCGCCACATCGGGCCCAACCCGAGGAGAAATGCGATGACCACCTTGCTGCACCTGGATTCCAGCGCCCGTCCCGGGCACTCTGGCATCGATGCCCACGGCTCGTACACCCGCCGCCTGAGCGCCCGCTTCGTTGCACGTTGGCAGGCGTTGCATCCCGATGACCAGATCATCTATCGCGACGTCGGTCAGCAGCCGCCGCAACCGGTGAACGCCGATTGGATCGCCGCCGCCTTCACGCCGCCCGGACAGCGCACGCCGGGGATGCAGCAGGCCCTGGCCGAGAGCGACGCGTTGGTGGACGAGCTGATCGCCGCCGACCTGATCGTGGTCGGCCTGCCCATGTACAACTTCGGCCCGCCGGCACAGTTCAAGGCATATCTGGACAACATCGTCCGGGTGGGCCGCACCTTCGGCTTCGATCGCAGCAATGCTACCGAGCCCTACCGGCCACTGCTGGACAGCCAGGGCAAGCGCCTGGTGCTGCTGTCGGCGCGCGGCGACCATGGCTACGGCCCCGGCGGCCCGCAGGCGGCCAACAACCATGCCGAACCCCTGGTCCGCGCTGTGTTCGCCTATATCGGCATCACCGAATGCCGCGAGCTGGCGATCGAGTACGGCGAATTCGAGGACGAGCAGTTGGCCCGCTCGGTGGCGCAGGCCGAGGCGGACGTGGACCGGCTGGTGACCGAGCTGGCGTCGCTGGCCCCCGCCTGAGGACCCGGCTAGCCGCGCGGCAGCCCGGAGAAGACCGCTTCGCCCTGCAGCCAGCGCGATTGGGCTGTCGGGTCGGTCAAGGCCAGCAGCACGGCCGGCCCCAGCGGCAGGCTGCCGGCGGACAGGCCGGCAGCGCGATAACCCAGGGCGGTCCCGTTGATCATGGCCTCGGCCCGGGCGATCAGGTCCAGGCGCTGCGGCACCGTATCGCCGTCCGGCGCGGCACAGGCCGCCGCGTCGAGCGAATGCCCCTTGCGGCACACCGCAGGACGCAAATCGTAGATGGCACACAAACCCTGTCTCAGGAACGGACACGCCAGCCAGTAGCGCCCCTCCGGTATCGCCGTCGCTGCTGCCGCATGCCAGCGCAGCACCGCAATCCACCCGGGCAGCGCCTGCGGCGCCTCAGCCAACGCCTGTGCGATCCGGAACACTTCGGGCTCCAGCGCCGCCACCCTTCTATGACAGCAATGGCTGCAGCCAGCCCGGCATGCCGGCTGCGCACCGCTGGCGCCTGCCTCGTCGCAGACCCGGTCCACCCCGCGCTGCAGGTTGATCACGAAACGGACGGGGGCATCGCCATCACGCCGGGCCTGCAGCTGCCGGTGCACCGCCTGCTGCACCGCCTGGGTCGCCTGCAGGAACGCGGCCTGTTCCTGCTCGCTCAGCATGGCGGCCGGCCGGCAAGGTCGAACACGCCTGCGGGCGGCGGAACGGGACGGCAAGGCAGCGGCGGGCAGGGATTCGGCATCGGAAGCGGCACAGGTTGGACCGGCAAGGCGCGGCCATCGCCGTGCCATGGTAGAACAAAGACCGTGTGGCGCGGCAAGCCATGCCGCGGTGACCGGACGCGGTTGCCCGGCGGAAGGCGCGAGAGTTGCCAAGCCGCCGCAAAGCATTTGATAATAATTATCACTTATCCAATAACAAGCAGCGCCTGTCCCGATGCCCGCCCTGTCCGCACCACGTCCCGATCCCGCGCCGGCGGCGCCGCCGGTTGCCCGGCGGGCTGGCAAGCCACCCGCCGGCATCCCCTGGGCCTACCGTCTTGCAGTGACGTTGCGCGTGCTGGCAGCGACTCTCGGCGGCTATGCGCTGGTCTATGCCTGCACCGGCGCACTGGCGCGCTGGCTGCCGCTGTCCCGCAATGAGGCGACGCTGACGGCGACACTGCTGTCGTTCCCACTCTACTGCGCCGTCATCGTGTGGGTGTTCAGCGTCAGCAGCGCCGGACGTGCCTGGCTCGGGCTGGGTGTGGCGCTTGCCGCGGCCCTGGGCCTGGGTTGGCTGGGAGCCGCACGATGAAGCCCGGCTTCCGTCAGGCGATGGCCTGGCTGCACAACTGGGCGGGACTGGTGCTGGGCTGGGTGATGTTCGCCATCTTCCTGACCGGCACGCTCACCGTGTTCCGCGCCGAGATCAGTCATTGGATGCAGCCGGACCGGCAGATCACGCCGGCCAGCCAGCAACAGGCCACCGCGGCCGCCGAGCGCTATCTGCGCCAGCACGCCGCCGATGCCAGACAATGGTATATCTACCCGCCGTCCGGGCGCGAGACCAGCATGCTGCTGTACTGGGAAGACGCCGACGACAACTGGCACAACGTCCGCATCGATCCGCACCGCGCCGAGCCGGCGCACCAGCGCGCCAGCCTGGGCGGCGATTTCTTCTACCGCTTCCATTTCGAACTGCACCTGCCCTACCCCTGGGGACGCCTGCTCGCCTGCCTTGCGGCAATGGTGATGCTGGTGGCACTGGTCAGCGGCATCGTCACCCACCGGCGCATCTTCAAGGATTTCTTCACCTTCCGCCCCGCCAAGGCGCCGCAGCGGGCGTGGCTGGACGCGCACAACGCGGTCGGCGTGCTGGCCTTGCCGTTCCATTTGGTGATCACCTACAGCGGCCTGGTCACGCTGATGATGCTGGTGATGCCGGCCGCGCTCGACGCGCTCTACCAGGGCGACCGGCAAGCCTACCGCAGCGAGCTGATCGGCATGCCGCCCAAGGTGGCGCCGTCCGGCGTGGCACGGCCGCTGCAGCCGCTGGCCCCGATGGTCGCGGCCGCCAGCCGCCACTGGCAGGGCGGCCCGGTCGGCACCATCGCCGTCACCGCGCCGGGCGATGCCAATGCGCGGGTGCGGATCGAGCAATCCGAGACCATGCAGCTGCGCTCGCGCGGCAGCGGCGTGGTGTTCGACGGCGCCACCGGCAGGCCGCTCACGCTGCTGGCCACGCAGCAGCCCGCGGCGCTGGCTCACGATGTGATCTTCGGCCTGCACATGGGACGCTTCGCCGACTACGGCCTGCGCTGGCTGTATTTCCTGTGTGGTGTGGCCGGGACGCTGATGATCGGCTCCGGCCTGGTGCTATGGTCGATCAAGCGCCGCCAGCGCGAGGCCAAGGCCGGCACCGCCGGCTTCGGTGCGCGGCTGGTCGAAACGCTCAACATCGCCACCATCGCCGGGCTGCCGCTTGCCGTGGCCGCCTTCTTCTGGGCCAACCGGCTGGTGCCGCTCGCACGCCCCGAGCGCGCCGACGAGGAAGTGCTGTGCTTCTTCGCCGCCTGGGTGCTGTCGCTGCTGCACGCCGCCATACGGCCGGCCCGCGCAGCCTGGCGCGAGCAGCTGGCTGCCGTGGCCATGCTGCTGGGCACGGTGCCGCTGCTGAGCCTGCTGACCGTGCCGGCGCACCTGGGCAATGCGTTCGCGCGCGGCAACACCGTCGGCGCCGTATTCGAGCTGACCGCGCTCGCCTTTGGCGCTGCCTTCGCCTACGCCGCCTACCAAGCGCACCGTGCCGGCAAGCGGCCGGTGCCGGCCGACGCCGCCACCCGGCGACGCCCCGCTGCCACGCTTGCGCAGGAGACACCATGATCGTCTCGTTCTGGCTGTGCTACGCCGCCTTCAGCGCACTGTGCCTTTCGATGGACGGCCATCACCGCGAGGTGTTCGGCCGGGTGCCGACCCGCAGCCGCGGGCAAGGGCTGCGCCTGGCCGGCTGGCTGCTGCTGGCCACGTCATTTGCCGCCGCGCTGCACGATGCCGGCGCCCCGCAGGGCAGCGTGTACTGGGTAGGGTTGCTGACCGCCAGCGCCGGCGCGCTGGTGCTGCTGCTGACCTACGCCCCCCGTCGGGTCGGGCTGGGTGCGGTGCTGGCGCTGGCTGGCGCCGGCATCGCCACGCTGCTCTGAACGCAGCCCTACGCTACCCGGCACAGCGGCCCTGGCAAGCCGCACGACACACTCTGACTGGCAATGGACCGACTGCCTGCGGTCGCAGCCGCTCAGGAACGGCCGACGAGAGCGACGCTGTCGTAAGGGCTGCCCACCAGGACCAACCGCGCCGGTCGGCCTATGCGACAGGCGATTGCCGGCATCGACGCCGTGGCCGTGCCGACCGCAAGGCCGCATTGCCTCGTGTCCAGCAGCCAGCTGGCATGGCGATCGCTGCGGCGGGCCGTCATCTTGCAGATCCTGCGCCTGCCACTTGGTGCTGGCGCCCGGATGCCCTTGGTCCGGTACAGCGGCGGCCTGGCAGGCTGGCATCATGCCCGCTGTCGGCCATGGTGCAGCCCCCGCACCGGCTGGCGTATCAAGCGCATCGGCAGCGACAGCTGTTTGCGCAGTACAGCGCACGCCGCGATGATGTTGACGCCGGCACAGGGCGAAGCAGCCGCATCGCCCCTGTTCCACTCTCGTGGCGGGCCCACCGGCTAGCTGCCAGCCCGCCCGCTGCGCTTCACGCCGGCGCGCGCTGCAGGAACAGCACGTTGTTTTCCAGATGGATGTGCTGCATCAGGTCTTCGCACAGCTGGGCGGCGCCGGCATAGAGTGCGCGCCAGGTATTGCAGGCTTCGGCCGGCGGCGTGAAGTCGTGGGTCAGCGCCGCCAGCCGGGCCAGGGTCTCGCCATGCTGGTCGTGCTCGAAGCGCATCACCGAGATCGGCCCGGGCACCGCCTGCGGGCTGGTCTGGCGCAGCATCGGGAACAGTACCTGCTCTTCCTTCTGCATGTGGCTTTCCATCTCCTGCTCCATTGCCGCCAGCAGATCCGCCAAGCCGTGCGGGCAGTCGGCGCGTTCGGCATGCACCGCTTCCACACGCCGTGCCAGCCGGACCAGCTCGGGCAGCTGTTCGCGATGGCGGGCGTGATAGCGGGTCAGGATATGGTCGATCAGCGCATCGTTCGATGCCGTGCGCCAATCCACGGCTGTCCTGGTCTGGCTGGCCGCCAGCGCCAGCAACGCCTGCGCCAGCGCAGCCGCGTCGACCTGCTTCTTGGCCGCCGCCTCGCGTAGCGGCTTGCCACCGCCGCAGCAGAAATCCAGCTTGTGTTGGTGGAACAGCGCGGTGGCGCCCGGGATGTCGCAGGCGATCTGGCCGATGGGCTGGTCAAGCAGGTTCATGGTGGAAATCTCTCTGGGTTGAACACGATGGTGCTGCAGCAAGGGATGGGCCAGCCTGCAACGCCTTGATTTGCCTGGGTCTGTCCTGGATCAAGGGTCGCTTTGACCCTCGCATGTTAGGGTCGTATCCACCATATCCGGGTTCTATTCACCATGATCGACGTCTCGCTTCTGGCCGACCTGGCCGCCGAACTGCCGCAGCCGATCCGGTTGCAGCGGCTGCTTGCCAGCATCCACGCGCACTACGGCTGCCACGCGGTGGGGCTGCTGCGCAGCGATGGCGACAGCCTGTACCCGCTGGCCGCCATCGGCCTGTCACAGGAAACGCTGGGGCGCCGCTTCGTGGTGGCACAACATCCACGGTTGGCCGCCATCCTGGCGCAGCGCGAGCCGGTGCGCTTCGTGCCCGGCAGCCCCTTGCCTGATCCCTATGACGGCCTGCTCGCCGACCAGCCGGGTGCCCCGCTGGCGGTGCACGATTGCCTGGGGGTGCGGCTGGAAGTGGAAGGCCGGGTCTGGGGGGCACTCACGCTGGATGCCTTCGCCGGGCGCACCTTTGCCGCCGGTGACCTCCTCACGCTACCGCACTACGCGCTGCTGGCCGCGAGCGAAGCGCGCATGGGCCGGCTGGAAGGCGATCTGCGCGCGTTGCGCCAGGGGGTCGGCAATCCGGCAGGCAGCGCCGGCATCGGCTTCGAGCTGGTCGGCCAGAGCCCGGCTTGGCTTGCGATGCTGCAGGAGCTGGATGGCGCCGCCGCCTCCGACCTGCCCATCCTGCTGCTGGGCGAAACCGGCACCGGCAAGGAACTGCTTGCCCACCGCGTCCATCAACGCTCGGCGCGCCATGATCGGCCGCTGGTGCATCTGAACTGCGCGGCGCTGCCCGAAGCGCTGGCCGAGGACGAGCTGTTCGGCCATGCCAAGGGCGCGTTCTCCGGCGCCACCGGCGAGCGAGCCGGCCGTGTCGAGGCTGCGCATGGCGGCACGCTGTTCCTGGATGAAGTGGGTGAGTTGCCGCTGGCACTGCAGGCCAAGCTGCTGCGCACGCTGCAGAACGGCGAGATCCAGCGCCTGGGCGAGGACCGGCCGCGCCAGGTGGACGCACGCATCGTCTCGGCCACCAACCGCAATCTGCATGACGGCGTGCGCGCGGGGCGCTTTCGCGCCGACCTGTATCACCGGCTCTCGGTCTACCCGGTACCGGTGCCGCCGCTGCGCGAGCGCGGCGCGGATGTACTGCTGCTGTGTGGGCGCTTCCTGGAGATCAACCGTGCCCGGCTGGGCCTGCGCGGCCTGCGCCTGGCGGCGGACGCGGAGCTGGCGTTGCTGCGCTATGACTGGCCCGGCAACGTGCGCGAGCTGGAGCACGTGATCAGCCGGGCCGCGATCCGTGCCGTCGGCCGCGGGGCCGCCCGCCACGAACTGATCACGCTGGAGGCAGGGCTGCTCGGGCTGGAAGCACCGCCCGCGGCACCGCCCGCCATGCTGCCCGACCCGCCCGCCGCAGCGACGCTGAGCTGGCGCGATGCGGTCGACGACTTCGAGCGCCGGTTGTTGCGCAGCCGCCTGGACGCTGCCGGCGGCAGCTGGGCCGGCGCCGCACGCACACTGGGGCTGGACCCCAGCAATCTGCACAAACGCGCCCGGCGTCTGGGGCTCAAATGACCGCCGCGGCGGCGGTACGCCGGCGGCAGCACCTGCAATGGCCGCTGCGCGCGCACTGACCTGTGCCCGGTGCCTCGTCATACGGTGCTTGCCCGGATATTTTTGAACGACGTACAATAAAAATCATCGTTCACAAATTTCCATGATCATGACCGAGCAGCGCACCCTTCCCCCCCATCCCGACGACGCGGCCGATCCTGGGCGGCGCGAGCGCAAGCGGCGCCAGACACTGGATCGCCTGGCCGCCACCGCATTTGCCCTTTTCGAAGCGCAGGGCTACGACGCCGTGACCATGGAACAGATCGCCGCTGCCGCCGATGTGGCCAAGGGCACGCTGTACAACCACTTTCCGGTCAAGGAAGCACTGCTGGCTCACCGCTTCCACGCCGAGCTTGCCGACGATCTGCCGCAACTGCGTGCCGATCTGGCGGGACTGCCGGACTTTCCGGCACGCATGACCCATCTGCTGCATGCCTCGGCCGGCTGGGCCGAAAGACGCCGCGCCTACCTGCCACATTACCTGCGGTACCGCCTCGCCCAGCTCGGGTACGACCAGGACGGCCGGCGCGAGGAGGCACGCAGCGGGATGGATCAGGTGTTCGAGGCACTGGTGCAGGCCGGCCAGCACGCCGGCGAACTGCGCAATGACCTGCCGACGGACCGGCTGGTAGGCCTGTTCCGCTTCTGCTACCTGGGTGCCCTGGTGCGCTGGCTGGGCGAGCCCGGCGCCGATCTGCGGCAGGAGTTCGACGTCATGCTGACGCTGCTGCATCACGGCCTCGCCACCGCCCCCAGCGGGAGACCGGCATGAGCGCGTTGATCCTGGACTGGGCGGACGCCGCCGCCGCGGGCACCGCGCAGGCAGGCGGCAAGGGCTGGCAATTGGGGCGGCTGGCGCAGCTGGGTCTGCCGGTACCGCCCGGTTTCGTCATCAGTGCCGCGGCCAGCGCCGGCCACCGGCCCGGTGCAGCGCTGCCCGGCCCGCTGGGCGCAGCGCTGGTGCAGGCGTTGGCTGCGCGTGGCTGGGAACGGCAACCGCTGGCGGTACGCTCCTCGGCCACGCTGGAGGACTCCGGCCAGGCCTCCTTCGCCGGCATCCATCGCTCCTGCCTGAACGTGCCGGGCGCCGCCGGCGTCGCCGCCGCGCTGCAGCAGGTGCTCGACTCGTGCTGGAGCGCGCCGGCGCAGGCGTACCGGCAACGCCTGGGCCTGAGCGAGGCCGAAGCAGGGATGGCGGTGGTGGTGATGCCGCTGCTGCCCGCCCGTGCCAGCGGCATCGCCTTCACCTGCGACCCGGTGGGCGGGCGCAACGACCAGACCCTGATCCATGCCCACTGGGGCCTGGGCGAGTCGCTGGTGGGCGGCCACGCCGAGGGCGACGAGTACCGGCTGCAGGAACAGGAACTGGACGGCAGTCTGTCGCTGTGCAGCATCCGGCTGGGCGGCAAGGCGCGTCTGAGCGTGGTTTTGCCCGAGGGCGGCACCGCGCTGCAGGATACGCCGCAGGCACAACGCGGGCAGGCGGTCTTGAGCGCGGCACAGGCGCTGGCATTGGGCGAGCTGGTACGCGATGCGGCCCGCGCCCTCGACCATGCCGCACCCGGCTACGATCTGGAATGGGTCTGGGACGGCAACCAGTTCTGGATCGTGCAGGCGCGCCCGGTGACTGCACGCGGCCACCATACCTATCTGGCGTTGGCGGCACAGGCGGTCTACTGGTCGCGCGGCAACACCCGGGAAATCCTGCCCGAGCCACTGTCGCCACTCGACTGGGAACTGAGCCGCGTCATGGTCAACCGCATGCTGACGCGCGGCTACGCATTGTGTGGCTATCCGTTGCTGTCCGGCGCCCAGCGCGCCGGCCTGTTCCATGGGCGGCTGTATCTGCAGACCTCGCTGCTGCAATGGGAGTGCTACGACGCGCTGGGCGTGACCCCCAAGGCAATGAACCAGTTGATGGGCGGCACGCAGCCCGAGATCGCCGTGCCCAGGCCGGACTGGCGCGCACGGGCCGCGCGGGCGCTGCGCATGCTGCGCTACCTGCGCCGCAACGCCGGCCTGCGCCGTCGCGCCGAGCGCCTGCTGCGGGACGCGCGACGCGAAGCCGATGCCTGGATGGCCGAACCGCTGCCCGCCGACAACGGCGCGCTGGCGGCACGGCTGCGGCAACAGCTGACGACGCTGCTGGGCTCGGACGACCTGTTCTTCCTGCAAGGTTCCGGCGGCGGCACGCTGTTCAACCTGGTGCAGCTGATCGACCGTGCCTGCCCGGGTGAAGGCCATGCGCTCGCCGCTGCACTGCTCGCCGGGGGCGAACCCAGCGTCACCGCCCGGCAAAGCTATCAGCTGATGGAACTGGCCCGCATCGCCGGCACCGACACCGCGGCGCTCGACTGGCTGCGCAACCCGGCCCGGGTGGCTGGCGACTGGGCACAGGCGCTACCGCCGGACAGCCCGTTCCGGCGGGCCTTTGCCGACTTCCTGAACCGCTACGGCCATCGCGGCCTGTATGAAACCTATCTGCGCAATCCCCGCTGGCGCGAAGCGCCGGGCTATCTGCTGGACAGCGTGGTCAACCTGCTCGGCTGCGAACCGGCGCCGCTACGCGCGCGGCAGCTGGAAGCGGCCGACCAGGCATGGCAGCGCCTGCGGCGCGCCTTGCCGCTCTGGTCGCGACCACTGCTCAAACCCATGGTTGAAGCGGCCCGGCGCGACTGCAACCAGCGCGAAGCCGCCCGCAGCGCGCTGGTGGCCTACCTGGCGGCGCTGCGGCATTGCGCCTGTGAGCTGGGCCGCCGGCTGAGCGGGCCTGCCGGACTGGCGCAACCGGACGATCTCTTCAACCTGACCTCGGCGGAGATCCTCGCGCTCGCGACGGGCCATCTGCCCGGGCCGGCCGCCGCCCGACGCGCCACCGAGCGCGGCACGCGTCTGGCGCATTGGGCCTCGCAACGTGAACCGGAACTGGTCATCGAGCACGCGCCCGCCGAATACCGCAACCCGTCTGCCACCGCTGCCACGCCGGTCGCGGCTGGCGAGCACTGGCATGGTATTGCCGTGGGCAGCGGCTGCGCGCGCGGCCGGGTACGCATCGTGCGCGAGCCATCGGCCGGCCTGGGCATGGCGCCGGGCGAGGTGCTGGTCGCGCCATCCACCGACCCGGGCTGGACGCCATTGTTCGTCAAGGCCGGCGCGCTGATCATGGAAACCGGCGGCTACCTGTCGCATGGCGCCATCGTGGCGCGCGAGTTCGGCATCCCGGCGGTGGTCAACCTGCCCGGCATCCTCGCGCAACTGCGCGACGGCGATGAAGTCGAGGTGGATGGACGCGCCGGCACGGTGAAGCGCATCCACGTCGCCACGTAACGGTGGCAACCGGGCCGGCCGACGTCACTGCCGGCCCGATCCAGTTGGACGGATCGATCGCTCTGGCGCAAGAGCAGTGCCGGCAATCCATCCCATGCCTGCCAAGTGTGCGGTCCCTGAGCCGGGCACCGCAGCCGCATGGCCGGCGCAGCCCTGGAACACCCGCACCCAGCCCACCGCCATACGCTGGGGGAACGCCGTGCTGGCATCGGGGCTGCCCGGCCAATTGCTGCCGACCTTCACATTCAGCAGCAGATGGGGGCGCTGGTTGAACGGTGCGGGGTGCGGGGCACGCGGCCGCGGAGCTGTACCAGTCGGTCTGCTGGCCATAGAACCGGCCGTCGACGTACCAGCGGATCATGCCCGGTTCCCATTCCACCGCACAGTCATCGAAGTTGTCGGCCGATGCTGCCTGGCACGGTGGAGAAGGTTATATAGGTGCTGCCGGGCCAAGTGCCGATGTAGTGGAGCGAGCCATGGATCGTGTTGCCACCTGCCGCCTTGAGATTGACCGCCTCCATGATGTCGATCTCGCCACTGGCGGCCCAACCGCCATAGACCCAGTCGGGCGGCAACATGCAGAAAGCCGGCCACAGGCCCGGGCCGTAGGGCTTACCATGCGCCGACGACCAGAACTGATGGCACGGTTGTGCTGCGCTGCGGGCGTGCGGTACCCGGCCATGGCCTCACCGCTGATGCAACACGGTGGTTGGGATGTGGAAGGCGACGCAGGTCGCACGATCAGCATGCTGTTGTGAGCACAACCAATATGGTTTTGAAAACATGGGAGACCGCTTTCCCGTCAAGGACGCCTTGTCCAGGCCAGTGCCCGGACTTGGTTCTTGCGACAACACGATATACTGTTCCATGCAAGTGCAGGAAAGTAAAGGAAAGTGAAGGTTGGCAGCACCGGCTGCAACCCCACCCTTTTAAAGCCAAACGCGGCCTGCAATCGAACCAAAGGCAGACCAGCCGCAGTTTTGTCCTTGTCAGGACCTGATTATGTCGTTTGCTCAACCAGTGAGAGAAATGCCAGCCAAAGCTGGCTTCGGCAGTGCTTTTTACGCGTGATCACGGAAAAATCATCCAAAAATAACGGAAGTTGAGCTCTAATTCTCAGCCAGTGAGCAAGCGACATAATCAGGTCACATTTTTCGTGGTAGCTGCATGTGCCAGAACAGTGGTCGTCGCTCGAGCATTTTTGGGAGCAAGTAGTTGCGTTATCCCTTTCCTGATAAGCTCGTCAACGGGGCGCTAAAAAGATGCGTATTTGGGCTCCCGCTGCTACGCTCCGGTGCCCGTTACGTATAATGTTGGGTTGATTAACTTGCCGGTAATAATTCAAGCAATTTTCGGCTCCAGCCGGAATTATTTCGATCACAATTGATGCAGGAATAAGGGAAAAAATGCAAGCAAATACACGAGATACATTGTTGTTTATTTCTGGCTTGGCTTGTGCTGTGTTGGCAGCGCTTATCCCCATGCTGGCTGCGCCAGGCCTCAATGCTCTTTTTTTTGGCTTTGGAGATGACATCCCCCTGTTGTCATATTTTTTCCTAAAAAAATATCTCGTGCTGTGGGTATTGCCAGTAATTACCTGTGCGATTCGTTTGTTTTGGCCATACAAGAAGAGCCGCAACTTGGTATCCGTATTGGTCGGATTTTCTAGTCTACCCATTGTTGCTTTGCTTTTCTTCTTTTCACTCTATCTGTTAAAAATGAAAATGGGATAAATCATTTCCCGGCACAACTCTCCAACCCGCAGAAGAAGTTGAACTCTTCATTGAGGGGGCTTCCAGAAACCTCGATTTTCAGACGCCGACCCTGCGTAGCCCATTGATCTTCCGCAGATACGGTTTCAAAAAAGTAAGCCTGATTATGCCTCTTGCTCACGCCGCCCCCTTGGTGCATAGTGAACGAACGTTCACCTTCTAGGGCACAGCCATGGCCATCAACCCGATTCAGATGCAACGCAGCATGTCGTTGGCGGCCTTCATGGCAAAGTATGGTACCGAGGCCTCAATGTGAGGCAGCCTTGTTCAAGGCGCGCTGGCCCGCGGGCTTCCGCTGCCCGTCGTGCCAAGGGTCCAAGGCCACCGAGTTTCTGCGGGGCAAAACACGTTACTGGCGTTGCGCGGGCTGCGCACGTCAGACCAGCCTGACTGCGGGCACCATGATGCATCAGAGCCAGTTGCCGTTGACCAAGTGGTTCCTGGCGATCTATCTGGTCACTCAGTCGAAGACCAATATCGCTGCGCTGGCGCTGATGCGCCAACTGGACATTTCCTGGAGAGCGGCATGGTTGCTCAAGCACAAGCTGATGGATGCCATGCAGCAGCGCGAGGCAGCCAAGCCCTTGGGCGGTGATGTGCGGATCGATGATGCCTATCTGGGCGGAGAACGGACCGGCGGCAAAGCCGGTCGGGGTTCGGAGAACAAGATCGCTTTTGTCGCCGCGGTCCAGATGAGGGAGGGCCGACCGCAGCGGGTGCGGTTTGATCCGGTGTCCGGCTTTTCCTTTGCCGCGCTGCGGCCGTGGGCCGCCAGCGCTTTGGCGCCTGGTAGCACCATCACCTCGGATGGGTTGATTGGCTTTGAAGTCGTGCGGCAACTGGGGTTTGCCCATCAAGTTGTCATCGCGCCCAAGGGCAAGGCGGGCACGGAAGTCGATGCGTTTCGCTGGCTGAACGTGTTGCTGGGCAATCTGAAGACTGCCCTGAGCGGTACCCACCATGCGTTCAAGTTTGCCAAGTACGCCGCCCGCTATCTGGCGGATGCGCAGTACCGATTCAACCGACGCAGTGATCTGCGGGGGATGATTCCGCGCCTGCTGATTGCGCTGGTCGCCGCAAAGCCTTGTCCGCATGGGAACATCCGACTCGATGGTGAACAAGAGACATAATCAGGTGTCAGGATGTATTCCGTTTTTCTTGTAACAGCCCATCATCCATTTCAATCCATTCATCACGAACAACCCCGACACCATATTTCATCAAATCAACATCCCCCTTAAGAACCGGAATCATATCCGCCTGATACAAACCACCTCGATTGAAAGCTCCCAATCAACTCCTGACCGACCCCCTCACAAAGAGGAAAAAATGAACTGGCCGAATCGATCAAAAATGCTGCTGTGTATCACCCTCTATTTGATTGCCTTAGGCGGGGCTCCGGCTCAGGCAGCCATCCACGGGTGGTTTCGTGTCACCGATGGCATTCTTCACGGCTGGGCGTGTGATCCCACACTGCCTTCCGAAATGATCGAGCTCGATATCTATGCAGATGCGCCCGGCGGAAAATCAAGCACTTTTCTGGCACTGGCCCCCGCCAATATCAGCAATGACCCTGGCGTTGCAGCGGCATGTGGTGGAAATCCAAGCCATTCAATAGTTCATGATCTTCGCGCAACAGCAAATTCTGCCAACTTGCCTTCAAGCACCTATTCCATTTATGCGCTGGGTGTACGCAAGAATGCGGGTAATATTGTAGAGATAAAAGAAATAGCCCGCAAAGCCGATGAAGCAACTATCTCCATCAACAATGCGATGTGTGCCGTTGTAACCGGATCAGGCGGATCCATTGTCAATTCTTTTTGCAGCGCAAATGACACCGGGAAAGTATGCCGCTCCACAAACAGGGTTTGCCAGACGCCGATCACCAGCCAATTGAATGGTAGCTGGTATCAGCAAGCGATAGGCTGGGCCAAAAGCAACAATCACCCTCGTGTGGCACTTGAAGCAGGCGTCATTTCCATCACCCAACAAAACAAGTTGAACGCCGCTTGGCCAATCAACTCATTCGGGGTCGGCATTCAGATCCCGTCAGGAATTCAATTGACAGGGTCCAGCAATAGAAACCATAGGACCGTCCTGCAGGCGGCAACAACACTTGATGCCGTGGTGGTGATAGCAAACAACCTCCAGAGTCTGACTCAAGGAATCGGTGGGGCGACATTGGCTGACGTGGACATCGTAGGTGCAGGCTACACCAGTTCCAGCTGTCCCGACGCTGCTTTCGGACTGGCTTCGATCATCACACTTGATCAGACACCGCCAATCGCTACGTCAAGACCCGAGCTTGGGCAGCTTTATGCAGAGTTTGGAGTGCTGGTTGCAGAATCGAGGAGCAGTGACCCACCCGTCCACGTCGTCAGAACCCGTATCTCCGATGTAGGTACCGGCATAAACTATGGCTGGAACACCGCAGTGGAAAAGCGTGACAGCGATTGCGTGGCAAATTCCTGCTTGAGGGTAGACATTCGCCGCAAGCAGAACGGAGAACAATGTGATTCGAGAGATCTGGACATTGACGCTACCGGCGTTGCGCAATATTGCATCGTCAAGACGAAAAAACCGGGCTGCTCCTTCGCCCAGGAGAATTACTGCCCTGCCAAACCCCACGAATTTGTTGGAAACAGGAGCTTTCCATCACATATCCATAACAATTCTCTTTGCAACGTCAAATCGGGCATCAACATCGTTGGCGGCTCTACACGGGTACACCACAACATCGTGATGAGAGCAATGAATGAAGAGAGAAACTCCGGCCGGTTCGGATTGAGCGTGGACGGGCACGTTCCGTACTCCACCGATGTCCA
This sequence comes from Chitiniphilus purpureus, assembly GCF_025642115.1. GTDB lineage: Bacteria > Pseudomonadota > Gammaproteobacteria > Burkholderiales > Chitinibacteraceae > Chitiniphilus > Chitiniphilus purpureus. Next base: position 2,143,168 of record NZ_CP106753.1, on the reverse strand, counting down.
GTTCTATGAGAATTATGTAGCTGGCTATAAAACGGGATTCCTGACCGACGGCAGTCAGTACGTGACCCTTAGCGATACTGATTTTGCGTCCACATTCTTCCTGCAAGGCGTGCCTTTGTCATCCGGTCGACTGAGGGGAGACAACGACCATAACGAACTCAAACAGTATTATTTCGACGAAGCCTCCAGATGGTACAGCAGCACCGAGAACTATCTGGGATACATTGACAACCCGACAGTCCGCGACAACAGGATCTATGTCAACCCGCAGCCGGACTCCATCGGCATTTCTCTATACCGGGTCAATTGGGGCTACATCGGCTTCAATAAAGTCGGCACTCTTGGAAGTGGCGAGAAAGGTTTTAGCGGTGTCCATATAAACAATACGAGCAACAGCTGGATCTATGGCAACCAGATCACCAATTTCTCCAATGGCATTCTGATGAACGGCCTTCCAGGCACCCTGTCCTATTGGGGATCTTGTTGGAACGGAATCGACACCTACTTCAACGCGAACGCACCTGCCGGCAGTCCTGACCGATTTGTACGGTACGCGAATAGCTATGCTGGAAACAGTGCCTGCAATATCAGGGTTGATGCCGAGCAGTGCAGAACGCCTATACCGGCAAGATGCGTATCGGCATGGTGAATCCGCTGTCATTGCAAGGCAGGGGTAACTGTATCGGCGAGCTCGCCCCGTGTCGATTGCGAACACGATGCTGCCCACGGTGCTTGGCACCCGTGCTTGATCCAGGCGGCAGAGGGCTTCGTCACCGGCCATCGCACCGCCCCTACAAGCCTGCCCTACCCCGAATCGGATACCGCGACGGCGACGGTGAGTCCGGCGGGCTCCCGGGCCGGACCGTGGCAATCAACCGCCCACCTGCTTGGTGCGGATCGCCAGCAACGCCTGGTTACGCAAGGTCTTGAGCAGGTTGAGTTCGTCGTTGGCGATCTTCAGGCTGTGCGCGGCGCCGCGGTCGCCGTAGAAGCAGCCGATCAGACGTTTGTCCAGCCGCAGCGGGAACACGATGAAGGTCCGGGCCGGCACCAGCTTGCGGTACCAGGCAGGCACGCGGTCACGGATGTTGTCGGTGTCGATGTCCTCGATCAGGATGTCGGCATTGCGGGCAAGCGCCACCTGGAAGACGTCCTCGACCGGGCCGACCTCGATCCGGAATGACGGCAGCAGTGCATTGATGTCGGTGCCGAAGCCGAAGCGGCCTTGGATCAGCGGTTGCTTCAGATCGCGTGTGGCAAGCACCACCCGCTCGAAGCCGATGCCGCGGTACATGGTCTCCAGGATCATCCGCAAGAGGTCGTTGAGCTTGAAGTCGCCCACCAGGGTGTTGGCGATGTCCTGCACCCCGGCCGACAACACGGCCGTGGAACGGGTGCCGGTTTCGAGCGTGGCCTCCAGCACGGTCTCGGCCAGGACGTCCTCGCCTGCCGTCCCGCCCGCCACCTGCGTACCGCCACGCAGGCCGCGCAGTTGCCGCATGAATTCGCTGCCGCCCTGGTCCACGCCGATCGCACCGAGGTAGCCGATGAAGTGGTCGGTGGTTTCCTTCAACAGCTCGTGGATATCCCGCGATTCCAGTCCAAGCGGCCTGCCGTAGCGTTCCAGCGCGCCGGCCTGGATGCGGGCCGCTTCAGTGGCGCCTGCGCCGATCACGCGCTGCAGGTCGTTGCCCAGGTTGGCGTACTGGCGCAGGCGTTCCAGATTGTTCTGCGGTTCGCGCAAGGCGCCGGGCGGCAGCGGACGCATGCTGTTGATGATCCGGTCCGGAAAGCTCCAGTGCTGGGCCACGCCGATCCCCAGCTCGCCGTAGGTGAGACCCAGCACCACGGTGGCTGCAGCCTCCTCGCTCATCCCGCCTTCCATGCGCTTGGCCACTTCCTGGCCCTCTTCATGGAAGTAGTACAGCGTCAGCAGCCTGCCCAGATGATGGAACATGCCGCAGATCAGCGCTTCCTCCACATCGCGCGTACCCAGCCGGCGCCCGATGGCGCGGCACAGCAGGCCGCAGAAGAAGGCGCGCAGCACGCTGTCGCGCAGTGTGAGCGCCTGCGCCTTGTTGTGCATGTGCTCGAACAGCAGCAGCGTGATCGCCAGATTGCGGATGGCGTCGAAACCCAGGATCACGATGGCGCGCGACACAGTGCTGATGGTGCCGCCGAACTGGCTGTAGGTGGCCGAGTTGACGATGCGCAACAGCTTGTTGGTCAGCGAGAAGTCCTTGAGGATCACATCGGCGAGCACCTGCAGCCGCTCGGTCTCATCGCCGCTGATCTTGTTGATGGCGCTGATCGCCTGGGACAACGCAGGGAAATCGGCGGTATGGCGCATGCGCCGCAGCAGGAATTCCAGCGTGCTCTGCCCGCCCCCGTCCAGTGCGGCGCCACCGTCCTGGGCACCTTGCCAGCCGCGCAGCGCTTCGAGCATCGCCTCGGCGTCGGCATAGCGCTCCTCGGGCGACTTGAACAGTGCCACCATCACCAGATGGTCGAGCTTCTCGTCGATGCCCGGGCGCAGCGTGGACGGTGGGGTGAACGGCTCGTTGGCGATGCGGTACAGGATGGCCAGCACCGATTCGCCCTCGGCCGCGGTGCGACCGGTCAGCAACTGGTAGAGCGTCATCCCCACCGCAAAAAGATCGGCCTGGGCATCGGCGGGCAGGTCCTTCAGCCGCTCGGGGGCCATATAGCTGGCGGTGCCGGCCATGCCGGCCACCGCACCGCGCAGCGCGGCAATGCCGAAATCCATGATGCGCGGCCGGCCGGCGGCATCGACGATCACGTTGTGCGGCTTGATATCACGATGGATCACGCCCTGTGCATGCGCAGCTGCCAGCCCCAGCAACACGCCGCAGATCAGATCCACCGCCTGCACGGCGGACAGCGGCCCCTCACGCTTGAGCCGCGCGGCGAGCGTCTCGCCTTCCACGTATTCGAACACCAGCCAGGATTGCTCCTGCGCCTCGAAGGCGTCGTACAGCGTCACGACGTTGGGATGCTGCAGACGGCTGACCATCTGGACTTCGGCCAGCGCCCCGCCCGCGTCGCGGCGCAGCGCCTTGAGCGCCACCTGACGGCCCAGCTTGAGGTCGCGCGCGAGGAATACCTTGCCCTGGGCGCCCTGGCCCAACGTGCGGACGATCTCGAAACGATTCTGCAGCTTTTCCGGCATGGCGCCTCCTTCGAAGCATCATAGCCGCATTGAAAGCTAGCAGTGCTGCAGCATGGCCGTGGCAAGGCGCCGGTTGACAAAAGGTAGGACAGTCCGGCACAGACAGTGTGGGGCGGACAGCCGCGCCAACCGTGGCCTTTGGCAAAAAGCGGAATAAAAACAGGGCGCTGCCGCGCCCTGTGTATCACCGCAATATCTTACAATCTTCGCCAGCCAGTGCCGCCGGCGCCGTCTTCCAGCACGATGCCGTTGGCCAGCAGCTCATCGCGGATGCGGTCGGATTCGGCCCAGTCCTTGGCCACGCGTGCGGCCTTGCGTGCGGCGATCGCCGCTTCGATGCGCGCAGCGCCCCACTCGCCCTCACCCGCCCCGGCCTGCAGGAATGCCTGCGGTTCGCGCTGCAGCAGGCCCAGCACACCCGCCAGCGCCCTCAGTTCGCCCGCCAGCGCCGCGGATTGCTGCCGGTTGGCTTCGTGGGCCAATTCGAACAGCACCGCCACCGCCTCGGTGGTGTTGAAGTCGTCGTCCATCGCAGCCTTGAAGCGCGCGGCATGGGGCGAGGCCCAGTCCACCGCCGTGTCAGCCGGCGACACGCTTTTCAGGGCGGTGTAGAGTCGGGTCAGCGCGTTCTTGGCGTCGTCCAGGTGCGCGTCGCTGTAGTTGAGCGGGCTACGGTAGTGGGCGCGCAGGATGAAAAAGCGCACCACCTCGGCATCGTACTTCTGCAGCACATCACGGATGGTGAAGAAGTTGCCCAGGCTCTTGGACATCTTCTCGTTGTCCACCCGGATGAAGCCGTTGTGCATCCAGTAGTTCACATAGCGGTGGCCGCTTGCGCCCTCGCTCTGCGCGATCTCGTTCTCGTGGTGCGGAAACTGCAGGTCGGCGCCGCCGCCGTGGATGTCGAAATGCGCGCCCAGGTGGTGGCAGCTCATCGCCGAACATTCGATATGCCAGCCCGGCCGTCCCGCCCCCCATGGCGACGCCCACTTGGCCTCGGCCGGCTCGTCCGGCTTGGCCGCCTTCCACAGCACGAAGTCGAGTGGGTCCTCCTTGTTCGGGTCCACGTCCACCCGCTCGCCGGCGCGCAGATCGTCCAGCGACTTGCCCGAAAGCTTGCCGTAGCCGTCGAACTTGCGTACCGCGTAGTACACATCGCCGTTGGGCGCGGGGTAGGCCAGCCCGTTGTCGATCAATTGCCCGATCATCTGGTGCATGGCACCGACGAACGCCGTGGCGCGCGGCTCGTGATCCGGCCGCAGCACGCCGAGCGCATCGGCATCCTCGTTCATGGCGGCGATGAAGCGCTCGGTCAGCGCATCGATCGGCTCGCCGTTCTCCAGCGCCCGCTTGATGATCTTGTCGTCGATGTCGGTGATGTTGCGCACGTAGTTCACCGCATAGCCGGATGCGCGCAGCCAGCGCGCCACCATGTCGAACACCACCATCACGCGCGCATGTCCCAGGTGACAGTAGTCGTAGACGGTCATGCCGCACACATACATGTTCACCTTGCCCGGGTGGATGGGCTTGAAGACTTCCTTGTCGCGCGTGAGGGTGTTGTAGAGAGTGATCATGGTCGGGCGGGTCGGCAGGAAAACCGCGATTCTAGCAAAGCGCCGCGCGGCGCAGGGTATGCGCCGCGGCGGCACGGACGGGATTCAGATACGCTGGTCGGTCGACGGCTTTTCCCACAGATTGATGCCGCTCTCGACCGCGTACTGGTCGATCCGCGCCAGCTCCTCGGCGGTGAAGGCCAGGTTCTGCAGCGCGCCGACGTTCTCGCGGATCTGCCCGGGCGAGCTGGCACCGATCAACGTGGTGGTGACCGCCGGATGGCGCAGCACCCAGGCGAGCGCCATCTGCGCCAGGCTCTGTCCACGTGCCCTGGCGATCTCGTTCAGCGCACGCACGCGGGCGAGGTTCTCATCGCTCAGGTGGCTGCGCTGCAGTGAAGCGCCACCGGGCTGGTTGATACGCGCCCCGGCCGGGATCCCGTCCAGGTACTTGTCCGACAACAGCCCCTGAGCCAGCGCGGTGAAGGTGATGCAGCCGGCGCCCAGATCCGTCAGCGTATCCAGCAGCTCGTGCTCGACCCAGCGGTTGAGCATGTTGTAGGCAGGCTGATGGATCAGCAGCGGCACCTGCCATTGCGCGAGCAGTGCGGCCATCTCGCGGGTCTTGCCGGGCGAATACGACGAGATGCCGATATAGAGCGCCTTGCCCTGCTGCACCGCCGTGGCCAGTGCGCTGGCGGTCTCCTCCAACGGCGTATCGATGTCAAAGCGGTGCGAATAGAAGATGTCGACATAATCCAGCCCCAGGCGCGCAAGGCTCTGGTCCAGACTGGCGAGCACGTATTTGCGGCTGCCGCCACCCTGCCCATACGGCCCCGGCCACATGTCCCAGCCGGCCTTGGTGGCGATGATCAGTTCGTCGCGGTAGGGCCTGAAATCCTCGCGCAACAGCCGGCCGAAGTTGGTCTCGGCAGCGCCGTAGGGCGGGCCGTAGTTGTTGGCAAGGTCGAAATGGGTGATGCCAAGGTCGAACGCGGTACGCAGCATGGCACGTTGCCGCTCGATGGGAACGCTGTCACCGAAGTTGTGCCACAGACCGAGCGACAGCGCCGGCAGGCGCAGGCCGCTCGCGCCGCAGCGGCGATAGATCATGGTGTCGTAACGTTGCTCGGCGGCGTGATAGGCCATGGCGTGCTCCTGATGCCGGAAATGGAGAGAGCGCAAGCATGCGCCGTCCCGGACAGCGGCGCCATAGCCTGGCTTGGTCTGCCTCAGCACCTGCCACCGCGGGAGCCGGTTGCAGCCGCGCGGGGCGGCAGGTCCGTCAGGTCTTGGGCAGCGTCACGCCGACCTGGCCCTGATACTTGCCGCCGCGATCGCGGTAGCTCGTCTCGCACACATCGTCGGCATCGGCTTCGAAGAACAGCACCTGCGCCACGCCTTCGTTGGCATAGATCTTGGCCGGCAGCGGGGTGGTGTTGGAAAACTCCAGCGTCACATAGCCTTCCCACTCGGGCTCGAACGGCGTGACATTGACGATGATGCCGCAGCGCGCATAGGTGGATTTGCCAAGGCACACCGTCAGCACGTTGCGCGGGATGCGGAAGTACTCGACCGTGCGCGCCAGCGCGAACGAGTTGGGCGGGATGATGCAATAGCCCTTGCCCGACACATCGACGAAGCTGTTCTCGTCGAAGTTCTTGGGATCGACGATGGTGCTGTTCAGGTTGGTGAACACCTTGAATTCGTCGGCACAGCGGATATCGTAGCCGTAGCTGGAGGTGCCGTAGGACACGATGCGCGCGCCGTCCACCTCCTTCACCTGGCCCGGCACAAACGGTTCGATCATCCGCTGCTGCTCGACCATGCGCCGGATCCAGCGGTCGCTCTTGATACTCATCGTTGTCACACCATCTGAAAAAAATGCCGGGTATTGTACCCAGGTCGACGGGGCTGTTGGCAAAACCGCAGCCGCCCGCACCGCGCCTTGCCGCAACCCCGGGCTTTGCCCAGAATGGATCGCGGGGCGCGTGTTCGAACCACTTCAGACGGAGCATCCATGTCCAGCATCCCTGCCCTGACCCTGCCAACCACCGGCGGCGGCACCTTCGACCCCGCCGCATTGCGCGGTCAGGCCTACGTGCTCTACTTCTACCCCAAGGACAACACCCCCGGCTGCACCACCGAAGGCAATGATTTCCGCATCCATCACGCCGATTTCGCTGCCGCCGGCGTCACGGTGTTCGGCGTCTCGCGCGATTCGGTCAGGTCGCACGAGGGCTTCAAGAGCAAGCAATGCTTTCCATTCGAGCTGATCAGCGACCCGGACGAGCGCCTGTGCGAGGCGCTGGGCGTGATGAAGCTCAAGAACATGTACGGCAGACAGGTGCGCGGGGTGGAGCGCAGCACCTTCGTCGTCGACCGCGAGGGACATGTCGTCAAGGAATGGCGCGGTGTGAAGGTACCGGGCCACGTCAAGGAGGTGCTCGATTTCGTCCAGACCCTGAAGTAACCCGAAGCGGCCGCAAGGCCGCTTTGTCGTTGTCATCCAGCCCATCACAACAAGGACTAGACCATGGCCGCCCGTAAATCCCGCCGCGCTCAGGAAACCAAGCTCTTCGTGCTGGACACCAACGTGCTGATGCACGATCCGACGTCGATCTTCCGCTTCGAGGAACACGATCTGTTCCTGCCGATGATGACGCTGGAGGAACTGGACAACAACAAGAAGGGCATGAGCGAAGTCGCCCGCAATGCGCGCCAGACCAGCCGCTTCATCGAGGAGCTGCTTGCCGGGCAGGAGGAGAACCTGCACACCGGCGTGGCGCTGCTGCAGGCCAGCAAGGGGCAGGCAAGCGGCCGGCTCTACCTGCAGACCGAGGCCATCACCAGCGTGCTGCCCTCGCAGCTGCCGATGGGCAAGGCCGACAACCAGATCCTCGGGGTGGTGCACCATCTGCAGCAGATGCAGCAGCAGCGGCAGGTGATCCTGGTGTCCAAGGACATCAACATGCGCATCAAGGCCCGCGCCATGGGCCTGGCTGCCGAGGACTACTTCAACGACAAGGTGCTGGAAGACACCGACCTGCTCTATACCGGCACGCGCGAGATCGAACCGTCGTTCTGGGACAGGAACGGCAAGGATCTGCAAAGCTGGCAGGAGGGCGGCAAGAGCTACTGGAAGATCAAGGGCCCGGACTGCGTCGACCTGTACCCGAACCAGATGCTGTTCCAGCCGGCCGACGGCTTCACCGCACGCGTGCTGTCGGTCGAGGGCAAAGAGGCCACGCTGGAGAGCCTGAAGGACTACAGCCACGGCAAGAACGCGATCTGGGGCATCACCGCGCGCAACCGCGAGCAGAATTTCGCGCTCAACCTCTTGATGGACCCGGAGATCGACTTCGTCTCGCTGCTGGGCCAGGCCGGCACCGGCAAGACGCTGCTCACGCTGGCGGCGGGCCTGGCGCAGACGCTGGAATCCAAGATCTACACCGAGATCATCATGACCCGCGTCACCGTGCCGGTGGGCGAGGACATCGGCTTCCTGCCGGGCACCGAGGAAGAGAAGATGCAGCCGTGGATGGGCGCGCTGGAGGACAACCTGGACGTACTCAACCAGTCCGACGCCGAGGCCGGCGACTGGGGCCGTGCCGCCACGCGCGACCTGATCCGCTCGCGCATCAAGGTGAAATCGCTCAACTTCATGCGCGGCCGCACCTTCCTCAACAAGTTCCTGATCATCGACGAGGCGCAGAACCTGACGCCCAAGCAGATGAAGACGCTGATCACCCGCGCCGGTCCCGGCACCAAGGTGGTGTGCCTGGGCAACATCAGCCAGATCGACACACCGTATCTCACCGAGGGTTCGTCGGGCCTCACCTTCGTGGTGGACCGCTTCAAGGGCTGGCAGCACGGCGGGCATGTGACGCTGCAGCGCGGCGAGCGCTCGCGGCTGGCCGATCACGCGGCCGAGGCACTCTGATCGGTCCGTGGCGGCGGCGTCCGGCGCTCGCGGGCCGGACGGGCCCCAGGCTATGATCGCCGCTTTGCCCCCGGCGCCGCCCATGTCCCGCACACTTTATCTGCTTCGCCACGGCCAGACCGAGTACAACGTGGTGCGTCGCCTGCAGGGGCGCTGTGATTCCGCGCTGACCACGCTTGGGCAGGCACAGGCGCGCGCGATGGGCGAGGCATTGCGCCGCGAGCTTGGCGACGCCCAAGGCTGGCAGATGCGGGTCAGCCCGCTGCTACGCGCGCAGTGCAGCGCACGCCTGGTCGCCCAGGCGCTGGGCCTGCCCGAGACCGCCCTGCAGTTGGACGAGCGGCTGGTCGAAGTGGGCTTCGGCGATTGGGAAGCGCAGCTGCGCGCCGACCTGATCGCGCGCCACCCCCATCTGGACCAGGCCCCCGACTGGCATTTCCATGCGCCCAATGGCGAAGCGCTGGCTGCGGTGCTGGCGCGCATCGACGACTTCCTGGCCGACCCGGCGCTGCCCGCGCGGTTGATCGTGGTGTCGCACGGGTTGTTCGGGCGGCTGCTGCGCCATCGCTACAGCGGCGCCGAGGAGCGCCTGCGGTTCAGTGGCGAGATGCCGCAGGACGCCTTCTTCCGGCTGGCCGACGGCGGCGTGACCCGCATCGATTGCCAGCCACTCGCCGCCACACCCTGAGAGCGGCCGGCGCTACAGCGGCCGCGCCAGATACAGCGCCACTTCGCGCGGGTCGACCTGCTGCGGGTCATACAGTGCGAGATCGAGCCCGCACAGCCCGAAGCCTTGCGCGCGGTAGAAATCGATCGCCGCCACATTGGTGGTCTGCGTTTCCAGCCATACTTGGCGCGCCGGGGTGCCGCGGGCATACACGGCCGTGGCGGCCACCAGATGCGCGCCCACGCCGCGACGCTGCCGGGCCGGCGCGACGAACAGATTGTCCAACGTCACGCTGCGCTGCCACGCGTGGTAGGTCGCCGTGGCAAAGCCGGCGACCGACTCGCCCTGGTGCGCGATCAGCGTGAAGCCGGCCGCGGCAATGTCCTCATCCAGGCCGGACAGGTCATAGCGCTTGCGGAACGGCACGGCCAGCGGCACATCGTGCAACGTGAAACCCAACCCGTCGGCGACGACGCGGTAGCAGCGGTCCGTCACATAAGCGGCGTCGAATGCCTGCAACGCCGGCCCATCCCGCGACCAATCGATGGGGCGGTACCGGATGGGGTTCACCAGGGCTGCGCTCATGCGTCAACGCCCCTTGGGCGGCATCAGTTCCTTGGGGCGGTAATCGCACAGGTCGTTGACCGGGCAGCGCCAGCACTCGGGCCGACGCGCCTTGCAGATGTAGCGCCCGTGCAGGATCAGCCAGTGGTGGGCATTGAGCTTGAACTGGGGCGGCGTCACCTGTAGCAGCTTGTGCTCGACCGCCACCACGTCCTTGCCCGGCGCGAGCCCGGTCCGGTTCGCCACGCGGAAGATATGGGTGTCGACCGCGATGGTGGGTTCGCCGAACGCCGTATTGAGCACCACGTTGGCCGTCTTGCGCCCGACCCCGGGCAGGGCCTCCAGCGCCGCACGCTCGCGCGGCACCTCGCCGCCGTGCTGCTCGATCAGGATGCGGCAGGTGGCGATCAGGTGCTTGGCCTTGCTGCGGTACAGCCCGATGGTGGCGATATACGGCTCCAGCCCCGCCTGGCCCAGGGCCAGGATGGCCTGCGGCGTATTGGCCACCGGAAAAAGCCTGCGGGTCGCCTTGTTGACACCCACGTCAGTGGCCTGCGCCGAGAGCAGCACCGCGGTCAGCAGCTCGAACGGCGTGGTGTATTCCAGTTCGGTGGTCGGTGCCGGGTCCAGCTCGGCCAGGCGCTGGTAGAAGATACGGCGGGTTTCTTTGTTCATGGGTTCACAGGGCGCGGACAGGTGAAGGCGTATGACAATGCGGTTCGGACGATGGCCGGGCAGCGGCCGGGGCGGTACAGTACCGGCCCGGCTGCACCGTGAGGATATCCAATCGGGCGCCATTCCGGTGATGCAGCACGACCTTGGTCAGCACATCCCGCCGCCGCAGGAAAACCAGCAGGACTTCGCCGCATAGGTATCGCCGGATCATTGCTTGCACCGTGCATCCTTCAACCGGGCCAGGGCCGTCTCCGGCACCGACCGGTGCGCAGCCGCCACGGTCACCCGGTTGATCGGCCGCTTGTCCGCCCCGACCTGCCCCGAATCGAGCCACGCCCTGTCCTCCATTGCCATGGACAGCGCCTGATTGCCGGTGCGGGCATCGGCGAACAGTAGGTTCATGACCACCCCGTGTTCGAGTTCAGGCTGCGTTTCAGTCGTGGCGCAGCACAGCGCCGACACTGCGGCACCCATCTCCTTTCCGGTGTTCATCGACTTTCTCCATCCAGTCGGCTGCCGGCCATGGGCGACGCACCCTGGTCCGCGTGCGGCGCTGGCAAACCGGACCGGAAACCAGGACGCTCAGCCGCCGGCGCCATCGGGCACCGTCGCGAGCGGGGCCGGGCCGGTGCGGCGGGCGATGCGGCGGTCCCACGCGCTCTTGCCGGCGATCAGGAAGGCCAGACCGAAAAAAGCCCCGGGTGGCAACGCCGCCAGCAGGAACTGGTAGTGCGCATCGGCCGGGGTCACCTGGATGACCCAGCCGCGTGCGGCAGCACCGAACACCAGATCGATGCCGGACAGCAATGTACCCTGCGCCGCCAGTTCCCGCAGCGCACCCAGCACGGCCAGCACCGCCGTCAGTCCGGCCCCCATGGCCGCACCGTCCAGCGCCGCCCGCGCCACAGGCTGGCGCGAGGCAAACACCTCGGCGCGCGCCAGCACAATGCAGTTGGTGGTGATCAGCGGGATGAAGATGCCCAGCACCCGGTACAGCCCATGCGCGTATGCGCTGAACAGTAGGTCCACCACCGTGACCAGCGTCGCGATGATCAACATGAAGATCGGCACGCGCAATGTCTGGGGAATCCATCGCCGCAACGACGCCACCGCCATGCCCGACAGCATCATCACCGCACAGGTGGCCAGGCCCAGCGACACGGCGTTGACCACATTGCTGGAGATCACCAGCACCGGGCACAGCCCGAGCAATTGCACGAGGCCGGCGTTCTGCCGCCACAGCCCGTCGTGCATGATCGCGCGCGCATCGCTCATGAAGCCCTCCCGGCGAACCATGCCGCATGGTGATCGCGGACGACCAGCAGTGTGCGCCGCAGCGCCGCCACCACCGCGCGCGGCGTGACACTGGCACCGGCCGTGGCATCGAACACACCACCGTCCTGCCGGATCGCCCAGCCATCCTCGGGCGGCTCGCCCAGCGTCCGGCCGGCAAACTGGCTGCTCCACGGCGAACGTGCGGCGTCGATGTAATCCCCCAGGCCCGGGGTTTCCCGATGCGCCAGCACCCGTACGCCCAGCAACGCGCCATCCCGCCCCACCCCGACCAGCAGCCGGATCGGTCCGGCGTAGCCGTCCGGCGCAACCACCTCCAGCGCCAACGCCACCACGGTGCCGTTCCGTCGCGCCGGATAGACCGGCACCGGTCCGGCGTGGCCAAGGCGACGTGCCTGCGGTGCCGGCAGTGGCCAGGCATCGCGCGCCGGATCGTTGTCATGCGCCGGCAACACCTGCGCCAGCAACGCCAGCCGCGCCGCATGCGCGCTGCGCGCGGCCCGCTCGCGCGTGAGGTCCCATACCCCTGCCAGCAACGCAGTGGCAGCCAACGCGAACGCCAGCAGCGTCAGCGCCCCGCGTACCCCGGCCGCGGTCGTGCTCATGACCGGCCCGCCCGCCCGGCCTTGCGGCCGAACACCGGCGGCTGGGTCAGCTGATCGAGCAAGGGTGTGGCCATGTTCATGATCAGCACGGCAAAGGCCACACCGTCAGGGAAATTGCCGAAGGCGCGGATCAGGTAGGTCAGCGCACCGGCGGATGCGGCATAGATGATCCGGCCGCGCGCGGTGGTGGGCGCGGTCACCGGATCGGTGACGATGAAGAACGCCCCGAGCAGCGCGGCACCGCTGCCCAGATGGAACAGTGCGCCGGCATGCGCGGCCGGATCGGCCCAATGGAAGAGCGCCGCCAGCACCGCCAGCGCCCCGAGGAAGCCGCATGGCAGCTGCCAGGGAATCAATCGCTGCTGCAGCAGGAAGAGCCCGCCCACCAGCCAGCCCAGTGCCAGCCATGCCGAAGTACCGCCCAACATCCCGTCCGGTCCGGGCAGGCCCTGACGCACCGCAGTGCGGGCGGCATCGAGCGGCGTGGCGCTTGCCAACGCATCGAAACCGATGCCATGCGGCAACACCCCGCCGAAGATATGCGCCAGCTGGGCGGACGCATCCAGGTAGGCCGGTCCGGCGGCGAGCGGCGCAGCCCAATGCGACATCTGTGCGGGAAATGACACGATCAGCACCACAAAACCCACCATCGCCGGGTTGAAGGTGTTCTGCCCCAGCCCGCCGTAGACCTGCTTGCCCAGCGCAATGGCAAACATACTGCCCAGCACGGCCAGCCACCACGGCGCCAGCGGCGGCAGCGACAACGCCAGCAGCCAGGCACAGACCAGCGCCGAACCATCGCTCACGAAGCGTCGTACCGGGTACCCGCGCAGCTTCAGGCACAGCGCCTCGGTGGCCAGCGCCGCCACGCTTGCCAGCGCAAGCTGCGCCAGCACGCCGATGCCAAAGAGCCACACTTGCAACGCGATTCCAGGCAGCAGGGCGGCCAACACCTTGAGCATCACCCGCTGCAATGGCGTGGCCGCGCTCAGAAAGGGCGAGGTCCGCATCACCGCTCCCCCGCTGGCGGAGGCAGCGCCCACCCGGGTTGCCGCCCCTCACCTGACTGCATGCCGCCCCGTTCCGCCGCGATCTGGCCCGCGCTCACCGTCGCGACTCCTGGGCGGCACGCCGTTGCGCCGCACGTGCCATGGCCGCCTCGATGCGCGCCTGTTTCTCGTCCGCCACCGGTTGCGCCTCGTCCGCCACCGGTTGCGCGCTGGCCGCTGCCGGCGGCTGTCCGGCACCATCGCGCCGGGCCGCGGCACGGGCCAGCGCGGCGGCGATACGGGCCTGCTTCTCGTCCAGCGGCGCCGGCGCGTCCGTCTGCGGCGGCGGCAACACCACCGGCGCCGGCGATGTCACGGCGGGGACAGGCGCGGCATGCGGCGAGCGCCGCTCGGCCCTGGCCTGCTGCGCCGCCTCCAGCCGGCGCTGGCGCGCCTGATGGCGCCGCCGCGCCAGATCGGCCGCCTGCCCGGCGGCATCGGCGGCCCATAGCTCGGCCTTGGCGTGGCGGTAGTAGTCCACCAACGGGATATGCGAGGGGCACACGTAGGCACAGGCGCCGCACTCGATGCAATCGAACAGATGGCGTTCGCGCGCGCGGTCGAACTGCCTGGCCCGTGCGAACCAGTACAGATCCATGGGCTGCAGTTCGGCCGGGCAGACCTGCGCGCAGTCACCGCAGCGGATGCATGGCATCGGCGGCGGGGCGGGCGGGAACAGCGCCGGACTCTTGGCAACGATGCAGTTGCCCGACTTGGTCAACCCGGCCGCAAGCGACGGCAACGCGAACCCCATCATCGGCCCGCCGTACAGATAGCCCTCGACGCCGTCATCCGCGCCGGCGTGCTGCATCAGCGCATCCAGCGGCGTACCGAGCAAGGCTTCGACGTTGCCCGGGCGCGCCACGGCACCGGTCAGTGTGACGATGCGGCTGATCAGGGGCTCGCCGTGTTCGAGCGCGCGGTACAGCGCGTACACCGTGCCGACGTTGAAACACTGCACGCCCAGTTCGGTGGCGCGGGTGCCGGCCGGCACCTCCAGCCCGGTCAGCAGCCTGATCAACTGCTTGGCGCCGCCGGACGGATAGCGCGTGGGCAGCGCCACCACCTCGATGTCCGCGCCACCGCATGCCAGCTGCAGCGCTTCGATCGCCTCGGGTTTGTTGTCCTCCACCCCGACCAGCACCGTCTGCGCGCGGAGCAGCGTGCGCAGGATCTGGATGCCGGCGACCAGGTCGGCTGCGCGCTCGCGCATCAGCCTGTCGTCGCAGGTGATGTAGGGCTCGCATTCCGCGCCATTGATCACCAGGGTCTCGATGCCCCGGCCCGACCCGAGCTTGAGATGCGTGGGAAACCCGGCACCGCCGAGCCCGACCACACCCATGGCACACAGCTGCTGCGCGACCGCCTCGATCCCGGCAGTGCGCCAGTCGAACGGCATGCGCTCGACCCAGCGCTCCTGCCCATCCGGCACCAGCACCACGCACAGCTCGGTCAGGCCGGATGGATGCGGGACCGACCGGGGCTCGATCGCCACGATGCGCCCGGAGGTCGGCGCATGCAGCGCACTGGAGATCCGCCCTTCGGGCACCGCCAGGGTCTGGCCTTTCAGCACCGTGTCGCCGGGGACGACGATGGGACGCGCCGGCTGGCCGATATGCTGGCGCAGCGACAGCACCAGTTGCGACGGCAGCGGCAGGCTGCCGATGCGGCTGCCGTTGGAATGCCGCTTGTGCTCTGGCGGCCGGATGCCGCCGTGGAACGGATGCAATATGCGGCTCATGCGCTCACCTTGAGCGGAATCACCGGATAGCGCCAACGCCAGCTGGCCGGGGTCTCCCCGGGGGCGACCATCTCGATGCAATCGACCGGACAGGGCGCGACGCACAGCTCGCACCCGGTGCACTCACTGGCGATGACGGTGTGCATCTGCCTGGCGGCACCGACGATGGCATCGACCGGGCACGCCTGGATGCACAGTGTGCAGCCGATGCAGACGCGCTCGTCGATCACCGCCAGCCGCTTGGGCTTCGCCTCGCCGTGCGCCCGATTGAGTGGGATGAACTCCTGGCCGAGCAGCCCGGCCAACCGGCGTATGCCCTCGTCGCCACCGGGCGGGCACTGATTGATCTGCGCCTCGCCGGCGGCGATCGCCTCGGCATAGGGCCGACAACCCGGGTAGCCGCACTGGGCGCATTGCGTCTGCGGCAGCAGGGCATCGATCCGGTCGACCAGCGGGTTTGCCGCCACGCGCAGGCGCAGTGCGGCCACGCCGAGGAGCGCACCCAGCAGCACCGCCAGCCCGCCCATCGCCGCAAGCGCCTGCAGCATGCTCATCGCGCCATCCCCGTGAATCCCATGAAGGCGAGACTCATCAATCCGGCGGTGATCAGCGCCAACGGCGTGCCCTTGAATGCGAGTGGGGTATCGGCGCCCTCCTGCCGCTCGCGTACCGCGGCAAACAGGATCAGCACCAGCGAAAACCCCAGCGCCGAGCCCAGACCGAACAGCAGTGATTCGACGAAGCCATGCTGTGCCTGCGCGTTGAGCAATGGAATGCCCAGCACGGCACAATTGGTGGTGATCAGCGGCAGGTAGATGCCCAACACCTGGTACAGCGCCGGGCTGGTGGCATGGATGAACAGCTCGGTGAACTGCACCATCGCCGCGATGGTGACGATGAACGCCAGCGTGCGCAGATAGGTGAGCTGCCACGCCTGCAGCGCCTGCTCGATCAACCAGGAGGCGCCCGAAGCCAGCGTCAGCACGAAGGCGGTGGCCAGCGCCATGCCGACCGAGGACGTGAGCTTCCTGGACACCCCCATGAACGGGCACAGCCCGAGGATGCGTGTCAGCACGACATTGTTAACCAGCGCGGCACCGACCAGCACAAGCAGATAATCAAACGGCATCGGCCTCACCGTCATCGCGCCGGCGCAGGCCGGCACGTCTTTCATTCACGAGCGGACGCGGGCGATCGCCTCGATGCAATCGCCCACCAGCGCCGGCCCGTGATAGACCAGCCCGCTGTAGAGTTGTACCAGACTGGCCCCGGCATGCATCTTCTCGACCGCATCCTCGCCGCCGAGGATGCCGCCCACGCCGATGATAGGCACCTCGCCTTGCAGCAGTTCGGCCAGTTCGCGGATCACATGGGTGGATTTGGCGCGCACCGGCGCGCCGGACAGCCCGCCCGTCTCCTGCCCGTGCTGCAGATGCTCCACCCCCACCCGCGACAGCGTGGTGTTGGTGGCGATGACCGCGTCGATGCGGTTGCCGACCAGCCGCTCGGCGATATCCTGGATCTGATGGGCCTCCAGATCCGGCGCGATCTTCAGCGCCAGCGGCACATACCGCCCATGCCGGTCGGCTAGCTCGGTCTGCTTGTGCTTGAGCGAGGCGAGCAGCCGGCCCAGTTCGTCCGCATCCTGCAACTGGCGCAGGTTCTTGGTGTTGGGGCTGGATATGTTGACCGTGACGTAGCTGGCGTACTCATACACCCGCTCCAGCCCGATCAGATAGTCGTCGGTGGCGCGCTCGATCGGCGTATCGAAATTCTTGCCGATGTTGATGCCGAGGATGCCCTTGTACTGCGCCGCCCTGACGTTGGCGATCAACACCTCGACACCGGCGTTGTTGAACCCCATCCGATTGATGATGGCCTCGGCCTGCGGCAGCCGGAACAGCCGCGGCTTGGGGTTGCCCGGCTGGGGCCGTGGCGTGACGGTGCCGATCTCGATGAAACCGAAGCCCAGGTCGGCGAGCACATCGATATATTCGCCATTCTTGTCCAGGCCCGCAGCCAGACCGACCGGGTTGGGAAAATCCAGCCCCATCACGTGCACCGGGTCCGCCACGGCGGTTGCCGTGAAGGCCCGCAGGAATCCCAGCGAATGCAACAGCTCCGCCGAGCGCAGCGTGGCGTGGTGCGCGCGTTCCGGGTCCATCAGGAACGCCAGCGGCTTGAGCAGACCGTAGGCCATCACGCCCCCTTGCGCTTGAGATGGGCATCCAGCGTGTTCTGCATCAGGGTGGCCACCGTCATCAGCCCCACCCCGCCGGGCACCGGCGTGATCCAGCTGGCGCGTTCGCGCGCGCGCTCGAAATCCACGTCGCCGCACAGCTTGCCGTCGGGCAGGCGGTTGATGCCCACGTCGATCACCACCGCACCGGGCTTGATCCAATCGCCCTGCACGAAGTTGGGCATGCCCACGCCGGCCACCACCACGTCGGCCGCGCGGACCTTTTCCGCAAGGTCACGCGTCTTGCTGTGGCAGACGGTGACCGTGGCGCGCGCCAGCAGCAGCTCCAGCGCCTGCGGCCGGCCCACGATGTTGGATGCACCGATCACCACGGCATCCTTGCCGACCAGATCGATGCCGGTACGCTCCAACAGTGTCATCACCCCGCGCGGGGTGCACGGCCGCAGCAGCGGCATCTTCAATGCCAGGCGACCGATGTTGTAGGGATGGAAGCCATCCACATCCTTGGCCGGATCGATCAGCTCGATCACCTTTTCGGCATCGAGATGCCCGGGCAGCGGCAACTGCACCAGGATGCCGTCGATGGCATCGTCGGCATTCAGTTGCTGCACCAGCGCAAGCAGCGTCGCCTCGCTGGTATCCGCCGGCAGATCGTGCGCAACCGACGTGATCCCGGCGTTCTCGCACTGGCGCTTCTTGTTGCCGACATAGACCTGGCTGGCGGGGTCGCTCCCCACCAGCACCACTGCCAGCGCCGGCGCGCGGCGGCCGGACGCGACCAGCGCATCCACCCGGGTGCGCACGTCGCGAATGATTTCCTGAGAAATGACCTTGCCGTCCAGGAGGGTTGCGGGCATCTGGGGAGAACTCCGGTGAACCGGGCGCAGCGGCACCGGCAAAGAAGAAATGGACTCGAAAACGGCCGCCATTGTCGCATTCTTCCCCGCGTTCGCTCAATTGCGGGCACGCCCGCGCTTGACCGCCCCGGCCGCTGGCGCTATAGTCGCGCCTCTGTTCGGGGCGTAGCGCAGCCTGGTAGCGCATCTGTTTTGGGAACAGAGGGTCGTGAGTTCGAATCCCACCGCCCCGACCAGAACTTCCGGCGTAAAGAAGGCTTTGTATATACCGGGCGCTCGTAGCTCAACCGGATAGAGCAACGGCCTTCTAAGCCGTAGGTTACAGGTTCGATTCCTGTCGAGCGTGCCAGGAACCGGTAGCAGTATTGAAACGATTGACGTCAGACGGCCCAGCCGGATGACACACCGCTCAGTGGTGGCTGTAGCTCAGTTGGTAGAGTCCAGGATTGTGATTCCTGTCGTCGTGGGTTCGAGTCCCATCAGCCACCCCAAAATGAAAAACCCCTTGAGAAATCAAGGGGTTTTTTGTTTTGCGCCGCCGGGTTGCGCTACTGCAATCAGGTGATTGCAACACCCCGCTCCCCTGCTGGTATCCGGCTATGAATGCGATGCCTTGAAGGAGGCGCCAACGCAACTGATGCGGATCGAACGGCCGATGATCTCATCGAGGCTTCCAACGGTAGGCAGCAGGGGCATATCCAACCCGGGTGGCGCTTCATCGGTGCGGCATAGACGCATCCGTCGGCATGCAATGCCAGAGCTTGGCGGCCGCACGGGCACGCTTGGTCAATCCCACCACCTGCGGGCCCGGCCATCCCTACTCTTCAATGGCCTCAATACCCTGTTGCTTGAGGTGTTCAAGGTGATCCTGCATCTGCTTGAGCTGTTCCGGCGAGTGGCCTTGCCAATCCGCCACCTCGCCTACGACCCGAAACGGATGCCGTGACCGGTATGACTTCGTAGGATTGCCGGGAAAGCGCTTGTCCGTCAGGTTTGGATCATCCTCGATGGGCCCTGTCGGTTCCACGATATAGATCCTGCCGCGCCCGGCCCCCATGGCCAGCTCGGCCCCCCAGATGGCTGCATCCAATGTGGCAGTCAGGTAGACGAATGCAGCCTGTTTCCGCCTGCCGTAGTTGGAGGCATAACCGGCCTCGATCAGGTCACCCGCCTTCAGATCAGCCTTGGTGCCGTGGTAGTACGTCTGCGAATCGGGATGGTCGATGCTGGTCACCTGCTGCTCCAATTAAGTCAAAGGAATTGCGTGATTGTCCGCGCTGCCTACGATAGCAGTACCCGATGGCAACCGAAACGGGGCCCGGTGCGGCGCTGAAGCGGTGTTCGTGCCGTGATGCCAGAGCGCTGTGCCGCATCGACGTTGAAGCGGTAGCGTGTGCAGCAGATCAGATGGGAGGCTTCCTGTCACTTGCAACGGGTGAGCGCATGCGCCGGGTGGGAAGCAACTGCTGCGCTGGTCTGCCAACTGCAGATGCAAAGCGCCCGGCTTCAGGGGCAAGCGCCAATCACCTTGGTGAGCCGATTCAAGACTTGAAGGCAGACGGCGTCCAACCTGCGCAGGACGCAGTCGGGCGTGGCCCCGCCACCCGCCGTCTGCGTGGCTGACTTCCTCACCCTGGCGAGCGGTGTTTCGGCGTGCAGCAGCAAGGTGCCCCGGGGCCTCTGCCTCGCCCCCTCTCCAGCAACGCTGCCATTCCCATCGCCACCCTGGAAGGGCCACACCGGTATTTCGTGCAGTGGCAGACAGGCGCGCATCGCCACGCTGCTCCGCTGCACGGCAATGGGCGGCAGTGCAGCGTCGTTGGCCTGGCAGGCGCTGCACTCATGCCGGATGCGTGGTACAGCCGGCAAGCCCGCACTGCTCGCCAATTTGCAACTTCATTGCATTAACAGCGTTCTTTTGATACCTTGTTGCAAAATAAATGCAACCAGGTTTCATATGCTGCCTTGCCGCCCGCAGCCCCGCCCCGCTGTCTGCCTGCTTTGCTGTCAGCGGAAGGCCATTGCTTATCTGCGCGGCACGGCTGCCCAAGCAACACCTTGCCACCCTGAGTCGTTGTCGCTGCCGGGCACCATGCCCTGCCTGTCCCGGCAGCCCGGCTGACTGCAGCCCGGAAGGCACTCAGCGGCCGGTGGCACTCGTCTTCAAGGGCCAGTTGCGGCTGGCAAGGCAGTGCTCCCAAGGTTGCCGGCCCAGGGCTGATAAGGCCTTGAGCCAGGCGTGGGCACCTGGACCGAATCCCACCACGATGGAGTTTGCAATGCTGCACCCCGTTCCCCGCCGCCGACCTCAGCCGCGGCCAAGCCTGCCATTGGCCATGGCGATCGCCCTGGCCCATATGCCTGCCGCCTTTGCCGAGCCCGCAACGGCGTTGCCCTCGGTCCTGGTCACCGCCAACCCGCTTGGCAATGCCGACCTCGCCGGCGCAAGCACCGTGCTGCAAGGACAGGCGTTGTTGTGGCGCGATGCCACCACATTGGGCGAGGTGCTGGCCGGCCAGCCCGGGGTGGCCTCGACTTCATTCGGTCCCGGGGCCAGCCGCCCGGTGCTGCGCGGTCTGGATGGCGATCGCATCCGCCTGCTGCAGAACGGCATCGGCACGCTGGATGCGTCTGCCCTCTCCTACGACCATGCGGTGGCGCAGGACGTGGCCGGCGTCGAACGCATCGAGGTGGTGCGCGGCCCGGCGGCACTGCTCTACGGTGGCAGCGCCATCGGCGGCGTGGTCAATGCGCTGGACAACCGCATTCCGAAAACACGCATCGATGGTCCCACCGGCAGGGTGCGTACCGAATACGGTGGTGCAGCCAGCGAGCGGCTGCTTGCCGGCCAGCTCGAAACCGGCAACGGCGACTATGCATTGCATGTCGACGGTTTCAACCGCCGCAGCCGGGCGCTGCGCATTCCGGGCCATGCCTGGTCCCCGCGTCAGCGCGCCGGCCTGGGCAGCTATGCGCCGCCGGAACACGAGCATGGGCATGAAGGCGGGGACGGCGAGGATCATCCGCATGAGGCGCACGCCGATCCGGCCCAGGGCACGCTGCCCAACAGCGACAGCCGCGCCTGGGGCGGGGCCGTCGGGCTTGCCCGTACCTGGGAAGACGGCCACCTGGGCGTATCGGTCGGCAGCTATCGCAGCAACTACGGTTCGATCGCCGAGGAGGCGGTGAGGCTGAAACTCAAGCAGGACCGGCTGGCGCTGTCGTTTGCCAAGGATGGGCTGGCCGGCCCGCTGACCCGGCTGCAGGCCGATCTGGCCTATACCGACTACCGTCATCAGGAACTGCATGGCCGCGAAGTAGGCAGCACGTTCAAGCACAACGGCCATGAAGGCCGGATCGAGGCCCGCCATGCGCCGCTGGCCGGCGCCGACGGCATCATCGGCCTGCAGTTCGGGCAGCGCCGTTTTTCCGCGTTGGGGGAAGAAGCCTTCATCCCGGATACCGATACCGACCAGCTGGCGTTGTTTGCGCTGGAGCAGTGGCAGCTGCGTGCCGTGCAGCTGAGCATCGGCGGACGCGTCGACCTGAGCCGGGTCGAGCCGGATGACGCCGGCAACCGGCGCTTTGCCGGCATGCGGGACCGCAGCTTCACCACGGGCTCGCTCTCGGCCGGCCTGGTGGCGCCCCTTGCGCAAGGCTGGTCGCTGGCCGGGCAACTGGCGTACACCGAGCGCGCACCCAGCCAGTACGAGCTGTACGCCAACGGCCAGCACGTTGCCACCGGTACCTTTGAACGCGGCGACCCGGATGCCGATGAGGAACGCGCCACATCCATCGACGCCGCACTGCGCTATCAGGCCGGCGCAACCCGGCTGTCGCTCGGCGCCTACTACGGCCGCTACGCCAATTTCATTGCGCTGGCCTCCACCGGCCGGTGGTGCCACAGCCATGGCGATCACGACCATTGCGGCACGGAGCGGCACGAGGGGGAATCCCCCGAATACCGGTACCGCGGTGTCCCGGCCAAGCTGTATGGGCTGGAATTCGACAGCAGCTGGCGGTTGCTGGATGGCGCCGACAAGGTCGACCTGCTGGTATGGGGGGATATCACCCGCGGTGCAAACCGCGCCACCGGCGAACCGCTGCCGCGTCTCGCGCCGGTGCGCATCGCCGGCGCGTTGGTCTACAGCCAAGGGCCCTGGTCGGTGCGGGGTGAACTGCAGCACGCCGCCGACCAGACCAAGATACCGGCAGGCGATACCCCGACCGACGGCCATACGGTGTCCAACATCGCGGTCGGCTACCGCTTCCGGCAAGGCGCCAGCGACTGGCTGGCCTATCTGCGCGGCGACAATCTTGGCAACGAGGAGATCCGCTACGCCAGTGCACTGACCCGCGATATTGCGCCTCAAGGCAAGCGCAGCGCCCGGATCGGCCTGCAGGTCGTGTTCTGACGCCGGCCCGGGCCTGTTCGCACCCGGCCATGGCACGGTGGCACGGCGGTCGGCGCCTGAATCAGGCGCACCGGGCCGCCGGGGCAGCACGGCACCGCGGCCTCGTTTCCCCTCTATGCCACGCCAGCGGTCTTGCGGCGGCGTGGCCAGAGGGCAAGCAGGCCCAGGCCGGTCAGCGCATAGGTGGCGGGCTCCGGCACGGGAACGACGGTGCGAGGGTCATAGATGCTGAAGGTCACCTCGGCCGGGCGGATATAGGCATAGCCACCCCAACCCGGATTGGGCTCCCCGAGCGACGCGGCGTAGTTCACGCCGATGCTGTGCGTCTGCGGTGTATTGGGACTGATCTGCGCAGCGAAACCGTAAGACGCAAAATCAACCCAGGTATGGAGAAAGTAGTCGGAATCCGGCTCGGTGAACGGGATGCCGTGATCCAGCCGCACCTGTTGCCCATTCTGTTGGTGCGATACCGTGCCCCCCACATCGACCGGGTAATACTTGACGGAATACTTTTCAAGCTGGCTCGCGCCGATGCTGAAACCGCTGACCGCATACCCCGCGTTGTTGCGGATATTGAGGCTGTATGTGGCACTGAGCGCGCCCCAGTCCGAATCCAGGTAGATAGGCCCTCCACCATTCGGTGCAATCCGTACCGTGGTTTCGATGAACGAATAGTTGTCGCGCACCACATTGGCCTGTGAAACGGTTGCCGTCATGGGGCCGTCCAAGTTCAACGTCAGCATGCCCAGCACATCGATCAACGCCGCCTGGGCAAAAGCCGGGCTCAGCGCGATAGCCAGGGCGCCACTCAGGTACTTCATCTGCATGACTGGTCTCCTCAACAGGTCCATTGGGGGTCAGGTGCTCCCCCAATAGATACAAGCCATGGCAACGCCAAAGTAAACCTTTCTTTTTTCCTACAAATACGGATTGCAGCAGCGCGGTGGACTGTGCCTGGAGACGGTGGCGCAATGGAACGGCACCATGCAAGGCCGAGCGGTCACGGCGTGCATGCCCTCCTATCACATCCTGCGCCGTCGCCACTTGAACAACCGCTGTGCGATGCGGTTGGACAGCGGGGTTTCCTGGAAAAGGGTGGCCGCGCCGTTGGGAATCTTTTTCAACACGGTGGAGACCGCGGTGCCAATTGCCATCGCCGCTCGATGCAGGCGGGTATGCGCCACCACGCGACTGGCCCGGGCTTGCCCAGCCCGAGCCGGAAGCGACCGACGCCCGGTAACCAGCAAAGCCAGATCCGCGATGGCAGGCGATCCGGTTGCCCGGGAAATCAGGCAGCGGATGGCGGATGCACTTCGGCTGCCAGACGCGCCAGCACCTGCTCATTGGCTTGCGCCAGGAACTCAGCCAGCGGCTGGTAGTGCTCGGCTTGATCGAACGTCTGCTGCCAGGAAACAAGGGTTGCGTCCCCGCGCCGGGTGAGTTCGATGGTGAGCACGAAGCAGTGGTCTGGCGAGGGGTGCGCGATCTGCACCATGCGATCCGGCTCGATGCGCACGAGACGGTATTCGTTCGGGAAGTCCGTGCCATCAGGGCCATGCAGGGTCAGGCGCCACCACCCGCCCGGATGAAACTCGAACTGGTGGATGGTGCTGCTGAAACCGTCCGGACCCCACCATCTTGCAACTTTGGACGGATCTCGGATCGCAGCGAAGACTTGCGCAGGCGTTGCTTCGATGAGCTTGGTTCTCACGTCCGAACGCGCGTTGATCGGTTCCATGCATGGGCTCCGTAAATGGAAGTGGGTGTTGCTTCACGGTGGAAATCATCTGCAACCGGCACGGGGCAATGGCGGCAGCACCGCCACCACCCAGCGGTTGGCTGCCCGGTTGAACAAGTTGGCCACGGCAGCTGACATTTGCCAGACATTGGACATGAGCCTTTTTACTGCAGCGGTGGCGCTCAACAGCGCCACGGCTTGCATGCGACCCCCAGTGTAGCCGCCACCCCCGCTTGGGCGCAGTCGCCGCAGGGTGCGGCTGCAGACATTCGCACAGGCATCCAGCGCCGGCCATGCCCAAACCCGGCAAGTGAGCGGCCAGCGCGCTGCCCAGCAAATATAACCAGGTATTTATTGATTATTTATATTTTTACCCAGTATATTATTGGCTTCACTTCATTCACAGGCCAGCCCCCATGACCGAACAACTCGTCCGATCCTGTACCGCGTTCGCAGGCAGCCGGCTGCTGCTTTCGGGGCCACTGGTCGAGGTTGCGCTGGCAGTAAAGGCCGCCACGGAACGTGCGGATACGCCTTGCTGCCTGGTCTTCGACGATGAGACCGGACGCACGATCGATCTGGATCTGCGCGGCACCAAGGCCGAGCTGATTTCCCGGCTGTCCCGGCTGCCGCCCACGATGGCCGGGGCGGATGCACCACAGCAATCGGCGGCCGGACAGGCAAGCCCTCCGGCCCGGCTTCCGGAAGCGCGCGGCCGCGGGCGCCCCAGGCTGGGCGTGATCGCGCGCGAAGTGACACTGCTGCCAAGACACTGGGAATGGCTGGCGGCGCAGCCGGGTGGTATCTCCGCCACGCTGCGCAGGCTGGTGGAAACCGCCCGGAAGAACGATGGCGGGAAAGAGGCGCGCCGTACGGCGCAAGAAGCCGCGTACCGCTTCATGTCCGCCATCGGCGGCGATCTGCCCGGCTTCGAAGAAGCCTTGCGGGCACTGTTTGCCGACGACCGTGCCCGCTTCGAGCAACAGCTGGCGGATTGGCCTGCGGATCTGCGCACCCATGCGATCAAGCTCGCCTTCGGCGCCGGGAGTGACGGCAACAAAAGCTAGATACAGCACCCCGGCCACCGCCGGTAGGCAACCGTGCCCGGCAGTGAATGCACCGGGAACTTATCCCTTGCAAATGCCCTGCGCCAATCCGCCAGGTTTTCATTATCGTGACATTAATGTCACAACAGACGCCGCTTGCCCTTCCCTATTCTTTCCACTATCTTCTCCAGGTCTGCCTGAATTGCTTCATCAAGCCTCGATACCTGTTTCATTCCATGACAAGATCAATATTGAAGCGACCTTCCGGGCTTTTCAGAACACGTGTTGAATATGAGGCGTGCTTCAGGTTGATTGATTGCCGTCACGGTTCAGCCGGCTACCGCGCTGCCCGGCGCCGGCCTTTTATCACCCCCTATTCAACCGCCCCATGCATCACCTGCTGTGCAACAAGCGTTTCAACCCTGGCTCAGCCCTGTCCAAGCCGATCAGACCAATAACAACCACGGGAGCCCCATCTCATGCGCGGCATGATCAAATCCATGGTGCACTATGCCTTGTTCCTTGCTGTCGGCCTCGGTGCCGGCTATGCAGCGGTGCAGGGGGCGGCATGGTTCAAATCCAGGCCCGAGACGGGCGACTATCAAGCTTATTACCCTGATCCGTCAGTCAAGGTGGTGCTTTACGGCACCGCCTGGTGCCCGTATTGCGCCAAGGCCCGGGCCTATTTGAAGGCAAGGAACGTGGCCTATCTCGATCTGGACGTCGAAAAGCAACCGGACGCCAGGAGGCAATTCGAACAGCTGGGCGGCAACAGCTTTCCGCTGGTATTGATCGGCAACCGGAAGATCGCCGGATTCGATCCCGATCAATTCGATTCCGCACTGAATCTGCTGACGCAAGCCAGATAAACGAAACCAACAAAGAGAGCCAAGCCATTGGCCGGTATCCGGGGCCGCGTTGCAAGCCCCCTTCCCGTACGGCACTGCCGTGCTGCAATCCTTTCTCCACGATCCATCAAATTTGAGGCTTAGCAAATGAAGAAGAAGCTGATCACGCTTGTTTTCGGTTTTGGTTTTGCCTTGGGCATGGGCAGTGCGGTGGCCAACGCCGGTTCCTGCACCCCCACCACCTGCCTGAACACGTACCACATGTGCCTGAGCGTAAACAACGGCCACTACGGCCTTTGCGCACCGGCCTATCAAAGCTGTCTGGAACGCTGCCAAGGCAGCTGATCGCCGCGCATGAGGGGCAATGCCGCCGCCGAGGCGGCATTGTCAGGCTGCGGCATCTGAGCATCCGTGACCAGCCATGCGGATGCTGGCGCTCACACCGCCGCGCGGGTGCGATCATCGCTGGTGCGTATTTGACCCGCACTTTCCAAAACATCCGATCGGCGAAAGCGGCCGGCGCGGCACCATCGTACGATGCCGACCGGCAAACACGCAGAGGTCTGCGGCCTTCGCCGCGTCGATCACTGTATGCGGGTCGTGGTCTGCCGCCTCCCACTTGCCATCGATCACGCCCATTGCCGGGCCGGCAAACGGGTCAGATATTCCGCCAGGCTGGCAGTCCTGCCCCATCGTGCGCAATTGGCATGGCGGATGCTTGCTTAAAACCAAGGTGAAACCGGGGCCCGGATTCCGATCCGCCGCAGTGGATCGTACGCATTGGTGTCATTAGTGCCGCCGGATGTCAGGATAAACCGGCGGTGTTCAAAACGCGCA
Source organism: Chitiniphilus purpureus (assembly GCF_025642115.1). Taxonomy (GTDB): domain Bacteria; phylum Pseudomonadota; class Gammaproteobacteria; order Burkholderiales; family Chitinibacteraceae; genus Chitiniphilus; species Chitiniphilus purpureus. Next base: position 2,115,944 of record NZ_CP106753.1, on the reverse strand, counting down.
GCATCGATCGGCCCGGTTTCATTGTCATGCGTTTTTGCTAAGACTCGAATGGATGCCCGTCGAATTGCTTTGCCGTATCGCCAATCTTGAGCCAATCCGGCTTTTCTGCAACAAATTCATGGAATCTGTTCTCGATCCCCAGCTCCTGATCGATGCAATTGGCTGCCACAGGAAATGAATTGCTTTCCGACAGCACTTCCCCAAGTGCGGTACCGCAGACCGAGCAGAAACACCGGTCATATTTATAGGGGGCAACCGCTTTATAGACCGATATCTGCTCGCGTCCCTGGGTTAACCGAAACGTTTCGGACGTGACAAACACAAACGTGCTTGCGCCAAGCTTCCGGCATCGGCTGCAATGGCATGTGCCCATCATGCCAGGCACTGCGCTCAACTCGAATTGAACCGCTCCGCAACAACAGCTTCCTTTGATCACTGGAATTCCTTCTGGGTGGCAACGCGAGAAACAGATATCGATGCAGCAACAGATCCGGCAAATCCTGTATAGGCGACGACGCATATTACGGCTGCTTGCTTTTGTGCATCAATCGGTTGAGGGCACCCATGTCAGGCAGCACACATCCAGGCAAAATCACTGCACTGCATCCACTGGACCCGCTGTGCAAAAAAGCGGTGCACGGCATTACCGCCAACAGCCGAATCGCAGTATATCGAATAGCGGTGACGATCCATGCACTTTCATCCGCATCACCCTGCCGATGGCACGGGCCGATCCGATACCGGGTCTTGCCGGTACAGCATACGCCGGCGGCTGGCGCCCCACTTCCACGCCGATGCCGATGCCGATGCCGATGCCGATGCCGATCAGCGCAGCACGTTCACCGGCTTTCAGCCAGGCGCAGCTGCCCGGATGGCGCAGGCAACTGACCGCTTCGACCGATAACGGATGATTGCTGGTCGGCAGCAACGCATGAGTGCGGACGCGGTACCCACCTGTTTCAGGCAGGGGTGATCCGGTGTTCCAGTATCCGCGCCCTTGTCGGCCCGGCACCGTTGATCGGGTCATGGATGCGGCCCCCGCCTGCCCTGCGCGGCTGCAGCACCTCCGGTTTAGGTGCATTGCCAGGCGATTTACGCTTCAGCGGCCAGGCGCACTGTGCTGGGCCTTGCCAGTGCTCCGGTCATCCCCACATTGCCCTGGCGCCCGTCGCCATCGGCTGCCTCGGCTGGCCACGCCCGGCTTCACTGGCCGCGAAGGCAAGGGATGCCGTACCTGCTGGAGCGCCGGACAGTGCCGCTGGCCCGGCACTTCAGCTGATGAGGTCGGCAATGCTGTCATCCTGCCAATCCGGATTTGCTTTCAACCATAGAAACAAAACAACATTGGATGTTTTCACATCGCATTTGAATACCGCTTCAGACGGCCAGCACTTTTGCTGGAATGGCGAGTGCTGTCGCAACACCTTGCTGCTGCACTCCTTAAGCTTTTGGCCAAATTGATTTCCACACCCGATCCCAACGGATGGATTTGCTTAAAAACAGGCCGATCCGCCGCACTGCAATTGCCGCCACGACACCGCTGCCCGGGATTGCTGTCCCTCATCGGCGCCAAAATGTCAGCAATGAAAAACACGACAAACGGCATTGTGTAAGCAAATGAATTGGCTATAGTGGTGCCTGACGAATCGTCACCAACCCGGATGGCCTTCATCTGCCCTATATATGTGGGCTGTGCTGCATCTTTTCAGGATCTGCAATCCGGTATTTACGTATTCAACCGCCAGGATCGGCAATTCATCCAAGGTGAAACTTGGCTCTGCGCCGGCATTGCCTGTGCCTATCGTATTTGAACGATGCAATTGACGATATACCGGGCAATCACGCGTCAATCCACGCTGTGCGATGCGATTTGGGTGTGCGGGGTGCGTCTGGTGCACATCAACCCGATCCAGTACAGCGGTTCTGGCCGGCAGCGCGAAATGCCCTGAACAGGCAATCGATCGGGTTTGCTTCAGTCGCAGACATGACAAGGGTACGGCAGGTGGGTGCAATACTGCCGGAAGGCTTTATTTGCCCGTTCTCAACAGAATTCATCTGATTGGATCATGGCCTTGGAACAAGCTGATTTCACCGATATCTGCTCACTGCTTGAAACAAGAGCCCATGTGCAAGGATCGCGCCTTTTTCTGCGCCATGTGCAGGATGACGCAATCCAGACGCGCTCCTTTTTGCAATTGCATATCCAGGCATTGCGATTGATGCATGCAATCCGCGATGCAGTGCCCAAGGGCGCACGCGTGTTGCTGGGTCTGAGCAATCCATGTGAATTCGTCGAGACCTTCTTTGCCCTGCTGTACGCCGGCTGCATTCCGGTGCCGATTGCGCCGTTGCGCAGGAAATCCACACTGGCGCCCCTGGAATCGATTGCCGCCGCCAGTGGCGCCGCTGTCGCCATCGTGGATGCCCCGCTGCTGGCGCAATGGCGCGAAGGATCGGCGGCGATGCCAACGCTGTCCATACCGGTGCGGCTGCTTTGTCCCGCCGATTTCACCGCCCTGCCGGACAACGGCAATGGCCTGCCCCAACGGGCTGCAGCCGACGACATCGCCTTCTTGCAGTTCACCTCGGGCTCGACGAGCGCGCCCAAAGGTGCGGTGGTCACCCATCGCAATCTGCTGGCGAACCAGCGGCTGATCCAGGCGGAGTTCGGCCATACGGCGGACACGGCTTTTGCAGGCTGGCTGCCGCTGCACCACGATATGGGCTTCATCGGCAACGTGCTGCAGCCGCTTTATCTGGGCATCCCGACCACGCTGCTGTCGCCGATGGCATTCCTTGAGCGGCCGGCGCGGCTGCTGCAGGCGATCTCGCACTATCGGGCCACCACCTGCGGCATGCCCAATTTCGGCTATGCCCATTGCATTGCGCGGGTACGCGATGCCGAGCTGGCGGGGGTCGACCTCTCCAGCTGGCAAGTGGCGTTCAACGGCGCCGAACCGATCCGCCCGCACACGCTGCAGGCGTTCGCCGAGCGGTTCGCACCGTGGGGATTCCGCCGCGAATCGCTGTACCCGTGCTATGGCCTTGCAGAAGCGACCCTGTTTGTCGCCGGCTGGCGCAGCGGCATCCCGTGGGCCGAACGGGAGCGCCCGGCGGAGGACGGCGGCGCCACGGCCGCGCCGTCGGTCGCCAGCGGCTATCTGAACAACGTGCAGGATGTGCGCATCGTCGATCCGGCCACCCGGCTTGGCTGTGCACCGGGCACGGTGGGCGAGATCTGGATCGGCGGCGCGTGCATCGTGCGCGGGTATTGGAATCTGCCGGCGCAGACCACGGAAGCCTTCGGGGCACGGCTGCAGGACGGCAGCGGGCCGTTCCTGCGCACCGGTGACCTGGGCTTTGTCGTCGATGGCCAGCTGCATGTCACCGGCCGGCTCAAGGACCTGATCATCGTACGCGGCAAGAACCATTATCCGCAGGACATCGAAGCGTCCATCGGCGCGGGCAGCCCGGCGTTCGGCGATGCGGCCTGCTTCATGGCCGACGAGCAGGACGACGACCGCATCGTGGTGGTGCAGGAGATCCACCGCACCGACATCCGCACCGGCGACCCCAAGGCCTGGCGCCTGCTGATCAACGACATCGTGGCCAGGCAGCATCAGCTCGCGGTTGCCGATGTGCAGTTCGTGCTGCCCAACGCCATCCCCCGCACCACCAGCGGCAAGATCCAGCGGCGCAAATGCCGCACGCTCTATCAGCGCGGCGAACTCCAGGTGATCTAGCCGCGATACCGCCCCCCCCTTTGCAGCGCAGACGCAATCCAGGACCCAAGCGGCCGGCGGTTCAGCGGCAGCCCCTTTTTCAAAGGAAGAGACCATGACCTTCGTGCAACAAGACGCTTCGGTGCGGGCCGACCCGGCGATGAATATCCAGGATGGGGCCCGGCTCACGGTGAAGAGCCGTTATCTTGAAGTGCCGCGGCTGGTGCATGCCAGCGCCATCCTGGTATTGCCGACGCTGGGGACAGCGCTGGCGCTGTGGTATGCGCTCGATCACGGCGTGTCCGGGCTCGATCTCGCGCTGTTCGCCGTGATGTATGTGGTGTCGTTCGTCGGCATCACCGTCGGCTATCACCGGCATTTCACCCATCGCGCCTTCAAGACCCACGACCCCATCCGGTTCATCCTCGGCGTGTTCGGCTCGACCGCCTGCCAGGGCCCGGTCAACTACTGGGTGAGCAACCACCGCCGCCACCACCGCTATACCGACCAGCCCGGCGACATCCATTCGCCGTATATCCAGGGCGAGACCCCGCTGCACGGGTGGCGCCGCTTCTGGCATTCACATATCGGCTGGACGTTTTCGCACGATATCTCCAACACCGCCGTGGCCGCGCCGGACCTGATCCGCGATCCGGTGGCACGCACCGTCACCAGCACCTACTACCTTTGGGTGGCGCTCGGCTTCGCGCTGCCGGCCGCCATCGGCGGCCTCGTGACGCAAAGCTGGGCCGGCGCGCTGAGCGGGTTGCTGTGGGGCGGCCTGGTGCGGCTCTTTGTGATCTATCACTCCATCCACGCGATCACGTCGCTGGCGCACATGTGGGGGCACCAGACCTACAAGGGCGGCAACCACGCCCGCAACAACTTCCTGATGTCGATCTTCACCTGGGGCGAGGCGTGGCACAACAACCACCACACCTTTCCCGGCTCGGCGATGTTCGGGCTGCGCTGGTGGCAGATCGACCTTGGCGGTTATGTGATCCAGCTGCTGCGGCTGCTGGGGTTGGCCTGGGATGTCAGGGTGCCGCCGGCGCATATGCGCGACGGCCTGGACCACGCGCCCCAGCCGGATTGATCCCCCGTTCCCGCCCCACGCCGCCCGATCGCGGCACAGGGTACGGGACAAGCCCAACGCCGCCGGCAGCTGCCGTCGCGGCCCAACCGAGGAAACGTTCCATGCCTGCAATGAATACCCAAGACATCCTGACCTGGCTGACCCACTACGTCTCCAAGCTGGTCCAGTTGCCGGTGGAGGAGATCGCGCCCGACCGCGAATTCACGAGCTTCGGCATCGACTCGGCCGCCGCGGTGGGGCTGGCGGTGGACATGGGCGACTGGATCGGCATCGAGGTCGATCCGACCCTGGTCTACGACTATCCGACCATCGAAGCGATCAGCCATCATGTCGCCGAGCTGGTCCGCGCCAGGCCTGCGGCAGAGCCGGCAACGGCCGTCCGGTGACACGCCCATGACCCAAGCAACCCTGGACTGCAAGGCCGCCGGCGCCTCGGCGCATGCCATCCGGCATCACTACGACCTGAGCAACGAGTTCTACGCGCTGTGGCTCGACGACACCCGCACCTACTCGGCGGCGCTGTGGGAGCCGGGCGACACGCTGGAACAGGCGCAGTTGCGCAAGCTTGACCATCACGCCCGCAACTGCGCGGCCGGCCCGGGCGGGCACTACCTGGACATCGGCTGCGGCTGGGGCAGCACGCTGTTCCGGCTGATGCGCACCTACGGCGCCGGCAGCGCCACCGGGCTGACGCTGAGCGATGCGCAGGCGCAGTACATCGAGGCGCAACAGGTCCCCGGCGTCACGGTCAAGGTGCAGGGGTGGCAGGTGTTCGATCCGCCCCACCCGTTCGACGGCATCATCTCGATCGGCGCCTTCGAACATTTCGCCAAACCCGACCTGTCGGACGACGACATGGTGGCCGCCTACCGCGCCTTCTTCGCGCGCTGCCACGCATGGCTGAAGCCCGATTGCTCGCTTTCGCTGCAGACCATCGCCTACGGGCGCGCCAGCCGGGCCGACATCAACCGCTTCGTGCTGGAGCAGATCTTCCCCGAATCCGACCTGCCGTCGCTGGAGCAGATCGTCAGGGCAGCGAAGGGCCTGTTCGAAGTGGTCGCGCTGCGCAACGACCGGCACCACTACGCCGACACGTTCCGCCACTGGACCGCGCGGCTGTCGGGTGCCCGCGCGCAGGCGGTGGCGCTGGTGGGCGAGGACAAGGTGAGGACCTACCAGAAGTACCAGGGCCTGTTCACCATCGGTTTTCATACCGGCGCCATGGATCTGTACCGGCTGCACCTCAGAAGGATAGGCAAGTGAAGCCGATGCAGCCGCCCGCGCCCGCCATGGATGGGTGTGGCGACACACAGCGCTTCGAGCACCTGGTGATGCAGGGTGGCGGCATCCGTTGCTTCTGGCAGGCCGGGTTCCTGAGCCGGCTGAACGAAGGGATGCCACTGCGCCCGCTGAGCATCTTCTCGGTCAGCGCCGCGGCAGGCATGGCATGCGCGTTCGCGGCCGGGCGGATCGAATTCTCGATCGAGTGGTTCAAGCAAGCGGCACGCAGCAACCGCAGCAACTTCTACCCGGGCAATCTCTTTTCCGGCAAGCCCCTGTTTCCGCATGCGGCGATCTACCGCAGGCTGCTGGAGGACGTATTCGCCGGCCCGGCATTCGAGGCGTTGAAGACAGCGCCGGATGTGCAGGTGCTGCTGGCCCGCCCGCCCGGCCGGTGCCCGCCGGCCGCCGTCATTCCGCTCGGTGCGCTGCTCTATGCGGTCCGCTCGCGGGTCTCGCGCAGCGCCTGGGAACGCATCCGGCGCTGGTCGCGCTTCAGCACCGAATTCGTCTCGGTCAGGCACTGCCGCACACCGGGCGAGGTGGCCGATCTGGTGCTCGCCTCCTCCTGCACCCCGCCGGTGACCCCGCTCTACCACTTCAGCGGCCGGCCCAGCCTGGATGGGGGCCTGCTGGAAAGCGTGCCGCGCAGCGCACTGGGCGACCTGCACGGCCCGGCGCTGATCCTGCTGACCAAGGCGCCCGGCACCCTGCTGCGCGGGCGGCCCCAGGATGTGCTCGTCCATCCGTCCCGCCCGCTCACCGTGGCCGCCTGGGACTACACCAACCCGGCGGCCATCGACGCCCTGGTCGCGCTTGGCAAGGAAGACGCCGAGCGTTTCCTGCAATCCTCCTAGCACGCCGTTGGCGCGCCCCGCCGGACACCTCATGCCGCACGATATCGCCATTGTTGGAATCAGCTGCCGTTTTCCGGGTGCCGACCATCCGCAAGCCTATTGGGATCTGCTCGCCAACGGGCAAAGCGCCATCACCGAGGTGCCGCCCTGGCGCTGGGACCCGGAGCGCTTCTACGACCCGGACCCGGCGGTGCCGGGCAAGGCCAATACGCGCTGGGGCGGCTTTCTCGCGGCCCCCGGCGCATGCGATCCCGCGTTCTTCAACATGACCGCCGAGGAGGCAGTCCACGTCGACCCGCAGCAGCGCCTGATCCTGGAGCTGGGCTGGGAGGCGCTGGAGGATGCCGGCATCGCGCCGGACACGCTCAAGGGCTCACGTACCGGCGTGTACATCGGCATCTCGCACAACGACTACGAGCGCATCATCTACCGCAGCTACGAGCGGATCACGCAGTTCCACGGCACCGGCTCGTATCAATCGGTGGCGGCGGCACGGCTGTCGTATTTCCTGCACCTGTGCGGGCCCAGCATGGCGGTCGATACCGCCTGCTCGTCGGCGCTGTCGGCGCTGCACGTGGCCGCCAGCGCGCTGCGCCAGCACGAGATCCCGCTCGCCCTGGTCGGCGGGGTGACGCTGCACCTGACGCCGGACGAGACCATCGGCCTGACCAAGGGGCGCATGCTTTCCGGTGACGGGCGCTGCAAGTCGTTCGACCAGCACGCCGACGGCTACGTGCGCGGCGAAGGCGGTGGCATGCTGGTGCTCAAGCGCCTGGAGGATGCGCTGCGCGACCGCGACCGCATCCATGGCGTCGTCAAGGGCAGCGCGGTCAACCACAACGGCCGCAGCAACGGCCTGTCGGCCCCGAGCGGCCCGGCCCTGAAGAAAGTGATGGAACAGGCACTGGCAGGCGCCGGGATCGACGCCGACGAGGTGACGCTGCTGGAGGCGCATGGCACCGGCACGCGGCTGGGCGACCAGATCGAGCTGCGCGCCATCCGTGACACCTACGACGGCACGGTGGACGACACGCTGTGGCTGGGTTGCGTCAAGACCAATATCGGGCACCTGGAGACCGCCTCGGGCATGGCCAGCATCGTCAAGGTACTGCTGGCGATGCGGCATCGCCAGATCCCGCCCAACCTGCATTTCACCGGCAACAGCCAACTCACCGGTGCCGACGGCTCGCGCCTGCGGGTACCGTTGTCGCTCACCCCCTGGCACAGCCGCCGCGAGCGCCCGCTCGCCGCCATCACCGCCTACGGCTTCGGCGGTGCCAACGGCCACGTGCTGCTCGAAGCCCCGCCCCCCGTGCCTCGGGCCGACCCCCCGCCCGGCGCGCAGCTGCTGTGCCTCTCCGCCCGCGACCCCGCCGCACTGCGCGCGCTGCTGCAGGCCTATCAACCGGTACTAGCGCACCCCACCGCCCCACTCGCCGACCTGTGCTGCACCGCCGCCACCGGCCGCAACCACTTCGAATGGCGCATCGCCTTCGTCGCCCGCGATACCGGCGATCTGGCCCAACAGATCGACGCGGCGCTGCAGCAGCCCCAGCTCGGCCAGCGCGCGGTGCGCGCCCCCCAGCCCGCGTTGTGGTTCGGCCCCTGGCCCGATGGCGCCGGTGCATTGCTGGCCCAGGCAGCCCCCCCGTACCGCCGCCAGCTTGCCGCGCTGTACGACACCCTGGGCCTTGGCGATACCGACCTCACCCCGGCGCAGCGCGCATTCCTCGCGCAACAGGCGCTGGCGCACTGGCTGGCTGAACTGGGCGTTGCCACCGCGGACTGCGCCGGCGACGGCACCGGGCACTGGGTGGCCGCGCACCAGGCCGGGCGGATGACGCTGGCCGAAGCCTTTGCCTCAGCCGGCAAGGCGCCCCCCATCCCGCCCCCGGCCCCGCTGCCGCAGCCGGTGTTGCTGCTCGGTGCCACCGGCCCGCACACCCCCACGGCGCCGCTGCATGTATTCGACCCCGCTTCGGCGCCACGCGCCGCCTTGCTGCAGCTGCTGCAGGCGCTCTACACCCTGGGTGTGCGGATCGACTGGTCGCGCTGGTACGACCCGCAACACCACCGCCAGGCCACCCTGCCCACCTACCCGTTCCAGCGCCAGACGCTGTGGTTCACGCTGGAGCAGCCGGGGGGCGAACCGGTCACCCCCGCCCTCCCCCTCGCCGCCACCGGACCGGCAGCGCGCGCGCCGTTGGCAACACCCGGTCCGCGCGCCGTGGCAATGGCGCACTGGCTGGCCGATTACGCGCGCACCCGGCTGGATTCGCGGCTGATCGACGAGCGCCGCTGCATTCCGCCCCATGTGGTGCAGGCGCTGGGCGACGCCGGGCTGATGGGGCTGTTGGTGCCAACCGCGCTGCAAGGCAGCGCGCTGCCGATCCGCGACTGCCTGCACGTGTTCGAGCAGGCCGGTGCCGTGGACATCACGCTTGCCTCGTTCCTGGGCGTGCATAACGTGCTGGGTACGCTGCCGCTGCTGGAAGGCGCGACGCCGGCATGGCGCGAACGCATGCTGCCGCTGCTGGCGACCGGGGGCACCCTGGGCGCATTCGCCATCACCGAGCGGGGCGCCGGCTCGAACCCACGCGCGCTCACCAGCACCGCGCGGCCGGCGGCGGACGGCAGCCTGCGGCTCGATGGACACAAGATCTGGATCGGCTCGGGCGCCTGGGCCGGCGTGATCTCGGTCTTCGTCAACGAATGCGATGCCGCCGGACGCATGCTGGGCATCAGCGGCTTCGCGGTCCCGGGCGGGGCGGCGGGGCTGCGGCACGGCCCGGAGGCACTGACCATGGGTGTCCGCGGCATGGTGCAGAACGAGCTGATCTTCGAGGGATTGAGGGTGGATGAGACCCAGCGGCTCGGGATGGCCGGCAAGGGCCTCACCATCGCGCAGCACGCCTTCCACCTGGGCCGCCTGGGCATCGCCGCCATGGCCGTCGGCGCGATGAAGCGCTGCCTGCAGTTGAGCGAGCGCTACGCCGCGCGGCGCGCGGTGTCGACCGGCCTGCTGGGGCACAACCCGGTCTACCTGCGCTTCCTGGCCGAGACCGTGGCACGCATCGACGCCGTCTCGGCGCTGATCCAGGCCACCGCCGGCCTGCGCGATTGTGGTGTGACGCTGCCGGACGAGCTGTACGCGGTAGCCAAGATCAGCGGCTCGGAGCACCTGTGGCAGATCGTCGACGGCACCATGCAGTTCACCGGCGGGCGTGGCTATATCGAGACCAACCAGATTCCCCAGCTGTTCCGCGATGCCCGCTTGCTGCGCATCTTCGAAGGCCCGACCGAGGCGCTGCTCGCCTACATCGGCGCCGCCCACCTCAAGGGGCAGCACCGGTTGTCGCAGTTCCTGGACGCGCACCTGGGCGGCGTCGCCAGCCGCCAGCTGACAGCGGCCACGCAGCGGCTCGATGCGCTGGTCGAGCGCGCGGGCCCCGCGCAACGCCGTGCACCGCTGCTGGCGCACGCCGTGGGGGGGCTTTTGTGCGAAGCCGCGTTGTGGGCCGCCGCCGAAGGCCATTGCACCAGCACGACCACAGACTGGTGCGCCGCCCGTTTCGCACGTGCGCTCGACGACTGCAGCGCCCAGCTGGCACCGCAGCCGGCGCAGGACATGGGCGCATTGCGCGCGCACGCCGCGCGGCTGGCCGCGCAGATCGGCGAGGTGGACCAGCGCGACCTGCCGCAGGACGCGCTGCTGCAGCCCGACCCGACGCCGGCGGCCGTGCCACCAGCCGCGCCCGTCGCGGCGCCGATACCGTCGGCGCCCGGCACACCCGCGACGCGGGACGATCGCAGCTGGCTGCTGGCCGCGATCGCCGCCAAGGCCGGGGTCGCCGCGGCCGAGCTGGACCTGGAGCGGCCATTCCAGGAATACGGCTTCGACTCGATCGACGCGGTCGAGATCGCACAGACGCTGGAAGCGCGGCTGGGGCGCGAGCTGGACCCCACCATGCTGTGGAACTACCCCACGCCCGGGGCACTGCTGGCCTTCCTGTTCGGCGGTACGCCCGCCGAACAGCCGATCATCCTGCCCGAAACCGATCCACAGGCGTTGCTTGACGCGCTGCGCCGGGAGCTTGCCACCTCATGAACGCCCCCCCTCGCTCCGACGACACCGCCGCCGACGAATCGAGTGCCCTGCTGCGCGATGCCCTCAACAAGATCCGGCAACTCAAGCAGGCGCTGGATGCCGCCCGCCGGGAACGCGGCGACGATGGCATCGCGGTGCTCGGCTGCGGCCTGCGCCTGCCCGGCGGCGTGCATACCCTGGACGGCTACGCCAGGCTGCTGCTGGACGGGCACAGCACCGCCTCGCCGGTGCCGCCGTCGCGCTGGTGCGCCGAGGACTACTACAGCGCCGACCCCGAGGCGCCGGGCAAACTCTATGCGCAACGCGCGGCCTTCCTCGACGACGTCGCCGGCTTTGACGCGGCCTTCTTCGGCATCTCGCCGCGAGAGGCGGTGGAGATCGACCCGCAACATCGCCTGCTGCTCGAAACGGTGTGGGAGGCCATGGAGGACGCCGGCATCGCGCCCGAAGCGCTGCGCGGCTCGCGCACCGGTGTCTACGTCGGACTGTCGATGGACGACTATCTGCAGGTGGCGACGCATGGCATGGATCTGGCTCAGCTGTCCGCCGCCAACGCGCTTGGCAACGCGCGCAGCCTGTCGGCCGGACGCATCGCCTACACCTTCGATCTGACCGGACCCTGCCTGCAACTCGATACCGCGTGCTCCTCGTCGCTGGTGGCGCTGCATCTGGCGAGGCAGGCGCTGCTGGCGCGGGAGATCGATACCGCCATCGTCGCTGCCGCCAACCTGATCATCTCCCCGGTCGGCAGCATCGGCTTTTCCAGGCTCAAGGCGTTGTCGCCCGACGGGCTGTGCAAGCCCTTCGACGCCGCGGCCGACGGCTACGGCCGCGGCGAGGGCGTTGCAGCGCTGCTGCTGCAGCGGGCCACCGATGCGCAGGCTCGCGGCGCGCGCCTGCATGGCATCGTGCGCGGCAGCGCGGTCAACCATGACGGCAGGAGCAACGGCCTGACCGCGCCCAACGGCAAGCGGCAGGAAGACCTGCTGCGCGCGGCGTTGGACACGGCCGGCATCGCACCGGGCCAGGTGCGCTATGTCGAAGCGCACGGCACCGGCACGCCGCTGGGCGATCCGATCGAGCTTGCCGCCATCGGCAATGTCTATGCGCGCCCGGACGTGCGGCAGGACGACCTGCTGGTGGGCAGCGTCAAGGCCAATGTCGGCCACCTGGAAGCCAGCGCGGGCCTGGCCAGCCTGCTCAAGCTGCTGGTCATCGCCCGTGGACGGACCGTCCCGCCGATGCCGCACTTGCATGAGCCGAACAGCCGCGTGCCATGGGATCGATACCGCCTGCGCGTGCCCGTCGTGCCGGAGCGCCTTGACGGACCCGGGCCGCTGCTGCTGGCGGCCAGCTGTTTCGGCATGAGCGGCACCAATGCCCACGTGCTGCTCGAAGCCCCGCCCCCCGTGCCACGGCCCGACCCCCCGCCCGGCGCGCAGCTGCTGTGCCTCTCCGCCCGCGACCCCGCCGCACTGCGCGCGCTGCTGCAGGCCTATCAACCGGCACTGGCGCACCCCACCGCCCCACTCGCCGACCTGTGCTGCACCGCCGCTACCGGCCGCAACCACTTCGAATGGCGCATCGCCTTCGTCGCCCGCGATACCGGCGATCTGGCCCAACAGATCGACGCGGCGCTGCAGCAGCCCCAGCTCGGCCAGCGCGCGGTGCGCGCCCCCCAGCCCGCATTGTGGTTCGGCCCCTGGCCCGATGGCGCCGGGGCGTTGCTGGCCCAGGCAGCCCCCCCGTACCGCCGCCAGCTCGCCGCGCTGTACGACACCCTGGGCCTTGGCGATACCGACCTCACCCCGGCGCAGCGCGCATTCCTCGCGCAACAGGCGCTGGCGCACTGGCTGGCTGAACTGGGCGTTGCCACCGCGGACTGCGCCGGCGACGGCACGGGGCACTGGGTGGCCGCGCACCAGGCCGGGCGGATGACGCTGGCCGAAGCCTTTGCCTCAGCCGGCAAGGCGCCCCCCGTCCCGCCCCCGGCCCCGCTGCCGCAGCCGGTGTTGCTGCTCGGTGCCACCGGCCCGCACACCCCCACGGCGCCGCTGCATGTGTTCGACCCCGCTTCGGCGCCACGCGCCGCCTTGCTGCAGCTGCTGCAGGCGCTCTACACCCTGGGCGTGCGGATCGACTGGTCGCGCTGGTACGACCCGCAACACCACCGCCAGGCCACCTTGCCCACCTACCCGTTCCAGCGCCAGCCGTACTGGAAACACAGCACCGCCCCCACGGCACCGATCGATGTCGTCCACCCGCTGTCCGGACCGCTGGGCGAGATCGTGCGGCAGCACCGGCTGTTCGAGGTGCCAGTGGCACCGGGTGCACTGCATCTGTCACTCTGCCATGCCGCGCTGCGGCCGCATGGCGCGGCATGGCTGGCGCTGCACGATGTCCGCTTCATGGAACCCCTGGTCATGCCGCCGGGAACCGAGCAGCGCCCGTTGCGATTGCACTGGTCGCCGGAGCGGGGCGAGGTGTCGGTCGCCAGCGAAGGCGCGGCGCCGCACCTGAAGGGGCAAGCCGTGCTGCACGCCGCACCGTTGCACGAAACGGCCGTGCCCGATGCCCCCTGGCCGCCGGCCGATGATGCGGTCGCCGGTGAATCGCTGTACGCCGTACAGGCGGCGCGCGGCATCGATCTGGGCCCCTTGTTCCGCTGGATCACCGCGTACCGGGTTGTCGCGGGCGAGGTCTTCGCCACGCTGCAGGCGCCGGCGGACCTGCCTGGCGACGGCATGCTGGCACTGCCGCCCGGGTTGATCGACTCCTGCCTGCACCTGTTGCGCGTGCTGTTGGGCGACACGCCGGACACCCTGATCCCGGTCTCGATCGAGCACGCGGTGTTCCGGTGCAAGCCCGCGCCGGGCCGGCACTATCGCTGCCACGCCCGGCTGGCGGGCGTGGCGCCGGATACCGTCGGCGCACTGCGGCTGTACGACGACAGCGGCCTGGCACTGGCGATCGACGGCCTGCGCGCGCAGGCCATCGCGGTGCACCAGCTGCCCCAACCCGGCGCGGCCGGCGCCACCCTGTTCGGCTGGCAGGCGCAGCCGCTGCCCGAGCCGATCGCCGACAACCATGCCGTGACCGACGGCGCCTGGACCGTGATCGGTGCGACCGCGCAGGCCACCGCCATGGCACAGGTGCTCGCCGCACTCGGGGCCCGGGTCAGCTGCCTGCCCTCGGCCGCTGCCGTGGCACCGACAGCGCCCCGGCCAACCGACGTGCTGTGGTTCGTGCCGCTGGACGGGACCGGTGGGGCTGCCGCCATTGCCGGGCAGATCGACACCGGCCTCGATCTGGCCCGCCGGCTGGCCGGCCCTGCGCCACTGCGCCTCTACGCCATGGTCAGTGGCGACGGGGAGACCGCCCGGCTGGCCTACGCGGCGCTGGCGGCACTGGCACGTGGTATCGGCAGCGAGCTGCGGAGCGTGCAGATGCGCTGCTGGGCACTGCCGGCACACGCCACGCCGGACGTGCTGCGCCGCCTCGCCACCACACTGCGCACCATCGGGCACTCGGCCCTGCTCGACGACGCCGGCCAGCTGCACGCGCACCGGCTGACATTGCTGCCCACGGCGGCCAGCGCCACCGCCCCGCAATGGCAAGGCAGCGCCCAACTGGTGACCGGCGCGGGGGGTGCGCTGGGGCAGGCGCTGTGCCGCCACCTGATCACCAAGGGCGTGGCACGGCTCTACCTTGCCGGCCGCCAGGCCCCCGACACGGCCGCATTGCAGGCATTTGCCCGGGCCCAGGGCCGGTCCTGCGAATTGATCGCCTGCGCGCTCGACGTGACGGACCCGGACGCGGTCACGGCCCTGCTTGCGGACATCGGCCACGCGTCGCCACCGCTGCGCGGCATCTTCCATCTGGCAGGCGTGCTGCAGGACCGCAGCGTCGCCCTTGCCGACCGTGCCAGCATCGATGCGGTATTCGCGCCCAAGCTGCTGGGCGCGTGGCATCTGCACCGGGCCAGCGCCGGGCTGCCGCTCGACCTGTTCGTCTGCTACTCATCGGTGGCGGCAATCCTGTCCGGCGCCGGGCAGAGCGTGTACGCCGCCGCCAATGCGGCGCTCGATGGCCTGTGCGCATTGCGCCGCGCCGCCGGCCTGCCGGGCCGCAGCCTGTGCTGGGGCCCCTGGGACGGCGCGGGCATGGCAGGCGACCTGGGCCCGGCGGCACGCCAGGCCATGGCGCAGCTCGGCATGGCCCCGTTGCAGGCCGGCCCGGCCCTGGCCGGCCTGGACCTTGCGCTGGGCCGGCCCGATGCGGACGTGCTGATCATTGCGTGCAGCCGACCCGAGGCCATCGAGGCGGCTGCCCTGGCCGCGCCGTCGGCGCCCACGCCGCAGCCGGCCGGTTCCGCGGCGGCAGGCGAGGTGGAGATCGCCGCGCTGGCCGCGGACATCATGGGGCTCGGCGGCCAGACACTGGACCCGACGCTGCCACTCGAAGACTTCGGCCTGGATTCGCTGATGAGCATGGAACTGCTGGAGCAGCTGAATGCGCGCCACGCCATCCGGCTGCCACTGACCATGCGCGCCATGGCGCTGTCCGCATGCGACCTGGCCGAACTGGTACGCGCCCAGCAGCCCGGCCCCACCACGGACGACGTGGCGCCACAGCGCCACCTGACCGTACAGCCGGGGGCGGCGCAGCCGGCCCGCCGGCTGGTCTGCCTGCACTATCTGGGTGGCGACGCCGGCTGCTTTGCCGGCTGGTCCGCACGGCTGGACGACGACGTGTCGCTGCTGACCGTCGACTGGCCCCGCGGCGGGGCATCGAGCCTGACCGCCCTCGCCGCACGGATCGCCGACGAGCTGTGCGCGCTGCCCCCGCTGCCGCTGTACCTCTACGGGCACAGCATGGGCAGCCTGCTTGCCTACGAGGTGGCGTCGCGCCTGGATGCGCGGCACCGGCCACTGCTGCGCGCGGTGGTGGTCGGCGCGATGTGGACGCCGGACATGCACCGCGAGGCGACACTGCGGGGGCCGGCCAGCATCGAGACACTGCTGCACGAGCTGCACGACGACCCCCTGGTGCCCAACACGCTGCTGGAACGCAACGGCTGGCGCGCAGCGGCCGAAGCCGACTGGCAGATGATGCAGGCCTACCTGCCACACGCCACCCCACCCTTGCCATGCGACCTGATCGCGTTGGCCGGCGAGCACGATCCCCTTGTCGGCGCCGCCCACATGCAGGGCTGGCACCGGCTGTGCACCGCGGATTTCGAATTCCACCAACTGCCGGGCGGGCACTTCTTCGTCCACGCCGCCGACGGCGTGCCCGGCATCCTGCGAACCCTGATGGCCCGCCACGAATCCCGATGAACCAACGCCCCCAGACCCGCCTCACGGTCAAGTTCTCCGACTGCGACCCGTTCGGCCACCTCTACAACGTGCGCTACCTCGACTACCTGTTCGACGGCCGCGAACAGCATGTGATCGAGCACTACCCGCTGCTGCGCACTGAAATGATGTCACGCCAGCGCAACTGGGTGATCGCCGCCACCGATATCCGCTACCTGCACCCGGCAGCGCTCGGCGAATGCGTCATCATCGAAAGCAGCGTGTTCAATATCACCCGCCACGGGGTGATGCTGGAGATCGCCATGCTGGATGCCGCCGCCATCCGCCCCAAGGCCGTGCTCTGGTCGCGGCTGCAGTACGTGGACCTGGAGCGCGGCGCCATCGTCTACCACCCGCCACAGGTACAGGCCTTCCTCGACGAGGTCGGCGTCGCACTCGACGCCGCCAGCCTGGATGCACGGGTCAAGGCGTTGCTGCAGGGCGTGCCGACGGCGGCTTAGGGCCGGTGAACGCGCGTGTCACGGTTGCGTCTGGGGCAGGCCGGCAGGATGCCAGGCACAAAGCGGTCCCGTAGCGCCAGCGGCTTGCACCAAGGCGAGCCGCCCGAACTGCCCCACCGCAGGGCTGGGGCTGGGCCCAGCCGGCCCGCCCCGTGCTCGCCGACAGCACGGCTGCAGCGGATCCGGTTCGTCATGCCAGGACGTTGCGCATTGCTTGCCGCGGGCGCTGCGCTGGCGTTTGCGAACGGCGCCGCATCGCCAACGCCAAGTTCTCAACCCTGGCGTGCCATCGGGTTTGCGCGGGAGGCCGGCTGCCCGAGCTGTTGGGCAAGCCCGATGAGAACGCCTTCGGGGCCCCGGAGGTAGCACAGCCGGTAGACGCCTTGGTAATCGACGACTTCATCCACCAGCGTCGCGCCGAGTTTGCACAGCCGGGCGAGGGTATCGTCGATGTCCTGGACGGTGAACATGACGCGCAGGTATCCCAACGCGTTTACGGGGGCCATGCGGTGATCGGATGCGATGGCGGGCGCATCGAAGCGCGAGAGCTCGATGCGACTGTGCCCGTCGGGGGTGCGCAGCATGGCGATCTCGACGCGCTGGCCGCGCAATCCGGTGACGCGGCCAGCCCATTCGTCCTCGATGGGCATGCGGCCTTCCAAGGTAAGGCCGAGCTCGGTAAAGAATTCGACGGCGGCATCGATGTTTTCCACCACGATGCCGACGTTGTCCATACGCATGACTGTCATGCGGTCTCCTGGGTGCCAGACATAGGCAGCAGCCCTTCAACAGGCGGCGCGATCCAGGTGCGCCATTGCATCGGCATGCGCATGCATGGCTGAGTCATATAGGACATAAATTGCACTGTGGTTGGGGTAGTATTTTCCCGCACACCGCAATTCACCGCCGGTGTAGCCATGTGCATTCAAGTGGGAGGTGCACTTGGCGTGCCAATGCTCGATAAGCATGGACCCAAGGCACAACCTATCTTCATCAGTGGCAAATCCCGTTTTGTTCAGCTGCTCGGCAACACGTTCGACCTCGCTGGCATCGAGCGTAGTCAAAACCTGATAAGCATCACATTGCAACATGGGAATGCTCCGGCTGATACATAGTTGACCGGCCGCGGGCCCGCGCCGCGAGGCCGAGGTCCGGTGGAACGGCGTGCCCGTCAGGCGTCGGCTTCACGATATGTGCCAACCTTGCCAACATGTTCCCTTAAGAGGATTGGCGCATTTGGCATAACAGACGCCACAGTGCAATAGAGATTGCTCACGACTGAAAGAGACCTAAATATAGTTTCTTTATTAAAAACCTCGATCGGTGGCACGATGCTATAGTCTTGCCAGTTGAAATAGCAGAGCAGATCGATATTCTTGCATTCAAGCCAGCCGTATTTAGTCTTTAACGATTCCGCGTACTCGTAACACTGCTCCACTATCTTAGAGAACGAAATGTCCTTGGGCGTGTAGGGCTCGATCAATTCTTCGAAGTTTCGGGCTGATTCCGCCTTCGCCAGCCTCTGCTTGTATTCGTCTGTTCTACGGCGGCCTTTATCGAGCATTTCCTTCACCTGGAACTGCACCCCCCGGAACTCGATATCCGCTGGCTCTGAAGCTGCTATCAGCTCATCTTCTTTGAAATCGATCCGCATCGCTTTGAGAAGTTGGCTAACAACCCACTTTTCACGGTCTATCTTTCCGCCATTGCTAAAAAAGATGAGAGCCGATCTCAATTCGTCAATTTGCTTCGCTTTCCTATCCGTGTCATTCATGGGTGTGCCTTAGACGTTCGACGTGAGCGGACATGCATCTACCTGCCCTGACCCGCGCTGATAGATCGTGATCGACCGCCCATATTTGGAACCCCAGCACTTTTCCTGGAGCAAGGGTGTCGAAAACCATCGCAGCCCGCCATTTCAGTTCACAAACGTGGCCTTAACCCTTTTTGAAACCTGCATGTACGGAATCCATATCAGCGCAACAAGAAGGGAGCGGCCTAGTTCCTTATAGGTTTGGGCATCAAATATCGGCTCATCCGGAAGTACGGCCTTTATTACCAATGCATCGATCAGTATGAATACCACGGTAAACAGCAAGATGCCGATGTACCATTTTGGAAAGACTTTCTTCTTCGAAAAGAACAGAAAAGCGATGAAGATCCACACAAGCGCCAATACGCCATTCAGAGCCATTTCTCCGAACAGGATCGACGCCCAGAGCGGATTGTAAACTTCGGTTCCCGGGGTTGTCAGCGCTGCCCAAACCCCATTAGAAAAAATCTCCGAGTACATCACAAACATCTGGCCCAGAATCCGTAACGGAGAAATGATGATGCCCAGCCCCACCAGAATGAGCCAACCACCCAGCCCTTCAAGATTCTTTTCTTTTTCCATGTCGACTCCCTTTTTTACTAACGTTTGAGCCCATCGGTGCCCCAAGGCCAGTCGATGGAGCGAATGGTCACGCAGCACGCCCGCCGCATGCCGTGACTTCTCCAGCCGTGTGCCAGCCATGTCGTATGCGCGCCGGCAACGTCTCGGTGGCCCCCTGCAGCGGCGGGTCAAGCACTCTGCGCACCCGCATGGACGCCAGGGGGCGGAAATGACCTGGCAAAGGTAAACGCCACCGGCGACGGTCCATGTAGCCGGATGTGCTCAAGCTTGGCCTTCGCCTCGTAAACCGTCGGGATATGGCCGGCAGCAACCCACCACAGTGCCTGGTGCGCTTCGGGCAACTTGTGGAACCATGCGCCCCGCTCACGGATGAGTTCGACGTGGGCCGACTTGTAGGCATAGGCCTTCAGCGACTCCAGGTCTTCCCAGACACTCACGTTCACGAGGAGCATCGGGTCTTCGTATGCTTGGATGCCCGTTGCGTCAGGGCCATCGCCGATCAGGCGCCAAATAAACCCTTTTGCATTCTCGGCCAGGCGATTGATTTCATCGAGCCGCGAGGCAAAGCCGCTCATGATCTCGGAACTCATCTCGCCGCGCGCCAGCGCGACATTGATCTGTGCAAGGTGGTATGGATTCATGGGATAAGAGGTAGGAAGCGTGCAACGCTGGAATGAAGCGGCTTGCCACCGCTTTCTGCGACAGGCCCGCTCGAATGAGGGTTGGGAATCATCGTGGCAGCGCCAACAAAGTTGCGCAGCGACGAAGGGGGCCCAAAGCGCAGCTTTGGGCTGCCGGGTTGACTGAAGTGTTCAGCGCAGGGGCTACGACGATGACTTGGTAAGCAACCATGAACCACCTTCGTGATTTACAGCCAAGGCTAGCTTGCCTGGGATGACGGAAATATAGCCCTCAACAACGCTTGGATAGGCTTCCTCAAGAGGCATTTCCTTGAGCCATGAACCTTTTTGCGTGCAGCGCAGCGCCACTACATCCAGCCTTCTTCTTTCATTCAGCAATGGGTGAGATAGATCGATATCGGGAGGCATAGAAGCGGATTGATCGATAGAAAACCAGTGTCGATAAGGGGCCATCTTGTGCCATTTGGAAACGCTGCGATTCAAAAGATATTTCCAGCGCGCTGCATGCTCGGGAAAGAATGCCTCAAACATAGTGATCATGTCGATGGCAGCGGGATTTTCCATTGCGTTCCTTAACGAACAATAAGCCTGTGCAGATGCCTATCCGGCCGGTCCGTACCCATAGCGGCGCCCATGACTGCCTTTCCCATTGAGCATCAATCACCTGGATGCCGTAATCCCGGCTGGTACGCATCCGGACAGGACGGCGACACTGCATTTGCCAGCGTACTGGAAAAACCGCGTAAGCCATTGCAGCCTAAGAACCGGGCAGCAGTATGTCAATTGGGGGGCGGTGATTTTTTGCGTGTTCGCCCTCATCGTCATCCCCGTGATCTGCGCAACGTCGAGGTCAGCGCATTTTTCATGCATCTGGCGGTCCGGCGTCAATACGAATCAAGTCTTTCCGGCGCTGTTGTCGGTGTAGCGCGGCATTCTTGCCCTGAATCTGCCCGGATTGGATGAAGTGGTGCAGGCCACGGGTGCCCAGGATCGGCTGACCGTGCCCAGCATCTGGTCGGGCCGTTGCAATCGCATCTGTTGCGTGGCCATGCATGGCACGCAGCAGACCTGCTGGCCGGCGATGCCGTGGTGCCAGACCGTGCTCGACGGCCCGAAGGCCACGCCCGGGTCCTGCATCGGGCTCGTCAAAGGAGCCAAAAGGTTGGTGCGCCTCTGGGCGCAATCTGAGGCAGCGCTGCCTGCCCGTTGCGCGCCAATGATACCGCTCGTCCGGCACCGGTCGAAATCCACCGGGCTCGTTCGTTGTGCTGACAGGGGCCTCTTCTGACGCGCCTCCCACCTTCTGACAACCCTTCCCGGAGCTTGCCATGCACCTCTCGCGCCATCCATTGCTGCTGCTGTTGACAGCGCTGTCGATCGCCTTCTCCGCCCTGCCTGTCCATGCCAAGGAAACAGGCATGCCGTCCGCATCCACCAACGCCGCAACCCCGCTTTCCAAGCCGGGCAAGACCGGCCATGTGCTAGTGAACGGGGTCAACTATCACTATCAGATCCATGGCCGGGGTGCGCCGCTGTTGCTCCTGCATGGCGGCCTGGGCAGCACCGAGATGTTTGGCCCGGCGCTCGCGGCACTGGCCCGCTCCCGCCAGGTCATCGGGGTGGACCTGCAGGGGCACGGCCGCACCGCGCTGGGTGAGCGCGACCTCAGCCTTGTGGACATGGGGGACGATCTGGCGATCCTGCTCAAGCGCCTGGGTCTGCAGCAGGTGGATGTGATGGGTTATTCGATGGGCGCCGGTGTCGCATTCCGCCTGGCCGTGCAGCATCCGGAGCGCGTGCGCCGGCTGGTGCTGGTCTCTGCCGGCTATGCGCAGGACGGCTTCTTTCCGGAGATGCTGCCGATGCAGGCCCAGCTGGGCGCGGGCATGGCCGAGGCGATGAAACCGACGCCGATGTACCAGTCGTATGTGGCCATCGCGCCGCGGCCGCAGGACTTTCCGCTGCTGCTGGATCGCATGGGCGCATTGATGCGCAAGCCCTACGACTGGTCCGCGGACGTGCCGCAGCTCGCCATGCCGGTGATGCTGGTCTATGGGGACAGCGACATGTTTCGTCCGGAGCATATCGTGAAGTTCTATCAACTGCTGGGGGGCGGCTTGCGGGATGCGGGGTGGCAGCGTGAGCACATGTCCCGCAACCGCCTCGCCATCCTGCCGGGCTTGACGCACTACGACATCTTCCTGTCGCCTACGCTGGCCAGTACCGCGCTGTCCTTCCTAGATGACCAGCAAGCGCCGCAAAACTGGACGGCGCAGCCGGGAGGCGCCAAGTAGCGGGCCGCGTCGCCGGCCACGACGCGAGCGCAAGGCAAAGACCCGTTCCTTGCCGAGCTGCTCGCGCACGTCGCTGCAAGACCGCCGTTCCTCCCTAGGCCTGCCGGATGCCCAGTTCAGGTTGTCCGATATCACGCGTGCCGGAAAACTGGAGCGCATCGCCCTGCCAATCATGGATCTATTTCTTTTCCATGAATCCATCAGATTCTGTTGCCGTATATTCGACCAGCCCATCCCCAAAGACAATGACATAGCCGGCCTTGCTTCTTTCATATTCCAGCAGCGTCGGCCTGGCGATGCGGCCGCATGGAATGGATTGTTTCAATTCGCCCAGTCGTTCAGGATAGTGTCCTGTTTCTTCCCGGTAATTCTTCAACAGAATGCGGATGTCTTCACCTTGTTCGATGCACGCATTAAATGCACCGTCAAAAGACCGGGCCCCGGAGGAGAACGTGATGGCGAACAATACCAGGGAAGCGGCTCCCCACACAGCGCGTTGCCGAAATGAGCCTGGCACGATCAGGGCAACCGCCATGCACCCCGCCAGGCCGCTGACGATTGGCACTGCCGCCCAGGCAGGCAATCCGCCCTCAAGCCAGAAGCCCAACCCAGCAAGCAACAGGCACAAGCTAAGTGCCGCAGTTGTTTTCACTGTTTTTCTCTATCCAGTGCCGTGGTTCAGCCACGCACGCCGCCTCACGCGGCGGCGGTTGCTCATGGGAACAGCAATTGGATCTGGTCATCGAATGACACGCTGTTGATGACCCACCGATCCTTTGGCTTATAGAAGGTGAATACCCAGCGCAGGGCGTGACGCTGAAATTTCTGAAGATAGACGAGACGCGCCAATGATGGACCGCCTTCCACTTGGCTCACGAACTCGGTACCGATGGATAGGCCAAACCTTTGGCGCACCAACGGCCACTGTACACTGGTTTGATTGGCCATATTGTCGACCTCGACCGCAGGCAGGGGCCAATATGGTTTGAGCGAATCATAGCCTTCCACGAATTTTTCTTCCCGGAACAGCGCAATCGCACGATCTGCAGCTTTCCTTACATCAGCCAGCGTTGCGAAATCGTCAGCATACGATGCAACGGGCGCAATCAAAGCAAGCAGGAAAGCAATACAGGCATTCTTCATTTTTTCATCTCATTGATTGAAGTTGGACGCAACAGCCAGACGGCACCATGCAGTAGCAAAGGAGTCCCAAATCCGGAATTGCACTGCCCGACGGACTGCAAAATCAGACCTGGGCCGCATAGATCTTCTTGTTGTATATATAAATATATATGGCAAAGGCAATGAAGCCCATGCCCATGACAGAAGACAGATTAATCATGCTGCCCCTTTCGAATAGCCCATACCCCGCAAAAACCAGGCCCATGAAGCCGTAGAAGAACGGTGCTGCATTTCTGGTCCTCGGTGTCACGGAGTGAATTCTTCTGCTTTGATCGACAATCGAATGAAGCGCGCTTACTTCTTGCTCATGCCTCTCCTTGCATGCAAGGCCGTGGCCCAAATCCGCAGCGCAGTCCGGGCATAAACCTCGCTGGCAGGCTTTGCAGATACCCACCGCATGTTTTTCGGGATGATTGAAGCAGTTCATGATCTGTGCTCGATAGGAAGTGTGACGGCAAGCAGGGTATCGATTGCGTGGCCATTTCGAATGGTTGGCCTCAAATACCCTATGGGGCAGGATCAGGATTCTTGCTTTCCGGAGCGCCGCTTCAAATGCGGCCGAACCACAAGAAAGCAATGCTCGCAAGCAAGAAGAAGCCCAACCCGGCCAGCAGGAAATTGCTGGCATACCGGGTCTTTCGATAATTCAGCAGACACACGAATGGCACCAGCACTGGTATCAGTATGCATACGATGCCGAGCTTCTCGTTGACAGCCGGGGCAGCCATGAGTCCAAAGATAAGGCCAACCATTCCCAAGACCGCGGCAATGAGCACAAGCGTGATGGGAATCCATATTTCAATTTGCATGATGATATCCGTGACGATCGGTTCACTTGCCCAAGCCCCATCCCAGCAAAGCCGGGCTTCTCCCAATAGCGTGGTATCGGCTTTGCCGGAAAATACGCTTCACAACGGGAATCCGGCGCCGGCATAGCTGGGCCGGCGGCGCAAGAAGCTTCGTGTAAGGCATTCCAGCCTACGGCCCAGGCAGCAGGATGTCAATCGAGTACGCTGCTTGACGTTGTTCCACCGCCGGCCTGGCAAGCGGCCATGGGGCGGGGTGCGGCTGCGGCACGATCGCGCGCTACAAATGAACCGTTTTCCACGCTCACGGCGCCGCGCAGACATGCCAGCGGCGTTAACATGAGTTGATCCCGGCCTGCCCTGGAGACGGTTCCCCCTCATCGAAAGGAGACTTCGCCATGATTGACAATACCGGCATCAACGTGGCCGACCTGGCGCGCAGCAAGCAGTTCTATTTGCAAGCGCTTGCGCCGCTGGGTTACCAGGTGCGGCTCGACTTCGAGGCGGCCGTGGGCTTCGGTGCCGAAGACCCGGCGCACGGCCACGATCCGGGCGGGGATTTCTGGATCTCGTGCGGCGAGCCGTACCAGCCGCGCAGCCATATCGCATTCCGCGCGCGCAGTGCCGAGCAGGTGGCCGCGTTCCACGCGGCGGCGCTGGCGGCCGGCGGCAAGGACAACGGCGGGCCGGGGCTGCGGCCGCACTACCATCCGCACTACTACGCGGCCTTCGTGCTCGACCCGGATGGCTACAACATCGAAGCGGTGTTCCACGGCGGCAGCTGAAGTCCCGCCCGCCTCACCGGCACGGCAGGCGCGCCGGCCACCGCGGCCCGGCGCAGTCGCGGCGCGCGATCAGGTCGGAATCTTGCCCACGCCGTACTTGGCGCGCTTGTGGTCGGCATAGTCGACCGGCGCGTCGACATGATCGAGCGTGCCGGCCTTGGCGGCCTTGCCCCACCAGTCGCCGAATTTCTGCGCGATCCTGTTGCCTGCGTCGCGGTCGCTCATCGACTTGGGCCCGGTGTACTTTTCCCACTTGGCTTGCACCGCGGCGCGCTTGCGATCGAAGGTATGACCGATCGCCTTGTCCAGCTGGGTGTGCAGCTTGAGCACCTGCTGCTGGTAGTTGTCAGCGGTGCTGCTGTTGCCGCTGCCCAGCTCCCTTGTCACGGTGTCGGCCAGGTTCGATGCGCCGTCCTTCTTCAGTTGCGGCAGGTTCTGCAGCAGGTAGCCGTTGAAGTTGCGCAGCAAGGCCTTGTCGTCCTTGCCACGTGTGGACGGGTCGTTGTCGAGCAGCAGTTTGGCGCGCAGGAAGCTGGCACGCACCGCGGAGCCGGTGAAGGCGGTGTTGACGGCCGAGGCGCCGGTCAGATCCTCGACGAACGAGGTGGCCGCGGGGCTGATGAAGTTGTTCGCCTGACGCTTGGCCTGTGCTTCGTTGTGAGCATGCTTTTGCGAGGGGCTGAGATTGCTGGTCTTGCCGGCGTTGTCGCCCCGCGTGATCTTCCTGGTGTTGGGTGCGGTGAAGTTGCCCAGGTCGCTTTCCTTCACCGGGTGCCCCATCGTCGCTTTGATCGCGCGGCCGTGCTTCTGCGCGCTGTCCGTATCCAGCGTGCTGGGCAGGATGTCCTTCCACACCGTTTCGCTGCCGAAATTGGTCAGCATGCCCTGGGTCCATGTGTTGCTGCTGCTGGTGCGGACCTGTTCCTTGGGCTGGTAGACCGCGTTGATGGATTGCGACAGTGTCTTCGCGGTCCCTTCGCTTTTATAGCGCCCCGGAAACGAGGCCTTCAGCTGCACCGTGCCGTGCCCGTCCTGGCTCACCTTGTCCAGCGCCTTGCGGAACGGCACGCCGTTGAGCGGCGTGGTGGCCTGCACCGGTGGCGTGGCCGGCAGCGCCACATCGCTCAACGTCAGCGAGGTGGCGGCGCGTTTCTTGACTGGCATGGCCGGTGTGCTGCTCATGGCCTTGCGTTTGTGGCTCGAACTCGAACTCATTGCGTCTCTCCCTTACGTTGTAATCAACCGCCCTTGCAGGCGGTGCGGCCTCACCCACCCCGCCTCGCCGTCGGCATCGACGAAGCACACCTTGAGCTCGGCCATGCCGATGCTGGTGAAATGGATCCACAGGCCGGCGTCCTGCCGGTCGCGCGTGATGAACCAGCGCGCCTCGCCGCGCGCCAGCCCGCGGCTGCCGACCCGGCGCACCAGCAGGTCGGCCTCGCCACGGCCGACGATCGCCACCCGCAGCTGCGCTTCGCCCGGCGAGGCGGCCTGGTAGACGCAGGCCATCAGTGCCTGCCCGCGGCACCTGCCGCCGCGCGCATCGCTGGCGCGCTTGCTGCCCGGCACCGCACATTCGATACTGTCCCCATGCGACATCGCTCCCTTGCCCTTGTCTATCCGCTTGGCCTGCGCGGCCATCGCCACGAAACCCGCGTGGTGCAGCCTGCAGGCACGACGCGGCCGGTGCTGGGCACCAGCCAGCCACTGGAGGACGACCGCCGCGCCGCGGTCTACCGCCAGTGGGGCCAGCCCACCCGCTCGCCGCGCCAGCCGGCACCTGCCACCATCGATGAGCCGCTGCCGCAGCGCGCGCAGACCATCCTCTATCACCAGCTGGCCCGGAACACCCAGGCACTGCTCGATCGCGGCGCGACACCGGCCCAGAACCAGCCCGACGGCGAGCTGCCGGTGCCACGCACCGAACCGCTCGGTCCCACCGGCGCGGCGCCCGCCACCAGCGTCACCGTCAACGGCCCCAGCATCACGGTGCGGCTGCGGCGCTGAGCGCCGAGTCAATCGTCCTTGTCCAGGTCGCGCCGCCGGTAATTCAGCACCACGCTCTTGAACTCGGGCTTGCCCGCGTCCTTGCGCGCGGCGCGCCGGTAGGCAATGCCGACCGTGGACTGCGTGTCGGTGTCGAGCGCGAAATGGAACACATTGCCGGCGCCGTGCTTGGCCAGCTTTTCCTCGGCCAGCTTCTCCAGGTAGCCATCCGCGGTCAGATTGGCGTAGTGCGGCGCGAATACCGTGCCGTAGGCGTTGGTGGCCGCGCCACCCAGCCGGAACGGCGCCCGGTGCGCCCGGGCGAACTGGGTCTCGCCATACTCGGGCTTGGGGCTGAGCGGCTCGCCGATCTGCTTCTCGTCGGCCGTATCCCCATGTGCCCGCACGCGGGTGGCGGTGACCTGGTAGCCCTCGTAGCGGGCCGCCAGCGTCTCGCCCACGCCTTCCTTCCAGCTGGCGGTACGCAGGTCGCCTTGATAGATGCCATCGTCGGCCAGATCCGCCCTGCCGATGGCGGCGCTGACCACCTTGATGGTCACGTCGCCCCAGCTGGCGCCGGTCAGCGCGCCGCCCTTGATCTGCTGCTTGAAATCCTTGCGTACGCTGTCGTCCAGTTGCCCGACCGCGCGCCGCCCCTCGTCGTGGGCAGCACGCACGAACGAGGTGACATCGGTGCCGAAATGGCCGGGCGACGACCCCAGCGCCTTGAGTGCCTCGGCGTTCTCGCGGCGGCGCTGTTCGGCCTGCTCGCGCTGCTTGGCCTCGATCGCACGCGCCTTGCTGTGCCGCTGCGGCTCGATGTCGACACCACCGTTGGCTGCGCGCAGCCGTTCGGCTTCACTGAGGCGCTTGCGCTTCTCTCCCACTGCCACCAGCGGCGACAACGCCGCCGACGATTCGGCGGGCGACGTCGCCCGGTGCGGCTCGGCCAGTGGTGCGAGCACCGGGCTCGCCACCAGCGTACGGGAAGGGCCAGCGGTGCTGCCGACGCGCGGCGACACGGGGACGTCGGGGTGCAGGCTGGCATTGCGCCGGCGCGTCCCGGGGCTGTCTTCTTTCATGGCGTATCCTCCGTGGGCTGGGCTGCAGCCAGGGTGATGGGGCTGGCCAGCCCGGCAAGCAGCCGCGCCAGCCCGGCCCGATCGCCAGTGCCGCCCAGGTTAAGGAACAGCAGGTCGTCGTCCGGCGGCTCGGCGGCACAGGCGAGCTTGACGAAGCCCGCCGTCTGCAGCACCCGACGGGAACGGGCGTTGTCGCGATAGACCGAGGTATAGAGCTGCAGCTCGCCTGCCTGCGCGCGCAGTGCACAGGCCAGCATGCGCCCGGCCAGCCCGCGCCCCTGCCAGTCGGTGCCAAGCCAGAAATGCAGATAGCCCGCGTCGGCGTGGCAGTGGATCGACACCACACCGATCGCGCCGGCATCGGCATGCACCACGGCATAGCCGCGCCTGGCCGGCTGCCCGGCCGACTCGGCCAACCAGCGGGCCATGGCCTCGGCATCGTCGAACTCGGGCAGCCGGGTCATCATGCCGATCTGTGGATCGCGGTACTGATGGAACAGCGCCGCGGCGTGCTCGGGCCCCAGCGGCTCCAGCGTCAGCTCGCCGTCGCGGCAGGCGGCGGGCCGGTACCAGTGGAACGCTCCGTGCGCCGCGGCGCGCGCCTGCAGGTGCGCCAGCAGCGCCTGCGCCGGGCCGTCGGCCGGCACCTCGGCCACGAGCGCCTGCAGCAGCTCGATGGCCAGCGCGGGGCGGCCCGCGCCCGCTTCCAGCCGGGCCAGCTCGCGCCGGGCCGGCACATGACCGGGCACCTGGCTCAGCAGCCGGCGCAGCAGTTGCCGGGCAAGGCCCAGGTCGTCCAGCTGCGTGGCCACACCGGCCAGCTCGATCAGCAGCTCCGGCGGGGCCGGGTCGGCCAGCACCGCCGCCACGCGATGCAGCGCCGCCCGCCAGGCGGCCCGCTCGACCTCGTCCCACGCCGGCAGCGCCTCGATCAGCGCCGGCAGCATCCGGACGCAGACTGCCGGGTCGTGGCCGCTGCGGCGCAACAGCCCGAGCCGCGGCGGCAGCTGCCCGGCGGCTTCCAGCAGGACGGCCTGATCGGACGGGAAGGCGCTGCCGAGCCGCTCCAGCAATGCGTCGGCCAGCTCGTTGCCCGCAGGACGGGCCGGATCGCACCAGGCCAGCAGCAGCGCCACGCCCGACGCCTGCTGCTGCAACGCTCGCCACTGTGCCTGCTGCGCGCGCAGATGGCAGCCCAGCGCATGCAGGTTGAGCGGCAGCCGGTCGATGCCGACCGTGAAACGCTCGGGCGGATGCAACGCACCCAGCCGGATCTCCCTGGCTTCCAGCACGCCGCAGTCGGCGGCCAGCAGCAGATAGCGGCCCTGCGCCGCCTGCGTCAGCGCATCCAGCCGCGCCAGCGCCGCCAGCGGCATGGTGAACGCGGCACTGCTCAGATGCCGGGCGTAACTGCCCGGCAACGCGGCCAGCGCCGCGGCACTCACCGGATACCATTCGCAGCGCAGTGCCAGCTCGCCGGATTCGCAGTCCGGGGTGGCCAGCAGCTCGCCGCGCAGCGTGCGTCCATAGTGCACGCCGAACAGTGCCGGCACCGGGGCGCCAAGCGCACCCAGCGCCAGCAGCGCCACCGGATTGGCGCCCGGTGCCGCCACTGCGTCGTCATTGCGGTAGTCCACCCGCCAATGGCCGCGCCCCAGCGCCGCCAGGCGCGCGCGCAGGCGCGGCAGCAGCAGGCTGCGCAGGCGCCCGCCCGCTGGGCCCAGATCAAGCACGGTGAACGGCGCCGCGGCGTCGATCCCTCCCGCCGCTTCGGCGGCAAGCCAGTTGTCGACGATGGCGTCGCACCATGCGGCGGCCAACGGCGGGGTGGCAAACCAGTCGGTCAGGTCCGGCTGCGGTGATGCAAGGACGGCCAGTTGCCGCTCGGCGGCCAGCCCCTGCGGACAATGTGGCGTTGCCTGCATGGGCTTCTCCTATTTGCTCAGCGTGTTGGCGCGGCGGGTGGCATTCGACACGTTCTCGCCCAGCGTGCGCGCCACACCGGTCGCCTTGATCTGCTCGGACAGCGTCACCTTGCTGCTTTGCTGCCAGCTTTTGTCGGCCGCATTGCGGAATGTCTGCGAGAGCACCGGCGTGGGCGCGAACACGTGGTCGGCCGCCACCTGGTAGTTGCTTTTTTCGAGCGCCTTGAAGCTGTTGACGGCAAAGCGACCGAGTTGCTGGTTGGCATGCAGCGCGGTGCGCTGCTGCTGGAAGTCCTGGGCGGCCTTGGGCCCGCTGACCTGGTCCAGCGCGTACTTGACCGGCTTGAGCTGCGCGCGGCTGGCGGCGAAGGTCGAATCCTCACGCAGCACCGCCGGGCCCTTGCCCCAGGCGTCCATCACCACATCCGACGGGTTGAAACCGGCGCCCGAGACGCGCAGCTCGGCCCAGCCGTGATCGATCTGCGCGCTGCTGACCCGTTGCAGCGTCTCCTTGCCGACCAGCTTGTCGCCGTGCAGGTGCATGCTGAGGTCACCGTGTTCGCCGCAGTTGCCGGCGCGCACCAGTTCGGAACTCAGCGCCTTGAGCATGCCGAAGCGCGATTCGCTGACCGGGCCTTCGCCTTTGGCCATCTCGTCGCGCAGTTCGCGGCCAGCGGCCATCCAGCGCGACGATTCATGGCTGCTGCGGGCGATGTCGGTCGAGACATTGCCGCGTCCGCGGTCCAGATGCGCGCGCACCGCTTCGACCGTGTCGTTGGCGCGGCGCAGCCGTTGCGCCTCGCTGCCATCGATCGGCCGGTCCAGCAGCGCACGGCCGAACATATAGCTGAAAAGCTTTTCGTCGTTCCCGCCCATCGGCGGCGCCTTGGAGCGGCCGCGCAGCGCTTCCAGCTCGGTATTGCGCTGGTCGATCATCTTCTTGTTGAACTGCGGGTCGTTGAAGGTCTGCATCTCGATGCCCTGTTCAACCTGCCGGGATCCTCTGCGTGCCTGCATGCTTGCTCTCCTCCTGGATCGGCGCACCGGCGCCGGACAGCGGGTCAATTGAGTGGCCTTGCGGCCCTGCCGCACAGTGAAATCGGTTCAGCAGCGGCGGTGCACCGCCCGGTGCGCTGCGCTGCGCCCTCGCCGCTCACCCCTGCTCCTTGCCGGGTTGCAGCCCCAGCAGCTCGAAGATGCTGATCTGCCCGCCAAAGCGCAGAAACACTTCCTGATAGAGCTCGACCGCGTTGAGGTTGCCCCACTCGATCGCGCGCCGGACCATGTAGGGCACCGGGCTGTGCGGCTCCACGTGCAGCAGGTAGTCCGCCGCCTCGGCCAGCCGGGCGTAGGCGTCGGCCCGGCCGGCGATGGGGCCGCTCGGGCCGCCCACCGGGGGGTAGAAATCGTCTTCCTCGACCTGCGCCGGGCTGCCCTGTGCCTGCTGCGGCTCGGTCAGCCGCAGCGCGTCCGCGTGGATGCCGCGCTTGTGCAGCTCAGCGCCGACCAGTGCCTGGATCTGTTCAAGCATGCCATCCAGCAGGCCCAGGCTCGGCGCCTCACTGCCGAACAGCGTGTCTGCGGCGACAGTCAGCGCCTCCAGCGCCGCGCGCGCGTCGCCCAGCGTGCAGTACAGCCAGCCGTAGCCATCGCTGGGCGTGGCGGCGATCGCCGAATTCAACTCGGCCAGCGCCGGCCCTTCCGGCGGCGCGGCATTGCGGGCGCCGGCGCTCCTGACCTGTTCATTGCGGTGCGCCTGCTCCCAATCGGCCCAGCTGTAGTCGCGCTCGCGCCCGGTGGCGGTGATCGGGATGCGGCGGATCGCCGGCAGCAGCTTCTCGTTCACCCAGCGCAGCACGTTGACCCGATGGTCCAGGTCGCCGCGGGGCATCGGTGGGTACAGCGTGTCCCAGAAACGGCGGCACAATCCTTCGAGCAGCGCCAGCCCGGCGGCGATGCCGGCAAAGCCGCCGCGGTTGATCTCGGCTTCGAGCAGCCAGGCGGCCAGCTGCAGATCCTTGCTCTGCGTGGCGAGCGCCTGACTGGTCAGCACGCTGACGCGGGCCCAGTCGGCGCGTTTGAGTTCGTACTCCCAGGCGCCTTGCGGCAACGAGGCATCATCGGCGCGGCGCGCGTCCTCGATGGCCCGGTAGGTGGCACTGTCGCGCAGCGCCTCGCCGGCCGGGTTGCCGCCGGGTATGGGTGCCAGCAGTGACTCGAAATCGCGTTCGAGGTTGTTGCGGCAATAGTGGTCGATACGGGCGGAAAGATCGTCTGAGGATGTCATGGCTTGCCTCCCCTATCGGGTGTCGTGATCGGCTGGAAATAGGTCACCGTGCCGCTGTCCCCGCTCGGGGCGCCCGGTGCCCCGAGTGCGTTGGGCTTGGGGATCGGTCGACCGCTGTCGCGACGAAGATCGTCGAAATGGAAATGGTGGCGGTTGGTGCGGGTATCGCTGACGGGGTCGTAGATCCCGGTGGAATAGGAACGTCCGCGGCCGGTACTGAGCTGCGCAGATGTCAGGAATTCCCGTTGGTAGGGTTTGGGCCGCGGCACGAAAGCCGGGGTCGCAGCGCTCAGGGTGCTTTTTTTCTCCGGGGCCTTATCCGATGAAGCCATGCTGGTTCTCCTGTTTACTCACAGATTCACTGCAGCAGCGGCGCGCGCTGCGGGAAGGCCTCGGGCAGCGTGAGCGCCACCGCGGCACGGGTCTTGGGGTCCTGGCCGGTGAGCTTGAGCCCCAGATAGGCGCGCATCGACTGCACCTCGGCGCGGCCGGGCGGCTGACCGGCGTTGGCAGTGGCCACGTTGAATTCGAGCAACAGCCGCGTGGGATCGGCCGCGTCGCGCGTCAGCACGCCGCGTGGTGCATGGGTGGCGATCAGCCGCAGCAACGCCCATTCACCCAGCGCGACGAAGCTGGCGGTCTGCCCTTCCACCTGCAGATCGTCCTGGCGCGCATCCGGCAGCGGCCGCCATTGCGAGCGGTCGGCCCATTGCAGCGCCAGCACCAGCATCTGGCCATAGGCCCACGGCAGCGTCGCGGCACGGTTGGGGTGGCCGGCGCTGCGCTCGGCGCTGGTCAGCGTCCAGCCGATGAGCTGCTCGCTGCCGGGCGAGTCGGCGGCCTGGGCGCGGAAGGTCATGTCCAGCTGCAGCGGCTGACTGACATCGCCCGCGGTCAGGTTGCTGCCGAAGAACGCATTGACCGCGTCCAGCCGCGCCAGGAAGCCGTTGGCCGCCTCCAGGTATTCGACCGGGATGTCCTCCAGTGCCTTTTCCAGCCGGGCACGCTCGCCGGCGTAGTCGGCGAAGAAGCGCTTGACCGTGCCCAGCGGCGCATCGCGCGCCACCAGCGGGCCGAACGGGTAGCGCCCGGCCAGCTCGCGGTTGAAGCGGGTGGCAAACCCCCGCCAGGTCTCGAACGCCTCGGCCTGCCGCTGATCCTTGCAACGCAGCCCCACCTTCTGCTCCAGCACCACACGCCGCGCCGAGAACAGGTCGTTGCCCGGATCGGGTGAGCGGTAGGCGGCCAGCGCGGCACGGCAGTTGGCGTAGGTCATGCTGCTCAATTGCTTGAGGAACAGATCGTCGAGCGCACCGACCTGCGCATTGGGCTCGCGCCCCTGCTGGTAGCGGGCCAGCTCGTTCAGGGTATTGGCCCAGTAGACCGCCGTCCGCCCGTTGTCGGCGTGTGCTTCATCGATCACCTCGGCGTTCTGCAGGAACACCACGTAGGGCGTGGCGTAGCCGGCCAGCACCCCGGCGCGCGCCACCTGCCGGGACAGATAGTCCTTGACCACCGGCGTGGTGCCGAGCGTGAACAGGCTGGCGTCGGCGGCGTCGTTGCTCGGGTCGTACAGCCGGCTTGCCTCGGCGAGGGTATCGAGGGTGGCGAGGGTGTCACTGGCATGGTCGCGCGCGCACTGGGTCACCCGGGTGGCACTGTCGGCAAAGCCCAGCTGCCGGTACAGCCGCAGCGCGGTCAGCAGCGGATCGACACTGCGCGAGAAGTCGGCGCTTTCGGCGGCCAGCCGCTGGTCGGCGTCGGCCAGCGTCTGCAGGCTGACGCGGGTCAGCATCGGCTCGGCCGGCGCCGGGTGCTGTGCCTGGGTCATGGTGGCATCGAACGCGTGCTGCAGCTGGCGGCGCGCCAGCCTGTCGTACAGCGGCCGCCCTGCCAGGCCCGGCTGCGGCGCCAGGCCCTGCTTGCGCGCAAACGCCTGGTAGTCGCGGGCGTGGCGGGCAATGGCGGCCAGCTGCTCCGGCCGCCAGCCGGTCATTGCCGGCCGGCATTGGAACGGCGGCGTCGGGCTGATCTGCATGAAGTCGAGCGCGGCCAGCGCCGTGAGACCGTCCAGCTCGGGCAGCAACGCCGGATTGAGCACATAGGCCTTGCCATCCGCCAGCGTGCCGGCGTCGGGCCGGGTGGGCGTGAACACCGGTCCGTAGGCGGGCAGTTGCAGCGCGACCAGCTGGCGCATGGCCGGCTGCGAGCAGGCCGCCTCGCCAAAGCGCTCCTGGCTGCCCAGCAGCGGCACATAGCGCTGGTCGAGCGCGATCAGCGTATCCAGATCCCGCACCAGTTGCCGGCGGATCACCGCGCACGGGTCCTGCTGGCTGCCGCGCAACCATTCGCCACGCACCCAGGCCAGCCACCAGGTGAAATGCTGCGTGGCGGCCAGCACATCGCCCTCGTCGCGCTGCAGTTGGGTCAGCAATGCCCGGCCCTGCCCGACCTCCTGGGCCAGCTGCGTGCCAAGGCGCTCCGCCTCGTACTGCAGATGCCGGGTCAGTTCGGCGCGCAGCGCCTGCGGGATCGCCAGTGGCGTCTCATCGACGATGGCGATCAGCCCGTTGGAATAGGCGCCGTGCTCGCGCGCCACCGCCGCCGGCAGCGGCTTGCCGTACAGGTAGTGCGCCAACGCCGCGAATTCACGCAGCACCAGTTCGCGCGAATCGCGGCGATTGTCGTTGGCGATGAGCGTGAAGCGCTTGATGTTGCGTTCCAGCTCGGTGATCGCGCGCAGGTCGTCGAACAGCCGGCGCCGCTGCGCGACATAGGCCGGATGCGCGACGGGCTGTGGCGGGTGGTTCAGGTCCTGCAACGTGCGCGTCATCCGGTGATTGAGCTGGCAGGCCATGCTGGGCAGGATCACCCGCTTGAACGCCTTTTCGGCGATCACCTCGGCGCTGCCGTCGCGCACCCGGGTATCGAACCACGACACCGGGATGAACGGCGAATACAGATGGGCGCGGATGCCGGCCAGCCGCTCGATCAGCCGGTAGACGGTATCGCGGGTGGTGCCGCAGGCCCCGCCGGGATCGGCCTGTGCCGCCTCGATCAGGTCAAGCGAGGCACGCAGCTCGCCGGCCTGCCGGTACAGCATCGCCCCGGAGAACGCGAGCCCCAGCAGCAACGCGGCGATCAGCGCGCAGCCGGCGAACTGGGCCCGCCGGATCAGCCGGCTGCGCGACCAGATGCCGGTGCGGGTGCGGCGCGCCAGCAATGGTTCGGCCAGCACCTTGTGCTCGATCACGTCGTCGACGAAATCCACGTCCTCGCGCCGGTCGCCCGGCAACGCCGGCGCGCCGTCGGCCTCGATGCTGCCGGTGAAATAGAGCCCGCGGAAGAAGAACCCGGCGTACAGGGGCGCCGAGCGGAACACCAGCGTCAGGCAACGCGCCACCGGTGCGCGCAGGCCCTGGAAGTGGCGCGGGAACAGGAAGAAGCGGTCAGCGTCGTCGATCTCGTCGCAATCGGCCGCGGTATCCAGCTGCAGCGCCTTCAGGCGCTCGTGCAGCATGTCGAACGCCTCGTCGGCCCATTCCTGCCCGGTACGGCTCTCGGCGGTGCCCGGCGCCGACCAGCCGAACATCTGCGCCGGGTCGCGCGAGGCATCGTCGCTGCGGCGCGACAGCGCGCGCCAATACGCGGCGAAGCCCGCCACGTGATCGCACTGGGTGATCACCACATAGACCGGCAGGGCGAATTCCAGCCGCGACTGGATGGTGTAGAGCTGGTGATACAGGCGGTCGGCCAGCTGGTCGCGCGCTTCCTGGCCGCGTTCCAGCAGCGTGCGCGCCGAGATCGCGAGCACCAGGCTGTCCAGCGCACGCTCGGGCCGCAGGTCGCTCAGCTCACCCAGCATGGCTTGCCAGGCGTGTGCCTCGGTGCTGCCCGGGGTGGCGCAGGCCCAGTCGCCGCGCGGGTCGATCAGCACGCCCTGGTTGAAGAAATGCCACTCGGTCCCGCGTGCCGCCAGCCGCGCCTCGCGCGGTTGCGGCTCGCGCCGGATGCGCATCGAGCACGAGGCGATCAGGCTGGACTTGCCGGCACCCGCCTCGCCCACCAGCAGCACCCACGGCCGGTCGTAGCGCCATTCGCGCCGGGTGATGAGGTAATAGAACACCGTCAGCCAACCGGCGGCCCGCTCGCGCAGCGGCCGATGCAGGTGCGGTGCCTGCGCCGGCGCCATGGTGATGGGCACCGGTCGGCGCGCGCGCCAGATCAGCCACACCGCGAGCAGGCCGACCAGCAAGGCCGCGATCAGGATGCCGATGAACACGTGCGTCACCTTGGCCGCCCCTTCAGGAAGAAATGTAAGTGTCGAGCGGCCACAGCGCCGCCACCCAGACCGCCTTGGCCAGCAGCAGGTACAGCAGCAGCGCGATCGCCCCGCCGATCAGCCAGGGCGCAAGCGGTGCCAGCCGCTCGCCCTTGCCGGTGCCGCGCTGCCGGTGCTCCTCGGCATAGGCCTGCCAGAACAGCCGCCGGGTTTCGCGCACCTGGCCGCGCTGCTGTGCCAGCCGGTGCAGCTTCTGCCGTTCCTCGCGCAGCAGCCCTTGCCAATGCGCACCGCGGTACTGGCCCTTGAACCCCAGTTGCAACGCCAGCAGGAACACCGCGGCAAGATCGGCGTGCAGCGGGCCGCGCGACCCCGCATGCGTCTGCAGCAGCCGGTTGGCCAGCTCGAAGAAGCGGCGTCCTGCGCAACGGGTGCGGAACAGCTTGTATTCGAGCATGCCGTTCAGCCACGGCTCGCGCCCGGGCCACTCACCCAGTTCGAGCAGGAAGATCTCGTCGGCCAGCGCCGCCATCACATAGCGGGCAATGTGGTAGGCGCGCTCGTCGGCGCTGGCGCCGTTCTCCTTCACCAGCCGCAGTTGCCGGTCCAGCAGCGCGGTGAGCCGGGCGCAGATGCGCGCGGCAAGATCGATGCCGCGGGTGGGTGCCGCCTCGTCGCCCACCGTCAGCAGGCCGGGCAACCGCCCTTCGCGCGCCGCCAGCTTGATCAGCGCCAGCTCTTCATAGAATTCGGCGAAGCAGCCGAGCAGGAAATGGGCGGCGCGCCCGCGCTGTGCCGGCATCATGCTCGCCGTCCTGCCGGCGTGCGGCGCCGCATTGCAACGCACTCAGCCATGGTGCGGCTCCAGCACGTCGATCACCGTCGGGATGGCCTGCGCCTCATCCCCGCCCTCGTGCTTGTTGCGATACAGCAGGATGGCCGCCGGCGCATCGCCACTGCGCAGCCCGGCGATCTTCAGCCGGCGTCCGGGCAGGTAGGCCTGCACCAGCTTGTCATTCACCTCCAGTTCCTGGTTCTGCACCACGAAGAACGCACCGCCGGGACGCAGCTTGCGCATCACGATCTCGGAGCGCGACAGCGCGCGCACCGCGGCACCAGGCAGCCGGCGTGCATACAGCAGCGGCATCAGTTCCTCGCTGCCGATGCGGCACTCGGTGAGCCAGTGCGCCAGCCCCGTCAACGTCTGCCCGGCGCGCGGCTTCAGTTCGATCAGCACTTCGCCGCCGCGCTCGGGCAGCGTCTTGACGAACTCGGCCTCGCCCACCTGCTCGAAGGCGTCGCTGTCGTACTGGGTGTCGATCAGCGCGAGCTTGGCTTCGATGAAGGCGATCGCCTGCTCGAACTGCGCCACGCAATCGAGGTGCTGATAGGGTTCGGGCACCGGCGGCACCGGGTTGTTGCCGATGCCCGCCGCCGCACCCAGGAGCGGCATCAGCGCACCGTACAACGCGTGCGGATGGGTATCGCCGCCGGCCACCGCCACCTCCAGCGCCGGCAGCGGCTGCGCCAGCTGGCGCGCGACGACGAGGCAGCGCCGCTCCTCGTCCGACAGCGCCTCTTCCTGCGCCGCATCGCTGCGCCCGCCGGCGAGCAGACGCACTTTGCTCCATACCTGCAGTGTCAGAAGCCGCAGCCGGGCATCGAGCCCCAGCTCGTTCAGAAAGCCGCTCGCGCCCATGCGCAGCAGCGGCGGATGGTAGCGGGTGAGGCGGATCAGCCCGCGCTCGCTGCACAGTTCCGCCACCGGGCAGCCCACGTAGCTGGGCGGCAGGCTCTTGTCGGCGATCAGCCGCAGGCGCGGACGCAACCGGTGGACTTCGATCTCGCCCTCGCCGGTGTTCTCGTCGGCCATCAGCTCGCCCGGCACCGCGTCGAAACGCTGCACGGCGCTGCCCTGTGCGGCGGCGGTGGCGCCGCGTACCGGCACCGCCAGCCATACCCGCACCGGTTCACCGCGCTGCTCCAGCTGCGCCTTCAGGTCGATCTCCAGCCGGCCCTGGCCGTAGCCCGCGGCATAGCGCACCGCCAGCCCGTCCGGCAGCAGGCAGTCGAGGTATTCGACCGCGAGCACGCCGGCACCGATGCGCGCCTGGTCCAGCCGCAGCTCGCGGATGCCCCAGAAGTGCCGGTTCTGGCACAACAGCCGGTGAGTGAGCTGCTGATGCAGGTAGATATCGTGCTGCTGCAGATGCTGCGGCGAGAGCAGCAGGCCCTCAGACCATTGCAGCGCGTCGGGCAGGGGGGCGGGGATGTCCATGCGTGTTTCCTCAGGAGGCGTCATCGCTGGCTGCGATGTCGTTCGCGCGCAGCCGCAGGGTGGGACGGCGGTAGGCGGTCAGGTTGATCGCCGCCTGCCCGGCCGGGGCAAGGTAGTTGGGAAAGGCGTAGACGCCGACGGCGCGCCGGTAGCGTCCCGGCAGCGGCACCGGGTCGACGACCAGGGCGGGTGGCAGCTGCAGCGGCACCACGTCGATGTCCGGGCCGAGCGCGGCCAGCAGCGCACCTTTTTGCGCAAACCAGTCCGGCCCGGTCCTGGGCAGCATGGCGAGCGCGTTGGCGCTGTAGACCAGCACCACGTCAAGCGCGGTGGCGCTGTTGCCGTTGGCGTCCACCTCCGCCAGCACCCGCAGCGCCCGCACCTCGGTGCGCGGCGGATCGCCGTAGACCCATTTCTTGACCGTGGCGACGGTGCCGCAGCTGGCGAGCAGCACGGTGATAGATACCAGCGCCGCAAGGCGCGAGGCGCTGGACGCGCTGACGGATGCCATGCTCATCATGCCCTCCCTCACCCGAGCAGGATCACGCGGAACTGCGCCGGCGTGATCGACATACCCGCCGTGTTCGGCAGCATGCCGTTCTGCAGCGAAAGCGAAGTCAGGCGATTGGCGAATACGCCGCCGACCAGCATTTTGAAACTGCCGAGCACTTGCCGATCCGGGCCGACCACGACGTTGGAAATCAAGCCGGTCGCCACGCCCGGCTCGTCGCCGTTGCTCACCGTGCCCTGGGTGAGCAGGTTTTCCGCCAGCCCGCAGCCGAACAGCACGTTGAACACCGACGGCACGTGCATGGTGGACAAGGCGATGTTGGGAAACGGCAGTGGAATCGGTCCCACCGGCGTGGGTACCTTGCACACGTCGGGAAAGGCGAAATTCATGACACCGAGGCTGTTATTGGCAAACATGGTCTGGTCCTGTGCTGCGTTGGCACGCTTGCGTTACAGAAAAAAGAGAGGCTGGCCGCCTGCCATTGCGTGGGCTGTCGCTCATCCGACGCTGATCCGGTCTGCATCCACCTTCACATCCTTTTCCGCCGTCAGCAGCGTCTGTTTGCCATGCAGGCGCAGCAGGTCGCGCACAGTCAGCAGGTAGTGCTCGGCGCGGGCGATGCGGTGGCGGGTCTGCTCGATCAGCGTCTCGGTCACGCCGATGAACAGGTTGCGGCTGTTCAGATGCATGCCGCCGGTGGCGGCATTCAGATGCAGCTCGCCCAGCGCGCGCACCTTGACGCTATCGCTGGCGTTGAGCGCGATCCGCGCCTGGCTGAGCGACAGCGCACTGGCGCCATGCACGCTGAGCACGGCTTCGTCATGGGTACGCGCCAGCAGATGCACGATGAAGCTGTCGCCATCGGCGCAGCCGACCACCAGCGCCCGGTCGCCCGCCTGCGGTTGCACCAGGCACGATGGCGCCTGCTGGGCGATGCGGCCGTCATGCAGCAGGAAGCGGCCATCGTCGAGCGCGACCGCAATGCGTGCGTCGCTCCACTGTGGAGTGGCGACGGTCTGGGCCGCCGGGGTGTCTTCGAGTCGCATCATGGTCTCTCCTGCGTGTCTCATCTTGGTCATCACCTTCAACTCGCGGCGGCACGCGGCACGGCCAGCAGACCGGCCTCGGCGGCGAGCAGGAATTCGTCGGTACCGCGCAGGCCAGCACGCCGCGCGCCCTGCCAAGCCACCCGGACAAAAGCGGCGTTGTGCAGGCTGGCGTGATCCAACCGCGCCCGGCTGAAATCCAGCGTGTCGCCCTGGGCATGGTCGAAGCCGGCAAAGGTCAGATCGCAGCCGGTAAACGACACCCGCGCCAACCGCGCCTGACGCCAGGCCGTCTTCGGCAGGAGAGCGTCGTCCAGCAGGCAGTCGGCCAGCGCGGCCTCCTGGAACACCGCGCCGGAGAAGTCGGCGCCACGCGCATCCACCCCCTGCCACTGGGCCGCCAGCATCAGCGCCCCTGCCCCCGCCAACCGCGGCAGCCGGGTACCGACAAAGCGCGCGCGATGACAGTTGGCACCGGCCAATACCGCACCGGAAAGATCAGCCTCCGTGAAATCGGCCTCTTGCAAGGTGCAGCGCGCCAAGCGGATGCCGGCCAGTGCTTTGCCGGCCAGGTTGGCTCCGATCAGGACCGAAGCATCGGCATCCAGCCCGGACAGATCGACCGGCGCGAGGTCCAGATCCTGGAGCGCCACCTGATCCAGGCGCGCGTCGTTCAGGCGCAGACCATCGGACCGCCCGCCCAGCAGTACACAGCGATTCAGCCGCGCACCGCCGAAATCGGCGCCGCTCAGATCGCACTGCATCCACACGCTGGTGGTCAGGGCTGCGGCGCGCCATTGGCTGTAGGGCGCGGCACACTGCATCCACGACACCAGCTCGCCACCGGCCCAGCGGGTATGCGGCAGCCGGCATTGCAGAAACTGGGTGGCGTGCAGCGTGGCCTGGGCAAAATCGACCCCGGAAAGGTCGCAGTCGATGAACTGCGTCTGCGACAGATCGGCCCCGGCCAGATTGGCTCCGGCCAGGCTTACGCGGTGGAAAGTCAGCTGCGCCAGCGAGCGGCCGCGCGCATCCAGCCCGGTCAGGTCGGCTTCAGCGATGGCGCGGCTCAGGCGCCGCGCCTTGTCAAAGGTGGCCCAGAGGTCAGTCATGGCAGGGCTCCTGGGCGGGGCGACAGGCATGTGCCTGGGGCACGAGGTGCGGGGTCGCCAGGCCGGTTGCGCCCACGGCGAAAACGCCGTGCGCAGAAGAAACAAACCCGCCCGCACAGCGGCTGAGGCCATCCAACGCTGCGCCGCAGACGCCAACCGGGCTCAACGCAGTTGCAGCACCCACCGTGGCACCCGCCACAAAAATCCCCTCTCTCATGCCACCCTCCTATTCGCTTCCAGGCGCACGCCGTCGAACCGGGCTCCTTCCACCAATGCCCCGGAGCAATCGGCCTGCACCAGGTTGGCCCCGCGCAGATCGGCGCCACGCAGGTCGGCGCCACGCAACAGCGCCTGGAAGAAATCGGCGCGCAGTGCGTTGGCGCGGGCCAGCCGCGCCCGCATCAGCAACGAGCGCGCGAATACTGCATCGGCCAGTGTGGCATCGGCCAGATCGCACTCGCCCAGCTCGCAGCCGATCACGCGAGCGCCGGTGAAGTCGGCACCCGCCAGATTGGCGCCGTGCCAACCGCATCTGGCGGCGTTGATCCCGCCTAGCCGTGCACCTTGCCAGTCGGCCTTGCCACCCAGCGCGCAACCGTCGAGTGTGGCGCCCTGCCATGCGCTGCCTGCCAACACCGCATCCAGCAGCACCACTTTCACCAGCGAGGCTCCGGCGAAGTCGGCGCCAGCCAACTGCGCTTGCAGCAACACTGCCTTGTTCAGCTGCGCACCGCGCCAGCGGCTGCCTTCGGCCTTGGCCTGGGTCAGCAGCGCATCGGCCACCACGGCCCCATCGAGCCGCGCGCCGGAAAGGTCGATGCCGGCAGCGATGCAGCCTTGCAACGTGGCGCCGGTCAGATCGGCGCCGTGCCACACGGCCTGCAGCGCAGTCACTTGCCGTAGCGAGGCCTGGCGGAACACCGCACCGCCACGGCTGGCGCTGAAATTGGCCCCGTCCAGCCTGGCCCCGCTGAAATCCGCGCCCTCCAGCGTGGCAGCGGTAAATACCGCGCCGCGCAGATCCGCACCTCTGAAATCGGTACCGCTCAGGTGGGCGTGTTCGAACAGCACCTCACGCAGGTCGGCCCCCGACAGGTCGGCCCCCGACAGGTCGATGCCGGCCAGGTCGCGCCCCGCCAACACCGCGCCGCCACGCAGCCACTCACGCACCAGGCCACCAAGCCAAGCCGATGACTCGGGGGGCAACGGCGCCACCGTGGGTTGCGGCGCCGCGCGGCGGGCGGCGCGGCGTTGTGCGGCGACGCCGGCTTGGGCGGCCCGGGCCTGCGCCACCTGCTCGGGCGAGAGCGGCGCACCCGCCGCGATGGCGGCCTCCAGGGCCCCGGCCAAGGCCGCGCTGTCGGCATCCACTGGTGGCTCACGGTCGCGCACCAGGTCGGCCGCGGGCATGCTGGCGCGGGCATACACCGCTTCGCGCTCGGCCAGCGGATCGGGTGCGGGTGCTGGCGGCAGTTCGGTCTGGGCGGCAGCCAACTCGGCGTGCATCGCCTCGGCCTGGGCCGCCAGCGATCGGGCGGCCCGCTCC
The DNA here is from genome assembly GCF_025642115.1 of Chitiniphilus purpureus. Classification (GTDB taxonomy): domain Bacteria; phylum Pseudomonadota; class Gammaproteobacteria; order Burkholderiales; family Chitinibacteraceae; genus Chitiniphilus; species Chitiniphilus purpureus. The sequence continues at coordinate 2,072,904 of NZ_CP106753.1, read as the reverse complement.
AGCGCCACCAGGTCGAAGTCGCTGTCAGCCAGCTGGCGCTTGCTGGGGCTGGGCAATACCGGCTCCGGCGCTCGCGGCGGCTGATGGTCGGCCGGGCGCGGCAGACCGGATTCCGCCCAGAATTCAGCGTCCATCTCATCGAGCACGGCCTGACGGCGCGCCTGGTCGGCGGCGCGCTCGGCGGCATCCTGCACCGCGTGCTGCGCAGCCACCGTCGGCGTGTAGGAAGCGGCAAGCTGCGATTCGTCCAGCGCGTGCAGCGCCGCAGTGGCCAGGTCGGTCCGCAGCGCCAGCACCTGGCGGTAGTGCTCCAACGCGCGCCGGTCGTGCGCGGCCTCGTAGCCCACCATGACGGCAGCGATGTCCAGGCCGTCGGCATCGGCATTGGCCACGTCACCGTGCCATACCATCAACCCCAGCAGATGCTCCGGGAAGAACCAGACCGTATCGCACGCCAACGGCACTTCCTCGGCCTGCCCGGGTTCCTGCCCCACCCGCTGCACGAAGGCGCGCACGGTCAGCGACGGCAAGCCGCCTTCGATCACGGCCTGTCCGGGATGCAGCCCTTCCAGCCGATACGCCTCGCCGCCTTGCAGATAGGCCGGCAAGCGCTGGTCCAGCGGTGCACGCATAAAGAATTCAGGATCAATATCACTGGCCAGCCCAGGCGCTTCCCGCTCCAGCCAGCGGGCTTTGTAGGTGCCGGTTTGCTTGCTGCGCGGCGCCCAGCGCACGTCCAGCGGGCCGAAGCCGGCAGGTTCCAACCGGCGCCCATGCCCACGCACCGGCTGTCCAGGGTATTCCAGGTTGGGCATGGCACCCCGGTTCTGCCCGATGAAGCCGGCCACCGGGTTGGGCCGATAACCCCGGCCCAGCGGATTGCCCGGGTGGTCCGGGCCGCCAAAGGCGCGCTCCCAGCCCAGTGGCATGCGCGCGAATGGCGCAGGCTCGCCGATGTTGAACCAAGGCACGAGGCCGTAATACCAGTCGCGCTCGCCCAGAACCGCCAGGGTTTTGTCCACACCGGCGCAGGCCAGGCGCACTGCCATGCGCGCCACCGGAATACCCGCGGGAGCAAAGGCCGCGCCCCCCAGCAGCACTTCCGCCCGCGGCTTGGGCCACGCTTCGTCCAGCGGCTGCAGCGGTGGCAACGCCGGCAATGCCAGCGGCCATTGCAGGTTCTCCGGCAGAAAGCGCGGGTTGTCGGCCCCCAGACGGAAAAAGCCCAGCGCCGTCACGGCAAAGCGCTGGCGTGCGCCGATGGCATAGGGGCGATGCAGGACGCCGAGGGTGAGCGGTTTGACGATTTTCATGGGGTGAACCCCGGAACCACGGTGCAGTTGGCCGTGGCAGCGATACCCGCGACGGCCCAGGCGCTTGACTCGCCCCCTCCCGCCGTCAAGGCGGAGGGCCGGGGGTATCGATGGTGAGCGACATTCATCATCCTCTTCCCCTCACATGATCAACCGGACGCTGGACATGACTTCGACGATGATTTGTTCCAGCGTGCACTTGGCGCGCTGGTCCACGCCGCCCACCGCACCGGCGAGAAAGCAGTCGGCGCTGATTTGGTTGTTGACGATGTTCGCCGAGACGCTGTTGCCGGCCAGACTGACCGAAGAGCTGTCGGCAACCATGCTCATCGAAGTGCTCATGCCCACCATGCTCACGCTGGTGGTACTGCCCACCATGCTGGTGCTGGTCGTCACCCCGGTCATGCTGGTGTCGTTGACCATGCCGGTCATGCTGGTGCCGGTGCGCATCCCGGTCATGCTCATGCTGGTGACCATGCCGGTGGCTTCCATGCTGGTGACGCTGCCGTTGGCCGATATGCTCTGCTGCGAGCCGGTCATCGACATGCTCTGGTTGCTGCCGGTGATGTTGATGCTTTCGGCCATGCCGGTGAGGCTGGTGTTCCGGGTCATCCCCACCATGCCGGCACTGATGGATACGCCTACCGCGCTGAGGCTGTCGGTCATGGCGGTGACCGAGGCATTGCGATCGATGTTATGCAAGCTGGTGTTGCTGGCGATGCCCGTCATGATGTGCGCGTTGACGGTATTGCCTACCTGCACGGCCGCCGACAGCGAATCGCCGATGGTGATCGACGTGGCATCGCTGTTGCCGATCATGGTGTTGTTGGCGGTGCTGTTGCCGATCTGGGTGCTCTTGACCCAGGTGTTGCCAAAGGTTTCGACCACATTGGCGTCCACGGCCCCCGCCGCGTCGGGGTAGCTGGCCTCGTCCAGCTGCAGGCCGGTATCGTATTTGCCGCGCACCGTGTGGTTGAAACTGCGGCCAGTGGCGGAGAAATTCTTGCTTTCCTTGGCCCAGCTGTTGCCATAGCCGCAACCGAACGACCACGATTCGCTGAGCATGCCGTCGGCGGCTTGTTCGGACGTGCTGTAGCCGTAGCTGCCGCCCTGCGCGTAGTTCGCGTCGCGGAACACGCCGCGTGCATAGGCGGCAGTGACGAGGTTGACTGCATTGCCCAGGTCGTAACGCGAGCTGGCGCCGAAGGTGATGCGCTTGCCGTCGCCGTAGCTCGTGCCGTAGCTGTTGCCCACGTGGCTGCTCGCGGTCCAGCCCGAGGGCATGATCACCTGCGTGCCGTTGCTCTGCACGATGCTCTGCACTTCGGGCAGCTCGGATTCGTCCTGCGCGCGCGCCACGGTCACGGTCACGCCGTATTCGGGCACGGTCTGCATATGCGGGGCGAGCTTGACCCAGACCCGTGCCGCTGTGTCGTCCGCCTCGTCGGTGGTGAAGCGCACGTATACCCCGATCGCCTTCAGCTGGCGCTGGTCGCCCTCGTGATCAAGCATGGTGGCGGTGTCGGGGGTGTAGACGTGCTTGTCGTAGTAGCGCCAGTCCGGCGGCGGTGGCGGTGGCACCACCACGGCCAGCACCGCGCCCTGCTGGGTGTCGGCGATCGAGAACGGCGCGAGCAGCCCGGCCGCGTCGATGGCCTGGAACTGGTTCTGGTAACCGCCATCCAGGCTGGCCTCGTGCTTGACCATGGTGAGCACGAAGGGCTGGTCGGCCAGCGTGGGACGCACCGGGTCGGGGTTGCCGTCCCACGGATCGCCGCTGACCTCGAACCGATGGCCCACGCGCAGGAACGGGCAGGTGCTGGCACCGGAGAGCTGGCTGCCCGCGCCCGAGAGCGCCAGCTGCGTGCGGCCGGCGAATTCCTGCAGCTCATCCTGGCTGCAGCCGTACTGGTAGATCTTGTACTGGCGGAACGGCAGCTCGCCCGCGTCGTCCAGCGTGCGCGCATGGTACGAGGTGGGCTCGGCCACCGCGTCGCGCTCCCAGGCCGCCTCCTGGCGGGTGGCGGTGCCGCTCACCGCGCTGGGCTGCAGCGACACCTGGTAGCTGTACTGGGTCACCAGGTCCGGCTGGTGCAGGCCCACCTCGTCGAGCAGGGTGGCGGTGTAGCGCAGCGGGCGCCCGTCCGGGCAGGCCGTCGGGTAGTCGGCGCGGTTGAGGAACACCACGGTGTGGCCGGTGGCACCATGGGCGATGTAGTAGCCGATATGCGCCTTGTTCATCAGCCGGCGCAGCAGTTCATAGTCGGTCTCGCCGGCCTGCAGCCAGTCCTGCACCCGGGCGGTGGCCAGATTGTGCTCGCCGCTGATGCCGGCGACCGAGTACGCCACGCGGTGGCGCTTCATCAGCGCCTCGATCACGCCGCAGATGCTCAGGTGGCTGTACACCTGGTAGCGGTTGGTCAGCGTCAGCTTGTACAGCGCCGGCCGCAGCGTGGCGCGGTAGACGCCGGGCTCCTCCATCGCGAACGTGGTGACGATGCCGTTGAACAGCGCCAACCCGTCGGTGTCGCCGTTGCCGCGCACCGCCTGTGCGAAACGCTCGGCCACCACCAGTTGGCCCTGCGGCACCGGGTAGTGCACCGCGGCGGTCGCCGGGCGGCCGATCAGCTCGGAAAAACGCAGCGGCTGCCGCACACGCTGTGGCCGCCCGGCGACGTGGTCCGAATCGGAGCCGGTGTTGGCATGCAGCGTGAGCTGGTATTCAAAGGGCTCGGAGGCGCTCTCCTGCCCGCCCAGGCTCACCAGCCGGAAGGTCTCGTCCGACAGGATGCGCGATCCGGGCAGGAAGAACGCGCAGTGCAGATACAGGGCCTGCGCGTCGGTCGGGATCACGGTACTGCGGCCGATCTCCAGGGTGCGGGCGCGGATGGGGTCGTTCATGGCGTGCTCCCGGCAAAGGCGCGGATCAGGTAGGTGACGCGGCGCGGCGGCCGGGGCGCGCCGTCGCCCAGCCGGGCGTTGCGGCCCAACCGTGCGCCGCCGTGCGCGGACAGGCCCGCCGCATGGCGCGAAGCGAGCCAGGCAGACTGCGACAGCCGCAGCGCATGGCTTTGCGCATCGTCGCGCGTCAGCAGCCGGCGCGGCGGCACGCTGGCGTCCTCGGCCTGCAGCACCACTTCCACATCGACCCGGCGGTCGACCAGGAAGGCCAGCAGCGCGGCGAACGCGGCAAAGCCCGGCCGGCCGTCGGCGGGCGGCGCATCGCGGCGCGGCAGCAGCTGCACGAAGCGCGCGTATGGCAGCGGATCGACCGTGAGGCGGATACGTGCCTGCTGGTCCCAGATCCGGCCGCCGATGAGGCAGGTCTGTCCCAGCCGGTGGCCCTGCCGGCCCAGCGCCTGCCGATCGCCCGGCTCCAGCGCGCGCCAGGCGCCCACCAGCGGGGTCAGGCGCACTGGCACGCCCAGGTAGCAGGCCAGCACATGCTCGATGCCGGCGGCACTGCGGCGGCAGTTGGCCAGCAGGCCGGCCAGCCCCAGCCAGGCACGGCGCGGCAACGGCAGCTGCGCCGCCAGGTCCGGCAGACCGATGCCCATCAGTGCCGCCAGGTAACCGGCATGGCGGGTCTCGTCCGGATGCAGGTAGTTCAATCCGATCTGCTGGCTGGCCTTGAGCTGATGGCGCAGCATGTTGAAGCGGTGGTTGAACAGATCGAGGAAGGCGGCGAAGGCCGGCGCACCGTCACGCGCCAGATCGCGCGCCCATTCGGTGTAGGGCTCGGGCAGCGGCCCCAGTTCGCTGGCGACGCAGTAGTTGGGGGTGAACAGCTCGACCCGCCCGGCGCCATCCGGCCGCGCCGGCGCGCGCACCGCCAGCCGGGCCACCTCGCTGCCGGGGAAGGCCGCCGACAGCTCGGCGCGAAAGCGTACCCGGGCGTCGAACGCCGGCGGCTCGCGCCGACCGGCCGCACGCGCCTGCGTGTGCGCCTCCCAGCGCAGCAGCCGTACCAGCTGGAATACGTTGAAGCGCCCGAACTCCGAGACGATGCGCTCGTTCAGAGGATGGGTTGCGCGCCGATCAGCGGTGGCCATGTCTTGAGGGTTCCTTTGACGTCATGGGTATGCAGCGACAACTCGACCAGCGTGTTGACCGCGGCGTACAACGCGAAGAAGCGGCGCAGCACCTCGGCGAACAGCACGGCGCTGCCCTCCTCGAAATGGCTGCGGTCCAGATCCACATCCAGATGCAGCCCCTGCGCGAAGCCGCGCCAGCCATCGCGACCGACATGCCGCACCATGGGCCGGCAGGTGATCTGCCGGATGCCGTCGATCTGCTTGAGCCCCTGCACGCTCATCGGCCCCACATGCAGGCTGAGCATGTCCTTGAGCGCCGACAGCGCCAGCGGCCCGTCCGCCAGCGACAGGTGGTTGAGCGCCAGCTGCGAGGCCAGCGCCCAGGGGCGGTTGCCGATCAGCTGCGGCGTCTGGTGCGCGGTCGGCTTGCTTGCCACGTGGATCGCCTGCACCGGCCCCGCGCCTTCCAGCAGCAGCACATCGCCGATCCGCAGCTGCTCGGGCAGGCGCCGGTTGGTGCACAACGCCCGCCCACCGATCACCTCGTCGGCCGGCAGGCCGGGGTCGAAGCGGGTGTCGAGCAGCGAGACGAAGGTTTCGGTGCCCGGGACCTGCGCGAACTGGCTCACTTCGCGCCGGGTGACGAAGAAATAGTCCTGCTGTTCGAGCTTGTGCGCCTCGTCCATCGCGAAATACGGTGCGATCGGGCGCGGACTGGCGTTGGGCCGGATCGAGACCAGCTCGTCGATGGCGTAGATCTCGGTATGGCGGTGGTGCTGGATGTCGCCGCGCAGCCGGTATTCGAACTGGGTATGGTCCAGCGCCACCGGCTCGATGCGCTGCATGAAGAGGTTGACCAGCGGCACGCAGTTGAGCTTGAGCACGCTGGGCGCGAAGCCGAGCGCCTTGTCGGGCGGCGTGTTGAACAGGAACAGCAGCTCGCACGACGCGTCCGCCCCGGCAAAATCCAGCCCCGGCACCTCGAAGAACAGGAATTTCTCGGGGAAGGCGAAGTATTCCTGCAGCAGCCGGTAGCCCGGATGGGTATGCGGACTGGCGGCCAGCATGGCCTCGTCGGTCGCGAAACCGCACCAGCTGAGCGCCGTGGCCGGCAGGCGCTGTACGCGCTCGCCCGCCTCGCTGCGCACCCGGAGCGCGATGCCGGCCAGGTTCACCGCCAGCATGTCGTACAGATGCCAGGCATGCCGCTCCTCGCTGCTGATGTAAAAGCGCAGCGGCGAGGGGTTGATGTCCTGCAGCCGCTCGGCGCCCTCGCGCACCAGCCGGACCCGCAGCACCGAACGCACATCACCGCCCTGCGCCAGAAAACCGTATTCGTCGATGGGCGTGAGCCTGACCTCGTCCACCCGCAGCGGCCACAGCGGCGTATCGCAGCAGGTGCGCATCCGGCACGCCAGCTTGCGCCCTTCGTCGTTGACCGCGTTGGCGTACATCTGGCGACTGCGTGCGAGCACCATGCCCTTGGCGAAGTTGGCGCCATCGGGCTTGACCGTGATGTGTGCCACCATCATCGAGGGCACCGGCGCCTCCAGGTGCGGGTACAGGAAGTGCAGCAGCGTGTTGGGCAACGTGGCCTGCTCGACCTCCATCTGATAGCGCAGCCGGCCGGTCAGGAAGGCGAACGACTGGATCAGCAGCTCGACGTGCGGGTCCTGGCTGCTGCCGCGTCCCGGCGCCAGCCCGTGCGCCACCTGCGGGTAGCCCTTGGCGAATTCGCTCGCGTCCTCGCGCAGCGCAAACAGCTCGCGCGCGAAGTAGTCCTTGAGCCGGGTACCGACGGTGTGGTTGTTCATGATCAGTGCTGCGGCAACTGGAAGTGGAAGCGATGCGCCTGGCCGCTGTCCGCCAGCGTGCCGCTCACCACCAGCCGCCACGGGTTCCAGGCATCGTTGTCGGTGGGCTCGACGCTGACGAGCGCGTCGATCAGCCGGGGCTCGTACTCGCGGATCAGCGTGGTGAGCCGCGCGGCATAGCACTCCATCTGGGTGCGGCTGTGCATCGCCAGATCGGTCACCTGCGGCATGCCGAACGCCAGCAGGCCCGCGCGCTCGCCGGCCACCCAGGCGCGGGTGGCCACCAGGCGCTGGATCTGCGCGCCCACCGCCGCTGCCGCGTCGAACGGCTCATGGCCCCCGCCGGGCAGTGGCGGCTCGCCGGCCAGACGCTCGAACAGGAATCGCATCGCTGTGCTCCTTCAAATCGGAAAAGACGGGGTGGGAGGCGGGCAGCGCCCCGGAAACAACCGCCCCGGGCGCTGCCCGCTTCCGCGGGCGCCTTAATCGGTGAACTGCCCGATGGGCCGGTTGCGTGCAATGCTCCAGCCGGCCGAGACATTGCCCGCGCTGGTGGTGTCGGCCTTCTGCACCGTGTAGGTCCACAGGATTTCGGTGAACGAGAGCTTGAACTGCTCGGTGGGCATATCGTCCGGATGCGACTGGAACTGGATTTCGCTGATCAGCGCGTTGCGCAGCGACATGGTCAGGATGTTGGCCGTCTTGTCGCCCGAGTTGCGCGCGATATACAGCATCGTCGGCTTGGACGGATCGTTGTCCAGCGGCATCGCCCGCAGGCAATACTCGAAGAACTTCACCGAGGTCTTGTCCACATACTTGACGCAGGTGAACTCGGTGATCACCGGCCGGCCGGACGTGCGCGCCGAGTTGCTGACGTCGGTGGTGATCTGCTGCTTCATGCCCTGGTGCACCGACACCAGCTCCAGGCACTGGCCCAGCGTCTTGGACGGCGGCTTGAAGTCCTTCCACACATCCTCGAAGTTGTCGATCAGGCTGCCGCCGTTGTCCCAGCTGTTGGGGCCGCCGAAGATGTCGGCATTGCCCGGTTGCAAAAGAATGAGATCCATGATGGGTTCCTCTAGGGATTACTTGGGCAGCTTGGCGACAAGCCGGATGGAGGTGGTCAGCTCTTCGAGCTGGAAATGCGGCTTGAGGAACACGGTGGCCTTGTACACCCCCGGCTCGCCCGCCACATCGGTGACGACCACGCTCGCCTCGCGCAGCGGGTAGGTGGCCTTCACATCCTGCGTGGCGTTGTCGTCCAGCAGCACGTACTGGGCGATCCAGGTGTTGAGGTAGGCCTCGACGTTGCCGCGGGTGAGGAAGGTGCCGATCTTGTCGCGCATGATCACCTTGATGTAATGCGCGAAGCGGCTGGCGGCGAGGATGTACGGCAGCATCGCCGAGATGCGCGAGTTGGCATTGGCGTCATCCAGCACGTACTTCTTGGGCAGGTTGGTGGTCTGCCCGCCGAAGAAGGCCGCCTTGCCCGAACCCTTGCAGTGGCACAGCGCGATGAAGCCCAGGTCGTTCAGCTCCTTCTCGCGCCGGTCGGTGATCGCCACCTCGGTCGGGCAGAACAGCTCGCGGGTGCCGGCGTCGGTGTCGTACACATACTGCGGCAGCCCGGTGACTAGCCCGCCGCCTTCCACGCCGCGGATGGCCGCGGTCCAGTTGTAGACGGCAAAGGCGTTGGTGATGCGTTCGGCGAGCGCGTAGGCGGCATTGCCCCACAGGAACTTCCGGTTGTCCTGCTGCGACGTGCCTGCCTCGCCACTGCCGGACACGAACACGTCCTCGCGGAAATCGATGCCGTCGGCCGGCTGCGAATCGGGGCCGTAGGGCAGCCGCAGCAACACGTGCGGCAGTACCAGCGCCACGTAGCGCGAGTCCTCCAGCTGCCGGAAGTCGCGCCAGTTGCCCAGGTCCGCGCCTTCGAAGATCTTCGCCAGATCGCGCGGCTTGGCCAGCATGTCGTAGCTGGGCAGCCCGAAGAGCTTGGCATCGGCGGCGGCGAGGAACGGTGCGTGCGCTGCCGCGGCCACTTCGGAGATCCGGGTCAGGAAGCGGATGTCCTCGGCGCTGCCGCCGAACTCGTAGCCCCCCACCAGCAGGCTGTACGGCACGCCGCCGAAGGTGCCGTACTCGGCCTCGTAGATCAGCTTGAAGATGGTGCTCTGGTCGAACTCGACCGCCTTGTCCATATCCTGCAGCAGCTCGCCACGGGTGGCGTTGAACACACGCAGCTTGAGCATGGGGCCGGTCTCGGCGCGCGACACCAGATAGAAGATGCCACGCCAGGTGGCTTCCAGCGCACGGAACGACGGGCTGTGCATGATGTTGGAGAGCTGCGCCGAGAGCGCCTGGTCGATCTGGCACACCCGCGCATCGATCTGCGCGGTGGCGCCGCGGGTCAGGTCGAGGTCCTTGCTTTTGGCGGGATCCTGCAGTGTCTCGTCCAGCGGTTTGATCACCTCGGCGACGAAATGGCCGATCAGCACGTTGGCTGCGGCCTTGTCGCCGTCGCCCGCCCCCGCTTTGACCCAACGGCCCAGGAGGCGCGCATCGATCTCGGCGGTCTTGTCGGCCGACGGGGTCACCGCCGCCGTCCGCCAGCCCTCCGGACCCGCATCAGGCGGATAGCTCGCGATCAGCTTGGCGCGCAGCGCCTGCCCGTCCGCACCCTTGTCCACCAGCGAATCGAGCAGCCCGGCGAGCTTGTCGTCGGTCTCGGAGCGGGCCTGCACGGTACGGATGGCGGTGCGCGCCTCGTAGCGCTGCGCCAGAGCCGGCACGCGCTTCACCAGCCGCAACGGCTCGAAGTCGTCCAGCGACTCGAACACGATGGCAAGGTTGGAATTGGCCAGCGTGGGGTCGTTGCCGGGGTCGTCGTCGGCCACCCCCTCGAACTTGGGGAGCGTGACGCGCGGCAGCGACGATTTGAGCACGTCGTTGAAATTGTCGCGGTCGATCTCGACCATGACCCGCTCCTTCATGCCCGGCAGCGGTGCCTGGTCGTTCCGGTCCCCCGAGAGGTCGGCAAAGATGCCCACGATGAAGGGCAGCTCGCGCTTTTCCTGGGAGCCCAATGTTTCCACGTCATAGGTGATGCGCACACGCGGCGGTCTGACCCGCAGCAGGCGCTTCTGGATGCTTTCGGTCGTCATCTGGAACCTCGCTGTATCAGCTGGAGAAAGTGACTGGGTACGACGATCTGGGCGGAGCGCACCACGCCCGGTCGGGCCTTGCCCGGCCGTGCCCGCGTGCTCAGCGCCGGCGACGACACAGGCGGGATCGGGCCCGCCCACCTCGTTCATCCCCGGCCCTCGTGCGCCACGCGCCAGTGAAGCGCCGGGATCGTTCGCAGCACTTCGGTTAACAAGAGGCGTGCCAGCCCACGCTCAACACTCAAGCGGCTGATAAAAAAGGAATTTTTTTGTAGCGATGCAAGCAGCGGGGTGTTTTCCACCCGCCCGCTCCCACCCCGCGCCTCGGCCCGGCGCCAGGATTGGCGCGGGCTGCAGCACCGGTTCAGCAACCAGGTGGTTTCGTACCGGGGTGGGATGAAAAGCACCCGCGGCCATACCATCTGCACTCGCTTCTGCGGCGTCTGTCCGGGTTTATGCCAATTTCCCGTTATGCCCTTTGAGTAAAAGATTAGCCAACGCTACCATTGCGCCTTTCTGACGCCATCGCTCAACTTCCATGGACCTCGCCACCCTGCTGTCCTCGTTCGCCAGCGCCTTCACGCAGGACCAGCGCCTGGTCACGCTGCAGCTGGGCGACGGGGCGCACTGGGGCGGGACGCTGCTGCCGCACAGCGCCACGGGCAGCGAGGCGCTGTCCCAGCCTTACCGCTACCGCGTTGAATGCCTGTCGCCGTCGGTGGACCTGGAACTGAAGGCGCTGCTCGGCCTGCCGGCACAGCTGGGCCTGGCGACCGCCGACGGCGGTGAGCTGGTGCGCGGTGGCCTCGTCACCCGCGCCGAGGCGCTGCCGGCCGACGGCGGCTTCGCCCGCTATGCGCTGACCATCGAACCCCCGCTCGCGCTGCTGGCCCACCGCCGCACCAGCCGCGTGTTCCAGGACCGCACCGTCCCCGACCTCGTCCGCGCCGTGCTCGATGAACACCTGGCCGGCAACCCGGTGTTCGCCGCCGGCTTTGCCGTGCGCTTCGAACTGCGCGAGACCTACCCGCTGCGTTCCTATTGCCTGCAGTACCGCGAGACCGATCTCGCCTTCGTCAGCCGGCTGCTGGCCGAGGAAGGGCTGGCCTATCGCTTCGAGCACGCCGCCGGTGACCCGCCCAAGGTGACGCTGGTGGTGTTCGACGACCCCTATGCGCTGCCGCAGGCTCAGCAGGGCAGCGTGCGCTTCCATCGCGCCGATGCCACCGAGACCGAGGACAGCCTCACCGGCTGGACCAGCGCTCGCCAGCTGGGCACCGCCCAGGTGGCGCTGGCCAGCTTTGACTACCGGCCGGTGGCGACGCTGCAGGCCCAGGACGACACGGTGATCGACCAGGGCGACGGCGGCGCGCAGGCCGAGCGCACCTTGGCGGACTACGACGCGCAGACGCTGTACTACGCCAGCGACGACGACGCGCTGGCCCGCTATGCCCGGCTGCGCCAGCAGGCGCTGGATGCGCACAAGAAGGGCTTTGCCGGCAGCGGCACGCTGCGCAGCCTGCGGGTGGGCGAATGGTTCCAGCTGCGCGACCACCCGCACCACGACGCCGACGCGCCCGAGCAGCGCGAGTTCGTCGCCACCCGGCTCACCTTCCGTGCCCGCAACAACCTGCCGGGGGAGCTCGCCGCCCAGTTGGGCGAATCCGTCTCGGACGCCACCCCATTCCAGGTCGACTTCGACGCCCAGCGCCGCGGCATCCCGCTGCCGCCTTTATACAGCCACACCGAGCATGCCAGGCCCACCGCCCCCGGGGTGCAGACCGCCACCGTGGTCGGCCCGGCCGGCCAGGAAGTGCATACCGATCCCTACGGCCGGATCAAGGTGCAGCTGCACTGGCAGCGCCGCCAGGAACACCCGGACTTCGGCGCCAACCAGGACGAGCGTTCCTCGTGCTGGCTCCGCGTCGCCTACCCCAGCGCCGGGGCGCAGTGGGGCCACCAGTTCATCCCGCGCATCGGCCAGGAAGTGCTGGTGGACTTCGTGGAGGGCGACATCGACCGGCCGCTGGTGGTCGGCACCCTCTACAACGGCAGCCACCTGCCGCCCACCTTCTCCGGCGCCGGCAGCCTGCCGGCCAACCACACCCTGTCCGGCATCAAGAGCCAGGAGTTCGGCACCACCCGCTACAACGAGTTGCTGTTCGACGACACCCAGGGCGAGCTGCGCACCAAGCTCTCGTCCGAACACGGCAAGACCCAGCTCAACCAAGGCTACCTCGCCCACCCACGCAGTGATGGCAAGGCCGAACCCCGGGGCGACGGCTTCGAACTGCGCACCGACCACGCCGGCGCCCTGCGCGCCGCGCACGGGCTGCTGCTCAGCACCGAAGCCCAACCCGGCGCCGCCGGCCGGCAGTTGGACCGCGAACAAGCACAAAGCCAGCTCGAAGCCGCCCAGCAACTCGCGCAGACGCTGTCGGACACCGCACAACACCAACTGGCCGACCCGGCTGAGATCGGCCCGGACACGCTGGATGTTGAAGGCGAAAAGCAAGCCAAGACCCAGCACGGCCACCTCGATCATCTGAACGAAGCGCTCAAGGCCTGGGAAGCCGGTTCCAACACCGACGAACAAGGCAAGACCGCGAAGGAGCAGCCCGGCCAGCAACCCATCCTGCTTGCCAGCGCCCCGGCCGGCATCGCGCTGACCACCGCCCACGCGCTGGTGCTGAACAGCGGGCAGAACCTCGATACCGTCAGCCAGCGCGACACCCAGCAGAGCACCGCCCGCCGTTGGATTCACAACGTGGGCAGCAGGATCAGCCTGTTCGTGCAGGGGGTGGTGGACAAGGTGAATCTCAAATTGATCACCGCGAGGGGCCATGCGCAGCTGCAAGCGCAGAGTGGCGATGTGGAGATCGTCGGTGACCAGAATGTGCGGCTGCACGCCAACAAACAGACCTTCACCCTCGCAGCCGGGCAGGAACTACTGCTCACCTGCGGCGGGGCGTATATCCGGCTCAAGGGCGGCAACATCGAGATCCACGCCCCGGGCAAGGTGAGCTTCAAGGGCAGCGGGTTCGATTGGAGCGGGCCGGCGAGCCTGGATGTTGCCAAACTCTTCATGCCTAAGCCCGAAGACCGGCAGAACTGGCTGGAACTCAACTACCGCTACCACAACATGCAGCCGGTGGCGGGCGCGCCTTATCTGGTCCGCTTTGCCGATGGCTCCCAGCTATCCGGAAAGCTGGACAACCAAGGCCACGCCAAGCTCGAAGGCATTCCTCAGGACGGCGCGACCGAAATTACCTATGGCTGGGATACGCGAGATGCCGAACCTTGGCTACCCCAGCAGGCCAACCCCATTGCCGGTGCCAAACCGGCCTCCATCGAGGAAGCAGCCCAACTGCTGGCGCAATACCTGCAGGCCGAAGCAGACTACCTGGAAGATAACTACTTCCCCGACGAGATCGACACCATCCTGCAGGAAAAATACGGCGCCGAGCCCCGCTATCAGCAGCACTACGACGACTACGTGGTAGCGGGCGAACGAGAACCGCAGCACGCCTACAAGAAAGCGCACCCCAAAGACCCGCCGGTCGGCAACAAGCAGGATGGACCAGCATGAGCGCCACCACAGTCGCCGCCAAGACGGCACTCAAACAAGCCGATGACGGCATCAACGGCTGGCTGCACGGGCTGATCACCGGCAAGGGGGATAGCCCTTCGCAAATCATCGTCACCGCGGTGCTCGGCGTGGTGCCCGGCGTCGGGCAGGTCATGGACGCGCGGGACATTATCCTTTCCATGCTTGCGCTGACCGCCCACCCAGCCAATCCCGCAGCATGGCTCGATCTGGTCATCAACGCGCTCGGCTGCATTCCCGGTGTGGGCGATGCGTTCAAGGCGGTATTCAAGCTGGCAAAAGTCGGCACACCGTTTGCCCGTATCCTCGACGTGCTGCCGGCCAGGATGAAAGGCAATGCCTACCGATGGGTGAAGGAGATGGACTTCGGCCCCCTGGGCGGGCAGTTGAACGGAATCGTCGACAACATTCTCTCGGGCATCGTCCATGCGCTGGACACCTGGGCGACCAAGGCGCTGATGGGACGCGGCGAAATCGATCGCTACGTGCAGCAACTGCTGGACCTGAGGAAAATGGCCGCCGGCAGGATCGACGCCGCGGTCAACGAACTGAAGAAAATGCACGGCAAGCTGATTGGACAGGAGCTGCCGAAAAGCACCGCCAGGACCACCCCACCCCGCGCCGCGCCAGCCACCGGAACGCCCAGAACCCAAACCACCGTGGAGAAAGACCGCAGCACGCAGAAACCCGCCCAGCCCGGGCAGGCCAGGACCGACGAAAAACGCCAGGCCAGGAAGAAAGACGCCTGGTACAGCGGCGTGCTGCCCGAGCACTTGGCCGATTACCATATCCCCACCGCCAAGGCCGGCTTCAGGAAGATCAACGACCATGGCCGCAAGCGCGAGGAACACGATGGCCCCAAAGGCCAGGGGATCGACCACATCTGGTACAGCCCGCTGCGCCCGCCGACCCAGCCCTACGTGATCGCCGAAACCAAAGGCAGCCTGCTGGACAGCTTTGCGCTGCTGCAGGCGCTACCCGCCGCCCAGCGGGCGCAGCTGGAAAGCATGAAAAGCGAAGACCCGTTCGACCCGGCACCGCAACCCGCCAAAACCCCGGGCAAAGTCAGCGTACCGGAAACGGCGAATGACGATGATTTGAAGGCGAAACGCCAGGGTAGGAAGGTGGAGCAGGGATTGTCGAGCACCAAGACAAAGGGGGTGCAGATGAGTCATAAGTGGATTATTGATACGATTCTTGGAACAGAAAACAAAGGCATATTAAGCACCCATCAAGCCGATATGCGATTAAAGATTGAAAAATTTCGTAGACAAAGGTTCTCCAACCCAAATGCCCCAGCGCCGTATGATCGTTGGATTATCATGGTGACTGGCAAGCAAAAGGTGCGGCATGAACCCAAGCACGGCCACCATCACGAGATAAAGCGGCCATTAATTGAATTGCCCAACAACATCCTGCCCAAATAGAAAATGAGACAATTAAATTCAAATGATCTGCCGTCTCTTAAAAGAGAGCCGTTGCTTGATTTTGAAAATCACTACCAATTTATTTTACAAGGCGCCCTTGAGTCCTATGAGGTGGTAGCAGAGGGCATTGCGCTAAACGGGCATAAACCTGACTTTCCTAAAGACGCTGCTATGGAGGCAACGTGCCAGCGGGCTTGGGACGCGCTCAATCATTTGCTTGTGAGCTATTCCGCTGGCAATTCCATTATGGAGCTGCAAGATTTTTACCCGACGCTGCTCGACTACTGGGAAGTCTATGCCAAATACGACCGCACTTTTGACGACAGTCCAGAGGCAGGTGGTCGCCGCGTTCCCCATCTGGACTTATACGATTTTGATTATTCAAGGGCTAATCAGCTCGTATGCATGGGCCTGCTACTCGGCCATAGCGACCTGATGCCCCGCCTCGCCGCCATCCTCGATTACGAAAACGACGATCCCGATATCCTGATCGAAATCCTGCTGGCGCCATTCGTACCCGGCCGGCCCGCCGGCGTCACCTATACCCGCACCCTGCCGTATAAGAAACTGCAAAAGGTGTTCGACGCAACGCCAGAAAAGCGCCCGGCCTTGATGGCAAAGTATCTGGACGAGTGGTACACCGCCAGTCGCAGAGAGCCTTATCACGGGCAACATGAGGCTCCTGGATTTACCGGCTACTGGAGCTGGGAAGCCGCCGCGGTCACGTGGCTGTTCGACATCGACGACAGCAGCTACCGCGACAAATCGTTCTACCCCGCCGAGCTCGTGGACTACGCCCGCCAGCACTACTCCCGCGCAGAAGCGGTGGCGCGTATCCACCCGAACCGCTGCGAAGCCAACCAGCCTTGCCCGCGGGCCGGCTTCTGGTGGACCCCTGCCCGGTTCGGCTCGCGCCGGCCATTCGCGGCGGGGGACATCATGCCGGCCTTCCCGGAATCCAGATACGGCGCGACGATCTGGTATTGGGATCAGCATCAGGATTGATCCAGCCAATCCACTGCAATGACGCCACAAATATGATGTGAGTGCTGAAACGCATTTGGCGGGCGCCGTATGCAAGGGGGCAACGCCCAGGCTTCACTCGCGCCGGGCACGCCATAGCTCGCGGCGGCCCACGTGGCGTCGCTCCAGCACCCCTTCGGCCTCCAGCCGCTCCAGCGCCAGCCGGGTGACCGACAGCGGCTCGGGCTGGTCCGGCCAGGGCACCCACCAGGCATGGATGCCTTCGATGGTGTCGGCGCAGTCAGGCCGGGCGCGCACGTAGGCGCGGATCGCCTGCATCACTGTGTCGACAAGCTGTTCATCCATGCGCTGCAATCTCGTTCGGGTCCGAAGGCGACGGCGTCATGCCCAAATATGGCGCACACCTGTCAGCCATGCCAATGCCATCGTGCAGACTGTGCGCCAATGCAAGAGCCGGTACGGTGCCCAGACACTCAGCCCTTGTCCGCCAGATTGGGCAGGCCCAGCCCCAACCCTTGCAGATCGAGCTTGCGCACCAGCTTGCCGAACGCGCTGCGATCCTGACCGGCCAGCTGCGCCGCACGGCTGATGTTGCCTCCGGTGCGCTTGAGCAGCCCGCTCACGTAACGCTGCTCGAATTCGGCGATGGCGCGCGCCTTGGCGGTCTTGTACGGCAAGGCCGCGCCCGCCGCCAGCGGGGAAACCGTCAATGCGGTCCCCAGACGCAGGTAGCCATCCTCGCTCATCAGAAACGCCCGGTGCACCTGGTTTTCCAGCTCACGCACATTGCCGGGCCAGTCATGGCGCGCGATGTAGTCCAGCGCCTCGGGGTGGAACTGGCGGTTGAAGATGCGGTACTGGTGGGCGAAACGCCGCAGGAAAACCTGGGCCAGTTCGCACGCATCGCCCAGGCGCTGGCGCAGCGGCGGCAGCGCCAGCGTCAGCACATTGATGCGGTACAACAGGTCGCGCCGGAAACGGCGCGCCTCCACCAGTTGTTCGAGCGCCGCATTGGTGGCCACCAGGATGCGCACATCGGCACGGCGCTCCTGGCTGCCGCCGACGCGGCGGTATGTGCCGTCCTGCAGGAAGCGCAGCAACGCCGCCTGGGCCTTCAGGCTCAGCGCGTCGACCTCGTCCAGGAACAGCGTACCGCCGTCGGCTTCGGCGGCGAGCCCGGGCGCAGCCTGCCGCGCGTCGGTGAACGCCCCGCGCTCGTGCCCGAACAACTCGCTCTCGAGCAGTGTTTCGGCAAGCGCACCGCAATTGACCGGCACAAACGGCCTGCCGGCACGCGGACCCAGGTAGTGGATGGCACGCGCCGCCAGCTCCTTGCCCGTTCCCGTCTCGCCCAACAGCAGCACCGGCACGTCCACCTGGGCCATCTTCTCCAGCTGTCGCAGCGTCTGCTGGAACTGCGGCGACGAACCGATCAGATTGAAACGGGACGGATTTTCCATCGAACACCCCCACGGCAACGCAACTGGGCAGTTTGTCAGGCTGGGTAAGCCTGCTTGCCCGTTAAACATACTGGTCTTTATGCCACGCCCATAAACAGTGTCAAGAATCACTGTCGGATCAATTGGTTAATCGTCCCAAAGCTTTCCATGGGAGAAAGTGGCAATGCGTTGGCCGCTGCAGGGCGTCGGCCGCTTTCGCAATCACCTTGCATGCCCACGCCGCCGGGATGGCATCTCCCGTTGATGCCGCAGCCCGGGCCGCGCTCCGGCTTGCCGTATCCATGCATCGCATACTGCTGCATGGCGTCGTCGGCATACCGGCCTGCCACGCCGACCGCCCGTAAGGCTGCCGCTGCCAGCCAGCGACAGCCGGACCACCCGGCGATACAGCATGCCGCAGCCGATGGGCGCCTCACGATTCGAGCGCGCCGTGCAGACCGTGCTTGGCCAGCTTGCGATACAGCGTCATGCGTGACCAATGCAGCTGATGCGCCGCCTCGCTCTTGTTGCCGCCGGCCGCACGCAGTGCATCGAGGATGCGGCAGCGTTCGTCAGCAGGCAGCTCGCCGGCGCCCTGCTGCAGATAATCGGGCAGGTCAGCAAGCTCGATGCGCGCGCCCTGTGCGCTCAGGCGCGCCGCTTCGAGCACGTTCTTGAGTTCGCGCACATTGCCGGGCCAATCGTGCCGGTACAGTCGGGCACGCACGGCCGACGTCAGCGCCAGCGGCACCTGACGGCCCATGAACAGCGCGATCAGCGCGTCCAGGTCCTCCTGCCGCTCACGCAACGGCGGCAACGCGAGCCGGGCCACGTTCAGCCGGTAGAACAGATCCTTGCGGAATACCCCCTGCTGTACCCGTGCCTCGAGCGCCTGGTTGGTGGCGGCGACCAGGCGCACGTCCACCTGCTGCGCCCGGCTCGCGCCCAGGCTGAACACCTCGCGGTTTTCGATCACCCGGAGCATGCGCGCCTGGGCCGGCAGCGGCATGTCGCCAATCTCGTCCAGGAACAGCGTGCCGCCTTCGGCCATCCGGATCTTGCCCTTGTAGGCCTGGCCGGCACCGGTGAAGGCACCTTTTTCATAGCCGAAGAGCTCGCTCTCGATCAGCGTCTCGGGCAGGGCCGCACAGTTGAGCGCGACAAAGGGCTGCCCGGCGCGCGCGCTCAACGCATGCGCCTGCCGCGCGATCAGGTCCTTGCCGGTGCCGGTCTCGCCGGTGATCAACAGGGTGCTGTCGCCCACCGCGAAGCGTTCGAGCTTGCGGCGCACATCGCGCATCGCCGCGGACTGCCCCACCAGCGCCGATGCCTGCCCGGCGGGCGGCGGCGAGCCGGGCAGCGCCAGCGCGCCGATCAGCCGCCGCGCGCTGCGGCGGTCGAGCAGACCGCCATAGCCCGCGGCCAGTGCCGTGTCGGCCGAGCATCCGCCCGGCCGGCCCACCACCAGCACCGGCACACCCGGCCAGCGCCGCTCCAGCCGGGCCGCCAGATGCGGGCATGGTGAGGCATCGTCCAGCAGCGGCACCAGCACCAACCGCGGCTGGCAACTGCGCGCGGGCGCCCCGGCAAGGCAGCCGGGCGAGATCAGGCACACCCGCGCCGCCGGACCTGCATCGAGCAACAGGTCAAGCGGCAGGCCATCGCAGACCAGGACCACATCGGCTATCGGCATGGCAGCCACCAGGGCAAAGAGCGATAAGAACCTGCACACGTTACGCGGCTGCGGCCTGCGCTGCAGCCTGAAGGCATGCCGTGGCGGGCCCAGGCGCGATGCGCCGGGAGCCGGAGACACCAGCGGCGGTGCATGGATCGGTTCCGGGGAATCCATCCCACATCCGCATGGCATGCGTACGGGGGGTTTTCACGTTAGGAACAGATCCGGCGCGCCGCAAGTGCAAACCGGCAGACGCAAGGCGCGCCGCACGGCATCCGGCGGCAGTGCGGGCTGCGGACGGACCCGCGCCGTTTTCGGGCGATTTGGGCTACAATTTCGCGCTTTACGCCCCCGAATCCCAAATACAGGCAGGAGAGAAGCATCATGTCGTTGGCTGATCGCGACGGCGTCATCTGGTATGACGGCAAACTGGTTCCGTGGCGCGATGCGACCACACACGTGCTCACGCACACGCTGCATTACGGCATGGGCGTGTTCGAAGGCGTACGCGCCTACGAAACCCCGCGCGGCACCGCGATCTTCCGCCTGCAGGATCACACCGAACGTCTGCTCAACTCGGCCAAGATCTTCCAGATGAAGATCGGCTACTCGGCCGAGGAGCTGAACGAGGCGCAAAGGCTGGTGGTGCGGGAGAACAAGCTCAAGTCCTGCTACCTGCGCCCGCTCAGCTTCATCGGCAGCGAGCGCCTTGGCATTGCGGCCAAGGACAACACCATCCATACCGTCGTCGCCGCATGGCCATGGGGTGCCTACCTGGGGACTGAAGGGCTGGAGAAGGGTATCCGTGTCAAGACCTCCAGCTTCACCCGCCACCATGTGAACGTGTCGATGGTGCGCGCCAAGGCATGCGGCTACTACATCAACTCCATCCTGGCGCACCAGGAGGCGGCGGCCGACGGCTACGACGAGGCGCTGGTGCTCGACACCGAGGGCTATGCCTCGGAAGGGGCCGGCGAGAACCTGTTCGTCATCAGGAAAGGCGTGCTGTACACCCCGGACGTGGCCTCGTGCCTGGACGGCATCACCCGCAACACGGTGCTGACGCTGGCGCGCGAGGAAGGCATCGAGGTGGTGGAAAAGCGCATCACCCGCGATGAGATCTACACCGCCGACGAAGCCTTCTTCACCGGCACCGCCGCCGAAGTGACACCGATCCGCGAACTGGACAACCGCGCCATCGGCCAGGGCAGCCGTGGCCCGGTGACTGCACGCCTGCAGCAACGCTACTTCGACGCGGTCCAGGGCCGTGACGAGCGGCATCTGGACTGGCTGACGCTGGTCTAGCCGCCGGCAAGCGGGGCCACCACGGCGGCCCCGCCCCAGCGTGAACCTCCAGATCAAGCATGCCCCAGCGCGGGACGAGCTGCCCCGCGAAACCACGGGAGACGACCATGGCACAGCAAGAGAACACCCACAGCGAAATCGAAGTCAGCGCCACCGACCTGCCGCTGCACTGCCCCATGCCGCAGCATCTGGCGTGGAACAGCCATCCGCGCGTGTTCCTGCCGATTGAAAAGACCGGCGAGGCGCTCTGTCCTTACTGTGGCACCCACTATCGGCTCAAGGCCGGCGAAGTGGTCAAAGGGCATTGAGCTGCCGCGCAGCCTTGCGGGCGGCGCGACGCGCCGCCTTGTTTTTGCATGCCCTGTGTGCCGCCGGTCCACGCCTGTGCCTACCGACCGACGCAGCCGGCGGCCTGCCCCGCCGCCTGGACGAGCCAAGCGCATGATGGCCGACCTTGAATGGGCCAAGCGCCATCGCCACCGCGAACGGCGCGACGGCCGGCCTCTTCTGCAGCGCAC
Source organism: Chitiniphilus purpureus (assembly GCF_025642115.1). Classification (GTDB taxonomy): domain Bacteria; phylum Pseudomonadota; class Gammaproteobacteria; order Burkholderiales; family Chitinibacteraceae; genus Chitiniphilus; species Chitiniphilus purpureus. Next base: position 2,051,621 of record NZ_CP106753.1, on the reverse strand, counting down.
CGCGCAGTCCGTGATCCGCGAACGCATGCCGCCCGGCGCAGCCGAGATGCCCCACCGCCATTTGCACACGCAACCGTTCTTCCAACGGCCTGCCGCTTCACAGACCATCGGGCTGGCCGGCCAGGAGCGCACGCCGGTACCCGGGCACTGCCAGCACCTGCCCGCCGGCATGGCCTATCCGGTGTTCAATCAGGGCAAAGACGACGTGCATTTCCCGGCGATTGCCAAGCCGCCGTCGCACGGCGGTCGTGCACCGGGGGCGCGATCCAAGGTTCTGCCGGCATGAAACAGATCCTGATCGTGGCACCGGCCTGGGTGGGCGATGCGGTGATGGCCCAGCCGCTCTACGCCCGGTTGGCCGCGCGCCATCCGGGCGTGGCCATCGACGTGCTGGCCCCGGCCTGGACCCGCCCCCTGCACGCACGCATGCCGCAGATCCGCGACGCCATCGATGCGCCATTCGCCCACGGCGAACTCGCGCTGCAGCAACGCTGGCAGCTTGCCCGCCAGCTGGCACGGCGCGGTTATGACCAGGCCATCGTACTGCCCAACTCGCTCAAGAGCGCGCTGGTGCCGCTGTTCGCCGGCATTCCGTGCCGCACCGGCTGGCTTGGCGAAGCCCGCTACGGCCTCTTGAACGATAGGCGCCGGCTCGACAAGGCGGCGCTGCCGCGCATGGTCGAGCGCTTCGCGGCCCTGGCCGAACCCAAGGGCATGCCGCCCGTCCACCCCATTCCCGACCCCCGGTTGGCAGTTGACGCAGCAGCCAGTGCAGCCGTGCTCGCCACGCTGGGGCTGGACATCGACCGCCCCATCCTCGCCCTCTGCCCCGGCGCCGAGTACGGCCCGGCCAAACGCTGGCCTGCACGGCATGCAGCGGCGCTGGCGCGTGGGTACCTCGCCCGCGGCTGGCAGGTGTGGCTGTTCGGCTCCAGCAAGGATGCCGGGATCTGCGGCGAGATCGTGGCTGCCGCCCCGGGCGTGGTCGACCTTGCCGGCCGGACCAGCCTGGCGCAGGCCATCGATCTGATGGCGCTTGCCGCTGCCGCCGTCTGCAACGACTCCGGGCTGATGCACGTGGCAGCGGCGCTGGGCCTGCCGTTGGCGGCGGTCTACGGTTCCAGCTCGCCGGTATTCACGCCGCCGCTTTCGGCCAGCGCGCGCGTGGTGTCGCTCAATGTCGAGTGCAGCCCCTGCTTCGAGCGCACCTGTCCGCTGGGCCATATGAAGTGCCTGAACGATCTGGGGCCGGAGCGCGTGCAGGCGGCGCTCGATGCGCTGACCGGACAGCGCTGACGCCGCCACGCTCGCGGGCCCGCCGGCCGGCGCGGTATCATGTCCGACTTTCCTACCGCCCGCCCTGCACCATGGAACATCTCGACCTTTCTGCACGTGCCCGTGTCGCCGGCACTGTCGATCTGCCTGGCTCCAAGAGCATCTCCAATCGCACGCTGCTGCTGGCCGCGCTCTGCCAGGGTGAAACACTGGTCAAGGGCCTGCTGGCCTCGGACGATACCCAGCGCATGCTGGAAGCGCTGGCCACGCTGGGCGTGCGCTGGGAGCAGGTCGGCGATGGCCGCGACTTCCGCATCATGGGCTGCGGCGGCGATTTCCCGGTCAAGGATGCCTCGTTGTTCCTCGGCAACGCCGGTACCGCCTTCCGCCCGCTGACCGCGGCACTGGCCCTTGCGGACGGCAGCTATCACCTGCATGGTGTGCCGCGCATGCACGAGCGCCCGATCGGTGATCTGGTGGACGCACTGCGCCAGGCCGGCGCGCGGATCGAATACCTGGGCAACCAAGGCTACCCGCCGCTGCAGATCCACCCCGGCACCATCACCGGTGAGCGCGTCGCGGTGAAGGGCAACGTCTCCAGCCAGTTCCTCACCGGCCTCTTGATGGCGCTGCCGCTGGCGGGCCGCGATATCACCATCGAAGTGGTCGGCGAGCTGATCTCCAAGCCCTATATCGAGATCACGCTCAATCTGCTCAAGCGCTTCGGCATCACGGTCGAACGCCGTGGCGTCAACGGCAACGACTGGGCCGAATTCTTCATCCCTGGTGGCCAGACCTACCATAGCCCCGGCGAGATCTTCGTCGAGGGCGATGCCTCGTCCGCGTCCTATTTCCTTGCTGCCGGCGCCATTGCGGCTACGGCCGACGCGCCCGTGGTCGTCACCGGGGTCGGCAGGCAGAGCATCCAGGGCGATGTGCGCTTCGCCGAAGCGCTGGAGGCGATGGGCGCGGTGATCGAGCGCGGCGACAACTGGATCTGTGCCAGCCGCCCTGCCTCGGGCAAGCTCAAGGCCATCGATATGGATTTCAACCATATCCCCGATGCGGCGATGACCATTGCCGTGGCCGCACTGTTCGCCGAAGGCACCACCACCTTGCGCAATATCGAGAGCTGGCGCGTCAAGGAAACCGACCGTATCACCGCCATGGCCACCGAGCTGCGCAAGGTGGGCGCGACCGTCGAGGAAGGCCGGGACTACCTGGTGGTCACGCCACCGGCCCAGCTCACGCCGGACGCGGCCATTGCCACCTATGACGACCACCGCATCGCGATGTGTTTCTCACTGGTGGCGCTGGCGGCGCCGGTGCGCATCCTTGATCCGGGCTGCACCGCCAAGACCTTCCCCACCTACTTCGACGAGCTGGCGCGCATCACCCGGCGCTGAGGCACACGCCACGGCCCTGCCGCACAGGGCCGGGCCACTCGATTCGATCACGGCCTGCCCAGCGGATGCGCTTGCGCACACCGCCATCCGCTCATCCCGGATTTGCAACCGTTTATCCGTTCGTCATAAGACTGCCGGCTTGCACCTGCCCGTCAAATGCGTCAGCAAGCACGCGTAAAAACCTTGCAATCGTTAGGGTATTGCAATGGTGGTCTGACCCTTGTCCATCCTGGAAATTGGACTTAATCAAGCGCTTACGACCATACCAATTCCATGGCTTATTTCCAGCACTTTGTAAGCAAGCCGCCAAAGGAAATTATCAATCCATGATATTTGTTTGATTACGAATGAATTTTTCTGATCAAGCCGTGTAAGCTGCATTTGACGCATGCCATCCAACTGATACCATTGCCGACATCCGGCTCAAAGCCGGAACAAAACGATAGAGGATGGAGGAGTTTTTATGCTGAGCCTGAGCGGCCGCCACGCACTTGTCGTGGCCTTGGCAACCATTGGTTTCGCCCAAGCGGCGGAGTGGAACAACCAGGCGGTCTACAACGCCGGACAGGAAGTGACCTACCAGGGCAAGGCCTACAAGGCCAAGTGGTGGACCCAGGGCGACATGCCCGGTGCCGCGCAGTGGGGACCCTGGCAGTTGTTGAGCGTCACCACCCCGACCCCTGTCACAGCCACCCCCACCCCGGTCGTCACGCCGACGCCGGCGGTCACCCCCACCCCTGCCGTCACCCCGACCCCGGTGGCCGTCACCCCGACGCCCACTCCGGTGGTGACCCCGACACCGCGGCCGAACCCCACGCCGACGCCCGTCTCCGGCACCTGCAATCCGGCCTGGGCCGAAGGCAGGACCTACACCGCCGGCACCCTGGTCACCTACAACGGCCGCAACTATCGCGCGCTGGTCACCCATGTGGCGCATGTAGGGGCCAATTGGAATCCGGCGTCCAGCAATACGTTGTGGCAGGACATCGGCGTTTGCGGCAACGGCGGCACGCCGACGCCGACACCGACCCCGGTGGCACCCACACCGACGCCGGTCACCCCCACGCCCGTCACGCCGACGCCGGCCCCGGTGACTCCGACCCCCACGCCAGTGACGCCCACGCCAGTCACCCCGACGCCGGGCGGGGTGCCGACCAAGGCCGAAGCCGAAGCCTATGCGGCGCAGCTGACCAACTCGGATATCTTCCGCAAGGTGAAGTACTCGGTGCGCACGCTGCCCAATGCCCAGGTCGAAGCCGTGGCGCCGGGCAAGGCGACCAATCCGGAGAACGTGAAGCGGGTCGAGGCGCTGGTCTCGCAGCAGAAGTTCGATTACTACTTCCAGGTGCGCAACCCGTCGTACACCTACCAGGGCTTCCTGCAGGGCGTGGCCAAGTTCCCGGGCTTCTGCGACACCTATACCGATGGACGCAACAGCGACGAGATCTGCCGTCGTTCGCTCGCCGCGATGTTCGCCCACTTCGCCCAGGAGACCGGCGGCCACAGCATCGAGCAGTTCGGCATCCCCGAATGGCGTCAGGCACTGGTGCACGTGCGTGAAATGGGCTGGGACGAGACCAAGTCCGGCTACAACGCCGAGTGCAACGATCCGGTGTTCAACAAGATCTGGACCTGCGGCAAGCTGCCCAATGGCCAGTTCAAGGGCTACTTCGGTCGCGGCGCCAAGCAGTTGTCTTACAACTACAACTACGGCCCGTTCTCGCAGGCGATGTTCGAGGGTGACCAGTTCAAGCTCTTGAACAACCCCGAACTGGTGGCCGACACCTGGCTGAACCTTGCCTCGGCGGTGTTCTTCTTCATCTACCCGCAACCGCCCAAGCCCTCGATGCTGCACGTGATCGACGGCACCTGGGTGCCGAACGAGTTCGACAAGGTCCGCCAACTGGGCAACGACTTCCCGACCACCATCCAGATCATCAACGCCGAGTGCCAGGACAGCCCGACCAAGAAGGCCGCGCAGAACCGCATCGACTACTACGTCGAGTTCGCTCGCGATCTGGGCTGGGATATCAACAAGGAGTCGATGAAGTGCGCCGGCATGGGCCGCTTCGACGGCGGGTCGTCGGCCGCATTCAACATCTACTGGGAAAAGGACTGGAAGATGGGCGGCGAGAACAAGTGTCAGCTTGTCAGCTACCAGACCCCGTACAACGCGCTGATCGATGGGCAATACGTGAAGTGCGTGGAAGCCAACTGGAGCGTCACACTGAAGTAAGTAGCCGGGGGCGCACGCCCCCTTCTCCTCGCTCCAACAAAAAAGCCCGGGAAACCGGGCTTTTTGCATGGGCGACCTCCTGTAAAAATCCTTCCATCATGGCACCATAGCTGCCGGCGACGACACGCCCGCAATCGTCGCGCAAGTAAAGTTGCATCGTGCGGGGATTTACCGTAATACCCGGGGACGCTGCGAGTCAGCAAAACACACCCAAGAACCAGGCATCACCCCTTTTGATCACCACCTGCCCCTTCCCGCATTCCACCACCTCGAACGGACCAACCGCCATGCGTCACCTCCTGCTTGCCGCCCTCGTCGCCCTTGCCGGCCTCGCCCATGCGGATGACCTTACCGATATCAAGAAAAAGGGCGAAATCCTGATCGGCGTAAAGGACTCCTCTCCACCGTTTTCCCAGCTGGATCCGAAAACCCGGCTGCTGCGTGGCTACGACATCGAATTTGCCCAAGGCATTGCACGCCGCTTGGGCGTAAAGCCGGTGTTCATCACCGTTGAATCGGATGACCGCATCCCGGCCCTGAAAAAACGCCAAGTCGATCTGGTGGTGGCCGACCTCACCCGTACCCGTGATCGGGAAAAGGAAATCGACTTCAGCGTCGCCTACTTCGTCACCGAAGACAAAGTGCTGGGCAAGAAAGGCCGCTTCAAGCAAGAGTCGGACCTCAACGCAGCCCGCCTTGGCGCGACAGCCACCTCCAGCACTGCCAAGATGCTGCGCAAAGACTTCCCGCAAGCCAAGTTGGTCGAATTCGAAGACAAGCCAGAAATCGTCAAGGCGCTGGTCACAGGCCAGATCGACGGTGCCGTCGCCGACGGCCCGGTGCTTGCCAGCTTCCAGGCGCGCCTGCCGGCCAATGTGCGCGGGCAGTATGAAGTATCCAGCTTTGCGCTCAGCATAAAGACCATCGCCGTCGGTCTACGCAAGGGCGAAAAGGAGCTGCAGGCGGCAGTCAACGCAGCGCTGGTCGACATGGAAACCAGCGGCGACGCCCTGAAGAGCTTTGACCGGTGGTTCGGCAGCGGCAGCACGGAGCCGATGATGCGCATCTTCACCATCAGCAGTTTTCGTACCCAATAAAGCGCCCAACACGACACCACACCCTCCAGGCAACGCAGCGCAAGCCACAGCGCTGCCTGGGCGGCCGCTCAGGTCCGCTCTGCCCGACCTGCCTAGCGGGCTGGTGAGCAGCCCAGGAAACGAAATCAAGTCGGCTGTATTCTGGAGAGTGGCACTCTGACCGGCTTGGTCGACAGTGACGTCCCGTTCGATGAAGTACAGCAGGTCGTTCAGGGCATCAAGCTGCGGTCTGGCGGCTATCGCTTCGGGCCTACCCGCACGGGTAGGATCGTTACCCACCCGCAAGCAGGCAGCCCCCTCAAACCGGTCGGCAAGGTGATGCCGGGTTTCGATGCCAGCCTGCTCGGCTCAGACTGTGGCAGCGATGCGTTAGGCAACATGGAGATCGCTGGCAAGGCCAAGTTCATCACAGCCACCCCGAGGGAGTCGACCGGATACCCGGCACGGTCATCGGCGCGATTGCCAGTGGGCTGGCCAATCTTGCGCTGTCACACCTGCTGCCTGGGGACGCAACTGTTGGGATGCCTTGCTCGAAATCGCCGGTGGCGCAGGCGTTCTAACCCGCGGCATCGCCATGGGCAGCCAGGACGAAACCGGACTGACCGCCAGCGCCTGCAACGCAATCAGCCGCCACCAACCAGATGACCAAGGTCACGGCAAACATGAACCGCATGTCGATGGAAGCCGATGCGGTCATTCAGGGCGCTTCCGCCAGCCCACATCGCAGCGGAGCGCGCCCTCACAACGGACTGGTCAGTGAAAACGGCCCTAGCTCATACCGCGCCAACAAAAAGGCCCAGTTCATCTGGGCCCTTTCACTGCATATCCACATGCCGAATCCCGCTTTAACGCCGGGTATTGGCCGCAAGCTGGCGGCGCTCGCCCTTCTGCGCATAGGTGCGCTTGGAGGCTGCCGCATACTTGCCACCCTTGGCCTTACGGCTGGCCAGATGCTTGCGCGACGACTTGTTCGCAAATTTCTTGCTGTATTTGCTCTTGCCCAGGACGGCGCGTTTCTGCGGTGACTGCGCCGATGCACGTATCACCTGGGGCGCGTAGGCCGGCTCGTCGAACGGCAGCGGCTCATCCACCGCAAATGCAGGCGACAAAGCCAGGGCCAGCACGTACACCAGTAACTTTTTCATGACCCCCATCCTCTCGCTATTGCCGGGCAGACTATCGGCGCCCAGTCTAACGCCAAAGTATATTTGTGCAAACATGATCTGCACGCTGCATCCGATGACGCAGGGCTGTGCGCCGCAGTATACCGGAGCTGCCCCGTTTGCAAGCATGGCCGCCCACCTGCCCACCTGCCGGCGTCAAGAGGACGTCTATCGCAGGCATAGCAGCAGCACCCAGCCCATGCAAGGCGCGGCGCCGGACGATCAGTCGTGCTCACCTGCCAGCGCCGCCGCCAGCACCGACAGGGCCGCAGGACGATTGGCATAAAGCGTCAGCCGGGCGGCGGCCTGCGGCAACAGCGCCAGATCGTAGGGCAGCCGGCCGGCCACCAGCCAGACCCGCTCGGGCGGCAACGCGGCCAACACGTCGCGCTGTGCCGGATGCAGGACCGCGTTGTAGCTGAGCACCACGATCTGCGGCGCCTGGGCTGCGCGGGCCTGGACCGCGTCGCGTTGCGTCTCGTCCGGCTGCAATCCCAGCACCATTTCCTCGACCGTGAAGCCACGCGCTTGCAGCGGCAGCGCGAGCGAATCGCGCAGTTGCGCCCGGTTGCCGAGCGCCACCTCGTCGATCTCGGTACGGGTCTGCACCTCGAAAGCAAGCAGCAGCACCGGCAGCGCAGGGTCCAGCGCACGCGCCGGCCCCTGCCGGGTCAGCGCGCGCCGGTGTACCCGGCCGGACAACGCGAGCGCATCGGGCGTGCGCAACACCGGCGTGGGGTCGGCCGGCAGCTGCCGCCAGCCGGCCATGCCGCGGCGCGCCTTCAGCGCAAGGACACGTGCGCACGATTGCGCCAGTTGCGCCGCGCTGACCGTGCCCTGCGCCAGTGCCTGCGCCAGCAGTTCAAGGGCGCCGATCTGCCGGTCCGCGCGGTGCGATACCAGCACGACATCGGCCCCGGCCTGGAATGCCGCCAGCGCGCCTTGCTCGGTACCCACGCCGCGCGCGATGGCATCCATCTCCAGGCAATCGGTGAACACCACACCGTCAAAGCCCAGCTCGTCGCGCAACAATCCGGTCAGCACGGCGCGCGACAGTGTCGATGGGGTATCCGGGTCGGGCTCCACGGCCGGAAACGCTACATGCGACGACATCACGCCGTCGACGCCGGCCGCGATGGCGGCACGGAACGGCGCCAGCTCCACGGCATCGAGCCGCGCCCGGCCATGTCCCACGCGCGGCACGCCCAGATGGGAGTCGGTGTCGGTGTCGCCATGGCCGGGGAAATGCTTGGCGGTGCCGGCCATCCCGGCCGCCTGGATACCACGCAGCGCCGCCAACCCGTAGTCGCAAACCGTGGCGGTGTCCTCGCCGAAAGCGCGGACGCCGATCACCGGGTTGGCCGGATTGTTGTTCACGTCCAGCACCGGCGCGAAATCAACATTGATCCCCAGTGCCGCCAGCTCGGCAGCGCCATGGCGCCACAGCGCCTCGCAATCGGCCACCGACCCGGCCGCCTGATACGCCAGTGCGGACGGCAGCGGCGTCAGCCCTTCCTCGATGCGCGCCACCATGCCGCCTTCCTGGTCGATGCCGATCAGGAGCGGCACATCGCTGACCTCGGCGTTGATCTCCTGCAAGGCGCGGCACAACGCCGCCACCTGACGCGGATCGGCCACGTTGCGGCGGAACAGGATCACCCCACCCACCCGATATTCGCGGATCAGACGTTTGATATGCGCATCGGGCACAAGGCCGTCGAACCCGACCATCACGCACTGGCCGATCTGTGCTGCAGAACTTAGCTTCATCGAAAGGGTCGCTCACGGAATGGGCGCGCGGTGCTGCACGCCATCGGGTATACAAACATCGACACAGGAGAGTACATCATGAAGTCGTTGAGCCTTTTGATCGCCACGCTGGCGCTGCCGGCGCTGGCCGCCACCGGCCCCACCCAGACTCCGCTCGAGCCGGCTTCCGGCAGCCAGGTGCGCGGTACGGTGAGCCTGATGGATACCGGGCAGGGTCTGGTCGTGGCCGGCGAGGTCACTGGCCTCACGCCCGGCGCGCACGGCTTTCATATCCATGAAACCGGCGACTGTTCGGCACCGGACGCCAGCAGCGCCGGCGCGCACTACAACCCGGACGGGCACCCGCACGGCAAGCCCGACCCGAGCCGTCACCACGACGGGGACCTGGGCAACATCCATGCCGATGCCCAGGGCCGCGCCACCTTCAATGTCACCGTGCCCGGGCTGACCAGCACCCACGTCAAGGGCCGCGCGCTGGTGGTGCACGATCAACCCGACGATCTGAAGAGCCAGCCCTCCGGCGCGTCCGGTGACCGGATCGCCTGCGGTGTGATCCGCTGATCCGGCAGCGGCGTCATGCCGCCAGCCGCCGCAACACCTCTTCACGGCCGAGCAGCGCCAGCACCGCGTCCACCGACGGGGTGCTGGTGGTGCCACATACCTTGGCGCGCAGCGGCATCCCCACCTGCGGCATCTTCACGCCCTGCTGTTTGACGAACTCCTTGATGTAGGCCGCCAGCGCTTCGGCGCTCCATTCCGGCAGACGGGCCGCGCCTTCGGCGAAGAAGCCAAGCCGCGCCTCATCGTCCGGGCCCAGGTGCTTGTCGACGATCTCGGCGGTGGGCACCAGCGCACGGTAGAAATACTCGGCCTGATCGGCCATCTCCAGCAGCGTCTGGCTGCGATCCTTCAGCAGCGCACACACCGGCGCCAGCGCCGGCCCCACTGCGATGTCGACGCCACGATCGGCCAGAAAGCCCGCCACACGTTGCGCCAGGCGTGCCGGATCGGCAGCCTTGATGTGCTGGGCGTTCAGCCACAGCAGCTTGTCGCGGTCGAACCGGCTGGGGCTTGGCGATACCGCGGCCAGGTCGAACCACGCGACGAACTGCGTCAGCGAGAAGAACTCGTCGTCGCCGTGTCCCCATCCCAGCCTTGCCAGATAGTTGAGCAACGCCTCGGGCAGGATGCCCATCTTGTCGTAGTCGACCACGGACACCGCATCGCGCCGCTTGGAGAGCTTCTGCCCCTGGTCGTTGTGGATCATCGGCAGATGCGCGAACAGCGGCACTTCGGCACCCAGCGCCTGATACAGATGGATCTGGCGTGGTGTGTTGTTGACATGGTCGTCACCACGGATCACGTGGCTGATGTTCATGTCCCAGTCATCGACCACCACGCAGAAGTTGTAGGTGGGGGTGCCGTCGGGACGGGCGATGATCAGATCGTCCAACTCCTCGTTGGCGATCTCGATGCGCCCTTTGACCTGGTCATCCCAGGCGACCGTGCCGTCCAGCGGCGTACGAAAACGCACCACTGGCGACACATCCGCCGGCATCGGCGGCAATGCCTTGCCCGGCTCGGGGCGCCAGCGCCGGTCGTACCGCGGCTTTTCGCCGCGCGCCTCGGCCTCGGCGCGCATCGCCTCCAGCTCTTCCTTGCTGCAATAGCAGTGGTAGGCATGGCCGCCCGCCAGCAGCTGGCCGATCACTTCCTTGTAACGCGCCATGCGCTGCATCTGGTAGAACGGGCCTTCGTCGTAGTCCAGGCCGACCCAATGCATGCCGTCCAGGATGGCCGCCACCGATTCGGGTGTGGAACGCTCCAGATCGGTATCCTCGATCCGGAGGACGAACTGCCCCCCATGCTTGCGTGCATACGCCCATGAGAACAGGGCGGTGCGCACGCCGCCGATATGCAGCAGGCCGGTGGGGCTGGGCGCGAAGCGGGTGCGGATGGGGCGGGCTTGATTCATGGGGCTTCCGGGACGAACGCAAAGGCGCCATTGTAGCGGCCCCGGTCCGGCCCCGCAGCCCCGCTACAGCGCGGCCTGCTGCAGCGGCGCCCGTGCCGGCAGCACGCGGTTGTTGATCTGCAGCCGCAGGTTGTCCGGGTTGTGGATCACCACGTCCTCGGCCAGCACCGGCAGGCCCGGCGTGCGCGGCTCTTCGAAGCGGGCAAGGATGTCGTAGTAGGTGCGCAGCGTCTCGACGAAGATCACCGGCTCGCCGCCGCGCGCATAGCCGTAGCGCAGCGTGGAGAAATACTTGGGATCGCGCAGCAGCGGCAGCACCGTCTTCAGGTCGGCCCAGCTGTCCGGATTCTTGTTGAGCCGCCCGGCGAGGCGCCGCGCATCCGACAGATGCCCGATCCCCACGTTGTAGGCCGCCAGCGCAAGCCAGGTGCGGTCCGGCTCGGGGATATGGGCCGGGATGGCATCGAGCATCATCCGGATATAGCGCGCGCCGCCCTGGATGCTCTGATAGGCATCAAGCCGGTTCACGCCGAGCCGGTTGGCGGTGTCGGTGGTCAGCATCATCAGCCCACGCACGCCGTGCGGTGACACCGCCGCGGGATTCCAATGCGATTCCTGATAGGCCAGCGCCGCCAGCAGCCGCCAGTCCAGCCCGGTCTTGTCCTCGGCCTCCAGAAACCAGTCGCGGTAGCGCGGCAGCACGGTTTCGCGCTTGCCGAGGAACGCCAGCGCGTCCACCGGCGCCACGCGGTCCACATGGCCGTAGTAGCGGTCGATCAGCCGCTTGAGCGTGCCATCCTCGGCCACCTGACCGAAATGGCGTTCGATGCGCGCAAGAAGCTGTGCATCCTCCGCCGGCGTCGCCCAGGCGAGCGGCTGCCCGGGCCCGAACGGCCGCGCGATCGCCACGCTGGGGAAATAATTCTGCGCCACACCGGCAAGGTGCGAATCGACCACCACGTAGTCGTATTCACCGTCAGCCACGCCTTCGACCAGGCCTTCGGCGTCGTCACCCTCGACGAGCCGCCATTTGAAGCCCGGCTGCCCGACCTTGTAGCGGTTCATCGCCTGCAGATACTGCGGCAGGGTCTTGACCATGGCCACACCGTCATGCAGCGCCGCCAGCGCGCGTCGCGCCGGCACGGCCGCCCGATAGACCAGCACCGGCTCGATCTGCTGATAGGCCGGACCGAACGCAAGCTCCGGCCGGTCATCGTCGCGGTACACCCCGACCGCCAGATGCGCCTCGCGGCGCGCCAGTCGATCGAGCAGCCGGTGATAGTCGCGCTCGACCACGAAACGCACCTTGAGTCCGTGCGCCTCGGCAAACCGGGTCACCAGATCGTATTCCAGCCCCGAGTATTTGCCTTCCGCGTCCACATACAAGGTGGTCGGCCCGTTTTGCACCAGGACCACCAGTTCCTTGGATTCGCTCCAAGGCAGAACGCGATTGACTTGCTGGTTCGGCATATCAGAACAGCCGACCAGCGCGGTGGCGAACAAGGCCATCAACCAGTGTTTCATGAGGCTCCGTCAGTGGAGGCGGCGCGCTTGCCTGACTGCGCGAAGCGGGGCCCCCGGGTTAAGACGGCGGCATTCTGCCAATCTTTTAGGCAATCCACAAACGTAAAGACTTTGCATTGAAGTCCAAACCTCGTTAGAATCCGCGCTTCTTCAGGAAAGGTGGCAGAGTGGTCGAATGCGCCAGACTCGAAATCTGGTTTAGGCTCCGGTCTAACGTGGGTTCGAATCCCACCCTTTCCGCCAGTTGTATAAAGCCCTGACTCGTCAGGGCTTTTTTCATTTCCGCCGTCGGCGGCCCGGGCGGTGGCAAGGCCCCTGGTTCCGCCTTGGCATGCCAAGTTCCAACCAGGCGCCGCGGGCTGGAACAGGCGGTGCGACGGCAACGGTTTCAAAACGTAAGCGCGTGTGCACGGTCTTGCCGGCACCCCGGTGCTGCCCGGTCGGGCGCGGGGTGCGAAGCCGCACAGGACCATGCAGACCCCGACGCCCCGGCATTGCCCGGGGCGTTGCCGTTCACGGTGTTGTGCATCTGCCTGCGGCGCGCCGGATCGTCCGGTCGCGGTCATGCCATGCGCACAGGTCCTGCTTCAGCGAAGCGTCCATGCGGAGCAAGACCCGCCGGCACAGAACGGCGGGCGCTGCCCCGCCATCGGGGTGCAGCGGCAACGATTGGCTGCGTAGCGCATCCAGCACCGCATTGTGCTTCATCGCGTCCTGAACCTTGCGCAGTTCTCGATCGGCAACGGGCAGGCCGGGAAGATCCTGGTATGGCTCGGTGCCCACTGCATGGCGCCGTCGCGATTCCCAGTCTTTTGCAATGCCAAGGCCACGACAGCCCTATCCATCGGCACGACACCGGTCCAGGTGAGCATCGCCGATCACGTCGACCTGCGGCCCGGCTCACGCGGCAGACGCATGCTCGGCGCAGCGTTGGCCACGGGCAGTTGCGCGAGGCCCCGTCGGCGTGTGGTGGCGGCACCCGCGACATTCATCGGGCTCTTCAACGATGGCGACAGCGCAACGGGCCGATACACCTGCGGCGCTCTGGGCTGCCCATTGGCCGCCAACGATGCCGCTCATCCGGCGCAGGTCGAAATCCGGCAGGCTCGTTCGTCGTGCAGGTACAGGCCCCTGCTGATGGCCTCCACCTCGATCATCACTTCGGGAGTTTCCCATGCACTTGTTTCGCCATCCGTTGCTGCTGCTGTCGGCAACCCTGTTGCTCGCCCTGTCCACGCCACTGGTCCTTGCCAAGGAGGCCCGTGCGTCATCCGCATCTGCGCCCAGCACGCCCCCGGTTGCCACGCCGGCCAAGTCAGGCTATGTCCCGGTGAACGGGGTCGACTACCACTACCAGATCCATGGCCAGGGCGCGCCGCTGTTGCTGCTGCATGGCGGTCTTGGCAGCACCGGGATGTTTGGCCCGGTGCTCGCTGCACTGGCCCGCACCCGCCAGGTCATCGGGGTCGACCTGCAAGGGCATGGCCGCACCGCGCTGGGCGGGCGCGACATCAGCCTGGTGGACATGGGCGACGACCTGGCTGTCCTGCTCAAGCACCTGGGTCTGCAGCAGGTGGATGTGATGGGTTATTCGATGGGCGCCGGTGTCGCGTTCCGCCTTGCGGTACAGCACCCGGAGCGCGTACGCCGGCTGGTACTGGTCTCCGCCGGCTATGCGCAGGACGGCTTCTTTCCGGAGATACTGCAGATGCAGGCCCAGGTGGGCGCGGGCATGGCCGAGGCGATGAAGCCGACGCCGATGTATCAGTCGTATGCGGCCATCGCCCCGCGACCACAGGACTTTCCGTTGCTGCTGGATCGCATGGGTGCGTTGATGCGCAAGCCCTATGACTGGTCGGCGGACGTGCAGCGGCTCGCCATGCCGGTGATGCTGGTCTATGGGGACAGCGACATGTTTCGTCCGGAACACATGGTGAAGTTCTATCAGCTGCTGGGGGGCGGTCTGCGGGACGCGGGGTGGCAGCGTGAACACATGTCCCGCAACCGCCTTGCCATCCTGCCCGGCTTGACGCACTACGACATCTTCCTGTCACCGGCCCTGGCCAGCACCGCACTGTCCTTCCTGGACGATCGGCAGCCACCGCAGACCTGGGTGGCGCAGCCGGGCACCGCCCCGTAGCGGCATCCGCCTCGCCAACCGTGGTGTGCACGCGACGCGAAGGTGCGTTCCCTGTCGCACCGCTCGCGCGGTCATGCCGGCAGACCGTTGCCCTCCCGCTCCCGGCCTGTCGGATGCCCTGCCATGGTGTTGGCCGCGACACGTGCCGGAAAACCGGATGCCATCGTGGTCCACGGCGCATGACCGCCCCAGCGACCTCGCGCAGGCTGTTCCTGGCACGTCGTGATCCCCGCGCAGACCGGGCCGCGGGTGCGGAGCGGGATGCCCAGGGTGCCCAAGGTGATATCCGCCGGCCCCGCGGCGACAAGGTCGAGGCATGCCTGCTCGATGGCAGGATCGGGCACGGAGCCGGGAACGGCGTGCTGCCGCCATGCGGCATTGGGGTGGCGGCAGGCAGCACCCCCGCGGTCCTGCCCCGGTCAGGGCGGCACGGCCGGGGCATCGCACCCCATGGGCAAGACCAGTGGGCACCCCGGGCTATCGCTCATCCGCCGGCGGCGTCTTCGCGGGTGGAAAGAGCACGTACAGCGCCAGCAGGACCATCCAGACCACCCAGGCAGACCACAGCGTGTGCGAAGGGAAGTGCGCCCCTCGCATGGTCTGCGTCCATCCCATGGCCCACCCGCCGCTCAGGCCCAGCGCCAGTGCCCATGCCGCCTTGCGCCGATCCAGGTCCCGCAGACCGAAGTAGAACGCCATCATTGCAAAGCCGCCAGAGGCATGGCCTGCCGGAAAGCAATGCCCCGCGGCGAAACGCGCGGGGACATCGGCAAACAGTGCAAGGTGAGGCGCATAGCCCCCGTACTCCGCCAGATCCCACGGGCAATGATGGATGCTGCGCGCCTTCAGCATACTCACCGTGCCGCTCGCCAACAGCATCGCAAGAAAGATCCAGAACGAACGACGCCGCTGCGCGCGCCACCCGGTGTGCAGGAATGACCAGAACCACAGGCCCAAGGCGCCCAGGCCGACCGCAACGACAAGCAATCTGGCGGCGGTATGAAGGACCTCGCCGAACAGCAGGCTGTGCTGCAGCGGAAAACTCCTGGTCGACGGGTCGAAGTAGCGCCTGACAACCCAGTCATCCAGGCCGGTCTGCGGGTAGACCAACCACAGCAGTGCACCCAGGGCCAGGGGCAGTGCGAGATGCCACAGCCAGAAGGCCAACCCTTGTGGAAAGCGCGCCGGCCGGTGGCGTGCCAAGCGGGTCGCCCGCCTCACGCTACACGCCTGCAGGGCGCGAAAACATCGAGCGCGGACCGGTATTCCTTGACCTGCACCTGCAGCAACCCGAGTACCGAGTGGAAGAGGTTGTCCTGGGAATAGGCAGCGTGCCGGCGCGCCACCAGGCAGGCATGATCGATCCCGAAGCTGCGTTCGAAGCCATCGGAGAACCACATCAGCGCGGGAACGTGCTTCTGGGCGTCGGGGGCAAACACATAGGGGGTACCGTGCAGGTAGAGGTTGCCCTCACCCAGCGACTCGCCATGGTCCGACAGGTAGATCATCGCGGTGTCCACCTGGCCGGCCTTGCTGCGCAGCAGATCGATCAGGCTGGACAGCACATGGTCGGTGTAGCGCAACGAATTGTCGTAGCCGTTGACGATCTGCTGCCGCGAGCACCGATCGAGCTGGACGGACCGGCATTCCGGCTGGAACAGCTTGAACGCCTGCGGTGCGCGGCTGAAATACGCAGGGCCGTGGCTGCCCATCATGTGCAGCACGATGACGGTACTGCGATCGAGCGTATCGATACGCTGGTCCAGGCCGGCAAGCAGCACCGCGTCAAAACAGTCGCCCGACTGGGGGCAGACGCCTGCGATCCTGCTGTCACGCACCTCCTCGCTCGGTACGCGCGCGCAGACCCCCTTGCAGCCTGATTGATTGTCCCGCCAGCGCACAGCGAGCCCCGCCTGCCTCAGTACATCGAGCAGATTGCCCTGGGCCTGCGCCTGTTCCTGCGAAAAGCCATCGCGCCCCAGGTTGGAGAACATGCAGGGAAGCGATACGGCGGTCTCGGTGCCGCAGGACCACATGTTGGTGAAGTTGATCAAACCGGCCTGCCGGGCGAGGCGCGGCGTCGTATCCCGTGCATAGCCGTTCAGGCCGAAATGGTCCGCCCGCGCCGTCTCGCCAATCACGATCACCGTGACCGCCTTGCGCCTGCGCTGGGACCACGCCGGCGCCAACCGGGCATCGATGCCGATGGGCATGAACGTCGCCGGGGTCTGGCTGCGGCGTTTCAGATAGCGCGAGACGGCCTGGAGGTAGTTGGTCGGCGTAAGCAGCAGACGCAGGTCACGGTGATTGCGCGCGACCGAGGCAAAGGTCTGGTAGCTGCCCAGGGCAAGGGTCAGCACCACAGCCACGCAGCCTGCGATGATGAGCAGCTTGGCGAGCAGCTCACGCGCCAGGGGACGCCATTGAATCGGCATGCGCCACAGCAGCCAGATGGGCAGCACGCCAAGCCCTGCCACGTAGAGCAGCATCTTGAAGGTGAGCAGGTCACGCAGTTCGCCGCGGTCGGTTTCCACGGCATTGCGCACCATGTCCACGTCGATCATCACGCCATATTGGTTCATGAAATAGGCAATGAGCGACGTTGCCAGCAGCAGCAGGCTCAGGATCGGGCGCAGCACGTAGGGCCACGCCAGCAGCGTCAGCAGCAGGTTGAATCCGGCCAGGAGCATGGCAAAGCCGGCGACGAAGCCCGGCCACGTCGCCGCCGTGAGGGGCCGGACCGCGACCAGGCGCGACCAGAACGGCACATTGCAGCAGACGAGCAGGAAGCCGGCCACGGCCAAGGTGATCCATTCGGCACGCAGCGCCGGCGACGAAGACCGGCGAAGCAGGTTGTTGCGCATGAGCCGCCAACACGGATGAACGATCGGGCGGCCACGCTAACAAGGCGGCTGTGAGGATTGCCGGATGGATTTGTGAGGGAAGTGTGAGTCCGGCCCGTCGGGCCGCACGCTTCGATGCGGGCCGCGCAGGCCGGTCAGTGTGCCGGCCCGGCGTGGGCGAACACGATGCGAAATTCGCTGCCTTGGCCCGGTTCGCTGCGCAGTTCACATCGCCATCCGCAGCGTGCGACAAGCTGCTGGACGATGGCAAGCCCCAATCCCATGCCATCGGGCAGATCGCTGAGACGATAGTGCCGCTCGAATACCTGGCTCAATTGCGGCGCCGGAATGCCAATCCCGGTATCGCAGACCGACAACCACCCGGGCCCCGCACCGACGCTGATCCAGCCGCTGCACGCGTGTCGCAAGGCGTTGCTCAGCAGGTTTTCGAGGATCAACGTCAGGACCGCGGCATCTGCGCGTACCGTGAGCCCGACCGGCACCTGGTTGTGCAATGGCAGCGCCGGACGTCCGTTTGCTTCACGGTGCGACTCGATGAGGGCCGCGACCAACGGCTGGAGCGGCACGTCTTCCCACTGCAGCTGCGCATTTTCGCGGGCCAGCATCAGCAAGGCGCGCAGCGTGCGTTCCAGCTCGTCGACCGCATCCACGATGCGCGCAGCGCGAGGGCCGGCCTTGTCATCGCCCAGCAGCAGCTCTGCGCTGGTACGGATCCGGGTGAGCGGCGTGCGCAGCTCGTGGCTCACGTTGGCGGTGAATTCACGCTCCCGCTCGATCAGCTGCGTATTGTGATTGCGATAGTCATCCAGCGCCGCCGCCAGTTGCGCGATCTCCTGGTCCTGCGCGGCATCGAGGAAGGGGGTCGGATCGTCGGTGCGGACGCGCTCGGCCAGCCGCTTCAACTGCCGCAACTGCGCATTGGCCAGCCATTGCCCGAGCCACAACGCCATCAATGAGAGCAGCAGCACACCCATCACCAACGCAACCAGCAGGTGGGCCAGGCGTCGCTCGTGTTCACGGGTGTCGTACAGCAGGTAGTAGCGCTCACCCGCAAAATCGCGCACCCCGACGTGATACTCCAGCTCCTCGACGAACCATTCGTGATTGCCCGGCGGAAAGCGCCGCAGCGCTGCCGGCAACGCCGCCGGTGCCTGACCGTTGACGGTCCGGTACAGCGACAGGTGCGGCGCCATCACCGGCTGGCCATCCGGGTGAGCGAGGAGCCCGTCCAGCGCGGTATTCACCACCTCATCGATCAGCGCTTCCTCCTGCTCCTCGCTGCTGAGGAACAAGGCGACGGCTTGCGCGGTGAGGGCCAGGATGGTCAGCAGCGTGAAGGTCCAGGCCAGGCGCCATCGCAGGCTGTTGCGGGCAACGGCTGGTGCCGCCGGCGCGCTCATGGTGTCTCCGGCGCGTGGGGTCCGCCCACCAGCTTGTAACCGCGGCCGTGCACCGTGACCAATGGGCTGCTGCCATCCGCAGCGGCCAGCGCGCGACGTACCTGCGCGATCTGGGTACGCAGCGCATCGCTGCTCGGCTGGGTTTCACCCCAGACCGCGTTTTCGAGCTCGGCGCGGGAAAACAACCGCCCCGGTTGGGCCATCAGCACCGTCAACAACCGGATGCCCTTGGGTGGCAACGACAGGCGCACGCCCTGCCAATGCGTCTCCCCGCTCACCGGATCGTGCTCCAGCCGGCCGACACGCAGGCGCTGCGGCACGACCCGCCCCTGGGCACGTTTGACCAGCGCCAGGAGTCGCAGCTCGACCTCCTTCAACGCAAACGGCTTGACGAGATAATCGTCTGCCCCGGCAGCGAAGCCGGCCTCCTTGTCCGCCAGGGTGTCGCGGGCGGTCAGCATCAGGATCGGCAGCGACAGCTGTGCATCGCGCCGCAGGCGCTGCGCCAGGCCCAGCCCATCCAGACCAGGCAGGCCGATATCCAGCACCAACGCATCAAAGGGCTGAGCGGTTGCCAGGTGCAATCCGACCAGCCCGTTGGGCGCCGCGTCGACCTGGTGCCCGCGTTCACTCAGATAGTCGTAGAGGTTGGCGGCAATCTCGCTGTCGTCTTCGATGATCAGTATCCGCATCCCGTCCTCCTCGCGCACCCGATGATGCAGCATGGCGCCGGAGGACCGCGCTCGGCGCACCCCGGGCAACAACCCGCATTAGAGTGCGGACAGGCGCGGGTTTGTCAACGTGCAGCGCGCATGAGGCGATGCAGTGCGCCGAGATGCGCCGGCCAGGCTTGCCCGGCCAGCTGCGAGCCAACGCTGCGGCCGCCACCTTGCGCAAGCAGTCCTGGAACGCGGTCATGGCTGCGGCCCCAGCTGTGTGTGTCGAGCATGCGCACGAACGTGGCCTGCCCGCCGACCACCCCCTTGGCGGTGTCCACGGTGGACTGCCAGGAATGGGTCTGCGCCACGGCGGTGCCGAAGCCCAGCTGCAGCGTCACGAGATGATGGCGCTCGGTCAGCGGTGGCCAAGACCGTGCCGGTCACCGCGACGTGGTGCATGCTCAGGTGATAGCAGCCGCCGGCGATCAGCGTGGCGTCCTTCGCGGTGGCGACGATATTGGGGCGGACAGCCTGCACATAGCCGTTGGCCGTAGGCTGTACCGAGACCAGACCATCCGCGGCGGCGGCGCAGAAAGACGACAGCGCAAGCATCACCGTAGCGCAGGCGAGGCGCGAAGAAAGGAGAGAGCCGTATGACGTGGGGAGAATCCAGGATGTAGGCGGACTAATTCCTAACCCTAACAAGGGGTCTGAGTACGACTGCCTACTGGCTTCCCTTCCAACGCTCTTTTTTATGTGGAATGCGACAGAACCGTGTCACCTGGCGCAGGATCTCTTGGGCATACCCGCACTAAAGCGGATAAAGCCATCGTATGTTCGTAAGTTCTATCGGATTCAATGGCAATTGAGTTAAAGATCGATCACTCCGTTGACCTGCCAAAATCGTCATCCCATCTGAACATTGACCGGTCCTTGAAACAAGAAAGAATAAAAAGGCATCGGCGGCAGCAAATACAAGACCCCGCATCACGGGGCCTTGGGTTTCAGGGTCGGCTGGGATGCCGCGTGTCGGACGTGCCTGGATCAATCGAGCTTGGGCGACCGCTTTC
Source organism: Chitiniphilus purpureus (assembly GCF_025642115.1). Classification (GTDB taxonomy): domain Bacteria; phylum Pseudomonadota; class Gammaproteobacteria; order Burkholderiales; family Chitinibacteraceae; genus Chitiniphilus; species Chitiniphilus purpureus. Next base: position 2,031,042 of record NZ_CP106753.1, on the reverse strand, counting down.
AAGAGCCACCGATGCGCTACGCACAAATGGCGGCGTGCTGCCGGCAGGGGTGGATGCTCACAATCCCAGATCGCTCAACCCGGGGTGATCGTCCGGACGGCGCCCCTGCGGCCAGTGGAAGCGACGCGCCGCCTCCTTGATCGGCAAGTCGTTGATGCTGGCCAGACGCCGCACCATCAAGCCCTGCGCATTGAATTCCCAGTTCTCGTTGCCATACGAGCGGAACCAGTTTCCGGAATCGTCGTGCCACTCATAGGCAAAGCGCACGGCGATGCGCTGGTCAGTGAACGTCCACAACTCCTTGATCAGCCGGTACTGCAGTTCCCTCGCCCATTTGCGGCGCAGGAATTGCCGCACCTGTTCGCGCCCTTCGATGAATTCGGCCCGGTTGCGCCAGCGGGTGTCCTCGCTGTAGGCCAGCGCCACGGTATCGGGATCGCGCGAGTTCCACGCATCTTCGGCCAGACGGACTTTCCGGGCGGCCGAATCGGCGTCGAAGGGAGGAAGCGGGGGTCTGCTATGCATGGCGGGCTCCTGGTGGACGTAGACAGACTTGTCTACATCGCCACCCTAGCCGACGTAGACAGATCTGTCTACCATACAGGCATGCTGCATCCCGACCCTCATGACCTGACCGCTCTGCCGGCCCGCCAGCGCATCCTGCTCACGGCGCACGCGCTGTTCTACCGCGACGGCATCCGCGCCACCGGGATCGATCGTGTCATTGCGCAGGCGCAGGTGACCAAGGTCACCTTCTACCGCCACTTCCCCAGCAAGGACGATCTGGTCCTGGCGTTCCTTGCCCATCGACATGCACTGTGGCTGTCGTGGTTCGACGCGGCGCTGACGCGCGAAGGCGATACGCTGGACGCGTTGCCCACGGTGCTGGCGCAATGGTTTGCCGAGCCGGTGTTCCGCGGCTGCGCCTTTCTCAACAGCGTGGGCGAGCTGGGTGAGGCGCTGCCCGAGGTGCGGGCGGTCACCCATCGCCACAAGCAGGACATGGTGGCGGTACTGGAACGCCTGCTGCCGCCCGGGGAAGCGCGGCACAGGCAGGCACAGGCGCTGGCAGTGGCGCTTGACGGTGCCATCGTCCACGCCACCTTCGACCCGCAGCCGGAAACGGCGCTGGATGCGCTGCGCATCCTGATCCAGGCACTGCGTGGCCCGGACCATGGGGACACCGCCAGGAGCCGCTGACAAGTGCTTGCTGGCGGCATTGCGCGCGCTCGCCGTACACCCTGCACTGCCTGTACTCCAAGGAGGCCCGCCTCCGGACGGTGTCGCCTGCCGCACCCGCTGCGCCGGATCTGGCCCGCCGCTGCAGACACCCTGCCCTGCCGCAGGCCAGGGCAGGAGCGCGGGCCGCAGGGGCCTTGCCGGTGAGTGGCGGCAGGCCGGGCACGACGCGACAGCAGCTAGCGATGGCCTCGAATTGTTGCAGCGCGCGCTTGGATGGCGATGTCGACGCCACTGTGGAATCGTGCAGGCGGATGGCGCTCCGGCCTGGGATCTGCATGGCGACACCGGATTGCCCCGCGCCAGACCGACCTGTTGCGGGCTGCTGTGTGCCTACGATGCGGCATGTGCGGGCAGGCTTCTGTCATGTGGCGGGTTGCAGCAATCCCGGTCCTGCAGCGCTTCCAGCAGGCGGCAATGCAGCGCGGCGTCGCTGCGGCAGTCGGCCAGCGCCCGCAAGGCGTTGGCAAGCTGCTGCAGATCGTGGATGCGGGCCTGGACAGTGGCAAGCTGGCGCTGCACCAGCGCATCGGCTTCGCGGCACGGCGCCTCGGCATGTGCAGCCAGATCGAGCAGGCCCCGGATATCCTCGATGGCAAAGCCCAGCTCGCGCGCGCGGCGGATGAAACCCAGCCGGGTCACACTGTCCTCGCCATAGCGGCGATAGCCGTTGGCGGCGCGCGGCGGGCTGGGCAACAGGCCGATCCGTTCGTAGTAGCGGACGGTTTCGGCGTTGACGCCGCTGGCGGCCGCGAGTGTCTTGGTGGTGAAACTGGTCATGTCGCTTGACCCTGTAGCAGCTACAGGGTTGAGCATACCGCTTTCGATGATCGTGATGGAAACCTGCCATGGAACACTGCTGCCACAGCCACCCGCAACCCGTCCCCGGCAACGACCGCCGCTACCGCCGCGTGCTGCAGCTCGCCCTGCTGGGCAATGCCGGCATGTTCCTGATCGAGCTGCTGGCCGGCGCCGCGTCCGGCTCGGTATCGCTGCTGGCCGACTCGCTGGACTTCTTCGGCGACGCGGCCAACTACCTGCTCAGCCTGTGGGTACTGGGCCTCAGCCTGACGGCGCGCGCCCGCGCCTCGTTGGTGAAGGCGGCGAGCATGGGCCTGTTCGGCGTGGGCGTGCTGGGGCTGGCCCTGTGGCGCAGTGTGTATGGCGGTGTGCCGGAAGCGGCCACGATGGGCTGGGTCGGTGCACTGGCGCTGCTGGTGAACGTGGGCGTGGCGCTGCTGCTGTACGCGCACCGCGACGGCGACAGCAATCGCCGCAGCGCCTGGCTGTGCTCGCGCAACGACGCCATCGGCAACCTCGCGGTGCTGCTGGCTGCACTGGGCGTGTTCGGCTCGGGCCGTGCCTGGCCTGATCTGGTGGTTGCCGCCATCATGGCCGGTCTTGCGGTCAGCGCGGCCTGGCAGGTGCTGCGGCAGGCCAGGCAGGAGCTGGCAGGCACGGTCTGAGGCGGCTCGATGCCTGCGCGGCAACACCCTGGCGTGGCGGATCACCTGGCTGCCGCGCTCACCTGCCCGATGATCGCGGCACTTGCAGCGCCCGTGGCCCCGGCCCGGCCTGGGGCCGCCGACCTTCAATGTTCGCTGCGCTCCAGAAACCCGCGCACCAGCGGCAATGCCTGCTCGAAATGGGTTTCCAGCAACCAATGGCCCGCATCCTCGAACAGGTGCAGCTGCGCGTCCGGCAAGTCACGCAGATACGCCTCGGCGGCGGGCCTGGGCATGAAGCCATCCCGTGGGCCCCAGAGGATCAGGGTCGGCGGTTGCCGTTCGCGCAGATAGTGCTGGTAGCGCGCAAACCAGGCGAGGTTGGCCTCCAGTTTTTCCATCAACCCGAGCGCGAGGCCGCGGCGCACCGGCGTATCCATCAACGACCAGTGCAGCTTCCACAGATCCGGCGGCACCCGCTCGGCCACGGCGGCATCGACCTCGTTGAGGAATTCGTCCTGAAAGCCCGCCTCGCTCACCGCGGCTTCGAGCGCCTGGTGGTGCGCCGGCGTCTTTTCGCGCCAATAGGCCTTGATCGCCGCATATTTCGGGCCCAGCACATCCTCGTAGATATCGCCGTTCTGGATGATCAGCGCGGTGATCCGCTCCGGGCAGGCGATGGCATGGCGCAGTCCGATCTGCGAGCCGTAGTCATGCAGCCAGAGCGTGTAGCGGGACAGGCCCAGTGCATCGGCAAACGCCGCGAGGAAAGCGGCGTAGGCATCGAAGTCATAGGCAAACGCCGCCGGATCGGGGGTGGCGCTGTAGCCGAACCCGGGGAAATCCGGCGCCACCGTGCGCCAACGGTCGGCGAGCGCCGGCATCAGCCGGCGGAATTGGTACGAGGAGCACGGATAGCCGTGTGGCAGCAGCAGCACCGGCGCATCGGGCGGGCCGTCTTCGCGGTAGAAGATGGGATGACCGTCGATCTGGATCGTGCAATGTCGCATAAGGCGCCTCCGTGAAAACGCGACGGCGGCACGCCGCCGCCGTTTCACTCGCTCAACCCATTAACCGACGGCATCCGGCGCCGACCAAGCGCAATTGTTGCGCCGGGAGGACCGATGACCGTGGGAACCGGCGGCAGCCTCGGGGCATCCGGCTGCGCACCGGCGGCAGGCGGGCCACCGGCACCGCGGGCAGCGCAGTGCCCGCCCCTGCTGCCGGATGCCGGATGCCGGATGCCGGATGCCGCGCGTCAGCGTGCCGGCGGTACGCCCACGCCGTAGACGGCATCCCGCACATCGGTCGTGAATTGGCCGGCCATGCCTTCAAAGGCAGTGTTGGTCAGCGCAACGACCGAAAGACGCCTGGCCGGATCGACGAACCAGATATGGCCGTATGCGCCGCCCCATTGCAATGTGCCCGCCGACTGCGGCGTGCTGGCGGCGGCCGGGTCCACCAGTACGCCCCAGCCGTACCCGAATCCCCAACCCGGCCCGTTGGTCTGGGCCTGTGGGCCGACGTGCGCCTGCGTGGCCAGCTTCACGGTATCCGGCTGCAGCAGCGGCCTGCCGTGGCCGTGCAGCGTATCCAGGATCGCCAGGACCGAGCCCGCGCTGCCGGCCATGCCGGCGCCGCCCGATGGATAGGGTCTGCCCTGCAGCAACCGGTCCGGCGCGAAATTGAACACCTCGCCCATGAACACGACCTGCTGCCGCTCGGCCATCCGCTTGGGCTCGGGCTGATGATCGAAATACGGGGTGACCAGGCGCGACGGATACACCACGCGGAAGGCAGTGTCGTGGATGCCCAGCGGGCGGGTCACCAGCTCGTCGATCGCCTCGGGCAGGCTGCTGCCATGCGCCTTGGCCACCACCGCGCCCAGCACATCCGTGGCCATCGAATAGACCCACGCCGTCCCCGGCTCATAGACCAGCGGCGCCCGGGCAAGGCGCTTGAGGTTCTGCTCCAGGGAGACCTTGCGCCAGTCGAACCCATTCGAGACGCCAAGGCGCTGGTAGCTGCCATCCGGCGGCTGCATGAAATCGTAGGTAAGGCCCGCGGTGTGGGTGAGCAGCTGATGCACCGTGATCCGCGGTGTTTCGCCCTGCTCGGTCCTGGGGCGGAACGACGGCAGCCACTTGGTCACCGGATCATTGAGTGACAGGCGCCCCTGCTCGATCAGCTTGAGCGCCGCCATCGATACGATGGGCTTGGTGACCGACGCCAGCAGGAACAATGCATCCTCGCGCATTGGGATATTGCGCTCGCGGTCCGCCAGGCCCGCTGCACGCTGGTAGACCAGGCGGCCATCCTGGGCCACCAGCACCACGGCGCCGACGATGCGTTGCTCCGCCACCGCCCGGTCGATCGCGCGGTCCAGGTCGGCGGCGAAGGGCGCTGCCTGTTCCGCCGCGTGGGTCAATGGGGCCAGCGCCAGCAACAACGCGCCCATCCAGGCAACGGCAGTGTTCATCACGGTGTTCGACCTGAGCATGTTGGGTACCTCCTTCTCTTTGGTGTAATGGGACAGCTGAGTTTAGAAACGGCCAGACCGTACCGAAAGCCCCATAATGGCAAGGCCGCTTCAACCAGAAGTTGAAAATGCCATGAGAAACCTGCAAGGTCTGGTCTCCTTTGTGGAAGCCGCCCGCGCCGGCAGTTTCAGCGCCGCCGCGCACAAGCTGGGTGTTTCGCCGGCAGCGGTCAGCAAGAATGTGCTGCGGCTGGAGCAGCAATTGCAGGTGCGCCTGTTCACCCGCTCCACGCGCCGGCTGGTGCTGACACCCGAGGGCAGCGCCTTTCTTGGCAAGGCCGGCGCGGCGCTGGCGATGCTGGATGAGGCGGTGCTGGAAGCCGCGCAGACCGCGCAGGAGCCGATCGGCCGGGTGCGGATCTCCGCCGGCATCAGCTTCGGCCGCACTTTCGTGCTGCCGCTGCTGCCCGCGTTGGCCACGCGCCATCCCCGGCTGGAAGTGGAACTGCACCTGGACAACCGGCCGACCGACCTGGCGGCGGAAGGGTTCGATCTCGGCCTGCGCGGCGGGGTGCTGGCCGATTCCGGCCTGATCGCACGCCGCATCTGTCCTTTGCATAGCGTGCTGGTGGCTTCCCCGGGCTATCTGCACCGTTTCGGCATCCCGCGGCGGCCCGAAGACCTGCAGCAGCATCGGCTGCTGGGCGTGCGTTTCACCTCCGGGCATACCGCTCCCTGGCACTTTCGCTCGCGCCACGATGATCCCCCGCTCGAATTCAGCCCCGATGCGCAGATCTGGTCATCCGATCCGGATGCGCTCAAGGACATGGCCGCCATGGATGCGGGCATCGCCCAGGCGGGGCTGCTGCACGCTGCGCCATTGCTGCGCAGCGGGCAATTGAAAGTGCTGTTGCACGATGATTACGATCACGGGGCGCGCGAAATGGCGTTGTGCTACCCGCACCGCAAATTGCTGAGCCCCCGGGTCAAGGCGGTGATCGACGCGCTGCTGACCCATTTCCAGGCGCAACCCGACCTGCAACTGACCGCCCACACCATGCCGCCGGCGTGGCGTGCCGATTGAACGGACCATGCGCCCAAGCAAATGGCCCGGTAATCCCGGGCCATTTGCATTGATTAGGCCAGCCAATCCGGCCTCTGGATTGGCGTGGCCACCAATCCAGCTTATTTCATGCACGCGACATAGTAATACTCGGCGTTCCCCATCCGCACACCATGGTACGTGGATCCCGGCCATGCCGAATCACAGAAGGCCTGACCATCCACATTGGTGTTGTTGCTCACCATGAAATAAAGCACTTGAGCGGCAAACACATTCATCATCATGCCGCACAGCAAGAGACCCAGTGCAAATCGCTTTTTCATGATCATTCCTATGAAGGTAAATGACGGTTGGGTGACAATTTCATATCGCCCTCCTTGAACAGCTCTGTTGCAAAGACGGCGATCACTTGGCTGGTCATTCGCGGCTCAGCCAGGCCGAGGCGATATTAGCATTTTGCTGATCAAATCCGTCAATCATGCCGTGGATTTCATGCAACATTCATTCATTATTGTCAGCAATTTGCTTATTCAAGACTTAATTCAGCATTCATTCACTTGGAAAGGTTGGCCAAACACGGCCTCGCATTTCCGGCAGGCATCACGAGACGCGCTGCAGTGCGCTGAAGCGGCTTGCTTTGATTGCAGGCAATATCAGGCGTACGGCGCGTGGTTATGGCAAGGGCGCGGCTTTGCCAGCCGCCGCGGACGACGATGACTGCTGCGCGTGCAAGGGCCCGGGCAGCTGGCCGGCCTTGCCGGGGTCCGGCGCCCGTGATGCTAAGCTGGCAGGCGGCCGCATCTGCCGGCGGGATACTGGGGCTGCCGCTGCAACGGTCGGGAGGGCGATACCCGAGCGCTAGCGCCGGGCGCAGTCCGGATCAGCTGCCTTGCCGGTGGGCGGCGCGGCGGAACAGCCACGCCGAGCAGCAGAACAACGCAATGAAGATGCCATTGAGCAACAGAATCTCCGCCGGCCCGCTCCACGGCAGTCCCAGGCCCCTGGCCAACGCGATCGCGGCAACCACGGCCTGCGCCAGCGCCATGCCCAACAGCGCCCGCACCATGCCATCCGGCCGCAGACGCGCGCTGAGCGCGCCGATGGCGCCGACAGCAATCACCCCGAAATACATGCGATTCGCAGGATCGCCATCCCGCCCGATCAGCCCCACGCCCAGGCTGAGCCAGATCAGCAGCAAGGTCGCCACAACGGCCACGGCGATGGCGGATCGGTAAGCAGTACGATTTGCATGGGTTGGCATGAAGCGCTGTTCCAAGTGAGGAGCCGGATCGGCAGGTGGCGCCCGACAATGGGCAAGCCATGATTTTTCATTTCCGCATCGGCAAAATCAATCGTTTGCCCATGGAAACAGCAGCAGCCATCCGGGCCGAGGGCGTAGCCCAGGGAATGCAACCCGGCCCGCCGGATGAGGCAAGCCCATTGGGCAGCACGAAAACCAAGGGCCCGGCAATGCGGGCCCTTGGTTTCAACGTGGCAACCGCCTGTTGCGAGGTCAGCAGCTCAGGTTGTTGCCGGATGTGACGCCAAGGATCTGCGTGAAGCTCAGATACTTGGTGACCCGGCTTTGCACCTGGGCCGGGTTGCGACCACCGCATTCAAGCGCACCATTGATGCTGCGGATGGTCTCGCCAAAGCCATAGCCGTTGACGATGGCATTATGCGCTGTCATCGAACCCGGGCCGGACTGGGTCATCCAGTACCAGATCGCCGTCTTCCAGGCCACCGTCGCATCGCGGGCCACCAGGTCCGGATCCGCCAGCAGCGGCAGCCCCAGCGCTTGCCCCGCCAGACCGTAGTTCGGGTTCCAGCTCAACTGGATTGGGCCACGACCGTAGTAGCGCTTGCCGGGGGCGCAGGGGAACGGTGCGCCCCAGGAACCGCGGTCGCAATACTCGCCCTTGGCGATTTCCTCGGTGTAGACCAGACCGCCGGTCTCATGATCGATGTTGGCCAGGAACGCCGCGACCTCTTGACGCTTGGTGGTGTCGCTGCCGGTGCCTGCAAACTGCGGGTAGGCCGAAAGTGCATTGACCAGCCCTTGATAGGTGTAGAACGGATTGCGGCTCGGGAACATGCGGTTGAAATCGGATTCGCTGAGCACGAAGCCACCCGGGCTGGGCGACGGACCGGGCGAGGGGCTGCCGCCATCGGCGCAGTTGGTCTGCTGCCAATACCAGGTGCTGATGGTGGGATCGGTGCCATCGCTGCCGTTGGCGCCGGTATTCACCACCTTGTAGTAGTTGCCGTTGCTGTAGCGCACCACCGTACCCAGGCTGTAGTTCGCACCGCGCACCCAGGTGGTGGCGTTGCATCCCGGCGACGGGGCCGGCGAGGGTTGAGGCGCCGGGGTCGGGGTCGGCGTTGGAGTCGGCGTCGGGTTACCGCCCCCGCTGCAACTGGTCTGCTGCCAGTACCAGGTGCTGATGGTGGGATCGGTACCGTCGCTGCCGTTGGCGCCGGTGTTCACCACCTTGTAGTAGTTGCCGTTGCTGTAGCGCACCACCGTACCCAGGCTGTAGTTCGCACCGCGCACCCAGGTGATGGCATTGCAGCCGCCCGGTGACGGAGCCGGCGTGGGGTTGGGGGCAGGCGACGGCGCCGGGGCCGGCGAAGAGGACGTGCCATTCGGGGCCCACAGGGTCGGCGTGGAGGCCGGGTTCCAATTGGCGCCGACATAGGCGGAGTGCGTGACCAGCGCCTTGTAGTCGCTGCTGTTGTAGCTGACCACGGTACCGGCGGTATAGGTATTACCTTCCTGCCAAGTCGGTGCGGCCTGCGCCAGCAGCCCCACGCTCAGCAGCAGGCAGGCCAGCGTGCGGTTGATCAAGCGGCGGGATTGCCCTCTTGAAGCATTCATCATTGTTGTTACTCCTCTATTCTTGTTAGCCTTTGATGGCGTTGCAAATAGCCCACGTTACGCCCTTTCTAATGGAGCGTTGGCCGGCATCATCAGGCTGACCGCAGCCCAGGTCAATCTCAGAAAAATAAGCGTTTTCTGAATAATGGAATGGCTTCTTTTACAAACGCGCCATTATTTTCAAGCCTTTTATCGCAGCAATAGCCAATTGCCAATTGGCAAACGAGCTGGACGGAAGTATCGATTTGCAAGACCAATGGCGGCGATTGCGCGTCACCGAGCTGGATGATGCCCGGGTTTTGGGGACGCTGATTCAATCACGAGGCGAGCGGAACAAGCGGCGGATTACCCGCGTGACGCCTAATCTTTCAGATTTTGCAGGCTTCATGCCTGGCTGAGGCATGCAATTGATATTGGCATCAAAATAACGTGGTTTTGCGCGCACTCAATTTCAATAATGCATGGCTTATCATGCACATATTCTGCGGCAAATTATTGGCCTGATGGCTCGACAAATGTTGACCCGACAACGGCTTGGCATTCGGCCACGCCGACAAAGTGGTTTCTTTTGCTTTGCAAAAATAAACCACCACGAATTCAGGCCGCACAGTTCACTGGATGACCTGACTGCGGGCGAGTTCCGACTCACCCACTTTGAAGCCGGAAATTTCTCATTTCGACCACTTGATTAATCGGGAAGAGGTCAAGCCAAGGCATCCACATCTTCAGCCGACAGCGAGAGGGGCGCGACCTCCTTGGCCAGCTCTTCCCAAGCCAGGATCGGTGCACGCCCAGTGCGACTATGGACCGTCTGGTGATAGACCTCGTTGATCCACTGTTCGATCAGCTCGGCCACTTGGTTCAGCGTCAGGCATGCGTGCTTGGCCGAGTCGTATTCACCACGCGCTACCGGGTTCGAGAAGGTCGTCCCAGACAGCTTCTGCACCAACCCTCGGGTCAGGATGTAGAAGAAGCGCTCGATGTGGGCCTTGCCATTGGGGTCTCTGATTTGTGCTGGCGAAATGATGATGGCGAGCGGCTCACACACCCTGATGAATGCGCTGTTTTTAAACTCGATGCCGTTGTCGGGGACGATGATGATCGCGACCCCTCCAGGCAGGCCGCGATTCGGCCGGGTCAGCATGTCGCGCAATGCAGCCAACGCTGTTGGGGCACTGGGTGGATACAGGCTGATGTGCATGCCCACCACGGCGCGTGTGCACACATCAATTAGGCAGGTCAGATATGGTCGCCCCAGCACCTCCCCGCTATCCGGATCGACGACCTGGATGTCCAGTTGGTAGGTGTCCATCTCAACAACCGAGAGCAGCGCACCCACTCGCCGCGTTCTGCCGGCGGCACGGGCAATTCGGTTCGCGGCAAGCTCACCGCGCTGCGCGCGGGCGACGACATAGGGGTCAAGCTGCTTGAGCCGTCGCTGAATCGAACGCAACGTCGGCACACGAATATCGGTGTGGAATGCCGAGCACAAGCCCGATTGAGCTAGTTTGCCGACCACATAGCTGCGAATATTGACCGCGCGGGAGCGCTCAGGCTTTAAATAAATCTGCTGTATTGCCTCATTGATAAGCACCTCGACCTCGGGATCGAATTGCAAGGCGTAGTTGCCCGAGCCTCTCTTCCTGAGCAAGCCTTGTTCGCCCTGCAACTCAAAGGCGCGGAGCCAATAAATGACAGCCCTGTCAGTGGGTGGGGCCGGATCATTTAGCTGAGCAGCAACCTGCTGGATTACGGCATTGAGAGCTTGGCGCGCTGTCGGATGTGGCAGTTGGCGCAGCACTGCCTCCACATAGCGATGCTTTCGAACCAGCGCCGGTGCATTGTGTGCGTGCACGGTACGCCGCACCGACTCACTCTTCACCTTAATCTCGTTACGCTGTACGAGTTCAGCGAAGTGAGCCAAGGGCGTTTTGTGCTGATGACCGCCCGCTGCGGCGGCATAACGCACCATGCCTCGGGCCACGAAGACGACTTCGAACTCGGCACCATGTAACTCGAAGCGCAAGCCGACCTGAGGGTCAATGACTGTGGCGGTCATTGCATGCCCTCCAGCTCGACTTCCTCCGGCGCGTACCAGTGGCGATGGAAGGCCAGGTAGTCCGCCAACTGCACCGGTAAGCCGGCTTCGATGAGATGGTGATGGGCCTGCGCGAGTGAAGCCGGTTGAGACCCAGTCAACACTTCAGCGCCCAACTGGACTTGGGCGCGTGTCCACATTTGCAGATGCCCGCGCACATAGCGCTGCAGCAGCCACTCTAGGTGCTTCCTATTTGGAAGCTGCATTGCATCCACCAGCCGAAAGGCCACCTGCGCTGGTTGCAATACGCTGCTGATCAGCTCACACCGGTCCAGATACGCTCGGGATAGGTGTGCTATGGATGGCTTCACCTCGTGCACCTCGAAGCCGCCCGCTACCAACTCAACCAGAAAATCAGGGAACGCCGATTGCCCTGCTGGCAAGGGGATGTGAACTGCTTGCGTGCGATAGCGCAGCACGACTGGTGAGCGTTCCAATAGGACCGCGTAGGCCAGTTCTAGCTTGCTCTCCAGCGGAATCGCACCGCCCGACTTGCGGCTGGGGAACAGCGAGGTGCTCCGCCCTCGTGCACCTTGGTGAATACGCCGCACCCCATGCAAGGTGTTGGCGACGGAGGGTGGATGCCGAAACGCGGCATCAATTTGGGCCAGAATCGGCCGGGTAGCCTCATTCGAGTAATGAAGTAGCGGCTGGCAAGGTATGCCAGCACCGTGCTGCGAAAGCATAGTGTCTCCCGAAGAAAACGCGCCAAAGCACGGCCAGACAAGGCCTCTGGAGCATGTGCATCAGCGCTGCCCGCTCGAAGTACGGGCGTGACTTGACGACGGGCTGGGTTCGGAAGACACTTCAGGTGCGAACTGTTGTAGGTGTCTTCAGATACCGCAACCGCAGACGGACCTGAAAGGGTCCGTTTGTGTTTATGGATTCAGTTCAGTGTTTGATCTGCGTCTTGTCGCTTCCCCTTACTGAGCAACCTGATTCATCAGGCTCAGGTCCTGTTCTAGAAAACCTCTCTTCATTCCCAACGCGACGGCAATACGGTGGCTCTGTCCCCGTGTGGGGACATGCCGCGACCGCAACACCTGGTACACCAAGGTGGGATTGAAACCGTTATGACGCGCCCATTCCGCAACAGAGATACCGCGTAGACGGAATTCCTCAAGTACGTCTGTAGTGGTCCGAGTCATGTGCGTGACCTCCAATTTACGAAGTTCCAGGACGAACTTACCCGAACGTCAAACCGGCCTCAAGTATTTGATGCTATTAGATTTTTATCGTTAAACCTTTCTAGGCGGCAGCCAAAAATGGCTGTTCAAGTTTTGGTTTTTGCCATCTAGACGCCAACTTTATTCAGCCTAGCAGCCCCGGAAACCCGCGGAATAACGCGTTTCGTAGGCTTGGAGACAGTCCCGCAAGCATCTATGATGATTAAGTAATGATTAGCCGTCAGAGCTAGCGTAGGGATAACGTCCATGCAGGCAAGCAGCGCCTTGCGTCTACCGGGTCACATCAGTGCTCAATATGCAAAGCGGCGCAGCACACCGTGCACGCCGCACGATACCTGGCATACCTCATTCCACCCATTCCCTCGTATATCGCGCCCCAGCTAGTGCTGGTTTAAGTATGCGCACACTGCAATACATCCGACTAGCATCTGAGCCTGCATTTCATGGTAAGAGCGGCAAGATAGGCTTTGGAATTTTGATGGTATTCATAGCAAAACACGCTGCAAATTGTTAATAAGGAAGGCCAAAGATGGCACGAGGAAAACCAGTAATTCTTAACACCATAGGCTTTGACAACCAAACGAAAGCGCTCACCTTCTTCCAGCAAATGCTGCAGCGTTATGTACCGGGTGAGCGAGTCTCGCCCGAAGACACAATTCATCTCACAGAGCTTTTCAAGAGGCATCCAAGTTATCCGGAAAAAATCGGTCCGGGCGTTAGCTATTTCGAGGTTATGCCTGAGAAGTTCAATTCACAATGCTTTTGTGCTGTTTTAAAAAATGGCACAAAGGAAGGTTTTTCCTACAAGAGATGTGTGACACAAAAAGGCGATTAACCCTTTGATTGGATGACCGCGATGAACTTCGAAATTCTCATCAATGACGACTACCTGAATCTGGTTAAGGACATAGAACTTACGCCTATAAATAACAAAACTGTTCTTAGCTTGGCCAATGATTTTGAGGATGAGAAGTGGCGCCGTGAGAAATTCGAGAATTTCATTTGGGACAATATAGCCTTAACTGCGTTGTCGGAACAAGAACGAGCAAAGCTGGCAGGGAAAAGTGCCTCTACACTACGGGCAGCGGCAAAAAACTTGCGACTCACCGATAAAGAAGATGACAAAGGCAAGGGGAGCGAACTCGCCGAGATTGCTCTCTATGCAATCATGCATCACCACTACAAGGCACTACCTGTCGTTCCGAAAATTTTCTACAAGCAAAATGCACAAGATAATGCCAAGGGAGCTGACAGTGTTCATATTGTCTTAGAGGACGATGGCGGCTTTTCACTTTGGTTTGGGGAAGCAAAGTTCTACAGTAGCATTGAAAATGCGCGGCTTGCATCTATCGTCGAATCTGTCGGCAACTCCTTAATAAGTGAGAAGTTAAAAAAGGAAAACAGCATCATTACCAACATGGCGGAAGTGGATCGACTTGTCGGAAACACGAATTTGGCTAAGAAGATCAAGCTCGCCTTGTCCCCTGACAATTCGATGGATAACATCAAGCCCATTCTTCACATCCCTATCTTGCTTTTGCATCAATGCTCTATTACTGCAGAAAACAAGGAGATGGACGACACATACCGGAATAACATTCGAGCCTACCACATTGATCGCGCCACTACATATTTCAAGAAGCAAATAGAAAAACTAGCCACTAAGGTTGCCAAATATTCCTCAATTAAATTTCACATAATTCTACTCCCCGTTCCAGATAGAAAAGAATTAATTGATAGATTCTCGAGTGCAGTTGCTTATTACAAGGGGTAACGGATGATGGATATCTTCGAGGAGTGCTCCATCATCAATGATTTGCTTCAAGCCGAGGAAGAGATTGAGGCAAGAAACCGACTTATTCGTTTGCTCGACAAGCTTGACAGAAACAATCAAGCATACAATCCACTGCTAAATCACCTGATCCGAGATTCGGGACTCTATCCATATCTCGAACCTTCAACATCTAATTGGCAGGAGCGATTCGTATTTGAATCGTTCAAAGTGGATATTGGACAGGACGAGCCTGTCACACTACACCGCGAACAATCGCTGGTCTTAAAACATCTACTAGATGGCGAAGATCTTGCCATCAGCGCACCAACGAGTTTCGGTAAAAGCTTGATCATTGACGCCTACATCGCAATCAAGAAACCTACAAACGTGCTGATCTTGGTTCCGACCATCGCGTTGACTGACGAAACTCGGCGCAGGTTGAACAAAAAATTCTTTGCCGACTATAAAATAGTAACGACCTCGGAAGTAGAGCTCGGCGAAAAAAACATTCTCATCTTTCCGCAGGAACGGGCAATTAACTACTACGACAAACTCAAGAAATTGGATTTACTGGTTGTCGACGAATTCTATAAGGCGAGCCAAAAATTTGATCCGGAGAGGTCCCCTGCTCTCCTGAAAGCCATGCTCAAGCTGGGAGAAAAGGCGGTGCAGAAGTATTATTTGGCACCGAACATTGCCGATTTGAACGACAATCCATTCACGAAAGGCATGACTTTCCTCCGCATGGATTTCAATACGGTATTCCTTGAAAAACATGAGGAATACAGGAGTATCAATAAGGATGTACAAAAGAAAAACGAGGCGCTTCTAAGGATTTTGGGAGGGCATGAAAAAAAATCCCTGATATATGCTGGCTCCTACCCTGGCGTTGATAGTGTTGCCACATTGCTAATCGACAACACTCATAAGGAGGATAGTCCGTTACTGTCTAATTTTTCTGCTTGGCTCGCAACGAACTATCACCCAAACTGGAAACTGACCAATTTAGTGAAGCGCGGCGTTGGTATCCACACCGGTCAGCTTCATCGCTCTCTGAGTCAGATACAGGTTCGTCTTTTCGAAGAGACCAAGGACGGGCTTCAAACGTTGGTTTCAACCTCATCAATTATCGAAGGGGTGAACACATCAGCGGAAAACGTCATTGTTTGGAGCAATAAGAAGGGTAAACTGAAACTTGACGACTTCACCTATCGAAATATTATTGGGCGTGGCGGGCGAATGTTCAGACATTTTGTCGGCAATATTTACATCCTAGAAGAGCCGCCTTCCCCTAATGAAACTCAGCTTGAATTGACCTTCCCTGACGAGCTACTTGCCGATATAGATGACGAGAAATACAAGCAGGAGCTTACCAAAGAGCAGTTGGCGAAGCTGTTACACTACAAGGAGGAGATGACAGAACTAATGGGGCAAGACTCGTTTGAACGTTTGAGGAATGAAGGTGTATTGATTTCAAGCGACACAGAATTGATCGGCACAATTGTTCTTGCAATTAAGAACGATCCCAAATTTGTGAGGGCGCTTGCCAATCTACACGACCCGTCAAGTGAATATTGTGCCTGGACCCTCGCCAATAAAATTTTGAAGCTGATTCCTGGCGGATGGGATGCTACATATACAAAATTTTCTGAATTCGTGCGTGCACTGTCAAACAACTGGACTCTTTCAATCCCTGAGCTACTGGATCAGTTGTCGGCCCATGACATTTCTATTGATGACTTTTTCAAAATGGAACGAAATGCGACGTTCAAGTTAACTGCATTGCTAAACGATATAAATGTCATTCAAAAAGAAATAGCACCAGAACACAAGGTAGACATCTCTCCCTTTATCGCCAAACTATCCCAAGCCTTCCTGCCATCATGTGTAATGGAATTAGAGGAATATGGACTGCCACGCATGCTGGCAAAAAAAATTCACTTGTCTGGCCTTATAAATTTTGAAGAAGAAAACATTAATCTTCACTCTGCGATTGAAAAATTAAACGAGTTGAAGTCAGAAATTTTTATAAAAACAAAAGGGCTGGATAAATTTGATTGTTACGTTCTTGATTATTTTTACGAAGGCATCACGACGCAAAAATCAGAAACCGGGAGATAATACTTACGTTAAAACATAGCCCCGCATATGCGGGGCTATGTTTTAACGCGCAATGAAAAATTATGTGTCGTCGGGTGAAAAATTATGCGTCGTAAATGAAAAATTATCTGTCGCCCGACGGTTATTTATCAATCCCAGTTCAACGCCCCACCCGACTGATATTCAATCACCCGTGTTTCGAAGAAGTTCTTTTCCTTCTTCAGGTCGATCATCTCGCTCATCCATGGGAACGGGTTGGTCACGCCAGGGAACAGGGGTTCCAGGCCGATCTGCTGCAGCCGGCGGTTGGCGATGAAGCGCAGGTATTCCTTGAATTGGCCAGCGTTCAGCCCCAGCACGCCGCGCGGCATGGTGTCCTCGGCGTAGGCGTATTCCAGCTCCACTGCCTTCTTGAACAGCTCATACAGCTCGGCCTTGAAGGGCTCGGTCCACAGCTGCGGGTTTTCCAGCTTGATGGTGTTGATCAGGTCGATGCCGAAATTGCAGTGCATCGATTCGTCGCGCAGGATGTACTGGTATTGCTCGGCGGCACCGGTCATCTTGTTCTGGCGGCCCAGCGCCAGGATCTGCACGAAGCCCACGTAGAAGAACAGCCCTTCCATGATGCAGGCGAACACGATCACCGATTTGAGCAGGCGTTGGTCCGCTTCCAGCGTGCCGGTCTTGAAATTCGGGTCGGTCAGCGCGTCGATGAACGGGATCAGGAATTCATCCTTGTCGCGGATGCTCTTCACCTCGTGATAGGCGTTGAACACCTCGGCTTCGTCCAGGCCCAGGCTTTCCACGATGTATTGGTAGGCATGGGTATGGATGGCCTCCTCAAAGGCCTGGCGCAGCAGGAACTGGCGGCATTCGGGCGCGGTGATGTGGCGGTAGGTGCCCAGCACGATGTTGTTGGCGGCCAGACTGTCGGCGGTGACGAAGAAGCCCAGGTTGCGCTTGACCAGGCGGCGCTCGTCCTCGGTGAGGCCGTTGGGGTTCTTCCACAGCTCGATATCGCGCTGCATGTTGATTTCCTGCGGCATCCAGTGGTTGGCGCAGGTGGCGAGGTATTTCTCCCAGGCCCATTTGTATTTGAACGGCACCAGCTGGTTGACGTCGGTGGTGCCGTTGATGATGCGCTTGTCCACCACGTTGACGCGGCCGGCGTGGCTGGCCATCTGGCTGTTGGGGTTGAAGTCGGCAGCCACGGCGGGGCTCGCAGCGAAGGGCTGTGCGGCCGGTTGCGGGGTGGCCGGGCGCTGCGTCGGGGTGGTCAGTTCGTCGTCGAAGTTCAGCATGGTGAAGTCCTCTTGCCGTGGGGCTTGGTCATTGCGCCGCGCCGCTGAGCGGACGGTAGTCGATATTGGCGGTGTCGGTCACGCCCCAGAGCAGCCGGGCGTGGTTCAGGTCGCGCTCGCGGGTGTCGCTGGGCGCGGCATCCGGGCGGTGGTTCAGGTTCACGTGCAGGGTGCCCAGGTAGACCACGCGTCCGGCGTCGATATGCACCGGGTCGTTGCGCGGGATGTGCACGTATTCGCGGTGGCGCCAGCCGCCGATCTCCTCGATCCAGCTGCCGAATGCCTGGGTGATGCGGTAGTCGCCGGCCGGCAGCGGGATCACGAAGAGCCGCCCCCTGCCGTCCGCTGTGTCGCCCGGGGCGCGGATGTGGTCGGTCATCCGCTGCGCGATCACGGTGGCGCCGCCGCCCGGGCCTTGCAACCGCACGCCAGCCTGGGCGCTGTCGTCATCGAAGCTGGTCATGGTCACCGCCAGCATGGCGGCGCCCTGCCCCGGCGGCAGCGTCAGCCGGCCTTCGGTGACCGGCGGCTTGAACGCGGCACACGCGCTCAATGCAAGCGCGGCGGCCACGGCGATCAGCGTACGCATGACAGTGCTCCCGATGACGGCCATCTGCAGTTAAGACCCCGGCACACGCGGATGGTTGTGTGTCTCAGTACGGATACGGCAGGCCGGCCGACTGCGGCAGGCGCAGTTGCAGGTTGCTCATGTCGGTGATGCCCTTCTCCTGCGCCAGGGCGTAGAAATCGCGTGCGCGCTGGTCGGAGAACGTCGCCACCGGCACGCCGTCGAGCACCACGTGCAGGTTGCCCAGGTAGGCCACCTCGTCGGCGGCCAGCGTGAGGCGCTGGCCCAGCGGCACCCAGAATTCGCGCCGCTTGTCCTTGTCCCGGGGCTGGTAGCTGCCCGACACATAGCGCAACACATAGTCGCCCGGTGGCAGGCTCAGTTCGCCCAGCACACCGGTGCCGGCCGGCTGGCCGTCGAAATTGCGCACCCGGTCGCGCGCGCGGGCGGTGAGCCGGCGCTCGCCACCCGGGCCTTCCAGCACCAGCGTGGCATAGCCATCGCTGGCCTGTGGCGGGGTGCTGAAGGTGAGCGAGACGACGGCAAGCGCGCGCCCGGCCGGGGCGGCCAGCCGCTTGAGCGGCACCACCGGCTTGGCCGGCGCGGCTTCAGCGGGGGCGGAGGCCGTGGCGGGCGCAGGGGCCGGCTGGTCCTCGGCCGCAACGGCACCCGGCATGGCCAGCAGCAGCGCCAGCGACCAGCCGTACAGCGATTTGCACATAGTTACTCCTGCCTCGTTGTTGTTATCGGATTGTCACGCGGTGCCCGCCATCGCGCCGGCAGGCACCGGGCCAGCCACATCAGCCAGCCACGCCAGCCCCCACCCCTGGCACCATGCGGCGCCGGGGTGGGTGGAGCGATTCATTGGCAGGCTTCGCACTCGGGGTTGTCGATGCTGCAGAACTTGGCGTCCTCGGCCGCACCGTCGCCGGCTGCGCTGGCCGCCGGCACGGTGGCCGGCTGGGTCGGCACCGCATAGCCGCCACCGGTCGGCACGGCGTTGAGTTCGCCGCCGCGGCCGGTGGATTTCTCGGCGCTGGATGCGGAGAGCGTACGCAGGTAGTAGGTGGTCTTCAGGCCACGGATCCAGGCATGCTTGTACAACTCGTCCAGCTTCTTGCCGCTGGCGCCGGCCATGTAGATGTTCAGCGACTGCGCCTGGTCGATCCACTTCTGGCGGCGCGAGGCGCATTCCACCAGCCAGACCGGGTCCATCTCGAAGGCGGTGGCATACAGCGCGCGCAGGTCTTCCGGGATGCGGTCGATCCGCGCCACCGAGCCGTCGAAGTACTTCAGGTCCGAGATCATCACTTCGTCCCACAGGCCGTGCGTCTTCAGGTCGCGCACCAGGTACTCGTTGATCACGGTGAATTCGCCGGAGAGGTTGGATTTGACGAACAGGTTCTGATAGGTGGGTTCGATACTGGCCGAGACACCGACGATATTGGCGATGGTGGCGGTCGGCGCGATCGCGAGGCAGTTGCTGTTGCGCATGCCGTAGGTGGCGATGCGGCTGCGCAGCGTGGCCCAGTCCAGCCGCTCGCTGGTGTCCACCTCCAGATAGCCGCCACGCGCCTCGGCCAGGAGCTTGAGCGAATCCTGCGGCAGGATGCCACGGTCCCACAGGCTGCCCTTGAAGCTCGGATAGGTGCCGCGCTCCTGGGCAAGCTCGGTGCTGGCCCAGTAGGCGTGATAGGCGATCAGCTCCATCGAGCGGTCGGCGAACTCGACCGCGGCGTCGGAGGCATACGGCAGGCGCAGGCTATACAGCGCATCCTGGAAGCCCATGATCCCCAGACCCACCGGCCGGTGCTTCAGGTTGGCGTTGCGGGCCTTGCGCACCGGGTAGTAGTTGATGTCGATCACGTTGTCGAGCATGCGCATCGCCGTCTTCACGGTGCGCGCGAGCTTTTCCGAATCGAGCTCGCCGTTGCTGAGGTGGTTGACGAGGTTGATCGAGCCCAGGTTGCAGACGGCGATCTCGTTGTCGTTGGTGTTGAGCGTGATCTCGGTGCACAGGTTGGAGCTGTGCACCACGCCCACATGCTGCTGCGGGCTGCGGATGTTGCACGGGTCCTTGAAGGTGAACCATGGGTGCCCGGTCTCGAACAGCATGGTCAGCATCTTGCGCCACAGCGTGAGCGCCGGCAGCTTCTTGGCCACGCGCAGCTCGCCGCGCGCCGCCTTTTCCTCGTAGCGCAGGTAGGCGGCTTCGAAGTCGCGGCCATAGAGGTCGTGCAGGTCGGTCGCTTCCGAGGGCGACAGCAGCGTCCAGTCGCCGCCTTCCATCACCCGCTTCATGAAGAGGTCGGGAATCCAGTTGGCGGTATTCATGTCGTGGGTACGGCGGCGGTCGTCCCCGGTGTTCTTGCGCAGCTCAAGGAATTCCTCGATGTCGGCATGCCAGGTTTCCAGGTAGGCGCAGACGGCGCCTTTGCGCTTGCCGCCCTGGTTCACCGCCACGGCGGTGTCGTTGACCACCTTGAGGAAGGGCACGATGCCCTGGCTCTTGCCGTTGGTGCCTTTGATATGGCTGCCCAGCGCACGCACCGGGGTCCAGTCGTTGCCAAGGCCGCCGGCGTACTTGGAGAGCAGCGCGTTCTCCTTGAGCGCCTCGTAGATGCCGTCCAGGTCGTCCGCCACTGTGGTCAGGTAGCAGCTCGAAAGCTGGCTGCGGCGGGTGCCGGAATTGAACAGCGTGGGCGTGCTGGACATGAAGTCGAAGGTGGAGAGCACGTTGTAGAACTCGATCGCGCGCGTCTCGCGGTCCACCTCGTTGAGCGCAAGGCCCATCGCCACACGCATGTAGAACGCCTGCGGCAGTTCGATGCGCTCACCGTGCACATGCAGGAAATAACGGTCGTACAGCGTCTGCAGGCCCAGGTAACCGAACTGGTAGTCGCGCTCGTGCTTGAGCGCAGCGCCGAGCCGCGCGAGGTCGAACTGGGCGAGCCGCTCGTCCAGCAGCTCCGCTTCGATGCCACGCTTGATGAATTGGGGGAAGTACTCGGCGTAGCGCTCGGCCATCTCCTCGTGGCTGGTCTCCTCGCCCAGCACCTCGCGGCGCAGGATGTTGAGCAGCAGGCGCGCGGTGACAAAGCTGTAGGCGGGGTCCTTTTCGATCAGCGCGCGCGCCGAGAGCACGGCGGACTTGCGCACTTCCTCGGCCGGCACGCCGTCGTACAGGTTCTTCAGCGTCTCGGCAAGGATGGCGCCCTGGTCGGCCATCCCGTCAAAACCGCTGCAGGCCGAGGCGATCAGGCCCTTCAGGCGGGAGAGGTCGAGCGGCCGGCTGCTGCCGTCCTCGTATTTCACGTTCAGCGCGCTCAGCGCCTCGGGCTGGTCCTCGCCCTTGGCGGCGCGCTCGGCGGCACGGCGCTCACGGTAGATCACGTAGGCGCGGGCCACGTCGTGCTCGCCGGCGCGCATCAGCGCAAGCTCGACCTGGTCCTGGATATCCTCGATATGGATGGCGCCGCCTTCGGGCTTGCGGCGCATCAGCGCGTTCACCACCGATTCGGTCAGCTGCGCCACGCGCTCCCGCACCGCCGCAGAGGCTGCGGCATGGCTGCCTTGCACCGCGATGAAGGCCTTGGTGACCGCCACCGAGATCTTCATCGGTTCGAACGGCACCACCGCACCGTTGCGGCGGATGGTCTTGTAGGCCGCGTAACGGCCGTGATCGTGGTGGACAGTGGTATCGAGGGTATCGGTCATGCGGCTTCCAGGCGTGCTCTCGAGCGCGGCGTACATGCAAAGCTCCGTGGTCAGGTGTTACAGGCTCGAGGGTGTGGAAAAGCTGTGGGCAGCTTGTGCACAAACACAATATGTTGTGTCCGACACCCCGATTTCCCACAAATACTAGGGGAAAGGGCTTCGCTAGCGCAAGCCAAAATCCTGTGCTAAGCCGATCAGCGCTTGCTGATACAGCGGCCTCCAGGATTGCTGCGGGCTGGGCAGGTGTGGCGCAAAAGGTACGCCATCGGCATAAGGGTAGGACGGGCGGGCGGTGGCGGTGCGGCGACGCTCAGCGGCTGGCGTGCCGATAGGCCGCAAGCAATGCGGCAAGGGAGACCAGCATGGCGGCGCAGGCACGGTTCAGGCGGCGCAGCCAGCGTATCGACAGCAGCCGGGCCAGCTGGGCGCCCCCGGCGGCATAGCCGGCCATCACCGCCAGATCGAGCGCGGCGGTGGCGAGCGCCAGCATGAGGTATTGCGGTGCCTGGGGTGCGCCGGTATCGATGAATTGCGGCAGGAAGGCCGAGAAGAACAACAGCCCCTTGGGATTGGAGAGCGCCACCAGCAGGCTGCGGACAAACGCCCGGGTGGCCCCCGTGGTGCCCTCCCCGATCTGCAGCGGCGCCATCACCGGCGCCCGCCACAGTTGTACTGCCAGCCAGACGAGATAGGCCACGCCCAGCCACTTCACCACCGAGAACAGCACCTCGGAAGCGGCCAGCACGGCACCAAGGCCCACCGCCACTGCGCCGATCAGCAGCAGGTCCGACGTGGCCGCACCCAGCATGCCCATCAGGGCGACACGCCAGTTGCGCGAGGCGCCGTTGGTCAACGCCAGCAGCATGGTCGGCCCCGGGATGGCGGTGACCATGAAACAGGCTGCCAGATAGAGCGACAGCGTCTGCAGCGACATCGGCACCTCCTGTGTCCAGGCTGCGGCGCGAGGCGCCTACAGGCCGATACCGCGGGCCATGCAGGCCGCCAGGATGGGCAGCAGCACGATCAGATGGGTTTCCAGCATCAGACAGATCCGCACCCGACGCAGGTCGTCCGGCTGCGGCACGAATGCCGCGTCGGTCCGTACAGACCGGCGCCACGACTGGAAACGCCGTGTCGGATAGACCGAGATGAGGCCGATCAGCACAAAGAGCCCCACCTTGGCATGGAACAATGGATTGGGCAGCAGCATGGCCGTGCCATGTGCACCCAGATAGAGCCGCAGCAGGCCGGTGGCGAGCACCGTCACCGCCATCAGGAAATACAGCAGGTCGTAGCGTGCCAGCCGGGCGGCGGCACCGGGCATCCACTCGCGCCGGCACAGGACGGTTTCGATGGCCAGGAATGTGATCAGCAAAAAGATGGCAATGAAATGCGCAGCGGCAAGCACGGCGTCAAGCAGCATGGCATGACCTCTGGGGCTGAAAGAGGGACAGCTTACATCAAAAACACGCTTATGCACCGCCTCCTTCCGTGGAGCGGCCGGATGAACCCGTATGTCGCCCACCCGCTTGCGTGGGAAATCGTGCATTCAAGCTGCAGCGCGGTATCCCGGCCACACCATCCGTGCCGCCCAATTCTTTCAATTTACTTTCTTTGTTTGTTTATTCAATAATGGGCAGGTCCGTGCACGACGGGTAACAATTGTCGTTCCGCCCGGATGAGCAACACCGGCACAGGGTGTTCATATAACAGAACGATCAGAGGAACGGCGATGGCGAACATCATGGCAGGACGAGGGGTATGGCTCGTCGCGGGCTTGCTGCTGTACGACGCCTGCGATCTGGTCAGTGCCGGCGATCATGAAGAGACCACCGAACCCCGCTACGGGCAGACACTGCTCGCGCAGTACGCACTGCCCCGCACCAAGCTGGATGAGCTCGCCCAGTTCCGGCCCAGCACCCCGGCCTTCACCGGCGGCCAGACCGAACAGATGCCGCTTGCCCATACCAGCAATTGGCACAGCCCCCCGCTCGATATCCTGCCTGCGACCAACCCCTACACCATCGTCGTCTCCGTGGCCGGGCGCGCGCGGGAAGACGGCGCGGCGACCACGTTGTGGCAGGCGGGTTGGCAGCACGCGCAAGGCATCACCGAGCGCCATACGCTCAACGGGTTGACGCGCAACACCGCCAAGGCCGGCGAAGTGTTCCGCGTCACCCAGGCGGCAGCGCCCGGCTGGTTCGATCAGGCACAGCAGGTGAATGTCTGGCTCGGTCTGATGCAGATGCACAATGTCGAACTCGACGACGTGACGGTCCAGGTCTGGTCCGGCCTGCCGCAGATCAACAAGGCAAGGCCGACTGCGCCGTTCTGGGGACTCGCCATTGCCGGCACCATGCTGCTGCTGTGGCAATGGTGGGCACGCCGGGTGTCGCCGCGGCCTGAACACGCGTCATAGCGACTTCTCGAATTGCCGGAGCAGCGCCTGCAGCGCTTCGGCCACCTGGGCAAGGTGCGCGGCCGACTGGGTCACCTGCCCGACCGAATTGCTGTTCTGCTCGGCCAGCGCGCTGATCTGCTCCATGTTGTTGGCCACATCGTGTGCCGCCTGCGCCTGTTGATCGAGCATGGCATCGATGCCCTGCGTCGATTGCCCGACCGACTGGCTTGCATCGCGGATTTCCTGCAACGTGGCGTTACAGCTGTCGATCACTCCGACCCCGCGCTGCACCGCGCTGACCGCCTGATCCATATCCTCGATCGCCCGTGCGGCCCGATCGGCCACGGCCTGGATGGTGTTGCTGATGGTGCCGGTGCTGTAGCTGGTGCGCTCGGCCAATTGCCTCACCTCGTCCGCCACCACCGCAAAGCCGCGGCCCTGCTCCCCGGCACGCGCCGCTTCGATGGAGGCATTGAGCGCCAGCAGATTGGTCTGTTCGGCGATACCGCGGATGGTCAACGTCACCGCGTTGATCTCCTGCACCGCCTGATTGAGCGTGCCCAGCGTCTCGCGGGCGCGTTCGATCACTTTCACCGCTTCATGGTTGACCGCTTGCGCCTGCGCCACTACCTGCGCGCCCTCAACGCTCAGATCTGCGGCCCGGCCTGCGTGTTCCGCGCTCAGTTGGGTGGATTGGTGGATCTCCTGCACCGACACATTGAGCTGCTCCAGCGCCGCAACGACGCTGGACATGCCGCCGGACTGGGTGGTCGCACGGTTGCGCAGCGACTGCGCCTCGTGCGCCAGCTCATCGGCACGCCGGCCTACGTCACCGCTGGCACCGATCACATCGGCAATGATGGCGCGCAGGTTGATGCGCATGCTTTCCAGCCGCAGCAGCACCGCGGCCAGTTCGGTGGGCGCCTTGGTATCCACCTCAAAGCGGAAGTTGCCTTCGGCAAGGCTGGAGAAGGCGTCGACCACCCTGGCAAGTGGTGCCCGCCAGCTTGCCCGCAGCCACAGCCAGCCCGCCCCTGCCACCAGTGCGGCCAATACCACCCACCCCCAGCGCCATTGCGGCCACAACGCGGTGGCCAGCACCGGCAGCAGCGCTGCCAGCAGCACCAGTGCCGCACGCCACTGCAAGGCCAGCGTGCGTGGCCAGTGTGTAGCGGGAAACCGGGCGCGTCCTTCATTCACGGCCCGGTACAGCGCTTCGGCCTGTGCCACCTGGTCCCGGCCCGGGGTCCCCCGGACCGACATGTAGCCCACCGGGCGACCCTGCTCGGTCAATGATGTCACGTACGCATCGACCCAGTAGAAATCACCATTGGCACAGCGGTTCTTCACCAGCCCACGCCAGGGTTGTCCGGACTGGATGGTGCGCCACAGGTCGGCAAACGCGGCTTGCGGCATATCAGGATGGCGGACGATGTTGTGCGGCTGCCCGATCAATTCGCCCTTGGAAAACCCGCTGATCTTAACGAAGGCCGGATTGGCATAGGTGATCCGGCTGCTCAGATCCGTCCTGCTGACCAGCGGGCGTTGCGGGTCGACCGGTATTTCGGTCTGGGTGGTTGGCTCGTTGCGGCGCATCGCAGCTCCCGGCGGACAATTGGCCATGCACTGCCTTGCCCCGTTCAATCGGCGGCAAACCAGCACCTACGCTCACCTATACGATTCAATGCCGCACTGCCCAAGTAAAAACCGACCAAGACCAGCGGGACACAAATACCGGTGGGTGGCATGCTGCCGCGCATGCCACCCACCTGGATCATGGACGAGGTATCACCGGCATCCGGGCAAGCCCGATGCTGTATATGCCGCAGCGCGTCATACCGCAGCCGCTGCGGCGGCAGCCCGGGACGGGCTTGCCGCGTCCGGGGCCGTCAGTGATGGTGCAGCCGGGTGTGTGCCCGCATCCATGCGGCGCGCGCCGCTTCGCGCGCCTGCGGCCATGTCAATGTGGTGGTGCCATGCTGGCGCGCGTATTCCTCGCTGAGCTGGGCCTCGACCTCATCGAAGCTTTGATCCGGGTAGCGCAACCGGCCCAGATAGCCGACGCGCAATGCGCCGGCATAGTCCTCGTAGGTGTGCCCTTGCTGGTAATACGGTTCGTCGCGTACGTGCTCACGCCAGTAGTCGTCTTCCTTGTCCGCCTCGAACTGCTCGGCAATGGCCTGACCGGCAAAAGCGCCGGCCACGGCACCGACCACAGCGCCGGCAATGGTGCCCACCGGGCCTGCGGCAGTGCCGATGGATGCACCAGCAGCGATCGAAGTCCCTATCCCCAACGCACTGCCCGCCGCGGTACCGACCGCGATGCCGGCCTTGTGCAACTTGGGATCTTCGCTGACGAGTGCTTTGGGATCGGTGTGGTTGTGTCGGAATGCCATGATGCTCCTCCTTGCACTGCAGGGTATGGCCTTACCCTAGCCGCGTACGCCGTGCATGGCTGTAGGAGGATGGCGCGGCACCGTGCAAGACGAGGGCGACGCGGCATGGCACCGTAGTGGGCGTTGCATGCCGGTGCTATGTATGACAACCGGACCCACGGCACGCAGGACTGGCAATGATCGCAATGCGACGGCCTCACGCAAGCTGCCAGCCTGACGCAGGGCAGTCACGCATGCTTGCCGTGCACGGCCGGTACCCCGATCAGCGCCCTGCTGCGCTACGGTATGCAGGAGTATGCCAGGCCTACTGACCGTGGCGCTTTTCCACCTTGCATTCATAGGAAAGGATGACCCGGCCAGTGTCATCCACGCTTTCGAGCTTGACGCTGAACCCCCACAGGCGGGCAACGTGCTTGAGCACCTCGTGCACGCTGTTGGCCAACGGCCGGCGCTGGTATTGATAGTGGCGCAGCGTCAGCGCCCGGTCCGAGCGGGTGTTGACCTCGTACACCTGGATATTGGGTTCGCGCGCGGCGATGTTGTATTGCTCAGCCAGCCGGCGGCGGATGTCCGCATAACCGCTCTCGTCATGGATCGCCGAGACCTTGAGCCGCGGCTGCTGATCGTCGTCCAGGATCGAGAACAGGTGGAAATCGCGGATCAGCTTGGGTGACAGGTACTGCGCGATGAAGCTTTCGTCCTTGAAGTTGCGCATCGCGAAATCGAGTGCCTGCCGCCAATCGGTGTCCACCAGCTGCGGAAACCAGTGCCGGTCCTCTTCGGTGGGTTCGGTGCAGATGCGCTGGATGTCCTTGTACATGGCAAACCCAAGTGCATACGGGTTGATCCCGTTGAAGTAGGGGCTGTCCACGCCCGGCTGCGTCACCACATTGGTATGGCTGTGCAGGAGCTCGAACATCGCGGCATCGGAAAGCAGCCCCTCGTCGTACAGCCGGTTCATCAGTGTGTAGTGCCAGAACGTGGCCCAGCCTTCGTTCATCACCTGCGTCTGACGCTGCGGGTAGAAATACTGCGCGATCTTGCGCACGATGCGCACCAGCTCGCGCTGCCACGGCTCAAGCAGCGGTGCGAACTTCTCGATGAAATACAGCAGGTTTTCCTGCGGCTCGGCTGGAAAGCGCTGCGGCTCCTGCGCCGCCTCGCGCTCCTCCAGCATGCGCGGAATGGTGCGCCACAGGGTGTTGACCTGCCCTTGCAGATAGGCTTCGCGCTCGGCCTGACGCGCCCGCTCCTGCGCCAGCGACAGCTTCTGCGGCCGCTTGTAGCGATCAACGCCGTAGTTCATCAATGCATGGCAGGAATCGAGCAGCTCCTCCACCTGCTCCTCACCGTACCGCGCCTCGCACTGGGCGATATAGTGCTTGGCGAACACCAGGTAGTCGATGATGGCGTCCGCCTCGGTCCAGGTGCGGAACAGATAGTTGCCCTTGAAGAAGCTGTTATGGCCGAACGCAGCGTGCGCGATCACCAGCGCCTGCATCGTCATGGTGTTTTCTTCCATGAGATAGGCGATGCAAGGGTTGGAATTGATCACGATCTCATACGCAAGCCCCATCGCGCCGCGCTGGTAGTTCTTCTGCGTGGCCAGAAAATGCTTGCCATAGCTCCAGTGGTGGTACATCACCGGCATGCCCACCGAGGCATAGGCATCCATCATCTGCTCGGCCGAGATGATCTCCAGCTGGTTGGGATAGGTATCCAGCCCAAAATCGGCGGCCACGCGCGCGATCTCGTCGTAATAGCGCTGGATCAGCTCGAAGGTCCACTCCGACCCGGTCGAGAGCGGCGTGCTTGTAGCCGGGCGTTCATCGGTATGGGCAAGGGAAGTCATGGTCGGGCTCCGGCTAGCGCCTGTCGTCGAGGGTTACACGGTGGCTTCCGGCACCGTCCGGGACGGGCTGCATGACACCGCAGGCATTGCGGCACGGGGGCTGCGAGCAGCTGCTGATCCCATCCCGGGCCCGGACGGTCCCGGATTGGTTGGGCTGGGCCGAAAAACAGTCATCCATTGCATTGCACTCCTTCGCCACAACCCGTGATTGGCTGCGCCGCATGGCGTGGGGCTCAGGCCCTTCGGCCCGGCGCAGCCGCAAAACAGCCGGTGGCAGATACTAGGCGGCGCTGCGTTCGCCAATGCCGACCTTCTTGAACAGATCGCGGAACACCGGCCAGATCTCGCCCGCGCCGCTGATCCGGCGCATCGCGAAATGCGCGTGCCGGGCAGCCACCTGCTGATACTCGAACCACAGGTTCTGCGGCTCGCCCTCGGTGATCTCGACATAGGCGTAGTACTGCAGCAGCGGCAGGATGTCGTTGATCAGCAGATCGCGACACTGCGGCGAATCGGAATCCCAGTTGTCGCCATCCGAGGCCTGGGCGACGTAGATGTTCCAGTCGCTGGTGGGATAGCGCTCGGCGATGATCTTCTTGACAAGCCGCAGTGCCGAGGACACCACCGTGCCGCCCGTATCGCGCGCATGGAAGAATTCGTCCTCGTTCACTTCGAACGCCTGGGTGTGGTGGCGCACGAACACCACTTCGATCTTCTCGTAGGCCCGCTCGAGGAACAGATACAGCAGGATGAAGAAGCGCTTGGCGATCTCCTTCTTCTGCTCGTCCATCGATCCGGAAACATCCATCACGCAGAACATCACCGCCTGCGTGGTGGGGTTGGGTACCCGGATGCGGTTGCTGTAGCGCAGATCGAATGGATCGATCCACGGGATACGCGCCAGCCGCGCCTTGTGCTCATGGATCTGCGCGCGCAGCGCAGTCACTTCGGCATCATGCTCGTCACGGGTTTCCAGCAGCTCATCGAGCTGCTCCTGCGCCGCGTTCAACTCGTCCAGCGGGGTGGCGGACAGCGCGATACGCCGCCCCAGTGCGCCGCGCAGGCTGCGCAGCACATGGATGTTGGTCGGGGTGCCATCGCTGGTGTAGCCCGCGCGGACCGGCTTGAAGGCCGTGCTCTGCTGCAGCTGCGTCTTCACCAGATTGGGCAGCTCCAGATCGTCGAAGAAGAAATTGAGGAACTCCTCCCGCGAGAGCTCGAATACGAAGTCGTCCTGCCCTTCCCCGCCGTCGCCCGCGCCGCCGCTGGCACCGCCCCCACCCTGCGGCCGATCGAACTCATCACCGCGGACATATTCCTTGTTGCCAGGGAACACGCGTTCCCACACCCCACCCTGGGCATGTCCGAACGTAGGCTCGTTGATGTCCTTGACCGGGATCGAGACCTTTTCCCCACGCTCGATGTCGGTGATCGAGCGATCCTTAACCGCACGCGTCACCGCCTCCTTGATCTGCCCCTTGAAGCGCCTGAGGAAGCGCTCGCGGTTCACCGCCGATTTGTTCTTGCCGTTCAAGCGCCGGTCTATCAGATGGAACATGGTGTACCTCGTGGAATGTGGCTCCCTGGCAAGCGGCGCGCCCGGCACGGCGCAGCCGGCCATGCGCACCGTCGGCTCACGCCGTCACGATGACTTGCGCACCCGCAGATACCATTCGCACAGCAGCCGGACCTGCTTGGCCGTGTAGCCCTTGCTCACCATGCGGTTGACGAAGTCCTCGTGCTTTTTCTGTTCCTCGGCACTGCCCTTGGCATTGAACGAGATCACCGGCAGCAACTCCTCGGTGTTGGAGAACATCTTCTTCTCGATCACGGTGCGCAGCTTCTCGTAACTCGTCCACGCCGGGTTCTTGCCATTGTTGTTGGCCCGCGCCCGCAGGACGAAGTTGACGATCTCGTTGCGGAAATCCTTGGGGTTGGAGATGCCGGCCGGTTTCTCGATCTTCTCCAGCTCGTTGTTGAGCGAATTGCGGTCGAACGACTCGCCGGTGTCCGGATCGCGGTATTCCTGGTCCTGGATCCAGTAATCGGCGAAGGTCACATAGCGGTCGAAGATGTTCTGCCCGTATTCCGAATAGCTTTCGAGGTACGCGGTCTGGATCTCCTTGCCGATGAACTCGACGTACTTCGGCGCGAGATACTCCTTGAGGTAGCTGATGTAGCGCTGCTCGGTCTCCTGCGGGAACTGCTCGCGCTCGATGCTCTGTTCGAGCACGTACAGCAGATGCACCGGGTTGGCGGCCACTTCCTGGTGATCGAAATTGAACACCTTGGAGAGGATCTTGAACGCAAAACGGGTGGACAGCCCGGTCATGCCCTCGTCCACGCCGGCGAAGTCCCGGTACTCCTGGATCGACTTGGCCTTGGGGTCCACGTCCTTGAGATTCTCGCCGTCGTAAACCTGCATCTTGGAATAGACGCTCGAATTCTCCGGCTCCTTCAACCGCGACAGGATCGAGAACTGCGCCATCATCTTCAGCGTGCCCGGCGCGCACGGCGCCTCGGCCAGCGACGAATTGCGCACCAGCTTGTCGTAGATGCGGATCTCCTCGGACGCACGCAGGCAGTACGGCACCTTGACGATGTAGATCCGGTCGAGGAACGCCTCGTTGTTGCGGTTGTTACGGAACTGCTTCCACTCCGACTCATTCGAGTGCGCCAGGATCACCCCCTCGAATGGAATGGCGCCAAAGCCCTCGGTGCCCTTGAAGTTGCCTTCCTGCGTAGCGGTCAAGAGCGGATGCAGCACCTTGATCGGCGCCTTGAACATCTCGACGAATTCCAGGAGGCCCTGGTTCGCCAGGCACAGGCCGCCCGAATAGCTGTAAGCATCCGGGTCGTCCTGCGCGTACTTTTCAAGCTTGCGGATGTCGACCTTGCCGACCAGCGACGAGATGTCCTGGTTGTTCTCGTCGCCCGGCTCGGTCTTGGCGACGGCGATCTGGCGCAGCACCGAGGGATAACGCTTCACCACGCGGAACTGGTTGATGTCGCCACCGTATTCATGCAGCCGCTTCACCGCCCACGGGCTTGGAATGATGCGCAGGTAGCGACGCGGAATGCCGTATTCCTCTTCCAGGATCGCCCCGTCCTCTTCGTAGCTGAACAGACCAAGCGGCGACTCGTGGACCGGGCTGCCCTTGAGGCAGTAGAACGGCACACGCTCCATCAGCTCCTTGAGCTTCTCGGCGATCGAGCTCTTGCCCCCGCCGACCGGGCCCAGCAGGTAAAGGATCTGCTTCTTCTCCTCCAGCCCCTGCGCGGCGTGGCGGAAATAGGAGACGACCTGTTCGATCACCTCCTCCGTGCCGTAGAACTCGCGGAATGCCGGGTAGACCCGGATCATCTTGTTCTGGAACACCCGGCTCAGGCGAGAGTCGAGCCGGGTGTCCACAAGCTCGGGCTCGCCGATCGCCATCAGCATGCGTTCCGCGGCCGAGGCATATGCCGCCGGTTCACGCTTGCACAGCTCGAGGTATTCCTTGAGGGACAGCTCTTCCTCACGGGTACGGTCATAACGCGAGGAAAAGTGATTGAAGATATCCATGGGGTTACCTCCAGCAGCGGATGACGGGCGGGTTTGCTCAATTAGGCAAACTTGCTAGGGAAAGTTCTGGTCCGGGCGGACAGTTACGTTATAGACGCCACCGGGCTGTCGCGAGAGGCACCGGCAGGCGAAATCGCCCATCCGCCCTGCCGCCGGATGCCATGACGGAGCAATAAACCGATTGGAATCAGGCTACTTGGCCAGCACTGGGAGCGGGCCATCCGTACCAGGAAAATTGACGTTCAATCCTGGGCGGCCTGTTGCGGCGAATGCACAGTCACCTGGTTGCGGCCGGTATGCTTGGAGTGGTATAGCGCCTCGTCGGCAGCGTGGGTCACGGCCTGCGGCGTGCCAAGCTCGGGGCTGAAGCACGCGACGCCGAGGCTGGCGGTCACGGGGATGGTGCCCTCGCCCGAGGCCACCGGCTCGGCGGCGATCGCCGCCCGTATGCGTTCGGCCACAACGCGCGCGCCGTGCTGGTCGGTCTGCGGCAGGATCAGGATGAACTCCTCGCCGCCATAGCGCCCGAAAACATCCGGCTCGCGCAGCACCACCTGCACCCGGCGCGCCACCTCGCGCAGCACCTCGTCCCCGGCCAGATGGCCATAGGTGTCGTTCACCTGCTTGAAGTGATCCAGGTCGAACAGCACCACGCTGAAGGGCTCAGCCTGGTAACGCTGGATACGCTGGATCTCGTCCGACAACCGGGCATCGGTGTAGCGGCGATTGAACACACCGGTCAGGCCGTCGCGGTTGGAGTTCTCTTCAAGGCGCTGCATCGCCGACTGCAGCATGGTCTGGTAGATCGCGCTGTCAGTGGCATCGATCAGCGTGACCGCCACCGCCTGCACCTCGCCGGCATCGTCCCTGACCGGCATGAAGGTGAAGTTCTGCCGCATGAAGTCGATGCCGCCAGTGATCGGCCGGTTGTGCTGGAAGCGGAACAGGTAGGGGCGCTGCTCCCACGAGGTGAACGCAAAGTTCTTGAGCACGAAAACACTGTCGACCTTCTTGGACAGCCATTTCTGCGGCAGCTCGGGAAAGAGTTCAAACAAGGGCTGGCCGAGCGCGTCCTCGCTCTTCACCCCGCTGTGATGGGCCATGAAGCGGTTCCACAGCCGCACCCGATACTGTGGATCGAGAACAAACACGCCGACGTTGAGCTCCTTGACGATGAAATCACAGAGCGATTCCATCGTCAGAAGCTTTCCATGAAGCTATCCAAGGCTGCCTTGAGCGTGAGGATGGATTCCTCGGGCATCAACGTCAGCAGGTGGCAGGTGAAATCGCGGATTTCCAGCGTGAAGTGCACTTCGACCAGCAGCGCGTAATTCCAGGTCAGCTGCTGCGGATTGATCAGACGTCCGACCTCGACGTTCTCGGCCATGATGGTGGGTGCGGAGAAGCTGAGCCTTGCCTGCAGCAATTCGGCGATCCCATTGAGGCAGGCCCCGACCAGCACATTGCCGACATCCAGCAGCAGTTCACGCTCGCTGTCGCGGTCTATGGTCTCCTCGTATCCCATCAGGTCGGCCAGATCGCGGCAGCCGCCCTGGTCATAGACCACCATCGCCTCACCGCGCAGTGTTCCGCTGAACGCCTGCCTGACCGCCGTCACCGACTGTGGGGTGCCGACCAGTTGCACGATGCTGGCCGCAATGCCTGATGATTCGGTGATATTGATGCGCGGTACCGAGAGCTGCACGAACGCTTCGAGGATCTGGGCAAGCTGGGCGCCAGCCTGACCCATCGCGATGTTGGTAACCTCCTGCAACGCATCGCGTTGATCAGGGCTGAGCAGCAGAGTGTCGTTCATCGCAGTTCCCGGGTCAGAGGACAACGCCGTATTCGCGCAGTATGGACTCGATCTGCGCCGGGTCCACCGGTTTCTTGATGAAGGCGATCGCCCCAAGCTGACGGACCCGCTCGCGCGCCAGGGGCTGGATATCGGCCGAAACGACCACGACAAAGCTGTTGAGCCCTTCCTTTTGCAAGGTCTCCAGCACGCCATACCCATCCAATTCGGGCATGGTCAGATCCAGGAACATCACGGCGGCCTTGCCAGCCCGATAGGCAGCGAGGGCTTCGACGCCGTTGCCGGCCTGGGTGATCTCCACATCCCAGCTGGGAGGCAGCGCCTTGATGAGCATCTTGCGGGCCATGACGGAATCGTCGACGACCAGGATCGGCGTGGGCATCAGCCATTTCTCCCAGGATTCTATGGGTTCTTGTGCGTAAGCAAACTGAGGCTCGGTAGTCTAGACGATATGACCGGATTTGAGGATAGCATAGCCGACGAAAGCGAAACGGCTACAGCTGGAAAGCAAGCCGCGCACAGCCGGTCGCGACCAGGCCCAAGCCCAGGATACGCCTGAGCCAGACCTGGGCCAGCGCGCGCCGCAAGGATTCTGCCGCAATGCCCATCGCAAGCAGATTGGGCAAGGTCCCCAGACCAAAGGCCAGCATCATCGCCGCGCCCATTTCTGTCGAAGAACTTGCCATTGAAGACAGACTTGCCGAGTAGACCAGGCCGCAGGGCAGCCATCCCCACAACGCCCCGACCACCAGTGTGTGCCAGCCACGGCGGATCGGCAGCCATCGCCTCAACCAGGGCTGGATGCGGCGCCAGATCGGCACCCCCAGCTTTTCCAACCGGGTGAACCAGCCTGCCCAGCCGGCGATGTAGAGCCCCATCGCCACAAGCAGCAGGTCGGCCAGGATGGCAAGCACAGTCTTGATCGGATCGAGCGCGAGCAGCCCTGGCAGGCTGCCGAGCGTGCCGGCGATGGCGCCGATCAACGCATACCCAGCCAATCGGCCGGCATTGAAACCCAGCAGGTAAGGCCACCGGGGGCCCGGCGGCAATTGCAGGGTGAATGCCGTGACCACGCCGCCGCACATCCCTAGGCAATGCCCGCCGCCGACCAGTCCGGCAACGAACAGTGCAAGCAGACCGGCGTCAGGCATGTGGGGAAAGACGGAGCAGAACGGGCATCAGATCAGGCGGGAATAGCCGTTCGGCCGCGGCGCGGCCTTCAGGTAACAATCAAACACCATTGCAATGGCACGGACCAGCATGCGCCCGCGGGCGGTGACTTCAAGGCCGTCGCTGGTGAACTGGAGCAGGCCGTCGGCAGCAAATGCCGCCAGCCGGCTCAATTCTTCCGCGAAGTATGTGGGGAAATCAATCATGTAGCTGATTTCCAACGGCGCATACGACAGACGGAACTGGCACATCAGGGTCTGGATCACCGTGCGACGTATCAGATCGTCGCGGTTCATGACAAGACCCCGCGTCGTCGGCAGGCGCCCCTGGGCAAGCGCGCCGTAATAGGCGTCCAGCGTTTTGGCGTTCTGGGCGTAGACAGGGCCGACAAGGCCGATGGCCGAGACACCGAACCCCAGCAGGTCACTGTCGGCGTAGGTGGAATAGCCCTGGAAATTACGATGCAGCCGGCCCCGCCGCTGCGCCACGGCAAGATCGTCCTCCGGCAGGGCAAAGTGATCCATGCCGATATAGAGATAGCCCGCCTCCTGCAAAGCCTGGATGCTGTCGCCCAGGATATCGAGCTTGACCGACGCAGCGGGCAGACTGGCTTCGTCGATGCGCCGCTGCGGCGCAAACCGCTGCGGCAGATGGGCATAGTTGTACAGCGCGATCCGATCGGGCCGCAGCGCGACGATGCGCTCGATGGTACGGTGCACACTGGCCTGCGACTGCAGCGGCAGGCCATAGATCAGGTCCACGCTCACGGAGGCGAAACCTGCCGCCCGCGCTTCATCGATCACCGCCCGCGTCTGCTCCTCGCTCTGCACCCGGTTGACAGCCAGTTGCACCTGCGGATCGAAGTCCTGCACGCCGACGCTCATCCGATTGAAGCCCAATCCGGCCAAGGCCCTGATGCTGGCACTGCTCACCTTGCGCGGATCGATCTCGATCGAATATTCACCTCCATCCTGCAACTCGAAGTATCGATGCACATATGCCAGCAGGTCGCCCAACTGGCCGTCGCTGAAGAAGGTCGGCGTACCGCCGCCCAGATGCAGCTGCCAGACCTTGCCACGCTGTTTGAGCAGGCTGGCGGCCAGCGCGATTTCCTGCTTGAGGTAAGACAGATATTCGGTCGTCCTGCCGCGATCTTTGGTAATGACTTTATTGCAGGCGCAGTAGTAGCAGATCGTGTCGCAAAACGGCAGATGGAAATATAATGAAAGCGGTTTGGCAGCCGAGCCCGGTTGCCTTTCCTCGATCGCGGCGTTGTAGCGCTGTGCATCGAAGTCGGCGAAGCGGTCCGCCGTGGGATAGGACGTATAACGAGGGCCGTGGCCGTCGTAGCGTTCGATCAGCCCGCGATCGAAAACCGCCCGCTGCAGATCGGTGTAGGACTCCATGGCATTTCTACTTCCAGTGGTTCATAGAAGAATGCCAAGCTTGCCTGTGTCCCAGGCGTGGGTTGTTGATTGAAGTCAAGGCATATCGGGCCGGCCTGCTGCATACCGCCAAAGGCCCATAATCTCGTTCCCGAGCGCCCATGAGCATATCCCCCTCCATTCCCGTCCGTGAAGTCGGCCTCAAGCACCTGCGCCAGGCCTGTTCCAACTGCAGTCTGCGCGAACTGTGCCTGCCTCTGGGCCTGTCTGCCGAGGAGATGCGGCAGGTGGACGCACTGGTCTCCCAGGGCAGGCCGATCAAACGGGGTGAAGCGCTGTACCGCGCCGGTGAACCGTTCCATGCGCTGTATGCCGTCCGGCTCGGTTTTTTCAAGACCAGCGTGGTGTCGGAGGATGGACGCGAGCAGGTGACGGGATTTCATATGACCGGTGATCTAATCGGCATGGATGCCATCAGCAGCGATCGCCACACCTGCGACGCCATCGCATTGGAGGACAGCGAGGTATGCGAGCTGCCGTTCACCGAGATGGAGACGCTGGCCCGCAAGATCCCGTCGTTGCAGCACCATTTCTACAAGATGATGAGCCGGGAGATCGTGCGCGATCATGGTGTGATGCTGCTGCTGGGCAATATGAAGGCCGAGGAACGCATCGCCGCCTTCCTGCTGAACCTCTCGCAGCGCTTTGCATTGCGCGGCTACGCCTCTTCGAGCTTTCACCTGCGCATGACGCGCGAAGAGATCGGCAGCTATCTGGGGCTCAAGCTCGAAACCGTGAGCCGCACCCTGTCCAAGTTCCAGGAACAGGGACACATCAAGGTGCAGAACCGGCTGATCGAGCTGCTCGATCCCAACGCGCTCAAGCATCTGGTCAGCAACTGCCCGGATTGACCCGCCGTGCCCGGCCCTACCCTGCTCGTCGCCCCGGCAGATCTGCTTTCCCGGCTGGCTGAACGGCTCGACAGGATGGGCCTTGCACCCGACGTGGCGGCCTCCACCATCCCGGATGCATTGCCCGACGGTGCGCTGGTACTGGCGGTGGCACTGAACGCGCACGAGCTGGACCGTCTCGGCGGGTTCGGCACGGGCAGTGGCGTTGATCTCATCGACATCGCCCTGCTCGCGGATCACGCAGCAGCGGTCGAGCACGGCTGGATGCTGGCGGTCGGCGCCAACGCGCCCAGCGTCGCGCGCGCGCGCCATTGGCTCGATGCATTGGCCCCCGCGCCCGGCGGTTGGCTCTGCGCAGGCGGATTGGGCGCAGGCGTCTTTCTTGCGCAGTTGGCACGATACTGGTCGCTGCTGCACCACGATGTGCTTGCCTGGCTGGCCGAGCGGGGCCCGTGCGGGACCGCCAGTTTCGATCTGGCAAGCTGGCAGGTCGAGGCCAGCCGCCAATGGCCGGCACTGCATGGGGCGGCACGCGACTATCTGGCAGGTGCGGCAACCCAGCCTGCTGGGACAGAAGGCATCGCAGTTACCCTGGCGCGCATCATTGTGCAGAACAGCGCCGAAACGGCTGCGCAGCAGTAGATGCCCAGTGTCGGGGCGCAAAAAAGGGCGGCCTTGCAGCCGCCCGTAAGTGGGACTTGACCTAAATCCGGGGAACCGGGATCAGACGGCGGCCACTGCCTGCCGGCGCGCAACAAACTGCGCGGTCTGCTCCGCGCCTTCCACAGCAGCCTGGGCGAATTCGGCAGCCAGCTTCTGCGTGGTGCGGGTGACGGTGTCATAGGCGGTCGCCGTCGTCTCGACGGCATTGCGCAGGACGCTGACTGCGGCACCAGCGCCTGCCGGCGCAACATCGACCGCCTTGTCCAGCGAACTGATCAGATTCTTGTTGAAGCTGAGCACCTGCTCTTCCACCAGCTTGGAAAATTCATGCTGGGTGGCGCTGGCAGTGTCGAACACCGAACGGGCCACTTCGAGGGTCTTGTCGACCGCGGGCTGGGCCAGCTGACGCTGCAGTGCGATCAGGCCCTGCACATCCTTGACTTCGGAGAGCGATTTGGAGGTCTGCGCCTGGCTGGCAAGCCAGTCGCGGGCGAAGCCCAGCTGCAGCGTCATCAGACGCTCGACGCCGCTGATGGCGATCTGCGAGAAGCGCAGCGATTTTTCCAGGCTGGCCTGGTTGGCTTCGGCCAGTTGGTTTGCATTGAACATCATCTTGGTTTCCCCTGGGAAATTGTGCGTTGCAACAGAGGCGGATTGTTCTAATGCCCCTCCTTCCTGTCAAGCCATTTTTTTTGCAACGCAACAAAAGATGATGGACGGTAGCACAAACAAAACGGGCGGCCTCACGCCACCCGTTATTGTCATTTGCCGTGCCGGTGCACGAGCCGTCACGCCTTCACATCGACGTTCTGGCCCAGGTTGGGTGGATTGCTATAGGTCTGCGGCTCAGGCAGGGCCTGCAACAGGCTGGCAATATTCTGCTGCTGGATATCCAGCGACTTTCTGAGCACGGTATTGGCAACCGTGGCATCCGTGCCGGCTGGCGCGGTGCTGGCTGCGTTGACCAGTGAAATCTCCATGATCAGCAACTCCTGATGGACAAGCCCACCATACGCCCGCCTCTGGGCGTTGGCAAGTCCGCGCCGTGCCGGACTCGACAGCAGGCCCGTGCAGGGGAGCCTGCGTGCTGCGGTAGAATGCGCGGATGAAATCCGCCGCCTTCATCCATCTCCGCCTTCATTCCGAGTTCTCCGTCGTCGACGGCATCGTGCGCATCGACGACGCAGTGGCACTGGCCCGCCAGTTGGGCCAGCCGGCGCTGGGGCTCTCGGACCTGATGAACCTCTTTGGCATGGTCAAGCACTACAAGGCCTGCCGTGCCGCGGGCATCAAACCCGTCATCGGCCTGGATGCCTGGGTCGAGAACGGGGACGATCGCGACAAACCGTTCCGCGTGCTGCTGCTGGCCAGGAACCGCGCGGGCTACGGCCGTCTGTGCGAGCTGTTGACCGAAGCGTACCTGCACAACCAGTACCGCGATCGCGCAGAACTCAGGAAAGCGTGGATCGCTGCAAAATCCAACGAAGATCTGATCTGCCTGTCCGGCGCCCACCTTGGCGAAGTCGGCCAGGCGCTGCTCAACGGCAGCTACGAAACCGCCACGGCCGCCGCGCACTGGTGGGCAGGGCAGTTTCCCGGCAATTTCTATCTGGAGCTGCAACGTACCGGTCGCGCCGAATGCGAGACGGTGGTGCAGGGGCAGCTTGACCTCGCGTCCGATCTCGATCTGCCGGTGGTCGCCACCCATCCGATCCAATTCATGGCACGCGACGACTTCAAGGCGCACGAGGCCCGGGTGTGCATCGCAGAAGGCTACGTGGTGGCCGACAAGCGCCGGCCGCGCCTGTTCACCGAGGAACAGTACTTCAAGACCCCGGACCAGATGGCCGAGTTGTTCGCCGATGTGCCCGAGGCACTGGCCAATTCGGTGCAGATTGCGCGCAGCTGCAATGTGCAGGTGCAGCTGGGCAAGAACTACCTGCCGGATTTTCCGACACCTGATGGGATGACGCTGGACGAATACCTGGCCCAGCAGGCCAGGGAGGGCCTGGAGGCGCGTCTGGCGCAGCTGTACCCGGATGCGGCCCGGCGCGATGCCGAGCGGCCACGCTATCTGGAGCGGCTCAAGTTCGAGACCGATACCATCATCCAGATGGGTTTCCCGGGTTACTTCCTGATCGTGGCCGACTTCATCGTCTGGGCCAAGCACAACGGCTGCCCAGTCGGGCCGGGCCGTGGTTCGGGCGCCGGCTCGTTGGTCGCCTATGCACTGGGCATCACCGATATCGATCCGACCGCCTACGCACTGCTGTTCGAACGCTTCCTGAACCCGGAGCGGGTGTCCATGCCCGACTTCGACATCGACTTCTGCCAGGACAACCGCTGGCGCGTGATCGAATACGTGCGTGAGAAGTACGGCGCGGAGGCGGTCAGCCAGATCGCCACCTTTGGCACGATGGCCGCCAAGGCGGTGGTGCGCGACGTGGGCCGGGTGCTTGATCTTTCCTATACCTTCTGCGACGGCCTCTCGAAGATGATTCCGGCCGCGCCGGGCAAGCAGTACAGCCTGGACGACGCGGTGGAGATGGTGCCGGAGCTTGCCGAGCGGGTCGAGAACGAGGACGAGGTCAGGGAGCTCTGGTCGCTCGCCAAAAAGCTCGAAGGCCTGACCCGCAACATCGGCATGCACGCCGGCGGCGTGCTGATCGCGCCGGGGCGCATCACCGATTTCTGCCCGGTCTATCAGGCAAGCGGCGCCGACGCCTCGCCCGTGTCGATGCTGGACAAGGACGACGTCGAGCAGATCGGCCTCGTCAAGTTCGACTTTCTGGGCCTGCGCAACCTCACCATCATCGAGCTCGCGCTGCAGTACATCCAACAGGAGACCGGCCGGTATCTGGAGCTGATGAGCCTGGGCTTCGAGGATCAGGCGGCCTACCAGGTGTTCCGCGACGCCAATACCACCGGGGTGTTCCAGGTGGAATCGGACGGCATGAAACGGCTGCTGGAAAAGCTGCAGCCCGACCGCTTCGAGGACATCATCGCGGTGCTCGCCCTCTATCGCCCGGGCCCGTTGGGCTCGGGCATGGTCGATACCTTCATCAACCGCAAGAAGGGCCTGGAAACACCAGACTATTTCCATCCGGACCTGGAAAAGTGTCTGGAGCCGACCTACGGCGTGATCGTGTATCAGGAACAAGTGATGCAGATCTCGCAGATCATCGGGGGCTACACGCTGGGCGGTGCCGACATGCTGCGCCGCGCCATGGGCAAGAAAAAGCCCGAGGAGATGGCCAAGCACCGCGAGATCATCAAGGAAGGCGCGGTCAAGAAAGGCTACGACCCCGCACTGGCCGAGCACCTGTTCGATCTGATGACCAAGTTCGCCGAGTACGGCTTCAACAAGTCGCACACCGCTGCCTACGCCGTCGTCAGCTACCACACCGCCTGGCTCAAGGCCCATCACACCGCCGCCTTCATGGCGGCGACCATGAGTTCGGAACTGGACAACACCGACCAGCTCAAGGTGTTCTACGACGACTGCGTCGAGAAGAACCGCCTCAAGATCCTGCCACCGGATGTGAACCAGGGCTTCTACCGCTTCGTGCCCGTGGGCAAGCGCGAGATCCGCTACGCGCTCGGCGCCATCAAAGGCGTGGGTGAAGGGGCGGTCGAGGTGATCGTCAGGGAACGCGAGGCGAACGGCCCGTACAAGGACCTGTACGATTTCTGCCGCCGTACCGACAAGAAGGAAGTGAACAAGCGCGTGATCGAGGCGTTGATCCGCGGCGGCGCGTTCGATGCGCTCGACGATCACCGCGCCCGGCTGATGGCCAACGTCGAACAGGCGATGCAGCTGGCCGAGACCGAGGCGGCCAATGCCAACCAGGGCTCGCTGTTCGATGTGTTCGAAGCCGCTGCCGCGCCGACAGTCGAAGTGATCCAGGTGCCGCGCTGGGATGACAAGGTCAAGCTTGCCGAAGAGAAGCTTGCCATCGGCTTTTACCTGTCCGGCCATCCGTTCGACGCGCACGCCCAGGGCCTGCGCAGTTTTCTCAAGACACGGCTCGATCGACTGGAGCCCAAGAAGGACCTGCAGTATCTGGCCGGCATCGTCTCGGGCATCCGGATCAAGAACGGCGAGCGCGGCCGCATGGCCTTCGTGCAACTGGACGACGGCAACGCGCGCATCGAGGTGTCGCTGTTCTCGGAAGTGTTCGAGGAGCATCGCACCAAGCTCAAGGACGACACACTGCT
Organism: Chitiniphilus purpureus; assembly: GCF_025642115.1. Classification (GTDB taxonomy): domain Bacteria; phylum Pseudomonadota; class Gammaproteobacteria; order Burkholderiales; family Chitinibacteraceae; genus Chitiniphilus; species Chitiniphilus purpureus. Next base: position 1,988,816 of record NZ_CP106753.1, on the reverse strand, counting down.
GGTGGTGCTTGGCAAAGTCAGCGAGGACCGCTTCAACGGCGGCATCCGCGTGATCGCCGATGCGGTGATGGACGTGGCCGAGGCACGCAGCCAGTTCGCCCGCGCACTGTCGATCTCGCTCAACGGCAACCCCGATGCGGCGCGCCTGCACAAGCTGCTGGAAAGCTATCGCGGCGGGCGCTGCCCGGTGGAGATCGACTACCGCACCAGCGGCGCACAATGCCAGCTACGGCTGTCGAACGACTGGCGGGTGACGCTGCACGAGGAGCTGCTGGCGGCACTCCGGCAAGGCTTTGGTGAGGCAAGCGTCGCGGTGCAGTTCTGAAACAAGCAGCCCGCCACAGACCAGCCGCAATGCTGCCGGGGCTGGTGGCGGGCACCGGTATGCTTGCTGGCCCGATCCGGCAAAACCCTAGCTTGTATTCGCTGATCCGGCCGTCCAGCATGCATTAGCAGATGCCCGAACCCGCCAGCAATGGCAACAAGGAACGCTTCATGGACGAGGAACTGAAGAAGAAAGCTCTCGAATACCACCGGCTGCCGCGGCCGGGCAAGATCCAGGTCACCCCCACCAAGGGCCTCTCCAGCCAGCGTGACCTCGCCCTCGCCTACTCCCCAGGCGTCGCCGCCGCCTGCCTCGCCATCGTCGAAGACCCCAACGAAGCACGCAACCTCACCGCTCGCGGCAACCTCGTCGCCGTCGTCTCCAACGGCACCGCCGTCCTCGGCCTTGGCGACATCGGCCCCCTCGCCGGCAAACCCGTCATGGAAGGCAAAGGCGTCCTCTTCAAGAAATTCGCCGGCATCGACGTCTTCGACATCGAAATCGAACAGAAGGACCCGGACCTCCTGGTCGAGATCATCGCCAGCCTCGAACCCACCTTCGGCGGCATCAACCTGGAGGACATCAAGGCCCCAGAGTGCTTCTACGTCGAGCAGAAGCTGCGCGAGCGCATGAAGATCCCCGTGTTCCACGACGACCAGCATGGCACCGCCATCATCGTCGGCGCCGCCGTCAAGAACGGCCTGCGTCTCGTGGGCAAGGACATCGGCGCGGTCAAGCTCGTCGCCAGCGGTGCCGGCGCCGCCGCCATCGCCTGTCTGGATCTGCTGGTTGCACAGGGCATCCGCCCGCAGCACATCCTGGTCTGCGACTCCAAAGGAGTGATCCATACCGGCCGTACCGGGCTGGATGTCACCAAGCAGCGCTATGCGCGCGACACTCCGCACCGCACGCTGCAGGAAGCGATTGCGGGCGCCGACATCTTCCTCGGCCTGTCCGGCGCGGGGCTGGTCAGCCCCGAGATGGTCAAGCAGATGGCTGACAAGCCGTTGATCCTGGCGCTGGCCAATCCCGACCCCGAGATCACCCCGCCACAGGCACGCGCCGCGCGGCCGGATGCCATCATCGCCACCGGGCGCTCCGACTACCCCAACCAGGTCAACAACGTCCTGTGCTTCCCCTTCATGTTCCGCGGCGCGCTCGATGTCGGCGCCACCACCATCACCGAATCCATGAAGCAGGCCGCCGTCGACGCCATCGCCGACCTCGCCCTGGCCGAACAATCCGATGTCGTCGCCGATGCCTACGTCGGCCAGAACCTCAAGTTCGGCCCCGACTACCTCATCCCCAAACCCTTCGACCCCCGCCTCATCATCAAGATCGCCCCCGCCGTCGCCCAGGCCGCCATCGACGCCGGCGTCGCCACCCGACCCATCACCGACTTCGCCGCCTACACCGAGGAACTCACCCAGTTCGTCTACAAATCCAACCTCTTCATGCGCCCCGTCTTCGTCGCCGCACGCAAGGCACAGAAACGCGTCGTGTTCTGCGAAGGCGAAGACCCCCGCGTGCTCCATGCCGTCCAGGAAGTCGTCGACATGAAGCTCGCCTACCCCATCCTCATCGGCCGGCCCCGTGTCATCGAGCTGCGCATCGAGCAGCTCGGCCTGCGCATCCGCGCCGGTGTCGAATTCGAGATCTGCAACCAGGAGGACGATCCACGCTACCGCGACTACTGGACCCTCTATCACCAGATCATGGCCCGCCGCGGCGTCTCCGAGGAACTCGCCCGCGCCGAGGTGCGCGGCAAGACCACCCTGATCGGCGCGCTCATGGTGCGCCGTGGCGAAGCCGATGCGCTGATCTGTGGCATGCATGGCCAATACCACCGACACCACTGGTATCTGTACAACGTGCTCGGCCGCACCGCCGGCGCATGCACCACCGCCGCCATGAACGCCCTGCTGCTGCCCGGCGGCAACGTCTTCATCGCCGACACCTACGTCAACCCCGACCCCAACGCCGAACAACTGGCCGAGATCACCCTGATGGCCGCCGACACCGTGCGCAAGTTCGGCATCCAGCCCAAGGTGGCGCTGCTGTCCCACTCCAGCTTCGGCACGCTGGACAGCCCCTCGGCCCGCAAGATGCAGGCCACCCTCGCCCTGGTGCGCGCCCGCGCCCCGGAGCTGGAGATCGACGGCGAGATGCACGGCGACGCCGCGCTCTCCAGCCAGATCCGTCAGCAGGTGTTCCCCAACTCCACCCTCAAGGGCGAGGCCAACATCCTGGTGATGCCCAACATCGAGGCCGCCAACATCTCGTTCAACCTGCTCAAGATCTCGGCCGGCGACGGCGTCACCATCGGCCCCATCCTGCTGGGCATCGCCGCCCCCGCCCACATCCTCACCCCCACCGCATCGGTGCGCCGCATCGTCAACATGGCAGCGCTGGCCGCGGTGGAGGCGGCCACCGCCAACCAGGAGCCAGCATGAGCGATTTCAACCCAAGCGATCCCTTCGGCTTTTTCAATCAGTTCTGGAAGCAGGGCACGCCCAATCCGTTCATGCCGCCACTGAACGAAGAAGAGATCGACCGCAAGATCACCGAGATGCGCACCATCGAGCAATGGTTGACGATGCAGGTGGGCATGCTGCAGATGACGGTGAAGACGCTGGAGCTGCAGAAAGCCGGCCTTGCGGCCTTCAAGCAGGGGCTGGAACCAAAAGGCGGCGAGCACGACGAACGCGGATGATCCGATACGCCCCCCGCCTGACGCTGACCGCGCTGCTGCTGAGCTTGGCCGCCTGTACCACCGCGCCACCCGGCCCGGCACCGGCCACACCGACCCCCATTCCCGCTCCCACGCCGACGCCACAGCCGACACCGACACCGACACCGACACCGACACCGGCATATCGACCCGTTGCCTGGTCCGCCCTGCCCCAGGTGACCGATGACGACCTCGTCGCCGGTTTCAGCACATGGCGCAGCGGCTGCGCCAAGGCACGCAGTGCGGCACTCAAGGACATCTGCGCCGAGGCCCTCGGCCTTGACCCGCAGGCCATCACGATCCGCCGCTTCGTCGAAGGCCGGTTCACCCCATATCAGTTGGTCAACCAGGACGGCACCGAGCAGGGCCTGATCACCGGCTATTACGAGCCGGTCTACCCAGGCAGCCTGACCCGCACGGCCGAGGCCAACGTGCCGGTCTATGGCCAGCCGGACGATCTCATCACCGTGGATCTGGCCGAGGTCTATCCGGAACTGAAGGGCAAACGGCTGCGCGGCCGGCTGGAAGGCCGCCGGCTTGTGCCCTATCCGGACGCGGGCAGCATCCAGCGCGCCGGGCTTGACGCGCCAGTACTGGCGTGGCTGACCGATCCGGTCGATCTGCAGTTCATGCAGGTGCAAGGCTCGGGGCGCGTGAAGCTGGCAGACGGCAGCGAGCTGCGGCTGGGCTACGCCGACCAGAACGGCCGCCCCTACAGACCGGTGGGACGCTGGTTGATCGAACAGGGATTGCTGCCTGCCAGCGGCGTCTCGATGCAGGCGATCCGTGCCTGGGCCCAGGCCAACCCGCAGCGCATGCCGGCGCTCTTGGCCAGCAATCCCAGCTTTGTGTTCTTCCGCACGCTGCCACCGTCGGCTGAGGGCCCGATCGGTGCCCAGGGCGTGCCGCTCACCGCCGGTTACAGCCTGGCAATCGATCCGCGCACTGTACCGCTGGGCAGCCTGATGCTGATCGATACCACCCGGCCGGACGACCGCATGCCGCTGCAACGGATGATGGCTGCGCAGGATACCGGCGGCGCCATCACCGGCCGGGTCCGCGCCGATTTCTTCTGGGGCAAGGGTGACGCCGCGGGCGAGCTGGCCGGGCGGATGAAGCAGGACGGGCGGCTGTGGCTGCTCTGGCCCAACGGCGCACCGCTGCCGACACCGTGAGCCGGGGCGCAGGTTGACCGGCCCGGGCCGCTTGGGCAAGATGCGGGCTTGTTCCGAATTCTTGCGTTTGCCCACCATCATGGCGTTCCACTCCAACGAAATCTGGCTCGAATGGCGATGGCGCCGCTGGCATTGACCGGCCAGCCGCCTCTCATATCGCCTTTCCTCCATCTCGTCCGGAGATTTCCATGATGACCCGTGAGCAATTCGCGGCGCTCGCCGCGCAGGGGTACAACCGCATCCCCCTGATCCTCGAACTGTTCGCCGACCTCGATACCCCGCTGTCGGTCTATCTCAAGCTGGCCAACCGGCCCTATTCCTACCTGCTCGAATCCGTGGTGGGGGGTGAGCGTTTCGGCCGCTATTCGTTCATCGGCCTGCCCGCACGCACCCGGCTGGTGGTGCGCGAGCGCACGGTGGAGGTGATCAGCGACGATCAGGTGGTCGAACGCTTCGAAGGCAATCCGCTCGATTTCATCGCAGCGTTCCAGGCACGCTTCAAGGCCCCGCACCAGCCGCAACTGCCGCGCTTTCTCGGCGGTCTTGTCGGCTACTTCGGCTACGAGACCATCGGCTATATCGAGAAGAAGCTTGCCGACCGGCACAAGCCCGATCCGATCGGCGCGCCGGATATCCAGTTGCTGCTGTCCGAGGAACTCGTCGTCGTCGACAACCTCGCGGGCAAGCTCTTCCTGGTGGTCTACGCCGACCCGTCCGAGCCCGATGCGTACGATCAGGCCGAAGCGCGCCTGCTGCAATTGCGCGTCGCCCTGCGCGAGCCGGTGCTGCCGCCGTTGTCCGGGCCGGGAAGCCGCGTCGAGACCGCCTGCTCCGAATTCGGCGAGGCCGCGTTCAAAGAGGCCGTGCTGCGCACCAAGGACTACATCCGCGACGGCGATGTGATGCAGGTGGTGCTGTCGCAGCGGATGACCCTGCCCTTCGAGCAGGACGCACTCGCGCTCTATCGCGCGCTGCGCTCGATCAATCCGTCGCCGTACATGTTCTTCTACCACTTCGGCGATATGCATATCGTCGGCGCCTCACCGGAGATCCTGGTCCGGCTCGAAGGCGAAACCGTCACCGTCCGCCCGATCGCCGGCACCCGGCCGCGCGGCAGGACGCGCGACGAGGACGACGCGCTCGCGGCCGAGCTGCTGGCCGATGCCAAGGAGATCGCCGAGCACGTGATGCTGATCGACCTGGGCCGCAACGATGCCGGCCGTGTGGCGCAGACCGGCTCGGTCAGGCTCGTGGACAAGATGGTGATCGAGCGCTACTCGCACGTGATGCACATCGTCTCCAGCGTGGAAGCGCGGCTGCAGCCGGGGCACAGTGCAGTGGACGTGCTGCGCGCCACCTTCCCGGCCGGCACGGTGTCAGGCGCACCCAAGGTGCGCGCCATGGAAATCATCGACGAGCTGGAGCCGACCAAACGCGGCGTCTACTCGGGTGCGGTCGGCTATCTGGGCTTCACCGGCGACATGGACGTGGCGATCGCGCTGCGTACCGCGGTCATCAAGAACAACACGCTCTTCATGCAGGCCGGCGCCGGCATCGTGGCCGATTCGATGCCGGACAGCGAATGGCAGGAGACGTTGAACAAGGCGCGCGCCGTGCTGCGCGCCGCCGAACTGGTTCAACGCGGGCTCGACGCCTGATTCCGGATCAAGAGGACACTGCCATGCTGCTGATGATCGACAACTTCGACTCCTTTACCTACAACCTGGTGCAGTACTTCGGCGAGCTGGGCCAGGACGTGCGCGTCTACCGCAACGACGAGATCACGCTGGATGAGATCGAGTCACTCGCGCCCAAATACCTGGTGGTGTCGCCCGGCCCGTGCTCGCCGAACGAGGCCGGCATCTCGGTACCCGCCATCCGCCATTTCGCCGGCAGGCTGCCCATCCTCGGTGTCTGCCTCGGCCACCAATCCATCGGCCAGGCTTTCGGCGGACGCATTGTGCACGCCAAGACGCTGATGCATGGCAAGGTCTCGCCGATCGCGCATACCGGCGAAGGCGTATTCCGCAACCTGCCCTCGCCGTTCACGATCACCCGTTACCATTCGCTTGCCATCGAGCGCGCCACGCTGCCCGATTGCCTCAGCGTCACCGCCTGGACCGATGACGGCGAGATCATGGGCGTGCGCCACAAGACACTGGCGATCGAGGGCGTGCAGTTCCACCCCGAATCCATCCTGACCGAGCACGGCCACGCGATGCTGGACAATTTCCTCAAGGAACATGCCTGACCCGGGCACGGCCGAGCCGACGCCCAGCCTAGGAGACGCACCATGATCACTGTCCAGCAGGCCCTCAATCGCCTGATCGACAACAACGAGCTGTTCTACGACGAGATGCTGCATCTGATGCGGCAGATCATGACCGGCGAGATGACGCCGGTACAGACCGCGGCGCTGCTGATGGGGTTGCGCACCAAGGTCGAAAGCGTCTCCGAGATCGCCGCCTCGGCCACCGTGATGCGCGAATTCGCCACCCAGGTGACGGTGCAGGACCGCCGGCACCTGGTCGACACCTGCGGCACCGGCGGCGACGGCGCGCACACCTTCAACATCTCCACCTGCTCGGCGTTCGTTGCCGCGGCAGCCGGGGTCAAGGTGGCCAAGCACGGTGGGCGCTCGGTGTCGTCCAGCTCCGGCAGTGCCGACGTGCTCGAGGCTTTCGGCGTCAATCTGTCGCTGACTCCGGAACAGGCCGGTGCCTGTATCGACGAGGTTGGGCTCGGCTTCATGTTCGCGCCCAACCATCATCCGGCGATGAAGTATGTGGCGCCCATTCGCCGCGAGTTGGGCGTGCGCACCATCTTCAACATCCTGGGACCGCTGACCAACCCCGCCGGCGCCGACAACCAGCTGATGGGCGTGTTCCACCCCGACCTCGTCGGCATCCAGGCGCGGGTGCTCAAGCAGCTCGGTTCCAGGCACGTGATGATCGTCCACGGTCGCGACGGGCTCGACGAGATCAGCCTGATGGACAAGACGCTGGTCGCGGAACTCAAGGACGGCGACATCACCGAGTACGAGCTTGATCCGCGTGACCTGGGCTTTGCATTCTGCGAGGTCACGGCGCTGCACGCCGGCGATGCCACGCAATCGAAGGCAGTGATCGAGGGCGTGCTCGCCGGCGAAGCCGGCCCCTGCCGCGACATCGTGCTGCTCAATGCCGGTGCGGCCATCTATACCGCCAATCTCGCCGTGACGCTGGAAGACGGCATCAATGCTGCCCATGAAGCGCTCAAGAGCGGCGCGGCGCGCGCCAAGCTCGATGCGCTGGTGCGCTTCACCCAACAGTTTGCCAAGTGACCATGTCCGACATCCTCAAGAAAATCTGGGCCACCAAGCACGAAGAAGTTGCCGCCGCTAAGCGGGCGGTTCCGCTTGCCGCAATCCGCGAAGAGGCCGAAGCCAACGGCGCCGACCTGCGCGATTTCGTCGGCGCCATCCGTGCCCGGCATGCGGCACAACAGGCCGCGGTGATTGCCGAGATCAAGAAGGCCAGCCCATCCAAAGGCGTGATCCGCCCCGACTTCAATCCGGCCGGGCATGCCGCCGACTATGCCGCGCATGGTGCGGCCTGCCTGTCGGTGTTGACCGACGCCCCCTATTTCCAGGGCCATCCGGATTTTCTCAAGTCCGCGCGCGCCGCCTGCGCCTTGCCGGCGCTGCGCAAGGACTTTATGGTCGACGAGTACCAGGTGTTCGAAGCACGGGCGTGGGGGGCCGATTGCGTCCTGCTGATTGCGGCCGAACTGTCGACCGGGCAGATGCGCGACTTCGAGGACATCGCCCACGCACTGGGCATGGCGGTGCTGGTGGAGGTGCACAACGCTGCCGAGCTGGACAAGGCGCTGCACCTTTCGACACCGTTGCTGGGAATCAACAACCGCAACCTGCGCACGTTCGAGGTGGACCTGAATACCACGTTCGAACTGCTGCCCCGGATCGACCCATCCCGCATCGTCGTCACCGAAAGCGGCATCCTGCAACCGCAGGATGTTGTGCAGATGCAACAAAAGCAGGTCCATACTTTCCTGGTTGGCGAGGCCTTCATGCGCCAGCCATCGCCCGGGAAGGCGCTTCAATCCTTGTTCTTTGACTGAGCAGCGCCCCCCGCGGTGCCTTGGGGGCCCCTCCGGCAGCCCCAAGATGTCATAAAACCGTCACCGGTACTTCCTATGCTGGTTGGTGCCCGGATTCGCTAGCACATTTTCACTTTCCAAACGCTTTCGAATAAGGGCGTGTGTCTTTATTCTTTTTTTGCAATATCGACACTACGCAGATAGCATCCGATAAACGCACTGTCGGCAATCCGCCGGCTGCTGCGACATCTACCGTCGCCGTGTCAACCACGCGCCGGTCTTCTACTCGCAACAGGAGAACATGAATGAAAAAACTGATCGCGACCGCGCTTGCTGCTGCGTTCACGGCCCCGCTCGCCTTCGCCGAAGTCACCATCTCCGGTAGCGTGCGTAGCGCACTCGACTATCTTGACTACGGTGGCACCAGCCAGAACGACAGCAAGTTCCGGATCGCCGACCAGGCCTCCCGGATCACCTTGAAGGGTGAAGACAAGCTCGACAACGGCTCCTCGCTGCTCTGGCAGGTGGAAAACCGGTTCAATGTCGGCGAAGGTTCGAGCAACACCAACTGGGGTTCGCGCAACACCTTCATCGGCTACAAGGGTGACTGGGGTACGTTGCGTTTCGGCAAGATCGACAACGCCTACAAGCTCAGCTCGGCCGACTACCTGCAGGCGATCGACAGCACGCTCAACGAAGACTCCAGCTACTTCGGCAAGAACCAGCTGGCCCGCCGCCTGGGCGAGCGCCAGGATCAGATCGTGCTGTACGACAGCCCCAACTGGAGCGGCTTTCGCGTACGCGGCAGCTATGACTTCGATTCGGGCAAGGACGCCGACCTGAATGCCGATACCGCCACCGTGGCCGGTTCGTACTCGACTGATGTCTTCAGCGTCGGTGCCAGCTATGCGCTCGCCAATGACCGCAAGATCGACACCACCAAGACTGACATCGGCAAGGGCGCCAACCGCGCTGCCGGCACCAAGATCGAAGGTCTGCTGCTGGGCGGCAGCGTCAAGCTTGCCGATTTCACGCTGTCCGCCCTGTGGGAACGCGTGACCTGGGACAACGGCAGCCGTGACTGGGACCAGGACACCTACGGCGTGGGCGCACTGTACAAGAGCGGCAAACTGACATTCCAGGCAGCCTATCTGTTTGCCGACGATGTCAGCGACCGAAGCGAAAGCGGTGGCCAGCAATTCACGCTGGGCGGTGCATATAGCCTGAGCAAGCAATCGCGCATCTACCTGACCTACACGCAGGTGGATAACGACGAGCAGGCCAAGTTCCTGACCGAAGCTCCGGGGTTGCTGACCGGCGCCGGCTACGACTACAACATCGTTTCGCTGGGCGTCCGTACCGACTTCTGATCAGGTATTGCCACCCATGCAGAACGGGAAGCGCAGGCTTCCCGTTTTGCATTGCAGCGTCGCCGCTGGGCCCCACCCGACGCGCCTTCACACTGCCGTGCACCGGTCGGATGCAGTGTGCGGACCGCAACCGCGCCAAGCCGCGGGCCATCGCCGCCACGGGCAGTGGTTGATGCTCGGTGTAGCCAATGAAAAACCCCCATCCGAAGATGGGGGTTCCAGGTTTGCCGATCGGCAAGCCGGGTCCTACTTCTTGCCCTTGAGCAGGAACAACGCCGACTGGCCCGCCTGGACCTGCCCGCTCGCCGGATTGGCCACCCCGGCGTATTGGTCCACGTTGCTGACCACCACGGGGCTGACCAGTGACTGGGCGTGCGAGGCAAGGTAGTCCAGATCCAGTTCCAGCACCGGATCGCCCGCGTTGACGCGCGCGCCCTGCTCCGCCAGCCGCTTGAAGCCCTGGCCGCCCAGCTTCACCGTCTCGATGCCGATATGCACAATGATCTCGGCACCGTTGTCGGCCACCAGCGCAAAGGCGTGGTTGCTGTTGAAGATCTTGGCTATGGTGCCGGCCACCGGCGCGACCACCAGCTTGCCGGTGGGACGGATGGCCACGCCGTCGCCGACCGCCTTGCTGGCAAATGCGGCGTCGGGCACCTGCTCCAGCGGAACCACTTCACCGGTCACCGGCGCCACGAGCACCAGATCGCCAGGTGCCGCTGCCGCCGCTGCCGCCGCGGGCGACGGCCGCGCGGCCTCGACCGGCCGGGCCTGCGTGGCGGCAGCGCCGCCGAGCGCACGGCGCATGGCCGCGGCGATCAGTTCGGCACGCGGACCGACGATGATCTGCACGTTCTTGCTGTTGAGCTTGATGATGCCCGATGCGCCCAGCTGCTTGGCCTGCGCTTCGCTCACCCGGGCCGCGTCGCCCACGGTGAGGCGCAGCCGCGTGATGCATGAATCGATGTTCTCCACGTTGGCCGCGCCACCGACTGCGTTCACATAACCACGGGCCAGGGCATCGACGTCGGATGTCTCGGCGGCCACATTGCCCGGCGCGCCCAGCTCCTCATCGTCCTCGCGGCCCGGCGTCTTCAGGTTGAAGGCACGGATCGCGGTGCGGAATACGAAGTAATAGAGCCCGAAGAACACGATGCCCTGCACGATCAGCATGAACCAGTCCTTGGCCAGCGGATTGCGCGAGGACAGCACCATGTCGACCAGCCCGGCACTGAAGCCGAAGCCGGCCATCCATTGCATCGATGCCGCGATGAACACCGAGATGCCGGTCAGCAAGGCATGCAACACATAGAGCAACGGCGCCACGAACATGAACGAGAATTCCAGCGGCTCGGTCACGCCGGTGAAGAACGATGCGAACGCGGCAGCCAGCATGATCGAGGCGACGCGGGTCTTATGCTCGGGTTTGGCGGCATGGTAGATCGCCAGTGCAGCGCCCGGCAGGCCGAACATCATGATCGGGAAGAAGCCGGCCTGGTACATGCCCGTCACACCCAGCACCGCCTTGCCTTCGGCCAGCGACTTGGCACCACCGAGGAAGTTGGGGATGTCGTTGATGCCGGCCACGTCGAACCAGAACACCGAGTTGAGCGCGTGGTGCAGGCCGATCGGGATCAGGAGACGGTTGAAGAAGGCATAGATGCCGGCGCCGGTTGCGCCCATGTCCTTGATGCTTTCGCCGAAGTTGACCAGCCCGCCGTAGATCACCGGCCAGGCGAACATCATCGCGAACGCGACCAGGATCATCACGAAGGAGGTGACGATGGGCACCAGACGGCGACCGCTGAAGAAGGCCAGCGCCTTGTGCAGCTCGACATGGCTGAAACGGTTGTAGAGCTCAGCCGCGATCACCCCGGTCAAGATCCCCACGAACTGGTTGTTGATCTTGTTGAAGGCGGCGGGCACCTGCTCGGGCGGAATCCCCTGGATCATCGACACAGCGCTTGGCGAGCACAGCACCGTCAGCACGTAGTAGCCCACGAGACCCGCCAGCGCGGCCGCGCCGTCCTTGTCCTTGGACATGCCATAGGCCACACCGACCGCGAACAGTACCGACATGTTGTCGATGATCGCGGCGCCGGACTTGATCAGGAACGCGGCCACCGCGTTCTGCCCCCCCCAGCCCACCGGATCGAGCCAGTAGCCGATCCCCATCAGAATGGCCGCCGCCGGCAGCGTGGCCACCGGCACCATCAGTGCGCGACCGATTTTTTGCAGATATCCGAGAATGTTCACTTCTCACCTCACTTGTGCGTTGACGCCATAGACCAGGAGTCTCAACGCCCGCAGGCGCCGGGCTCAGTTACTCCGACAAAGCGCAATTGCACGCGCCCCCTGTTTGTCCAGCTTTTCCAGCCGTCCAGCAAGTCCATCGTTGCCTCCTGTCTGACTTTGTAGTGGTGAACGGGTATGCAAGCCCCTTGCCTTTGTAAACAGTGGCAGGGGACATGTAAACCTCGGCGGATTATTCCACCGGTGCCGATTACGGTTCAATCACCGCCCCGAGGGTGGTTTCACCTTATTGCACCCTCCTGCAGATACCGGTTACCGGGCAGGCTGCAAGGCCGCCCGCGCCCTGGTTCTGCGCCGTCCGCCCAGAATGGCACGATCAAATCGGCGCAAACTTGCGCTGGCGCAAACGCGTGCCTGCACCGGGCAATCCCGGTTTGCAACAGCAGGAAACGGCAGCGACGGGATTACCGGCGGAGTGTGGCGTAAGGTATACAGCTGGCGCTGGCCCGACTTGCCCAGTTCACAATACACACACAAACAGCACCACACGCGTTCGTTAGAATGGCGCCTGCCCTTTCTTTCCTCGACCGTCCATTCCATATCATGCGTCGTCGCTCTTTGATCCTGCTGGCGGTGATTGCCACCGTCGCCATCGCCGCCTCGCTGGCGCTCTCCAAACGACCACCTGCCGCCGCACCGGCGGCCACCGCGACCCCCGCCGCCGTCGAGCTTGCGTCCGTGGACCTTGCCCAGGTCAGCCCGGCCGATATCGACAGCACACTGGCGCTGACCGGCACGCTCAACGCCCTGCAGCAGACCACGCTGACCGCACAGGTGGAAGGCAGGATCGCCAGCGTCGGCGCGCGACCGGGCGACGCGGTAAGCAAAGGCGACGTGCTCGCCCGCTTCGACACCGCCGATCTGGAGCGGCAGGCGACCGTGGCTCGGGCACAGCTGGAGAAAAGCCGCGAGCAGCGCGAATACAACCGCAGGCAGATGCAGCGCAACGCCGATCTGCTCAAGCAGAATTTCATCTCCAAGAATGCGTTCGACAGCATCCAGAGCCAGCTGCAGACCGCCGAGGCCGACGAGCGCGCCAGCGCGGCGCAGCTGGGCGTGGCGCAACAGGCGCTGGACAAGGCCATCGTGCGGGCCCCGTTTTCGGGCACCGTGGGGCAACGTGCAGTGGAACCCGGCCAGCACGTCGGCATCAACAGCCAGCTCTTTACGCTGGTCGATCTCACCGAGCTGGAACTGGTCGCCGCCGTGCCCGCGGCACGGATTGCCGAGGTGCGGCTTGGCCAGCAGGCCCGGTTCAAGGTCGAGGGCTATCCACAGCCCTTCACCGGCACCGTCAGCCGCATCAACCCCACGGTCGGCGACAACAACACTGTGGCGCTCTATATCCGCGTCCCCAACCCGGACGGCGTACTGCGCAGCGGCCTGTTCGCCCAGGGCCTGCTGGTCATCGCCCAGCAACGCCAGGTGCCAAGCCTGCCCCGCTCCGCCTTGCGCAGCGATGGTGGGGATTCGTTTGTGCTCGCCGTCGAATCGAACAAGCTGGTGCGGCGCCCGGTCAAGGTCGGCGCGATCGATCTGCGGACCAACCGGGTGGAGATCGCCGCCGGCGTGGCGCCCGGCACCCGCGTGCTGGCAAGCCAGGCACCGCTGACCGCCGGGACGGCGGTCAAGCTGCCGGCCAGGTAAGGAGCCGGCCATGTGGTTCACACGCATCAGTATCCAGAATCCGGTCTTCGCCACGATGATGATGTTGTCGTTGCTGGTGCTGGGCCTGTTCTCGCTCACCCGGTTGCCGGTGGAGGAATTCCCCGACGTCAAATTCCCGGTGGCGGTGGTCAGCACCGCCTACCCGGGGGCCTCGCCGGAGATCGTCGAGAGTGACGTCACCAAGAAGATCGAAGAGAGCATCAATACCGTCAACGGCCTGAAGAATCTCTATTCCTACACCTACCAGGGCCTGTCGGTGGTGGTGGCCGAGTTCGAGCTCACCATCGATCCCGAGATCGCGGTGCAGAACGTGCGGGAAAAGATCGCCGCGGTCACGCCGGGCTTTCGCGACGAGGTGGAGGACCCGGTCATCACGCGTTTCAGCCCGGATGACCAGCCCATCGTTTCGCTCGCCATCCGCAGCGACAAGCTCACCGCGCGCGAGATGACCACCTTCGCCAAGCAGGTGATCAAGAAGCGCTTCGAGACCATCGCCGGCGTCGGCCAGGCCGAACTGGTCGGCGGCGTGACGCGTCAGGTCAACATCCGGCTGCACCCCGAGCGCCTGGCCGCGCTCAAGCTGGGTGTCAACGAGGTGATGGACGCGGTGCGGGCGCAGAACGCCGAGATTCCGGTCGGCACGGTGGAGACCGCGCGGCAGGAGCAGGTGGTGCAGATCCGTGGCCGACTGAAGAACCCGGCCGATTTCGAGCGCATCATCGTCGCTTGGCGCAGTGGCGCCCCCATCTACCTCAACGACGTGGCAGCGGTGGAGGACGGGCAGGCCGAGGAGGAATCGCTGGCACTGGTCAACGGGCAGCGTGCGCTCACGCTCAACCTGATGAAGGTGAACAAGGCCAACACGGTGGCAGTGGCCGACCGGGTGCGCGAGACGATGGATGAGCTCAACCGCGAACTGGGCGGCAGTGGTGTGCGGCTTTCGGTGCTGTACGACAACTCGGAGGGCATCCGTGCCTCGCTCCAGGATGTGCGGACCACCCTCGTCGAAGGCGCGCTGCTCACGGTTGCCATCGTGTTCCTGTTCCTGGGCTCGTGGCGCTCGACCGTCATCACCGGGCTGACGCTGCCGGTGGCGTTGATCGGCACCTTCTACGCGGTCTACCTGTCCGGCTTCACCGTCAACGTGATGACGATGATGGCGCTGTCGCTGTGCATCGGTCTGTTGATCGACGATGCCATCGTGGTGCGCGAAAACATCGTGCGCCACGCGGCGATGGGCAAGAACCACACCCGCGCCGCGCTCGACGGCACCGCCGAGATCGGCCTGGCGGTGCTCGCCACCACCTCGACCATCGTCGCCGTGTTCCTGCCGGTCGGCTTCATGGGGGGCATCATCGGCCAGTTCTTCCACCAGTTCGGCATCACTGTCTGCGCCGCGGTGCTGATCTCGATGTTCGTGTCGTTCACGCTCGACCCCATGCTCTCGTCGATCTGGCCCGATCCGCACGTGCACGGCGGCAAGCGGCCGCTGGGCAGGCTGCTCGACCGCTTCGAGGATGGCATGGGCTGGCTGGCGGATACCTACAGCAGGTTGATCCGCTGGAGTCTGTCGCACCGGCTGGCGGTCATCGCGCTGGCCATCGCCAGCCTGGTGGCCGCGTTCATGCTCGCGCGCTTCATCGGCAGCGAATTCGTGCCCAAGGCGGACATGTCGCGCCTGCAGCTGAGCTTCTCGACCCCGGTCGGCTCCAACCTGGACTACACCGCGGCCAAGGCGCGTCAGGTGGAAACGGTGCTGCGGCGCTTTCCGGAGGTGCGCGAAACCTATGTGACGGTCAACACCGGGCAGTCGCAGGGCAAGCAAAGCGCATCGATGATGATCTTCCTCGTGCCCAAGAAAGAGCGCGAGCGCGGCCAGGACGAACTGATCATGCAGTTCCGCGGTGCACTGGCACGGGTCGCCGGCATCGAGCTGGAGTCGCTCTCGCCGCTGGGCGGGGGTGGGCCGGATGGCAAGCCGATCCAGATCTCACTGCAGGGCAGCGACCTGCAGGAGCTGTCCCGCCTCGCCGGATCCTTCCGCAACGCGCTGGCGCGCATTCCCGGCGTGGTGGACATCGATTCGTCGATGAAGGCCCCCAAGCCATCGCTCGACGTCGAAATCGACCGCGCCCGCGCCGCCAGCCTCGGCTTCACGCCCGAGCAGATCGGCAAGGCATTGCGCCCGCTGGTGGCAGGCGATGCCATCAGTAGCTGGCAGGCCCCCGACGGCGAAAACTACGACGTCAACGTGCGCCTGACGCGCGATGCCCGCAGCAGCGGCGGCTTCGAGACGCTGTATCTTGCCAGCAGCCAGCGCGACACCGACGGCAATACCCTGATGGTGCCGCTGACGGCACTGGCCACGCTCAAGGAAAGCACGACCCCGGTCCAGATCAACCGGCGCGATCTTTTCCGTGAAGTCAACATCACTGCCAACGTCGCGGGTCGCACCGTGGGCGAGGTGCAGGCGCAGATCGACCAGTTGCAGACCCGGTTCAAGTTGCCAAGCGGCTACCGCTTCGTCACTGCGGGCGATGCCAAGGACATGGCCGAGTCGGCCGGCTACGCGATGGCGGCGCTGCTGCTGGGCGTGGTGTTCATCTACATGATCCTCGCGTCCCAGTTCGGGCACTTCCTGCAACCACTGGCCATCATGACCTCGCTGCCGCTGTCGCTCGTCGGCGTGCTGCTGGCACTCCTTCTGATGCGCAGCACGCTCAACATCTTCTCGGTGATCGGGGTCATCATGCTGATGGGGCTGGTGACCAAGAACGCGATCCTGCTGGTGGACTTCGTCAACCACCTGCGACGCCAGGGCATGGCGCGTGTCGATGCCATCGCCGAGGCCGGCCGGGAACGTCTGCGCCCCATTCTGATGACCACCGCCGCCATGATCATGGGCATGCTGCCGCTGGCCTTCGCCATCGGCGAGGGGGCCGAGCAGCGCGCGCCGATGGCGCACGCCATCATCGGCGGGGTGATCACTTCGACACTGCTCACGCTGGTGGTGGTGCCGGTGGTCTTCACCTGGCTGGACGATCTGGGCAACTGGCTGCTGCGCAAGACCGGGTTCGGCCAGGAAAAAGCGTGACGAATTGCACCGGCACCGCTGTTTCGCGGTGCCGGACGCTTCGGTTAGAATGCCCGCTTTCGAATCAACCTTTTTCCGACAGGTAAGCGGCCCATGCTGACAGGTAGCCTGGTGGCAATCGTCACCCCCATGTTCGACGACGGTAGCCTTGATTTTGCAAGCCTGCGCAAACTGGTGGACTGGCATATCGCCGAAGGCACCCAGGGCATCGTGGCGGTCGGCACCACCGGCGAATCGCCCACCGTGGACGTCGACGAGCACGTCGAGATCATCCGCATGGTGGTGGAGCAGGCCGCAGGCCGGGTGCCGGTGATCGCCGGCACCGGCGCCAATTCAACGCGCGAGGCCGTGCATCTGAGCCGCCGGGCCGCCGATGTCGGCGCCCGCTACGGCCTGTCGGTGGTCCCCTACTACAACAAGCCCACGCAGAACGGACTGTTCCAGCACTTCAAGGCGATCGCCGAATCGGTCGACCTGCCCACATTGCTGTACAACGTGCCCGGGCGCACCGTGGCCGATCTCTCGAACGATACGGTGCTGCGGCTGGCCGAGCTGCCCGGCATCGTCGGCATCAAGGACGCCACCGGCAACATGGAGCGCGCCGCCGACCTGGTGCGCCGCGCCCCCCGGGATTTCCTGCTATACAGTGGCGACGACGCCTCGGCGCTGCCCTTCCTGCTGCTGGGCGGCCATGGCGTGATCTCGGTGACGGCCAATGTGGCCCCTGGCCGCATGCAGTCCATGTGCGCTGCCGCGCTGTCCGGACACATCGCCGCCGCGCGGGAACTGAACGACACCCTGCAGGGACTGCACAGGCAGTTGTTCATCGAAGCCAACCCGATTCCCGTCAAGTGGGCGCTCGAACAGATGGGCCGTGTCGGCGCGGGCATCCGCCTGCCGCTCACCCGCCTGTCCGGCGATGCGCAAGCCGCCGTGCGTCAAGCCATGCAGATGGCTGGCGCACTCTGATCCCGCAGCAACCGATCCACGAGCGAATACCGTCAATGAATCTGAATCCCCGCCTGCTTTTCGTGTCGCTCACCCTTGCGCTCGGCGCGTGCACTACCGACAACCTCCTGCTGCAACGCAAGGTCGACTACCGCTCCGGCAGCGACAACGTCTCCAAGAACGCGCTGGAAGTGCCACCGGACCTGACCGCGCCCGCCGCGGCCAACAACTTCAACGTGCCGAGCAAGGGCACCATCGCCGCCGAGCCCCGGCCGGTGGTCGCAAGCGCCAGCGTCGAGCGCGCCGCGCCGCAGGAGGCCAAGGCGCAGCTGGTCCAGGCCGGCGGACAGCGCTGGCTGGTGGTGCAGGGCGATCCGGCGAAGATCTGGCCCGATGTGCGCGAGTTCTGGCTCGACAACGGCTTCCTGCTCGCCGTGGACAATCCCACCATCGGCGTGATGGAGACCGATTGGCTGGAAAACCGCGCCAACCTGCCGCAGGACTGGGTCACCAAGCTGCTGCGCAAGGTGGCCGACCAGTTCATCAGCACCGGTGAACTCGACAAGTTCCGCACCCGCGTCGAGGCCGGTGCCGAGCCCGGCACCACCGAGATCTATGTGTCGCATCGCGGCATGACCGAGGTGTTCGCCGATGGCTCGACCGAAGCCAGGGTCAGCAATGTGACCGGCGACGGCAAGACAGTCTGGACGCCGCGGCCGTCCGATCCGGACCTGGAGGCGGAAATGCTGGCGCTGATGCTGCAGCGGCTCGGCATGACCGAGGAGCAGGCCGCCTCGGTGGTCAAGGCGCCGGTCCAGGCCAAGGCGCGTGCCACGCTGGTGGACAACAACACCGCCCTCGCCATCGACGACAGCTTCGACCGCGCTTGGCGCCGTGTCGGCCTCGCGCTGGACCGCGTGGGCTATGTGGTCTACGACCGCGATCGCAGCAAGGGCGTGTATTTCGTGCGCCGCGCCGAGGCGGACATCGCCGAGGAACAGAAGTCGAGCTTCTGGTCCAAGCTGGGCCTGGGCGACAAGGACGCGCCGAGCAAGGCCGCTCCGCCGGAATACGAAGTGCGGCTGAGCCAGCAGGTGAACGCCACCCGTCTGACGGTGACCGCCAAGGACGGCGCGCCGGCCGATGCCGAAAACCGCGTCAAGCTGCTCTCGGGCTTGCAGAGCCAGCTGCGCTAGGCCAGGTAGCCGCATCGACGACAACGGGGCCGATCGGCCCCGTTGTGCATTGGGCCGCAGCCCGTGGCGCTATCCACCCTCCCCGGCCGGTCCGCCGGACGGCATCACATCAGCCAGGGCCGCAGCCACCAGAGCGCCAGCATCGTGTAGCCGCCCGCCAGGAGATCGTCGAACATCACCCCGAAACCGCCATGCACCTTGCGGTCGAACCAGCGGATCGGCCAGGGCTTGGCGATATCGAACAACCGGAACGCCACGAACGCCGCCAGCCAGCCGGTGACACTGGCCGGCACGATCGTCAGCACCAGCCAGGTGGCGACGATCTCGTCGATGACGATGCCGGCGTGATCGTGCACGCCCAACGCCCTGCCGGTGCGCTCGGCCGCCCAGCAGCCGACGGCAAAGGCCGGCAGGCAGAACAATGCGATCTGCTCCGGCGAGAGCAGCAACGACAGCAAGCCATACAGCGGCAACGCCAGCAGCGTACCCCAGGTGCCCGGCGCCCGGGCGGCCAGACCGCTGCCGAAGCCCAGCGCCAGCAGGTGTGCCGGGTGCGCCAGCATGAAGCGCAGCGTGGGCCGGACCAGCGGGGTGGCGGGGTTGCTCATGCGGCGAAATGGTCAAAGCCGGCGCGCGGCAGCACGATGGGCTGTTCCTGGACGAATGCGCCCACGCCCGGCTGCGCCACCATCC
Source organism: Chitiniphilus purpureus (assembly GCF_025642115.1). Classification (GTDB taxonomy): domain Bacteria; phylum Pseudomonadota; class Gammaproteobacteria; order Burkholderiales; family Chitinibacteraceae; genus Chitiniphilus; species Chitiniphilus purpureus. The sequence goes on along the minus strand of NZ_CP106753.1, from coordinate 1,969,205 downwards.
GGCCGATGCAGGAGAGCGGCACGGCCAGCGTCTGCGCCAGCGCTTCGAGCTGCGCGTGCGCCTGCGGCGGGGCAGTGAAACACAACTCGTAGTCGTCGCCCCCCGCCAGCGCCGCCTGCCGGCGTACCGGCTCGGGCAGCCCGGACAGCGCGGGGTCGACCGGAACCGCGTCCCAGTCGATCCGGGCACCGCACCCCGAGCGTGCAGCGATATGGCCAAGATCGGCCAGCAGGCCATCCGAGATGTCGAGCGCAGCGCTGGCAAGGCCGCGCAGCCGCGCGCCCAACGCCAGCCGCGGCAGCGGCAGATCCAGCCGACGCGAACAGGCCGCGAGCGTCGCCGCGTCCAGGGTCAGTTCGCCGTTGCGCGCCGCCACCGCGACCGCAGCCGCGCCGACAGCGCCGGAGACCCATACCTCATCGCCCGGCCGCGCGCCACTGCGCAGCAGGGCAAGGCCTGCCGGCACCTCGCCGGCCACCTGGATCGCGATGGTCAACGGTCCGCGGGTGGTATCGCCGCCGACCAGTTCGATGCCGGCCTCGTCCGCCAGTGCGAAGAAGCCTGCGGCAAAGCCGGACAGCCAGGCTTCATCCACCCGCGGCAATGCCAGCGACAAAGTGCACCAGGCTGGTACGGCACCCATGGCCGCGAGATCGGAAAGGTTGACCGCGAGCGCCTTGTGCCCCAGCGCCTCGGGCGAGACATCGGCAAAGAAATGGCGGCCTTCGACCAGCATGTCCGCCGATACGGCAAGCTGCATCCCCGGCGTGGGTGCCAGCAGCGCCGCATCGTCACCGACCCCCAGCACCGCGCGGCGGGCGGGGCGGTCGAAATAGCGGGCGATCAATTCGAATTCGTTCATCGCAGACATCCGCGGCCATAAGCGCCATCGCCGCGAACGGCCCGCCCACATCGGCCATGCCCGGCACTGCAGACTGCAGCGGCCCTGGCGGCCGCGGTACCGTGGCGGCTCATCCGCGCCGCTTGGCGCGCACCGCTTCCACTTCCACCGGGCGCAGTTGGCCGGCAAGCTTGTCCAGCACGCCGTTGACGAATTTGTGGCCATCGGTGCCGCCAAAGGTCTTGGCAAGCTCGATCGCCTCGTTGACGATCACCGGATAGGGCGTCTCAGGCATATGGGCGATCTCGAACGCACCGGTGAACAGCACCGCAGCCTCCACCGGGCTCACTTCGTTGAACGGGCGGTCGATGTGCGGCGCGAGCGCTGCCTCCAGCGCCTTGGGGTCCTTGAGCACGCCGTAGAAGATGGCACGGAACAGCGCCTCGTCGGCCTTGCCGAACGCCGGGCTGCTTTCCTTCAGATAGCGTTCGATGCCGTTCACGGTATCGCCGGTCAGTTGCCACTGGTAGACGCCCTGGACCGCGAATTCACGCGCACGGCGGCGGGCGGACTTCGGTTTGGCGGCAGGAGCGGAAACGGGGATGGGATTTTCTTCGGTCATGGTCTTGCTTGCCTATCGCAATCACGCGCGGATGAGTTGGAGAAGCCGGGCCATTTCGACGGCAACCCGGGCGGCGTCGATGCCCTTGTCGGTCTGGCGTGCAATCGCCTGTTCCTCGTTTTCGACGGTCAGGATGGCGTTGGCAACCGGGATGCCGGCGTCCAGGCCGACACGCGTCACCCCGGCCCCCGATTCGTTGGCCACCAGTTCGAAATGATAGGTCTCGCCGCGGATGATGCAGCCTAATGTCACCAGCGCGTCGAAACGGCCGGTCGCGGCCAGTGCCTGCAATGCCAGTGGCGCTTCCAGCGCGCCGGGCACCTGATGCTGGACGATATTGTCCTGCGTAACGCCCAGGCGCAGCAATTCGCCGGTACATGCGGCGTTGAGCGCCGCGCAGATGGCTGCGTTGAAGCGGCAGGTGACGATGCCGATGCGCAGACGGGTGCCGTCCAGCGGCGGCAGCGCTTGCGGGCGGTTGGGGGTGAAACTCATGCTTATCCTTTGGTAGGCCACAGACAGGCACCGCACAGCCGGCGGTGCCGCGGATGAGACAAGGGCGACGGATCAGTCCTGCGGGCTGGCAAATCCCGTCACTTCCAGCCCGAAGCCGGCCATGCTGGGCATCTTGCGTTCGGGTGAGAGCAGCCTCATCCGCCCCACGCCCAGATGGCGCAGCATCTGCGCGCCGATGCCGTAGGTGCGCATATCCCACTTGCGCGGGTGCTCCAGCTGCAATTGCGGCAATGCACGCGCCAGCAGGTCCTGCCCGTCCTCGATCCGGTGCAGCAGCACCATGACGCCGGCCGGCGCGCGGGCGATGGCCTGCAGCGACTGGCGTACGCTCCACGAATGGTTGCAGGCACCCAGGTCCAGCCAGTCGATCACCGACAGCGGCTCGTGCACCCGCACCAGCGTCTCGGACTGCGGGTCGGGCTCGCCCTTGACCAGTGCCAGATGCGTGGCCGAGCTGATCTTTTCGCGGAACACCGCAAGCCCGAACGGACCGGCGAAGGTGTCGACGGTACGTCGGCCCACGCATTCGATCAGCGTCTCGTGATGGCTGCGGTACTGGATCAGGTCGGCGATCGACCCGACCTTGAGGCCATGCTCGGCGGCGAACTGCAGCAGCTCGGGCAGGCGCGCCATGGTGCCGTCGTCGTTCATGACTTCGCAGATCACCGATGCCGGCTGCAGACCGGCCAGTGCCGCCAGATCGCATCCGGCCTCGGTGTGGCCGGCCCGCACCAGCACGCCGCCCGGCTGTGCCAGCAGCGGAAAGATATGCCCGGGCGAGACGATGTCGGCCGGCTTGGCATCAAACGCCACCGCCTTTTGCACCGTGAGCGCGCGGTCGTAGGCGGAAATGCCGGTGGAGACGCCCTCGGCGGCCTCGATCGACACCGTGAAATTGGTACCGTGACTCGAACCGTTCTGGCTGACCATCAGCGGCAGGTTCAGCTGGCGGCAGCGTTCCGCGGTCAAGGTCAGGCAGATCAGGCCCCGAGCGTGCTTGGCCATGAAATTGATGGCCTCGGGCGTGACGAACTCGGCGGCGATGACCACATCGCCCTCGTTCTCGCGGTCCTCCTCGTCGACGAGGATGACCATGCGCCCGGCGCGGATGTCGGCGATGATGTCCTGGATCGGAGCAAGGGCGCTCATGCGGCGGACTCCAGCGACAGCATGCGTTCTACGTAGCGCGCGATCAGGTCGATCTCCAGATTGACGCGCGCGCCCACGTGCAACCGGCCCAGCGTGGTCACCGCGAGCGTATGCGGGATCAGGTTGATCGAGAACTCGCAGCCGCCTGGCACGTCGCGCACGGCATTGGTCGTCAGCGACACGCCGTTGACCACCACCGAGCCCTTGACCGCAAGGTAGCGCGCCAACACTGCCGGCGCGCGGACCACCAGCTCACGGTTTTCGCCCACCGGCGCGAAGCCCACCACCTCGCCGATGCCATCCACATGGCCGGACACCAGGTGCCCGCCGAGCCGGGCATTCACCCGCAGCGCCTTTTCCAGGTTGACCTGCGCGCCGGTCTGGTCCAGCCCCACCGTGCAGCGCAGCGACTCGTCGGAGACGTCGATGGAGAACCGCTGCTGCGGCAAGAGGCCGGTGACCGTCATGCACGCACCGTTGTGCGTGATGCTGTCGCCCAGCGCGATGTCGGAAAAATCAAGCGCGGGCGCGTGCACGGTGACCCGCACGCCACCGGGAAAGGGCTCGACACGCTCAAGCGTGCCCAGCGCCTCGACGATGCCGGTAAACATTCAATGCTGCTCCTTGGAATCATTGAGCCCCGCCGGGTCGCCCGCACCGGACGCCGCGTCGGAAAACAGCGATGGGTTGGCCTCGCGCACGCGCGCCGACCCTTTCAATTCGTTGCAGTGGTTGCAGAAATAGCTGCTGGCGCCGCAGGACTTGAGCACCTCGAGCGGGCGGCTGCAATCGGGGCAGGCCGGAATCCGGCGTGGTTCGATGGTCATGGCGATTCCTTGCACAGTGAATCCACTTGAGTAAAGCGCAGCACGATCCGCTCGTCCGCCCCCACCAGGCGGCGCGACAGCACGGTCGGCACCAGCCGGTCGGCCAGCCGGTCCAGTGAGAACTCGGCCATCGGCATGCCCTGGCCCAGCAGCACCGGCGCCTGATACAGCACCACCTCGTCGACGAGCCCCGCCTGCAGCAGTGCCCCGGCCAGCGTACCGCCTGCTTCGACGGTCACTTCATTCATGCCGCGCCGGCCAAGCTCAGCCAGCAACGCGGCCAGATCGACCCGACCCTGCCCAGCGGCCGGCAACAGCAGCACTTCGGCGCCGGCCGCTTCCAGCGCGACACGATTCGGGCCGTCGCGCATCCCCACCACCAGCACGCCGGGCTGCGCCAGCAGCCGTGCGGTGGTGGGCAGGCGCAAACCGCTGTCGAGCACCACCCGCAGCGGTTGGCGTCCATGCCAGGGTTCCGGCTGCGGCAGGCGCACCGTCAATTGCGGATCGTCGGCCAGCACAGTCCCGATGCCGGTCAGCATGGCGCAGGAGCGTGCCCGTAGCCGCTGCACGTCCTCGCGCGCGGCCTGTCCGGTGATCCATTGCGATTGTCCGTCCTTGAGTGCCACCCGGCCATCCAGGCTTGCCGCAAGCTTGATGCGCAACCAGGGTCGGGCGCGCAGCATACGCGAAAGAAAACCCTTGTGGTGCTCCAGCGCCACCGCACGCAACACACCGGATTCGACCGCGACCCCCGCCGCCGCCAGCCGGGCCAGCCCCTGCCCCGCCACCAGTGGATTGGGATCGGTCAGCGCGGCAACCACGCGTGTGACGCCGGCGGCAATCAGCGCATCGGCACACGGCGGCGTACGGCCGTAGTGGCTGCACGGCTCCAGCGTCACGTAGGCAGTGGCGCCACGCGCTGCAGCGCCGGCCTCGCGCAGCGCCATCACCTCGGCGTGCGCCTGTCCGACGGGCTGACTGTATCCCTCACCGACGATCACCCCGTGACGCACCAGCACACAGCCGACACTGGGATTGGGCGTGGTATTGCAGGCACCCCGCCCCGCCAGCGCCAGTGCGCGCTGCATGAATGCCTGGTCATTCGCCGGCGTCATTCGTGGGCCCTGCTCACTTCCTTGAGCACGTCGTGGAAATCGTCGACATCGGAAAAACTGCGGTAGACCGACGCAAAGCGGATGTAGGCGACCTTGTCCAGCTTGGCCAGCTCGTTCATCACCATCTCGCCCACCTGCCGCGACAGGATTTCGCGCTCGCCCACCGTCAGTACTTTCTGGATGATGCGGGCGATGGCCTCGTCGACCAGCTGGGTCGGCACCGGTCGCTTGTGCAGCGCCCGGTGGAACGAGGTACGGATCTTCTCGCGGTCGAAATCCACGCGCTGGCCGTTGGCCTTCACCACCTGCGGCAGCCGCACCTCGGCCGTCTCGTAGGTGGTGAAGCGCTTGTCGCACACCGCGCAGCGTCGGCGCCGGCGCACGGTGTCGCCCTCTTCGGACACACGCGAGTCGACCACCTGCGTATCGGGTGAACCACAGAACGGGCATTTCATGGAAATCTGGCCACTGATTGAACGTTTCAATGAGGATAACCCGCGCGTCCGGGCTTGGAAACCGCGGCAGCTGCACCGGGCTTGGGCGCCGGTGCGGGATCGGCCGTGCATTCCGGCCCCGCGAAGCGACATGCGCCAAGCCTGGCAGCTGCCGCGCCTGCCTTCGGCGGGCTCCAGTGCAGCGCCCCGCAAAACAAACCCCGTGCTCGCGTCACGGGGTTTGTGGGCAGGCCGTACCCATCCGGGCCGGCACAGGATCAGCCGTAGACCGGGAAGCGCGCGGTCAGCGCCTTCACCTTCTCGGCCACCGCGGCCAGATTCGCTTCGTCGGCCGGGTTGTCCAGCACATCGGCGATCAGGTGCGCCACCTGCACCGCCTCTGCTTCCTTGAAGCCACGGGTGGTGATGGCCGGGGCGCCGATACGGATGCCCGAGGTGACGAACGGGCTTTCCGGGTCGTTGGGGATGGCGTTCTTGTTGACGGTGATGTGCGCCTTGCCCAGTGCGGCATCGGCGGCCTTGCCGGTCAGGCCCTTGGGACGCAGGTCCACCAGGAACACGTGGCTTTCGGTGCGGCCGGAGATGATGCGCAGGCCGCGCTCGGCCAACGTGCTGGCCATGGCCTGGGCGTTCTTGATCACCTGTTCGGCATAGGCCTTGAACTCGGGGGTGGCAGCCTCCTTGAAAGCAACCGCCTTGGCCGCGATCACGTGCATCAGCGGGCCGCCTTGCAGCGTGGGGAACACGTTGGAGTTGATGCTCTTCTCGAACTCGGCCTTGGCCAGAATCAGGCCGCCGCGCGGACCGCGCAGCGTCTTGTGCGTGGTCGAGGTGACAAAGTGCGCATACGGCACCGGGTTGGGATAGACGCCGGCGGCGATCAGGCCCGCGTAGTGGGCCATGTCGACCATGAAGTAGGCGCCGACCTTGTCGGCGATCTCGCGCATGCGCGCCCAGTCGAAACGCAGCGCATAGGCCGACGCCCCGCCGATGATGAGCTTGGGCTTGGTCTCGAGGGCGATGCGCTCCATCTCGTCGTAGTCGATCTCTTCGTGCTCGTTCAGGCCATAGGGCACGATGTTGAAGAGCTTGCCGGACAGATTGGCCGGCGAGCCGTGGGTCAGGTGACCGCCATGACCCAGGTTCATCCCCATCACGGTATCGCCCGGCTTCAGGATCGAGAAGTACACGGCCTGGTTGGCCTGGCTGCCCGAATGCGGCTGCACGTTGGCATATTCGGCACCGAACAATGCCTTCACGCGGTCGATCGCGAGCTGCTCCACCACGTCCACATGCTCGCATCCACCGTAGAAACGCTTGCCCGGGTAGCCTTCGGCGTACTTGTTGGTCAGCTGCGAGCCTTGCGCTTCCATCACCGCCGGACTGGTGTAGTTTTCCGAGGCGATCAGTTCGAGGTGCTCGTGCTGGCGTACCACTTCGCCGCGGATGGCGGCATCAAGGTCGGGATCGTATTGGGCAATGGTCACAGACTTGGAGAACATGGGGTTCCGCTTTCCGATGGGGGATTGAAAAAACCGGCTCGATTCTACCACGGGCGCCCGTGAAACTCGCCGTGGAATGCAGCAAGCATCCATGAATGGCATTCATGTTCGGCGATAAGCCGCGGCGGCCGGCAACAGCCTGCCCCAGGCCGGCGTGGCAAGGATGTGCCACGCCCTGGCGCCGTCCTACAACCGTCCTACAATACCCCTGGGCATGGATACCGGGGATGGGACGCACATGGCGCAGCACGGGACCGGGGACGGCATGCAGCGTGCCGCCGTGGTGTGGCTGACCGGCCTGTCGGGCGCGGGCAAATCCAGCATCGCCAGCTGTGTCGAGCACACGCTGCATCAGCAGGGACGGCGCGTGCAACTGCTCGACGGTGATCGGCTGCGCCGTGGAACGAGCCGCGATCTGGGGTTCTCGCTGGCCGATCGCAGCGAGCATGTACGCCGGACCGGCGAGCTCGCCAAGGCCCTGGCCGAGCAGGGCACGATCGTCCTCGTGGCGCTGATCTCGCCGCTGCGCGCCGATCGGGATGCGGTGCGGGCGCGCCTCGCGGCACAGCCCTTCTACGAAGTGCTGGTCGATGCACCGCTGGCGCTGGCCGAAGCGCGCGACCCCAAAGGACTGTACCGGCGGGCCCGTGCCGGCCTGCTGCCGGACTTCACCGGCATCGATTCGCCCTACGAAGCACCGCTGCATCCCGAGCTGCGCCTGGATACGGCCCGGCTGACCGTACAGCAGGCTGCCGCCGCGGTGCTGACGCTGCTGGCCGCCACCGGCTGAAACCGCAATCGGCTGCTTGCACCGCGACCATGCTGCGTCAGCCGTGCCGCGCGCGCGTCCGCCGAGGCGGCTCAGGCAGGCTCCGGGATGGCCGCTGCTGGCGACGGAAAGCGCAGCGTCACCGTCAGGCCGCCGCCCGCTGTGGCTTCCAGCGTGGCATCGCCGCCGTGGCGATGCGCGATCTCGCGCACGATCGCCAGCCCCAGCCCGCTGCCTTCGCCTTTGGGCGCAGGCCCCCGGTAGAAGCGCTTGAACAGGGAATCGACCTCGTCCAGCGGCACGCCCTGCCCCTGATCGATCACCTGCAGCACGACACCGTCCTCGTCCTGCGCCACCGCGAGCAGCACAGTCCCGCCGCCGCTGTAGCGCAAGGCATTGTCGATCAGGTTGCTGATCATTTCCTGCAACAGCTCGCGCCGACCCTGGATGAACTGCTGCTGCGGACCCTCGTAGCCCAGCTCGATCCCGGCGGACAACGCCACCGGCGCCCAATCCAGCGCCAGCTCGCGCACCAGCGCGGCCAGGTCGACTGCTTCGAGTGCCACGTCATAGCCACTGTCCGGCTCCAGGCGCGCCAACGACAGCAATTGCTGCACGCCGCGACTGGCATGGGTCAGCGTTTCCTCCATATCCAGGAGACCGCGCCGGATGTCGTCGGGATCGTGCTCGCGCAGCGCCATCTGGGTCTGCGCGCGCAGGATGGCCAGCGGGGTCTTCAACTGGTGGGCGGCGTCGACGAAGAAGCGTCGCCGCGCGCCCAGCATGCGCCCCATCCGCGTCACGTACTGGTTGAGCGCATCGACCAACGGGCCCAATTCACTCGGCAGCTGGGTCACCGTCACCGGCGACAGATCGTTGTCCGCACGTGCCGCCACCTGCGCGGACAGCAGGCGCAGCGGCGCCAGCCCCCGATGGGTGGCGATCAGCACGATCAGCAGCGCCAGCGCCACCAGCAGCGCCTCCTGCTGCAGCGCACCGATCAGGATCTCGCGCGCCAGATCGCGTCGCAGCTCGGGCGTTTCGCCCACCTGCACCCATACCACACGGGTGGTGCCGCTCGCCACGTCGTGCACCGGCTGGCGCAGCGCGATCAAGCGCAGCGGCACCTCGCGATAGTCCGCCTCGTAGTACACCGGCCGGTAAAAGCGCAGATCGCGGCGCGGCGGGGGCGGCAGGTCCTCGTAGCCGGTCAGGTAGCGCCCTTTGTCTTCGCTGACCTTGTAGTAGATGCGCCCTTCGGCGTTGGATTCGAAGATCTCCAGCGCAAGGTACGGGATATCCACGGTGATCTGGCCTTCGCGCACCCGGATGCCCTCGGCGATGGCCTTGGCCGAGCTGAACAGCGTGCGATCGAACGCCACGTTGGCGGCGCTGGTGGCACGCCGGTAGGTCAATACCGCATCGAGCGCCAGCAGGCACAGCAGCGCCGGCAGCAGCCACAGGATCAGATGCAGGCGCAGGCTGCGCATCACTTCGCCTGCAGCAGGTAGCCAAGGCCGCGCAGCGTGACGATGCCCACGCCGCTCCCGTCCAGCTTCTTGCGCAGCCGGTGCACATAGATCTCCACCGCGTCGGCGCTGGCCTGGTCGTCCAACCCGGCGATCTTCTCCCACAATGCATCCTTGCTCACCGCCTTGCCGCCGCGCAGCATCAGCACTTCAAGCACCTCGTGCTCACGCGGCGTCAGGCTCAATGGCGCATCGCCGATGCTGAACACGCGGCTGATGCTGTCGTACCACAGCGGGCCGCAACTGATCTGCGCGTTCTCCAGCCCGTGGCTGCGCCGGATCAGCGCGCGGGCGCGGGCCTCCAGCTCGGACAGGTCGAACGGTTTGGCCAGGTAGTCGTCCGCGCCCAGATCCAGGCCACGCACCCGATCCTCCACCGAGCCGTGCGCTGTAAGGATCAACACCGGCATGCGCTGCTTGCGTGCCCGCATGCGCTTGAGCACCTCCCAGCCGTCGAGCTTGGGCAGCCCCAGATCCAGGATGGCCAACGCGTAGTCCTGGGTGCGCAGCACGCTGTCGGCATCGCTGCCGTTATGCATGGTATCGACCGTGAAACCGGCCTGGGTCAACGCCCTGGAGAGCGACTGGGCCAATGTCAGATTGTCTTCGACGAGCAGGATGCGCATTGCGGCACGGGGGCGGGAAAACGGAAAGCTCAGTTTAGCCAAGCACCACCGCGAAACCAAAGCGCATAACGATATTCTGCCGTCATCACAACCTGAAAGCGATCAGAAAGAGCCGCGGCGCTAGCATGGCCTCACAGTAAAGGCCGCATCGTGGCCGGCGGGTGCGGCAAGGCACCCAGCGGTCACGCCGACGACCTTTCCCCGGCGACAAGGGGAGGCCCGCGCGTCTGATCCGCCAAGGGCATATAAAGCGCTACGGTAACGATATTGCCGTAGTGACCATAATGGAGTTACTGGAGTATCCGATGAAAACCGCTACGTACTTCGCCGCGGCCACCGCCCTGGCGCTCTCGCTGTCCGCCTTTGCCAAGCCCTACCCGGACCACTACCCGTCCAGCTACGCCAACCTGGTGGCCGCCGCCAAGAAGGAAGGCAAGCTCATCATCTACGCCGCCACCGATACCGCAGCGGCCCGACCCCTGCTCAAGGATTTCGAAGCGCTCTATCCGGGAATCAAGGTCGAATACAACGACATGAACACCACTGAGCTCTACAACCGCTTCATCAGCGAAAGCGCCGCCGGCAGCACCAGCGCCGACGTGCTGTGGAGCTCGGCGATGGACCTGCAGATCAAGCTGGTCAATGACGGCTTCACCGCCTCCTACAGCTCGCCCGAGATCCCCAAGCTGCCGTCCTGGTCGTACTACCAGAACCAGGCCTACGGCACCACCTACGAGCCGGTGGTGTTCGTCTACAACAAGCGCCTGCTCTCGGCCGCCGAAGTGCCGCATACCCATGCGGACCTCGCCAAGCTCATCAAGGGCAACCCGGAGAAGTTCAAAGGCAAGATCACTACCTACGACATCGAGAAATCCGGTGTCGGCTTCACCTATCTGACGCAGGACGTGCGCGCTGGCGGCGCCGCCACCTGGGACATCGTGCGCACCATGGGCAGCAGCGGGCTGCGGCTGCAATCCTCCACCGGCACCATGCTCGAGCGCATCTCGTCGGGCGAGAACCTGATCGGCTACAACATGATCGGCTCGTACGCCTATGCCAAGGCCAAGAAGGATCCGGCGATCGGTTACGTCTATCCGAAGGACTACACGCTGGTGATGAGCCGGCTGATGACGATCGCCAAGAACGCCAAGAACCCCAACGCCGCCCGGCTGTGGGTCGACTACCTGCTTTCCAAGCGCGGCCAGACGCTGCTGGCGCAGGAATCGGACCTGTATTCGCTGCGGGCCGATGTCACCGGCGAGACCACCATCTCCGAGCTGACCAAGCTGTTGGGCAACAGCCTCAAGCCCATCCAGGTCGGCCCCGGACTGCTGGTCTACCTCGATCAGGCCAAGCGCCTGGAATTCCTCAAGCAGTGGCGCCAGGCCATCCAGCGCTGATCCCTGCCGGGGGGCGCTGCGCCCCCCAACCCCGCCGTTTTCGATTGCCTGTGCATCACGGTTGTTGATGCGCACGCTGGAGTATTGCCATGACTGCCGTCAGTTCTTCCGCGCCGCCCATGGCCGCATCCTCGGCACCCACCCGGCGCCGCGCCGCGTCCCCCGACGTCCTGCGCTGGCTGGTGCTGGGGCTGACCACGCTGGTGGTCGCGGTCCCGCTGGCGCTGATCGTCTACCAGAGCCTGCTCAATGCGCCGTTCTTCATGCCCAACAAGGCGCTCTCGCTGGATGCCTACCGCTTTGTGTTCGCCGATCCGGATTTCTGGTCCGCGCTGCGCAACTCGGTGGTGATCGCCAGCGGCATGCTGCTCATCTCGGTACCGTTGGGGGCGGTGCTCGCCTTCCTGATGACCCGCACCGACCTGCCCGGACGACGCTGGCTGGAGCCCATGCTGCTCACGCCGGTGTTCATCTCGCCCATGGTGCTCGGCTTTGGCTATGTGGTGGCCGCCGGCCCGGTCGGGTTCTATTCCGCCTGGTGGCAGCAATGGTTCGGCAGCGTGCCGTGGAATCCATATTCGATGCTCGGCATCGCAGCGATCGCCGGACTGACCCACGTGCCGCATGTGTACCTCTACTGCTCGTCGGCGCTGCGCAACCTGGGCTCGGATGTCGAGGAGGCGGCACGCGTGGCCGGTGCCGGGCCGCTGCGGGTGGCCTACGACGTCAGCCTGCCGATGATCATGCCGTCACTGCTGTTCGCCGCGGTGCTGGTGTTCTTCCTCGGCTTCGAAGTATTCGGCCTGCCGCTGGTGCTGGGCGACCCCGAAGGGCACCTGGTGCTGACCACTTATCTATATAAGCTGACCAACAAGCTGGGCATCCCGTCGTATCACCTGATGGCGGTGGTGGCGGTGCTCATCATCCTGGTGACGGTGCCGCTGGTGCTGCTGCAACGGCGCCTGCTGCGCAACACCAAGCGCTTTGTCGCGGTCAAGGGCAAGGCCAGCCGCCAGCAGACCCTGCCACTGGGTCATTGGCGCTGGCTGCCGTTCGGCCTGGTGATGCTGTGGCTGCTGGTCACCGTGTTCGTGCCGTTGTCCGGCATCACGCTGCGTGCCTTCGTGAACCAGTGGGGTGAGGGGGTGTCGCTGTGGCAGGCGCTGACGATTGAGAACTTCACCACCCTGTTCGAGCAGGACAACCTGGTGCGTGCCATGGTCAACAGCTTCGGCGTCGGCCTGTTGGGCGGTGCCGCCGCGGTGTTCTGCTACACCGCGATCGGCCTTGCCGGCCATCGGCGCAACGACTGGGGCGTGAAGCTCGCCGACTACCTGGTGCTGGTGCCGCGCGCGGTGCCCGGCCTGCTGGCGGGTCTGGCCTTTCTGTGGGTGTTCCTGTTCATGCCCGGCCTGAAGGAGTTCAAGAACTCGATGATCTGCATCTGGCTCGCCTACACGGTGGTGTGGCTCGCCTATGGCATGCGGCTGATCCAGGGCGCGCTGCTGCAGGTCGGCCCCGAGCTGGAAGAAGCCGCGCGCAGCGTGGGCGCCAGCCGTGCCCAGACCAGCCGCCACGTGACGCTGCCACTGATCCGCCATGGGCTGCTCGCCAGTTGGCTGCTGGTGTTCATGATCTTCGAGCGCGAATACTCGACCGGGGTGTACCTGCTCTCGCCCGGTACCGAAGTGATCGGTTCGCTGCTGGTATCGCTATGGGCCGCCGGCGCCGTGGAACAGGTGGCGGCACTGTCTGTCGTCAATGTATTGATGGTCGGTGCCGGGCTCGCGCTCGCACTGCGCTTTGGAGTGAAATTGCATGACTAAGCTGATCGTTGAAGACCTGCATCTGGCCTATGACGGCGTCAAGGTGCTCGAAGGCGTTTCGTTCCAACTGCGCGCAGGCGAGGTGGTCTCGCTGCTGGGCGCCTCGGGCAGCGGCAAGACCACGCTCCTGCGCGCCGTGGCCGGGCTGGAACAGCCCAACCGGGGCCGCATCCTGCTCGACGGGCAGCCGCTGTACGACGCGGCCGGGGCCAACCTGCCGGTGGAACAGCGCTCACTGGGCCTGGTGTTCCAGTCCTATGCGCTGTGGCCGCACCGCACTGTGGCCGAGAACGTGGGCTATGGGCTCAAGCTGCGCAACGTGAAGCGCGCCGAGCGCGAGCAGCGGGTGGCCCACGCGTTGGGGCAGTTGGGGCTGGGCCATCTGGCCAAGCGCTATCCGTTCCAGCTTTCGGGCGGACAGCAGCAGCGCGTCGCCATCGCCCGCGCCCTGGTCTACAACCCGCCGGTGATCCTGCTGGACGAGCCGCTTTCCAACCTGGACGCCAAGCTGCGCGAAGAAGCGCGCGCCTGGCTGCGCGAGCTGATCATTGATCTGAACCTGTCGGCGCTGTGTGTCACCCACGATCAGACCGAGGCGATGGCGATGTCCGACCGCATCCTGCTGCTGCGCAATGGCCGCATCGAACAGGAAGGCACGCCGGCCGAGCTGTACGGCACCCCGCGCACGCTTTATGCCGCCGAGTTCATGGGCAGCAACAACAAGCTCAGCGCCGAGGTGCTGAGCGTGGACGGCGATCAGGTGCGCCTGGGCGGTCAGGACTGGCAGCTCACCGGCCGCGCGATCGACTGGCTGCCGGTGGGCGCCGCCGCGCAGGCGGTGGTGCGGCTGGAGCGGCTCAAGGTGGCCGACGGCCCCGGCCCCAACCGCATCCAGGCCCAACTGACGACCTCGATGTATCTGGGCGATCGCTGGGAATACCTGTTCCACCAGCAGGGCATGCGTTTCAGGGCGTTCGGCCAGGAGCCGCGCGCCGCCGGTGAGTACTGGATCGAGTTCCCGGCTGAGGACTGCTGGGTGTTCGCCGCACCGGCCGCCGCCTGATCCGGGCGGACCTGGGGCAGCCCGGCCGGCGCCCACCGGCCGGCCGGGCCTTGCCCACCGCCTTCTTCGCAGCGGGCCGCACACCGCCCGCCTCAACCGCATTGCCAGCGAGCGTTCCGCATGGATGAAGAGCTGAAGAAACAAGCACTGGCCTACCACCGGCTGCCGCGGCCGGGCAAGATCCAGGTCACCCCCACCAAGGGCCTCTCCAGCCAGCGCGACCTCGCCCTCGCCTACTCCCCAGGCGTCGCCGCCGCCTGCCTCGCCATCGTCGAAGACCCCAACGAAGCACGCAACCTCACCGCTCGCGGCAACCTCGTCGCCGTCGTCTCCAACGGCACCGCCGTCCTCGGCCTTGGCGACATCGGCCCCCTCGCCGGCAAACCCGTCATGGAAGGCAAAGGCGTCCTCTTCAAGAAATTCGCCGGCATCGACGTCTTCGACATCGAAATCGAACAGAAGGACCCGGACCTCCTGGTCGAGATCATCGCCAGCCTCGAACCCACCTTCGGCGGCATCAACCTGGAGGACATCAAGGCCCCAGAGTGCTTCTACGTCGAGCAGAAGCTGCGCGAGCGCATGAAGATCCCCGTGTTCCACGACGACCAGCATGGCACCGCCATCATCGTCGGCGCCGCCGTCAAGAACGGCCTGCGTCTCGTGGGCAAGGACATCGGCGCGGTCAAGCTCGTCGCCAGCGGTGCCGGTGCCGCCGCCATCGCCTGTCTGAACCTGCTGGTGGACCTGGGTCTGCCGCGCGCCAACATCTGGGTGACCGATCTGGCCGGTGTGGTCCATCAGGGCCGCACCGAGCTGATGGACCCGCTCAAGGCCACCTTTGCCCAACCCACCGAGGCACGCACGCTGGCCGAGGTGATCGATGGCGCGGATATCTTCCTGGGCCTGTCCGCCGGCGGCGTGTTGCAACCGCAGCTGGTGGCGCAGATGGCCAGGCGCCCGTTGATCCTGGCGCTGGCCAACCCGGAACCGGAGATCCTGCCCGAGGCGGCACTCGCGATACGGCCGGATGCCATCATCGCCACCGGGCGCTCCGACTACCCCAACCAGGTCAACAACGTCCTGTGCTTCCCCTTCATGTTCCGCGGCGCGCTCGATGTCGGCGCCACCACCATCACCGAATCCATGAAGCAGGCCGCCGTCGACGCCATCGCCGACCTCGCCCTGGCCGAACAATCCGATGTCGTCGCCGATGCCTACGTCGGCCAGAACCTCAAGTTCGGCCCCGACTACCTCATCCCCAAACCCTTCGACCCCCGCCTCATCATCAAGATCGCCCCCGCCGTCGCCCAGGCCGCCATCGACGCCGGCGTCGCCACCCGACCCATCACCGACTTCGCCGCCTACACCGAGGAACTCACCCAGTTCGTCTACAAATCCAACCTCTTCATGCGCCCCGTCTTCGTCGCCGCACGCAAGGCACAGAAACGCGTCGTGTTCTGCGAAGGCGAAGACCCCCGCGTGCTCCATGCCGTCCAGGAAGTCGTCGACATGAAGCTCGCCTACCCCATCCTCATCGGCCGGCCCCGCGTCATCGAGCTGCGCATCGAGCAGCTCGGCCTGCGCATCCGCGCCGGTGTCGAATTCGAGATCTGCAACCAGGAGGACGATCCACGCTACCGCGACTACTGGACCCTCTATCACCAGATCATGGCCCGCCGCGGCGTCTCCGAGGAACTCGCCCGCGCCGAGGTGCGCGGCAAGACCACCCTGATCGGCGCGCTCATGGTGCGCCGTGGCGAAGCCGATGCGCTGATCTGTGGCATGCATGGCCAATACCACCGACACCACTGGTATCTGCACAACGTGCTCGGACGCACCGCCGGCGCATGCACCACCGCCGCCATGAACGCCCTGCTGCTGCCCGGCGGCAACGTCTTCATCGCCGACACCTACGTCAACCCCGACCCCAGCGCCGAACAGCTGGCCGAGATCACCCTGATGGCCGCCGACACCGTGCGCAAGTTCGGCATCCAGCCCAAGGTGGCGCTGCTGTCCCACTCCAGCTTCGGCACGCTGGACAGCCCCTCGGCCCGCAAGATGCAGGCCACCCTCGCCCTGGTGCGCGCCCGCGCCCCGGAGCTGGAGATCGACGGCGAGATGCACGGCGACGCCGCGCTCTCCAGCCAGATCCGTCAGCAGGTGTTCCCCAACTCCACCCTCAAGGGCGAGGCCAACATCCTGGTGATGCCCAACATCGAGGCCGCCAACATCTCGTTCAACCTGCTCAAGATCTCGGCCGGCGATGGCGTCACCATCGGCCCCATCCTGCTGGGCATCGCCGCCCCCGCCCATATCCTCACCCCTACCGCATCGGTGCGCCGCATCGTCAACATGGCAGCGTTGGCCGCGGCGAATTGAGTGCCGTATGACGTCGGCCAGTGTGTGCGCAAAGCCGCCACCTCAGTGGCGGAGTGACAGGGGCGCAGATCAGACGCCGGTAGCGCCAGCCGGGCCTGAAAGTGCGGCCAACAAAACGATTCGGCCGCCCACAGGGGCGGCCGAAAGGGATTGGTGGAGCTAAGCGGGATCGAACCGCTGACCTCTTGCATGCCATGCAAGCGCTCTCCCAGCTGAGCTATAGCCCCAAAGAGGCATCCTATGGGCTGGAAAGCCGGTGTGCGCCGTGCGCCCCACCCGCTCCGTAGGAAGGTCGCGATTATAAGCGCAGCCAATGCCATTTGCCAACGCCTTTGCGCTGCGTCATGCAGCCCGGCGCGGGTCATCAATGGCGGGCCGCAGACGGCTGGGCAATCAGCGGTCGCGCGTCCTTGCCGCCAAACAAGACGGGGCGGCACACCGCGCCTGCATGCGCCGTATGCCACCCCACCGTGCCCTGCGCCGGGGTCCACCGCGCAGGCTTTGCTGCACCCGCGGCGGGGCGGCTAGTCCTTGACCCCGGCCAGCTTGAACAGCACCTTGGGCGGCAGCCGGTATTGCCGCTTGACGATCTGGTTCATCAGGTCGAAGACGAAAGCCGGTTTGCGGTCCAGCGTGGCCAGGGTTTCGTTCAGTGCAGCCAGCACCTGGTCGATCTCGGCCTCGGTCACTGTCAGGGCTGGGTAGAAGCGCAGCACCGGATGTTGTGCCGATTCGTTCATCGAGTGCCCGACATGGATGCCGCGCTTGCCAAGCCCGATGGTGATCGCCGTTTCGACGGCAGGGTTGCGCACGCGCAGCCCCGTCATCAGCCCGATGCCGGGCGCGTCCAGGATCAAGGCCGGGTGCTTGCGTGCCGCGTCGCGCAAGCCGCCCAACAGCCGTGCACCGAGTTTCTCGGCCTGGGCGGGCAGGTTGTGCTCCCGGATGAATTCGATCGCGGCCAGCGCCGCAGCGCAGGCATAGGGGGAGCCACCCGAATCGGTAGCCAGGTAGCGTGCCGGCAGGCCGGGAATGGCCTCAAGCTTCCTGACCAGCGATTCGCGCATCACTGCGACCGCGATCGAGCTATGGCCGCCGGTGATGCCCTTGGAGAGCAGCATGATGTCCGGCTGGATGCCCGGATCGTATTCGATCGCGAACATCCTGCCGCAGCGACCGAATGCGGTCTGGATCTCGTCGGCGACGAACAGCGTATCGGTCTTCTGGCACAGCTCGGCCACACCGCGCACATAGCCCGGCGGCGGCGTCTGCAGGTAGGCGCCGCCCAGCACCGGCTCCAGGAACACCGCGGCGGCGCCGGCGCCGACTTCACGCTGCATCGCCTCCAGATCGCCCCAGGGGACAAAGCTCACATCGGGGCTGAGCGGCAGGAACGGCGCCCGGTGGTTCTGCTGGCCCAGCAGGTTGAGCGCGCCCAGTGTCTTGCCGTGGTAGGAGTTGCGGATGACGATGATCTTCTTGCGCGGTGCCTGGATGGCCAATACCGCCCGCATCGTCAATTCCGAGATCTCCGCGCCCGAATTGGCGAAGTACACCCGCTTCAGGTCGCCCGGCAGCATGTCCGTCAGCACCTTGAAGAATTCGGCGCCGGTGGCATTGGCGGTGCCATAGGGGGATGCAGCCAGCTTCTCGATCTGCCTGATCACCCGTTCCTGCACATGGGGATTGCAATGCCCGACGATGAACACGCCATAGCTGCAGGCGAAATCAAGGAAACGCCGCCCGTCTTCGTCGAAGACCCAGGAGCCGGCGGAATGGCTTTCCACGGTACGATGCGCCACCCGGTACATGGTGGCGGCAGTGGGGTTCCAATGGCGGCCCGCCATTGCGATCAGTTGCTGACAATTCACTGCACGGCCTCCTTGACATGTTGCGCGAACGGCTGGGTGACGGTGGCGTCCCGGATGGCCTGCTTCAGGCTTTCGAGACCGCGCCGCTGTTCATCGGGCGAGATCATCAACGGCGGCTGCAGCAGGATGCGCGCGTCGATCGGCGCCTGCAGCAACAGCCCTGCATCCAGCGCCGCCTTGTGCACCTGGCGCGCGATGGCACCGCTTTCGAAATCGATGGCGACGAGCGATCCCAGATGCTGCACGGCCCGCACCCCGGACGCAGCGCGCAGGTAGCTGACCGCGCGGGAGCCGAACTGGGCGTTGCCATCCAGCATGCGTTCCTTTTCGATGGCGCTCAGCGTGGCCAGGGCAGCGGCGCAGGCTGCCGGATTGGCGCCGGTGGTACTGCCATGCAAGGTGGGATTGCGACGGCCGTAGACCTTGCTGTTGACTGGTTCGCGCGTCACATAGGCGCCCACCGCGATATGGCCGCCACCCAGCGCGCCACCCACCACCAGCACGTCCGGCACGATCCCGGTGTGCTCGATGGCAAAGCGCGTGCCAGTGCGGCCCAGGCCGGTGCGCAATTCGCTGACGATCAGCAGCGCGCCGGTCTCATCGCAGCGCTGCCGCACTGCCTTCCAGAACGCGGCGGACGCCATGATCCTGCCCGAATCCAGGTTGAGCGGTTCCAGCAGCACCGCGGCGGTGTTGCTGCCGATCGCGGCGATGAAGGCGCTTTCGTCCCCGAATGGCAACGCCACCGGCAGGAACGGCAGGCTGCCAAGGTATTGCGCGCCGATGCCGGCAAAGTAGATGCCATGGCTGAGCGTGCCGTAGTTGCCGCCCTCGGCGACCACCACCTGATGCCGCGTCGGCCAATGGCCCTTGGCCAGCTTGAGCGCCGAATCCAGCGCCTCTTCGCCCGAGTTGCAGATATAGGAGACGTCCAGATCACCGGGCGACCAGTCGGCCAGCTCGATCACCAGCCGGGTCAGTGCCCGGTTGACCAGGATGCGGTTCGATAGCGGGCCGCGTTTCACCTGCTCGATGACGCTTTGCTTCACCAATGGATGGGCATAACCGAAACCGCCGGATGCCATGTCGATCACCTGCCTGCCATCGGCCAGGAACAGGGTGGCGCTTTCAGCCGTCTCGACGACCAGATCGCACAGGTTTTCGGTTTGATAGGGCGCGGCGTGACTACGATATGCCGACAGAACTTCGCTGTTTTGCATCGTTTCTCCTTATTTTCCAAGTATCGCGGGCAATCTTCGACTCGCCGTGCCAGAGGGCGCCCACCCCACCCGCGGCGGCATGATCAAGGGCGTGGCGCCGGCGGGCCGGCCCGTCAGGCGGGAAGGCGGGAAGGCGGGCCTTGATGGTGCCTGCGGCGCCTACGCCGCCTGCCGGCCCAGTTCCCGGATCTGGACCAGCCATTTCTCGCGTACCGGAGGATCGCTTTTGTACATGGGACCGAAAGTGGAGACGCGCACCGGCTTCACTCCGCAAAAGCCGAGGACGGCGCGCCGCATGATGGTGATGCCGCCGTTGGAAAACAGCAGCCGGTAGATCCACTTCGGGGTATCCATGGTGACCACCAGCCGCGCTGTCCTGCCTTCGAGCAGCCCTTCGAGCCGGTTGGTCGCCATGTCGAAACGGAAGGCGAAACCGGCGGTGAGCACGGTATCCAGCCACCCTTTCAAGGCGGCGGGCACCGTTCCCCACCAGTTGGGATAGATGAACACGATATGCTCGGCCCACAGCAGGTCGGCCTGGGCGCTGATGTCCTGCGCCACTGCGCCGCGCCCGCCCGGTTTCTGGAAATCGGCGATATGGACCAGCCTGACGGCGTGCCCCGCCTCCTGCGCGCCGGCCAGATACTGCAGCGCCAGCGAGCGGCAGAAGCTGTCGGGCTTGGGGTTGCCGTTGAGGATCAATACGTTCTTGCCCATGACGTCCGCCTCAGTTCTGCCGCACCGGGCGGGAAGACATGAACAGCGCGCACAGCAGCGCCAGCACGGTCATCGCGAACAGCACTTCGAAACTGCGGTCGAAGGACAGGCTCCAGGCGTTGGCCACATGCCCACCTTCCAGTTCGCGCAACGACATGATCTGCAGCGAGGCCATGGTATTGATGCCCAGTGCCGCCCCGATGTTCCGGCACAGTTGGATGGCCGCGGTGTAGCCGCCGATCCGTTCCAACGGTGCCTGGTTCTGGACCGCGACCAGGGCAGTGGTGGCGATGAAGCCGATGCCAAGGCCGATCAGCCCTTGCGACAGCGCGAACATCGCATTTGCGGCAGCCGGTGTCAGCGTCATCAGCAGGCCGGTGCCCCCCAGCAGCAGGAGCGCACCGATCACACCGGGCAGGCGAAAGCCGATCTTGCCGGTCAGCCCGCCGCACAGCGCCGAGCCCACCACCCAACCCAGCGCCGCGGCCATCACCAGCAGCCCGCCTTCCACCGAATCGGTATGGCCGCTGCCGTTCAGGTAGAGCGGCAACAGCGTCACCGAGGCGTAGAGCGTGATGCTGGCAAGCACCGTGGCCAGCGCCGGCGCGAGGTATCTGCGCTCGGACAGGAACGCCACCGGCACAAGGCTGCGCTCCTTGTTGGCGTAGACCCGCCAGGCCTGGATCAGCAGGCTGGCGGCCAACACCGCGCTCCAACCGTTGCGGCTGGCTTCGGACAGGCGCAGCGACCCGGCCATGATCAACAGCAGGGCGCTCGTGAGGAAGGCGGCAAAGGCCAGCAGCGTCAGCGGGTCGATGCGCTTGGGGCTGGTCGGCGCCTGCGCGGCACGGGGGTAGGCTGCGGCGATGAGGGCGGCGATGACCAGGCACAGCGGCACATTGAGCAGGAACACCGTGCGCCAGCCCCAGAGCTGATGGATCAGTGCGCCCGCGAGCGGGCCGGCAATGGCCGCCAGGCCCCAGACCAGGCTGAGGATGCCCTGCATCTTGCCGCGCTCCTGGGCGCTGTAGAGGCGGCCGATGATCACATAGGTGGTCACGGTGATCGCGCCGGCACCGGCGCCCTGCAGCACGCGGGCCCACAGCAGCATCTGCATCGAGGGCGCGTACCAGATCGCCAGCGAGCCGAGCAGGAACAGCAACAGCGCGCCGAGGATGGCCGTCTTCTCGCCCACGATGTCCGCCATCCAGCCTGCCAGCGGGGTTGCAAGGACACTGGCCAGGATGAAGCCGGACATCAGCCAGGGGTAGAGTGCCTCGTCGCCGAGCTGCCCCTTGATGAAGGGCAGCAGCGTGCCCATGGCGGTGCTGTCCATCGCGGCAAGGAAAAGCGCGAGCATCGCAAGCAGGGTCAGCAGCGGACGGGCGCTGACGGCAACCGGTGCAGCCACCGTCGCTCCGGCGGAACTAGTCATGTTCGGCTCCTCAGGCGTGCACGCAGCGGGAACTGGAAAAATCTTCGATCAGCTGGCGTTGCTCGTCGCACATCGCGTCGTCCACCTTGCAGATGTCCTGCTTGCCGAACACGAGCTCGCGGAATGCCAGCGTGAGCTTGAGCTGGGTGGCATGCCCGGGGTTGCCGTCGGTGTAGTCCACCTCGAAGTGCTGCTTGGCGTGTGCTTCGAAGCGCATGGCCAGCTCGGTGTTCAACGCCTCGGTGCTGTCCAGGATCTGGCGCATGCGGCGCTTTTCCTGCGGGCTCAGCGACGGGATCACATGGTCGAAGACGAAATGGTCAAGCTGGATATGCCGCGCTTCGTCCAGCCCGTGCAGATACAGCAACCGGGTGAAGAAGAACTGCATCTCCGGGTCCATCGCCCGTGCGCGGCGCTCGAAGACCGTGATGACCGATTCGCCGATATAGGCCGAGCAACACAGCGCCGCGAGCTTCACATACGGGGAATCGGGTCCCTGATACGGCGCGACGCGCATGTCGAACAGGTTTTCCGGGTACTTGAAATCCCGGCCCGACAGCAACCGCACGTAGCGGTAGAACAGGTTGGCGTGCTGCAGCTCCTCGGCGGCGAAGCAGCTGAGCGCATGGTGCAGTTCAAAGCCGTCGGCCAGCGGACCGTCGTCGGCCTGCAGTTCGGACAGCACGTAGGTCAATACGGCCGAGACGTGGCGCTCGATCTCGGCCAGCTGCGCCAGCTCCTTGGTGATATAGGCGATCGCCTTGTAGTCATGGCCGGTCTCGCCAAAGCTCATTCGGGAGATGAAGTCCAGCTCCTCCTGCGGGAACGACTGGGGCCATTCGAGTTCCGCGGGGTGAAAGGTGCGCTCGTGCGCGCGCGCGTTGATCTGATGCAGTTGCTCGCGATTCATTTTCTATACCTTCAGTGTTTGGTTAGAGATTCCGTACTTCACGTTCGTAATCCTGGAAGCCGTCTTCGATGCCCAGGAAGATGTCCTTGAATTCGACGAGGCCATCCTTGAACAGCGGACTGTCACGCAGTGCTTCGATCAGGTAGTAGTAGCGTTTGAGGTCCGTCGTTTCGAGGATCATGAAGTCGCTGAAACGGGCGCTGAATGCCTCGGCATCGAAGAAGCGCACCTGCACGTCGCTGGCGTATTCCGCGAAGATCGGCCGCACGTGGCGTTTTTCGTATTCGGCGCGCGCTTCCCAGCTCTTCTGCAGCCACTCGGGGCTGAAGGAGTAGGTCACGACGATCGTGTATTTCATGGCGATCAGCTCACGTAGCTCAGCGCGTTGTAGATGGAGCGGTCAGGGTCGACGATGGCACGACGGCCGTGCATGACCCGGGTGTTGTCGATCAGCGCCACGTCGCCGTCCTGCCAATCCAGGTTGTCGGTCACGCTTTCCGAGACGGATGCGATTTCCTCAAGCAGTTCGGCGGTCAGCGGCGATTCGTCGGCGAAGGTGATGACCGGCTTTTCGTAGTGGTACGACGGCCCGAGGATGCTGTTGGCGAAGGCGGGCCGTTCGCTGAACAGCGTGGGGTGGACGGCCGCGGTCCTGAAGGCATAGTGGATCGAGCCGTCGCCGTTGTCGGTGATCCGGGTCTGCTCCGGGTCGTTGACCAGCGCGATCAGATCGTCGAGGCGGATGTCTTCCAGCGGCTTGGCCTGCTGCAGCATATGGAAGACGAAGCGCTTCCACTTGGCCTCTTCCACGTTGCGGTTGTAGACGATGTCCTGTTCCAGAAAGGCCTTCTGGCTTTGCGGGCTGAGTCTGTCCCAGACCCGGTAGCCGTCACATACCGTGGTCTGCGAGCCGAGCTTGGGGGCCTTCTCGCAATAGAACCAGCACAAATGCGGCATGAACGGGCTGTTGCCGTTTTCGCAATGCAATCCCAGCGCGTCGTATCCGGCATCCACCTTCTGCGCCACGTCGCGCCCACCGCCAAAGCTGCGCGCCGGATCGAGCGTCACGCGCACGCTCAATGCCTGGACGAATTGCGAAAAGCGCTCGATATCGACCTGGAAATCGCGGAACAGGATGTAGCCCGATTCGGCGAGCTGCTTGAATACGCTTTCCTTCTTGAGCGCCCCGAACGGGGTGGTGCGATCGCCGCGGATGATGATGCCCGTACCGCTGCCATACGTATCGATGCTCATACCGTGAGACATGGATCCTCCTGATGCTTGAATGTGTGGATGTATTCCCAGATCAATTCCCGCCGGGGACGGCCGGTGACGGTGAAGTAGGTCGCGTAGAACGCCGGCGTGCTCGGCACCACATAGATCCGGTTGACCCGCTCGACCTCCGAGAGCCGCAGCAGGCCGAATTCGTGGATGGCCTTGCGCGCCCACTGCGCATCGGTGCCCGGGGCAAGGACGAACAAGGCGCTCAGTTCGTCCAGCCCGTCGCCGTACAGCACCGCCTGCTCGACGCAATCAAGCGACTTGTAGGCCGACTCGACCCATTCGGGGGAGACGTTGCGTCCGTTGGCGGTGATGATGAGGTTCTTCTTGCGGCCGAAGATCCGCAGGAACCCGTCGCGGTCGATCTGCGCCAGATCCCCGGTATGCAGCCAGCCGTCCGCGTCGACCTCGCAGCTGGACGGGTCGGCGTTGGCATAGCCGGCGAACAGCGAGGCACTCTTGATCAGAAGCTCGCCATCGTCGGAGAGCCGCACGCTCACATGGTCAAGCGGCTTGCCCACCGTGCCGGGCTTGAAGCAGTCCGGGGCGTTCCAGGACACCACCGAGCTGTTTTCGCTCAGCCCGTACCCTTCGTAGACCGGAATGCCGAACTGGCGCAGCTCCTCCAGGATGACGGGTGCGACCGGTGCCCCGCCGCAGGCGAGGAAGGCCGCGTCCGAGGTGCCGAACAGCCGGGCGTTGCGGGCGGCCGGGTCCTCGTCGGGCTGCTGACGGCAGGCGACCAGCAGTGCCTCGACCATCGACGGCGGCAAGGTCATCGCGCTGGGTGCCGCGCGTGGCAGGTATTCCAATACGGTGCGGGTGCTGCCGCCCGCCTCGCCGAGCAACGGCACCTGCCGCGGCAGGAACACCACGGTGCCACCATCGAGCAAGGTCATGTAGACCGCGGTAACCTGCTCGATCAGCAGGCTCAAGGGGACGATGGACAGATAACGCGCATAGCGGCCGGTCGGCACGCGTCGGCGCAGCGAGGCGAGCAGCTGATCCAGCCCGGCGCCACGGATCATCACCCCCTTGGGGCGGCTGGTGGTGCCGGAGGTATGGATGATCTTGCAGACCGCCTCGCCTGCGGGCAGCGTAGGCCGGCGCAATCCGGCCACCGGTGCCGGCAGCGCGTCAAGGTCGATCATGCGGATGGCGGGGCACGGCCGGGCGGCCTGCGCGAACCATTCCTGCAGACGCTCGGCGCCGCGCTCATCCACCAGGCAAAGATCGACGCTTTCGAGAAGATGCAGCGCCTGATCGCTCGAAAACGCAAGCGGCACCGGCACTTCGACCGCACCGGCCGCAAGCAGCGCCAGATCGGCCACCACCCATTCCGGACCATTGCGGGTCACCAGACCGACCTTCAGCGGGTGCGTCCCGGTACGCTCGCACTGCCCGAGCTGTCCGATCCAGTATGCGACGGCGCCGAGCAGCTCGGCACGCGTGTAGCGGCGGGCAGTACCGTCCGCCTGCATCGTCTCCAGCGCCGGATGATCCGGCAGGGCTTCGCAATGCGCGAAGATCGTGTCAAGCCACTGCATATTCAGCCACCTCTTCCGGCCATGGATTCAGATTCACGACGATGTTGTCGAAGCGATAGCGGCCGGTCTGGTGGGCAAGGCCGGCCATCGAGCTGGCCAGGCTGATGAAGCCGGTCTGCGGCGCCTGGTCGTAGTAGCTGCCCCAGCGCTGGCGCATCGACTCCTCCAGTGCGCTGTCGTGGGCGGGGCACAGCGGAATGAAGCGGATGCCTTCACGCTCCAGCAGCGCGCGCAATTGCTTGGTCGCGGTGCATAGGATGAATTCCTTGCCCATGCACCAGCCCAGCAACGGCATCACCCGCACCAGCTCCGAACCGGCCTGGCCCTTGATCGAGGCGAGCGAACCCACTTCGATGATGGCGTTGCGGCTGACTTCCTTGTTCTGGTGGCGGCCGATCATCACTTCCACCGGCTCGCCCAGGTACTGCTCCGAGAACAGCGTGGTCAGCTCGCTGAACGTGATGCCGGCACAGGCCACCGGATTGGCTTCGCCATCCGCATCCTGTTCCAGGCAGGCGATGAAGCAATCGGGGCTCGGGTCCACCTCCGCCTGGAAACTGGAACGGTACTTGTAGCGCACCAGCCGGACTGCGAGCTCCCAGTCCTGCGTATTGGGCAAAACGACTTTGATCTGCATGAGTTCTCCTGGGTAGCTAGCGTGGCGGGCGATGCCATGCGCCTGTTCGGGCATGGGCTCGTTCGCGGCCGACGTCGATGGGGTACGCCATCGACACCGGCCAACATGCGCGGGCGGTCAATCGCTCCTGTAAAACCTGATTACCGGACGCCGCCTGTCTCCTTGTCCGCGGGCTGCGCCTGCGCGGTGGTCTGCGTGCGCAAGGCCCAGGTCTGCCCGGGCTGAAGCACAAGGAAGCGGTCCTGGGGGACGCCGTACCGGGCCAGTGCCTGCGCCAGTAGCTGCGGCGGCTCCTCCACGGGTTCGGACGTCAGGATGAAGGTCCCCCAGTGGATGCCGATCGAGTAGCGTGCACCGAGGTCCTGATGGATACGCACCGCGTCATCCGGGTCGGCGTGCTTCTCCTGCATGAACCAGCGCGGGCCGTAGCCACCGATGGGAATCAACGCGAGATCGAAAGGGCCCAGACGGCGACCGATCTCCTGGAAGAGGGGCTGGGCATAGCCGGTGTCGCCGCCAAACCAGACCTTGCGACCACCCGCTTCGACCACCCAGCTGCCCCAGAGCGTGGCGTTGGTATCGCCAAAACCGCGGCGCGACCAATGCTGGGTCGGTGTCAACGTGAACTGCACGCCGCCCAGCGCGGCCTGCTGCCACCAGTCCAGCTCGACCACGCGCGTCACCCCGAGATCGTTGAACCAGGCCTTCAGGCCGAGCGGGACCAGCCACTGCACCGAGTCGCCCAGTTGCTCGACTGTCTCGCGCTCCAGATGGTCATAGTGGTTGTGCGAGATCACGACGTAGTGGATCGGCGGCAGCTGCGCCAGGCTCAACCCCGGCTTGCTGTAGCGCTTGGGGCCGGCGACAGGGAGCGGCGAGGCACGCTCACCGAACACCGGGTCGGCCAGGATGTTCCTGCCGCCGATCTGGATCAGCGCCGAGGCATGCCCGATCCAGGTGAGCTGCAGATCGTGCTGCGGCTGGCTGATCAATTCGTGGTCCGGTTCGATGGCGGCAAACGGGAAAGCCGAAGGCAGCTCGGGGAAGCGCTCGTCGAAGTAACGCATCTTCAGATAGGGCCACAGCCCTTTGTGCTGCTGCGCCGAGCCGTAGAGGTTCTGAAAGCCGCCGGCGGTGTGGTGGCGTGGCACGTCCTCGCTGACCGCGGCGCTCTGGGTGCAGGCATTCAACACCAGCCCAAGGCAAGCCGCGGTAGCCCCGCGCCGGGCGCCGCCCTTCGCATCCGCCTCTGTCCGGCACATCGCTGGCAAATCCTTGTTCCGCCGCAGTTTTTTGATCAGCATGTCTGTCGCAATCGCTACGTTTTTACCAAAGGTCAATATTTGACCATTCGTCAATTCAAGAGAAAAAAAGGGGCGTGCTCATTGCCAGCCGCATCCCAAGGCTGCGGTGAACATGGCTCACACCCGGGGCAGCAGCCTGCTTCCCAGCAACGCCTGCTCATCGAAATAATCGCTCAACCTGAGCCAGGTGGCCTCGTAATCCCAGGCATGGGACAACGGATGCCAGAGCAGGCCATCAAGTACAAAATCGACGTTCCGCCGCAACACCGCGTTCGAATCCAGCCGTTCGATCGACGTGGCGCGCTTGGCCGACTGCAGCAAGGCGGTCGTGCCAAAACCCACCGCCCAGTTGGCAAACGCCACCGTGGCCGCGTCGCACGCCAGCGGCGAGGCGATGTGCCCGGACTCGAGTGCCTGCTGCACCAGGCGATCGAGCACCGCGGTGACCTTGCCTTCGAAGAAGCGTCGCTCCTCCATGCGCTTGGCCGAGGTCTTTTCGATCACATGAGGCGCAAGGCCACTCAACACACACATGAACAGCGTAGGGTGGATACGCGCATACAGGTTGTAGGCGTAATGCAGGCCGATCACCTTCTCCCGGCTGTTGCCGGGGAATTCCACCGCCTTCAGATACATCGCCAGCTGGATCTGCAGACCCCGGATACACAACGCGGTCAGCAGATCCTCCTTGCTGGAGAAATGGTTGTAGATGGTGCCTTTCGAGAACTCCGTGCGCGCGGCCAGCTTGTCCAGGGTCAGGTTGGAAAAACCCGACTCCTCAAGCAGTTCCTGCGCCTGGTCGAGCAGCATATCGTCACGCTGGGCCAGCTCCCGCTGTTTTCGTTGCGCTGTAGTCATGTCTTCCTTTGAGCAGGGCGTCCTTGTCCGGACACGGCCTGCGCCCTTCCCTTTCCGGTTGAAAGCCTTACCGGCGGGCCGCGCAACCCTGCTCAGTGGAGCAAACGTGCATCGACCTGCCGAACCCTGATGATTCCTGACGGCCCGAAGATGAAAGCACGTTCCATAGCCCACTGTCATTGGTTTTACCCCACGTTACCAGCGCTTTGTGATCCGATCGGCCACCGAAGGCAGCCAGCGATAGATGAAACGCAGCAGCTTTGCCTTGCCCACGTAGATTTCCTCACGCCCCTGTTCGACGCCTTGCAGCATCGCCGCGGCCGCGTCCTCGGGGCTGATCTTGCCGGTGCCACGCCCCTTGGTCATGTTGGTGTCCACCAGCGGGGGCTGGATCTCCACCACCCGGATATGCGGGTGCTTGTCCTCCAACTGATAGCGCAGTGCCTTGGTGTATGCGCGCAGCGCCGCCTTGGTGGCGCAATAGATCGGCGACGACTTCTTGGGCGACAGCGCCAGCGGCGTGGTGGTATTGACGATCACCGCCGAGGACTGCCGCGCCAGCGTCGGGAGCAGCAGTTTGGTCAGCAGCACCGGCGCCAGGAAGTTGACCCCGGTTTCCTGCTGGGCGATGCGTTGGACCTCGTCGGCCGGCACCGCCGTGAGATCGAATTCCCGCTGGACCCCGGCGTTGTTGAAGATCGCCGACAGATCCGGGTGCTCCGCGGCGATCCGGTGCGCCATCTCGGTCACCTGTTCGGGCGAGCTCAGGTCGCAAGCCAGCGCATGCACGCCCTTGATCTGTTCCATCTGCCGCAGCGCTTCCTGCTGGCGACCGCAGGTGACCACCTGGCAGCCCTGGGCGAGCAACTGCTCGGTCAAGGCCTTGCCGATCCCGGCAGTGCCACCGGTGACCAGGATCTTGCGTCCGGCGAGTTTCATGAACAGGCTCCTAAAAGTTGGGGGGTTCCGCTGAACGCCGTGGTGGGTTCAGCCGCATATTGGGCGGCGATGCGTTCCGCAACCAGCCTGCCGGACAGCACCGCAGCGCTGCCGTGGTCTCCCGGTGGGTAGTAAGCCGCTCCGGCGCGATAGACATCCGCAGCCGGATCGTAGTTGGCCGGTTTGTCGAAACCGGCCGGTGTCACCACCGGCAGCACGCGGCTGGACAGGCCATGCTTGGCGACAAATTGCCGGGGCGACAGATAATGCTGCTCGCGCACCGCCTGGGTGATGCCGGGCAGCATGGCCTCCAGCTGCCGGAAAATATAGTGCTCCATGCCCTTGCGCGCAGCCGGATCGGACAGGTCGTCGTCCTTGGGCGGATAGAAGAAGAGATTCATGGTGTAGCACCCGCCGCTGGGGGCAAGATCGCTCTTGAACACATGGAAGCCGAATTCGCGCGGCTGCTCTCCCCGCTCCAACGCCCCGAACCACTGCGACACGTTCGGCGGATAGTGGACGCAGGTATGGACACCGGCCGGGTAGGCAAAACGCTCGTCGACCGCCAGCAGATACATGCCCAGCGGCAGCCCCTGCGGAAACCCAGTGGGATATGCCGCCTGCTCGGGAATCGCCAGGACCAGGAAACGGCAGGTCAGATCGCCACGGCTGGTCGCCACCTTCTTGCCGCCATCGGGCGTCGATTCGTGTCCGAGATAGCGGGTCTGCAGCATCAGTTCGCCATGGGCGGTGATCGCGGACACCATCTCATCGACCATGGCCTGCGGCCCGCCGTCCGGGGTGGTCGGCTGCAGGTAGCCATAGCCGAACCGGGCTTCGTCGTCCAACGCATCCAGCCGCAGGCGCTCGGGCGAAACCCCCATCAGGTAGGCCGGCAACTTCAACAGATCTGCGATGACCGGATTGCGGATCCTGTCGTCGACCAGCGCCCCCAGCGTGGCATGGTGCCGATAGCCGTCCTGCCGTGCCGCCTTGCAGCCGCGCACGTAGCGCAAGACATCCGGCAGGAAGCGCAACAACTGGGTGATGCTGCGCAGATCCGGCGGCAGGCTGAAGCGGCGCCCGCTGGCATGGATGTGGGTGGCATGCCGGGTGAACTTGACCGGCAGGCCCAACTCACCCAGCCAGCGCGGCATGGCGCTGCCGAAATCGTTGCAGGCGATCACGTATTCCCGCCCCTGGTGCTGGTGGGTACCGCACAACCCGCCGGCCCGCTGCGACTGCTCGATCAAAGCCACGCGCAGACCGCTGCGCTGCAGGTGCAGCGCCGTGCTGAGCCCGCCCAATCCGGCGCCGACCACGATCGCGTCGAAATGGCTGGCCGCACCGGGCCGAAAAGCGTCAACCGACTGCATGATGCCTCTCCGTTAGACTGCTTCTTGGACCGCGGTCAGGTCGGCGAACTCTTTGACGATCCGCCGCGCACTTCTGATTGCCAGCGCATGCAGGGTCAGCGTCGGGTTGACCGAGCTACCGGTGACGAACAGCGCCGCACCGCCGACGTAGACGTTGTCCAGCCCGTGCACCTTGCCCCAGCGGTCCGTGACCGAGGTGCGCGGATCGTTGCCCATGCGCATCGTGCCGGCGGGGTGCGCGTCGAACGGCGTGTCGGTCGACGCGACATTGCTGGCCCCTGCGGCCTGCAGGATGCTGCGGGTGGTCGCGACCGCATCGGTGAACACGGCATGGTCGTTCGGGTGCAATTGATAGTGGATGTTTGCGCTGGGCCGCCCCCACGCATCGCGCCGGTTGGGGTCGACCGTGATGCGGTTGTCGCTGACCGGCAGCCCTTCGCAGAAGGTCACGGTGAACAACAGGCGGTTGTAGTTGTTCATCGCGCTCTTCAAGGCGCTGCCCCACAGGCCGCGGAACGGGTCCACCGCCATCACGCCAGCACCGGCCCCGT
This sequence comes from Chitiniphilus purpureus, assembly GCF_025642115.1. Taxonomy (GTDB): domain Bacteria; phylum Pseudomonadota; class Gammaproteobacteria; order Burkholderiales; family Chitinibacteraceae; genus Chitiniphilus; species Chitiniphilus purpureus. Next base: position 1,937,937 of record NZ_CP106753.1, on the reverse strand, counting down.
TGAGCGATTCGATCGCATAGCCGCCGATGTAGTTTGCGCCGGCCCTGGGGCGGGCAAAATCGAGCGTCAGCACGTTGCCCATGTTGAAGCCGATGGCGGTGTCCACGCACTCGCCCATCTCCCCGGTGCAGATCGTGCCCAGATGGGAGAAGAAATTGCGGCCGACATTGTCGTAGTAGTTGCCCAGCCCTTTGGGCGAGAACGGGTTGGCCGAATTGAGGAACAACCGGGGCAACTCGAGCGGATTGTTGGCAGCGATTACCACCCTGGCGCGGACATTGACCGTGGCGCGGGTGTTGCTGTCGATGTAGCGCACCCCGCTGGCGCGCCGTGAATTGCCCTGCAGGATCTGCGTGACCACCGCCCCGGTGACCAGCTTGAGCCGGCGGGTGGCCAGCGCCTGTTCGATCAGCGCCTTGTCGCACTGATACTTGGCATCGACACGGCAGCCGGAACGGCAGAAACCGCAGTGCAGGCAGGCGGATTGCTGACGATAGGCGCGCGACGCGATGGCGACGGGCCCGGGGGCGCTGCGCACGCCCAGCCGGCGCATCCCTTCCTGCAGCAGCGCGCTGCTGCGATAGATCGGATGGGGCGGATTAGGCAGGGCCGGACGGCCCGGCGGGTCCCACGGCATCACTTCGCCGGACACACCCATCTGGCGCTCGGCTTCCGTATAGAACGGCTCAAGCTCCCGCAGGCTGACCGGCCAGTCTTCGACGGTGCTGCCCGCCGGCTGCCCGAACTCGGAGCGCATGCGGAAATCATGGTCCAGCATGCGCAGCGCCACCGCCGTCCAGACCAGGGTGCCGCCGCCGACCCCGTAGCCGAGATTGGGCGCCCCACTGAAGCCATCGCCGGTCACCTGATAGTCGCTGGAGCTCCAGACCCGCTTCCACATGTCCATTTCGTTTTCGACGAAATCGCTGCGGTGGTCCTGGTAGCGCGGCCCCATTTCCAGCATCAGGACCTTGAGACCCGCGCGGGTCAATTCATTCGCAAAGACCGCCCCTGCGGCGCCGGCGCCGACGATGACGGCGTCCCAGATCCGGGAATCGGGACGCGCGCCGTCGACGTACTCATCGTTTTGTTGTTCAGCCATTATTCATTCCTTGGGATCGGCCAACGCATCAAGCGAAGGTGCACAGATTGCCGCTGCCCGGACGCCCGTCCGGGAATCCACCGCGGTCGATGCTGGGCCCGGGCATGCCCAACGGTTCATACCCTGCCGGCTGCGCGTAGAAATGCAGCACTGCAAGACTGCGCACCGCCCCCCAGAACGGCGCCAGCGGTTCGCTGGCGGCGATCGCGGCCGTCATCGCCTGCGCGGCATCGTCCGGCAGTTGCGCGTAGGGCTGCCCGTACTGCTGCTGCGCCGTCGCGTCGATTACTGCGATCGCCTGCTGCAGGCCGGCAATGGTGTCCGGCCCCTTGAGCGACAGCGTGTACACCACCGCTTCCGCGGTCCCGGTCTGCGCCGCGCCTGCCGTGGCGTCGGTCGGCAGGATCAGGTGGACCAGCCGGGTGATCACCGCGACCTCGGCCGGGGTGAACGCCGGCGTGACAGCCGGCGTGGTATCCGGACCTGGCGGCTGACAGGGATAGTCGAGCGCGCGCCGGCCCTTGCGGTGCTTGCGGATATCCGCCTTGGCCAGCACCGCCGACAAGGCCGGCATCGCCAGGAACGACGCCAGCATGCCGGTCACGCCCTTCAGCAGATGCCGGCGTGTGAGCATGAGATCGGACAACGATGTTGCTTTCGTCATGTCATGCCCCTCAAACGGCTTCCGATTCCAGGGATTCGGGCTCGGCCTTGACCTGATGGTAGTAGCCGTCCAGGTACAACTGGCGCGCCCGGAGGCGCTGCAGCTTGCCGCTCGGCGTCACCGGGATGGTGCGCGCCGGCACGCCGAGGACCACATCCAGCGTCAGACCGGTATGGCGCAACACCTCGCTCTTGATGGCATCCTGCACCGCCTCCTCCTCGCCCGGGCCCATCGGCAGGCGCTCGTACAGCAGTACCGTGGCACCGCGCTGTCCCTCGTTGCCGGCGGGCAACTGGAAGCAGATCGCACGGCGTTTCAGCACCCCCTCGACGCCACGGGCCGCAGCTTCGATGTCATAGGGGAAGTAGTTCTCGCCGTTGATGATGAACATTTCGTCGGCCCGGCCCAGCACGACGATCAATTCGTCTTCCAGATAGCCGCAATCCTTGGTGTCGTAGAACCCGTCGGGCCCGACCAGCGGCACGATCTCGCCATCGATCAACGCGGATTGCGCGACCGATTCGCCGCGGATGCGGATGCGCCCGGTGCTGACATCGACCTCCATGCCCGGTACGGGACGGCCGCAGGTGACCGACGCACCTTCTTGGTGACGGGAGATCGAGAATCCCTCCCCGGGACGCGCCACGCTCACCGTCAACGTGGCTTCGGCGAGCCCGTAGCATGGCGACACCACGCCTTGGCCCAGCCCGAATTGCTGCATCCGCTCGGTGAACTCCGCCATGGTGCGGATGCTGACCGGCTCGGCCCCCACCCCCATCCAGCGGAACTGCCGCATCGAGAACGTGGGCACCTTGGCGCTCTTGAGCCGCTTGAGAATCCACTCGTAGGCAAAGTTGGGCATGCTGCAGTAGCTGGCCTGGTACTGTTCAGCCATCGCCAGGAACTGCAGCGGCCGGCGCGAGAAGCACTGCGGGGACAGCAATACCAGCGTGGTCTGCGAGATCAGCGAGGACAGGAACATGCCGACCAGCCCCATATCGTGGTAGAGCGGCAGCCAGCTGATCCAGCGATGCTGGTCCGGATCGACCTCGACCCCGGCCCAGAGCGCGGCGGCATTGGCCAGCAGATTGCCGTAGCTGACCAGGATGCCCTTGGGCGCCTTGGTGCTGCCCGAGGTGAACTGGATGAAGGCATGGTCGCGCTCGTTCAACGCCACCCTGGCCGGCGGCGGGCCATCCGGCTCGCGTGCCGCTTCGGCAAGCAGCGCCGGCAGTGCCAGGGTCTTGACGTCGGAGCTGATCTGCTGCGCGATCGCGTCGAGCTCGGCGACCTCGTCAGCATTGCAGCAATAGTATTTGAAGTGCGGCAGCAGCCCGCCGATACGCTCGCGGTAGGTATATTGGCCGGACAGCGCGTAGCTGGGCGGCATAGGCACCGGCGTGGCGCCGAGCCAGATCAGCGCCAGCCACACCGTGGGGAAATCAGGCGTGGTCTCGGCGCACAGCAGCACGCGCTCGCCGGCTGCGATGCCGTGGCGCGCCAGTACGGCAGCGAGCTTGCCGGCATCCGCCACATACTGTGCATAGCTGCGATAGCACATCTTCGACGTTGCATCGTCATAGACGTAGATGCCGTGTCGGGTGCACTGGTCCAGCATCTGCCAGACCAGATTGAAGTCACGGGTGCGCTGTTCGTATCGCAAGGACATGGGGGACCTCAGGCCGGAAAGGGCGCGTTGGCGACACGCGCGATTGCTTGGTAAAGGTCGGAGACGGTGCGGATCCGGGTGGCATCCGCCACCGGAATGGCGACGTCGAAGCGCTCTTCGATCGCCATCATCAGATCGACCATCTTCAGCGAATCAAAACCGAGGTCTTCCACGAGATGCTTGGTCGGCGCGATGGTCTTGCGCGTCCCGCTGATCTCCACCAGCAGTTGATTCACCAGCGTCTGAATACCGTCTTCCATAGTCTTCTCTCCTTGTGGCCTTGTTGCCGATGGGGTCAGCGATCGCCGTAGCCGAAATCGCGGCGATGCTTCTGGAACACTTCAAGCGCCCGGTTCAGGTCGTCCCAGCTGTGCGTCGCGATATAGCTGGTACGGAAACCCGACGCCTCTTCCGGCACGGCGGGCGGGCCGACCGGGTTGACATAGACACCGTGATCCATGAAGCGCTTGTAAGCCGCCAAGGCCAAGGTGTAGTTGCCGAAAATGACCGGCACGATCTGCGAACCGTAGTAAGGCGCGTTGTAACCCATCTCCTGCAACGCGTTGGCCATGTAGCGGGCGCGTTCGAGGATGCCGGCGCGGCGCTCCGGCTCGTTGCGGATCAGCTCAAGCACCGCGCGCACCGTCTCGATCACCGACGGGGGCAGGCTGGCGGAGAAGATATGCCCGCCGGCGTTGTGCTTGATGTAATCGATCACCTCTTCCCGGCCGGCCAGGAAACCGCCCAGCGCGGCGAACGACTTGCTGAAGGTGCCCATGATGACGTCGACCCGTTCCGACACGCCCTGCAGCTCGCAGACACCGCGCCCGGTCTCGCCCAGCACCCCGACCGCATGCGATTCGTCGACGAACACGCGCGCGCCGTAGGTCTCGGCCAGATCGCAGATACGGCGCAGATCGGCAATCGTGCCTTCCATGCTGAACAGCGAATCGGTGACGATCATCCGGCGCCGTCCGCGTGTGCGCTGCAACAGGCGTTCCATGTGATCCAGGTCAGCGTGGCGATGGATCAGGCAATCGGCCCCGGACAGCTTGACCCCGTCGAACAGGCTGCGGTGGTTGCGCGCATCCATGATCGCCACGTCGCCCTGCTGCAACAGTGCTGACAACCCTGCAAGGTTGGTCTGGTAACCGGTGCTGCACAGCGCCACCGCCTCGCAACCCAGGAAGGCGGCAAGCTCGTCTTCCAGCAGGTTGTGGATGTCCAGCGTGCCGTTGAGCAGAGGCGAACCCGAGCAGCCGCTGCCGTAACGCTGAATCGCCCGTAAGGCGGCATTGACCACGGACGGATGGCTGGCCGCGCCAAGATAGGAATTGGTACCCAGCAATACGCGCTTGCGCTGATCGGTAAAGGTGATGCTCGATTCCTGCGCGCAATTGAATTCCGGATAAAGGCCGTAGATGCCGCCGATGCGCATTGAATCGGCGCGGAAATAACGCCCGACCCGGTTGAACAGATCGTCATCCAGATAATCATCCTGCGCCCGCTTGATGCGCGCCTCGATGGCGGGCAGATCAGCCACCTGCATGCCGGTACGCAGCAATGCATCGTGTCCGGCATTGTCGGGCTGGACGATATTGTCCGACAGCATCCGCGCGAATGAGCGGGAATGGCGGGGATTTTCCGAATTCTTGACGAAATAGACCAGCGGAGCGACCGTTGCACCCAATGTCATCTTGGGCGTGTAATTGGTAATGCCCAGCTCAAGCCGTTTCTTTTCCAATTCGATGGCGCGCTGCAGCGACAGCACGGTGGCGGCGCGATACAGATTGGCATCCTTGTAATGGGGGAAGTCGTAGTCGACGCCCCAATCCAGCACGATGTAATCGTCCTCGCCGATCATGTTCAGCATGAACGCGATGACTTCGCCCTCGTACTTGAACAGCAGCACCTCGCAGCGGTCATCCAGGATCTGCGCGCAGCAGCGGAAGAAGGCCTCATCGAGCAGCTCGCGGCTGTAGTCCTTGGCGTTGCGGTTCACGTTGCGCCAAAGCGTTGCAAGGCGATCCGCATGCTGGGCGAAATCGCGGGTGCACTCGACCTCGATGCCGAACTTCTCCTTGAACTTCATGCTGTTGCGGAATTTGAGCCGCGTCTTTGCATTCAAGGCAGTGAGATATTCCTCGATCGATTTCCAGGAGATATCAAGCACGCTATTGGGAAAACCCAGGGCCGGATAGAAACCAGCGGGTCTCAGGACCGCCATGTATTCGTCAAAGCGCTCATAGGGCACATCGCGGATCATCTGGAACTGCGCGCCCTGCTCCTGTGCAATCGCATCCATTTCTTCATGCAGCGACTTGAGGCAGGCAGCGAGATCGGCCGGATCCTTGACGTGCAACCCTTCGCCGATCATCGTGAAATAGCCGCATTCGACCACATCGAAACGCATGAAATCCGGATACCATCTTTTGATGGTCTCGCGTGCCGCAGCCGGCAATTTGCTGTCAAATGTGGCGAAATCCGTGCTGGAAATGAAGATATTCGCGCAACCCAGCCACGTATCCTCCTTCAGGAAATCCAGATAGTGGTGCTTGAGCTGATTGATGCCTGATTGCTCGACCACCTGCAGAAATTCCGGGCGCAACGGAGTCTGTATCTGTCTGCTGCCTTCCCATTGGGCGCGATGGATCTGAGTGATGGCGCGGCAGCGGCGGGCCTCCACTGACGAAACAGCGGTCGACACTGGAAAAGCAAGGCTCATGACACTTCCTCGGTTGGCTTGTGAAGATGCTGAGCGTCTCGGTACGAGACAGCCTGCTAACATCAAGTCAATTTTTGACCAATCGTCAAACGTACGCAAATATGACCGTCAATCATCATCAAGTCAACAAGTACCGAAAGGATTCATTAGTGTGCTTTTTTACGGTGCAAGCTTCACAAAAGTGACTACAGGTAACCGTTTTTTCATGAAATCGTCATGAAAAAGCATATTCATAGGCATTCTGTAAAGGAAAAATCGTGCCGCCGGGCGTCAGATTTCCAACGAACGGTATAAAAATCGTAAGCTTGTATTGACACCAGGAGCGACATCACGCCCGTGACGCGCAGGGCGGGAGATGGTCTTGAAGTGGACTGACGGGGAACTTTTGAGGCAGTTGAAAGCACATGACCCGCGTCAAGCGGGCGGGCCATGCATTTCCGCACACGACAAACATGCCTGGATTGTCGAATTGGTGCGGTGCAAGGTCCTGACGTGGCGATGCCCAAGGGAACAGGGGAGGTGGCGCCTGGCTGGATCAGGCACCAAAAAGAAAAAAGCCGACTTGCGTCGGCTTTTTGAATTGGCGTCCCCACGGGGATTCGAACCCCGGTTATCGCCGTGAAAGGGCGGTGTCCTAGGCCTCTAGACGATGGGGACCTGCTGCGCGCGGTGCTTTGGGCACTTCGCGCATGAAGGGTGGCGCACCCGGAGCGATTCGAACGCCCGACCCTCTGGTTCGTAGCCAGATACTCTATCCAACTGAGCTACGGGTGCGCGGTGAAACTGGTGAAACGGCGCGTCTTGCAGCGCGCTTGGTCAATCTGGCGTCCCCACGGGGATTCGAACCCCGGTTATCGCCGTGAAAGGGCGGTGTCCTAGGCCTCTAGACGATGGGGACATCTAAAACTATTCGGCCGCCGAAGCGGCCGAACTGGACTTTGGTGGAGCTAAGCGGGATCGAACCGCTGACCTCTTGCATGCCATGCAAGCGCTCTCCCAGCTGAGCTATAGCCCCGAAAGAGAGCGCATTATAGGGACACCCTCCCCCTCTGTAAACCCCTCTGCCGATGTTTTTGCAAGGCCGCCTACCACGGCGCCCACCAGGCGCGTCCCTGGAGGGACTCCGGGTCGAGCACCTTGGTATCGGGGTAGTTCTTCAGCAGCACACGCTTGGCATCGTCCCTGAGTTCGGTGAGCCCAAGCTTGTCGTACGCCAGCACCATCACCCCCAGCGCCGGTTCCACCTGCTTGGTATTGCCGTAGGTCTCCAACAGATGCTTGCCGCGATTGGCCGCGGCCAGATAGGCGCCGCGCTTGTAGTAATACTTGGCGACATGCAGCTCGTAGTCAGCCAGCGCGCCGATCAGGTAGCCCATCCGCAGTTGCGCATCGGCAGCGTAGCGGCTGTCCGGAAAGCGCGTGACCAGTTGGCTGAAGCTCTCGAACGAATCGCGTGCGGCCTGCGGATCACGCTCGGACATGTCCTGCTTGGACAGGAACGACAGAAAACCCTGTGATTCGTTGAAATGCACCAGCCCGCGCAGGTAGAACGCATAGTCCATGCTGGGATGGGCCGGGTATTGCTTGATGAAGCGGTCGATGGCCGACAGCGCCAGCAAGGGCTCCTGGCCCTTGTAATTGTTGTAGGCGGTTTCCAGGATCGCCTGCTGGGCATGGCGACCGTAGGGATAGCGTGCTTCGAGCTTCTCCAAAAGCTTGTTGGAACGATCGTAGTTCTTGCTGATCTGCTCGGCCTTGGCCTCGGCATAGATCTTTTCGGCCGACCAGCCACGCGTTTCGTCCTGCTCCTGCGGAGTGGCAGCGCAGCCCGCGATCAGGGCAGCGGCGATCGTGGCCGCGAGGATTCGCGGTAGAATCTTGTTCATGGTGCATCCCGAATTGGAATCCGACGATTATAACGACTTCGCCGAACAGCGTGTCCTGACGGCACCGCCCAGTCTGGCCGGGGAAAGGCTGGACGCGGCGCTGGCCAAGCTGCTGCCGGAGTACTCGCGCAGCCGGCTGGCGCAGTGGATAAGGCAGAACCTGGTCACGGTGGATGGTGTCACCGTCGATCCCAAGCACAAGCTGTGGGGCGGCGAGCAGGTGACGGTCCAGATCCAGCCCCTGCCCGAGGACGCGGCATTCAGCGCCGAACCCGTCGCGCTCGACGTGGTATATGAAGACAGCGCCCTCCTGGTGCTCAACAAGCCCGCCGGGCTGGTGGTCCATCCCGGCAGCGGCAACTGGTCCGGCACGGTGCTGAATGGGCTGCTCCACCGCTATCCGGAGCTGAAGGGCGTGCCCCGCGCCGGCATCGTGCACCGGCTGGACAAGGACACCAGCGGCCTGATGGTCGTCGCCCGTACCCTGATCGCACAACATCATCTGGTGCGGCAACTGCAGGCTCGCACAGTGCAACGGCTTTATCTCGCGGTCGCACAAGGTCTGCTGGACCGGGACGGCACCGTGGATGCACCGATCGGACGGCACCCGCGTGAACGGACCCGCATGGCGGTCACCGCCACCGGCAAGCCCGCGGTGACGCACTACCGGGTATTGGAACGCTTTTCGGCACACACGCTGGTGCAGTGCAAGCTGGAGACCGGACGCACCCATCAGATCCGGGTGCATATGGCGCACCTCGGTTACCCACTGGCCGCCGATGCGCTCTACAACACGCGGCCGCGCTTGTTCACTCCCGAATTGAACCTGGCGCTGCAGGCGTTTGCACGTCAGGCGCTGCATGCCCGTCAACTCGCGCTGGTGCATCCGCAGACCGGCCGCCCCCTGCAGTGGAAAGCACCGCTGCCGGACGATTTCGCCGATCTGCTCGCTGCATTGCGGGCCGAGGAAGGCTTGGCCGCCGAGTGGGAAGACGACGAGGATGACGAGGACGGCGGTGTCGAGGTTCTGTATGTCCGCGATTGAGGGCACGGCGCTGCTGCGGCCGGATTGGCCGGCGCCCCCCACCGTCCGGGCCTGGGTGACCACCCGTGCCGGCGGTGTCAGCCAGCCCCCCTTTGCCAGCCTCAACCTCGGTGATCATGTCGGCGACGACCCGCATGCGGTCTCCCGGAATCGGGCGCTGCTGCGCGCTCACCTGCCGGCTGACCCGGTCTGGCTCACGCAGGTGCACGGCATTGCAGTGGCCGACGCCACCAGCGTGCGCCCAGGAGCGCGCGCCGACGCGGTGATCGCACGGCAAGCCGAGGCGGTGTGCGCCATCCTGACCGCCGACTGCCTGCCGGTGCTGCTGTGCGATGTCCGGGGCAGCGTCGTCGGTGCCGCCCATGCAGGCTGGCGCGGACTGGCCGATGGGGTGATCGAAGCCACGGTGGCGGCCATGGCGGTGCCACCGGATGCGCTGCTGGCTTGGCTGGGCCCGGCGATCGGCCCGGCAACATTCGAAGTCGGCGATGAGGTGCGCGCACGCTTCGTTGCCGACCAGCCAGTAGCCGAGGCAGCCTTCCGCGCTGCGGCCACGCCCGGCAAATGGTGGGCGGATCTCTATGGCTTGGCACGTCTGCGGCTGATGCGCCTGGGGGTGAGGCGCATCTACGGCGGCAATTTCTGCACCGCCTCCGATGAAGCGCGGTTCTTCTCCTACCGGCGTGACGGCGTGACAGGACGTATGGCATCGCTGATCTGGCTTACGGCAGCCACTTAATACGCCACCCAGTTGCAAGTGGCATTATACTTGCAGCCTTTTCTACAAAACCCCGACGCCCATGAGCACCTTGAGCTGGATCATCGCCGCGAGCCTGCTTGGCAGCCTGCTGAGCGTGTGCGCAGCCGGTTTCTTCGCCTATCTGGCCCGCCCACACTGGGTGCCAAGGTTGGTCAGCTTTGCCGTCGGCGCCCTGCTCGCCGCGGTGTTCCTGGAAATGCTGCCCCATGCGCTGGGCGAGCATCATCACGGTGAACCGGCGGCGCATGCCGTATCCGGATCAGCGTGGGGCGAGGCGCATGTCGGACACCTCGACGACGGGCATGGACACCCCCTATCCGATACAGCGCCCCGCCCAACGCCGACGGCCAGCGTCGGCGCCGTTTCAGTGACGCTGCTGCTGGGCATCCTGTTGTTCTTCGTGCTGGAGAAGCTCGTCATCTGGCGCCACTGCCACCACGGGGATTGCGAAGCGCACGATGCCGCGCATGCCCATCACGATGCTGGCCATGCCCATGGCGATCACCAGCACGACCATGCCCGGCAACGTGCGGCCGGCACCATGATCATGGTCGGCGATACCTTGCACAATTTCCTGGATGGCGCGGTGATCGCCGCCGCCTTCATGGCCGACACCACGGTGGGCATTGCAACCGCGCTGGCGATCATTGCCCATGAAATCCCGCAGGAGGTGGGCGACTTCGTCGTGCTGCTGCATTCGGGCTACAGCAAGACCAAGGCGCTGTTGTTCAACCTGTTGTCGTCGCTGGCCGCCCTCGCGGGCGGGCTGATCGCGTATTACGCGCTGCAACTGGTGCAAACGATACAGCCGTACATCCTCGCGCTGGGCGCGGCCAGCATGATCTATGTGGCCATCGCCGACCTGATCCCGGGCCTGCATCGCCGTACCCGGCTTTCCGATACCGCGCAGCAGGTGGCGTTGATCGGGGCCGGGGTCATCCTGATCGCGCTGCCACACTATTTTGTCCCGCATTGAGGTGTGTCCGCCGCGGCTGGCAGGGTGTATAGGCGACTGCTAAGCTCGCAGGCATCTTGCCGGGAGCCCCGTCATGTACCACATTCCTCGCCGCAGCCTGTTCACGCTCACCTGGCGTGCGTTGACCCTGCGCGGCAATCCGCTGCCGAGCTGGCCGGCCTCGACCCCGCTGCTGATCTGGCTGGTCCTGCTGAATCTGGCATGCGCCGTGGGGCTGGAGATGTGGCTGGATGGCTATCCCGGCCGCTTCAATGCACTGGCGCTGCCTGTCTGGCTGTTTCCGCTGCTTTATCTGATGCTGTTCGGCCAGCTCTTCGGACCACGTGAACATCGCATGGCGCTGCGCCTGCCGCTGATGTGGCAAGCACTGGGTCTGGCATTGACGCCGGTGGCCGCCGCGGGCTACGCCGTCATGCAGCTCTCCTGGTGGCAGGACGGACCACAGTCACAGTGGTTTTACCAATACAGCTGGGGCCTGTTCATCTTCCCATTGGCCTGGCTCGCGCTGGCGCTGGTGCGACAGTATTGGCCGCAGGGCCGTTCGCGTGCGGTGCTGGTCGGCGTGGCGTGCGTGGGGGCGACGGTGTTCTACCAGTTCCATTTCAATGGCGTGCGCCTGTGGCAGGCGGCACCGGAACAGGGCAACACCGGCACGGCCGTGGCCAGCGCCAACCTGCCACTGCCCGAAACCGCCCTTTTCTTCCAGCAACCCGAGCTGTTGCGCCAGACCCTGGAGCGGCTGGCACCAGGACAAAGCGGGGTGATCGACACCTATCTGATCAGCGTGGCAGGCCACGGCGCGCAGCGCGTGTTCCTGCGCGAGGCGAGCGCGGTACGACACCTGTTCGACACCCGCTACGGTACGGGGCAACGCTCGGTACTGCTGGCCAATTCGCCGTTCTCGGCCGCAGCTGCGCCGATGGCCAGCCGCGATACGCTGGCGGCGACGATCAAGGAAATCGGGCAACTGATGAACCGCGACGAGGATCTGCTCGTGATCTATCTGACCTCGCACGGTTCGAGTGATTTCGAGCTCAGCCTGGATTACCCCGACCTGCAACTGGCCCCGATCACCCCGCAGTGGTTGGCCACCCAACTCAAGGCATCGGGCATACGCTGGCAGCTGATCGCTGTATCGGCCTGCTACTCGGGCGGCTTTGTCGCGCCACTGTCCGGTCCGACCCGGGCCATCGTCACCGCGGCAGACGCCACCCACACCTCGTTCGGCTGTTCGGACGACGAGGAATACACCTTCTTCGGCAAGGCACTTTTCATGGATGCGCTGGCCCGTGACCACCGGCTGCCGTCCGCTTTCGCCAGTGCCAAACAGGCCATCCTCCAGCGCGAACAGGCGCAGGGCTACGCGCATTCGAACCCACAGCTCAGGCTGGGTGCCGAATTCGCCAAGCGCTTTGGCAGCCTGCCGTTGCACGCCGGGAATTAGTGGAAGCAGCCTCGGATCGGGCCGCGACGATCAGCGCTCGTCGGCCCCGATCTGCGCCTGCTGCTGCTCGGCACGCTTCTGGGCGCGCTTGATCTGCCCCTGGCGACGCAGCCAGAACCAGAGCCAGGTCGGCAGCAAACCCAGCATGACCACCAGCGCGATGCCTTTGGCCGGATCGCCAGTGCCGGCGGCCAGCATGACGATCACATAGAGATAACCGATCAGGACGATATACATGGGAAAGGCGTGAGGCGTGAGGCGTGAGGCGTGAGGCGTGAGGCGTGAGGCGTGAGGATTCTGCCTCACAACCTCCGCCGCATGCATGCTTGCCGGGTCCAGGGCTCAGCCGCGCTTGTCGTGCTCGATCAATGCGTAGGCCGAGTGGTTGTGGATGGATTCGAAGTTCTCGGATTCCACCACATAAGCCACGATGCGCTCGTCGGCATTGAGCCGTGCGGCCACGTCGCGCACCATATCCTCGACGAACTTGGGGTTCTCATAGGCGCGCTCGGTCACATACTTCTCGTCCGGCCGCTTGAGCAGGCCGTAGAGCTCGCAGGATGCCTCGCTCTCGACCAGCGCGACCAGTTCCTCGATCCACACATGCCGATCCAGCGTGGCGGTGATCGTCACATGGCTGCGCTGGTTGTGCGCGCCATATTGGGAGATCTTCTTCGAGCAGGGGCACAGGCTCGTCACCGGGACCAGTACCTTGATCTGCTGCGTGAACTGCCCCTGCTTGAGTTCGCCGATCAGGCTCACCTCGTAATCGAGCAGGCTTTCCACCCCGGAGATCGGCGCCTTCTTGTTGATGAAGTACGGAAAGCGCATTTCCACATAGCCCGCGTCCGCCTCCAGGCGCTCGCACATCTGCCGCAGGATGGTTTCGAACGACTCGACCGAGATCTCCTTCTGATGTCCCTGCAGGATCTCGACAAAGCGGCTCATGTGCGTCCCTTTGAAATGCTGGGGCAGGAACACATACATGTCGAACATGGCGACGGTGTGCTGGGCGCCATCCGCTCGATCGGCGACCCGGACGGGATGGCGGATCGACTTGATGCCAACCTTGTTGATCGCGATATTGCGGTGATCCGGGCTGCTTTGCACGTCAACCAGGGACGAAGGGGCTTGCGGTGCATTCATCGATTCGGGCTCCAGAAGCGTCGCTTCCATGGAAATTTGGAAGGTGGGTTGGGCGAGGGCCAAAGTATAACCTTGCCCAATACCCGAGTAAACAACTCGGGAATTAAACGGCCGGATCACGAGGCCGGACGTGCAAACAGCGACAGCAACCTCTCGATCAGCCTGGTCTGATATCCAAGCAAGGCTTCTATATGCGGTATCAGGAATGGTAGTAAGAAGTAGAGCGCGGCGAAACCGATGGCCAGCATCAGGGGGAACCCCACCGCGAATACATTCAGCTGGGGCGCGGCACGCGACATCACCCCGATCGCCAGGTTGGTGATCAGCAGCGCCCCGATCACCGGCAACGACAGCACGAGGCCCAGGCGGAATATCTGCCCGCCCTGCTCGGCCAACAGGCGAAAGCCATCGCCCGCCAGCGGCTGCGCCAGTACAGGCAGCGCGGTGAAGCTCTCGACCAGTACCCGCAGCATGATCAGATGGCCGTTGAGCGCAAGAAACACCAGGATGTTGAGGAAGCTGAAGAACTGCGCCACCACGGGCGTATTGGCGGCATTCTGCGGGTCGTAGAACATGGCAAAGCCCATGCCCATCTGCAAACCTGCTATGTTGCCGGCCATTTCGATGGCCGTGAAATAGAGCCGGACCGAAAACCCGATCGCCGCACCCACCAGCAACTGGTTGAGCGCAATCAGTACGCCCTGCGGCGACACCACCGGAAATGGTGGCGGTGGGGGCAACAAGGGGGCGACCAGCACCGCAAGCAGGATGCACAGCGCAACCCGGGTCTGCATCCCGATTGCCCGCCCGGAATAGAACGGATCGACCAGCATAAAGCCCAGGAGACGCAGAAACGGCCACCAGAACAGTGCCAGGCCCAGGTCGATCTGCGCCTGAGTGAGGGTGAACACGGCCCGCCCGCTCCGCGCCGGTCAGCCGATCATCTGCGGAATGCTCTGATACAGCCGGATGGTGAAATCGACCACGATCTGCACCATCCAGTTGCCGGCCAAGACAAACACCAGGAAGGCGACCAGGAGCTTCGGGATGAACGACAGCGTGGCTTCGTTGATCTGGGTCGCCGCCTGGAACACGCTGACCACGAGCCCGGTGGCCAGAATGACGAGCAGGATGGGGCCGCCGACAAGCACCATCACCTCCATGCTCCGCTGCACCAGCGTCACCACGGTTTCGGGCGTCATCGTCCTCTCCTACCCTATGTAAAAGCTCTGCACCAAGGACCCCATCAACAGCGTCCAGCCATCCACCAGCACAAACAGCATCAGCTTGAACGGCAACGAGATCATCACCGGCGACACCATCATCATCCCCATCGCCATCAGAATGCTTGCCACCACGAAATCGATGATCAGGAACGGGATGAAAACCATGAAGCCGATCTGGAACGCGGTCTTCAGCTCACTCGTGACAAAGGCGGGGACCAGCACCCTGAAGCCCACATCCTCCGGCCCCTTGGGCCGGGCGGCGCCCGAAAGCTCGATGAAGAATGCCAAGTCCTTCTGCCGCGTCTGCTTGAGCATGAAATCCTTGAGCGGCACCGCACCTTTGTCCACCGCCTGCATGAAGGTCAACTGCTGCGCGCTGTAGGGCTGATACGCCTCTTTGTAGATCCGGTCGAATACCGGCGACATCACAAACAGGGTCAGAAACAACGACAGGCCGACGATGACCTGGTTGGGCGGGGTCTGCATCGTGCCCATGGCCTGCCGCAGCAGCGACAGCACGATCACGATGCGCGTGAACGCCGTCATCATCAGGAGCATGGCCGGCAGGAAGGTGAGCGCCGTCAGGAACAGCAGCGTCTCGATGGTGAGACTGTACGCCGTCGCGCCGCCCGCGCCTTGGCTCGCGGTCATGAACGGCACACCCGGACTCGTAGCCCAGGTCGGCACAGCCACCATGGCAATGGCAAGCCACAACCACTTCACGTTACGCACCCGGCCTGCCCCGCTTGAGCACAGCCGCAAGCTTCTCGGCAAACAGCGGTACCGCCGGTTGCGGTGGCAGCGGCGCATCGTCCGGCCGTGGCAGCGTGTGCAGCAGATTGATCGTCTGGCCGGTCACCCCGAGTACGAGCCAGGTCTCTTCCACCTCGACGATGACCACCCGCTCCTTGCCACCGACGAGCACACCCGATACCACCCGCAGACGGCCGCCGATTGCAGTGGGCAGGAGCGAGAATCGGCGCAGCAGGACCGCGCTGACGACGATCAGGCCCAGCACCAGGATCAGGGCCAGCAACGTCTGTCCAAACTGGGCAAGACCTGGCCCCTGGGCTGCGGCATGACCGTAAAGCGGCCAGCACAATGCCAGCCAGGCCGCCGCCGGACGCGCTGGCCGAGCCATGGACACTATTTGTGGAGGCGGCGGATGCGTTCCGCCGGAGTGATGATGTCGGTCAGCCGGATGCCGAACTTGTCGTTGACCACCACGACTTCGCCCTGGGCAATCAGGCAGCCGTTGACGAGAACATCCATCGGCTCGCCGGCAAGGCCATCCAGTTCGACGACCGAACCCTGCGCCAGTTGCAGCAGGCTGCGGATGGCGATCTTGGTACGCCCGAGCTCCACGGTCAGCGTGACCGGGATGTCGAGGATCATGTCGATGTTGTTGGGTGCGCCGGCACCAGGGGTCTGGGCGTCGAAGCGCTCGAAGATGTCCGCCGGCTGCACCTGCTGCGGCGCCGCCGAGGAGCTGTGGGCGGTGGCATCTTCCTGGGCCTGCTCGGCCAGCGCCGCGGCCCAGTCGTCCATCACGTCGCCGTCCTGCTGCGGCGTGTCCTCAGCCATGTCGCTCTCCCTGCCCTTCGTCGTCCGCGCTGCCAGCTTCGGATGAACTGAGTACCTTGTTCACGCGCAGCGCGTATTGGCCGTTGAGGATACCATACTTGCACTCCAGCACCGGCACGCCATCCACTTCGGCCACGATGGCCTGGGGAATCTCCAGCGAGATTACATCCCCCACCTTGAGATTGATGATGTCGCCCAGCGTCACCCGGGTATTGCCCAGCGTCGCCACCAGATCCACCTCCGCGTTCTGCACCTGCTTTTGCAGCAGCTTGAGCCAGCGATTGTCCGCCTCGATGCGATCGGCCTGCATCGAGCTGTACAGCAGATCGCGGATCGGTTCGATCATCGAATACGGGAAACACACGTGGAAATCGCCGCCACCGGCGCCAAGCTCGATCTTGAAGGTGTAGGACACCACCACCTCGGTCGGCGTCGCGATATTGGCAAACTGGGTGTTCATCTCGGAACGCACATAGCCGAACTCGCATTCGAACACCGGCTTCCAGGCTTTCTGGTATTCCTCGAACACCACCTCCAAGAGGCGGTGGATGATGCGCTGCTCGGTGGGGGTGAAGTCCCGCCCTTCCACGCGCACATGGTAGCGGCCATCCGAGCCGAACAGATTGTCGACCACGAGGAACACGAAATCCGGGTCGAAGATGAACAGCCCGGTGCCGCGCAGCGGCTTCATGTGGATCAGGTTGAGATTGGTGGGCACCACCAGATTGCGGATGAACTCGCTGTACTTCTGCACCCGCACCGGACCCACGCTGATCTCGGCATTGCGGCGCATGAAATTGAAGAGGGCGATACGCAGGTTGCGGGCAAAGCGCTCGTTGATGATTTCGAGCGTAGGCATGCGCCCACGCACGATGCGCTCCTGGCGGCCGATGTCATAGGCGCGCACCGAGGAGGAATCGAGCTCTTCTTCGCCCTGATCCTCCTCGCCGGTCACCCCGCGCAACAGCGCGTCGACCTCTTCCTGGGAAAGGATATCGTCCGCCATAAATACCGCTTTGCTTCGACCTTATCCGGGTTATCGGCCTATTGCATGATAAATGTAGTGAAATTCACCGAGACCACGCCGTCTCCCTTGCTTTCGATACCCAGCTCATGGTCGATGCTCGCCTGGATATCGGCGGCCAGTTTGTCGGTGCCGGTCACTGTGCGCAGTTCGGCAGGGGTCTTGGAACGGATCAGCTTGATCACGCTCGCCTGCACCCGCGGCATGATGTTCTTGAGCTGCGCCTGCACCTCGGCATCGGCCAGCTCCAGCACGATATCGGTCTGCACCACCGCTTCCTCGTTCTCGCTGCTGAGGTTCGCGGTGACGGTCTGCAGCTTCTCGAACACCGGCGGGTGCTCGGGATCGTTCTTCTTATGCGCCTTCTTTTCCTTCGCGGGCGCGTCGGCCTGCTCGGCCGCAGGGGCATCCGCGGCAGGCTCGGCAGCCGGCTTGAGCAGCAGGTAGCCCACCACGCCCAGCACCACCACCAGCAACAACACCACAACAGCGATGATCACCACGATCAACAGGGTCTTCTTTCCCTTCGGTGCGGGTTCCGCGGCTTTGGCTTCCGCCATGTAGTCACCTTCTCGGCAATGGAAAAACGCCCCGATCTACTGTCCAGGGCCGGTGCTCAATCGCGCGAAGTGGTTATAACCCACATATGTAAGGAAAACAAGCAATAAGCCCAGGCTGTTCAGGTAATTCCGCAACGCGTACAACCCTGTCGCCGCCCGTTTCCCGCAGCGGCATGGCAACATGGGCACCCAGATCAGGCATAGAAGCTTACACCGCCACGTGCGACCGGCAAGGTCATTGCGTTGTCGAGCAGATACGGCTCGACCTGGATGGCATCCTGCGCGACGGCGACGCCGAACTGCTGCGATCGTTGTCCGCCGGAATGCTGCTGCGCCGACGCCTGCTGGCCGGCGTGCTGATTCAGTGAGTCGGAGGCCACCTGCACGTTGACCAGCTGGATGCCCTGATCGGCCAGCAAGGCGGTGAGCTTGGGCGTCGCCGCCGCGAGTGCCTCACGCACATTGGCGTGCTGGCTGGCAAAGATGACTGTGGCATTGTCGGCCGCCAGCGACAGCCGCACCTCCATCGGACCCAGGTGCGGTGGATTGAGCTGCATCTCGATCTGCTGCTCCTGGCGCCCCAGCATCAACGCCACCCGCTGCGCCACTGCATCGCCCCAGCGCGGGCCATTGACGGGTTCAGGTACGTAGTGGGTCGGTTTGGCGGCTGCGGCGCTTTCGCTTTGTCGCGGCGATTGGGCTGCCGCGGATGCGTCGGCCGGCTGGAACTGCGGCAACGGTGCAGACCCGGTCTCAACGGGTGCGTCTTCCTGCTGCAGCGACTCCGAAAGCGGCAAGCCTTTGCCGTCGGCGGCAAGTTCTGCCTGCTTGGCCTGCAGGGCTTCCTGGGTTTTGGCGGCGGTGCCTGCCGTATCCTGCCCCGCTGCGGTCTGCAGCAGTTTCTGCCCTGCCAGGCCCTCGATGAAGGGCGTCGTCGCGCCATCAGCAAGATTGGGGTCGACAGGCAAGGGAACAGGGGCGGCGGCAGGCTGCGATGCGGCGTTGAACTGCAGCAGCGCAAGCCACGCTTCCGCGGCATCCAGGGCGGCTTCGGTGGGGACAGGCTCTGCGCCTTGCCCGTCTGCGCCAGAAGTATCGCCGGCGGGCTGCTGCGCAGCCTGCGCGGTGCCCTGGTCCAGCTCCCTTGCGAGGGTGCCGGCGAAGCTCGACCCTTCGTCCGGCTTGGCTTGGCTGGGCGCGGCGCTCTTCTGCGCGGCGGGCGATGTGAAAGCGAAACGGATGGCACTGGGCATGGCTCGGTCCTGGCTGGTAGGCGAAGCGCTCGCCCCGCCTCGAAGCAAATCCGATGCCAGCCGGCATGCTAGACTCGGAGCACCCTTCCACGCGGCGCATCCATGGCAGAAGATTCCGACGAGGACAAAACCGAATCCGCGACGCCGCGGCGCCTAGACGAGGCGCGCAAGCGGGGGCAGATTCCGCGCTCGCAAGAATTGTCCACCTTTGCCGTGCTGCTGACCGGGCTGATCGCCCTGCTGATGCTGGGCCCCGAATTGTTCGATGTGCTCCGGCAGATCTTCCTGACCGAACTGACGTTCGATCGCGGCATGCTCCACACGCCCGAGCAGATGATGCTGCATTTCACCCAGGCGACCGGCCAGGCGTTGCGCGCCTGCCTGCCCATCTTCTTCGCCTGTGCGCTCGCCGCCACCCTCACCCCACTGCTGATCGGTGGCTGGCTGCTCAGTTTCGAACCGCTCACCCCCAACTTCAGCCGGATGAATCCGTTGACCGGGATCACGCGGATGTTCTCGGTGCGCAGCCTGGTCGAAATGCTCAAGGCCATCCTGAAGTCGGTGTTGATCGGCGGCGTGGCGGCATACGCACTCTGGAGCGAGAAGGACCAGTTCGTGCAATTGATCGCCATGCCCCAGGACAGTGGCTTTGCCTATCTGTGGCAGATGAGCCGCTATACGCTGCTGCTGGTGGTGGGCGGCATGGCGCTGATCCCGCTGATCGACGTGCCCTACCAGTTGTGGGACTACTACAAGGGCCTGCGCATGAGCAAGGAGGAGGTCAAGCGCGAAAACAAGGAATCCGAGGGCGATCCGCACATCAAGGGCCGCATCCGGCAGCTGCAGCGCGAGGCGGCACGCAAGCGGATGATGGCCAACATCCCCAAGGCCGACGTGATCGTCACCAACCCGACCCACTATGCGGTGGCACTGCAATATACCGACAAGATGCGCGCACCCACCGTGGTGGCCAAAGGCGCCTACCTGCTGGCCGAGCGCATCATCGAACTGGGGCGTGAACACAAGGTGGCCGTGGTACGCACGCCCCCGTTTGCCCGCGCCCTGTACCACCACGCCGAACTGGGCGAGGAAATCCCCGCGGCGCTCTACACCGCGGCGGCCGAAGTGCTCGCCTACATCTATCAGCTGCGCGAATTCCAGCGCCACGGCGGGCCGGAACCCACGCTCAACGCCAGCCTGCCGGTACCGGCCGAACTGGACCCGCAAGCCATCGACGCCTCATGAGCCCGCCCGCCACCGCGCCGGAGCATTTTGGTTACAATCGGCCAGCCGTCACGGCATAACAGAGAACAGTGATGTGGCGTAATTTCAACTATACGAGGCTCGCCGGCCCGATCCTGGTGCTGATGGTGCTCGGCATGATGATCCTGCCGTTGCCGGCCGTCGTGCTCGACCTGTTCTTCACCTTCAACATCGTGCTGTCCATCATGGTGCTGATGGTCAGCCTGTATACCCGCGAGCCGCTGGAGTTTTCGTCCTTTCCCACGGTGCTGCTGTTCACCACGCTGCTGCGGCTGTCGCTGAACGTCGCCTCGACCAAGCTCGTGCTCACCGAAGGCCATACCGGCGGCGATGCCGCGGGCAAGGTGATCGAAGCGTTCGGCCATGTGCTGATCGGCGATAACCTGACGGTCGGCATCGTCGCGTTCATCATCCTGACCATCATCAATTTCGTGGTCATCACCAAGGGTGCCGGCCGTATCGCCGAAGTCAGCGCCCGCTTCACACTGGACGCGATGCCCGGCAAGCAGATGGCAATCGATGCCGATCTCAACGCCGGGCTGATCGGCGAGGAAACGGCGCGCGAGCGCCGCACCGTCATCGCGCAGGAAGCGGACTTCTTCGGCTCGATGGACGGTGCATCCAAGTTCGTGCGCGGCGATGCGGTGGCCGGCATCCTGATCATGGTGATCAACATCGTCGGCGGACTGATCGTCGGGATGGCGCAGCACGACATGGCCTTCGCCGACGCTGGCCGCACCTACACGCTGCTGACCATCGGCGACGGCCTCGTCGCGCAGATCCCGGGCCTGGTGATCTCGGTTGCGGCCGGCATCGTGGTCTCGCGCGTGGGCACCGATCGCGATATCTCCGAGCAGATCCTCGACCAGATGTTCGCCCGCCCGCAGGTGCTGTACATCTCGTCGGGGGTGATGGCGATACTCGGGCTGATCCCGGGCATGCCGCATTTTGCCTTCCTGCTGATCGCTGTCGCGACGGCCTCCCTGGCGTGGTACGTGGAGCGGCGCACGCGCGCGCGTGACGGTGCGCCGTCCGCGCCAAGCGGTCCGGCGGGCGCCGCACCACCCGGCGCGCCGCCGCCCGGCGCCGAGCAGCCGCTGCAGGAGGTCAGCTGGGCCGACGTGCAGCCGGTCGACCCGGTCGGGCTGGAAGTGGGCTACCGGCTGATCCCGCTGGTCGACCGCAATCAGGATGGCGAACTGCTGCGCCGCATCCGCGGCATCCGCAAGAAACTGGCGCAGGAGCTGGGCTTCCTGATGCCGGCAGTGCATATCCGCGACAACCTGGAGCTCAAGCCCAACCAGTACCGGATCCTGCTCAAGGGGGTCGATGTCGGAATCGGCGAGGCGTATGCCGGACAATGGCTGGCCATCAACCCGGGCAACGCGGCGGGCTCGCTTGCCGGGACCCCGACCAAGGATCCGACCTTCGGCCTGCCTGCCACCTGGATCGACGCCAGTCTGCGCGATCAGGCACAGGCGATGGGCTATACGGTGGTCGATACCTCCACCGTGGTCGGCACCCATATCTCCAATACCCTGCAAAGCCATGCGGCCGAACTGCTCGGGCGCGAGGAAGTACAGCAGCTGCTCGACCATTTTGCCAAGGAAGCGCCCAAGCTGGTCGAGGACCTGGTGCCCAAGAGCGTGCCGGTCGGTGTGCTGCAGAAAGTGCTGCAGAACCTGTTGGACGAGGGCATGCATATCCGCGACCTGCGCACCATCCTCGAAACGCTGGGCGAGCATCACAGCCGCACCCAGGACCTGGACGAGCTGACCGCGGCGGTGCGCGTGGCGCTCGGGCGCGCCATCATCCACCAGCTCTTCCCTGGCGAGCAGGAACTGCCGGTGGTGGCGCTCGAACCACAGCTCGAAAACATCCTGCTGGGCGCCGCGAGCGGGCGCACACCAGGCGGGTTGGAACCGGGCCTGGCGGAACGTCTGCTCAAGCAAGCCTCGCAGTTGACCGAGAACCTGGAAGCACAAGGACTCAACACGGTCCTGATCACCCCTGCACCGCTGCGGCCGATGCTGAGTCGCTTCCTGCGCCGCTCGATCCCGGGGCTGCGGGTGATCTCGCACACCGAGATCCCCGACAACAAGACCATCCGCATCGTCGGCGTCCTCGGCACAGCGTAGCGTTTCGCGAAGGCGCAGGACGGCCTGCCGCAACAGCAGCGGCAGGCGCCCCGGCCAAGGTTGGCTGGGTCCGGCCGGCACGCCGGGCCACAGCGCCCCGCATGCCGATCGCCCATTGCCAGGCCGCCCACGCCACCGCCGGCAACAATGTGCGAATACGACTGGAACCATGGTGCACCGGGGTCAGTGTGGCGCCTGCTTCCTGCGCCTGTGGCTTTCCCAAGGTCGGCGCAGGCCCGTTCAGAACGGCGCCGGGCAGTGCCAGCGCATCGGCATGCCATTGAGGGGATGCGGCAACGCCAGCGTATCGGCATGCAGCAACAGACGCGGGGCCTTGGCATGCGCGGCGGGCGTGGCATAGAACGGATCGCCCAGGATGGGATGGCCGATGACCTGCAGGTGCAGGCGCAACTGATGCGAGCGCCCGGTCACCGGAGTCAGCGCCACCCGGGTGGCATCAAGCACCGCATCGTAGTCCAGTGCCAGGTAGCGCGTCAGCGAGGGCTTGCCTTGCTCGACATCCACTTTCTGCCGCGGCCGGTTCGGCCAGTCCGCGCTCAGCGGCAATGCCACCTCACCCTCCCCTTCCAGGCGGCCATCGACCAGCGCCACATAGCGCTTGTCCACCTGCCGTGCCTCAAACGCCATGCTGAGTGCGCGCTGCATCGCCATGCCGCGGCCGAACACCATCAGCCCGGAGGTATCCATATCGAGCCGATGCACGATCAGCGCATCGGGATGGCGGGCCTGCACCCGGCGCGCCATCGAGTCGGCGCGCTCCGCGCCCCGGCCCGGCACTGACAGCAGGCCGTGCGGCTTGTCGACCACCAGCAGGCAGTCATCGGCGTGCACCGGCAGCCAGGCGGTTTCGGGGGGCGGCGCGTAGCGGAACATGGATCGAGAAGAGACCGTGGGAGAAGCCGGCATGACAGGAAGGGCGCCGGTCGTGCAACGGCGTGGCATTTTGCCGGCTGCGCGCCCGGCGCGACAACCACCGCATGGCGTTGTCGCCAAGTTTGTACAATCCTGACGACGTGAGGATAATACGGCGGTTCGCACATCAGACTGGACCAATGGTCGTCAAGAAATTCTACGGGGCCACCACTAGGGATGCGCTGCGCCAGGTTCGCGACGAACTGGGGCCCGATGCGCTCATCCTGTCCAATCGGCAGATCGCCGGCGGCGGCGTGGAGATCATGGCCGTGGCCGACTCCGATGTGGCTGCGCTGACCAGCATCCACGCAGCGCCAGCCCTGCCCAAGCCCAGCCCTCGTGCCGCGCAGAATGGCGCCCGTCTGATCCACAGCGCGCAATCCGAGCGTGGCGAGGCGCCCGCGGCACCGATCAACCGGGCGCTGGCGCGCTCCTACGCCATCGCCGACGAAGACCAGGAACCCACGCTGGACGACGTGGCGGCCGATGAGGCGCCGTTGGTGGTCCGCAGCAACCGGCCATCCCGTGCTCCGCAACCCGCCCCGCAGCCGGCCCCGGTTGCCGCCGCACCGGTATCGCGTCCGCCACCACCCCGCCCTCCGGCGCCCGAGCCGCAGCGCCCCTTGCCCGCCTTCAGTTTCGACGACGAGCCGACCGCGACGGCTGCCACACCGGCCAACGCCGAAGCGATGGAGGACATCGCACGCGAAATCCGGTTGCTGCGCGGTCTGTTGGAAAGCCAGATCGCCGGCATGGCCTGGGGCGAACTATCCAAGCACGCGCCGGAAAAGCTCGAAGCGCTGCGCCAGCTGCTGGCCGCCGGCTTCTGCCCGGCGCTGTCGCGCCAGTTGGTCGACAAGATGCCCGGCGGGTTGACGCTGGATGCCGGCATGCGCTGGGTCAAGGCCGCCCTGGCGCACAACCTGCCCACCGTGGGCAGCGGCAACGATCTGGTCGCCCGCGGCGGCATCTACGCCCTGATCGGGCCCACCGGTGTGGGCAAGACCACCACGGTGGCCAAGCTGGCCGCGCGCTGCGCGCTGACCCACGGCCCACAATCGGTGGCATTGCTGACCACCGACAGCTACCGGATCGGCGCACAGGATCAATTGCGCATCTACGGCCGCATCATCGGCGTGCCGGTGCACGATGTGAAGGACGACACCGATCTTGAGCTGACGCTGGCCGACCTGGCCAACCGGCACTTGGTGCTGATCGACACGGTGGGCATGGGCCAGCGTGACCAGCGCATCGGCGAACAGTTGCGGCTGTTCGCCGCCGACGCCGTGCAGACGGTGCTGCTGCTGGCGGCCAATGCCGCCTCGGCGACGCTCGACGACGTGGCGCGGCGCTACAAGACCGCCCATCTGTCGGGCTGCATCCTGACCAAGCTGGACGAAGCCATGAGCCTCGGTGGTTGCCTGGACATTGCAATCCGCCACAAGCTGGCGCTGCAGTTCGTCACCAACGGCCAGCGCGTGCCCGAGGACCTGCACGCTGCGCATGTGGACTACCTGATCGACCGCGCCTTTCGCACTCAGCAGGACAACGCCGCATTCCAACTGAAGCGCGACGAGTATCCGCTCTACATGGGCAGCCAGGATGCGCCGCTGGATTTCACGCTCAACGTCGGAGGCGTGCGTGGCTAGGTGCCTCTGGCACCGGATACGCCGGTGAGCGGCGGGCGCTGGTCCGACCAGGCCGCCGGGCTGCGCGCGCTGATCGCCCGGCCCGGCTGCCGCAGCGTCGGGCTCAACGGGGGCCGTGGCGGCAGCGGCGCCACCACCCTGGCGATCAATCTTGCCGCCGCACTGGCGCAGCGGCAGCGCTCGGTGATCCTGCTCGACGAATTCGAAGGGCTGACGAACGCAGCGCAGCGGCTGCGCCTTACCGTCCGCTACGGACTGGAGCATGCACTGCGGCGCGAGGTGGCACTGGCACAATTGCTGTTACCCACTGCGGCCGGTTTTGCCATCCTGCCGGTAGCCGCCCGTCCGCAGTTGCTGGCCTCGCTCAACGAGCGTGAGCAGCAGTGGCTGGCGGCGCAGTTCGAAGCCACGACCGGCGATGCCGATTTCCTGCTGCTCGACACCCGCCCGGCGACGGGCGCGGGCGTGCCCAGCCTGTCGCTCGCCGCCGATGACGTGCTGATCATTGTCAGCAACCGCGCCGAATCGATCACTGATGCCTACGCCACCATCAAACTGTTGCATACCGAATACGCCCGCCGCGAGTTCCGCGTGCTGGCCAACCGGGTACGCACCCTCCAGGAAGCCGAACTGGTGTTCGGGCGTATCCGGGAAGTGGCGCAGCAGTATCTGGGCAACACAGTCCGGCTACGGCTATGCGGCTATGTGCCGGAGGACGACCAGCTCAAGCGCGCCACGCGCCTTGGCAAGACCGTGCTCGACGCATTCCCCGAAGCCGAGGCCAGCATGGCCTTCCGCCAGCTGGCCGACAGCATGCTGCGCTGGCGACGCCCCGCACACAGCGCCGACAGCCCGGCCGATTTTGTCTACCGGCTGGTCGAATCAAGCCGCATCCTCAACGACAAGCTGGGGCAGCGATGACTGAGGCGGCCACGCTCGAGGTCGATGCCGGAACCAGCCCGCCGCGGCTGATCCTGGGTGGGCGCCTCGACGCGGCCGGGTGCGCCGTGGTGTGGCCACAGGCGCGTACCATGCTGCAGCATGGCGCCACCGTCGATGCGGACGCGGTCACCTACTGCGACGGCACCGGTGCCGCGCTGCTGTTCGATCTGATCCAGCGTGGCGGCAAGGTGCGCGGCCTACCCGAACAGTTCGCACCGCTGCTGGCCGAGCTGGAGCCCGACAAGCCGCTGACCATCCCGCAGCGCCCGCCGCCGTCCGGCCTGGTCGCCACGCTGGGACGCCTGACCGCGGGTTTCCTGGCCGAAGCGTATGCAGCGCTTGCATTCATCGGCGAGGCCGGCGCGGCACTGGCCAAGGCGCTGCGCCGCCCACGCGAGCTGCGCCTGGGCGAAATGCTGCGGGTGGCCACCAGCGCCGGTGCGGACGCGTTGCCCATCGTCGCATTGATCGCCTTCCTGCTCGGCGTCATCCTGTCGTTCCAGTCGGCCATTCCGATGCGCCAGTTCGGCGCCGAACTGTTCGTCGCCAATCTGGTGGGCCTGTCGCTGGTCCGCGAGCTGGCCCCGCTGATGACGGCGGTGCTGCTTGCCGGGCGCACCGGCGCGGCGTTCGCCGCCGAGATCGGCACCATGAAGGTCAACCAGGAGATCGACGCGCTGGTGACACTGGGGCTCGACCCGATGCGCTTCCTGGTGCTGCCGCGGCTGCTGGCGGTGGCCCTGGCCATGCCGCTGCTGACGCTGTTCGCCGAGCTGATCGGCATGCTGGGCGCGGCCCTGGTGCTGACCGGCTTCGGGATTCCGATGGCCACCTCGGCAACCCAGATCATGGGGTTTGTCGACATGAGCGACTTTCTGACCGGGCTCTTCAAATCGTTCGTGTTCGGCATCGGCATCGCCGCCATCGGCTGCATGCGCGGGCTGAGCACCGGCAGCGGCGCGCGCGCGGTCGGGGCGGCGGCCACCAGCGCGGACGTGCGGGCCATCGTGATGCTGGTGGTGGCCGACGGCCTGTTCGCGGTCGCCTTCTTTTATCTGGACTGGTAAGCCGGCATGCCCAACACCGCCCCCATGTCCACCGCAGCCGTGCCAGCCGCCGAACCGCTGGTACGGGTCGAGGACCTGACCTGCGCCTACGGCGACAACGTGGTGCTGCGCGACGTGTCGTTCGCAGTGCCGCGTGGCGAGGTGCTGACCATCCTTGGCGGCTCGGGCTGCGGCAAATCCACATTGCTCAAGCACCTGATCGGGCTGGAGCGCCCGGCATCGGGGCGGATCTGGCTGGCCGGCCGGGAGCTGACCGCGGCCGAAGGCCAGGCACGGCGGCGCATCCTCGCCACCTTTGGCGTCGCCTACCAGGCCGGCGCGCTGTTCGGCTCGATGAGCGTGCTGGAAAACGTGATGCTGCCGCTGGCCGAACACACCGCGCTCGATCTGCCGGCACGCGAGCTGGTTGCCCGGCTCAAGCTGCGCGAAGTGGGTCTGGAAGCCTATGCCGACTACGCGCCGTCCGAACTATCCGGCGGCATGCAAAAGCGGGCAGCCATCGCCCGCGCGCTGGCGCTCGATCCGGCCATCATCTTCCTGGACGAGCCCTCGGCGGGGCTCGACCCCATCACCTCGGCCGAACTCGATGCGCTGATCCTGCGTCTGTCGCGCGCACTCTCGCTGACCTTCATCGTGGTCACGCACGAACTGGCCAGCATATTCACGATTGCCGACCGTGCGCTGATGCTGGATAAACAGGAAAAAGGCATCATCGCAGTCGGCAAGCCGGCCGAACTGCGCGACCACCACCCCGACCCGCGCGTCACCCGCTTCTTCCGACGCGGCGAGGAGACCCAGGCTTGAACAAGCACAACGCCACCTATTTCCGACTCGGACTGTTCATTGTCGTCGGCATCGCCATCGGCGCCACGCTGTTCGTCGCCTTCGGGGCCGGGCGCTGGCTGCGCTCCACCGTGGCCATGGAAACCTATTTCGACGAATCGGTGCAGGGCCTGGATGTGGGTTCTCCAGTCAAGTATCGCGGCGTCGCGCTCGGCTCGGTCAGCCGGATCGGCTTCACCGCCAACAAATACGAGACCGGGAACGGCGCGCAGCAGTACGTGCTGGTGGAAATGGAGCTGCAGCCAAGCCGCTTTGGCAGGAACGGCATGGATACCTTCAGCCAGGCCGACCTGAACGCCGAGATCAAGCGCGGCCTGCGGGTCAGGCTCGCGCCGCAGGGGCTCACCGGGACCAACTATCTGGAAATCGACTATGTGGACGCCAAGCAGAACCGGCCCCTGCCGATCTCCTGGCAGCCCGATGCGCTGTACATCCCCTCGGCGCACAGTGCGGTGGCACAGATCATGGAGGCCGCGCAGAACCTGATCACCAAGGCGCAGAACCTGGATATCGACGGTACCGTCACCCGGCTCAATCGCCTGCTCGACACTGCGGACCGGCAGTTGGGCAATGTACCGTTCAAACCGCTCTCCGAATCACTGCTGCGGGTCAGCCGGCAACTGGAAGAGGTACCGACGGCGCAGATCGGCCGTGACGCCCAGGCGCTGCTGACCGAGCTGCGCCGCACCAACCAGGCACTGCAGACCCTGGCCGCCGATCCGAACTGGCAAAGCGCGCCAGCCGACGTCGCCGCGGCGGCACGCAGCGCCCGCGAGCTGCTGGCCGATCCCGCGCTGCGCACCACGCTGAAAAACCTTGAAGGGGTCAGCACGCGCCTTGACACCCTGATGGCCAGCCGCGATACCGAGCTCGCCCAGACCCTGGACAATCTGCACGCCATTTCCGGCGAATTGCGCGTGCTGACCGAGAACGCACGACGCAATCCGCCTGGACTGCTGTTCGGCTCCGAACCCACCCCCTACCCGTTGCCGCCACGATGAAGACGCCCCTTGCCGCACTGATCGCCCTGCCGCTGCTGCTCGGCCAGCTTGCCGGCTGCGCCGGCAACCCGCCTCCGCCGGAAAGCCGCTACCGCATCGAAGCCGCGCGCCCCGCTGCCCCGGCCGCGGCGCCATTGGCCCAGACCCTGCGACTGGCGCCGTTGCGCGCGGCGGAAGGCTATCGCGAGTGGCGCTTTGTCTACCGCGAAAGCGACTACCGCTATGCAGTCGATCCCTATCGCGGCTTCGTCGCCGCACCGGCACAGCTCGTGACCGAACGTACCCGGGCCTGGCTTGCCGCCAGCGGTCTGTTCGGGCAGATCGTCAGCGAGACCGAACCGGCCGACGATCCCTGGGTACTGCATGGGCGGGTGGACGCGTTCTATGCCGACCTGCGCCCTGGCAAGCCGCAGCAGGTCACCGTCCAACTGACCTTCACGCTGCACCGCGATGGATCCGCTGCCGCCCAATGGCCGGCGCACGGCCAGGCACCGATCCGGCTTGCAGGCGGCGAAGGCATCGCCGCAGCGGCGGATGAGGCGCTGGCCAATGCGCTCACCCAACTGGAACAACGACTCAGGGCGACAGATCTTGCGCTTGTCCGCTAAACTGGATTGCAACCCGATCCGGTTACGGTATGCCATCACCCCGAGCCATCCACCTTTATCGCCAGACCCAGGCTTCGCCACAGGAAGACCGGGTCCACGCGCATGTGCCGCTCGTCAAGCGCATCGCCTATCACATGGCGTCGCGGTTGCCCGCCAGTGTCGAGGTCGAGGATCTGATCCAGGTCGGACTGATGGGATTGATGGAGGCGGCGCGCAATTTCGATCCGACCGCCGGGGTGCAGTTCGAAACCTTCGCCACCCAGCGCATCCGCGGTGCAATGCTGGATGAGCTGCGGCACATCGACTGGGTACCGCGGCAGGCCCGCCGCGCCATGCGCGAGATCGAGCAGGCCATCCGGCACCTGGAGCAGTCACTGGGACGCGCGCCCACCGACGGGGAGGTGGCCGCCCGGATGCAGCTGCCACTTGAGCAGTACCAGCAACTGCTGGCCGACGGACGCGGCCATCAACTGGTGTACTACGAGGATTTCGAGCAGGCCGACGAGAACGACCAGCTTGACCATTATTCGGCCGACCACGAGGCCAATCCATTTGAACAGCTGTCGCAGGCCGGTTTCCGGCAGACCCTGATCGATGGCATCGCCGCCCTGCCCGAACGCGAACAGCTGGTGATGTCGCTCTATTACGAAGAAGAACTCAACCTCAAGGAAATCGGCGCCGTGCTTGGCGTCTCCGAGTCGCGCGTCTCGCAACTGCACAGTCAGGCCGTCGCCCGGCTGCGTACGCGGCTCAAGGACTGGCTGCAAACCCGCTAACAACAAGATCTGCGCATGGACAAGATCAGTCTTTTCGGCCTGTTGCTAGGCATCACCGCGATCGTGCTGGGGCAGGTGCTCGAAGGTGGGCATATCGGCTCCCTGATCCAGCTCACCGCTTTTCTGATCGTGATCGGCGGAACCACCGGTGCGGTGATGCTGCAAAGCCGTGCCGAGGATTTCATCGCCGGGGTGCGGCTTGCCAAATGGGTGTTCGTTCCGCCGCAGCACGATTTCCGCAAGGTGCTCGGTGTGCTGGTCAGCTGGAGCCAGCAGGCGCGGCGCGGCGGATTGCTGGCGCTTGAACCCTATGTCAACGCCGAGAAGGATCCGTTCGTGAAGCGCGGCCTGCAGATGCTGGTGGACGGCGCCGAGCCCGAGGTGATCCGGCGCGCGCTGGAGCTGGAGGTGGACGCCTATGAGGAGCGCGCGCGCGCCGCGGCCAAGATCTGGGAATCGGCTGGCGGCTACGCCCCCACCATCGGCATCCTGGGTGCGGTGATGGGCTTGATCCACGTGATGGAAAACCTGTCCGACCCGGCAAAGCTGGGTGCCGGCATCGCAGTGGCCTTCGTCGCCACCATCTATGGTGTCGGCTCGGCCAACCTGCTGTTCCTGCCGATCTCCAACAAGCTCAAGCACCATATCGCCACCGAGGTACGTCGACGCGAGATGCTGCTCGAAGGGCTGTACACCATTGCCAACGGCGAGAATCCGCGGCTCCTGGAAAGCAAATTGGCGGGGTTTGTCCACTGACGCCCTGACCGGCACCGCCGCAGACCCGGGGCAGCGGCGCGCACGGTCCGGATGCGGCGTTTGCCGGCCAGACCCGCACTTAAGACTGACTTTGTCCGCCCTGACCGGGAGCGTTGCATGCTCTGGCTTGCCGCACGCCTGCGCGACCTTGTCGCCTGGCTCGATCTGGCCCTGTTCACCCTTTTGATGCTGGTGCTTTCCTGGCTGCCGCTGCACTGGCTGTCAGGCTGGTATCCGCGGCTGTTCCGCAGTTGGTGCCGGGTGTTCGCACGTGCCTTGCGCGTCCAGTTGCGCCTGCACCAGCATCAGACACGCCGGCTGCCGCCTCGCTACATCCTGATCGCCAACCATCCATCCGCCTTCGAGGACATCGGCATTCCCGCATTGTTTCCGGTCACGAGCCTGGCCAAGGCTGAAGTGCGCCGATGGTGGCTGGTCGGCCGCATCGCAGCCGCCGCCGGCACGTTGTTCGTGACGCGTGAAAACAAGGATTCGCGCCAGGCGGCCCAGGGGGCGCTGATCGCGGCCGTGCATGCGGGGCACAATGTGGCGCTCTACCCGGAAGGCGGCTGCAAGGGCCGGCGGCTGTGGGAAAAATTCCTGTACGGCGCCTTCACCGTCTCGCTCGAAACCGGCATCCCCATCGTGCCGGTGTTCCTGCACTACGAAGCGCAGGAAGCATTCGAATGGGCCGACGGCGAGACCCTGCTGCAAAAGATGTGGCACATCCTGACCGCGCCCAACCACGTGGCCAACTATCACGTGTTCGATGCCTTCGATCCGGGGCAATTCGCCGGGCGCGACCACTACGCGGCCCATGCCCATGCATGCTTCGTGGCATGGCAGCAACGATACCTGCAGTAGATGACGGCGGAGCACCGCGACACGACGTCCATGACACTGGTTTGCGCAGCCGTCGCCACCGCGGGCGCTGGGCCGGGTCCGCTGTGGCTATAATCGGGCATTCCGTGCCCCATCCATTTGTCACAATGGCTTTATTTCGCAAGAAGAACGTCGCCAACGCCTCGGCCCGCGCCGCGCTGCCACCCCAGATCGCCAACGCCTTGCGCGAGTCGTGGTGGTTCCTGCTGGTCGCGGTGGTACTGTACATGGTGCTGGCGCTGGCCTCGTACCACCCGGCCGATCCGGGCTGGTCGCACAGCACCAGCCATCTGGACGTGCGCAACCGTGCCGGCATGCTTGGCGCCTGGGTCGCCGATATCCTGCTCTCGCTGTTCGGCCTGTCCGCATGGTGGTGGGTCGCGTTCTGCTTCGCGGCGATCTGGTGGGGTTACCGCCGTATCGACCGTATCTTGGAAGAGTCGAACAAGCCGGTGGTGCTGCTCGCCTGCTCTGGCTTTCTGCTGGTGGTGCTCTCGTCGGCCAGTTTGGAGGCGCTGCGGCTGCACTCGCTGTCGGTTCCGCTGCCGCTGGCGCCAGGCGGTGTGCTTGGCCTTGCCCTGGGCGGCTGGCTCTATCACGGATTGGGATTCGCCGGGGCAACCTTGTCGCTGATCGCCGCCTGGGCAATCGGCATGTCGTTGTTCACCGGCCTGTCATGGCTGGGGACCATGGAAAGGCTGGGTGCGGCGCTCGAATGGCTCTGTTTCAAGGCGATCGACAGCTGGCAGGCCGCGCAGGACCGGCGTATCGGACGACAGGCCGCGGTCAAGCGCGAGGAAAAGGTCACCGAGGAAAAGAAGCGCCAGGAGGACAAGCCGCCGCTCAAGATCGAGACCGCGCAGCTGGAAGTGCCGGTGGCGAAACAGGCCGGGAAGCGTCTGGAAAAGGAAAAGAAGGAACTCGAAAAACAGCAGGAGGCCGCGCAGCGCCAGGCCGCGCAGCCCATGTTGTTCGAGATGGAAGAACTGCCGCCGATCAAGGTGCCGCCACCGCGCGCAGGCGGCGAGATGATGCCCGCGCTGGGCCTGCTGGCACCGCCCCCCGTCGCCCAGGAAACCATCAGCCACGAGACGCTGGAGTTCACCTCACGGCTGATCGAGCGCAAGCTGGCGGACTTCAACGTCGAGGTCAAGGTGGTCGCCGCCTATCCGGGCCCGGTGATCACCCGTTACGAGATCGAACCTGCGATCGGTGTCAAAGGCAGCCAGATCGTCAACCTGATGAAGGACCTTGCCCGTGCGCTCGGCCTGGTGTCGATCCGCGTGGTCGAGACCATTCCCGGCAAGACCTATATGGGATTGGAGCTGCCCAACCCCACCCGGCAGATGATCCGGCTCTCCGAGATCCTCTCGTCCGAGCCGTACCATCATATGGGCAGCAAGCTCACCATGGCGCTGGGCAAGGACATCACCGGCAAGCCCATCGTCACCGACCTCGCCCGCGCCCCCCACATGCTCGTCGCCGGCACCACCGGCTCGGGCAAGTCGGTCGGCGTCAACGCCATGATCCTGTCGCTGCTCTACAAGGCCAGCCCCGACGACGTCCGCTTCATCATGGTCGACCCCAAGATGCTCGAACTCTCGGTCTACGACGACATCCCCCACCTGCTCGCCCCCGTCGTCACCGACATGAAGCTCGCCGCCAATGCCCTCAACTGGTGCGTGGCCGAGATGGAGAAGCGCTACCGGCTGATGAGCGCCCTGGGCGTGCGCAACCTCGCCGGCTTCAACCAGAAGATCAAGGATGCCGAGAAGACCGGCCACAAGCTCACCAACCCGTTCACCCTCACCCCGGACGACCCGGAACCCTTGAGCCACCTGCCCTTCATCGTGGTGGTGGTCGACGAGTTCGCCGACCTGATGATGGTGGCCGGCAAGAAGATCGAGGAGCTGATCGCCCGGCTGGCGCAGAAGGCGCGCGCCGCCGGCATCCACCTGATCCTGGCAACGCAGCGGCCAAGCGTGGACGTGATCACGGGCCTGATCAAGGCCAACATCCCGACGCGGATCGCGTTCCAGGTGTCGTCCAAGGTGGACAGCCGGACCATCCTGGACCAGATGGGGGCGGAGGCGCTGCTGGGCCAGGGGGACATGTTGTTCCTGCCGCCGGGCACGGGGTATCCGCAGCGGGTGCATGGGGCGTTCGTGGCGGATGACGAGGTGCACCGGGTGGTGGAGTATCTGAAGTCGCTAGGCGAGCCGGACTACGTGGACGGCATCCTCAATGGCGGCTTCGAGGCCGAGGCGGCGGCAGGCGGCGGCGCGCCATGGGAAGGCAGCAGCGGTGGCGATCCGGAAGGCGACGCGCTCTATGACGAAGCGGTGGCCTTTGTGATCAAGAGCCGCAAGGCATCGATCTCGTCGGTGCAGCGTCAGTTGCGCATCGGCTACAACCGCGCTGCCAGACTGATCGAGCAGATGGAAACCGCCGGCCTCGTGAGCCCGATGGAGAGCAACGGCAACCGCACGGTGCTGGTGCCTCCGGGCGAATAAGGCCGTTGTCTCCCATGTGACTTGAACCGTTGGCGCGGTTCATGCTATAAACTCGGTTTTTCCAGAAGTCAGGGAATTGTCCAATATGGCTCGTGTATGCATTGTTACCGGCAAGCGTCCGGTAACCGGGAACAACGTTTCCCACGCCAACAACAAGACCAAGCGTCGCTTCCTTCCCAACCTCCAGTCCCGTCGTTTCTGGGTCGAGAGCGAAAACCGCTGGGTGCGTCTGCGTGTTTCCAATGCCGCACTGCGCACCATCGACAAGAACGGCATCGATGCCGTGCTGGCCGATCTGCGCGCCCGCGGCGAACTGTGATCAGGTGAACTGCCATGCGTGAAAAGATCAAGCTCGAATCCTCCGCCGGTACCGGTCACTTCTACACCACGACCAAGAACAAGCGGACCATGCCGGAAAAGATCGAGATCAAGAAGTTCGATCCGGTTGCCCGCAAGCATGTGATGTACAAGGAAACCAAGCTCAAGTAAGCCTATCCCTGGCTGCTGGACTGGTACGCAAAAACCCCGCCTTGGCGGGGTTTTTCGTTTACCGACGGTTCCGGATGCCGCGGTTAGCCGTTAGCCAAGCTCCCACACCTCGCGCAGGGTATCGCGCAGCATGCATATCAGCGGATCGGCCTCGCGCTCGGCCGGATAGACAAACTGCAGTGGCGCCGCAATCACGGTCTCACCGCCCCGCCACAGCGCGATCGAGCCGTCCGCAGCAAAGCGCTGCGCAGTCCGTTCGGCCAGGATGCTCAGACCGATGCCGGCCCTGAGCATTTCGACCAGCGTCGCCTCCTCGTCGAATTCACCCACCTTGTTCGGAGCGACATTGTGCTCGCGCCACAGCTCCTGCGTGATCGACGACAGACTGGTGAACTGCGACAGCCCCAGCCAATCCGCCTGCCCCAGCGCCTTCCAGTCGGCTTCGGCGTAGACCTTGGCCCAATCCGCCGGCATCGCCACACAGAACCGCAGTTCCGAGAGCACCATGGTATTCAGGTTCTGGTACGGATTGCGGCCCAGATAGAAGCCGCCGTCGAGCACCTTCTTGCGCACGTCGTTGAGCACCACGCCCGAGATCGCATGATGTGTCTGCACCGAGATCAGCGGGTAGCGCTGGCGCAGCCTGGCCAGCAGCGGGCCCAGCCTGAGCCGGCCCGGCACGCCGATGGTACCGATGCGCAGCTTGCCCTTGGGCTCGCCCGACATGCCCCGCGCCCGGTGCAGCATGTCGCGCGACAACGCCAGGATGCGCTGGGCATCAGGCAGCAGCAGCTTGCCCGCCTCGGTCAGTTGCACGCCGCCCGGATAACGCTCGAACAGCGCGATGCCCAGCTCCTCCTCCAGTGCCTTGATCTGCGCGGTGACAGCCGGTTGTGACAGGTGCAGGAGTTCGGCCGCCTGGGTCAGGTGCCCCTGCAGCGCCACGGCGACGAAAGTGCGCAGCTGATAGATTTCCATATAAGGATTATCCCCAGTTTGGGGCGCTCCGTCTCGAATCGGTGCGTCATCCGGGATTCCCGCTAGGGCGCAACCACGCTGGTTTTGTCTATCTTTTGCAATGCCTCATCAAGATTGCTGATTTCGTATATCAGAAATTGCGATTGGCACCGCGAATCGGCGTATTCATAGAGTAGTTGCGGCAGGCGGCTCCCGTCCAACGGGCCCGCCCCATCGCAAACGCAGGAGTGACCCGCATGGACGAAGATCTGATTGGACGCATCCAGGCGAACCCCAAGTTCGCCGAACTGGTGCACAAGAAAACCCGCCTCGGCTGGCAGCTGACGATCGTGATGTTGACGATCTATTACGGATTCGTCCTGCTGATCGCTTTCTCGCCATCCACACTGGGCATGCCGCTCAGCGCCGGCAGCGTCACCACCCTTGGCATCCCGCTTGGCGTACTCGTCATCCTGTCGGCCTTCGTGATCACCGGTATCTATGTGCGCCGTGCCAATACCGAATTCGACCAGTTGAACCAGGAACTGGTGCAGGAGGTGCGCTCATGATCCGCACCCTCCATGGCCGCCTGGGTTTTGCCGCCGCCACACTGTGCGCGGCCTTGCCACTCTGGGCCGCACCGGCGCTGGACGGCCCGGTCGAGCAACGCAGCCTCAACTGGCACGCGATCGTGATGTTCTTCATCTTTGTCGCGTTCACGCTTGGCATCACCTACTGGGCGGCACGCCGCACCCGCTCGGCCAAGGACTTCTACGCCGCCGGCGGCGGCATCACCGGCTTCCAGAACGGCCTTGCCATTGCCGGCGACTATATGTCGGCCGCCTCCTTTCTCGGGATTTCCGCGCTGGTGATGACCAGCGGCTTCGATGGACTGATCTACTCGATCGGCTTCCTGGTCGGTTGGCCCATCATCACCTTCCTCGTGGCGGAACGGCTGCGCAATCTGGGCAAGTACACCTTTGCCGACGTGGCCTCCTACCGGCTGGCGCAGACGCCGGTGCGCACCTTTGCCGCAATCGGCACGCTGGTGGTGGTGGCGCTGTATCTGATCGCGCAGATGGTCGGCGCCGGCAAACTGATCCAGCTGCTGTTCGGCATGAGCTACAGCTCCGCGGTGATGCTGGTCGGCGTGCTGATGGTGCTGTACGTGACCTTCGGCGGCATGCTGGCAACCACCTGGGTGCAGATCATCAAGGCGGTGATGCTGCTCTCGGGCGCCACCTTCATGGCCGCCATGGTGCTCTCGCTCACGGGCTTCAGCTTCGAGACCATGTTCCAGACTGCGGTGGCGAGCCATCCCAAGGGCAGCGCGATCATGAGCCCGGGGGGGCTTGTCTCCAATCCGGTCGATGCCATCTCGCTGGGCATAGGGCTGATGTTCGGCACCGCCGGACTGCCGCACATCCTGATGCGCTTCTTCACGGTGAAGGACGCCAAGGAGGCGCGCAAGAGCGTGTTCTTTGCCACCGGCTTCATCGGCTACTTCTATATCCTGACCTTCATCATCGGCTTCGGCGCCATCATGCTGGTGCTGGGCAAGCCCGAATTCACCGAGACCATCATGAAGGACGGTGAGCCGGTGAAGCAGCTGATCGGCGGCGCCAACATGGCGGCGGTGCATCTGGCAGGTGCGGTGGGCGGCGATTACTTCCTCGGCTTCATCTCGGCGGTGGCATTCGCAACCATTCTCGCGGTGGTCTCGGGTCTGGCGCTGTCGGGTGCCTCGGCGGTGTCGCATGATCTGTACGCCAACGTGTTCGCACGGGGCCATACCAACGAGGCCAAGGAGGTGCGGGTCTCGAAGATCGCCACCGTCGTGCTCGGCATTGTCGCCATCATCCTCGGGATCACCTTCGAGAACCAGAATGTCGCCTTCATGGTCGGCCTCGCGTTCGCCATCGCCGCCTCGGCCAATTTCCCGGTGCTGTTCCTGTCGATGTTCTGGAAAGGGCTGACCACACGCGGCGCGGTGATCGGCGGCACCATCGGCCTTGTCAGCGCGATACTGATGATCGTGCTCGGCCCCGCGGTCTGGGTGAAGACGCTTGGCCATCCCGCAGCCCTTTTCCCCTACGAGAATCCATCCCTCTTCTCGATGCCGCTGGCGTTCTTCAGCATCTGGCTGTTCTCGAAGCTGGACAACAGCACGCGCGCCGCCAACGAGAAGGCACTGTTCCTGCCGCAGTTCATCCGTTCGATGACCGGCATCGGTGCCGAAGGCGCTTCGCGCCACTAGCAGACGTGGCCGCCGTACAGCGCCCCGTATGGCTGCGGGGCGCTGCCTTGTCGGCCCGGCATAGCGCCCATGCCCACGCCGTTCGATTTCCATCAACCACCCTTTGACTGCCTGAGCGGGACCGAACGCGCCCGGCTCGAAGCCGTCATCGACCTGGAATACTATGCGCATGGCGAGCGGGTGATCGGGCAGGACAGCCCTGTCGACAGCCTGTTCGTGCCGATGAAGGGCGTCATCGGCAGCATGGTGGACGACGATCCCGTGCTCTACCACCAAGGCGAGGCATTCGACACCCGCGCCCTGGTCAGTGGCCGGGCCGCCACCAGCCTGTATGCACTGGAAGACAGCGTGCTGTTCCGGTTGCCGCGCGAGTGCGTGCTCGACCTGACGCAACGCAATCCGTTGTTCGGTGCCTTTTTCTACCAGGACGTGGCCAAGCGCCTGGCCTCGCTTGCCCACCAGCCCATCCGACACGAGCTGCAATCGCTGTGGCTTGCCCGTGTGGCACAGGCGCCGGTCCGCGCCCCATGCTGGCTGGCCGACAGCGTCACGTTGGCGGACGCCGCCCGCGCCATGCAGCAGCAGCATCTCAGCTCGGTGCTGGTGCGCAGCGCCGACGGCGCAGGCATCTTCACCCAGAGCGATCTGCGCGACGCGATCGCCGATGGCATCGACGCCACCGGCACCCCTCTCGCCAGCCGTGTGCACCGCCCGCTGCAGGGCATCGAAGAAGACGAGTTCCTGTACCAGGCACTGCTGCTGATGACCCGGCAGGCAATCCAGCGCGTCATCGTCACCCGCAAAGGCGAGATCGTCGGCGTGCTGGAGCAGGTCGACCTGCTGGCCTTTCTGTCCAACCACGCCCACCTGGTCG
Source organism: Chitiniphilus purpureus (assembly GCF_025642115.1). Classification (GTDB taxonomy): domain Bacteria; phylum Pseudomonadota; class Gammaproteobacteria; order Burkholderiales; family Chitinibacteraceae; genus Chitiniphilus; species Chitiniphilus purpureus. Next base: position 1,898,925 of record NZ_CP106753.1, on the reverse strand, counting down.
GCGCCCGGATCGAACGCGCGGCCGATACCGATGACCTGCAACATGCGGCGCGCGACCTGCGGCGCATGGTGGCCGTGCTGCATGGGCAAGGGGTGAAGACGACGCTGATCGCCGACCTCGTCACCGAGCTGCAGCGCAAGCTCCTGGCGCGGCTGTTTGCGATGCTGGCCCCGCCCGGGCTCGTCGCCAACAGCTGTCTCGTTCTGCTCGGCTCGGAAGGCCGGGGCGAGCAAGTGCTGCCTGCCGACCAGGACAATGCCCTGCTGCTCGCCGACGGCTACGCGCCTCCGGTCGAGCTGCCGGCGATCACCGAACGCTTCAACACACTGCTGGTGCAATTCGGCCACCCACGCTGCACGGGTGGCGTCATGCTCTGCAACCCGGCCTGGCGATTGTCGGTCGGCCAGTGCAAGCACCTGCTGGATGAGGCGCTCGATCGCGGCGATGGCGACGCCATCATGCGGTTGGCCATCTGGCAGGATGCCCACCCGGTCTGCGGTGACGGGACGCTGCTGGCACAGGTCGTCACGCATCTGCGGCGCTGGTCGGCCGGCGACGATGCATTCCTCGCACGCTTTGCGCTGGCGGCGGAGCAGTTCGCACCGCCACCGCGGATGGGCGGCCCATGGGCGGACAAAGCACCGTTTGATCTGAAGAAGCTGGGCATCTTCCCCATCGTCCACGGCGTGCGCAGCCTGGCACTGGAAGCCGGCATCGAGCCGACCAACACCTATCGCCGGCTCGAGGCGCTGCACACCACCGGCCGGCTCGACCCTTCCCTGGCACGTGACCTGACCGAGACACTGGCGCTGTTCCATGCGCTGCATCTGCGCCATGCACTGCAGCAGGACGCGCAAGGCAGGCCGATCGACTACCTGATCGACCCGGCCCGGTTGAGCCCGCTCGAACGCGCGCTGCTGCGCGACGCGTTCGCCGTGGTACGCCGGCTGCGCGAGCGGTTGCGCCACCACTTCCGGCTGGCGCAGTTCTGATGACGGCGTTCTTTGCCGGCTGGCGCCGTCGCCGTGGATTGCGTCGGCTGCGCGAACCTGCCTACCGCTCACTGTTCGATCCGCCGCCAGCCGGCGAATACATCAGCCTTGATTGTGAGACCAGCAGCCTGGACCCGCTCAAGGCGGAGCTGCTGGCGGTGGCCGCGATCCGGATCGCCGGGCGGCGCATCCTTGCCTCGCAGCGCCTGGAATTGCTGGTGCGCCCGCGTGGCGCGATCGACCGCGCCAGCATTGCAGTCCATGCGATCCGCGATGCCGACGCGGCAGCCGGACTGCCGGAGCGCGAGGCGCTGGCGCGCTTGCTCGCCTTTATCGGACCGCGCCCGCTGGTGGGCTACTACCTGGAATTCGACCTCGCCATCCTTGATCGTTACCTCAAACCGTGGCTGGGCATCGGCCTGCCCAACCGCCGGATCGAGGTCTCCTCGCTGTACTACGACCGCAAGGTCAGCGCCTACCGTCCCGAGGTGGATCTGTCGCTGACCGCCATGTTGCACGACTTGGCGCTGCCGGCCCTGCCGCGCCACGACCCCTATCACGATGCCCTGCTCGCCGCGCTGCTGTTCCTGAAGCTGACCTATCACGGGATACCGCCCTGAGGATCGCTGGCGTCGGGCAGCGCCATCCGGCCCCGACAAGAGGTGCCGGCCGCACCGCCGTGGCGGACATCGGGCCATCGTCCGCGGCATCGGCGCCCGCCCCACACCACGACCAGGGCGAGCATGCATGCGCCTTCGCAGCTGCCCGACCCATGCGTGCATGCCACGACAGGCCACCTGCGGCCGGCAGGATCGCCCGCCTTGCGCCGCCACATCAGCGGAACTGATTCCCGGCATCAGAAAACTCGATTGGATTCGCCATGCCGATGGCCTTTACAGTTGGCGCCCAGGATCGCTTTACTGACACTTTGGGCTAAGAAGGAGAAAGCATGAGCAGCATCGATTCCGTCCTCAAGGAAACCCGCCTGTTTCCGCCGAGCGACGACTTTCGCGTCAAAGCCAATGTATCGGGCATGGAAGGCTACAACGCCCTGTGCGAGCAGGCCAATGTCAACTACGAAGGCTTCTGGGGCGATCTGGCCCGCGAACTGATGGTCTGGAAGAAGCCGTTTTCCAAGGTACTGAACCAGGACAACGCGCCGTTCTTCAAGTGGTTCGAGGACGGCATCCTCAACGTGTCGTACAACTGCATCGACCGCCATCTCGAAGCGCGTGGCAACAAGGTTGCCATCATCTTCGAAGCGGACGACGGCACGGTCACCAAGGTGACCTACCGTGACCTCTACCAGCGCGTCTGCCAGTTCGCCAACGGGCTCAAGAGCCTGGGCGTCACGAAGGGCGAGCGCGTGGTGATCTACATGCCGCATGGCATCGAAGCCGTGGTGGCCATGCAGGCATGCGCGCGCATCGGTGCGATCCACTCGGTGGTGTTCGGCGGCTTCTCGGCCGGCGCTCTGCGCGACCGCATCGCCGATGCGCAGGCCAAGATCGTGATCACCGCCAATGAATCGGTCCGCGGTGGCAAGGCTGTGCCGCTCAAGGCGACCACCGATGAGGCGCTCACCCTTGGCGGCTGCGACTCGATCGAGAAGGTGGTGGTGTTCCAGCGTACCGGCAATGCGCCCGAGCAATGGGACGCCGCCCGCACCGTCTGGTGGCATGAGCTGGTCCAGGGCCAGCCGGCCGAATGCGAGCCCGAATGGGTCGAGGCCGAGCACCCGCTCTTCATCCTCTACACCTCCGGCTCCACCGGCAAACCCAAAGGCATCCAACACAGCACCGGCGGCTATCTGCTGGGCGCGCTCGTCACGATGAAGTGGGTGTTCGACTACAAGGACAGCGACGTCTACTGGTGTACGGCGGACGTGGGCTGGGTCACCGGCCACAGCTACGTATGCTACGGCCCGCTCGCCATTGGTGCGACGCAGGTGGTGTTCGAAGGCGTGCCGACCTACCCCGATGCCAGCCGCTTCTGGCAGATGATCGCCAAGCACAAGGTCACCACCTTCTATACCGCCCCGACCGCGATCCGTTCGCTGATCAAGCTGGGCGGTGAGCTGCCCAAGCAGCACGACCTGTCCAGCCTGCGCCTTTTGGGCACTGTGGGCGAGCCGATCAATCCCGAGGCGTGGATGTGGTACTACGAGGTGGTCGGCGGCAGCCGCTGCCCCATCGTCGACACCTGGTGGCAGACCGAGACCGGCGCCCACATGATCGCGCCGCTGCCCGGCGCCGTGGCGACCAAGCCCGGCTCGTGCACGCTGCCGCTGCCGGGCATCATCGCCGACATCGTCGACGAGGCCGGTGCGCCGGTCGAGCCGGGCAAGGGTGGCTTCCTGGTGGTGAAAAAGCCCTGGCCGTCGATGGTGCGCACCATCTGGGGCGATGCCGAGCGCTTCAAGAAGACCTATTTCCCGGACGACTTCAACGGCAAGCTCTACCTTGCCGGCGACTCGGCCCATTTCGACGAGAACGGCTACATCTGGATCATGGGCCGCATCGACGACGTGCTGAATGTGTCGGGCCACCGCCTTGGCACGATGGAGATCGAATCGGCGCTGGTCGCCAACCCGCTGGTGGCCGAGGCCGCCGTGGTCGGCAAGCCGCACGAGATCAAGGGTGAGGCGGTCGTTGCCTTCGTCGTGCTCAAGGGCGCCCGTCCGGAGGGCGAGGAGGCGAAGAAGATCGCCAAGGACCTGCGCGAGTGGGTGGCGCACGAAATCGGCAAGATCGCCCAGCCCGACGAGATCCGCTTCGGCGACAACCTGCCCAAGACCCGCTCGGGCAAGATCATGCGCCGCCTGCTGCGCGTGATCGCCAAGGGCGAGGAGATCACCCAGGACGTCTCCACGCTGGAAAACCCGGCGATTCTCGAACAACTGCGGCACAGCGCGCTGTAATCATCACGATCACGGCAGTAACCTTGGCCCGCCCTCACCGGCGGGCTTTTTTTCGCCGCAGCCCAATCGCCGCCGGGACACCCGGACCAGGATCGCGGTGCGTTGCGCAGCTGGCCGGCGGGATACGCCATCGGGCAGCGTTTGCGCGCTACAATCGACGACTGCCCGCGGCTGAAGTGCGCCATCGCGCGCTGGGCAGGCGGCCGTTCGCGGCGTATCCCAATGCCCGGTGGCGGCAGCCCGGGATGCCCCAGTCGGGGCCGGCCCGACCCGCTATCGAGATGACAGGCTTGAGCACATGACCACCATACCGCAGCTCGCCCCCCCACCGGCCGTCGCACCGGAGCAGGACCTGCCGTTGGCGGTACTGCAGAAATTCCGCCTCATCATCGCCGCGATGCAGGAACAATACCGCAACATGTACCGGCAAAGCGGTCTGTCCGGTGCGCAGCTGTGGTTTCTCAAGGAAGTGGGCAAGGAACCGGGCCTGACCCTGGGACAGGTGGCGCAGCGCCTGACCATCCACCAATCCACCGCCAGCAACCAGCTGGAAAAGCTGGCGCGGCGCGGTCTGGTGCAGCGGATCAAGGGCGATACCGATCGCCGGGTCACCCGGCTGCAGCTGACCCCGGCCGGACATGCTGCCCTTGGACGGGTGACCGGCCCGACGCGCGGTCTGCTGCAGGAAACCCTGCTGACCCTGCCCCGCGACGAGCTGGTCCGGCTCGATCACTCGCTTGCGGTGCTGGTGCAGCGGCTTGAACCGTGGCTGGACGATGCCGACCAGGCCGCACACACCCCGCTTGCCAGCCTGTTGAATCCATCGCAGGGCGGCGATTGACACCGCCCTGCCCGCCGTCCGAGGTCCTTATGTTTGTCGAATATCCCGACTCGCCGTACAAGTTGTTCCAGCCCTTTGCACCGGCCGGCGATCAGCCCGGCGCGATTGCCGGCCTCGTCGAAGGCCTGCAGGATGGCTTGAAATACCAGACGCTGCTCGGCGTGACCGGCTCGGGCAAGACCTACACCATGGCCAATGTGATCGCGCGCTCCGGCCGGCCCGCGCTGGTGATGGCACCGAACAAGACGCTGGCGGCGCAGCTCTACGCCGAATTCCGCGAGTTCTTTCCCGAGAACGCGGTCGAGTATTTCGTCAGCTACTACGACTACTACCAGCCCGAAGCCTATGTTCCGTCCCGCGATCTCTTCATCGAGAAGGATTCGTCGATCAACGAGCACATCGAACAGATGCGGCTGTCGGCCACCAAGGCGCTCCTGGAGCGTCCGGACTGCGTGATCGTGGCCACCGTCAGCGCGATCTATGGTATCGGCGACCCATCCGACTACCACCAGATGATCCTGCATCTGAAGGAGGGCGAGACGCACGCCCAGCGCGACATCATCAAGCGGCTGACCGCGATGCAGTACGAGCGCAACGAACTCGACTTCGGCCGTGGTACCTTCCGGGTGCGCGGCGACGTGATCGACGTGTTTCCGGCGGAAAACGCCGAACTCGCGCTGCGGATCGACCTGTTCGACGACGAGGTGGAAAAGCTCAGCCTGTTCGACCCGCTCACCGGCCACATCAAGCAGCGCGTCGGCCGCTTCACCGTGTTCCCATCCAGCCACTACGTGACACCGCGCGAGACCGTGTTGCGCGCGGTGGAGACGATCAAGGATGAACTGCGCACCCGGCTGGCGTTCTTCCACCAGGAGCAGAAGCTGGTCGAGGCGCAGCGGCTGGAACAACGCACCCGCTTCGACCTGGAAATGCTGAACGAGATGGGTTTTTGCAAGGGTATCGAGAACTACTCGCGCCATTTCTCCGGCAAACGCCCGGGTGAAGCACCGCCGACGCTGATCGACTACCTGCCGGCCAACTCGCTGCTGTTCCTCGATGAATCGCACGTGATGATCGGGCAGATCGGCGCGATGTACAAAGGCGACCGCGCGCGCAAGGAGAACCTGGTCGACTACGGTTTCCGGCTGCCAAGCGCACTGGACAACCGCCCGCTCAAGTTCGAGGAATTCGAGCGGCTGATGCCGCAGACCGTCTTCGTCTCCGCCACGCCGGCCGAATACGAGGCCAAGCACCAGGGTCAGGTGGTGGAACAGGTGGTCCGCCCCACCGGCCTGATCGATCCACGGGTCGAGGTACGCCCGGTCGGCACCCAGGTGGACGACGTGCTCTCCGAGATCAACAAGCGCGTCGCCGTGGGCGAGCGGGTGCTGATCACCACGCTGACCAAGCGCATGTCCGAGCAGCTCACCGAATACCTGTCGGAGCATGGCGTCAAGGTCCGCTACCTGCATTCGGACATCGAGACCGTCGAGCGGGTCGAGATCCTGCGCGACCTGCGCCTGGGGGTGTTCGACGTGCTGGTGGGGATCAACCTGCTGCGTGAGGGCCTGGACATCCCTGAAGTCTCGTTGGTGGCCATCCTCGACGCGGACAAGGAAGGCTTCCTCAGAAGCGAGCGCAGCCTGATCCAGACCATCGGCCGCGCCGCGCGCAATCTGAACGGCACCGCCATCCTGTACGCCGACAACATGACCGACAGCATGCGCCGGGCGATCGGCGAGACCGAACGCCGCCGCGCCAAGCAGATGGCGTTCAACACCGAGCACGGCATCGAACCCAAGAGCGTGACCAAACGCATCAAGGACATCATCGACGGGGTCTACAACGAAGAGGACGCCACCAATGCACGGCTGGAGCGCAAGCGGCAGCGGCAATTGGAGGAGTTGGACGAGAAGCAGCTCGCCAAGGAGCTCAAGCGCATCGAGAAGGAGATGATGGAAGCGGCCAAGAACCTCGAATTCGAGAAGGCAGCCGGCCTGCGCGACCAGCTCAAGCAGTTGCGCGAGCGCGCCTTCGGCCACGAGTAGACCACAGCCGGCGCGATCGGGCGCTCCGGCCGGCAGACCGCCCTGGCGCTGCCCGCCCGGGGTGATCGCCTTCATTGGGATACGGCAACAAACGACAACGCCCACCGTCCTGCGACGGTGGGCGTTGTGCGATACGCAGCGTGACGCGCGTCGGCTTACTCTGCCGCCGGCTCCCCAACCACCGGCTGCTGTGCTTCGTCGTTCAGCACGGCCTTGATCGACAGACGCACCCGGCCCTTCTCGTCCTGCTCCAGCGCCTTCACGCGCACGACCTGGCCTTCCTTCAGGTAGTCGCTCACATTCTTGATGCGCTCGTTGGCGATCTGGCTGATGTGCACCAGCCCGTCGCGGCCAGGCATGATCGACACGATGGCACCGACGTTGTTGTCGAGGATCTTCACCACCGGACCTTCATAGATCTTGCCGATCTCGACTTCCGCCGTGATCTCGCTGATGCGGCGCTTGGCCTCGTCGGCCCCTTCGGCGGAGATCGACGCGATGGTGATGGTGCCGTCTTCCTGGATATCGATCTGGGTGCCGGTCTCCTCGGTCAGCGCCCGGATCACCGAACCGCCCTTGCCGATCACGTCACGGATCTTCTCCGGGTTGATCTTCATGGTGTACAGGCGCGGTGCATGGGCGCTCACTTCATCGCGTGCGCTGCCGATCGCGTCCTTCATGATGTCAAGGATATGGACCCGGCCGACCTTGGCCTGCTCCAGCGCCACCTTCATGATCTCCTTGGTGATGCCGTTGATCTTGATATCCATCTGCAGCGCGGTCACGCCGCTGTCGGTGCCGGCCACCTTGAAGTCCATGTCACCCAGGTGATCCTCGTCACCCAGGATGTCGGTCAGCACCGCGAAGCGGTTGCCTTCCTTGATCAGGCCCATGGCGATGCCGGCCACGTGCTTCTTCAGCGGCACGCCGGCATCCATCAACGCCAGGCAGCCGCCGCAGACCGAGGCCATCGACGACGAGCCGTTCGATTCGGTGATCTCGGACACCACGCGCATCGAGTAGCCGAACTCCTCGGCGCTCGGCAGCACGGCGATCAGTGCGCGCTTGGCCAGGCGCCCGTGGCCGATCTCGCGGCGCTTGGGGCTGCCCACGCGGCCTGTCTCGCCCGTGGAATACGGCGGGAAGTTGTAGTGCAGCATGAAGCGGTCGCTGTATTCGCCGGTCAGCGCGTCGATCTTCTGCTCGTCCAGCTTGGTGCCAAGCGTGGCAACCACGAGGCCCTGGGTCTCGCCGCGGGTGAACAGCGCCGAGCCGTGGGTGCGTGGCAGCACGCCGGTGCGGATCACGATCGGGCGCACGGTGCGGGTGTCGCGACCGTCGATGCGCGGATAGCCGTCCAGGATCTGGTTGCGCACGATCTTGGCTTCCTGATCGTGGAAGATGCCGCGGATCTTGTTGGCAACCAGCGTCTCGGTCTCTTCGGTGATCAGCGCGGCCTTGACCTTGTCCCACGCTTCGTTGAGCTTGGCATTGCGTGCCTGCTTCTGCGCGATGCGGAACGCCTGGGCGATGTCGTCGCCGACGAGCGCGACGATCTGCGCTTCCAGCGCTTCGTCCCGGCTCGGCTCATCCCAGTCGAACAGTTCGGGGTTGACTTCGTCGGCCAGCTCGTTGATCGCCTTGATGGCAGCCTGCATCTGCTCGTGGCCGAACACCACGGCGCCCAGCATCACCTCCTCCGACAGCTCCTGCGCCTCGGATTCGACCATCAGCACCGCCTGCTCCGTGCCGGCGACCACGAGGTCGAGCTGGCTCGCGCCGAGTTCATCCTTGCTCGGATTCAGGAGGTACTGGCCGTTGGCATAGCCCACGCGCGCAGCACCGATCGGGCCCTGGAACGGCACACCCGAGATGGCGAGCGCCGCCGAGGCGCCCAGCATGGCCGGGATGTCGGAATCGATCTGCGGATCGACCGACAGCACGGTGGCGACGATCTGCACTTCGTTGAAGAAGCCTTCGGGGAACAGCGGCCGGATCGGGCGATCGATCAGGCGGCTGGTGAGGATTTCCTTTTCGGAGGGGCGGCCTTCGCGCTTGAAGAAGCCACCCGGAATCTTGCCGGCAGCGTAGGTACGCTCCTGGTAGTCGACGGTCAGCGGAAAGAAGTCCTGACCGGGCTTGACGCCCTTGGCGGCCACGACGGTCACGAGAACGACGGTGTCGTCCATCGAGACGACGACGGCACCCGAAGCCTGGCGGGCGATCTCGCCCGTCTCCAGCTTCACGGTGTGCTTGCCGTACTGGAACGTTTTGACGATTTTATTGAACACGGATTTTCCTTTTCTCGACAGTGCACCCTCAGCCCTGGGCGTAAACGGCAGTCCGCTGCAATCGGGCCGATGCACCGTTGTCCGGCAGCATTGCGCTGCGCTCACCACGGCACGACGATTGCCGGCCCCGGCACGACCATATTCCCCATCCGCCGCCGGAGCCGCTGTTTGACAAATGGGAAAGCCCAAACAAAAAGGTCGCAGCCTGATGGCTGCGACCTTTTTGCCGGGATTACTTGCGCAGACCCAGCTTGGCGATCAATTCGCGGTAGCTGTCGACATTGGTGCGCTTGAGATAGTCCAGCAGACGGCGACGGCGCGACACCATCTTCAGCAGGCCGCGGCGCGAGTGGTGATCCTTGGCATTGGCCTTGAAGTGCGGGGTCAGATCATTGATGCGCGCGGTCAGCAACGCCACCTGCACTTCGGGCGAACCGGTATCGCCGGTGGCGCGCTGGTATGTCTTGACGATCTCGGCCTTTTGTTCAACGGTGACAGCCATTGGGTATTGCTCCAGAAATTGATTGAGGGATCAGGTCCCGACAAGCAAGGCGAGCGATGACACCCCTCCTTGCTTCCCCAAGCTCACCCGGTGGCAAGCAGTCGTTTGGACCGTAGCACGCCGTCGGCGCCCACCTCGCCCAAACCGAGGAACCGAGCATTATCCTGACTTTGCTCAACCCCGTAAAGCCGGAACAGCCCGGGGGCGGCCCCTGGCGGGCGCGCACTCATGCCCTGCACGATGCGCCGGGTGTCGGCATCGTTGCAATGGAGCGCGGGCAGATCCTGCACCAGTGCATCGGCCGGCAGCAGCCGCGCCAGGCGCGCCGGCGGATCGAGCCGCTCCAACTCGTCAAGGCCGATCGCCTGGTCCAGCGTGAAGCCGGCGGTCCGGGTACGCACCAGGCCGGCCAGATAGGCGCCGCAGCCGAGCGCGCGCCCAAGATCGTCCGCCAGGCTGCGGATATAGGTGCCCTTGGAACAACGCACATCCAGTACCAGGCAACCATCCGCGTACTCGACGATATCGAGCGCATACAGCGTGACGCGCCGCGCCGCGCGCGGGATGTCAAGACCGGCGCGGGCATACTCGTACAGCGCCCGCCCTTCGAACTTGAGTGCCGAATGCATGGGCGGGATCTGCTCGATCTCGCCGCGGAACGCATGCAGGGCCGCTTCGATCACCGAGCGTTCGGCGGGCGGTGTGCCGCTGGCGACGATGTCGCCCTCGCCATCGAGCGTGCTCGACACCTCGCCCAGCCGGATGGTGGCGCGGTAACCCTTGTCGGCATCCAGCATGCGCTGCGCGAACTTGGTCGCTTCGCCCAGGCACAGCGGCAGCAGCCCGGTGGCGAAAGGGTCGAGCACGCCGGTATGCCCGGCCTTTTCGGCGTTCAGCAGCCAGCGCGCCTTTTGCAACGCCTTGTTGCTGGAAAAGCCGAACGGCTTGTCCAGCAGCAGCACGCCGTCGATTTTCTGTTTAGCCATGTAGGGGGAATGGATGGGTGGACATACGCTGCCTGCCGCTGCCGGGCCATGCCATGGCCCGTGCAGCCCGCGACAGCTCAGGCGTCGTCGTCCGGCGCCCTGGGCAACGCGGCGGCCTGGGAGATCAGCCCGTCAAGATGCATGCCCTGCTCGACCGAATGGTCGTAGTGGAAATGCAGCTCCGGCATCTTGAACAGCTTGATGCCGCGCGCCAGCTCGCTGCGCAGGTAGCCCTTGGCCGCCTCCAGCTTGGCGGCGATCGATTGCGCGTCCTCCTCGCTGCCAAGGAAGGTGTAGAACACCTTGGCATGCGAGTTGTCGCGCGTGACTTCCACGTCGGTCAAGGTCACCAGCGCGGCCTTGGGGTGATCGAGCTCGGCGCGGATCAGTTCGGCCAGATCGCGCTGCAGCTGCTGCGCGATGCGGTCGGATCGGGTGAAGTTTTTGGCCATGGTCGTGAGCAATGAAGCGTGAGGGGTGAGGTGTGGCACCCGCCCACGATCGGTTCAAAAGCAAACGGCGCAAGAGGGCTCCCCCTTGCGCCAGTGTGAATGCGGGGCGGGCCTGACACCATCCACCTCACCCCTCACACATCGCGATGCATTACAGCGTACGCGCGACCTCGACGATCTCGAAGACCTCCAGCTGATCGCCTTCCTGGATGTCGTTGTAGTTCTTCAGCTGCAGGCCGCACTCGTAGCCGGACTTCACTTCCTTCACGTCGTCCTTGAAACGCTTGAGCGTGTCGAGCTCGCCCTGGTGGACCACCACGTTGTTGCGCAACAACCGCACACCGGCACCACGCCGCACCACGCCATCGAGCACGTAGCAGCCGGCCACCGAGCCCACCTTGGAGATCACGAACACCTGCCGGATCTCCACCAGACCGATGATCTGCTCGCGTCGTTCCGGTGCCAGCATGCCCGAGAGCGCCGCCCGCACATCGTCGACCACGTCGTAGATGATGTTGTAGTAGCGGATATCCACGCCTTCGTTCTCGGCGAGCTTGCGCGCTGCGGCATCGGCACGCACATTGAAGCCCACCACCACCGCCTTGGAGGCCAGCGCAAGGTTGATGTCCGATTCGCTGATGCCACCCACGCCCGAGTGCAGGACCTGTACACGCACTTCATCGGTGGACAGCTTCTGCAGGCTGCCGGTAAGCGCCTCCAGCGAACCCTGCACGTCGCTCTTGATGACGATGGGCAGGTTCTGCACCTCGCCTTCCGCCATCTGGGCGAACATGTTCTCGAGCTTGGCGGCCTGCTGCTTGGCGAACTTGACGTCGCGGAACTTGCCCTGGCGGAACAGGGCGATCTCACGGGCCTTCTTCTCGTCGCCCAGCACCATCGCGTCCTCGCCGGCACCCGGCACCTCGGACAGGCCGAGGATTTCCACCGGGATGGACGGGCCGGCCTCGGTGATCTGCTTGCCGTTCTCGTCCAGCATCGCACGCACGCGGCCATAGACCTGGCCCGCCAGCAGCACGTCGCCCTTCTTCAGGGTGCCCGATTGCACCAGCATGGTCGCCACGGCACCGCGCCCCTTGTCCAGCCGGGCCTCGATGATGATGCCCTTGGCCGGCGCCTCGACCGGTGCCGTGAGTTCCAGCACCTCGGCCTGCAGCAGGATGGCATCGAGCAGCCCATCGATGTTCGTGCCCTGCTTGGCCGAGACCTCGATGAACTGCGTATCGCCGCCCCAGTCTTCCGGCACCACTTCCTGTGCCACCAGCTCCTGCCGGATACGCTCGGGGTTGGCGCCCTGCTTGTCGATCTTGTTCACCGCCACGACGATGGGCACGCCCGCCGCCTTGGCATGGTGGACCGCCTCGATGGTCTGCGGCATCACGCCATCGTCCGCGGCCACCACCAGTACCACGATGTCGGTGGCGCTGGCGCCACGGGCGCGCATCGCGGTGAAGGCTTCGTGGCCCGGCGTATCGAGGAAGGTGATGATGCCCTTCTCGGTCTCGACGTGGTACGCGCCGATGTGCTGCGTGATCCCACCGGCCTCACCGGCCGCCACCTTGGTGCGGCGGATGTAGTCCAGCAGCGAGGTCTTGCCGTGGTCGACGTGGCCCATCACGGTGACGACGGGCGCACGCGGCAACAGCTCGTGCTCGCCCTTGTCCTCGTCGCCCAGGTAGGTCTCCGGATCGTCCAGCTTGGCGGCGACCGGCGTGTGGCCCATTTCCTCGACCACGATCATCGCGGTCTCCTGGTCCAGCACCTGGTTGATGGTGACCATCATCCCGAGCTTCATCAACGCCTTGACCACCTCGACGCCCTTGACGGCCATCTTGTGCGCAAGATCAGCGACGCTGATGGTCTCGGGCACTTCCACCGTATGGACGATGGGTTCGGTCGGAGCCTGGAAGGCATGCGCATTGTCGCTCTCGCTGTGCTTGCGCCCGCCCTTCTTGGACTTCCAGCCGCCTCCGGCATCGCCGCCACGCGTGCGCAGCCCGCCTTTCTTGCCGCGGCTGTCGCGATCGTCGCGCTCGTCCTTGCGTGCAGTGGCCGGTTTCTTGTCGGCCGGACGGGAAACCGGCGCCGGTGCGGCAGCAGCCGGTTCGGCCTTGGGCGCTTCGGGCGCCCGCAGCGGCGTGTCCTTCGGTTTGCGCAGTTCGACGCGCATGCCGATCCGAGGGCGGTCACGCTCGGGTGCGGCAGCCGGAGCGCTCACCACCGGCGCAGCGGCCGGCTCGGGCGTCGGCGCGGATGCCACCGGGGTCTGGGCTGCCGCGGGCACATCGGCCACCTCGGGTTCGACGCCGGCTGTGGGTATTGCCGCAACGGGGGCCGCTTCGGCCACCGGCTGCTCGCGCCGCTGCTCGCGCTCCTGCTTGGCACGCATGTCCGCCGCCTGCCGCTCGCGCAGCGCCGCCTGCCGGCGCGCCTCCTCATCGCGGCTGGCACGCTCGGTCTCGTTCAGCACGGGTGCGTCAGCGCTGCGCGGCGCGGAGATCGGCGCCGGCGCCTCGGGCGTCGAGACGACCCGCTTCTTGCGCACCTCGACCTGGATGGTCTTGGCCTTGCCGGTCGCGTCGGTCTTGCGGATTTCCGTGGTTTCCTTGCGCGTGAGCGTGATCTTGCCCTTGTCCGCCGCCATGCCGTGCTTCTGCTTCAGATGGTTCAGCAGACGCGACTTGTCGTCCGCTGTGATGACATCCGAAGGATGGGCCTTGTTCAAGCCGGCCGCGCGCAACTGCTCCAGGAGCTCCTGGGGCGGCATTTTGAGCTCGGCGGCGAATTGGCTCACATTGGTTTCACTCATTCAATTTCCTCCCGGCTCACGCAAACCAGTGCTCGCGTGCCTTCATGATCAGTTGCTTCGCGTTCTCCTCGCTGATGCCCGTCATTTCGGTGAGCTCGTCCACCGCCAGCTCGGCAAGGTCATCGCGGGTATGTATCTCGTGCTCGGCAAGTGCGGCGGCGAGCTCCGGGGTCATGCCTTCCAGTGTCTTCAGGTCCTCGGACTGGTGCTCGAGCTTTTCCTCGCGCACGATCGCCTGCGTCAGCAGTGCATCGCGGGCACGCGCACGCAGCTCGTTGACCGTGTCCTCGTCGAATGCCTCGATCTCCAGCATTTCGTCGAGCGGCACGTACGCCACCTCTTCCAGCGTGTTGAATCCTTCCTGCACCAGCACGTTGGCCACTTCCTCGTCGACATCCAGCGCCTGAATGAAGAGCTCGCGTACCTTGGAGAACTCCTCCTCGTGCTTCTGCTCGGCTTCGTCGACGGTCATGATGTTGAGCTTCCAGCCGGTCAGCTCGGAGGCGAGCTTCACGTTCTGGCCGCCCCGGCCGATCGACATCGCGAGGTTCTCCTCATCGACGATCACATCCATCGCGTGGCTGTCCTCGTCGACCACGATGGAGCTGACATCGGCCGGCGACAGCGCGCCGATCACGAACTGCGCCGGATCGGACGACCACAGGATGATGTCGACCCGTTCGCCAGCCAGCTCATTGGTGACCGCATTGACGCGTGAACCGCGTACACCGATGCAGGTGCCCTGCGGATCGACCCGCTGGTCGTTGGATTTGACCGCGATCTTGGCACGCATGCCCGGATCGCGTGCCACCCCCATCAGCTCGATCAGGCCATTCTCGATCTCGGGCACTTCCATCTCGAAGAGCTTGGCCATGAACTCGGGCGCGGTCCGCGACAGCACGAGCTGCGGGCCACGTCCCAGGCGATCGATGCGCAGCAGGAAGGCGCGGACACGGTCGCCCACGCGCAGGTTCTCCTTGGGGATCATCTGGTCGCGCGGCAGGATGGCTTCGAGCTTGCCCAGCTCGATGATGGCGTTGCCGCGCTCGATACGCTTGATGGTGCCGGACACGATATGTTCGCGCCGCTCCAGGAAGTCGTTCAGGTTCTGCTCGCGCTCGGCATCGCGGATCTTCTGCAGGATGACCTGCTTGGCGGTCTGCGCGCCGATGCGGCCGAACTCGATCGGCTCAAGCTCCTCCTCCCAGGCATCGCCCACCAGGAGGTCCTTGTCGTAGTCAGGCGCATCGGTGATGGCGATCTGACGACTAGGTTCTTCGTGATCGTTGTCCTCGACCACGGTCCACACCCGGAACGAGCGGTAGTCGCCGCTGTCCCGGTCGATCTGGACACGGATATCCACCTCATCGTCGTAGCGCTTCTTGGTGGCCGACGCGAGCGCCATCTCCAGCGCGGTGAAGACCACATCCTTGTCTACGTTCTTTTCGCGGGCGAGCGCATCAACCAGCAGCAGAATTTCACGGCTCATTGTCGTTTAATCCCTTTCTATCCTTCGCACAGACGGCATGTGGTGTTGTTCGGTGTGATCTGGTCGTGTATCAGAACTGGGGCTCCAGCCGGACCTTGTCCAACTGCGACAGCGGCAGCGCCAGGCGCTCGCCGTCGCACTCGATCTGCACCGCGTCTCCTTCGAGACCGATGAGCGTGCCAACCAGGCGCTTGCGCTTGTCCGGCAGGGGCAGGCGCAACTTGACCTTGACCATCTGCCCGGCAAAGCGCTCGAAATCCGCCGGTTTCTTCAGCACGCGGTCAAGGCCAGGGGACGAGACTTCGAGCCGCTCGTAGTCGATGCCTTCGACCATGAACAGGCGGGTGAAATGATTGCTGACGCTGACACAATCCTCGACGGTGATGCCGCCCGGCCGGTCGATGAACAGGCGCATCAGGCCGCGCTGGCCGATCTCCAGATCAACGAGTTCATAGCCGAGCGCGGCCAGCGTGGTTTCGACGACTTCCTGCAGGTTGACTGCCATCCAGATCCTTTGCTGCAAACAAAAAATGGGCTGCAATACTGCGCCCATTTGAAAAGCACATCCCTGTTCCCGGCAAAGACCGTCCAGCGCGGCTCTGCGGGTCGCAAAGCGCCGGTTTCAAATCGCCGCCTAGGGGATAGGCCGGATACTATCAGAAACAACCACTTGGCGAAACTGTCCAGATGGGGCCGCTGCACTGCGTTTACGCCGCTTGGCGTTACATGGCAAAGTCATGCACACCCCGTCGCAGCAGATCAGCCCTGGACTGCGCCGCTTTTTGCTCAGCCAATAACTAATCAAGGAGCGCAAACGATGGACCGCCCCTGGCTTGCCAGCTATCCCAGCCATGCGCCGCATCAGATCGATGTGGAAGCCTTCAGCTCGATCCCGGACGTATTCGCCCGCTCGGTCCAGAAGTACGCCGACCGGCCGGCCTTCGTGAACATGGGCAAATCGCTCACCTACCGGCAGATCAGCGAGCGCGCCCAGGCCTTCGCAACCTTCCTGCAGCAGGACCTCAAGCTTGCGCGCGGCACACGGGTGGCAGTGATGATGCCCAATCTGCTGCAGTATCCGATCGCCATCTTCGGCATCCTGCAGGCCGGCATGACGGTGGTGAACGTCAATCCGCTCTACACGCCGCGCGAGCTGGAGCATCAGCTCAAGGACTCCGGTGCCGAGGCGATCGTGATCGTCGCCAACTTCGCACACACACTGGCCAAGGTGATCGGGCAGACCTCGGTCAAACACATCATCCTGACCCAGATCGGCGACCAGCTCGATTTTCCGAAGCGCCAGCTCGTCAATCTGGTGGTCAGGCATGTCAAGCGCATGGTGCCGGACTATGCGCTGCCCGATGCAATCCCATTCAACAGCGCGCTCGCCCGCGGCGCGCGGCATACGTTCGAGCCGGTGCGGGTCACGCTGGACGATCTGGCCTTCCTGCAATACACCGGCGGCACCACCGGCGTGGCCAAGGGCGCAATGCTGACGCATGGCAACATCGTGGCCAACATGCAGCAGGCGCACACCTGGATCAGCGACGTGATCGACGAGGGCGGCGAATGGATCGTCACCGCGCTGCCGCTGTATCACATCTTCTGCCTGACCGCGAACTGCATGATCTTCACCAAGGCGGGCGCCACCAATCTGCTGATCACCAACCCGCGCGACATCCCCAACTTCATCAAGGAACTGGCACGGTATCCGGTCACCTGCATGACCGGGGTGAATACGCTTTTCAACGCGCTCCTCAACCGGCCCGAGTTCGCCCAACTCGACTTCAGTCGCTGGAAGCTTGCGCTGGGCGGCGGGATGGCGGTGCAGCATGCGGTGGCGGACAAATGGCAGAAGATCACCGGCGTGCCGCTGATCGAAGCCTACGGGCTGACCGAGACCTCGCCGGCGGCGATGATCAACCCGCTCACGCTCAAGGAATACAACGGCATGATCGGCCTGCCCCTGCCCAACACCGACGCGCAGATACGCGACGGCGAAGGGCGTGCCCTGCCGGCCGGCGAGCGCGGCGAACTGTGCATCAAGGGGCCACAGGTGATGAAAGGGTACTGGAACCGCCCGGACGAAACCGCCAAGGTGCTGGGCGAGGACGGCTTTCTCGCCACCGGGGATATCGCGGTGATGTCGACTACGGGCTACTTCAAGCTGGTCGATCGCAAGAAGGACATGATCCTGATCTCGGGCTTCAATGTGTATCCCAACGAGATCGAGGACGTGGTGGCCAATCATCCCGGCGTACTGGAAGTGGCCTGCATCGGGGTGCAGGATGAAAAGACCGGCGAGGCGCTCAAGCTGTTCGTGGTCAAGCGCGACCCGGCACTGACCGCCGAGGACGTCATCGCCTACTGTCGTGAGAATCTGACCAATTATAAGGTGCCCAAGCAGGTTGAATTCCGAACCGAGCTGCCCAAGTCGAATGTCGGTAAGATTCTGCGCAGGGAGTTGCGTACAACCCAATAAGAGCAAACGCCATGAACCTGTTGCCCTTCTTCAAGCTGATGGCCGAAAAACAGGCATCCGACCTGTTCCTGTCCAGCAATTCGCCGATCACGATCAAGATCAGCGGCGTGTGCCACCCGGTGAACAATCAGGTGCTCGGGGCCGAGCACGTCAAGCAGCTGGTCTACCAGCTGCTGCGGCCCGACCAGATCGCCCGCTTCGAAGAAGATCTCGAACTCAACCTGGGGTTGCCGCTCGAGGGGATCGGCAACTTCCGTCTCAATATCTTCCGCACCCGGGGCACGGTGGCGATGGTGGCCCGCTTCATCCGGCCGCGCGCGCTGAGCGTCGAGGAGCTGCGTCTGCCGCCACTGCTCAAGGAGCTGGTGATGGAAAAGCGCGGCATCGTGCTGATGGTGGGCGCCACCGGTTCGGGCAAGTCCTCGACCGTGGCGGCCATGCTGGAGCACCGCAATGCGCTGCACCCGGGGCATATCCTCACCGTCGAGGACCCGATCGAATACCTGTATTCGCACAAGAAGAGCCTGGTCAACCAGCGCGAGATCGGTGTGGATACCAAGAGCTACGGCGAGGCGCTGAAGAACGCGATGCGCGAAGCGCCTGACGTGCTGATGATCGGCGAGATCCGCGACCGCGAGACCATGAACTACGCGATGCAATATGCCCAGGCCGGCCATCTGTGCCTGTCCACCCTGCATGCCAACAACAGTTACCACTCGCTGTCGCGCATCGTGAACTTCTTTCCGCAGGACGCGCGCGAGTCATTGCTGTATGACCTCTCGACGGCATTGCGCGCCATCATCTCGCAGCGCCTGGTCCGCGACCGGCAAGGGCGGCTGGTTCCGGCGGTGGAGGTCATGCTCAATACCAACCGGATTGCCGAACTGATCCGCAACGGCCAGCTCGCGGACATCAAGGAGGCAATGGAGCAGTCGCTGTCCGAAGGTTCGCAGACGTTCGAGCAGGCACTGTATCGCCTTTACCGCGACGGCGAGGTCGAACTCGACGAAGCGCTGCGCAACGCCGATTCGGCCACCAACCTCGCTTGGATGGTGAACAACGCGCAGACCGTCGAGGAGCAGCAGGCCGCCAAACGCGCGCCGCAGCCCGCAGCGGCACCACCCCAGCAGGATACCCAGATCAATTTCGACATCCCGCTGCACTGATCCGGCCTGCGGTGCCTGACCGGCCCTGCAGCGCAAGGGGCCGGCCGCACAGCGCACTCCGGTCGCAGCGCCCCGCTGTCTTTCCGGCTGCCACGCCGCCAGCGCCGCGCTGGCGGGCTGAGGCCCGCCGGCATCCGACATTCCCTGGAACCATCACCATGAAGCTCTACGGCATTCCCAACTGCGACACCGTGAAGAAGGCACGTGCCTGGCTGGCCGAGGCCGGGCTTGAATACGCTTGGCACGACTACAAGAAGCAAGGCGTGGACCGGGCGCTGTTGCAGGGCTGGATCGGGCAACGCGGCTGGGAAGTGCTGGTGAACAAGTCCGGCACCACTTGGCGCAAGTTGGACGACGACAGCAAAGCCGCGGTGCACGACGCCGAGTCGGCCATTGCGCTGATGCTCTCGCAACCCAGTGTCATCAAGCGCCCCGTGCTCGAACACGATGGTAAGATTCTGGTCGGCTTCAACCCCAACGATTATGCGGCCTTCCTGAAATGAGCAATCCCACGCTGGATCTGACGATCCAACTGATGAAGCAGCCCTCGGTCACACCGAATGACGCGGACTGCCAGCAGATCATCGCCCGCAGGCTGGAGCAGCTGGGCTTTCAGATCGAGCATCTGCGTTTCGAAGACGTGGACAACCTTTGGGCTCGCCGCGGCAGTCAGGGGCCGGTGCTGGTGTTTGCCGGCCATACCGACGTAGTGCCCACCGGACCGATCGAGCGCTGGCACTCCGATCCGTTCGCTCCGGTGGTGCGGGACGACCATCTCTACGGTCGCGGCGCCGCCGACATGAAGGCGTCCCTGGCCGCCTTCGTCACGGCCACCGAGGATTTTCTCGCCACCCACCCGGAGCCGCGCGGCTCGATCGCGTTCCTGCTGACTTCGGACGAGGAAGGCCCGGCGCGCCACGGCACGGTGAAAGTGATCGATACGCTGCGCGCACGCGGCGAGGCACTCGACTATTGCATCGTCGGCGAACCGACCAGCGCGGAAGCCTTTGGCGACACCATCAAGAATGGCCGCCGCGGGTCATTGTCCGGCCATCTGACCGTGCATGGCGTGCAGGGCCATATCGCCTACCCCCATCTGGCGAAGAATCCGATCCACCTGCTTGCGCCGGCGCTCGACGAGCTGGCCCGGACCGAATGGGACAAGGGCAACGTCCATTTCCCGCCGACCACTTGGCAGGTTTCCAATATCCACGGCGGCACCGGCGCCACCAACGTGATTCCGGGAACCGTGGAACTGCAGTTCAATTTCCGCTTCTCGACCGAGAACACAGCCGAATCGCTGCAGCGGAAGGTGCACGCCGTTCTCGATGCGCACGGGCTGGAGCACGAGATCGAGTGGACACTCAGCGGCGAGCCGTTCCTGACCGATCATGGCGAGCTGATCGATGCCATCCGCGGCGCAGTGGCCAGGGTGACCGGCAGCGTGCCGGTGCTCAATACCACCGGCGGCACCTCGGATGGGCGCTTCATCGCCAAGCATTGCCCGCAGGTGGTCGAATTCGGACCGCTGAACCGCACCATCCACAAGCTCAACGAATGCGTGGCCGTGGCGGATCTGCCGAAACTGTCGGCGATCTACCGCAAGACCATGGAAGCACTGCTGACCTGAAGCAGGTGCATGGCCGCCTGCTGTGCGGCGAAAGCGCGACGCGGCCAAAGGGAACGCAAGCAGAGCCTTGCACCGGCGACGCCTGTTCAGGGCGTCGCTGCGGGCTCGATCTGCCACTGCGGCCACCAGCCATCTGCGGCAGTGGCTGCGGCGGCAAGCGCCACCCCGGGCACGGCGACCAAAGTACCGTCCAGATACAACAGCGGCAGGCACTCGCGCAGCCATGGCGGCACGCCCGCCTCCTGGAACAACAGTTTGAGGGGGCGATGCGGGCCGTGCCTGCGCACCTGCAGCACTTCACCCCCCTGGCGAGGCCGGACTTCGAGCGCGCCGCGCGCCAGGCCCACCGGGGCCAGTCCATCCGGCGCCCGTTGCCACACCAACCTGCCCTGCCAGCCTGCCAATGTGTCTGGCTGGCCATCCCGCCATACGATCCGCAGCGCCGGGCCGGGCCCCGCGAGCGGGCCCACCGGGTACCACTGGCCTCGGTGGCGCCGCAATCCATGACCGCGCCAGCGCCACGACGGCTGGGCGTCGGGCCTGCTCAGGGTCTGCGCCCACAATGCTGCGAAAGCGCGTTCGTCCGGGACGATCCCCAACAGCCCGAGCCAGATGCGCAGCGCATGGCGCGCACGTGCCTCGCCCAGCTCCGCCAGTGCGCGTCTGGCATCGAAACGCTCCGGTACAGTGTGCCGATAGGCCTGGGCATCGAGTGCGCCGTAGGCCGAGAGCAAGGCCTGTGCCTCTGCCAGGTGGGCCGCTGCGCGTGCCAGCGTCTCGTCGAGCCCGGCAAAGCGCTCGCGCAACAGCGGTAGCGCGCGCAACCGCAGGAAATTGCGGTCAAAGCGCGTGTCGGCATTGCTTTCGTCCTCGATCCACGCCAGCCCATGCGCCTGGGCATAGTGCAGCAGCGCAGCACGCGGTACGTCGAGCAAGGGCCGCAGCAGCAGCAGGGCCGGTGTAAGCCGGCGCATCGGCGGCATTGCCGCAAGTCCGGCCGGACCGGCCCCCCGCAACAGGTTGAGCAGCACCGTCTCGGCCTGATCATTGCGGTGATGCGCCAGCATCACCGCATCAGCCTCACATCCCGAGAGCACGGCGTAGCGCGCATTGCGGGCGGCCGCTTCGACCCCCAGCTCGGCCACCCCGCTCAGGCGGACGCGTTCAACACGGCAGGGTACCTGCAATGCCGCACACTGCGCGGCGACGAAGTCAGCCCAGGCATCGGCATGGGGCGACAGGCCGTGATGCACATGCACGGCGCTCAGCTGCAGGCCAAGCGTATCGCGCAGTGCCAGCAGCACCGCGAGCAGCACCATGGAATCGAGCCCGCCGGAGAGGCCGATGCAGACATGACGGCTGCCGGGCGGCAGGTGGCGGGCAATGGATGCGGCCACCTGCCCGTCAAGATCAGGCGACGCTGACTTCCTTGAACTTGCCATAGTCCATCAACCGCTGGAACCGCGCCTCCAGCAGCTCATCGACCGATTTCTCCTGCAGGCCCTTCAAGGCGTCGGCAATGGCCTTCTTTATCGCTGCCATCATCTGTGCGGGATTGCGGTGCGCCCCACCCACCGGCTCGGGGATCACCTTGTCCACCAGACCCAACGTCTTCAGACGGGTGGCAGTGATGCCCATGGCCTCGGCGGCGTCCGGCGCCTTTTCGGCGGTCTTCCACAGGATGGAGGCGCAGCCTTCAGGCGAAATCACCGAGTAGGTCGAATACTGCAGCATCATCACGATATCGCCGACCGCGATCGCCAACGCCCCGCCCGAGCCGCCTTCACCGATCACCGTGGTGACGACCGGCACCCGCAGCTTGGCCATTTCGAAGAGGTTGCGCCCGATGGCCTCGGATTGCCCGCGCTCTTCGGCGCCGATACCCGGATAGGCCCCCGGCGTATCGACAAAGGTGAACACCGGCAGATTGAACTTCTCGGCCAGCTTCATCAGCCGCAGCGCCTTGCGATAGCCCTCGGGGCGCGGCATGCCGAAGTTGCGGTACTGGCGCTCCTTGGTGTCGCGCCCCTTCTGATGCCCGATCACCATGACGCTCTGGCCGTTGAAACGCGCGAGCCCGCCGACGATGGCCGGATCATCCGCATAGCTGCGATCGCCGTGCAGCTCCTCGAAGTCGGTACAGATCGCCTTGATGTAGTCGAGCGTATACGGTCGCTGCGGGTGGCGCGCCACCTGCGAGATCTGCGTTGCGCTCAACTTGGCATAGATGGTCTTGGTCAGCTCCTGACTTTTCTTTTCCAGGTGGCCGATCTCGGCCGAGATATCCACTGCCGAATCGTCCTGGACGAAACGCAATTGCTCGATCTTGTTCTCGAGCTCCGCGATCGGCTGCTCGAAATCCAGAAACGTGGTCTTCATGCCTCTTTTTTCCCCACCCTGCAGAGCATAAGACAGCCCATAAGACAGCCCCGCTCCAAATGGCGCAGGGCAAAAAACCAGCCGATCATACAGCAAGCCCTACGGCATCCCAAGCCGTGGCGCTGATCGTCGGCCCTGCGGCGCCTCAGCAAAGATTGCTGAAGACGATATCTGCGCGCAATCCAGTCTTCTGGAAACCGATACGACTGCTGACATTGAGGACGAGCGGCGCACAGGTATTGGCACGGATCCCCTCGTTCCGGTCCGGACGCATCAGCATCAACAGCAGCAGCACATCTTCGGGGCGCTGCAACTGCAGCAGCGCACATTCCTCGTCGCTGAGCTGGATCTGGTAGTTGACGCCGAACAGTTCACTGTTGATGACGCTGAACGCCAAGTCCGGATCGTCCAACGATTGCAGCCAGAGCACCTTGGGCTGCGGGTTGTCCTCATGCAGCAACTTGTAGCGCGTGCACTGCTCGAAACCGGGCAAGCCACGCGGAAAGGTCAGGATGGTGTCCGGATCGACCTCGACATTGCCAAAACGGGTATTGATGGTTTGCATGCATCCTCCTAGCCTGCGCGATTTGACGTGACCCTAGCATAGCGGGTAGCTGGCCGCTGCAAAAACAGGCATCTATATCAGGGCAAGCTGATAAATCGCTGATTCGCTAAAGTTTTCGCGAGGCCGTCCGATACTAGGCATAATCACTCCATCCCTATCGCGCAGTGGCGATGAAGGCAGACCGTCATGAAGATCGATCACTCCGGCAAGAGCACCCTGGCCCCCGTCAGCCGCAATACCGAGCGGCAGAACGAAGTTGCCAAGCCTACCGTGGCGCCTGCGCAGGACGAGAGCGTGACGTTGAACCCGCTGGCGGCCCAGATCGGTCAGGCAGATGAAGCCGCGCCTTTCGACAGCGCGCGGGTGCAGGCACTGCGCCAGGCGATCGCCGAGGGCCGTTTCACCGTGAAGCCCGAAGCCATTGCCGACAAGCTGCTTGCCAGCGTCCAGGAGCTGTTACGTGACTGAAGCTGCCAAGGCGCAGTTCATCGCGCTGTTCTCGGCACTGGAAAGCACGATGGCACGCTTTGATGCGCTGCTCGAAGAAGAACAGCATGTGCTCGTCCATTCCGATATCGACTCCCTCTCGGCCTTGACCGCCGCCAAGCTGGACATCAGCAATCAATTGGAAAACCAGTTCCAGGCGCTGCGCACTGTGGCCCAAGGCAGTGGCGTGCCGCTCACGCCCGCGCATCTGCTGGACGAGACGCTCAGGGCACTGGATCCGCAGCTGGCCGAGCAATGGCAACGCATCCGGGCGCTGAGCCAGCTGGTCAAGGCACGCAATGCCAGCAACGGCCAACTGATCGAGACCCGTCGTCATCTGAACGACCGGCTGTTCGCCGAGCTGTCGCAGACCCAGGAGGTGCCGCAGCTGTATGGCGAGGATGGCCGGGTGCACACGCGCATCGGCGGCCAGCCATTCGACAAGGCCTGACCGCCCCTCGCGTCAGGTCACGGTCCGGCGAACAGGCTACGCCCCCCCTCGAAGCGCTGCGCGAAGTAAGGCTTGTCCAGCGATTCGACCTTGATCTTGCCGCCGCTGGACGGCGCATGCACGAACTTGCCATCGCCGATGTAGACGCCCACGTGCGAGTACGGCCTTCCCAAGGTATTGAAGAACACCAGGTCACCCGCGTCCAGCTGGCGACGGTCGATGGGCCGGGCGATCTGCGCGATCTGCGCGGCATTGTGCGGCAGGCTCACACCGGCGGCATTGCGATAGATGAAGCTCACCATGCCGCTGCAATCCAGCCCTGCCTCCGGGTTCTTGCCGCCGAACTGATAACCGACATCGAGCAGCCCCAGCGCGTACAGCAGCACCTCCTGCCGCTGCGCCGAATCGACGATGATCCGGCTGATGCCGGGCGGCGCTGTGGTTTTTCCAGCACGCTTGGGGGGCGCGGAGCAGGCCGCGATCAGCAGCACGGCCGACAACAGGGCGATACGAACGGGCACGGCATTCGCAACCACGGCAATTCCTCTTCCTGACAGCCGAACAGCCTGATTATCCGAAGTCCTGCAGGTTGGACACAAGCGCGCAAGCTGCGCAAAGCACTGGATGCCCCGCCAGCACTCCAACATGGCCCGTATACCCCGAATGGGAGCCCACCATGCGCCCTGCCCTTTCCACACTGTGCCTGCTGCTTGCCGCAGCCCCGCTCCACGCGGACAGCACGCTGCGGTGCGGCAACCTCCTGGTCCAGCCCGGCGACAGCGCCAGCCACGTCATCGGGCGCTGCGGCGCGCCGCAGACGCGTGCCACCAGCGTCGAGCCGGTGTTTGCGACCAACCGGCATGGACGCACCCACCAGGTGGGCAGCATCGAGGTGCAGCGCTGGACCTACGATCGCGGCCCCAATCAGTTCAACGCCCGCCTGCGTTTCGAGGACGGCACGCTGCAACGCATCGACTTCGACTACTGATGGGCAGCGGTCGTCTCATGCCCATGGCGGCGGTGCCGGTTGCCGGTGTGCCGCCATGGCCAGCCATGCCTAACGCGTCAGCTTGAGTCCGGCGAGCGCGGCGGCCATTGCACCTTGCGGCTCAGCCTGGCGCGGTGCCGTCTTCTGTGCCCGACCTGCCGGAATACGTGCGGCGTCGGCGCCGGCATGATCGCGCGCGCTGTCGGACAGGCGCATGCTCAGTGCCACACGGCGGCGCTTCAGATCGACCTCCAGCACCTTCACCTTGACCACGTCGCCTGCCTTGACCACCTCACGCGGGTCCTTGACGAAGCGGTTCGACAGCGCCGAGATATGGACCAGACCGTCCTGATGCACCCCGATGTCGACGAAGGCACCGAAGTTGGTCACATTGGTGACCACGCCCTCAAGCACCATATCGCACTGCAGATCCTTCAGGTCCTCCACGCCTTCGGCAAAGCTGGCGGTCTTGAACTCCGGGCGCGGGTCGCGGCCGGGTTTCTCCAGCTCGGCAATGATGTCCCTGACCGTCGGCAGCCCGAAGCGCTCGTCAGTGAAGTCGGCAGGCGCAAGCTGGCGCAGGAAACCGCTGTCACCGATCAGTGCCTTCACGTTCCGGTTCACCTTGGCGATGATCTTCTCGACCACCGGGTAGGCTTCCGGATGCACCGCCGAGGCATCGAGCGGATTGGTGCCGCCAGGCACCCGCAGAAAGCCGGCCGCCTGTTCGAATGTCTTCTCGCCCAGACGCGGCACCTGCAACAACGCTTTGCGATCGGCAAATGCGCCATGGACGTCGCGATATTGCACGATGTTGCCGGCAAGCGTGCTGCTCAGGCCGGAAACACGTGCCAGCAGGGCAGCTGAAGCGGTATTGAGGTCGACACCGACCGCGTTCACGCAGTCCTCGACCACCGCATCGAGCGTGCGCGCGAGCGCGCCTTGGTTCACATCATGCTGGTATTGCCCCACGCCGATGGCCTTGGGTTCGATCTTGACCAGCTCGGCCAGCGGATCCTGCAGCCGGCGTGCGATCGATACCGCGCCGCGCAGACTGACGTCCAGCGTGGGAAATTCGCGCGCAGCCAGCTCAGAGGCCGAATACACCGACGCGCCGGCCTCGGAGACCACGAGCTTGGTCAGCGCCAGCTCGGGGTGGCGTTTGATCAGCTCGGCGGCGAGTCTGTCGGTCTCGCGGCTGGCGGTACCATTGCCAATGGCGATCAGCTCGACCTTGTGACGGGCGGCCAGCGCCGCCAGCGCGGCGATTGATTTGTCCCACTCGTTGCGTGGCTCGTGGGGATAGAGTGTGGCGGTGTCGACCAGCTTGCCGGTGGCATCGACCACGGCCACCTTCACGCCGGTGCGCAGGCCGGGGTCCAGGCCCAGCGTGGCGCGCGGGCCGGCCGGCGCGGCCAGCAGCAGGTCCTTCAGATTGCTGGCGAAGACCTTGATCGCGTCCAGTTCGGCACGTTCGCGCACCGTATTGATCAGATCGCTCTCCAGGCTGAGAAAGATCTTGGCACGCCAGGCCAGCCGCACCGTGTCCGCCAGCCACTTGTCACCGGGCCGGCCCTGGTTTTCGATGCCGAAGCGCTGGGCGATCTTCAGTTCGCATACGTTCGGCCCCACAGGCCGTGCCGCCGGGTCCAGCTCATCAGGCAGCAGCAACGCAAGATCGAGTACCCCTTCATTGCGGCCGCGCAGCACGGCCAGCACCCGGTGCGACGGCATCTGCGCAAGCCGCTCGCTGTAATCGAAGTAGTCGGAGAACTTGGCACCTTCATGCGCCTTGCCTTCAACCACGGTGGTTTTTACCACGCCGTTGCCGGCCAGGTGGTCGCGCAGGGTGCCGATCAGCCCGGCGTCTTCGGCGAATGCCTCCATCAGGATGGCCCGTGCACCATCGAGCGCCGCCTTGGCGTCGGCCACCTGCTCGTTCAGGTATGCCGCCGCGGCATGCTCCGGCACCAGGCCCGGATCGGCGAGCAGACTGTCGGCCAGCGGCTGCAGCCCGGCCTCGCGTGCGATCTGCGCACGGGTGCGGCGCCTGGGCTTGTACGGCAGGTACAGATCCTCCAGCCGCTGCTTGTTGTCCGCCACCAGGAGGTCGGCGTGCAGCTGCTCGGTGAGCTTGCCCTGCTCCTGCACACTGGCAATCACACTGGCGCGGCGTTCCTCAAGCTCGCGCAGATAGCGCAGGCGTTCATCGAGCGTGCGCAGCTGGGTATCGTCCAGGCCGCCGGTTGCTTCCTTGCGGTAGCGGGCGACAAAAGGCACGGTGGCCCCTTCATCAAAGAGCTGGATCGCCGCTTCGACCTGCTGCGGGCGGCAGGCCAGTTCAGCGGCGAGACGTTGGGAAATCGGGGGAAGCATGATGGATCGATCTCACGGGTTGAACTTCAAAACGCGCCGCGGCGCAGTGCGGCCTGCTGCCACCTGATCACGCTCAGGTCCCGGCCGTGCGCGCAGCCACCAGAGTCAGCAACTGCAACACGGCCAACGCCGGCAGGCGGGTGTTGTCGGCCACGCTCCAGAGCGTGACCCCGCGGCCATCCTCGGAAAAACGTACACGGCTCACCCAGACCTTGTCGCCACCGACCGCGTCCTGACTCGCCGCCACGCCGGCCACGCCGGGCACTTGCAGCAGGAAGACCCGCTCGGCCGCCTTGAGCGCGCCCAGCACCGCTTCGCGCGCCACCGGCGCGGCAAAGTGCAATGCGATGCTGGCGCCATGGCCAAAGAAATGCGGGGTGCGTACGCAGGTGACGTCGAGCAGGCAATCGGCCGGCAGCAGCTTTTTCAGCAAGGCGAGTGCGGCGGCCTCTTCAGCGGTGATCCCGTCCGCATCCGGTTCGCCCATGCCGCCCAGCAGGTTGTAGGCGATACGCTTGGGATAGACCTCGCTGGCCTGCTCGGTCTGGGCAAACAGCGCCCGGGTCTGCTGCGAGAGTTCGTCGACCCCGGCCGGCCCTTCGGTCGAGACCGAGAGCATGCCGGTGGCACTCACGCCGCGCAGCGGCCCCAGCTCGGCCAACGGCGCGATCACGGTGGCCAGTTGCTGCGCAAACGGCGTCGGCAGCGCCAGGATCTGACCGCGCGCGAGCTTGCCGCCCGCCGGCCGCTCGCCTGCCAGATCGATCACCAATGTCCCGGCGGACGCGGCGGCCTGCAGCACCTCTCCGGCCTGCGGCACGCAATTGACCAGCACAGGTGCCGCCTGCCAGTCGAAATCAGCCGCCTCCAGCTCCGGATAGTCTTCGCCGCGAAAGGTCACCATGCCTGCTTCCTCGGCCAAGGTCAGCGGATAGAGCATCGGCAGGCGCAGCGGGCTGTCGGCAATGACTTCCAGCAATGCCTGTCCCAGCGCGGTTTCGCCGCCCAGCAGCGCAAGATTGATCGTGGCCATCCTCGGTCCTCCAAAAACGAACAGGGCGCAGCATGCGCCCTGCAAAAGGCGAATTGTAAAGGAATCCCTGGCAACGCTGCGGCACTACAATGGCTCAGCAATCGCTTGCCGGACCCAACCATCGTGCCAGACCCGCTTACCCAACGCCTGCTGCCCTGGCTGGTTGCCGTAGGGTTCTTCATGCAGACCCTGGACACCACCATCCTCAACACCGCCCTGCCGGCCATGGCGTACAGCCTGCACGAACCGCCGTTGCGCATGCAGTCGGTGGTCGTGGCCTATATGCTGACCGTGGCCCTGCTGATCCCGGCATCAGGCTGGCTGGCCGATCGCTTTGGCACGCGCTGCGTCTTCATGGCGGCCATCGTGCTGTTCAGTCTTGGCTCGCTGTTGTGCGCGCTGTCCGCCACCCTGCAGCAGCTGGTCGCCGCGCGCGTGGTCCAGGGCGTCGGCGGCGCCCTGCTGCTGCCGGTGGGCCGGTTGGCCATCCTGCGCGCCTTTCCCAAGCACCAACTGCTGCAGGTGCTGTCGTTTGTCACCGTGCCCGGCCTGATCGGCCCACTGATCGGCCCCGCATTGGGCGGCTGGCTTGTCGAAGTGGCGAGCTGGCACTGGGTGTTTCTGGTCAATCTGCCGGTCGGCATCATCGGCGGCTTCGCCACCTGGCGATTCATGCCGGCGCTCGTCGGCGAGCGCGCCCGCTTCGATTGGCCGGGCTTCATCCTGTTCGGCGCCGGCATGGTGCTGGTTTCATTGGCACTGCAGGGGCTCGGCGAACACGCACTGCCGCTGGCAAGCTCGCTGGTGCTGCTGTTCGCCGGGCTGGCGGCGATGGCAGGCTATTGGCTGCATGCCGCGCGCAGCCCGGCGCCGCTGTTCCATCGCGACCTGTTCAGGATCCAGACCTATGCGATCGGGGCGCTGGGCAATCTGTTCGCGCGGCTGGGCAGCGGTGCGATGCCGTTCATGACACCGCTGTTCCTGCAGGTGGGATTGGGGTTCTCGCCCAGCCGCGCCGGGCTGTTCATGGTGCCGACCGTGCTGGGCGCCATGCTGGCCAAGGTGCTCGTCGGCGTGGTGATCCCGCGCTGGGGTTATCGCCACGTGCTGGTTGGCAATACCCTGCTGCTGGGCCTGTCCATCGCCAGCTTCGCGCTGAGCGGCCCATACACGCCGGACGGGCTGTTGCTGTTGCAGCTTGCGGTCTTCGGCGTGGTGAACTCGGTGCAGTTCAGCGCGATGAATACGCTGGCGCTGGGCGACCTGGGCCCTGACACCGCCAGCAGCGGCAACAGTCTGCTCTCGGTCGTCATGCAGCTGTCGATGAGTCTGGGTGTGGCCGCCGCCGCGGCACTGCTGGCCGGCTTTTCCAGACAGGGTATCGCGCCGAATCCGCAGCATGTGGTCACTGCGTTCCAATCCACCTATGCCTGCGTCGGCCTGCTTTCGATGCTGGCGGCATTTATCTTCCTGCAGTTGCGACAAGCCGATGGCGATCGCCACCCGGTTCCGCTGGACGCAACCGACACGTAGCGCGGCAGGTGCCCGAGCATCCAGCGTGGTGCCGCCACCGCCTTATCGATTATCTGCAACGATCCAAAGGAGTCTGCCCATGGCCCTGGCCCATGTCTATCTCGCACCCGGTTTCGAGGAAGTGGAAGCGCTCACCATTGTCGACGTACTCCGGCGCGCCGGGGTCGATACCCGGCTGATCGCCCTGGACGACCGGTTGGCCGTATCGGGCGCGCACGATGTGGTGGTACAGGCCGATCTTGCCTTTGCCGCAGTGCATGACCAGCTGGCCGACGTCATCGTGCTGCCCGGCGGGCCGGGCACGCAGGCATTGCTGGCACACGAGGGCGTCTGTGCGCGGGTGCAGGCGCACCAGCATGCCGGCAAGCGTGTGGCCGCCATCTGCGCCGCACCGTCGGTGCTGGCCAAGGCCGGCGTGTTGCAAGGACGCCGTGCCACGTGCTTTCCGGGCTACGAGGACAGGCTTGCCGAAGGCGGTGCAACGCTGTGCGGCTACAACGTCGTCGTCGACGGGCTGATCACCACCGGACGCGGTCCCGGCGTTGCGGGCCTGTTCGCGCTGGAACTGGCCCGTCAGCTGGCCGGCGACGCCAAGGCGCAGGAAACCGGCCGGGCGATGCTCTACCTGTAGCGGGCAGCCCCGAGCGCACACCGCACTTGCGCAAGGGGAAATCATGCCGGCCGCAGACCACGGCCGGCATCGCGGGCTCAGCGGGCCGGTGCACCCGGCTTGCTCAACTCATACACCGTCTTGCCGCGTAGCTTGAACAGTTCTGCTGCATGATAGAGGTTTTCAGAGTGCCCCACGAATAGCAATCCCTCGGGCCGCAGCAAGGGGCCAAAACGCCGCAGGATCTTGAGCTGCGTGTCCTTGTCGAAGTAGATCATCACATTGCGGCAGAAGATCGCATCGAACGGCCCACGCACCATCCAGCTGGCCTCCACTAGATTGAGCCGCCGATACACGATCATCTCGCGCACCTCCTGCTTGACCAGGAAACGCCCATCCGGCAGCCGATCAAAGAAGCGGCGGACCCGCGTGGGGTCGAGCTTCTGCACTTCCTCGGCCGGATAGATGCCGGTGCGCGCCACTTCGAGCACATTGGTGTCCAGATCGGTGGCAATGATCTTGACCGGCGGACGTAGGCTGTCGAACGCCTCGCACGCCGTGATCGCCATGCTATAGGGCTCTTCGCCGGTGCTCGACGCCGAACACCATAGGCTGAGCGAGCCGAACCGCCGGTTGGCCTTGAGCAACTCCATCAGGATGGGGAAATGGTGCAGCTCGCGGAAGAACGAGGTGAGGTTGGTGGTCAGCGAGTT
Organism: Chitiniphilus purpureus; assembly: GCF_025642115.1. Classification (GTDB taxonomy): domain Bacteria; phylum Pseudomonadota; class Gammaproteobacteria; order Burkholderiales; family Chitinibacteraceae; genus Chitiniphilus; species Chitiniphilus purpureus. Next base: position 1,867,165 of record NZ_CP106753.1, on the reverse strand, counting down.
GGTAAAAAGCTCGAACTCCTTCTGATCCCCCCGCTCAAGCACCTGCAAGTAGTCGTTGAAGGTCTTGAGATTGAGCGCACGCAGGCGCTTTGCGAGCCGGCCATAGACCATGTCGTGCTTGGTGGGCGACAGCGCAATACCCGCGTAGTTGTAGATCAACTTGCGAATTTTCTCGAAATCCTGCTCCGTGAACTGAAACTCGCGGGAATTCGGATGCAACATAGTCTGGTCCTTGAGCAACGCGACGAGCAGCCGCTACAGCATAGCCCGAGAGCGCAGCGCCCGATATCTCAACCTTGCCCACCCTGCAACGGCTGCGCGGGCACAAGGCAACGACATCGCACGCGGCGCTACAGGCCCAGCGCCTGCCAGATGGCATCGACCCGGGCAGCCGTCGCGCTGTCATGCGTGATCACCCTGCCCCATTCGCGACTGGTCTCACCTGGCCACTTGTTGGTCGCATCCAGCCCCATCTTGCCGCCCAGGCCGGAAATCGGGCTGGCGAAATCAAGGTAGTCGATCGGGGTGTTCTCGACCAGCAGCGTATCGCGCACCGGGTCCATGCGGGTGGTGATGGCCCAGATCACCTCCTGCCAGCTGCGGGTGTCCACGTCGTCATCGACGATGACGATGAACTTGGTGTACATGAACTGCCGCAGGAACGACCACACTCCGAACAACACCCGCTTGGCGTGGCCCGGATACTGCTTCCTGATCGAGACGACGGCCATCCGGTAGCTGCACCCTTCGGCAGGCAGGTAGAAATCGACGATCTCGGGAAACTGCTTTTGCAGGATGGGCACGAACACCTCGTTCAACGCCACTCCCAGCATGGCCGGCTCGTCCGGCGGCTTGCCGGTATAGGTACTGTGGTAGACCGGCGCGTCGCGATGGGTGATGCGCTGGATCTCGAACACCGGAAACCAGTCCTGCTCGTTGTAGTAACCGGTATGGTCGCCATACGGACCTTCCAGCGCATGCAGGTAGCCGTTGAGTTCCTTGAGCGGCACGCCATGCTCGGACACCCCGCTGTAACCCGGCTCGCATGGCGGAATCACGCCCTCCAGCACGATCTCGGCGGTGGCAGGCACCTGCAGACTGGAGCCCAGACACTGCGTCAATTCGGTCTTGCCGCCGCGCAACAGGCCGGCAAACTGGTATTCCGAAAGCGTATCGGGCACCGGCGTGACCGCGCCCAGGATGGTGGCCGGGTCGCACCCGAGCACCACCGCAAGCGGAAACGGCGTGCCTGGATGCTGCTGCGCATGCTCGCGGAAATCGAGCGCGCCGCCCCGATGCGCCAGCCAGCGCATGATCACACGATTCCTGCCGATCACCTGCTGGCGGTAGATGCCCAGGTTCTGACGGCGCCGGGCCGGCCCGCGCGTGACGACGAGGCCCCAGGTGATCAGCGGGGCCACGTCGCCGGGCCAGCAGTGCTGGACCGGCAGCCAGGCCAGATCGACATCCGGGCCTTCGATCACGTTCTGCTGCACGGCCCCGCGCTTCACCTCCCGCGGCGCCATGCTGAGCACCTGCTTCAGAAGCGGCAGCTTGTCCCACGCATCCTTCCAGCCCTTGGGCGGTTCGGGCTCCTTCAGATAGGCAAGCGTCCTGCCGATCTCGCGCAACGCGCCGGTATCCTGAGCGCCCATGCCCAGCGCCACGCGCCGTGGCGTGCCGAACAGGTTGCCCAGGACCGGCAGCGTGTAGCCCGGTACATTGTCGAACCACAGTGCCGGGCCCTGTATGCGCAAGGTACGGTCGCAGATCTCGGTCATCTCCAGCTTGGGCGACACCGGCAGATGTACCCGCTTCAATTCCCCTTGCTGCTCCAACTGCGCGCAGAAATCGCGCAGATCGCGGTATGTGTCGGACATCGATGGCAAAGCCTGTACGTGGGATGGAAGGAGAGGACGCAAAGCGTCCCCATTGTACCTGCCCCAAACGCGCACGCCCGGCATGGCCGGGCGCGCTGCATTGCCGGAACCGGTTATCAGGCCAGCGACAAGGTCATCGACCTGTGATAACGCTCGCCGGGGGCGAGCTGCAAGGCATTGTCGAACACGTCGCCACGCTCGACGCAGACAAAGCGGCGATAGCCGTCGGAGCCGACGTCGGGCACATTGTTGGCGTATTCCCACGGGTTCCAGACCACGGCACTGCGCGTATCGCTGTCGATACGGATGGCGCCGCGCGCGGTGGCGATGGATTGCACCGCAGGTACGTCGAGGTAGACGCGGTCAGTGGGCCCGGCCACCTGCAATGCGCCAAGCTGGGTGTGCCGGGTATGGGCACCTCCCACGGTATCGATATACGTGGTGCCTTGCAGGCCGTCGATGGTGGCAAGCACCACATCCGGTACCGAGAAATAGGTGTGGAACGCACTGGAGAACGGCACCGGCGTATCGCCACGATGGTGCGCGGTCAGTGCAAGCGTCAGTTCACGTCCGACCGTGACCCGCAGCTCGAACAGGAAATCATGCGGCCATAGCGCGCTGACCGCGGCATTCGGCGTCAGGCTCAAGTCCAGTTCGGTCTTGCCGTCGGGCAATGTGCGTACCGCGTCAAGCGTCCACGGTTGCGCACGTGCAAACCCATGGGCCGGCTTGCCTTCGGGGTGCCCGCCGAACCACGGCAGGCACAGCGGTATCCCCCCCCGGATCGCCTTGCCCGGTGTGAACACGGCCTTCGGAGAAAGCCAGAGCAGGTCTTCGGCACCGGCAGGGCGGAAGGACACGAGATGCGCGCCCTGCAGGGCCAGGACAGCGCTGCCGAGCGCATTCTCGATCACCACCAGCGGCAGCCCCTCGCCGTCGGAGCCGTAGAGTTCGCCGGCGCTGCGGATGCTGACACCCGCCACATCGGCCAGACGCGAATCGAATGCAGACAGGGTTTGCATCAGGTTTCCCTCACGAATGGCAAAGCCAGCATTGTAGAGCAAACGCCGTTGCGCCCATCTACCGACGACCGCTTGTACAGCCCGGGCAAATCAGGGGGGACAAGGCATCATCAAAGCGTGGCCCGCAGGACATCGACGCCTCAACGCCGCGGCACCCATACCATCGCCTCACCATCGAGCACAGGTTCTCCACGCACCGAACAGATCGTCACCAGCCTGACCCGCTGTTTCTCAGGCAACAATTCGGCCACTTCGGCGCGGGCGGTCACGGTGTCGCCGATCTTCACCGGCTTCAGAAAGCGCAATTGCTGGCTCATATAGATGCAACCAGGACCGGGGAGTTTCATCCCGATCACCGAGGAGAGAAACGATGCCGTCAGCATGCCGTGGATGATCCGGCCCTGAAAGCGCGTTTCGCGCGCGAACTCCTCGTCGATATGCATTGGATTGTTGTCCCCGGTGAGCCCGGCGAACAGCACGACATCGGTTTCCGTGACGGTCTTGCGGTATTCGGCGCTCAGGCCGACGTGCAGATCATCGAAAGCGTAGGACATGGCAGGCTCCATCTGTCGGGTGGATTGTGCGGCGCACAATCCAAACACTAACAGCTGACCTCCCCGGACGCCAGGCGATCAGTCTTCCCTGTCCAATGTCCGCGCAAACCATTTGAACAGCCGCCGATACGCATCAGCCGCCGCCTCGGGGTTGGCGCCCAGCGTCACCCCCTGCCCTGGATACTGGCCATCCGGCACATCGCGGCGCACCCGCAGCTCACTGCCGGGCACGTCGAAATCCTGGTAGGTGAGCGGATAACCGACCAGGTGCAGTTGATTGCGCTCGTCACGCTCCGCCAGCTTGCGGCAAGGCGCAATCAGGCTCCAGTCGTCGGACTCGCCCATCAATATCAGCGACGGCACCCGTGCCTGGAAGCGCCGCAGCTGCCTGAGCAACGGCGTGCAGTTTGGATAGAATGCGGCAGCCACCTGCAATCCCTCGGTCTGCCGCCCAGCGAGCTTGAGCGCTGCCGTGCCGCCATGCGACCAGCCTATCGTGCCGATCCGGCCTGCATCGACCGCGGGCTGCTGACGCAGCCACGCCACCGCCCATTGCGCATCGTCCGCCCGTCTTGAGGCACTGACTCTTTGCCTTGCCGGCGGCACCCTGCATTGTTCACGCACCCCGCGTGGACCAAAGCTGTCGGGAATCAGCACCGCATAGCCCAGTTCCTGGAACAGACCGGCCATATGCGCATAGCGCTCGCCCAAGCGCCCGCGCTGCCACATGCCTTCACAACCATGCAGCAGGACCACGGCAGGCGCGCCAAAACTGCCTTCCTTGGGTGGAAGATATTCGGCACGCAACCTGACCCGGCCGGGCCCGGCCAACGACACGGACTCCGCCCACGCCGGCAGCGCAAACACAAGCAATAAGCCGAACCATGAGGCGCGCACGAAAGGGGTCATCTGATGTGAATAAGAAACGGCTAAACCACAGGCAGGCCAGCACTTTAGCACAGGCCGGTATGAAGAGCTTGCCAGGCACGCCCCTGCAAAGCCCATACAAGCATGGATCAATCGCGGCCGGCATCGGAGATCGATCGGCTTACTTTCATGGCAAAGTCCGGCTTGGCGCCAGTGAGTAAGCGGATCACCATTAGGTGGCTCACGAAAAGCGTATCACTCGTGCCAAACGAAAAAGCGCCTCATCGTTGAAGCGCCTTTGAAAAAACTGACTGCAGCCATCCTCAGAAGCATTGCGCCAAGGGCATCCGTACCGCAAATCAAAACCGTGATGGATGCACACCCGCAAGCAGTGCGCCACACAACAATAGATACCTGCCTTCACCCCTAGAGAGCCTTACATCTAGTCGAACAACAAAGACACAATTCAACGAGACCAATGGGATAGCGCGCGACGCTGTGCTTCTTCGGCTTCAGCCACTGTCAGCAACTGCAATTGCGGCTGAGGCCTCCGCAACTGTTCCTGTGCCATGGCATCAGGCTGCGGCGCGAGCAGGAAATCGCCCATTTCCGCCAGATATCCAGACGACATATCGTAGCGCTTCAGCATACCTTGCTCTCCTGTGGGTGACGCCGCTGTGACGGGAAACAAGCTTACAAACGAAATATCGGCCTCCTGCCGAAGAAATACAATCCCGCTCGTCGCCGAAAAAAAACGGTGGAATAATCCACCGTTTTTTCCCGCAGTCAGTTCAAAGATTACGGTTGCTGCGGCACCTTCGCACCGTATTGCACTTCGATCTGCCCCTTCAGGTCCTCCAGATAGCGCATCACTTCGACCTGGCTGTACATCCGCTCGGTCTGCACCCGCATCTGCTCGGCCATCTGCGGCGTCAACTCCGGAGCAGGTACCACCGAAACGACCTTGTAAAGGACATAACTGCCGCCTGCCGCCGGTTTGCCGGCATAGGCGGGTAGTTTGTCCGGCTTGGGCAGGAACAACGCCGCCACGGTTTGTGCATCGAGACCTGGCTCACCTACGCGCCCGACCTCTCGGGGCGCCTCCCAGATGAGCGGTAGGGTCTGGCCTGCCTGCAATGCGGCCAGCTGCTTGGCGCCTTCTTCAAGCACCAGCTTCTCCGCCTTTTTGAGTTTTACACGCTGTTCGACCTGTGCCCGTACCGTCTCCAGCGGGGTCAGCTGCGCCGGCTTGTATTCCAGCACCCGTGCCGAGATCCATTCACCCGGCGCCACCTCGACCGCCTCGGAGTTGTGCTTGGCCTTGAGCACGTCGTCATTGAACACCGCCTCGACCAACTTGGGGCTCTTCAGCTGCGGGTCCTGCGCTCCTTGCCGGGTCACCCAGCCGCTTTGCAAAACCGGGACCTGGAATTGCTCGGCCGCCGGCTTCAGGCTGTCGGCCTTCTGGTAGACGGTTTCCGAGAACTGCTGCACCTGCCCCGTGAACTGGGCGTCGACCTTTTCCTGTTGCAACTTGGCAAGCACCTGGGGCTTCACTTCATCCACGCTCTTGCCGCGGATGTCGTCGACCCGGATCAGGTGGTAGCCATACTGCGTTTCAACCACCTCGCTCAATTGGCCCTTGGGCAGCTTGAGCATGGCTTCCTTAAACGGCGCAACAAAATCGGCATCGGCGCCGAACCAGCCCAATTCGCCCCCCTCGGCTGCCGAGACCGGATCTTTGGAATGCTGCTTGGCCAGTTCGGCAAAACGGTGCGGCTCGGCCAACAACACTTTGCGCAATGCTTCAGCCTCGGCACGCGCCTGCTGGCGCACCGGCGGCTTGGCATCCTTGTCGGCCTCGATCAGGATATGCGACACACGACGTTGCTCGCCAAGCAATTGCGCCTTGTGCTCATCGATGTACTTCTGCACCTCGGCATCACTCACCTGCTGCTTCGCGGCCAATTGCGCCTTGGAAAGCAACACGTACTCCAGGCGGACCATTTCCGGTACACGGAAATCGCTCTGGTTGCTTTCGTAGTACTTCTTCACTTCATCCGGTGTGACCGAGACGCGTGCAACGTAATCTTCAGGACGCAGCGATACCGTCTGGATCTCACGGCGCTCGCCGATCAGCTTAGCAAGCCGCGCTGAAGCGGTCTTGGACGCGATGGCCGTCGCCCCATAAGTGCCGAACAACGCCCGTGCAGTCAGACTGTCGCGGACACGTTGCTCGAACTGCGCGGGCGACATCTGCTGCGCGCCCAGCAAGGTCTGGTAACGTTGTGGGCTGAACTTGCCGTTCTCATGGAAATCTTCCATCTGGGCGATGGCTTGGCGCAACTGCTCGTCGCTCGCAGTCAGGTTCAGGCGCTTGGCTGCGGCCAGCACCAGGCGCTGCTGGACCAACTGCTCCACCACCATCGGACGCATTTCGTTCGAGATCGGCTGCCCAGCGACAGCTTGCTGGACGTCATATTCGGTGATCGGCTTGCCATCGACCTTGGCCAGATAGTTGCCGTCCCCCTCCAACGCGCTGTATCCGGTCACCCCTGCTCCGACCACCAGCCCCAGGGCAACCAGCCCCAAGACGATCTGAACCAGCGTTCTATTCTTTTGGACAATGTCAAACATGAAAACAGGCGCTCCACATCCAGGTTTTTTTGCGGGAACCATGATGCCAGAACCGGCCCAGCCTGTGTTGCCCAGTCGGTGTGAACGCAGCGTGCCGGATCGCGGAAGGTCGGACCGCATCGGGAAATGAAAAAAGCCAAGCATAAGCTTGGCTTTTTTCGTAAGCTGGCGGAGCGGACGGGACTCGAACCCGCGACCCCCGGCGTGACAGGCCGGTATTCTAACCAACTGAACTACCGCTCCAGCGAGGACAGCGATCTTAACATTCTTTCAGCAATTTGCAACTACAGTCGCATACTGATTTTGCCTGGAGCGCTGTGGTGGGTAGTAGTGGATTCGAACCACCGACCTCCTGCGTGTGAAGCAGGCGCTCTAACCAACTGAGCTAACCACCCTTCCCGTCTTCATCGCCGTATATTGGCTCGGCGACGAAAGACAATTATTGTACTGCATCCTTCAGGGATTTGCCAGCCCTAAATTTGGGTTGCTTCGCAGCATCGATCTTGATGGTTTCGCCGGTGCGCGGATTACGGCCATTGCGCGCTTCACGTTCGGCGACGTAGAAGGTGCCGAAGCCGACCAGTGTGACTTCACCGCCGTTCTTCAGGGCATTGGAAACCGCATCAATGGTGGCATCCAGGGCCTTGCCTGCTGCAGCCTTGGAAAGGCCAGCGGATTCGGCGATGGCGTCGATGAGTTCGGATTTATTCACTTACGTCCCCTTTGGTTCTGGTTAGGATAGGTCCGGTCGGCCGATTGCCAGAGCTTTATAGCAAGCAGCAAAAATAGGTGTCAACTAATGCTTGGTCGGGGGTGTTGTTGAATCCGCACCAGGGTCGGAAGGCGGTTGGGCAACGATGCTTTCCTGCGTCCCCTCGGCCTTCCCTGCAGCATCCGGCTGACGCTCCAGTGTATGACCCAGCACCTGGTCGAACCATTTGACCGAGTGTATCGCCAGCCCCCGTTTGACATTGTCGGGGATTTCCGCGAGATCCTTGACGTTGCCGTCCGGGATCAACACATGCTTGATGCCGCCGCGATGTGCGGCCAGCAGCTTTTCCTTCAATCCACCGATCGGCAACACTTCGCCGCGCAGTGTGATTTCACCGGTCATCGCCACATCGCACCGGACCGGTATGCCCGTCAGGATGGACGCCATGGCGGTGGCAATCGCGATGCCCGCGGAAGGGCCGTCCTTCGGCGTGGCGCCTTCGGGCAAGTGGATGTGGATATCGTTCTTCTGATAGAACTCCGGGTCGATTCCCAGTTGGGCCGCGCGCGACCGTACCACTGACAACGCCGCCTGGATCGACTCCTGCATCACATCGCCCAACTGGCCCGTCTGGATCATCTTGCCCTTGCCCGGCAGCTTGACGGCTTCGATCGTGAGCAACTCGCCACCCACCTCGGTCCAGGCAAGACCGGTGACCTGGCCGACCTGGTTCTGCTGCTCGGCCACGCCGTATTCGAACCGGCGCACACCGAGATACTTGTCGAGGTTCTTCGGCGTCACGGTGAGCCGCTTGTCCGACGGCTTGAGCAGCAGGTTTTTGACCACCTTGCGGCAGATCTTGGCAACTTCACGATCCAGGCTGCGCACGCCCGCTTCACGGGTGTAGTAACGCACCACGTCGCGCACTGCCGCCTCGCTGATCACCAGCTCGCCTTCCTTGACGCCGTTGTTGCGCATCTGCTTGGGCACAAGGTAGTTGAGCGCGATGTTGACCTTCTCGTCCTCGGTGTAACCGGAAAGACGGATGATCTCCATACGGTCGAGCAGGGCGGGCGGGATGTTCAACGAATTGGCCGTTGCCACGAACATCACATCCGACAGATCGTAGTCGACTTCGAGATAGTGGTCGCTGAAGGCGTGGTTCTGTTCCGGGTCAAGCACTTCAAGCAGTGCGGAGCTCGGATCGCCGCGGAAGTCGGCCCCCATCTTGTCGACCTCGTCCAGCAGGAACAGTGGGTTCTTGACCCCAACCTTGGTCATGCTCTGCAGGATCTTGCCCGGCATCGATCCGATGTAGGTGCGGCGGTGACCGCGGATCTCGGCTTCGTCGCGTACGCCGCCGAGCGCCATGCGCACGAACTTGCGATTGGTGGCGCGGGCGATGGATTCACCCAGCGAGGTCTTGCCCACCCCGGGCGGGCCGACCAGGCACAGGATAGGGGCCTTGAGCTTGTCGACCCGGGTCTGCACCGCGAGGTACTCGAGAATGCGCTCCTTGATCTTGTCCAGGCCGTAGTGATCGGCATCGAGCACCGACTCGGCCTCGCCCAGATCCTTGCTGATCTTGGATTTCTTTTTCCAGGGCAGGCCCACCAGCGTATCGATGTAGTTGCGCACCACGGTGGCTTCGGCGCTCATGGGCGACATCATGCGCAGCTTCTTGAGTTCGGCCTCGGCCTTCTCGCGCCCCTCCTTGGTCATGCCGGCGGCCTTGATCCGCTTTTCCAGATCGTCGAGCTCGGCGTTTTCGTCGATCTCGCCCAGTTCCTTCTGGATCGCCTTGACCTGCTCGTTGAGGTAGTACTCGCGCTGGCTCTTTTCCATCTGCCGCTTCACACGGCCGCGGATGCGCTTTTCGACCTGCAGGATGTCAAGCTCGGTCTCCAGCTGCTTCAGCAAGTGCTCCATCCGGCGACGCACATCCTCCATCTCGAGCACGGCCTGCTTCTGCTCAAGCTTGAGCGGCAGGTGCGCAGCGATGGTGTCGGCAAGGCGCCCGGCCGATTCGATGCCGGAGAGCGAGGTCAGGATCTCGGGCGGGATCTTCTTGTTGAGCTTGACGTACTGGTCGAACTGGCTGAGCAACGCACGGCGCATCGCTTCGGCCTCATGGCCGGCATCCTCATTGGGATCGTGCGGCAACGCGGTCGCACGGAAGTAACCGTCCTCGTCCTGCAAGGCATTGACCGTCGCGCGCTGCACGCCTTCGACCAGCACCTTCACCGTTCCATCCGGCAGCTTCAACAGCTGCAGGACCGTGGCGACGGTGCCGACCGGGTAGATGTCGGCCATGCTGGGTTCGTCCTTCTGCGCGTTCTTCTGCGCCACCAGCAGGATATGCCGCCCTTCTTCCATCGCGGCCTCAAGCGCGCGGATCGACTTGGGGCGGCCGACGAACAACGGAATCACCATGTGCGGGAACACCACCACGTCCCGCAGCGGCAACATCGGGAACTGAGCGGGTTCGGAAGGCAGGACTTGGGATTCAGACATATGGGCTGACCTGAAGAGTTGTACGGGGTACCTGCAAGGGTACCCTCATCATGATGTGGTCTGACGTTGTGAAATTCAACGTCGATTCGACGACACCGGAGCGAGGGAATGAAAAACGGGATCGGCCGGCCGATCCGGCGCCGCGCGCTGCGCGCCGTGGACCGGCCCGGCCCAGATCAGGCGGCGGCCGATTCCTCGGTCACGCTGGCGACCTGCTGCGGCGGCACCCCGGCGGTGATCGTTTCCGGGCCCACCACCACGCGCGCCACGCCTTCGAGCGCCGGCAACTCATACATGGTGTCGAGCAATGCGCCTTCGAGGATGGAACGCAGCCCGCGCGCGCCGGTACGACGCTCCATCGCCTTTTTGGCGGTCGCTTCGAGCGCGGCCTCGGTCAGCTCCAGCGTGACGCCTTCCATTTCGAACAGTTTCTGGTATTGCTTGACCAGGGCATTCTTCGGCTCGGTCAGGATCGAGATCAGCGCCGCCTCGTCCAGCTCGTCCAGCGTGGCGATCACCGGCACCCGGCCGACGAACTCGGGGATCAGACCGAAGCGGATGAGGTCATCCGGCTCCACCTGATGCAGCACGAGGCCAACGTTGCTCTTGTCGTCCTTGGACTGCACCTCGGCGCCAAAACCGATGCCACCCTTAACCGACCGGTTGCGGATGATCTTGTCCAGCCCTTCAAACGCGCCGCCGACGATGAACAGGATGTTGGTGGTATCGACCTGCGGCATCTCATGGTTGGGGTGCTTGCGTCCGCCATGTGGCGGTACCGACGCAACCGTGCCCTCGATCAGCTTGAGCAGCGCCTGCTGCACCCCCTCGCCGGAGACATCGCGCGTGATCGACGGGTTCTCGGACTTGCGCGCGATCTTGTCGATCTCGTCGATATAGACGATGCCGCGTTGCGCCTTCTCCACGTCGTAGTCGCACTGCTGCAGGAGCTTGGCGATGATGTGCTCGACATCCTCGCCCACGTAGCCCGCTTCGGTCAGCGTCGTGGCGTCGGCGATAACGAACGGCACGTCGATCAGCTTGGCCATGGTCTGCGCCAGCAGTGTCTTGCCCGAGCCGGTCGGGCCGATCAGCAGGATGTTGGACTTGGACAGCTCCACATCATTGCCAACCTTCTGGTGCTTGGTGGAAAGCCGCTTGTAGTGGTTGTACACCGCCACCGCCAGGATCTTCTTGGCCCGCTCCTGGCCGATCACGTACTGATCGAGCACGGTGCGGATCTCGGTCGGCTTGGGCAGCTTCTTGCCGCCCGGGGTCTGCGGCTCGGATGCCAGCGTCTGTGCCGCCTCATCCTTGATGATGTCGTTGCACAGCTCGATGCATTCGTTGCAGATGAACACCTGGGGACCGGCGATCAGCTTGGTCACCTCGTGCTGGCTCTTACCGCAGAAAGAGCAGTAGAGCAGTTTTTCGTTGGACTTGTCGGTCATCAGCCATCTCCCTCACACGCGGGAGCCGCGGTATCAAAGCAAAAGCCGCCAGCAGCATACTGGCGGCGCGAGTACGGTGCCGGCAGCTCAGACCGCCGGATTGCGCGAGGCGAGCACCTCGTCCACCAGGCCGTAGTTCTTGGCTTCCTCGGCCGACAGGAAGTTGTCGCGGTCGGTATCGCGCTCGACCACCTCCAGCGGCTGCCCGGTATGCCTGGCGAGCAGTTCGTTGAGCTGGCGCTTGGTCTTGAGCAGTTCGCGGGCGTGGATCTCGATGTCCGAGGCCTGGCCGGCAAGGCCACCGATCAACGGCTGGTGGATCATGATGCGCGAATGCGGCAGTGCAAAGCGCTTGCCCTTGGCACCGCCCGAAAGCAGGAAGGCCCCCATCGAGGCCGCCATGCCCACACACAGCGTGGACACGTCCGGCTTGATGAACTGCATGGTGTCGTAGATCGCCATCCCTGCCGTGACGGAGCCGCCGGGCGAGTTGATGTAGAAATGGATGTCCTTGTCCGGGTTCTCGCTTTCAAGGAACAGCAGCTGCGCGACCACCAGGTTGGCGCTCTGGTCATTGACCGGGCCGACAAGGAAGACGACCCGCTCCTTCAGAAGGCGCGAGTAGATGTCATAGGAGCGCTCGCCCCGGCCGCTCTGCTCGATCACCATGGGGATGAGACCGAGGTTTTGCGGGTCGAATTCCGATCGTTGCATGATGTGTCCTTAGTGGCGGCCGATCAACCCTGCTGGCCCATCAGTTCGTCGAAGGCCACCGCCTTCTCGACCGACTTGACCTGCCCGAGCACGAACTCGACCACGTTGTCTTCCAGGGCCATCGATTCGGGGCCTGCGAGCCGCTCGCGCTTCTCGTAGTACCAGGCCACCACATCGGTGGGATCTTCGTAGTTCTCGGCCAGATCTTCGACGATGGCCTTGACCTGCTCGGGCTTGGCCTGCAGATCGTGGGCCTTCACCAGGTCTGCCAGCACCAGGCCCAGATGGACCCGGCGCTTGGCCTGGGCTTCGAACATCGCAGGCGAGAACGGTACCAATTTGGGATCGATGCCGCGGGCTTTCAAGTCGGCCTGCGCCTGTTCCGCAAGGCGGCCGATCTCCATGCCCACCAACGCACGCGGCAGATCGACGGGCGCAGCCTCGATCAGTACGCTCATCACGCTTTCCTTGAGCCGCGCTTTCAGGCGCAGCCGCACTTCGCGCTCCAGGTTCTTTCTCACCTCGGCGCGCATCTTGGTCACGTCACCGTCGGCAATGCCAAGTGCCTTGGCGAATTCGGCATCCACCTCGGGCAGCTTGGGTTCGGCGACATTCTTCACGGTGATCGCGAACACCGCGGTCTTGCCGGCCACGTCCTTGCCCTGGTAGTCCTCGGGGAAGCGGACCTCGACGTCCTTGGTTTCGCCTTCCTTCATGCCGCGGATGCCGGCCTCGAAGTCGGCCAGCATCTGGCCCTTGCCCAACAGGAAGGCATAGTTCTCGGCCGAACCGCCTTCGAACGCCTCACCGGCGATGGTGCCCTTGAAGTCGATGATGACGCGGTCTTCGTCCTGCGCTGCGCGCTCGACCCGGTCAAAGCGCGTGCGCTGGCGACGCAGGATCTCGACGGTCTTGTCAACCTCGGCCTCGCCCACGCTCAGCGTGGGCTTCTCAAGCTCACGGCCGGCCAGATCACCCAGCTTGACCTCGGGATAGACCTCGAACGTGGCGACGAACTGGAAATCGCCTTCGGCCGGTGCATCGGCCTTGGGCTCGAAGCGCGGGTAGCCCGCCACCTGCAGTTGCTGCGCCTGCACCGCCTCGCCGAACGAGCGCTCGACGGTCTCGCCCAGCACCTCTTCCTGCACGCGGAAACCGTATTGCTGCGCCACGATGTTGAGCGGTGCCTTGCCCGGCCGGAAACCGGCGATCTTGGCTGTCTTGGCGACATTCTTCAGCCGCGCGTCCACCCGCTTGCTGATCTCATCGCGCGGGATCGAAAAGCTGAGGCGCCGCTCAAGGCCGTTCAGGGTTTCCAGTTGTGCTTGCATGTCGATGTCCTTGGGGCGAATGCTCGCGCAGGCTTTCAACGGATGCCTGCTGCGGTCAGGCAATGGCCGAAACCGGCGGCCATTGCAATGAATGGGTTTATATGAAAGTTGACGGCGCTTGGCGCCGTGGTGCGAGAGGGGGGAATCGAACCCCCACGCCTTGCGGCGCTGGAACCTAAATCCAGTGCGTCTACCAATTCCGCCACCCTCGCGGGGCTCTGCCGCGCGCGGTCCGCGACGGGCTGCGCCTGGGCAAACGCCGATTATAGGGGAAAGCATTTGCTATTCACAAACCTGGCTGGCGCGCAATGGGCGCAGGCCAACGGCAAGGCGGCCTTGCACGTCTGCGCCGGCTTCGTGGCCGCGGCGCGTTTGTGCCATACTCCGGCATCTTTCAGGCATGCCCCTGCAAACTGACGTGAGCGCCCCTCTTTCGCCCGCCCGCCTGCGCGTGCTGCTCGGTGCCGATCCGGCCGATGACCGGCCGCTGCCCTGGTTCGCCCTCAATGCCTACGGGCAGTTGCAGGCGCAGGGCCAGGATGCGCCCGGGGCGCTGCCGCATGCCGCCAGGCTGGAGCTGTTGGTACCGCCTGAGCGTATCAGCACCCACCAGGTCAACCTGCCCCGGCAGCCGCTCGCCAAGTTGCGCGCCTTGCTGCCGCTCGCGCTGGAGGACAAGCTGCTCGCGCCGGCCGCCCAGCTGCATTTTGCGCTGCAGCCGCTCGGCGAGCGGCAATGGCGGGTATTTGTGCTCGAGCGCGCCTGGCTTGCGGCGTGGCTGGCACGCTTGCAGCAGGCCGGCCACCAGATCGAAGGCGCCTATCCGCTGGCCAGCCTGCCAAGGCCCGCTGTCGCCGGTTGGCTGCAGCTGTCGTTGCCCGACGGCGCCGGATTGCTGATCTCGCCGCAGGGCGAGACCGTGCCGTTCGACGATCCGACGCTCGTCCCGGTGCTGACCGCCGGGGAAACCGTGGACCAGCTCGCGCTGGAGCAGGTATGCGCCGGCCCTGTCGAGGTCGACACCAATCTGCTGCAGGGTGATTTCACCGCCGAGCCGGCGTGGCGGTTCGATTGGCGGCCGTGGCGCCGCGTAGCCGCGCTGGCCGGGGCATTGCTGCTGCTGTGCACCGTCGCCAACCTGGCCGAGTGGTGGCGGCTGCAGCAGCGTACGGAGGCACTCAAGCGCGAGATGCGCCAGACCTTCGCCGCCGCCTTTCCCGGCGTGCCGGTGATCGATCCGGTGCTGCAGCTTGCCAGCCGGCTGCGCGAGGCCGGGGTGGCCGAAGGTGCGGCCGGGGCCCCTGCCGGCGGCGATGCACTCGCACTGCTGCAGCGGCTCGATACGCTGGCCGGGCCCCAGCTGCGGCTGGCACGCATCCGTCTGGCGGAGGGCCGACTCGAACTTGAAGTGATCGGCGACGCCGCCGCGCTCCAACGCCAGCTCGCCGCGGCGGGGCTCGCCTTCGAGTTGCAGCCGGGCAGCCAAGGCCGCGGTGTCTTGTGGCGGCAGGAGTGAACATGGATCGCTTTCGACTCTTCTGGCGGCAGCGCACCGGGCGCGAGCGCGTGTTCCTTGGCATCTGCGGCGTGCTGCTTGCGGTTGCGCTCTTCTATCTGGTGCTGTGGCAACCAGCGGCGACGGCGCGCGAGCGGCTGCAGCGGCAGTTGCCCCGGCTGGAGGCCGACCTTGCGCAGATGCAGCGCCAGATCACGCAGCTGAAGGGCAGCCGCGCCAATGCCGGCGCCAGCGGCGACCCGCGCAGCACCGTGCAGGGCATCGTGCAGGCAGCGGGAGTGCAGGCCGATATCCGCGCGCTGCCCGACCAGCGCGTCGCCGTGGATGCACCCGACCTGCCCTTTGCGCAGGCACTCGATCTCTTGACCGCGCTGCGCAGCGACAGCGGGATGCGCATCATGAAGCTGGACATCAAGGAGACCGGCCAGCCCGGCCGCACTTCGCTCAGCATCGAGGTGCAGCGATGAGGCGCCGGGTCTCGCGGCTGGGCTGGTGGTTCGGTGCGCTCCTGCTGCTGTTCGCGCTGGCGCGCCTGCCGGCGGTGCTGTTCATCGGGCAGTTGCCCGCGCCATGGCAGGCGGGGTCGGTCGAAGGCACGCTCTGGCAAGGCCGGATCGGCCAGTTGGGCGTCAATGGCATGCAGCTGCTGCAGGATGTGCGCTGGCAGTGGCAACCGGCGGCGTTGCTGCGGGGCGAGCTGGCCTGGCAACTGAGCACGCGGCATCGGGATCAGCCCGGCCAGGCAAGGCTGGTGCTGGGTGCCGGCGGCGCCCGGGCCGAGGCCGTTGCGCTGCAGCTGCCGGCCGCCCCGCTGTTCGCGCTGGACAAGCGCCTGGCCGCGATCCAGCTTGGCGGCGAGCTGCGCATCGACGCGCCGCTGTTGTCACGCACGGATTGGAACGCCACGGTGGTCCAATGGCTACGTGCCAACGCCATGGTGACCCCGAACGCCAATCCGTTCGGCGACTACCGCATCACCCTGGGTCGTGAAGGCAGCGTGCCGACCTGGCAGATCGCCCCGCTCGGCGGCACGCTGGCCATTGTCGGCAACGGACGTCTGACGGGCACCGGACCGCAGGGCGAGCTGACCTTCACCCCCGCAAGCGGCCAGGAGGCCCAGTTCGCCCCGCTGCTGAATCTGCTCGGCGGCAGCGGCAACGCGCGCACGCTGCGGCTGGATCCGGGGCGCTGATCATCCGGCCTGATGGTCAGGCCGTTCAATTCGACTAGGAGCATCCCCCATATGAAGAAGATCGAAGCGATCATCAAGCCGTTCAAACTGGACGAAGTGCGCGAAGCCTTGTCCGACCTTGGCATCTCGGGCCTGACGGTCATCGAGGTCAAGGGCTTCGGCCGCCAGAAAGGTCACACCGAGCTGTACCGGGGCGCCGAATACGTGGTCGACTTCCTGCCCAAGACCAAGGTCGAGGTGATCCTGGCCGATGAGCAGGTGGAGGCGGCGATCGAGGCCATCGTCAACGCCGCGCGTACCGGCAAGATCGGCGATGGCAAGATCTTCGTCACTCCGGTGGAATACGTGGTGCGCATCCGGACCGGCGAAACCAACGAGGACGCCATCTGAGGCACCCGTTCCCGATGGTCCGCGGCGTCTGGCCGGCGCCGCGCCATGCGGGCTCCGCCGCGGTTCAGCCGACCGCGCGGTCGAGCAACGGGCAGTAGCCGGGCAGGCGAAACCGCAACGCCCCCGGCAGCGCCTCGATCCTGAAATGGGTTCCGGCCAGCGGTTCGCCATCCAGGTTCAGATGGACGGGGTGCGGCGTTTCCAGCGTCAACCATGGCACACGCGCACTGACCACGCTTTCGGCCTCCTCGCCGTCGATCAGCCGCTCCAGCAGCGTGGGCAGCAGTTCCTCGCCCGCCAGGATGCGCAGATCGAGCAGACCATTGTCCAGCCGTGCCTGTGGGCACAGCAGGTGGCCGCCACCGGCCTGCGAGCCGTTGCCCACCGCCAGCACCAGGAAGTCGCCTTCCCAATTGAAGCCGGGTCCGACCACCTTGCCGTAATCAGCGGTGATCGAGGTGAAGCGGCGCAGTCCGGTCAGCAGATAGGCGAAACCGCCCAGCAGTTCCTTCTGCTCGGACGGCGTATCGACGGTGAGCTGGGTGCCGAAGCCGCCGGTGGCCATGTTGACGAAGATGCGCTCGTTCACCCGCCCCGCGTCGACCGTGGCGATCGGACCGGCCAACGCCAGGCGCAATGCCGGCAGCGGTGCAAGCGGGATGCCGGCGCCATGCGCGAAATCGTTGGCCGTGCCGAGCGGCACCAGCCCCAGCACCGGCCGTTGCTCGATGTCGTGCGCCAGGATTGCCCCCGCCACTTCGTTGAGTGTGCCGTCGCCGCCGCCGGCGATCACGGTGGCGGCCCCTTCGGCAACCGCCTCATGCGTGAAACGCGCTGCATCGCCCTGCTCCCAGGTGACGCGCACTTCCAGCCGGTGGCCCTGGTTGCGCGCGGCAAGCACCGCTTCGCGCAGTTCCGGATCGGCGGCCGCCTTGCCATGAACGATCAGACGGACCAGATCGCCGGGGGTCGTTGCCATTCGCTTCGCTCACCTTCTGCCATTGCGCCCCTGGGGCGCGGATTGATTGTGCGGGCACGACTGCCGGCGGCGCGGCACCTGCCCCGTGCCAGCTAGAACTCGTGCGGGTCGACGTCCAGCAACCAACGCACCCCGCGCGGCGGGTTTTCCGACAACGTGGCGGCCAGATGCCGCAGCGCCACCTGCAGGGGCGCGCGCCCCGGGGCGCTCAGCACCACGTGGGCACGCTCCCAGCCGGCCTTGCGCGCCATGGCTGCCGGCACGGGTTCCGCCACCTGGATCGGAAAACCGGCCAATTGTGCGGCAGCTTCGCGCAGGAACGCCAGTGCAGTCGCCTGCTCGCGGGCCTGGGCGCGCACGATGGCCCAGGCGGCATACGGCGGCAGCGCGAGGCTGCGCCGCTCAGCCAGCTGTGCATCGGCGAACGCGGCGTAATCGCCCGCCACCAGCGCGGCATAGAACGGATGCTCGGGATACTGGGTCTGGATCAGCACGCGCCCGGCCTGCCCGGCGCGGCCAGCACGGCCCGCCACCTGCAGCAACTGTGCGAACAGTCTTTCCTCGGCCCGGAAGTCGACACTGAACAGGCCGTTGTCGGCATTGAGCACCACCACCAGGTCCAGCCCCGGGAAATCATGGCCCTTGGCCAGCATCTGCGTGCCGACCAGCAGGTCGGCCTCACCGGTGTGGGCCTGCTGCAGCATTTCGCCCAGCGCGCCCTTGCGCCGGGTGCTGTCGCGGTCGATGCGCAGCACATTGGCCTGCGGAAACAATTGCGCCAACGCCGATTCCACGCGCTGCGACCCCTGCCCCAGCGGCTTCAGGTCCTGATTGCCGCAATCCGGGCAGGCGGCGGGTACCCGTTCCTCGTGACCGCAATGGTGGCAGCGCAGCCGGCGATCGGCCAGGTGCAGCACCAGCCGCGCCGAGCATTGGGGGCACGCCGAGATCCAGCCGCAGTCATGGCAGGCCAACACCGGCGCATAACCGCGCCGGTTGACGAACACCAGCGCCTGCCGGCCCGCCGCGAGCACCTCGCGCAGCGCCTGCAGCGCCGGCTCGGCGAGGCCATCATGCATCCGCTGCCGCTGCGTCGGCAGCAACTCGATGCGTGGTGGCCGCGCACCGGCGACGGCCCGCGTGCGCAGCTGCAAGAGCCGATAGCGGGCATCGCGCGCGTTCTTCCAGCTCTCCAGCCCCGGTGTGGCCGAGCCCAGTACCACCGGCACCTGCCGCAACCGGGCCCGGTACACCGCGACATCACGCGCCGAATAACGGAATCCCTCGGCCTGGCGATACGAGGCATCGTGCTCCTCATCGATGATGATCAGCCCGAGCGCCGGCAGCGGCGTGAAGATCGCCAGCCGCGTGCCCAGCACCACGCCGGCCTCTCCTTGCGCTGCCGCCAGCCAATGCCGGACCCGCTCGCCGTCGGCCAGACCGCTGTGCAGGCTGACGATGCGCTCGTGTGGAAAACGGGCGCGGAAGCGGGCTTCCAATTGCGGGGTCAGATTGATCTCCGGCACCAGCACCAGCACCTGCTGCCCCCGCTGGCGCGCCGTCGCAATGGTCCGGAGATAGACCTCGGTCTTGCCGCTGCCGGTGATGCCGTACAGCAGCAAGGGGGCGAACCCCTGTGCCGCGTCAATGGCGGCGACGGCGGCCTGCTGCTCCGGGTTGAGCAGCGGGATCTCGCCAGCCATGGCGCCCGGCGCCGCCGCGGCAGGCAGCCGCGCCGGTGCGACCAGCCCCTGTGCCAGCCAACCCTGCACCCAGCGCAGCGCATCACCGGCAACCTGCCGGATCGCCGCCACGCTTTGCGGCTGGGCCAGTGCCTGGGCCAGGGCGCGCTGCTTGCGGGCACGTGCGGGCACCTGCGCCAGCAGGGCCGCGGCATCGGTTGCCACATAGGCTTGCGTGCCGGTCGATCCGGCCCAGGGCCGGGGCAGCCGGAACACGCCCGGCACCGCGGCGGCCAGCACGGCGCCGAACGGATAGGCGTAGTAATCGGTACAGAAGCGGCACAGCGCCAGCACATCCTCGGGCAGCGCCGGCATGTCGGACGGTGCCAGCAAGGCATCCCGCACTTGCTCCAGCGCCGGCTGCTGGGCGTGCACGGCCACGACGATGCCGGACAGGACCTGCTTGCCGAACGGCACCACGATGCGCTGCCCGACCATGGGCGCAAGCCCGGGCGGCAGCCGATAGTCGAACAGGCGCGCCAGCGGTACATCAAGCGCAACCGTGGCAAAACGCTCGCTCATCCTCCCCCCATCCGCGGCATGCGCTGGGACATTGCACACGTCAGCGTGAGGGGTACGGCCAGGTACTGCACAACTACCCACAACTCTTGTGGATAACTTTGTGTGCAATCTGGCGATATCTCGTTCGAACCCTTGTTTTTATGGGCCACCAGCTAGATTGCCTATTTTTTACACCAAACAGAAAAATACTTAAAAATCAACACCTTGAAAAAACACCCCGGATCGGGGGTGGCACTGCGCGCCCTGCTTGACAAGCCGGAGCGTCAGCTTACCGTGCTTGTGCATAACTTAAGGCCGAAACCGCGACCTTTGCACGAGCAAGCGCAGGTAACGGCTTGTTTTGCCTCAGATTCACGGCGCCGGCGCGTGGTAAGGCAATGAATGCCGATGGACCGCATCGACCAGCACGGCGACATGCTCGGGCGGCGTGAACTGGTTGATGCCATGGCCAAGGTTGAACACGTGGCCGCCGCCATGGCCGTAGTCCGCCAGCAAGCGCCCCACCTCGGCATCGATCGCCTGCGGGTTGGCAAAGAGTGCGCTCGGGTCGAAGTTGCCCTGCAGCGCGACGCGCCCGCCCACGCGTGCGCGGGCCTGGGCCAGGTTCATGGTCCAGTCCAGGCCGATGGCGTCGCATCCGATGTCGGCAATGTCTTCCAGCCACAGCCCGCCACCCTTGGTGAACACGATGACCGGCACCTGGCGGCCCTCCGCCTCGCGGGTGAGGCCGGCCACGATGCGCTGCATATAGCCCAGCGAGAATTCCTGGTACTTGCCGTAGGCGAGCGCCCCGCCCCAGGTATCGAAGATCTGCACCGCCTGCGCACCGGCGGCGATCTGGGCATTGAGGTAGTCGGTGACGGCACGGGCCGTGATATCGAGTACGTGGTGCAGCAGGTCCGGGCGGTCGTACAGCAGCGTCTTGACGCGCCGGAAATCGCTTGAGCCACCGCCTTCGATCATGTAGCAGGCCAGCGTGAACGGGCTGCCCGAGAAACCGATCAATGGGACGCGGCCATCTAGGGCGCGGCGGATGCTGCGCACGGCGTCGGTCACGTAGGCCAGATCGCTGCCCACGTCGGGCACGGCCAGCGCGCGGATCGCGGCCTCATCCTGCAGCGGCCGCTCGAACCGGGGCCCCTCGCCTTCGGCGAAGTAGAGCCCCAGCCCCATGGCGTCGGGCACGGTGAGGATGTCGGAGAACAGGATGGCGGCATCGAGCGGGAAGCGTTCCAGCGGCTGCAGCGTCACTTCGGTGGCAAGGTCGGTGGACTTGCACAGCTGTAGGAACGAGCCGGCACGTTTGCGTGTGGCGCAATACTCGGGCAGATAGCGCCCGGCCTGGCGCATCAGCCAGACCGGCGTGTACCCAGTGGGTTCGCGCAGCAGCGCGCGCAGGAAGGTGTCATTTTTCAGTGTGGTCATGGATGTTCCGGGAGGCGGCCCGCCGGCCGCGTCAGATTCAGCTCAATGCCCAGCGGCCCTCGCCCTGGCAATCGAGAAAGCGGTTGTGGAACGCGCGCAGCGACGAACGATGGCCGACGCTGATCATGATCGCGCCGGGCAGGTCGCGGATCAGCGTCTGGTAGAGCGCGGACTCGGTCGGCTCGTCGATCGACGAGGTGGCCTCGTCGAGCACCAGCACCTGCGGACGCTCCAGCAGCGCGCGGGCGATGGCGATCCGCTGCTGCTCACCCAGACTCAGGATGTGCGACCAGCTGTCCACCTCGTCCAGACGCCCGGCCAGATGCGGCAGATGTACCTTGTGCAGCAGCTCGGCCAGCGTCGCGTCGTCGACCGCCACCTCGCGCGGGTAGCACAGCAGCTCGCGCAAGGTCCCGAGCGGCATATAGGGTCGTTGCGACAGGAACAATGCATCATCCGGATAGGCGGTCCGCCCCTGGGCAAACGGCCAGATGCCCGCGAGCGTGCGCAGCAGCGTGCTCTTGCCGGTGCCCGACAGACCTTGCACCAGCAGACGCTCGCCACGCTGCAACGAGAACGCCAGATCGGCAAGCAACACGCGCCCGTCGGGCTTGCGTACCTCGAGCGCGGCGGCGTCGAAACGTTCCTCCGCCGGGGCTGGCGCGATCACCGCCAGGGCGCCGGCCTTGAATAGCCCACGTTCGAACAGCGCCAACCGGTCGATCACCGCCTTCCATACCGCAAGTGAATTGAAGCTGCTGATCACGAATTCCAGCGAGTCGTAGACCTTGCCGAACGCATTGACGATCTGCATCAGGCCACCCAGCTGGATTTCCTTGGCAAACAGGCGCGGCGCGCCCACCAGCATCGGGAAGATGATGGCAAGCTGCCCCCAGAAGGTGGTGAACCACGACAGGCGCTTTTGCCTGCCAATCAAGGTCAGCGCATTGGCCAGCACGTGCTGGAAGCGGGTGCGCAAGGTGTGCGCCTCCTGCCGCTCGCCTTCATACAGCGCGATCGATTCCGCGTTCTCCCGGACACGGATCAGGGCGAAACGGAAATTGGCCTCGCGCCGTTGCTGTTCGAAATTCAGGCCCACCAGCGGCTTGCCGATCCAGATCGTGATGGCGGTCCCCACTGCGGCGTAGATCAGCGCCACCCACAGCATGTAGCCCTGGATTTCCCAGGTCCGCCCGGCGAAGGCAAAGCTCAGCGGCCCCGACAGCGCCCACAGGATGGAGACGAACGACACAAAGGTCACCACCGAGCGCAACAGCCCCAGCGACAATCCCAGCGTCAGCGAAACGAACTGGTTGATGTCCTCGGCGATCCGCTGATCAGGGTTGTCGGTTTCCTTGTCGGTCAACTGCAGCCGGTAGTAGCCCTGGTGATCGAGCCAACGTTGATTGAAGTGCTCGGTCATCCAACGACGCCAGCGAATCTCCAGCAACTGCTGCAGATAGTTGGCGTACACGGCAATCACGATGTAGATGCCGGCGAGCCAGGTGAACTTGACGATGGCCTGCCAGAATCCCTTGGCATCCAGGTTCTGCAGCGTGTTGTAGAACACGCTGTACCAGGCATTGAACTGCACGTTCATGTAGACGATGCCAAGGCTCAGCGCGACCACCGCAGCCAGCAGGGCACCGGCGCGCCATCTTTCCTCCGAGACCCAATAGGGCTTGGCCAATCGCCAGAAATTACGGAACAGCTCACGCTTGCTGATGCGTTGTTCTTGGTCCATCCGCTCTCCCCTTGCTGCTGATGGCGCAGGCATCCGGCGTGCCTGCGGTTTCCGGTCCGGCAATGGCTATCGGCAAGGCCGCTGCGTCCAGCCCTTGCCGCGCCGGCATTGCCAATCCTCGCGTACCTGTTCGATCACCCAGGTGGATGGCGCTTCGAACGACAGCGCGAAATTGAAGCGGTAGGCCGCCACCGCGCCGTCCGGCCAGCCCTTCAGCTGCATCTGCAGCGCAATCCGGTGCGCATCCGCCCCCAGCGCGCGCTGCTCGATGCGCAGTTCGCGGTAAGGCGCAACGCCATACTCGTCGGCGATCCGGTCCTTCAGATACCGGTAGGCGGCCTCCACCGGCGTCTGGCCCGGCTCGCCACGATGGATCACGGCGCGCCGTGGCGCGGCGGCGGGCTCGCTGGAAGCCGCGGGCCCGGGGTCGGCCAGCACGATGCCCGGCAGCAGCGCTGCCCAGGCAAAGCCGTTGCGCAGCGCCTGCCTCATGCCTGCTCCTTGGCCCAGGAATCCTTGAGCGTCACGGTGCGGTTGAACACCAGTTGCTCACCCGGCCGATGGTCGCGGCGGTCGGTGACGAAATAGCCCAGCCGCTCGAACTGGTAGCGCGCCTCGGCCGGCAGGTCAAGCGCCACCCGTTCCACGTAGGCGGTCACCGTCCTGAGCGAATCGGGATTGATGAACTGCTTGAAGTCGAGGTACTGGCCGTCCTCGCCGCGCACGGCATCCGGACGCGGCACAGTGAAGAGCCGGTCGTAGAGCCGCACCTGGGCCGGCACCGAGTGCGCTTCGCTGACCCAGTGGATCACGCCCTTGACCTTGCGGCCCACCGGGTTCTGGCCCAGCGTGTCGTGGTCGATGCTGCACTTGAGCTCGACGACGTTGCCGTCCGCATCCTTGACCACGTCGTCGCACCGGATCACATAGGAATAGCGCAACCGCACCTCACCGCCCGGGGTCAGGCGCTGCCAGCCCTTGGGCGGCACCTCGGCGAAATCGTCGCGCTCGATCCACAGGGTTGCGCCGATGGGCACCTCGCGCTCGCCAAACTCGGGATGATGCGGGTGGAACGGCGCGCTACGCGAGCCGGTGCGGCCCGCTTCGTAGTTGGTGAGCGTCACCTTGAGCGGATCGAGCACCGCCATGATGCGCGGGCTCGATTCCTCCAGCGACTCGCGCACCGCGCCTTCGAGCACGCTGAAGTCGACCACGTTCTCGGACTTGGAGACGCCGACGCGCTGGGCAAAGAGCCGCAACCCTTCCGGTGTGTAGCCACGCCGGCGCATGCCCGATACCGTGGTCATCCGCGGATCATCCCAGCCGCCGACGAACCCCTCCTGCACCAGCTGCATCAGCTTGCGCTTGGAGGTGATGGTGTAGAGCAGCTCCAGCCGTGAGAACTCGATCTGCTGCGGGTGGGCGTCGATGGTGATGTTGTCGAGCACCCAGTCGTACAGCGGCCGGTGATCCTCGAATTCGAGCGAGCACAGGCTATGGGTGATGCCTTCCAGCGCATCGGAGATGCAGTGGGTGTAGTCGTACATCGGGTAGATGCACCAGTTGTCGCCGGTGCGATGGTGATGCGCGCGCTTGATGCGATAGATGACCGGATCGCGCAGGTTCAGGTTGGGCGAGGCCATGTCGATCCGGAGTCGCAGCGTCTTGCTGCCGTCCTCGAACTCGCCTGCCTTCATCCGGCGAAAAAGCTCGAGGTTCTCCTCGACGCTGCGGTTGCGGTAGGGGCTGTCCTTGCCCGGCCTGACGAAATCGCCGCGGTGTTCGCGCATCGCTTCGGGCGTGAGGTCGCACACGAAAGCCTTGCCGGCAAGGATGAGTTCCTCGGCATAGTCGTAGAGCCGCTGGAAATAGTCAGACGCGAAACGGGTCTGGCCATGCCAGTCGAACCCGAGCCAGCGCACATCCTCCTGGATCGCGTTGACGTACTCGTCCTCTTCCTTCTCCGGATTGGTGTCATCCATGCGCAGGTTGCAGCAGCCGTTGAAATCCTGCGCCAGTCCGAAGTTGATCTGGATGGCCTTGACGTGCCCGATGTGCAGATAGCCGTTGGGCTCGGGTGGGAAGCGCGTCGCCACCTGGCGATGCTTGCCCGAGGCAAGATCGGCCTCGATGATTTGGCGGATGAAATTGCTGGCCGGTACGTCGTTGCTCATGCTGGAAAAGGGGCGCGGGTTCAAAGAAGGTTGATTGTAGCGGAAAGCCTCCGCCCGCTGCGCTGCGCCACCGTCGGTCATACCCGTGGAATTAGTGTCCCGCACCCAGTCTAAGCTGGCATTCCGATCCTGTTGATCGGATACGCAGCAGGAGGTTGTCCATGAAACTGGCTGACTATTCCCAAATGTTCGTTTCGTTCCATCAGGGCTGGGACGAGCTGCGCGCCACGCATCCACATGCGCGCGCGGTGTTCTTCAAGCTGGTGCTGCCGCTGTCGCTGCTGCCGGCGCTGATGATCCTGTACGCCGGCATGCGTTCGGGCGGGTACTATGCCCCGGCGCTGGGTCTGTCCGGCTGGGCGATGCTCGCGGCGATCTTCCTTGCGGCCGAGCTGGCGACCGTGGTACTGATGGGCTGGGTGGTGCACCGGCTGACCGCACGGCAGGTGGACAGCAGCAGCTTCGACCACGGCTTCCTGCTGGCGGCAATCGCCGCCGTGCCGATGTGGCTGTCGTCGCTGACGCTGTTCGTGCCCAACCTTGGCTTCAACATCGCCTGTGCCGTGCTGGGCCTGCTGGCCGCCTGCGCGCTGGTATACCACGGTGTGCCGACCATGGCCGGCTACGAGCGGCGCGATGAGGTGCGTGACCTGACCTACCTCGTGATGTGGATCGGTGCGGGCGCGTGGGCGATCCTCAGCATCCTCGTGCTGGTCCCGATGATGAACGGATGAGGCAACGCGCGCATTGAAAAGAGCGGGACCACCCGCTCTTTTCATTTGCCCCGTCGCTGCGCTCAGCGCTGCCCCTTCATGCCGGCACGGCGGCTCACCGGGTCGCCCCGGCCCCGGCCCCGGCGGTACGCGGCAGCACGAGGTTGAGCACGATGGCAAGGATGCTGACGAGGCCGACCCCCGCGAGGCTGAAATCGCCGAGCCTGAGCGTGAGGCCGCCGATGCCGCAGGTCAGCACCACCGAGACGATCACCAGATTGCGCGGTGCCATCAGATCCACCTTGGCATCGATCAGCGTCTTGAGGCCGATGCTGGCGATGGTGCCGAACAGCAGCACCATGATGCCGCCCATGACCGGCAGCGGAATCGAGGTGAGGATGGCGTTGAACTTGCCGAAGAACGCCAGGATCACCGCCAGCACCGCAGCCCAGCTCATGATCACCGGGTTGAAGTTGCGGGTGATCATCAGCGCGCCGGTCACTTCGGAATAGGTGGTGATCGGCGGACCGCCGACAAAGCCGGCAAAGCACACCCCCACGCCGTCGCCGGCCAGCGTGCGATGCAGGCCGGGCCTGACCGTGTAGTCCTGCCCGGCGACCTTGCCCACTGCCATCACCGCGCCGATATGCTCGATGGTCGGCGCGATCGCCACCGGCAGCATGAACAGTGCCGCCGCCCAGCTGATCTCCGGTGCCACCCAGGCAGGCATTGCAAACCATGGCGCCGCGGCAACGGCCGAGACATCGGCCACGCCCAGCGCCAGCGCCGCGATGTACCCGACGATGACGCCGCACAGGATGGGCACCAGCCGCAGCATGCCGCCGGCGAACACCGCCACGACCACGGTAATCGCCAATGAAATCGTCGCAAGCAGCAGCGAGACACCGTAGGGCAAGAGCTGCTTGCCGCCCGACTGCCCCATGGCCATGCCCGACGCGGCAACAGCCACCGACAGCCCGATCACCATGATCACCGGCCCGATCACCACCGGCGGCAGCAGCCGGTTGATCAAGCCCATGCCGCGCCACCGGATCAGCCCTGCGACGACGAAATACATGAAGCCGGCGACGATCAGCCCGAACTGGGTCGCGCCCTGGCCCCAGGTCTGCATGGCGACGATGATGGGCCCGATGAACGCGAACGACGAGCCGAGGAAGATCGGCACCTGCCGCCCGGTCAGCCACTGGAAGATCAGCGTGCCCACCCCTGCGCCCAACAACGCCATCGCCGGATTGAGCCCGGTCAGCAGCGGCACGAGCACCAAGGCCCCGAAGGCGACGAACAGGATCTGCGCGCCGGAGACCGCCTGTTTCAGTATTCCGAACATCTCAACCCCCTTTTATGGATCTGCGCCGCTGCGCACCGATCACGGCGGACGCGGCCAGCGCCTGGCACCATAGCGCAGCCCTGCGGGCTGGGCACACGCGTCATGCGCAACGGCGGGCAGTACATGCTGCCGCCATGATCACGCGCAACCCGGGCTTACTTGGTGCCGAAGATCTTGTCGCCGGCGTCGCCCAACCCCGGAATGATGTAGCCATGCTCGTCCAGATGGCTGTCCAATGCGGCGCAGTAGAGCGGCACGTCTGGATGGCAGGCATTGACGAGCCGAACCCCTTCGGGCGCGGCCACCATCACGATCGCCTTGATGTGCTGGCAGCCCTTGCGTTTGAGCATGTCGATGGTGGCGACCATCGAACCACCGGTGGCAAGCATGGGATCGATGATCAGTGCCAGCCTGTCATCCAGGCTGCCGACAAACTTCTCGAAGTACGGCTCGGGCTGCAGCGTCTCTTCGTTGCGCGCCAGCCCCACCACGCTGATCTTGGCCGAGGGCACCAGATCGAGCACGCCGCCCAGCATGCCCAGCCCCGCGCGCAGGATGGGTACCACTGTCAGCTTCTTGCCCTTGATCTTGCGCACCGTCACTTCGCCGCACCAGCCCTGGATCGACGTGGGTTCCAGCGCCAGATCACGGGTGGCCTCGTAGGCCAGCAGGCGTGCCAGCTCTTCGGTGAGCAGGCGGAACTTGTTGGTGCTGACATCCGCTTCGCGCAACAGCGCCAGCTTGTGCTGGACCAGTGGGTGATCGACGATGGTGATCTGCATGGCGGTTCCGGGTGAAGGGCAAACCCTTCCATTGTAAGTGGCGGCCTTGAGCGTGCCATTGGCGAAACACGCTAGGGCGCTTGCCACGCCCACCAGCCGGGTCATGCCTGTGCCATGGGCGCAAATGCGGCGCAGGCAAGCGCAAAATACACCGAACAACGCGGGCTGCCGGCCGGTCCATCCTCACATCCGCATCCGCGTGACAGGAACGCCATGGCGCTTATCGTTGCACGGCCGCAAGGGCTGTACTGCCCGGCCGGCGATTTCTACATCGATCCCTGGCGGCCGGTGGAACGCGCCGTGATCACCCATGGCCATGGCGACCACGCCCGTGTGGGTCACGCCCACTACCTTGCCGCGGCGCCCGGCGCAGGCGTCCTGCGCGCGCGGCTGGGCGGGATCTCGCTGGAGACCCTGCCCTACGGCACGTCCATCCTGCATCACGGTGTACGGCTGAGCCTGCATCCGGCGGGGCACGTGCTGGGCTCGGCGCAGGTGCGGCTGGAGCATGGCGGCGAGGTCTGGGTTGCCTCGGGTGACTACAAGGTGGAAGCCGATGCCACCTGCGCCCCGTTCGAGCCGGTCCGCTGCAATGCCTTCATCACCGAATCGACCTTCGGTCTGCCCATCTATCGCTGGCAGCCGCAGGCGGCGCTTTTCGCGCAGATCAACGACTGGTGGCGCGGCAACGCGGCACAGGGCCGCACCTCGGTGTTGTTCTGCTACGCCCTGGGCAAAGCACAACGCATCCTGGCCGGCCTGGATCCGGCCATCGGCCCGCTGGTCGCGCACGGCGCCGTCGAGCCGCTCAACGCGGTCTATCGCACGGCAGGTGTTGCGCTGCCGCCGACCCGGTCGGTCGCCGAGGTCGATCCGGCCGGTTTGAAACACGCCTTGGTGCTGGCACCGCCATCGGCGCAGAACAGCCCGTGGCTGCGGCGCTTCGGCGACTACGCCGATGCCTTCGCCAGTGGCTGGATGCAACTGCGCGGCGCACGGCGCCGGCGCGCTGTCGATCGTGGATTCGTGGTCTCCGACCATGCCGACTGGCCGGGCCTGCTGACCGCCATCGCCGCCACCGGCGCCGAGCGTGTCTTCGTCACCCACGGCCAGAGCGGGCCGCTGGTGCGCTGGCTGTGCGAAACCGAGGGCCTGGCGGCGCAGACCCTGCAGACCGAATACGGCGACGAGGATGACACACCGATCGGAGTGGCGGCATGAAGCGGTTCGCCCAGCTTTATGCAGCGCTGGATGCCACTACGTCCAGCAACGCCAAGCTCGCCGCCCTGCAAACCTATTTCGCCAGTGCGCCCCCCGAGGACGCCGCGTGGGCGGTGTACTTCCTCGCCGGCGGCAAACCGCGCCAACTGGTGCCGGCGAAACTGCTGCGCCAGTTGGCACGCGAAGCGGCGGGCCTGCCGGAATGGCTGTTCGACGAGTGCTACCACGCCGTGGGGGATCTGGCGGAGACCATCGCGCTGGTGGTGCCGGCCGGCGACGGTGCCGACGAGGAAGGGGCGGGCCTGGCCGGGTGGCTGGAGCAGCGTCTGCTGCCGCTGCGTGGCATGGCGCCCGACGCGCTGGCGACACGCCTGTCGCAGCTGTGGCGGCAATTGGACCGGCAAGGCGTGTTCGTTGCCACCAAGCTGATCACCGGCAGCCTGCGCGTCGGCGTCTCCCGGCTGCTGGTGACGCGGGCACTGGCCGCGGTGGCCGGGGTGGATGCCAAACTCGTGGCGCAACGGCTGGTGGCCTACACCCACCTCGCCGCACGGCCGGGCGCCGAGCAATTCCAGGCACTGATCGCGCCGCCGGACGCCACCACGCGCCGTGGCGGGGCGCCCTACCCGTTTTTCCTCGCCCATCCATTGCAGGGGGACCCGGCGGCCCAGCTTGGGCCGCTCGCCGCCTGGCAGGCCGAGTGGAAATGGGATGGCATCCGCGCCCAGCTGGTCAAGCGCGATGGGACCTGCTGGCTGTGGTCACGTGGCGAGGAACTGGTCACCGAGCGTTTTCCGGAATTGGCGGCACTGGCCGAAGGGCTGCCCGACGGCACCGTGCTCGACGGCGAGATCGTGATCTGGCGCGATGGACAGGTGCAGCCGTTCGCGCTGTTGCAGCAGCGTATCGGCCGCAAGACACTGGGCGCTGCGTTGCTGCGCGAGGCGCCGGCGGCCCTGCTCGCCTATGACCTGCTCGAATGGCAAGGCGAGGACTGGCGGGCGCGGCCGCTGCAGACGCGCCGCGCCCAGCTGGAAGCGGTGCTGGCCGCGCGTGCCGCACCCGCACTGCGCTGCTCGCCGCTGCTGCAGGCGGCCGATTGGCCGGCGCTGGCTGCACTGCGCGGACAATCACGGTCGCTGGGTGTGGAAGGGGTGATGCTCAAGGCGCTGGCCAGCGCCTACGGGGCGGGCCGCACCAAGGATGTGGGCGTGTGGTGGAAATGGAAGATCGACCCCTACTCGGTGGACGCGGTGCTGATCTATGCCCAGGCCGGACATGGCCGCCGCGCCAGCCTGTATACCGACTACACCTTCGCCGTCTGGGATGGCGACGGTCCACAGCGCCAGCTGGTGCCGTTCGCCAAGGCGTATTCGGGCCTCACCGATGAGGAGATCCGCGACGTCGATCAGTACATCCGCCGCCATACCGTGGAAAAGTTCGGCCCGGTACGCAGCGTGACGCCAGCCCTGGTATTCGAGCTGGGCTTCGAAGGCATTGCACGCAGCACCCGGCACAAGAGCGGCGTGGCGGTGCGCTTTCCACGCATCCTGCGCTGGCGGCACGACAAGCCGATCGCCGAGGCCGACACCCTCGCCACGCTGCAGGCCCTGCTGCCGGCCGGATCATGACCAGGGCCCGGCCGACCCGCCCGCAGGACTGGCTGGCCACCCGTGGCTGGCGGCCGTTCCCGTTCCAACGCACGGTATGGCGGGCGGTGGCAGAGGGTGAATCCGGGCTGCTGCATGCCGGCACCGGCGCCGGCAAGACCCATGCGGTCTGGCTGGCGGCGCTGGCACGCTTTGCCGATCCGGCCGCCGCGGCACCGCTCACGGTGCTGTGGCTGACCCCGATGCGCGCGCTAGCCAGCGATACCGAGCGGGCCCTGGCCGAACCAATGGCGGCGCTCGCACCCGGCTGGACCCTGGGTCTGCGCACCGGTGATACCGGCAGCGCCGAGCGGGCCCGGCAGGCGCGGCGGCTGCCCAGTGCACTGATCACCACCCCCGAAAGCCTGTCGCTGCTGCTGGCCCGCGCGGATGCGCGCGCAGCGTTGCGTTCGGTACGCATGGTGGTCGTCGACGAGTGGCATGAACTGCTGGGCAACAAACGCGGGGTACAGGTCCAGCTCGCATTGGCCCGATTGCGGCAATGGAATCCGACGCTGCTGACCTGGGGGCTCTCGGCGACGCTCGGCGATCTCGCACACGCCTCGGCGGTGCTGCTGGGCGGCGCCACGGGCCGGCTGGTGGAGGGCCGGTCGGACCGGCTGCCGCAGATCGACACCCTGCTGCCGGCCCGGCCGGAACGCTTTCCCTGGGCTGGTCACCTTGGGTTGCGCATGCTGCCGGCGCTCATCACCGAGCTTGAGGCCGCCGGCAGCAGCCTGGTGTTCCTGAATACCCGCTCGCAAGCCGAACGCTGGTACCAGGCCCTGCTCGAGGCACGCCCCGATTGGGCCGGCCTGATCGCGTTGCACCACGGCTCGCTCGACCGCGAGGTACGCGACTGGGTGGAACAGGGGTTGAAGCAGGGCCGGCTCAAGGCAGTGGTCTGTACCAGCAGCCTGGATCTGGGGGTGGACTTCTCGCCGGTGGAGCGCGTACTGCAGATCGGGTCGGTCAAAGGCGTGGCGCGCTTGCTGCAGCGCGCCGGCCGCGCCGGCCACGCCCCGGGGCGCCGGCCCCGGATCACGCTGGTGCCCACGCACAGCCTGGAGCTGATCGAAGCCGCCGCGGCACGACAGGCGGCAAAGGCCGGCCAGCTCGAAGCGCGCCGCTCGCCGGAGAAACCGCTGGATGTCTTGGTGCAGCATCTGGTCACCGTTGCGCTCGGCGGCGGATTCCGCCCCGAGACCCTGCTGCCCGAGATCCGCAGCACCTGGGCCTATCGCGAGCTTGCCGACGACGAGTGGCAATGGGCGCTGGCCTTCGTGCGTCAGGGGGGCCCTTCGTTGCACGCGTATCCGGAATATCGCCGGGTGGCGCCGGACGATGCCGGCGACTGGCGCGTGCCCGACGCGCAGGTGGCAAGGCGGCACCGGATGGGCATCGGCACCATCGTCAGCGACGCCGGCGTGACGGTGCAGTTTCTGCGCGGAGGTCGGCTCGGCACAGTGGAGGAAAGCTTCATCGCACGGCTCAGGCCGGGCGAGGCATTCCTGTTCGCCGGGCGTCTGCTGGAACTGGTCCGGGTGCATGGCATGGTGGCCTACGTGCGACTGGCAGGCGGGGCCCGTGCGGCGGTGCCGCGCTGGAACGGCGGACGCATGCCGCTTTCCACTGAGCTGGCAGACGCGATGCTCGCGCAGCTGGAACACGCGGCGGCCGGGCAACTGGACAGCCCGGAGCTGCGCTGCGCAGCCCCGCTGCTTTCGCTGCAGGCCGCCTGGTCCGCCCTGCCGGGCCGGGATACGCTGCTGGCCGAATCATTGCGCTCGCGCGAAGGCTGGCACCTGTTTCTCTACCCGTTCGCCGGTCGGCAGGTGCATCTGGGGCTGGCCAGCCTGCTCGGTTGGCGCCTTGCCCGGCAGCAACCGGTCACGTTCTCGATCTCGGTGAATGACTACGGCCTTGAGCTGCTGTCCGCCACCGCCATCGATTGGCCGGCCCGGTTGCAGCCGGCGCTGTTCGATGACGCCGGGCTGCTGCAGGATCTGCTTGCCGGTCTGAACGCCGGCGAACTGGCGCAGCGGCGCTTTCGCGAAATCGCCCGGATCTCGGGGCTGGTGTTCAACGGCTACCCCGGCGCGGCCAAAAGCGCGCGCCAGTTGCAGGCTTCATCCAGCCTGTTCTACGAGGTATTCCGGCAGCACGACCCGGACAACCGGCTGCTGGCACAGGCCGAGCATGAGGTGCTGTGGCAGGAGCTGGAAGGGCAGCGGCTGGCCGAAACGCTTGCCACATTGCGCACGCGCCGCCTAGTGCACCAGGCGCTCAAACGGCCGACGCCCTTTGCCTTTCCACTGATGGTGGCGCGCTTTCGCGAGCGGTTGGGCTCGGAAAAACTGGCCGAGCGCATCGCCCGCATGCTGGCGGAACTCGAACGCGCCGCCGGGGGCGAGGCGACGACGGATGTGGCCGCGTCGCTCGCCTTCGAGCAGCCGGCCGCAGTGGCCCCGCCGCGCAGGCGCCGCCGCCCATGAGCCATCTGGCACTGTCGCTGGCCGGCGAAACACTCTGGCTGCTGCCGGACAAGGCCCTGTACTGGCCAGCCCGGCGTCTGCTGCTGCTTGCCGATCTGCACCTGGGCAAGGCAGCGACATTCCGCGCCCGCGGCCAGCCGGTCCCCGATGGCACCACCGCGACCAATCTGGCGCGGCTCGACGCTGTGCTGGCGCGATACGAAACCACCAGCCTCATCTTCCTTGGCGACCTGCTGCACGCCCGCGAAGCACTGACACCGGCGCTGCTGGAGCGCCTGGCCGCCTGGCGGGCCCGGCATCCGGGGCTGGACTGCCTGCTGGTACGCGGCAACCATGACCGCCATGCCGGCCCGCTGCCGGACGCGCTCGGGATCGACACGGTGGCCGAGCAGCCGGCCGGACCGTTTCTGCTGCGGCACGAACCGCACCGCGAGCCGGGCCGGATCGTGCTGGCCGGACATGTACATCCGGCCTATGTGCTGCAAGGCCCGGGGCGCGACCGGGTGCGCCTGCCCTGCTTCAGTATCGAGGACGATCTTGGCGTGCTGCCGGCCTTCGGTGACTTCACCGGCAGTTGGACCGTGGCATCGGCGCCTGGGCGCCGGATCTATCTGGTTGGGGACGGGCAGGTATGGCCGGTGCCGCCAGTGCGCGGCTGAAGTCCCCCATCATCGCTCGCCAGCGCGGCACCGGCTACCGGTCTGAAAAGCCGCAGCACCCCGTTGCGGCGCCATGCAGGCTTTGCGCAATCCGGTGTAAAAACTGCCCGGCACCCCCTTCAACACCGGTAGTGCCGGACAGCGGTGGGCGCCATGCTGGAAGAGCAGAGTCCAGACCCCTAGATCCGGTCGAGCCGGCGGTGTTCGGTGCCCAGGTCAGCCGGCCGGCCGGTCAATGCCGCCTTGGCCAGCCGGTACAACTGCACCATACGGCCGGAGGACGCCTCCCAGTACTCGGCTTGGGTGATGTCGACGCGCAGCAGCACCAGATGCGGATCGTCCAGGCCGCCGGGGAAGAACGCCTGATAGACCGGGCTCCATAAGGCGCTGGCGCGCTCGCGGTCACGCACCACCGAAGCGAGGCCCGAAACCGAGACGAAGCGCATCGCATCCGGATCGGCGTAGCTGAGGTTGACGTGATGTTCGCGCGTCACCTCACGGTAGGTGCCGGTGGTGTCGGCGGTGAAGAACCACAGCGTGCCGTCGAATTCCAACTGCTGATTGGTCATCGGCCGGCTGCGCAGCTGGCCCAGTTCGGCATCGAAAGTAGTCAGCATGCCAAAGCGGAAATGCGCCAGCTGCGCCTGGAGTGCCTGTCGGTCGGGGTGATGCTCATCCATGATCGGGGCCTTTCTCGTTCGGAAAAGCCCTGCTCATGCAAATTCCATTCCGATCGCAATGGCATGAAAGGTGCTTGTATCCAGGCTGTCTTCTTTTCCGATCGATGCCATGGTCTGCTTTTGCCGCCATCCTTCGCCCCACCCGCCTGGGCCTGCCACCCGATCACTTGGGGAGGAACAGCCATGAAGCGGGGTCGCCCGGGCCCCGCCCTGTTCAATCGTTTTGCCCAATGGGCAGCCGTCGCCTCCGGGGCGCCACGCACCTTTCTGCTGGCGGCAGCGCTGGTGTTGATCTGGATCGTGACCGGCCCGCTGTTCGATTTCTCCGATACCTGGCAGCTGGTGATCAACACCGGCACCACCATCATCACCTTTCTGATGGTATTCCTGATCCAGCACACCCAGAACCGCGATACCCAGGCGCTGCAACTCAAGCTGGACGAGCTGATCCGAGCCGTGCATGGCGCGCGCAATCAGATGATCCAGGCCGAGGAACTGGACGATCAGGAATTGGCCGAGTTGAAGCGGCAATACGTGGAGATTGCTTCCAAAACACACGAGCGGCTGGACGACGTGTTGCAGACCCTTGATCGGGAACGGCCCCGCAACTCGGCCTGATCATAGCGCCGGGCATGGCATGGCCTGTGCAGGCCGCGTTACGGGCAGTGCCTGGCAAGGCGCCGCGGGATTTCATCGGCGATTTCGCGTGCCAGATAGCCCAAGGGGCCGATACGCGCCGCCAGCGCTTCGCCGGCCTGCGCATGCATTGCCACGCCCCAGGCGGCCGCCTGTTCCAAGGTTGCCCCGCGTGCGGCCAATCCGGCGATGACGCCGGCCAGCACGTCGCCGGAACCGGAGACACCGAGCCCCGCATTGCCCCCCTGGTGGCGCCAGATCCGGCCGTCCGGGCGGGCGATGTGGGTGACGGCACCCTTGAGCACCACCGTTGCACCCCAGCGGGCAGCGGCGGTGCGGACAGCGCCAAGCGGATCCTTCAGCACCTCGGCCTTGTCCAGCTCGGTCAGATGCGCCAGCTCCCCTGCATGCGGCGTGAGCAGCACGTTGCCCTCGCGGGGCGGCTGCCACGTCCAGCCGGCCATGGCCGTCGCATCCAGCACCAATGGCAACGTCCCCAGCGCGGGCAGTACCGCGTTGACCAGGGCGGCAGCGGCGGCTTCGTCCTGCATGCCCGGACCGATCAGCAGCGCATCAACTCTCGGGAGCAGGTCGTTCAGCGCCGCGGCCCCTTCCGGTGCCAGGCCACCCTGCTGGGTTTCCGGCAGCGCGATCACCCTGGCCTCAGGCAACATGGCTGCCGCCATCGGTGCAGCGGGTGCGGTCGTCGCCACGGTGAGCTTGCCGGCACCGGCACGCAACGCGGCGGTGGCTGCAAGTACCACGGCGCCTGGCATCTGGACACTGCCGCCCACCACCAGCACATGCCCACGCGACTCCTTGTCACCGCTGGCATCGGGCTGTGGCAGTGGCCAGTCGTGCAGCGCCGCCTCATCCAATAGCGCAGGCTCCAGCGTCAATATTGCGTGCGGCATCATGGTTTGGGTGCCACCGGGGCATCGGGTTCAGTGGTGATGGGCGCGTGTCCTTCGGCCAGCGGCACCACGAAATTCACCTGTTCCAGCACCAGCTTGCCGGAGCGCCCCTGCGCCGGGTCGAAGCGATAGCTCGTCACCGAACAGTTGGGCACATCCGCCATCCGGTCGATTTCCAAGATGCGCTGCTCATCGAGCCGTTCGAGCAGATAACGAAAGCAGTTGACGATCACCTGGTGCCCCACCACCAGCACATTCTCACCGCGATATTCGCGGGTCAGGGTGTCGATCACGTTCCGCAGCCGCAGGATCACATCGCACCAACTTTCGCCGCCCGGCGGGCGGAAATAGAACTTGCCGACATGCGCCCGCTGCTCGGCAAGCTCTGGATAACGCGCGGCGATCCCTGTCCTGGTAAGCCGGTCGGTGATGCCGAACTCCTTCTCGCGCAGGCGCTCATCCTGTACCAGCGTGGCTTGCGTCAGCCCCGCCGCGTCGACCAGCAACCGGGCGCTCTGCAGTGCGCGCAGGTAGGGCGAGCACAACACCACGTCGGGCTGCGCCTGGCGCGGCATTGCGCCGAACCATTGCCCGAGCGCCTTGGCCTGCCGTTCACCCAGGGTGGACAAGGGCACGTCCATGTCGCGCTCGGCAATGTCTATGGTCGGCAGGCGCGCGGCCTCGGCCGCATCACGCGCCACATTGCCGGCGCTTTGCCCATGCCGCACCAGCCAGAGCCGCTGCGGCCATTTCTGCTCGGCCATCGCGGCCGCTCACTCGGTACGTTGACCGGGGTAAGGCGCACCCGTGTCGTGATCGAACGGCGCCTGACGCCCGGCCTCACCCTGGCGCCGGCTCCGTTGTTCGGCGCGCTCGTTCTCGGTGAGATCGCGCTGTGCCTCGCGATCATGGCGGGGTTGCGGGGTGTGCTGCGACATGACGGCCTCCCTCGGGCATTGATGCCCCCGTTGTACTCCCGCCCCGTCAGCACAGCCATAGGACAGCCACCTGCCCGCACGTAGGACAGCGTCCCGGCCGGCGCGGCCCGCCCGCAGCAGGCTCAGCGGAACA
The DNA here is from genome assembly GCF_025642115.1 of Chitiniphilus purpureus. Lineage (GTDB taxonomy): Bacteria > Pseudomonadota > Gammaproteobacteria > Burkholderiales > Chitinibacteraceae > Chitiniphilus > Chitiniphilus purpureus. The sequence continues at coordinate 1,829,631 of NZ_CP106753.1, read as the reverse complement.
TGAAGTACACCGCCCCGACCAGACACAGGCCGGCCCACACAAAATCGAGCTTGAACGGCTGCCCCATGTAGTACACCGCAAACGGGACGAACAGCCCCAGCGTGATGACCTCCTGCATGATCTTGAGCTGCGCCAGCGAATACACGGTGAAGCCGATGCGGTTGGCCGGCACCTGCAGCAGGTATTCGAACAACGCGATGGCCCACGATACCAGCGCGGCGATCCACCAGGGCGCCGCGTTCATATGCTTGAGGTGGCCATACCATGCAAAAGTCATAAAAAGATTGGAGGCGATCAACAACAATGGTGCGAGCACACCGGCGGGTAGGTTCATGGCACGATCAGGGGGAGGTTTTGCTAGAATTCGCGAGTTTACGCACAGCCTGACGTGGCGTCGCCGCCCTGCGCCGGGTGCCGCGGCATTGCATGCCTCCCGGAAACACCGTTACGGAATCGCCAAACACATGATTGTTCGCCGAGCGCTGCTTTCCCTCGTACTCCTGCTTGTCGCCGGCCCATTGCATGCCGGCGAGGTGGACGATATCCGCCATCTGGTCCAGGCCCGCGAATACACCGAGGCGCTGGCACGGGCCGAGCGCTATCTCGCCAGGACACCCAAGGACGCGCAGGTGCGCTTTCTGCGCGGCCTGACCCTGGCCGAGCTGGGTCGCTCGCAGGAGGCGATCAAGGCCTTCACCAGCCTCTCGGAAGACTACCCGCAGCTACCCGAGCCTTATAACAACCTGGCGGTGCTGTACGCGCAGCAGAACCAGCTGGACAAGGCACGCGCGGCGCTGCAGCTGGCGATCCAGACCAATCCCAGCTACGCGGTGGCGCACGAGAATCTCGGGGACCTGTATGCGCGCATGGCCTCGCAGGCGTATGACAAGGCATTGCAGCTGGAAGGACAGAACCGCCAGGTGCAGACCAAGCTGACCCTGGTGCGCGAATTGTTCGGCGGCGGCCACGTGGTGGCGCCCAGCCGCCGTCAGCTGGCGCAGGCCGAGCCGCCGGCGCCCCGTCCGACCAAGGCGGCCGCACCGCAGCCCACACCCCGGCCGCCGACGCCGACCCCGGCACCGCCCAGGCCGACGGCTGCACCGAAGCCGACGACTGTGCCCAAGCAGCCCCCCGCGCCGACGGCCGTGCCGACCCCGGCCGTGGCACAGAGCGAGCGCGAACAGCAGCAGGTGATCGAGGCGCTGCAGAATTGGGCGCGCGCCTGGTCCAGGCAGGATTTCGACGGCTATCTTGCCGCCTACTCCAGAAAGTTCGACACGCCGCGCGGCCAGCGCTTTGCCGACTGGGCGGCCGAACGCCGGCCGCGCGTGACCGGGCCGCGCTTCATCGACGTGGCGCTCTCGGACATCCGTATCGATCTCAAGGACGACGCCACCGCGGTGGTGCGCCTGCGCCAAAGCTATCGTTCCGACCGCCTGACCAGCAGCACCGGCAAGACGTTGGTGCTGGAAAAATCGGGCGGACGCTGGCTGATCCGGGAGGAAAGGACGTAAGTGAAGCAACGCGTATTACCGTGGGCCAAGTTGTCGGTCTGCCTGCTCCTGCTGCTGTTCTTCACGCCGGCGGCGCAGCCCCGGCTCACCCCACCCTGGCCGCAACCGCACCTGTCCGCATTCGACCATCCGGGCGTCGCCATCCAGGGTTCGCCGGAGGCGATGATCGTCGCTGCCATCGACGCGGTCCGCGAGGGGCGCATGGCCGACGCCCGCGCCACCATCGACGCATTGCTCGCCAAGGCGCCGAACTACCGGCTGGCGCATCTGGTCTCCGCTGATCTCTATGCAATGCGGGCAGCACCGCTGGCGGACCTTGGCGGTGGGGTGGCCAGCGCGCCGCAGGACCGGCTCGACGACCTCAAGCGCGAAGCCCAGGTCAGACTGCTGCGCCATACGGCACCGCCGCCCGTGGGCCATCTGCCGGCGCAGCTGCTCGCACTCTCGCCGGCGCAGCGCCATGCCGTGCTGGTCGATACCGGCAGCGCCCGGGCTTACCTGTTCGAAAACGACAAAGGCGTGCCCCGTTACGTCACCGACTACTACGTCACCATCGGCAAGCTTGGCATCGACAAGCTCAAGGAAGGCGACCAGCGCACGCCGTTGGGTGTCTACTTCGTCACCGGGCATATGCCGCGTCTGCAACTGGACCGCATCTATGGCGAGGCAGCCGAGCTTTACGGCGTGGGTGCCTGGCCGATTTCGTACCCCAACGAATTGGACCGGCGCGAAGGCCGCACCGGCCATGGCATCTGGCTGCACGGCGTGCCCTACGACACCTATGCCCGCGCACCGCAGGCTTCCAACGGCTGTGTGGCGCTGACCAACGAAGACATGGCGGCCCTCGCCCGGTGGCTGCAACCCGGCACGACGCCGGTGGTCAACGTCACCCAGGTCGATTGGCTGCCGCCGCATGCCTGGCGGCAACGGCGCGAAGCGGCACTGGCCCGAATCGAAGCCTGGCGCGCCGCCGCCGAGACAGCCGAACCCGCGCGGCTGCAGGCATTCTACGGCTCGCAGTTCAGCACAGAGGAAAGCCGGCCTGCGCGGGGCGGCACGGTGCGACCGCAGGCGATCGCGCTCGAAAACATCAGCCTGTTCGCCACCGCCGGCGAGCGGCCACAGTGGGTCGCCACGTTCGACCAGCAGTCACGCAGCGAGCGCACCCAGATCAGGCAACGCAAACGGGTGTACTGGCAGCAGGAAGGTACGGACTGGAAGATCTTGTGGGAAGGCCGGGCCCGGGCCGGTTGAACGCGGCAGACAGATGCCCGGCAACGCAAAACCCGGCGATATGCCGGGTTTTTTTGCATGCGCGGAGCAGGCTACAGCGTCAGCCCGCCGGTCACCTCGATCGCCGCACCGTTGATATAGCTTGCCTCGTCCGAGGCGAGAAAGGCATAGACGTTGGCGATCTCGGCCGGTTGCGCGAGCCTGCGCATCGGCACCCGCTCCTCCATCGCCTGGATCACCTTGTCCGGCATGCCGTTCAGGATGGGTGTGGCGACAAAGCCCGGACACACTGCATTGGCACGGATGCCTTTCTTGCCCAGCTCCTTCGCCCAGGTCTTGACGAAGCCGATCACGCCGAACTTGGCAGCCGCATAATTGGTCTGGCCGAAGTTGCCGTAGACGCCCACCACCGAGGACGCATTCAGGATGACGCCGCTGCCCTGCTCGAGCATGGTGTCTACCACGGCGCGGGCACAGTTGTAGACGCCCTTCAGGTTGATATCGATCACCCGATCGAACTGCTCGTCGCTCATCTTGTAAAGCTGCGCGTCGGCAACGATGCCGGCATTGTTGACCAGCACATCGATGCGGCCGAACTGCTGCTTGACGTCCGAGACCATCTGGGCGATCTGTGCCTTGTTGGTCACGTCGACCAGGAAACCGGCGGCGGTGGCGCCAGCGGCGCTGAGCTCCGACACCACGCGGTCGACGCCATCGCGGTTGACGTCGCAGACCACGACCTTGGCACCCTCGGCGGCGAATTTCTGGGCAGTGGCATGGCCGATGCCACTGGCCGCGCCGGTGATGATGGCTACCTTGTCTTTAAGTCGCATGCTTGAACACTCCCATGGCGAAGGAATCGGCGCGCCGCAAGATGGCGCGGCAGCATAGTGTAAGCATAGGCGTTATTGTGCGATGCAGCAACGGAAACGCGCCGCAAGCAGGGCAACCGGCGACCGGCGCCTAGCGGGAGGACTGCTGGTATTGGTCAAGCAGGGTACGGCAATCGACGATGCGCAGGTCGTTGTCGCGGGCGAAGGTCATGATGAAATCGAACACGCGCGGGTCGATCTTCTCGAGCTGCTTGTCCACCGCAACGCAACGGACATTGTCGAGCACCATGGGGCGCACATACGGCGCATACGAGAGCTTCTGGTCGAAACCGAAGGTGGAGAGGATGCCGGAGAGCCGCTCTGCCCAGTCGCTGGGCCGGAATTCGCGACCGTTGCTGGTGATACCCTGAATGATGATTTCGTATGGGTTGCAGATCATGACGAGAGGAAAACTTGGCGGATGTCCTTGGCAGACGTTGTCAGTATACCACCTGCACCACCATGCCGCGCGAAAAACCTCGTCAGCTTGCCGCCGACCGCCCTCCGGTCTTGCCAGCCGCCCCCCGCCAACTAAATAATGTTTGTTTTTACAAGAGAGTAGCCTGCGGCGCGCCGTGCCGGGGCAGCCCACTTTATGCGCCATTACCTGCAATTCAAGGATTTTACCCGCGAAGAGTACGACTATCTGTTCGAGCGTGCAGCCAAGCTCAAAACCATGCGCCGCGAAGGCCGGCTTTACCAGCCTTTTGTCGGCAAGGTGCTGGGCATGATCTTCGAAAAGTCGTCCACCCGTACCCGGGTTTCCTTTGAGGCGGGCATGGCGCAACTGGGCGGGCATGCGATGTTCATGCAGTCCAAGGATACGCAGCTGGGCCGGGGCGAGCCGATAGAGGATGTGGCCAAGGTCATGAGCCGGATGGTCGACATCGTGATGGTGCGCACCTATGAGCAGACCATCATCGAGCGCTTTGCCGAGAATTCGCAGGTGTCGGTGATCAATGGTCTGACCAACGAATACCATCCCTGCCAGATCCTGGCGGATATCTTCACCTATATCGAACACCGCGGCCCGATCAGCGGCAAGACTGTGGCGTGGATCGGCGATTCCAACAATGTCAGCAGAACCTGGCTGCAAGCGGCCAAGCTGTTCGGTTTCAAGCTCAACCTTGCCTGCCCGCGCGGTTACGAGATGACGGTGCTGGACGGCGACACCTACAGCAGCGAGCATTTCGAGCAGTTCTACGATCCCTATCAGGCCGCGCGCGATGCGGACATCGTCACCACCGACGTGAGCACTTCGATGGGCTACGAGCGCGAGACGCTGCAGCGCAAGAAGGATTTCATCAATTACAAGGTTTCCGAGAAGGTGATGCTGCAGGCCAAGGCCGATGCCGTCTTCCTGCACTGCCTGCCGGCGCACCGCGGCGAAGAGGTGGACCCGGAAGTGATCGACGGCGCGCAGTCGCTGGTCTGGGACGAGGCGGAGAACCGCATGCATACGCAAAAAGCCGTGCTCGAATATCTGTTGCTCGGCCGCGTGGAGGACTGACGGCACCGTGAGCATCCTTGGCGTCACCGACCTTGCCACCTATGCCCTGGGTACCCTGATCATCATCCTGATGCCCGGGCCCAACTCGCTGTTCGTGCTGACCACGGCCGGCCGGCATGGTGCCCGCGCCGGTTTTGCCGCAGCGGGCGGGGTGTTCTGCGGGGATCTCGCGCTGATGCTGGCTGCCGTGCTCGGCGTCGCTTCGCTGATGCATGCGCATCCGGTCGCCTTCGATGCCGTCCGCTATCTGGGCGCGGCCTATCTGGCCTGGCTCGGATTGCGGCTCCTGCTCGCACAGGCCAGGCCCGCCCGCGATCCTGCCGCGTGCGCCGCGGCGGCGAGCCCGGGGCGCGCCTTCCGCCAGGCGCTCGGCATCTCGCTCGTCAATGTCAAGGCCATCCTGTTCTTCATGGCCTTCTTCCCGCAATTCGTCGACCCGGCCTATTCGCACGTGGCGCTGACCTTCGTGCTGCTGGGCAGCATCGTGCAGGTCTTTTCGATGGCCTACCTCTCGATGCTGATCCTTGCCGGCAGCCGGATCGCCCGCCTTGTCGCGGCAAGGCAGGGCATGGCAGGACTGGGGCGCCGGATCACCGGCCTGTTGTTCGTCAGCTTCGGCCTCAGGCTCGCCATCGACCGTTGAATACCGTAGACCGGCGCAGCGCCAGTGCGCGACGGTCGCATGAACACACTGGCTTACTCTTGGGGGGATTCCATGTCTGACGTAAAAAAAGTGGTGCTGGCCTATTCGGGCGGGCTTGATACCTCGGTGATCCTGAAGTGGCTGCAAGACCAGTATCGCTGTGAAGTCGTCACCTTCACCGCCGACCTGGGCCAGGGCGAGGAACTGGAACCGGCACGCCAGAAGGCACTGCAGTTCGGCATCAAGCCCGGGAACATCTACATCGACGATGTGCGCGAGGAATTCGTGCGCGACTTCGTGTTCCCGATGTTCCGTGCCAACACCATCTACGAAGGCGAATACCTGCTTGGTACCTCGATCGCCCGTCCGCTGATCGCCAAGCGCCTGATCGAGATCGCCCGCGAGACCGGCGCTGACGCCATCAGCCATGGCGCCACCGGCAAAGGCAATGATCAGGTCCGCTTCGAGTTGGGCGCGTATGCGCTGATGCCGGAAGTGAAGGTGATCGCCCCGTGGCGCGAATGGGATCTGCTGTCACGCGAGAAACTGCTGGCCTACGCCGAAGCCAACGGCATCCCGGTCGAGATGAAGCACAAGAACGGCGGTGCACCGTACTCGATGGACGCCAACCTGCTGCACATCAGTTTCGAAGGCCGCCACCTGGAAGACCCGAAGGCCGAGGCCGAGGAAAGCATGTGGCGCTGGACAGTCAGCCCGGAAGCCGCGCCGGATGCCGCCGAATACATCGACCTGGAATTCGAGAAGGGCGATGTGGTCGGCATCAATGGGGTACGCCTGAAGGCCCACGAGGTGCTGGCCAAGCTCAATGAACTTGGCGGCAAGCACGGCATCGGTCGTCTGGATCTGGTCGAGAACCGCTATGTCGGCATGAAAAGCCGCGGCTGCTACGAAACCCCGGGCGGCACCATCCTGCTGAAGGCCCACCGCGGCATCGAGTCGATCACGCTCGACCGTGAGGTGGCACACCTCAAGGACAGCCTGATGCCGCGCTATGCCGAGCTGATCTACAACGGCTACTGGTGGAGCCCGGAACGCCGCGCGCTGCAGGTGCTGATCGACCACACCCAGGGCTATGTGAACGGCTGGGTGCGCCTGAAGCTGTACAAGGGCGGCGTCTCGGTGGTCGCGCGTGACTCCAAGGACACGCTCTTTGATCAGACCATCGCCACCTTCGATGACGACGGCGGCGCCTACAACCAGGCGGATGCCGGCGGTTTCATCAAATTGAATGCGTTGCGCCTGCGTATCGCCGGCAAGAAGGGCCGTTAAGCTTGCCGCAGGCGTCGATGCCGGCCCCGCGCACCTGCGCCGTTCGGGGCCGGCTCTCTCTGGCACCTTGCCCTCGACGCCGTTGCCGCGCCCAACCCCGGAACCAAGACCCCTATGCTCGACGCCATTGCCAACATGTCCGAAGAGGCCTTCACCACACTCACGGTGTCGGTGCTCTGCACGGCGCTGATCGCCTACATGGGCTTCATCATCTACAAGCTCGCCAAGGACTCGAAGGCGGGCAAGTACGGCACGCTGGTGTTGTTCTTCGTGCTGGGCTTCGGCATGTTCGGCTTTATCGTCAAGACCATCCTCACCGAAGTGCTGCAGAAATAAGCGGCACGCCTCTGGAAGATATCATGAGCCAATTCGACAACGTTTCCGTCCTCAAACAAGCCAACGTCTATTTCGACGGCAAATGCGTCAGCCACACCGTCATCCTGGCCGACGGCAGCCGCAAGAGCGTGGGCGTCATCCTGCCTTCCACCCTCACCTTCAACACCGGCGCGCCGGAAGTGATGGAATTGATCGCGGGCAGCTGCCGCGTCAAGCTCGCAGGCCAGAACGAAGCCACGACCTACGGCGCCGGTACCTCGTTCGACGTGCCCGGCGACGCCAGTTTTGAAATCGAAGTGACCGAGACATTGCACTACGTCTGCCACTTCGGCTGATCGCCCGCGCCGTCCGCTGGCCGCGATTGCCGCAGCTTCGGTCCGCCGGATGCTCGAAATCCCCATGCACCACCGGGTACACTGCGATTTCGGGGCGCCGCGCGGCATCGATCTGCCAAGCCCTGCCGACAGCTGACACGGGTGCCAAGGAGCATACTGCATGGATGCGAACTACCCTCGATTGATGGCTGCGTACAACCGCTGGATGAACGAGCGCCTGTATGCAGCCTGCGACCGGCTCGACGACACCACGCGCCACGCCGACCTCGGCGCGTTCTTCAAATCCATCCACGCCACGCTCGATCACCTGCTGTGGGGCGATACCGCCTGGTTCAACCGGCTGCAGCAGCAGCCGGTCGAGCTGCCACCGCTTGGCACCCTGCTCTGCCCGGACTGGGATGATCTCAAGGCGGCCCGTGCCAGCCTGGACGAACAACTGGTCGAATGGGCCGACGGCCTGACCGAAAGTTGGCTGGCACAGCAGTTCAGTTTTACCAGCCGCCTCTACCAGCGTGAATTCACCCAGCCCCGCTGGGTGTTCGTCACCCATTTCTTCAACCATCAGACCCATCATCGCGGCCAGCTGACCACACTCCTGGCACAGCTCGACATCGACTTTGGCATCACGGACCTGCCGATGCTGCCCGAGCTTGCCGATCCGGACTGGCTGACGCACTGAACGACGAGGAACCCGGCATGCCCTCTTTCGATATCGTGTCCGAGATCGATGAAGTGGAAATCCGCAACGCGGTCGAACAGACCAACAAGGAAGTCGGCAACCGTTACGACTTCAAGGGATCGGACGCGCGGGTTGAGCAGAACGACAAGGTGCTGACCGCGTTCGCCGACAGCGAATTCCAGCTCGATCAGGTCAAGGACGTGCTGGTCACCAAGCTTGCCAAGCGCGGGGTGGACATCCGTGCGCTCGACGAAGGCAAGGTCGAGAAGGTGTCCGGCAACAAGGTCAAGCAGGCGCTGACGATCAAGACCGGCGTCGACTCGGACCTCGCCAAGCGCATCGTGCGCGCGATCAAGGATTCCAAGCTCAAGGTGCAGGCCGCGATCCAGGGTGACGCGGTCCGTGTCTCGGGGGCCAAGCGCGACACGCTGCAGGAAGCGATTGCGCTGATCCGCAAGGCGGTCGACGACTTCCCGCTCCAGTACCAGAACTTCCGCGATTGAAGCGCCCCCGCATCATGCAGTGGTCAGCGCGCCAGTCCGCCAGCATCACCGTGTTCGCCATGCTGTTCGGCCTGGGGATGATCTCCATCCTGGGCTATCAGGTGAACAGTTCATACCGGGCGCAGATGGCCCAGGCCCGCTCGCGCGTCGACAATCTGTCGCAGATGCTCGAAGCGCAACTGCGCAGCGCCCTGCGCGAGGTCGATCTGGTGCTGCGCGATCTGGAGGACCGGGTCGATGTGCCGGCACTGGCGCGCAGCCCGCTGGACGACACCCGGGCCAAGGCGCTGCAGGGCCTGCTGCTGGACAAGCTGACGCTGGTGCGGCAGGCGGACAACATCCTGCTGATCGCGCCGGATGGCCGTGTGGTCTACCAGGCACTTGATTTCGGCACCGCGCAACCACCGTTCGATGCCGCACAGCTGGCACGGATCCGCGACGACCCCTACCGTGAACGGGTCTATGCGCGGCTGCAAGGCACGGACAAACACCAGCAGGGCATCGCATTGGCACGCCGGCTGGAAACACGCGACGGCCAGTTTGCCGGCCTGGTGGTCGCCAACGTCACGACCGCCTACTTCCAGCAGGTGCTCGATACGCTCGATCTCGGTCAGCACGGGATCGCGCTGCTGGTGGACGAGCGCAGCGCGGCCGTCGCACAACGGCCGGGCGAGCGGCCGGCCGACGATTTCTCGCCGGACCCGCAGCTCCTGCGTCAACTCAACAACGGCACGCTGGCGACAGGCATCACCGTCCTTGAGAACGGGGCCGGGGTCACCCGGCTGGTCAGCTACCGCCAGTTGGCAGGCTCGCCGTTCTCCGTGGTGGTGAGCACCTCGTCGCGCGACTACCTCGCCAGCTGGCGCAACAACAACCTGTACTACCTTGTCGGCGGCAGCCTGCTGCTGGCGATGGCGCTGATGATGATCTATTTCTTCTGGCGCTCGCACCGGCTCGCACGCAACCTGCAGCAGAAGGAAAGCCGTCTCAACGTGAGTGAGGTCCGGTTCCGCCAGATGATCGAAACGATCCCGGTGGCGTTGCTGCTGGCCCGGCTGCCCGAGTGCTTCATCACCTACATCAACCAGCAGGGCGCACGTACCTTCGACATTCCCCAGGCGGGTGCGCTGTCGCTGCGCGCAGCCGATTTCTACCTGAACAGCAGCGATTTCCGCGAGCAGTTGCTCGCCATGGACCAGACGCAGGGCATACGCAACATCGAGGTACGGATGCGGCGCTGGAGTGGCGAGGCGTTCTGGGCCAGCCTGTCGATGTCCAGCGTCACCGTCGGCGAGGAGATCACCCTGATGATCGGCGTCTCGGACATCACCGAACGCAAGCGGCTGGAGGGCGAGCTCAAGCGCCGTGCCACCACCGACAGCCTGTCCGGCCTGTCGAACCGCGCGCATTTCATGGAGCTGGCCAACCAGGAACTGGCACGCGCGCAGCGCTATGCCCGGCCCTTGGCGCTGCTGATGCTCGATATCGACTACTTCAAGCGCATCAACGACACCCATGGGCACGACGTGGGCGATCAGGCCATCCGCGCCGTCGCCCAGGTACTCAGCGCCACGCTGCGCGATGTGGACGTGGTGGCGCGTATGGGCGGCGAGGAGTTCGCCGCACTCCTGCCCGAAACGACTCCGGAGCTTGCCTGTGCTGCGGCCGAGCGTGTCCGCGTCAATATCGAGGCGCATCGGATTGCACTCCCCAACGGCAGCGAACTTGCCTTCACCGGCAGCATCGGCATCAGTGCGCTGCGCCGGGATGATCAGTTGATCGACGATCTGCTCAAGCGCGCGGACCTTGCGCTCTATCACGCCAAACATCACGGCCGCAATCAGAGCGCGCTCTACGACGAGATCGAACCGCAGCAGTCGGCTTGACCTTCATCAACGCGCAGACGGGTCGACCCCCGCATGCTGGTGCCATACGCCTTGAGCCAGGAGCACCATCATGGAAAACACACCGCTGCAGACGTTGTTCATGTCCGAGATCGGCCTGCTCAGCCTGTTCACGATCGGCTTCATGATCGTGATGGCGGCATACCTTTTCTATTTTGTCCGGCGCAATGTCCGGCAAGAGACCGCGGCGCAGCGCGAACGCGAAGCACGGCACTGAGCCGTGATACGGCAGCGCCGGCATGAGCCTGTGTCGATCCAAGCGCCCGTTGGGCGCTTCCTATTTGGCGAGCAGGTAGAAGCGCTCGCGCGCATCGTCGCCGCGGCGAGCCCCCTGCCACAGCACGGACTCGTCCGGCAGGGCAAGGCCTTGATGGAGCTGCCAGCGGCACGGCCTGCCGTCGTATCTGCGCAGCTTGAGCTCGGTGAAGTAGTCCAGTGACACCACCATCGCCTGCGGGGTACTGCTCACATCCAGGCAACCGCTGCGTTCACCCCAGGCGGCCGCGAGCCCGGTGGCCACTTCCCGATAGCTCTTGGTCTCGTCGAGCCACGGTTGCCACAGCCCGATCAGCACGCCCCAGAATAAGGTGACGCCACAGGCCCAGTTGGTCACTGCCAGCCGCCCTAGCGGGCGCTTGCGTGCCAGCACGCCCCACCACACCACGCTCAGGATTGCGGCAAAGATCAGCCCGGGCACGGCCACCGACGGCACATGATCCGGATTCAAGGCTTCGATCCGCTGCAGCAGCTGCGGCGGCATGCCGGTATGCAAAGCAAACCAGGCGAGCCATAACACCAGCGCGCCGATGCCGAAGGTCATCATGCCGAACCAGTTGAGCGCGGCCGCAGCGCCACGCTGCAACGCATCGATGCTCGCGGTGGCCAGCAATGCCAGCGGCACGAGCAGCGGCAGCAGCGAGTAGTCGCGCACTTCACCGGCACATGCAAGCCAAACCAGCGTCAACCCGGCCATCAGTGCCGGCAGCGCGATCCCGGGCTCCCGCCACTGCCGCCGGTTGGCCCAGATCCCCCAGATCGCCAGCGGCAGCGCCGGCCAGGTGAACCACGGCACCGTCGCGATCAGAAAACCGAAGCGGTGGAACCAGCGCAGGTGCGCAAACCCGCCAAAGGGGCCCAGTGCGTCGAAACGCCACCAGGCATCGAACGCCGCCGTGCTGAACTGATGCAGCCACAGTGCCCACACCGCCGCGATCGGCAACGACACCACCAGCGCGGTGACAAAGGCTGCCAGGAACACCGCGCGACGCCACGGCTTGAATATTGGCAGCAGCAGGGCGGATGCCAACGCCAGCAGGAATTCGGCCCAGCTTGCGCCCAGCAGCAGCACCAGCCACGCCAAACCCAGCGCCAGACCGGCCAATACCGGCCGGCGGGTCGAATGCGCAAGCGCGAACGCATGCCAGGAGAAGGCCGCGACCAGCAACACCTGAGGCGCCAATTGATGCCCCCAGATGACCAGCCCGACCGAGCCGATCAGCACCACCACCGCCACCCGGCCCTGGCGCCGGCCATACAGCTCGCGCCCGGCCAGCCCGATCCCCCACATCGCCAATGCCATCCAAAGCCCGGTGGCCAGCCGACCTGCATCGTGGATATCCATCCCCAGCCGCGACAGCGGCCATGCCAATACGGCCGCGGACCAATAGTAAAGCGGTGCGAACTCGAGATAGGCCACGTCGGCAAACCGGGGCAGCACCCAATAGCCGTCCTGGACGAAACGCTTCACCACTGCCGCGGTTTCCAGCTCCGCCGGCTTCCAGGGATCGTGCCCGACCAGGCCGGGCAACAGCCACAGCACGCACAGCAACACCAGCAGCCAGGGCTTCTGGCTGGGAACGACAGAGACTTCGCGCTCGGCCGGCGGCACGTAGGTCAGCATGCAGGTATCTCGTGTTGTGCAGCCAAGGATTATCGCCCAAACCGATCGTCGGCGCAGATAGCAAAAAAGGCAGCCGAGGCTGCCTTTTGCGGACGGACGCTGTGCTTAGCGGGAGCCGTACATCGCGTACTTCTGGCGGAACTTCTCCACGCGGCCGGCGGTATCGACGATCTTCTGCTTACCGGTGTAGAAGGGATGCGATTCGCTGGAAACGTCCAGGCGCACCACCGGATAGTCCTTGCCATCGGTCCACTTCATCGTCTCGCCGCCCTTGACCTGCATCGTGGAGCGGGTCAGGAATTTGAAGTCGACGCTGGCGTCGTAGAAGATCACTTCCTTGTAGTCGGGATGGATACCGTCTTTCATTTTCGTTCCTTGTCTGCATAGGCGCGCCGGGGTTGTGCCGACGCAAAACGGCGATTATTTCAGAAGCCCGCTGTTACCGCAAGGCTTTGCGCGGCTCAACGCCGCATCGAGTCGAAGAAGTCAAGGTTGCTCTTGGTTGCCTTGATCTTCTCCTGCAGGAATTCCATCGCCTCGATGTCATCCATCGGATAGAGCAGCTTGCGCAGCACCCAGATCTTCTGCAGCTGATCCTGCGGCAGCAGCAACTCCTCGCGCCGGGTACCCGAGCGGTTGATGTTGATCGCCGGGAAGATACGCTTTTCCGCCATGCGCCGATCCAAATGGATCTCGGAATTGCCGGTACCCTTGAATTCCTCGTAGATCACATCATCCATCCGGCTGCCGGTATCGATCAGCGCGGTACCGATGATGGTGAGCGAGCCACCCTCCTCGATGTTGCGCGCCGCGCCGAAGAAGCGCTTGGGGCGTTGCAGCGCATTGGCGTCCACCCCGCCGGTGAGCACCTTGCCCGAAGCCGGCACCACGGTGTTGTAGGCGCGAGCCAGCCGGGTGATCGAGTCGAGCAGGATCACCACGTCCTTCTTGTGCTCGACAAGGCGCTTGGCCTTCTCGATCACCATCTCGGCGACCTGCACGTGGCGGGTGGCCGGTTCGTCGAAGGTGGAACTCACCACCTCGCCCTTGACCGAGCGCTGCATCTCGGTCACTTCCTCGGGGCGCTCGTCAATCATCAGCACGATCATGACGACGTCCGGATGGTTGGCGGTGATCGCATGGGCGATCTTCTGCAGCATCACGGTCTTGCCGGATTTGGGCGGCGCCACCAGCAAGCCGCGCTGGCCTTTGCCGATGGGTGCGATCAGGTCGACGATCCGACCGGTGATGTTCTCGGTGCCCTTAATGTCGCGCTCAAGCTGCAGGCGCTCGGTGGGAAACAGCGGCGTCAGGTTCTCGAACAGGATCTTGTTCTTGGTGTTCTCGGGTGGCTCGCCATTGACCTTGTCCACCTTCACCAGTGCGAAATAGCGCTCGCCATCCTTGGGCGTGCGGATCTCGCCTTCGATGGTATCGCCGGTGTGCAGGTTGAAACGTCGGATCTGGCTGGGACTGACATAGATGTCGTCCGGGCCGGCAAGGTAGCTGGTATCCGGGCTGCGCAGGAAGCCAAAGCCGTCCGGCAGCACTTCGAGCGTGCCGTCCCCGAAGATGCTCTCGCCCTTCTTGGCCTGGTTCTTGAGTAGCGCAAAGATCAGATCCTGCTTGCGCATGCGGTTGGCGCCGTCGATTTCCGTGGCCATCTCGACCAGCTGGGTGACGTGGTAATGTTTTAGGTCAGACAAATGCATGCGAATCTGCCGTAGATGCTGCTGCGGATAGGAAGGAAAGTGCGTCGGGAGAGATAGGCTGAACGGAGAACCCGTTCGAACGCGAAATTGGACTAAGGGTATACAACCGCAAAAGCCGCTGTCAACGCAGCGGCTCGATACGTGCATGGATGCGACACCCGGTTGCCCGGGTGCAAGGATCAGAGATTGCCGTCGAGGAAGGCGGTGAGTTGGGACTTGGACAGCGCGCCGACCTTGGTGGCCTTCACTTCGCCGTTCACGAACAACATCAGCGTGGGAATGCCACGGATCCCGTACTTGGGCGGCGTGGCCTGGTTTTCGTCGATATTGAGCTTGGCGACGGTCAGACGGCCGGCGTAATCGGTGGCAACCTCATCCAGGATGGGGGCGATCATCTTGCAAGGGCCGCACCACTCGGCCCAGTAGTCGACCAGCACCGGATTCTGTGCCTTCAGCACCTGGTCTTCAAAACTGGCATCGGTGACATACACGATCTGGTCGCTCATAGCGTTCTCCGTTGGGTTGGGGGCCACGGCGGCTGCATCGCCGCAGTGCGGTACCTTAGGCAATGAGGGCATTTTATCGGCTTTCAACCTGAAGCCGGAAAAAACGATTCAATCGGGCCGATAGGCAATGCCTGCGAAGGCAATGCCTTACAAGGCCGCACCCACGGCATCGGCTAGGCGCTCGACCGCGGTGATGGTCATGCCGTCGATGGCTTGCCTGGGCCGGTTGGCCTTGGGCACGATGGCCTGGGTGAAGCCAAGCTTGGCCGCTTCGCGCAGGCGCTCCTGCCCGCGTTGCACCGGTCGTACCTCGCCGGCCAGCCCCACTTCGCCGAACACGATGAGCTTGTCCGGCAGGGCGCGGTTCTTCAGGCTTGAGACGATCGCCAGCAGCACCGCAAGGTCGGCGGCCGGCTCGACGATGCGCACGCCGCCGACAGCATTGATGAATACGTCCTGATCGAACGCGGCGATCCCGGCATGGCGATGCAGCACCGCCAGCAGCAATGCCAGCCGGTTCTGTTCCATGCCGACCGCCAGCCGCCGCGGCTGCGGCGAATGCGCGTCGTCGACCAGTGCCTGCACTTCGACCAGCATCGGGCGGGAGCCCTCCTGGGTGACGAGCACGCACGAGCCCGGTACAGGCTCGCGATGCTGCGACAGGAACAGCGCCGACGGATTGGACACCTCGCGCAGGCCCTTGTCCGTCATTGCGAACACGCCCAGTTCGTTGACCGCGCCGAAGCGGTTCTTGATCGCGCGGATCAGCCGGAAGCTCGAATGGGTGTCACCCTCGAAATAAAGCACCGCGTCGACGATGTGTTCCAGCACCCGCGGGCCGGCCAGTGCCCCCTCCTTGGTGACATGGCCGACCAGCAGGATGGTGGTGCCGGTACGCTTGGCATAGCGGGTCAGCTGCGCCGCACATTCGCGCACCTGGGCCACGCTGCCGGGCGCGCTGGTCAGCGCTTCGGTGTAAAGCGTCTGGATTGAATCGATCACCGCCACATCCGGCTTGACCTGCGTCAGGCCGTTCAGGATCTTTTCCAGGCCGATCTCGGCAAGCAGCGCCACCGGGGCATCGCCCAGCTGCAGGCGCCGTGCGCGCAATGCGATCTGTTGCGGGGATTCCTCGCCCGAGACGTACAGCACCTTGCGGTTGATTGCGAGGCGGGTCATCGCCTGCAGCAACAGCGTCGATTTGCCGATGCCCGGGTCGCCACCGATCAGCACCACGCCGCCGGGCACCAGCCCGCCGCCCAACACCCGGTCCAGTTCGTCAAGGCCGGTGGCGGTGCGGGGCAGTTCAGCAGTCTCGACGTCGGCAAGCTGCCGGATCTGGCCATCGGCGGCCAGCGACTGGAACCGCCCGGCAGTGGCACCAGTGTCGGCAACCGTCTCGACCAGCGTATTCCACTCGCCGCAACCAGGGCACTGCCCCTGCCATTTGGGGGATGTGGCGCCGCAGGCCTGACAGCTGTAGGAGGTCTTTTGCTTGCTCATCGCCGGATGATACACGCGCCGTCGCCCGCACCACTGCGCAGCACGGGCGGCAGGCCACGATACGGCCGTCAGATGTACTGGAACAGGCTCAGGCTCTGCACCTTGGAAAAGGTACTGCGCGCGGCGTCCAACAGCGTCTGGTTCTGGGCAAAGTCGCTGATGGTCTTGGGCCAGTCCAGATCCTGCAGTTTGGACAGGGTCTGGCTGTGCTGCAGGTTGATGTCCTCGTTGGTATCGCGCACCGAGTCGGTCTCCAGCATGCGCGCGCCAATGCCGGCCTGCGTGGAGAGCACGGTGTCGAGCGAATTGGACAGGTGCTTGATGATGGTGTTGAGCCGGTTCTGGAACACCGCCTGACCGGTGCCCCCCGCATCGGTGTTATAGCTTTTCAGCGCCGATGAGAAATCGGCCAATACCGAGAACATGTCGGTGTTGACGCTCGCCTCCAGGGTGAACGAATCGCCGGTCTTGGGTGCCCCGGTGATGCTTACCTTCACCCCGAAGTCCCAACCCGCCACGAGGGGGGTCGTCTCGCCGGGCAACTGGCGGAACTCGATGTCGCCACCGCTCTTGAACACCCGGGGATAGCTGTTGGCACCCGGCGTCGCCGGGCGCGCACCGCCGCCGTAGTCGTAACCATCGATCATCGAGCGGTTGTAGTTGGGATTGGCCGACCCGTCGGGCAGGTTGGTGCGGTTGTCGATGATGTCGTAATGGGTCAGCGGCGTCCCGCTCGGATTGGCCGGATCGGGGATCGAATTGAAGTCGATCCGGAAATCACGCATGTTGGCTGCGTCGGCCCACTTGTTCGGATCGAGTACCTCACCGGTGCTGACCAGGCCGGTTCCGGTATTGCTGGCGGCGGCGGCCGCCTGGAAGGTGCCGTTCCCGGTCGTCACCTTCTGGAAGAGCTGGCTGCCGGCCTCCGACACCGGAATGGCGCGCGCCGCCGAGATCTGCACACTGCGCTGTCCATCGTCGCCGTTGTACGCCACGTTGCCGAAGCTGGTTTCGGTGAAGGGCTTGGTATCGCCCCGGAAACCGGAGAACAGGTACAGACCGTTGCCGTCGGTGGTGTTGGCCAATGCCAGCAGCTCCTGGTAGCGCCCTTGCAGCTCGCTCTCCAGCATCGCCTTCTCGTTCTTGGTCAGCGTGGGGTTGCCTGCGTTGATCGCAAGTTGCTGCACATTCTGGATCAGCGTGGTGACCTGCTTGAGCGTCGCCTCGGTCAACGACAGCGACGAATCCGCGCTGTCGCTGTTGGTCGAGAACTGGGTATTGAGCGCCTGCGCCTGGGTGACCGACAGCGCGCGCGCCGAAGCGATCGGGTCATCGGACGGGCTGAGGATGCGCCGGCCGGTCGAAAGCTGGTTCTGCAGATGCGCCTGTTGCGTCATCAGCCGCTGCAGACCCTGGGAGCCGATGTTGTAGATGGTGTTGGTCGCAACGCGCATGATCCCTCCTTAGCTTGCGATGTTGGCGATCTGATCGAACGCTTCCTGCGCGATCTGGATCACCTTGCTGGCTGCCACATAGGCTTGCTGGTAGCGCAGCAGATTGGCGGCCTCTTCGTCGATGTTCACCCCGGCAACCGCATCGCGCGCGGTCTCGGCCTGGGCGAGGATGGCGTCCTGCGCATCCGACATCACCTGCGCCTCGTTGGTCTGGATGCCGATGGTGCTCACCATCTGGCCGTACGTTTCCTGGTACGTCGAGGTGCCGCCATTCAGGATACGCCTGGTTTGCAGCGTGCCGAGCGCCAGTGCGTTCCGATTGTCGGCGCTGCCGGCGACATTGGGTTTGACGTTGATGACATCACCCACTGCAGGCTGGCCGTCAAGCTTCATGCTCCAGCCGTTGAAGTTCACCTGCATGCCCGCGGTATACGTCTGCGGCGCGCTGGTCACACCGGTCACGGTATCGGTGATGGTGAAGGTGGCCGCGCCGGTGAACTGGATCGAGACCGGATTCTTCAGCGCCGGATTGATCGCGGCATCGGTGGTCACGGCACTGGGTGCATCCACCGCCGGCTGGGTGATGGTGAGCTTGCCGGTATTGGCCGCGGCTTGCGAGGCCACGATCGGCGAGGCTGCCGCCACATTGCGCGGATCGCTGATCGCCACCCCCATGCCACGTATCAGTCCTTCCAATGGTTTGACGGTGAAACGGTCACCTGCGTTCATTGTCCCGCTGTCGATACGCAGCGCCAGACCGTCGTGCTGGATGCCGGCCGCCATCTGCGCCGGCGTGAACACCGTCTTCTGGCCGTCCTTCTGCCGGGTGAGCACGTAGTTGGTGCCATCGAAACCGAATTCGTAGTTGCTGTTGGTCAGCTTGGCCACATCGCTGATATAGCCGCCCAGCTCTGCATTGCCGGTGTTGAGCGTGTTGAAATCGATGTTGCCCAATGCCGGCGGGAACGACCAGTCGGTGCTGCCGGCGCTGCCCGGCGCCCCCGCGGTGAGTTGCACGGTGACACCAAGCGCGGCGTGGCCACCGGCAAGCTGTGCCGGCGTGATGCTGACGCTCTGATTGTCCGACAGGCGCCGCAACGTGTAGTTGGTGCCATCGTAGGCCAGTGCGAAATCCGATCCCGGGATCGCGGTCGGCGGCGCAGTGACACGGATGGTGGCCCCGTTCAGCGTGGTATCGAACGCATTGGCCGTCGGCAACGAAAAAAAGTCGGTGCCGATGTTGCCGTACAGGTCCTGTCCGGCGCTGTGCTGGGCGTTGAATGTCTGGGCAAAGCCGAGGGCGACCTGCGCCAGGCTGTTCCTGGCCAGATCGAGCGAGGCTGACCGGTAGCGCAAGAGCCCTTGCAGCTGCCCACCCTCGAGCTGGCCTTCGGGCAGGTAGACATTGTTGCCGTTCTGCTTGTACACCACCGCAAGACGCGACGGATCGGCCGGGGACGGCTCGGCGGCAAGCTCGATGCTCTGCCCGCCCACCACCAGGTTCTGGCCGTTGCCGATGAAGACATTCAACGTGCCATCGCTTTGCGTCACCGTGGTGGCCTTGATGTAGCGGTTCAGATCGCGCAGCGCCTGGTCACGCTGGTCGAGCAGATCGTTTGGCGTCTGGCCGGAAGCGGACTGGATCGAGATCTGGCGGTTCAGCTCGGCGATCTGCCGGCCCACCGCGTTGATATTGCCCACCGTGTTGGTGATCTCGCCATTGAGCGTGTCGTAGCTTTCGGCAAGGCGCTGCTCGAACGTCTGGAAGCGGTTGACCAGCGTCTGGGCCGAGGCGATCAGCGCGGAACGCGCAGCCGTATCCGCCGGATTGGTCGAGACGTTCTGCACCGCGGAGAAAAAGCTCTGCAGCGCGGGCGAAACGCCGGCGGTGGGATCGGCGACGACGTTGTCGATCTCTTCCAGGTGCGACAGATAGGTCTGCAGATAGCTCGCCGTGGCCTGCGAGGTCTGCACCTGCCGCGTCAGGAACTGGTCGTACACCCGCTGCACGCTGTCGATCTTCACGCCCAGCCCGACAAAGCCGCTGCCCGTCATCTGCGGGTACGGTGCGCTTTGCTTGAGGTACTGACGCGAATAGCCAGGGGTATTGACGTTGGAAATGTTGTGCCCGGTCGTCACCAACCCCAGGTTGGCGGCATTCAGGCCGGAAACGCCGATACTGAAAACACTCGATGCCATATCGTTACTCCCAGTTCATCCATCGGCTGGGTCAGCCGATTCTTGAGCTGTCCTGCAACCGGGCCACCTGGACGGCGACCCGCGTGAATTTGTCGGCATAGCGTGGGTCGGTGGCGTAGCCCCCGGCCTGCAGTGCCGCACCGTATCCGCCCGCATCCTGCGCGAGTGCGCCCTGATAGCGCCGCTCGATCAGCGCGGCATAGTCGGCGAACGCCTCGGCGTAGCTGTCATACGCCCGGAAGCGCTCGACCCGTTTCTGCGGCACGCCGTGGATGAATTCGGTGGTGGTGACCTCGGCGGTGCGGCCTTGCCAGTCACCGCCGGCCTTGATGCCGAACAAGTTGTGGCTGTCGTTGCCGGCCGCGTCGCGGATCGGTTTTCTGCCCCAGCCGGTTTCGAGCGCGGCATGCGCCACCAACAGCGACGGCGCCACCCCAAGCCGTTCGGCGGCAGGCCCCGCAGCATTGCCGATGCGATCGAGAAACTGTGCTGCGGCATCTTTTGCCGTAGCGGCGGCCACCGGCGCGGCAGAATTCGCCGCCGCCGCCGCCGCCTGCCGCACCGGCGCCGTGACGGCCAGCTGGGCGCGCCCGGTGCGGGGTTGGTCGAGCAACGCCGGATTGGTCTGCACCTCGATCTGCCGCAGGATCGCGTCGGCCAAGCCCGTACCACCGCTGCGTGTCCAGCTTTGCGCCAGCTGCTGGTCGTACATGCCACGGAACAGGTCGATGCTCGAATTGCTCGATTCGTCGAAATGCGTGCTCGCTTCGCGCATGGATTTGAGCATCTGCTGCACCAGCAACGCTTCGAACTGGCGGGCGACCTCGCGCGTGGCCGCTTTTGCATCCTGCTTGTTCAACAGGCGCAGCTGGTCGGCGCTGCGCACGTCGGCTGCAAAATCGCGCAAGGGTTGGGAAGCCGGAATCTTCAACATCGGACGTGGCTCGGCAATCGTGTACCGTTCACAGAGCAAACGCCGTGCCAGATGCACAGCGGCGGCGTCAGATCACTTCCAATTGCGCCCGCAGACTGCCGGCCGCTTTCATCGCCTGCAGAATGGCCAGCAGGTCCTGCGGGGTCGCCCCCACGGTGTTGAGCGCACGCACCACGTCGCGCAGGTTGGCGGCCCTGGGCAGCCGCACCACGCCGCCCGAATCGGACTGGATCTGCACATCCGCGTTCTGCACCGCCGCGGTCTGGCCACCGGCAAGCGGGTTCGGCTGCGAGACCTGGTTGTTGGCGTTGATGGTCACGGTCAGGTTGCCATGCGAGATGGCGCACGGTTCCACCGTCACCGCCTGATTCATCACCACCGACCCGGTACGTGCGTTGATGATGACCTTGGGTGCGCCCTCGGGAGCGCTGACATCGATATTCTCCAGGCGCGACAGGAAGGCGACACGCTGGTTGTTGTCGAGCGGGGCGCGCACCTGGATCACACGGCCATCCTGCGCTGCCGCCACCGGACCGAGTGCGCCGTTGATGGCGTTGACCATGCGGCTGGCGAGAGTGAAGTTGGTCTGCAGCAACTCCAGCTGCACGAATTCGCCCTGCCCCAGCGGGTTGGGCACAGCACGCTCGACCGTGGCACCACCGGGGATGCGCCCGGTGGCCAACTGGTTGACCTGCGTGCTTGAGCCGCCAGCCTGGGCGCCCGCGCCCGCCACGATCAGGTTGCCCTGCGCCATCGCGTAGATCTGGCCGTCCGCGCCCTTGAGCGGCGCCAGCACCAGCGTGCCGCCGCGCAGACTCTTGGCGTTGCCGATCGACGAGACAGTCACATCCAGCGGCTGGCCCGGCCGCGCAAACGCCGGTAGCGTGGCGGTGACGGTGACCGCCGCCACGTTCTTGAGCTGCAGATTGCCGCCACCGGGCACCTGGATGCCAAGGTTGCCGAGCATGTTGACCACCGATTGCACGGTGAACGGCGTCTGCGTGGTCTGATCACCGCTGCCGTCCAGCCCCACCACCAGCCCGTAGCCAACCAGCTGGTTGTCGCGCACGCCCGCCACGCTGGCCAGGTCGCGCACCTTCTCGGCGCGGGCCACTGCGGCCAGCGACAACGCGAGCATCATCCAGGCCATCATCCGCAACATTGCCCGGCTCCTTTAAAACGGCATCACATTCAGGAAGAAACGCTGCAGCCAGCCCATGGTCTGCGCATCCGCGATATAGCCGCGTCCGACCTGCTCGATGCGCGCATCGGCCACCTTGGTCGACGAGACCGTGTTGCCGGTCTGGATGTCGAACGGGTTGACCACGCCGGTGAAGCGCAGCGTGTTGACCTGGCCGTTGACCGCGATCTGCCTATCCCCCCCGACCACCAGATTGCCGTTGGGCAGCACATCGACCACCGTGACGGCAATGGTGCCGGCAAAGTTGTTGGAGTTGGTGGTCGAGCCCTTGCCCGAAAAGGTGTTGTTGCTGTTGGCCGTCACTTCGACTGGGCGCACCAGATATTTTTCGATGCTGGGCGGGATGAACGGCAGGTTGCCGGACGTGCCGTAGTTGAGCTCGCCAGTGCGGTCCGCGCTGCTGTTCGAAGTGTTGGTGGCCGACAGGTTTTCCTGCACGTTGATGGTCAACAGATCACCGATATGGCGGGCCACGCGCTCTTCGAGCAGCATGCGGGCGCTGCCGGCCTGGAAGATGGCGCCCTGGTTCTGGCTTGCCTGCAGCGGCGCCGTGGGCCGGGTGGTGGTCGGTTGCGTCACGATGCTCTTGGGCTCCATCGCGCACGCGGTGAGCAGTGCGGCCAGAAGCGCGACGCCAAGGTGTTTCATCACTGCCCTCTTCCTGGATGACGCTTAGAGCTGGGTAAGCCGCTGCAGCATCTCGTCCGAGGTGCGCACCGCCCGCGAATTGATCTCATAGGCCCGCTGCGCCTGGATCATGTTGACCAGCTCCTCAGTCACGTTAACGTTGGAGGTCTCCACATAACCCTGGTTGATCGCGCCAAGACCGTTGGTGCCAGGCTGCCCGGCCACCGGCGCGCCCGAGGCGGCGGTTTCGAGGAACAGGTTCTCGCCGATCGATTGCAACCCCGGCGGGTTGATGAAGGTGGCCAGCTGCACCGTGCCCAGCTGCGCCGGTGCGGCCGAGTTGTTGTTGACGATGGCGGTGACCGTGCCGTCCTTGCCGATGGTGAGCTTGGTCGTCCCTTGCGGCACCTGCAGCGCAGGCTGGATCTGATAGCCGCTGGCGGTGACCACATTGCCCTGGCTGTCGACCTGGAACGCGCCGTCGCGGGTATAGGCAGTGGTGCCGTCCGGCAGCGCGATCTGGAAAAAACCTTCGCCGTTGATCGCCATGTCCAGCGGGCCGTCGGTGATCTGCAAACCGCCCTGCATGAAGATACGGGCCGTGGCCACCGGCTTCACCCCGGTTCCGAGCTGCAGGCCGGTGGGCAGCTGCGTCTGCTGGCTGGTCGAGGCACCGGGCTGGCGCATGTTCTGGTACAGCAAATCCTCGAACACGATCCGTTGCCGCTTGAAGCCGTTGGTGTTGACATTCGCCAGGTTGTTGGAAATGACGTCGACATGCATCTGCATGGCGTCCATGCCGGTCTTGGCAATCCACAGCGAGCGCATCATGGTGGCGTTTCCTTATCGTCAGGGTGCGGCCTCAGGCCGACACGGCAAGAATCTGCGCGGCCGAGCGCGCATTGGTATCGGCGGTCTGCAACAGGCGCACCTGCATGTCGTAGTGGCGTTGCGCGCTGATCATGTCGACCAGTTCGTCTACCGCGTTGACATTGCTGGTCTCGATGCTGCCCGATGCGACGCGGACATTGGCATCGGCCGGCGCCGGCGCGCCGCTGCGCTGCCGGAAAAGGCCGTCGCTGCCGCGATCGAGCGTCTCAAGCGGCGGGTTGACCAGCCTGATCCGGCCCAGTTCGTTGACCTGGGCCGGGTTGTTGCGGTCGGCACCGCTGACCGTGCCATCGGCGCCGAAGGTGACGAAGGTGTTTTCCGGCACTGTGATCGGGCCAGCCTCGCCCAGCACCACCTGGCCATTGCGGGTTTTCAACAGGCCCGTGGCGTCGATCTCGAATCCGCCGTTGCGGGTATATGCCTCACCCGTATCGGTCTGGACCGCGAACCAGCCGTCGCCTTCGATCGCGACATCCAGATCGCGCCCGGTCTGCTGCAGGACGCCGGGCGTGAAATCGGACCCGGTGCTCTGCTCCACCACGAAGGCACGTGTGGGCAGCGTACCCGGGGCCAGCACCGGCACGGCGCGGAAGCTCTCCAGCTGCGCGCGAAAGCCGGGCGTGCCGACGTTGGCGAGGTTGTGCGCGATGGCTTCCTGGCGGTAGGCGCTATGCTTGGCGCCGGTCATTGCGGTGTAGATCAGCCTATCCATGGCACTGGCTATCCGGCTTACAGGTTGACGATGGTCTGCAGGATGGTGTCCTGCGCCTTGATGGTCTGGGTATTGGCCTGATAGCTACGCTGGGCGACGATCAGGTTGACCAGTTCGGCGGTCAGATCGACGTTGGCATCCTCCACCGCTGCCGCCTGCAACAGGCCCAGGTCGGTGGTGCCCGGATCACCCACGCGCGCCTGCCCCGAGTCGTAGGTCTCGGCCCACCGGTTGTCGCCCATCGGTTGCAGCCCCTGCGGGTTGGCGAAATTGGCCAACACGATCTGGCCGATCGTCTTGGTCTGGCTGTTGGAGAACTGCGCCAGGATGGTGCCGTCCTTGGAGATCGACATCCCGGTCAGCACGCCGTCCGGATAGCCGTCCTGCCTGAGCTGGTTGACGCCGAACGCGCTGCCGAACTGGGTGGATCTGGCGAAATTGACGTTGAACGTGAACGGACTCGTCGCGCCGTTGGGTGCCACCAGGTTGGTGGTGAACACGTAGCCGGCCACGCTGTCCGGGGCGGTATCGACCAACTGGCCATTGCCGTCGAAGTAGAGATAGCCCTGGGTCAACGCCCCTGCGCCGTCAGGATCCGCCATCACCGGGGCGGCACCGTCGAACGAGGTCTGCACCTCCCACTGGTTGGTGCCCACCTTGGTGAAGAAATACTGCAGCGTATGGCGCACGCCCTGGGCATCGTATACATCGGCCGAGGTGGCACTGGTATAGGTGGTCGGATCGGTGATGTTGAGCGGACCGACACCAGTGGGCGGCGCCGCGCGATCGAGAATGGGTTTGGAGGCATCCAGATTCAGCTGCATCTGCACCCCGGAATTGGAGAGACCGGAAGCGCCGGTGGCGCGCGCGCCGACGTTGCTCACCGAGACCTGCAGTGCCTGCGGCTGCCCGCCCTTGATCAACGCACCGCTCACCGGATCGGCGAGCCAGCCGGTCAAGGTCTGTCCACCGTTCACCACATTGCCTTCGCGGTCGAGCTGGAACTGGCCGTTGCGGCTGTAGGTGATCGCGCCGGACGAATCCTGCATCCGGAAAAAGCCGTTGCCAGTGATGGCGATGTCCAGCGGATTGTTGGTGGAAGTGATGTTGCCCTGGCCGAACTGCTGCGCGATGTCCTTGACGCGCACCCCGATGCCGGCAATGTTGCCGGCGGAGGCGAACGTGGCGGCAAACACGTCGGCGAACTCGGTGCGCGAAGCCTTGAAGCCCACGGTATTGGCGTTGGCGATGTTGTTGCCGATCACGTCAAGGTTCTTCGATGACGCGTTCAGCCCGCTCAATCCCTGTTGAAAACCCATTTTGTCTCTCCTGGCAAATCCTGCCGGCGCGCCATCAGGCCACGCCGTCCACCTGCGTCACGCCTACATCACCTGCTGGATGGTGTCGAACCCGACCTTCTTGCCGCTGGCCAGATTGACATTCACCCCTTCCTTGCCGAATTCCACGCTCTTGACCTGCTGCCAGCCATTCACCGTCAGGTTGACCTCCTTGCCGTCGGCGTTCAGCCCCTTGGCGACGATGAAATAGTTGCCGGCCTTGGCCTTGGTGCCATCGCTCAGGGTGCCGTCCCACTCGATCGGCATGAATTCACCTTCCTTGGCGGTGCCGGCCATCTGATCGACCACCTTGCCATCCTCGCCGATGATGGCGACGCCGACCTGGGTCACGCCCTCGGGTACCGTGACCCCGGCCTGCAGCGGCTTGGCCGGATCGAACGCGAAGGTGTCCTGGGGCGCCATCACCTGCTTGCCCACGAGCCCGGCGGCCTGGATGCTGTGCGAGGCGCTGTACGACGAGAGCAGCGTCTGCACCGCGGCGTTGAGCTTCTCGATGCCGGTGACGGTGTTGATCTGCGCCATCTGGCTGGTCATCTGCGCGTTGTCCATCGGATTCATCGGATCCTGGCTTTGCAGCTGCTTGACCAGCAGCTTGAGAAACGCGTCCTGCTGCTCCTGCATCGCGCTCTTGTCGGTGTCGGCCTTCTTGTTGAGCGCGGTGTAATCGAAACGCGTCTCGATGCCGGAGGTGCCGGGAGTGGTTGCCATGATTGCCTCCTATCAGGATTGGCCCAGCTGCAGCGTGCGCAGCATCAGCGTCTTGGCCGTGTTCATCACATCGGCGTTGGTTTGATAAGCGCGCGAGGCCGACATCATGTTGGTCATTTCCTCGACCACGCTCACATTGGGCATGGCGATGTAGCCATTGGCGTCCGCCAGCGGGTTCCGTGGGTCGTACACCAGCCGCGGCGCGCTCTGGTCCTCCACCACCGCAGCCACCTTGACGCCCGGCAATCTGGCGCGCGCGTCGAGCAAGGCGCTCTGGAACACCACCTGCCGGGCGCGGTAGGGCTGGCCGTTGGCGCTGGTGGCCGATTCGGCGTTGGCCAGGTTGCTGGCCACGGCATTGAGCCGCATCGACTGGGCCTGCATGGCCGAGGAAGCGATATCGAAGGTGCGGAACAGCGACATGGCTCAGGCTCCGGTTACTGGTTCTGCATTGCGCCGCGCAACCCTTCGATGCGTCGCTGCATGAAGGTGATCGCGGCCTGGTAACGCACGGCGTTGTCGGCGAATTCGCGCATCTGGGTTTCCATTTCCACGGTGTTGCCGTCGATGGCCCCCTGGGCAGGATTCAGATAGCGCAGCTGCGGTTCGAACGGGTCGATGCGCTGGCTGGGCTGCAGGTGGCGGGGGTCGGTATGGGCCAGCGGCGCGGTGGGTTTGGCCTCCAGCGCGGCTGCGTAGGCAGTGCCGAAATCGAAGTCGCGCGCCTTGTAGTGCGGCGTATCGGCGTTGGCGATGTTGGATGCCAGCACTTCCTGCCGGTGGCTGCGCAGTTTGAGCGCGGTCTCCTGCGGCCTGAAATAAGCGTCGATGCGTCCCAGCATGAGCGCGGTCTCCTGATAAGTCGATGCTTATCTAGCAGGAAGCGTGCCACGGGCAGTGCACCTGACGGAGCAAGGATTGAGCGGGCCGGATGCCGCCGGAAACAGCGGGAGGCGGCAATCCTTGCCGCCATGGGGACCCAAACGGCCGCATCGGACGGCCGTCGGCAGAGGCGATGGTGGCCAGACTCAGCGACGCGGCTGTTGCGGGCAGGCGGCGCAACCCTGACGCGGACATACCTTGTCCAGTGATTGCGACAGCGAACAGACGGAGCGGCGGCACGCCACGAAGCGGATCTTTTCCTCGTTGGCCAGCTCGCGATAGTGCCGCATCACGTTGTGCCCCAGGAAATCGGTGAACAGGATGATCAGATCCACGCCTTTCAGGCTGGCGGGCTTGCGCTGGTGCGCCGCATGGCGGCCGGAGACGTGCTTGTGGATCGAAATGCCGTATTGGGACAACAGCTCGGGAATGTTGCCCAGTACATCCGCCCCGACCAGATAAGCATTCATCGGATAACCCCATGCAGTGATGTTGGAAACGGCAGCGCTCGCGCTTGCCCATGTAATGAGACTAATTCTCATTCAATAAATGGCACTTGGCAAGACGGCTGGATGAATGGGCGCGAATGCGGCAATGCCGGTGGCGATCGTTCCCCGGCCAGTCACGCCGCGCGGCCCGGCCCACGATGCCGCCATCGCTACGGTGGCGCCGTGACAGCGGTGCCCGCCCCGCGCTTGCGTCCGGTCAAACCGGGACGCGTGCCGACGCGGCTTAATGGGAGGGTTTGCCGGAGACCGCCCGGCCGCCGCTGCGGCCGTTGCCGCTGCGACTCCGGCAGGCAGCCCGCCCATATCCGAAGGCGGACAGGCCCACCTGTCCGATGCAAGGAGGAACAGATCGATGCTGATTGCGATAGCCGCGGAAACACACCCAGGCGAGCACCGGGTGGCGGCAACGCCGGAAACGGTGAAGAAGTATCTGGCCCAGGGCCACACAGTGCGGGTCGAGCCCGGCGCCGGGCTTGCTGCGGCGATTGCGGACGCGCAATACGTCGCCGCCGGTGCAACGCTGGTGCCCGCCGAATCCCTTTACGCCGGCGCGGACGTGGTGCTGCGGGTACGCGCGCCCAGCGAGGCGGCATTGGCGGCCATTCCCGACGGGGCCACCGTCGTCGCCCTGTTCGAGGCGCATCGCTACCCGCACCGCCGCTGGCTTGCGGACAAGCGCCTGACCGCGTTTGCACTGGAGCGCATCCCGCGCACCACCCGGGCCCAGGCCATGGACGTGCTGTCCTCGCAGGCCAATGTGGCCGGCTACCGCGCGGTGCTCAAGGCGGTCCAGCACTATCCACGTTTCATGCCGATGCTGATGACCGCGGCCGGCACCGTCAAACCGGCACGGGTACTGATCCTCGGTGCGGGGGTCGCAGGATTGCAGGCCATCGCGACAGCGAGGCGGCTGGGCGCCATGGTCGAGGCGTTCGATGTACGTCCCGCGGCACGTGAACAGGTCGAATCGCTCGGCGCCCGCTTTGTCGAGGTGCCGTCGAGCGAGGCGGAGCAACTGTCGAGCCAGAGCGCCGCCGGTTACGCGCGCGCGATGTCGGACGACTACCAGGCACGCCAGGCGACCCTGATCGCCGCCCGTGCGTGCGAAGCCGATATCGTGATCGCCACCGCCCAGATCCCGGGCCAGCCCGCGCCGCTGCTGCTGACCGAAGCCATGGTGACGGCGATGAAGCCGGGCAGCGTGATCGTCGATCTGGCGGTGGACAGCGGCGGCAATTGCGCGCTGGCCAGCCCGGACGGCTGCCATGTGACGGCAGGCGGCGTCACAGTGCTCGGTTGCGGCAACCTCGCGGCGGAGCTGGCGGCCGACGCCTCGGCGCTCTACGCGCGCAACGTGCTCGCGTTCACGGCACTGCTTGCCGACCAGGCGGGGCACCTCGCCCCCGATCTTGCCGACGATATCCTCGCCGCCACCTGCATCGCCCACCGCGGCGAGCTCATGCCCATCTGACCCAGGAAGATCCCTCATGAACGAACCCATCATCCACGCAGCGTCCGCCGTCGCCCAGGCCGGCGGCGCCGATGCCGTCATCGTCAGCCTCACCGTTTTCGTGCTCGCCATCTTCGTGGGCTATCACGTGGTGTGGAACGTCACCCCCGCACTGCATACCCCGCTGATGGCCGTGACCAATGCCATCAGCGGCATCATCATCGTCGGCGCCCTGTTGCAGGTGGTCCGGATCGACGGGCAGGCAATCACGCTGACCAGCATCCTCGGCGCCATCGCCGTATTCCTGGCCAGCATCAACATCTTCGGTGGCTTTCTGGTCACCCGCCGGATGCTGGAGATGTTCCGCAGGAAGGAGCGCTGACATGCAGAACCTGTATGCGCTCGCCTATCTTGCCAGTGCCGTGCTGTTCATCCTGGCGCTGCGCGGTCTTGCCTCGCCAGCCTCGGCCCGCCGGGGCAATCTCTATGGCATGTCCGGCATGGGCATCGCGGTCGCGACCACGCTGTTCGTGGCACCAGGTCCGGTACTGTGGCTGATCGGTCTGGCGGTGGCGGCCGGTGCGGCGGTGGGGGCTTGGCGCGCCCGCACCGTGGCAATGACGGCGATGCCCGAACTCGTCGCCGCCATGCATTCGCTGGTGGGCCTGGCGGCCGTGCTGATCGCGGTGGCGGCGATCGAACATGCCGGGGTGTCGCACAGCCTCATCCAGAAAGTCGAGCTGTTCCTGGGTGCCGCCATCGGCGCAATCACCTTCACCGCCTCGGTCGTCGCCTGGGGCAAGTTGTCCGGGCGCTTTGCCGCCAGACCGGTGCGCTTTGCCGGCCAGCATCTGATCAACCTTGCCGTCGCGCTGGCCCTGCTGGGTTTTGGGATCGCCTACGTCGTCAGCGATGGCCATGCGGCCTTTCTGATGATGGTGGCACTGGCGCTGATCCTGGGCGTGCTGCTGATCGTGCCGATCGGCGGCGCCGACATGCCGGTGGTGGTGTCCATGCTCAACTCGTACTCGGGTTGGGCCGCCGCCGGCATCGGCTTCACGCTGGACAATCCGGTGCTGATCATCGCCGGGGCCTGCGTCGGTGCGTCCGGCGCCATCCTCAGCACCATCATGTGCCGGGCGATGAACCGGTCGCTCGCATCGGTGCTGTTGGGCGGCTTTGGCGCGCAGCAGAACAGCGGCGGCCATGGCGACGCAGGCGAAAAGCGCTACAAGTCCGGCAGCCCTGAGGATGCCGCCTTCCTGATGAGTAACGCCGAAAGCGTGGTGGTGGTGCCCGGCTACGGCCTCGCGGTCTCGCGCGCGCAGCACGCCCTCAACGAACTGGCCGAGCTGCTGGAGGAACGCGGCGTGAAGGTGCGCTACGCCATCCACCCGGTGGCCGGCCGCATGCCCGGCCACATGAATGTGCTGCTGGCCGAAGCCGAGGTGCCCTACGACAAGGTGCTGGAGATGGAGGAGATCAACAACGAGTTCGCCACCACCGACGTGGTGCTGGTGATCGGTGCCAACGACGTGGTCAACCCGGCGGCCAAGACCGATACCGCAAGCCCGATCTACGGCATGCCCATCCTGGAAGCGTACAAGGCGCGCACGGTGCTGGTGGTGAAGCGCTCGATGGGCGCGGGCTACGCCGGGCTCGACAACGACCTCTTCTACATGGACAAGACCATGATGGTGTTCGGGGATGCCAAGAAGGTGGTCGAGGGCATGTTGCAGTCGGTGCACTGAGCCGCCACGCAGCATCCGTCGTTGCGCCGGCGCGCATGGCGGCACGCGTCGGAGCGGAACCGCGCCACGATCATCCGGGCCCGGCGCGGCGGTTTCCCGACCGCCCCGCCCCACCATCGGCGGCGGCCTTGCGCGCCTTGTGTCGAGCAGGCCCGGCCGGGTCAGCCCGACCATGGCACCCGGGCGCCAACGCGATGGCCAACAGCACCGGTGCGTCGCGGTTGCGCTGTCACATCACGACTTTTGCCGCACCGCACAACCACCCACCTGCCCGGGCAAGGGCGCAGCGCGGTCGAAGGCCGCCCGGCCACCACACTGCCACCCCGGATCGGTCGGATTCACCGCTACATCAGGGGGTTGGCGCAACACGACCTTGCCGGTCACTTGGCTGGAGTGACCGCCTGACTGGCCGGGCTTGTGCCCCATCACGTTTCGCGGAGTCTTGGCGCCTGTCGGGTGATTGTGCAAATGCACAATGCATCGACGGACCCCATGCGCCAGCAAGAGCGGCGCCTTTCCGACAAGGCCCATGACTCGGCCTGGGCCATGATCAAGGAGTGCACCATGCAACGTCATACCTTGTGGGGAGCGGCCTGTGCGGCCTTGCTGCTCGCGCAGGCGGTCGGCGCCGCTGTCAAGGATGTCCGTGTTGTCTGGGATGCCAACCCGACGAGCGAAGCCGTGGTCGGCTTTACTCAAAGCGGTGCTGCCAGCGGCCAATACGTGAAATATGGCACGACCACCGATGAGTCCGGCTGGCAGAACAGCGGCAGCGCCATGGCGCGCACGTTCAAGTCCAGCCTGACCAGCCACTTTGTCCGCCTCAACGGGCTGACAGCCGCTACCGAATACTATTTCCGCGCCTGCGACAGCAGCGGCTGCAGCGAGCCCCATCTGTTCCGCACCGCACCAGCCGGCAATGAGCCCATGACCTTCATCGCCGGCGGTGATTCGCGCACCAACCGCAGCGTGCGCCAGCAAGGCAACCGGCTGGTGCAGAAGGTGCGGCCGCATTTCGTGATGTTCAGCGGCGACATGACCGACAACCACAGCGCCAACGAAGTGGACGCCTGGCTGAGCGACTGGACGCTGACCTTCACGCCGACCACCGTCAACGGCGTCGTCTACCGGCAGGTCCACCCGCTGATCCCGACAGTGGGCAACCATGAAGCTATGGCTGTCCACCCAGCAGGGCGCGCGGCTGCGGCTGGTCGCCGGGCCGATCAAGCCTCTGCCCCCATTCAGGCAGCGACGCTGAGCACCACCTTGCCCAGGTTGCGGTTGCCGGCCAGCCACGCGTGCGCCGCGGCGGCATCGGCCAGGGCGAAGCTGCGATCCGGGGTCGGCCGGATACGGCCCTCAGCCAGCCGCGGCAACAGCCAGGGCCACAGCGCAGCCGCCAGCTGCGCCTTGCGCACCGACGGCAGCGCCCGCAGTGTCGAGCCCAGCAGCCGCTGCCGCTTGACCAGCAGCAGCCCCAGGTTGATATGCGCTTCGGTGCCGCGCAGCACGCCGATCAGCACGATGGTGCCATCGCGGTTCAGGCAGGCCTGGTTGCGGGGCAGATAGTCGCCGCCCACGGTATCCAGAATCAGGTCCGCCCCGCCCCAGGCCTTGACGGCCTCGGCGAACGCCTCGGTGCCATGGTCGATGGCAAGCCCGGCGCCCAGCGCGCGGCACCATGCGCATTTGTCCGCGCCGCCGGCGGTCGCCGCCACGGCGGCGCCCCAGACGTGTGCCAGCTGGATGGCCGCGGCGCCGACGCCGCTGGCACCGGCATGGATCAGCACGCGCTGCTGCGCCCGCAGGCCGCCGAGTTCGACCAGATTGAGCCATGCGGTGAGCCATGCCTCGGGCAGGCCGGCTGCGATCTCCCAGGACAGCGCGGCAGGCTTGTGCACCGCCAGCCCGGCATCAAGCACGCAGTATTCGGCATAGCCACCGCCTGCCACGAGGCCGAATACCGCGTCGCCGACCCTGAATCCGTGGGCCCCCTCCCCCAGCGCGGCCACTTCGCCGGCGATCTCCAACCCCAGGATGGGCGATTCGCCCGCCGGGGCCGGGTAGCGCCCGGCCGCCTGCGCAAGGTCAGCGCGGTTGACGCCAGCGGCGTGCACCCGTACCAGCAGTTGGCCCGGGCCGGGCGAGGGGCGTTCGGTCCGCCCCAGCTGCAAGGGTCTGCCGGGGCCGGACTGCAGGATCGCCTGCATCGTCGTCATCGGTTCAGGTCTCCGAAATGCCGGCCAGCGTCTCCTGGACCGACTGGTGCGGCAGTGCGAGGTATTCGTGGCTCTGCATCTCGGTCAAGCGGCTGGCGGTGCGGAAGAATTCGCCGGCCTGCGGGCCCTGGATGTACAGCGCCTCGACCGGCACCGCGGCCGACAGGATGAGCTTGACCCGATGGTCGTAGAACACATCGACCAGCCAGGTGAAACGGCGTGCCGGGTTGGACTGGGCCGCGCTCAGCTGCGGGATGTCGGAAACGATGACCGTATGGTATTCACGCGCCAGCTGCAGATAGTCGGCCTGGCCACGGCCCTCGCCGCACAGCGTGGCAAAGTCGAACCAGACAATGCCCGGCGCATGGCGTCGCGCGCTGACACGCCGGCCTTCGATCTGCAGTGTGCTGCTCAGGTCGCTCCCGGTGCTGATCGCATCGAACAGCGTATCCAGTTCCGCCTGCGCCGCCGCATCGTGAGGCACCAGGTAGGTCCGTGCGGCGGTCAGCGTGCGCATCCGGTAGTCGACGCCGCCATCGACATTGAGCACATCGAGCTTCTCCTTGAGCAGCGCGATCGCCGGCAGGAAGTTGGCGCGCTGCAGCCCGTTGGGGTACAGATTGTCCGGCGCGTAGTTGCTGGTGGCGACCAGCACCACACCGCGCGCGAACAGCTGTTCCAGCAGCCGGCGCAGCATCATCGCATCCGCGATGTCCGAGACATGGAATTCGTCGAAGCACAGCACCCGTACCGCCCTGGCCCATTTCTCGGCCACCTTGGTCAGCGGGTCACTCGCACCTTGCAGCCGCCGCAGCTCGGCATGGACTTCCTGCATGAACTGGTGAAAGTGCAGGCGCTTCTTGCGGCGGTACGGCAGGCCGGCATAGAAGGCATCCATCAGAAAACTCTTGCCGCGCCCCACCCCGCCCCATAGGTACACCCCGCGTGGCAACACCGGCTGCGGCAGCAAGGAGCGGCCGAACAACCGGTTGCGCTTGCGCTTGAACTCGACCAGCTCCTGCCACAGCGCCTCCAACCTGGCGATGGCATCCGCCTGGGCGTGGTCGTGGATGAAGCCGGGCAGGCCGGAGAGGCCCCGGTACCAGGCCAATGGGCTCGTGCCCGCCGCAGGCGGGGAAATGACGTGGTGCGACATGGTGGACCTGGCGAAATCCTGCAATTATACGCGGCGGCCGAGATGCCGCTTTCCGCGCGCAGTGTTCCACAGCGCATCCATCCCCAACAACCGCGAGTCCATGAGAACCCAACACCTTGCCGCATTGAGTGCGGTCTTCGCACTGTCCCTCGCCCACGCATGGGATGGCGAGCCCGGCCCGATCGAGCCCGGCAGCGAAGGGGCGGCGATCTACATCAAGCCCATCGACCCCCAAAGACCCAAGGCGGGCCTGAGCTACTCCAAGGAGGAGGTCACCGCGCTGAGCACCGAATTCGTCGTGCATTTCCTGAAGCAGTACCGGAAATTCGGCGTCCTGGCGAACATGAACGCGCATGCGGCCCGCCCGCACCTGTACTCCAACCTGCTGCGGTACTTTAAAGACGAGGCGGCACTGGGCGCCACGCTGCCCGAGGGACTGTCCGACGCGGTCGAAGCGGGCGTGAAGCTGGGCATCGAGCGCGCGGCGCAGCATTAGGCACGGCGGATGCAAAAAACCCCGGCGGGATGCCGGGGCTTTTTTCCGATGACCGCCTTGCCGCTAGGCTGTATCAATTCCTGGTAATGAGGATCGGCGACGCCCATTCCAGGACAACGTTCTCCCGCTGGAAGGGACCGGTCACGTTATAGGTGCCTTCCCGGTAGCCGCGTTTAATCGTGCCGACGGCCACGGGCCCATCCTTGATCTTAAGCAGGCTCAGGCGGCCGAACGATTCGGCGCTGACCCGATCCGGCTTGCGGCAGAACATGACCGACCCGTCGAGCCATTCGAGCGGCGTGCCGACGGTGCGGAACTGGATAGCAAGGGCATCGTCCGGCAGGTCCTCCGGGGCCAACATGCGTTCGATCACGCTGAGCGGAGCACCGTCATTCTGCAGTGAGCTGTAGAGCCCCACGGTGCCATCGCCAGCGACCGCCCCCATTACCGGCACCTGCCGACCGGAGGTCGGGCGCACGCTCACGCCGGCATTCTCGACAATCCGATGCAGGGGCTCGCCGAAGATCTGGGAGAGCTGCGCCGCCTCCTCGAGGGTGAGCTTGCGCGACCCGGAGAAGGTCAGGGACAGCTGGGAATGCCCGAGTCCCATCTTCTCGGCCAGGCCACGGAGTGACAATTTCCGCTCCGACATGAGACTTTCGAAGTAGCGCCGGTTGATCTCGCCCACGTGCCTGTTCCGCTGCTTGAAGTTACAGCGCGGACGCTTCGGATGCCAGGTACTCGGCCACGCCCTGGGCGTCGGCCTTCATGCCTTTCTTACCCTTGTTCCAGCCGGCCGGGCACACTTCGCCATGTTCTTCGGTGAACTGCAGCGCATCGACGGTACGCAACGTTTCGTCGATGTTGCGGCCCAGCGGCAGGTCATTGACCAGCTGGTGGCGCACCACGCCACTGCGGTCGATCAGGAAGGTGCCGCGCAGCGCCACGCCGTCGGCGGACTCCACATCATAGGCACGCGCGATCTCGTGCTTGAGGTCGGCCACCAGGGTATAGCCCACCGGGCCGATGCCGCCCTTGTCGACCGGAGTGTTGCGCCAGGCGCTGTGGGTGAACTGGCTGTCGATCGACACACCGATCACTTCCACATTGCGCTTCTTGAACTCTTCGAGCCGGTGATCGAAGGCGATCAGCTCGGACGGGCACACGAAGGTGAAGTCCAGCGGATAGAAGAACAGGACAGCGTACTTGCCCTTGATATGGTCCTGCAGATGGTACTGATCGACGATCTGCCCGTTGCCGAGCACGGCAGCGGCGGTGAACGAGGGAGCTTGCTTGCCAACGAGAACGGCCATGGGAGGTCTCCTGTATGACGCGATATTGAATGGGGGAACGGCAGGGAACAGCGGCGACGCCGCCGCCTGCGACAACGCATCCCAAACGCTGTCGCCGCCGAACTAGAATGTGGGCGCAGCCAAAGATAGACGCTTCGCCGAGCCAGCGTCAAATAAGGAAACTCGATGTAGGCGATAGCCCAATCCTATGGCTGCCCCGAGGTTGTCAGCTTGCAGCCGCGGCGCGATCATGCAGCCGTGGTCCCACAGGAGCCGTCATGCGCATCGCCCATCTGATTCCGTCACTCCGCCGCGCGGCACTGGCATTGGGCTGCGCCTTGTGGACGGGCCTCGCCGGCGCGGACAGCAATCCCGCCCAAACCGTCACCATCCTGACACAGCAGGACGTCTATACCGACTACCAGCGCTTCATCGGCAAGCGCAACCCGCTCACGCTGGAGCGGTTTTCCGGCCCCGGTTCGCGCCGCGACGTGATCGAACTGGTGCTGACCCAGCAGGCGCTGCATCTGGGTGGGCTGCGCGCACCGGTGCGGCTGGTCAAGGTGGACCACAGCAGCGACTCGTACAGCCGCTTCCTGCGGGAAATCCTCTCCGGCAGTGCGACGTTGGGCGGCAATACCGCCTGGCTGATCGATCTGCAGTCGATCAAGGACAAGATCTACATCAGCGCGCCACTGATCCGCCAGGGTGAATTCGAAGCCGGCCTTTACACCGCATCAGGCAACGCGACCGCCCTCGCGGCCAGGGATCTGCCGGCGGTGCAGCGGCTGACCGCGGTGGTGGCCGAGAGCTGGCGGCCGGATGTGACCACCCTGCAGGGGCTGGGCATGTCCAAGGTGTTGCTGACCCAGAGCTGGGATTCGATGGTCGGCATGGTGGCCAAAGGGCGCGCCGATGTGCTGCTGGCACCGTTCCAGGCCACACCGGATATGGCGCTGCGTGTGGGTGAGCAGCGCTTCCTGCCGATTCCCGATGTGAAGGTCGGCCTGCAGGGCAGCCGTCATCTGTTCGTGAGCCGGTCCGCCCCCAATGGCGCCAAGGTGGCGCAGGCGCTGGAGAAAGGCATCGCCGTGCTGCGCGAACGCGGCACCATCGAGCGTGCCTACAGCGAGTCCGGATTCTTCAACGATCGCACCCGCCACTGGCAACGCCTGAACTAGCAGGCCGGCACCGCACCGCGGCGTGGCGTGGCGTGGCGTGGCGTGGCGGCAGTCAGACAGCGGCCAGCTCCGGCTGCGGCATGCCGATGTGGTAGCCCTGCAGGTAGTCGACGCCGATGTCGCGTAGCGCCGCGGCGATGGCCTCGCTCTCGACATATTCGGCGATGGTCTGCCGCCCCATCGCATGGGCGATGCGGTTGACCGCGATCACCATCTGCCGGCTGACGTCGTCCTCGACCACGTCGCGGATCAGGCTGCCGTCGATCTTGAGGTAGTCGACCGGCAGATTCTTCAGGTAGGTGAACGACGAGAAACCGCTGCCGAAATCGTCCAGCGCAAAGCGGCAGCCGCGCTCGCGCAGCGCTTCGATGAACTGCGTCGATTCGTGGATGTTGGCGATGGCGCTGGTCTCGGTGATCTCGAAGCACAGCCGTCCCGGTGTCACATGCGCCTCGTCCAGCCGCTCCAGCACAAAGGCCAGCGTCTGCCGGTTGAGCGACTTGCCGGACAGATTGACCGACAGCGAGACCTGCTCGGGCTGCCGCCGCAGCACGTCCAGCACGTGTGCGATCACCCAGCGGTCGATGGTGGCCATCAGGTCGTAGCGCTCGGCGGCCGGAATGAATGCCCCGGGCGGTACCATGCGCCCGTGCGGCTCCACCAGCCGCAGCAGTACTTCGTGGTGGCCCGCCCCCAGCTCGGGCCGCGCCGGCACGATGGGCTGGAAATGCAGCCGGAACCAGTCCTGCTCGGCCGCCTGGCGCAGCGTGGCCAGCAGCTGCAGCTCGTTGTGGCGCCCTTCCAGGTTCTCCTCGGCACCGCGGTACCAGGCGAAGCGGTTGCGCCCGGCCTCCTTGGCCGCATAGCAGGCGACATCGGCGCAGCTCATCACTTCCTGCGGCTCGCAGATCTCGCGATCCATCCGCACCAGCCCCATGCTGCCGGTCACCACGAACGGCCGCCCGGTCCAGACAAAACGATACTGCTCCAGCGCCAGCAGCACGTTGCGGGCCACCTGCTGGGCCTCGGCCTCGTTGGCAGTATCGAGCAGGAAGCCGAACTCATCGCCCCCGAGCCGCCCGACCAGCACGCCCTTGGGCAGCACTTCCTGCAGCTGCTGCGCCAGCTGGCGCAACAGCTCGTCGCCGGCCTGATGGCCGCAGGTATCGTTGACCAGCTTGAACTGGTCCAGGTCCAGCTGCATCACCACCCGCGCGTCGCCGTATTCCTGCACCAGGTCGCGCGCCAGCGTCAGCGCGTTCATGAAGCCCCGCCGGTTGGTCAGCCCGGTCAGCTCATCGTGCATCGCCTGATAGGCAAGACGCGCGGTCAGTGCCTCGGCGGCGCTGATATCGTGCAACGCGACCACGAAGCCGGTACCGCCGTCGGTATCGCCGATCTGCACGATCGCCATCTCGACGCGGTAGTGCTCGCCCAGCCGGTTGGTGATGGTGGTCTTGACCGCGCCCGGCGGCAGGGCGCCGATCTGCGCCAGTTGCAGCAGCGAGGCGAAGTCCGCTTCGCCGGTGTCATCCAGCGTGACCACGATCTCAGTGATGGGGCGGCCGCGGGCTTCGGCAAAGGTCCAGCCGATCAGCCGTTCGGCGGCGGTGTTGAGCAGCTTGACGCGTCCGTCGGCGGTGGTGGTCAGGATGGCATCGGCGACCGAACGCAGCGTCACCTCGGCCAACTCCTTCTCGCGCAGCATGGCCTGCTGCGCCTCGTCGCGCTGCGCATTGCCGATCAGCAGGTTGCGCCGCATGGTGTTGATGGCGTCGGTCAGCGTCTGCAGTTCGTCCTGGCCACTGTGCCCGCGCGACAGCACCAGCGGTGCGGTCATGCGCTCGTAGTTGAAACGGCGCGTGTAGTCGGCGATATGGGAAAGGTGGCGCGCGATCAGCCGGTGATACAGCCACAGGAAGCAGAGCGCGGCCGTCATCATGCCCGAGCCGAGCAACAGCAGCATGCGGCCCAGCTGGACCACCAGCAGCGATTGCAGCCCTTCGAGCGAATTCACAAGCTCCAGCTCGCCCAGCGGCACGTTGCGATGCGTCAGCGGATGTTCGTACTCCACCATGTAGCGCTTGCGGATCACCCCCACATGGCTGGCCGGCAGACGGCCGACCTCATAGCGGGTGCCGTCCGGCTCCACCAAGCGTGCCCAGCCGATCACCTTGGTCTGCAGCAACGAATGCAGCTGCGTGCGCACCGCCTCGGTATTGACCAGCCACAGATTGACCGCCAATTGCGGCCGCACGCTGCTGGACAGGGTATCAAGGTCGGCTTCGACCCGGGCCAGGCTGCGCTGGTATTCGATCCGCACCAGAATCACCGTCAACGATGCGGTCACCAGCAGGCCGATCACGATCACCGCCGCCACCATGCGCCAGGCAAGACGGTTTTCGCGATAAAACTCCCTGGCGCGGTAAAAGAGGTTTTGCAGCACTACCGGTTACCGTGATGGTTTTTGGATGGAGCATAATCGGAGGGAATAACTGGCACAAATCGTAATGCGCTGCCCACGGGGAGCACTGGACGGACGGAGACTGCTGAAAGTCTGACCAGCCGAAAAGACTTCCAATCCGCTTTCAAAGCCATCGCATCGGTTTTCCACCAGCGCAAGCTCGTCTTGTATGAATCGGCATTCAAACCCCGGCGCCGGGAACGGATGGCCCACATTGCGCAATGCAGGCCGGGCTCAGCACCGGCACGCGAGGCCGCAACGTCAGGCTCTGCAAGGCCTCCACCCGCGTTGCCGCAGCTTTGGCAATTGCAGGCGTGCCGCGGGTTGATTTGCCGTAGCGGGTCCGGCCCGCCTCTATATTCGAATTTGCTTATTTATGGCGCCGGCCTGCCAATCCCCATACCGCTACAATAAGCGCACACCCTGCAACGGTCTCATGACAGGCAATGCCGAATCACCATCCGATCAATTGTTGAATAGGCTGATTTGCAGCAGCCGGTGGTTTTTCCGCCCTGGTATTTATGACAGTCCGTTTCGCCCGCGCATCGGCCAATCTGTTCCGAAATGCCATGCTGCCACACGGCCATCGCCGGCGATCAATACGACGGATAGCACAGGCGATTGCCACTGCGGCAAGCCCGCCGCGCGGCATCACCTGGTGGCGGCCCTGGCAGGCACAAAGAACAAAACACATATCACACGGACCTGAGCCGGAGCGGACAACACGGCAGGCCGAATACTGGGGACGACGATGAGCAAGCACTGCGGCGCCATTTTCGCCGGCATCCTGACCATCCTGCTGGCCGGTTGTGGCGGCGGCGGTGGGGGTGGCGGTTCCGTGCCGGTGGGCGGCGGCACCATGACGCCTACGCCGACGCCGATCCCGACTGCGGGTGTGGCACTCAAGCCCGACTGCGCGGGTGCCAACTGTGGCGCGGTCGATGGCCAGACCTATGCAGGCAGTGGCATCGGCATATGGCGTTTTGACAATACCGGCAGTACCGGGGTCAACCTGCCGGTTTCGATTGCCGGCGTGCGCGGCAGAAGCGTGACGCTGATCTACACCAACCCCACCGCCGCACCGGTCGCCATGCCCAGCATTGCCTTGGGCGCCACGCAGCAGCAGGGGGATCCGTCGTTGCCGGTCACCGCGCCCGCCGCCAACCAATTGCCGGCACGGGTGCGCCAATTCGATCCGAAACGGCATCTGCACCGGGCCGAGCACCGCCTGCTGGCCGCCCGCCGCGCCCCACCGCCAGTGGCCGCCCTGATCGGCGACAGCCGGGACTGGATCGTGACCGACACGGGCGACCAGATCAGCACACGCACGACCACCTTGCGCCGCAAGCTCACGGCAGGCGACGGCCGTATCGTCAACCTGTGGGTGGAGAACAGTGAGTACGGCCCCGGCAAGGTGAGCGATGCCCAGCTGGACAGGCTGGCGAACGCCTTCGCCGGCAGCGGCGACTCGGTCTACAACATGGTGACCGGCCTTGCCGGCCAACCATGGGGCGAGCATGTGCAGAGCGATCTGATCCCCGCCGCGCAGGAACTGAACATCGTCTTCGTCAACTTCGACCGTGACGGCGCGCCATACGGCTTGCTGGGCTACTTCTGGAGCGTCAACAATTTCATCCGCGACGACAACGATCCCGAGTTGCAGTACAGCAACGAGGCGCTCTCGTTCTTCATGGACACCGAAACCCTTTACCTGGTGCAGGGCAA
Organism: Chitiniphilus purpureus; assembly: GCF_025642115.1. Lineage (GTDB taxonomy): Bacteria > Pseudomonadota > Gammaproteobacteria > Burkholderiales > Chitinibacteraceae > Chitiniphilus > Chitiniphilus purpureus. The sequence goes on along the minus strand of NZ_CP106753.1, from coordinate 1,787,982 downwards.
CACGGGTCTCAAGGTGCAGGTCAGTACGCTGGCGCATGAATTCGTACACATGATCAATTACTACCAGCGCGGCGTGCTGCTGTACGACGACCGCAACGACACCGACCGGCGCAACGATCTGTACTACGGCTTCGACACCTTCCTTGAGGAAAGCACGGCGCTGATGATGGAGGATATCGTCGGGCTGAAACTCGACCCCACCTACAATGCGGCGCGCGACACCAGCTTCCCCGGCTATCTGGCCAACAGCAGCTTCAACTGCAGCCTCACACGCTGGATCGGCGACACCGGCTCGCTCTGTTTCAGCTACAACGTCGCCGCCAGCTTCGGCGCCTATCTGTTGCGCCACCATGGCATCGGCTTTTACCAGGGGCTGTTGCGCAACAAATCGTCGACCGATTCAGTGGCCATGCTCGACAACGCCATCCGGCAGGCCGGCGGCACCGGCCTTGCCGATGCACTGCGGCGCTGGGCCACGGTGATCGCACTGCTGCCCGCCAACGGTGCGCCGGCGCTGCACGGCTATCCGGAACGGCGCGACAGCGGCTATACGCTGCCCGCGATCAACGGGCCGGACTATGCGCACAAGCGTGTGCTGCCGGCGGCCGCACCGCTGCAGCTGCAGCCCTATGCGCATTTCCCGCTCGTGCGCCGGCCGAACACCGACCGTTTCGAGGCAGTGATGCCGGTGCCGGCCGGGTTGTCGTTGAGCGTGGTGGTGCAATGAACGCGCTGCTACGCTGGACCCTGGTTGCCGCGCTGGCTGCGGCACCGCTGCTGAGCGCCTGCGCTGCCAAGCCGGCCGTGGGCAGCCGCATCAACCTGACGGGCATGCTGCTGCTCAAGGGCAGCGCCCCCAAGGCCACCGTGCTGCTGGATACGCGCGCTGCCGGGCCGTGGGCGCTGCACGGCGTGCCGCCGGAGGCGCTGCAACGCTGGCAGCGCCGGCAGGTCACGGTCTCGGGCACTGTGCTGCGCGCGCCCGGCGGCGGCACGCTGCCGCCGCTTTTGCAGGTGGAGCAGATCGACGACGCGTCGTCCTCCCGCTAGCGGCCTGCCGGCTCAGCCGCGCATTGGCAACGCCTGCGGCGCCAGGAAGAAGCGCTGGGTCAGCGCGAACAGCACGATCACCGGCACCACCGCCATCACCACAGCGGCCATCACCAGGCTGGTCGATACGGCAAACGGACCGGTCAGATCGTTGAACACGCCGACGGAGATCGGCAGCCTGGTACGGGTGGTCAGTACCACGGCCGGCCACAGGTAATCGTTCCAGGCGGTGACCAGCGTGAAGATCGCCAGCGTGCCGATCGCCGGCAGGTTGAGCGGCGCTGCCACGCGCAGCAGCACCTGCCACTCGCCCGCGCCATCGACGCGCGCAGCGTCGATCACCTCGGCAGGCAACTGCTCGAAGCTCTGCTTCATCAGGAACACCCCGAAGGCGCTGGCCAGATTGGGCAATACCACGCCCAGATGGCTGTCCACCAGACCGAGCCTGGAAATGGTGACAAAGTTGGGGACGATGGCCACTTCCGAGGGCAGGGTCAGCGTGAGCAGCATGGCGCCGAACAGCACGCGGCGCCCCGGAAAGCGCAGCTGTGCCAATGCGTAACCGCACGGCACCGTCAATGCCAGCACCCCCGCCACCGTCAGTGCCGACAACAGCAGCGAATTGCCCACATAGCGCAGGAACGGCATCTCGGCGAACACGCGCTTGAACCAATAGGCCCCCGGTTCGACCGGGACAAAGGCCGCCGGGAAATGCCAGATCCCCGATGGATCGGTCGACAGCCCGACCGACAGGGCCCATAGGAACGGGAACAGCGTGAACATGGCAAACAACGCCATCCCGGCATAGCGGGCGCACACCACCGGCCAGCGTTGCATCATTGCCCCCTCGCGAACGGGTTGTGCCGGCCCAGCAGCCGCAGCTGCACGGCGGCAATGCCCAGGCACAGCAGCGTGAACAGCAGTGCCGCGGCACCGGCCACGCCGAAATTGAAGCCGAAGAACGCTGATTGGTAGACGAACAGCAGCGTCGTGCCGCTGTCGCTTTCGCCGCCGGTGAGCACCAATACCTCCTGGAAGGTCTTGAGCGCGCCGATGGTGGCAAGCAGCGTGCACAGCACCGTGACCGGCGCCAGCAGCGGCCAGGTGACATGCCGGAAACGCGCCCAGGGCCCGGCGCCGTCCAGCACCGCCGCCTCGGTCAGCTCGCGCGGCACCGCCGCAAGCCCGACCAGGTAGAGCACCATGTAGTAACCCACGTACTTCCAGAATGAAAAGGCCATCACCGCGAACAGCGCCCAACCGGGCTGGCTCAGCCACTGCGGCCCGGCGCCCTGCGGCATCACCCCCAGCGTCACCAGCGCCCAATTGAGCACGCCGTCGTAGTGGAATACGTAGCGCCAGACAATGCCGGCGATCGAAATCGTGATCACCACCGGCAGATAGTAGATGGCGCGGAACACGGTGACCCCGGCGAGCGGGCGGTGCACCAGCAGCGCCAGCCCCATTCCGCCGGCCTGGATCGCCGGCACGGTCAGCAGCATCAGGAGCGAATTACGCAGCGCAACATGGAAGCGTGGCGATTCGGCCAGCAGCACGAAGTTGGCGAAATCATTCCAGGCGGCGGCACGCTCGGCGACGAAATAATCCTGGAAGGCCAGCCAGCCGTTGTACAGCATCGGCCAGACCGTGAAGACGGCGAACACCGCCGCGCACGGCGCAACGAACAGGTAGGCGGTACGGGTGCTCAACCCAGGGGTGGCCATGGCCGCCTCACCCACGCAGCCGGAGCCGGACAGCCCCGCCCGCGGCACGCGTGCCGCCGCTGCGGACGGGCACCTCCGGCTTGCGTTGTGCTTCGACAGCCATTGTCTTTCCCCCTTGGTCCGCGACCAACCGCGCCCACCGCATTGCGCCGGCGAGCTGCCCGCCCGGCTGCGGTGCCGGATCGGAACTGCTTTCAAGATAACCGCTTGCCAGGGTTTGGATTTGTCCGGCGTTGTGCTATCGGGCAAACAGGGCAGCGCCGGACCGCCCATCCGGCTGGCGATGGCGCATGCTGGATACATGCGATGGCACACGGAGGCGGGCATCATGGAACGGCGTCATGTCTGGATTGCGGCAGTCGTACTACTGGCCGTCCTGCTGCTGGGGATGGGCTGGTACCGCTACGGCTGGGTGCCCGCGCCACCTGCGCCGGCCGAGCTGCCGCCGGCCGCCACGCCCAAGACCCGCCAGTACGTACGCACCCCTTTCCTGCCTCACTGGGATCAGGTGCCGCTCGCCGAATTCGAAAGGCAGGCCAGGCGCTTTGCCGGGCAGTTGTGGCTGGAAGGCCCCACTCACCGCCCGCTGATCGCGCTCACCTTCGATGACGGCCCGAGCTGGAACACCGACAAGCTGCTCGATGTGCTGGCGCGACACCGGGTGAAGGCCACGTTCTTCTGGCTGGGACGGGAAATGGAGCGCTACCCGGACACGGTACGGCGCGCGCATCGCGAGGGCCACCTGCTGGGCAATCATTCGTGGGACCACCCCGATCTGAGCGGCCTGGATGCGGCGACGTTCTGGGATGAGCAGATCGGCGCCACCCAGGCGGTGTTCCAGCGGCTGTTGGGCTATACCCCGCATCTGATGCGCCCCCCCTACGGCCGCATCGCCGACGCCCAGGTACAGCACTTGCAGCAGCGCGGCTTGAAAGTGATCCAATGGTCGGTCGACCCACAGGATTGGAACCGCGCCCGCATGGCCTTCGGTTCCCACCTGATCGAACGCACCTTGCAGGAGCACGCCCACCCCGAGGCCATTGTGCTGCTGCATGATGGCGGCGGGCCGCGCCACAAGACCGTGGCCGCGGTGGATCGCACCATCGGCTGGTTGCGCGCGGCGGGATACCGCTTTGTCACCGTCGACGAATTGCTGGGCACCGCACCGTCGACGCCGAGATAGCCCGATGCGGCCATCGCAACGATGAATCCGCCCCCGCGGCAGCGATGGCCGCGCTACCATGGCAGCCGCTGCCGCCTTGCCTGGGAGAGCTCCTGCGATGCATGTACTTGAACTCAGAATCCCGCCGCTGCTGCTGGCGCTGCTGTTTGCCGCGGCGATGCACCTTGCCGGCAACTGGACCCCGGGTCTTGCGTTCCAGCTGCCGGGCGCGGCACCGCTTGCCCTGCTGTCCGCCGCGCTTGCCGCTGCTGCGATCGCCCCGGCGCTGCTGGCGTTTCGGCGGGCCGGCACCACCGTCGACCCGACCCGCCCGGAGCAGAGCCGTACCATGGTCACCGGCGGCATCTACCGGATCAGCCGCAATCCGATGTACCTGGGTTTCGCGCTGGCACTGCTGGGCTTGGCGATATGGCAGTCGCACCTGCTGGCGCTGGGCGCGGTGCCGCTGTTCGTGCTGTATATGAACCGCTTCCAGATCGTGCCGGAGGAGCGGGCGCTGCGCAGCCGGTTCGGTGCGCAGTTCGACGCCTACGCGCAGCGCACCCGGCGCTGGATCTAGGCACTCAGTGTGCGCTGGCGGCGCGGCCACGCCGCGCACGCAAGGTCAGCGCAGATAGCGGCGCAGCAGTGCGGCCAACATGCCGTTGTCGATCAGCCGCTGCAGGGCGGCATCGATCGCTTCGCGCGTGGCCGTGTCCTCCTTCTGCAACAGGAATCCCACCGGCGTGCCGTCGTCACCCAGGTCGAGCGTGCGCAGCTGCAGGCCGAGCTTGCGCCCCATGCTGGCGCCCACCGCCTCCGGCGCGATCACCCCCGCCACCTTGCCTTCGGACAACAGCCGGAACGAGGTCTCCTTGGAGGCGGTGCGCAGCAGCCTGATCCGGCCACGCTGCTCGCCCAATGCCGCCTCGGTGTAGGACTGCCAGTCGCCGGTGACCACCTTGCCGTAGAGATCAGGCACGTGGCGCACCGGGCTGTCGTGCAGCACGAACAGCATGCTGCGCCGCCACGCATAAGGCTTTGAGAAGATGAAGCGTCGGGCGCGCTCAGGCGTGATTTCGGCACCGCACAGGCCATCCACCAGGCCGACCCGGAACGCCATGCTGCTCAGCATGTCGTCCCAGCGGCCCTGGCGCAGGCGCAACTCACGCGGCAGTTGTGCAAAGACCAGCCGGGCCACCTCGATATCCAGCCCGGCCGGCTCGCCACGCGCATCGCGGTACTGATACGGGGCAAAGCCCTCGGCGACGCCGCAGACGAATGGCGCCGGCGCTGCCTGCACCATGGCGCAACACCCCCATCCCAACCATGCCCAGCGCCATATGGTCATGCCCGAAGTGCCCTTTGCTCCACCGCCTCATACCGGCTTGATCACTATAGCCATCCGGGACGGGCATGCGGGCCAGCGGCCCCAGCGCCTCGGCTACCCGCTTACGAGCATGGCCAAGCCGTGCACCGATCGTACACCTGCGCCTTGCCCGAGATGGCGAGCGCCACCTTGACCAGGAGGTTGTGAGGTAATTGCAGCGCCGGCTGCACCCGCCATGCCAGCAGCGCACTGCCGAGCACCGCCGCCAGCAGCAATGCCGGCCGCCAAGCGGGTCCGGCACGCACACCACCGACGGCCGCAGCGGCCACGGCGCCCCCCAGCAGCGCGCCACTCACCACCTCGGCCGGCGAATGCACGCCCAGCTTGAGCCGGGACCAACCCACTGCCAACGCCAGCAGCACGGCGCCACCCAGTGCCGTCATCCGCAGCGTCGGTGCACGACCCTCGGTCAACACAGCAGCCAGCATGGGCCAGATGGCCATCGCATACATCGCATGGCCGCTCACCCCGGTGAAATCAAGTGCACGGATGCCCAACCCCCATCCAAGGAACGCCAACTTGCTGGCAATGGTGATCCCCACAGCAAGCCCGAGCAGCCATAGCCAGCGCCAAGCAGCTGCACGCGTGCCATTGAATGCCAATACCACGGCGATCACCAGCGCCAATCCAAACATCAGCCAAGCGTGGCCGAATAACGTTATCAAAAACCAGAACGACATGCGCACTCCAGATCAAATCGGGCCCAAGGCAGACCACATACGCTGTCCACGGTTCCACCTGAGCGCCGCAATGATGATCGCGCTGCCAGGCCGCTGGCGCGCCCTTCGCGTCGATCCACCCGGCCCGGTAGTGCCCGGCCGCTTGGCCCACCTGAAAAGCATAGGCCAGCCACCATGGGCCCTAGCATACCCCTGCCGTCATTTTCCTTACAAATATTCCATATGTACCGCATTTCACGCTACGAGATGTAACGCGTGTTTTTTTAAACATCCTTTCAAATATCCATCGCAAAAATACTGATTAACGTCAATTTTTACCGAAAATTTCATATTTCCGACCTTGGATGGGGAGTACATTAGCGACTCAACTTATTTAATTGGAAATAATAATGAAAGTTTTCATATTTTTTACCAAAATATTGAATCGATGTTTTTCTTTCATATTTCTAACATCTTTGGCGTATGCCGAGGCGCCTCCCGGTGGCACCGATCGGCTTGTGGTGCGTCTGGCGTCGCCGGATGCAGTTCTCTCGGTACAGGGCGAGGGTGCGGATGCAAGCTCCGGTCAGCAGGCCGCGCAGCGGGTAGGACAGATACTGGGCATGCCTGCGGCGTTCCACGGCACGTTGCCCGGGGGCATTGCGCCTCAGGCCGCCAGGCAGCACGCCAACACCGCCTACCACGTGGTCCGGTTGGCGCAACGGCTCGATCCGGCCACCCTGGATACCGCGCTGGCCCGGTTGCGGCAGGACCCGGCCATCGCCAGCGCGGAAGCCGATGCCCTGATCCAGCATACCGCCCTGCCGAACGATCCACGGCTGGGCGAACTGTGGGCCTTCGAAGCGATCGCGCCCGGTCGCTGGAGCGCCAACTTCGCCCCGGCATGGGAGCGCAGCCAGGGCTACGGCGTCAACGTGGCGGTGGTGGACAGCGGTGTGCTGCCGCATCCGGATCTGGGCAGCATTTCCCCGGCCAAAGGCAACGTGGCCGAGCCTGGCTACACCTTCATCAGCGATTGCATCATGGCCGGTACCTGCCCGATCGACACCACCTGGGACAAACGCACCCAGGCGCCCTTTCCGGGTGGCGAGGACCGGGGCGACTGGTGCGGCCCGGCCGAGACACGGCTGGGTCTGTGCTACTGGCCCAGTGGCAGCAGTTGGCACGGCACGCATGTGGCCGGCACGCTGGCCGCACAAGGCAACAACCTGTTGGGGGTGACCGGTGGCGCGTTCCGGGCCCGGATCGTGCCGGTGCGGGTGCTCGGCAAGGGCGGCGGTTATCTGTCGGACATCGTCGGCGGCATCCTGTGGGCAGCCGGGGTGCACGACACCATTGCCAACCCCAATCCATCGCGGATCATCAATCTGAGCCTGGGCGGCAGCATCAGTTGCCCCGAGTACCTGCAGCAGGCCATCGACCGGGCGCATCAGACCGGCGCGGTCCTGGTCGTCGCGGCAGGCAACTACGGCGGCAGCACCGACTATTACTCACCGGCCAGTTGTCGCCATGTCGTGACCGTCGCCGCCACCGGCCCGGACGGAATGCGCACCCTGTACAGCAACAGCGGCCAGGCGGTCGCCCTCGCAGCCCCGGGCGGCATCGGTCCGGACGGCATCCTGTCCACGCTCAACACCGGCTACGATGTGCCCGACCTGAGCAGCGCGGGCTGGACCTATATCCGCTATACCGGCACCAGCATGGCCACACCGCAGGTCAGCGCTGCCCTCGCGCTCCTGTTCTCGCTCAAGCCCGATCTGCCTTCCGACGAGGCAGTGGCGCTGCTGCAGCAGACCGCCACCCCCTTCCCCGTCGAAGGCGTGACCGGCTGGGGGGCTGGCATCCTCAATGCCGGTGCAGCGGTGGACCGGCTGCTGGCGCAGTATCCGCCGGCCTGCCCGTTGTGGGTGGAAGGCGCGCGCTACACCGCCGGCAACGTGGTGCATTTCGCCGGCCGCAACTACACCGCGCTGCAGGGGCATACCGCCCACCCGGGCTCGAACTGGATCCCACCGGTAGTGCCGGCCATCTGGCAACAGGGCGGCACCTGCGCCACCGGCGGTTGACGAAGCCCGGCCGGGGAAGCGGCGGCGCCTGCCCGGCCTGGGTTCACGGTTCGTCGTCGTTGACGCTGAAGGCCTCGCCGGTGGCAAAGAACCAGCCGCCGGCAACGTAGTGCATCGAACGCAGTGCGTCGTCGTCGCCGAACTGCCAGCGCCCGGCCGAGAACACCGCCGGGTCGGCCCAGGCGGCCACCACCTCGGCCAGGAACAGATCGTAGCGCTGCTGGTTGTGCGGCTCGGGCAGTACGCGGCATTCCAGCCAGGCGATGCATCCTTCCAGCAACGGCACGGCAATGCGCGAAGCGGCAAAGGTGGCAAGCCGCTGCGTGGCGAACTTGTCCTCCTGCGCGCCCGAGACCGAGCCGACCGCCAGCGTCGCCGCAGCCAGCGCCCGGGCCGGCACGTTCAATGCGAATTCGCCGGAGGATTCAATCAGACGTCGCGTGTAGGTTCGCGCATCGATCACCACCGCCACCTTGGGTGGCATGAAATCCAGCGGCATGGCCCAGGAAGCCGCCATCACGTTGCGGGCATCGCCGTGGGCGCTGGTCACCAGCGTGACCGGCCCGTGATTGAGCAGGATGGCAGCTTTGTCGAGTGCAACGGGGGCAAAATCCTGCATGGGAGGGCTCCTGCGGATGGGAATCGGGACGGCCGGTCAATGCGGTCGTCTGCCTCTTCTGGCACGCGCCCGCTCGAACCGTTCCTGCGTCCGCTTGGCGTCACGCGTCCCGAACGCATAGTGGCTTTCCAGCCAGAGCACGTTGATGATGCCCAGCGCCAACGCCAGGCCGATACCGAGAATCCAGGTGAAATACCACATATGGCACTCCTTGTCGCCACGGGCGTCGGCGTCCGCCGCGCAACGCCGCGGCTGGTTCAATAACCTGCGTGCGGATCGCGCCGGATGTGCGCCACGGTGACCGTGCCGCGCATCACCCGGTAGACCCAGCCGGTATAGAGCGCGATCAACGGCAGGAACAGACCGATCACCACCAGCATCAGGCCGAGCGTGCGCTGACTGGAGACGGCATCCCATACCGTAAGGCTCGATCGCGGGTCGCTACTGGACGGCAGCACGAACGGGAACAGCGCCAGTGCCGCGGTGACGATGACGCCGGTCACCGCACCGCTGCTGCCGGCCAGCGTGCACCAGCGCCAGCGCCGCCAGGCGGCAAGGCCGGCCAGCAGTGCGGCGGCCATGCCAGCACCCGGCGCCAGCCACAGCGCCGGCGACTGGTCGAACCGGGCCAGCCACAGCCCCGGGGCCCGGGTCACCGCCTTCTGCAACGGCGTGACCACGCCGTTCACGTCGGCAATGCCGGTCAGCGCGTAGCCGGTGATGCCGTGCAGTACCAGCCCCAGCATGCCGAACAGCGCCGCGACCAGCACGCCGGCCACGATGACGGCGCGCCGCGCGCGTTCGGCCACGGCCGCATCGCTGCGCAGGTACAGATAGGCCGCGCCATGCAATGCCAGCAACAGCACCGAGAGCAGGCCGCACAGCACGCCAAACACATTGAACAGATCCAGGAACCCGCCGTGGTAGCTGACCCGCAGGGTGTCGTCGAAGCGGAACGGCAAACCGACGAACAGGTTGCCGATCGCCATGCCGAACACCAGCGCCGGAAACACGCCGCCGACGAACAGCCCCCAATCCCAGCCGCTGCGCCAGCGCGGGTCGGCCAGCTTGCTGCGGTAGTCAAAGCCCACCGGGCGCAGGAACAGGGCGAACAGCGTAAAGACCAGTGCCACATACAGCACCGAGAAGGCCGCCGCGTACACCAGCGGCCAGGCGGCGAACAACGCGGCGCCGAAGGTGATCAGCCAGGTCTGGTTGCCTTCCCAGGTGGGACCGATCGCGTTGAGCGCAACGCGGCGTTCCTCATCGGTGCGCCCCACCCACGGCAGCAGCGTGGCCACGCCCAGATCCCAGCCGCCGGTCAGTGCAAAGCCCAGCAGCAGCAGGGTGATCGCCCCCCACCAGACCAGCTTGAGCGTTTCGTAGTCGAACATCATCGCGGACCTCCTTCAGCCTGCGCCGGCCTGGGCGGCAAGTGCATCGCCGTCGCGCCGGTCGGTTTCGTGGAAATAGCGCCCGGTGTGCAGGCTGGAGGGCCCCAGGCGGATGTACTTGAGCATCAGGAACATCTCGATCGCGAACAGGGCCAGGTAGATGGCTATCAGCCCGATCAGGCTGAACCACACCTGTCCGGCGTCGACCGCCGAGGCGGACAGGAAGGTGGGCAACACGCCCGAGATGGTCCACGGCTGGCGCCCGTACTCGGCCACGAACCAGCCGGCCATGATGGCCACCCACGGCAGCGGGATCGAGACCACCGCCAGCCTGAGCAGCCAGCGCTGCGGCGCGAGATTGCGCCGGGCAAGGAACCAGAACGAGGCAGCAAAGATGAACAGGAACAGGATGCCGAGCGCCACCATCAGCCGGAAGCTCCAGAACAGCGGAGCCACCCGCGGGATGGTGTCGGCGGCGGCAGCCTCGATCTGCGCCGGGGTGGCATCGACGACGTTGGGCGTGTAGCGCTTGAGCAGCAGGCCATAGCCCAGGTCGGCCCGGTGGCGCTCGAACTGCTGCCTGACGGCGGCACTGTCGTTGCCGGCGCGCAGCTGCGCCAGCGCCGCGTATGCCAGCATGCCGCTGCGCACGCGCTCGGCATGGTCGCGCTTGAGATCCTTGATCCCGGTGACCTCCTGGTCGGTCGAACGGGTGGCGATCAGGCCGAGCACGTAGGGAATGCGGATCGCGTAGTCGGTGCGCTCCGCCGCCTGATTGGGCAGGCCGAACAGCGTCAGCGCGGCCGGCGCCGGGTGTGTTTCCCATTCGGCTTCGATCGCGGCGAGCTTGACCTTCTGCACTTCGCCGGTGGCATAACCCGATTCGTCGCCCAGCACGATGACCGAGCACACCGAAGCCAGCCCGAAGCCCGCGGCCACGGCGAACGAGCGCAACGCGAAGCCGGTGTCGCGCGCCTTCAACAGATACCAGGCGGACACACCGAGCACGAACATCGCCGCGGCCACGTAGCCCGCCGCCAGCGTGTGCACGAACTTGACCTGGGCCACCGGATTGAAGATCACCGCGCCGATGTCGGTCAGCTCCATGCGCATGGTCTGGTAGTTGAACTCGGCCCCTACCGGATTCTGCATCCAGCCGTTGGCGATCAGGATCCACAGCGCCGACAGGTTGGAGCCCAACGCCACCAGGAAGGTGACGCACAGATGCTGCACGCGCGACAACCGCTCCCAGCCGAAGAAGAACAGGCCGACGAAGGTGGACTCGAGGAAGAACGCCATCAAGCCTTCGATCGCCAGCGGCACGCCGAAGATGTCACCGACGTAATGCGCGTAGTACGCCCAGTTGGTGCCGAACTGGAACTCCAGCGTCATCCCGGTGGTGACGCCCATGGCGAAGTTGATGCCGAACAGCTTGCCCCAGAAGCGCGTCATGTCCTTGTAGACGGCCTGCCCGGTCATCACATAGACCGACTCGCAGATCACCAGGATCCAGGACAAGCCCAGCGTGAGGGGCACGAACAGGAAGTGGAACATCGCCGTCAAGCCGAACTGCAGGCGTGACAATTCCACCACTTCAAGAGCGGGTAGCATGCTGTGTCTCCGATGATGCTCCGCGTGACCGTCAGCGAGGCGCCGGCCCGGGAGGGGGTGGGTGAACCGGGGCCCCGGCTTCGCGGGTGCCCAGCAACTGCTGGCCGATGCGCGCCTGCGGCACCGTCATCTGGCGGGTCCGGGTCAACGGGTCGGAGAACCACAGGGTCCTGGCCCCCGCCAACAGCGCCGCCTTGAGCACGAGCACCAGCACGATCTCAAGCCATAGCGGCATGCCCCGGCCCTTGCGCTGCGGCATCGCTATTCCTTGCCGCGCAACCGCTCGGTCAGGCTCAGCACCTTCTGCACCTTGGCGCCGAGCCGCATCAGGCTCTCCAGTGTCTCGGGCGAGAGGCGTTGCACCTCGTCGAACCAGACGGTGGCCATTTCGATCAGCTCGTGCATCTCGCGCATGCGGTCCTGCGCATGGCGCTCAGCCTCGGTCTGCGGCACTTCCAGCATTGCATCGCGCAGCATCGACAGCGTCGGCTCGATCTCACGCTTGCGCTTTTCCTCGGCCAGCGTACGGAAGATCTCCCAGATGTCCTTGGGCGCCTCGAAGTAGTCGCGCCGGTCGCCGCTCTGATGGATCAGCCGGGCCAGCCGCCAGCTCATCAGCTCCTTCATGCCCATGCTGACATTGGAACGCGAGAAGCCCAGCGTTTCGGCGATCTCGTCGGCATTGAGCGGGCGCGGGGAGACGAACAGCAGCGCATAGATCTGTCCCACGGTGCGGTTGATGCCCCAGCGGCTGCCCATCTCGCCGAAGTGCAGGATGAAGCGTTCGGTCAGTGGTGTGAGTTCCATTTTTGATTTGTGTAATTTCAGAAATTTTTGAAATTATAGAACGAACCTTGACCCAGCTCAACACCCAGCACCGCCGGAACCGTCAGTGCGCAAGCGCCCGTTGACGCGGCACCGCGGCGCTCACCCTGCCCGGTTTCGCGTTAGCATCGCGGTACGCTGTTCCGAGGATTTCCACCATGCCGGCCCTTGCCAGCATCTTCCAGGGTGCCGCCCTGACAGCCAGCCTGATCATGGCCATCGGCGCGCAGAACGCCTTCGTATTGCGACAAGGCATTGCCCGCCAGCAGCGCCTGCTGACCGCGCTGACCTGCTCCGTCTGTGATCTGGTACTGATGAGCGCCGGTGTGGCCGGCATGGGCGCACTGCTGGCACGCTACCCGCAGCTGCAATACTGGATGGCGCTCGGTGGTGCCGCGTTCGTGCTGTGGTATGGCCTTGCCGCGCTGCGCAAGGCATTGCACCCGGGCGCCCTCACCGTCACCACGCAGCAGGGCCTTGCCCGCCCCGGCGCGGTCGTGCTTGCCGCGCTGGGGTTTTCGATGCTCAACCCGCATGCGCTGCTCGATACCGTGGTCCTGGTCGGCGGCATCGGCGCGCAGCAGCCCGCAGCGGCGCGACCCTGGTTCCTGCTGGGGGCGGTCGGCTTCTCGTTCATCTGGTTCTTCTCGCTCGCGCTCGCCGCCAGCTGCCTCACACCGCTGTTCAAGCGTCCCGGCGCCTGGCGGGTGTTCGACCTGCTGATCGCAGTGATGATGTTTGCGATCGCGGCTTCGCTGCTGCGCAACACACTCTGACGGCCCTCCATCGCCGACGCATCCGACCTTCAACCCGCCATCCACCGCCGTCATGGCAGCGTCATCGCAAAGCGAGATCGTTGAGCTACGCTGAAGGCAAACACCGTGATGAAAACACCAGCGTTGTGATTGAGTCAGCAACAGGAAAGCCATGCCTGCCGTCACCACGCCAGCTACGGCAAATTCCCTAGTATCAGCAGACGCTAATGTAAGATAAAGTAGCAGACACGCCAGCAAAGGCGCCAATAAGCAAATCAGCCTGAAAGGAGCCCACGCCAATGAAGATCAGCCACAGACTATTGCTACTGATCGGGATCGCCGTGTTTTCGCTGGTACTTGTCGGCGCAGTGGGTTTCCTCAAGTTCAACAGCGTGCAGAACAAGGTCGAGCACCTCAGCGGTGAAGCGGTGGCAGGGCTGGAAAGCATCTACCGCATCAACAACGCCTACAAGGTGCAGCAGCTGCTGCTCTACCAGGCCGGCTCGAGCTTCGACGCCGATCTGCGCACGAAACTGATTGCCCACCTGAAAAGCCAGCGTCAGTTGATCGATACGCACATGCAGAGCTACGCCAAGACCATCGCCACACCGCAGGCCCGGCAGCTGTACGACGCGGTACTGCCGCGGATGGCGGACTTCCACCGGGCCTCGGCCGATGTCATCGCGCAGGCGGAGGATTTCGGCGATGTGGCCGCGTCATTGGTCAAGGCCCGCGAGACGGCCATTGCCGCCGAGGGCGCGCTGCAAAAGCTGGTCGACTACAACCTGGCGATCGCCCAGCGCTACAGCGCAGAGGCCGATGCCGAGCAGCGCCAGGCCAAGACCCAGTTCACCCTGCTGATCGTGGTGGCCGTGCTGCTGCTGTGCGTGGTCGGCACCCTGCTGATGCGTGCCATCCAACGGCCGCTGGCCCAGATGCATCAGACCGTGACCGAGATCGGCCAGTCGCTTGACTTCACCCGGCGCGTCACTGTCACCGGGCACGACGAGATCGGCATGACACTGACCGCCTTCAACGGCCTGCTTGATCGGCTGCAGCAAAGTCTGCGCGATCTGCGCGGCAAGATCGGCGAAGTCTCCGGCTCGGCCAACCAGCTCTCGCAGACGGCCAACCAGCTCTCGCAGACCGCGAGCCAGGCCAGCGACGCCGCGTCCAACATGGCTGCCACGGTGGAGGAAGTGACCGTCAGCATCAACCACGTGGCCGACCGCTCGGGCGAGGCCGATCACCTGTCGCGCCAGTCCGGCCAACTCGCCCGTGATGGCGGCGCGGTGATCGAGGCCACTGTGGCCAAGATCGATGGCATCTCCAATACCGTACGTGACGCCGCCGACGAGATGGGTCAACTGCAGGCCAAGAGCGCCAACGTTTCGGCCGTGGTCAACGTGATCAAGGAAATCGCCGACCAGACCAACCTGCTGGCGCTCAACGCCGCCATCGAAGCGGCACGCGCCGGCGAACAGGGACGCGGGTTCGCCGTGGTGGCCGACGAAGTGCGCAAGCTGGCCGAGCGCACCTCGCAGTCCACCCAGGAGATCTCGGCCACCATCGTATCGATCCAGGACGGCGCCAATTCGGCGGTGGCACGGATGCAGAACGTGGTGGTGCAGGTGGAGGAAGGCGTGCGTGAAGCACGCGCGGCCGGCGAGGCGATCCGCAGCATCCGCGGTAGCGCCGGCGAAGTGGTCGCGCGCGTTGCGGACATCACTGCGGCCATCCAGGAACAAAGCGTGGCCAGCACCAATATCTCGCAGGTGGTCGAACGGATTGCCAACATGTCCGAAGAGAACAGCGCCGTGGCCGGCACCACGCTGCATTCGGCGGAACGGCTGCAGCAGCTGGCGCATGACATGGAGCAGACAGTCGGCCGCTATCGGATCTGAACCGGCGGTCCTTCCCAATTTGCCAAGCCGGAACCGCGCTTGGCGCCCTTGCCCGCCCTTGCGCGGACCATATGCAGTCGACCGGGGCGCCGGCGCAGTCGGCCCGGTCCCCCGGATGCACGGGACGCACTATTTCATGCAACGCCGGCCGCCCTCGGCCGATGGCGCCTGCTGCAAGCCGCGGGACAAACCGGGCGAAGCGATGCGGGCAGGCAGCCTGCGGCCTCGTGGACGGCGATGCATCGACTCCCTGGGTGGCTGGCAGTATCGGGCGTACGACCGGTGAGCGCATCGGGGCCGGGCACCGCTCGCCAGCGACGCCTGGCGCGACGCGGACGCGTCAGTCCAGCAGCACCCGCCGGCCCGGCTGCGCCATCGTTTCGCCGATCACGCGCATATCGCGCCACGCCTCGTCGAAATCGGACCCACCCGCGCCGCGCGCGATCGCTTCGGCAAATGCCCTGAGTTCGGCGGCATAGCCGTCGTCATCCGGCCGGGTTTCGCTGACCACCCGCCCATCCGCGTGATGCAGCGTCAACGTGCGGCCGTCGTACTGCGCCGTTCCCCGCTCGGCCAGCAGCACCAGCCGCCATTCATTGTGCCCAGGCACCGAAAAATAAAGATTGAGCGAGCCATGCGCGCCGTCGGCGGTTTCGAAATGCAGGCAGCCGCCATCGTAGCGGCCCAACGCCGGGTTGACCTGCACCGCATCGAGCTGCGCCGCGGTGATCTCCCCGAGCAATGCCCGGACCACGGCGATGTAATGTACGCCGGCATCCAGCAACAACCCGCCTGGAAACGCTTCGCTGCCGCGCCAGCCACTGGCGATATAGCGGTTGTCCGGCGTCATATGGCTGAATGCATGCCAATGCAGTGCATAGGGCCGGCCGACCTCGCCGCTGGCCAGCCATTGCCGCAGGCGCTGCAGGAACCAGGCATAGCGGAAGTTCTCGGCCACCAACAGCACCTTGCCCGGATGGGCCCGCGCCAGCGCCCGCATCGCCTGGGCTTCCTCCAGCGTCGCGGCCAGCGGTTTCTCGACCAGCACATGCTTGTCTGCCGCCAGCGCCGCACGGGTGGCGGCCAGGTTGAGCGTGGCGGGCAACACGATATCGACCGCCGCGATATCGTCCCGGGCAATGAGCGCCTCCCAATCGCGATACCAGTCTATCCCGCCTGCCAGGCTCGCCAATGCCTGGGCCTTTTCCGGGGTGCGGTTGCATACCGCCACGAGTTGCAGCACGTCGCGCACCTGCAGCAGCGCCGGCCAATGCAGTTCGCGCGCGGCCACACCGCAACCGATCAGACCAAGCCTTATGGTGGGTTGCATCAGCTGATCATCCTCCTTGAAAGCCGTTTCCGGACTGTTTGCCTGCCCCCTCATTGTGACGCGACAGCATGCCTGCAGGCTTGCCCCGCCTTGTCGCGTCCTCGCCAAGGCAAGCGCCGATGTTTTTTTGTAACCGCAGCGCGACAGTACCCCGCCATTTCGCGCCACGGCAATTCAGCGGCTTCCCGCATTAATGCGTTGTCAAATCGAATATTGCCAATCAAATCAATTGTCTTTGCAATGACCGGGCTCCGTGCCGCACCCGCCAAACCCGCGCCGATGCACAGGTTGCAGACTGTTACACGACGTAGCCAGCCACTGTTTGGATTGCCCCGCAATTGTCGCTAGAATTCGCCCCGAGTTGTCGATGGCGTCTTAAACCGAAAGGTTGCACGGCAATCATCGATTGAATCACTTCGTACCCTTAACCTGAAAGGTCAATCAAAATGAAACAATCTCTGCTCGTTGCCGCTCTGCTCGCCGTTGCCCTGTCCGCCTGCGGCAAGAAGGACGAAGTTCCGGCTGAAGCCTCCGCCCCGGTTGAAGCTTCCGCTCCGGTCGCTTCCGCACCGGTCGAAGCGCCTGTCGCTTCCGCTCCGGCTGCCGCTGCTTCGGCACCCGCTGCTTCCGCTGCTTCCGCTGCCCACTAAGCCGGCATCGCGAATCCGAAAAGCCGACCGATTGGTCGGCTTTTTGCTTTTGTGCTTTTGTAAAACAATCCCGTCCTGTTGCCGAGCACATCCATGCAGCTGTTGCTTCCCCGCTGGCTGATTCCCGTCCAACCCCGTGCCGTGCTCACGGAGCATGCACTTGTCGTCGACGGATCACGCATCGTCGATCTGTTGCCTGCCACCACCGCGCTGGCGCGCTACCCGGATGCCAAGGTGCTGCATCTGCCCGAGCACGCGCTGCTGCCGGGGCTTGTCAATCTGCACGCGCATTCGGCGATGACGCTGCTGCGCGGCTACGCCGACGATCTCGCACTGATGGACTGGCTCGGTCAGCACATCTGGCCGGCCGAGGCGCGCCATGTCTCGGATGAATTCGTCTTCGACGGCACCTTGCTCGCCATCGCCGAAATGATCGCCGGTGGCACCACCTGTGCCAACGACATGTATTTCCACCACGGCGCGGTGGCCAGGGCCGCACTCGCGGGCGATTTCCGGATGGTGGTCGGCTGCTCGATCCTGGAGTTCCCCACCGCCTATGCCGCGGATGCCGATGGCTATCTGCGCCGCGCGCTCGACGCGATCGACGAATTCCGCGGCGAGGCGTTGCTCGGCTTCACCCTGGCGCCGCATGCGCCCTACACCGTGAGCGATGCCACCTTCCGCCGCGTGATCACGCTGGCCGACGAGCTGCTGATCGGCATCCATTGCCATATCCATGAAACCGAGGACGAAATCGCGGGCAGCCTGAAGGAACATGGCGTGCGCCCGCTGGAGCGGCTCGCCGGACTGGGATTGCTCGGCAGCAACCTGGTGGCCGCCCATATGGTGCACACCACCGACGAGGAGTTGGCACTGCTGGCACGCCACGGCGTGCATGTGGCGCACAACCCGTCCTCCAATCTCAAGCTGGCCTCGGGTTTCGCGCGCATCGCCGATCAGTTGGCCGCCGGGATCAACGTCGGCATCGGCACCGATGGCGCGGCCAGCAACAACAAGCTGGATCTGTTCGCCGAAATGCGCCTGGCCGCACTGCTGGCCAAGGGCCACAGTGGCGATGCGCAGGCGCTGCCGGCATGGCAGGCGCTGGAAATGGCCACACTCAATGGCGCGCGGGCACTCGGCTGGGAAGAGCGGATCGGCAGCCTCGAAGTGGGCAAGGAAGCGGACCTGATCGCGGTGGACCTGTCGGCCGTGGCAACCCAGCCGTGCTACGATCCGGTATCGCAGCTCGTCTACTCGGCCGGGCGCAGCCAAGTGAGCCACGTATGGATCGCCGGGCGCGCCGTCTACGCCGACCATCGCTACCTGCACCTGGACCTGGCCGATGTACAGGCGCGTGCCCGACGTTGGCAAGGCCGCATTTGCGCATGAGTATCCCGATATGACCGACCCCGTGCTGAACGCCGATCAGGCGGAATTGGCCAAGTTTTCAGCCCTTGCCCACAAATGGTGGGACAAGGACAGCGAATTCAAACCGCTGCACGACATCAACCCGCTGCGGCTCGATTTCATCGAACAGCACCTGCCGCTGGCCGGACAACAGGTGCTGGACGTCGGCTGCGGCGGCGGCATCCTGTCCGAGGGGCTGGCACTGCGTGGCGCCCAGGTGACCGGCATCGATCTGGCCGAGAAATCGCTGAAGATCGCCAAGCTGCACCTGCTGGAATCCGGCCTGCGCGTCGACTATCGACTGATCGCCGTCGAAGCGCTGGCCAGCGAGGCGCCCGGCCGTTTCGATGCGGTGACCTGCCTGGAGATGCTGGAACACGTCCCGTCGCCGGCCAGTGTGGTCACAGCATGTGCCGCACTGGTGCGCCCCGGCGGCTGGGTGTTCTTCTCGACGCTGAACCGCAACCCGAAAAGCTATCTGATGGCGGTGCTGGGCGCGGAGTACGTGCTGGGCCTGCTGCCGCGCGGCACCCATGAGTACGCCAGGTTCATCAAGCCATCGGAACTGGCACGGATGGCGCGCACAAGCGGCCTTGAGACGCAGACCCTCACCGGGCTGCACTACAATCCGCTGGCCCGCACCTACCGCCTGGGCGGCGACAGTGACGTGAATTACCTGCTGGCGTGCCGCAGGCCGGAGTAGACGCATGGTGCAAGCCGTACTGTTCGACCTGGATGGCACGCTGGCCGACACCGCGGCCGACCTGGGTGCCGCACTCAACCGGATGCTGATCGAAGAAGGCCTGCCGCCACAGCCCTACAGCGCCATCCGCCCGCTCGCCAGCCACGGCGCGCGTGGTCTGATCGGGCTGGGTTACGGCGTCACCCCTGACGATCCCGGGTTCACCAGGCTGCGCGAACGGTTTCTAGGGCACTATGAAAACCACCTGTGCGAAGACACCCGGTTGTTCGAAGGCATCGCCCCGCTGATCGAAGCCCTGGCCGGACGCGGCCTGCCATGGGGCATCGTCACCAACAAGCCGGCCCGTTTCACCGACCCGCTCATCCTGCGCCTGACATGGCCGGCCGCACCCGGCGTGGTGGTCTCGGGAGACACGGTCGGCGTGGCCAAGCCCGACCCGAAGCCGATGCGCTTCGCCGCGGCAGCCCTTGGCGTGGCACCGGAACGCTGCTGGTACGTGGGCGATGCGGAACGCGACATCGCTGCCGGCCGCGCCGTCGGCATGAAGACCGCCCTGGCGCACTGGGGGTACATCGCCCACACCGATCTGCCACACACCTGGGGTGCGGATGTCGCCATCGAACACCCGCTGGAGCTGCTGCGGCATCTGCCCAGCTGATCCCTGCCGTTCCCGCATCGGCGCGGGCCATGCCTCACACGGCGCGGCTCAGCGGTGCACGTCCACCACGAAGCGGCCGCGATGCTGACCGGCCATGATGGATTGCGCCGCGTGCACCGCCTGCGCCAGCGGGATCTCCTGGACGATCTGTTCCAGCCCCACCACATCCAGATCGCGCGCCAGCCGCTGCCAGGCCTGTTCGCGCAACGGCCGCGCGGCATACACGCTGTCGATGCCGTACAGCGTCACGCCACGCAGGATGAATGGCGCCACCGTGGCCGGGAAATCCATCCCCTGTGCCAGCCCGCATGCCGCCACAGCACCACCGTACCGCACCTGCGCGCAGGCATTGACCAGGGTGTGGCTGCCCGCGGTATCGATCACTGCAGCCCAGCGCTCCTTTTGCAGCGGCTTGCCCGGATTGGCGAACTCCGCCCGTTCCAGCACCTCCCGCGCGCCCAGTATCTGCAGATAGGCGCCGGCGTCCGCCTTGCCGGTCAGCGCAGCGACCTCGTAGCCCAGCCGGGCCAGCACCATCACTGCCACCGAGCCTACGCCCCCGGTCGCGCCGGTGACCAGCACCGGACCGCTTTGCGGCGTCACACCGTGCCGCTCCAATGCCCTGACGCACAGCATCGCAGTGTAGCCGGCTGTTCCTACCGCCATCGCCTGGCGCGGCGTAAACCCCTGGGGCAGCTTCACCAGCCACTCGCCTTTCAGCCGGGCCTTCTGCGCAAGGCATCCCCAGTGCCCCTCACCCACGCCCCAGCCGTTGACCACCACCCAGTCGCCCGGCGCAAAATCTGGATGGGCCGAGGACAACACCTCGCCTGCGCCATCGATCCCCGGCACCATCGGCCAATCGCACACGACAGGCGCACGATCGGTGATCGCCAGCGCATCCTTGTAGTTGAGCGTGGAGTAATGCACCTGCACCAGCACATCGCCCTCGGGCAGGGCCACTTCGTCCAGCTCGGCCACCCGGACCTCGAAACAGCCTTCTTCCCGACGCAACAGGATCGCTTTAAACATGGCGTTCTCCGTTTTCACGCATTGACGCTCCCCATCCGCAACGCTAACGATAACGCCTGCCTCTTCTTCTGACGACTGCCATGAATCTATACCTGCGCCTGCTTTGGCTTTTGCTCACGGCACGGCTGCGCCCGGCCTGCGATCTGCTGGGCCCATGCGAGACACCGATGCGGGTCTGGCCGAACGACCTGGACATCTACCGCCATATGAACAACGGGCGCTACTTCACACTGCTGGATCTGGCGCGCACCGACCTGATGATCCGGGCCGGCCTGCTTTCCAGGATCAAGGCGGCCGGCTGGTTTCCAGTGGTGACCATGGAAACCATGCAATTCCGCCGCGCACTGACACTGATGCAAAAGGTGAAGATCGTCACCCGTGTGCTGGGCTGGGATGCCAAATCCATCTTTCTGGAACAACACTTTGTGCGCAGCGGCGAAATCGTCGCCTCCGCCGTCATCCGCGCCCGCTTCCTGCGGCGCAGCGGCGGCTCGGTGCCCACCGCCGAACTGATGGCGCTCGCCGGACACGACGAACCTTCGCCACCATTGCCGCAATGGGTGACCACCTGGGCCGAAGCCACCGCCGAGCAATCGTGAACACCGCACCCGCGCCGCTCAGGCAACCCAAGGTCGCCAAGCCCGCCACCGTGGGTGTACAATCCGGAAATCATCTGGGGCCGCCATGGTTTCGACGGGGGTTGCAAAGCGGATGAGGGCATGCCGGGATCGCAGATTTCCCGTTAAACGCTGTATTCATTTAGTCGCAAACGACGAAACTTACGCTCTGGCCGCTTAATTGCCGCCAGACTCTGCACTCACTTGCTGATGGGTGAGGCGGGGCAACCCGCAGCAGAGTCATTCACATCAGATCGCATCGGCCCGGGCTACTTGGGCTGGTGTTAAATCCAAGGTGGCTCGCTGGTAGCAAGCCCGTCGGTTGGCGTGCTGCCGGTTAAAGCAGTCAAATCAGCCTGACTAAGCATGTAGAACTCTTCGTGGAGGGCTTTCGGACGCGGGTTCGACTCCCGCCGGCTCCACCATTTACCAAAATCCCAACCCTGATCGGTTGGGATTTTTTTGCCCGAAACGCCAGTGGTGGCGTGGAACTCGACCTCGGCCTCTTGAGCACAACCCTCAAAAAGCCACCGCCTCAGGCGCACTTTCCGCCGTTTTTATCTCTCTGTTCTCTGCTGTCCTCTTGAGCATTCAAGAGCAGCAGTCGTGTATTTCTGCGGGTTTGCTGCCCATCGGTTTGCTTCTTCGCTTGCTAGGCGAACGCGACCGAGGCTGCGTCCCAAAAACTGCCTTGCGGCAGGATGTTGGTGCGGCACATTCATGCACCTGCTTGGCATTTTCTCGCGATGCCTTCGAACGTAGTCATCGTGAAGACAATTGCCTTTGAGCAAGAAAAGGTCGTAGCTGTGCAACGCCCTCCCTTAGTGCCTCGGTACTTTCAGCGAGGCGGGCTTGCAGCCGCGCTGCATCGCGCAGAATGGCACTGATGCCGTTGTGTGCTGAGAAGATGTCCGTTGTCACCGCCATCCTGATAATCGCCGCAACTTCCGCAGTGGGACGCCACTTGGCGCTACCGCCAATCTCAAGACCAGTAAGCTCCCGGATGACGGTAAGTTCGGCCAAAAGCTCCCGGTAGCGGGAAGTATGAACTGCAATATCGCGATCAAGCTGTGCTTTCCCATGCTCCAACGCATCAGCAACAGCGGCTCGAGCTGCGGCATCGATCATCTCTTGCTTCGCTGTGCCAGCCAGAAAGAGCATGCGTGCCATGAACGCTTTGGTCAGCTGCTTGGCTGGCAGCAAGGGCGCCTTCCTTGCGATGACCAAGCCATCAGCGACGACTTCCAGCAGGCCGCACTCTGAGGGCAGTTCTCCCTCCTGCACGACTCCAGCGGGTGCAACAATCCATCGACGGTCACAAAAGGTGGACAGGCTACCTGCCCGAGTCGGCCGACGGCGCGCTTTGAGCCATGAACAACGGTCCACTTCGATCTGGAATTCCCAGATATCCATGCCCCGGGACATGCGCATCGCCATGACATCGGGAGCCTTTTGGCCAGCATCCCCTGCATGTACTGGCTCCATGACTAAGAGCCATGCCGGCGCTGTATACCGTGCACGCAGCAGCGCTTGGACCTCTTCCAGTTCAATAGGCTTGCCCGAGCGTGAATCGATCATCCCAGTATCGTCCATCCCCTTGCTCCATTCGCCGATGTGTTTAGTGATGCGACTAGGTCTCGGTGATGCTTCGGAACCAATTCAAAAGAGCGGCAGCTGCACTGATCGCGTAGCGCTCTGCCTTGCCTTGATCACCGGCCAGTTGGGCCATCAGCAACTTGCCCGATAGGACAGAGACCAGCCAGTACCAATCGGAGGGTGTCTTGTGATGTGACAATGATCGGTATTGCTCGACTTGATAGGCCGCTTCGCGGCGCACGGATACGAACCATGCGTTGGCTCGCGGCACGTTGATCGCACACTCAAACTGGGCAAATCGGCTTTTCGTCCTTGCAATCACGGGCTCTTCCGCGTTTTGCAGAAACTTGCCAGCCGAAGCAGCGGCCGCCTGCAGAATCCAAGTCATCTGCACTCGATTATCAAGATCGCCGAACGCGGCGCGATAGCGGGCTCCCACCGACAGCGCTGCTTTTTCGTAGCAGGCGCGGCCCGCCTTCTGGGCGACCTGAGCCGCGAGTCGCATGCACTCGAGGCAGTCGTCGTCCTTCGAGTTGCCAGTTGCTGCTGCCTCCCCTGCGCACCTCCGAAAATGCGCATAGTTGGACTCGATGGCATCTCGATTCCACTTCTCAATCACCAGATCTTCAATGGCCACCTTTTCAGCCATCAGGACTCGTCTGCCGACCTGCCTCACCTCATCAAGATACAGGCGTACCTCAGGATGGCTGAGTTCATGCTGGCGAAGCTGATGGAGAGCCTCGAGTGAAGTGATCTCTTCGGACAAGCGGGAGACCTCAGTGACCCGTCCATAGAAATAGATCAGGATGCTCCAGCATGCGACGGCTCCAATCACGGCGCCGACCACCAGGGCTTCGATGGAATAACTTAGTTCGTGCGGGTCAAAAAGCAGTATCGAATAAACCGCGACAGGGATGCTGATCAGCAGGGCCAGCACGAGTACAAACACGATCTTGTCTCTGCGAATCAGCGACTGCAGGCGCGTAGGCAGTGACGCGACCCCTTGAATTGCACTGCCATCGACAATTTTCTCCCAAGCAATGACTCTCACGTTTACCTCAGGCTTTCAGGTTCCACGATGTCCACTCTCCCATGGATGCGCTCTATTGCCCGAGATGGGCTCAGCGGGTTGTACAGCGGACGAACACGCTGTCGCTTCCGTCAGATAGCACCATTGTCGTGGCTAGGCAAAGGCAGCAAAATCTACTTTCACGTGGTTGACTTAACAAAAATCTGCGGTTGCCGAGCGCTGTGAAGGACATATTATTACGTGCAGATGAAACATACATTGCCGTTCAACGGAAATAAAACTTCCTATTGTCGGAAGTGGAACGTTACACGTAAGGAAATATTGATTTCTTACTGTCTCGTAAAAATGAGGACATAGTCTATCGCGCCACATCTGACATGATGACCATCGGGTTTTCTGTCAAAATCCACTGTTGGTTATATCGACAGCAAATGGACGCGCTACCAGACGGGGACTGCGGCCCGCTGGTGGCTATCAAGGAGGCGGTGGACGTTGACGATCAGGGTTTTTCTCGCGGATGACCATCACCTGCTGGTCGCCGGTTTCAAAGACGTGCTCAAGGGCTACGACATTGACGTTGTCGAAGTGGCTTACACGCTCGAGGGACTGATTGATCGCTATTTTGAGGTGCGACCCGACGTCCTCGTCATTGATGTACGGTTCGATGGCCGACATGCGGGCGAGAACGGGCTGGAAGTATGCGAAGAGCTACTGGCGCTCGACCCCACCGCACGAATTATCGTTTTTACGCAGTTCGACGACCTGTATCTCATCGAAAAGTCTTATCAACTCGGGGTTCTGGCTTTCGTACGCAAGGATGAACGCATTGAAGTACTTGACGAGGCGATCCGGACCGTGGCCGAAGGGAAGGAGTTTTTCTCGCCTGAGATTGCACAGGTGCTTGCCTGGGTTGCGGTGAAAGACAAAAACCCTCATAAGCTACTCGACGAAAAAGAGCTGCGCGCATTCAGCTTGACGGCCGATGGCGCTTCACAGGCCGAGATCGCCGCGCTGATGGATTTATCCACCAAAACCGTTGGTGCCCTGTTGAAAAGCGCAAAAAGCAAATTGGACGTGGAGAGCCAGGCCGACATTACCAAGCTCGCTATCCGCTACGGCATTACGACGACCGCGCCGAAAACGAGAAGCTGATCGAAGTTCCAGGCCGCTTGGCATTCGACGGATTGGCCGGTTGCACTTTAAGGGAGCTCCCCAACACGCGAGCACGTTCCCGCATGTCAATCAACCCAATGCCCGCTGCACCGTCCGCGCCACGGCTGCTGACGCCGATGCCGTCGTCGCTCACTTCGACCTTGTACTGATCGTTGGCTTCAATGAATTGCACCGACACCCGGACATGGTCGGCACCGGAGTGCTTGATCGCGTTGAACAGGGCCTCACGAATGATCTTGAACGCACTGACAGCGATTGCTTCTGGCAATGCAGGGCGCTTTGGCAAGTTGTGCTCAAGAGTGATCAGCGGTCGGTCAAAGACTGAGGTGTAATGGGTTACCACGGATTCCAGTGCGGCCGTGAACCCGATCGAATCGATCACCTCAATGCGCGTGTTCTTAATGATTGCACGCATTTCCGTGTAGGCGTCGGACACCATGCTCAATGCATTGTTCAGCAGCACTGTGGCCTTTTCATTGTCAGCCACCATCGGTTCCAGCTGTCGAAGCGCCTGCTTGGTTACGAGCAATCGGGGATTGACGTCGTCATGGAGGCGGCGCGCCAGAGCCCGCCGTTCCTCATCGATACGGCGGTTCGCTTCGGCAAGGACGCGACGCGTCTCCTCATGCGAGGTGTCTGCGCCCTCCATTCCATGTCGATGGAAATAGAACAGATAGAGCAGATAGAAAAAGAACACAAGCAGCAGGCCCGCGGCGACACTGGGAATCATATTGGCGCGCGTAACCAGCGGTAACGCCGTGACCAGCAATGCGGCCCACACCCATAGAAAATACATAGCGGCCTGGTTACCCCGGGCCGCCAAAAAAAGACTGACCAATAAGGCGGTCAGCAGAACGACACAACTAGTGTAGAAGATGATGGCCAAATCCACGGCCAAGACTCGTTGCGACGACGTCTTGTCAGCGCAGCTTTGCCAGCGCTGCAGCGCCTAGCTCGCCTTCAACCACCCCGAGTTCACGGGCCTTTACCGATACAGCGACTACCTTAGCTTTTCGCATATCGTCAAACGTATTGACGCCACTCACAATTGCGCAGGCTTCACTCGTCTTATTGCAGGTCTCGACGTTGATATAGCCGCAGCCCAGAAATCCCTTTTTCCCTTTGATGATCAGCAACGGCCTTGCCAGTGCGCCATAGTTCAGGTATTCGAACTGATCGACCTCGGCTTCAGCGTGAATTTGGATTTGATCTTGAATTGCGCCCGCGTCCATTGACGGCTCCATTGCAGGGTTGGTGGAAAATTCAGCTCTTACGCTTGCTGTTTTGAATCATTTCGGTAATGGCGTCGTTTGGAATCGTCGCCTTAAAATTCTCGACAAAATGCTCCAGCTCACTGACATTCGCTTTGTCCAGCTTAGAGATATCAAGATTAATACAGATAAAACCAATCAGCCCGTACACTTCATGAAATATCGGAATAGTAGTGGACTTGATCGGTCGGCCATCTTTCAGAGTAAGGGCGTAGCTCACAAACGAGCCGCCGCGCCCCTGCCCTCCCTCGCCGTAGCTGTAGTTTTTGATGAGCTGCAAGCCGAAATTGGTGTTCGTGTCGCCCAGGCGCCGACCTGAAATCGGGTTCTGGACTGCAATAATCGATCGAAGCGGGTTTCGGGTATCGTGGAGGACAAATTCCATCGGTGTACCCGCAAAAGTCTGTCCAATACCGTTCACGATATCCCGATAGGATTGAAATATCCGGTCGCGCTCCTGATCCAGTCGGGCAAGGGCCGCATAATCCGGTATTTCCGCTAGACGTAGGTATTTGGCCTTTGACTTTGCATCGAGCAACAAGGTTACGTTGTTTGCGTTGCCAAGATAAATAAGATCGGCAATGGCACGAGGCGACGGGTTAACCGTGAAATAATCGATTGCCTTAATAAGGCGTGCCCGATCTAGATAAAGAGTACCGGCGTGGTCTGCCCGAATTGGGTAAAGATCATCGTATGCCGCCAAGGCTTTGCCAGGCAGCACTTTGTGTTCGGGCTGTTGAGGTGATCGAAAGCCTAGCACATAGATGCTGATTGCAACGATTAATACGCCCGGTACAAACACCGAAGCCAACCGCCGCCAGTTGACAGGGATCTTGAAAACCATTTTCACACCCTGACCAGCCCCTGAAATATAGAATTTTCAAAATAGTAGGGGTTTTCCTTAATCCCTTGCAATTTCTGAACGATGAACGGCACATTTCCTTGCGTCAAAGTTCAGCAGAACACCGTAGTCTATGCAGACCTCAGTGATACGTCATTCGCGCACCACATCAGCGCAGCGTACTGCGGCCGCCATGCTTCTCGTTCTTAGGTAGCTTACGCACGGACAGTGAATGCTTGGCTGTGGGCAGTGTCATCCGTATGCAGCAGCAGCATTCGATGCATTCAAGCTGCCTACACTTGTCAACGCACGCAAGTCACCAGCACCTCACGTTGTATCAGCCAGGATGCGGACCATCTGCCACGCAGTACTTGGCTGACCCCCACTTCGAGCTGCCCCAAAGCAATGGCTTCGATCAGGTCAGGGGCCAGTTGTGCCAGTCGAATTATCTTGCTGGCTTGCCCAAGGTCGATGCCTTCAGCTGCAGCAATCTCGGTCATTGAAGCGAACCGACCCTCATCCAGCAGGCGTTGCCAGTGATGCGCCAGTCCAAGTGTCCGCATCAGGGGGGTGTTCTGCATCTGCTCGCGTCCCTGCCATTCACGGCGGGCCTCATCCAGGAATTCCTGTGGCGCATCCAAAGGTGTAATCACCTGCTTCCTGAGCCCCCGCTTCACCAGCGTCCACGGCACAAACGTCTCCAGCTGCACCCCACCGGCGGGGTTCGGCACTTGGTAGGTGACTGGTTCACCCTTGAATCGACCCCGGTGCTTTTTACTCATGTCTCCCCCTCGAATCGCTTCATGATTTGCCGCTGGGCTTCCCAATGTGTCGGTAGGCGGTTCCGCTGAAACCACATCAGCGTCAACCGCCGCGGCTGCTTTCCCGCCATCAATTGCTCGATGATGTCAGGGGCCAACAGGGTCAAGCGCAGCAGTTCGTTGACCACGGACTGATGTAGTTTCTCTGCCCGCGCAATGGCTGAGCCGCTAGTCACGGCACCAGTATCCAGCAGGTGCTGCCAGTAGAAGGCACGCGCCATGCCGTCGATTAAAGTGACGTCGTGGACGTCCCGGTCGCCGCTCGCCACGCGTTGGACACCGCGACGGCGGAATGTCAGTGGTACGAAGGTCGCCATCGGTTGGTCCATCAAGCCTCCACCTCCAGCAGCTCGGCACCGATACTGCCCGGTGCGAATTCCTCGATCAACGCATTCCAGCCCAGCTCCCGCCATTTCACCTTGATTCCCTGTTCCTCACCTGTATCAATGAGGTCGATGCGTTCGATCATGAGATTGGCGATGCGGTGGCGCTCGACCGGAAACAACTGCTCCCAAATGTCGTTCAAGCGCCCCATCGCCATTACGATCACCGCTTCATCGAGCTGCGGGCCATTGCACTGAATGTGGCTTACGACCGCTGCGACTGCTTCTGGACTGGCCAGCACGGTACGAATCTGTGCAACCACCACCGCCTCGATCTCCAAGGCGGGCAGGCGTTCGTAGCGTTTGCCCGGTGCACCAAAGCGGCTTTCCGACTTGGATACGTAGTAGTGGTACTGGCGGCCGTTTTTGCGCGAATAGGTCGGATACATCCGTTCACCCGAGGGGGCGTACAGCAGACCTCGCAACAAGGCATCGGTGCGCGAGCGAATCTTGGTGTCCACCGACCGGGCGTGGCCATTCCTGGCCAGCACATCATGTACCCTCCCCCATAGCTCGGAATCGATAATGGGCCGGTGTGCACCGACGTACCATGTTCCCTTGTGCGACAGTTCGCCGAGGTAGATACGGTTGCGCAGCAGCTTGTGCAGGTACTTCTTGTCGATACGCGCGCCGGAGCGCGTCTGTCCCGCCTGCGTGATCCAGGCCTTGGTGGTGATGCCCTCGGCGGTGAGATTGGCAGCAATCTGCGTAGGTGAGCCGATGGTGAGCATCTCCTCGAAGATGCGCCGCACCACGGCCGCTTCGGTTTCGTTGATCACCAGCAGGCGATTCTCGACGTCGTAGCCCAGGGGCGGTATCCCGCCCATCCACAATCCCTTGCGCTTGGCTGCGGCGATCTTGTCACGGATGCGCTCGCCGGTGACCTCACGCTCGAATTGGGCAAAGGACAGCAGCACGTTCAGCATCAGCCGTCCCATTGAGGTGGTGGTGTTGAACTGCTGTGTGACCGACACGAAAGACACACCATGCCGTTCGAACACCTCGACCATCTTCGAGAAGTCGGCCAGGCTGCGTGTCAAGCGGTCGATCTTGTAGACCACCACCGTATCGATCTGGCCGCGCTCAATGTCCGCCAGCAGACGTTTCAGCCCAGGCCGGTCGGTGTTGCCACCCGAAAAACCCGGGTCGTCGTAGTCATCGGCCACCGGGATCCAGCCCTCGGCACGCTGGCTGGCGACAAAGGCATGCCCTGCCTCCTTCTGTGCATCGATGGAGTTGAATTCCTGATCGAGGCGCTCATCCGAAGACACCCGACAGTAGACCGCACAGCGTTTGCGCGCTTTGGCCGAAGCGATCTGGCTAGCGTTGCTCATCGCGCCCCTCCTTCCCGTTCAGGCCGAAGAACAACGGCCCCGACCAATGCGTACCGGTAATCTGCCGGGCCACTGCGGTCAGGCTCTTGAAGGTGTTGCCCTCGTACTCGAACAATCCCTCAGCGGTGACGACCACCTTGTGTGTACGCTCGCCCCACTCCCGCAGCAGGACGGTACCGGGTGCAAAGCTAATGTCTCGCGGGCGTGCCCGCAGCTTGATCTTGGAATGCTTGGCGCCAATGGCCTCCAGCCGCTGGCGCGTGCTATGCGACAGGCCACCAAACGCTTCTTCCTGGATCTTGTAAGCGATGCGGGATTCGATAAAGGCGCGATTGGGATTGACAGGACGGCGACCGAAATACTGGTCCCATACCTGCCAGAGTTCGGCCATGGGCAGACTGGGCAACGCCGCAAGCCGTGCGGCGACAGAGATATGTTTGTCGTTCATCACAACGTTTCCTGTTGATAGGGAGTTGAATGAACGCGCTGGTCGGGCAAGAAGCCAAGTCCGGCCTCTCTCTGTTTTGACGCTTCTGCAACGAGCGCCCGGGTGATGGTGGCCGCAAGAATGGCGGCGATTTCAGCGGCGCGGGCGCGGGCGTTCATCTCTAAAGAAGATGCAAGTTCAAGGTTCTTCATCACGGCTCCGGGGAATAGCAACCGTCACCGATAGTGATCGCAATCCTCCCAAATGGATGGCCATACAGGGTAAACACCTTGTCTTGCAAAGCAGCATAAGCAAGACAATGTTGATTACGATTCTCGAAAGAATTTATAATGAATATAAGGCAGAAAAACAAAATTTCGGGAGGGGCGTATCGCGTGATCGTCGTAGCGCTGGCGACGTTGCCGCTTCATCGGAGGTAGGCAACAGCCTTGTTCAAAGGAGTAATAAAGTGGCTAAGAACTCCCTCAAGAACAGCAAACACCTCGTCGAGTTGATTGAATCTGCAACGCTGCCCGCCATCGCGCTGCTTTCCAAAGTCGATCAGTTCGCCTTCCTCAGCATATTGGATGCGTCGCAACCCGAGAATGTCGCCCGGTCCGCGTTGATCAAGGCACTGCCGTCCGTCAGACCGGCAGCCATTACCATCGCAGACGAGGAAGCTGTACGCCTCCTGCAACTAGCACAATTCCGCACCGAGGAAATGCTCGAACACGCCTACTCGTCTATCGAGTTCAAGGGGCACCCCGAACTCGATACATTTGATCGTACCGCCGATGCAATGACCCGATTGATCTGGGTAAGGGTCAAGGCGCCAGAAATCTTCGATCAGATCGAAACCATCTACCTGACCCACCATTTTCATGGGCACAGGAAGTTCATGAGCTTCAACGTGCTGGATGGTGATGGCCGTGATTTCGTCTGGACAGAGGAAGTTGCGCAGAAACTCCACGAGGGCGTGAGCGAGATTCTGGAATTGGACGACGACGCCAAGGCAAGCTGCGAAATCATCCATTTTGAAATGGAAGATGGCATTGGAGCTTGCAAACGCAGGTTCCACTACCTCGTCGTCTATCACCCTGGACAGATGCGCACCTTGCGCCAGATGAAGGAGCGACGACGCGATCTGCTGCTCTATATCCCGGCACTTGAAGCGACCCTGGTCTACGACCCTGCCGAGAACAAAGTCCATGTCCTTTCCCGCCGGCAGAGTACAGCGAGGCAACTGGCCGATCGGTTTTCATTGATCGGCTTCGACAAGCCGCTCTCAAAGCACCCGGTGGACGCGGTCAGCTATGAGCTGGCCCTATTCAAGCAACCAGTTGATCTGAAAGCCGCCAAGGCTACCGGCGTGATCGTGGTGGATGCCTGGATTTCGTCGTTGAACATGACCTTGGGTCATACCCGGCACAGCATTAACCTGACCCTGGCCAGCAACGACGATATCTGGCGGGTCGCCAGTGACCAATTCGGCGAACACAACCCGATCACCGCCTGTCGTTCAATCCAAGACGTGGCGCTGTCATTCGTCGTGCGATTCGACGGCGAGTCCGAAACACGAGCGTTGGACATCACGCTTGGACAGCGGGGGTCATGCAATCTGTTTACGCTGCCCCATCCGCGACTACGCCGATGCGGCGAGGAGCTCCTGACCTCGCTGGGTGTGATGAAGCGCGTTGAACCTGCCAAAGTCGGGGCAAATGTCGCAATGTTCCACGCGGAAATGAAACTGCTTGATCTGGCTCTGCATGAGATCGACGGTCATCTGCTGGCCATGCTGCAATTGCCCACTACCGATCTCGTTGCCAAAGGCCTGCTAAAGAAGAAGAACCTGTTGGGCGACTACATCACCGTGCCGGTGGACGATTACGACGGTCAATCCGGCTTCCGGCGGCTCAAGGTGCACTCAAACAGTACGAGCACGTGGGCGCAGGACGAGCTGAGCGGGAAGTGCTTTGATCTGACCGAAGGGGATCTGTGCCGATACGGAGTCGACACGTCGTATCTGCGGGAGCGGCTCAACTTGCTGCTTAGGGATCAACTGATCGACAAACCTCTCACGTGCGACGAACACGAGCCATTCATTCTCGGCAACTACCGAATGGGCGATCAGCGGCTCCCTGTTGCCCTGGTGTCCGGTTTATGGGATTCCAGACATGCCGACAAGATGGATGCGCAGCTACGCCAATCCAATCTTGGTCTGGCACTCGTCCTGACTACGACCACCGATTCTCATCGCCGCTTTCTCGGCCCGGGCATCGTCGTGCCATTGCACAGCCTGCTCGTTGATGATGAGGGTGAGATCAGGCTTGAGTTGTCGCGTGCCGAGGGTGAAATCCGCCGCCGGCAAAACGCTGCCGCTACCGTAGCTACCCCACGCTTGATGAAGGATGACGCACGCAATGCGCTGCTGGTCGGTCCCTGGCCAGATCCATGGCCGCTCACAAAGAAGGAATGGATCGACGTAGTCGACGTGCTCGTGGCGGCATGGACGTCAGGCAAAAAGAAGTGCCGCAAATTACAACTGGAAGCGGCAGCAGGTACGACTATCCGCGGCTTGAACGAGTTTTTCCGAGGCGCACCAGAGTGGACCAACTACATCCGAGGTGCCGACGGCAATATCAAACCGCGCGTTTGGGAACTCAACATCGGCCAGCCCGATTACCAGCAGCCAGCTGCCGATAACGCCAAGGACGTCATTGATCGCGCCCAGATCGCAACGGAAAAACCGTAAACTCCATATAAATCAATATGTTGTGATTTCTGCGTAATTTCAGCGGGATCATTGCGAAATATCGCAACCCGAGATGCGAGGAAATAGGAGCACTTCAACAAAAGGAGTGCTCCCAATGCAAAAACAAGTCCCCTCTGTTCAATCCGGTCGGAAGGCTACCCGGCCTCTCCCGGATACGGCCACCCGCATCGCCCTCAACGAAAATGAGCTGGCCACCCGCTGGGGCCTCTCTGTCAAAACCCTACGTCGCTGGCGACAGGAACAACTCGGTCCGGTCTTCTGCAAGCTCGGCGCGCGCGTCACCTACCTGATCTCCGAAATCGAAGCCTTCGAGCGCCGCGTCTCGCGTTACTCGACTTCCGCACGTGCGTATCAATGAGGGGATGGCGATGAGCGATCTGACCCTCTTCCCCGCCGACATCGCCGAGATGTCCGTGACCCAGCTGGCCGCGTTGCCGCCCGTGCAAAAGCACGAGATCGGCGAGAACCTTGATGCCGCTATCGACTGGCTCAAGCAGGCCCGCACCAAGTTCGATGCGGCGCTCGACGCTGCCTACGGCGAACAGGCCCGCGCCGCGCTGCGTGAATCCGGCCGCGATTTCGGCACCGCCCATATCAGCGATGGCCCGCTGCATCTCAAGTTTGAGCTGCCCAAGAAGGTCAGCTGGGATCAGAAGCAACTGGCTGAGATCGCTGCAAGCATCGTCGCCTCAGGCGAGAAGGTCGAGGGCTACCTCGACATCAAGTTGTCCGTCCCCGAATCCCGCTACACGAACTGGCCTCCGGCCCTGCAACAGCAGTTCGCCGCTGCCCGCACCGTGGATTCCGGCAAACCGTCTTTCACCCTTTCCATCGATTCGGAGTAATGACCATGAGTACCGATCTCATCGCTTTGTTGCGTCAACTTCTGCCGTCCATCTACAGCAATCACCTTCCTGACGAAATTCGGTATCGCCGCGCGGACAGCCACGATGTCGTTGTTCCGCTCGATGCCGCCACCGTGGATGAGCTGGCTTTTGCTATCCAGCTGGTCAATGTGGAATTGCTGGCACTTGGTCAACGCCGCGACGCCCTGGAACCCATGCCAATCCGTTTCTTCCAGTGCATAACCGGCCAGATGCACCGTTTGCGTGAGCCGTTGAAGCATTGCGTCCTGTATCGGTCGCGGACCCTGATCCGCTCATGTCGGCGGAGCATAGATAGGTGAGGCCGAGGTTGTCTACCGCTGGCCGCCGACCAGCGCAATCTTCTCTGCTGACGCTTGCCGTAGGCTGATCGATGCAATTAGCATCGGAAGTTTCTGACACCCAACCTCAATCTCCCCATGGATCTTACCGCCCTGCTGTCCTCATTCGCCTCGGCCTTCTCCCAGGGGCAGCGGCTGGTCTCGCTGCAGTTGGGCGATGGGTCGTATTGGGGCGAGACGCTGCTGCCGCAGGCGGTCCAAGGCGAGGAGGCGCTGTCCCAGCCCTACCGCTACCGCGTCGAATGCCTGTCGCCGTCGGTCGATCTGGAACTCAAGTCCCTCCTCGGCCTGCCGGCCCAGCTGGCCCTGCTGACCGCCGACGGCGCCGAGGTGGTGCGCTGCGGCGTGGTCACCCGCGCCGAGGCGTTGCCGTCCAACGGCGGCTTCGCCCGCTATGCGCTCACCCTCGAACCGCCGCTGGCCTTGCTGGCGCATCGCCGCACCAGCCGGGTGTTCCAGGACATGACCGTGCCGGACATCGTCAAGGCGGTGCTGGACGAGCACCTCGCCGCCAACCCGGTGTTCGGCGCCCCCTTCGCTGTCCGCTTCGACCTCAAGGCCGAGTACGCCCCCCGCTCCTACTGTCTGCAGTACCGGGAGAGTGATCTGGCCTTTGTTTCCAGAATCCTGGCCGAGGAGGGTCTGGCCTACACCTTCGTCCACGAAGCCGGCGACACGCCCAAGGTGACGCTGCTGGCGTTCGACGACCCCTATGCGCTGCCGCAGGCCGCACCCGGGGCGGTGCGCTTTCATCGGGCCGATGCCACCGAGGCCGAGGACAGCCTCACCGGCTGGACCAGCACCCGCCAGCTGGGGTCGGGCCGCGTGGCGCTGGCCAGCTTCGACTACAAGCCGGTGGCCACCCTGCACGCCCAGGACGGCACGGTGATCGACCAGGGCGAAGGCGGCGCCCAGGCCGAGCGCACGTTGGAGGACTACGACGCCCAGGCGCTGTACTACGCCGGCGACGACGGCGAGCTGGCCCGCTATGCCCGGCTGCGCCAGCAGGCGCGGGATGCGCAGAAGAAGGGGTTTACCGGCAGCGGCACCGTCCGCAACCTGCGGGTGGGCGAGTGGTTCCAGCTGCGCGAGCATCCGCACCACGACGCCGATGCGCCCGAGCAGCGCGAGTTCGTCGCCACCCGGCTCACCTTCCGCGCCCGCAACAACCTGCCGGGGGACTTGGCCGCCCAACTGGGCGAATCCACGACCGACGCCGCGCCGTTCCAGGTCGAATTCGACGCCCAGCGCCGCGGCATCCCGCTGCCGCCGGCCTACAGCCACACCGAACACGCCAAGCCCACCGCCCCGGGGATGCAGACCGCCACCGTGGTCGGCCCGGCCGGCCAGGAAGTACATACCGATCCATACGGCCGGATCAAGGTGCAGTTCCACTGGCAGCGCGGCCAGGAGCACCCGGACTTCGGCGCCAACCTGGACGAGCGCTCGTCCTGCTGGGTACGCGTGGCCTACCCCAGCGCCGGGGCGCAGTGGGGCCACCAGTTCATCCCGCGCATCGGGCAGGAAGTGCTTGTTTTATATGTGGAAAACGATATCGACCGCCCCCTGGTGGCCGGGGTGATCGGCAATGGCAGCCACCTGCCGCCCGCCTTCTCCGGCGCCGGCAGCCTGCCGGCCAACCACACCCTCTCCGGCATCAAGAGCCAGGAATTCGGCGCCACCCGCTACAACGAACTGCTGTTCGACGACACTGCGCAGCAGATCCGCGCCAAGCTCTCGTCCGAACACGGCAAGACCCAGCTCAACCAGGGCTACCTGGCCCACCCGCGCACGGACGGCAAGGCCGAGCCGCGCGGCGAGGGCTTCGAGCTGCGCACCGACCACGCCGGGGCGCTGCGCGCCGCCCAGGGCCTGCTGCTCAGCACCGAGGCCCAGCCCGGCGCCGCCGGCCAACAGCTGGACCGCGAACAGGCACAAAGCCAGCTCGACGCCGCGCAACAGCTGGCGCAGACGCTGTCCGACACCGCGCAGCACCAGCGGGCCGACCCGGCCGAGATCGGCCCGACCCTGCTGGATAGCGAGGGTGCGCAACAACGGCCAGCCCGCCAAGGCCACCTGGACCACCTGAACGAAGCGCTCCAGGCCTGGGAGGCCGGCAGCAACACCGACGCGCAGGGCAAGACCGCGCAGGACCAGCCCGGCCAACAGCCCATCCTGCTCGCCAGCGCCCCGGCCGGCATCGCGCTGACCACCGCCAACGAACTGGTGCTCAACAGCGGGCAGAACCTGGACACCATCAGCCAGCGTGACACCCAGCAGACCACCGCACGCCGCTGGATTCACAACGTGGGCAGCAAGATCAGCCTGTTCGTGCAAGGGGTGGCGGACAAGGTGAACCTGAAGCTGATCACCGCGAAGGGGCATGCGCAGCTGCACGCGCAGTCGGGCGATGTGGAGATCGTAGGGGACAAGAATGTGCGGGTGCACGCCAACCAGCAGAAACTGGAAGGCGTGGCCAAGGAGGAGATGCTGCTCAATAGCGGCGGGGCCTACATCCGGATGCGTGACGGCCGGATCGAGCTGCACGCCCCGGGGCAGATCAGCATCAAGGCCAGCAGCTATCACTTTGATGGGCCCACGAGTCTGGATGCCCCGCCGCGTACGTTCAAGGCGGCCAACGGTTGCGAACCCGAAATCAAGGCCGCGGCGGCAATGCAAAGCGCCACGGTCACGCTGGGATAAATCATGTCTGCCAGCCTGATCTGCCCACCGCTGTCCTGCAGCGATGCACCGGCTTTTGCTGATGCACTGCTGCCGCTGCTGCACCAGCAATCCGGCCGGGCACTGCTGCTGCTCGATCCGGCACTGCGCCCGCCGCTGCCGGGCGACCCGCTGGCCGCGGCCCTGGAAAACGGCCCCTGGCTGCCGATCGGCATCCGCGAGCGCGAGGTCGATCCGGCGCTGATCCCCTTGTTGATCGAACTGGATCTGCACGATGCCACTGGCGTGGCCGTGCTACGGGCCAGCGTGGCCGAGGCCTGGGCGGAGAACCAACCACAACGGCTAGCCCGCGGCGAAGGGCGGCGCATCTGCGGCTGGCTGAGCACGCCATTTACGCTGGCGCAAGTGGCCCGGCACCTGGGGGCATTGTGCGTACAGACCCGGCCCGACGGGCGCCGCACCTTGCTGCGGCTGTTCGACCCTGCGGTGACGGCAGCGCTGGACCTGATCCTGACCGCTCCGCAGCGGATGCTGCTGCTGGGGCCGTGCTCATCCTGGCTATATCTGGACGGGGAACGCCAGTTGGGCGGGCTACAATCCGATACGCCCCGGCAGGCCGTGGGCGGGATCGGCTGGAGCAATGCGCAATGGGCCGATCTGGACCTGCTGGGCGCCGCCAACCTGGCGCTGCTCGCTCTGCGCGAAGCCGGGTTGCTGGACGATGCCTCGTATGCACCAGCCCGGCAGGCCGCGCTGCCGGCCTTGCGCCGCGCCGCCGCACTGGGCTTTGGCGATGCGCACGACCTGAGCCACTTTGCACGACATGCCCTGACCCTCCATCCCGCATTCGACAGCCATCCGGTCATCCGCGCGCGCCTGACCCAGAGGGCGCCGGACGACTACTACACCGCGCTGATCGCCGACCTGACCGAGGCCGACTGGCAACAGATCCGCGCCATGCCTGCCGCCCCCACCCCCCATCACAGCCCGACATGACCGCCCCACCCTGCAAATACTGCCAAGCGACTGGCCTGCCCATTCTTCCGGTGCGCTATACCGTGGTGCCCAAGGCCGTGACGCCGGCACTGCCGGGCTGGGCCAAGGGCGCGCTCGACATCAACAGTGTCAAGCTACAGGGCGACTACCACTACGCGCTTCGCACCTTGCGCGAGGGCTTTGTCTACCTGTTCTACGAGAAAGGCCCGCGCGGCAACAACTACTGGGAATGCTTCAGCGTCACCGCCAACGGCGAGCTGTGGAAACAGCCCAGTGCGCCACTGGCCCACGGCCAGAGCAGCTTTGCCTGCAACAACCCTGGGCACAATGCCAACCGGATGGAGCATCTGTGCATCGAGCAGCCGGAGAAGTGCGGCAAAGTCTGGGTGGCGTTCAGCGATCACAAGTGGAGCAAAGAAACGCTGGATCGCTATGCTGCGGACGCCAGCCTTCGGCCCAAGCGTTTCCAGGCCATCGAACCCGCGCAATGGATCAACAGCAGCAAAGCCGAGCACGCCACTGTTGCAACGCAGGCCAGCCTGAGCGAGGTCTTGGAGTACGCACCCAAGTTCAAGGAAACGCAGCTGCCATTCAAGACCACGGTCGAACCCATCAGCGAACCGGATGGCACCTACAAGGCGCCATTGCTCAAGGCACAGAGCACGCGTGAGCCTTGGTTCATCCGGCAGGGCAGGCAGGGCAACACCATCAAGGCCATGCAATTGCGTGGGGCCAAGAAGGCTGGGGGCTTTCATCCGCCGATGCTGCTGGCCGTGCATGACGCGATCGGGATTACCCACGAGTTGAATGGCTATCGCAACGAAGCGGCAGGCCGGCTACAGCAGTATTTCGATGAGCGCGCGCTGGAGATCCATGCGCTCAACAACATCGATACGCTGGAACTGAACCAGAAGAACTACGCTGGCGACCGCACTCGCAAGACCGCTGAAGAGATGAAGAGCAATGCGGCCAACTGGTACGACCCGGCCACGGAAGCGCAGCGTCGCCAGGCAGCCCTGCTGAAGAAGGAGCCTGACCGCACTCAGGAGCTGCAGGTGCTCAGCATCCGGCAGCGGTGGGCTGCACAGCAAGTACCGATGCACTACGCGCAAACGCTCAATGCCTGTCACCTGAGCTACCGGGAGCCGGAACGCAGCCGCAAGATTGCCGAACTTGAACAGGAAGTAAATCAATTCGTGGCGCAACGCCCGCAGCGAATCGATGACTACGTCAATACCAGCCGGGAACGCAGCTGGAGCCGCTACGAGCCCAAGCTGGACCGGTCCCGCATCAATGCGTTCCGAGCGCAGTACGAACAGATCCAGGCCGCAGGCGATATGCTGATCGATCAGCGTACGATGGACCTGATCGCCTGGCTGGAAGCACCACTGCTGATCGACACGTTCGAGGACTACCACGACAGCAACATTGAAGATGGTGTCGCCTTCGATGATCAGGTTGACCATTGCCTGTTCGGAATCGGCTCCAGTAAAAGCGGCCAAAAGAAACTCGATGCCTGGGTGGAAGAAGCCAAGGCCAGCATCAAAGGCAACCTGCTGTGGCGCTCCATTGCACTCAATCAGAAAGCCGCGGTCGAAGAGGTCGATCAGGTTCTGCAATTGGCGAAGATGAACACGCCCATGTCCGAGCGTGCCTACGAATTCGCACTTGCCAACCTGAAAAATCTGCAGCGATTTGCCGACACCTACAAGAAGGCGCAATCGGTCTTCAACACCAATCAGAAAGCCAAGGATGGCGGCAAAGCCTTTGGCGTGCCGCTGAAGAGCGTCAACACGCGCAATCTTGATTCCAAGGTAATCACAGCCGGCGACGCCATCTTCAAGCAATTCAAGTTGGACAAGGCGGGGGACTTGCTGGGTGAGAAGATCATCAAGCACATGTTCCTGGTGCGCGCGATGGTCGACCCTGAGGATGTGCGCAAGCTTATCGAGACCGAGATCAAGCACGAACGCTTTGTTCGGGCAGACATCCTGCAACAGCTCAAGGAGGCGGATACCCCGGAGAAGCTGCTACTGCGCCCTTCCGAGCAGGCCAAGGCGATCCAGGCCCAGTGGGCTGCACTCAGGAAAGATTCCAAGAACGCATCCGTACTGAAAGACGCTCGCCTTGCCGCCATCGTTGGCGTGCTCGAAGCGCTGAACTTCGCGAAGCTGGCGCGCGACGCACAAGCCAAGGGCGATGCCAAATCCATCTTCGCGCTGGCGGCGTCCGGGGCTACCATCGCAGCCTCCATGCTGGATATCAGCTCGGTGGCAGCGAAGGCGCTATTCAGCGACACGTCCTGGACCTACCAGAAGCTGAAATTTTACGGCGGTATGTTGTCGGGGGTGACTTCGACGGTGGTTGGAATAGTCGATGTGTTTACTGGTCTTGATAAAAGACGAAAAGGCCTCTATGGGCTCAGCAATCTGTATTGGTTGAAGGCTATTTTAGGGCTAGTCAGCGGTGCTTCAACCATCTTTGGCGCGATTGGCTACGCAGCGCCTCTTGTGTACCGCATGACTGGCCGCGTTGCAGCGGGCGTCGCGGTAGAGCAACTCGGCAAAAAAGCCGCAGTTATCGTGGGCTTCCGTGTACTGGGTATGACCATCGGCGCGTGGGTCACAGTAGGCACAATCGTCGTCCATTTTGCGATCATTTGGCTCACCGACGATGCATTGCAAGAATGGTTGGAATTGACACCATTTGGCATCAAGCGAAAGGAACCCGGAGCGTTCAAAACAGTGAACAAACAGGACGACGTCTTGCTTAAGTCGGTGTTTGGCATAGAGGCTCCTAAACCTGCGCAAGCACCAACGCATCGCCCCTACGGAATGCCAAGCGCGGGAAGCCCGACCAACGCTGGCTCATATCCTCCCCGTCCGTAACTTGAGGAGTAGAAATGTCTGCACAAGTGCTACGTGGCAAGATAACGAATTTACGCAAAACGCGAGAAAGCGCTAGTTTTTTCTTCACGGATAGTGATCAAACTGCGATGGGCGTCGTCGCCGTTGCGGCGGCAGCTGTCGGTCTGGGTTCTCAGGCAATCGCAGTTGCCTCTGCAACCACAAGCATTGAAGAAGAAGCGGATTATCTGGAATTTGAACTCGATGGCCAGGATATCCGGGGCTGGGTTTGGCGCTGCCCTTTTAGCGAAGGCGACGAAGTCGAGGCTGTAGTGGAGAGAGAAGGTGGGCATTATGTAGCCTACGCGATTACTCGCCCCGCAGATCGCACCATGGCGCTATATCCGCACTGCTCTCGTGGGAAATTGGCTCACGTTAAAAATGCTGTCAAATGGTGGTTCTTGGGAGTAAGCATAGTACTGTTCGTTGGATTTCTCATAATCTCTTTGGCCGCAATTGGTGATGGCATAGAATTCGTGATTGATATATGGAAGAATTCACTTCCTTGGGTTGGCCTTGCTTTATACGGATTTTTTGGGGTTATGACGATATCCTTGACAAAAAAGTGGATGCCTTTTGTTCGCCTTTCTGAGAAATGCTTTACCGCCTTGGGGTGGAAGAACACCTCCAACATTGATCTGGTCAAGACAACTAAAAAGGCGCGTACTGAATCCGACCCTGGCGAGCTAGGCGTTATGTACTTCCGCTATTGATCGCTATGTCTATTCACTGCCTGCGCGGCAAAATCTCTAATTTACGCAAGACGCGAGAAAGCGCTAGTTTTTTCTTCACGGATAGTGATCAAACTGCGATGGGCGTCGTCGCCGTTGCGGCGGCAGCTGTCGGTCTGGGTTCTCAAGCCATCGCAGTTGCTTCAGCCTCAACGAGCGTAGAAGAAGAAGCGGACTATTTGGAGTTCGAGTTGGATGGCTGCGATATCAGAGGCTGGGTATGGCGCAGCCCTTTCAATGAGGGTGACGAAGTAGAAGTGGCTGTAGAAAGAGAGAGGGGGGGGCATTACATTGCGTACGCAATTATACGTCCATCTGATCGCACAATTGCACTCTACCCTCATTGCTCGAGAGGAAGATTGGCCCATATCAAGAATGCGGCCAAGTGGTGGTTTTGGGGGGTTAGTGCGTTGCTCGTCTTTTCATGTATTTTTATCGGCGTTCTTAGCTATTTTAGTGGTTACAGCAGCCTGGGCTCATTTCTATCCCATGGTTTCGAATACTTCGCTTTGGCTTTCTACGCTTTTTTTGGGTTAATGACTTATTCCATGATAAAGAAATGGATGCCATTCATTCGCCTCTCAGAGAAGTGTTTTGCCGCATTAGGCTGGAGCAATCCATCCAACGTTGACCTTGTTGCGTCCACCAAAAAGGTGCGCACCCACTCCGACCCGGGTGAACTGGGGGTGATGTACTTCCGCTATTGACCGCTATGTCCATTCACCTCCTGCGCGGCAAAATCTCTAATTTACGCAAGAAGCGAGAAAGCGCCAGCTTCTTCTTCACCGATAGTGATAAAACCACAATGGGTGTCATCGCTGTTGCTGCAGCGGCAATCGGGGCTGGCTCGCAAGCAATTGCGGTCGCCTCTGCGACTACAAGCGTTGAGGAGGAAGCGGACTATTTGGAGTTCGAGTTGGACGGCTGCGATATTAGAGGCTGGGTATGGCGCAGCCCTTTTGGCGAAGGGGATGAAGTGGAAGCGGCAGTAGAGAAGCAGGGAGGGCATTTCATTGCATACGCGATAACGCGCCCATCCGACCGCACCATCGCACTGTATCCACACTGCTCTCGTGGGAAATTGGCGCACGTTAAAAACGCAGCGAAATGGTGGTTCTTGGGAGTAAGCATCTTGCTTTTAGTTGGACTAATCATGATGTTTTTGTTCGCAATCCCTCATGGAAAAGAGGTATTTCTTGGATTTCTCAAGAATATATTCTTATGGTGCAGTTTGGTTTTATACGCATTCTTTGGATTGATGACCATTTCTATGGTGAAGAAATGGATGCCGTTCGTTCGTCTCTCCGAGAAGTGTTTTGCCGGGTTAGGTTGGGAAAACCCCTCCAACATAGACCTTGTGGCGTCTACCAAAAAGGTACGTACTGACTCCGACCCAGGCGAACTGGGGATGATGTACTTCCGCTATTGACCGCTATGCCCATTCACCTCCTGCGCGGCAAAATCTCTAATTTACGCAAGAAGCGAGAAAGCGCCAGCTTCTTCTTCACCGATAGTGATAAAACCACAATGGGTGT
Organism: Chitiniphilus purpureus; assembly: GCF_025642115.1. Classification (GTDB taxonomy): domain Bacteria; phylum Pseudomonadota; class Gammaproteobacteria; order Burkholderiales; family Chitinibacteraceae; genus Chitiniphilus; species Chitiniphilus purpureus. The sequence goes on along the minus strand of NZ_CP106753.1, from coordinate 1,744,678 downwards.
CATCGCTGTTGCTGCAGCGGCAATCGGGGCTGGCTCGCAAGCAATTGCGGTCGCCTCTGCGACTACAAGCGTTGAGGAGGAAGCGGACTATTTGGAGTTCGAGTTGGACGGCTGCGATATTAGAGGCTGGGTATGGCGCAGCCCTTTTGGCGAAGGGGATGAAGTGGAAGCGGCAGTAGAGAAGCAGGGAGGGCATTTCATTGCATACGCGATAACGCGCCCATCCGACCACACCATCGCGCTGTATCCTCACTGCTCTCGTGGAAAATTGGCGCACGTTAAAAATGCAGTAAAATGGTGGCTCTTGGGTGTCAGTTTCGCTATTGCGTTCATGGTCGTACTTTTTGTGGCGGTGCATTTCATTAAAGGCGGAGAGGCAAATTTGGTGAATTTTTTTAAGTATGTTCTGCCACTTTTTGCTCTGGCAGGTTATCTGTTTTTTGGTTTGATGACTGTGTCTATGGCAAAAAAATGGATGCCGTTTGTTCGGCTGTCAGAAAGATGCTTTGCCGCATTAGGGTGGGGTAGCCCATCCAACATCGACCTCGTGGCATCTACCAAGAAAGCACGCGCTGACTCCGACCCCGGTGAACTGGGCGTCATGTATTTCAGGTATTGAACTAGGCATGACCCTGCAGCCGTTACGCGGCACCGTCACCCGGCTCAACTGCATCCGGCAGGGCAACGATTTTTGCTTTACTGACGGCTGCATCGCGCTCAATCAGAAAGCCGCGGTCGAAGAGGTCGATCAGGTTCTGCAATTTGACCTCCTCCCGTAAAACCGTAGCGTTCAAAAATAGAGATTTCTGGCAAATTTGATGCCCCTCCGGGCAGGAGATTTGTCATGAAAAAATCAAAGTTCACCGAAGAGCAGATCGCGTTTGCGCTGCGCCAGGCCGAGTCAGGCACGACCGTGGCAGAGGTCTGTCGCAAGATGGGCGTGAGCGAAGCGACCTTCTACAACTGGAAGAAGAAGTACGGCGGGCTGGGCGTGACTGAGCTGCGCCGATTGAAGCAGCTGGAAGAAGAAAACGCGCGGCTCAAGCGCATGGTCGCCGACCTGAGCCTGGACAAGCAGATGTTGCAGGAGGTCATCCAAAAAAATGTATGGTCCGCCCCGGCTTTGCAAGATGATGTATCTATGACAGAACAGTTTGCCTTAATGTATCCGACCTCTCGCGAGTGGACTGTTGTTACAGCCAGGCCATGATGAAATACGCGCACACGGTTTCTAAATAGCGGTTCGGGCTTCGAGCCCGCTTTTTTTACAAGATTTACCATGCGCCGTTTGGCTGTTTTGTCATCAATACAGAATCCAGCAAACTGGGAAAATGGTCAGGCAATACCTCCTTCATGCTGATGTGTTCGTGTGCTGATCTGGCCGTCACGCAAGTAGAGCGCGCCTGGGTGATTGAGTATCGCCCACACAATTCTGGCTAATTTGTTGGCCAGTGCCACGACAACCTTGTTCGCATGCATGCGCGCTTCCAATCTGGCAATCCACTCACCCAGCCGGTCCTTTGACCTGTCTAGGTGCAGAACACAAGAGCGCGCTCCATGAATGAGTAATCGCCGGATATAGCTGTTGCCGCGTTTGCTGATGCCGAGAAGCGTGGGTTTGCCACCGGTGGAATATTGGGCCGGTACGAGGCCTAGCCAGGCTGCAAGATCTCTGGCCTTATGGAACTGATGACCGTCCCCGACTGCTGCCAGAATGGCCGTGGCACCGAGACTCCCGACACCGGGAATGCTGGTCAGGCGTCTGGCTATTTCGGAGCGGGTTGCAATAGCATTGATGTGCTCGGTGATGTCGTTGACGCGATGCTCGATCTGCCCTAGTTCATTTGCCAGATCTTGAAGTATGTCGCGCATGGACGGCGTGAGGTCATTGGTTTCATCAGCGAGCACCTGCGGTAACCCGAGCTTGAACGCACTGCTACCGGCCCGAATGGGGATGCCAAACTCAAGACAGAATGCGCGAATCTGATTAATCAAACGAGTCCTGCTGGCAATCAATCGATCCCGGATGCGATGCAGGGCCTGTAACTCTACTTGCTCTACGGAACGTGCCCGCACAAAACGCATGGTGGGTCGGGTCACAGCTTCGGCAATCGCGGCCGCATCAATCAGATCGTTCTTGTTGGATTTGACATAAGGTTTGACGAACTGGGCAGGAATGATTCTGACGGTATGCCCCAGAGATTCGAGTTTCCTAGCAAGCCATTGCGATCCAGGACAGGCCTCCATGCCAATCAGTGCTGCAGTGGCATTCGAGAAGAAAGTGAAGATGGTGTTACGACTGAGCGTAATGCGCTGTAAAGGATGACCAGCAGCGTCCAGGCCTACTATGTGGAAAGTGGTCTTACCTAGATCAATCCCGTACACCGTTGCGCCAACAGGTTTGTTTCTCATGATCGTCTCCTTGCTGCAAGGTGAAACCCAATCAAAGTATGTTCCCGCGGAGAGAGGGGCGGGCCATTTCATTAGCTGTGAAGCCGGCTCGCAGGCGCGAGCTGGCGAACTGCCTGATCGACGCGTATCGCGTCAGCATTCGACGGGCTACGGCGGTGGTGCAGCTGCGGCAGGCGACGTATTTCTACCGGCCCAGGCCACGCGATGATCGCGCCGAACGTCAACGGATTCGTGAGATTGCCGCCACACGCATCCGTTACGGGGCGCGACGCATCCATGTCCTGCTGCGGCGCGAGGGCTGGCTGATCAATCACAAGAAGACCTACCGGATTTACTGCGAGGAAGGGCTGAATCTGCGGCGCAAGCGGCCAAGACGGCGTGTGGCTGCAGCACACCGGCAGGAGCGGCCGGTGATCTCCAGTTTGAACGACTGCTGGAGCATGGATTTCGTCGCTGATCAGCTGTTCAACGGCCAGAAAATCCGGGCGTTAACTGTGGTGGATAATTTTAGCCGGGAGAGCCTGGCGATCACGGTGGATTTCGCGCTGAAAGCGGCCGATGTGGTGGCGACGATGCAGCATGTACAAGCCCTGCGCGGGACGCCGCAACGGATCCGGGTGGATAACGGCAGCGAATTCATTTCGGTGGCGCTGGATCAATGGGCGTATGAGCATGGGGTGACGCTGGACTTCTCACGCCCCGGCAAACCCACGGATAACGCGTTCATCGAGTCATTCAATGGTAGTCTGCGCGACGAATGCCTGAACGTGCACTGGTTTCTGTCGCTGGATGACGCGCGTGAGAAGATCGAGCGTTGGCGAGTGGATTACAACGAATTCAGGCCGCACAGTGCGCTGGGTGACCTGACCCCGGGCGAGTTCCGGCTCGCCCACCTTGAAGCTGGAAATCTCTAGCTTCGACCGCTCGGTTAAGCGGGAGGAGGTCACCCTTGCCATAGCTATAAACGCCGCCGCTCTCCTGCCAGGGCTGCTTAATCAAGCGCAGTAGTCAATCGTCGTCCTGTACGCGCAAGGAGTGGGAAGTGGCTCGACATGCGTAGTAACCAGTTGAATGCACGCCCATCATGCGGAACAGCCGGTAAACAGGATGGGCTGCTTCATCGTCGCTAATGAATGCGTACTTTACCCGGGCTGCCTGGCAAAGTATGCGGCAGCCTTTAGGATGTCGCGCTCATCGGTCATGCCCTGGATAGCGTGGCGGCATGAGCGGCACCCCAGTCGGGATCATAGGCGGCACGCGGTATTCGCGCTGTTTGCGCCTTTCCCAAAGCTGCGGAGCCTACTCTCGAACTCGTCGCGGCCGACCAACCCGCCGCGCGTTCGCACAAAGAGGACACCAGTGCCCCCTCCGTATCGTGTCGACACTTGCCCACCATTGGTGGCCTTGCGCGCATTCCCATTGCAGCCGGGTGAAGCGGTTTGCGTATGCATCTTGTGATGACAGGCATCGTCCTCCTTTCACCGTTGCTGCCGCCAGAATGCGCTCCCAGGGGATCTTTTTCGCCGCAGCGCTGCAGAACCGGCACCACGATCCCTTCAACACGTTGCCTCCCAGGGCATCCCATTCGTGCCCTTCCCGGCACCTGAAACGATAGCGGTAGCGGTAACCCAGGAATCGGTTGCTCAGGCACTGTCCCCCTTGGTTTGCAGCCGCTTGCTGCAAACGTGCCAAGCCACTTGTTTCTGCCATCGGGCTGTGTCGCACTTGCTCACAGGTGGCGCACCACTCGCCATGCAGTACCGTTTTGGCCGAAGCGAACCATTCATGTCCTTGGCGGCAACGAAACAGGTAGGTGTCCGAATTGGCGCTGGACGGTGCTCCCAGGCACTGCCCGTCGTGCCCTGCAGCAGCCTGTTGCAGTTGCTGCAGCAATGCCGCACCCAGCCGCATCACACTTTGTCCTGGGTTGCATTGCGGGCAACATGCCCCTTCCAGCACTTGTCGGGGCCGGGCCCGCCATTGATGCCCACATGCACATAGGAAGCGATGCGGCTGCCCCCCAAGGTAGATGACCTCCAGGCAACTGCTACCCCGTTGTGCCGCAGCATGTTGCAATATCTGTAGTGGCAATCCAGGTGGACATACCGGACATTCGAAGCGCTGATACAGCAATGTGGATGCTGGCAGCGTAAAGACATGGTCAGCCGTACAGCGCACCGTGTATGGCCTATTCAGTCCCTGCCAGCCTGTTTCCAACGTGTAGCCAGCCAGGTACACCGCCTGCTTGAGCCGTTGATACACCATGGCGTTATAGACCTGCTATGCCGAATGGCCTGTTATGTGGGCGGAGCATAGACAGCATATGGCGGCATTGTCCACCGTTAGCCGCCGACCAGCGCAATACTTTATCCTGACACTTGATGTAGGCTAACCAATGCGGGTAGCATCACGCGTTTCTGACCATGCGTGTTTGCCAGCATGAATCTGCCCGACCTGCTGTCCTCCTTTGCCACCGCCTTCACGCAGGACCAGCGCCTGGTCACGCTGCAACTGGGCGACGGCACAGGCTGGGGCGAGACCCTGCTGCCCCACAGCGTCGACGGCACCGAGGCCCTCTCCCAGCCCTACCGCTATCGGGTGACGTGCCTGTCCCCCTCCATCGATCTCGAACTCAAATCCCTGCTCGGCCTGCCCGCCCAGCTCGGCATCCTGACCCCCGACGGCGCCGAAGTCGTGCGCTGCGGCGTCGTCACCCGCGCCGAAGCCCTGCCGTCCGACGGCGGCTTCGCCCGCTATGCCCTCACCCTCGAACCCCCGCTCGCGCTGCTCGCCCACCGCCGCACCAGCCGCGTGTTCCAGGACCGCGCCGTCCCCGACATCGTCCGTGTCGTGCTCGACGAGCACCTCGCCGCCAACCCGGTGTTCGCCGCCGGCTTTGCCGTGCGCTTCGACTTGCGCCAGGACTACCCGCTGCGCTCGTACTGCCTGCAGTACCGTGAGGCCGACCTCGCCTTCGTCAGCCGCCTGCTAGCCGAGGAAGGGCTGGCCTACCGCTTCGCGCACGAGGCCGGCGATACGCCCAAGGTGACGCTGGTGGTGTTCGACGACCCCTATGCGCTGCCGCAGGCCAGCCAGGGCAGCGTGCGCTTCCACCGCGCCGACGCCACCGAGGCCGAGGACAGCCTCACCGGCTGGACCAGTGCCCGCCAGCTCGGCCCCGCCCAGGTGGCGCTGGCCAGCTTCGACTATCAGCCGGTCACCACCCGCGAGGGCCAGGACGGCAGCGTGATCGACCAGGGCGAAGGCGGCACCCAGGCCGAGCGCACGCTCGAGGACTACGACGCCCAGGCGCTGTACTACGGCCGCGACGACGACGAGCTGGCCCGCTATGCCCGGTTGCGCCAGCAGGCACTCGATGTGCACAAGAAGGGCTTCAGCGGCAGCGGCACTGTCCGCCACCTGCGGGTGGGCGAATGGTTCCAGCTGCGCGACCACCCGCACCACGACGCCGATGCGCCCGAGCAGCGCGAGTTCGTCGCCACCCGGCTCACCTTCCGTGCCCGCAACAACCTGCCGGGCGACCTCGTCGCCCAGCTGGGCGAGTCCACCCCCGACGCCGCGCCGTTCCAGGTCGAGTTCGACGCCCAGCGCCGTGGCATCCCGCTGCCGCCGCGCTACAGCCACACCGAGCACGCCAAGCCCACCGCCCCCGGGGTGCAGACCGCCACCGTGGTCGGCCCGGCCGGCCAGGAAGTACATACCGACGCCCACGGCCGGATCAAGGTGCAGCTGCACTGGCAGCGCCGCCAGGAGCACCCGGACTTCGGTGCCGGGCTGGACGAGCGCTCGTCCTGCTGGGTGCGCGTGGCCTACCCCAGCGCCGGCGCGCAGTGGGGCCACCAGTTCATCCCGCGCATCGGCCAGGAGGTACTGGTGGATTTTGTGGAAGGCGATGTCGATCGCCCGCTGGTGGTCGGCACCCTCTACAACGGCAGCCATCCCCCGCCCGCCTTCTCCGGCGCCGGCAGCCTGCCAGCCAACCACACCCTCTCCGGCATCAAGAGCCAGGAGTTCGGCGGGCAGCGCTACAACGAACTGCTGTTCGACGACACCCAGGGCGAGCTGCGTGCCAAGCTCTCGTCCGAGCACGGCAAGACCCAGCTCAACCAGGGCTACCTGGCCCACCCGCGCACGGACGGCAAGGCCGAGCCGCGCGGCGAGGGCTTCGAGCTGCGCACCGACCACGCCGGGGCGCTGCGCGCCGCGCAGGGCCTGCTGCTCAGCACCGAGGCCAAGCCCGGCGCCGCCGGCCAACAACTGGACCGCGAACAAGCACAAAGCCAGCTCGAAGCCGCCCAGCAACTGGCGCAAACCCTCTCCGACACCGCGCAGCAGCAATTGGCCGACCCGGCCGAGATCGGCCCCAGGACATTGGACCCCGACGGCCAGCCGCAGCACGAGGCTCCGCAGGGCCACCTCGATCACCTGAACGAGGCGCTCCAGGCGTGGGAGGCCGGCAGCAACACCGACGCGCAGGGCAAGACCGCGAAGGACCAGCCGGGCCAGCAGGCGATCCTGCTCGCCAGCGCCCCGGCCGGCATCGCGCTGACCACCGCCAACGCGCTGGTGCTGAACAGCGGGCAGAACCTCGACACCGTCAGCCAGCGCGACACGCAGCAGAGCACCGCCCGGCGCTGGATTCATAACGTGGGCAGCAAGATCAGCTTGTTCGTGCAGGGGGTGGCGGACAAGGTGAACCTGAAGCTGATCACCGCGAAGGGGCATGCGCAGTTGCAGGCGCAGTCGGGCGACGTGGAGGTCGTGGGCGATAAGAACGTCCGCATCTACGCCAACAAGGAAAAGCTCACCGCCACTGCGCAAGAGGAGCTACTCCTGAGCTGTGGTGGTGCATACATCCGCCTGAAAGGGGGCAACATCGAAATTCACGGCCCAGGCTCCCTCAGCGTCAAAGGCAGCAGCTACACTTTCAGCGGCCCCGCCCAAATGACGACCCCAATCAAGCAGTTCCCGGGTGGAGAACTCGAAGGCTTGTACAACGAGCACTTCCAGGTCGCAGATGCTCTGTCGGGCGAAGCCATTGCTGGCTTGCCACTGCGGTTGACCACTGCCGGCTACCGCACGCTGGAGATGTCTTCCGATGTGGATGGCAAAACCAGCCGGTATGGCTCCGGCACCAAGACAGAGAAAATCAAACTCGACTACGTGGGTAATGAAGATGAAGACCACGGCTGGAGCCAGGGCTGAGTCATGGGCAAACCGTTAACCAGAGCCGCAACCACGCCGGTCGACAAGGTCGAACCAGAGCAGGTTATTGTCGCCTACGCCAAGCTGGCGCAGTACCAGATCAACATTCGCTCTTTCCACCCGAATCAACAATTTGAACAAGGGGGATTTCGATTCCATGGCGACAATCGTGGATTCTCTCTTGGAGAAAGCTACGGGGAGCAAGAGGGTGAGAGCTCCAGCAACAACGTGACTTCCAGAGTCTGGTCTCGATACAGCATCGACTTGGGATGGGATAAACCCGGTGACAAGGCACGCGATTTGTCGGCAAATCTAACCGCAGATTCAAATATGTCGAAGCCAGGGCCGGGTCGATTCTGGGGGTTGTTTGGTCATGAGGAAAAATACGACGACCCCAAGAAAAAACCACGCGCCAAGCTCGAAGTAATCAGTGTGACGACACCCCACTCTGGACAAAAGCACCTCAAGACGCGCTCATGGTACGGCGGTGAAAACCATGCTTTCAGAGGCTCCAGCACAGTCAACGACAAGACGGGATGGACCTTCGTTCCGACCCTCGACGCTTGGTTGGAGCTGGATATCCGTGTTGAACGTGTCGCGCTCTACATGGATATCACCGTGCAAGTCAGGGGAGATGGCTTCCCCAACTGCGAGGCGTTCATCCAGGATGCCGCTGGCAAGAAGCTGTTCTTGGGGACCCACGTCCGCATCGGGGTGCCAGCGACACACTTGGCGGGTGATTCGCAACGGTTAATGTGGCTGAAATCGTTCCGGGTGGAAATCGACGTCGAGGGCAATTTTGGTGAACGGCTTTGGGTATTCAACACCCTAGTTGGCGGCCCACCCAAAGAGCGAGACAAATACCCTACGACATCCATCATGGAGATTTGTCGTCGTGATTGGCCAGCGGATACAGTCGTCGCATCCTCTCTGCCCGGCGTGCCGTTCTTGTGGAACTGCGGCCTGAAGCGGCTGGAGGCGTTGTCTCAGGCGCCAACAACGCCCATGGAGTCGCTGCACGTTTCGGCACTGGACAGCGATGTCACCGAGCTGTGCGGGCTGATCAACAGTTCAATCTGGCGGCGCCCTCCGTTTGAGAGAACCACGCTCTCGAGCTGGAACCACCGCCATCAGCATGGCGATCCCAACCAAGGCCGACCACCGGACGACTATGATGTTGCACTGGAGAAATGGAAGCAGTGATGCGCAAAGCCTATTGGCTCCTCGGCCTCCTGATGGTCATGATTATCGGAGCCGGATTCGGCTACACACACTTACAGCGTAAAACGGAACCCTCAGCGATGAAGAAGCCCCTTGTTTTTATCATTCCGGAAGGCTACTTCGGTCCTGTATTCATTTTTTATGGCCAACAAGATGGCGTTGCGAGCGAACCTGACCCCCTTGGCCAAGCTGTGCGTGTGCCACCCAATGGGGTGATCAAGGCAAAGTTCTCGGCGGACGAGGTGCCGACGGGTGACGCTTCTCCCACCTATCGGCCAGTCTGGTACGTCGTAGAAAAAAAGGATGGAAGCCGATTCATTCCCGATGTGCTTGGTTGGGCTGGCAAGAATGAGGACGGTTACTACGAGGTGATCTATCTCGATGGCAAGGGTAAATTGCGAACCTTTGTCGACAAACATCCTAAGGAAACAAAGGAAGAAGACTATGGCTTGTGGAGTAATGATCGGCATGCACCGACCATTCGTGGACGTGAATCGTGCACTTATCAGGGTTTCAATGAAAGAGCCAGTGAACAGTTTGCTGGAGAGATCACCGCGAAGGAAGCAGGCGCCCCGGCATGCGATAAATTCTTCGTTGTTTCGCACCATCAGTTCAAAACGCTACCGCGCTGGATGTGGGAAGCACCTGCCCACCCGTATGGCTCAATTGCGGAATTAGAAGCGGAAGCGGATGCACGGCTAGAGAAGAGGCAAGCGTATTACCAGACCAAGTGATACAAGTTAAGAAAGTTAAGAGTCTCTGCGTGGGCTATCCCCATTACATTAAATTGCTAAAGTCAAAAAAATGAATTTTTGCGATCCTGTGACCTCCTCCCGTAAAACCGTAGCGTTCAAAAGTAGAGATTTCTGGCAAATTTGATGCCCCTCCGGGCAGGAGATTTGTCATGAAAAAATCAAAGTTCACCGAAGAGCAGATCGCGTTTGCGCTGCGCCAGGCCGAGTCAGGCACGACCGTGGCAGAGGTCTGTCGCAAGATGGGCGTGAGCGAAGCGACCTTCTACAACTGGAAGAAGAAGTACGGCGGGCTGGGCGTGACTGAGCTGCGCCGATTGAAGCAGCTGGAAGAAGAAAACGCGCGGCTCAAGCGCATGGTCGCCGACCTGAGCCTGGACAAGCAGATGTTGCAGGAGGTCATCCAAAAAAATGTATGGTCCGCCCCGGCTTTGCAAGATGATGTATCTATGACAGAACAGTTTGCCTTAATGTATCCGACCTCTCGCGAGTGGACTGTTGTTACAGCCAGGCCATGATGAAATACGCGCACACGGTTTCTAAATAGCGGTTCGGGCTTCGAGCCCGCTTTTTTTACAAGATTTACCATGCGCCGTTTGGCTGTTTTGTCATCAATACAGAATCCAGCAAACTGGGAAAATGGTCAGGCAATACCTCCTTCATGCTGATGTGTTCGTGTGCTGATCTGGCCGTCACGCAAGTAGAGCGCGCCTGGGTGATTGAGTATCGCCCACACAATTCTGGCTAATTTGTTGGCCAGTGCCACGACAACCTTGTTCGCATGCATGCGCGCTTCCAATCTGGCAATCCACTCACCCAGCCGGTCCTTTGACCTGTCTAGGTGCAGAACACAAGAGCGCGCTCCATGAATGAGTAATCGCCGGATATAGCTGTTGCCGCGTTTGCTGATGCCGAGAAGCGTGGGTTTGCCACCGGTGGAATATTGGGCCGGTACGAGGCCTAGCCAGGCTGCAAGATCTCTGGCCTTATGGAACTGATGACCGTCCCCGACTGCTGCCAGAATGGCCGTGGCACCGAGACTCCCGACACCGGGAATGCTGGTCAGGCGTCTGGCTATTTCGGAGCGGGTTGCAATAGCATTGATGTGCTCGGTGATGTCGTTGACGCGATGCTCGATCTGCCCTAGTTCATTTGCCAGATCTTGAAGTATGTCGCGCATGGACGGCGTGAGGTCATTGGTTTCATCAGCGAGCACCTGCGGTAACCCGAGCTTGAACGCACTGCTACCGGCCCGAATGGGGATGCCAAACTCAAGACAGAATGCGCGAATCTGATTAATCAAACGAGTCCTGCTGGCAATCAATCGATCCCGGATGCGATGCAGGGCCTGTAACTCTACTTGCTCTACGGAACGTGCCCGCACAAAACGCATGGTGGGTCGGGTCACAGCTTCGGCAATCGCGGCCGCATCAATCAGATCGTTCTTGTTGGATTTGACATAAGGTTTGACGAACTGGGCAGGAATGATTCTGACGGTATGCCCCAGAGATTCGAGTTTCCTAGCAAGCCATTGCGATCCAGGACAGGCCTCCATGCCAATCAGTGCTGCAGTGGCATTCGAGAAGAAAGTGAAGATGGTGTTACGACTGAGCGTAATGCGCTGTAAAGGATGACCAGCAGCGTCCAGGCCTACTATGTGGAAAGTGGTCTTACCTAGATCAATCCCGTACACCGTTGCGCCAACAGGTTTGTTTCTCATGATCGTCTCCTTGCTGCAAGGTGAAACCCAATCAAAGTATGTTCCCGCGGAGAGAGGGGCGGGCCATTTCATTAGCTGTGAAGCCGGCTCGCAGGCGCGAGCTGGCGAACTGCCTGATCGACGCGTATCGCGTCAGCATTCGACGGGCTACGGCGGTGGTGCAGCTGCGGCAGGCGACGTATTTCTACCGGCCCAGGCCACGCGATGATCGCGCCGAACGTCAACGGATTCGTGAGATTGCCGCCACACGCATCCGTTACGGGGCGCGACGCATCCATGTCCTGCTGCGGCGCGAGGGCTGGCTGATCAATCACAAGAAGACCTACCGGATTTACTGCGAGGAAGGGCTGAATCTGCGGCGCAAGCGGCCAAGACGGCGTGTGGCTGCAGCACACCGGCAGGAGCGGCCGGTGATCTCCAGTTTGAACGACTGCTGGAGCATGGATTTCGTCGCTGATCAGCTGTTCAACGGCCAGAAAATCCGGGCGTTAACTGTGGTGGATAATTTTAGCCGGGAGAGCCTGGCGATCACGGTGGATTTCGCGCTGAAAGCGGCCGATGTGGTGGCGACGATGCAGCATGTACAAGCCCTGCGCGGGACGCCGCAACGGATCCGGGTGGATAACGGCAGCGAATTCATTTCGGTGGCGCTGGATCAATGGGCGTATGAGCATGGGGTGACGCTGGACTTCTCACGCCCCGGCAAACCCACGGATAACGCGTTCATCGAGTCATTCAATGGTAGTCTGCGCGACGAATGCCTGAACGTGCACTGGTTTCTGTCGCTGGATGACGCGCGTGAGAAGATCGAGCGTTGGCGAGTGGATTACAACGAATTCAGGCCGCACAGTGCGCTGGGTGACCTGACCCCGGGCGAGTTCCGGCTCGCCCACCTTGAAGCTGGAAATCTCTAGCTTCGACCGCTCGGTTAAGCGGGAGGAGGTCAGGTGGAAGAAGCTAAGGCGAGCGTCAAGGGCAACCTGCTGTGGCGTTCTGTCGCGCTCAACCAGAAAGCCGTCATCGAGGAAGTAGACCAGGCGCTGCAGTTGGCCAAGATGAACACGCCCATGACAGAGCGGGCCTACGAGTTCGCGCTTGCCAACCTGAAAAATCTGCAGCGATTTGCTGACACCTACAAGAAGGCGCAATCGGTCTTCAACACCAATCAGAAAGCCAAGGATGGCGGCAAGGCCTTTGGCGTGTCGTTGAAGAGCGTCAATACGCGCAATCTTGATTCCAAGGTAATCACGGCCGGCGACGCCATCTTCAAGAAATTTAAGCTGGACAAGGCAGGGGACTTGTTGGGCGAGAAGATCATCAAGCACATGTTCCTGGTGCGCGCGATGGTCGACCCGGAGGATGTGCGCAAGTTGATCGAGACCGAGATCAAGCACGAACGCTTTGTTCGTGCGGACATCCTGCAACAACTCAAGGACGCGGATACCCCTGAGAAGCTCCTACTGCGCCCTTCCGAGCAAGCCAAGGCCATCCAGGCACAGTGGGCCGCGCTGAAGAATGACCCCAAGGCGAAGTCTGTACTGAAGGACGCCCGCCTTGCTGCTATCGTTGGCGTGCTCGAAGCGCTGAACTTCGCAAAACTGGCGCGGGACGCACAAGCCAAAGGCGATGCCAAATCCATCTTCGCGCTAGCAGCATCGGGCGCGACGATTGCGGCTTCCATGCTGGATGTGAGCGCAGTCGCAGCGAAGGCGCTGTTCAGCGACACGTCCTGGACCTACCAGAAGCTGAAATTTTACGGTGGTATGTTATCGGGGGTGACTTCGGCTGTTGTTGGAGTAGTCGATGTGCTTACTGGTATTGATAAAAATAGAAAAGGCCTCTATGGGCTCGGAACTCTGTATTGGTCAAAGGGGGCTTTAGGGCTAGTTAGCGGTGCTTCAACCATCTTTGGCGCGATTGGCTACGCAGCACCTCTTGTTTCCCAAATGACGGGCCGTGCCGCAGCAGGCGTAGCGGTAGAGCAACTAGGCAAAAAAGCCGCTCTAATTGTTGGTCTTCGCGTGTTAGGCATGACCATTGGGGCATGGGCTACCGTAGGGACAATTTTTATTCATTTTGCAATCATCGTGCTGACAGATGACGCGCTCCAAGAGTGGCTAGAAATCACGCCTTTTGGCATTAAATGCAAGACCAAAGGTGCTTTCAAAACAGCCAAGCAGCAAGATGACGCTTTGCTCAAAACCGTATTTGGAATTGATGTGCCGGAACCGCCAAAAGCCGGCCCACATGCAACATATCGCCCATACGGTGTTTCAGATTTAGGAAGCACGGCCGGGTCCGGTTCATACCCGCCGCGCCCGTAACTTGAGGAATAGGAATGACTGCACAAGTGCTGCGAGGCAAGATCACGAATCTACGCAAAACGCGAGAAAGTGCGAGTTTCTTCTTTACCGATAGCGATCAGACTGCGATGGGCGTCGTTGCCGTTGCGGCGGCAGCCGTCGGCCTAGGTTCTCAGGCAATCGCTGTCGCCTCTGCAACCACAAGCATTGAAGAAGAGGCGGATTATCTGGAGTTTGAACTAGATGGCCGCGATGTTAGAGGCTGGGTATGGCGCAGCCCTTTTAGTGAAGGCGACGAGGTTGAAGCTGTGGTGGAGAAAGAAGGAGGGCATTATGTGGCCTACGCGATAGCTCGCCCTTCTGATCGCACCATAGCGCTATATCCGCACTGTTCTCGTGGAAAATTGGCGCACATTAAAAATGCTGTCAAATGGTGGTTCGTGGGGGTGAGCATAGTGCTATCCGTTATGTATTTCATAACTTTTTTGGCTGTAATTGGTGATGGCATAGAATTTTTTATTGATATGTGGAAATACTCACTTTCGTGGGCTGGCCTTGGTTTGTACGGATTTTTTGGGATTATGACGATATCAATGACAAAAAAATGGATGCCGTTTGTTCGACTTTCAGAAAGATGCTTTGCCGCATTAGGGTGGGCTAGTCCATCTAATATCGACCTCGTAGCGTCCACCAAAAAGGCACGTACTGACTCCGACCCCGGCGAGCTGGGTGTCATGTACTTTCGATACTAGCCGCGATGCCTGTTCACCTTCTACGCGGCAAGATCACGAATTTACGCAAGACGCGAGAAAGCGCGAGCTTCTTCTTTACGGATAGTGATCAAACTGCGATGGGCGTCATTGCCGTTGCTGCAGCGGCAGCTGGGCTTGGCTCGCAAGCTGTTGCGGTCGCTTCGGCCTCAACTAGCGTCGACGAGGAAGCAGATTATTTAGAGTTTGAGATAGATGGTCTTGATATTCGCGGATGGGTATGGCGCAGTCCCTTCAAGGAGGGGGATGAGGTGGAGGTAGCTGTTGAGAAGGAGGGAGGACACTACGTCGCTTTCGCGATGATGCGCCCATCCGATCGAACAATCGCGTTGTATCCACACTGCTCTAGAGGAGCATCGGCGCATATCAAAAATGCTGTCAAATGGTGGTTCTTGGGGAATACCTTTGTCGTTCTCTTCTCGTGCGTGTTTTTTGCAATAAAAAACGCAATACAAGGAGGTGGGCTATACATGGTGTTTTTAAAGCATGGGCTGCCGTTTTTGGCCGTATTTCTATATGCATTCTTTGGGCTAATGACTGTATCTATGGCTAAGAAGTGGATGCCATTTGTTCGGCTTTCAGAAAGGTGCTTTGCTGCCTTTGGTTGGAAAAATCCTTCCAGCATCGATCTTGTGGCATCTACAAAAAAGGCACGTAAAGACAGCGACCCCGGTGAGCTGGGCGTCATGTACTTCCGATACTAACCGCGATGTCTATTCACTTGCTGCATGGCAAGATCACGAATCTACGCAAGGCACGGGAAGGCGCCAGCTTCTTCTTTACCGATAGTGATCGAACCACAATGGGCGTCATCGCTGTTGCGGCTGCAGCTGTGGGATTAGGTTCACAAGCTATTGCAGTAGCTTCGGCAACCACAAGTGTTGAGGAAGAAGCCGACTACCTGGAATTCGAGCTGGACGGGCAATTCGTACAGGGCTGGGTCTGGCGCAGCCCGTTCCGGGAAGGCGACGAGGTGGAAGTGGTGGTGGAGCGTGACGGCCGCGTCGCCACAACAAGTCGTTCGTATGCATCATTTTGATTAACACTGCCGCAATCGCAATCAGAACCAGGGGTGAGAAAAAATGGAATCAGCACGTGATAAGCACACTGGCGAGATAGTTGACGCCGAGCAGTTGTAGATCATCGACCCAGTCGACCCCCTCGGCTATGAATGTCGGGGCTGCGGTGCCCAAGCGATCTGGACGCTGCGCAACGGCGGATACAGGCCGCTTGGAAGTTCGCATACATCTTGGCAAGATCGACGTTTCGGCCCTGACCCCGCGAACGCCGCTACCCGCGAAAGTGTGGCCTGCGGCGATTAGTCGCCCGATTCGCCGCACATAACGCGGAGAATGGCTTGCGTTTGCGGCGAATCGGGTGTCCAATCTCCGCATGAATAGCGGAGAAAAACTCTACATCTGGCAGGCCGACGACTGGCCCAATTGGCACTATGACCTATCGGCGCTCACTGCACCTCTAACCGAGGTCAGCCGCGCCCAGGGCTTGCTGCTGGGCCGTCTGGCCGACGTGGGCATGGCGCTGCGCGATCAGGCCAGCCTTACCACCTTGACGGAGGACGTGGTCAAGACCAGCGAAATCGAAGGCGAAGTACTGAACGTGGAATCCGTGCGCTCGTCCATCGCCCGGCGTCTGGGCGTAGACATCGGCGCGGTCGCGCCGGTGGATCGGCACGTCGAAGGCGTCGTGGAGATGGTGCTCGATGCCACTTCGCGCAGCGCAGAACCACTGAGTGCCGAGCGCCTGTTCGGCTGGCACGCGGCCTTGTTCCCGACCGGGTACTCGGGCATGAATAGGCTCACCGTGGGGCAGTGGCGCGACGATGCCGCCGGGCCGATGCAGGTGGTTTCCGGCCCGGTGGGGCGGCGCAAGGTTCACTTCCAGGCACCGCCCGCCGACGTGCTGCCCACCGAGACGGCGCGGTTTTTGGCATGGGCCAACGAGGAGACGGGCGAACCCGCACTCATCAAGGCCGGGCTGGCGCATCTGTGGTTAGTGACGCTACACCCCTTCGACGATGGCAACGGCCGCATCGCCCGCGCCGTGGGCGACCTGTTCCTGGCCCGAGCCGATGGCAGCCCGCAACGCTTCTACAGCCTGTCGGCGCAAATCCAGCGCGAGCGCAAGGACTACTACGACGTGCTGGAGCGCACGCAGAAGGGCACACTCGACGCCACCGGCTGGTTGTCGTGGTTCCTCGGTACGCTCGGGCGCGCGGTCGCCAGCGCGCAGTCCACGCCGGACGGCGTGCTAGCCAAGGCGCGCTTCTGGCAGCGCTGGGCGGGCATGCCGTTGAACGAACGGCAGGTGAAACTGCTCAACCGCCTGCTCGACGGCTTCGAGGGCAAGCTCACGAGCAGCAAGTGGGGGGCAATAGCCAAATGCTCGCCCGACACCGCGCTGCGCGACATCACGCAGTTGCTGGAACTGGGCGTGCTGAAGAAGTCGCTCGGCGGCGGGCGCAGCACCGGCTACGAACTGGTGGATTGATTCGGCCAAATCGTCGAATCCAAGTCCTCAAGGCAGAGGCATTACTATTTGGATCGGAAAGCGGACGCAGGTTCGGTTCCGTGTTCCACCACCAATACGTAAAATCCCAACCCTGATCGGTTGGGATTTTTTTTGCCCGAACACCAGTGTTGGCGCGGAATCCAGGGTTGGCGTGTTGAACATGGCCCTGCCAAAACCGCCGCTTCCAGCGTACTTTCCGTCGTTTTTCTGTCTCTGTTCTCTGCTGCCCTCTTGAGTATTCAAGGGAAGCAGCCGTGTATTGACGCGGGTTTGCTGCCTGTTGGTTTGTTTCCTCGCTTGCCAAGCGAGCGCGACTGAAGCTGTGAAACGCTCACAAACCGCCCTGCGGCGGCATGTTGAGGCGGCAAGGATTTAAGCGTGAGCTTGCTGCTAAGGATGTTGCCAAACAAGTCAGGATGTCTGTGCGCCCGAGCCACCGCATCACCGTTAAGCCGGCGTTACGCAGTAGATGACGCAGGCTGGGAAACGCCATTCGCGGCAGCCGATGACCATGTGCTGCAGACCCCTCATGGCGATACATCCGGACGAGAAGTAGCGTGAAGTCCGAGCAATTCCTGCATGACGCACTCGGTACTGTCCCGGGAAGCGCAGATTGTAAGTCCCCATCGACGTACAGATCCGCATCTCGTTACCCGGATTTCCGTTCACACCCCTATACATGTTGGCGTTTATGCATCTCCGAACACGGAAATATACCAATATTTTTCTGGGTCTTTGAACCACTTTTCATTTTCTGGAACACAAAAGCGCCTTAAGCACCTCTTATCTATTTGATATCTATGCATCAAAGCAATCAAATCTCGAAGACTCGATTCTTCAAGGGGGATTCGCAAAGACACATTCAAACCGCCCCCATCGCCAACCACTTCAATCACAGCAGGTATTGACTCAAGCCAAGCAAAAAAACTCTTTTCGTCCAAATAAGACCAGAATGGATTTGGTTCATTGATAATCAAGTTATCAATCATAGTCGCCCCATTATTATTTATTAATATTCTGCCCGGGGCGTACGTTCACGTAGCCGCCCCCAGGCTTTTGAACATACCAATGCGGCCCACCGTGTGCACGGCCGCCTTTGCCTGTTGGACACCAAATATTACCCTTGCTATCTTTCCAACAATGGCTTGAAGCCCCTCCTCCAGGATTAGGATTTGGCACCCAATCTTCTCCACCTTTAGGGTCTTCAAATCCTTCTTGCGGCCCGGGCTTACCAGGTGCTTTGGGAGCATTAGGATCTCGAGCATTCTCGGGAGGTGTCGCAGCTTTAGGGCCGGTTAATTTGTCCCCAAGCCATAGCCCAACACCAAGTCCAATTATGCCACCGACAATAGCCCCAGGCGGGCCGGCCAATCCACCACCAATCGAAACCCCAACCACGGGATTTAACCCATTCGGATCAGCATACAAAATTGGGCTATTTCGGGCGTAAGCATACGTATTGACCCCGCCCACCAACCCAATCGGATCGCTCTGGATATACCGCCCGACCCGAGGATCATAATCCCGGAAGTAGTTGTAGAACCGCCCCGTCTCCTTGTCGAAGTACTGCCCCGGGAAGCGCAGGTTGTACGTCACCAGCTTACCGACATCATTTAACAGTCGCAATGATCTGGAGAAGACGCTGCACCGCTTCGTCGGCTCTACAACCAGTATCTGCCGCAGAAGGTGCTGAACCACGAAACCCTTGTTCAGGCCCTCAAGCGATGGCAAAACTTGCACCCCCAACTCTTCTTAAGAACGGTAAAGACTCATCCGGGACCTGACATTTAATCTACAACCATTACTTCACTGTACTTAGATGCTCTAAAGCCGGCCAAAATCCAGCCTTAGCAGCTTTGTTGATTAACTCCAAGCCATGCTTTTTTTGCTCTTTAGTGATCGCGGATTTCAATAAAATAAGCCCTTTGTGATACAAAGCTTCTGGCCACTCCAGGAACACCGCCCGATCTAGCCAATACATTTGTTGAGCTTCATTTGCGATAACACCGCACCAACCGTATTGCCAAATTGTCGACAAATGAAACGCTGCTTGCGCATGACCGTGCTCAGCACATCTTTCGTATATATCCATGGCTTTTTTTTCACTTCTTGGGACAATTTGCCCGTACTGATATTTTCCCGCCATAACAAAACCAGCTTCAAGATTCCCTTTCCCAAATAGGATGGATAGCTCTTCTGCATATCTCCCGTAAAAAAACTTTGCTTTCTCCGTATCTTGCGGCACCCCGTCGCCCCCTGTTTCATATACGTAACCCAGCAAGAAAAATTTCTCCGGCATATCGTTTTCTTGAATATTCTCAAGAAGGCGTATAGCCTCTAAAAATTGATGGTTCTCGCAATATTTCTCCGCCTCCAAAAGCAGCAACCCCGCTTTTGAATCGGAATTGTATTTATCATTAATCACACACATCCCCAAGTTCGTTCAGATAATCTTTAGAGCAGGTTTCTTCATAGCTATTAGAAACCAGGGGATATAACAAAGCTCCTACAACCCCTCCTAGATGCTTCATTCTTAATCTGGGAAGAATTTTTGCATTATTATAAAAAACTTCCCTGCATGCCTTTCGAATATATTTTCTCTCTTCTTCGGTTAGGCGTTTTAATGAATTAGCTTCCTTAGTTGTTAGTTTTGATGGATCTTCAGGGATTAAGGTTCCATTTTTATCTACAACAACGACCTTATTTTTTTCTCCGTTGACATGAAAATGATAGTCACCATGCGGTCCATGAGTTGCACTTTCATTGCCACCCTCTCCTTTAGGATAGGCATGAAGCGGAATGCCATTTACATTAAATATTTCAACCAAGCCAAATTGATCAATTTTCTGAAGTGGGTTTGCACTTACATACCCATACGTATTAATCCCGCCTTCCAACCCAATCGGATCACTCTGGATATACCGCCCGATCCGCGGATCATAATCCCGGAAGTAGTTGTAGAACCGCCCCGTCTCCTTGTCGAAGTACTGCCCCGGGAAGCGCAGGTTGTACGTCACCAACTTGCCATCAACGTCCGGGTCCTCGCGCACCCCACTGTGGCCGAACGGCTCGCTGATCGGCCAGTCCCACACCACCTTCTCGGTGGTCGGCTCGAACAGCTGCCGCGGCGTGCCCAGGTGGTCGCTCCAGGCGTAGTAGAGCCGGGGGGCGCTGCTGGGGCCTTGCAGCACCGCGATCGGGTGCCCGTTCAGCCACACCGTTTCCTGCACCCGCTGCCCGGTGGCGTCGTATTTGCCCAGCAATTGGCCGGCTTCGTCGTAGGCGAAATAGCTGGCGCGGGTGAAGCCCACCTTCTGCAACAGGCCGGTGGGCTGCCACAATTCTAAAACCCATCTAACTCATATGGCTCTCACTTTAATTGCATGGAGCCTTATGTTCATAGGCGGCAAGTATATTACATAGCTGGTCTATACAGGGGCTAGACATGCCATCTACGACACTTTTAACCAGATAATAATCCACTTCATTCTTTATTTCGCCTCGCCTTAATATAGCCTTTAGTTTCCTTGAAAACCTCAATCTCACCTCATTTAAGGTGAGGATGCCATTCTCAGAAAATATTTTGTTTGCCTCTGACACCTTTTCTGGCGACCAATCAGCTGACATCTCAACGATGTCATTGACTGCCATTTGCAAGCCTTTCTTTGCTTTTGAAAGTGACTCTTTCTCTAAATTTTCAAAGAAAATTTGTGGCCGATTGTTAGGATTGCTGCTTTTTTGATTTTCTGGAATGAATCTATCAAAATAGAAAATAAAAAATCTTTTAAGAATTTGGTATTCGTCATTTGATAGCATTTTTTTGCCTTCTCTCATTTGCACGTGCATTCGCCAGCAGGAATAGGTTCGCCAAACTCATCCAAAGCGGCAGGTATGTATAGCAGCGGACCCGCTACATTTATTGGAGAAATACCATTTATAGCATTTCTGGATATGCCGCCGCTGCTACGGGCGCCGCCGTTAATGTCTATTAATTGCTGCTCCCTTCCTCTAATGGCGCTGTAGTTCGGCGAAGATTTATCTAGTTTGGGAGGCAAAAATCCCTCTGCATTTAATAAAGGCTGGTTCCTTGCGCGGTTCTTTATGTTGGTTTCGGGGTCGTCATAGCCAGAAGTACGCCCGCTATAGCACATTCCCGTTTTTGGATTGTAGCGCGTGTAGGTCTGATAGGTTTTCTGCCTGTTAAGCTTTTCTAAAGCATCGTTTAATAATTCTGTTGCTTGCTTGCTAAGCCGCCTCTGTGCTTCTGCAGAAACATTTGGAATTCCGGGCAATGGGTAAGAATTAATCTTGTCTGATTGCAATCCAAGCGGGTCGACCCTTGAAAGCGGACTTCCTTCAACATACCCATACGTATTAATCCCGCCCGCCAACCCAATCGGATCGCTCTGAATATACCGCCCAATCCGCGGATCATAATCCCGGAAGTAGTTGTGGAACCGTCCCGTCTCCTTGTCGAAGTACTGCCCCGGGAAGCGCAGGTGGTACGTCACCAACTTGCCATCGACGTCCGGGTCCTCGCGCACCCCACTGTGGCCGAACGGCTCGCTGATCGGCCAGTCCCACACCACCTTGCGGCGGACCGGGTCGCTCAGCTGGCGCGTGGCCCCCAGGTGGTCCGCCCAGGCGTAGTACAGCTGCGCCGTGCCCTGGCTGTGCTGCACCGTGCCCACCGGCAATGTGCCCAGCCACAGGTGTTCCAGCTTCGGCTGGCCGGCGGCGTCGTATTCGCCTTGCAGCTGGCCTTGCGGATCATAGGCGTACAGCGTGGTGTCGCTGGCGTTGTCGCTCTTCTGTACCCGCTGCCCGAGTGCGTTGTAGCGGTAGTGGCGCGCCGGGGTGCTGTTGCTGCGGATCAGCCGGCCGGCGTTGTTGTACAGGTTGGCGCCGTAGTTGACCATGTTGCCGGCGGCATCGTAGCTGTACTTGCCGTCCAGGCCGGCCCCGGCGACGCTGAGCACCTGGTTGTTGGCCGGATGGTGGGTGAGCAGGTTGATGGCGGCGCCGGTGTGCTTCTCGGTGCGGTTCCCATTCAGGTCATAGCGGTAGCTGTACTGGGTGGTGCCGATGCTGGCCTGGGCCAGCCGGTCCATGCGGTCGTAGCCGTAGCTGCGCAGCGCGGCGGTGCCCGGGTCCTGGCGGGTGAGGTTGCCGACGGCGTCGTAGCTATAGCTGAACTGGCTGTCGGCCAGCGTGAGGCCGGCGACACGGCCCTGGGCATCGCCGGGGGCCTGGCGCAGTTGGCCATTGCCCCAGCGCCAGGCGAGAGGGCGACCGTCGGTGCTGTAGTGCAGCTGGTCCAGCAGTGGCTGGCCGTTGACGCGCATAGCGCTGACCTGACCATGCTGCCAGTCGTATTCGACAATGGTGCCGGAGGGGTAGGCGATGCGGTTGAGCTGGCCGGCGGCGGTGTAGCCGTACCGGGTGACCAGGGTGGCGTTGCCGAGCTGGCGGGTCACCTGCGCCAGGCGGCCCTGCGGGTCGTAGCTGTACTTGGTGCTGCCGCTGGCGTCGCTGAAGCCGGCCGGCTGGCCCGTGCCGTTGGGTGGGTCGTAGCTGAACTGGTGGGTCTCGTCGCCAAAGGCGATGCGGAGGGGCCGGCCCAGGTCGTCGCGGGTGACGCTGGCGGTCTTGCCGCGGGCGTCGGTCCTGCTCTGGGGCAGGCCGCTGGCGTCGTAGGTGGTGGTGGTGGCGCCGCTGTCGGGGCTGAGCTGGCGGATCAGGTCATCGAAGCCGTTGTAGGTGTAGGTGGTGGTGAAGCCGAGGGCATCCTTGACCGAGACCAGGTTGTCGCGGGCGTCGTAGCGCAATTCGACAAGGCCGCCGTCGGGATGGGTGATGCGGACCAGGCGATTGAGGGCATCGTAGGCGTAGCGGGTTTCGCGGCCGAGGGCGTCCTTGCGGCTGGTGCGGTTGCCGTTGGCGTCATAGGTGAAGGTGGTCTGGTGGCCCTGGGCATCCATGATGCGCTGCAGGCGGCCTGCCGGATCATACTTGTAATATCTGCTGACCTTACGTTGATGTGGAGCTAGCTCACCCGGTGCCAAAGTTGGTGTTGGCACTGGAGTAGGCGTAGGCGTGACCACTGGCGTAGGCGTGGGCGACGGTGTAGGCGTCACCACCGGGCTAGGTGTCACGACTGGCGTAGGGGTCAGGGTCGGAACCGGGGTAGGCGACGGAGTAGGTGTGCCGCACATGCCGCCTATTTGCCATAGGGTCGGTGAGGTTGGAGGAGTCCAACCGGCCCCTACATAGGCCGTATGCGTAACAAGCGCTGTATACGTCTGATTGTTAAACCGTACGACCTGTCCCGCCGTATAGTTAGTGCCTTCCTGCCAATCCACACATGGTGTACTAGCCAGCGCCTGCATCGGAAACAACGTTTCCACTGCCACAGTGCCAAATGCCAGTGCAGTGGCAACAGCAATCTTTAAGAAATGGGATTTGATCATATGCTTGTCTTGTTATATTCAACGCTGAGTACATTATGTATATTACTGGGCGCGAGGGTGCGCAGGCAGCATACGTGCTTGCTGTGCCACTTGTAATCCAGCAGCCAATACGCCATCGGCGTCATAACGGTCTTCCTGCTCGATATTGCCATTGCTATCCGGCACATAATCGATACGACTGCCACTACTATGCTCAACGCCTATCAGTTGATGGGCAAAATTGTATCGGTACCCAATATGGCTTTGATCAGGAAAAACGATTCGTTTGAGCAAACCAGTGCTGTAGTATTCAAACTGGGTCTTTTCGCCGCTCTCCGTTCTGGTTATCAGACGCTGGCGCTGATCATAGGCAAATAAAGTACGGCGACCATCAGCATCCACCATTTCCAATACATTGCCGTGGGCGTCATAGCTAGGGAATTGGGTCACTTGACCAGCCGGATTGGTAATCGTTTTGACATTCCCTAACTCATCGTAGGTATAGCGGGTGACTTTGCCTCGCTCATCAGTTGCGGTTTCCATGAAGCCGTTGGGCAGATAAGTCCACGATTGCTGACGCACTTCACCATTTGCAGTCACAGCCTTCGATTTGAGATTCCCCTGGCCATCATAAACATATTTGGTGACACGCCCGGGCTCATCGATCGTATCCGGCAGGCGCCAATTGGGGTGCCACATTGTGCTAATGCTCCGTGCTTCCGGCGTACCTGCGGCTTCAGTCCGGCTGGTTTCCAAATGGCGTACAGGATCGTATACATATGTCGTGACACTGCTTAAAGCATCAACTGCTTTTACAACATTTCCCCTGGAATCACGCTCCAACTGGATTTCACCAGTGCAATCCACACCAGCGCAACTGCGAGTACGCCGCTTCACCTTCACGTTACCGGCAACATCGGCCAATTCGAAGTCCAATTCCGCTCCGCTTGCCGATGTCACAGTTGCATGTAGGTCATCTACTCCATAGGCCACGGTGATCTTGCCTACATTGCCCGCATGGCTACTCTCATAGGCAAGGCCGTCATCGTTGTATTTCCATGTGGCCAAGACATTCCCGTCTTCATCTACTAGTGAAGTCAAGGCATCCTTGAAATCTGGGTCTTCATACCGGTATTGCCGCTGCTTACCATCGGCATAGGTAACTGCAAAAAGGCGCCCACCAGGATAGTTATTAGTGTTTGGGTCATATTCATAAGTAGCAATGGCTTCATCACTTTGGCCCGGCGAAATCAGCCAGACACGGCGCAATAGATTCATTCCTGCTGTGAAACCGTATTCAAATCTCAACCCGAGACCAGGCCGCTTTTTGTCTTGAATATTCAGAATCTGGCCAAACTCGTTATACGACAGCTCGACTCGCTCACCATTCAACCCAGAAATGCTTATCAATTGGCCCTGCGCATCGTAATCTTCAATTATGTTTTGCGCATTTGTATAGCGCCACTTTGGGCTAATCTCCCCAGGCCCGAGATTCTCCAGACGCTCAAATGGATTTGTTGCCGCAGCAAACCTGCCACCGCCAATAGGCCGAAATACCACCAAGCGCCCGTCAGGTCGATACGCTTGCAATCCAGCATCACTCTCTCCTGCATCTGGAATCAAAAAGGCATGAAAATTATCGGACCAGTTTGGCGCCACATAAAGGGGCAAGGCAATCGAAGTTCCCAAGGAATTATAATAGCGAACATATTTAATAAAAGGCGACTTAGAGTGAGCATAATCCAACTCTGCCTGGAATTTATTACCAGTGCCAACATGGATAGGATTTCCACACATAGCAGAAATACTTTCCTGGGGATCGGCGTCACATTCGCCTTTGTTGACATCGCTATAAACATCCGGCGCAGATGGTGCTGTGGGTGTACTCATTTTAACAACATGCTCCCACCGAACAGGACCAGCATTCGAATCAAATTCGGTCACACAAATATAGTCGTCAGTAGGAAACATCTCTGTTCTACTTTCCATTCGCCAACGACGTATTCTCATATTTGGGGCAGCTATAGGAGGGCGTGCTTTTTCCGCAATAGCGATACGCCGGCAAACCTCTGCAGCCGTGACTCCCTCAACCCAATTGAAAAGGCATCCCTGTACACCACCGCTATATGCCCGCCCCGAAGCAGAACAACCTGACCAACTAGCTGTGTATTTAAATGAATCAACGACGCTAAAAGTTCCCTTCTTTCTTCTAAGACGATCTACAACTGCACTCTCAACAGAATCTTTCCCACCTTCTATTTCATCGTCAAGAACAAATTTAGTTCCGTCAGATGCAACAAAGCCAATCTTTCCACTTGCCGCCGACACAGGAAAAATACTAGCACCAAGCAAAACAACCATCATCGTTAAATGCAGATTTCTCATCAGGGCACCAATAATATTAAAGTAATGTTGTATGCGTCCTTACCTTAACATGCCCAAGGAAATATTTTTCGCCAAGCATTATTAAAGTTGAACCAATAAATCATAGTAATTAGATTTTTTCTATTGCTGTTCATTGATGCAATTTCATGAATGGCCCGCATTATGCACAAGCTCAAATTCAGGCAAACGTAAGAAATAAAAAAGTTATATTTTATGTGACGATCAGTCAAAATGGCAAATGCATGTCACTGAATGACGGCGCTCCTTACTGTGATGCAGGAATACGCTCAAGAATCGCTTGTTGAGGGGCCCTGCCAACACCGCCGCTTCCAGCATACTTTCCGCTGGTTTCCTGTCTCTGCTCTCGACTGTCCTCTTGAGTAG
Source organism: Chitiniphilus purpureus (assembly GCF_025642115.1). Classification (GTDB taxonomy): domain Bacteria; phylum Pseudomonadota; class Gammaproteobacteria; order Burkholderiales; family Chitinibacteraceae; genus Chitiniphilus; species Chitiniphilus purpureus. The sequence continues at coordinate 1,718,527 of NZ_CP106753.1, read as the reverse complement.
TCAAGGGGAGCAGTTGGATCGCCCCGGCCTCCCTGGACGCTCGCGCGCCGTTGCGGATGTTGTCGCTCAGACTCTAGCGGCGATAGCCGATTGCTGGCGCCGTGCCGACGCTTCGGGTTGCAGAACAGTTCGATGTAATCAAACACGTCACGCCTTGCTTCTTCCCGGTTTGGGTAGGTCTTGCGTCGAATCCGTTCGCGCCTGAGCAGTTGGAAGAAGCTCTCGGCCACGGCATTGTCATGGCAGTTGCCACGTCGGCTCATGCTTGGCACCAGGCGATGTGCCTTCAGAAAGCCCTGTACTCATAGCTGCTGAACTGACCACCTTGGTCGGAATGCACCTGCACCTCTTGCTTTGGCTGTCGGCGCCAGAGCGCCATAGGCAGCGCATTGATCGCCAGCTTGCGATCGATGCGCGAACCGATCGACCAGCCGATCACCGGTGCCAGAACAGGTCGAGCAACACCGCCGAGCCGTTCCGCAACCTCAGCGACCGGATGCTGCCGCTCCCGAACCTGTTTTACGGCTTCGCTTCTTGAATTCTTCGGGGTAACGCTGACTGCTCATGGCACCTCCTTGAGGGCCTCAGTTTGAGGCGCTTGAAGTGTCTGGGAAACCCGAGGCGATTCAAACCAGGGCAAGCCACCAAGCGCTCGATCGCTTCAACTTCCCCGGGTTTCGAGCATGCGCAGCAGCAGCTTCTGAAGAAGTTGCTGATCCGATGTGCTGAGCTGTTCAGTGAGTGGCGCCAGCGCCCGTTGCATCTGAGCATGCAAGCGCTGTACAAGCTGAGTGCCCTCGCTCGTCAAGAAAACATCGGTCGCACGGCCATCTTCTGCATTGGGCGCGCGAGCCACCAGTCCCCTTTTTTCCGCTCGGGCGATCAGCCCCGACATCGTCTGCCGCTCCAGTCCGAGGTAGTCGGCCAGCTCGGCCATACGCGGGCGTCGGTCCCGCAGGATACCCAGGACGCGTATCAGGGTGAGCGACAGATCATGCTCAGCCCCAATCTTGTTGAGCACCGCCATGGTGACGAAGGCAGTTGGCACCAATGCATCGGCCAACCCTGTCCCAGGCCCGTCAGCTTCTTTCACCAGATTCTGTTTTTCCATGATGGCTCACATATTGACATAGTACGCATTACGCATCAAAAATAGATCGTATTACGAATCAACATGACGGCGCGACCCGCGCCATGCTTCACTGGAGACCACCTTGAAAGCAGCCATCATTACCTCATTCGACCTGCCACCGCACTACGGTGACGTTCCCGACCCCGCGCCAGCTGGCCCGGAAGAAATGCTCGTCGACGTGCTCGCCGCCGGCCTGCACCATCTCACCCGCGGGCGAGCCTCGGGGGCGCATTACTCCAGTATTGCGGCAGTGCCCCTCGTTCCGGGTGTGGATGGTGTCGGTCGCGGCGCCGACGGCAAGTTACGCTATTTCGCGCAGGCCCCCGGCCAACCCGGCACGATGGCCGAAAAGACTGTCATCGCGCTCGACCACAGCATCGAGCTACCTGATGACAGCGACCCGGTCACCCTAGCCGGGGCAATGAACCCCGCAATGGCGTCCTGGCTCGCACTGCGCTGCAGAGCGCCATTCCGTCGCGGACAAAAAGTACTCATCCTCGGTGCTACTGGCAGTTCGGGAAGCATGGCCGTGCAAATTGCCCGGCACTTGGGCGCGTCGCAGATCATCGCGGCAGGCCGCGAAGAATCCAGGCTCGTGCAACTGCATGCGCTTGGCGCCACGGACACTGTGACCTTGGGAGATGACCGCCTCGGTACGCTGGCGCGCGAGGTGGACGTCGTGCTCGACTTCGTATGGGGCAACAGTGCCGTGGGTGCCATGGAAGCTGTTCTTATGCAACGGCCGAATCGCAGCTTGCCGCTCACGTGGATACAGATCGGCTCGATGGCGGGCGAGATCGCGGCCATTCCCGGTGCATTTTTGCGTTCTGCCTGCATCCAGATCGTCGGCAGCGGCCATGGTGCGGTGTCAGGCCGCGAAATGCTCAAGGAGCTGCCGACACTGGCGGCCGAAATCGCACGCGGCACGTTCCGGATCGACGCCAAGGCCACGCCACTTCGCGATATACAGCGGGCCTGGTCTCAAGTGCCGCAAACGGGCGAGCGGATCGTCTTCACTCCATAACCGACCATCAGCGACCTGCTTGCCAAGGAGCAGCGAGCAGATCTGCCAAGCCATTTGGCTGGCGCACATGGTCCACGCTCCTGGCCATCGGGACCTTCATCTTGATAGCCGTGACTGGCATTTTGATACTCTTCGACGTCGTGCCCGGATAACTTCAGCCAGGAGAGTCTGGCAATCACGGTGGATTACGCGCTGAAAGCGGCCGAGGTGGGGACGACCATGCAGCATGTGCAGGCGCTGCGCGGGACGCCGCAACGGAATCGGGTCGATAACGGCGGTGAATTCATTTCGGTGGCGCCGGATCGATGGGCGCATGCGCATGGGGTGACGCTGGACTTCTCACGTCCCGGCAAACCCACGGATAACGTGTCCATCGCGTCATTCAACGGCAGCCTGCGGAACGGATGCCTGAACGCGCCCCAGTTCCTGTCGTGGAAAGATGCGCTTGAGAAGATCGAACGATGGCGGGTGGATTACAAGGAATTCAGGCCCCACAGTGCGCTGTGGTGGCCTGACCCCGAGCGAGTTCCGACTCGCCCGCCGTGAACCCGGAAATCCCCCGTTTCGACCGCTTGGTTAATCGGGAGGAGGTCAGGAAGCAGTCATACGACCACGACCTGTGCTCTGAAACCCGTGCGACTGCCATTTCATACTCGATCGTCCGCCTCGGCCAGAACCTCGCTCACAAAACTGTCAATGTCGCGGCGGGTTGCGGATAGAACAGCCAAAGCCGTTCTGCGCTGCGGTACCACGACGACTTCGCATTGCGATGCCCAGGTGCCCCCCGGGTGAAAAGCCCGAAGCCCTTGCTGATCAGAAGCAAGAAACCAGCAATAGCCGATTTCAACATCACCGAGGCGCGCAATGGGCTTCAATGCCCGTCGAAAACCGTTGACGACAGGGTCCGGCCCCTCGCCCCAGGCGGCCCGAAGAAAGCGAAGCAAATCAGCGGTGGTTGATGCCATCATCCCCGCGGCAGGCATCTGGTCGTGCAAATAGGGTACCGCCCGTCCTTTGCTGTTGATCCCCACGATCACACGGTCTGCTCCATGTACCGGGCGGTTGAAGCCTGTACGGGTCATGCCGAGCGGTCCAAACAGCCGCTCATTCATCAGCGTTTCGAAATCGGTGCCTGCCACTTTCGCCAATGCATCGCCGAGCAAACCGACCCCCATGCTGGAGTAGCTGACTTTTTTGCCCACTTTGGCCGTTCTTGCGGCCTTTGCGAGCAGCGTGGCATAGGCGGCGGCATCCACACCACGCCATGGGTCCTTGATGGACCAGCCGAGCGCCGTCATGGCTTCTCGCCACCACAGGGCCGTCGGAGTATTGGGCAGTCCTCCTTGATGGCTTGCCAGCTCCGCCAACGTGGGTGGCCGCGACCGCCATGGCAATGAGGCACCGAGAATGGTATCGACTGGCGCATGAGGATCGACATCACCGCGCTCTACCATGATCCCGAACAAAGTGCCCGTCATGGCCTTCGTCACCGACCCAATCTCGAAACGGGCATCTGTGGCGGACATAGGAATGGCGGAATAAAACTGCTCACCCTTGCTGTCCAGCATGCCGGCCGCCAATGGCGCCGAGGATCGCCCGGCAAGGCCATTCAAGCCCCGCTCGAAGCGCTTCGCCACCGGGATCGGTTTTCCTTGCGGAGGTGGATTTCCAATCACATCGAACCCTCCCAACTCGTGATCAAACAGCGCACAGCTATATCGATGTAATAAAGTGCTGTCTTTTTAAAATCCCTCAATGGCACTGTACCCTGCTTCCAGCTGCTTTCAGCGACAGTGATGCCGAGGCGCACACGAACCAAGCACTTCAAAGGTTATTTCACGCCCATCCAGGCATGAATGCCATCAAGATGAAAGACGGAAATATCCTGATCCGGCACCATCATGATATAACCAGTTTTGTTCTTGCTGGCATTGGCAAGAGGGGCTGGCCCGCAATCGAGTCACAGCATCCGCGTGGGCCAACCACTCAAGCAATCCTGATCAACCCGCTTGGCCATGACAACTTCGATGACTTCGGGAAAAAAGCACTCACACCCAATCGTGGATCTTATGTCGCCAGAATCAAAATGCCCAGGTTGTGGCGCGGCCTTTTCGGATATCGCGGGGCCGATCCATCGTTATATGCATTCCTCACCCGCTTGCTGGGCAGCATTCGGTGAGGTTCTCACGCGCGAGTACAGCGATCCCGACTACGCGGCAGTCCACCGCCTCAGTGTGGATGCCTACGCCGTTCAGCATCCGGGCGATACCTCCCGCCAAGCCATTCAATCGGTCGGGCTGCATCTTGTTCGCTTGTGCTTCTTTCTCGAACGGGGGCTGCCTGCAACTGAAGCGAATGCGGCCATGCTCAAGGCTGGTCGCCTAAAGGCCAACTACATATGGCTCTCGAGACCAGCAGGCCTTGGCGACATCACTGTCAAAGACGTCGTGGCTGCGCAAGGCCTGACGCAACACACGGATGCGGTTCACGCTTGGGCACGCTCCGCTTGGCATGCCTGGGCCGAGCACCATTCACTTGTGCGCCAGTGGGCGGATGCCGCCTGACCTTTCCGGCGCAAGGTCGCCTTCCAGCGTACAACCTCCAAGTACCTTGCATATCAAATGTGATGAAACGGATATCAATTCCCTGATGTGGGGTAGATGAAACATCGGGCTTTGAGTGATTTGTTTCCACTGATGGGCATGGTCATCTCTGACCAGCACCGTAGAACCCACTCCCACACATCAGGATCGATGATCAGCGGATGTGCGCCCGCGTGCCCTGGACCCATTTGTCCCACCGGCATCGCCCTGCCGGAATCCCCTTCACTCTCGCCCCAGTGCTGCTTTGCTTGCGTGTTTCTCTAGGCCGGCGCTGGCAAGCCCGTGCTTGCGCAATACCCATCGACGCGGATTTGCCAGGCGCCTGCATTCAAGCCACGCAGCTTGGCAGCAGCCGACAACCGCAGCGTTGCGCATCATGAGGATGGCTTTCTGCACTGCCGCCGGCACGGCGCCTGGTCCACCGCAGCCGACGGCGCCACCGCAGCTGTCAGTGCCGCGGCTTTGACATTGGCGCCGAAGACCCGATGTCGGCCGCCCATAGTGACCTCACTCCACCGCACAATCAGACAAGTCCGATGGAAAGACAGAACATTCTAACCGCATCAGCGGGCCATTTAGAATGGCTTTGCCTGATGCCAATCCGCCCTGGGGCGCGCCATATCGTATTGGTGGGTAAATGCATCGGGCAATGCCAGACAACTACATTCTTATATTCCAATAGGATGGATTGAAATGAAACAGGACCGCCCGATGCTTCGCATTTGATGCGCCACTGGGTTTTGCCAACTGCTTGTCTTCAATATCCAAATGGAGCATGACATGTCCGAAGCAAATCATTTCCACCGCACCACAGCCGCTTGGGCAACCCTGGCGGCTTTTTCATTGCTGACCGGTTGCGACGCCGACCTGGACAGCCTGGTTGAGCAATCGCTGGCGACCACCTCGCTGCAAGCGTCGTCGCAATCAACCACCCCTGCAGTACTCAATCTACGGGTCAAGGGCCTGGGATTGGGCAAGGAACTGGCGCTGGCCTATGGCAGCACCAGCATTCCCATCCAGCTCAATGGCGCCCACAGCATTGCATTGCCGGCCACCGGCCCTGCCAACCTGCAGGTGGCCACCCAGCCCGCAGGACAGACCTGCAAGGTGGCAGAGAGCACCTCGGCAGCGGTACCGGCCGACGGCACCCCGGTCTTTGTCCGCTGCGTTCACAACGAGACGCCCACCGTCGTCCAGCCCGACACCCTGCCGAATGCGCCGCTGAGCGCGAGTTTCGGGCTGCGTGAATACGCCTACCCCGGCATTCCCTACGAAAGCCGGCCCGGCGTTGTCGGTGGCATCTTTCCGTATGAGTACCGCATCAAGCAACTCACGCTCAATGGCGCGGCGCAGAGCACAGCGAATGTCTCGGTCGACTTCCGTACCGGCGCGGTGCGCTTCACGCCCGCCAGCGCAGGCACTTATGTGCTGACCTTGGAAATACGCGACAGCGGCAGCATCCAGAAGACACTGGAACAGAGCTTTACCATCACCGCCAGCACAGCCAAGTTCATCTTCGTCTCGCCGGGCGGCACCGATGCCCCGGGCAAGGGGACGCTGGCAGACCCTTACCAATCGGTTGCGTACGCGGTTGCCAATTCCGCGCCCGACCAGGTGATCCTGCTGCGCAAGGGTACGTATCTGACCAATGGCTTCACGCTCTACGACACCAAATCGCAGCAGCTGCTGGCCTATCCGGACGAAGTCGCCACGCTGGACCTGAACCAGCAGATCCTGAACGTGTACTCGGTGACGGCGCCGGCAGCGCGGATCGAAGGCGTGGACATCACTCGGGTGAAGCTCTACGGCATCAAGAGCGAATCGACCACCAGTGGCCTCGTGATCCGCAATGTGCGGTTTGTCGACGGCGTGGGCAGCAATTCCACGAAACATGACAATCCCGGTTTTATCCACGGTACAGGGCATGATCTGAATACCCCGCGGCACAAGCTGCTGATCCAGGACAACGACTTCGGCCCGTTCAACAAGGTGAACTTTGGCAGCTACGCGGTGATACTGTTCGACGCTGGCGATTCGCTGGTGGAGAACAACCAGATCCGTTTGGGTACCAATGCACTGCAGGACGGCATCGGCGGCGGCATCCATGAGAAGGACAACTCGCAAGGCAATACCCATCGCGAGAATTACATCGACTTCCCGGCCGTGAAGACCACGCCGCTGGGTATCCAGGTGTCCGCGCAGGCTGGCTCCAGGAACATCCATGTCCATCACAACCTGCTGATCAATTCGGGCATCTATCTGGGCCTGGCATGCTTTGCGAGCTACGGCTGCACGATGCGGGACCACGATGTGCATCACAACACGGTGGTGAACCAGAGCGTGTATATGAACTGGGGGCCGTTCAACCCCGGCAGCTATGGCACACGGATCAGCTACAACGTGTTGAGCGCGCGGACCAAGCCGACATACAGCGGCCTGTCTTGCCAACCCGAGCCGCCCGATTTCAACAACCAGATCGCCGTGTCGGCCAATTTCGTGGAAAGCGTCCACGCCCAGGCGTTCAAGGACAGCGAATGCTCCGCACGCAACAAGACCTGGCCGGTGTGGCGTGATGTGCACGGCATGGACACCTTTGCATCGGGCAGCGAATTGAATGCGACGACCAGCTACCAGGTCAGCGGCTCCGGCCCGCTGACAGGGTTGCCGGCCGGGCATCCACGTCGCGGGGTGCGAGGCCACCAATGGTAATCACCTGACCCAAGCACATCCTGGGCAAATCGATGCCCGGGATGTGCTTTTTTTGGCCGATATCCGAGTCAACCTCTTTGCCTGTGTGCCACATTTCCATTCCGGACTTCGAACACGGCATCCGTACCACCACCACGGCGGGCGCACGTTTTTCGGGTCATGATGTCATTGCTGACGACGATCCTGGTTGGTCCTCGAATCAATAACCCAACACGTTGATTCCGCCAAACCCCATACCGATTGGAATCGGCGAGTTGCCATCGGCGTTTGTCAAAAACGGCGGTAGTCCCTGCCTCATTGATCCCAAGCGCGCCCTGCCCCAGTTGCGCCACACCGCCTGCACTGCCCGCCGCTCACGCCGGCCTTCCGCCACTGACCTCGGATACGGGCAGCGGAGGCACTGCGACGTGTTTGGCAATGCCCCCGTCGGCGCAGCATCCAGGGCGCTGCGTGGGCGGCGGTGCTGGACGACGCCTGCCGCTGCCAGGCAGCCCAGGCATCGGTGCCGCTGCGCACCGGCCCCGCCACAGCTTGCCCCTATCACTGCGGAGCCGGCCGGGGTGCCCTTGTCCGCGCAGGTCTTGGCGCCGCGCACAACACCAATCCGGCCGCCCCGCACCCGGTGCCCCTGCTCCCTGTACTGCCGGCAACCGAAGCAGGCCCGTGCCATCCGCGATGAGGACGTTCCGCGCGTCCGGCCAGGAACGCTGTAGCGGATGCTGTCGGCGCCTATTGCTGCAATCTGGTCTCGAAAAAGCCTTCGATGCGCTGCAGGCGGCCATCCGCGGCAAAGGACACGGCATCGACGCCATAGAACAGCACCTCGCCCCCCGCGCCATACATTTTCCATTCGAAGAGCCCGGCGTTGCCGGTCTGCCGCAGCCGGCCGACCACTTCGCCACGCAGCCCGGGCAGTTGCGCATGCGCGTCGCGGATCAGCGCATCCAGCGCCTTGCGTGAGCCGGCACTGCTGTACGGGTCCAGGTATTGCACCTGCTCGACCACGGCTTGCTCCAGCAGTTGCCGGCGTTTTTCCGGCGCAGCTTCCGACCAGGCCTGCACATAGGCGGCAATCACTTGGTTGCGACTGGTTTCGGCACGCGCGGGCGTGACGGGCAGCACGCCCAGCAGCAGGGTGGCGGGTAGCAGGGTGCGCAGCAGATGCATGACGGATCTCCGGTGGCATGGGGAAACGGCGAAATTGTACCGATCGTTAGGTAAACTATCGGATGGTCTGCCCCGGGTTGTCAAGCCGCTTGCCGCTTGCACTACACTGCGCGCAGCAAGGGGGTTTTCCGTGAGCAAGAGCAAGACCGAACTGATTGCCGCGTTGTGCAGCGTGTTTCACCGCTACGGCTACGATGGCGCCACGCTGAGCCGCATCGCCGAGGCGACCGGGTTGGGCAAAGGCAGCCTCTACCACCATTTCCCTGACGGCAAGGTGGATATGGCGGTGGCCGTGCTGCAGGCCCAGGGGGAATGGTTTCATGCCGCACTGGATGCGCTGCGCAGGCCCGGCGAGCCCGCCGAGCGCATTGCCGCCTTCGCCGCGCATCTCAGGCTGGACGCCGGTCGACGGCAGGAAGCCAGCACGCTGGATGTCTACACCATGGGCGATGCCTGTGCGCTGTTCCGCATCGAGATGGGGCTGGCCGTACAGCAGTGGCTCAGCGCGCTGCAAGGCGTGATCGAAGAGGCCGGCCTGCCGGCGGCGTTGGCCGGCGAGCGGGCGGCCGAGGCGATCGCCCTGCTGGAGGGCACGCGCCTGATGTGCCGCTGCCTGGACGATTGGCGCCGCTACGAGACGCTGCTGGATACATTGCCGCAGGTGTTGCTGAAACCATGAGGCAACGGGCGCCCGGCCCATCACCTGCCTGAATGGCACGACGCGTGGCAGGGCACCCCGGAACAGGATTCCGCCGGGGTGCCGCTGCGGGTGTGGTCCGGCTCAGCGCAGTGTGGCGCGCAAGGTCTTCGCCGCCTTCACCATGTTGGTGAGCGCCGGGATCACCTCATGCCATTGGCGGGTCTTCAGACCGCAATCCGGGTTCACCCACAACCGTTCGGCCGGCACGCGCGCTGCAGCCTGCTTCATCAGCTGGACGATGTGCTCTTCGCTCGGGATGTTGGGCGAGTGGATGTCATACACGCCCGGGCCGATCTCGTTCGGGTACTTGAAGTGGTCGAACGCGTCCAGCAGCTCCATGTCCGAGCGCGAGGTCTCGATCGTGATCACGTCGGCATCCATCTGCGCAATCGACCGGATGATGTCGTTGAACTCCGAATAGCACATATGGGTGTGGATCTGGGTCGCATCGTCCACGCCATTGGCGGTGATACGGAACGATTCGACGGCCCAGTCGAGGTATTCCTGCCACTGCGCCCGGCGCAGCGGCAGGCCCTCGCGCAACGCGGCTTCGTCGATCTGGATCACACGCACCCCGGCCCGTTCCAGATCCAGCACTTCTTCGCGGATGGCCAGCGCAAGCTGGCGGCACGACGCCGCGCGCGGCTGGTCGTCGCGCACGAACGACCAGTTCAGCAGGGTGACGGGGCCGGTCAGCATGCCCTTCATCGGCTTCGTGGTCAGCGACTGGGCATAGGTGATCCATTCCACGGTCATCGCCCTGGGGCGGCTGATGTCACCGAACAGGATCGGCGGCTTCACACAGCGCGAGCCGTACGACTGCACCCAGCCGAACTGGCTGAACGCGTAGCCATCCAGCTGCTCGCCGAAGTATTCGACCATGTCGTTGCGCTCGGCCTCACCGTGCACGAACACATCCAGCCCCAGCGCTTCCTGCTCGTGCACGCTGCGGGCGATCTCGGCCTGCATCGCCTGCCGATAAGCGGTGACGTCGATCTCGCCGGCCTTGAACCGGCTGCGTACCTGCCGGATCGCCGCGGTCTGCGGAAACGAGCCAATGGTCGTGGTCGGAAATCTCGGCAGCTGCAGCAGCTCGGCCTGCCGGGCAGCACGGATCGGATATGCGCTCTGGCGCCGGCCCAGCTGCGCATCGATCGTGGCGAGCGCCGCCTTCACCGCCGGATTGTGCACACGCGGCGAGTTGCGACGGGCGTCGATGGCGTTGCGGTTGGCATCGAGCTCGGCCTGCACGGCGGCGCGGCCCTGGTTCAACGCCGTGGCCAGCAGCGTGAGTTCGTTCAGCTTCTGCCGGGCAAACGCCAGCCATGACTTGATTTCACCGTCGAGCTGCTGCTCGCTGTCCAGATCGACCGGCACATGCAGCAGCGAGCACGACGGCGCGAGCCACAGCCGGGTGCCCAATTGCCGCGCCAACGGCTCCAGCCAATCGAGCGCGGCGTTCAGATCGGTCTTCCAGATATTGCGGCCGTTGATCACGCCCAGCGACACCACGCGGCCCGCCGGCAGCCGGGCAAGCAGCGCTTGGACTTCATCGCGCGCATTGACCGCATCCAGGTGCACGCCCTGCACCGGCAGGCTGGCCACCAGCGGCAGGTTGTCCTGCAACTGCCCGAAGTAGGTGGCCAGCAGCAGCTTGACCTTGCCGGTATCCAGCGCCTGGTAGGCTCTGGCGAACGCGTCGCCCCAGCCGGCATCCAGCTCGGTGACAAGCAGCGGCTCGTCGATCTGCACCCATTCCACCCCTTGGGCCGCCAGCACGGCCAGCAGTTCGGCGTAGACCGGCAGCAGCCGATCGAGCAGCGCCAGCCGGTCGGACTGGTCCTTGGCCTTGCCCAGGGCAAGGTAGGTGACCGGGCCGATGATGACCGGCTTGGCCTTCACCCCCTGGACACGGGCCTCGGCCAATTGGTCCAGCAGCCGCGACGCATCGAGCCTGAACTCGGTCGCCGCGCTGAATTCTGGGACGATGTAGTGGTAGTTGGTGTCGAACCACTTGGTCATCTCGCCGGCCGCCACACCGCCGCAGCAATGTGCATGGGCCTGCGCCGACTGGGCGGAGCGGCCGCGGGCGACGCGGAAGTAGTTGTCGAGCGTATCGCCGTGGAAATCCTGCACCCGCTGCGGCAGGTTGCCCAAGGTGAAGCTCATGTCCAGCACCTGGTCGTAGAAGGCGAAGTCGCCGACCGGCGCCAGATCCAATGCCGCCTGGTCCTGCCAGTGGCGACGGCGCAGCGTGGCGCCCAGCGCCAGCAGCTCATCGCGTGACGATTGGCCCTGCCAATAGGCTTCCAACGCGAATTTCAGTTCGCGCCCGGCGCCGATACGGGGAAAGCCGAGGTTGTGGGTGCGTGCCATGCTGCGGTCCTTGCCTGGATGGAATGACGCCATCGTAGGGCCGCTGAATCATGAATAAAAATGGTATTGTCTCATCCATCAATGAATTTCCATCATGCTTCAGGCGCGCCATGCCCATCCTTGAACGCATCCATCTGGCCATCATCCGCGAGGTCGACCGACACGGCTCGCTGACCGCCGCGGCCGAGCGGCTGCATCTGACCCAGTCCGCATTGAGCCACACCATGCGCAAGCTGGAAGACCAGCTTGGCGTGGCGGTCTGGCGGCGTGAAGGCCGCAGCCTGCGGCCCACACAGGCGGGCGAATACCTGCTGGCAGTGGCCAACCGGCTGGTGCCGCAGTTGGCGCTGGCGGAGGAGCGGCTGCAACAGTTCGCCAACGGCGAACGCGGTGCGCTCCGGATCGGCATGGAATGCCATCCGTGCTATCAATGGCTGCTCAGGATCGTCTCGCCCTACCTTGCCGCGTGGCCGGCGGTGGATGTCGACGTGAAGCAGAAATTCCAGTTCGGCGGGATCGGTGCCCTGTTCGGATACGAGATCGACCTGTTGGTCACACCGGATCCGCTCTACAAGCCAGGGTTGCGGTTCGAGCCTGTCTTCGACTACGAACAGGTGCTGGTGGTCGGCCCCCGGCATCCGTTGCGCGACGCGGACTGGGTGCAACCGGGGCAGCTGGCGGCGGAAACGCTGATCACCTACCCGGTCGCGACCGACCGGCTCGATATCTATACGCAGTTCCTGATGCCGGCCGGGATCACCCCCAGGCGGCACAAGCCCATCGAGACCACCGACATCATGTTGCAGATGGTGGCCAGCGGCCGCGGCGTTGCCGCGCTGCCGCGCTGGCTGGTCGAGGAATACGCCGACAAGCTCGACCTTCGCGCGGTGCGCCTGGGCAGATCGGGTATCGCCAAGCAGATCTTCCTCGGCATGCGCGAAGCGGATGCCGACGTAGATTACCTGCATGCCTTCATCGAGCTGGCCCGCGGCCCTCGTGCACGCGCATGACGGGCATGCGCGTCGCCGGCCGGATGGCGGGGCACGCCGCGCCAAGATGCGCCAAGCAGGCCCTTGCACGGACGGGCGATGCCCAGCACACGCCGCCCGGTGCGGCAGCGCCGGACTTCAGCGTTGTTGCAGCAGGCGGCGCAGGCAATGCAGCAGCGCCTCGCCCAGCCGCTCGGTACGGGGCAGCAACGCATAGTGGCCATGGCCGAAAAGGTGGGGCAGATAGCTGGCGCCTTGGCGATCCACGGTCAGGCAGAACGGCGTCAGGCCCGCCTGACGCGCCTCCTGCACCGCCCGGCGCGTGTCCTCCACGCCATATCGGCCGGCGTAACGATCGGCATCGTTGGGTTTACCGTCCGAGAGCAGCAGCAGCAACCGGTGTGCCGCCGGCTGGCGCAACAGCACCGCGCTGCCGTGCCGGATGGCGGCACCGGCACGCGTATAGCGCTCCGGTTCCAGCGCCGCGATCCGGAGGGCGACCGCCAGCGGGTCGCTGTCTGCATAGCCCTTGACCTCGCGTACGGTGACACCGCCCGCCCCTTCGCCGGAAAACGCGAGGATGGCATACGGATCGCCAAAGCGGGTCAGCGCCTGGCTGACCAGCAGCAGGGCCTCGCGCTCGATGTCGATCACCCTGCGCTCGCCCCCGATCCATGCATCGGTGGAGCCGCTCGCATCCACCAGCAGCATCACGGCCATCTGCCGCCGCTGCGGTGCGCGTGACTGGTAGATGCGCTGGTGGCCGGCCAGCCCGGCGCGCACGTCGTTGCGCAGCTCCAGGTAGGCTTCGAGGTCAAGCTCGTCGCCGTCGAGCTGCCGGCGCAGCGGCAGCCGCTCGGCCCGCAGCATCTCGAATTGGCGCCGCACTGCATGCAACAGCGGGGCATGCGCCGCGAGGGTGGCCTCCACCCAGGCCGGGTTGCCCAGCGCCGCCGGCAGCAGGTGCACGCAGGTGCCGTGCTCGGCATATTGCCCGCGGTGGCAATCCCATTCGGGATAGTCGTAGCGCTCGGACAGCGCGGGGAGATCGGTGTTGGCGCCGCTGGTGGGTGGGATGTCGGCGAGCAGGAACTCCCTGGGCCGCCCCGGCGTGCTGACCAGCCGCGCCTGCGGCAGTTCGCTGACCAGCTCGGCAAAGCCTTCGGCGGCGTCCTGCGTGTCTTGGTCGATAGGCCGTTGCAGGCCGAACGGGTCCTCGGCGTGTTCGTGCGGGTCGGCGGTCTGCACCATCCAGGCGGCGGGCTGCGCGTCGTCCTCGTCCTCGGCGGCCTGCCGCACCTGCGGCGTGCGCTGCAAGCGGGCGGAGCGCACCGGCGCGGCCTCATCGGTCGGCAGCCGCTCCGTTGCCGCCGTGGCCGGCCGGTCCACCATCGTGGTCGGCGGCAGCAGCAAACCGGTCCAGTCATCCTTGAACAGCACCTCACCGTAGCGGCGCTCGCCGCCCAGGAGGGCCCGCCAGGTGGCAGCCAGCGCCTGGGCGGCTGCCAGGCGCTGCTCCCCGGCATCAGTGACCGGCAACGGCACGTCGGGGTTACCGACCGGTGCCGCCAATGCGCGGCGGACCTCGGCTTCGATCGGCCGCAGGGCGGGCGCGAAGGCAGCCAGACCGGGACGGGCGTGCAATGCGGCGCGGCGCCAGACATCAAGCTCCGGGCCGGCACCGGGCAGCAACGCCTGCAGCGCCGCTTCGCTGGCGCGGGCCTCCACCAGCAGATAGGCATCCGCCAGCAGCGGGTCGGCCGCGATCCGCGACACGGCGGCGGGGGTCATCCCGCTGTGACGTACGGCCCGTATCCCCTGCAGCAGTGCCAACAGGCGCAGGTGCGCCATACCGGTGTGCTGTGGCACGGCGGGATGCGCGGGCAGCCAGATCTGGACCCCGTCGGTGGCCGGCAGTGGCCGGGTGCCGGCAGGGGCCTGCAGCCGCCATAAGCGGCTCAGCACCGAGTGCGGCAGGCGGGGGGGCGCCGGGCGCAGGACGAAGCGCCGGCCGAAGACCGCCGCCAGCAGCAGATCCAGGCGCCGGATCTGCGCGGCAAGGGCATCGGCGGGCGCGGGCTGGCGCGCGCGGCGGTATGCCTGCCCCCAGGCGACGAGGCGCCGGGCAGCGCCGACAAGGACATCTTCGGCTTCCGGCACCCTTGCCTCAGGGAAAGCTGGCGGCGACGAGATCCTGCATCGCGCCGACCAGCGCTGCGTCGTCCGACAGGGGTGCGATGATGGCGACCTGGCAGGCGATCGCAATGGCAATGCCACCGGCGACCAACTGCGCGGCGGCGATCAGCAAGCGGGTACTCGGCACCTCGGCCAGCCCCTGCTGGTCCAGCGCGCGCAGGCGCTTGCCGAACAGCGCGAGCCCATGCGCGGTGGCACGGTCGATACCGCTTTCGCGCACGATGATGGCCGCTTCGCGCTCCAGTTCGGGAAAGTCGAACTCCAGCGCCACAAAGCGTTGGCGGGTGCTGGGCTTCAGCTCCTTCAGCATGCGCTGGTAGCCGGGGTTGTAGGACACCACCAGCTGAAACCCAGGCGCGGCCGCCACTGTCTCGCCGGTCTTGTCGATCGGCAGCAGGCGCCGGTGATCGGCCAGCGGATGAAGCACCACCACGGTATCCTGCCGCGCCTCCACCACCTCATCCAGATAGCACAGCGCGCCTTCGCGTACCGCACGGGTCAGGGGGCCGTCCTGCCAGACCGTGCTGTCGTGGCGGATCAGGAAGCGGCCGATCAGATCATTGGCGGTCAGATCGTCGTGGCAGGCGATGGTGACCAACGGCCGCCCCAGCCGCCAGGCCATGTACTCGACGAAGCGGGTCTTGCCGCAGCCGGTCGGCCCCTTGAGCAGGACCGCGAGCCGGCGTGCGTGGCATTGCTCGAAAACCGCGACTTCGTTGCCATACGGCAGATAGAACGGTGCCTCGGCGTCGGCCTCGACAGGCGCCTGCCCGTCGAGCGCCAGTGCGGCGCCCCCCCTCACGCGGCACCGTCGGCGGTGGCGGGGGTCAGCAACGGCTCGTTCTGCGCCGGGTTGGCGGCAAATACCGGGCGATGGCGGAAGAAGTCGTAGATGAACAGGATGACACCGATGCTGAACACCGCGGCAGTGGCGACCAGCATCAGGAAGTGCACCTGGATCTTGAGCTGGGTATCCAGATAGCCCAGGCCAAGGATGCGCTCCAGATAGACCTGACCGATGCCGGCGGTGGCGAACGACAGGGTCATGCCCAGCATGCCGGCCAGTTGCAGCCAGAACGCCCAGTACCCGATGCTGCTGCCGCGTTCGCTGCGTTGCGGCGACAGTGCGGGCAGCGCATAGCTGATCATCGCCAGCACGATCATCGCGTACGCGCCATAGAACGCGGCATGGCCGTGCATCGCCGTGATCAGGGTGCCGTGCGTCCACTTATTCACCGACGGCCAGGTATGCGCGAGGCCGAGCAGACCGGCGCCGAACAAGGTGAACACGGCGCTGCCGATGGTCCAGTGCAATGCCAGGGTGTTGGGGTGGGCCAGGCCCGAGCGGCGCACGGCGGAATAGGCGTAGATCGCCATCCCCACCAGTGCCAACGGCTCCAGCGCGCTGAAGATGCCGCCGATCGGCAACCAGTAGTACGGCACGCCCACCCAGTAGTAATGGTGCGCGGTGCCAAGGATACCGGCGATGAACACCAGGCCGACGATCACATACAGCCATTTGTCCATCACTTCGCGGTCGGCACCGGAAAGCCGGATCAGCAGATATGCAAGAAAGCCGCCCTGGATCATTTCCCATACCCCTTCCACCCACAGGTGGATGGTCCACCAGCGATAGAAGATCGAGACCGTGTAATTCTCGTAGTGCAGCAACGCCGGCAGATAGAGCACCGCGGCCATCCCCAGCCCCAGCAGCAACACGCCTTCGGTGGTGGTGAACCGCCCGGATTTGCGGATGGTCATGCCCACGTTGTAGAGAAACATCAGCATCACGATCACGATCACGATCTTGTGCGGCAGCGGCTGCTCCAGCAACTTGTTGCCGGTGCCATAGCGGAACAGATAGCCGATGACAGCCGTGAGCCCCATCAGCGTCCACAGCACCAGCTGGATATAGGCAAGCTTCACGCTATGCAATTCGGTGCGCGACTCGTCGGGCACCATCCAGTAGGTGGCGCCCATGAAGCCGGTCAGCACCCATACGATCAGCAGATTGGTATGGATGACCTTGGTCACGTCGAACGGCAGGATATACAGCAGCGGGTCCGGACCCAGGTATTTGGCGGCGGACAACATGCCAAACACCAGCTGCAGGCCGAACAACACCATGGCCACGGCGAAATACCAATAGGCCACGCTTTGGGATTGATATCGCATGCTTGGATTCCTGTGCTGCGAAAGCGAACGAAAACCGGGTTATTTCAGCGAGGTCAGATACGCCACCAGCTGCTCGACCTGATCCGGCTGCAATGATTTGCCATAGGTATTGGGCATGAACGACACCCCGTTGGCCGAATACATGTCGCCGGGCACGAGATGCGCACTCGGGTCGACAATGGACTCGCGGATGTAGCCCGCCACATCCTTGGCCCGCCCCTTGTAGCCGCCCGAGCCGAGGATCTGCTGCGCACGTGCTGCCACCCCGGCCAGCGATGGACCGGCCAGGTTCACCCCGGGGGCCACCGAGTGGCACGCCATGCAGGCCGGGCTTGCGGATCGGAACACGGCTTGACCCAACGCGATCGGATTGTCCTGGGACTGTACCGGGCGGGCTGCGGGCGCCTGCGGCGCCTTGCCCCCCGCCGGCGCTGCCGCCACCTGCTTTTGCTGGTCGATGGTCAGGTCGGCACCAGGCAGGCTGCTGCCGGCCACGAGGATGGGCCGGGGCGGCCAGCCCTGGTTGTCCACCCGGCTTACCCAATCCAGGAACGCAATCAGGTCGGTGATCTCGGTTTCGGACAGATCCTGTCTGGGCATCAGCCGCCGATGGCGCTGCTCATCGTAGAACTTGGCCGGATCGCGCATATAGGCCCGCAGATAGGGCTCGCCCCGCTGCTGCGCGATCTTGGTCAGATCGGGTGCGTAATACGCCCCTTCGCCGAAGATGGTATGGCAGTTGATACAGTTGTATTTGTGCCAGACATCCTTGCCGCGCACCACCTGCGGCGTCAGGTTCTGTTCGTTGGTCAACTTGGGGAACTGGCGATGGCTGTCCAGCGTGAGCAGCAGGAATGCCAGCACTGCCACACCGGTCGACGCCAATGCGAATATCCGGGCTTGCCGCTTATTCACTTCGGGCCTCTGCGTGTCTGGTTAAACACCGATGCCATGCCAATACTTCAATGCAATATAAGTGGCATAGACAATCGAAATAAGGATGGCGAGGATCGCCACCCAGGCCAAGGCCTTCAGTCCCTGGAAAGCTGTGTTCATTTCACCGCCCGTATTCTGCGATGGCTTATTGATACAAGCCGCGGGGGCTGCCTTCAAACCCTGATTACCCATAAAAATCACATTGTTTATGCATCAGGGTTGAAATAAGCCATGCCAGGGCTGGCCTCGCAGCGGCCCTGAAGCTGCGTGGCTGCAAGCCCGGCCCGCCTCACACCAACGCCAACGCATGCCGCACATCCGACTGTGGCCTGATGTCGGCGCACGGTGGCACGCGCCGGGGGGCGCCCCGACCGGCAGTGCGTTGAGCAGGCATGGCCATCGATGCCCGATCGCACGCAACGTGCCGATACGGACACGGGTGCGATCAGTGTGCACCTCACCGGATGCAACAGTGCTCCGGGGCGCTGCTTGACGCAAACTGCGCGGGCGGTCCAGGATGGATTGAAATGCAGCCCGCTACCGCAATTGAACACGAGCAATCAAACATGATCAGCAAATCGGTGTTTGCACTATGCGTATTCAGCCTGTCTGTGAATGCCGCGGCGTCGCAGGTCTATCATTGCAAGGATGCGCAAGGAAAAAAATCATTCCAAAGCACGCCATGCGAATCAACCACGTTGAAAGTCCAGCAGGCAAAATCCGCGGGCGGTGGCGGCAAGGCAACCAGCAGCGGCAACCATTTCCATGGGATTCCGATCCACCCCTCGGCACAGAAAAAGGAGATCACCGAGGACAAATCGATCCCTGTTGCGACGATGCGCTATATCGCCCCGATTTCCAGGGCGCAGATGGTTGATTTTTATAAAAGGAATATATCGGTCAAATACAAGGAAGAGGATCTGGGCGACACCATCATGCTCAGCTACAAGATCGATGGCCTCAACAGGATGGTGAGCATCCAGGATTACTTTGGCCTGGCCGATGTGACTTTGGGAACTGAGAAATGAACGCCCAAGGCTCCGGGCGGTGGCGATCAAGGCGCCCCAGCACAACGTTCCTTCCCGGCAGGCCCGTTCGACCCATCATACGCAGCCGTATCACCTGCAGCGGGCATGCCCGGCCCGGCATGCGCCCGGCCTGCAAGAGCGCTGCCACATGGAAGGCATGCACGCACCGCCAACCTGATCCACCGGCGGCAAACCGGCCCCGCCCCCGGCTTGCTTCCCGGTTGTCGATATGGAGACCATCCCGTGAGCGCCGATTTCCCGAACAAACGAAAAAAGCTCAATGAGCAGGCACCCCCCACCCAGCCGCAGCATACAAAGCAGGTCAAGGTAGGCAACAACCTCACCTTCCAGGTGCCGATCAAGTCGACCCAGGGCAGCACGTCGACCCCAAAGCGCCCGAAACACAGCGGCCGATATCGCCTGCAATTCACGCCGGTCTCTTCCTCCAATCAGCAGCAGACCCCTGTCGTCGCACCATCGAGCACCACGCCGATGCTTTTCCATCCCGGCGTTCCATCCACGACTTCCGGCACATCCTATGCCAGCCCGGGTTTCACACCGCTGTTGCAGCCCGTGCAACCCATACCCTCGACCAGTACGTTCAGTGGTGGCCCGATCCCGCCGATGCCGACGCTACAGGGTACGGGACCGGGTACGCCGGGTTTTCAGCCGCTTCAGCCCACCAGCACGGCCAGCAATTCCAACGCCATGCCGCAAACCGGCTTTGTGCCGATCGCCGATTCCCCCCGGACCGGCAAAGGCGTCAGGAAACTGCCCCATCCCGACCGCTTCGGTGCCGACAAGATCCAGAGCGCCATCGGCAAGGTCGCGCAGCCGGATGAAAACCAGAAACGGCTTGCCCATGCGATGCAGGATTCCTTCGTGCAATACGAAAGCCTGATGGCACAGGCAAAAACGTCAAGCGATCCAGACAAAGCAAAGGAGCTTACACTTTTTGCAAAAGGCATGAAGAACGAGTCGATGCAGTATTACTCGTATTACAAGAAGTACGGAAAAATGAACGACCAGGAAAAGCAGGCAAGGACATATCACCCGCAAGTCGGGCTGTGGCACCCGGATATTGCTTCAGGGGGATTTGAGTCAGGAAGGAAGCCCGACCTGTTGAAGACCGTCAACAAAGGCAATCAGCGCATCAGCACTTTCTTGGAATTCAAATCGAGAACCCTGCCTGAGAGTTCGGTCACCCAGATCACCGATACCTTGTCGATGCTGCAAAGCAATCAAACCAAGTTCCTGACCCGCCGTCCGTGGCAGAAAGTGGATTCGCTTTCGCTCAAGAGCTACAAAGTCTCCTTTGCGGAAAGCGGCCTCGACGGTAACACGCTCAGGCAACAACACCAGGAAATACGCTCGAACAGCACTGGGCAAAACACCCTCAATCTTCGTTTCAAGGGTACCGTGCAAAAGAAGTGATCAGGTGCAGCCTTGGACCCGGTGGCGTTGCGTGGTATCAATGGGCCACGGTTGCGCACGGCCCCGCAGCAGGTGCCGCTGCCGGATGGCAGCGCTTGCGGCCGGTGAGGCCGCCCTACGCCATGCCGCCACAACCTGGTTACGGCCAGCGAGGCAGGCGTTCCGCCGGTGGCATCCGCAGCCACCCGCCCCTGCCCGGCCCCGGGCCGATCTGTGCAGGCAACCGGCGCCGGTGCAGGGAAACCCTGCCGCTTCAACCAGAACAGCCCCATTCAGGAGCACCTTATGCACCCTCGCATCAGCGTCATCACCCTCTGTGTGGACGATCTGGAAACAGCGCTCGCCTTCTACCGCGATGGCCTTGGCCTGGCGACACCGGGCATCGTCGGCCGTGAGTTCGAGCACGGTGCGGTGGCGTTCTTCGATCTGCAGGGCGGCGTCAGGCTGGCGCTGTGGTCACGCAACGATCTGGCCCACGATACCGGCCTGCCCCGCCCGGCCACCCGCCCCGCCGCCAGCGTCACGCTTGGCCACAGTGTCCGCAGCGAACGGGAGGTCGATATGGTGATGGCGCAGGCCCGCGCCGCCGGCGCACGGATCGTCAAGCCGGCGCAGCCGACGTTCTGGGGTGGCTATGCCGGCTACTTCGAGGACCCGGACGGCCATCTATGGGAGGTGGTGTACAACAAGGATTTCGTGCCTGGGGATTGAGCGCGGCTGGCAAAACCCCTCCGGCTGCGGCGTATTCCCCTGCCGTACGCCCCGCTAATGTCCTGTCCACGTTTCGCGCTTCCTGCCAGCAGCACCGCACCGGGTTTGCCAGCCGCCGAACGCATGTCGCCCCTACGGCCCTCGCACTGGGCGCGCGCCGGGCTGCGGTACCGGCCCGGCCTCGTCGGCAGACCCGTACGGCATTCACCCCCAGGTCAGCGGATCGAGCCGCAGGTAGAACGCCAGCCTTTCCCGATCCGGCGCCTGGATCG
Source organism: Chitiniphilus purpureus (assembly GCF_025642115.1). Taxonomy (GTDB): domain Bacteria; phylum Pseudomonadota; class Gammaproteobacteria; order Burkholderiales; family Chitinibacteraceae; genus Chitiniphilus; species Chitiniphilus purpureus. The sequence continues at coordinate 1,697,075 of NZ_CP106753.1, read as the reverse complement.
CCAGGATGTCGAACAGCAGCGCGAAGGCATGGGCGGCTTGCCGTGGCGAGGTCCAGCTGTCGCTGGCGTTGGCCAGCATCAGTGCGAGATCGGCATAGCGGTCCGCCGTGCCAAGCCGGCCCAGGTCGATCAGGCCGGTGCAGTGAAAGGTCTGCGGATCGATCATGAAGTTCGGCATGCAGGCATCGCCATGGCAGAGCACCCGGTCCTCCTGTTCCTGCCGCAGCCGCAGCGGCAGCTCGGCGGTGATCCTCTCCAGCAGGCGGGCAGCCGGCAGATGCCGGTCCTCGTCCGGCAGGAAGTCCGGATTCACGGCATTGCGCGCCACCACGTCCTCGGCGCGCGCGTACAGGCCGGCCAGACCACGCTCGAACGGGCAATGCGCCGCCGGCATGGCATGCAGCAAGGCCAGTTGCCGCAGCATGTCCGGCCACGCCTGCAGCAGGTCCGGCCCGGTCAGCATGCTGGCCGGCACGCCGGCGACGGCGCTCATCACCAGGCAGGCGCCGTCCCCGGTCTCCTGCCAATCCAGCACGCGCGGACAGGCAAACCCGGTGGCGGCAAGCCACTGCAGCCGGTCCCGCTCGCCGGCCAGCGCGCCCGCCCGCCCGCCCGATGCGAGCTTGGCGTAGGCCAGACCGTCACCGCGTCGATAGACGTGGTCCCCCGATTCGCCGGCCCCCACCGGCCGCCAGTCGCGGTGCTCACCCAGGATGGAAAAGTGTTGCAAAAGCAAATACCTCATGGTCGATATCGATCACCGCACCGGTGCCGATCCTTGGTCATGGTCGGCCACCGGTACGCACTGCGACATCTGGCGTCTGCCGCAGCCCAAGGTTCCCAACCGTCGATGCATCGGAGCCCTGCCCACCCCGGCCCACCAAGCGGCAATGCCTGGCGCGGCATCCATCCAATACCGGCCCAATCATCGCTGGCGCTTTGCCTTGCTTCTGCTATCAAGAGCCCAGCGCGATGACATCGCCATGGCCGATTACGTCATGTGCCCGACCTCGAGTGGCGCTGCTTCCACCTTCATGAGGAACGCCCGATGTATGCAAGCGGCAGCCTGGTCCAGACCTGTGACGGGGCATTCTGGTACACCGCCGGCGAAACAGGCATCGCGTTGGGGCGTGCGGCCATCGCGGCCGTGCTGGCCTATGTGCCGGATGGGTCGCCCCCGGATGCTCCCCAAAGAAAGGTCTTGACCACGGATGAGGCGACCTATCTGAAGGTGCACGCACAATCCCTGGACAACTACCGCGCCCTGGTCCTGGCGCGCAGCGCGCTGCAGGTCCCGTGCAAGGTGGACCTGGGGCGTCTGGTCTTCGTTGACCCGGAGAAGATCGTCAAGGTGGTGGATGCGCAGGCGGCGGTCGCCGCCTGGTCGGCGCACCGCCCCGACCGCCAGCGGCTGCTCGATGCGCTTTGCCACCATCTGGGGCTCAACATCGATGCGCTCGGCATTTCGGGCAGCACGCTGATGTTCAGCGATCTGCGTGATCGCCACGAACTGGATCTGGTGATCTACGGGGCCGAGGCATCGCGCAACGCGTGGCGCAGGATCGGGGAATGCATCGCAGCGGGGGTGTTTGAACCCATCGCAGGCTACAGCCAGCGCTTTCGTCTGCTCGGGATCGAGATCGACCCCCAGTTCGCGCTGAAACCTGCCGACGGCTCCGTCCTTGGTGGGGTGTGCCCCATCGACAGCCGGATGGGCGAGGCATGCACGGCCACGGTCACATGCCACCGGATGGGGCATTTCTATCCGGCAGTCTATGAAACCGATTGCGGCCCCAGGCTGATGTCGTTCCGCTTCGGCCATCGCGGCCTGTTTCCAAGCGGCAGCATGATCCGCCTGCCGCCGCTGCCGATCATCACCTTCGCCCGGTCGGACGGCAGCACCTGGGAGGCCAGGCTGCTGCGCGGCGAATGGCTGGCGCTTGCCGGCAACCCCTGACTCGCCTGCCGCGGCGCTGCGGGTGTCGCCAGGGTGGGGTATGGTCGACCATGGCTGGGGCTGCGCATGCGCACCGGATCAGTGCCCCAGGCGCGCAGGAGCGTGCTCATGCCGGGGCCGAGAACGCCTGCGTCAGCGCAGCGAGGTCGAATTTCTTCATGGTGAGGAACGCCTGCGTCACGCGGTCGATCCTCGCCCGGTCGCCACAGCCCATCATCTCATCGAGCACCACTGGCACGATCTGCCACCAGATGCCGAACCTGTCCTTGCACCAGCCGCACTGTTCCGCCTCCGGCACCGCGGAAAGCCGCGCCCAATAGCGGTCGATCTCGGCCTGATCGCGACAGTGGACCACGAAGGAGACTGCCTCGTTGAAGTCAAAGCCATGGGGCAAGGCGCTGTCCATCGCGGCGAACCAGGTTTGATCCAGCCGGAAGTCCGAATACATCACCGTGCCCGTGCGCTCGGGTTCCGCCCCCGCCGGATGGCGGAGCAGCTGGCCGGGTACCGAGCCGTCGAACACCGAGCGGTAGAAGGCACCGGCCTCTTCGGCCTTGCCGCAGACGTCGCCCGTGAACAGCAGAAAGGGGGTCAGCGCGGGTCGCGGCTCGCCCCCGGGATTGGACAGGATCAATTGCCACGACAGCCCGAACCGATCCTGCACCCAGCCATAGCGCTTGCTGAACGGGTATTCATCGAGCGGCATCAGCACCTGCCCGCCGGCGCTGAGTGCCGCCCACGCCGCATCGAGCTGCTCGCGCGCCTGCGGATTGCGCGACGGATCGAAGTTGGCAAGCAATGAAATCGATGGATTGAAGTTGAAGAACGGCCCGCCCGAGATCGCCAGGAAAGGCTGGCCGGCCAGCCGGAACGACACCACGTCGCAGTCGCCCGAAGGCGTATCGTGCAGCTCGACGACGCGGTCGATGCCGGAATCAGGGAAGATCGCACTGTAGAATGCGGCAGCCTCTCGGGCTTGCTTGTCGAACCACAGATGTGGGGTGATGGGCAGGGTCAGTGACATGTCGATGCGCTCCAGCGGGATGGCCTATACAGTTGATATCAACATACTTGCACCAATGTCAAGCATGATGTTTCCTTACGATCAGACTCTGGCGGTCGCCCAGACCTGCCTGTGCCTGCATGCGCAGCGGGCGGCGCGGGCGCTCACCCGCCATTTCGATGAGGTGTTCCGGGCGCTGGACCTGACCAGCGGTCAGTTCTCGCTGATGATGGCGCTCAACCGCCCCACCCCGCCGACGGTCGGCGAGCTCGCGCCGTTCCTCGCGATGGACCGCACCACGCTGACTGCCCAGCTGAAACCACTGCAGCGGCGGGGATGGGTCGACGTGGCCGCCGACCGGGGGGATCGACGCAAGCGCCGCGTGGTGCTCACAGCGGCCGGGCACGCACTGTTGCACCGTGCCCACCCCATCTGGCTGCAGGCCCATGCCGCACTGGAACAGGCCGTCCCCACGCCGGATGAGCTGCGCGCGCAGCTGATGCGGCTTGCCGCGGCCCCCACCCCGGTGAACGCGGCGCCTGCCGGTTCCTCCTATCCACCGGACCAGCATCGCCCCACGCCAGGGGCCGGAAAACAGCCATGAGCGATCGCGCCACCCCCAATCTGCCGTCCAGGGACTTCGACCTCACACAGCGCTTCTACGCGCCGCTCGGCTTTGCATGCACCTACCGCGACGACGGCTGGCTCATCCTGGAACGCGATGGACTGTGCCTGGAGTTCTTTGCCCACCCCGCACTCGATCCGGCATCGAGCTGGTTCAGCTGCTGCCTGCGCCTGGACGACGTGCACGCTTTCCACCGCATCTGCCGCGCCGCGGGCATTCCCGAATCCACCACCGGCTTTCCACGCCTGCACCGGCCGGAGCCGCAACCCTGGGGTGGGCTCATGGGCGCGCTGATCGACCCGGACGGCACGCTGCTGCGGCTGATCCAGACCTAGCCTGTCGCCAAGGGCAGTATCTCCAGCGGATCGCCTCGGCCCGCGCCGCGTCAGCGCACCAGCGTGGCCAGCAGACCGGCGCCGGCGCATGCGGCGAGCACCTGGATGACGTTGCGCTTGAAGCGGAACAAGGCAATGCCAGCCGCCAGCGCGATCAGCGCCGGCACGACGTCGAAGCCGCCGGCAAAGCCATGCGGCCACAGCACGTGGTAGCCGAAAAACAGTGCAAGGTTCAGGATCACCCCGACCACGGCGGCGGTGATCGCGGTTAGCGGTGCGGTGAACCCGAGCACGTTGTGCGTGGATTCGATCAGCGGGCCGCCCGCCAGGATGAAGACGAACGATGGCAGGAACGTGAACCAGGTGACCAGCACCGCCGCCAGTGCACCGCCGGCGAAGGCCAGGTCCGCGCCGAAGTGCGCCTGCAGATAGCCGCCGACAAAGCCGACGAAGGCCACCACCATGATCAGCGGGCCCGGGGTGGTCTCCCCCAGCGCCAGGCCGTCGATCATCTGCGTCGGGCTCAGCCAGCCATAGTGGCTGACCGCACCCTGATAGACATAGGGCAGTACCGCGTAGGCGCCGCCGAAGGTGAGCAACGCGGCCTTGGTGAAGAACCACGCCATCTGCGTATAGGTGTGCTGCCAGCCGAATCCTGCCGCAAGCAGCGCCAGCGGTACCGCCCACAGCAGCGCGCCGATCAGCACCACGCGGGCAAGCCCGCCCCAGCGCAAACGGGCGTGCGCGGGTGGCGGCGTGGCATCGTCGATCACCGCAGGGCCGTAGGAGCGGTCGGCGGCTCGATGCCCACCGCCGACGCTGAACTGTGCCGGGGCGACCCGCCCACCGACATGGCCGACCAGCGCCGCCGCAAGCACGATCAGCGGGAACGGCAGATCGAACGCGAAGATGGCGACGAACGAAGCGGCGGCGATCACCCACAGCGCCTTGTGCTTGAGCGCCCGGCCACCGATGCGGTGCGCTGCCTGCAACACGATGGCGGTGACGGCGGGCTTGATGCCGTAGAACAGGCCGGCAACCAGCGTGGTGTTGCCGAACGCGATGTACACCCAGGACAGCATGATCAGGATCAGGAGCGACGGCAGCACGAACAGTGCGCCGGCGACGATGCCGCCCCAGCTGCGGTGCAGCAGCCAGCCGATATAGGTTGCCAGTTGCTGGGCTTCCGGCCCGGGCAGCAGCATGCAGTAGTTCAGCGCATGCAGAAAACGTCGCTCCGAGATCCAGCGCCGCCGCTCCACCAGCTCCTGGTGCATGATGGCGATCTGTCCGGCCGGCCCGCCAAAGCTGATGAAACCCAGCTTGAGCCAGAACAGCAGGGCCTGCCGGAAGGTGGGCGGTTCGGGATGCCGGTCCGAGGAGGTGGCGGCGTCAGGATGCATCATGTCGGTCACGTCGGTCTTTGGGAGTCGGTGAGATAGGCGGCAAGCAGGGCATCGAACACGTTGCAGGCGGCGTCGGACAGGGCGTCGTCGTCGGACAGGGTTGCCCGCAGGCCGGCCAGGATGCGCGCCACGCCGCTCGCCTCGGCCGGTGCGATGCCGCCCACGTCCAGGAAATGCACCACGGCGGCCAAGCGCTGCAGCGCCGGAGTCTCCAGGCCGAAGCTGGCCAGCAGCACTTCAAAGGTGACCCGGTCGCCCACATGGGTGAAGCGGGCACCGTCGAAGTCGAAGCCCAGCGCCTCATCCGGGCAGTCCGCCGGGCTGGCCAGCCACAACAGTTGCGCCGCGGGATCGATCATCCGACGGATCAACCAGGCGCTGGCAAGCCGGTCCACCCACGGACGTCGCCGCGTGGCCCAGACGCGGCCCTGGAAACCAGCTGGGTCGAGCCGTGGCGGCTCGCCCGCGGTCGCTTCCGGCTCATCGGGCGCGAGATACCGGTTTGCGGCACGCTCCAGCGCCAGCAGCGCCGCTTCCGCCTGACGCTGCGGCAGGCCGGGAAAGAAGTCGATCGCCGCCATGGCGGCAAACGCGCGGCGCAGCCGCCGGACCTGCTTGAGCGTCTCCGCTGCCGTGTCGAACGACAGCGCCGCATGCAGCGGGGTGATCTGCGCCGTCAGCTCGGCAAACTCGTCGGTGCGCTCGAACAGCGCGGGAAAGATCAGCGTCTCCTCGCCGGACACTTCCAGGATGCGCGCAGTGCCGCCGTGCGCCCGGATGTCGTCAGCGATGGCGGCCAGTGTGGCCTGACACGCCGGGCGCAACGGCAGCAGGTTCACGCCATCGCGCAGCGTGGCCGCACCCGCTGCCTTGAGCGCGCGATAGGCGCGCATGCGTGCCGTGGCGTTTTGCGTGGGAAGGGTCAGGATCAGACAAAGCCAGCGTTCCATGACGCCAGTCTACCGATCATGTAGCAGATGAGACAGTTTTGTTGCTGTCTCTACATTGGTCGGAAATGCCAAGCCACCATGTCGTGTGTTCAGACCGGCGGCATGCCTGGTGTCGGGCTGCCGTGTGTCTGTGCCACGGCCGCCTGCACCTGCGCGATGGCATCGAGCACGGCCTGCGGCTCGGACAGCTGCGGAAAGTGGCCACTGCGCGCCGCCACCGTGCACCAACCACGTGGCGAAAGCCGGGCCAGCTGCGCCTGGTTGCTACGGCGCAGCGCCAGGGCCTCGGGGGCCATCAGCCAGCGGGGCGGCGCCTTGCCGCCGGACAGCACACATACCGGCACGTCGGGAAAAGGGGGCGCCGCCGCGATCTGCGCGACGGTCATGCGTTCCTGGCCGATCTCGCCATACGGATCGGGACGCGCGCGACGGGCCAGCACGGCATTGAGGGCACGCTGCACGAGGGTCTGATGCGCCTTCATACCGACCACGTCCTCGGGTGCGCTGGCTTCGAGAAACACCACGCCTGCTACCTCATCGGGATGCCGACGCGCAAACAGATTGGCATGCAACCCGCCAAAGGAATGCCCCACCAGCAGGTAGGGCGGCTCCAGCCTGACCGCCTGCAGCAGACCACGCAGGGTGCACACTGCCGCCTCACCGGTCTGCGGGTGGGGCGAACGCGGGCTGCCACCGACGCCGGGCCGGTCGTACGCCAGCACCACGCCCAGCCGTTCGAGCTGCGGATACAGCCTGAACCAGCCTTCAAGCGGGCCGCCTGCCCCATTGAGCAGCACGATCCTCGCGGTGCCCTGCCCCGCGAGCGTATACGCCAGTGTCTGCCCATCGACGATGACAGTGCGTCTGGGAGGCTGATGTTTCACCGCTGCGTTTCCTGCATGTTGTTACGGCCCTGCGGCCGGTTGCGCCATCGGTCCCAGGCCGCCACACCGGCCTGCGCCGCCGGCCGCTATTGCCCGCCCGGACCACCCTGGGCGCGGGCACGTTCGAGCAGGAAGGCACGTTCCCTGGCGTTGCGCGCGAGCGCGGCGGCACGCTCGAACTGCCGGCGCGCCTCGTCGTGCCGACCCAGCCGGGCCAGCAGGTCGCCCCGCGCCGCCGGCAGGTATTGATACTGCTGCAGCGCGGGCTGCTCAGCCAGTGTGTCGAGGATTTCGAGCCCCGCCGCCGGACCGAATGCCATGCTGACCGCCACCGCCCGGTTCAGTTCGACCACCGGCGACGGCGCCACCTGGGCCAGCGCGTCATACAGCGCAGCGATCTGCGCCCAGTCGGTCTCCTGCACGCTGTGGGCGCGGGCATGGCAGGCGGCGATCGCCGCCTGCAGCGCATACGGCCCCAGCGCCCCGCCCAGCGCTTCGGCACGCTGCAGCGCATGCAATCCGCGCCGGATCAGCAGGCGATCCCAGCGCGCCCGGTCCTGATCGGCCAGCAGCACCGGCTGGCCGGCGGCGTCCACCCTGGCCTGCGCGCGCGAGGATTGCAGTTCCATCAACGCCACCAGCCCGTGCACTTCGGGTTCCTCGGACGCCAGCCCGGCGAGGATGCGCCCCAGGCGCAGCGCCTCATCGCACAGCGCCGGGCGCAGCCAGTCGTCCCCGGCCGTGGCGGCGTAGCCTTCGTTGAAGATCAGGTAGATCACCTCCAGCACCGAGGCGAGCCGCACCGCGAGCGCATTGCCCGGCGGCAACTCGAACGGCACCCGCGCAGCGGTCAGCGTGCGCTTGGCGCGTACGATGCGCTGCGCCACCGTCGGCTCGGTCACCAGAAAGGCGCGTGCGATCTCGGCGGTGGTCAGCCCGCCCAGGAGCTTGAGTGTCAGCGCCACGCGCGCCTCGGTCGAGAGCACCGGATGGCAGGCGGTGAAGATCAGCCGCAGCAGATCGTCGCCGATCTGGTCGGCGCGCGCGGCATCGAGGCTGTCGACGAAATCGGGCACGATCGACGCCTCCTGCGCTTCCAGGTCATGGCCGATCTGCTGATGCTTGAGCGCCCGCATCCTGGCCTGCCGCAGATGGTCGAGCGCACGGTGCTTGGCGGCCGTCATCAGCCAGGCACCCGGATTGGCCGGCACACCCGCCACCGGCCAATGCTCCAGCGCTGCCAGCAGCGCATCCTGCGCCAGCTCCTCGGCCAGGCCGACATCGCGCACCAGACGCGCGACGCCGGCAATGATCCTGGCCGATTCGATGCGCCAGACCGCCTCGATCGAGCGATGCGTGGCCGAGGCCATCAGCCCTGTTCCACCGCGCCCGGTTCCATGTAGATCAGTTCCCACACGTGGCCATCCAGGTCCTCGAAGCCATGGCCGTACATGAAGCCGTGGTCCTGTGGCTCGCGCGGCACGTTGCCGCCGGCCTCGAACGCCTTGGCCACGAGCTCGTCCACCTCGGCGCGGCTCTCGCACGACAGACCGACCAGCACTTCGGTGGACTCGTGCGCGTTGGCCACCGGCTTCTTGGTGAACGACTGGAAGAACGTCTCCACCAGCAGCATGGCGTAGATGTTCTCGCCCACCAGCATGCAGGCGGCCGACTCATTGGTGAATTGCGGGTTGAAGGTAAAGCCCAGGCTGGCGAAGAACGCCTTGCTGCGTTCGAGGTTCTTGACAGGCAGATTGACGAAGATTTGCTTGTGCATGACAGTGTCCTTGGTCATGGCGCCTGTGGCGCCATCGAATGAATAAAACGGTTGCAGCGGCAGACCGGGTCCATCGGATGCCGGCCGCGCCGGCGGCGGGTGCAGGCGGGAAGGCAGGCCCTCAGGCCCCGCCGACGCCGAGCTCCTTGAAGCGCTGGATGGCCTGGCTGTCGCTGAAATCCTCCAGCTCGTAAAGCTGGCGCACTTCGACCACCGCCGGCTGGCCCTCGCCGACCGGGTTGGGAAAGCGCCGCGACCACTCCAGCGCTTCTTCGCGCGAGCGCACCTGGATCAGCGTGTAGCCGGCGATCAGTTCCTTGGTTTCGGTGAACGGGCCGTCGACCACCGTGCGCGTCGTGCCTTCATAGTGGATGCGCCAGCCGGTGCGGCTGGGTTGCAGGCCGCTGGCGTCCAGCAGCACGCCGGCCTGCGCCAGCTGCTCGTGGTAGTCGGCCATGGCGGCCATCAAGGCCTCGTCGGCCGTCTCGGGCGAGAGTTCGGCCTCGAACTTGGGGGTGGACCTGACGATAATCATGAATCGCATGGGGGGCTCCTGGTGAGAATGGACTGAACGCGGCTGCCCGGTCGGGCGGTCCATTGGCGCGTTTCACCCTCACGACGAAGCAGGCAGCGCGATTTCGACAATGGCAGCGGTGCCCGGGCGCTTTTACTGGCCTGCAGCCGACGAACGGTTGCCCATGCTCAATCAACGGTCTCATAGCACGGGGCCAGCGCGCGGACCTCCACCGTGCACCACTCTGCCGCCGGACAGCGCGCGGCGATGTCGAGCGCCTGTTCGCGGCTGCTGCAGTTGAGCAGGAAGAAGCCGCCCACCATCTCCTTGATCTCGGCGAACGGCCCGTCGACCACGTGCCGCCGGCCCTCGTGCACCTGCAGGCGCGCCGCGCCATGCTGCGACGCCAGCGATTCGCTGGCGACCAAGAGGCCCTGCGCACGCAGTTCGTCGCCAAAGCGCCGCATGCGCTCGTAGCACTCGCGCCCTTCGGCTTCGCTGCGGGTGGTGCGCTGGCCGACCGGTTCCATCATCAACAGCATGTACGACATCGCGGATTCTCCAGGGAGCGGGTCTGTGCCCGCTGGCCTGGGATTTGAGCACTTGTCGCATCGGCTGTCCAAGTGCAACCCGGGCAACATGCGCCAGCGCCAGCCGACAATCCGGGCCATTGCCCGATCGGGCCGCGGCCTTCATCCTCGCCCCTCAACGTCGGCATGCGGCCCAGCCGGCCAGCCGACCGCCCTTCTTCTGCGAGGAATCCCGATGCGCCATTCCGCCCGAGCCCTGCCGCTGGTGCTGGCCTTGTGCAGCGCCGGCCTGGCCCATGCCGGCCCAAAGCTGGTCTCCTACCTGCCGACCTGGCAATCCGAGCAGGACCGTGCTCGCGCGGCGGCGGTGCTGGCCGAGCTGGACATCGGCATCTACTCGTTCATCGAAGTGCGGCCCGACGGCACCGCCTTCATCGCCGACGGCGCGCTGCCGGTGGCGCAGACCTGGAAAAAGGCGTTTGCCGCCGCACGGCAACGCAATCCCGCGCTCGACTGCCACTGGGCGATCGGTGGCTGGACCGGTTCACGCCATCTCGCCAAGGTGGCCGGCAACGAAACCACGCGCGCGCGGTTGGCCGACACCGCGGTGGCCATCATGCGCGACTACCGCTGCCAAGGGCTGGATCTGGACTGGGAACACCCGGTCACCGGCGGCAACTATCCGGACGACGCCGCCGCGGCCGACCGCGACAACTACATCAAGCTGCTTGAAACGCTGCGTGCCGCGCTGGACCAGGCCGGCACGGCCGATGGTCGCAAGTACGCGCTGACCGCCGCCATCCCGGGCGTGGCCGGGGGCTGGGGTGTCTCGGGCTACGATCTGAAGCGTGCGGCCAAGCTGCTCGACCGGGTCAACCTGATGAGCTACGACTACTACGGCGCCTGGAGCCCGCGTGCCGGGCTGCATGCCGCGCTCCACCCCACGCCGGGCGAACCGGATAGCAGCGTGCTCAACGGCGATGGCGGCGTGAAGCATTTCCTGGCCCAGGGTTTCAAGCCGGCACAGCTGGTACTGGGCGTGCCGTTCTATGCGCGTGCACAGGGCAATGTCGAACCGGGCCCCAATGGCGACGGTCTGGCACAGCCGGCCAAGGGCCCGGGCCTGACCCACTACCCCGAACCCGGCACCGTGCAATACGCGCTGCTGCGCAAGGACCTGATCGGCCAGCCGGGCTGGAAGGCGTTCCGCAGCCAGGCGGCGGGGGATGCGCCCTATCTGTACAACGCCGCGACCAAGGAGCTGGTCAGCTACGACGATCCGCAGTCGCTCAAGGTCAAGGCGCAATACATCAAGGCGCAGCAGCTGGGTGGCGCAATGATCTGGGAATTCACACAGGACGATGCCGCCCACAGCCTGCTGCGCGCGCTCAAGGACAATCTGAAGTAGAGCGCGTCCGGCCCACGCGGCGGCTTGCGTGTCGGAGCGGACCGTCCCGGGTCCGTTCACCGCGGTTCCGCCACGGCACTGCATCGGGGTTGGCAGTGGGCAGGCGATGCGGTCGGCGCCGTCGGCCCGCCACCGCCACACAGGGGCTAGAACCCGCCGTGCGCGTCCAGCCAGGCGCGCTCGCGCTCGGTGCTGTGGCGTCCGAGCACGGCATTGCGGTGCGGAAACCGCCCGAAACGGCGGATCACCTCACGGTGGCGCAATGCATAGTCGTAGCAGGTGGCCAGCTGTGGATCGTCGCGCCAGCGCGCGGTCAGCGCCACCGAGCGGTCCTGGTCGGCCAGGCACTCGGCGTGCTCGAATGGCAGGTATGCGAACATCTGCTGCACCGCTGTCAATTCGCGCTGCCACCCTTGCGCCAGCAGCGATGTCGCGATCCGGCGCGCGGCAGCATCGCCGGCAAACGCCCGCGCCTCGCCACGGAACAGGTTGCGCGGAAACTGGTCGAGCACGATCACCAATGCCAGCGCGCCCGCCGCCGAGCGCGCCCAGTGATCGAGGCTGCCGGCCAGTGCCGCCTCCAGCGTTGCGGAAAAGCGCTGGCGGATGCCGGCATCAAACGCGTCGTCCCGCTCGAACCAGACACTGCGCCACAGCGTGGCCTGTGCCTGCGGTGTGTCGAACCAGAACGCCAGCACCTGCGCCGGCTCGGCCACCCGCCCCTCGCGCCCGCTTTTGACGCGCCCTTCCGGGCTGCTGCGCCGGATCAGATCACTCATCGCACCACCTCATGGGGTCTGTATCGGTTTGATTTCCACCTGCGCGCCGGCATCGCCCGGACTCATTGCCAGATCCAGCGACACCAGATGGGCCGAAAGCTGCGCGATACGCCGGTTGTCCGGCCGGCGCCTGGCCATCTCGGCCAGCGTGGCCTGCAGCCCGAGGCCATCGCGCGCGGCAAGCTGCAGATCGAGCAGGTACAACTCCGGGGTGACATCGTCCGCAGCAGACTGGCCGCGCCAACGCTGGTACTGCTGGCGCGCCGCCTTCAACCGGGCGCTGATCAGCCGGCTGGGCAGGTCGGCATCCAGCCGGGCGATGCGTTCAAGATTGTCGGGCGTACGCAGCAAGGCGGGCCGCAGTGCCTGCGGCAGCGGTCTGCGCTCGGGCGGCGGCCCCTCGCCGACACGCCGTGCGCCCTGGGCTTCGAGCCGCAGCAGCGCCGGACCCTGCCAGCGGGTCTGGCGGCCCTGATCAGGCTCGGCCAGCAGCACGTTCGCCCCGCTGGCCAGCCGCAGTTGCGCACCCGGCTGCAGCAGCACCAGTTCGGCCAGCGGCGTGCCATCCAGCCGCACATCGCCGGCGACCGCCACCACCAGCGTGGCGGCGCGCACAAGGCCGGGAACCAGCAGCAGCAACAGCAGCACGGCGCGGATGGGCATGACGGGGGTGTCCGGATGGCAATGGCCCGCAGTGTAGTGGCAAATACGCCGCCACGGGGCAGACCGGCGGTTTGGACGTCGCCGGCCAAGGGGTGTTCCCCTACAATCGCGTCCCATGATGCAAACCACCGACATCGTGATCATCGGCGCCGGCGCAGCCGGCATGCTGTGCGCAGCCACTGCGGGCGCGCGCGGCCGCAAGGTGGTGCTGATCGATCATGCCGCCAAGCTTGCCGAGAAGATCCGCATCTCCGGCGGCGGGCGCTGCAACTTCACCAATCTGCAGGTGCGGCCCGAATGCTATCTCTCGGCCAATCCGCACTACTGCAAATCGGCCCTGGCGCGCTACACCGCGCAGGACTTCATCAAGCTGATGGCACGGCACGGTCTCACCTACCACGAGAAGACGCTGGGGCAGCTGTTCTGCGACCAGGGCTCGGGCGCCATCATCCAGATGCTCAAGGCCGAGGTCGACGCCGGCGGCGCGCTGTGGCGCATGCACACGCCCATCGAGCAGATCGAGCGGCTCGACGACGGCTTCATGGTGCGCACGGCGGCCGAAACCTGGCGCTGCGCCTCGCTGGTCATCGCCAGCGGCGGCTTGTCCATCCCGCAGATCGGTGCCAGCGCCTTCGGCTACGAGCTGGCACGCCGCTTCGGCCTCGAAATCGTGCCGACTGCCCCGGCGCTGGTGCCGCTGACCTTCCAGCCACAGGATCTGTGGTCGGAACTGGCCGGCGTGGCGGTGCCCGATGCGACGGCCACCTGCGGCAGGACACGCTTTCGCGAAGCGGTCCTGCTGACGCACAAGGGCCTGTCCGGTCCGGCCATCCTGCAGATCTCCTCCTATTGGCAGCCGGGCCAGCCGATCAGCATCGACCTGCTGCCCGACCGCGCCATCACCGAGGTGCTCGCCGCCGGCAATCGCGATGCGCTGCTCGCCAACGTATTGGCCGATGCCATCCCGAAGCGGCTGGCGCATGCGGTGGTGGCGGCGCTGGGGGAGAACCGGCCGCTCAAGCAGTACCCGGCCAAGACCTTGCATCAGCTGGAGGAACGCCTCAAACGCTGGCAGGTGGTGCCCTCCGGCACCGAGGGCTACCGCAAGGCGGAAGTGACCCGCGGCGGTGTGGCCACCAGTGCGCTCGACTCGCGCACCATGCAGGCGAAGACAGTGCCCGGGCTGTTCTTCATCGGCGAGGTGGTGGATGTGACCGGCTGGCTCGGCGGCTACAACTTCCAGTGGGCCTGGTCATCCGGCCACGTGGCCGGCAGCCATGCCTGAATGCCCGCCCCCATCCGGACGCGCGGTCGGCGCAGCTTGAATTGCCGCGCTGCACGGTGCTAAGGTGGAATCGTCGCCGGGACGACGAGTAACAGCCTGCAGCACGAGTGAATCAGCGTACGTTCTTTCAACCTGCCTCCTGCGAGGTGCCGCCGGCAGATCGGCGGCGACGAGTGACGATGATTCCGGCACGCTCACGCAGCGCGCAGATAAGCCCGTCCGAGGGCCTAGGCAATCTACTCGCTTCAGCCATCTGTTCCGCGACGCGGGGCATCCATCACCGGATGCCCCGTTTTCTTGTGCGTCAAGTGTGCCATGTGCACAATTACCAATCGATGCATGGCAGCGTTGTGCAAGGCGCAACCCGTTGAAATTGCTTGGTTTGCGCAAGCAGGGGAAAGCTTTTGTTCACGCTTGTTTACAAGTCGCGGACATTTCCGGCACACGCTGCGTAGGGTGGCTTCGCATAGAATCGGCGCCGTGTTCAACCACGCAAGAGCCTTGATATGCGATTCCCCCTCTCCCGCTGCGCACTTGCAGTGCTGTCCTCCCTCCTGGCACCGCTGGCGCTTGCCGAACCGCAGGAGGCCGGCTTCACCGCCGCCACCGGCAACTTCTTCAAGGAAGCCGAATATACGCTCGGCGCCGGTGTGGCCTACGGGCCGAACTACGCCGGCAGCGATGATTACGACGTAGGCCCGGCGCTCAATTTCCGGATGGTGAGCCCGACCGGCTTCTATCTGGACCTGCAGGAAGGGCTGGGCTGGCAGACCCAGCTCGACAACGGTTTCTCGTTCGGCCTTGGCCTGGGCTACGACGGCGGGCGCGCCGAGAGCGACGAGGACCTGGGCTCGGGCTCGGACCGGCTCAAGGGCATGGGCGATGTGGACGGCTCGCTGCTGGCGACCGCCATGGTCGGCTATGCGATCACCCCGTCCACCGTCGTCTCGGTCTCGTTCGATCAGGCCCTGACCAACACCGAGCGCGGCCTCACCTGGAGCGTGCAGCTGGGCCATGAGTTCGAGTTGAGCGAAAGCGACAGCATCGGCCTCGGTGCCGGCGTGCATCTGGGCAATGCCAAGTACAACCAGACCTACTTCGGCGTGACCGATGCCCAGAGCAGGACCAGCCGCTTCAAGGCCTACAAGGCCGAATCGGGCATCAACAGCTACAGTTTCGGCGTCAGCTGGACGCATCGCTTCAACAAGACCTGGAGCACCGAACTTGCGGCCGGTGCAGTCCGCTACGCCGGCGAGGCGGAGGACAGCCCGCTGGTCGAGGAAAAGACCAACTACCAGGCCGCACTGCTGCTGAACTACTCGTTCTGATCCATGCCCTGCGGCGCAAGGCGGCCCGGCACGGGCCGCCTTGGCGTCACCAGCGAATCAGGAAGCGCGCGCCGCCAAGCGGGCTGTCCTCGATCCACACCTGGCCCTGGTGCGATTTGACGATCTGCCGCACGATGGCCAGCCCCAGGCCGAATCCCCCGGTGGCGCGGCTGCGGCTCTCGTCCAGACGCACAAAGGGGTCGAACACCCGTTCGCGCTCGGCGGGCGCAATGCCGGGGCCGTCGTCGTCGATGCGCAGCTCGAATCCGTCCCCATACCCCACCAGCCGCACCTCCACCCGGCCCTGCGCATGGTGGATGGCATTGCGCACCACATTGATCAGCGCACGCGCCATCTGGCGCGGCTGCAGCTCTACCCACGCCGGGTGGTCCGGATGCAGCACGCACACCACGCCGCGCGCCTCAGCCTCCAGTGTCACCATGCCGATCACGCTTTGCAGCCAGTCCTCGGTGTCGACCTCCTCCATCACATAGTGGCTGCTGGTCTGCTCCAGCCGGGCGAACGACAGCAGCTCGGACACCAGCGCCTCCAGCTCGGTCAGATCCTGACGCATCTGATCGGCCAGGGTGCGCCACTGCGCCGGGTGGTCCAGCGTGCGCGCCTTGTCCAGCTCGAACGACAGCCGGGCCATCGGCGTGCGCAGTTCGTGCGATACCGCGTTGGTCAGGTCGCGGCGGCTGGCGATCAACGATTCGATCCGCGATGCCATCACATTGAACTGCAACGCCAGCTCGCGCACCGACGAGCGCCGCGACACCGTGGTGCGCGCGCTCAGATCTCCTTCGCCGAACCGCTGTGCCGCCAGCCTGAGCGATTGCAGCTCGCGCCAATGCGGACGCACCCATACGAACAGCAGCAGCGCGAACACGGCCGCCAGCGCCATATAGGAAACGATCTGCACCGGCAGCACCACCTCCGGCAGGGGTGGGGTGCGGATCGCCAGCAGCCATTGGGAACGCGGCCATTCGATCGGCACGTAGAACTGCTCGTAGTCGTCGTTCTCGCGGAAGAAGAACATGCCGCGCTCGAGAAAACCGAGCTCATCCTGCTGCAGCGCGATCTGCCGCGCATGCACCAGATCGAGTTTGAGCCCGTAGTCGGGCTGCCATGCAGCGATCCGGGCGCGCTGCCGTTCCGGATCGAGCCCACGCAGCTCGCGTGCGAGGTGGCCGAACGAACCGCGTGCCATCTGCCAGTTGTACTGGTGCTCGTAGGGCTTGAAGAACGTTGTGACCGCGTAGTTGAGCCCCACCAGCGCGAGCGCCACGCCGACGACCTGCAGCAGATACACATGGATGAACAGGCGAAACATCAGTCCTCCCAGTCGTCACGGCTGAACAGATAGCCCTTGCCCCACACTGTCTTGATCCGGCGCGGCTCGCGCGGATCGTCGTCCAGCTTCTTGCGCAGCTTGCTCACGCCCACGTCCACGCTGCGGTCCAGCCCGTCGTAGCCCACGCCGCGCAGCGAGGTCAGGATCATGTCACGCGACAGCACACGTCCGGCGTTGCTTGCCAGCAGCCACAGCAATTCGAACTCGGCGGTGCCGGTATCGACGAGCGCGCCATGGAGCGTCACGCTGCGCGTACCGCTGTCGATGGCGAAGTGGCCGAACTGCAGCCGATCCGGCAAGGTGCTGGCCGGCGCGCTCTGCCGGCGCAGCAGCGCACGGATGCGGGCGAGCAGCACACGTGGCTCCACCGGCTTGACCACATAGTCGTCCGCGCCCGATTCCAGTCCCAGGATCTGGTCGATATCCTCTTCGCGCGCAGTCAGCATCAGGATGGGCACGTGCGAGTGCTGGCGCAGCTCGCGGCAGATCTCCAGCCCGTCCTTGCCGGGCAGCATCATGTCCAGCACCACCAGGTCAGGATTGAGGCGGTGCACCGCGCTCACCGCGGTATCGCCCCGGTGCTCGCAACTGACCGCATAGCCATGGTTGTCCAGAAAGTCCGCGATCAGCCGGGCAAGCCGCAGATCGTCTTCGATAAGCATGATCTTGATCATCTCGATTGCACATCCTGATTGGCGAGGTGAAGGATATCCAGATGCCATGTTGGAGCAGCATGGCGGCAGCGCAGGGGCGGGGCAATAGCCTGGGCTGTGGATGGCTGTCCGACAGCGGCCGGCCGGACCGCAGCGCGGTGCGCCGGCCGCTCAGGCACGCAGCAGCCGATCGAAGTAGTAGCGCGCGAGGGCGGCGCACAGCGGGGCCAGCGCCGCATGATAGCCGTCCGGACCACCGGCTTCGGTGCGACGCGCGACGCTTTGCCGGTACAGGACGCGTCCCCACGCATCGTCAGGCAGGCTGGCGGCGTCCTCCAGGTCGTAGGCCGTCACCGGCACCCCGCGCCCGGCAAAATAGGCCACGGCGCGCTCGGTATTGCGCCAGTCCACCACGCGATCCTGGCGTGCGCCGCACAACGCCAGCGGCGCACGTGGCGACCAGGTCAGAAGCCGGTTGTGTTCCAGCACGCGGTGCAATGCGTCGGCACCACGGCCCGGGGCGGACCATGCCCCTTCCGCAGACGCATCGGGCGTGCCTTGCGCAATCGGGTCGCGCGACGCGAGCATGTGCTGCGGCTGGAAGCCTTCGTCGTGATACACCGCGGCATAGCCGGCCGCGAGCCTGGCCAGCAAAGCGTTGGCCGGCCCCGGGCGCGCCATCAGGTCCCGCACGTATTCGGGCAGCGCATAGGGCCCTGCAGCCGGCATCGCACCGGCCAGCCGCCAGGGGACCACCGCACCGCTTTCCAGCGCGCGCTGTGCGGCCAGTGCCACGTAGCCACCCTGCCCATAGCCATACAGAAACAACGCGCCGGACAAAGCCACCGGACCGAAGACCGAATCCCGGGTCAACGCCGCATGCGCGGCCGCCAGTCCGTCGATCACATCGTCCGCCTGGGCCCGCGCATGCAGATAAGGAGGGTACTGCGACGTCGGATCGGCGCCGCCGGGGTAATTGGGCACCACCACCACGTAGCCGTGGGCGGCGAATGCGGCGGCCGCCTCAAAACCCACCAGGGTGTCGTGCACATCGGCCAGGTCGCCATCGCGCCGTGCCGCCTCGTCGCGTGCCTGCAGCACCGCAGGGTGGGCGCCACGGCATGCGTGGTCCCTGCCACTGGGCACCATCAGTGCGGCACTGGCCGTCCCGGCCTCGCGCCGGGCATCCACGGTACGGTATTCGATCCGGGTATAACGCACATCGCAGCGCGCCGTGCCGTACAGCGGCAACAGCCCACGGGCACGCATGTGCGCATCGAATTCGATCCGCCGCAGCACCTGCGGCGGTGCGGGGGTATTCAACAACGTGCCGCGCCCAGGCCGGGCAGCGGGCTCTTTCTCGGCGGCGCACGCCGTCAGCGCCAGCACCAACAGCAGGCCGACGCCGCGCAGCGCACCCCAGTCGGGCAATGTCATCAGGACCATCCTTATGCAGGGGCAGCGCTGTCCACGCTGCCGGCACGCCATCCTGACGCACGGCCGTTAGCCGATTTGTTGGCAATTTGTTTATCAAACGTTAATGCCCCAGCCGACGGGTGAGGCATGGCACCACGTCGCGACCTGGGCCGGCAGGAACGGGGGCGGCGCAACGCCAAGGGCCGGCATCCGCACCCAAGCCTGGCGCCTGCCGCGCACTGTTGTTGCATGGTGGCGCTGGACTCGGAAGGGGGAAGGCACAAGGCGGACAGCCCGGTACCGGCACGGCGGCAGCCGGCACGGTGCAAGGGCCGGATGGTCGGCCCCGTCGTCACCGGTCCATGGCTTGCCGGTTGCTGCCCGCAGAGGTGGCAATCAGCAACCCACAGAACACCCGGCCGCCTTGCCCCTCATGACACCGCGGCAACCAGCGGTGCCGCACTCAGTTCAGGCCCAGCACGTCCTGCATCGTGAAGTGACCATGGGAGCGCCCGGCAAGGAACTGCGCGGCGCGCAGGCTGCCCTGGGCATAGATGGTGCGGTTGCTGGCCTTGTGGGTGATCTCGACGCGCTCGCCCGGGCCGGCGAACACGACGGTGTGATCGCCGATCACATCACCGCCGCGCAATGCGGCAAACCCGATGGTGCCCGGCTGGCGCTCACCGGTGATGCCCTCGCGCGACCAGGTGGCGATCTCCTTGAGTTCCTCGTCCCAGGCCCGGGCCACCGCCTCGCCCATGGCGATGGCCGTGCCCGAGGGGGCGTCGACTTTGTGCTTGTGATGCATCTCGACGATTTCCACGTCGTAACCCTGGTTGAGCACCTTCGCGGCCACCGACAGCAGCTTGAACACCAGATTGACGCCAACGCTCATGTTGTAGGCCGAAACGATGGCGATCTTGGCACTGGCCGCCTCGATCGCGGCACGGCCGGCCTCGTCAAAGCCGGTGGTGCCGATGATCATGTTGACCCCGAGCTCGCGGCAACGCGCCAAGTGCGCAAGCGTGCCCTCGGGCCGGGTGAAATCGATCAGCACATCGGCTCCGGCCAGAGCCGCCAGATCGTCGCCGATCGGCACGCCGCTGGTGCGGCCGAGGAACAGCGCCGCATCCTGGCCCAACGCCGGGCTGCCCGGCCGGTCCAACGCGGCATGCAATGCGCAGCCCGGCGTCTGCAGCGTAGCCTCGATCAGCATGCGGCCCATGCGACCGGATGCGCCGGCAATCGCGATGCGCGGCATGGTCAGAATTCCTTGTCGACGATGGGCTTGACTTCCAGCTCGCTGCCAGGCTCGGCCTCGGCCGGATCGCGCTCGGCGCTGAGCGTCTGCGCCTCGGCCTTGGGGGCGGCGTCGAGCCGGGTCTCGGGCTTGGCGGGCGGCGCAGGCAGGGTATCGCCTTCCCAGCGCACCAGCCGGTCGTCCTCGAAGAAGACCGCCAGCGCATGGCGCCGCTGCAACTGGCCGCCCTTGGCGTCGCTGTAGACGTAGTCCCAGCGCGTGGCGTGGAACGGATCGGCCAGCAGCGGCGTGCCGAGCAGGAAGCGCACCTGGTTGCGCGTCATGCCGGCCTTGAGTCCGGCGACCTTGTCGGCCGTCACTTCGTTGCCTTGGGGGATGTCGAGCTTGTAATGGGGCACGGCGTTCAGGAGTCCGCAGCCCGACAGCGCGCCGACCAAGGTCAGCGTGGACAATATCGGTTTGATGATATGCATGCCTGGATTCACGACTGGGGCGGGTTCTGGCGGCAACGCCGCCGGGAGAGCGAAGCGCTCGCGCCGCTGGCGTTCGCGAGTTTTTCGAACTGACCAAACGCTATATCATACCTTGAACTCCCCATTTGCCGTAGCCGCAGAGAGCATTCGATGAGCAACGCCTCCGACCTCAAGGACGCCGGCCTCAAAGCCACTGGCCCGCGCCTGAAGATTCTCAACCTGTTCGAAAACAGCGAGCAACGCCACATGACCGCCGAGGATGTCTACCGGCTGCTGCTGGCCGAACAGACCGACATCGGCCTTGCCACCGTCTACCGCGTCCTGACCCAGTTCGAGCAGGCCGGCATCCTGGAACGCCACCACTTCGAGTCCGGCAAGGCCGTGTTCGAGCTGAACCAGGGCCATCACCACGATCATCTGGTATGCGTCAAATGCGGCAAGGTCGAGGAATTCTACGACGCGGAGATCGAGACCCGGCAGGATGCGATCGCGCGCAAGCATGGCTTCGAGATCCAGGACCACGAGATGTACCTGTACGGCATCTGTTCGGACTGCCTCGGCAAACAGCGCAAGCCCTGACCACCGCCCCGCCCCCCGCGACACGCATGATCTCCTGGCTGGGCCCCGCGCCGGTCTTTCCGCCGCTCAAGCACGCGCTTGCCGACCCCAACGGTCTGCTGGCCGCCGGTGGCGACTTGGCGCCGGAGCGGTTGCTCGCGGCCTATCGGCAGGGCATCTTCCCGTGGTTCATGCCCGGCGAGCCCATCCTGTGGTGGAGCCCGGACCCGCGCACGGTGCTGCTTCCAGGTGAGCTGCATGTGCCGAAATCGCTGGCCAAGACGCTGCGCAACCGGCACTACAGCGTGACCTTTGATACCGCATTCGACGCGGTCATTGGCGGCTGCGCCGCGCCGCGCGGCACCGAGCGGGGCACCTGGATCACCGATGAGATGCGTGCCGCCTACGGCGAGCTGTTCCGGCTGGGTTACGCCCACTCGGCCGAATGCTGGCTCGACGGCGAGCTTGCCGGCGGCCTGTACGGCGTGGCGATCGGCCGCATGTTCTACGGCGAATCGATGTTCGCCCGCGCCCCCGACGCCTCCAAGATCGCCTTTGTCCATCTGGTGCGCTGGCTGCATGCGCGCGGCTTCGGCATGATCGATTGCCAGATGCGCACCGCGCATCTCGTCCGCTTTGGTGCGCGCGATATTCCACGCGACGAATTTATTGCTACGCTTACAGTATTGACGGCGCAATCGGGCGAGCCGGGGCCCTGGCACTACGCCCATCATCCTCTTGGAGCCTGACGATGAATCCGCGCGGACACGCGATCCAGTTGCAGTTCTATGCGACCGCCCCCTACACCTGCAGCTACCTGCCGGACCAGCTGGCACGCTCACAGGTGGCCGTGCCCTCGGAGCTGATCGACACGCGCACCTACAGCCAGCTTGTCCAACACGGTTTCCGCCGCAGCGGCCAGTTCGTATACCGCCCGCACTGCGACAGCTGCCAGGCCTGCGTGCCGGTGCGCCTGCCGGTGGCGGAGTTCGAGTCCAACCGCTCGCAACGCCGCGCCGCCCGGCGCCACGCCAACCTCAAGACCCGCATCCTCGGCCTGGAGTACGCCGAATCGCACTTCCGGCTCTACCAGCGTTACCAGGCAGCACGCCATTCGGGTGGCGGCATGGACGAAGATGGTCGCGAACAGTACGAAAGCTTCATCCTCAAGAGCAATGTGGCAAGCTTTCTGGCGGAGTTCCGCGAAGGGGGCGCGGTGCGCATGGTCAGCCTTGTGGACCAGTTGGAGGACGGGCTGTCGTCTGTCTACACCTTCTATGATCCGGATATCGAAGGCGCAAGCTTCGGCGTGTTCAACATCCTGTGGCAGGTCGGGCTGGCACGTCAGTTGGGGCTGCCCTACGTCTACCTCGGCTACTGGATCGGGCAATGCCGCAAGATGGCCTACAAGACCCAGTACCAGCCGATCGAGGGCCTGATCGACGGCCGCTGGCAGCGCCTGCCCCCGCAATAGCGCAAGATGGGCGCCGGCTTAGGGCATTTCCGCATCGGGGACAATGGCGCGGCGCGATAAAATGGCGGCTCGAACGCCTTTGCAGGACCCTTATGTATCAGCTTATCGCCACGGACCTGGACGGCACGCTGCTCAGCCCGGACCACACTGTCCCCCCCCACACCGCCCAGACCCTGCGTGATCTGCAGGCACGCGGCTTGCGCTTTGCCATCGCCACCGGACGCCACTACTGTGATGTGCGCGGCATCCGCGATGTGCTGGGCATCGAGGCCTATCTCATCACCTCCAACGGCGCCCGGGTGCACGATCCGCACAACCGGCAGATCCACGCCGAGAACATCGACCCGGCGCTGGTGCGCGCGCTGGTCCAGCCCAAATTCGCCGCAGGCACCTCGCTGAACCTGTATCTGGACGAAACCTGGCTGATCGGCGAGCCCAATGAGGACCTGCTGCGCTACCACCAGGATTCCGGCTTCACCTACGAGGTGGCCGATATCCCGAGCATTGACGGCGAAGGTGTGGCCAAGATCCTGTATGTGAGCGCCCATGCCCATCTGCTGGCATTGGAAGCGCGGCTGCTCGCCGAATTCGACGATACCCTCTATGTGACCTTCTCGGCGCTGGACTGTCTGGAAGTGATGGCCCCGACCGTCTCCAAGGGCCATGCGCTGACCGTGGTGATGGATGAATTGGGCATTGCCGCTGCCGACTGCATCGCCTTTGGCGACAATCTCAACGATTTGGAGATGCTGCAGACCGCCGGCCATCCGTTCCTGATGGGCAACGCCAATCCACGATTGGTGGCGCAGCTGCCCGGCGTGCCGCAGATCGGCTCCAACACCGAAGGCGGGGTGGCACTGCACCTGCGCACGCTGTTCGGGCTGTGAAAAACCGTCCGGGCGGCGGGCGGGCCATGCCGGCCGCTGCCGCCCGGAGCGGTCAGCGGGCCTTCACCAACGGGGCGAAAGCGCCGTCCGCGTGGTCGTACTGGTAAAGCGCGCCTTCCTCGATATGGAAGTACCAGCCCACCAGATGCAGCTCGCCCGCCTTGACCCGTTCGGCAATGAACGGAAAGCTCATCAGGTTTTCCAGCGAGACCACGATGGCGGACATCTCGCAGCGGCGCAGTTGGGCTTCGCCATCCTGCGACTCGCCGGCCTGGACGACCTCTTTCTCGCAGGCACGGCTGGCAATGCTCACCCAGCGGCCGACAAAGTCGGCTTCGGACTGCGGCTCATGCCCCTTGACCAGCGCGCGGATGCCGCCGCAGGCATAGTGCCCCAGCACAATGATGTAGCGCACCTTGAGAACGCACACGGCATATTCGATGGCAGCGGAAACACCGTGGTAGGCCCCATCCGGCTCGTAGGGCGGCACCAGGTTGGCCACATTGCGCACCACGAACAGATCGCCCGGGTCGCAATCGGTGAGAATGGCCGGATCCACGCGGGAATCGGAACAACCGATGAAGAGGCTATGGGGGTTCTGTCCGCGCTTGAGGGTCTCGAACAGCCCGCCCTGCTCGCTGAAATACTTGCTTTGAAAGCGACCGAAGCCGCCGATCAACTTCTCGACACCATGCATACAGGTCTCCTTTGCATACCCGCCCATCCACTACCGATGGGCACCTCGGCACGCGCCGGGGGCGCATTGTACAGGCAAAACCCGTTGTGGCCGCGCCTTGATTTCGTTACAGAAATCGGTAACGGTGCAGCCATGCTAATCACACACACAAGCAATGTGACCGCCGTCAGAATACCTGCCGCGCGCCATATGCGCGGCAGCGGCGGAGCACCGCAGGGAGCGGCGGCACATGGCACGGCACCCTTGCGCCACCAAGTCACCGGTCAGCGCCACGTGTTCAGCGATTGTTGCAAAAATTAGAACAATCAATTCCATAAACTTCAGGATCAGATTGCACTCAAAGCCGTTATCATCATGGCGCTGCTTCAAGTTGAAAGAACAAGGACAGGCGATGGCTTCCTCCCGCTACGATGGCGTGCAGATCACCCTGCATTGGCTGATGGCGCTGCTGATCCTGAGCGCCTTCGGCCTTGCGCTCTACATCAATACGCTGCCGCTCTCGCCGGTCAAGTTCAAGCTGTACGCCTATCACAAATGGCTTGGCATCTCGGTGCTGCTGCTGGTGCTGGTGCGCCTCGCGTGGCGGCTGCGCCGCGGTGTGCCGCCCCCGCTTGCCGGGCAGCCCGCCTGGCAGCGCAAGGCGGCTGCCGGCACGCATCACCTGCTTTACCTGCTGATGGTGGCGCTGCCGCTGGTCGGTTGGGCCATGAGTTCGGCCAAGGGCTTTCCGGTGGTGCTGTTCGGCCTGATACCGCTGCCCGATTTCGTGCCACGCGATCCGGACCTGGGCGACCGGCTGAAACTGGTGCACATGCTGCTCGCCTACGGACTGATCGGTCTGGTCGGCCTGCATGCGCTCGCCGCGCTGAAACATCAATTCGTCGACCGCGACGGCACCTTGCGTCGCATGCTGCCGCAGCGCGATTGACCTTTTCCAACGGAGCTTGCAAATGAGGTTTTCCATCCTGGTCGCGGCGGTGCTTGCCACCGGCCTGACCCTGCCGGCGCTGGCGGCGCAGACCCTGGTCCCTGCCAAGAGCCGTCTTGGCTTTTCGTTCCAGCAGATGGGCGTGACCGTCGACGGCGGTTTCAAGCAATACAGCGCCCAGGTCAACTTCGATCCGGCCAAACCGGAGACCACGCAGGCCACGTTCAGTGTCGACCTTGCCAGCATCGATGTCGGCGGGCCGGACGGCAATGCCGAGGTCAGGCGCAAGGCCTGGTTCGACACCGCGGCCCACCCCAAGGCCACCTTCACCGCCAAGAGCGTGAAGGCGCTCGGCGGCGGCAAGTTCGAAGCCCGTGGCCCGCTCGTCATCAAGGGCATCAGTCGCGATATCGTGGCCCAGTTCACCGCCAAGCCGGCGGGCAGCGACCTGGTGCTCGAAGGCGGTTTTCCGGTCAAGCGGCTGCAGTATCGGCTGGGCGAAGGTGCCTGGGCCGATACCGAGACGGTTGCCGACGATGTGCACGTGAAGTTCCGTTTCACCCTGACCGGCAAACCCGGTCAATAACTCCCTCATATCCCTCTGGAGACACGACCCCATGAAGCCGATGATCGCCTCGCTCCTTGCCATGCTCGCCGCCGGCGCCGTGGCTGCGCCGCAGACCTACGAGATCGATTCGACCCATACCTACCCCAGCTTCGAGATCAGCCACCTGGGCTTTTCGATCCAGCGCGGCGGCTTTGACAAGACCAGCGGCACCATCGTGCTCGATACCGAGAAGAAGAGCGGCAATGTCGAGATCGTGATCGACACCGCCAGTATCGACACGGGCCTGGACAAGCGCGATGCGCACCTGCGCGGCGAGGACTTCTTCAACACCGCCCAGTTTCCGACCGCCACGTTCAAATCCGGCAAGCTCAAGTTCAGCGGCGACAAACTGACCGCCATCGACGGCGAATTCACGCTGTTGGGGGTCACCAAGCCGCTGACGCTGGCGGTCTCCAACTTCAAATGCGGCACCCATCCGATGAGCAAGAAGCCCTGGTGCGGCGCCGAGGCCACTGGCACCCTCAAGCGCACCGACTTCGGCATGAGCTACGGCGTGCCGGGTGTCGGCGATGAGGTGAAGCTGAACATCCAGGTCGAAGCCGGCCTGAAGTAACGCGGCACCTTCCCTGTGCAACGGGCTCCGATCGGAGCCCGTTGTTGTTTGCGGCCGCCTGCCGTACGCATCAGACCGGCAGCGGCGCCTGCGCCGGATGGCGCGCCAGCCATTCGCCGATCGCCCTGTCCTCCGCCAGCCGCGTGATCCACCATTTGAGCGCCCGCCCAAGCCCGGTGGTCCGCCAGGCGGCATACATCACCGCCGGGGCCTTGTGTTCCTCCACGCGCTTTTCCACAAGACTGCCCGCCTCGACATAGGGCATGGCCAGGCAACGCGGCAGATAACCGCAACCGAGGCCGGCGATCTGCGCCGACAGCTTGGCCTGGATGTCGGGCACCGTGAGGATCTCCTGGCCGGACAGGATGCCCACGGTACGCGGCAGCAACGTGCGCGAGGTGTCGGCCATCGCCACCACCCGGTGCTGCTGCAGCAGACTGGCCGGCAACGGCTCGGCCGCGTCGGCGAGCGGATGGCCCGGCGCCACCGCGAATACAAAGGCCACCTCACCCAGCGCGCGGGCTGCGTAGCCGCCGCCGTGCGGGCCTTCGCCGGAGACACCGATCGCCAGATCGGCCCGGTGATCGAGCAGCGCATCCCACATGCCGGCGAGCACCTCACGGGAAAAGCGCAGCCGGGTACCGGAGTTGAGCCGGTCGAAGTCACGCACCATCGGGTACAGCAACTCCATCGGCAGCAGGCCGTCGAGCGCGATATTGAGCGTGGTCTCCCAGCCGGTCGCCACGCGTTTGACACGGCATTCCAGATCCCCGGCGGCGCGCAGCAGGTGGCGGCCTTCGTCCAGCAGGGTCTGGCCCGCGGCGGTGAGCTTGGCGCGGTGACCGGAGCGATCGAACAGCTGCACCCCCAGCTCATCCTCCAGCTTCTTGACCATGTAGGTCACCGCCGAGGGCACGCGATGCACTTCATCAGCCGCCGCGGCGAAGCTGCCCTTGCGCACGATGGCGTCGAGGATCTCCAACGCTTCCAGATTCAGTCGCAACATAGACAACACCATCAAATAATTGGAACGATTCTTTTAATAAAATTCGCTATCTCTCTCGAATCATCAGCAATACCATATTTTTATTCTAACTTATTTTTTGAATGAGTCCGGGATGCTCACACTACGCAAGGCCGCTGCACGCGGCGCCGCCGACCATGGCTGGCTGCAATCGCGCCACAGCTTTTCGTTTGCCGACTACCATGATCC
The DNA here is from genome assembly GCF_025642115.1 of Chitiniphilus purpureus. Classification (GTDB taxonomy): domain Bacteria; phylum Pseudomonadota; class Gammaproteobacteria; order Burkholderiales; family Chitinibacteraceae; genus Chitiniphilus; species Chitiniphilus purpureus. Next base: position 1,669,536 of record NZ_CP106753.1, on the reverse strand, counting down.
GCAAAACATGCATTTTGGCGCACTTCGCGTACTCAACGAAGACCGCGTGGCACCCGGTATGGGCTTCGGTGCGCACTCGCACCGCGACATGGAAATCATCAGCTATGTGCTGTCCGGGCAATTGCAACACCGCGACAGTATGGGCAATAGCTCGATCATCCGCAGTGGCGCCGTGCAGCGCATGAGTGCCGGCACCGGCGTGACCCATTCCGAATTCAACCCGTCGGCCGGTCAGGCGGTGCATTTTCTGCAGATCTGGATCGTCCCGGCGACCACTGGCCTGCCCCCCTCGTACGAGGAGGCCGTGTTCGACGAGGTCGAAAAGCATGGCCAGTTGCGGCTGGCCGCGAGCCCCGATGGCACGGCCGGATCGGTGCGGGTGCATCAGGATGTGTCGATGTACTGCGGCGTGTTCGACACCGGCGACACGGCTCACCATCCGCTCGCCCCCGGGCGGCGCGGCTATCTGCACCTGGCACGCGGCACCATCGAGGTCAACGGCATGACCTTGCACGCGGGCGACGCGTTGATGCTGGAGAACGAAGGCGGCGTGACGCTGCGCGCGGGGCGCGATGCCGAGGTGCTGCTGTTCGATCTGGCGTAGGCCCGATGCCGCCGGGGCGGCGGCTGCGCCGATGGTGGTGCCAGCAACGGCAGCAAGGCTGGGGCACCGCACCGCAGTTGGCGGTGCCATGGATGTCGGGATGGCTGCCTGGGCGCGCTCGGGATCGCCGGCTCAGGCCGGCCTGACGAAGCAATGGTCGATCATCCCTTCCTCATCCGGCTGCGCCGCACGTTGCCAGCCCAGGCGCAGGAAGAACGCCAGCGCGGCCGGGTTGTCGGCAGCGACGCTGGCCTGCCACCGGGGTGCATGCCGCAGCGCGGGGTCGTCGAGCAGCACCTGCATCATCGCCCGGCCGATGCCTTGCCCTTTCAGGTCGGGGCGCACCGCGATATCGGTGATGAACGGGTCAAGGCGCGCCGCGCCACACCACCCCAGCCACGCCGACGAGCTGCGCATCGCGCACGAAGCTGAATTGCGCACCGCTGTCGTCGGCCAGGACATGCCGCAACCATTCCTCATCCAGCGGCCCCAGCTGCTCATCCAGTTCCGGATCGGCAAACCACCTGCGCAACTCGGGAAAGTCCTGCGCGACTAAGGGTCGCATCTGCATGGTGCTGTCCTGGAAATCGACCTGGACGGTGGACCGGCACACGCCACGCCGGTTGCACCGCTGGCTTTTCCGGGCTTGCCGATCATGCATCGAGTTGCCTCACGGTGGGGGAAGGATGCCCCCCACCGCCAGATCCACGTGGTCGAAACGCCCCCCGCCGTCAAACGCGGTGAGCCGGACACGACCGTTGCGACTGAAATGCAGCCGGAATGGCTGCCCCGGCATGCTCTGGCCAGCCAGCTCGCCGTCGCGCAGCCAGAACACCACTCCCGCGGCGCCCAGCGCCGTCACATCCACTGTCGCCTGCAACCTTCCGGCCGCCGGGCGCAGCAGGCTGCCCGGAGCGACGCCGACGATGCGCAATGTCGTCGCGACCTCCGGCGCACAGCCGGGCGCCCAGCGCGGCGGCACGTGGCGGGCCGCCACGGCCGGATCCAGCCAAGGTTCCAGCCACAGTGGCCAGCGTGCCACAACATGGGGTACGGCATCGGCGGCGCAGGCGGGGGTGACGCGCAGGCCGTGCCGGGGATCGAGCCAGACGGTTTCCACCAGCCCGCCGCTGCGGTTGCGATCGGGCAGCGTCGGCGGTGCGGTGCCATGCAGCAGCCACGCGGTGCGCCGCTCGTGGCAGTGCCCCGCCGCCGTGGCCGCCGCGGTCAGCCCCAGCGGCCAGCAGATCGCCTCGGCACCCACGGCGGCCGGCCGCGGCGCACGCCGCGCACCAGGCACAGCAGGCAGCGCGGCAACCAGATCCTTGAGCAGCGGCGCGGCGACATTGGCGCCGAAGAAACCGGGATTGGGCGTGCCATCCGGCCGCCCGACCCAGACACCGATGGTGTAACTGTCGGTCACCCCGACGGCCCAGGCATCGCGAAAGCCGAAGCTGGTGCCGGTCTTCCACGCCAGCTGCAGCGGGCCGGATTGGAACGGCCGGTCCGGGCGGCCGCCGCCCTCCAGGATGTCGCGCACGATCCATGCCGCACCCGGGCTCATCAACCGTGCCTCACGGCGCGGCGTCTCAAGGCTCAGGCGCGGTGCGCCGGCCATCCCGCCCGCCGCCAGGGCGCGGTATGCCCCCACCAGCGCTTCCAGCGATGTGCCGCCGCCGCCGAGAATGAGGCTGAGATTGGGCGCCGCACCGCGCGGCATACGCAACCGCAGTCCCGCGGCGGCCAGCTGCGTGGCGAAGCGTTCCGGCCCGATCCGGTCCAGCAGGTCGACCGCCGGCACATTGAGCGAGCGCTGCAGCGCGTCGGCCACACTGACCGGCCCGCTGAACGCGGCCTGGAAATTGCCCGGCTGATAGCCGCCGAACGATTGCGGCGTATCGGCCAGCAGGCTTTCGGAATGCACCAGTCCCTGGTCCAGCGCCATCGCGTAGAGAAACGGCTTGAGCGTGGAACCGGGCGAGCGGATGGCGCGCACCATGTCCACGTGTGCGAAACGGCCGTTGTCGCCGAAATCCGCCGAACCGGCGTAGGCACGCACCGCCAGGTCGGTGTTTTCCATCACCAGCACGGCCGTCGAAACCTTGGGCGGCAGCTGGCCCAGGCGATCGAGCAGCATGCGCTCGACGATGGCCTGCAGCCGGGCATCGAGCGTGGCAGCCACCACCCGTTTGCGACCGGCCGGTGCCGCAGCGCGTCGCGCGGCCTGGCGCAGGCGCTCCGCCGCCAGCGGTGCCAGCCAATGCGCGCGCGGCGGCTGGGCGATCACCTGTTCGATGCGCGCATCGGCCACCACCTGGTCCGACCACACGCCGTGAGCCGCCAGCCGCGCCAGCACCTTGTCGCGTGCACGCATTGCCGCCAGCGGCGAGCGGTCCGGGCGCAACCGCGACGGCGCCTGCGGCAAGGCTGCCAGCAACGCGGCCTCGGCGTGGCTCAGCTCGGCGGCCGGTTTGCCCAGATAGGCACGGCTAGCCATCTCCACCCCTTCGACAATACCGCCCATCGGCGCATGGTTCAGATAGAGCGCGAGGATCTCGCGCTTGCTCAGATGCCATTCCAGCTGCAATGCGCGCAAGATCTGCCGGGTCTTGCCCAGCAGCGTGCGCGGCGGCGGCGCCAGGATGCGTGCCACCTGCATGGTCAGCGTGGAGCCGCCCGAGACGATACGGCCATGGCGCATCCATTGCCAAGCAGCGCGCAACAGCGCCACCGGATTGACCCCGGGATGGTGATAGAACCAGCGGTCCTCGTAGTGGATCAGTGCCTGCAGATAAAGCGGCGAGACCGCCTCCTGCGTCACGGGATGGCGCCACATGCCCTCGGCGGATGGGTATTGCCGCAATGGCCGGCCGTGCCGGTCGACCACCACCAGCCCGGCTTCATCGCGCGGCAGCGGCAGCGGAAAGCAGCGGTCGAGCACGAGGGCCAACAGGCCCAGCAGCAACGTGACGGCAAAGAGCCAGCGCCACGGCCAAGCCACACGTCGGTTTGCCATGCGTGCTCAGCGGCCCGCCCACGGGGGTGGCAGCCCGCGTACCGCCCAGTAGGCTTCCAGCCGTCGCCAGACCTGCTCCTTTTCCGCATCGCTGAGGAATACCCAGTTGGCGACCTCGGAGAACGTGCGGCCGCAGCCGCGGCAGACCTCGTCGCCCAACGCGGTGGAACACAGTGCGATGCACGGGGAGTCGGGACGATCAGGCTTGGACATCGCAGGACAGGCAGAAAGGGGCCCGAGCACTATGGCCGGCGGCCCGAACCGCTGTCAACGCGGCTGTCACGGCAGCGTCATCAGTTTGTCGTCGAACCGTCATCTGCCGTCGGCATGATGAGGCGCATGAAAAACTCTGCTTATTGAATCCGCGCATGCGTGAACCGCCGCTCCGATTTCGCAGCATCTGGATCTCCGACATCCACTTGGGCACCGCCGGCTGTCAGGCGGACTATCTGCTGGATTTTCTCAGGCATACCGAGGCCGACCACCTCTATCTGGTTGGCGACATCGTCGACGGCTGGGCCCTCAAGCGCTCCTGGTTCTGGCAGCAGAGCCACAACGACGTGATCCAGAAGGTGTTGCGCAAGGCACGCAAAGGTACGCAGGTCACCTATATCCCGGGCAATCACGACGCGGGCGCACGGCAGTTTGCCGGGCTGACCTTCGGCGGGATCCGTATCGCCGACGAGGCGATCCACACCACCGCCGACGGTCGGCGGTTCCTGGTACTGCACGGCGATGAATTCGACGGGGTGGTGCAGTGTGCGCGCTGGCTGGCCATTGTGGGTGATCGGCTGTACAGCCTCACGCTGCGGCTCAACCGTGCCTTCAACCAGGTACGCGCCAGGCTGGGACTGGGGTACTGGTCGCTCTCGCAATACCTCAAGCACAAGGTGAAGACCGCAGTGAACTTCGTCAGCGACTTCGAGGCAGCCGTCGCGGCCCAGGCGCGCGAGCGCGGGCTCGACGGCGTGATCTGCGGCCACATCCACAAGGCCGAGCTGCGCGAGATCGACGGTGTGCTGTACTGCAACGACGGCGACTGGGTGGAAAGCCTGACCGCGTTGGTGGAGCTGTACAGCGGCGAGTTGCAGATCATCACCTGGCAGCAATGCTACGCCGAACAGGCGGCACGGACCGCCGTGCCCGCCTACGCTGCCGCCAACCAGGGAGCCAGCGGCGCATGAAGATCCTGATCGTCACCGATGCGTGGGAACCACAAGTCAACGGCGTGGTGCGCACACTCAAGCAGACACGCGCCGAGCTGATACAGCTTGGCCATACCGTCGAGCTGATCACACCACTGCAGTTCCACACCTTCCCCTGCCCCACCTATCCCGAGATCCGCCTGTCATGGCGGCCGGGCCAGCGGCTTGCCGAGCGGCTCAAGGCATTCGGGCCCGATGCGATCCACATCGCCACCGAGGGCCCGCTCGGCATCGCGGCGCGGCGCTACTGCCTCAGGCACGGGCTGCCGTTCACGACCGCCTACCATTCGCGCTTTCCGGAATACGTGAAACTGCGCTTCGGCATCCCCTTGTCCTGGAGCTACGGCTGGCTGGCGCGCTTTCACAACGCCGCGACCGCGACGATGGCACCGACGCGTGCGGTGGTGCAGGACCTGCAGGCGCGCGGCTTCACCAAGGTGGTGACCTGGAGCCGCGGCGTGGACCTGGAGACCTTCAAGCCCGGTGCGCGCACCCATCTCAACTCACGCCGGCCGATCTTCGTCTACGTCGGCCGCGTCGCGGTCGAAAAGAACGTCGAGGCGTTTCTCGCGCTGGAGCTGCCCGGCTCGAAGTGGGTGTGCGGCGATGGCCCGGCGGCGGCCACGCTGCGGGCCCGCTATCCGGAGGTGAACTGGCTGGGCGTGCTGGACCAGCGCGAGCTGGCGGCGGTCTACAACGCTGCCGATGTGTTCGTGTTCCCCTCGCGGACCGACACCTTCGGGCTGGTGCTGCTCGAAGCAATGGCCTGCGGCTGTCCGGTGGCGGCCTATCCGGTCACCGGGCCGATCGATGTGATCGGCCGTGATGGCCCCGGTGCGCTAGACGAAGACCTGCACCGTGCCTGCCTCGATGCACTGGCGATCGACCGCCAGGCGGTTCGGCGCCATGCCGAGGGGTTTTCCTGGGCAGCGGCAAGCCGGCAGTTCCTTGGCCACCTGCACCCGTTCGGCAACGGCGCCGAACCGATGCAAGCGCACGGCAGCCCCTCCATGTAGGTGTCGCAGCAGGTGCCCGGGGGTTGCGTCGTCCCCCTGGCAGCATCTTGATTTTTCAAGCGCTTTCGCGCGCATCCGCGCCGGGCGGACGCGCAGCTTGATTAAATTCTTACGGCGCCCATATCCTCGTCATCAATCACGGCGGCAAGAGGGCCGGCCCGCCGTTGCGCCGCAACGGCGGGCCGGCCCTGAAAGACCGTCATCCGAGGATGGCCATGTTCGAATTCCTGCGCACCCGGCGCCGCAAGCGGCACCTTGCCGCCAACCCGATTCCCGACGCGCTGTGGCGCGAGGCCGAGCGCCTGCCTCTGTTCATCGGCCTGACCGTGGAGGAACGCCAGCGGCTGCGCGACCAGGCCGCCTGGTTTCTGCACGAAAAGCACATCACCCCGCTGCACGGCCTGGAGCTGGACGACCAAGCGCTGGTGCTGCTGGCGGCACAGGCGGCACTGCCCATCCTCAACCTGGGATTCGATGCTTACGACGACTGGCACGAACTGGTGCTCTATCCGGGGCAGTTCCTCACCCGCGACCGCTATACCGATCCGATCGGCGTGGTGCATGAGGGCGAGCAGATCCTGGCAGGCCAGGCCAGACCCGAGGGCCCGGTGCTGCTTTCGTGGCTGGATGTGTCCGAGTCGGCGTGGCTTGACGGCTGGAATGTGGTGATCCACGAGCTGGCACACAAGCTCGACATGCGCGACTCGGCCGGCCGGGCCAACGGGCGGCCGCCGTTGCACAAGGGCATGAGCAGCACCGCATGGCAGCAGGCGTTCGGCGAAGCGTTCGATCACCTCACCCGCTTGTCGCGCCACGGCGGCTACAGTCCGATCGACCTGTACGCCGCGCAGAACCCCGCTGAATGCTTTGCCGTGCTGTCCGAATACTTCTTCGAGACGCCGCATGCCATCGCCGACCACTATCCGGCAGTCTACGAGCAGTTGCGCCAGTTCTATCAGCAGGACCCGCTGGCCCGCCTGCCGCGCGTGCGCTACCGCCCGGCCTTCGAGCCGGTCGAATTCGGGCCGGTCTGGACCACCCCCGCGCCGCTGGGCCACGACGCATGACCGGGCTGATTGCACGCAATGAGGACGATGCCGCGCTTGCCACGCGCTACGGCTTGCCGCTGCTGCACGCGGCGCCACCGACCGGCCACTATCTGATGTGGATCGAAGACCGGCTCAACCTGTGCCAGGTCGGCGACAAGGCCAGGGTGGCAGTGGATTTCGTCGGCGGGGCACAGGCGCATCGGCGCCGTTTCGGCGGCGGGCTGGGCCAGCCGGTCGCCCGCGCAGTCGGTCTCAAGCCGGGCCACGCACCCAGCGTGCTCGATGCCACGGCGGGCCTGGCCCGCGATGCCTTCGTGCTGGCGACGCTGGGCTGCGAGGTCACCTTGCTGGAACGCTCGCCGGTGGCCTGCGCCCTGGTCGACGACGGCCTCGCCCGCGCCGCACGGGCTGAGCAGACCGCCGGCATCGCGGCACGCATGCGTCTGATCCAGGCCGATGCATTGCAATGGCTTTGCGACACCCAGGCACAGTGGGCGGTGCTCTATCTTGACCCGATGTTTCCGGAGCCCGACAAGCGTGCCAAGTCGAAAAAAGAGATGGCCGCATTCCAGGCGTTGATCGGTGGCGACGCGGACGCGGACGGGCTGCTCGAACCCGCCCGACTGCTGGCCACGCGCCGTGTGGTGGTGAAGCGGCCGCGCCATGCGCCCTGGCTTGCCGGTCAAGAGCCCGCCTATTGCTACGAGGGTGACAGCACGCGCTTCGACGTCTACCTGCCCCGCAGTTGAAGCCTTCAGGCGCGCCGGCTGCAAGCAACACCGGCGCGCACCGGCCGGCAGGTCCTGTCATGCTGCGGCTGCCTTGCAACGCCGCCTGCCCCGGCCGATTCCCCGCAGCACCAAGTCAACGCCTTCCGCCACAGCCAGGCGGACTTGTTGCAGCATGCCTAAAGCATTTAGGCTTACGGAAAAACAAAAGCCGCCATCTTGCGATGGCGGCTTTTGAGATTTGGCTCCCCGACCTGGGCTCGAACCAGGGACACACGGATTAACAGTCCGTTGCTCTACCGACTGAGCTATCGGGGAATCGATAAGCTGCGTATAATAGTGGCCCCTCACCGGTGTGTCAACACGAAACGGCCCCTAAAAACGATAAATTGCGGAGGAACGCATGGGTAAACTCAAGATCATCCTGTTTTCATTGCTCTTTTTGATTGTGCTGGTCTTGGCGGTCCCATTGCTGGTGCCAGTCAACCTGTTTGCCAAGCCGCTGCTCGATGTGGGCCGGCGCATCACGCACGGGCAGTTCGAGGCGCGCAATGTGACGGTCGAATACTATCCGCGTCCGGCGTTGGTGTTGGAAAACGTCACGGTCGACAAGGAGGCGGGGCGGATCGACCGGTTGCTGGTGCCGCTGACCCCGAAGAACATCCTTGCCTGGGGCGAAACGCTGCATGGCATCCGGATCGAGGGTGGCCGTTTCGCCCCTGACCTCGCCGTCCGGCTGCCTGAGCGGCTACGGCCCGAGCCGGGCAACCCGCGGCTGACGGGCCTGACGCTGGTCCGCTGCTATGTGGTGCTGGACGGCAAGGAGGCAGGTCCGGTCGACGGCACCCTCAAGTTCGGCACGGCGGGCGAGTTGACCGAGCTGGAAATCGCCGACAACAGCGGCCAGCTGCAATTGCTGGTGCGCCCCAACGGCGTCGAGCGCTTCGCGGTGCAACTCAACGCCACCGGCTGGACCCTGCCGTTCGGTCATCCGGCCAAGTTCGACTTCCTGCGCCTGAAGGGCATCGCGCACCGCCAGGGCATCGATATCGAGGAGATCCGCGGCGATCTCTACAGCGGCGTGCTCACCGGTGCAGGCCAGCTGTCCTGGGAGCAGGGCTGGCAGTTCGCCGGCGAGCTGCGCGCCAGCGGCCTGCAGGCCGAACCGTTCAGCAAGGTGTTCAGCAGCAACACCTACGCCACCGGCCGTATGGATGCGCAGGCCCGTTTCGTCTATCGCGGTGACGACTACCGCACCCTGTTCGCCCAGCCCGGCATCGACGCCACGCTGCTGGTGCGCGACGGCATGCTGCATAACTTCGATCTGGTGACGCCGCTCAAGTCATCAACGCCGGTGAGCTACTCGCGCGGCGGGCAGACCCGCTTCGATACGGTGTCGGGCAAGGTCGCGGTGCGCGGCGGTATCGTCCAGTTCTCCGGGATGCGGGTCGACGGCGGCAAATTCAAGGCCAACGGCTTCCTCACGGTCCGCGACGGCAAGCTCAATGGCGCGGTGGCAGCCCGGCTCTCCAGCGGTCCGATCTCGGTCAGCAACCAGATCCGGGTCGCAGGCACCCTGCGGGCGCCGGAATTCCGCGTCGGCGCCGCCTACCGTCCGCGTACCGATGAGCAACTGCTGTCCACCACGCGGGAACAGTAGGACGACCCCGCCCTCCTGTGATGCCCCGCCCATGGCGGGGCATTGCATTTTGGCCAAGGCATACGCATCTAAGTGGCCTGTCTGCCATTCCTGTCTGGAGTTCCCCATGCCCCTGAACCCCGCCCTGCTCGCTGCCGGCGCCCATCTCGATGAGGCCGGCCGGGTACTCGATTTCGGCCATCCGGCCGATGAACTCGCAGCGTTGGAACACGGTGTCGTCGTTTCGCCGCTGACGCAGTTCGGCTTCATCCGGTTCAGCGGCGAGGACAGCCAGGTGTTCCTGAACGGGCAACTGTCCAGTGATGTGCGTGCATTGGGCACGGAGGATATGCAGTATTCAAGCTACTCCACACCCAAGGGACGGATGCTGGCGAGCCTGCTGCTGCTGCGCGATGGCGAGGACTATCTGCTGCAACTGGCAGCCGAGCTGTTGCCGGCCATCCAGAAGCGGCTGTCGATGTATGTGCTGCGCAGCAAGACGCAGGCCAGCGATGCCGCTGCGCAATGGCTTGCGCTGGGGTTGGCGGGCCCCGGTGCGGGGGAGCTTGCTGCCAAGCTGATCGGCGGCACCCTGCCCGAGACCGGCCATGTGCTTGCCGGCGAAGCGCTCAAGGTGGTCGCGCTGCCGGGCGGGCGCTATCAGCTGCTCACGTCTCCGACGGTGGCCGGCGCGCTGTGGGCAAAGCTCGTGGCCCACGGCGCGCGCCCCGTGGGCGAGCCGGTCTGGCGCCTGACCGAGATCCGCGCCGGCATCCCCTGGGTGACCGGCGCCACACAGGAGCAGTTTGTGCCGCAGATGGCCAACCTGGAACTGATCGGTGCGGTGAACTTCACCAAGGGCTGCTATCCCGGGCAGGAGATCGTCGCGCGCACGCAGTACCTGGGCAAGCTGAAGCGGCGTATGCTGCGCGCCTGGGTCGACGCCCCCGCCGCCGCGGGCCAAGCGGTGTACAGCAGCGAGATGAACGGCCAACCCAGCGGCCAGGTCCTGCTGGCCGCCCCTGCGCCGCAGGGGGGCAGCGAGCTGCTGGTCGTGGCCCAATTGTCCTCGCTCCCGCATGGCCTGCACCTGGAACAACTGGACGGGCCGGCACTGGCGCTGCTGTCCCTACCCTACCCGCTCGAAGAAGCGCAGTGAAAGGGATTGGACGAAAAACCCGGCCTTGGGCCGGGTTTTTACTGCGCGGTTCGATATAATCGCGCGACTCTTCTGATAGCAAGGACGAAAACATGGGCTTTCTTGCCGGTAAAAAGATTCTGATCTGTGGATTGCTGTCCAACCGCTCCATCGCCTACGGCATCGCCACCGCCTGCAAACGCGAAGGTGCCGAACTGGCCTTCACCTACGCCAATGAGGAGATGAAGGAGCGCGTGGTCAAGCTGGCGGCCGAGTTCGGCTCCGAGCTGGTGCTACCGTGCGATGTTTCCAGCGATGCCCAGATCGATGCGCTGTTCGCCTCGCTCGGGCAGCAGTGGGACGGGCTGGACGGCCTTGTGCATTCGATCGCCTTCGCCCCGCGCGAAGCGCTCAACGGCGACTATCTTGACGCGGTCAGCCGCGAATCCTTCCGGATCGCGCACGACATCAGCTCGTACAGCTTTGCCGCGCTGGCCAAGGCGGCACGGCCCATGCTCAATCAGGACGCGGCACTGGTGACCCTGTCCTACCTTGGCGCCGAGCGTGCCATTCCCAACTACAACGTCATGGGCCTGGCCAAGGCGAGCCTGGAAGCCAATGTGCGTTACATGGCCGCCGCGCTGGGGCCGGAAAAAGGCGTGCGCGTATTCGGCATCTCGGCCGGCCCGATCAAGACGCTGGCCGCCGCCGGCATCGCCAACTTCGGCAAGCTGCTGAAATCCGCTGCCGATGCCACCCCGCTCAAGCGCAACGTGAGCCAGGAAGAGGTGGGCAATGTGGCGGCATTCCTGCTCTCGCCGCTGTCCTCCGGCATGACCGGCAACGTGTTGCATGTCGATGCGGGCTACAACATCGGCGCAGGCGCGCTGGAAAGCTGAGCCCCCCGCTGCGCGCACCTGCAAACGCCCGGCACCGCGCCGGGCGTTTTGTTGTAAGGTGTAACAATCACGGGGCGCGGCTTGCACTAGCCTAGTCGCATGTCCGTCCCCGCATGGGCTTGACAATGCCGGGCTTGTCCGCGCCGCACCGTGGGCTGGCCCGGGAACAACGGGAACCGCCAAGGATGTGCCAGCTGCTGGGCATGAACTGCAATGTGCCGACCGACATCGTGTTTTCATTCGAAGGCTTCCGCCGCCGCGGCGGGGAGACCGACGAGCACGCCGATGGCTGGGGCATTGCGTTCTTCGAGGACAGCGGCTGCCGGGTATTCCTCGATTACCTGCCATCGAGCATTTCCCCGGTGGCCGATCTCGTCAAGAACTATCCCATCCAGAGCCGCAACGTGATCGCCCATATCCGCAAGGCGACGCAAGGCGCGGTCTCGCTGGCCAACACGCATCCGTTCCAGCGCGAGCTGTGGGGCCGTTACTGGCTGTTCGCCCATAACGGCAACCTGCTGGAGCGCCCCGACCTGCAAGGGGGCCGCTTCACGCCGGTGGGGACCACCGACAGCGAGCACGCCTTCTGCGCATTGCTCAACCGCCTGGAGCGGCGCTTCCAGGGCACACCGCAGCTGCGCGAGCTGCACAGCGAGCTTGCGGCGTTCGCACAGGCGCAATCGCGGTTGGGCACCTTCAATTTCCTGCTCTCGGATGGACGCGCACTGTTCGCCCACTGCAGCACCGACCTTTACTACATCGTGCGCGAATCACCGTTCTCCACCGCGCACCTGGCCGATGCCGACGTCAGCATCGACTTCGCCCAGCTCACCACGCCGCGCGACCGCGTGGCCGTCATCGCGACCCGACCGTTGACCGACAACGAAACCTGGACCCAGATGCACGCCGGCGAGCTGCTGTGCTTTGTCGACGGCGTGCCGTTGCCCAACTGAAGCCAGGCGGCACCTGTGCGCCTCAGCTGTCCTGGTCGTAGGCGTGCAGCTTCAAGAGCACGTGGAGGATCTCGTCGTGGTATTCGTTGCGCTCGTCGAGCTGGCGCAGCTGGAAGCTGAGCTTGTCCGGTGAAATGGAGCCCAGCATGAAGCGGTCGCGGACCCGCTTCATGGTCGCCGCCTGGGCGACCAGCTGGGCACGGCGCGCCTCGATCTGCTGCTGCTCGCGCCGATGCGCACCGATCGACAGCGACAGCCAGATGATCAGAAGGCCGGCCGCAATCCACCATTCGGCAAACAACGCGAAAAAAGCCAACCCACTCAGCGACAGGTACCACAGCTGGTCGGCCTGCTCGAACCCGGGCAGCAATACCGACAGGCTGGGCCAGCGCCGCGGCAACTGTGCCGCCAGCCGGCGTTGGTCGGTGGCGTCGCGCTTCTTGCGTGCGAGCGCGGCATCCAGGCCCAGCATCGCGTACCAGTGCGTGACCACCTTGGAATGCAGCCAAGGTGTTTCGAGATACTGCTGGGCCTTGGCGTGGAATTCATGGCGGAATGCGCTGCTGCTCAGCGGCGGCACGGCATCGTTGAACGGATCCTTGCCGGCGTGCTGCACCAGCAGTGGATAACCCACCACGTCCATCAACAGCCGGCGCCGTCCTTCGAGCAACCCTTGCGGCAACGGCAATTCCGGGTGATCCAGCCGCAGATAGTGCTGCAGCAACTGCTCCAGGCGCGAGAAATCGGGGCGCTGTGCCGGATGCGCATGCATCCACTCCCTGAGCTGATTGACCTCGGCGCGGATGGCCTCGGCAAGCGGCGCCATTTCCGGCACCCAAGGCAGTTGCAACAGCGTATCGACCTTGTACAGGCTCTCGTCGAAATGCCGGTAGTATGCCTCGCGGTACCGCGCCAGCTCCTCCTCATCGTGCTGCGGATCGCCGGAAACCAATGGCATGGTCGGCGGTGTGCGCTTGAGATCGACCAAGGCGCGGTTGACGAGCGTCTCCTGCTCGTTGGCCAGCCCTGCAGCAGCAAACAGCGGTTCAAGCTCGTGCCGCTTCCTGCGCCAGTCCTCCAGCGCCCTCCAGAGCGACCATTCGCTCTTGCCTAGCTTGCCGCCCATGAAACTCCCTGCTGGCTTTTGATGGCTTTCCGCCTCTTATCGGACGGATACGTCCCTGAATGCTACGCGATGCGACACGCGGTCTCGAACGGCAGGCGTGGGTTGCGCGGATGCAACGCTTCCTGCTGGCCATACCCCAGATTGACAAGAAAATTCGAGCGCCATTGCGTACCGGCGAAGAAGGTTGCGTCGAGTGCCGCGGCGTCGAAGCCGGACATGGGCCCGCAGTCCAGGCCCAGCGCACGGGCGGCCAGGATCAGGTAGGCGCCCTGCAGGCTGCCGTTGCGCAGCAGCGCGGCAGTGTTGTCCTTGCCCTCGAACCAGGTCCGCGCCTTGGGCTGGTGCGGGAACAGCGCAGGCAGGTGTTCGTAGAACGTGAGATCGTACGCCACGACCACGGTCACCGGCGCCGCCATGGTCTTGTCGACGTTGCCGGCATCCAGGCAGGGGCGTAGCGCAGCCTTGGCCTTGGGCGAGCGGATGAACAGAAAACGTGCCGGGCCACAGTTGGCAGAGGTCGGCCCTTGCTTGAGCAACTCGTACAGCGCACGCAGCGTTGCATCGTCGACCGGGCGCGGCAGCCAATGACTGTGGGTGCGCGCGTCACGGAACAACTGATCGAGTGCGTGAGCGTCCAGCGGTTCGGCCATGATTCAATCCTCGCGTTTCAAGCGCCGCGCCAGTGCCTCGCACATCGCGTCCAGCACGGCGATACGCGCATGATACTTGTTGTCGGCGCCGATCAGATGCCAGGGCGCTTCGGGTGTATTGGTCCGCTCCACCATATCGCTGGCCGCCTGGATGTAGTCGTCCCATTTTTCCCGGTTGCGCCAATCCTCGTCGGTGATCTTGAAGCGCTTGTAGCCGGTGGCCTCACGCTCCTGGAAGCGCCGGAGCTGCTCATCCTGGCTGATGGCAAGCCAGAACTTCACCACCACCACCCCGGCATCGGTGAGCTGGGCTTCGAAATCGTTGATCTCGTCATAGGCCCGCATCCATTCGGCCGGCGCAGCGTAGCCTTCGATGCGCTCGACCAGCACCCTGCCGTACCACGAGCGGTCGAACACGGTGAGCCTGCCGTACGGCGGCACATGACGCCAGAAGCGCCACAGGTACGGCTGCGCCATTTCCTCGTCGGTCGGTGCGGCGATCGGCACCACCCGGTACTGCCGGGCGTCGAGTGCCGCGGTGACCCGGCGGATCGCGCCACCTTTGCCCGCGGCATCCATGCCTTCGAAGACGGCGACCATCGACAACCGGCGCGCTGCCAGGCTGCGCATCAGACCGTGGAAGCGCCCCTGGGCCAGTGCCAGCCGATCGCGGTATTCAGGCTTAGCAAGCGGGTGTTCCAGCCGCAGTGCATCGAGCAGCCGCACGCCATCGATCGACTTGACCAGTGGTGCAGCGTCCACCCGGCGCTGCTTGACCGACTCGCGCGCCAGTTGGTGCCCAAGTGCGTCAAGCACCTGTCCGCATACCGACAGGGCACGATAATTGGCATCCCAGCCCTCGACCACCCGCCATGGGGCCTCGGCCAGGTTGGTGCGGGTCAACAATGTACGGCAAGTCGCGATACGGCGGTCGTAGTCCTTGAGAAAACGCTTGTCTTCGGGCGTGACCCGCCAGGCGGTGCGGGGATCGGCCTGCAAGCCCTTGAGCCGCTGCTTGAGCTTGTCGCGCGACAGGTGCAGCCAGAATTTCAGCACCAGCACGCCCTCGTCGGCCAGCATCTTCTCCAGCCGCTGGATCCGCTCGATGCGCTGCGCCATGCGCTCCTCGTCGCCATCCTGCCAATGCCAGAGCGGGTCGGCATACCAACCGCCGAAAAGCACCGCGATATTGCCCTTGGGCGGCAGTATCCGCCAGAAACGCCAGAACGGCGGCCGCGCGGTTTCCTCGTCGGATGGGGTATCGAATGCATGGGTGGCGATGCTGCGCGGGTCCATCCATTCGAGCAGCAGATTCGCCGTCTCCCCCTTGCCGGCCGCCGGCACGCCGGCCAGCAGGATCACCACCGGGAAATCCGCCCGCTGCCTGAGCTGCAATTGCGCAGCAAGCAGGCCCTCGCGCAGGCGCGCCTCTTCGTTCTTGAACGTTGCCTTGTCGACTGCGTGGCCCAGTTGCGCTGCTTCGAACATGCGATGCTCCTCAGATCCAGTTCCGATTATCGTCCGTGCAACGGGCAACAAAAAAGGAAGCCATGTTGGCTTCCTTTGTTGCAGGGTGACCGGGCCGTCCATCCTGGCTGGCGGCGCGGCGCCAGCGTCACCGCATCGGCGGCATCAGACCGAGAATGAGGAACCGCAGCCGCAGGTCGATTGGGCATTCGGATTCTTGATGGTGAACTGCGAGCCTTCGAGGCTCTCGACATAATCGATTTCCGCTCCCACCAGATACTGGTAGCTCATCGGGTCGATCAGCAGCGTGACCCCACCCTTGCTGACCTCGGTATCGTCGTCATTGACGATCTCGTCGAAGGTGAAGCCGTACTGGAAACCCGAGCAGCCGCCGCCAGTGACGAAAACGCGCAGCTTCAGGTCCGGATTGCCTTCCTCATCGATCAGATCCTTGACCTTGGCGGCCGCATTGTCGGTGAAGACGAAAGGCATGGGCATGTCGGTGGCCATGTTCATCGGGCACTCCGCGAGAATAGTTGACTAAACAACTAGGATTATCGCGCGCCGGTACGACCGCGGTCAACGCAGCTGGTCACGCCGCCCCTGGCTCACACTTCCTGCAGCGGCTCGGATGGCTCGACCAGCCTGGCCCCGGCAAGCGGTACGAGGCGTCCCTCGACGATGGCCCCGGGATGCATTTCGAGCGTCTTGTAGGTCAGATCGCCGTGCACCCGGGCCTTGGGTTGCAGCTCGACGTATTGGCTGACCTCGATCGGTCCTGTGATCTGACCATTCAGGATAAGGTGGCTGCAATTGACCCGACCATTGATATGGGCCTTTTCCGACACCACCAGCGTGCCGTTCTTTTCGTCCTGTGCCACCACGTTGCCGACCACTGCACCGTCGATGCGCAGTCCACCGACAAACTGTACATCGCCGCTCACGGTACTGCCGTGTCCGATCAGGCTGTCGATCCGCTGGCTGCCCTTCTTGTTCTTGAACATCACACGCCTCCCGTCTTCTTCTGACATTGCGCAACTACCCTGGCATCGCCCGCCGCCAGGAATCTCGCCTCCAGTTGCATGGGCCTGGCGCCCGGCGGCAAGGTGATCTCGCCTTCGATCCGCTGATAATGCCGCATCCGCACCGGTTGCCTGGATGCTTGCATCCGTTGCTGCTGCGCGGCGCCATCCTTGAGCAGCACGCTGATCAACAGCTCGCCTTGCAATTCGGCAGTGCGATCGACGCCTTGCACCAGCAGTACGCGGTAACGCCAGCGCACGCCTGTGCGCGGCTCGAACTCACATGCGGCAAACCGTGCGGGGCTTGCGCGATCGTTGCTGGTAAGCAGACTGTCGAAAAACGCGAGGGCTTCACGCGCCTGTGCCGCCTCCTGCTGCGCCTGCGCCAGCGCCTGTGCAAGGGCGCTGCGCGCCGATTCGGCCATCCTGAGCTGCTGATGCAGTGTGTCCTCGCGTATCCGACTCGCATCGAGCGCACTGCGGTTGGTCTGCGCATCGGTCACACGTGACGACAAGTCTGCCGCAGCCGACTCCAGGCCACGCAGGTAACCCCAATACGCAGCGCCGCCGCCGATTCCGGCGGCAACCGAGAGCATGCAGCACCATCGCCACAACCTGCCGCGCCAACCCAGCGCCGGCTGCAGCACCATCGGTGCGGCCGACAGACGTGCACGGCGCAGACGGCCCAGCTTGCGCAGCGGCATCAGCAGTCCATCCGCAACGGCCACAGCCCCATGCTGTGTTGGGGCCCTGTGGCAGCCGGACAAGCAGCGGCCACGCCTGGGCCGGCCATGTTGAAGACCATCATGGAGATACCGACGTGGACGATATCCGTCTGCGGCTTTCCCACATCATCATCGGTCTGGATTCCACGGAGCATGCTGCCCTCGCATCGGTGCCGTTGCAACAGCGCCCGATTCTAGCAGCTCTCCTTACTGACGCGACCGCCGCGCTTTGCGCCAGCACAGACGCTGTCAACTCGTGGCAACAAAAAAGCCGCAACATGTGCGGCTTTCCTGATTGCTGCAGCAGCTTAACGCTTGGAGAACTGCTTGCGGCGACGGGCCTTGTGCAGACCGACCTTCTTACGCTCGACTTCACGCGCATCGCGGGTCACGAGGCCGGCGGCCTTGAGCGCGCCCTTCAGATCGGCATTGAAGTCAATCAGCGCGCGGGTGATGCCGTGACGCACGGCGCCGGCCTGGCCGGTTTCACCACCACCGCAGACATTGACCAGGATGTCGAACGATTCGAGGCTCTGGGTCACTTCCAGCGGCTGGCGGACGACCATGCGGCCGGTTTCGCGGGCGAAGTACTGATCCAGCGGCTTGCCGTTGACGACGATGTTGCCGTTGCCCTTGGCCAGGAACACGCGGGCGATTGCGCTTTTGCGGCGGCCGGTGCCGTAATGATACTTACCTACCATGATGACTATCCTTAGATGTCCAGCGTTGTCGGCTGCTGCGCGGCATGCGGATGATCATTGCCGGCATAGACCTTCATCTTCTTGATCATGGCATAGCCGAGCGGACCCTTCGGCAGCATGCCCTTGACCGCAGTTTCCAGCACGCGGCCGGGGAACTTGGCCTGCAGCTCGCTGAAGGTGCGCTCGTAAATGCCCCCAGGGTGGCCCGAGTGGCGGTAGTACTTCTTCGAAGTGGCCTTGTCGCCGGTCACGCGCAGCTTGTCTGCGTTCACCACCACGATGTAGTCGCCAGTATCGACGTGCGGCGTGTATTCGGCTTTGTGCTTACCACGCAGACGCTTGGCGATCTCAGCCGCGAGACGGCCCAGCACCTTGTCGGTGGCATCGACAACGAACCACTCGCGCTTTACCTCGTGCGGCTTGGCAGAAAAGGTTTTCATGACTGCTCGTTCCAATTATTCAGAATTCGAGAAAGTCGCGGATTTTAGACCCTATGGCAATGGGGTGTCAACGGCTTTGCCGGGTTTGGTGGATCGCGCGCAAAAAAAACGCAACCCTGACGGATTGCGCTGAATTCCACCAAAGAAGGAGGATGGAGGAGACAACATCAAGGCAAGCCCTGACGTTGCAGTACCAAGTGTATGCGAAGCGACCGCCATTAGCAAGTGCTACTTGTGCAGCGCAGCATAAAAACGGACCGACCTGACTGTATGCCTTGACGCGGTGCGTGGGCGCCTTCAGGCGGGGCATCTCACCACGCAGCCCCCGGCCGGGATGGCCGACAGAATCGGCGCTTCACGCACTACGTGCCCTGCCCGGCCTGTATATCGCGCAGCCTGATTCGTCCGCCGAACGGCAAATGATTAGAATGCCCGTTTCGCATCACGACATCAGGAAAAGCCAAAGATGAAGGTTCGCCTCAAGTGGGTGGAGGAAGTGAGCTTCCTTGCGCAGTCCGAATCGGGTCATGCCGTACTGATGGACGGCCCGCCCGAAGGCGGTGGCCGCAATCTGGGGCCGCGGCCGATGGAAATGGTGTTGATGGGTACCGCCGGCTGCGCCACGTACGACGTGATCCATATCCTGAAGAAAAGCCGTGTGGACGTGCGCGATTGCGTGGTCAGCGTGGATGCGGAGCGGGCACCGGAAGATCCCAAGGTATTCACCCGCATCCACCTGCATTTCACTGTCACCGGCCGCAGCCTCAAGCCCGAGCAGGTGGCGCGCGCGATCAAGCTGTCGGCCGAGAAATACTGCTCGGCATCGATCATGCTGGGCAAGACGGCACAGATCACCCACGACTTCGAGATCGTCGAAGCAGCCTGACCCGATCCGCTCAGAGCGCGGCGAGGTTGCGCTTGAGCAGCAGGCCTGCGGCAGTCACCAGCACGATGCCCGCCAGGGTGGCGATCAGCACGGCCAGCGAATTGCGCTGCCCGGATTGCATCGATTCATGGGCCATCTGCTCGACCAGCCGTTCCTTGTAACGGGCGTGTTCGGCCAGTGCCAGCGTGAGCCGTTCGCCAGCCGGTTTCCATTCGCTTTCGATCAGCAGCACGGCCGCTTCACGGTTGGCGCTATTGGAGGCGGACAGCACCTTCTCCAGCGCGCTGCGGTATTGCTCGAACAACTGCCGGTCGCGCTGCAGAAGCTCCCGGTCGCGGGCTGTGACTGCGAGCCCGGCGGCATATTCCTGCAGCTGTTTTTCGATCGACTCGATGTTGCGCCGGACAATGCGCTCGTGCGGCACCTTGCGCTCGGGACGGTCATAGGAGAGGTGATAGAGCGCGTTCACCCGGATCAGCAGGAAATCGCGCTCGATGCCTGACAGGGTGGCAAGACTGTGGATGAGCGTCTGGTCGGTGTGGCGCAGCGTCTCCGACAGCCGTTGCGAGCCGAGAAAGCCGATCAGGCCGGTCGCCAGCAGTGCGACGATGGCGCCCGCAATGATCGCGATCAGGCGCTGATTGACCGTCAGCTGCATGGCGGCCCTCTCATGCCACCGCCATCCCGGTCGGACCGGTCGGTGCAGGCATAGCCTGCGACAGGCTCGGGCGCGGCCAGATAGTCGACCAACGCACCTTCGATCGCCATCTTCCTGAGCGTGCCCCGCTTGCCCAGGTAATGCATGCAGCAGGCGAACACCGCGTGCGCCGCGCAGAACACCACGAAGCACAGCCCGGCCATGCCATGCACCTGACGCAGGAGTCCGACAGCCGGACCGCTCAGCAGCACGGGCACCTTCCACCCCAGCACCGGTTTGCCGGCGGCATAGGCCAGTGCCAGCAGGGTACCGCTGCAGGCAAGGAAACCGACCGTGCCGTAGAGCAGCGCGTGCAGCACCCGTGCAACATGCACCTGCTGTGCATCCAGCCCGTCCGGAGTGGGCGTACCAAAGGCACTAAACAGCATCAACTGCAGCAGCTGCGCCAGGAAGAGCAGCTGGCCGGCAATCAGGTGGACATCGAGCAGCACCGCCCTCAGCGATGGCGCGGGCGGGAACCGGGCCAGCACCAGCGCGCTGCCCAGCGTCAGCAGCACCAGGCCCGCTGTGCCCCAATGCAGCAGCACCGAAAGCGGGTGGTAGCGGGCGGGATGGGCGACTGAGCTCATGGCAGATCGATATCGCTGGGTTGATCGACCTTGCCTTCGGTCTCGGTGTAGAGCCAGGCATAAGGCAGGCCGACCAGCAGCGCCCCGCCGACCAGATTGCCAAGCGTGGCCGGCACCAGGTTCTGCAGCACGAATTCGGTGGTGGTCACCTCCAGCCCGGCCAGCATCGCCGCCGGGATGAAGAACAGGTTGGCAATGCTGTGCTCCATGCCCAGCGCCACAAAGGTCATCACCGGCGCCCAGATCCCGACCATGCGCCCCAGCGTATCCTTCGCCGAATAACCCTGCCAGGCGGCCACACAGACCAGCATATTGGCAAGCACGCCCTTGATGAACACCACCAGGAAGGGCTGGTGCACCTTGTGCTCTGCCAGCCGTTGCAGATACGGCGTCCAGGGTTGGGTGGCGTCGAGCATACCGGTAAGGTAGGCAAACCCCCAGGCCGCGAACAGCGCCCCGATGAGGTTGCCCAGATAGGACAGGCACCAGACCCGCGCCACTTCCTCAAGGCGGATCTGGCGGCGGAACAACGGCACCATCTGCATGGCACAGTTGGAAGTGAAGAGATCGGCGCCGGTCAGCACCACGGCGATGAATCCCACCGGGAACACCGCGCCGAACAACAGCTTGTCCAGCCCCGGATTGGCCGCCAGAAGACCGGTGGCCCCGCCCGCCACCACCAGCGCCAGCAGACCGCCCAGTGCGATGTAGATGCCGCCCAGGCACGACATCACCAGCAACCGGGGCGGGTGCAGCCCCGCCTTGTGACGCGCCGCGTCGTTGATGTAGTTGACGAGATACGATGGCGTCAGGATCTGGGCCATGAAGACGGTCCGGTTCGATGGTGAAGGCAATCAATCATAAAGCAGGCGGCACGTCGACCGGCAGCGCCAACGGGAAAGGCACCCACGGTACCCTTCCCGATGGCATGGCCGTCGACGGATCAGGCGGCGTCCTTCGCCATCACCGTCCCGGGCACCGGTGTCCGGCGCGCCAGTTCACGCTGCACAAAGAGTTTCATCGCCACCGATACCGCCAGCGCCACCAGGAAGATCGCCGCAAACACCGTGGTCATCGCCGCATAGCTGCCGGTGGCTTCGCGCAGGAACGAGGCGAACGATGAGCCGACCAGGCCCGCCATCGCCCACGCGGTCAGCACATAACCATGGATGGCGCTGACCTGCTTGGTGCCGAACAGATCGCCGATGTAGGCCGGCAGTGTGGAGAAACCGCCGCCGTAGCAGGTCATGATCAGGTACAGCACCACCTGGAACATCAGCACTTCGTTCAGCGAAGGCAGCAGGTAGAACGCCAGCACCTCGATCAGGAAGAACGCGATATAGGTATTGGGGCGACCCAGCACGTCCGAGAACGATGCCCACGCCAGGCGGCCGGCACCGTTGAACAGCCCGATCATGCCGACCACCGCGCCGGCGGCCAGCGCCCCCATGCCGGTCACCTCCTGCGCCATCGGCGAGGCCACCGAGATCACCGCGATGCCGCAGGTGATGTTGATGAACATCATCAACCACAGCCCATAGAACGGCTTGGTCTTGACCGCCTCATTGGCGGTCATCGGCATTAGGTCCATCTGCGGCCTCTTCCTGCCACCGGCGACGGCGGCGTCAAAGCCCGCGGGACGCCAGTCGGCCGGTGGTGGTGCCAGATAGCGTGCCGAGGCCAGCATCACCAGCGCATAGAGCGTACCCAGTGCGAAAAAGGTGTTGGCGATGCCCACCGACTGGATCAGCTCGGCCATCAGCGGCGCGCCCAGGAACGAGGCGAAGCCAAAACCCATGATGGCAAGCCCGGTGGCAAGGCCGCGCCGGTCGGGAAACCATTTCATCAGCGTGGAGACCGGCGTCACATAGCCGGTACCGAGGCCGATGCCGCCGATCACGCCGTAGCACAGATAGAGCAGCCACAGATTGCCCAGCTCGATCGCAACGCCCGATCCGAGCAGCCCCACCGACCAGAAGATCGCCGAAAGGGTGCCGGAAAAGCGTGGGCCGCGCTTCTCGACCACATGGCCCATCACCGCAGCGGACATGCCGAGCATGAAGATGGCCAGCCCGAAGGCGAAACCCACCTCCTTGAGGCTCCAGCCCATCTGCGCCATCAACGGCTTGGAAAACACACTCCATGCGTAGACTGAACCGATCGAGATGTGGATCCCCACGCCCGATGCGGCAATCAACCACCGGTTCTTGACCTTCATCGCTTTGCTCCCTGTGTCACAGCCTGTACCGCCGCAGCGGCGCCATCGGCCGGCGGCACGGAAGGCGTGCTGCCGCGGGCGGCACGCTGTCGGCACGCACCGGACATCGATGGCTCGATATGGGAGTCAGCTTGCACCGATAGGCGGGAAGCGGGATTGACAGGCATCAACCGCGGCGAACCCGGCGCCGTGATTGTTGCCAGGGGCAGGCTCAGAAGCGGTAGGCGAGCGTGGTCATCACCTTGGAGGCAGCACCCATCAGTGTCCTGACCGGCACCGGCAGCGGGGCCGCGCCCAACTGGTCGGCAAGCTCGGCGTGCTGGGTCTCGTCCAGGTGCATCTGCTCGACGATGGCGCGGCTCTTGGCATCCTGGGGCGGCAGCTGACGCAGATGGCCCGCCAGATGGGCGCCGACCTGGCGCTCGGTCTCGGCCAGGAAACCCAGGTTCCAGCGATCGCCGACCAGCCCCGCGGTCACCCCGATGGCAAGGCTGCCGGCATACCACAAGGGATTGAAGAGGCTGGTGTGCCCGCCCAGCTCGTGGATGCGCCGTTCGGTCCACGCCAGGTGCTCGACTTCCTCGTGCGCGGCCCGGCGCAACGCATCGCGCATGGCGGGATCGCGGGCGGTCAGCGCCTGGCCCTGGTAGAGCGCCTGGGCGCAGATCTCGCCGCAGTGGTTGACGCGCATCAGGCCGGCCGCGTGGCGGCGCTGGGCGTCGTCCAGCTCGGTCTCCTCCACATGTGCATCCGGATGCGCCCTGGCGCTGGTCGCGCGCGCAGCCAGTGTGCGCAAGGCGGTGTCGAATTCGCAGATCAGGGTATCGAGCGTAGGCAGTCTGGGCATGGCGGCGACCTCATGGAGCGCGGGCAATTCTAACACCGGGCCCATGCTATGATTGGCCCCGATTTTTACTCTGGTGACGATCCCGATGAAATCCATGCTTTTCGCTGCACTTATCGCCCTCGCCGGAACCGCCTTCGCGGCTGATCCGCAAGTCGAGCTGACGACCAACAAGGGCAAGATCGTGCTTGAACTCTATCCCGAGCAAGCCCCCGCCTCGGTCGCCAACTTCCTGCAGTATGTGCGGGACAAGCATTACGACGGCACCCAGTTCCACCGCGTGGTGCGCGACTTCGTGGTCCAGGGTGGCGGCTACGACGCCAAGGGCAACCAGAAGCCCACCCGGCCCCCGATCAAGAACGAAGCCAAGGCCACCGTCGAGGCCGGCCTCAAGAACGACCGCGGCATGCTGGCGATGGCACGCACTGGCGATCCACACTCGGCCACCAGCCAGTTCTACATCAATCTGAAGAACAACGATTCGCTGAACTGGCCCTCGTTCGACGGCTGGGGCTATACCGTATTCGGCAAAGTGATTTCGGGCATGAACGTGGTGGATGAGATTGCCAAGGTGCAGGTGATGCCAGGCGACGCACCGGCGGAGCCTGTGGTGCTGCACAGCGCCCGCGAACTGCCGCCGGCCAAGGAAGAGCCCAAGGCCGCCAAGCCGGCCAAGACCAGCAAATAATCGAAAGGAGCACGCCATGACAACCCATGTGAAACTGACCACCAGCCTCGGCGAGATCGAGCTGGAGCTGGATGAGGCCAAGGCCCCCAAGACCGTGGCCAACTTTGTGCAGTACGTGAACGACGGCCACTACGACGGCACGGTGTTCCACCGTGTCATCAACGGCTTCATGGTGCAGGGCGGCGGCTTCGAGCCGGGCCTGAAGCAAAAGCCCGCGCGCGATCCGATCGAGAACGAGGCCGCCAACGGCCTGAAGAACGAAGCCTATACCGTGGCGATGGCACGCACCCCCGACCCGCATTCGGCGTCGGCGCAGTTCTTCATCAACGTGGCCAACAACGACTTCCTCAACTTCCAGATGCCGACGCCGCAAGGCTTCGGCTATGCCGTGTTCGGCAAGGTGGTCAAGGGCCGCGAGGTGGTCGACGCCATCAAGGGTGTCAAGACCGGCAGCCGTGGTTTTCATCAGGACGTGCCGGTCGAGGACGTGCTGATCGAGAAGGCCGAGGTGCAGCAGTAGCAGGCTGCCCTCTGGCTGCCCCCGAAACGCGGCTCCGGTAGCCGCGTTTTTCGTTCGCATGGCAACATGCGCTCTTTCCCAGCGCCCGCCTGCCATCGTGCCCCGTCCGGTCCTCCTGATTTCCGACCTGCACCTCTCACCTGCCGACCCGGCCACGGCGGCGGCCTTCGCGCATTTCGCCGACGGACCGGCCCGCGAGGCGGCGGCGTTGTACATCCTTGGCGATCTCTTTGAGGTATGGATCGGTGACGACCAGTTGCGCGAGCCGTTCTATGCCGCTGTCGCAGCCCGGCTGACCGCGCTGGGCGCAGCAGGCGTGCCGGTCTACTTCATGCCCGGCAACCGGGACTTCCTGTGCGGTGCGCGCTTTGCCCAGGTCGCCAGGCTCACCCTGCTGCCCGATCCGACCGTGATCGCCCCATTCGGCACACCACTGCTGCTGATGCACGGCGACACCCTGTGCACCGACGATGCCGGCTACCAGCGCTTTCGCCGGGTGGTACGCAACCGCATGGTGCAATGGCTGTGGCGGCACCTGCCCTACGGCTGGCGCAACCGCGAGGCGGGTGCGCTGCGTGCCCGGTCGCAGGCAATGAACCGCGGCAAGGCATCCTATGTGATGGATGTGAACCGCGATGCAGTCACACACGCCATGCAGGCAGCCGGCGTCGCCTTGCTGGTGCATGGCCATACCCACCGCCCGGCGCGGCATAACGAAACATCCGGCACGCGCTGGGTGCTGCCGGATTGGCACGAAGGCCAGGGCGGATTGCTGCGCCTGACGCAGCAGGATGCGCGCTTGCTGACACTGGCAGGCGAACCACTCGCCGATCCCGCCCCGCTTCAGCCACCCGGATAGCCGCGCACAGCGGCAAGCACACGGGCCAGCACGGCTTCGGGCGGAGGATCGGCTTCGATCCGCAGCACGTCGGTCTCGTCGGCACCTGGCAGCTCCAGCGCATCGAACTGGGTTTGCAGCAGGCGTGCATCCATGAAGTGGTCGTGCCGTGCAGCGAGCCGGGCCGCCAGTTGTGCCGGCGTGACTTCCAGATGGATGAACAGTACACGCGGATTGTCCCGCCGGATGCAGTCGCGGTAGACGCGCTTGAGCGCCGAACAGGCAATCACGCCGCGCCGGCCCTGACGCGCCAGACTGAACACCACGTCGTTGATCCGCGCAAGCCACGGGGCACGGTCGGTATCGTCCAGTGGCTGTCCTGCCGCCATCTTCAGCACATTGGCACGCGGATGCAGGTCGTCCCCATCGATGAAGCGCGCACCGAGCGCGGTGGCCAATGCTTCGCCCAGCGTGCTCTTGCCGCTGCCGGAAACCCCCATCACGATGCAGGTGGGTGCAGCGGCCCGGGTCGTACCCATGTCATGCCCACCCATCATGGTTGCGGCCGTCCAGGCAGGCGACCCGGGTGGCGATGCCAAGAGGCATCGGCCAGTGGCCCGGTCGTAGTGCCGTACCGCTGCCACAGGACGTTGCTGCGGACGACAGCCTCAGGGGAACGCGTGCCGGCCGCCCGGCCCTCCACTCCGGCTGCGCCGGTACGATGCGGTAGCCGCCTTCGCAGCGCCTGGGTCGTTTGGCAGGCAGCGACACGCAGGCACCGGTCACACACGGTGGCCGTCCTGTGCATCATGGGCAAGGTGACGCCAATGGCTGGGAGCAGGATGGGTAATGCAGGCATGGCATTCGGGCATCGGTTGCGCTGCTGATCACTGTAGCACCGCAGCCACGGCGGCCCTACCGCGGCTGGGCCACCTGCCACACGTTGCGGGCCCGGACCGCCCGATCCAGGGCGCCGGCATGCCCCGCCCGAGGCGGGACGCACCGGCGATCCGATGTTCAGGCGGCCAGCGCGACGATGTTGCGCTCGGCGTCGGCCATCGCTTCGGCCTTCTTCTGCTCACCCATGTTCACCCCCTCGGCACGCACGAAGCGCACGTCGGTGATGCCGAAGAAGTTGAATACCGTGGTCAGGTACGCTTCCTGATGGTCGAGCGCGGACATGGCCTGCGACGAGTACACGCCGCCGCGGCTGGAGGCGACGATGACGGTCTTGCCGCCGGCAAGGCCGACCGGCCCCTCGGCGGTGTATTTGAAGGTGCGCCCGGACTGGGCCAGCCGGTCGATCCACGCCTTGAGCTGGCTCGGTACCGAAAAGTTGTACATCGGCGCGCCGACCACCACCACGTCGGCAGCGAGAAACTGCTGCAGATACGCTTCGGTCTGCGCAAGCTCGGCCTTTTGCAGTTCGTTGTGCGTCTCGGCCGCGGTGAACTGCGCGCCCAGGATTTCGCCGGACAGGTGCGCCGGGGCCTGATCGGCCAAGTCCAGGTATTGCACCTCGGTGCCTGGATGGGTGGCCTGCCACTGGGCGACGATACGCGCGGTCAGCTGGCGCGAGACGGAATTGGCGGCAAGCACGCTGGAATCGATATGCAGCAGTTTCATGATGCGCTCTCCTTATAGGGTAACCGTGCGGTTCGGTATGGGAGAGATTCTGCTGATGTGGTGATTGGCTGATAAGCATGCCAAAATGCAATTGATTGTTCCACCAGCAGGACGATCTGCGATGCAAGACCTGAATGACATGCTGTACTTCGCCGAGGTGGTCGAGCGTGGGGGCTTTGCCGCCGCCGGGCGCATGCTCGGCATCCCGAAATCGCGGTTGTCCAGGCGCGTGGCCGAGCTGGAAGCACGGCTGGGCGTACGGCTGTTGCAACGCACCACGCGCAAATTGTCGCTGACCGAGATCGGCGAGATCTATTACCGCCATTGCGCGGCAATGCGTGAACAGGCCGCCGCCGCCGACGAAGCCATCGCCCGGGTGCAGGCCGAACCGCGCGGCACAGTGCGCGTGGCGTGCCCGGTCACGCTGGCGCAGACCATCGTCGGCCAGATGCTGCCGCATTTCATGGCTGCGCATCCCTTGGTACGGGTGGACATGCTGGTCACCAACCGGGTGGTGAACCTGGTCGAGGAAGGCATCGACGTGGCACTGCGGGTACGCGCCACCCTGTCCGACAGCGGCAGTCTCGTGGTCAAGCAACTGGGCGTGACCGCCACCGTACTGGCGGCAAGCCCGGCGCAATTGCAGCGCCAGGGCCGGCCGACGCGGCCCGAGGAACTGTCGCAGCTCGACACGGTGGCAATGTCCGCGCCGGACGGGCGTGCCACCTGGAAGCTGCTGGGCCCGGACGGCGCGGAGTTCACCTACCAGCATCAACCGCGCTATATCGCCGACGACCTGCTCACGCTCAAATTCGCCGTCCTGGCCGGCATCGGCGCCACCTACCTGCCCGACTACCTGTGCCTGGAGGAGCTGCAGAACGGCCAGCTGGTCCCGGTGCTGCCCGGCTGGGCACCGCTGCCCGGCGTGGTGCACGCAGTCTTCCCGTCGCGGCGCGGGCTGGTGCCGGCCGTGCGCAGCTTTCTGGACTTCCTCGGCGAGACCATGCCTGGGCATGCCAATGTGTATGGGGTGTCGGCGCGGCTGTAGATTGTCCGATGCTCGTGCAAGCACAGGCCCTGCCCGTTCGTCATAACGTGCTTGCCTGCATCGTCCACCCTACGTAATTTCCGTGCACCCGCCTGCCCAGGCCTGCCACTCCCATTCCAATAAGATGACACCCTGCCTCCCCTTACTGCGCGGCTTGGCGATGGCCGCCGCCGTGTTCGCCATTCCCGCTGCCGGCGCCCCCACCACCGTGGCTGGCGGGCTGTTGCCGGTGACGGCGCTGGATCATTACAGCGAAGACAACGCCGCGTCCCGCCGGGGCAGCGAGGGGCAGGCCATCGACGAGATCGATGTCCTCACCGGCGGGGTGCGGCTGAGCCTGCCGCTGTTCACCCTGCCCGGCGCCGGCGATTCCTTACAACTGTTCTGGCAGCACAACACGCTCGAACCGTTCACCGAACCCATCCATGGCGTGCGGGTGCGCGGCAACAACGCGCCCTCGCAATCACGCCCGCCCACTTACACGCTGGAACTGCCGGACGGCAGCACCCAGTTGTTCCATGCAGCGCCCCAGCTTGGGACCCACCTCTACCGCACCGCCAGCAACTGGCTGCTGTCGGCCTACACCGGCATGGGTGGCATTACCCAGGCGCAATGGCTCAAGTCACCGGATGGCACGGTGTACACCCTGGATGTGGTGCAGCGCGACGTGAAGCGGGTGTACGCCGCGGCCATCGATCCCCAGGTGTTCGCGGCGCCGCGTGGCTTCGACCCCCGCAAGCAAGCCTTCGCCAAAGGTGCCGGCGGGGCGTTCAACTACCACCTGCCCAGCGCCAGCGTGGATGCCAACGGCAACCGGGTCACCTACAGCTATCAGGATGAACTGCTGACCGGGATGTACGCGGCGGACGGGCGCCGTATCGAGATCGCCTGGAACCGGCTGCAGCAGCGGCCGACGCTGGTGACCAGCGGTGGGCGGCGCTGGCAGATCGACTACGTCGGCGAGACCTTCTCCAGCGGCCTGGTGCCATTGGACGGCACGGTGGTGCTGACCCAGCCGGACAACCAGACCTGGCACTTGCAGTGGACCAACTGGGAAGTCTTCATGGCGGACCATGCGTGGAACCGCAGCAGCTATCCGTTGTTCCGCAGCGTGCGCTACCCCACCGGCGGCGTCACCGAGTTCGCGTACACCCGGTTCGTGGCCGGTGCGATCGAGCAGTTGCCGTGTGCGGGGAGCGAGTGCAACCCGACCCCGTGGGAGCCGTACTTCCGCGAAAAATCCCGGCCGGCCCTGGCCAGGAAGACCACCTCGGACGGCGGCAGCTGGGTGTACCACCACTATCACGATCTGGCGCAGCACGGGGTGCTGTCCATCGTGCCCACCCGCAACTCGCCGACGCCGCCGGGCAACCAGGGCGCCTTCTCGAACATACGCCAGGTGACGGCGCCGAGCGGGGTGACCCGCTATACCTTCTTCACCCCGTACGACATCCGGAACTGCGCGCAGGACGTCTGGCAGTCGGGATTGCTGCTGGAGAAGGACGTCGCAGGGCTGCACACCGAACGCTACGCCTGGCGCAAGGCGGTGATCGGCCCGCAGCCGGTGTTCTTCAACGAGCACTACTGCACGGCGGCGGACAGTGCGGTGCCGCTGCTGGCCGACCAGACCATCACCCGCAACGGCAAGGTGTTCCACACCCGCTACAGCGGCCACGACCCCTACGGCCGGGTCGGACTGATCGTCGAGACCGGCGATGCCGGCAACCCCCGCGTCACCCGCCGCAGCTACCTCACCGATACCGGCCGCTGGCTGATGGACCAGGTGCGCAGCGAGACCGTGCACGCCAGCGAGACCGCCCCGGCCTTCAGCAGCCTGAGCCGCGACTACGACGCGCTGGGCAACCTGCTGCGCGAGACCCGCGACGGCGTGGTGCGCAGCTTCACCTACCAGGCCGACGGCCAGCTGGCCAGCGCCACCGACCCGCGTGGCTTCACCACCCGCTACAGCAACTACCACCGTGGCCTGCCGCGCACCGAGGTGCGGCCGGTGGCCACCGGCGTGGTCAACGCTGCCTGCCCGCTGGGCAGCGACCTCACGCTCACCCGCACCGTCGACGACTACGGCAACGTCACCAGCCTGACCAATGGCCGGCGCCTCACCACCGGCTACCAGTACGACGCGATGAATCGGTTGATCGCGATCACGCCGCCACAGGGGGCGGCCACCCAGATCAGCTGGCAGGCCACCGGCCGCACACTGACCCGCGGCAGCTACAGTGACAGCCAAAGCTGGGACGGCTTCGGCCGGCCGGTGGCCAGCACCGTCAACGGCATCACCGTGACCCGCCGCTTCGATGCGGCCGGGCGGCAGACCTTCGAGAGCCACCCCAACCAGAGCGTGGGCGACAGCACCGCCTACGACGCGCTCAACCGCGTCACGCAGGTGACCCACGCCGACGGTACCTACCGCAGCTATGGCTACAGCGGCAGCGCGGTGGCCGAAGTGAATGCCCGCGGCTACCAGACCTCGTCGTTCTACCAGGCGTTCGGCGATCCGGACGACAAGGCGCTGATCAAGGTGGTGCCGCCGGTGGCCGAGGCGGTGACCGAGATCGAGCGCGACCTGCTGGGCAAGGTGCGGACGGTACGGCAGAACGGGGTGACGCGCAGCTGGGGCTACGACAGCCGGCACTACCTGGTGAGCCGCACCGATCCGGAGACCGGCACCACGGTGCTGGGACGCGATGCGGCGGGCAACCTGATCAGCAGCAAGGTGGGCAGCCAGGGGCAGGTGAACTACGGCTACGACGCGCAGCAGCGGCTGGTGACGGTGAGCTACAGCGACGGCAGCGCCGAGAGCGTGTGCCGGCGCTACGACGGCAACGGCAACCTGATCGGCCTGGAGACCGGCACGGTCAAGCGCAGCCAAGCGTTTGACGCCAACGACAACCTGACCACGGAAACCCTGGTGGCGGCGGGGCGGACGCTGACGCTGCAGCACGAATACGACGCCCACGACGCGCGCAGCGCGGTGGTGTACCCGAGCAACCGGCGGGTGGACCTGGCCCCGGACGCGTTCGGCCGGCCGACCCGGCTGGGCGAGGTGGTGCCGCTGCTGCAGTACAACGCGCGCCACCAGCTGGTGCGCTGGCAAGGCGCCAACGGCCGCCAGGACCATACCGAGTTCAACGCCCGCGGTTGGCCGGTGGCGCACCGGGTGATCCCCGCCCAGGCGCAGATCCCGCCGCAGCCGGTGGCCCCGGCCCCGGTGGCCGCCCCCGGCGCCCCCCCGGTCGCCCCGGCCCAGCCGGCGCAGCCGGGCGTGCCCGAACCCAACGAGGTGAACGCCGACCAGGGCTGCCGCGCCGCCTACCCGGAACCGCAAGGCAGCTCGGACGGCGCGGAGCGGGCCCGCTTCGAATGGCGCCGCAATCAATACGAACCGTGCGTGGCCAACTGGCAGGCCAAGGGCTCGGAGTGGCGCAGCGGCAACGGCGCCTGCCTGTACAAGCACCCCAAACCGGTGTGTAACCACAGCCGCTGCCACGAAGACAGCTATTACCAGAACGCGCTGCGCACCTGGTCCGCCGCGGTCGCCGCCTGCACCGACGACTGGCGCTACCGGGTGGGGGTGTGGGACAGCTACCACGCCGCCTACGCCACCTGGCAGGGCCAGTACGCCCACTACCAGCAACAACAGGCCGACTACACCGCCCGGCAACAGGCGTATGCCCGCTACCAGGCCGACCTGGCGGCCTACCAGCAGGCGCTGGCCGCCTACCAACAGGCGGTGGCGGCGGCCCAGCCGCTGATCGACAGCCGCTGGGACTACGACGGCAACGGCAACGTGCTCGCCATCACCGACACCGCCCACGCCGCCTGGAACCGCAGCTTCGGCTACGACGGGCTGGACCGGCTGACCGTGGCCAACGCCCCGGCGGTGTGGGGCAACGGCAGCCTCGGCTACGACGGCAACGGCAACCTCAAGCACCAGGCCTTTGGCGCCTGGCGCCTGGACTACGGCTACGACGCCAGCCAGAAGCTCAAGACCGTCACCGGCGGCCGGCGCTACACGCTGGGCTACGACGGCTGGGGCAACGTCACCACCCGGGGCGACGGGCTGGCCTACCAATACGACGCCGCCGGCAGCCTGCGCTGGGTGAACAAGGGCGCCGCCAGCCAGATCGCCTATACCTACGACGGTGGCGGCACCCGGGTGCTGAGCCAGGGCAACGGCCTCAACCGGCTGGCGTTCAGCGGCGCCGACGGGCTGCTGTACCATGAGATCGACCTGGCCACCGGCAGCAGCGAGGACTTCATCTACCACGGCCGCAGCAAGCTGGCGGACATCCAGGGCAGCAGCACCACCTGGTACCACAGCGACCCGGCCGGCAGCCCGCTGGCGGCGACCAACCAGAGCGGCACACTGCTGTGGCGGACCCACTACCGGCCGTACGGCGAGAAGCTGGTGGGGGCCACCACCGAGAACACCCAGTGGTTCACCGGCAAGCCGCATGAGGACAGGATCGGGCTGAGCGACTATGGGGCGCGCTGGTACGACCCGGTGCTGGGGCGGTTCATGGCGATTGATCCGGTGGATTGGGTGGGGCGGAACACGATTCATTCGTTCAATCGGTATGGGTATGCGAACAGCAATCCAATGCGGTTTGTTGATCCGGATGGTAGATGGGCTGAGGATATATTTATCGGCGTACCCAGCTTAATTCTGGGGATGAATAGCTTTATCTCTAATGCATCTAAAGGGAAACTGCAAGAGGCATCAGTTGATGCAATCGGAATGCTGGCTGATGTAGCTGGAATCGCCGCTCCCGGAGTTACCGGGGGTGCCGCCTTTATTATTGGGGCAGCTCGCTCAACCAAAAATACAAGCATGACAATGTCAACCAGCAGATTGGCTCATGCATCAAGGCATTTAGTAGATGCTGGCATTATAAATGCGACAAAAAACTCGAAATTAGCGCTAGAAAAAACTGCTGAAATAGTATCGGAGATTACATCTGGAACTCCATTGGCAAAAAATTACACCATGAAGCGAGGAGGAGTACCTGTTGATGTATATATAGGAAAAGTTCAAGATATTAATGTTGCAGTGTACGTAGCAGCAAAGGACACAGATAAATTCAAGACAGGGGAACTGGTAACCACAATTACGCCTAGCAAATCCCAAATGGATAGTTACAAAAATGGAGGCAAGGGTGAATAAGCAAGATTATTTCCTAAATACAGTTTACATACCCGGGATAGGTCATGAAGACTTACCTTCAATTTTTTGCTTAAGCCTGTGGGAACATGAAATTCCCTGGAGTGAGGACGACTTCTACAACGCCGCTGGGTTTGACAAAGAAACTACATTTGTTTCTATTGTGAACTCTGAAGCGTATTTTGCTGCATACGTGACCAAGACAATTCGCACCCCCCCCGAAATAGATTTCAGCTCGAATTGTAAAGAATTATTAAATAAAATGTTAGAAGCTGGGGCACAACTGGCATGGATAGCAGAAGAATTTTGGGCGGAAACTCAAATCTATGAAAATACTTTGCCAATTAGCGGGGAAATAGTGGGCTATGCCACCTTGGATCAAGGTCCTGTTTTATGCCCTTTGGACGGCGACGAAATAATTGGATTGAACCACCAGCACCTGGAGGGATTTCTCGAAACAAAGAAGCGTTTGGTAAAATTATAAAGCAGCGCACTGGCAATTTAGATTTTTATAAAAATAGATTGGTGACCCAGATACTAAGTTTTTAACAAGTAAGGTAAATCAACCCGCATAGGCGCAATCTGGATTGACCTCCTCCCAACTAACTGAGCGGTCGAAACTAGAGATTTCCGGCGTCAAGGTGGGCGAGCCGGAACTCACTCGGGGTCAGGTCGCCCAGCGAACTGTGCGGCCTGAATTCGTTGTAATCCACTCGCCAGCGTTCGATCTTGTCACGGGCATCGTCCAGCGACAGAAGCCAGTGCACGTTCAAGCATTCGTCCCGTAGGCTGCCGTTGAACGACTCGATGAACGCATTATCCGTGGGTTTGCCCGGACGCGAGAAATCCAGCGTCACCCCATGCTCATACGCCCATTGATCCAGCGCCACCGAAATGAATTCGCTGCCGTTATCCACCCGAATCCGTTGCGGCGTCCCACGCAGGGCTTGCACATGCTGCATCGTCGCCACCACATCGGCCGCTTTCAGCGCGAAATCCACCGTGATCGCCAGGCTCTCCCGGCTAAAATTATCGACCACAGTTAACGCCCGGATTTTCTGGCCGTTGAACAACTGATCGGCGACGAAATCCATGCTCCAGCAGTCGTTCAAACTGGAGATAGTCGGTCGTTCCTGCCGGTGGGCCGCGGCCACACGGCGTTTCGGCCGTTTGCGCCGTAGATTCAAGCCTTCCTCGCAGTAAATCCGGTAGGTCTTCTTGTGATTGATCAGCCAGCCCTCGCGCCGTAGCAATACGTGGATACGTCGCGCCCCATACCGGATGCGCGTGGCGGCAATCTCCCGAATTCGCTGGCGCTAAGCGCGATCATCGCGTGGCCGTGGCCGATAAAAGTAAGTGGCTTGGCGCAATTGAATGACTGCCGTGGCGCGACGGATGCTGATGCGGTAAGCATGGATCAGGAAATTCGCCAGCTCGCGCTTGCGAGCCGGCTTCACAGCTTTTTTTGGATGACCTCCTGCAACATCTGCTTGTCCAGGCTCAGGTCGGCCACCGTGCGCTTGAGGCGCGCGTTCTCTTCTTCCAGCTGCTTCAATCGGCGCAGCTCAGTCACGCCCAGGCCGCCGTACTTCTTCTTCCAGTTATAAAAGGTCGCTTCGCTCACGCCCATCTTGCGGCAGACCTCTGCCACTGTCGTGCCTGACTCGGCCTGGCGCAGCGCAAACGCGATCTGCTCTTCGGTGAACTTTGACTTTCTCATGACAAATCTCCTGCCCGGATGGGCATCAAATTTGCCAGAAATCTCTACTTTTGAACGCTACGGTTTTACGGGAGGAGGTCACCCCTCCCTGGGCATCAGAACCGGTAATTGGCCGTCAACACCGCGTTGCGCCGTTCGCCGTAGCCGCAGTCCTGATTCCTGCCGCGACACCACGAGACATATTCCTTGTCCGCGACATTCTGCAGGTTGAGCCGCAGATCCCAGGTGCCGACCGCGTAGCCGAGCATGGCGTCGTACAAGGTGACCGAGGGGACCACCGGGTTGCCGGCGTTGCCGGTGACTGAACCGACGTACCGTGCACCCAACCCCACCCGCCATGCGCCCACGCGGTATTGCGCCCAGGCCGAGGCAGTCTTGTCGGGCACCGAGGACAGCGGCTGGCCGGTACGCTCGTTCACCGCGTGCAGGTTCATGTAGTTGGCCATCAGTTCGAGCCCCCCCATCCGGTGACGCAGTTCCAGCTCCCAGCCATCGGTCCTGGCGCCCACCTGCTCGACCCCGCCTGGCGTCGCACCGTCGGCGATGCGGTCCTTCTGCTTGATATCGAACCAGGCAAGCGCCGCGGAGGTATTGCCGGATTCGGACAGATATTTCACCCCGGCCTCCTTTTGTTCCCCGGTAGTGGGCTTGAGATAGTTGGCGCTGCCGGTGCCGTCGGTTCCCAGGTTGGGCGAGAACGCGGTAGCCTTGCTGATATAGGGTGCCAGACCATTCGCAAAGCGGTACATCAGCCCGACGCGCCAAGTGGTCGCGCTGTTGCGCACCACCGTGTCGGATGCGCCGATGTTGAGCACGGTGTTGCGGGCGCGGTCGCGGCGCAGCGCGGTCGACAGCAACCAGGGGCCCCACTCGATGTGGTCCATCAGATAGATGCCGGTCTGGACGATCTTGTTGTCGGGCCGGTCGCTGAAGGTGAGCGCCGCCGTGTTCACCAGCCCATAGACCGGGTTGTACACGTTGATCATGCCGCCGCCGGTGGCGGCACTAATGTAGTTGTACTCTTCCCACAATACGTCCTGGTAATCGATGCCCACCGCCACCGTATGGCGTGTCGGCCCGAGGTTCACGACGCCCTCCACGCGCACGTCGGAAGCCAGCACATCGGTCTTGCGATCGGCGGCATGCACGGTACGCGTCATGTTGCCGGCATCGTCCGGCACCGCGCCGACCGTGGTGTAGTGCTCCCTGGTCTCACTGGCCGAATGGGTTTTGCGCACGCTGGCCGACAACTTCCACACCGGGGCAAGCTGCTGATCCCAGAACAGGCCGATTTCATTCTTGCGTGTGTCATAGCGATCCCAGCCGGGTTCGCCGACAAACCGGTCGGTGGGGATCCTGCCCAGCGGTGCCGGATCGAGGGTGCCCTTGGCAGGCAGGAATTGCGCGGAGACCTGGCTGTCGTTCTGCTGGTGGGTGAATTGCAGGGTGACCTTGGTATCGGCGTTGGGCTGCCAGGTCAGTGCGGGCATCAACACCAGCGCGTCGTCCTCGACATGCTCCACCTGAGTGCCGCTGTCGCGCTTGAGCGCCACCAGCCGGAACAACAGGCTCTGGTCCTCGTTCAGCGGTCCGGTCAGGTCGGTGGCGATCTGCTTGCGGTCGTACATGCCCCATTGCAGTTCGACCTCACGCGCGGCGGTCTTCTGCGGCCGCTTGCTGACCACGTTGACGATGCCGCCCAGGTCGGACTGGCCATATAGCACCGACGACGGCCCCTTCAGCACCTCGACCCGCTCCATCGTATAAATCTCGGGCCGCACATTGTTGTAGAACCCGTATGCGCCGCGCAGGCCGTCCAGATACGCCGAAGGCGTCAGCCCCCGCACCGCCGACCAGTCGCCGCGGGTATCGAAGCCGTAGCGGCCGGCATACACCCCGGCGCTGTACAACAACGCATCCTGGACATTCTTGGCGCCGGCCTCGCGGACCTGCGCGGCATCGACGATGCTGATCGAGAACGGCGTGTCCTGCACGCTGATCCGGCTCTTGCCGACCGCGGCCGGGCGGATCTGCGTGACCAGGGGGTCTGCGGCCGGCACCGGGCTTGCCACCACCGTCACTGCCGGCAGGGTGGTTTCGGTGGCCGGGGA
Source organism: Chitiniphilus purpureus (assembly GCF_025642115.1). Taxonomy (GTDB): domain Bacteria; phylum Pseudomonadota; class Gammaproteobacteria; order Burkholderiales; family Chitinibacteraceae; genus Chitiniphilus; species Chitiniphilus purpureus. The sequence goes on along the minus strand of NZ_CP106753.1, from coordinate 1,632,190 downwards.
CGGCTCCGGCTGCGCCTGGGCGATCGGCAAGGCGAACAGGCCGCCGCCGACCAGCGCGGCGCATGCCCGGTGCACAGCGACGGCCAGCGGGCGCGGTTGCAAACGGATGATGGGGGTATGGGTAAGGAACAGAGTCATGGTATGGGAGGCGGTTGCGTTTCTGTAGAGGATTCTTTCTGCGTCGGGGCTGGGCAAAGCCAGGCTTCATTCGGCCTGCAACCCACCACCGGCGCAGGCGGGCAGGCAGATGCAACGGACAGGCCAGGGTTAGAAGATCGAATAGTTTTTATTGAGAACTATTCGCATTATATTTCAGGAGGGTATGGCAGGCAATACGAGGCCTTGCCAGGTACATGCATGGCAACAGGCTGGACTGCGATAGCGCGGGCCAGGAATGCCGTCCGGACCGACCAAGGAGGAGATCGGCTGGTGTCGGAGCACCAGCCGCAATGCGATTCAGCAGCGGAACTGCCGGATATTGACTGATTCTGTCAAAAAACCGAGTACAACGCGGTTCAACGCGGGGCGGCAGCAGCCACACGCTGCCACAGCGCTTCACGCAGCAGGCCGTAGTTGTAGAACGAGAATCCTTCGATCCCCAGTGCCGCCAGACCATGCCATGCCGCGGCGAGCTCGGCACCGTCACCCAGGTCCGGTGGGCCGGGGCGCAGGATGGCGCGCACGCGCGTGGCATCGCCCACGCGGCGCAGCGTATCGACTGCATCGGCCAGCACCCGCGCCGCGTTTGGCTCATAGAAGGGAATCTCGATGCCGTCGGCGGCCTGCGCCAGCGCCGCCAGATCGCTGCCCTCCAGCCAGGTCTGCGCAGTCGGCCGCTGTACGGTGGGGATCACATACAAGCGGGTGGCCGCCGGGAGGCTGCTGCGTACGGTGGCGACAAAGCGGGTCACCCGCCGCTGGCGCAGGCGCAGGAATGCCGCCAGTTCCTGATCCTCGAACAGATCGGCCGCAAGCCAGGCGCCCGCCTGATCGGGCGCGGCATCCACCGGCGCCGCCAGATAGCCATCGACCCGGGTACGGATACGGGCGGCCAACCCGGCCGAATCCAGCCCTTCGGCCGCTGCCGCCGCATGACAGGCATCGCAGAAGCACAGTCCCAGCATCGTCTCCAGCCACACGTTGCCGCGCAGTTGGGCGAATTCGTGGTGATAGCCGTGCGCATAGGGGTGCCAGCCCGGCGTCTCCAGCGTCAGGCTGTGCCAGGGCAGGCTGCCCACCAGGTCAGTGCACAAGGCCAGCCCGTAGTCGAACACCGCCGGCTGCATCGGGCACAGGCTGTAGACATAGCCATCGCCCCAGGCATTGCGCGCCACCAGCTCGGGATGCAGCGCGCCCAGGCGCGAGTTGTGGAACAACACGGTCCACGCCGACAACGCCAGCCGGCCGTCCTCTGCCAGCCGATACGCCACCTGCCGCTGCGCCGGATCGCTGTGCGCCAGTGCCGGCAGCGTGCCGTACTGCGCCGTGCGCGGCTCGAAATACAGTGCGCCATCCTCGGGGAACACCACGCGCGGGCCGGTGCTGCCAGGGCGCGGCGGCACCAGGAACTTGCCGGCGTGATAGGCGCTGGCCAGCTTGAGCCCACCAAAGCCCAGTGCCAGCACCTCATCGACGAAGGCGGTCAGTGGGCGTTGGGCGATGTCCCAGGGATAGACGTACAGCGAACGGGTTGCAGGCATGCAGGACTCCAGGATTCAGAAAAGGGCCGCCGGCATCGCGGCCGGTGGGATGATGGCGCCAGGATAGGCGATCACCGTCGCGGCCAGACGGTGCCCGGCAGCCAGCGCAACCGCCGGATCGCGCCCGTGCAGGCGCGCGGTGAGGTAAGCAGCGGCGAACGAATCGCCGGCGGCCGTGGTATCGACCACCCGCGCCACCGGCGACGGCGCGCATTCGGCACAGGCCTGTGCCGTGCTCGCCAGCGCCGGTTGCGCGCCACGCTTGAGCACCACTTCACGGCAACCGGCGGCGTGCGTACGCGCAAGGATGGCATCGGCATCGGCCGCGCCGTGGACCGCGTGCTCATCCTCCTCGGTCAGCAGTGCGATTTCGGCGCATTCGAGCATGGCCTGGTAGGCGACGCGCGCCTCGGCGGCCGGCCACAGCGCCGCACGGTAGTTGTTGTCGAACCAGATGCGTCCACCCTGGGCGGCATAGTTCGCGAGGGCGGCAAGCAGCTGCTGCCGTGCCGCCGGCGTGAACAGCGCCAGCGTGATGCCGCTCAGGTAGAGCGCATCCACCCTGTGCAGCAGCGCAGCCAGGTCGGGTGGCCCGGCAAAGTAGTGGCGCGCGGCGCTGTCGCCACGCCAGTAATGGAAGCGCCGCTCGCCAGCCGGATCGGTCTGCACCAGATAAAGGCCGGGCAGCTTGCCCTCCAGCCGGGCCAGCCGATCCAGCCCGATCCCCTCGGCGGCCCAGGCGTCGGCCAACTCATCCGACAGCGGATCGGTGCCAAGCGCGCTCAGATAGCGCACCGAGTGCGGTGTGTCGTGCAACAACCGCGCGAGGTAGACCGCGGTGTTGAGCGTATCGCCCCCCCACGCCCGGCGCAGCGGTGTGCCGCCGATCTCGATCATGCCCTCGCCCAGGCAAGCGATGTTCATGGTGATTGATCCAAAGGGTTGCAAGGATTGATTGGCCGAGGAAGGACAGCCCCATGCACCTGAGGCACGGTGACGACACCGGATGCGCGGCAACGGCAGCCCCGACCGGGACGGTATCCGCCTTTCCCCGCGCTCCCCGTGTGCTGCGTGGCTACAGGTGTTGGATCACGGCCGGCTAGGGCTTGCGGTATGCCACGCAGTCGACCTCCACCTTGCAATCGACCACCATGCTCGATACCACGCAGGCACGCGCCGGCGGATGGGCGCCGAAGTAGGACTGGAACACCCGGTTGAACGACATGAAGTCGCGCGGATCGTCGAGCCACACGCCGCAGCGCACCACGTGCTCGGGCCCGTAGCCCGCTTCGGCCAGGATGGCGAGCAGGTTGCGGATCGCCTGATGCGACTGGGCGACGATGCCGCCCTCGATCACCTCGCCGTTCACCATCGGCACCTGGCCGGATACATAGAGCCAGCCATCCGCCTGCACCGCGCGTGCGAACGGCAGGTGCTGTCCGCCGGTACCGCTGCCGCCTTCCACGCCGTAGCGCTTGATCCCATCCATAAAACCACTCCCACTCCGTTGTCATTCAGCTGCAAAGCCCGCCCGCAGATCGCCTGCGCGCGGCAGGAAGCGCCCGGCACGCGCGCCGGTGGCGGCGCCGTCGCGATACGTCGCCACACCGTTGACCCATACACCGACGATGCCCTGGGCCGCCTGCACCGGCGCATCGAAGCGCGCGGTATCGCGCACGGTGGCCGGATCGAACAGCACCAGGTCGGCATGAAAACCGACCCGGATCAGCCCGCGCTGGGCCAGGCCGAAGCGCCGGGCCGACAACCCGGTCATCTTGTGGACCGCCTGCGCCAGCGGCAGCAGCCCGACGTCGCGGCTGTAGTGGCCCAGCACACGCGCAAACGCCCCCCACAGCCGCGGATGCGGCAGCGGATCATCCGGCAGGCCATCCGAACCGACCATGGTGAGCGGATGCGCGAGGATGCGACGCACGTCGTCCTCGTGCATGCCGTGATAGACCGCGCCGGCCGGCTGCAGCCGGCGCGCCGCCTCGAGCAGCGGCACCCCCCAGTCGGCGGCGATCTCTCCCAGCGTGCGGCCGGCCGCCTCCGGATGCGGCTCGGACCAGGTGATGCCGATCTCGAAATCGGCGGTCACCTGCTTCAGGTCCAGCGTCGAGGAGCTTGCCGCGTACGGATAGCAGTCACAGCCGACCGGCTGGTGCGGTGCGGCCTGTGCCAGCCGCGCCAGCACCTCGCCGCTGCGGCCCCAGTTGCCGGCACCGGCGCATTTGAGGTGTGAGACGATCACCGGCGCACGGGCGTGGCGGCCGATGGCGAACGCTTCGTCAAGCGCACCGAGGATGCCGTCGAACTCGTCGCGCAGGTGGGTGGTGTAGAGCGCGCCGAATTCGTCGAGCACTTCGGCGAGCGCCGCCACTTCACCGGTGTCGGCGGCGGCGGCGCTGGCGTAGGCCAGCCCGCTGGACAGGCCGAGCGCGCCCGCTTCGAGCGCCGCGCGCAGCTGCGCGCGCATGGCGGCGATCTCGGGCTCGCCGGCGCTGCGGTCGAGCCGCTCCAGGTGATTGTTGCGCAGCGCGGTATGCCCGATGAGCGCCGCCACATTGACGGCCGGCTGCGCCGCCGTCACCGCCGCGCGGTAGGCCGCGAAGGTGGGATAGCGAAAATCGCCGGCGCCGCCGAGCAGGTTCATCGGATCGGGCGGCGCGCCGCGCAGCGTCACCGGACTGGCACTGATGCCGCAGTTGCCGACGATCACCGTGGTGACGCCCTGCGACAGCTTGGGCAGCATCTGCGGCGCTCGGATCACCTGGGTGTCGTCATGGGTATGCACGTCGATGAAGCCGGGCGCGAGCGCAAGCCCGCCCGCGTCGAGCACCGCGTCCGCGCGGGCATGCGGCAGCCCGCCCAGCGCGGCGATACGGCCATCGAGAATGGCAAGGCTAGCCGGCTGCGCCGGCGCGCCGCTGCCGTCGTACACCACGGCATTGCGGATCAGGGTGTCGTAATGCATCGGTCAATCCCCGAGCGGCAGCCAGTCGTGGCCACCGCGGTTGGCGTCGAGCGCGAACTTGACCCGACGCAGCAGCTCCTGGCTGTGCGCCTTGCGCGACAGCGCCAGCTCCGTGGCCAGGATGTCGACGATCATCAGCATGGCGTAGCGTGCCGCCGAGGGCTTGAAGATGAACTCGGTCTCCTCGGCCTTGAACGGCAGCAGCACCTCGGCCAGCGCCGCCAGCGGCGAATCGGGATCGGTGATCGCCACCAGGTGCGCGCCATACTGGCGCACCAGCGCGGCCGCGGCCAACAGCTCCGGCGTCGCCCCGGTGAGCGAGAGCACCACCACCACGTCGCGCTCGTCCAGCGTGGCGGCCACCAGCTTCATCAGCACCGCATCGTGGCAGGCACTGATCGGATAGCCCAGCCGCACCAGCCGGAACTGCAGTTCCTGTGACAGCATGGTCGATGCGCCGCCCATGCCGAAGGCGTGGATCATCCGCGCCTGCCCCAGCAACGCCACCGCGGCATGGAACTGCGCCTCGCGCAGTTGCGCGAGGTTGCCGCGCAGCGCGGTCTCGATCTCGGCACAGATGCGCGTGTAGAAGCCGTTCTCCTGCAGCGGCGCCTCGCGCAGGAAACGCGCACCCACCGCGCTGGCCTGCGCCAGCCGCAGCTTCAGGTCGCGCACGTCGATGCAGTGCACCGCGCGGGCAAAGCGCGAAATGGTCGCGATGCTGACCCCGGCCTTGTGCGCCAGCTGGTCGATCGATGCGGCAGCGGCGAAGGCCGGGTCGTCCAGGATGGCGTCGGCGACCTTGCGCTCGGTTGCCGAGAGCAATTCGCGGCTGGCACGGATCTGGTAGACGATGTCGACGCGGGTATTCATCAGAAGCAGGTTTCAATCAGGTCGATGACGTTGTAGTCGGCGTCGATCAGCGCCAGCTGCCGCCATTTGTCGAACGTCAGGCACGGGTGCGAGATATCGAAGGCGACCAGGTCGCCCACCTGTACGTCGTCCTGCGTCCCGATCCGCATGAAGGCATGCTGGTCCATCATGGCGCTCAGCTGCCAGTGCGCAGGCGCGGCGTGCGGGCATGCGGCACCGGGCCGGTGATGCAGCGCCGGCAGCGGCAGGCCGGCGTCGAACGCCGCGTCGCGCTTGCCCAGGCCCACGATCGCCAGACCCGGCTCGGGCAGCGATTGCACGTAGGCCCAGACCTGCAGCGCCGGCAGCAGGCTGGCCTGCATCTCGCGCGCCACCGGATTGTGCGTCTGGATGCGCGTGTGCGCGTCGCGGTAGATCCCGACGTCGTGCGTGAGATAGCAACCCGGACGCAGCACCACCTGCAGCGGCTGGCCGATGTCGATGCCGGCGAACTCCTCCGCCACCACGTCGAACCACGCCGAGCCGGCACCGGAGAGCAGTACCGGCCCGTCGCGCAATTCACCCACGCGCGCCAGCGCCTTGAGCCGCCCCACCGCGTGGCGCAGCAGCGCCCGGATGTCCGCCTCCGCTTTGAGCACACCTTCATACAGCTCGATGCCGCACAGCTTGAGCGCATGCGGCCAACGGGCAAGCTCGGCCAGCACCGCCTGCTCCTGCGCCGCGTCGCGCACCCCGGTGCGCCCACCGGCGGCACCCAGCTCCAACAGCACATGGAGCCGCTGGCCGCGCCCGGCGAAGTACTCGCCCAGCTGGGCGACATTGGCCGCCGAATCGACGATGCAGTAGAAGGTGAACGCCGTATCCTCCAGCAGCCGCGAGATCAGCGCCATGTTGCCGCGCCCGACCAGCTGGTTGGCCATCAGGATGCGGCGCACGCCATGCCGGTAGGCCGCCTGCACCTGCGGCGCCGTGGCCAGCGTGATGCCCCAGGCACCGGCGTCGAGCTGGCGCCGGAACAGCGCCGGGCTCATCGTGGTCTTGCCATGCGGTGCCAGCAGCACCCCATAGCGGGCGATGAAGGTCTGCATCCAGCGCAGGTTGTGCTCGATGCGCTCGGCCTGCAGCACCGCCACCGGCAGGCTCACGTTCTCGTGCAGCAGGTTCCAGCCCAGACCGCGTACCTCGCCCAGCGTCTGCCCCGGCACGAATACCCCAAGCCCCTTGCCACAGGCGTCCAGCGCCCGATCCTGGAAGATATTTTCATCAATCACCGCAGGAACACCTTTATTACCGGTACAACTGGGATGATATCGAGCTTGCATGCGACCACGAAGAAAATTTCTTTCAGGTGTGGCGAAAAAAACCGGCGCACTGTGCCGGTTTCCGTGGTGTGGTCCGCCGAACCGCCTCAACTCAATAGCCGGCCTGGACCAATGCATCCTGCGTGAGCAGGAACACAAAGCCATCGCCACTACGGGTTTCCAGCCAGGTGAACGGCAGGTCCGGGTAGGCCGCCTCCAGCGCAGCGCGGTTATGGCCGATCTCGACCACCAGCACGCCATGCGGGGTGAGATGGCCGCTCGCCGCTTCCAGGATGCGGCGCGTCACGTCCAGGCCATCGTCGCCGCTGCCCAGCGCCAGCGACGGCTCGTGCAGGTATTCCGGCGGCAGTTCGGCCACCGAATCGGCATCCACATAGGGGGGGTTGGAGACGATCAGGTCGTAGCGCTCGCCCGCCAGCGGCTCGAACAGGTCACCGTCGATCAGGTCGATGCGCTCCCCCAGGTTGTAGTCGGCCACATTGATCTCGGCCACGTCCAGCGCATCCGGGCTCAGGTCCACGGCATCGATCAGCGCATCGGGGAAGGCATCGGCCAGCAGGATCGCAAGGCATCCTGATCCGGTGCACAGATCAAGTCCGCGATGCACCAGCTCCGGATGCTCGATCCACGGCGCGAGCGCATCGGCCAGCAACAGCTCGCCGATGAACGAACGCGGTACGATCACCCGCTCGTCCACATGGAAGCGGTACTGGCCAAGGAATGCCTCGCGGGTGATGTAGGCCACCGGCACGCGGTCGACGGCGCGGCGCTCGATCGCATCGACGACCTGGGCCACCTCCTGTGGCAGCAGGCGCGCATCGAGGAACGGGTCGAGCCGGTCCAGCGGCAGCTTCAACGTGGCCAGCAACAGATAGGCCGCCTCGTCGAAAGCATTGTCGGAGCCATGGCCGAATACCAGCCCGGCGTCGTTGAAGCGCGAGACCGCAAACCGCAGGCAATCGCGCAGGGTATGCAGATGGGTGCGGGCAAGTGGGTACATGGACGGAACCTTTGGCGACTGCGCGTTCGATGCCCCGGGCCGGGGCAAACACCGGGCAGTGTAGCCCATCGTGGCTGGAAGGTATGCAGGCGCCCTGGGTTGATGTTACATTTCCCGCTTTTCTTCAAACACTTGGCGAATTCTTACGGCGTGGGTCACGCCAGCAGGATCATTGAAGGGGCTGACAAGGGATGACGTTTGCAACGCTGGGGCTGGCGCCCGAGGTACTGAAGGCGGTGGCGCAAGAAGGGTACGAACACCCGACGCCGATCCAGGCGCAGGCGATTCCGCACGTGCTTTCCGGGCGCGATCTGCTGGGCGCGGCGCAGACCGGCACCGGCAAGACCGCGGCCTTCGTGCTGCCCATCCTGACCCGGCTCGCGCCGCACGCCAATACCAGCGTGTCCCCTGCCCGCCACCCGCTGCGCGCGCTGATCCTGACCCCGACCCGCGAACTGGCCGACCAGGTGTTCGAAAGCGCGAAGACCTACGGCAAGCATCTGCCGTTGCGCAGCCATGTGGTGTTCGGCGGGGTCGACATCAACGGCCAGATTCCGCCCCTGCGCGCCGGTGTCGAGGTCCTGGTGGCCACACCCGGCCGGCTGCTCGATCACGTGCAGCAGAAGACGGTGAACCTCGCGCAGGTGGAGATCCTGGTGTTGGACGAGGCCGACCGCATGCTGGACATGGGCTTCATCCTCGACATCAAGAAGATCATCTCGCTGCTGACCAACCGCAAGCAGACACTGCTGTTCTCCGCCACCTTCTCGCCCGAGATCAAACGTCTGGCCGGTGAATTCCTGAACGCGCCGGCGTTGGTCGAGGTGGCCCGGCAGAACGCCACCAACGACAACGTCGAGCAGATCCTGCATCCGTGCGAGACCTTCCGTAAGCGCGCACTGCTGGCCCACCTGATCCGCACCCACGACATGGGCCAGGTGATCGTGTTCAACCGTACCAAGCAGGGTGCCGACCAGGTGGCTCGCGACCTGAAGCGCGACGGTTTCAACTGCGAAGCCATCCACGGCGATCGCGAGCAGCGCGCGCGCCTGGAAGTGATGGCCCGCTTCAAGGAAGGCCAGTTGAAGATCCTGGTCGCCACCGATGTAGCGGCACGCGGGCTGGATATCAACGAACTGCCGTTCGTGGTGAACTTCGAACTGCCCAACAGCCCCGAGGACTACGTACACCGCATCGGCCGCACCGGCCGCGCCGGTGCCAAGGGCGTGGCGATCTCACTGGTCGATCCGGGTGAGGAGAAGGCACTGGCCGGTATCCAGAAGCTGATCAAGAAAGAGCTGCAACTGACACCGGTGCCGGGTTATTCGCCGGGCACCACCCGGGCGCCCGAGGCGCGGCGTGAGGAATCCGATCCACGGCGCGAAGGCGAACGCTACCGCGGCCGCGAACGCGCGCCCGCGCGCGCCACGCACGCGGCGCTCGAACCATCCATCCCGGCCTTGCCGCGGCTGCGTGAAAAGCCGCTCAGCCAGATCCCGGCCCTGTTCCTGCCGCCGCGTGCGCCGGCGCCACAGGCGAGCGCAGGCGACACCTCGCAGGATTGAGCATGCCGGTCGGCGCAGCGGACCGGAGCACCTTCGCCGCGGCTTGGCAGGCGCGGCTGGTGACAGGCTTCCCGCTGCTTGCGGCCATGCAGATCGAAGTGGGGGGCGACGCGGCCGACTGGTGGCTGACTGCGCCGTTCGCGCCCAACCGCAATGACCACGGCACCGCCTTTGGCGCCAGCATCAGCACACTGGCCACCATCGCCGGCTGGATGGGCGCGCTGCTGGCCGGTGGTACTGATTGCGACGCGGTGATCCAATCAGGCTCGACCGAATTCCTGCATCCGATCACCGGTGCCTTCCACGCCCGGCCGCAACCGCCCGGACCCGACGAGATCGCCCGCGCGCACGCCGCGCTGCGCCGGGGGCGCCCGGCCCGGTTGTCGTTGCGTGTGACGGTGCTCGACGAGGGGATGCGTATCGCTGCGCAATTCGAAGGACGGTATGTGCTGTCGCCGTGCAGACCCGGACAGTGACCACTGGGGAGGCGCGATACGGCGGGCTCTCCGCGCCTTGGGTCCGCCTGCCTGCAGACCGCATGCATCCCGCCGCATCGCCATCAAAGCTTGTCCCACCCGCCCGGCCAAGGCAACGCGTCGCAGACTGCCAATTCACGAGCAGCCAATTGTTCCTTTTTGAAATCAATAGGTTGAACTGATACGACCCGGCCTTCCGCTTCACGGATGGCGAGGTCGGATGCGCCATCCACCCCCGGGCCGGGACGGCGACTCGGCAAAACGCAACAGCATAACGCGCCGCGTTCACCGTCACCGCGCAGTTGATTACAATCGCATGTGACCAGATCAAGACCAGGGCCTGACATCGCGCGCCATGGCGGTACCGGACCGGGCCAGGGCCGGCCGCCTTGCCTGCGATGCCGGCGACAACAAGGTCGTTGCCAAGGAGCACAGCGCAGTGGAGGGTCTTTCTCCGGCCCAGCCCATTGGGTGCAGGGCCGTTCAGCGAGCATGCAGCAGTGCGATGCGGCACCCGGCCCGCAATGTGGGCGGCTTCCTGCGGGGCATGCCAAGGCGCCCCGAACGCGCCGGTGGCCCATGCAACGGCAGGCACTAGGCGTTTCGCGATGCGCGCGCGTGATTGCTGGCATCTGATCATCCTGGTCCTGCTGACCGGGCTGACCGGTACGCCCCTGCTGGCGGACGAACCGGTCGTGGCCGGCTACTTCGCTTCGTGGGCCACCTATCACCGCCCTGCCCCGTTCGAACGCATCGCCTTCGAGCGCCTGACGCACCTGATCTACGCCCACGCCATTCCTCAAGCCGACGGCACCGTGCAGCCCGGAGACTTCGTCGCGGACTTCAGCCACGCCTATCCCCCATCCGGGCACCTGCCCGGCGCGCGCGGCACGTACGCGCGGCTGCGCCAGGTGCGTGCCTTGTACCCCCGCTTGCGGACGCTGATCTCGATCGGCGGCTGGAACGATTCGACCCATTTCCCGCAACTGGCCGCCAATCCGTCGCTGCGCCGCAGCTTTGCGCGCAACCTGGTCGCCTTCATGTCGCAGCATGGCTTTGACGGCGCTGTGATCGATTGGCGCTACCCGGCCACCGGCGGCGCATCCTGGCTACGGAGCACGCCGGCCGATTCGGCCAACCTGGTGGCACTGCTCGCCACACTGCGTGCCGCCGCCGTCGCCGCCCGCCCCGAACGCCCTTACCTGCTGGTGCTGACGCTGGGCGGAAAACCGGCACAGATCACGCCGCTGGACCTGCACGCGCTGGCGCGGCAGACCGACTTCCTGCTGCTGCTGGCCTACGACTACGCCGGCCCCTGGCGCCGTACCACCGGGCACGGCGCGCCGCTGCATGCGGCGGCAGGCGGCGTGGCCGATGCGATGGCGGTGCTGGAGCGGCGCGGCATACCGGGCCGCAAGCTGGTGCTGGGCATCACCAACCAGGGCAATGCCTGGACCGGCGTGCCGGCACAGAACAACGGTCTGGCCCAGCTCGCGGGCGGCGCGCTTCCGGGCAGCTGGGACGATGAGCGCAGCGGCCCGAGCGGCGTACTCGACCACGACGAGGTGCTGGCGCTGAAAAGCGATGCGCGGTTCGTCGAGCATTGGGATGAATGGGCCAATGCCAGCAGCCTGTACAACCCCGAACGCAAACTGTTCGTCACCTATGAAAGCCCGCGCTCGCTGTCAGCCAAGCTCTCGCTGGCCGATGCGCACGGCTATCGCGGCGTGGCGCTGTGGGAATTGTCGGGCGACTCGGTCGGGCGGCATAGCCTGCTGCGGCAGATCCACCTGCATTACGCGCCGGTGGCGGGGCGTTGGCAGAACCTGCGCGAGGCCTGGGGGGCCCGGCCTGGCTGGATCGATCTGCTGGCCGCCAGCCTTGCCACGGCAGCCTTGTTGCTGCTCGCCGCCCGCGGCTGGTGGCTGCACCTTCTGGAGCGGCATCAGCTGCAGGCAGCCGGACAATTGCGCGCCATCGTGACGGCACTGCTGCCCGCGCTGCAGGCGGCGCGCCAGTCCACATTGACCGAACGCATCGCCGCCGACGATTCGCCGCAGTGGGCGCCGTTGCAGCAATCGCTGTCCCGGCTGCAGGCGCACGCGACGGTGCTGGCGCCTGCAGCCACCGTGGCCGCGCCGGCAAGCGATGCCGCACCACAGCCCGATGCCGATCCGCCCACAGGCGTGACGCGCCTGGACGAACTGAACGCGATGCTGGCCCGGCTCGGGGAACAGAACACCGCCGAGCGGATGCTCGAAGTCGTGATGGCCTTTCTTGCCCGGCAACCGCGGGTGGCCGGCGTGGCATTGCTGCAGGACGGCACATCGCTGCAGGCCGATGGCGAGATGGTGCAGGGCGCCCCGGGCGTGGTGCATGCCGGCGTGCACTGGCGCGCGGATCGCCGGCAGGCATGGCTCAACGCCGACGACGGCTCGGATTTCCAGCTCGCCCTGGTGTTCCACGAACCGGCCGATGCCGAGGACGAGGCGCTGCTGCACCACCTGGCACAGCAGATCGCGCTGGTGCGCCGGCATCTGACCGCACTGACGCGCCATCCGCATGTGCTGGCCGAGCTGTACGAAATCGCCTCACGCCGCGACCGGCTGCTGTTCATCCGCGCCGACAAAGGCTACAGCGGCCTGCATACCGCCGACGGCGGCCTGCCGCTGCATATCACGCTGCGGCTGCGCGTCATCCGGCGCTACTTCGGTGACGATACGCTGCTGCAGGTGCATCGCTCCTACCTGGTCAACCCGCGCAAGGTTACGCGTGCCGAGCATGTGGGCAAGGGGCAGTACGAACTGCTGCTCGGCACCCAGCGCGTGCCGGTAAGCCGCCCGGCACTGGCGCGGCTGCGTGCGGTGCATCCGCACTGGTTCATGCTGCCGTGATGCCGTTGCAACCAAGTTGTCACACTGACGCCATACGCGCGTAAACACCGCTTCCCACAATTGCGCCGCCCGCTACCGGCCCAGCCTGTGATGCCTGGCGCCGGTTCCAATAGACCAGGAGCGCATACGTGAGTGCTTTCGATTCCGACGATCTTCCTTCCAACCTGTCCGCCAACGAACATTTCAATGACGTGATGCAGCGCGTCGTCTCCCGCCGCAATGTGCTCAAGCGCGGCGTGGGCCTGTCCGCGATGCTGTTCCTCGGCGGCTCGCTGGCCGCCTGCTCGAGCGACGGTTCGCCCGCACCGGCACCGCAGCCCACGCCGGTACCGACACCGACCCCGGTACCGCGCCCCACGCTGGGCTTCACCGCCGTGCCGGCGGGCTCGGGCAGCAGCATCGTCGTCCCGTCAGGCTACGCCTACCAGGTGCTCGCACCATGGGGCAGCCCGTTGTTCGCCCATTCGCCAGCGTGGAAGGGCGATGCGTCCGAAAGCGGCGCCGACCAGGCGCTGCAGGTGGGCGACAACCACGACGGCATGCATTTCTTCCCGATGCATGACGCCGCTGGCCAGGAAAAGAGCGATGAAGGCCTGTTGGTGGTCAACCACGAGTACTGCAACTACGAATACCTGTTCAAGCCCGAAGCCGGCCAGAGCTATCCCAACGCCTGGACGCTGGACAAGGTGCGCAAGGCGCAGCACGCGCATGGGGTGTCGGTGATCCATGTCAAACGGATCGGCGGCCAGTGGCAGGTCCAGATCGGCTCCGCCTACAACCGCCGCATCACCGGCAACACCCCGATGACGCTGAGCGGGCCGGCGGCCGGCCATGCCCTGGTCAAGACTGCCGGCGACCCCAGCGGCACCAGCGTGCTCGGCACCCTGAACAACTGCGGCAACGGCTGGACGCTGTGGGGCACCTACCTGACCTGTGAAGAGAACTTCAACAGCTATTTCGGCACCACCGCCGGCACCGACAGCCGCACCGAGCCGATGAAGCGCTACGGACTCTCCGCCCGCGGCACCGGCTACCGCTGGGAAGAGCTGGACCAGCGCTTTGACTACGTGAAGGAGCCGAACGAGTCGAACCGCTTCGGCTGGATCGTGGAGATCGACCCGTGGGACGCCACCTCGACGCCGAAAAAGCGCACCGCGCTCGGCCGCTTCAAGCACGAGAACTGCGCGATGACGCTGGCCAAGGACGGCCGGGTGGTGGTGTACATGGGCGATGACCAGGCCAACGACTATGTCTACAAGTTCGTCTCGGACGCCGCCTACGACGCCGGCAACCCGGCGGCCAACCGCAACCTGCTCGACAGTGGCAGGCTGTTTGTCGCCAGGTTCACCGCGGGCGCGGTCACCGGCGACATGATGGGCGACGGCGAGTGGATCCTGCTGGACAAGGCCACCAACGCCACCCTGGCCACAAATGCGGCCTTTCCCGACCAGGCCACCGTGCTGATCCATGCGCGGCTCGCCGCCGATGCGGTCGGCGCCACCAAGATGGACCGGCCCGAATGGGTGACGGTGCACCCGACCACCGGCGAGGTCTACCTGACGCTGACCAACAACAGCGGCCGTACCGTCACCGACGAGGCCAATCCGCGTGCCGAGAACCGCTACGGCCAGATCATCCGTTGGCGCGAAGCCGGTGGCGACGCCGCCGGCACGCGCTTCGAATGGGATCTGTTCGTGCTTGCCGGCAACCCGGTCGCCTATCCGGACCGGACCGACCTGCGCTCGGGCTCAGCCAACATCAACGCCGAGAACACCTTCAACAGCCCGGACGGCCTGGCGTTCTCGCCGAACGGCCTGTTGTGGATCGAGACCGACGGCAGCAATGCCAATACCGACCGCTACCAAGGTCAGGGCAACAACCAGATGCTGGTGGCCGACCCGGCCAGCAAGGAGATCCGCCGCTTCCTGGTGGGCCCGGATGGCTGCGAGATCACCGGCATCACCTTCACCCCGGACATGCGGACGGTGTTCATCAACGTGCAGCACCCGGGCGAAGTCAGCGGACCCAACGCGCCCAAGCCGCCGGCGGGGCAATCGCTGGATGAATACCTGCTTGCCCAACCCACCGCATTCAGCAAGTGGCCGGAAGGCGCCCCCGGTATCGCCGGCGCCGGCGGCCGGCCGCGCTCTGCGACCGTGGCGATCTGGAAGGAAGACGGCGGCGTGGTCGGCATCTGATCCGACGCCATGGCGCAATCCGCCACCGGCCGGGCCCTACCCGGCCGGTGGCTTTTCGGCAGGCGCAGCGCAAGCGTCAGCTGGCGGCAAAGGGCTGCGCCGGCCGGGACCCGGCGCAGCCCGCCATCATCCGCGCGGGTCGGTCACCGTGATCGCCGGGCTCGCGGCACCGATGCCGATCAGCTGCGGCCGGTACATATCCTCGGCATAGCTCGGGGGCACCACGAAACGACCCGGGGTGACCACCCGCAGCAGGTAATATAGCGCCAGACGCGAGCCGTCGATCCGTGCGGCGGCGACGAAACGATCGTCGCGGAACTCGCGATGCTTGACGCGCTCGTCCTGCAGCGCCTCGCGCAACGGTCGGCCTTCCACCTGCAGCCGGTCCAGCCGCTCGCCGTCGCTCAGGTTGAGGTTCTCGATCTCCAGCCCGGCCGGGATCCGGTCGACGATCAGGCCATCCTCGATGCGCTGGCGCGCGCTCACCTGCAGACGCGCGATCAGCGTTTCACCCACCTTGAGCGCGCGGCCGTCGTACGGCTTGCCGTCGGCGAAGAACCAGCGGCGCTCCAGCTGGATCTCCTCGCCGCGCGGCTTGGGCAGCTCACGCAGATAGCCGCTCGCTTCGATCTCGGCAAACAGGGGGCCGCCATGCCGGTTCACCAGCTTCACGCCCTGCGCGAGCTGCGCCGCGTCCAGCGTCACGCTCTGGCTGTGCCTGCCCGAGAGCGTCCGCGCGCTGGCCCCGGTCTGCAACGTGGCCTGCCACTCGCCCTGTGCCTGCGTGCCGGCGGCGCGCGCCGCCAACAGCAGCGCCAGTCGTTCCTGCGTCGAGTAGTACGCCCCGCGTGTGCCTTTGAGCGTGTCGGCCAGCTCATACAGCATGTTCTCGCGCTGCGGGTGGGTGATGCCGTGGCGCACCAGCAAGGCGTAGGCAAGCGCCCGGTCACGCACCGCGCTGCCGTAGTCGCCCAGCCATTCCCCCCAGCCGCCGTCATAGGCTGCAGCGATGCCATAGGGGCGCCGGAACGCCAGCTCGAAGGCGGCGGCGGCGCGCTTCTGGTCGCCCATCAGCTTGAGCGCCAGCCCCAGTTGCACCAGTGCCAGCGGCGAGCGCGCCCGGGGCGCATATTTGTCGAACAGCACCCGCAAGGTCGCCAGCGGCGCCTTCTGGTCGCGCGCCAGCACGTAGCCCTGATGCGCCGCGGCGGCGAACCGCTGGTGATCCATGCGCAGCTGTTCGTACTCGCCGCCGTCGAGCGTCCCCTTGACCACGCCTGCTTCGCCCAGCTTGTCGGCGAGCCGCTTGCCATAGCCCGGAAAATCGGCCGGCGCCTGCTGCAGCTGCGTCAGCAACCAATCCTGCGTGCGCCGGTAGAGCATGTCCGGCACGGCAAAACCGGCTTCGCGCGCATCCTGGTAGAAGCCCGCCACATAGGCGGACAGCCAGGGCTCGCCGCTGCCGCCGCCACCGCCCCAGAGCGAATAGCCGCCGTCGCTTTGCTGCATGCCGGCGATGCGGGCGAGCGCGCCTTCGATGAAACGGGCGCGCTCCTCGCGGGTGCGCGGTGTGAGCCCGTAGGACCGGGCGGCCGCCTCGTCGACGAACAGGTGCGGATAGGCCGCGCTGGTGGTCTGCTCCAGGCAGCCGTAGGGGTAGTCGAGCAGGCCCTTGATCAGCGAGCGCACATTGAGCGGCGGCGTATTGGACACCGTGAGCGTGACCGCCGCCGAATCGGCGTGGTAACGCGCGATCACCTCGCCGCCGACCGCCTGCTCGGCCCCCGGATCAAGCTTGACCCGGGTGACATTGCGCTCCAGCGGCAACGGCGGCTGCACCTGCAACGCTGCGTCGCGCTTGATCAGCAGCGGCTTGCCGGCAACCCTGCCCGCCACCGAGAAATCGAGCCGCGCCAGCCCATAGGCATCGGTGGCATCGGCGGTGTAGCGCAGCGTGCGGCGCTCCTTGTCCTTGAGCGTGATCTTCTGCTCGCCCTCCCGGATGCGCACCGGCCTGCCGGCGCTGAGACGGACCGTGAAGGTCTGCGTGGCACCGGTCAGGTTGGTCACATCCAGCGCCAGCGTCGCCTGGTCGCCCGGCGAGATGAAGCGCGGCGTCGCCAGCTCGGCCACCACCGGCGCCGCCACGGTCAGCTCGGCCTCGGCATTGCCGTAGCGCGAGGCACTGGCGGCCACCGCCATCAGCCGCAGGGTGCCGTTGAAATCGGGGATATCCAGCATCACCGTGGCTTCACCCTTGGCGTCAAAGCGCACCGGGCCGCTGAAGAGATCGACCAGCTTGACCTTGCTCGGCCGCTCCTGGCTGCCGCGCATCGCACTGTCGCCCCCCCACTTGAGCTTGCCGGCATTGCCTTCCATCTTCTCGATCAGCTTGCCATAGAGGTCCGCCAGATCCTGCCCGTAGCGATGCTTGCCGAACAGGAAGTCGAACGGATCAGGGGTCTTGAAGCGGGTGATGTTGAGGATGCCCACATCCACCGCCGACAGCGTGACGAACGCCGTGCTGTCCGGCACATCCAGCTTGAGCTTTACCGGTACCCGGGTCTGCGGCCTGGCCTGGCGCGGTGCGGCCAGCGCCAGCCTGAACTTGCGCTCGGCACTGGCCAGCGGCAGATAGGCCAGCCCCAGCGCGCGCGCCGGCGTGACGCGATCCCCTTTGCTGCCCGGGCGGAACGCGACCACCGAAACGTACAGATCGTGCCGCTTCCAATCCGCCGCCACCGGGATGTCGACCTCGGTGCCCTTGGCCGATACCGACACGCGCTTGCGCCACAGCACCTTGTCGCCCTCGACCATCACCAGCGCCTCGCCGTCGTGCGGCGGCAGGATGGTCAACCTTACCTGGCCACCCGGCTTGGCCGGCACACCCGCCAGCTTCAGGTTCACCCGGTCGGGACGATTGCCCATCGCCTCTGCATCCTGCGCCCCCCAACCGGCATAGAAGCGATAGCGTGCGGCGAGGCGGGTGTCCGGGTCCTCCACTTCCAGCCGGTAGCGGCCCCATGTGACCGGCAGGGCCAATGCAGCGCGGCCCTTGAGCAGCACGGTGCCGCTGTACACCGGCTGGTCGGTTTCGGTGTAGCCCGAATGCCAGCCACGCTGATCGTCGTGGCGCCAGTAGAAGTCGCGGTCCTCGCGGATCAGGCGCACCTTGGCGGTCACCGGTGGCGCAGGCACGCCGGCCTGCGTCACCCGCACCAGCTCGAACGCGGCCTTGTCGTTCTCGCGCGCCACATCGCGATCGAACAGCGGCCGGATGCCGACCATGGCCTCGGCCGGCCACAGCGTGTGCTCGATCGAGCGCACCACCGGCCGGCCACCCGATTCGAGCAGGCTGAACGAGGCGCGCGCCAGCATCGGCGACTTGGCACCGGCGAGTTCGAGCGGCACGGTCACGCTGGCACGGCCGGCCTCGTCCAGCGCCACCTCCTCCAGCTCGCGGCGCTGCTTGCGCTCGTCGTCGGCGAAATCGCCAAACAGGAAGCCGGGCCATTGCCGCGGCAGCGCCTGCGGCAGGCGCTCGGCGAATACAGTGCCGAGCAGCCGGTTGCCCGAAGCCGGCGAGCCGAACAGGTAGGCGCCCTGCACCGCCACATCGAACCCGCCGAGCGCGCCAGCCGCCGGCACCGCGGCCTGCAGCGCCAGCTTCATCCGCTCGGGCAGGAACTCCTCGACCTGCAGCTTCAGCACGGTGTCGGCCGACTTGGCCGCCGGATCGGCCCGCAGTTCGAGCAGCCAGGTGCCGGTCTGTGCATCGGCAGGCAGCGCCAGCTGCCGCTGGTAGTAGCCGGGCAGTTTGGAGTCGGGCTGCCAGGTGGCGCTTTGCACCGTCTGGCCGTCCGGGCGCTTGAGGGTGGCAGTGAGCGGCAGCGCCGGCAGTGGGCGACCATCGGTATCGCGCGCCAGGACCGAGACAAAGAAGCGCTCGCCGGGGCGATACAGATCGCGGCCACTGTAGGCGAACAGCTTGGCATTGCGCGGCAGATGGCCGCCGATATCGTATTCGGACAGATCCAGCCCCGGCTCGAACAGCGCCAGCGTGGCCAGCTGTTCGCCCTTGCGCGCCACCAGCGCCCGCGCGCTGTCCGGCACATCGGCGAGCACGGCGTGTCCTTCACCGTCACCGCTCGCGTGGGCCAGTACCTTGCCGTGCGTGTCCAGCAGCTCGAATGACACGCCCGACAGCGCCTCGCCGTGCTTGAGCGAGGTGGCAAAGGCATCGATCTGCCTGTGACCGCGGTGCACGTGCAGGCCGATATCGGTGACATAGAAATAAGTCACCTGGTATTCGTAGCCGAAGCGGCCCGGCTGGCTCATCACCGCCACATAGATGCCGGGCGCCTGCAGCTCCTTGATGTTTTCCACCGGCAGAAAGGAAACGTTGCGGCGATGCGGGCGCGGATCGGTCAGGAAGCGGCCCAGATAGACGCTCTGGGTGATGCGCTTGAGGTTCTGCAGGGTCCAGCCGCTGACCGCCCCCGACAAGGTGAGCTGCGACCCGTCACCCCCTTCACCCTCCCCGTCCTCCTGCTCGCCGCCGGACCGGTCGGCACGGCGCGGCGCCACCACCTGCGCCAGAAACCGCGGGATATGCTGCGGCGCCACCCGCAGGAACTGCACGTCCACCTCGGGCACGTTGACGGTCACCACCGGCAGGCCGCCGTTCTGGCTGGCCGGCAACACCACACCGCGGCTGGCGAAGTAATACGCCGGCGGCATCGCATCGAGCGCCACTTCGCACCGGTGGCCCTGGTCGATGCGCGCATGGTCGTCCGATCGCAGACCCGGCTTGAGCGAGATGGCATAGCGCCGCTTGGCGGTGGAGGCGAAATAGGCGGTGCGTGCCTCGTCGTCCAGCACCCACTCGCCGCTGACCGCCTTGGGCTTCTGCACCGGCGCCGACGCCGCCTTGTCTTCGGGCAGCACGCCCAGGTCGGTCACCTGGAACAACTGGTCGAGCGCCTGTTTGCGCAGCAACGGGCGCGAGAAGCTGATCGCCAGCGCCGGCGCATCGTCCCAATAACCCGCCTTGCAGCCCAGCACCGCGAATTCGCTGTCGGGCAAGGCTGGCGGCAGGCCGGCATTGGCCGGCCCGGCGCCGCTGCGCTGTCCCCACCACCAGCCGCCGATCGCTGCAGCGACCAGCAGGACCAACAGCGCCCCCAACCCCAATTTGCGTGCATTGCGCTGCAGTATCCATGTTTTCATAGCGGCCCCTGTGCTGCGGATGAACGGCTCGATGCTGCGGCAGCATTACCGATGCGCCGGCATTTGTAAATATTCAGAAAGCCTGTATCCCTGCTGAGATTGTGCATACAGCAGTCGATGCGCCTGTGACCGCGCCGACCTTGCGCCGGCTGAGGCGAGCAGCCTGGTAATGCACGATGACGGAGATACGCGGCGCCGGGGGCTGGAATGGCCAGGAAGGGGCAGGCAAGCGCTGCCTGGCAGAACGAAACGGGATGGGAATGTATGCCGCGTGGCCCGGGGCGACCCGTGCGGCAGCCCGGATGAGCACCGCACGGGCCACCGGGGCGTGACCGCCCCGACCCGCTTACTTGCGCATGTACTGGTTGAGCTGGGTGATCAGCTCCCCGTCCATGTCATGGGCGTGCTCCCAGATCATGATGCCGCCCAGTTGCTTTTCCTTCATGAAGTCGGCCTTGTAGCGCAGCCCTTCGGCATCCTCGTAGGTGATGAAGGTATCGCCGTTGAACAGATACGGCGCCTTGGCCACATCGTCCCAGTAGCGCACGTAGCCATTCTTGTCGATGAAGTCGCGCTTCAGGTCCACCCAGGTGACACCGTCCGGGAAGGCCGCGCTGGTGAACTTCTGGTACAACCCGTTGTTGGTCGGGGTGACACCGCGCCAGGCCCGGCCATAGAACGCCACGCCCATCAGCAGCTTCTCCGGCGGCACGCCCAGATTCAGGTAGGCCTGCATCGCCTGCGACACACTGCGCCCGCCCCCGGCGGCAGGATCGGCCGGATTGGGGTAGAGATTGGCATGGTGGCCGGTGTTGGGGCTCCAACCGCCGTACATGTCGTAGGCCATCACCTTGAGGAAATCCACCGCCTTGGCGACCCGCGGGATGTCATTGGCCTGGAAGAACCAGTTGGCCACCGGCACCGCGGTCGAGAGCGCATAGCTTTGCTTGGTCTCGGCCGAGAGCTGGTTGAGCGCCGCCTTCATTTCCTCAAGCAGCAGCGGGTAGTTCTCCCGGTCCTCCGGCCGCACCTTGATCTCGCTGCCCCCCCACGGCGGACCGACCGGGTATTCCCAATCGATGTCCACGCCCGAGAGCTTGCGCTCGCGCACCACCGCCAGCACGTTCTCGATGAACTTGGCGCGCGATTCCTTGGTGAGTGCCATGTCCGAGAAGCCGTCCGCACCCCAGCCGCCGATCGAGAAGTTGATCTTCAGGTAGGGATACTTGGCCTGCAGCTTGGCGACTTCATCCCACATGTTGCTGAACGGCGCGATGGTGCCGGTGCCGTCGGAGGTGGGCTGCGGTTCCAGTTCGCGGATATAGACCTCGGTTCCGTTGCGGATCAGGCCAAATGCGATATTGAGCCGGCTGATCCGATCGCCCTTGATATCCTCGGCGCGCCAGTACACCCCCTTGTCCATGTCAGCACGGGTGGAACCGAGCGGCCAGGTGCGCACATAGGACACCAGTTCCCCCGCCAGCGGCACCGGAGTGGGAACCGGCGTCGGGGTGGGGGTGGGTGTCGGCCTGACTGTGTTATCCCCATCCGAACCGCAGGCCGCCAGCACGGCGGCAAGCACGATGGGCGTGACATATTTCAACATCGATCGACTCCTTTCTCAGTGTGATGCTCCGTTGTTGTGATCGTGCAGCGCAGCCGATGCTTGCGCCCGGCTGCGCGCCGCACCGGCTACCCGAGCTGGCGCACCGGCGCGACGCGCCCAGCATAGGAGAATCCATGTACCGCAAAGCACGACTGGGCAATCACAGACAAGCCGGACAGCCAATACGACAAACCGGGCCGCGCAGCATGCATCGGGCATGTGCGCTATGGCAGGGCAGGCAAAGATCGGGACGGGGGCGCAGGCGGCATCGGAACCCACCGGGGCTGGCACCCGGGCTTGGGCACGCCCTGCCCTTGCACCCTACGGCATGCCGCAATCGCCGTTGCTTATACGACATGCACGCCACAGGTCATGGCGGGACGCCTAGCGGTGGCACTAGGGGGGCGGGGTGGAATCCGTTCAGGGCCCGGCCGGCCGCGCAACTAAGGCCGCATGCCGGCAATGCCGGCAATGCCGCGCAGCATGCGTGCATGCGTGCATGCGTGCATGCGTGCATGCGTGCATGCGTCACGCCATGAAGGCACAGCGGCGAGCCCCCTCACCGGGAAGGCGATTGGCGCATCGTCAACGAGCAGCCGATCACCGTGACGATCCGTTC
This sequence comes from Chitiniphilus purpureus, assembly GCF_025642115.1. GTDB lineage: Bacteria > Pseudomonadota > Gammaproteobacteria > Burkholderiales > Chitinibacteraceae > Chitiniphilus > Chitiniphilus purpureus. The sequence goes on along the minus strand of NZ_CP106753.1, from coordinate 1,609,734 downwards.
AGCCCCGATGGGATCGCTCACGGCCGGCGCTGCAGGCAATGGGCCTTGGGCGAGGCGTGCAGTTGCTGCTGCAGCGCATGGAGCGGGGCGTAGCTGCTGGTCTTGATCCCACGCCCGGCGATCTGGCGCTGCAACGCACCTTGCCGCCACACCGCAAAATCGCTCAAGCGCAGTGGCAGATCGGCGATGGCGTGCCGGGTCTCGGCGCTGTCCGTACCAGGATGGATGGCCAGCGCATGTACGCCAGGCGGCAACTGGGCCAGCAATGTCTCGTAGCCGCGATACGGCACGCCGTGCTGACGCTGCGGCGGGTCGTACAGCATGGAGAAGGTATCGGGTGTGGCTAGGCCGGCGGCCTGAGGCTTGCGATTCACTTCCAACTGCTGCGCCAGTGGCAGGAACCCGCTTTGCATCAGCACCGGGATGCCGGTCTCCTCGCCCAGCGACACATAGATCTCAAACAGCGTGCGGTCAGCAGCCCAGAACATCATGTGCGCATCCAGATGGCTGATCTGCAGCCCGGCAGCGCGTACCTTGGCGATCTGCGCCCGCAACTCGCGCCTGACCTCATCGGGTTTGGCGTGCTTGGCCACCTCACGGGTCGTGGCCCACAACCGGCCCTGCGGGTTGTACAGCGAAGGCACCTCCGCCGCCGGCAGCACGCCCCCCCAGGGCAGCGCCTGCTGCCATTCGTTGGTCAAGGTCAGGTGCACACCGACCTTCAGCCCACGCGCAGTGGCCTCACGTGCCGCCCCGGCAAAATTCGGGGCCGGTGCCATCACGGAAAGATCCTGGATCAGTGCCTCATCCAGCAGCTCGAATGCCGCCTTGTCCAGATCGCGATGCATGCCGACATCGTCGGGGTTGACGATCAGCACCGTATCGTTGGCGGAAAACCCCAGGCACTCGGCCAACGGGGTGGCGTGGACGGCACCACACAGCAACATCCCCAGCCCGACGAGCTTTAGGCGCAGATCAAAGTGCATGGCAACCCGTTGTCATTGAATGGCAGGCGGGACCATAGCACCTTTTTTACAGAGACACATTTTCGTAAGTTATCTGTGAAACAGGCGCGGAGCGCTTTCCGATATGCGGCGTTACAGCACGTGCGCGGGGCGCTTTGAAACACGGCTTGTCTGCCTGCCTCCCCGCCACTCGTCGTCAACATGCTTACAAATGCACCAGCCACTTTGCCGATAAATATACTGCCTCGCACAAATTGTCATTTTTCACACTCCAGTGCCCTCATTACTTTTCAAATCGCTGCAATAGCTTACAGCGCGCCACTGGGCGGTCTGCCGTGCCGCGTGGCAGATCCGCCACCATGCCGACCCGCCAGACCGCCTCGCCACCGAACGCGCCTTCCTGCCCGCCGCACTGGAACTGCAGGAATCCCCACCCCACCCCGCCGCCCGCCTCACCCTCTGGCTGTTGCTCGCCTTCCTTACCCTCACCGTACTGTGGGCCTGCCTGGGCAAGATCGACATCGTCGCTGTCGCACCAGGAAAGCTCGTGGTCTCCAACCAGAGCAAGGTGGTGCAACCGCTGGAGCCAGGTGTCATCACCGCCATCCATGTGCGCGATGGCCAGCACGTCCGGGCCGGGCAACTGCTGATCGAGCTGGACGCCACCCTCGCCCGTGCCGACGCCAGCAAACACCACAGCGCCTGGCTGGATGCGCGGCTGGACCAGCGCAAGGCCCAGGCCCTGCTGGCCGCGCTGGCAGCCGGCGCCCCGCCCATCCTGGCCGATGATCCCCAACTGCACCGCCACCCGGACTACGCCGTCCGGCGCACCGCCAAGCAGGCGGAAATGCACAGCAGCTGGCAGGAACTGCAAGCCAGGCTCGCCACCCTGGATGCCGCCACCACCCAGAAACAGGCCGAATACGCCGCCACCCAGGCCCAGGTGCGCAAGCTGGAGCAGACGCTGCCGCTGATGCAGCAGCGCGAGGCCGATTTCAAAGACCTGGCGGCGAAGAACTTCATCTCCAAGCACGGCTACCTGGACAAGGAACAGGCCCGCATCGAAACCGAGCAGGACCTGGCCAGCCAGCGCAACACGCTGAAGCAGTTGGACGCCGCCATCCTGGCCAACCGCCAGCAGCGCGAAGCCACCCGGGCCGAATTCCGCCGGGCCCAGCACGATGCGCTGGCGCGGGTGAGCGAACAGGCGCATGCCTACGGGCAGGACGTGATCAAAGCCGAACGGCTGCAACGGCAGACGCGGCTGACCGCGCCGGTGGATGGTGTGGTGCAGCAGCTGGCGGTGCATACCGTGGGTGGGGTGGTGACCGAAGCACAGCCGCTGCTGGTGGTGGTGCCGCACACCGACCAGGTGGAAGCCGAGGTGGTGCTGGAAAACAAGGACATCGGCTTCGTCAACGCCGGGCAGCTCGCCGCGGTGAAGGTGGAGACCTTCAACTACACCCGCTACGGGCTGCTCGACGGCCAGGTGGCCACTGTCACCCGCGATGCGATCCCGGACGAGAAGCTGGGGCTGATCTACCAGGCACGGGTGAAGCTGGCGCGGCGCACGATGAACATCGACGGCAAGACCCTGCCATTGGCGCCGGGCATGGCGGTGACGGCGGAGATCAAGACCGGGCAGCGGCGGGTGATCGAGTATTTCCTGAGCCCGTTGATCCAGCATGCGACTGAGAGTGTGCGGGAGCGTTGACCATGATACGGATACGCAATGCCCAGCCTTCCGATATCCCACAGCTGCTGGAAATCGGAGGCATGCTGCATGCGGAAACACGCTACCGCAGCTTGCCGTTGCAGCGCACCAAGGTCGAGGCGATGCTTGCCCGCTATCTGGCAGACCGCCGTGGCATCTACGCCATCCTGATTGCCGAGCAGGATGGCGTACCGGTGGGCTTTTTATTCGCCGTGGTCGAAACATACTGGTTCAGCGACGCCCGCGTGGCCAACAACATCGCCTGGTACGTGATACCCAAGGCACGCGGCAGTAGCGCCGCACCCAAGCTGCTCCTCGCATTCCGCCGCTGGGCGATGAACCGGGGAGCGGCCGAGATCAAGATCGGGGTAAGCAGTGCCCACCTGACCGAGCGCACCGGCAGGATGCTGACCCGGATGGGATTCAACATGATCGGCGGCAACTACAGCGCCCAGCTGCCGCCACCGGATTCTCAAGGAGCAAATAATGAGTGAAGGCAAATCCAACCCAGATATGCAACAGATGCTGCAATACGCCCAGGCCGCGTTCGAGCGCATGCCCACCCTGGGCCCGGTCGCCTGGCTGTTCGGCCGGGACGAGCAGAAAAAGTATTTGACGCTGGCCGACCTGGACTGGGCGGTCCAGCCCCCGCTGATCCTCGACCAGTGCCGGCTGTTCATGAACGACAAGATGCCGTTCGCCTACGTAAGCTGGGCCTTTGTGTCGGACGAGGTGCATGCCCGGCTGCAGCAAGGCCAGACCCGGCTGGCGCCGCACGAGTGGAAAGGCGGTGGGCATGTGTGGCTGATCGATATCGTCATCCCGTTCGGGCAGGGCGACGCGGTGCTGGCTGATTTGAAGCAAAGCGCATTGGCCAACCAAGTGATCCACGCCTGGATCAACGAACAAGCCGTGGAACTGTGAGGCAGCCATGAAACGTGTACTGATCCTGATCTGCAGCGCACTGCTGCTCACCGCTTGCGCCACCGCACCGCAACCCAAGCCCGCCACACCCGAGCAAACCGCCCAGGCGTTGCGAATTGAAGCGAATCCGGAAAAAGCGGTGATCTATTTCTACCGCGCCGGCTGAATGGGGGGCGACATCAGCACCGGCTTTTACGTCGATGGCATGCGTCGCGCGGTTGGCTCGGCCGGCTATTTCAGTCGGGTTGAAGTGGAACCCGGTCTGCGCAAGCTCGATTACACCGAAATGTCGACCATTGCCCCGCTGGAAACACCAGTAAAGACCGAGGAAGTCCGGCTCGATAAAGGCAAGGTGTATTTCATCGAGGAGCGCTGGAAGTTCGCGCAGGGGTTTTATTGGCAACAGGCCAGCAGGGCTGATGCCAATTCATTGTTTTCCGGGCTAACAATACGAGTGGATTGAATACTTGTATCAGCACCGATTGATCAGGCATGCAATGTTGGCGCATGGCTGCATGTAGATAGAATGAAAAATGTAATCAGCGTGGCAAGTTTTTTTAGCTGAATAGAAGTGGGGTCGGGTCTGTGTGTGCTCAGCTGTACTGGCACGCCTATCATTTGTTACTGCGCTGAAAGTCTCAGCGAGGCCAAAGGAAGCCTTTCTATTCATTGGTTGCTGACTGATTACATCTTTAATTCAAGATTATCTAAAATGAGATCGTGCTTATGTCGAAGTGTGACGATTATGACTAATTTGAGCTTGCTGGAGAGATGGTATGGGATGGGCTAAAAAGCTATACCTGTGGCTGATACCAAGAAGCGTATTTGTTGGGTTGTTGTTTTCTGGGGCATATTTGATGGGGTATTTCTTCCTTGCGAAGGAACCTCCGAGAATAATTGGGGAAGAGCATCGAGAAATAGGGGTTTTGAGTTGTGGATCACCGCAAGGAAAAAGTCGCGAACGAATTTACCAATTTAGGGGACAAGCTTACTTTGATCGGTATTGGGCTGCTTTTGGCGCGTATGCTCGTTGTGATCCATGGAAAGTTGGCGGGCAATTTGAAGTGCTGTGGGTGTGGATCGGAGATGGGGAAGGGCGAGTTAGATATATCGTGCAAGCAAAAAATATAAAGACTGGTGAATTTGTAGAAAGAAAAAATTTTCAGTTATGGCAACTTAAGCGAGCCGCCGATAATCATTTTTATATTTTTTTGATTGCTCGTATCTTTGCAGTTTATGCAATTTTTGTTATGGGTTTTTGTTTGATTTTTGGGGTGACTAAGCGTGAAATTCTTTGATTTGTTTCGATAGATGTTTCGACGCTGGAGTCCGTTGTTGATTTTGCGGATTCGTGGCGTTCTCTAAATAATATTGAATTTTATGCTGTGCTGTCTGAGTCGCAGCTGGCCAGGTTTACGAGTGATCTTCAGCGGCAACTTGACAGTATTTCTGTTCACCCAGGGGAGGGATGGTCGGCAAATGCAAATCCCATTCCTTATAGTGGCTGGTACGGGAATGTACCTGGGTTTCAAATTGCCGCGCGGGTTAGTGCCTCTTCTGGTGGGGAGTTGTTTTATATCTCAGATACCGTGCCAGGGAAAATATTAAATGATGGGGGTTTTAAGAGGGCGGTTGCAAATGCAATTGGTGATATGGGCGGTAATGTGCTGCTCGACCGAGTGCTTGGTGGGTGGAGTGAGGGGGCGAGAACCCCTTTTGCTGCGGATGACGTTCCCGCAATGGATGATTATATCTCCAAAAGAGTTATGCTGGAGACGGCCTCGGAAGATATAAGAACCTGCAGCGCACTGCTGCTCACCGCTTGCGCCACCGCACCGCAGCCCCAACCCGCCACGCCCGAGCAAACCGCCCAGACACTGCGGCTCGAAGCGAATCCGAAAAAATCGGTGATCTATTTCTACCGCGCAGGCTGGATGGGGGGCGACATCAGCACTGGCTTTTACGTCGATGGCATGCGTCGCGCGGTTGGCTCGGCCGGCTATTTCAGCCGGGTTGAAGTAGAGCCTGGCCTGCGCAAGCTCGATTACACCGAAATGTCGACCATCGCCCGGCTGGAAACGCCGGTGAAGATCGAGGAAGTCCGGCTCGATAAAGGCAAGGTGTATTTCATCGAGGAGCGCTGGAAGTTTGCGCAGGGATTTTACTGCCACCAGGCCAGTGATGCAGGTGCCCAAGCATTACTTGCTGATCTCAAGGTGAAAGCCAATTGAGCTTGGTTTTGTGCTGAAAGAATAATTTTTTTACCGTTGTACAATTTTTATCAGTATGTTGAGGCCTTAATTTTGAACTTCCCGCAGATTTTTGTACCCATTTTTGTGTTGATTTTCTTCTTGATTGGCTGTGCGCCGCCACCAAAAATTGATGCTAAAAAAATTAAATGGAGGGCTGGTCCACTGACGCAGGAAGAGGAGCTGATGTTTCATAATGAGCTCTATGGTGATCAGCTGTATAATACTTCGATTAATTTTAACGGTAATGGCTATTCGCTACGGCGAAAAACCTATTTTTCTGAGCTGGCGAAGCGGGGTTACCTTCCAGCTGTTGCAGTGCTTAATTCCTTTGATTTCGAGAAAAGAGTTCACGTTCTTGACCATTCGGTTTTTCATCCGTTATTTGCTGCTGCTCGCAACGGTGATTTGCCATCTGCTTGCGCTATTTTTCCGATTGCATGGTCAAAATTTCAGCTGACACAGTCACAGAAAGATGAGGCGTTGGCTCTGACGTTGGCTGGGGCGAAGCAGGGGCATCTTATCTGTCAAGCCTATGCTGCACATTTCTTGCAAGAGAATGATAGAAACGTGGAGGCAGAAGCGTATGAACTGGCGGCTGCCAAGGCTGGATATATCTTTTCAATTCACGGGGTTAGGGCTGCTTTGGATGCAAAAAAGGTTAAGCCAGAAGACAATTTTGATGAGATACTCTGTTGGACTTTGAAGGGCGCTGCATTTCGAGGTAAACAAAATATCCGTTTTGCGCATGCAGGGGAAATGGCCTCATTGTCTGTACATGCAGGGGATGATTTTGCCGAAAGAAAGAAGCAGGAATGGAATTGGTTGGATATTGGGAATGTCGCCGTTGTGCGGAGAATGGACTGTGTAAACGTTCAGAGGTGAAACAATGAGTGAAGGCAAATCCAACCCGGATATGCAACAGATGCTGCAATACGCCCAGGCCGCGTTCGAGCGCATGCCCACCCTCGGCCCGGTCGCCTGGCTGTTCGGCCGCGACGAGCAGAAAAAGCATTTGACGCTGGCCGACCTGGACTGGGCGGTCCAGCCCGCGCTGATCCTCGACCAGTGCCGGCTGTTCATGAACGACAAGATGCCGTTCGCCTATGTGAGCTGGGCCCTCGTCTCGGACGAGGTGCATGCCCGGCTACAGCAAGGCCAGACCCGGCTGGCGCCGCACGAGTGGAAAGGCGGTGGGCATGTGTGGCTGATCGATATTGTTACGCCGTTCGGGCAGGGCGATAGCGTGATTGCCGAATTGAAGCAAGGCATTCTGGCTGGCAAGATCGTTCACAGTTCAATTGATCAAAAACCAAATCAATATTGATATCTTGACATGCAAATGAAGCACTTTCATTTTAAACACCCCCGCCCCAAAGGCAACTCAATGAATACAGGCCATTTTCTAATATATTGCACCATATTTTTACTTGCAGGCTGCTCAGCCAGCACCACTCATTCAAAGAACAGCCCAGCCACAAGAGTGTTGAGTGAAAAAGAAGAAATCATTGCATTCAATGAAATTGATATGCGCTATGGGCCCTCCGATCTTTTCTACGGAGAAGGGTACGAAAAGAGGCGCAAGGTATTTTTTGAAGAGCTAAGCAAACGGGGATTTGCGCCTGCCTCAGCATTGCTACAGATCTTTGATCTCGAAGAGCAGGCAATGATTCGCGGCACACACACCAAATCTGTCTTTGAGGATTTGATAAGGCGGGGCGAACAAGGAGACATTTCCGCTGCCTGCAGCATTCTGGCCTTATCTATAAATAGATATAGCCGGGAAGAAATAAAGAGTTGGGGCTGGGATCGCATTGAGAAACTAGTGAAGGCTGGGGCAGAGAAACAACACTTCGCATGCCTCTACCAAAATTCACAACTCCCCAAACCAGGGAAAGTGGGAGGTAACTACAATCTCTTTACTGAAGTATTAAAAAAAGAATACATACCCGCACTGCAGTTAATTAGTTTTATCGCCCAAAATGAGGAGCCTCCACCTCCGAATATAAATGCAAGAAAAATGGAGGAGAGAATATGCTGGGCTTTATTGCTTGATAAAAAAACAAGGATGAATGATGGCGCCATTTATTTATCGGGGGCATGGGTATTATTAAACGAAAACCCTCAAAACATCCAGCTAAAAAAATTCACCAACTCTTGGAAATTACCGCTAGAGAAAAATGAATATCTGGCATATGCCAACACTTTTAGTGCAACAAAATGCTTGGATATTAGAGGAAAAACAAAATGAGTGATCTTCTTTCAGAAAACAACCTGTCGCCACTTCAAATGAGCTGGTTGCAAATGCCGGTTGGAAATTATGGATGGCTATACAATCCCGAGTATCGTAACACGGCGTAGCCCATTTGTTTTTTTGGAGGTGATTCACCTTCATCGAAGCACTTTGCATTTCAACACCCCTACCCCAACAGGAAACTCAATGAATATCAGTTGGCTCTTGAGATATTGCATCATATTTTCACTCGCAGGCTGCTCAACCGGCACAATGCATCCAAAGAACAGCCCGACAATAAAATCGTTGAGTGAAAAAGAAGAAATCATTGCATTCAATGAAATTGATATGCGCTATCGACCCTCCGATCTTTTCTACGGAGAAGGGTACGAAAAGAGGCGCAAGGCATTTTTTGAAGAGCTAAGCAAACGGGGATTTGCACCTGCCTCAGCATTGCTACAGATCTTTGATCTCGAAGAGCAGGCAATAATACACGGCCCACATACCAAATCAGTTTTTGAGGATTTGACAAGGCGCGGCGAGCAAGGCGACATTTCCGCCGGCTGCAGTATTCTGGCCCTATCTATAAATACATATAGCTGGGAAGAAATAAAGAGTTGGGGCTGGGATCGCATCGAGAAGCTGGTAAAGATTGGGGCAAATAAAAAACACTTCGCATGCCTCTACCAAGCATCTCAACTCCCCAAACCAGGGGAGATAGGGGGAGACTACAACTTATTTATTGAAGTATTAAAAAAGGAATACGTTCCTGCATTGCGCTTAATGCGCTCCCTTGCCAAAAATGAGACTCCCCCGCCTCCGAGCATTGATGTGGAAAAAATGAGGAAAGCCATGTGCTGGAATTTGCTACTGGACAAAAAAACAAGAATGAATTATGGCGCAGCCTATTTATCTGGTGCATGGGTAATACTAGGTGAAAACCCCGACAACGAATCACTAAAGCAATTCATTAAAAGCTGGAAATTTCCCCCAAAGGACCCCGGTTATATAGCATATGCAAACACCTTTAGCGCAACAACATGCCTGGGCATTAGGAATTAAAAAACATGAGTAACTTACTTTCAGAAAGCGACCTGCTTCTAATTCAAAAGTCCTGGGTTGCCCGCTACGAATCCCTACTGAAAAAATATATTACAGCAGAGGAGGCATATACAAAGATAGTCGACGCGGGAAAAACACATACAAACGCTGCCGAGCTAATTGCCCAAAACTATGCTCGCTATGGCGCAGAGCTACGAGGACCTTCCCCCAACCAGGTCTACCAAGAATTAGTTGGCATGAAGGGCAAAGGAGCCCCTCATGAGGAAGTCCAGACTCACTGAAGCCCAGATCATTGCCATCTTGAAGGAAGCTGAAGCAGGTGTTGCAGTGGCAGAGCTTTGCCGCAAGCATGGCATCTCGGATGCAACCTTCTGCAACTGACGAAACAAGTTCGGTGGCATGGATGCGTCCGAAGCCAAGCAGCTCAAGCAACTTGAAGAAGAGAATGCCCAATTCAAGCGTCTGGTTGCCAACCAGGCGTTGGATATCGACATGCTCAAGGAAGTGCTGGGAAAAAACTGACTCGGCCCGCAGCGCGGTTTGCCCCAGCAAGGCAGTTGATCGAAGGAACCGGGAAGCGGTCTGGATCGAGGTGGATCATTCGTTATCGGGTAAACGCGTTGCGCGGGTACTGGACGGGCTGAGGCACCTGGGTAGGTTACCCAGCCAGATCCAGGTGGACAATGGACCGGAGTTCACCAGCAAAGCATTGGATGAATGGGCTTACGAGCATGGTGTACGGTTGCAGTTCATCCGGCCAGGCAAACCGGTGGACAACGCCCACATAGAAAGCTTCAACGGCCGGCTCCGGGAGGCGTGCTTGAATCAGCACGACTTCCGAAGCCTGCACGATGCGCAAGAGAAGATCGAGGCTTGGCGTCTCGATTACAACGCGGCCCGGCCACATAGTGCGCTGGGGTATTTGACCCCGGAGGAATGCCAGGAAAGGCATCAACCCCCAACCGCTCAGATTGCTAATTTATGAGTGGTCGACCGATTGGGGGAAGGTCAGATTTCTGGAGACGTTGCTTCTCATCGAGCAAGAAAAAGGTGGCAGTGGCTAGATTTCAAAGAAGTACTTAAGACCCAGAAGATGAAATGCTCTAAAGATTGAGGCAGGGCACGAGTGATTTGCATCAGGGCTTGGAAAAAAATGGCGAAAGTTGTACAACACAAAACGCAGACTGAATGATCAAGCAATTAGGCAGTACGTAGAATTTTTATTAAACCCACAGAATGAAGATGGCAATTCATTGAATTAAATGGCATAAAAACGCATCAGCAAAAAAATTTTCAGGAATTAAATATGTATGTTTTTTTTATTCTTTCACTTGTTTTATGCACAATGGCGTTGCTGATGCCATTCTTATATAAATGGCGCTGGACAACTGCTTTTACTGTAGCAGCAGGCATCATTTTAGCATTTGGCTTTATTTGGCGACCTCAGCAATACAATCTAGACAATGTTGAGCATTGGGCATCTGGCGTTTACGAATGCCATGGAAAAACCAAGATGGGCCAAGATATTCATTTGAAAATCGGCGGAACTTCCTACTGGAATTATTTCTCCCTAATGACGGGGCTTGATGTTTTTTGCATACCGGGTCTGAGTTCCGGAGATCAAGTTAGAGTTTCCTATAGAGAACATGCCAGCGACAAGCGAAGAGTAGTCATGAGGCTAGAGCGGATGTCAAACAAAACGGTTGTTTTCGTAGCAAACCCTGATGCTACTCAAGAATGGCAAACAAACATTGAATCAGCCTTGTACTGGATTCGAATTTTTTCGGGATTCATTTTTATTTCTACTGGATTTCTTTATAAGAGGAAGCCAAAATGAACGCGGGTAATTTACTAGATACTGCAGATGTTTTTGCTAATGCGATTGGGAAAATTTCTTCGGCATCAGGAACCATCCGCACCACCGGATTCTCAAGGAGCAAACAGTGAGTGAAGGTAAATCCAACCCATATATGTGTCCAGTCCCGCTCAATTGATTACACGTTTTTTGAATAGCTCGGGCTTCTGCTTCTGCCAGTCCTTCATCGCTTCAAGTGGTGTGTGGTGCTGCAAGGCCAACTGAGGCAGGTGCTGGTTGTACAGTCCGACGTAGCAGGTCAGCGTCTGCGCCAAATCCTCGGCGCCGTTGAAGCGGTGCGTGGCCAGCACCTCGTTGATCCGCCCATTGAAGCGTTCCACCATCCCGTTCGTTTGCGGATGGCGTGGCTTGGTCAGACGGTGCTCGATGCCCAACGCAGCACACAGTCGGTCAAACTCATGCTCGCCCCTGGCCTGCTTTTGCTTGTTTGAACCGCCGGCCCGTGAACTTGCTGCCGTTGTCGCTCAGCACCGTACGAATCCGGAACAGTCCGGCCTTGTTCAAGGCTGCCAAAAACGCCTGTGCTGCTGCCGCGGTCTTATGCGGCCGCAAAAAAGAGTGACGCTATTTGAAGAAGTGGCAAGCCTCATACCCGGATTTATTCGTCAAGTGCGTCATCCCAATCACTGGGACTCTGCAAACAGACAACGCCCTGCCAGCACGCCACCGGCCAGCCTCCGTGGGTCGGCCCGTAGGCGATCGCGGTTAGAATGACGCCTTTCCCTGCCCCGCCACGCCATGCATACCTTTCTCTGGCACGACTACGAAACCTTCGGCCGCGTGCCGCGGCGCGATCGTCCGGCACAGTTCGCCGGTATCCGTACTGATGGCCAACTCAACGAGATCGGTGAACCCATCGAGCTTTTCTGCCGACCGACCCCGGATTGGCTGCCCGATCCGGAATCGTGCCTGCTCACCGGCATCACGCCGCAGCAATGCCTTGCGCGCGGCGTGCCGGAGCGTGAATTCGCGCAGCGGATCCAGGCGGTGCTGGCGCAGCCGGGCACGATAGGCGTGGGGTACAACACGCTGCGCTTCGATGACGAGGTGACGCGTTTCCTGTTCTGGCGCAACCTGCTCGATCCCTATGCCCGGGAGTGGCAGAACGAGTGCGGCCGCTGGGATCTGCTGGATGTGGTGCGCACCACTTGGGCGTTGCGGCCGCAGGGGATCACCTGGCCGACCCATGACGATGGCCGTCCTTCGTTCAAGCTGGAGGACCTGACGCGGGCCAACCGCATCGGTCATGACAGCGCGCACGACGCGGTCTCCGACGTACGCGCCACCATTGAGCTGGCGCGCCTGATCCGTACCCTGCAACCCAGGCTGTTCGACTTCTGCCTGTCGCTGCGCAAAAAGGAGGCCGTGCTGGCACAGATCGGCACGGAACCGCGGCCATTGCTGCATATCTCGGGCATGTACGGGACCGAGCGCGGTTGCCTCGCGCTGGTCTGGCCTGTGGGCTGGCATCCACAGAACAAGAACGAGCTGATCGTCTGGGATCTGTCCTGCGACCCGGAGGAACTGTTCACCCTGGATGCCGAGACGATCCGCGCACGGCTGTTCGTCCGCAGCGATGCGCTGCCCGAAGGCATGGCACGCCTGCCGATCAAGACCATACACATCAACAAATCGCCCATCGTGATTGCCAATCTGAAGACGCTGTCGCCCGAACGTGCGGCACACTGGGGCATCGACCCGGAGCAGGCGTTGGCATACGCTGCGCGGTTTCAGGACGGCCCCGACCTTGGCGAGCGCTGGCGGGCGGTCTACCAGCGCGACGCGCAGGGGCCCAGCGATGTGGACGAGGATCTCTACGGCGGCTTCCTGGGCAACGACGATCGCCGCCTGCTGGCGCGCCTTGCCACGCTCTCCGGCGCGGAGCTGGCGGGCGAGCGCGTCAGGTTCGGCGATCCGCGCCTGGAGGAACTGCTGTTCCGCTACCGCGCCCGCAATTTCCCGCAGACCCTGTCAGACGACGAGCGCACCCGCTGGGAGACGCTGCGCAGCAAGCGGCTGCTGCATGGCCAGGACGGCTATTTGACGCTGGAGTTGTACTGCGAGCGGATCGATGCACTGGCCGAGCTGGCGGACGAGCGTGGCGAGAAGCTGCTGGCGCAGCTCTATGACTACGCCGAGCTGATTGCCCCGGAATACCAGTAAAAGTCGCTTCAAAACCTGCTTGGCGGCAGTTGCATTCCATACCAATCTGGCTGCCGGCGTCCATGCTGGCAGCCAGGACCGCTGCGCTCGGTTTTGCAGCGGCTCTTGGTACCGTCACCGCAATCCAGCAATGCACTGCCGGCAAACCGTGCATACCATGAGAACCGCACGGGCGGGCGTTTGCCCCTGCCGGGGACAGTACCGGGAAGACGGCGCGAAGCGTGGTACCGGCAGCAGCGTTCGCCGTCAGTGCCGGGCAAGACGCCAGCGAGGCCCCCAGCCCGGGTGGCGTGTATCGTGCTCGCGAACAAGCCGCCCGCAGGCGGCCTGCTCTGTTTCAGCGATGCGTCCACAAGGTGGCAAGCAGCGTATCGGTTTCGTCTTCCACGTATTCCCAGAAGAACGTGCCGGCGAGACCCTGCTCCTTGACGAACGCAGCCTTGCGACGCAGCGACTCGGCGTCCTCGTAGCTGACGAATTCATCGCCATCGACCAGCAGCCACGGCGCTGCTGCCGCGTCGTCCCAATGACGCTCGGCGCGGCCTTCCGCCAGCAATGCGGTGATCTGCGTGTAGCTGTAGGAACCGTTGCTCTTGGGGATGCCCGGTGCGCCAAGGCCCGCGTTGCCGATGCCTTTCAGGCTGCGGCCATAGAATGCGCAGCCCAGCACCAGCTTGTCGCGCGGCAGGCCGTTCTGCACGAACAGCGCGACGGATTTGGCACAGCTGTCGCCCTCCGGGTCGATCGGGGTGTTGTACAGATTGGTATGGTGGCCGGCACGGGTCGCCCAGCCGTTGTAGAAGTCGTAGGTCATCAGATTGACGAAGTCGCACAGCTGTGCCACTTCCGGCATTTCCACACCATCCAGATAGTATTGGCCAGCGCCGGCAGCAATGGTCAGCAGATAGCGCGCTTCGCCCTGCCGCCCCTGCTCGTCCGACAACGCATCCAGCCGCTGCCGCAGCTCGGCCAGCATCAGGGTGAAGTTGCGCTTGTCCTCCGGGCGCGCCTTGATGCCGGCCATGTCATGGCAGGGGTACTCCCAATCCAGATCGATGCCGTCCAGCCCATGCCGTTGCATGAATTCGATCGCTGCCACGGCAAAGCGTGCACGCGAGCCGGCATCGAGCGCAGCATCGGAAAACCCGTCCGCCGCCCAACCGCCGATCGAGATCAGCAGTTTCAGTTCCGGGTTGATCTCGCGCAGCCGGCGCAAGGTGGCAAAGTGTGCCTCGGCCCGCGCCTGTTGGTCCGCATCGTCCGGCGCAAACAGCGCCAGTTCGCCATCACCACGGATATTGGCAAAGGCGAAACAGACATGGGTCAGGCGCTTGGCATCGCGTTCCAGCGGCAAGGCGCTCCAGTCCTTCCATCCGGCGAAATAGGCAAGCAGTATCGGTTTGCTGGGCATCTGGCGTTTCTCGGGTAAGTGGAGTGGGCCGCTAAAGCGCGGCGGTGACGACCATTTCGACGCGATAACGCGGGTCGGCCAACCGGGCTTCCACAGTGGCGCGTGCCGGGGTGTGGCATTTGATCACCCAGGCGGACCAGACTTCGTTCATCGCGTCGTAATCGTTCATGTCGGCAAGATAGATCGTGACCGAGAGCAGCTTCTGGCGATCCGAGCCGACCTCGTTCAACAGACGGTCGATCGACGCCAGCACTTCCTCGGTCTGGCCCCGGGTGTCCTTGTCGAGCGATTCGGCGATCTGTCCGGCAAGATAGACCGTATTGTTGTGCACCACGATCTCGGCCAGACGAGGGCCGATGTGATAGCGCTGAATGCTGGTAGACATGACGAACTCCTCAGGGCTGGAAAAATAATAAGGCGAACCTGTAAGGTTCGCCTTGCTTGGATTGCGCTACACGCCCTCATCATGACAGGCTGCAGGCGAACGTGATTCATCATCGTTCGCCCACCCGGACGGCGCAAACTTATTGCACCAGTGCCACGCTCCGCAGCCGCAGCGAGAATTCGCGCAATGCGGCGATGCCGCTGGCCTCGGCCCGGGCGCACCAGTCCTGCAGGTGCTGCACCAGATCCGCGCGCGACAGCGAGGAACGTTCCCACAGCCGGGTCAGCTCCTGGCGCATCTGGTAGACCTGCTCAAGCGTCTTGCTCTGGGCCAGCAGTTGATCCAGGTGCGGCTTCTCATCCACCGGCGTGTCCTTGGCATCCTGCTTGAGCCACAGCTTCATCTGCCTTGCCGGGTTGAAATTGAATTGCGGCAACCGTGCCGAAGCGCGCAGCTTGTCCAGTTCCTCGGCCACGGTCAGCTTGAGCGACTTGGCATAGTGCGCGGCCACCGCGTAGCGGTTGGCGACAATGACGGCCAGCGCCTGCTCGTCCAGCTCCGGGCGCGGTGCCGCGGTCATCATCTTCGGGGCGACGCGGCGCACCTTGGCCATCCTGAGCGTCTCCAGCACGCGGATATAGGTCCAGCCGATGTCGAACTCGAACCACTTGTAGGAGAACTTGGCCGAGGTGCCGAAGGTATGGTGGTTGTTGTGCAGTTCCTCACCGCCGATCAGGATGCCCCAGGGCACGAGATTGGTGGAGGCATCCTCGCATTCGAAATTGCGGTAGCCCCAGAAGTGGCCGAGGCCATTGATGACACCGGCTGCCCAGAACGGGATCCAGACCATCTGCACAGCCCAGATCCAGATGCCGTTGACGCCGAACAGGGCGAGGTTCAGCAGCATCATCAGCGTGGGGCCCCAGGCGCTACGCTTGCTGTAGAGATTGCGTTCCAGCCAGTCGTCAGGCGTGCCGTGGCCGAACTTCTCCATGGTCTCGGCGTTCTTGGATTCGGCCCGGTACAGTTCGGCGCCTTCCCACATCACCTTCTTGATGCCGAGCACCTGCGGGCTGTGCGGATCCTCGGCCGTTTCGCACTTGGCGTGGTGCTTGCGGTGGATTGCCGCCCACTGTTTGGTGACCATGCCAGTGGTCAGCCAGAGCCAGAAGCGGAAAAAATGGCTGGGCGCCGGGCCCAGATCGATGGCGCGGTGCGCCTGGTGGCGGTGCAGATAGATGGTGACCGATGCGATGGTGATATGGGTCAGCACCAGGGTCACGACGATATAGCCCCACCAGGGCAGGTCGACGAGGCCATTGAGCCAATTCATGCTGCGAATTCTCCGTATATGCAAAGCTGGCGGACACCCTAAGGGGGGTGGCATGCGCCGGGGGTGATATTAATCAAATATTTCGCACTGTGCTTGGCGCGGTCGACCGATGGCTGAATCACGGGTTCCCGTTGCGGTGCCGCGGCACGCTGTGAAGATTGCCATTACTCCAACAGCATGCCAGCCATTGCCGCACCTGCGGCTCGACAGTCCGGCCAATGGGAAGGTCGGCTACCGTCCAAACGCAGCTCTGGGTAGTCAGACCACGATTCCAGGCTGGCGTTCTCCTGGCTGCGCCGGCGACCAGTGGTGCACGCAGGGCAGGTAGGCAGTCCCGGCTACCATCGGCAACAATCCACGCAGGCACCACTGCAGCAGACGATTGCCTAACGTGCGTCACCATACGGATGGACCGGCGTGCCACGCTTCGAGCGGGACCGGGGCCCGCTGCATCTCCTGCCCCGGTGCCGGACCACCTGGCCTTACGTCACTTCAACGTACGGATACGCTGCAAGGTCGTGGTGGTGGATGTCTGATGCAGGAATGGGATCGAATGTACCGTGCCGCCCCATTCGAGGACTTCATGGCTGCCGACGATACGCTCGACGGGCCAATCGCCGCCTTTGACCAGCACATCAGGGCGGCAGGCAAGAATCAGCTCGTACGGTGTATCGGCGTCGAACCAGGTGACGAGATCGACACTGGCCAATGCGGCGATCACCGCGGCCCGTTCGGTCAGCGCATTGATCGGGCGATCATCGCCTTTGCCCTGGCGGCGTACGGACGCATCGGTATTGAGCGCCACCACCAAGCTCGCCCCCAATGCCCGGGCCTGTGCAAGGTAGGTCACATGGCCGCGGTGCAGGATATCGAAGCAGCCATTGGTGAACACCAATGGGCGCGGCAGCGCGGCGATGCGCGCGGCCAGTTCATCCGGCGGGATGCATTTGTCTTCAAATGTGGGCAGCGGGTAGGCCATCGTCGACTGACTCATCCCACGGCCGGCGCATCGCCCGGCAACTGCTTGCGATAGCGGTTCAGATCAGCCAGCGTCTCAAGCGCCACGCCGAACAGGCTGGAGAGATTGCGCAGGATGCCGCCGACCACGCGGCCTTCCCATTCCTTGCCGAACTGGATCTGCTCGTCCAGCCAGCGCTCCAGCCACTCCGGATCGGGCAGCCGGCTTTGCACGGTATCGTTGGGATAGAGGCTCTTGTTCACATGCAGGTTGGTCGGATGCAACGGCTTGCCGGAACGGCCACTCGACGCCATCAGAAACCCGATCTTGGCAAACGCGCGCCGGGCTTCATCGCCGCAGACATCGATCGCACGCTTCATATACTTCAGATACGCCCCACCGTGCCGCGCCTCGTCGGTCGAGAGCGTCTTGTAGATTTGCTTGATCACAGGCTCGGTGTGCCACTCGGAGGCACGGCGGTACCACTGCGTCAGACGCACTTCGCCGCAGAAATGCAGCATCAGTGTTTCCAGGGGCGGAGCGGGATCGAAGTCGAACCGGACTGCATGCAGTTCGGCTTCGCTCGGGCACAATTCGGGGCGAAAGCGCCGCAGGTACTCCATCAAGACCAGTGCGTGCTTCTGCTCCTCGTAGAACCAGATCGACATGAAGGCCGCGAAATCCGAATCATCCCGGTTGTCGCGCAGGAACATTTCGGTGGCGGGCAGGGCTGACCACTCGGTGATGGCGTTCATCTTGATGGTCAGCGCCTGGTCATCGGTCAACAGATTGCCATCGAACTCTCCCCAGGAAATATCGTCGGCCATGTTCCAGCGCGCCTTTTCCAGGTCGGCGAACAATTGGGGGTACAGCATTGAGCAGCTCCTGCAAATAGGGCGATTGATCGAGAATGACAACACAAGGTGAACGCAGCAGCAGCCACCTTGGCAGTGGGCTGCTGCCCTGCGCCGCCTTGGCAGCACGGGTGGCGCCTTGCCACCTGGGGACATCTTGCCGATCCGCTTTGACCGGTGGATTCGGCCCGGCGGTATTAGACCCCGGCGAGCCCATCAGCGGCAAGCCGGAATCTGTACGTGTCACGGAGGTTTCATCATGCAATTCCAGCTCTTTATCATTGGCGACGAGATCCTGGAAGGTCGGCGACAGGACCGGCATTTTCCAGCGGTGCTGGAGCGCCTTGGCGCGCGCGGCCATCAACTGGTGCAGGCACATTATCTGCCGGACGACCGGGAGGTGCTGACCGCCGCCTTCACCTTGACGTTGCAGCAGGGTGCCCATGTGATTTCATGCGGCGGCATCGGCGCCACGCCGGATGACCATACCCGGCAGGCATTGGCGCTCGCCGCCAATCTGGCGCTGGAGCTGCACGGCGGCGCTGCAGAGCTGATCCTGGCCCGCCATGGCCAAGCTGCCTACCCGCATCGGATCCATATGGCCGAGTTTCCGCTCGGAGCACAGTTGATCCCGAACCCGGTGAACCAGATTGCAGGTTGCAGCCTGCGTCACCACCATCTGCTGCCCGGCTTTCCGGAAATGGCCTGGCCCATGCTCGAATGGGTGCTCGACACGCATTACCAGCCTGGTACCCCTTTGGCGCGGCGCTCGTTGCTGGTACCCGATGCACGCGAAGGCGACCTGATCGGCGAGATGGAACACTTGGTCACCGCATATCGTAGAGTCCGCTTTTCTTGCCTGCCCTCGTTCGGCAACGCGCGGCATCCCGGTCCGCATCTCGAATTCACCCTGTCCGGACCACAGGCGGACGTCGATGCGGCATTCGGCTTCCTGCAGGCAGCACTGGCAACACGTGGTTATGCTGTTCAGTAGGAACAGGTGTCCAGACATGGAAAAGGCCCGCATGCGGGATTGCAACGGGCCTTGGGGCAAGGATGTGCGCCCTATCGAAGCGATGGCAAGCCGACGTCCTAATGGGAACGGGCAGTTTCGCGTTCACGTTCCCGGCGCAGGATCATACGTTCGCCATGCTCGGTCAGCACATAGCCTTCCCCTGCACTGGTCGCCAAGCCGTTGGCCTGCAGCATCCGATAGTGCATATGGCTCTCAGGATCGCCGGGTTGGCGCTGCCCATGACGAATACGGCCCAGCGCCCGCAGCAGTTCTGGCATGTGAGTCAGCATCTCGTAACGCATCGTTGTGCTCCTTTCGAAGTAACCCCTCATATGGCATAGCCTATGCCGCAGGATTACAAAGCGATGTAGGACAAACGGACTTGCCAGCGCCAGAAGATGCCGAAACATTGCGTTACACGCAGTTGCCCCAAACAAGACGCCCCGCATTGCGGGGCGTCTGGCGATCAACACAAGCTGATCACGCGATGGTCTTGTTCGCGGTCAGGTCCCAGCCTGCGCTCACATTGCCACCGCCAGCGCCGTCTTCGCGCTTCTGCTGCGTGTACGTCCACTTGATCTTGCCATAGCTGAACGACACCGCCTCCGACGGGAAACCCTCGTCGTTCGACGCACCGCCCGGCACCACCTTCGATACCAGCACCTGCTCCAGCTTCACTTCCAGGTACTTCACCTTGTCGCCACCCGCACGGCACAGCTCCAGCGTCACTTCCTTGATGTGCTTGCCCGTGCAGCATGCCTCGTACAGCTTCGGGCTCGCCTTGTCGATCAGGTGCACGATGTCGAACGTGCTGTGGTTCACCCGCTCCGCCGTCGCGCCGCCTGCCGAGCTTGCCGTCGCCGAGGCCGGTTGTTCCAGCTTGTGCGCGAAGGATTTGATCTCGATCCAGTCCTTGTGCTTGTCATCCGTGCTCTCGCCCGGAATCCCGTCAATCTTGAGGAAGGCGTCAAATGCCATGGTCAACTCCTGTTCAATATCCAAAGCCGCAAACCTGCTCCGCCTTCCGCATTCCCTAATCATCAAGGAAGTGCAGTGAAATGTAAGCGAAGTAGGACCGTCAACAAGATTACGCAAATTCCATACAACTAAGACAAACGCATAGCGGCGCAAGCATGCCGTTCAGCACCCTGACAGGACATATTCCCTTGCAGGGACGGCAATCTTTGCGGCCCGGTCGCGGCACGCCAGCGCCCAGGCCAAGCTGCGCGACCGGGGGATGCGGTTGGCAGCCCCGAGGGGGGAGAGGCCGTCCTCCACGCCATCGTTGGGGATGCCCTGCCCTGCTCCAGGAGCGGCAGCTCCAATCGGGCAATGCACCCGCGCAAAGAAAAAGGTCGGATGCGATTGCATCCGACCTTTGACCGGGAACGTGTCCAACTGATTTGGTGGGCCCGCAGGGGTTCGAACCCTGGACCAAAGGATTATGAGTCCTCTGCTCTAACCGACTGAGCTACAGGCCCGGAAAACGGGCCATTCTACTGGTCGTTGCTCACACTTTCCAGGAAGCTCTTCAACCGCTCGGAACGGGTGGGGTGGCGTAGCTTGCGCAACGCCTTGGCCTCGATCTGCCGGATCCGTTCGCGGGTGACGTCGAACTGCTTGCCGACTTCTTCCAGCGTGTGGTCGGTGTTCATATCGATGCCGAAACGCATGCGCAGTACCTTGGCCTCGCGTGGCGTGAGCGTATCGAGGATTTCCTTGGTGGCTTCGCGCAGACCGGCGTACACGGCAGCATCCGACGGCGCCATGTTGTTCTGGTCCTCGATGAAGTCGCCCAGATGCGAGTCGTCGTCGTCGCCGATCGGCGTCTCCATCGAGATCGGCTCCTTGGCGATCTTGAGGATCTTGCGGATCTTCTCTTCCGGCATCTCCATCTTTTCGGCCAGTTCCTCCGGAGTCGGCTCGATGCCGGTTTCCTGCAGGATCTGCCGCTGGATGCGGTTCATCTTGTTGATCGTCTCGATCATGTGCACCGGAATCCGGATGGTGCGTGCCTGGTCGGCGATCGAACGGGTGATGGCCTGACGGATCCACCATGTGGCATAGGTCGAGAATTTGTAGCCGCGGCGATATTCGAACTTGTCCACCGCCTTCATCAGACCGATGTTGCCTTCCTGGATCAAATCAAGGAATTGCAAACCGCGGTTGGTGTACTTCTTCGCGATCGAGATCACCAGCCGCAGGTTGGCCTCGATCATCTCGCGCTTGGCACGGCGGGCCTTGGCCTCGCCGGTGCTCATCTGCCGATTGATCTCCTTGAGTTCCTTGATCGGCAGCCGGGCCTGCTTCTGCTGTTCAGCAAGCTTGCTCTGCTTTTCCATGATCGCGTGCTGATAGCGTTCCAGCACCTCGGAATACGGACGACCTGCGGCGATCTCCTCGACCACCCAGGTGGTGTCGGTTTCGCGACCCGGGAAGGTCTTGATGAAGTGATCGCGCGGCATCTGCACCTTCTGGAGGCACAGGTCCATGATCTCGCGCTCGTGGCCACGGATGTCGTCGACCATGGTGCGTAGCTGGTCACACAGCGCCTCCACCTGGCGGGCGGAGAAGCGGATGAACTGGAACTGCTCGGCGATCGCCTGCTGCGCGGCGACATAGTTCTTGCCCTGCACACCCTCGCTCGCCAGTGCCTTCATCATGCGGGCAAACTGCTCGCGCACCACTTCGAAGTGCTCGCGCACCTGACCTTTGAGCAATTCAAGATTGGCGCTGGCGATGGCTTCGCTGTCTTCATCCTCAGCGCCTTCCTCGCCTTCCTCCCCTTCCAGGTCGTCGTCCTCGGACAGCTCGGGAGGCGGCGTCTCTTCTTCCTGGGCATTGGGGTCGATGACGCCGTCGATCACATCATCGATGCGGATTTCGTCGTTCAGACCCTTGTCGACCAGTTCGAGGATGGTCTCGATGGTGGTCGGGCAGGCGGAAATCGCCTGGATCATATGCTTGAGGCCTTCCTCGATCCGCTTGGCGATCTCGATCTCGCCTTCACGGGTGAGGAGCTCCACCGTACCCATTTCACGCATATACATGCGAACCGGGTCGGTGGTGCGGCCGAACTCCGAATCCACCGAGGACAAGGCGGCCTCGGCCTCCTCGACGGCATCGTCATCGGTGACCGCCGGGGTAGCGTCGGACATCAGCAGTTCTTCGGCATCGGGTGCTTCGTCATACACCTGGATGCCCATATTCGCGATCATGCTGATCACACCTTCGATCTGCTCGGCATCGAGCATGTCGTCAGGCAGGTGATCATTGATCTCGGCGTAGGTCAGGTAGCCCCGCTCCTTGCCCAACACGATCAACGACTTGAACTTGGCCTTGCGGGCATCCGCGTCCATTTTCTCGCCGTTCTCGCGCTTGGGCTCCTTGAAGTCGGTGCGCTCAGCCTCTTCTCTATCGAACTCGTGATCTGTCGCCATGTGTCGTGGGACTCGGAAAGATTCGGAAAAACCGAGGATTATATCAGATCGGTACGACCAATTGATGTCGTATAAATTCCGATCACCCCTGAAATTTTTGTCGTTTCTGCTGTTGTTCTGCAGCCACCAGGGCGATGTACTCCTGCTTCTCGTGCTCGGTGAGGCCACCATGCACCGCCCGGTATTCAAGCTCAGCCTTACGGTCCAGTGTAGTCGGTAGCGCCAGCGACTGCCCGATCACCGCCAGCGACTCGGCGAACTCCTTTTGCAGCCCTTCCGGGTCAGCCTGCCCCCTGCCGAACAGGTTGCTGGCCTGTGCCGACAGTGCCAACAACTGCTCGAACTCCGCCTCGCCACGCCACAGTTCGACAAGCTGCATGCCGGTTTCGAATTGGCCGTATTCGCGTGCCGCGCTCAACACCGCACAAGCCAGCTTGACCTTGCCGTGCGCAGCCCAGCCCAGCCACACCGGCTCGGCCTGACGCGCCAACGCGGGATCGGCCAGCGTCAGTTGCAGCAGACGCTCGACCAGATCCTGCCGATTCCTGCCGGAGACGGAAGGCACCGCCGCACGCCCCGACCGGTACTCCTGGCGCTGTCGCGTCGGTTCGCCATGCCCACGGCGCTCGCTCTGCCCTCGCGCAACGGCAGGCGCCTGTCCGTCCAAGATGGAGTCCAGTTCGCTCAGTTCCAAGCGGCACAGTTGCCCCAGCCGCTTCTTCAGCATCAGCGCATAGGCTGGCGCCTTGACCCGCGCCAGGAGCGGACTCGCCAGATGGATGAGGCGCGCGCGGCCTTCGTCGCTTTCGAGCTCGACCTGGCTTGCCAGTTCGCGCAACAGGAATTGTGCGAGCGGTACCGCATCCTGCACCACGCATTGCTCGAAGCGCTCGCGACCGAAGGCGCGCACGTAGGAGTCCGGATCATGTTCTTCCGGCAGAAACAGAAAAGTAAGCTTCTTGCCGTCGGCCAGCAGATCAAGGCTGTTTTCCAGCGCCCGCCAGGCCGCCCGCCGCCCGGCCTTGTCGCCATCGAAGCAAAACACCACGTCGTCGGCCAGCTTGAGCAGCTTGCGCACATGCTCGGGGGTACAGGCAGTGCCGAGCGTAGCCACAGCGTATTCCACGCCGTGCTGCGCCAGCATCACCACATCCATATACCCTTCGACCACCAGCACCCGACCGACGTCGCGGATCGCGGCCCGCGCCTGAGCAAGACCGTACAGCTCGCGCCCTTTCTCGAATACCGGGGTTTCCGGCGAATTGAGGTACTTGGGCTCGCCCTGCCCCATCACCCGGCCACCGAAGCCGATCACCGCGCCACGCTGGTTGAGGATGGGAAACATGACCCGATCGCGAAACCGGTCGTAGCGGCGACGGGTCACTTCCTTGTCGACCACCAATCCCGCCTCGGCCAGCAACGCATTCCAGTCATAGTCCGGAAAGACCTGCTTCAAAGCCTGCCAATCGTCCCCACCCGGCGCATACCCCAGGCCATATCGGGCGGCAGTGCGCCCTTCCAGGCCCCGCCCCTTGAGATAGGCGATCGCCTGCGGTGCCCCCTTGAGCTGCTGACGGTAGAAGTCGCTCGCCGCCTTCAGCACGTCGAACAGCCCCGGTTCGGCCTTGGGTGCCTGCGGCATGCCCACCGCCTCCTGCGGCACCTGCAGGCCCACCGATTCGGCCAGCTTGCGGATCGCCTCGGGATAGGACAGCGCCTCGTACTCCATCACAAACCCGACTGCGGAGCCATGCGCGCCACAACCGAAGCAATGGTAGAACTGCTTGGTCGGGCTGACCGTGAACGACGGGGATTTTTCCTTGTGGAAAGGACAGCAGGCGGCGTAGTTCTGCCCAGCCTTCTTGAGCGGCAGGTAGCGTTCGATCACGTCGACGATATCGACCCGGTTGAGCAGATCCTGGATGAAGGATTCGGGGATGCGCGCCATGGCCGATCAGGCAGATGCCGCTACGACATTGGACAGGCATCGTGATGACGTCCCGTTCCGGGACGGTGCTGTCCATTCGTCAATACGGCGCTGCAGTTGCTCCATTGCCATTACGATACCCCTGCCAACCATGGCCGCGGCATCGGAACCGCGTCACTACGCCTACCCGCGCACGTGTCGCCTGGACCAGCAGCAACCCTGCCACGCTCCGGTGCGACCCTCAGGGCCAACCTTGCGCTCAGCCCAGCCGGGCCTTGACGAGCCTGTTCACCTCGGCCATGTCGGCACGGCCGGCCAGGCCTGCCTTGAGATCGGTCATGATCCTGCCCATTGCCGCCGGCGTGTTGCCGTGCACGGCAATGGTCTTGGCAACAGCGGCATCGATTTCGGCCTGCGAGAGCCGTTGCGGCATGTAGGCACTCAACACCACCACCTCGGCCTTTTCCTTGTCCGCAAGATCCTGCCGCTGCGCCGCCTCATATTGCTCGATGCTGTCCTTGCGCTGCTTGAGCATCTTCTCGATCACTGCGACGATGGCGGCATCGTCCAGCTCGATCCGCTCGTCCACCTCGCGTTGTTTAATGGCCGCCATCAGCAGGCGGATGGCCCCCAGGCGCTCGGCATCACGCGCTTTCATCGCGCTTTTCATGTCTTCCTGGATGCGGGCTTTGAGGCTCATGGACAGCTCCTGGGTGGCACGGCAGGGGTAAAGCATAAAGACCGAAAGGCCGCATGAAAGCGGCCTTTTAGCTCGGACGGCAGATCGCCTTAGTACAGCTTGGGCGGCAGCTGCTGGCTGCGCAGGCGCTTGTAGTGACGCTTAACGGCGGCAGCAAGCTTGCGCTTGCGCTCTGCGGTGGGCTTTTCGTAGAACTCGCGCGAACGCAGTTCGGTCAGCAGACCCGTCTTTTCCACCGCACGCTTGAAGCGGCGCATCGCGACTTCAAACGGCTCGTTTTCTTTAACGCGTACAGAAGGCATCGAGCAAAATCCTGTTCGTAGGTCCAAGCTAGGACACTTTGATGAAGTCGGCGATTATGCGCTGCAAGCGCTCGCCTGTCAAAACGTTCTCTTTGCGTGCAAACACTTAGCGATTACGATGTCGCGTTTTTGCAGCATATAGACGAGTTCCAGCATGCTGGTCCTGGGCATCGAATCCTCGTGCGACGAAACCGGCGTCGCACTCTACCATAGCGTCGACGGGTTGCTGGCGCACCGCATCCACTCGCAGATCGCGATGCATACCGAGTATGGCGGCGTCGTACCCGAGCTGGCCTCGCGGGATCACATCCGCCGCGCGCTGCCGCTGACCGAGGCCTGCCTTGCAGAAGCCGGCAGACGCCTGAACGAACTGGATGCGATTGCCTACACACAAGGGCCGGGGCTGGCGGGCGCACTGCTGGTCGGCGCCTCCGTCGCCAATGCACTCGGATTTGCCCTGCAAAAGCCGGTCATCGGTGTGCACCATCTGGAAGGCCATCTGCTCTCGCCACTGCTGGCCGATCCACCGCCGACGTTTCCGTTCGTGGCACTGCTGGTCTCGGGGGGGCACACCCAGCTGATGGCAGTGCGCGGGATCGGTGAGTATCAGTTGCTCGGGGAAACGGTGGACGATGCCGCCGGCGAAGCGTTCGACAAGTCGGCCAAGCTGCTGGGCCTTGGCTATCCGGGCGGGCCGGCGCTATCCAGGCTTGCCGATGCCGGTGACCCGAAGCGGTTCACCTTGCCGCGGCCGATGCTGCATTCGGGCGACCTCGATCTCAGCTTCTCGGGCCTGAAGACCGCGGTCCTCAATCTGGTGCGGCAGCAAACACCGCTCGACGACGCCACTCGCGCCGATATCTGCGCCGCCTTCCAGGAAGCCATCGTCGACGTGCTCACCCGCAAATGTCTGGCCGCCCTCAAGCAGACCGGCATGCAGCGGCTGGTGATTGCCGGTGGCGTGGGCGCCAACCGCCAGCTGCGGGCTGCGCTCGATGACGCGACGGCCAAGCGGCGCATGCAGGTGTTCTACCCGCCCTTGTCCTTGTGCACCGACAACGGCGCGATGATTGCGTTTGCCGGTGCCATGCGGCTCAAGGAAGCCCGGCACGAATACAGCTACTGCGCCAAGCCACGCTGGCCGCTCGCCAGCCTGCCGGCCGCATAAGGACCGCCCACCCCTCGCGCTCGGGCGTGAGGCTTAGGCTACGACGAAAGTCTCGTCGATCAACCCGCCCAGCACCAGCCGCAACTGCTGGCCGCCATGGATGGGCCCGACGCCTTCGGGCGTGCCGGTGAAGATCAGATCCCCCTCGCTCAGCCCGAAGCGCTCGGAAATCCATGCGATCAGAGCGGGGACATCGAACGCCATAAGCCGGGCATCGGCATATTGCCGGGTGTCACCGTCGACCTCCAGCCGGTAGACCACCTCGCCAGGAAACGGAATCGCCGCCGCCGGCACGAATCCGGTCACCACCGCCGAACCGGCATACCCCTTGGCAAGCGTCCAGGGCTGGCCATTCTTCTTGGCCTGCGCCTGCACATCACGCGCGGTCAGGTCCAACCCGAGCCCGTATCCCGCCACGTATGACAGCGCGGCCGCGCGGTCGATGTTCCGTCCACTGCGCCCGATCGCCACCACCAGCTCGGCTTCGTGGTGGATCTCGTTCGACCATGGGGGCAGCGGGATCGGCGCTCCCGGCAGCAGCAACGCCGAAGTGGGCTTGAGGAACACCACGGGCTCGGGGCCGATGGCGGCCCCCATTTCCGCGGCATGAGCCATGTAGTTGCGCGCCACGCAGAAGATATTCTCCACCCGCAACGGGCGCTCACCGATCCGGATTGCCGCCATCTTCGTCCTGCTCCTGGTCAGGCCAGCCAGCGTGCCACGCTGAACAGCAGGATGACCGCGAGCCAGAGCAGCACCGAGCGCCAGATCAACCCGACCGCGCTGGCAAGATAATCGGGGCTCACATCATCACCCAAACCCAGTTCCGGGCGGAATTTGACGGTATGGTCCTGGTGCAGCGCCTCGCCCAGACGGATGCCGATCGCGCCCGCACCCGCAGCCAACAGAATGCCGTGCGCATAGTTGCCCCATGCCCGCGCCTGCGAGCGCCAGCAGTAGACGGCGTCCTCGAAGTCGCCCATCACGGCGAAGCCCGCTGCGGTGATGCGCACCGGCAGATAGTCGAGCCATTCAAGCACGGTCAAGGCCCACCGTCCGAACGGCTCGGTGTCGGCGTAGGCGCCCCACTTCTGCGCCAGGAGATTGGCCCCACGGTAGAACACTGCACCGAGCGGCCCGGCACACCATGCCAGGGCGACAAACCAGAAGATGGTGCCGAACACATAGCGGTAGGAATCGATCAGGCCCTGCTCCACCGCCACCCGCGACACCTCGTCTTCGTTCATCTCGGAAGCATGCTGCCCGGTCCATGCGGCCAGCAGACGTTGTGCGGTCGGCAGATCATCGATCTGCAGCGCCTTGGATATACCGGAGAAGGCGTGGCTGAACTGCCTGAAACCCATGGTCAGGTACAGCACCACGATGGTCCAGGCCAGACCAGCCAAGGGATGGAGCCAATCGAGCAGGAAGTAGAGGCCGGCGGTGATCGCCAGCAGCGGCGTCATCACCACCACCCAGCCATACACACCGTTGCGGTATTCGCCGGCGTTGAAGGCGCGTTTGAGCCGGTTGGCCAGGCGCCCGAACGCCAGATAGGCCCAGTTGCGGTTGCTGATGGGGCGGATTTGTTCGAGTGCAAGGGCGATGATCAACGATAGAATGGTCATGGTTGCCTATTTCCTGACAGCAAAGCCGGCTAGATTCTGTCAGCTGCACGATACCACAGGCCCGGCCGACCCCGCAGCCGCTGCGATCGACTCTTGAAATGTGCCCGTTTCGCCCCCAGATGCCCAACCGGATTTCACGAAATAAAGACCAGGCAGCCCTCCCCGCGCGCCGGCCGGCATCGGCGGCATGGCTTGTCCGACGCTCACCCCATAGACCGCAACCCTCACTGGAGACCCACATGGAACACAAACTGCCCGAACTGCCGTACGCCCAGGACGCACTGGCGCCGCACATGTCCGCCGAAACCCTGTCGTTCCATTACGGCAAGCATCACCAGACCTACGTGACCAACCTGAACAATCTGATCAAGGGCACCGAGTACGAAAACCTCCCGCTCGAGGAGATCGTCAAGAAAGCCCCGGCAGGCGGCCTGTTCAACAATGCTGCGCAAGTGTGGAACCACACCTTCTTCTGGTTCGGCTTCAAGCCCAACGCGCAAGGGGAAGAGCGCCTGCCGGGCGGTGCGCTGGCGGATGCGATCAATGCCAAGTGGGGCAGCTTCGACAAGTTCAAGGAAACGTTCAATGCCTCGGCGGCCGCCAACTTCGGTTCGGGCTGGACCTGGCTGGTCAGGAAGGCCGACGGCACGCTCGACATCGTCAACACCTCCAACGCCGCAACACCGCTGACCACCGCGGACGTACCGCTGCTGACCTGTGACGTCTGGGAGCACGCCTACTACATCGACTACCGCAACAGCCGCCCGAACTATCTGTCGGGCTTCTGGAAGCTGGTGGACTGGGACGCGGTGGCGCAACGGCTGGGCGCCTGACCCACCACACCGCGCCCTCCGCTCATCGGAGCCCAACGGCGCGGGCAGCATGCTCGCAAAGGGAGAGTCTTTACTCTCCCTTTTCGTTTGCTGACGCCGCCACCCGCGTCCCGATGCTGCGCCGGCCTGCCGGCCCGCCGCCATGCAGGCCCACGGACACGTCAGCATTGCAGCGCTGCCTGCCCTTGGCATGCTGGGATTGCTTGCAAATGCAAGGCGTCCCCGGGGGCATGCCGTCACTCCACTGACCTGCAGCCCCCGCCTTCACAGGATGAACCCCGGCCGCAGTCGGCGGTCTCAGCGCTGCCGTGGCCCGGACAGGCCATGCCATCGGCAATCCGCTCCCAAGCCGCGACAATATTAGGTTTGGCCTATAAACCAAGCTTGATCCTGTCTTAAACCGCGTATTAGGATGGCGACCGGAGGAAATGAAGCCCGCAGCCGGATCGTCAGGCCGTGGATTCGCCATACAGCACGTTGAGATAACTACAAATGCAAAATCGTCGCTTACAACACGCTCGTGGCTTTACGCTGCTTGAGCTGCTGGTCGTGATTCTGATCATCGCCATGCTGGCCGGCTATGTCGGCCCCCGGCTGTTCGGCAAGGTCGGCGAGGCGCGCGCCAAGACCGCGAGCGGTCAGATGAAGTCGCTGTCTGATGCACTGGACCAGTACCGGCTCGACAATGGCGGTTATCCCAGCACCGAACAAGGCCTGGCGGCATTGACCGACAAGCCGGCCGACGCCACCAAGTGGAACGGTCCCTATCTGACCAAGGCCGTCCCCAACGATCCGTGGGACCGCCCCTACATCTATCGCCGCCCCGGCGAGAACGGCCGCGAATTCGACCTCCTCACCCATGGCGCCGACGGCAAGCAAGGCGGCACCGGCGAGGATGCGGACATCGTATTCTAAGCCGCGCCACCCTTAGCCCATCACCGCGGGTGACGCCCTCATGCGCTACAAGGTCAAAGCGCTGCAGGCAGGCCGCCTGACCGAAGTCGAACTCGATGCCGCCAACGAGGCGGAGTTACGGGAACGGCTTGTCAACAAAGGCCTGCAGGCAGTATCGATCAAGGCCGAACGCCGTCTTTCGTTCCGTAAGAGCGATTTTGCGCTTTCGCTGTTCACGCAGGAACTGATCGCGTTGCTCGAAGCGGGCCTGACGCTGGTGGAGGCCGTCGAGACGCTGAGGGACAAGAGCGGACAGGACGGCAGCCGCATCGTGCTTACCCGGATGATCGAGGGCCTGTATCAGGGCCTGCCGCTGTCCAAGGTGCTGCTGCAGATGCCTGAGCATTTTCCGCCGCTGTATGTCGCCACGGTCGGTTCGGCCGAGAAGACCGGCCATCTGGCCGATGCGCTCAAGCGCTACCACCACTATGAATCGCGACTGGCGATGGTGCGCAAGAAGGTGGTTTCGGCGCTGGTGTATCCGCTGGTGATCATCACCATCGGTGGCGCCATCATGTTGTTCCTGCTGTTCTATGTCATTCCAAAGTTCAGTCAGATCTACGCCAGCATGAAGACCCTGCCGTTCGCGGCGCAGGTGATGCTGTGGTGGGGGGAACTGGTACACAGCAACGGCACGACCATCTTTGCCGCCATCATCGGCACCATCGCCGCCATCGTGATGCTGCTGCGCACGCAGACGGTCCAGACCATGCTGCAGGAGCTGTTCTGGCGCATTCCACGGCTCGAGGAGTACCGCCGGCTGTTCGCCCTGACCCGCTTCTACCGGACCGTGGGCCTGCTGCTGGCCGGCGGGCTGTCGATCGTGGCTGCGATGGATCTGGCGGCCCAGCTGCTGCCGCAGTCGATGCGCTTGGCGCTGAGCCGCGCCATCGTCGACATCAAGTCCGGCCAGGGCGTCTCGGCCACGCTGCCCAAGTACGGGCTGACCACGCCCGTGTCGGAGCGCCTGCTGCGCGTGGGCGAACAGAGCGGCGAGCTTGCGACCATGACCGAGCGCGCTGCGCAGTTCTGCGACGAGGAGCTTGAACGCGCGATCGAGATGTTCACGCGGCTGTTCGAACCGATCCTGATGCTGATCATTGGCATCCTGATCGGCACCATCGTCTTCCTGCTCTATATGCCGATCTTCGAACTTGCGGGGAACATGCAATGAAGCGGCGCCATACCGCCACGAGGCCGCCATGGGCGAACTGACCCTGGACCTGATCCATCACCTGCGCCAGACCGGCGGCGAAGCGGGCATGCCGTTCATGATCCAGCAGACGCTGGGCCTGGACGACGAAGGCTATCGCAGCGAGGTCGGCAGCTTTCTCGGCATGCCGGCGCTGACGCTGGAAGACCTGTCCGCGCTGTTCCCGCGTTATGACCTCGTGCCCTACGCCGAGGCGGTGTCACGCCAATGCGTGATCGCCGAGGACACCGACGCCACCTTGCTGCTGGTGCTGGCCGATCCGTTCGATCCGGTCACACGCAACTGGGTGCAGCAGCGACTGAACGGTACCGTCTACCGCAGCGCTTTTGCCCATTTCGATGATGTGCGCAGTTATCTCGAGGGATTCGAGAACTCCCACCGCGCGATGGATCAGCTCGCTATGGGCGAGAGCGGCGCGGAAAGCGGCGAGAACGTGCCGGAGATCTCGCTCGCGACCATCGCCCAGGACAACAACCCCATCGTCAAGCTGGTCAATTCCACGCTGTACGATGCGCTGCGCTCCAAGGCGTCCGACATCCACTTGGAAAGCACACCGTCGGGGCTGTCGATCAAATACCGGATCGACGGGGTGCTGTTGCATATCGGCGGCGCCAACGGAGTCGAAACCGCCGAGCAGGTGATCTCACGGCTCAAGGTGCTGGCCGATCTGGACATCTCCGAACACCGCATTCCGCAGGATGGCCGCTTCAAGGTGCTGATGAACCAGCGCGACATCGACTTCCGGGTGTCCATCATGCCCTCGATCTGGGGTGAGGACGCGGTGCTGCGGGTGCTGGACAAGCAGAACGGCGGCGATGCGTTCAAGCAGCTGCGGCTGGATATCCTCGGCCATGACGAGCACACGATGGCGGCGATCCGCAACCTGTCGCATGAGCCCTATGGCCTGCTGCTGGTGACCGGGCCCACCGGCTCGGGCAAGTCGACCACGCTCTATGCCACGCTGTCCGAGATCAATACCGGCGAAGAAAAGATCATCACCATCGAGGACCCGGTCGAATACCAGCTCGCCGGCGTGCTGCAGATCCCGGTCAACGACAAGAAGGGGCTTACCTTCGCCCGCGGGCTGCGCTCCATCCTGCGTCACGACCCGGACAAGATCCTGGTCGGCGAGATCCGCGACGGCGAGACCGCCAACATCGCGGTGCAGGCCGCGCTCACCGGTCACCTGGTGCTGACCTCGGTGCACGCCAACAATGTGTTCTCGGTGCTTGACCGCTTCATGCACATGGGCGTCGAGCCCAACAGCTTTGTTGACGCGCTGATCGGCGTGGTCGCGCAGCGGCTGATCCGCAAGATCTGCCCCCATTGCATCACGGATGACACACCGGACGAGGAGTTGCTGAGCACCTCCGGCCTGACCAGCATGCAGGTGGCCGGCTGGCGCTTTCGCAAGGGACGCGGCTGCCAGGCCTGCCGCGACACCGGCTACCTGGGCCGCCGTGCCATCGCCGAGGTGCTGCGCCTGAACGATGAACTCAAGCAGGCCATCGCCAGCCGTGCGCCGGCCGTGGAAGTCAAGCAACTGGCAGCCAGGCATGGCTTCATCTCGATGCGACGCGTGGCGCTCAACGCCGTGTCGCGTGGCGAAACCACCTTGCAGGAAATCAATCGTGTCACCTTTGTGGATTGAGCACAGCGCGTGGCTGACGCGGCACGAGGCGCTGCTGGCAAGCGGCGCGCGGCCCGGGGGCGGCATCGTGCACCGGCAACGTGCGGCGATCGACAACAACCCGGACACGGCCGTGCTGCACCTGCAGCAGCTGCTGGGCGACGCGCCGCGCGGCCGGATCGGTCAGCTCGATTCGTTGCAGCTGCTGCTGGGCAGCACCTGGGTACGCTACGCGGTACTGCCGTGGCAGGATGACCTTTACAAGGATACGGACTGGGAAGGCTATGCCCGGGTGGTCCTTGCCCGGCATTTCGGCGTTTCCGTTGAGACCTGGCGCATCCGGGTGGCCCCGGCCGGCTATGGCAAGCCGCGGATCGCCAGTGCGGTGGATCAAGGCTTCTATCAGACGCTGGTCGAGCTGGCGCGTGCGCGCAAGCTGCGACTGAACGGCATCACCCCGCTGCTGACCAGCGCGATCAACCAACATCGCGGCAAGCTCAAGGGCCGCGAATTCGGCCTGGTGCTGCTGGAATCCGAACACGCCACCTGCGCCTTCCACCGCGCCGGTGCCTGGCAGGGCGTGGTCACGCTGGCCAACACCATGCGCGAGGAGGCCGAAGCCTTCGCGCTGGCCGCGATGGTGCGCGATGCCGCGATGCTCACCGGGCAGGAACTGCCCGAACAGCTGTATGTGGTGTCGTCCGAAATCGGGATGCTCAACGGTGAGGTGGCCGATTTCGATGTGCAGTGGCTAGGAGGCGTCCATGGATGCTTTGCCCACCGCAGCGACTGGCAGGGTACGGAGGTGCGGCGATGAAGGCGCTGCAACTCGATTTCCAGAAAGCCCCGCGCACCACGCCGTGGCTGGGGCTGCTGCTGACCGCGCTGGGCGTGCTCGCACTGGTGTGGGTGATCGCCGAACAGGACGCCGCCCGCTACCGGGCCGAGGAACTGAGCACGCGGGAAGAGCAGTACGCGCTGCGCAAACGCAACCTCGAAGCGGCCCAGCTTGCCGCGCAGAAGCAGCAGCCGGCCAATGAGAAAGTCGCGGCCATCCTGCGCGCGCAACGCTCGCAGATGCTGCCGGCGCTGTCGGTGCTGGAACAGACCTGGCAACCGGACGTTGCGTATACCCGTATCGACGTCAGCGTGCCCGACCGCAGCATCAAGATGGAACTGGAAGCACGCACGTTGGATGCCGTGCTCACCCTGGTCGATACCCTGTCGGCCAAGCCGGCGATCGAAAAGGTGACACTCGCCAGGCAAGGGGTGAAGCTGGCCGACCCCTATCGGCCGGTGCAGGCAGCGATCGAAGTACGCTGGCGGGAGGCAGGCCAATGAACGCCAAGCAACTGACCTGGCATGCGCGGCAATGGTCGCGCCACGCCGGCATCCTCGGTCTGGTCGGTGGCGCCCTGCTGCTCGGAGCTCTGTTCATCCAGCGCCAGGAGGTCGTGCCGTTCGAACGGGATCTGCTCGAGCGTGAGCAGAAACTCGAGGAAAACCAGCGGTCGCTACGCCAGCCGGCGGCCACACCGGCCTCGGCCGTCGAGCAGGCCGCGCTCAACCCGCCCGAGAGCTTCACCGAGTTTCTGCGGCGCGCCTCGCAGATTGCCGGCAGGAATCGGCTGTCGGTGCTGCAGTCCGAATACAAGATGGTCAGCGAAGGCGGTGGCCACCTGGTGCGCTATGGCCTGCAGTTCCCGGCCAATGGCCGCTATCCGGATGTGCGCGGCTTCATCGCCGACCTGGAAAAGCTGCCCGGGGTCCGGGTGGAGGCGATCTCGATGTCCCGGTTGCAGATCGGTGACGAGCTGCTGTCGATCCAGATGCAGCTCAGCTACCTGACGGAGGTGCGCTGATGCTGTCGCGCCCCGTATTGGCCCTGCTGGCCGGCGCCTTGCTGCTGATGGCCTACGCCTGGTACCAGGAACAGCAGGCCTCCGAGGAAGCCGCCGCCGCACCGCGCCGCGCCGCCACCGGCCAGATCGGTCAGCCCGTGCCCTCGCCCACCCCGGCACGCAGCGCCGAACCCGCGGCGACCGAGGCCAGCCAGGCCCAAGGCTTCAACCTCTTTGCACAGCAGACCTGGGCCCCGCCACCGCCACCACCGCCGCCACCGGCCAAACCCACACCGACACCGGTACCGGTGGCACCGCCGCTGCCGTTCGTCGTGGTGGGCAGTTGGCACGAGCGCGGTGCGGACCAGATCATCATCGAAGCCAATGGCCAGCAGTTCGTGCTGTGCCGCCGTTGCGAGGCACTGGGCCGGATCCAGCCCGGCGAGACCTTGCTCGGGGTCTACCGCGTGGATGACATCACGCGTGACGCCATTACCCTTACATTCATGCCATTGAATCAGCAGCAGACGCTGCCGGTAGGAGGAACGCCGTGAAACGCGCGTTGACCATCACCCTGATCGCCACTGCATTGCTGATGGGCTGCGCCGCAGACCGCGCCCGCCAGCAAGGTACGAACATGATCCAGCAAGGCGAAGCCCAGCAGGGGCTGGGCTACCTGAAGGAGCAGCTGGCTCAGCATCCGAACGACGCCAAGCTGCGCGCCGCGTACGAGCGCGAGCTGATCCGCCTGCTGCAGCAACTGCAGGCCGAGGCCGAGACGGCGATCGAACGCGCCGACTATGCCACGGCCACTGCACGCTACCAGCAGATGCTGTCGTGGGACGCCTCCAACTACCGCGCCAAGGAAGCGCTGCTGCAGCTTGAAGGCGCGGCCAAGCGCGACTCGATGCTCAGGTTCGCCAAGGAGAACAAGGACCTGCGGCCGGACGAGGCCCTGGAGGTGCTCAAGCAGATCCTGGCGGACGACCCGCGCAATACGCAGGCGCAGCGGCTGAAGGACGATATCCTGGCGCGCCGCGCACGCGAGGCCAATCTCAAGCCGGTGCTGGCACAGGCGCTCAAGAGCCCGATCTCGCTGCAGTTCCGCGACCAGCCGCTGATGAGTGTGTTCGACATCATCGCCCGCATCGGCAAGGTCAACTTCATCTTCGACCGCGACGTGCCGCCCAACCTGAAGACCACCATCTTCGCGCGCGACACCACGGTCGAGGACGTGATCAACCTGTTGCTGGCCACCAACCAGCTCGAAAAGAAGATCCTCAACGACAACACCATCATGATCTACCCGAAGCGGCCCGATAAGGACCGCGACTACAAGGATCTGGTGATGCGCACCTTCTATCTGAACAACGCCGACCCCAAGCAGGTGCTGGCGATGCTCAAACAGATGGTGAAGACCCGCGATGTCTATATCGACGAGCGGCTCAACATGATCATCATGCGCGACACCCCCGAGGCGATCGCCGTGGCCGAGCGGCTGATCACCGCGCAGGACCTGCCGCAGTCCGAGGTGGTGTTCGATGTGGAAGTGCTGGAGGTGACCGATTCGGACGTGCTCAACCTCGGCATCCGCTACCCCGATTCGCTGACTGCCGAGTTGAGCACCACGCTCGATGGCACCAATGCCAGCTCGCTCACGCTGAGCAAGCTTGCCAACATCAACCGCAGCAATGTGCTCGTCAACCTGGGCAAGCCCTCGATCACCGCCAATTTCCTGCAGCGGCGCGGCGATACCACACTGCTTGCCAACCCGAAGATCCGCGTCAAGAACCGTGACAAGGCCAAGGTCGTGATCGGCGACCGGCTGCCGGTGATCACCACCACCAACTCCAACGGCGTGACGTCCGAAACCGTGAACTACCAGGACGTGGGCCTGACGTTGAACGTGGAGCCGGCGATCAGCAATGAAGGCGATATCGGGGTCAAGGTGACGCTGGAAGTCTCGAACCTGGTGGAAAAGGTCCCGACCGCCAACGGTGGTGTGGCCTACCAGATCGGTACCCGCCGCGCCGAGACCAACATGTCGGTGCGTGACGGCGAGACCCAGGTGCTCGCCGGCCTGTTGCAGCGCTCCAACCAGATCACCAAGGCCGGGCTGCCCGGGTTGAGCGACTTGCCCATCCTCGACCGGCTGTTCGGCAGCCGCAACGACGATCGCAAGCAGACCGAGGTCATCCTGATGATCACCCCGCGCATCGTGCGCAACCTGTCCGTGCCCGGCCAGTATGTGACCCAGTTCGACAGCGGCACTGAATCGTCGATCTCGACCGACCCGCTACGGTTGCGCAATGCCTCGACCGTCACGATCAATGCACCGTCGGGCGGTACGCAGCCCATGGCCCAGCCGATGCCGCAGCCGGTGCCCCAACCCCAGCCCGCACCGCAGCCGGTACCGCAGGACCAACCTGCGGCCGAGCCGATCCGCGCCGGCATGGGCCGCCGGTGACGGTACGCACCGACGACGCATCATGAGACGCCTGGGCGGCTTCACCCTGATCGAGCTGATGGTCACGCTGACCATCCTGGCGGTGCTCGCGTCGGTGGCACTGCCGCTGTCGCAGGTGGCGGCCACCCGCTCGCGCGAGGAAGAACTGCGCCGGGCGCTGTGGCAGATCCGCAGCGCCATCGACGCCTACAAGCAGGCCACCGACGAAGGCCGGGTGCAGAAATCGCTCGACGAGAGCGGCTACCCACCGGAGCTGGCCGCGCTGACCGATGGCGTGAAGGATGTGAAGGACCCGACCGGGCGTAATATCTACTTCCTGCGGCGCATGCCGCGCGACCCGTTCTGCGATTGCCCAAGCATGACCAATGCCCAGACCTGGGGCCTGCGCAGCTACGCCAGCCCACCGGATGCCCCTGCCGAAGGCCGCGATGTCTACGATGTCTATTCCAAATCCGAAGGGGCGGGCCTCAATGGCGTGCCCTATCGCGACTGGTGACCACCGCCTATGAATGTTGTTGCCCCCCGTCGCGGCTTCACGCTGATCGAACTCCTGGTGGTGCTTGCCATCATGGCCAGCTTGCTCACGCTGGTGGTGCCGCGCTATTTCCAGCAGACCGACAAAGCCTCGGAGACTGTGCTCAAGCACAATCTCGTCGCCATGCGCGATGCACTCGACAAGTTCTACGCCGATACCGGGCGCTACCCCGCCACGCTCGAAGAAATGGTCGAGCGCAAATATCTGCGGGAGATCCCGGTCGACCCCATCAGCGGCAAGCGCGACGCATGGCAGATCATCAACCCCGAGAACGGCAC
The DNA here is from genome assembly GCF_025642115.1 of Chitiniphilus purpureus. Classification (GTDB taxonomy): domain Bacteria; phylum Pseudomonadota; class Gammaproteobacteria; order Burkholderiales; family Chitinibacteraceae; genus Chitiniphilus; species Chitiniphilus purpureus. The sequence goes on along the minus strand of NZ_CP106753.1, from coordinate 1,571,676 downwards.
CGGCGTATATGACATCAAGAGCGGCGCGCCGGGGAACGACAGCGATGGCAAGGCGTTCAGCGAATACTAGCCCGCGTCGCCAGCAGGGTTTTGCCTACGCGTGGGTGTTGATGATGGTGCTGGTGATGGGCATCTACCTGGCCGAGCTGGGCGATGTCTGGCAGACCCGCATCCGTCGCGCGCGCGAAGAGGAGCTGCTGATCGTCGGCGACGAAATCCGCCGCGCGATCAAGGCCTATTCCGAGCAGAACAGCGGCCAGGGGCCGCAGTATCCCAAGACCCTGGACGATCTGGTGCAGGACCCGCGCGTGCCCTTTGCGCGGCGCTTCCTGCGCCGCCCCTACAAGGACCCGATCACTGGCGAGGATTGGTCCTATATCGGCGCTCCTGGCGGCGGCTTCATGGGCGTGTTCAGCAAATCCAACGACAAACCGCTCAAACAATGGGGCTTTACCGCCCAATACAGCGGCTTTGCCGACAAGACCAGCTACCAGGAATGGAAATTCGCCCACTGGCCAGGGGGCGGTAGCCGTACCCGCTGAAACCGGGCGGCGGTGTGATGTTGTCAACAACCGATTGACGCCATCGTCAGCCAAGCTGGTCACGACGGCAAAAGCTTTCATGCCAATGGCGCAAAAGTGCCATTTATCGATAAAATGCGCGCAGTCGTTCGATTTGCATGCACCGCCACACTCATTATCCTGACAAAATCACAAGAAAAACGAAAGGAAATTGCGTTATCGTGGGTGCGTTTTCAACCACCACTAGGGAATCACATGAGATCTTTCATTCTTGCCGCCGCCACGGTCGCAGCGCTGGCCACCGGTAGCGCCCAGGCTGCGCTCTACCAGGAAAGCATCGCGGTCAACAGCCCCGGCGCCTGGAGCACCAATCTGCTCGGCGGGCTGCAGTTCACGCTCGATAACCCGGGCCAGTATGTATTCGGCTTCACCCTCACGCCCAATGCGGGCAGCAACGGCCTCCTGGCATCGCTGCATGCCACCCTGACCAAGCAGAACGCCCCGGGTGCCTTCATCCAGGAAATCGCCGCCAACAGCAACGTCGGCGACGACAGTTTCGCCGGCTCGCTCACCTTCGACCACCTGGGCGGCGCAGGCCAGTACAGCTTCATGCTCAACTTCACCAACTGGGCGCCGTGGAACGGCACGCTGACCTACACCGTCTCGCCGGTTCCGGAGCCCGCCACCATGGCGCTCGTCGGCCTTGGTGCTGCCGGCGTGGCGTGGCGTCGCCGCCGCCAGGCCCGCTGATCGACTGCACCTGGTATGCAAAACGGCCCCATTGGGGCCGTTTTTGTTTTTGCAGAATGGCGTGTCAGATCTGCCCGAGGAACCAGTTGACGATATAGAAGTGATCCTCGAACAGCTGCTCCTCCATCCGGTTGAATTCGAACAAGGGCACCCACTGCGCCCGGTCGCTGTCGTCCCCACCCCGGACCTTGGGCAGGCCCTCGCCGGTTGGTGCCAGTTCGATCAGGAAGGCATGGGTAATGGTCCGGCCGCGCAGCGAGCGCTGCGGATGATCGAATACCCGGCTGGCGCGGATCGAGCCGGCCAGCACCGGTGCCGGCACCTTGAGTCGTGCCTCTTCCTTCAACTCGCGGATCACGGCGTCGCGGATCGGCTCATCCTGGGCCACGAATCCTCCCGGCAATGCCCACAGCCCCCTGCCGGGCAGGCTGCGCCGCTTGACCAGCAGCACATGCCCTGAATGGATCACCACCGCGTCGACGGTGACGAAGGTGGGTGGGTGCGGTGTGTCCGCCCATGCCCGCCGGAACGACTGCAGGTAGTCATGCTCTGCCGCGATCTGGGCATAGACGGGCAGCTCCCGGAAACGGTGCAACCACTCGTAGACCGCCGTCGGCAGCTTGTCCCGGCATCCGGCGAAGTGGGCCCCCTGCTGCGCGAACAGGGCCTCACGCAGCGTAGCGGCGTCGACGCCCGGCCATTCGGCTGCCTGCTCGCGCTGCCATTGTGGAAAGAGTTCCAGATAGTGCACCTGCCGCGCCGGGCTGCCTCCCCCGGCGCCGACGATGCCCACGCGGAATTCGGCAGCCCGGTGCCCAAGGCTCGCGGTGTCCACCGCGATCACCTTGTCCACCAGATTCTGCACTTCGGTGATCCATTGCTGATCGTTGTACATCCGGTCCGAACAGCCGACCATGAACACCCTGCTCTGCCAGGCCGGCGGCAATGCGGCACGCAGCATGGCTTCACGCTCGGCCAGCGTGAACGGATTGCGCGGGCTGCGTGCCTGGCGGGCCGAGCCGCAGATCACGATCAGCTTGTGCGACAGCCCCAACGCCGCCTCGATCACCTGCAGGTGGCCCAGGTGAACCGGCTGGAAGCGTCCGATGAACACGAGATAGTCGTATTTCATATCAGGCCCGTGCAGCCCCCTGAAGGGGGCCGCCGATAGAATCGGCAACGGCAGCACGCGTTGCCGGCATGCGCCGCGTGGCAGGCATCATGGATCGGCCGGTGAGTGCCGCATGTTCGGCACGCGCGGCGCCCGGATCGTTTACGCCATCAACGGTAGTAGCGTTCCGAAAACGCCAGCATGCGCTCGATCGGCAGGCGTGCCGCATCCATCTGCGCCGGGCTCAGATAATCGATCACCTCGCCCTGCCCCTGCTGCGCCCGCTTGACCGCCTCGATGGTATTCATCTTCATATACGGGCACTGATTGCACTGACAACCGGCGTAGATCGGCGCCTGTTCGATGCGCAGATCGGGCCGCGCCAGACGCATGTTGTAGAGGATGCCGTCCTCGGTCGCGACGAAGATCACCGCGTCGGGTTCATACGCATAGTTCCTCACCCAATTGAGCATGCCCGAGGTGGAGCCGACGTAATCGGCCAGTTGCAGGACGGGCAGCGGGCTTTCCGGGTGGGCGATCAGATACCTCGCCCCCGGTACCGCTGCAAAGGCTTCGTCAAGCGCCTGCTGGTTGAACTTGTCATGCACCTCGCACACGGCGGACCACAACGGCATGTCGTAGCCATGCTGGAAATTGAGGTAGGCGCCCATATTGCGGTCAGGCGAAAAGATCACCTTTTTCCCTTCCGCATACAAATGGGCAATGATGTCGTCCACATTGCGGCTGGTCACGATCCAATCGGACAACGCCTTGTGCTCGGCCGAGCTGTTGATGTAGCTCACGTGCACATGGTCGGCGTGCTGCTCGCGCCAGCGCTGCAGCGCCGCCACATCGGTCTGGGTGACCAATGAACAGGTCGAACCGCGATCGGGCAGCACGACGGTGGCTTGTGGATTGAGGATCTTGGCCGTCTCGGCCATGAAGCGCACACCGGCGAAAACGATGATGTCCGCCTGCGCATCGCGCGCGAACAGCGACAGCTCCAGACTGTCGCCGACCTTGTCGGCCATCTGCTGGATTTCGGGTTGGGTGTAGTAATGGGCAAGCGTCACGACACGAGACATGGGAATTCCTCCATGCAGAGCCCGCGGGCTGACCGCGCGGTAGCGATATCAAAAAACCGACCTTGGGCCGGAATCGTCTTCTGATGGCCGCGCATCCCGCGGCCCGACCCCGGCAGCGCTTATCATACGCCGCCTGCCGGCGAATTTCCTTAACAGGTGTTGACAACCATCAGGCGGCTCACCATAATGCGCCTCTCTGTTGCAGTGCATGGCACGCGGGAATAGCTCAGTTGGTAGAGCGCAACCTTGCCAAGGTTGAGGTCGCGAGTTCGAGCCTCGTTTCCCGCTCCAAATCCGCCACCGCTGCATATGAATACGCGGGAATAGCTCAGTTGGTAGAGCGCAACCTTGCCAAGGTTGAGGTCGCGAGTTCGAGCCTCGTTTCCCGCTCCAGATTGCAAAAGGGAAAGTGCTGCACTTTCCCTTTTTTCCAGCTTCGGCGGGGTAGCAAAATGGTTATGCAGCGGATTGCAAATCCGTCTATGCCGGTTCGATTCCGACCCCCGCCTCCAGACAAAAAAGCCCGGTAACGCCGGGCTTTTTTGCAATGGCCGCAGGGAAACCAAGTGCCCTGCCCATCCGCCCCGATGGTGAAATTGGTAGACACAAGGGACTTAAAATCCCTCGGCCGAAAGGCTGTGCCGGTTCGACCCCGGCTCGGGGCACCATCTTCCGGTCCACCCATGCTGCCCTGGCTCTCTTTAGAGTGGCCGGCAAAATCCAACGCAGCGATTCCGGCAAGAAGCGCCAAACGCAGTCAGTACAAGGGTGCATACCGAGTAAGTGCGACGCAGCCAAAAACGTTTGTTAGCTGCTCTTCTTCGGTGTCCTGGCGCAGTATCGGCAATGTCAACGTGCAATACCGCGCAGCCATGCCGACTGCTGCGCCTCATTCCCTTTGCAAGGCACTGTCGGAACCGGCCCGTCGCCGACATTCTCCCGCTCAAGCCGCAGACAGCCGCAATCGATATGGGCACCGACTGATGGAACCGCAAGCTGACAGCCATCTCTGCGGCGATCCCTGATCAGGCCACTGGAAATGCGCATTCGCTGCACCTGCATGGCCCCTAAGGCAAAAGGAGCACCGCAGTGCTCCTTTTTATCCGGCCCACTGGTTCGGATCGGCCCGCTCAGACCCCGGCGCGCTTGTCGATCCGCTCCCACGAGGCACGCGCAGCGGCACGGGCATCATCCCATTCCAATGCCGAATCCCCGCGTCGGGCGTAGTAGTCGTCGCGCAGATCGCCCTCGGCCTCGTCGAAGGTGCGGTCGGTAAACCGTCCGCGGCCTTCGTAGCCGGTGCGATAGGCGGCGGAATAGCGCTCGAAGCCACTCCCCGGCGCCACATAGGGCTCGCGCGCGTAGTTGTTGCGCCAGAACTCTTCCTCTTCCGTCGGGTTCACCAGCTCGCCGGCAGCGGAACCCGCCAAGCCGCCAACCACTGCGCCAACGGCAGCCCCCACTGCGGTTCCTACCGGGCCCACGGCAGAGCCGGCGGCGGCGCCGGCTGCTGCAGCGGCACCGATACCTGCTGCCCCGCCCACTGCAGCACCCACGCCGGTGCTGACGGGATGAGCGCCAGGTTCGCCCGAAATGGGATCGCGGTTTGCATCCCGGTCATCGCGCTTGTCGTAATCGTCATGTGCCATCTGGAGCACTCCTTTCGCTGTACAGCGCGGCCCGTAGTGCCGACGCCTGGTTGAGATGAGCCCTGGCATTGCCGGGCTTGAACCTCAGCCTACGCGGCACAGCATCGGATGCCTGTAGGCGCGTACCGCAAAGCCGTGCAGGACAGGCGCAGCGCGCCGTGCCATCCAGTCGGGAAACCGATGATGCGCAATTTGCCGCCCTGGCCCCGTCACCGACGGCGGCCGGTACCGAGGTGCCCAGGGGCGGGCCTACGGTGTCGCCGATGGGCACGGCCTGCGCTTTCCCGGTGCGCTTCGCACCCAGGCCGATATCCAGCAAAGGTTGAAGTCCGCTGCAGCGCAGCGTCATCCGGTGCCAGCTGCCGCCGATGGCGTGGCTGACGCAGGCTGCGCGTAATGCTTCGGCCTGCGCAACAGTGCAACAGCTTGGGGGGCCGATCCTCGTCGCAGCCTAGGCCCCCAGCACCAGTGCCACCACCCTGCGCTCTTCGGCGGTCAGCACATTGAAGGTACGGCACAACGCGCCGGTGTCCATGGTGTCCAGCCCGACGTGGGCACTGGCGAGCGCACGGGACAGCCGGGGATGGGGAAAGCGGATCCGGTCACCGGTTCCCAGCAGCACCAGCTCCGGCCCGAATTCGAGCAGCATCGCGAAATCGGCCTCCTCCAGCGTGCTGAAGTCGGTGGGACGCCAGCTGTGCACTTCGGTGGGAGTCACGATCAGGCTGCCTTCGAAGCGCTCCTGGTTGACCATCACGTAGCCGTCGCCGTAGCCGGTGAATTGGTTGAGATGGGTGGTCGTGGTGTGGTGCAGCTTCATGAGCGGGCTCTTGGATGGGCTGGCGCGAGTTTACCCCAACTGTCTTGCCGCTCGTCCTTACATGCTGTATACGCCCGGCGCGTCCGGTTTGGATAGAATGTCAGGTTTCCTCCTGCGCTTTCGCCACGCCATGACCCAGATCCACAAATCCAACAAGCTCCTCAATGTCTGCTATGAGATCCGCGGGCCAGTGCCGGAGCGGGCGCGGCAGATGGAGGAAGAAGGCCATCGCATCATCAAGCTCAACATCGGCAACCTGGCGAACTTCGGTTTCGATGCTCCGGACGAGGTGGTGCAGGACGTGATCCGCAATCTGCCCAACGCGGCGGGCTACGTCGATTCCAAGGGGCTGTTCCCGGCACGCAAGGCGGTGATGCACTACACCCAGCAAAAGCAGATCGCCGATGTGACGGTGGATGACATCTACATCGGCAACGGCGCGTCGGAACTGATCGTGATGTCGATGCAGGGCCTGCTGAACAATGGCGACGAAGTGCTGGTGCCGGCTCCGGACTATCCGTTGTGGACCGCCGCGGTGAGCCTTGCCGGTGGCACGCCGCGCCACTACCTGTGTGATGAAGCCAATGGCTGGCTGCCGGCGCTGGACGACATGCGCGCCAAGATCACTCCGGCCACGCGCGCCATCGTCGTCATCAACCCGAACAACCCCACCGGTGCGTTGTATCCGGACGAAGTGCTCAGGGAGATCGTCGAGCTGGCCCGCCAGCACAATCTGATCATCTATGCCGACGAGATCTACGACAAGGTGTTGTACGACGGGACCACGCACACGTCGATCGCCTCACTGGCCGACGACGTGCTGTTCGTCACCTTCAATGGCCTGTCGAAGAACTATCGGGCCTGCGGCTACCGCGCCGGCTGGATGATCGTTTCGGGCAACAAGAAGATCGCACGCGATTACATTGACGGCCTCAACATCCTGTCGACAATGCGGCTTTGCGCCAACGTGCCGGCGCAGTATGCGATCCAGACCGCGCTTGGCGGTTATCAGAGCATCAACGATCTGGTGGCGCCCAACGGCCGCCTCACCCGCCAGCGCGATCTGGCGTGGGAGATGTTGACCGCCATTCCTGGGGTCAGCTGTGTCAAACCCAAGGCGGCGCTGTACATGTTCCCCCGGCTGGACCCGAAGTACTACCCGCTGGAGGACGATCAGCAACTGATGCTGGAGCTGCTGCAGGAGGAAAAGGTGCTGCTGGTCCAGGGGACCGGCTTCAACTGGATCGCACCCGATCATTTCCGCGTGGTGTTCCTGCCGCATGTGGACGATCTGACGGACGCGCTGGGGCGGCTGGAACGTTTTCTCGGCGGTTACCGAAAACGCCACGGTACCGCATAATACGCGTCGCCCGTTCCAGGTCGCGCGCCACGCGGACAGCAAGCGCCGGGCCCGGATACGGCGCGCCCGACCGACTCTCGGGCGCAGTGCTGTCGTCGCATGGCGTCGACCGGGCGGATCAACTTTGTATCGGCAGCAAGGCCCGCAGGGCGCTGCCTGGTTTTCGAAAGGACTAGCAATGAAACCGATTCACGTGGGCTTGTGCGGTGTCGGCACTGTCGGTGGCGGCACGGCGACCGTCTTGAAACGCAATTGCGAGGAAATCGCGCGTCGCGCCGGTCGGCCCATCGTGATCCGCGCCGCGGCCAACCGCGATCTGGAGCGCGCGCGCGCGCTGGTCGGCGCCGATGTCGAGCTGTACGACGATGCCTTGCAGATCGCCCGGCACCCGCAGATCGACATCGTGGTGGAATTGATCGGCGGCACCACCATCGCCAAGGAAGTGGTGCTGACCGCCATCGAGCAAGGCAAGCACGTCGTCACCGCCAACAAGAAACTGATCGCCGAGTACGGCAACGAGATCTTCGCCCGGGCCCAGGAAAAAGGCGTGATGGTGGCGTTCGAGGCCGCGGTGGCAGGCGGTGTCCCCATCATCAAGGCGCTGCGTGAAGGTCTGACCGCCAACAAGATCGAATGGGTGGCCGGCATCATCAACGGCACCAGCAACTTCATCCTGACCGAGATGCGCGACAAGGGCGCCGCCTTTGCCGACGTGCTGGCCGAAGCGCAGCGCCTGGGCTATGCCGAGGCCGACCCGACCTTCGACATCGAAGGCCACGACGCCGCACACAAGCTGACCATCATGAGTGCCATCGCCTTCGGCATCCCGGTGCAGTTCGACAAGGCCTACCTGGAAGGCATCAGCACACTGCAGGCCGCCGACATCAAGTACGCGCAGGAACTGGGTTACCGTATCAAGCTCTTGGGCGTCACCCGCCGCCGTGCCGAGGGCATCGAGCTGCGCGTCGCGCCGACGCTGATCCCGGCCAAGCGCCTGATCGCCAATGTCGATGGCGTGATGAACGCAGTGCTGGTCAAGGGCGATGCCGTCGGCGCGACCCTCTACTACGGTCCGGGCGCCGGCGCCGAGCCGACCGCCTCGTCGGTGATCGCCGATCTCGTCGACATCACCCGCCTCGCCACGGCCGATCCGGAACACCGCGTGCCGCACCTGGCATTCCAGCCTTCGGCCCTTGCCGATCTGCCCATCCTGCCGATCAGCGAAGTCGAGACCTGCTACTACCTGCGCCTGAACGTGCTGGACCAGACCGGCGTACTGGCCGACGTGACCCGCATCCTGGCCGACCAGGACATCTCGGTCGACGCGATGCTGCAGCGCCCGAGCGATGGCAGCGGCGACGACGGCCGCGACGACGTGGTCATCATTACTCATCTTGCCGTGGAAAAGCGCGTCGATGCCGCCCTTGCCCGGATCGAGGCCTTGCCCGCGATCAACGGCAAGGTGGTCAAGCTGCGGCTGGAACACCTGAACGGCTGAATCCCAGTATCACGTCCGGCAGGGCACCTCGCCCTGCCCCACACGAGCCAGAACATGCATTACATCTCCACCCGCGGCGGCATGGCCCCGCAGCGCTTCTCCGACATCCTGCTCGGCGGCCTTGCACCCGATGGCGGCCTTGCCATCGCCGAATCGTACCCCCGGCTCGACCTCGCCGAACTGCAGGCGTTGTCGCAACTGGACTACCGCGACCTGGCGTTCGCCATCATCGGCCGCTTCGTCGACGACATTCCCGCCGCCGACCTGAAGGCGCTGATCGACCGGACCTACACCGCCGACGTCTACCGCCACGGCCGTGACCCCGCCCGTGCCGACCAGATCACCCCGGTGGTGAAGCTGGAGGACGGCCTTTACATCGAGGAGCTGTCGAACGGCCCGACGCTGGCGTTCAAGGACATGGCAATGCAGCTCCTGGGCAACCTGTTCGAGTACGTGCTGGCGCAGCGTGGTGAGGCGATCAACATCGTCGGTGCCACCTCGGGCGACACCGGCTCCGCGGCCGAATACGCGATGCGCGGCAAGCACGGCGTGAATGTGTTCATGCTCTCGCCCCATGGCAAGATGAGCCCGTTCCAGCGCGCACAGATGTTCAGCCTGCAGGACGCCAATATCCACAATATCGCGGTCACCGGCTTCTTCGATGCCTGCCAGGACATGGTCAAGGCGGTGAACAACGATGCCGCGTTCAAGGCCCGGTACAAGGTCGGCGCTGTCAACTCGATCAACTGGGGCCGCGTCGTCGCGCAGGTGGTGTACTACTTCAAAGGCTATTTCGCCGTGGCGAAGACAGTCGGCGAGCCGGTCGACTTCTGCGTGCCGTCCGGCAACTTCGGCAACGTCTGCGCCGGCCACATTGCGCGTCAGATGGGCTTGCCGATCCGCCGGCTGATCGTGGCGACCAACGAGAATGACGTGCTCGACGAGTTCTTCAAGACCGGAGGCTATTTCCCACGTGGCCTGGAGCGCACCTACGAGACGTCCAGCCCGTCGATGGACATCACCAAGGCCTCCAACCTCGAGCGCTTCGTGTTCGACCTGATCGGTCGCGATGGTGCCAAGCTCGCCGCGCTGTGGCGCGAAGTCGACGCCGGCCGTGGCTTCAAGCTGTCGGACGCCGATTTCGCCCGCATGCATGATGAGTATGGCTTCCGCTCGGAAAAGAGCAGCCACGCCGATCGCATCGCCAGCATCCGCGAGGTGAAGGCCAGGTACGGCGTCGAGATCGACCCGCACACGGCCGACGGTTATCTCGCTGCCAAGGCACACCGCGAGTCCGGCGTCACCATGGTGATCCTGGAAACCGCCCTGCCGGCCAAGTTCGAGGCGACCATGCAGGAGGCACTGGGCAGCCCGCCCCAGCGCCCGCATGATCTGGCCGGTCTGGAAGACCTGCCGCAGCGCTTCGACGTGTTGGAGGCCGATGCCGAGGCGCTGAAACGCTACGTGGCCGGGTACCTCGACCGCTGAGATCGGCAACAGAAAACCGGCCGCCAGGGCCGGTTTTTTGTTGGGTGCCGCACCGCTATCACTTGCCCGGCACCGCCTCGGTAACGGTAGTCGCCCGAGCGGCCGGGACCACCTCGACCTTCGGCCCATCCAGCCTCGCCGGCACGCCGAGCAACTCGTCGACAGTGATGAACCGGTACCCCGCACGCTTGAGCAGCCCGAGCATGCGGTCGACCGCGGCCACCGTATGCTGGCGCGGGCCGCCGCCATCATGCATCAGTACAATGGCCTCTTCGTTGATGTAGTCCATCGCCATGCGCTCGATCATGCTGTCGCCGTTGAAGCTGCGGGCCGCCAACCAGTCACGGGTATCCACCGACCAGGAAATGACCTTCAAGCCCTTGCTCGTCAGCAGCTTGATCTGCTCATCGGTGATCTCGCCGTAGGGCGCGCGATACAGCGTGGGCTCCACGCCCAGCGTCTTCTTCATGATGGCCTGTGTCTTGGCCACCTGATCCTCCCACAGCGCGCTGGGCAGCAGCTTGCTGGAATACGGATGATCGTAGCTGTGATTGCCGATGACATGGCCGTCGGCCTGCACGGCGCGCGCCAGGTCCGGATACCGCTCGACCCACATCCCCAGCTGGAAGAACGTCGCGCGCACGCCGTGCTTTTTCAGCACCTTCAACAACGGCAACGTATTGCCCTCATTGGGGCCGTCGTCGAACGTCAGCGCCACCACCTTGCGCGCCGTGGGGCCGGCGATCCAGTAGACACCGGGGAAGGTTGCCGCCTGGCGCTCCATGGTCGCAAGCTCGACCTGCTGCCAGCCTTCCAGATACGGCGTACGGATACGCTGTTCCTGCGCCGATGCGCCCATCATCGATAGCGCAAGCAAGCCCGCGCCCAGCCATTGCCATCCTGCTGTCCGCCGCATCATGGTTCCACCTTTTACCTGGTTGGCATAAACCGATTGTATGCACCCGCCCACCCTCAAGATATGCCTGGATTGCGATAGCGCATGACGATGCAGCAAGCGCGCCATGCGCGCCGGGCATGAAAAAGCCCGCCTTCCGGCGGGCTTGGGCTGGAGCGGAACCGGTCAACGCACGCGCTTGAGTGCAAGTCCTTCGGCGTCGAACAGCAGGCAATCGGCCTCGGGGAACAACACCTTGATGGTATCGCCATACTTCAGATGCGTGGCGTTGCCCGGCAGTTTCATGCTGATGATTTCGTTGACGCCCGGAATCTCGATATAGGCCAGCACATGGTCACCCAGGTGCTCGATCAGATCGACGCGTGCCGCGATCCCGTTGGCATCGTTGTCCTGTGCCAGCAGGATGTGCTCGGGGCGGATGCCCAGCGTCACACGGTCGCTGGATTTGGCCCGGCTGCCGTCGGCATTGGCGCGCACCGTCACACCCTTGGGCAGGCGCACAGTGGTGCTGCGTGCATCGGCGGCCACGACCGAGGCCTCCAGCAGGTTCATCTTGGGGGAGCCGAGGAAGCCTGCCACGAACAGGTTGGACGGATTCTCGTACAGCTCAAGCGGGCTGCCGACCTGCTGGATGATCCCGGCATTGAATACCACAATACGGTCGGCCAGCGTCATCGCCTCGACCTGATCGTGGGTCACGTAGATCATCGTGGTCTTCAGCTCCTGGTGCAGCTTGGACAATTCGACGCGCATCTGCAGCCGCAGCGCCGCATCCAGGTTGGAGAGCGGCTCGTCGAACAGGAACACCTTGGGCTCGCGCACGATGGCACGGCCGATGGCCACGCGCTGGCGTTGCCCGCCCGACAGCGCCTTGGGCTTGCGTTCAAGCAGATGGGTGATCTGCAGGATGTCCGCAGCGTGCTTCACGCGCATGTCGATATCGGCCTTGGGCGTACCGGCAAGCTTGAGCGCAAAGCCCATGTTCTCGGCCACGGTCATATGCGGATAGAGCGCGTAGCTCTGGAACACCATCGCGATGCCACGCTTGGAGGCGTGGACATTGTTGGCCACCTTCTCACCGATCAGCAGTTCACCCTCGGTGATGTCTTCAAGGCCGGCGATCATGCGCAGCATGGTCGACTTGCCGCAGCCGGACGGACCGACGAACACCACGAACTCGCCATCCTGGATCTCCAGGCTGACCCCTTTGATCACCGCGATGTCCTTGGTGTAGTTCTTCTTGATGTTGTTGAGCTTAACCGAAGCCATTGTTCGAATTCCTTGATATTTGATTCTGTATCTGTCGCGGGCCGGCTTACTTCACGGCACCGTCGAGGCCGCTGATGAAGTAGCGCTGCGTAAAGGCGAAGAAGATCAATACGGGGACGATGCTGAGCACGATCCCGGCCATCACCATGCTGGTGGAAACGGCGAACGGGCCGGTCAGGTCATTGAACATGCCGACGGACAACGGCATCTTCAGCTTGTCCTGGATCACGATGCCGGTCCAGATGAACTCGTTCCAGGCATTGACGAGGGTGAAGATCGACAGGGCCGCGATGGAGGGCGCCGAGACCGGCACCATCACCCGCCACAGGATCTGCATCTCGGTCGCCCCGTCCACGCGCGCCGCGTCGATCAGATCCTGCGGAATCTGCTCGAACGCCTGCTTCATCAGGAAGATGCCGAAAGCGGTCGACACATAGGGCAGCACCGCTGCGGAATAGGTGTTAAGACCAGTGACCTTGAAGCCGAACACTGCTTCCGACAGATCGCCCAGGTGCTTGAAGGTGACGAAGTTCGGGATGATCGCCACTTCCTGCGGCAGCATCATGGTCGCGATGATGGCGATGAAGATCAGCCCGCGACCCGGAAAGCGCAGGCGCGCCAGCGGGTATCCCGCCAGGATCGAGACCACCACAGCCCCGACGATGGTCCAGAACGAGATGATCGCGGAGTTGCCCAGGTAGGTGAAGAACTTGATCTCACTGAACACCCGCTCGAACCATCCCACCCCCGGATCGGTCGGCAGGAACGAGCGCGGGAACAGCCAGATATTGGACGGATCCATCGACAGCGCGACCGACAGCGCCCACAGGAACGGGAAGCAGGTGAAGATCGCAAACGCCACTAGCCCGGCGTAATGGGCCAGCAGGGAAAAGACTTTCCTGAAGGCGAAAAGCGGTTTGTTGCTTGGGACGGAACCCACGATTTGACTATTTGCCATGATGACCGACGCCTTATTTCTTTTCGCCGAAGAAGCGGAATTGCACGATAGCCAGCAACACGCAGAAGAACGTGATCACGAGGCCGGCGGCAGACGCTCTTCCGAAGTTGAAGTTGGTGAACGCCTGGGCATACACGTAGTAGAGCGCGGTATAGGTATCCGCCTGACCACGGGTTAGCACCACCACTTCCTGGAAAGATTTAAGTGCAGCAATCGTCGAGAGCAGGGTACACAGCAGAATGGTCGGCTTGACCATCGGAACGGTGATCTTCCAGAAACGCTGCCAGGCGTTCGCGCCGTCGAGAATGGCGGCTTCCTCGACCTCAGCCGGAATGGCTTGCAAGCCGGCAAGGTACAGCACCATGTAATAGCCGATGCCCTTCCAGAAGGTGAACACCATCACCATGTAGATGGCGATCTCGGGCTCACCCAGCCAATTCACGTCGTTCTGGATGATACCGATGGTTTTCAGGAACCAGGACAACAGGCCGTCGTAGCGATACACGTTCAGCCAGGCAACGCCGGCAATCGGTACCGCGGTAATCACGGGAATATAATAAGCCGCGCGGAAAAAAGTCATGCCCGGCAACTTATTGTTGACGAGCTTGGCAACGAGCAGCGCAGCAACCTGGAGAACCGGCACCACCAACAGGAAGATGAGCGAATTCTTGAGCGCATCGTGGAACAGTTCTTCGTGGTACAGATATTTGAAATGCTCGAAGTTGTTCCAAGTCGCAGTAGCGTCAACGATGCTGTAGTCATTGAAGGCCAGATACGCGTTGTATCCGACCGGCCAGAAAGTGAACAAACCCATCAAAATTAAGGCTGGCGCCAGAAATAGATAGGCGATGGCGGTGTAACTGCTGGAGGTTTTCACGGCGCAACTCGACTGGATTTTTTTTTGCAGGAGAATGGGATGAGGCCGCCGTCGCTGACGGCCCCACCCATTTTTACTACATCGCTAAGCTTGTACGCCTAGGTTACTTCGCCAGCTTCTCGTTCCAAGCAGCAGCGGCCTCGTCCAGAGCGGCCTTGACCGGCTTGCGGCCTTCGATCGCATTCTGGATTTCGTCCTGCAGCTTCTTGTTCATCGAAGCAGCGTCCGGCAGCACGCCCGGCGGGATGGTCAGGGTACGGGCATTGTCCATCGACTTGGCAGCCACGGCACGAGCACGCTCAACCACGTCTGCACTCTTGGCGCCGGCTTGGAAGTACGGATCGAGGTTGGCCTTCTTCGAGGACGGGAAGGTGGTTTCGGTTGCCTTGGAGAACAGCACCTGCTGCTCGTCGCCGGTCAGGAACAGGCCCAGCTTGGCGGCTTCGGCCGGATTCTTGAAGCCCTTCGGCACCACGAAGTCCATCAGCCATGCGCCGAAGGCGCGTTGGCCGGCGTCAGTCGGGAACGCAGCCACTTCGGTCTTGTCGTAGACCGCCTTGGCATCGGTCTCGGTGCGCTTCAGCGCTTGCGGCGCAGTCGTCATCATCGCGATGCGACCCGAGTTGTACGCAGCGATTTCCTGCTCGAAGGCCATCTTGAAGACGTCCTTCGGGAACACGCCGGCCTTGTACAGGTCAGCGAACTTCTGCACGAAGGCAACGTGCTTGGGCGAGTTGAACACGGCCTTGCCGTTCTGCACCATCGGCAGGCCGGCGTAGTAGAACCAGCCTTCGAAGTTGTCGAGCTTGGGCGCGAACGCGGCGGTCTTGGTGCTCTTGGTGATCTTCTGAGCAGTGGAGACCAGCTCGTCGAAGTTCTTCGGAGCGGACTTCACGCCAGCCTTGTTAAACACGTCCTTGTTGTAGGCGATGATGGACACGGAGTTGTACCACGGGAACGCGTACATCTTGCCGTTGACGGTCACATCCTTGAGCGCGCCTGCGGAGTACGTGTTCTTGGCGGCACCCACGTATTCGTCCAGTGCAACGATGTTGCCTTGTGCGGCGAATTCGTGGACCCAGGGCACGTTGAAGTTGACCAGGGCGGGCGGGTTGCCGGCGGCAATCGAAGCCACCAGTTTCGGCTGGATCTGGTCCCAGTTCATGTCGACCCACTTGGCCTTCAGGCCGGGGTTGGCGGCATTGAACTTGGTGACGGCTTGCTCGAAATAGGCATTGAACTTCGGAGCGAGGTTCATGGTCCAGAATTCGAGTTCGGTATCCGCGTGAGCGTGAACAGCGGCGAAACCGAATACAGCCGCGCCAACGGCCAACATCTTCTTAAGCTTCATCTTGTCTTCCTCTTGGAGTTATCGACAAAAACGCTCGGAATCACTTCCTCGCGGGTACACCACATGTGACTCGGCTCGACTACCAAATCATGCGGATTTCTTATTATGCAGCGGGAGTCTACCAGAAACCCCCGCCACGAAGTTTGACTCTGCGCAGAGAGTCAATACGGTGTTTTACTTGCTCGAAAACTTGCCATTCCAGAACTTCACGGCTTCATCCAGAGCCTGCTTGACCGGCTTGCGGCCGGTGATTGCAGCTTCGAGTTCGTCGTTCAGCTTCTTGTTCATGGCCGCTTCGTCCGGCAGGCCGGAGACGGTCAACGTACGCGAAGTCTTGATCGCACCGGCAGCCACCGAGGTCGCCTGCTCGACGGGGTCCTTCGAATTCGCGCCAGCCTTGAAGTAGCTGTCTTCCAGCGCCTTGTTGGTTGACGGGAACGTGGCCGATGCCTTGGCAAAGACAAGCTGGTTGTCGTCGTTGGTCACGAACTGGCCGAGCTTGACTGCAGCATCGACGTTCTTATAGCCCTTCGGCACCGACCACAGGAACAGGAAACCACCGAACGGCGTCTTGCCATTGGATTCGGGGAACCCGGTCACGCCGGTCTGGGCATACACCTTCGGTGCATCGGTCTGGGTGCGCTTGAGGGCATGTGCGCCTTCACCGAACATCGCGACGCGCTGGCCGTTGTAGGCGGCGATCTGATCTTCGAACTGCATCTTGAAGGCATCCTTGGGGATTACGCCGTCAGCATAGGCCTTCTTGAATTCCTCGATCAGCTTCACGTGCGCCGGGCTGTTGAACACCGCCTTGCCGTTCTGCACCACCGGCAGGCCTTCATACAGGAACCAACCGGTGAAGCCATCCTGCAGCTTGGGCGCGAAGCCTGCCACCCCGGTCTTTTCCTTCACCTGGCGCGCAGTCTTGAGGAGCTCGGCAAACGACTTGGGCGGGTTCTTCACCCCGGCCTTGGCCAGCAGTTCCTTGTTGTAGAACAGCACAGCGGTCACCTGATACCACGGCAGGCCGTAGATCTCGCCATTGTAGGTCACGTCCTTGAGCGCGCCGCTGGTGTAGACGCTCTTGAAACCGGCAACCTGCTTGGTGATCGGCTGAACCATCTTCTGCTGGGCAAACTGGTCCATCCAGGGCTTGGGCAGGTTGACAAGACCCGGGGTCGAACCGCTCGCCACTGCTGCCACCACCCGCGCCTGGAACGCATCCCACGGCACGTCGACCCATACCGCCTCGATACCAGACTGGGACTTGTTGAATTTCTCGGTCATGTCCTTCATGACGCTGTCGAACTTCGGCGACAGGCTATTGGACCAGTACTCGACTTTCACCTTGTCAGCAGCCAGGGCATTGGCAGCAGAAGCGGCAAACACGGCCGCAGTCAGGGCGAGGATGGGCTTCAATCTCATATTCGACTCCGAGTTTTCGTTATTTGCGTATTTAGCGCCGGGCGTACTGCAGCAACCGACCGTGATTGGCTTCGAAAAGCGCGAACTAACCTTAATCACTCACTCCATACCAGTCAAACGAGCCGGGCGGTCCAAACCAGGACGACGCATCCTTCGTCGCGCGACCCGATTTGCACTCGGAAAACCTGGGCCCGAAGCCCCGTTTGCGGATTGCACGGCGACCAGGTCTGCCTCTGATCACCGAACAGCCGTCGCAGCCCCACACCCGCTGGTTCGGCCGGCTGTCCGGCCAAACCTGACGCTGACGCAGGTTACCTCAATTTGGCGGTGGGGGTGAATACCACTGACCGACTGTTCATCGCCTCGGCAGTCGATGAAAAACCCATGAAATCAGCCAAACGAAACAAGTGTTTGGGAGACAGGTTTCGTAACGACTTTCATACCACTTGGCCACTGCACTACAAAGCCACCCTGAGCTGATCGAAAAAATCACAAGCAGCAACAAATACTTACTTATGCAGCTCCACCACCAAATCGTAGTAATCGCTGCGAAACCATGAATGTGTGAGCTCGACGGCCACGCCGGTTTCAAGGAAGCCGACCCGGGTCAGATGAAGCAAGGCCTCGCCGGGGGCGATGCCGGTGAGCTCGGCAAGTTCAGGGGTGGCAGTCACCGCACCGATATTTTGTATCGCCCGTACAACAGTAAGCTTGGCATGGCGCAGTGCATCATAGAGCGAGTCACCGACCACATAGGGATCAGGCATCAGGTGATAAGGGAGCGTTGTTTCCTCGACCCCCATCACCGTATCGCTGGCCAGACGCACCCGCTGCAATCGGGTCACCCGGCTGTTGGGGGCAAGGTTGAGCTTGAGCAGCTCCTCCGCCCCCGCGATCTCGACCTCGCGTCGCAGCCACCGTGAGCCGGGCTTGAAGCCGCGTAGCCGCAGCATCTCCGAAAGGCTGGTCAGCCGCTGCAGCGGCTGCTCCAGTTTGGGCGTGATATAGGTACCCGACCCCTGCCGCCGCAGGATCATGCCCTGTTCGAACAGCAGATCGAGCGCCTTTCTGGCGGTGACGCGGGATACGCCCAGCAACTCGCAGAACGTGCGCTCGGACGGCAGCGGTTCATCGGCCTTCCAGAATCCCGCGTTGATCGCGGCGGCCAGCTTGTGTCCCAGCTGCAGATAGAGCGGGGTCGCGCTGTCCGGATCAGGCTTGAGGACGAGCAGTTTTTGCTGGGCCAGCATCGGCGCTTCCGATCCGTTCAAGCTGCGACGGCGCGATGGGCAAGGATCAGCGCACCGGCGCACGAATCCTTGCGTGGGGTGATGGTCGTTGCCAGGAAGTCCACCGGGATATATGGCCGCAATGCCTGTGACAGGCCACCGCCGCAGATGGCCAGCGGCAGCGCCGGCTCGTCACGGCGCAGTGCCTGACCGATCAGCTCGATCTCGCGGCCGGCGTCGAGCAGGAACTGGCGCGCACGGCCATCCTGCTCACCGAACTCGACCACGATAGGCGAAAGCGAGGCACACTCGCCCTGCTTCATGCCGGCCATCCACTCGAACACCGTTTCACGGCTGTTCCCGGTGACGTTCATCAGCTTGTCAGTAAAAGCGGTGCGCTCGGCACGACCATCGACCACACGCTGCACAAGGTTGATCGCCTTCAGGCCCAGGTAGGCGCCCGATCCTTCATCCGAAGTGGGAAACCCCCAACCGCCTACCTCCAGCCGCTGGCCGTCGGCCAGCCACGCTTCACCGATCGAGCCGGTCCCGATGGCAATGATGCCGCCATGACCGCCGTCATGCGCGCCCAGCAGTGTGGAAAAACCGTCGGTTTCGACCGCGATCCTGGCAAAGCCCGGGTTCTTGTTCTCGAACTCCTGCGCCCAGGCCTTCACGGTGACCCCCGAAAGGCCGAAACCCGCAACGCAGGTACTGAAATCCGGGTGATCGATGCCAAGCTTCTTGAAACCGGCGCGTATGGTCAGCGTGATGTTGGTCCACGCCTTGTCGATACCTTGCCCCAGTGCAGAGGCACCACCTTCGGCCCGCACCAATTCCTGACCATCGATACCGGCGATGCAGATTCGGGTGCCGGTTCCGCCGCCGTCCACGCCGATCAGATACTGGATGTTGCTCATGCCCGACCCCTTTCTTTTGCAAGGCGGTCTCTCGCACTACTTTGAGACCACTCAATTAGGATGTTCATACCACTTGCCGGACCACGAACCCTGCAATCGGCCAAAAAGCCCGGCTTCCCTCGGACCGAGGCGGGTCGACCCGCCAAGCCAGGATGCCAATCTAGTGAGCCCACCATACCTTGTCAATCTGGATCAGGCATAAAAAAGGCCCCGTTTGGAGCCACGGGGCCGAATCGAAAGGAGTGCAGCACACGCCACACACAAACATTATTAATTAATAATATTCTTTGATTCAAGTACCGCCTGGTAGGGAAAAACCAGAACATCGCGCGCGCCTGCCCGGGCGGGGGCGAGACCGGCCACCGTGCGACAGCCATGCGCCTTGGCGTGAAGTTTGGAAGACCGGGCATCATCAGCGTGACACGCACCGGATTGCAGTGGCGCACGTCCTTGCCGTGACGTACCAATCCGCTGCTTGCCGCATCCGGGCCTGCCGGCCAGGCAGACGGGGTTGTAGAGCGCGGATCATGCCGGGCCCGCCCCTGCCAGTGCCGCCCCGCCTGGCCTTGGATGCGGCACTGGCAGGCCAGCATGCGACAGTGGTGGCAATCGCGCAGCACATGGTCCTTGCGAAGCAATTAATCCACGCATGTGCCATGCATTGCTTCAGCCGGCGCACATCAGCCAGGGAAATGGCCGCTGCGCCGCGGGCGCACGCCTATCAGACCTTGGTCGCCAGATCCTTGGTGGTGAAGAACGCGTCCGAAAAGAACTCGTCCTCGGGCAGGTTTCGTGCCACAAAATGCTTGTATGCCGCCTCGACCATCACCGGCGCACCGCATGCGTAGATCTGGTAGCCGGCAAGGCTGCCGAAATCCTCCAGCACCACCTCGTGCACGAAGCCGGTACGGCCTTGCCACTGGTCCTGCGGCTTGGGCTCGGACAATACCGGGATGAAAGTGAAATTCGGGTGTTGCTGCTGCCACGCGCTTAGCAGCTCCAGCATATAGAGGTCCGCCAGCGAGCGAGCGCCCCAATACAGCACCATCTCGCGCTGGATGCCCTTCTGGAAGGCGTACTGCAGCATGCCCTTGATCGGCGCGAATCCGGTACCGGTGGCAATGAACAGGATGGGCTTGTCGCTGTCCTCGCGCAGAAAGAACGAGCCTAGCGGGCCGGTGAAGCGGAAGATCTCCTTCAGTTGCAGGCTGTTCCAGACATAGTCGGAAAATTCGCCGCCCGGCACATGCCGGATGTGCAGCTGGATGTGATCGTCCTCGAACGGGGCATTGGCGATCGAGAAGCTGCGCTTCTTGCCGTTCTTGGTATGGATGTCCACGTACTGCCCGGCCAGGAACTGCAGGCGCTCGGTGGTGGGCAGCTTCAGCCGGAGCACCGCCACATCGTGCGACACCTTGTCGATCGCCTCGACCCGGCAAGGCAACGTCTTGATCTGGATGTCCTTGGTCGCCGAGACTTCCCGGCACTCGATCGTCACATCACCGACCGGCTTGGCGCAGCAGAACAGTGCCATGCCACGCTCCATCTCGGTGTGCGACAGCGCCGACTCCGCGTGCGGGCCGTGTTCGACCTCACCGGCCAGGACATTGCCCTTGCATACGCCGCAGGCGCCGTTCTTGCAGCCGTAGGGCATGTTGAAGCCGTTGCGCAATGCAGCGGCGAGCAGGGTCTCGTCCTCCTCGACGGCGATTTGCTGGCCCGAAGGTTGGATGATAAGTTGCTTGGTCATTGGTAAGACAGGGCTCGATGTGACTATATCCGTGTTCAAAAACAGGCCACGGCTCCTGATCGTCGGGTGCGGCGACGTGCTGGCGCGCGCCGTACCCTGGCTTGCACGCCGTTTCCGGCTATATGGCACCGCGCGTACCGGGCAAGCGGCTGTACGGTTGCGCGCCCTGGGGGTGCGCCCGGTGGCAGCCGATCTTGACCGCCGGACCACCTTGCGGCGGCTTGGCGGCATCGCCGACTGGGTGGTACACAGCGCACCGCCTGCAGCGCAAGGCAGCTGCGACGGGCGCACCGGACGACTTCTCGCCGCTCTGGAGCGGCGCGCCAAGCCCGGAATTCTAGCACAGCGCCCCCGCCGGGCCGTCTACATCGGCACCAGCGGAATCTACGGCGACTGCCACGGCACCTGGGTCGGCGAATGCCAACGACCGCAGCCGGGCAACGAGCGGGCCCGGCGCCGCGCCCACGCCGAACAGGCACTGCGCGCCTGGGCACGGCGCCGCGCGGTCCGCCTCAGCCTGCTGCGCGCGCCGGGTATCTATGCCACGGATCGCCTGCCACTGGCGCGCGTTGCCCGCGGCGACGTGTGCGTGCTGCCCGAGGAGGACAGCTACAGCAACCATATCCACGCCGATGACCTGGCACGCACAGTGTGTCTTGCGCTGTTCCGCGGGCGGGCGCTGCGTGCGTACAACGTCAGCGACGATCTGCCGCTGCGCATGGGCGACTGGTTCGACCGGGTCGCCGACCAGGCGGGGCTGCCACGTCCACCCCGGGTCAGCCGGGCCATGGCCCAACAACACCTGTCGCCAGCCATGCTCTCCTACCTGAACGAATCCCGCCGGCTGGACAATGGCCGGCTTGGCCGTGAGCTGCGTGTACAGCTGCGCTACCCGACGGTCGATCACTTCCTGAAGCGCACCGACCCACAAGGCTGAACGTACCGGCCGCCCAGCGGCAGCACGATGCGCAAAGCCGCCCTTGCGGGCGGCTTTGCCGTTACCAGGAATGGCGCCAGATCAGCCGGTCAGCGCCTTGCGCTCACGTTCCAACTGCGCCATCAGCCGCTGCACCGTGGCCTCGCCGATACGGGTCAGGTTGATGAAGCAGCAGCCGATATGGAAGCGCTCCTCACCGCTGCGCGTGGTCATCACCCGATGCGAGCGTACTTCCAGGTCGACCTCGATGCTGCCGGTGCTCCCCAGTTCGATCACCGCTTCCTGCAGGTGCAGGCCGCGTGGCAGCAGCTGCGCCTCGGCCGCACTCGCCCACAACCCGATCCCACCCAACGACAGATCGTGCAGCTGCAGCTGCAGACGCTGCCCGCCGGCCAGCATCAGGCGACCAAGGAACGGGGAGGCCATCGGGGTCTCGATCCGGAAGAATTCACGGCGCTGCAGCTTGACGAGATCCTGCGGAAAACCGCTGATAAAGGCCGGCTTGCCGTCCACCCGCGCCTCGCGCGGCCGGCCGATGACGAACTGCACCTTCACGCCGTCAGGTGCGGCGACGCAGACATTGCGATCAGAGCCGAGCAAAGCGCGGTTGAGCCCCTCCTGACCCGCCCAGTCAAAGCAGAAGGTGCGCGAAGGCACATCCACCTGCAGCAGACGCGTGAGCAGCAATTGCTGGCCGCGGGCAAAGTGCACGGTCAGGAAATCCCCGCGCGACTGCAACTGCCGCAGCACCGCACCGATCTCCAGCGGGTTGGAAAGCTGGAAGCGGCCGATGTCCTCGGCTTCGGAAATCTGGTGCAGCGGGGAAAATTCAGGTTCGCTCATGGGGCGCCGGCCGCATCATTCATCGATCAGCAGCGCCAGATCATGCGCGAATGCATCCGGGCCGGCGCCGTAGTTTTCCAGCACCCGCAACCGCCCCTTGCGATCGAGCAGATAGGTGCCGGCAGTGTGGTCCACTGTGTACGTGTCAGCCTGCGGCTGACGCTGATACACCACTTTATATTGAGCGGCAACCTTGCTGACTTGCTGCGGCGTCCCGGTCAGGCCGACGAAGCGTTTGTCGAAGGCCGGTACGTATTGCGCCAGCAGCGGCTGCGTATCACGCTCCGGGTCGACCGTGACAAACACCACCTGCACCTGGTCGGCCTTGGGGCCGAGCTTCTTCATCGCGGCCGACAACTCGGCCATGGTCGTGGGGCAGACATCAGGACAGTGGGTATAGCCGAAGAAGAGCGCCACCACCTTGCCCCGATAGTCGGAGAGCAACCGTGCCTTGCCGGTGTGGTCCAGCAGCTGGAAGTCACCGCCGAACTTGGCGCCGGTCAGGTCGCTGCCCTGGAAGGCCGGACGCGAACAGCCGGCCAGCAGCAACAGCAAAGAGAGTACGAACAGGGGAATTGAGCGACGAATCATGGTCCGCATCATAGATGAGCGATCACCGGAACACTGCAAAAAGTGTGCGCTGCCGCGCCGGCTGACGCAAGCGTTCAGGGCAGCAAGGTTAACACGGCCGAAGCGGGAAGACTGCCCCTTTCCGCGACCGATGAATGGGCAATTTCTGCCAGCAGCGGAGCAGGCAGCATCCGGCGCAGCAGCGCCAGGTTCTCGTCGTAGCGCGCCATTTGCGGGTCGATGCGGTTGGCCAGCCACCCCGCCACCGGCAGCCCGCGGCTCAGGATCGCTTCCATGCTCAGGCGCGCGTGGTTGATGCACCCGAGCCGCATGCCGACCACCAGCAGCACCGCACAATCGAGCCGGGCGGCAAGATCGGCCATGCTCAGCGTATCGGTAAGGGGTGCATACCAGCCCCCCGCCCCTTCGACCAGTACGATGTCGGCAAGCCCGGCCAAGTGATCGGCACAGGCATGCAGATGGGCCGGATCGATCTGAACGCCGGCCTCGGCGGCAGCGATATGGGGCGCGATCGGTGGCGCAAAGCGGTACGGGCTGGTCCAGGCCAGTGGCGCCCCGACACTGGCGGCGGCGGCATGGGCGGCCACGTCCTCGCTGTACAACACCCCGTCGCGCCATTCGCAGCCCGAGGCCACCGGCTTCATCGCCACCGCCTTCAGGCCGTGCGCGGCAAAGGCGCGCAGCAGCTGGCAGGTGGCAACGGTCTTGCCCACCTCGGTATCGGTGCCGGTGACGAAGTAGCGACGGTGCATCGGATGCCCGGAGCGCTACGCGGTCTGCATCGCGCCGGTGCCGGGCGGGACCGGATGGTCGAAGGTGCCATCGCCGTAGGCGCGCAGCACCTGCGCGATCACCACGTGGTAACCCTTGTACCACTGGGCGTAGCCGCGCTTGGCCTCGATATGATGTCCGTCGCGAGCCAGCGCCTGTATGCCGTCCAACGTGCGCCAGTAATACACCACTGCGCTGCGCCCGGTGCGCGGGTCCTCCCAGCCATCCTCGCCGAGGAAGTCGGGATGGCTACGTGCCGCCTCGGCGATCCGGGCGTCCAGGCGCTCGAACTCGGCGTCGTACTGCTTCTTTTCAAAGATGAAGGTGGCACTGAACATCGACAGAATGCTCCCGGGAATACGATGGGCTCAGGCGCCGCGGCGCTGGAACTCGATGACCTGCCGGCCGTCCGGCAAGGCGGTGACAGGGCGGGTTTCGGGTTTCCAGGCATGCCCGTAGACCACTTCATAGGTACAGGGCAACTCGCCGTTGCGCCGGAAACGCTCGTACTGCGCGTTCACCTTGCGCCACACGGCCTTGCCCATCAGGCCGGCGGGCCGGCCGAAGGTGGCATTGTGCGCGCCGATGGCCTTGAGATCGCGCATCACGCTGCCAGCATCCGGATAGGTCATGGTGATGAGTTCCATGTCCATCACCGGCGTGGACAGGCCGGCATGCAGCAATGCATCCCCCAGGTCGTGCATGTCGATGAACCGGTTGACGTGGCTGTAGCCGTCCACGCCCTCGAACGCCGCGCGCAATTCCCTGAGCGTATCGGGCCCGAGCGTCGAGAACATCAAAAGACCACCCGGTCTGAGCACCCGCCGGCATTCGGCCAGCGCCGCATCAGGCACGTTGCACCATTGCAAAGTCAGATTGGACCAGATCAGGTCGACCGACCCATCGGCCAGCGGCAGACGCTCGATATCACCGCATACCTGCTGCGCGCGCTGGCGCTCGAACAATTGCAGCCACTTGCGCACACCGCGCCCAGCCTGCTTTTCGCGCGCGATGGCCAACATGCCCGGTGCCAGATCCAGCTCGATCAGCTGCGCATCCGGATAACGCGCGCGCAGCATCGGGCCGGCGTAACCGGTGCCGCAGCCGGCGTCGAGCATGCGCTGCGGCACGAGCTTGATGTAGTCCAGCCGCTCCGCCATGCGGTCGGCCACTTCACGCTGCAGTACCGCCGCCGCGTCGTAGCTGGCCGCGGCCTTGTCGAATGCGGCGCGTACCGCGGTCTTGTCGGTGTAGAACGGCTCGGACATGCGTCAGCGGAAGGTCATGCGACGGCGCCGCGCATCTTGTGGCGGGCGAACTCGATGACGCCCGGCAGGATGGACAGGAAGATGATGCCAAGGATGATCAGCGTCAGGTTGTCCTTGACCAGGGCCACGCCACCGAGCCAGTAGCCGGCGAAGGTGAGCGAGTAGACCCAGACGAAGGCGCCGACCACGTTGTACATGAAGAACTTGCCGTAGCTCATCTCGGCCATGCCGGCCACGAACGGGGCAAAGGTCCGCACGATGGGGACAAAGCGGGCGATGATGATGGTCTTGCCACCGTGCTTCTCGTAGAACGCGTGCGTCTTTTCCAGGTGATCGCGACGGAACACCTTGGAATCCGGGTTGGCGAACAGCTTGTGCCCGAAATAGCGGCCGATGGTGTAGTTGAGCGCGTCGCCCGCCACCGCGGCAATGAACAGCAGGAGCGACAACAGGTGCACGTTCAGCAGCCCGCCGCCGGCCAGCATGCCCGCGACGAACAGCAGCGAATCGCCCGGCAGGAGCGGCATCACCACGAGGCCGGTTTCGCAGAAGATCACCGCGAACAGCACCGCGTAGGCCCAGATACCGTACTCGCGTACAACGGTTTCCAGGTAGGTGTCCAGATGCAGGAACAGATCGATCGGATTGAAATCCATGGGCACGGTCAGGCAGGTTGATTGAATCGGGTTAACGGATAGCGGCAGCCACGGGCAAGGCCGGCGCAGCTGCACCGGCCTTGCCGATCGGCTGCGCCCAGGTCAGACGACCGCTTCTTCCTTGACGCGCACAGGCTTGAGCATGTTTTCGCGTGTGACGCCGAACATCAGCAGCAGGGGCGAGGCGACCAGCACCGACGAGTAGATGCCGAACACGATGCCGATGGTCAGTGCCATCGCAAAACCGTGCAGCGCCGGGCCGCCGAACAGCAGCATCGACAGCACCATCGCCTCGGTCGAGCCGTGGGTGATCATGGTCCGGCTCATGGTGGCGGTGATCGCATTGTCGATGATGGCAGGCACGCTCTTGCCACGCATGCCGGGCTTGCGGAAGTTCTCGCGGATCCGGTCGAACACCACCACCGACTCGTTCACCGAGTAGCCCAGCACCGCCAGGATGCCGGCGAGCACCGTCAGCGAGAATTCCCACTCGAACAGCGCAAAGCAGCCCAGGATGATGATCACGTCGTGCATGTTGGCGATCACCGCGGAGACGGCAAAGCGCCACTCGAAACGGATCGCGAGGTAGACGATGATGCCCACGCACACCAGCGTGAGCGCGATCAACCCATGCTGGACCAGCTCCTCGCCGACCGAGGGGCCGATGAACTCCACCTTGCGCAATTCGACATCGGGCCGCGCCTGCTTGAGCGTGTGCAGCACCTCGTTGGAAAGCTGCGCGCTGGTCTTGTGCTTGAGGTTGGGCAGCCGCACCATCACGTCGCGCGTGGTCCCCAGGGCCTGCACCTGCGATTCGCCGTACTTGAGCGCATCGACCGTGGCACGGATCTGGTTCAGGTCCGCCGGCCGCGAGTAACGCAGCTCCATCACGGTGCCGCCAGTGAATTCGACGCCGAAGTTCAATCCCTTGTAGACCAGGAAGAACACCGCGAGGATGAAGGTGAGCAACGAGATCGCCGTCGTGAGCTTGCCATAGCTCATGAACGGGATGTCGCGTTTGATACGGAAGAATTCCATCGTCAGGTGCCCCTCTCAAGCCTGTTTTTGTTGTTGCGGCACCCACACCTGGCCGATCGACAGCGTGGACAGGCGGCGGCGGTAACCGTAGATCAGATTGACGATGCCGCGCGACACGAACACCGCGCTGTACATCGACGTGAGAATGCCAAGGCAGTGCACCACGGCAAAGCCGCGCACCGCGCCCGAGCCGAAGACGAGCAGTGCGATGCCGGCGATCAGCGTGGTGATGTTGGAATCCAGGATGGTGGCGAAGGCGTGGCTGTAGCCGTTCTGGATCGACATCTGCGGGCTCATGCCGTTGCGCAGCTCCTCGCGGACGCGCTCGTTGATCAGCACGTTGGAGTCGATGGCCATGCCCAGTGTCAGCGCGATCGCGGCGATGCCGGGCAGCGTCAGCGTGATGCCGATGGCCGACAGCAGCGCCAGCAGGAACAGGAGGTTGGCCCCGAGCGCCACCGTGGAGACCACGCCGAACAGCCGGTAGTACAGTACCATGAAGATGGCGATCGCGATGAAGCCGTACAGCGTCGAGTAGAAGCCCTTCTCGATGTTCTCCCTGCCCAGGCTCGGGCCGATGGTCCGCTCCTCGATGATGTTCATCGGCGCGGCCAAGGAGCCGGCGCGGACCAACAGTGAGATGTCATTGGCTTCCTGCACCGTCATGCCGCCGCCTTCGATGACGAAGCTGCCACCCAGTTCGGCGTTGATGCGCGGCGCGGTGATCACCTGCCCCTTGCCCTTCTCGACCAGCACGATGGCCATGCTCTTGCCGATGTTCTCACGGGTGAGGGTGCGGAAGATCGAGGCGCCGGTGGCATCCAACCCCATGCTGATGATGGGATTGTTGTTCTGGTCGTAGGTCGGCTCGGCCTTGGTGATGTTGTCGCCGGTCAGCTCGACCTCCTTCTTGAGCAGCACCGCGGGCGGCATGCCCGAGCGTACGCCGGCCATCGGCACCAGCTCGTAGCCCGCCGGTACATCGCCATTGAACGCGGCCTGGATGCGGGCCTGATCGTCGTCGGCCATGCGCACTTCCAGTGTGGCGGTGCGGCCAAGGATGTCCTTGGCCTTGGCGGTGTCCTGCACGCCGGGCAGCTGTACCACGATGCGCCCCTCGCCCTGCTGCTGGATCACGGGCTCGGCCACGCCCAGCTCGTTCACCCGGTTGTGCAAGGTGGTGATGTTCTGCGCCACGGCGTCGTTCTTGAGCTTGACCTGGGCTTCGGGCTTGAAGCGCACCACCACCCGGTAGTCGCCTTCGCGCGCGATCTGCTGCAACGCCATGTCCGGCAGCACCCGGCCGATGGCGCGCACCGTGGCGGTCAGCGTCGCCTGGTCGCGCAACTGCACCGACACGCTGTCGCGCTCGCGCACCACGCGGCCGTAGCGGACCTTCTGGTCCCTCAGCTCGCGGCGGATGTCGCCGGCGACCTTTTCCAGCTGCTTGTCCAGCGCCGCCTTCATGTCGACTTCCAGCAGGAAGTGCACGCCACCGCGCAGGTCCAGGCCGAGGAACATCGGCTTGCCGCCGATCGCCGCCAGCCAGGCCGGTGTCTGCGGCAGCAGGTTGAGCGCGACGATGTAGTTCTCACCGAGGGCGCCCTGGATCGCGTCCTTGGCCTTGAGCTGCGTCTCGGTGTCCTTGAAGCGCAGTTTGAGCGAGTTGGCCTCGGCGAACACGCCGTCCGGGCGCAGACCGGCGCCCTTGAGCGCGCCGATCGCCCGCTCGCGGGCGGCCTCGTCGACCTTGGTCGCGGCGTTGGCGCCCGACACCTGGACCGCCGGGCTTTCGCCGAACAGGTTGGGCAGGGTGTAGAGCAATGCCGCAAGCAACGAGGCGGCAATCAGCAGATATTTCCAGAGCGGGTAGCGGTTCATTTGGCGGGCCGGTGCACGCAAGTCAGGGCGGGCATGCCGCCTTGCTTGCCGGTTTACTTGTTGTTCTTGATGGTGCCTTTCTCAAGGCGCTGGGAGATGGCCGAGCGCAGCGCGACGACTTCGACGCCATCGGCCAGTTCAAGGGTCAGATACGGCTCGCTGACCTTGACGATGCGGGCAAGCACGCCACCGGTGGTGACCACCTCGTCGCCCTTCTGCAATGCGCCCAGCATCGCCTGATGCTCCTTCGCGCGCTTTTGCTGCGGCCGGATCAGCAGGAACCAGAACAGCACGAAGATCACGATCATCGGCAGAAACGACATGAAGCTCATTTCCGCAGCGGCGGGGGCCGCCTGCGCATAGGCGGGAGCGATAAACATAAGGCACTACCTTTTATTTGAGAAATCGGGTCAAAGCGAAGCGGGACATTCTAGCCCGCACCCCAGGTGAAATCCACCCGGGCCACCGACCGCCGGACCCACTGAAAGGTTCCCATCGTCATGCACAGGCGGCGTGGCCGCCCCCTGCCGCCACACATTACGCCGCTACGCCTGGCTACGTTGCGGCGCCCGAGGCGGCAACGCCGCTACCGCTGCGGCGGCGGGCCGGTCAGATCGGAAGCATGCAGCCTGGACGGGCGAGGCCGGCGTCAATCGACACCTTGCGCACGCGCCGCGTGGAAACGGGCAGTGAAGCCGGCGAAGTCGTCCGCCTCGATGGCCGCGCGCATCTGCCGCATCAGCGCCTGATAGTAGTGCAGGTTGTGCACGGTATTGAGCTGGGACGAGAGGATCTCGCCGGCCCGGAACAGGTGATGCAGATAGGCCCGGCTGAAGTTGCGACAGGTATAGCAGTCACACGCCTCGTCCAGCGGGCGCGTATCCAACCGGTATTTGGCGTTCTTGATCCGGATGTCGCCGTAGCGGGTGAACAGCATGCCGTTGCGCGCGTTGCGGGTAGGCATCACACAGTCGAACATATCGATGCCCTGGCTCACGCCGTAGACAAGATCCTCGGGCGTGCCCACGCCCATCAGGTAGCGCGGCTTGTGCACCGGCAGCCTGGGCGCAGTATGCGCAAGGATGCGGGCGAAGTCCGGCTTGGGCTCGCCCACCGACAGCCCGCCGATCGCCATGCCGTGAAAACCGATGTCATCGAGCCCGGCCAGTGATTCGTCGCGCAGGTCCTCGTACATGCCGCCCTGGACGATGCCGAACAGTGCATTGCGGTTGCCACGTGCCGTGAACTCGTCCTTGGAACGCCGTGCCCAGCGCAACGAGAGCCGCATCGAATCGGCCGCCTGCCTGTGATCGGCCGGATACGGCGTGCATTCGTCGAAGATCATCACGATATCCGAGTCCAGCACCGTCTGGATGCGCATCGACTCCTCGGGCGTGAGGAACAGCCTGCTGCCGTTGACCGGGCTCTGGAACTTGACGCCCTCCTCGCTGATCTTGCGCATCTGCCCGAGGCTGAACACCTGGAAACCGCCCGAATCGGTGAGGATGGGCTTGTCCCAGCCCATGAAGCGGTGCAGCCCGCCGAACTGGGCGATCACCTCCAGCCCGGGGCGCAGCCACAGGTGGAAGGTATTGCCCAATACGATCTGCGCACCGATGTCGTGCAGGTCGCGCGGCGTCATCGCCTTGACCGTGCCATAGGTGCCGACCGGCATGAACACCGGGGTCTCCACCACGCCGTGATTCAGATGCAGGGTGCCGCGCCGCGCGCCGGCGCTGGTCTTGTGCAGCGTGAACTGCAGGCCGCTGTCGATCATGATTCCGAATACTCCTGTTGCCACCGGATAGACATTCCGGCGCGGTTGCATCGCGTACCGCCAGCCGGCGGCCGCTGCCCGGCAAAGGGCGTGCGGACACTACACCCAATCGGGCTGCGCGGCCACCCGCCCGGCCGCCACGCGTCAGGCACCCGCCTCGGGCGCGCGT
This sequence comes from Chitiniphilus purpureus, assembly GCF_025642115.1. Lineage (GTDB taxonomy): Bacteria > Pseudomonadota > Gammaproteobacteria > Burkholderiales > Chitinibacteraceae > Chitiniphilus > Chitiniphilus purpureus. Next base: position 1,540,768 of record NZ_CP106753.1, on the reverse strand, counting down.
TCGAGCAGCATCGCATCGCCGTAGCTGAAGAACCGGTACTCCTGCGCCACTGCCTCGGCATAGGCCTGCCGGATCGCCGCCATGCCGGCGAACGCGCTGACCAGCATCAAGAGGGTCGAGCGCGGCAGATGGAAATTGGTGATCAGCCGGTCGACCACCCGGAAGCGGTAGCCCGGAGTGATGAAGATGCCGGTATCCCCTTCGGGGGCGGCCAGCAGCGCCTGCTGCGAAGCGGCCTCCAGCGCGCGCAGGCTGGTGGTGCCCACCGCGATCACCCGGTCCCCGGCGGCCCGTGTCGCCCGGATCGCCTCGATCGTCGGCGCCGGGATGCGGTAACGCTCGTGATGCATGGTATGCCGGCTGATATCGTCCACCCGCACCGGCTGGAACGTCCCCGCCCCCACATGCAGGGTCAGGAAGGCGGTGTTCACCCCCTGCCCGCGCAACCTATCGAGCAATGCATCGGTGAAATGCAATCCGGCGGTCGGCGCCGCCACGGCGCCTGGGTCACGCGCATACACCGTCTGATAGCGCCGCGCGTCGTCGTCGTCAGGGTCGTGGGTGATGTACGGCGGCAGCGGCAGGCGACCTGCCTGCTCCAGGATATCGAGTACGCCCGGCTCCCCGGAAAAGCGCAGCAGGAAGAGATCGCCCTGCCGTTCGATCATCTGCGCCGAAAAGCCGCCATCGAACAACAGCCATGCACCCGGCCTGGGCGCCTTGGAAGCCCGCACCTGCGCCAGTGCCTGATGGGTGTCGAGCACGCGTTCGACCAGCGCCTCAATGGCACCACCGCTTTCCTTGCGGCCGAAAAGCCGCGCCTTGATCACCTTGGTGTCGTTGAACACCAAAAGGTCGCCGGCCCGCAGCAGCGCGGGCAGTTCACCGAACCGGTGATGGGCAAGCTGCATGCCCGCCACATGCATCAGGCGGCTGGCACCCCGCTCGGCAGGTGGGAACTGGGCAATCAGATGTTCGGGCAGGAGGTAATCGAAATCGGCGACGTGCATGGAAAATCCGTAGGGCGTGGCGGGCAAAAAGCGGTAGGAAAACTACGGCAGTATACTCCGGCGCTGAGCGGCAAGACCGCGCCATCGCTGGTCCGGAGCCAGTTTCAAACGATCGTTTTGCATTAAAAATGCCGTGATTTTCGTCGATTGTGCTGGACAAGCGATTTTCGGCTCGGCAAACTCCGGCCCATCTCAGGGGTAAGCAAAGACGGGGTGGCCATGCCGAAAGTCCGTAAGGTATTGGTTTTGCACGGCCCGAACCTCAATTTGCTGGGCGTGCGTGAACCGCAGCACTACGGGGCGCAGACGCTTGCCGCGATCAACGAGAAGCTGGTCCAGCTTGGCAAGGCTTCCGGCGTCGCGGTCGAGGCGTTCCAGTCCAACCGCGAATACGAGTTGATCGAACGTATCCATGCCACGCTGGCAGACGGTACCGATTTCATCGTGATCAACCCGGCGGCCTTCACCCATTCCAGCGTGGCCCTGCGCGACGCGCTGGCCGGGGTGAACAAGCCCTTCGTGGAAGTGCACCTTTCGAATGTGCATGCGCGCGAAGCGTTCCGCCACCACTCCTTCTTCTCCGATCTGGCCGTGGGCGTCATCTGCGGGCTGGGTGCCAAGGGTTACGAATACGCACTCGCCTACGCGATCGACTTCCCGGTTCCCGCCGCGCCTCAGGCGTGACCGCACCACCAATCACTCTCCAAGGAAGGGTTGCCGCATGGATTTGCGCAAACTGAAGAAGCTGATCGACCTCGTCGAAGAGTCCGGCATTGCCGAACTTGAGGTGACCGAAGGCGAGGAAAAGGTCCGTATCACCCGTGTTCCGCAGAATGTGACACCAATCTATGCACCGGCGCCGATGCAGGTGCAGGTGCCCCCGGCCGGCGTTGCGGCCCCCGCCTCGCCCGCTGCCGCCGGTGAAGCAGCGGCTGGCAACGGGCTGCCCGAAGGCTTCGTGGTCAAGTCGCCGATGGTCGGTACCTTCTACCGCGCCTCCAGCCCCGGCGCCAAGCCTTTCGTCGAGGTCGGCCAGACGGTCAATACCGGCGACACGCTCTGCCTGATCGAAGCCATGAAACTGCTCAACGAGATCGAGTCCGAGCACTCGGGCGTCATCAAGGCGATCCTGGTCGAGAACGGCCAGCCGGTGGAATACGGCGAGCCGCTGTTCGTGATCGGTTGATCCCGTGAGGGGTGCGCGGCGGGCGGCAAAGGTTGAAGCCTTGGCGCCCCGCGGCTGACCCCTCACTCACGGAGCTAGAGATGTTCGAGAAAATCCTGATCGCCAACCGCGGCGAAATCGCGCTGCGCGTACTGCGTGCCTGCCGCGAAATGGGTATCAAGACCGTGGTCGTCCATTCCGAGGTCGACCGCGAAGCCAAATATGTGAAGCTGGCCGACGAATCGGTCTGCATCGGTCCCAATCCCTCGCCGCAAAGCTACCTCAACATGGCGGCGCTGATCTCGGCAGCCGAGGTCACCAATGCCAATGCCATCCACCCCGGCTACGGCTTCCTGTCCGAGAACGCTGATTTCGCGCAGCGCGTCGAGGAATCGGGCTTCGCCTTCATCGGCCCCACGCCCGCCTCGATCCGGCTGATGGGCGACAAGGTCAGCGCCAAGGATGCGATGAAGAAGGCGGGCGTGCCGTGCGTGCCCGGCTCGGAAGGCGCCCTGCCCGATGACCCCAAGGAGATCCTTGCCACCGGCAAGCGCGTGGGCTACCCGGTCATCATCAAGGCGGCCGGCGGCGGTGGCGGCCGTGGCATGCGGGTGGTGCACAACGAGGACGACCTGCTGCGCGCGGTGGAAATGACCAAGTCCGAGGCGCAGTCGGCCTTCGGCAACCCGATGGTCTACATGGAGAAATTCCTGCAGACCCCGCGCCACGTCGAGATCCAGGTACTGGCCGACACCCACGGCAGTGCCATCTATCTGGGCGAGCGCGACTGCTCGATGCAGCGCCGCCACCAGAAGGTGATCGAGGAAGCACCGGCACCGGGCATCACCGAGGCGCAACGCAAGAGGATCGGCGAGGCATGCACCAGGGCCTGCCGTGAAATCGGCTACCGCGGTGCGGGTACCTTCGAATTCCTGTTCGAGAACGGCGAGTTCTATTTCATTGAAATGAACACGCGCGTGCAGGTGGAACACCCGGTGACCGAGCTGATCACCGGCGTCGACATCGTGCAGGAACAGATCCGCGTGGCCGCCGGTCTGCCACTGTCCTATGCGCAAAAGGATGTGAAGCTGCGCGGCCATGCGCTCGAATGCCGCATCAATGCCGAGGATCCGCTCAAGTTCGTGCCCAGCCCGGGTCGCATCACCACCTACCATGCGCCCGGTGGGCCCGGGGTGCGTGTCGACTCGCACGTCTACCAGGGTTACTTCGTACCGCCCAACTACGACAGCATGATCGGCAAGATCATCACCTACGGCGACACACGCGAGCAGGCGATCGCCCGGATGCGCATCGCGCTGTCCGAGACGGTGGTGCAGGGCATCCATACCAACATCCCGTTGCACCAGCAGTTGCTGCTCGACCCGGAGTTCCTCAAGGGCGGCACCAGCATCCACCATCTTGAGCACAAGATGCCCGAAATCCGGGCACTGCTCGAAAGCCAGTAGCGGCACCGGGCAAGGCGCGGCACCGCGCCTTGCCGCCCCGCCAACGCCCTCCTCTCCCGCCAGCCACCCGCCCATGCCCTGGACCGAACTGCGTATCACCACCGACTCCACCCATGCTGAAGCGCTTTCGGATGCGCTGTTTGCACTTGGCGCGCTCTCGGTCTCCATCGAGGACGCCGCCGCCGGCACCCAGGACGAGCAGCCCATCTTCGGCGAACCGGGCGAGCCGGTGGACCAGATGTGGGCACACAGCGTGGTGGTGGCGCACCTGGACGAGGACATGGATCCGGCACTGACCGCGGCCGCGGCTGCCAACGCGGCCGGCATCGGCGTGCCCCGCTACGAAACGGTCACTGTGCAGGAGCAGGACTGGGTACGCCTGACGCAGGCGCAGTTCGAGCCGATCCGGATCTCGCAACGGCTGTGGATCACCCCGACCTGGCACACAGCGCCCGACCCCGATGCGATCAATATCGTGCTCGACCCGGGCCTGGCGTTCGGCACCGGCAGCCATCCCACCACGCGGCTGTGCCTGCAATGGCTGGATGCGCACCTGCACCGGGACGAACGCGTGCTCGACTACGGCTGCGGCTCGGGCATCCTCGCGATCGCCGCGAGCAAGCTCGGTGCCGGCGCCACGCACGGTGTCGATATCGACCCGCAGGCCATGCTGGCCAGCCGGCAGAACGCCGAACAGAACGGGGTCGGGATCGGTTTCTTTCTGCCCGATGCGGCACCGGCAGGCGAATACGACGTGGTGATCGCCAACATCCTCACCAACCCGCTCAAGGCCTTGGCGCCAATGCTGGCCGGCCGGGTCAGGCCAGGCGGGCGCATCGCGTTGTCGGGCATCCTTGCCGAGCAGGAAACCGAGATCCGGGCCCATTACGCACAATGGTTCTCGCTGGCCGACAGTGCGCAGGAAGAAGGTTGGATCTGCCTGTGGGGCACACGGCACGGTTGACGCCGAAAGCCGATTGCGCTTCGTGCGCGGACGGCTACAATCCATGCCCATGAGCCAGATCACGCGCTGCCCCAACTGCCGGACCGCCTTCAAGGTGAGCGAGACCCAGCTTGCCGCGCACGGTGGCAAGGTGCGTTGCGGCAAGTGTTCGTTTGTCTTCAACGCACTGGCCTGCCTGGAAACACCATCCGAAGCCGATCCTGCGCCGCCGCTCGCCAGCGAGGCGCCGCCCCCCGCGGCAACGGCCATGGACACGCAACCGACGGCGCAGGCGGCAGCGGCGCCGGGCGACAAAACCGAACCCAGCGTGGCCGACATGGTGCAGGCTGCCCGCAAGGCCCGCCTTGCCGCACGGGCGGTTGCCGCACAGAACGCGGCCGAGGCGGCAGGCGAGGCGGCCGAGCCACCCAAACAGCCGCAACCCACCCCGGCGCCGCAAAGCACACCGCAACCCAGGCTGCAACCTGATCCGCGCGACCAGGAGGCGTTGCGCGCCGCGCTCAAGGAATCGCCGCTGACGCTCAATTCGGTCTACCGGCCGATCCACACCGCCGAGGACGAGGCACTGTTCGCCCCGCCGGCACCGCCGTCACGCTGGCGCTGGCTATGGCCATTGCTGCTGGTGCTGCTGCTGCTGACCGCGCTGGGGCAGGCCGCAGTCCATTACCGGCTGCAGCTGGCCACCGACTTCCCCTGGCTGCGCCAACCGCTTGAGCGCGCGTGCGCGCAGCTGGGCTGCGAGATGCCGCTGCCACGCAATGCCGAACTGCTGCGCTCGGACTACTCGGAACTCACATACATCCCGGGCCACAGCAACCTGGTCCAGCTCGCCGCCTCGGTCCGCAATCTCGCGCCGTACGCCCAGGCGCTGCCGATGCTGGAATTGACGCTGACCGACGATGAGGAGCGCGTGGTCGCGAAAAAGCGCTTCACGCCGGCGCAGTATCTCAGCGCCGACCAGAAGCAGCGCAGTGCGCTCGGCCCGAACGACGAGCTGCGCGCCTTCCTGCGCCTCGATGTCGGCACGCTCTCGTCCACCGGCTACTCGCTCTATTGGTTCTATCCCTGACGCAGTCGCCATGCGCAGGCTGCGTTGCCGCAGCAGCATGCGCTTGTAATCCTCCGCCCCCGTACCATACTGGAACCCATCCATAGATGAAGGAGAGTGTTTCATGGCCACCGTGATGCTCAACGGTACGCCGGTCAGTGTCGGCGGCCGCTTTCCCCGCCCGGGCGATACGGCGCCAAGCTTCATGCTGGTCGACACCCAGCTGCAGGATGTCCCGCTTTCCAAATACTGGGGCCGGCGCAAGGTGATCGCCGTGGTGCCGAGCCTGGATACCGTGATCGGCCTGGCCATCGCGCGCCGGCTCGAAGGCATGGCTGCGGCGCTCGACAACACCTCGGTGATCGTGGTCTCGGTCGATACCCCGTACGCACTGCAACGGGTGCAGCAGCAGGAGGAATTCCGGCGTATCCAATTGCTCTCCACTCTGCGTGGCCGGGATTTCCACAAGGACTACGGGGTGATGATCACCGATGTGCCGCTCTCCGGGCTGATGGCCACTGCCTTGATCGCACTCGATACCGGGGATACGGTGCGCTACGCCGAGCTGGTGCAGGACATCAACCGCGAGCCGGACTACGACAGCATGGCGCAGACACTGCTGACCCCGGAGCCCCCGCCGCCGCCAGTGGCCTGAGCGGACGACCCCATACCGGAGACCGGACCCCGCCAGCGGCGGGGTCTTTGCTTGGCCCTGCGGCACCTTCCAAACGGCACGGCCGGCCTTCCGGAAGAAGGCGGCCGCGGCGGGCTTGCAATTGCGCCGTCCGCCCCCATTGTGCACACGGCCAATCGACTTACCCACTCATCCCATTACAGGAGCACCACGATGTCCCAAGTCACTCTGGGCGGCAATCCGATCGCCATCGACGGCCAGTTTCCCGCCATCGGCGACCAGGCCGTCCCGTTCACGCTGGTCGGCAAGGATCTGGTCGATGTGCAGCTGTCGCAGTTTTCGGGCAAGCGCAAGGTGCTCAATATCTTCCCGAGCGTCGACACCGCGGTATGCGCGGCCTCGGTCCGCCGCTTCAACGAGGCTGCCAGCCAGTTGGCCAATACCGTGGTGCTGTGCATCTCGGCCGATCTGCCCTTTGCGCAGAGCCGCTTCTGCGGCGCCGAGGGGCTGAACAACGTGGTGACGCTGTCGACGATGCGCGGCCGCGAATTCCTGCGTGACTATGGCGTCGCCATCGTCAGCGGGCCGCTTGCCGGTGTGGCCGCCCGTGCGGTGGTGGTGCTGGATGAGGCCGACAAGGTGATCCATGCCGAACGCGTCGGCGAGATCAAGAACGAGCCCGACTACGCCTCCGTGCTGCGCGTGCTGGGCTGATCCGGATGGCCTGCCGCTGTCCGGTGGCAGGCCGGGCAGCGGTAGTTTGCACGGCGGGGCCCGTCAACCCGCTACCGTGGCAGGCGTTATGGCAGACACGAATCCGTTACAATGCATGTCATCCGGATTCGCCCCTGACTGACTCTGAAACGCGTGCCATGAAACCTCGTCTGCTGATCGCCCTGCTTACCCTCGTTGCCATCGTGCCCGCCCTGGCCGCCCCGCGGCTGACGGTGCGTTTCGCCAACCCGGCCTGGACCGGGGTCGCCGTACCGCCCGGGCAGCAATGCGCCAAGCTGGGCGGCCAGGGGTCGACCCCGGCGCTCAATGTCTTCGACCTGCCACAAGGCACCGGCGCCCTGCTGCTGGAATTCAACGAACGGGGCGGCGGCAGCCGCGGGCGCCTGCTGTTCTCCATCAACAAGGGCGTCGCCAGCGCGCAGGTGCCGAGCGTGCAGTCGCAAGGCCGCCTGCCTGGCGGTTTCTCGCTGGTCTCCGCGCCTGAAGGCGGCGACGGCAACTACCTGCCCCCGTGTACCCAGGGCAAGGCGTACTTTCTGGTGGTCAAGGCGCTGGAAGCGGCCAATCCCAGTGCGCCGGTGCTGGGCGAGGGGCGGCTGGAGCTTGGCAAGCTCTGATCCGGCCCGACACACCGCCGGCTTGGCCGGCGGTTTTGTTTTCCCGGCATCCGGCCTTTGCGGCACTCGCCCCCCTGCTGGCGCACCTGGGCGGTTTTCCCCGGACCAGCGCCGATTGGGCACGTCTGCCGCCGGTGCAGGTCCGGTCCGGTCACCGCATCGTGTGTGTCCCGCCTGCCGCGACGGACGGGCACTACGAAGCACAGATCCATGAAACGGGGCGCCTGCCGACCCGCCCGCTCAACTGGCACGACTGCTTCAACGCCCTGGTGTGGCACCGCTACCCGCGGATCAAGGCCGCGCTCAACGCCCTGCACTATCGGCTGCTGCCGCACCCCGGCGACGCGGGACGCGGCCCGGTGCGCGATGCCGCCACCCTGCTCGATGAATGTGGGCTGATCGTGCCCTACTGCGATGCGACGCTCCACGCTGCGCTGCTGCAACACGACTGGTCCGGCCTGTTTGTCGCGCAGCGGGCTGCCTGGGGCGTGCGGATCGAAGCGCAGGTGCTGGGCCATGCCACGTTCGAGCACCTGCTTGCCCCCTTTGTCGGATTGACCGGCAAATGCTGGCCCGTGGCAGTGGCACCCGAGTATTTCGGCTGGCCGCTGCAGGCACGTCTCGCCTGGCTGGACGACACCCTGGCACAGGCCATCGACGCCGGCGCGCTGCAATCACCGCGCCAGCTTCCCCCACTGCCCTATCTGGGCATTCCCGGCTGGTGGCCACAGCAGGACACCACGTTCTACGCCGACACCGGCTACTTCCGCCCGGCGCGCAGACTGCCGGCCGGCTCGCCCCGCTGACCCCTGTGCGGCATCAGGCCGCCGGCACGGCCGGCAACTCGGCCCTTGGATCGAGTGCCGTGCGCAGTGCCTCGCCGATGAACACCAGCATGACCAGGAGGCTGACCAGCACCCCGAAGGTGAACAGTGAAATCCACCATGCATCCAGATTGGCCTTGCCTTGCGCCAGCAGCTCGCCCAGCGAAGGGGTCGACGGCGGCACGCCCAGGCCGAGGAAGTCGAACGCGGTCAGCGCCAGCACCGCAGCCGACTTGCGGAACGGCAGGAAGGCGATCACCGAGGTGAGCGAGTTGGGCAGCAGATGACGCCGGATGATCTGCCAGTCGGAAAGGCCCAAAGCGCGCGCCGCAGTCACGTATTCCAGGTTGCGGTTGCGCAGGAACTCGGCCCGCACGTAGTCGGAAAGCCCCATCCAGCCGAAGGCCGACAGCACGATGAACAGGATCCAGACGCTGGGCTGGAACATCGAGACCACGATCAGCAGCAGATAAAGCTCCGGCATCGCCCCCCACACCTCGATCAGGCGCTGCATGAACAGATCGGTGCGGCCGGCGAAATAGCCCTGCAGCGCGCCGAAGAAGATGCCCAGCACCATGCCCACCGCGGTCAGCGCCAAGCCGAACAGCGCCGAGACGCGGAACCCGTACAGCAACCGCGCCAGGATGTCGCGCCCCTTCTCGTCGGTACCGAGCCAGTTCTCGGACGAGGGCGGCGCCGGGTTGGGGCGGCTGGCGAAGTAGTTGAGGGTATTGGGGCCGTAGCGGTTCAGCGTGAACAGCGCCCAGTTCCCGCCTTGCGTGATCCGGCGCTGGAGATACGGGTCGAGGTAGTCGGCCGGAGTCGGGAAATCGCCGCCGAACAGGGTTTCGGGGTAGTCGCGGACGATGGGGAAGTAGTACCGGCCTTCGTAGCGCACCACCAGCGGCTTGTCGTTGGACACCAGCTCGGCGCACAGGCTGAGCGCGAACAGCGCGCAGAACGCGAGCAGGCTCCAATAGCCCAGGCGCTGCGAGTTGAAGCGAGCCCAGGCGCGGCGCCACGGTCCGGCATTGGCGGCGTTCATCGCGCCGCGCCTTCGAAACGCACGCGCGGATCGACCAGCACATAGCACAGGTCCGACACCAGCTTGGTCAGAAGGCCGATCAGCGAGAACACGAACAACGAGCCGAGCACCACCGGATAATCTCGCCGCATCACCGATTCGAACGACAGCAGCCCCAGGCCATCGAGCGAGAACAGCGTCTCGATCAGCAGGCTGCCGGTGAAGAAGGCGCCGACGAAGGCGGCCGGAAAGCCGGTGATGATGGGGATGACGGCGTTGCGGAACACATGGCGGTACAGGATGCGGTGCTCCTTGAGCCCCTTGGCGCGCGCGGTGAGCACATACTGCTTGCGGATCTCCTCGAGCAGGCTGTTCTTGGTCAGCAGCGTCACCGTGGCGAAGCCGCCGATGACCATCGAGGACACCGGCAGCACCAGATGCCACAGATAATCGGTCAGCTTGCCCAACAGGCTGAGCGAATCCCAATCGTCCGAGGTGAGGCCGCGCAGCGGGAACAGTTGCCAGAAGCTGCCGCCGCCGAACAGCACCAGCAGCGCCACGCCGAGCACGAAACCCGGGATGGCGTAGCCGACCAACAGGACCAGCGTGGACACGAGGTCGAAGCGGCTGCCGTGGCGCATGGCCTTGGCCACCCCGAGCGGGATCGAGACCAGATAGGTCAGCACGAAGGTCCACATCCCGAGCGAGATCGACACTGGCAGCTTGTCGATCAGCAGCGCCCACACGCTCTGATGGTGGTAATAGCTCTCGCCCAGGTCGAAGGTGGCGTAACGCTTGAGCATGATCCAGAAGCGCACCGGCGCCGGCTGATCGAACCCGAACTGGGCACGCAGCTGCGCCAGCTGGTCGGCATCCAGGCCCTTCTGCCCCTGGTAGAGCCCTCCCCCGCCACCGCCAGCCGCCTCGCTGCTGCCCCGGCCTTTCAGCTCATGCAGCAACTGCTCCACCGGCCCGCCGGGCACGAACTGCACCACCACGAACGCCATCAGCAGCACGCCGAACAGCGTCGGCACCATCAAGAGCAGCCGTTTGCAGATGTAGCGGATCATCGGCGCTCCTTGCGCGCGTTGCGGCACCGGTTCATTTCATCCACCAGGTCGCCACCATCCATGGCTCGGGCGAGTAGTACAGCGGCAAGCGGCCCGGATAGGCGAGACGGTTGCGATACGCTACCCGGTGCTCGGCGCTGAACCAGTGGGGGATCACGTAGACGCCATGGCGCAGCACCCGGTCCAGCGCGCGCACCGCCACCACCCGCTCGGCGCGCGTGGCGCTGGTGACCACCGCGTCGATCAGCCTGTCCACGGCCGGGCTCTTCACGCCGGTGAAATTGCCGCTCGCCCGGGTGTCGGCCGCCTTGCTGCCGTAGTAGTCGTATAGCTCGTTGCCCGGGCTCTGGCTGTCCGGAAAGCGCAGCGTGGTCATGTCGAAATCGAACTCGTCCATCCGCCGCTGGTAGAGCGCATAGTCGACGTTGCGCACCTGCGCGCGGATGCCGAGCTTTTCCAGGTTGCGTGCATATGCCAGGAACACCCGCAGCATCGGTCCGCTGTCGTCCACGAACTCGAATTCGAACGGCTGGCCGTGCCGGTTGCGCAAGGCGCCGTCGCGGTAGGTCCAGCCGGCCTGGGCGAGGAGCTTACGTGCCTCGATCAGGTTGGCGCGCAGCGAGTGTGGCGCGCGGGTGGTGACCGGCTCGGGCACCGGGCCGAACACCGCCGGCGCCAGCTGCGCGCGCAACGGCGCCAGCAGGCGCAGCTCGTCGGCATCCGGCGCACCGCGCGCCGCCAGCTCACTGTTGGACCAATAGCTGTAGATCCGGGTGTACTGGTTGTAGAAGTACTGCCGGTTGAGCCACTCGAAGTCCAGCGCCAGCGCCAGCGCGCGCCGCACCCGTGGGTCGGCGAACTGCGGCTTGCGGGTATTGAGGATGAAGCCCTGCATACCGGCGGTGTTGCGATGCGGGAGCAGGCGCTTGATCAGCTCGCCACCGCGGAACTTCGGCCCGGTGTATTGCCGCGCCCAGTTCTTGGCGCTGTTCTCGACGATGAAGTCGAACTCGCCGGCCTTGAACGCCTCCAGCCGCGCCACCTCGTCCTTGTAGTAGCGGTAGGTGATGCGTTCGAAGTTGAACATGCCGCGGCGGGTGGGCAGCGCAGCGCCCCAATAGGCCGGATTGCGCTGGTAGGTGATCTCGCGCCCGCTGCGGTAGCGCTCGATCAGGTAAGGGCCGCTCGTCAACGGCGGCGTGAGCGCAATCTGGTCTATCCGCGCACCGCCGCCCCATTTGCGCGAGAACACCGGCAGGGTGCCGATCAGCAACGGCAATTCCGGGTTGTTGCGGGCAAAGTCGTAGCGTACGCGGCGCGCGTCCAGCACGCGCACGGCCTTCACGTCGGCCAGCATGGCTCGGAACTGCGGGGCGGCATGGCGGCTCACCAGGGTGTCGAAACTGTGCTTCACGTCGGCGGCCAGGACCGGATCGCCGTTGGAAAAGCGCGCCTTGGGGTGAAGCCGGAAGGTGACCGACAGGCCATCGGCCGCCACCGCCACATCGTCGGCCAACAGGCCATAACCCGACGCAGGCTCGTCACTGCTGGTGAGGAGCAGGCTCTCGAACATCAGCGCGGCCAGCCCCGCGGCCGACGTGCCTTTGACGATGAAAGGGTTGAAGCTGTCGAAACTGGTACGCCGGTCCGGGTTGGGCAAGGTGAGGCTGCCACCCTTGGGCGCGTCGGGATTCACGTAGTCGAAATGCGCAAAACCAGGCGGATACTTGGGCTCATAGCCGAGCGCCACCGCATGCGCGCCGAACGCAGACGGCAAACACAACAACAGCAAGACGGGCAGCAGGCGCAGCAGCATGCCCCGGATCATAAACGACGCTGCCGCGGGCGGCATGGCCGGCCAGCCCTGCGTGGTAGAATCAGCCACAGTTTTTCCACAGTGCTCCCGATGGCCTATCTCGCGCTCGACACCTCCAGCGAATACCTGTCGCTCGCCGTCTCCACCCCCCACGGCGTCGTCGCACGCGACTGGCATGTGGGACAGCGCCATGCCGAACGCACGCTGCCCGAGCTGGAGGCGCTGCTGACCGAGGCCGGCATCACGCGCGCCGACCTTGCCGGCATCGCCTATGGCATGGGTCCGGGCTCGTTCACTGGATTGCGGATCGGCTGCGGCATCGCGCAAGGGCTCGCCTTCGGGCTGGGCGTGAAGCTGGTCGGGGTCTCGACGCTGGCGGCACTGGCTGCGGCCAGCCCGGCCGAGCGGATCTATGCCGCGATCGACGCCCGGATGAACCAGGTGTACGCCGCGGCGTTCGAGCGCGACGGTACATCCTGGCACGAAATCGTTGCCGCCACGGTGTGCGACCCGGACGCGGTCCCTCTGCCCCCGGGTGCAGGCTGGCATGGCGTGGGCAGCGGCTTTGCCGCATACGAAGCCGCGCTTTGCGCCCAGCTGGGCCCGCAGCTGGCCACCACCGAGCCGCAGCGCTTCCCCCACGCGCGCGCGGTGCTGGAACTGGCGCTGCCGCTGTTCGCAAGCGGTGCCGCGCTGCCGCCCGAGGCCGCGCCGCTCGTCTATCTGCGCGACAAGGTCGCGCTCAAGACCCACGAGCGGGCTAAACCATGACGCTGCGCCCGCTGACCGAAGCTGACCTGCCGGTGCTGCTGCACCTGGATGCCGCCACCAATTCGCACCCCTGGCACCCCGACAACTGGCGCGACTCGCTGCGCGACCACCTGTGCCTGGGGCTGGAGATAGAGGGCTGCCTGGTCGGTTTCGCCGTGGCGAGCCGGGTGCTGGACGAGGCGGAGCTGCTGGCGATCGCCGTCGACCCTGTGCAACAGCGCCGGGGACTGGGGCGACAGTTGCTGACGGCATTGCGCCAGCACCTTGCGGCCAGCGGCGGCGCCTCGCTGTTTCTGGAGGTGCGTGCCGGCAACCGGGCGGCGCAGGCACTCTATGAATCCGCCGGCGGCATCGAAACCGGCTATCGGCGCGGCTACTACCCGCGGACCGGCGGCGGGCGCGAGGATGCGCGCCTGTACGCGTTCAGCCTTGGGCAGGCCGACGCATGAGCCGGCGTGAACGCGTGCTTGCGGAACTGGGCCTGACTCCGCTGTGGGTACGCCCTGCGCTGCTGGCGACCGCTGCCGCACCGGAACCCGCCGCGCCGGCCCATGCCGACGTCGCTGCCATGCCCCCCGAACCGGAACCGGCCCGTCCACCCGCAGCCGCCGCGGCCCTTGCCGCCGCACTGCAACACCAGCCGCCGGCCGGCGCGGCATCGCTGCCCAAGGTGCCGGTGCCGGCATCCCCGCCGGTCCGGGCCACCACCGGCGTGCAGGCTACCCTTGCGCTGCTGCATGAGGGCGCCAATGCCCGGGTGCAGGACATCGCCCGGCAGGATTGGGCCACGTTGCAGCAGACCGTGGCCGACTGCACCGCCTGCGGACTGTGCAAGAGCCGCAAGCAGGCGGTATTCGGCGTGGGCAACCCGCAGGCACCGCTGCTGGTGGTCGGCGAGGCCCCCGGCGCTGAGGAGGACAAGCTGGGCGAACCGTTCGTGGGAGCGGCAGGCAAGCTGCTCGACAATATGCTGGCGGCGATCGGTGAACGGCGCGGCGAGCGCGTGTTCATCGCCAACGTGCTCAAATGCCGCCCGCCGGGCAACCGCAATCCGCAGCCTGAGGAAGTGATGCAGTGTGCACCGCTGCTGGCACGCCAGATCGAGCTGATCCAACCCCGGCTGATCTTCGCGGTCGGGCGCTTCGCCATCCAGACCCTGCTGCAGACCGACGCCCCGGTGGGTGCGCTGCGCGGCAAGATGCATGCGGTGAACGGCATTCCGGTGGTGGTGGGCTATCACCCGGCCTACCTGCTGCGCAACCTGCCCGACAAGGCTCGCGCCTGGCGCGATCTGCTGCTGCTGCAAGACCGGCTACACGCGCTCTCAGGCCCACCCGGCTGAACCCGTCACCTGCCTGCGGCTTGCCGGGGGCATGCATGGTGGCGTATCAAGATAGGAGCCCTTAGGCGCCGCGCGCCTGCTCCCGATCACCATGGCCTATCGCTCCCCTGCGTTCTTCATGCTGCGTCTGTTGGTGGTCACGCTGGCACTGGCGATCGGCGCCGCCGGCCTGTTCGCGTCCTGGCGCATCGAACAGGCGCCACGCGAGAACCTGCACCTGCGCGCCGAGCACGAAGCGCGGCGCAACACCACGCTGCTGATGGGCTGGCTGGACACCCGGCGTCAGGCGCTGCGCGGCATGGCCGCGTTGTTCCTGAGTTCGGATTCGGTCAGCGCCGCCGAATTCCAGCGGGCGGCCGAAGTGATGCAGTCGGCGGCCGACGAGGACAGCCGGATGCCGATCGCCTATCTGCAGGAAAACGACAGCCAGCAGCTGCGCGTGGTGCATCGGGCCGGCACCCCGCTGCCGGGCTTCAATCCAGATCGCACCCCTGGCCTGACCTGGCTGCTGCGCTATGCCGTACCCGGCAACCGTGGCACCTATCTGAGCCCACCGTTCCGCAATGCGGACGGCGGCTGGCGCGCCTACCACGCCTATCCGCTGCTGCGCCAGGGACGGCGCGCGCTGGTGCTGACCGTGATCGACTTCAACGATATGTTCCGCACGCTGTCCACCGACCATCTCCAGCTGCGCCTGGCACTCGCCCCGCTGGGCTCGCCACCGGTCTTCCTGCGCGGCACGGCCACCCCGTTCCCCGGCAGCCGGTTCACCATCCCGATGAGCATGCACCGCGCCAGCAGCACCTGGTACTGGTATTGGGACGTGCTGCCGATGCAGAGCGGTACCGCACGCTACACCCAGTGGCTGTCAGCGGCGATCCGCTACGGCGGCCTGGTGCTGGCGCTGGCACTGGGTGCTGCGGCACTGATCCTGCTCGAACTCTACCGGCGCAGCTACCAGCGCGAGCAGGAGCTCAAAAGCGCGCGCGATCTGCTGATGGAGAGCGAGACGCACTACCGCACGCTGGTCGACCAGATGCCCGGCGCGGTATTCCGCTGCCAGATCGACCGTACCTGGCACATGATCTATCTGAGTCCGGCGATCGAAATGCTGACCGGGTTGCCGCCGGCCGCACTGGTCGACAACCGCCAGCAGCGGTTTTCCGACCTGATCCACCCGGATGACCGCGACCAGGTGCGGCGGCGGATCCAACATGCCTTGATCGGCGACGAAACCTACGAACTCGAATACCGGCTGCTGCGCCCGGACGGCCAGTTGCGCTGGGTCTACGAGCGCGGCCGCACCACGCAGTTGGGCAGCCAGCGCGCGATCGACGGCGTGCTGCTGGACATCAGCGCACGCAAGGAGGCGGAAGCCGCGCGCGAAAACGCACTGCGGGCGCTGCGCGCCATCATCGACAACACCCCCAATGTGGCGATCCAGGGCTACGACACCGAAGGCCGGGTGCTGTTCTGGAACCACGCCAGCGAAAAGCTGTTCGGCTGGAACGAGGCGGAGGCGGTCGGCCGGCGCGCCGCCGACTTCATGTTCTCGGAAGTCGATCACCACAATTTCG
The DNA here is from genome assembly GCF_025642115.1 of Chitiniphilus purpureus. Classification (GTDB taxonomy): domain Bacteria; phylum Pseudomonadota; class Gammaproteobacteria; order Burkholderiales; family Chitinibacteraceae; genus Chitiniphilus; species Chitiniphilus purpureus. The sequence continues at coordinate 1,524,705 of NZ_CP106753.1, read as the reverse complement.
TCGGCGTGCTGCATCACATCGCTGCCACCGGCGAGGCAACCGAGCCGACCGAATGGCCGGTGACGCGGCGCGACGGCCGCATCGCCTGGACCCTGTCGACCCAGTTTGCGATCGACCTGGAAAACGGGCGCACCGGCTTTGTGTGCATGGACGTGGACATCACCGTGCGCAAACAGTACGAGGACGAGCTGCGGCTGGCGCGCGACCGGCTGGAAGAGGCGGTGGCCGAGCGCACCCGCGCGCTGCAGGCCGCCAACGAGGAGCTGCGACAGGCAATGAACCAGCTCGTGCAATCGGAAAAGCTCGCCTCGCTGGGCAGCTTGGTGGCCGGTATCGCCCACGAACTCAACACGCCGCTCGGCAACACGGTGACGGTGTCCTCGACGCTCAAGGAAAAAGTGGCGGAATTCCGCACGCGGCTGGACGGCGACCGGCTCAAGCGCTCGGATCTCGCGTCCTTCGTCGACACCTGCGGCGAGGCAGCGGCGCTGATCGAGAAAGGCGCGCAGCGCGCCAGCGAGCTGATCAGCAACTTCAAGCAGGTGGCGGTGGACACCGCCAGCACCCGCCGGCGCGACTTCGACCTGAAGCAGACGGTGACCGAGGTGCTTTCCACGCTGCGCCCGCAGTTCAAGCACACCCCGCACCGGGTGGTGCTCGACCTGCCCGAAGGCATCCGCCTGCAAAGCTATCCCGGCCCGCTGGAACAGGTGCTGACCAATCTCGTGACCAATTCACTGACGCATGGCTTCGCGGCGAGCGAGGCCGGGGTGATCCGCATCCATGCCGGCAGGATCGACGAACGTGAGCTGCATCTGATCTATGAAGACAACGGCTGTGGCATTCCGCAGACACTGCGCAGCCGGGTGTTCGATCCCTTCTTCACCACCCGCTTGGGACAAGGCGGCAGCGGATTGGGGCTATACATCGTATACAACCTCGTCCATCGCATACTGGGCGGCAGGCTGGAGCTGGACGAGGCTGCGCAGGGCGGCGTGCGCTTCACGCTGATACTGCCGCGCAATGCCCCGCAGCCGCAGGAACATACGACGCATGAATTCCACTCCTGACGAAGAACTCATCCTGGTCGACGACACGGGCGGCTCGGCGCCGCGCCATGCGGCAAGCTGGCCGGTGCTGGTGATCGACGACGATGAGGAAGTGCATGCGGCGACGCGCTTTGCGCTGGCTGAGCAGCCCATCTTCGGCCGGCCGCTCGCGCTGGTCCATGCCGAGTCGGCCGCAAAGGCACGCGCGATCCTCGCCGAGCGGCGCGATTTCGCCGTCATCCTGCTCGATGTGGTGATGGAGACCGGTGACGCCGGCCTCAAGCTGGTCGAGCACATCCGCAAGACGCTCGGCATGCACGAGTGCCGCATCATCCTGCGCACCGGCCAGCCGGGATACGCGCCGGAACTGACGGTCTTCAACGACTATGACATCAACGACTACCGCACCAAGGCCGAGCTGACCCGCACCCGGCTGATCACCGCCATCACCGCGGCGCTGCGTTCCTACGAGCAACTGCGCACCATCGCCGAGAACCGGCGCGGGCTGGAGCTGATCGTCAACGGCGTGACGCATCTGATGGAACAACACGCGCTGACGCAGTTTGCCGAAGGGGTGCTCACCCAGATCACCGCGCTGCTCAAGCTGCCACTTGACGGCATTGTCTGCGCGCAGAAGGGCTCGCCGTTCGACGAGGGCGACCGGGAACGCCTTTACATCGTCGGTGCCGCCGGCCGCCTGGCCCCGTTGATCACCGCCCCGCTCGATACGCTGCACGAACCGGGCATCCGGCAGGCGATCGAGCAGACCATCACCAGCGGCTTGCATCAGTTCGGCAGCGGCTACACCACGCTCTATCTGCGCGGTGCCGAACAGGAAGGCGCAGTGTTCATCGACACCGGCCACGCGCTGTCCGAAGCCGACCGGCAGCTGGTCGAGGTGTTCGCAGCCAACATCTCGGCGTGCTTCAGCAACCTCAACTACATGGAGAAGCTCAACTTCGCCGCGTATCACGACGCGCTCACCCATCTGTCCAACCGCAGCAACTTCATCGTGCAGCTGGAGCAGGCGCTGCGCGAGGAGCGCGGCCCGCTGGTGACGGTGCTGGTCGATATCGACCACTTTGCCGATATCAACGACGGGCTCGGCCATGACGTGGGCAACGAGCTGCTGGTGGCCGTGGCGGCGCGGCTGGAGTCCGCGTTCTACGGCCAATGCCGGCTGGCGCGCATCGGCGCCGATGTGTTCGGCCTGCTCGGCGACGAGGTGCTGCTCGCGCCCGAGGCGATGCAGGCCCTGTTCGCCGCGCCATTCGACGTGGGCGAGCACCTACTGCCGGTCAATGTGAAACTCGGGTATTGCCGCCTTGCCGACGGTGGCGGCAACGGTTTCATGCTGCTCAAACGCGCCAATATCGCGCTCAACCGCGCCAAGAAAAGCCTGTCGGCCGACTTCGACTACTTCAGTGGCGACATGGAGGAACACACGCGCTGGCGGCTCGACCTGATCCGGCAGCTCAAGCATGACTTCCACGCCGAAAAGCTGGTGGTGTGGTACCAGCCGCAGGTGGCCATCTACAGCGGCGACGTGGTCGGGGTGGAGGCGCTGCTACGCTGGCCGGACGGTGATGGCTTCGTACAACCGCCTTCGGTGTTCGTGCCGCTCGCCGAATACTCCGGCCTGATCGTGGAAATCGGTGAATGGGTGCTCAGCCAGGCCTGCCACGCCTACCGCGAGCTGGCGCAGCTGCAGGAAAGCCGCATCCGCATCGCGGTCAACATCAGCATGCCGCAGTTTCGCGCCGGCAATCTGACCGAGCGCGTCGCCGCACTGCTGGGCAGTCAGCGCGTGCCGCCTTCGGCGCTGGAGCTGGAGATCACCGAGAGCGTGGCGATGGACGAGCCCAAGACCGTGATCGCCGCACTCGAAGGGCTGCGCGCGCTCGGCGTGAGCATCGCCATCGACGACTTCGGTACCGGCTATTCGTCGCTGGCGCAGTTGCGTGCGCTGCCGATCGACCGGCTGAAGATCGACCGTGCTTTCATCGACGAGATCCGCGACGGCCGGGGCGGGCTGTTCGCCGAAACCATCATCTCGCTGGGACAGAAGCTGGGATTGCGCCTGACCGCCGAAGGCGTGGAGACGCCGGAGCAGGCAGGCTTCCTGCGCGCGCTCGGCTGCAGCGAGGCGCAAGGCTATTTCTACGCGCGCCCGATGCCGCTGTCCGAACTGAAGGTCTGGCTCGCCGCACGCCAGCGCGTCTGAGCCGTGGCGCTGCCCCGGCCGTCTAGGCCGGCCACAGCGGCGCCTCGTCCATCGCCGCCACCTGCTCGCGCAGTGCCAGGATGTGCTCCTGCCAGTAGCGCTGCGTGTTGAACCACGGAAATGCGTGCGGAAACGCCGGGTCGTCCCAGCGTTGCGCCAGCCAGCCGGCGTAGTGCATCAGGCGCAAGGTGCGCAGTGCCTCGATCAGATGCAGTTCGCGCGCATCGAACCCGCAGAAATCCTCGTAGCCGGCCAGCACATCGGCGAGCTGGCGCACCCGGTCCTCGCGCTCACCCGAAAGCAGCATCCACAGGTCCTGCACCGCCGGGCCCATGCGTGCGTCGTCCAGATCGACGAAGTGCGGCCCGTCCGGCGTCCACAGCATATTGCCGCCGTGCACATCGCCGTGCAGCCGCAGCGCGGCCACGGTGCCCGCGCGTTGATAGCAGTAGGCCACGCCCTCGAGTGCCTGCGCCGAGACGCTCTCGTAGGCCGGCAGCAGTTCGGCGGGGATGAAGCCGTGCTCCAGCACAAAGGTGCGCGGCACGGTGCCGAACGATTCAGGTGTCAACGCGGGACGATGGGCGAACGGTTCGATCGCGCCCACGGCATGGATGCGCCCGAGAAAACGCCCCAGCCAGGTCAGCGTCTGCGCATCGTCCAGCTCCGGAGCCCGCCCGCCGCGCCGGGGAAACAGCGCAAACCGGAATCCGCCATGGGTGAACAGCGTCTGCCCGTCGATCACGCATGGTGCCACCACCGGAATCTCGCGCTCCTGCAGCAGCGTGGAGAAGACGTGCTCCTCCAGTATCTGCGCATCGCTCCAGCGCCCGGGGCGATAGAACTTGGCGATCACCGGCGCCGCATCCTCCACCCCCACCTGGTAGACCCGGTTCTCATAGCTGTTGAGTGGGAATTGGCTGCCGTTGACCACAAGCCCCACGCTTTCGAGGGCATCGAGCACCAGATCGGGGGTCAGTGCCGCGTAGGGGTGCGGCGCGCTTTCAGCAACGGGAACGGGCATCGGATCTCACAAAGCTGTATAGAACGCGCATTATCCCACGCGCCGCCGCGCAAGGCGGGACAGCGTGCCGCCGCGGCCCTGTTCCCGGCTTGGAACCGGTTGGGCGGCTTGTGCAGCCTATGCCTTGGCGTGCAGGCCACACTCCTTGAATTCGGGGTTCTCCCACCACCAGCGGCCGGCGCGCACGTCCTCGCCCAGCGCCACCGAGCGGGTACAGGGCGCGCACCCGATCGATGGATAGAACTGGTCGTGCAGCTTGTTGTACGGCACGTTGTTGCCCCGCAGGTAGGCCCAGACTTCCTTTTCGGTCCATTCGAGCAGGGGATTGAACTTGGCAAGGCCGTTGCCTTCGTCCCATTCCTGGTGCGCCATGTCGGTGCGGGTGGGCGATTGCTCGCGGCGCAGTCCGGTGATCCACGCCTTCTTGCCCGCAAGCGCCCGCGCCAGCGGCTCCAGCTTGCGGATGCGGCAGCATTCCTTGCGCATCGCCACCGACTCATAGAAGGCGTTGATGCCATGCGTGTTCACATAGTGCTCGACGCTGGCGGCGCTGGGGAAGAAGGTGACGACCTGCGTGGTCGGATACGCCTGCCGTACCGTGGCCATCAAATCATAGGTCTCCGCCGGCAGCCGCCCGGTATCCAGGCTGAAGACCCCGATATCAAGGCCGTGCCGGGCGATCAGATCGGTGATCACCATATCCTCGGCACCGAAGGAATTGGCAAACATCGCCGGGCTGTATTCAGCCTCGATGCCGCGCAGCACCGCCAGCGTCTGCGCCAGCTTTTGTTCCAGATCCATGATTGACTCCAAGCGACCGTGACCGGTCAAAACACAAGTTTGGCCCCCACCAGCGCCAGCATGCCGGCCAGCACCGGGCGCAACACCCGGTCAGGCAGGCGGCCGGTCAGGTGGCTGCCAAGATAGATCCCCGGAAGCGAGCCGATCAGCAGGTTGGTTAGCAGGCCCCAATCGATATTGCCCAACCCCGCGTGGCCCAGGCCCGCCACCAGCGTCAGCGGCACCGCGTGGGCGATCTCGGTGCCGACCAGGCGCGCCGTCGGCAGCAGCGGAAACAGCAGGAACAGCGCGATGGTACCGATGGCGCCGGCGCCGATCGACGACAGGGTGACGATGACCCCCAGCAACACGCCGGTGGCCACCGTGGCCCACAGCCGGCGCCGGCCACCGTACAGGGTCTCGCCGACCGGGATATGGCGCTGGGCAAAGGCCAGCAGCCGCTGCTTGCACACGATGGCGGCCGCGGTCACCAGCAGGGCGATCCCCAATGCGTGCTTGATCACGGTATTGATCGCCTCGGTATCGGCACGCAGCCCGTGCAGCGCCCACACAGTGGCAAGCGCCGCCGGCACGCTGCCCGCGGCGAGCCAGGCGCTGATCTTCCAATCGATATTGCGCTGCCGCTGGTGCACTACCACGCCACCGGCCTTGGTGATGGCGGCATAGAGCAGATCGGTGCCGACCGCGGTCGCCGGATTGACGCCGAAGAACAGCAGGATGGGCGTCATCAGCGAGCCGCCGCCGACGCCGGTCACGCCGACGATGAAGCCGACCGCGAGGCCGGCGACGATATATCCGAGTTCCATGCAAGACCTTGAGCGGGGTAAGGGGGCGGCCGGTGCGCAGCGGTGTGGCAGGGGGCGCCGCGACGGTCCGTGCCGGCGATAGGCACGGCGGAGGGCCATGATAACAACCGGGGTTATAAGACCATATACTGATGTGTTAGGATTTTAGAATAACGAGTTATTTCAGGAGAAAGACCATGAAGCTGCAGCAATTGCGCTACTTGGTCGAAGTGGCCAAGCAGGGGCTGAATGTCTCCGAAGCGGCCGAGAAGCTGCACACCTCGCAACCGGGCATCTCCAAGCAGATCCGCCTTTTGGAGGATGAACTGGGCGTGCAGATCTTCATCCGCAACGGCAAGCGGGTGGTCGATGTGACCGCGCCGGGCCGCGAGATCCTGCGTATCGCCGAGCGCATGCTGATGCAGGCGCAGAACCTCAAGCGCATCGGCGAGGAATTCGTCAACGTCGAGGGCGGCAGCCTCACCATCGCCACCACCCACACCCAGGCACGCTACGCGCTGCCCGAGACGGTGAAGGCCTTCCTGGAGCGTTATCCCAAGGTGCGGCTCTCGATCAAGCAGGGCAGCCCCACCCAGATCAGTGAAATGGTGGTCGAAGGCGAAGCCGATCTTGCCGTCGCCACCGAAGGCATCGACCACTACCCCGAGCTGGCGATGCTTGACTGCTACGACTGGAACCGCTCGGTGGTGGTCCCCGACGGCCATCCACTCACCACGCTCGAACGCGCGCTGGCACTGGAGGACATCGCGGCCTATCCGCTGATCACCTACGATTTTGCCTTCACCGGACGCAGCAAGATCAACCGGGCGTTCGAGCAGCGCAACCTCACACCCAACGTGGTGCTGACCGCCATCGATACCGACGTGATCAAAACCTATGTGCGCCTGGGTCTGGGCATCGGCCTGATCGCCAGCATGGCCTACGAGCCGGAACACGATACCGGGCTCGATGTGATCGATGCCGGGCATCTGTTCGAGAAATCGACCACCCATATCGGCATCCGCCGGGATGCCTACCTGCGCGGTTACGCATTCGACTTCATCCAGCTGTTCGCCCCACACCTGACACGCGAGGTGGTACGGCAGAACCTGCTGTGCGAGGCCCAGGACGCGGACGAGGACTGAGCCGCCACCGGCACGCCTCCCCTCCCGCCCCGGGCTTGCCTGCCGCAGCATCCGCAGCGATGCCGGACGGTGGGCAAGGCACCCGCTTCAGCCGCGATCCTGCCGGCCGCAGGCGGCAGACGCCGCCCTGCTCACATCTCCTCCAGCACCCCGATGCCCAGCAGATCCAGGCCCGTCTTCAGTGTATTGGCCGCGGCGGCGCACAGCGCCAGACGACTGGCGCGCGCTTCGCCTTCGGCCTTGAGCACCGGGCACGCTTCGTAGAAGCGGCTGAACTTCGTTGCCAGCTGGTAAAGATAGGCACAAAGAAAGTGCGGGCAGGTCTCCGCCGCCACCTGGGCGATCAGATCCGGGAACTGCGCCAGCTGCAGCGCCAGCGCGTGCTCGGCCGGTTCGGTCAGCATGAGTCTGGCGTGACGCTCGAAAGGGCCGGCGGCGCGGAAGATGCTGGCCAGCCGGGTATAGGCGTACTGCAGATAGGGCGCCGTGTTGCCCTCGAAGGACAGCATGGTGTTCCAGTCGAAGATGTAGTCACTGGTGCGATGCTTGGAAAGATCGGCGTACTTCACCGCGCCGATGCCGACGGCACGGGCGATGCTGCGGCGCTTCTCCTCGGCAAGATCGGGGTTCTTCCCGCTGACCAGATCGAATGCGCGGCGCTCGGCCTCGTCCAGCAGTTCCACCAGCTTCACCGTGCCGCCGGAGCGGGTTTTGAACGGCTTGCCGTCCTCGCCCATCATGGTGCCGAACGCGACATGCTCGGTGGCGACCGCCTCCGGGATGAAGGCGGCCTTGCGTCCCAGCGTAAACAGTTGCTGGAAGTGCAGGCCCTGACGCGCATCGACCACATACAGCAGGCGGTCGGCAGCGAGCCTGCCGGCGCGGTGGCGCAGCGCGGCCAGATCGCTCGTCGAATACAGATAACCGCCATCCTGCTTCTGGATGATGTACGCCTGCGCCTCGCCTTCCTTGTTCCTGAATTCGTCGAGGAACACCACCTGCGCGCCCTGATCCTCGGTCAACAGCCCCTGCGCGCGCAGATCCTCGACCACACGCGGCAGATCGTCGTTGTACGCCGACTCGCCCATCACATCGTCGCGCGTGAGCTGCACGCCCAGGCGCGCGTACACCGCCTCACAGTGGGCAAGCGACACGTCCAGGAAGCGCTGCCACAACGCCCGCACGCGCACATCGCCCCCCTGCAGCTTGACCACGTAGTCGCGTGCCTGGTCGGCAAAGGCCGCGTCCTCGTCGAAACGCTGCTTGGCCGCGCGGTAGAAGGCTTCCAGATCATCCAGCGCCAGCTCGTCGCGGCCGGCCTGTTCGGTCTGCACCAGATAGGCTGTGAGCATGCCGAACTGCGTGCCCCAGTCGCCCACATGGTTCTGCCGCAGCACCTGATGCCCCTGGAACGCCAGCACCCGCGCCAATGCATCGCCGATGATGGTCGAGCGTAGATGGCCCACATGCATTTCCTTGGCAAGGTTGGGCGACGAATAATCGATCACCACCTTCTGCGCCGGATGCGCCCCCGCGCCCAGCTGCACATCGGCCTGTTGGCGCGCCACCGTTTCGGCCAGGAAGCCATCGGCCAGCGTGATATTGATAAACCCGGGCCCGGCGATCTCGACCTTGCTGGCAATGCCATCGAGCTGCAGCGCCGCCACCACCTTGGCCGCCAGCTCGCGCGGATTGAGCTTGAGCGCCTTGGCCGCGCCCATCACCCCGTTGGCCTGGTAATCCCCGAACTCCGGCTTGGACGAAAGCTGCACCACGGGCGGAGCATCCACCGCGCCGGCAGCAGCCAGGGCAGCGGCAACACGGGCGGAAAGAAGCGCATGAACAGTCATCGGGGATTCTCAGGCTGGCAAGGAAAGGGCGACATTCTACCGGAAGGGGCCGGCAGGCCACGAGCACCGACCAAGCCTGGATGGGCCAGCGGCGGCAATGCAGCTTTTCGAAGCGGATCCAGCAGTCGCGCCCCTGCCCACGGTGACCAGGCGGCAGACCGGTCTTGTCAAAATCCCCCCTGATTTCTTTCCACTCACCTAGAAAAAATATCGCTAATCCTGACTTTTTGTTGACGATTGTCTGTTACGATCAGCCGGCTGTCATGCTTGGAATGGTGGATGGCGGAGCCTGCATATATCAATCAGCCCGGGTCCGATGCTGCTTTGCGCACTGGACCCCGCACTGTACCTGCATGCAGGAACAAGCCGCTGCAACACAGGTTCAGGCACTCCCCCAGACCATGCGTCACGCTGCATGGCAATCCACACCGAATGGTTGATCAATGATGTCTCATAAATACTGGAATGCTGTATTGCTGCTGCTTGCATTGCTTGTCTTTTCGACAACGCATGCGGCGGGCGAGGATGAACGTCCGCCGCGCAGGGGGTATTGGTATTGTGGGCAATATGGATGTGCATTTTCTCTTCCAGAAATGGGAGAAATGCACATGAAGGCATGCAATGAGCACCCCAGAGGCATCAAGTGCTCATTTATCCCGGGTTCCTCTTGGTATTACGCGGGCGATACACGGGCCGGGACGGGTGAACTCGCCCCCATTTTCGTCCGCCACTACCATTTCACGCACGAACCAATCGATAACGTTCGTGGGTCGCGTGTCGGAGAGTATGGCCGCTGTGGCGCCGGGCAGTTCTATAGCATTGCAACTGAGCAATGCGTCACTGCCTGTCCGATCGGCTCCTATCTCAGTGTCAGCGCCAATGGCTGTCGCCAAGTGAATCGGGAATTGGTAGACGATGATCCCGATCTGGGTGAGCCGGACCAATGCTCCGGCAATCCGATTGCCACCGCGACAGGCAACAAGTTCGAACATGAACTTGACCACGCGTCCAATACACTGCCCCTGATCCGCTACTTCAACAGCCAAGCCGGTTCTGATCTAGGGCTGGGTTTCGGTTGGCGCCATGGTTATAGCGGACGCATCGTGCATATGAAAACCACGCTGCCAGTGGAGGTTTGGAGCTTTCCTGGCCCCCCCGGCACCAGAACACAGATGGCTGCCGATACCCAGCTGGATTGGGCCACGTATCAGCAATTGCAACCTGAACGGTTCAGCTCGTACGACGACTATTTCGTGCTGGAACGGGCAAACGGCAAGCGCTGGTCCTTCAAGGTTTGGGGGTATGGTCCCGCAACGCCACGCGCTGACAATTCGCTGCGGCAATACCAAGTGTCGTTCAACGCCAATGGTTTCCGAGTGGTGGATGGCGCCAATATCGAATTCTATGACAACGACGGTCGTCTGATTTCGATCGAGACCCCGGCCAACACCATCACCTTGTCCTATTTCACTTCAAGCAAAATGCTCAAGCAGGTTTCCGATCGCTACGGTAATTCGATCCAATTCAAATACGACACAAATGGCCGCATCAGTGCCGCCACGACCAACGGCGGAGCGACCCTCCAATATGCCTACGACGCCGTCGGGCATTTGGTCTCGGTCACCCACCCTGACCAGACCAGCCGCCAATACCACTACGAAGACCCCAATCCCTACCTCCTGACCGGCATCACCGACGAAGCCGGGGTGCGCTACGCCACCTGGCGCTACAACGCCGACGGCGAGGCCATCTCCTCCGAGCACGTCGGCGGCATCGACAAGGTCAGCCTCGCCTTCACCCAGGCCGGCAGCACCCGCACCACCACCGAGACCGATCCCCTCGGTACCGTCCGCCGCTACCACTTCACCCAGATCGGCAAGCGCTGGCTGCTCACCGGCCAGGATCAGCCCGGCGGCGCCGGTTGCGGCCCGGCCAGTGCCACGCTCGGCTATGACGCCAACGGCAACGTCCAGTCCCGCACCGACTTCAACGGCGTGAGCACCACCTACGGCTACGACCTGACCCGCAACCTCGAAACCACCCGCACCGAAGCCGCCGGCACCCCGCAGGCCCGCACCGTCACCACCACCTGGCACCCCACCTTCCGCCTGCCCGCCACCCTCACCGAACCCGGCCGCGTCACTACCTTCAGCTATGACGACCAAGGCCACTTGCTGCAAAAGCAGATCACCGCCGACGGCGTCACCCGCGCCTGGCGCTGGACCTATCTGCCCAATGGCCTGCTGGAGACCGCGACCGATCCGTTGGGCCAGCTCACCCGCTACAGCTACGACGCCCAGGGCAACCTCGCCACCGTGACCAACCCGCTGAACCAGGTCACCCGCTATCCCCGCTATGACGCCCACGGCAACCTGCTGGAGCAGATCGACCCGGACAACCGCAGCACCACCTTCAGCTACGACCTGCGCCAGCGCTTGAAGTCCCGCACCGAGGTCCACGGCACCACCACCTTTGATTACCTGCCCACCGGCCTGCTCAGCAGGGTCACCCTGCCCGATGGCAGCGGGCTCAGCTATCGCTACGATCCGGCGCACCGCCTGGTCGGCCTCGACCACAGCAGTGGCAGCAAGGTGGAATACACGCTGGATGCCGCCGGCAATCGCACGCGCGAAGACCGGATCGATCCAAGCGGCGCACTGGCGGCCGGCCAACAGGCGGTCACCGCGGCACAGGCCCTGCCCACCGCACCCACCGCCCACTGAGCGCTCAAGGACGATCCGATGCAACAGCACCTCATTGCCGCCCTGCTAACGCTGGGCGCCTCCGGCCTGCTGGCCGCCGCCGTACCGACCCACCAACCGGTGGTCAGCACCTTCTACGACTACGATGCGCTCGGCCGGCTCGAACGCATCATGGATGCCCAGGGCCACCAGACCACCTTCACCTATGACGCCAACGGCAACCGCACCGCGCAAACAGACCCGCAAGGCAGGGTGACGCGCTATGAATACGACGCGCTCAACCGGCTGAGCAGGATCACCTATCCGGATGGCGGCGTGGTCAGCCTCAGCCATGACGCCCGCGACAACCTCGTCAGCGTCACAGATCCGGAGGGCTTCACCACCCGCTACAGCTACAACGGCTTTGACGACCTGATCCAGCAGATCAGTCCCGACAGCGGCACCACCACCTACACCTACCAGGCCGACGGCCAGCTGCAGACCCGGACCGACGCCCGCAACAAGCCTGCCACCACCCGCTACGACCCCCTCGGCCGCGTGACCAGCGTCGCCTACGGTGACGAAACCCACACCTTCCACTACGACCCGGCCCAAGCCATCGGCCAGCTGGCCGGCTTTGGCGACAGCAGTGGCAGCACCCGCTACAGCTACACCGCGCAAGGCTGGCTGAGCCGGGTTGAACGCCGGATCGGCGCCGTCACCCTGGCCAGCAGCTATGGCCATCTGGCGACCGGCCAGGTGGAACGGCTCACCTATCCGTCGGGCAGCCCGATCCGCTACAGCTGGGCCAATGGCCGCATCGCCGCGGTGCAGCTGGGCAACACCTTCATCGCCCGCAACATCCAGTACAGCGCCGACGGCCGCCTGATCGGCTGGACCTGGGGCAATGGTCAGGTGTGGCAACAACCGGGCGACTTCGCCGGCCGCACTGCCGGCATCACCCTGGCCAACCAAAGCTACAGTTACCAGTACGACCGCAGCGGCAACCTGACCCACCAGGACCCCGGCATCGCCACCCAGGTGCGCAGCTATGGCTACGATGCCAACGACCGGCTGCGGCTGGCCAACATCGGGCAGCACACCACCTTCGGCTTCCAATACGACCGCAACGGCAACCGCACCGAAAAGACCACCGGCACCCAGACCAGCCAGGTCATCACCTACAGCCCGACCAGCAACCGCATCCACGAGCGGACCGAAGGCGGCAGCACCGTGCGCCACACCTGGGACGCCGCCGGCAACATGACCAACAGCGGTGCCTTCGTCTACAACAACGCTGGCCGCCGCATCCGCAACAAGCACAGCAATGTGTGGTGGGACAACCAGTACAACGCGCTCGGCCAATGGGTGAGGAAGACCGACAACGGCAGTCGCACCAGCTATTTCGCCTACGACGAAGCCGGCCAACTGCTGGGCGAATACGACGCCACCGGGCAGCGGGTGCAGGAAACGGTGTGGCTGAACGGGCACCCGATCGCGGTGCTGCAAGGCCCCAGCAGCGCGACCCGGCTCTACTACGCCTGGAGCGACCACCTAGGCACGCCGCGGCAGCTGTCCGAGCCGACGACGAAGAAGGTGGTGTGGGACTGGCCGATCGGCGAGCCGTTCGGCCACAGCCAGCCCAACGAAGACCCGGATGGTGACGGCGTCAGGATCGCCTACAACCAGCGCTTCCCCGGGCAGTATTACGACAAGGATTTTGGCTTCGTCTACAACTACTTCCGGGATTATGATCAGCGGACGGGCCGGTATTACCAGAGTGATCCGATTGGCTTGGCGGGGGGGATTAATACGTATGCGTATGTAGAGGGAAGCCCACTTCAGAACGCCGATCCATCGGGTTTGGCGGGTTATCTGAGAATCAAGTGCGATCCATTTTCAACTGCTGGCTGCACTGACAATCTCAATGACCTTCCAGAGCCCGGGGCCAATATTGGTATACCGGAAAATTGCCCAGAAGTCGCTTTGCGCGGGGCTGCTGGAGGGGCAAAGCCAGGGAATGGTCGAAGCAGCGCTCTTAATCAAGCGAAGCGTGATCTAGGTATTCCACGTTCGCAACATCCTGACTCTGTCTCGCGCATCCCTATGACTAGCAAAAGTGGGAAGAGTATAGTAGGTCCGGATGGCAGGCCAATTGTCACACGCGAATATACTTACACGCGCCCAGATGGTAGCAAAGTTGTTGTTCAGGACCACTCTGCCGGGCACCGCTATGGTCAAGGAGGGGTTGGAGATCAGGGACCACATTTCAACGTGCGCCCGCCTGAAAATACACGTACCGGTTATGTAGCTGGCACGAAAGAACATTATTCATGGTGAATAACAATGGTTACAAATTACTGGACTGATCTGGTTTTGGACGTGAACCCCATTAGGGCAATATATGGGGCAAATCCTCCAACTCTTGAGGCAGTCGATCTTCACGAAATGGTTCTTCATCGCGATGGGCCAAGGGTCTTGTTACGATTTGATTTGCAAGATTTCCCCCAACACCCGCCCAAGAAATGGGTCGACGCAGGATTCAACCGGGTGCAAATACAACTACTAATTTCCAACATCCAGGATTTATTGATAATAGGATTGAAGCCACAGACACGCATCAACATCATAATCAACAAAGACGGGCCTCTAATTCGATTACAAGCCGACAATGGAATCGTTCAGTTTAATTTAACAGGAGAATCGTTGATCGTTGATAAAATCAGCGCATACCGTGATGCATCACTAGCCTGACCAGGCATACCACACCTGTTGTTTTGCATAAATTCCTAGATTAGGGATTGACATATTACGGAAGAACAACAGAGCAAGACCCAGCATTAATCCAATCACCAGGATCAAGCTGTTTGCCACACGTTATTTAATAGCAGAAGTAAAAAACAGAAGCTACGGCAAAGCATTATCAATATACCCATAGGGGCCATTGAAAACTCTATCACCGAATTTAGACAAAGAGCGACACCAATGCAAGATTTCCTAAACTGGGCAACGTCCGTCTTCCTTGGAAAGACTATATTTTTTGTTTTAACATCGATCTCACTTGCAGCACTGCTTGGGTCCGCAGGGGCTTGGGGTTCGTTAAAAAAATCAAAAATCCGTGGAAAACCAGAAAAGAATCAAGAATAAAAACCAAGAAACCAGAAATTCTTACCCTATTCAATCAAAGGAAAACGGTCACGACAACAAAACAGATGGAAATGACAAGGTTTCGCTGGAAGAAATTTAAACATCCTGATTTTTAGCCCTCTCAATCAAGTCCGTGTATGACTTACGTCTGCCTAAACTTGTTTTTCAAGACCAATTTCTGTCGTTAATCACGCAGTTCCACAGCCAGGGCACGACAGAGATCTACTCCGGCTGGCAGAACTGCCAAAGCACAACTGCGCCAGTCAAATATCCCCAACCCGATGCAAGGGCGCGCAGAACCAGCCGCTCGGTATGTCATTGCTGCCTGCTGCACCCAAGCATCCGATGCGGTGATTTCGGTACAATCCGGCTTTGCCCTTCGCAGCCCTTCCCGCCGCATGTCCTCCCCCTCCCCGGCCTTGCATCTGCTTGAGCATGTCTTCGGCTACCGCGCCTTTCGTGGTGAGCAGGCGGCGATCGTCGAGCAGGTGGCGGCGGGAGGCGATGCGCTGGTGTTGATGCCCACAGGGGGCGGCAAGTCGTTGTGCTATCAGGTGCCGGCCCTGTTGCGCGAGGGGTGCGGTGTGGTGGTCTCACCGCTGATCGCGCTGATGCAGGATCAGGTCGATGCGCTCAAGGAGCTGGGCGTGGCGGCGGCGTTTCTCAACTCCACCCTGGAGATGGATGCCGCGCGTGAGGTGGAGCGCGCCTTCGTGGCCGGCGAGCTCAAGCTGTTGTATGTGGCGCCCGAGCGCCTGGTGACGCCGCGCTTCCTGTCGTTGCTCGCGCGGGCGCGCCTTGCGCTGTTTGCCATCGACGAGGCGCACTGCGTCTCGGCCTGGGGCCATGATTTCCGGCCCGAGTACCTGCAGTTGTCGGTACTCGCCGACGGGTTTCCCGGGGTGCCGCGCATCGCACTGACCGCAACCGCCGACCATGCCACGCGGCAGGACATCATCACCCGGCTGCGGTTGGAGACAGCCCGGCAATTCGTCTCCAGCTTCGACCGCCCCAACCTGCGCTACACCATCGTCGAGAAGAAGAGCGCACGCGAGCAGTTGCTCTCGTTCATCCGCCGCGAGCACGAGGGCGATTCCGGCATCATCTACTGCCTGTCGCGCAAGAAGGTCGAAGACACGGCCGCCTGGCTGCGCACGCAGGAGATCAAGGCGCTGCCCTACCACGCCGGCATGGAGGCCGAGGCACGGGCGCGCAACCAGCAGATCTTCATCCGCGACGAGGGGGTGGTGATGGTGGCGACCATCGCCTTCGGCATGGGTATCGACAAACCGGACGTGCGCTTCGTCGCGCATCTGGATCTGCCCAAGAGCATCGAGAACTACTACCAGGAAACCGGCCGCGCCGGCCGCGATGGCCAGCCTGCCGACGCTTGGCTCGCCTACGGCCTGAACGACGTGATGCTGCTGACCGAGATGATCGAAGGCAGCGGCAGCGCCGAGGAGCAAAAGGCGGTCGAGCGTGCCAAGCTCTCGGCGATGCTGGGGTTGTGCGAGGCCACCGGTTGCCGACGCATCGCCATTCTTGGCTACTTCGGCGAACAGACACAGCCATGCGGCAATTGCGATAACTGCCTCAATCCGCCCAAGCTGATCGATCACAGCGAATCGGCCAGGAAAGCGCTTTCCTGCGTGTTCCGCACCGGCAACCGCTTCGGGGTGGGCCACCTGGTGGACGTGTTGCAGGGCAAGCAAAGCCCCAAGGTCAAGGAATTCTGCCACGACCGCGTGTCGACCTTCGGCATCGGCAAGGACGTGGACGAAGCCACGTGGCGGGCGATCTACCGGCAGCTGCTTGCGCGTGGCGCGCTGCGGCTCAAGCTCGAAGGCCACGGGGGGCTGGAACTGACCGACGCGGCCCGCGCCTTCCTGCGTGGCGATGCGCCGCTGTCGCTGCGTGCGCGTACCGAGAAATTCCACTACCGCGGCGAGCGGGGCGGCGAGTTCGAGCAGCCGGCCGACCGCGCGCTGTGGCAGGCCCTGCGCCGCTGCCGCAAGGAGCTGGCCGATGCGCAGAACGTGCCGGCCTACGTCATCTTCGGCGACACCACGCTGAAGGAGATGGTACGGCTGCGCCCGGCCGACCACTACGAGCTGTCGCGCATCTCGGGCGTGGGCGATCGCAAGCTGGAGAAATACGGCGACGCCTTCCTTGGCGTGATCGCAGCGCAGCGCTGAGGTCTAGGGCAGCCAGCGGTCACCCAGCGCAAACGCCAGCAGCAGCAGGACCATGCAACACACGGCAAACCAGCCCAGCCAGAAATTGCTCTGGAACAGCCATTGCCACCATCGGGCCTCGATCCGGCGATAGGCCCTGCTGCGGCGCCAGTGGCGCTGCATGCGGATGAAGCCGGTCAGATCGCGCTCTTCGCCTGCCTCGCGCATCAGCACCAGATCGGGGTAGTGCCGCTCGGCGTATTCGTACAGGACGCGGGCACAGATCAGGTAGCCGAATTCGCCGGCCACGGCACCGACCACCAGGCCGGGCAGCATGTAATCGGTAAACCAATGGGCCATCACCACGCCGGTCAGATCCGTGACCCGGTCAGCATGATCGGGGGCGCTTGCCCTGTGTTTCGGTCAGATCAGGAAACCCGCCAAAAACACCATCAAGGCCAGCGTGCCGACCCAGCCGATGACGCGGTTGGCCACGAACAGCCGCCGCCAGAACGGATGTGCGATCCGGCGCCAGTTGCCGCTGCGGCCGATGTCGCCCAGAGTGGTGATGAACCCCATCGCGATATCGTCGCCATGCATCCATGTTTCGCGCTTGGGCAACAGGTCGCCATAGTTGCGCGCGATGTAGTCGAACAGCAGCCGCGCCAACAGCACGTACAGCAGCAGGCAGAGCACCGCGGTGCCGATCAGCGCCGGCACCACGTTTTCGATATACCAATCCATCTCGCCCCTCCCCCGATGCGACGTTGTCATGTAGGCAGCATACGCGACCGTGCCGGCAGTGCCACCGGCGCCGTGCGCATCGACCCCATGCGCCCACCACATGGATCAGCCGGGGTCGCGCAGCAGCCCCAATGCCGATTCGCTGGCCAGCCGCCGCCGCTCCCACAGCGTGACGATGCCCGCCAGCGCCAGCCCGGCGATCAGGCTCGCCGCCGGCAGCCACAGGTTGAAGGACACCGGCAACGCCAGCACCTGCCGCCCCACCAGCCAACCGGTGGCACTGGCGGCGAGCCCGGCCACGAGGCCGGCGGTGGCGCCGATCAGTGCGCCCTCCCACCACTGGATCGCGGCGATCTGCCGGCTGTGCGCGCCCAAGGCCCGCAATACCGCTGCCTCGCGCCGTCGCTCCGGCGCCGAGGTCTCCAGCGCGGCCAGCAGCACCACCACCCCGGCGGCAAGGCAGAACACGAACACCAGTCGCAGCACGCTGGCGGACAGGCCCAGCACGCGCCGCACCTCGCCGAGCACTTCGCCGACGTCGATAAAGGTCACATTGGGAAACGTCCGCGACCAGCCGGCCACTGCGGCGCGGTGCTGCGGCGGCAGGTAGAAGCTGGTGATCAGGCTGGTCGGCGCCTCGCCGAACATCGCCGGTGTACCGACCACGAAGAAGTTCACCCGGAAGGAGTCCCACTCCACGGTGCGCAGATTGACCACCCGCCCCTGCACCGGCGTGCCGGCCACATCGAAGGTCAGCGTATCGCCCAACCGGATGCCGAGGGTCTCGGCCAGCCCCGCCTCCACCGACCAGCCGGATGCGCCCGACAACGGCTGGCCGGCCTGCAGCTTGTTGTCCTCGCGCAGCTGCTCGCCCCAGGAGAGGTTGAATTCGCGTTCAGCCAGCCGGCGGGCCCGGTCGTCCTCATAGCGCGCCACCTCGACCGGACGGCCATTCAGCGCCACCCAGCGGCCCCGGATCATCGGCTGCAGCAGCGCATCGGTCACACCGGCGGCAGCCAGCGCCCGCTGGAACGACGCCGCCTGATCGGGTTGGATGTTGAAGGCGAACAGATTGGGCGCATCTGGCGGCAGGCGCCGCTCCCAGCTCGACAGCAGATCGCGTTCGACCGCGGTGAGCAGCCACAGGCCGAGCAGGCCGACCGCGAGCGCCCCGAGCTGGGCGGCCGACAGCCAGGTGCGGCGCGCCAGCTGGCGCAGTGCGATACGGGCGGCGAAGCCGCGCACCACGCGCGCAGCCACCCGCAGCAGCAGCCAGCCCAAGAGGCCGGAGGCCAGCAATGCGCCGGCGATGCCACCGGCCACATACAGCGCGAGCGTGGCACTGCCTGCCACCCAGAAGAACACGGCCGCGGCCGCCGCAAGGGTGATGGACAAGCTCAGCCATAATCGCGCCGGTGCGACCAGCTCGCGCCGCAGCACGCGCGCCGGCGGCGTGCGCGCCAGCTGCATCAGCGTCGGCCCCGCCACCCCCGCGAGCAACACCAGCCCCAGCGCGCAGGCGGCCAGCCAAGGCCAGGGTGCCGGTTGCGGCAGCGCCCCGGGCAGACTGTCGCGGATCAGCAGCGCCAGCACGGCCTGCGTGATCCAGCCGACCGCGCCGCCGATCAGCGCCGCCAGCCCGAAGATCAACGCCAGCTCGGCGAACAGCAACGCGCGGATGCGCATGCGCGTGGCACCCAGCGTGACGAACAGCGCCACTGCGTCGGCCTGCCGGGCGCTGTAGCGCCTTGCCGCCAGCAGCACGGCCGTGCCGGCCAGCGTGGCCGCCAGCAGCGTGACCAGCCGCAGGAAGGTTTCCGCACGCTCCAGCGCGCGCCGCACCTGCGGCTGCGACTCGCGCACATTCTCCAGCCGCTCGCCGCGCGCCAGCGTGCGCTCGGCCTGCTGCTTCCACTGCGCCACCGCCGCATCCGGCCCGGCCACCAGCAGCCGGTAGCGGATGCGGCTGCCGAATCCGAGCAGGCCCGATTGCGGCAGCTGTGCCGCATTCATGATCAGGCGTGGCTGCAGCCCGGCGAAGTCGACCGCGATATCCGGCTCGCGCTCGATCAGTGCGCCGACGCGCAATTGCAGCCGCCCCAGCCGCACCCCGTCGCCGACCTTGAGCTTGAGCCGGTGCGCGAGCCGCTCGTCGATCCAGACTTCGCCCTGCGGTGGCGCGGCGTGCACGGCGTAGCTGCCCCGACCGGCATTCAGCGTGAGCCTGCCGCGCAAGGGGTAGCGGCCGGCAATCGCCTTGACCGTGGTCAGTGCCGCATCGCCGTTGGCCGAGGCCATCGACGGGAAGGTCTGGACCTGGCTGGTGGCCAGCCCGAGCCGGGCCGCCTGCTGCTGCGCCGCAGGCCGGATCGGATGGTCGGCGGACAGCACCGCATCGGCCGCCAGCAGGTTGTTCGCTTCGGCATTCAGCAGTGCGCCCACGCGCCCGGCGAACAGGCCCACCGCCGTCAGCGCCGCGATGGTGACCGCGAGCGCGGCGATCAGCGTACGGTGCTCGCCCGCGCGCAGCCCGCGCAGGAACTGGCGCCAGGCCA
Organism: Chitiniphilus purpureus; assembly: GCF_025642115.1. Lineage (GTDB taxonomy): Bacteria > Pseudomonadota > Gammaproteobacteria > Burkholderiales > Chitinibacteraceae > Chitiniphilus > Chitiniphilus purpureus. The sequence continues at coordinate 1,504,526 of NZ_CP106753.1, read as the reverse complement.
GCGTGAGAAGTCCGCCGCTCATGCGTTCACCTGCTCGATCACGCGCCCGCCGGCCAGCCGCAGCCGCGCGCCACAGCGTGCGGCCAGCTTCTCGTCGTGCGTCACCAGCACCAGCGTGGTGCCGGACGAGGCGTTGAGCTCGAACAACAGGTCGGCGACGTGCTCGCCCGTATGGGTATCCAGGCTGCCGGTGGGCTCGTCAGCGAACAGCAGCTGCGGGCCGGGTGCGAACGCGCGGGCCAGCGCCACGCGCTGCTGCTCCCCGCCCGAGAGCGTGCGCGGCGTATGCTCGCGCCGCGCCGCGAGCCCCACCCGCGCCAGCCACTCCCCGGCGACAGTGGCCGCATCGGCACGCCCGGCCAGCTCCAACGGCAGCATCACGTTCTCCAGCGCGGTCAGTTCGGGCAGCAGGTGGAAGGCCTGGAACACAAAGCCGCTGACCCGCCCGCGCAGCCGGGCGCGGCCATCCTCGTCCAGCTCGCCAAGCGACGTGCCCGCCAGCCTCACCGTGCCGCGGCTGGGCACGTCCAGGCCCGCCAGCAGCGAGAGCAAGGTAGACTTGCCCGAGCCACTGGCACCGACGATGGCCAGGCTCGCCCCGGCGGGCAGCCGGAACGAAACGTCGGCCAGGATGTCGAGCTCTTCCGTGGCGGCGGTGACATGCTTGCCCAAGCCGGCGGCTTCGAGCATGAAAGGCGGATTGACAGGAGCGGGATTCACGATGATGGGCCTTCGCGGATATGGGCGGATGGTGGTGGGCCTGTTGGCCTTGTGGTTGGGTCTGATCACGGCCCCGGTACGGGCAGCCGAGCCAGTGCTGCTGGTATTCGGCGACAGTCTCTCGGCCGGGTACGGCATTGCGGCACAGGCGGCGTGGCCACGGCTGCTCGACCAGACGCTCAAGCAGCAGGGCAAGCCTTATCGGGTGGTGAACGCCAGTGTGTCGGGCGAAACGACCGCCGGGGGACGGACTCGGTTCCCGGCGGCACTCAAACAGCACAAGCCCACTATCGTGGTCATCGAGCTGGGTGCCAACGACGGACTGCGCGGGCTGCCGGTCAAGACCGCCCGTGCCAACCTGGCGGCGATGATCGAAGCGGCGCAGCGCAGCGGCGCCAAGGTACACCTGGTGGGCATGCAGATGCCGCCCAACTACGGCCCGGACTACACCGCCGAATTCGCCGCCGCCTATGCCGACCTTGCCAGACGCTACCGCACCGGGTTCACGCCGTTCCTGCTCGCCCCGGTGATCGCGCGGCCGGATCTGTTCCAGAACGACCGGCTGCACCCCACGGCCGAGGCGCAGCCGCTGCTGGCGCGGATGCTGGCACGCGACCTGGCGCCGCTGCTGTAGCCGGCGCTATTTGTTCTGCTGCTCGGGCATCACTTCCACGTACTTGACCACACGGTTCACCCCCTGCACATAGCTTGCCGAGCGTGCGGCACGCTCAGTGAGTTCGGCGCTGGCCAGGCCCATCAGATAGACCGTGCCGCGCTCGGTGGTCACCAGGAAATGCAAGGCGCTGGCATTGCCTGCATCGGACAGGATGGTGGCCTTGACCCGTGCGGTCAGCTGGGTGTCGTTGAGGCGCTCGGTCGGTGTCGAGGGCGGTGCTGCCACGGTCTCGTTGTACACCACCCTGGCGCCGGGCCAGGTACTGGCGACCTGCGCCACATTCTGCCGCGCCGCCTCGTCCGGCAGTTCGCCGGTGAGCAGCACGCGGCCATTGAAGACGTTCACGTTGACATGCGCGCGCTCGCGGTAGGTATCGATCACCCGCGCGCTGATGCCCGCGCCGATATCGATGTCGCTCTTGATGGTCTGCGCATTGCGCGGATCGGAACCGACCAGCGCCCCCACTGCGGCGCCGGCCACGAACACGGCCGGCACGCACGCCGAGAGCCCGAGCACCGCCACGGCGGCCAAGGCGACAAGACGTTGTTTCACGTTATTCCCCTCCCAACAGCAGATAGTCCACGGCATCGCACAATGCGTGGATGATGGTGATATGCGCCTCCTGGATGCGCGCGGTACGCGTCAGCGGCACGCACAGGTGGATGTCGTCGCCCGCCAGCAGTTCCCCGACCTGGCCACCCTCATGCCCGGTCAGCGCGATCACGCCCATCTGCCTGTCGTGCGCCGCATGCACCGCGGAGATCACATTGGCCGAATTGCCGGAGGTCGAGATCGCCAGCAGCAGATCGCCGGCACGGCCCAGCGCATGCACCTGCTTGGAAAACACCAGGTCGAAGTCGTAGTGGTTGCCGATCGCGGTCAGCACCGAGCTGTCGGTGGACAACGCCAGTGCCGCAAGGCCCGGACGTTCGCGCTCGAAGCAGCCGACCATGCAGGCCGCGAAATGCTGCGCCTGCGCCGCCGAGCCGCCGTTGCCGCAGGCCATCACCTTGCCGTCGACCATCAACGTCTGCACGATCTTCTCGGCCGAGACGGCGATCGCGGGCGCCAGCAGCGCCATCGTGGTCTCGGCAGCGGCGATGCTGTCGAAGAAATGCCGCTGTACCCGTTCGGTCAATACCATGTCATTCCTTTGTGCCGCTCAACCGGCGGCATCGAAGCAGTTCTTCAGCCACTGCAGCCGTCCGCCGTCGATGCACACGGCATCGAAGCGGCACGGCGGCAATGGCGATACGGTCATCAGGTAGTGCCGCGCGGCGGCGGCGATGCGGGCCTGCTTGGCCGCGGTGATGCTGGCTGCGGCCCCGCCGAAGCGGCTGTCGGCGCGGGCGCGCACCTCGACAAAGACCAAGGTGGCACCGTCGCGCGCGATCAGGTCGATCTCACCCTGCCGGCAACGCCAGTTACGGGCCACGATGCGCAGGCCCTGGCGTACCAGGTAATCGGCGGCCTGGGCCTCGGCGGCGGCACCCCGCGCGGTCATAGCGCCGGCAACGGCTCCACCGGCGGCGGGGCCTCGGGCAGGTCCGTGTGGCTGGCCGTCAGGCTGCGCGGCACCAGTTCGCGCAGCACTGTCCCATCGGCCGCGATCGACAGCCTGCCGGTCAGGCCGTCCGCGATGTACACCTGCGCCGGTTGCTTTTCCAGCAGGGCCAGCGCCAACCGGTAGGCATCGACACCCATCGCGAACAGGCGCTCGATGTCGTTGGACCTGCTGCGGGTGCGGCGGTAGAAATCGTAGGTGGGGTCGCCGGGGTTGGCCAGCCACGGCATATCGAGAAAGCGTATCCCGGCCAGATCGACCAGCGCGGCCGGGCCAAGGTTGCCCGGATCGATCTGGCTGGACGAGAACACCGGCAGTTCATTGCCCAGAAACGGCCTGATCCGCCGCGCCATGCGGCTGTCGGCAGCAAGGAACACTGCATCGCCCCCGGCGGCGGCAACGCGCTCGCGCACCTGGGCGAAATCGTTGCCCTCCACCTGCACCAGCAACGGCTGGCCATTGCGCTCCTCACGCCAGCCCTCGCTGAAGCCCTGTGCCATGCGCCTGGCCAGCACACCGCCCGCCACCACCACCACCGGGCGGTTCGCCCCCTGGTCGGCCACGAATCGCACTGCCTGGCGTGCCTCGTATTCGAGCGAGAGGTTGAAGCTGTACAGATTGGGCCGGCGCAGCGTCTCCTCGGAGAAATTGTTGAGCGCGATGACCGGAAAATCGAACTGTGCACTGTCGCCCAGGTACGAGACCGCTCCCTTGGTCAACGGCCCGATCACCGCCACCGCCCCTTGCGCCTGGGCGCGCTGGAACGCGCCCAGGATGTCCTGCTCGTTGTCCGAGGTGTCGATGGTCTGCAACGGCGGCGCGCCGGGCACCGCCAGGGCACGCTCGGCCGCCAGCGCGCCGGCACGCACGGCTTCCGCGGCGGCGCGCCAGGTTTTCGATTGGGTGGGCAGCAACAGCCCGATGAACGCCGGACCGGGCGGGGCCGCGACCGGGGTGACAGGCTGACCTGAACGCACCGGCTCATCCGCGAGCGGACGCAGCTCGACCACCGGGCTGGGAAGCGGCGTGGGTACGGCGGTGGGCCGGGGTTGCAGCACCAGTGGCGTCTCGCGCGGTGCGGGCGGGGGCGACGCACAACCGCTGGCCGCCAATACCAGCGCGCCGTATAGTGCCAACGCCATCAGGCGCCGACCGCGCCGTGCCAGGAGACCGAGAGCGTGCATAACGAGCCCTTCCTCATCACAAGGCCTGCATTATATGTGGTGGCCACACCCATCGGGAATCTGAGGGATCTGTCGTCGCGCGCGCGTGACGTCCTGGCGCAGGTGGACCTGATCGCGGCCGAGGATACACGGGTGACCGGGCAGCTGCTCAAGCACTTGGGCATCGGTACGCCCATGCTCAGCCTGCGCGAACACAACGAGCGCGCGATGGCCGAGAAACTGGTGGCCCGGCTGGCCGAGGGCGCCGCGATCGCCCAGGTCTCCGATGCCGGCACCCCGGCAATCTCCGACCCGGGGGCGCATCTGGTCGCCGCGGTGCACGCCGCCGGCCTGCCGGTGGTGCCGATCCCCGGTGCCAGCGCGCTGACCACCGGGCTCTGCGCCGCGGGCTTCACCTGCCCGCACACCCTGTTCTACGGCTTTCTGCCGCCCAAGCGCGCCCAGCGCCAGGCCGCCCTCGCCCCGCTGGCCGAGCTGCCCTACGTGCTGGTGTGCTACGAGGCGCCGCACCGTATCGTGGAAACGCTGGACGATCTGGTGGCGCTGTTCGGCGGCGACCGGCCCGCGGTGCTGGCCCGCGAACTGACCAAGACCTTCGAAACCATACGCCGCGCCCCGCTCGCCGAACTGGCCTTGTTCGTGCGCGCCGATACCAACCAGCAGCGCGGCGAATTCGTACTGCTGCTCGACGCCGCCCCACCGCGCCCGGCGGCCACAGCCGCCGACGCGCATGACACCGTGCTCGCCCCCCTGGTGGCCGAACTGCCGCTCAAACAGGCAGTCGCCCTTGCCCAATCGATCACCGGCGCCCCGCGCAATGCGCTGTACGCCCGGGCACTGCAGTTGAAGGAAACGGACTGAGACACATCGGTGCAAGCCCGCCCTACCCGCCCGCCATGGCAATGGGACGCGCCGCAACCCTGCCGCTGCCACGGATAAGCCCGTACCAGGGGCAGTATCGCCGATGCTCGGGCGGCAGCACGGCCAGCCCGCCTCAGCGGCCGGATGCAGAAGCCGGTACATAGCCGTGGGCAGGCCCTTACGCAAGGCACGCCCCATGCTTGCCAGCCCCGTGCCGCTCGGCCATAATCGCCGTCTTCCCTGCCCGGGTGGCGAAATCGGTAGACGCAGGGGATTCAAAATCCCCCGCCGCAAGGCGTGTCGGTTCGAGTCCGACCCCGGGCACCATAATGAAAACGCGGCTTCCAGCCGCGTTTTTGCTTTCAGCGCTGCTTTCTCAAAACTGGTGATGTTGCAACTTGCAACATCGCCGCTCGTCCTGCTCATGTCGTCCAACTGCGACATGCATACCACTTGTGGTTGATCACCCTTCCTCTTCAGGCAAGTCTCGGCTATAGAAGCCGAGTAGCTCCTGTCTTGTGACACGGATTTGTTTGCCCTCGAGTTTCGCCTTCCTTTGATCAAAGAGCTGCCCGAGAATCTCGCGCTTGGCTGCCGGCGTAGCATGGTGCAACAGCTTGTGGCAGAGCGGGCACAGCGCTACGACGTTTGCCAATACGTCTAGTGATACAGCAAATTCGCATTGACGTGCGAAGGGCACTAGATGATGTGCTTCGACGTAAGGCTTGTTTCTTGTCTGAGAAATGAACGTTGCATGGACTGGATCAACTTCGCATTGAAAGTTAGCATCGAGAAGGGCTTTAGCTGCAACCATTGGGTTTCTTTGATAGCCACGGTTGTAACCCACTGCCTTTTTTGGCGGCGGTGGCTCACCACCTACTTGTTCCTTCCACTCCACGGGTTTGGAATCAGTAGCCTTTTCGATAGCGGCTTGTTGGTATTCCGACTCGTTCAGGACAACCAAATTGGCGAGTGTGCTTCCCGCTATCTTGTGCAGCCGCGCGTAATGCCGAAGCAGAATTCGCACGTGTTCGCAGAACGCCTCCTTGCTAGGCAAAGCCGTAATAGGATATTCGTAGCTGAGGATGGCTGCAGACTGGTATCCGGTTCCAAGGTCTAGCTTTGCGCGTAGATCAATTTCGCCAGCGATACACGTTTGGTCGATCTCGAGATAGCTCAACGCACGTTCTGCAGACTGCCTCGCCTTGTCGAGAACAACTTTACTTGAGTACAGCTTCCGAAACGCAGTCACGCCTTGGTTGAGGCTGAGAAAGCAGGGCTCATATCTCGAGCGAAAAGCAAAACGATGTAATAGCCATCCTGAGCTGTCCGAGTGATCTGCGTATTGAAGATCGACACCCACGGCACCTCAGCGATGTTCCCAGCCCCGATCGATTTGTCGACGATGTGTGGAACGGACATACCTTCTTCGGCAATCACCTGTTGAAAGAGAGCAGGCAATGTCTCTAGGAGGGCAACCTGATCGGGAGTGCTTATTCTTTTTGCTTTTCCGCCTAGCGTGGCTTTGGTTGCTAGATAATGGTCGAACACGTCACGAAGAGCTTGCAAGGTATGTCCTGGGAGTTCTGGTAGGGTCTGCGCAATTCTAGTTCGATTCTCGAGGTCGGCACTATGCTGCAAGCGCTTGACTGCATAAATCCGCAAGTTTTTGTCACCGGTCCTGGCATCGCTGCAGCACGCATTCTGGCTGGGTTCCTGGGCATTTGTGCAACTGCATAAAAACAGACCCCTTAAGCGCGCAGGCGTGGCGGGGGCACGAGGGCGCGCGCTGGGTGCTGGTGACCTTCAATCACTGCGACAGTCAGGCATGAAAAAAAGCCGCCCGAAGGCGGCTTGAGGTTCGGTGCCGGCCGAATCACGGCAAATCTTCCCGCGCCGCCTCCACGGACAGCGCGTAGGGCTCGAACTGCACCACCTCTTCGCCGAGCCAATCGTTCAGTTCGGCAAACCGCATCTGTAGCGGCTTCACCTCGTTGGCCTCGAACACCTGGGCCGCCTTGGTCGCGTCGCCAAAGCCGCCAGTGTTGTTCGGGATGATCCCCATCAGCTGCGGCGGCACGCGGTGCGCCGCGAGCTGGTCGTCGCGGGTCACGTTCTTGATGTTCCAGAACTCATCCTTGGCTGCCACTTCCGATACCGGGATGATCTGGATCCCTTTCTCCTTCCCGCCCGGCGCATGGATGAACAGGTTCTTGAAGTTGCCCGGCCCCTTGGCGTTCTTCAGTGCCTCGCGCAGCCGGTCGATATCGCCTTGCTGCTGCGCCGTATCGGTCATGTAGAGGATGAAGCCGGCGTGCGCGCCGTTGGTGTAATAGCGCCGCCGGAACAGTGTGGCGGACTCGTTCAACCAGGTCGCCTGCAGTGACGACAGGTATTCGGGCAGGCCGTACACCTCCTGATTGATGTCCGGCTCGCTCAGATGCCATACGCTGCCCGGTTCGAACTCGTGCGCCTGGCCGACCTCTGTCACGAAGAAGTAGCGATCCAGATCCACCCCGCGCCGCGTGTACTTCGCCAGCGCCGGCTGCAGCTTGAACCGTGAGCCCAAGCGCGAGCGCCGCACCTCGGCGTAGCAGTTCCCGAAGATCGCGTATTCCAGCACCAGCCGGCCAAAGTCCGCGCGCGATAGCATCCGGTGCGGCTTGAACGTGCTCACCAGAATGTTGCGCTTCACGTAGATGGGCGAGCTGTGGTGCACCGCCGCCCGGAACGACTTGGCGAGCGCATCCCACGGGATCGGCGGCTCGTACCACTTGCCGAAGCGCGCGCACTCCAGATAGTCGATCAGCTCGCGGCGGTCCATCACCGGCACCGCATCGCCGAAGGTGAACGCCTCGATGTGTTGGGTCTGTTGGGTCATTCGAAAATCTCCATGAAACTCTGGCTGTGTGCGCTTTCCCCTTCCAATGGCTCATGGCAAAGGGCGTGCATGATCGACCACGCCAGATCGGCGTGGCTGGTGGTCTTGCTGCGGCCGGCCTTGTAGGTCGCTTGCCGGCCGGAATCAGTCATCGTTTTCTTGATCGCCATGAAGGCCGCGGGAATCTCGGTCCAGCCGTGTTCCCATTGCAGCCGGCGCTTGCTGATCACGTCGTACGCCTTCAGCACCATGTAGTTCTTCAGGTCGGCCGAGTAGTTGAAACCGCGCACGCCCGGATAGAACTGCTTCACCAGCTGGTACACGCCGGCGCCGATGCCGGTGATGTCCATCCCGATGTACTGCACGTTGTAGCGCTGGGTCATCAGGCGGATCGCCTCGGCCTGGGCAGCAAAGTCCAAGCCCTTCCACTGGTGCCGCTCCAGCACGCGGAACGGCCCGCCCGGCACCTTGGGCGGCGCCAGCACCACGCAGCCGGCGCTGTCGCCGCCGGTGTTCGAGCCGGCCGGGTCATAGCCGATCCACACCGGCTCATAGGCATACGGCCGCAGCGCCAGCTGCTTCACGTCCGCCCATTCGGCCCAGCTGTCCACCATGCACGGCTGCAGCATCGACAGCGGGAACACGCTGGTCGCGTCGTCCGCGAACTCGCACATATAGAGCTGGCGGAACTCCAGCGGATTGCGTTCGCGCTCCAGCGTGTCCATGTTCAGGAACGAGCAGCCGGCCGCGATCGCATCCTTCACCGTCACAATCTGGCGCCACTGCGCATCCCCGCACAGCGCTCCGCGCTGCAGCGCCGCGTGGCTGGTGTCCACCGTGATGTGCTCGTCCTTCGGCCGCCCCTCGTTGAACAGCTCACCGGACCAGAACGGGTACGCCTCGTGGCTGATCGCCGACGGCGTCGAGAAATACGTCTGCCGGAACCGCTCGTGGCTGGCCATCCCGGAAGCCACGTTGCGCAGCTGCGCGAAGCGTGGAATCCAGAAGATTTCGTCGATGTAGACGTTGCCCGAATAGCTCTGCGTCGAGCGGAAGTTGGTGCCCAGGAAGTAGAGCTTGGCCCCGTTGGGCAACTGGATCGGATCGCCCTTGAGCTCGATGCCGATCGTCTCGCGCACGAAGTCCTGCATGTACAGCCGGAACTGGTACGCCTGCGATTTACTGGCCGAGATGAAAATCTGATTCCGCCCGGTTAGCAGCGCATCGATCAGCGCCTCGCGGGCGAAGTAGAACGTTGCCCCAATCTGGCGGCTTTTCAGGATGGTGCGGATCCGGTGCTTCAGGCCGGCGCGATACCAGTGCTTGTTGTATTCGAACTGGCTCGCCTTGAAGGCCTCGACCAGTGCCTCCTGCTCGGCCTCGGTGATCGCATTGCGCGTCGGCGCCTTTTTTGGCTTCGCGTTGCGATTGGCCACCTTCGGGTTCAGGTCCGCCTCAGTGCCGCCGTTCTGGTAGCGGCCCACGCGCGCCTTGCGCTCTTCGGAGCGCTGCAGCTGCCGATTCAGTAGGTCGATTTCCTTGAAGTCGCGGCCTTCCTTGGCCGGCTTCAGCGTCAGCTCGATCAGTCGTGCCTCGAAGGTCGCGTCGACGCGATCGGCCGGCGTGGCTTGGTCCCACTGGTCGCGGCGCTTCCAGCTGTGAATCGTCACCGGCTTCTCGCCAATCAGCTCGGCGATGCGGGCCACGCGCAGCCCCTGCCAGTAGAGCAGCTGGGCGCGGCGGCGCGGGTCGGGGTTGTAGGTCAGGGCATCCATGGCGCAAGGATGTCGCGCCGATCCCAGCCTATCCCGCAGCCGCCACTGTGCCCCGCTGTGGCACATCGGCCCTTGATTGCCGCGCCTGTCCTGCCGTCACCAACATGGCACCTGTAACCAGCGCCCACCGGGGCGAGTCACCGAACAGGGAGCCGAGATGGCAGGCAAGACGAAGTTTTTCCGCGTAGCGCTCGAAGGCGCCACCACTGACGGCCGCGTAATCCAGCGCGCCTGGATCGAGCAGATGGCCAAGAACTACCGTCCGACCCGCTACGGTGCCCGCTGCAATCTGGAACACATCAAGGGCATTTCGCCCGACAGCCCGTTTTGCGCCTACGGCGACGTGCTCGCCCTCAAGGCCGAACCGGTTCAGGAAGAGGGCGGCAAGCTGGGCCTCTATGCGCAGATCGACCCCACCGACGAAGCCATCGCGCTCAACCGCAAGCGCAAGAAGGTCTATCCGTCGATCGAAATCGACACCGAGTTCGCCGACAGCGGCGAGGCCTATCTCGTCGGCTTGGCCTTCACCGACACCCCGGCCAGCCTCGGTACCGACATGCTGGCTTTCGCCGCTGGCGCCAAGGTCAACCCGTTCGCCTCCCGCAAGCAGCGCCCGGAAAACCTCTTTTCCGCCGCCGACTTCGCCATCGAGCTGGAGCTCGAGTCCGACGAAGACACCGGTCCCGGCATCCTCGACAAGGTGAAGCAGCTTTTCAGCCGCAGCGCCCAAGCCCAGGCCGGCCGCAACAAGGAAACCGACGAAGCCATCGAACTGGTCGCCAGCGATCAAGCCAGCCTGCGCCAGGCGTACTCGCGTGACATCAAGGCGCTGCAGGCCGAAGTCGGTGCCCTGAAGGCCGACCAGGACAAGGACCGCGAAGCCTTCACCGCGCTGCGCGAAGAACTCAGCCAGCAAGACAGTGGCGGCCAGCGTCCGGCCGCCAAGGGCGGCGACGTCAACCACGCCACCGACTGCTGATTGCCAGCGGCCCCCGATACCTAAAAGAGAGAAACCGCACCATGCGCCCCGAATCCCGCCTTGCCTTCAAGAAGTACCTGCAGCAGCTGGCCAAGCTCAACGGCATCGACGTTGATGACCTGTCCAAGCGCTTCACGCCCACCCCCAGTGTCAGCCAGACCATCGAGAAGAAGATCCGCGAATCCAGCGACTTCCTCTCACGGATCAACTCCTACGGCGTGCGTGACCTCAAGGGCAAGCGCATCGGCATGGGCGTCGCCGGCTCGATCGCCAGCCGCACCAACACCAAGGTGAAGGCTCGCAAGACCAAGGATGTCGCCGCGCTCGACGATCTGATGTACGAGCTGCACAAGACCGACTTCGACACCCACATCACCTACGAAATGATCGATCAATGGTCGGAATTCCCGGAGTTCCAGACCATGCTGCGTGACGCCATCCTCGAACAGCAAGCCGCCGACCGCCTGATGATCGGCTTCCACGGCACCCATGCCGCGCCGGATAGCGACCCGATCGCCTTCCCGCTGCTGCAGGACATGAACATCGGCTGGCTGCAGCAGTACCGTAACAACGCACCGGAGCGCGTCATGAGCGAAGTGGTCGAGAACTCGAGCAAGGTCAAGGTCGGTGGCGTCGGCGCCGACTTCAAGAATATCGACGCGCTGGTCTACGACGCCGTGAACGGCCTGGTCCACCCCAACTTCCGCGGCGCCACGGACCTGGTCGTGCTCTGCAGCACCAATACGCTGGCCGATAAATACTTCCCGCTGCTCAACCGCGACCAGCCCGCATCCGAGGTGCTGGCCAGCGACATGATCATCAGCCAGAAGCGCATGGGCGGCCTGCAGGCCATCGCGCCAACCAGCTTCCCGGACGGCAAGCTGCTGATCACCAAGCTGAAGAACCTCTCGGTCTACTACCAGAAGGATTCCCGCCGCCGCACCCTCCGCGAGGCGCCGGAATACGACCGGATCGAGAACTTCGAATCGGTGAACGAAGGCTACGTGATCGAGCGCTTCGAGGCCGGCTGCCTAGTCGAGAACATCGAGTTCGGCGAGGCCTGATCGTGAACAGCCCATCTCGCCGCCACTTCGCCCGTGCCATCGCGGCCAAGGAAGCCGCCGCAGCCGGCGCCGAGCCGATGTCGCATGCCGACGCCACCCACTACCAGCTGCAGCTGCTACAGCTCGCCGAGCACCGCCGCCGCCTGAAGGGCGTCATGTCGATGGAAGGCAAGGCCGAGCTCAAGCGCCAGATCCTGCCCGAGTACGCCGACTACGTGGCCGGCGTGCTCGCTGCCGGCACCGGCGCCCAGGACGACGTGCTGATGACGGTGATGGCCTGGCGCATCGACATCGCCGACTTCGCCGGCGCGCTGGCCATTGCCGAGTACGCGATCCGCTACGGCCTGGCCATGCCGGATCAGTACCAGCGCACTGCCGCCAACTGGATCGCCGAAGAGTTCGCCGACATGGCCCTGCGTGCCCACGCTGCCGGCGGCCTGATCGACCACGCCAGCTTGATGCGCGCGGACGAACTCACCGCCGACAAGGATATGCCCGATGAAGTGCGCAGCCGCCTGTACAAAGCCATCGGCCTGGGCCTCGCCGCCGATGCCTTGCCCGACGACGTGCCCCTGCGCGAGCAAGCGCTGCAGTACCTGCGCCGCGCCCTGGCGCTCCACGACAAGGTCGGCGTGAAGAAAGACATCGAACGGCTCGAACGCGAGCTGAAGAACCTGGCCGGCGCCGCTGGCGCCAGCTGACCGAGCGTACCCCGCGCGACAGGCGGCGCGGGGTGGCGATGGCCCACCCCTGACCGGACGGCCAATCAAAACCCCGCCCACCGCCTCCTGCATGAGGATCACCGATGTTTGTCGCAATCGGCCCCACCGCCACCGAGCCCGCCGGCGAAGCCATCACCAGCGGCGCGTTTTGGCCCGCGATCTCGCCGGCGGATTTCCGCCTGGCCATGCGCGCAGACAGCGCCATCACGGCCAACCGGGTCCGCGGTGCACTGATCGAGGCGATTGCCGGGGTCAATGGCCAGTTGGCACCTTGGCGGCTGCAACAGCAGGCTGGCGGCTACGCCACCCTCGCCGCGGTGCCAGCGGAAATGGTCGATGGCCAGAGCGAGAAGGTGCAGCGCTACCTGCGCGCGGTCTACTGCATCGCCAAAGCGAACCTGGTAGAGCGCTACCGCGACTACGACCTGACCCGCACCGGCGAGGACAAAGCCGAAGCGCTCGACGAGCCGATCGACGATCTGCGCCGGGATGCGGGCTGGGCCGTGGCCGACATCCAGCAGCGGCCGCGCTGCACGGTCGAGCTCGTATGAAAGTCCGCGCACGCCAGGGCGATACCGTCGATCTGCTGTGCTGGCGCCACTACGGCCGCACCGGTGGCGTCACCGAGCAGGTGCTGCGGGCCAATCCCGGCCTAGCCGACCGGGGCCCGATCTTGCCGCAAGGCCACCTCATTGAACTACCTGACCAACCCGCACCCATGGCCGCACGCCAGCAGGTGCAACTGTGGGAATGACCATGCCTGAACCCATCACCACCAGCAGCGTCAGCACCTTTGCCTTTATCGGAGCGGTGCTGGTCGGCCTGTTTCCCGGCGTCGACGCCGGCGTTGCCCTGGCCGCGTTCGCTGGCGCCGTGCTGTTCGTCGGCACCTCGGCCGAGCTTGGCCTCTGGTCGAAGCTGCTCTATCTCGTCGTCTCGCTGATCGCCGGCTGTCTCGCCGCCTCCTTCGCAGCCTCGCTGCTCGGCGTGGTGCTGCTGGGCCTGGTCAACGTCGATCGGCCAGTCGGCGCACTGATCGCCGCGGCCAGTGCGGTACGGCTGCTGCTGTGGCTGATCCGCCGCTCGGACGATCCGTCCGCGTGGCTCGACCTATTGCGAGGGCGCAAGCAATGACTTACCTCATCTGGATCAACGCGCTGCTGTGCCTGCTGATCGCCGGGCGGCTGGTCGCGTTCCGCCGTGCAGGCGCCACCTACCGCCCGTGGGTGTCCTGGCTGGCCTACGTCATTGTCGTGGCCGCCGGCTCGGTGCCGATTCGCACCCTGTTCGGCATCGCGGTCCCGGTCGATGTGTCGACGGTACTGATCAACGGCCTGGTCTGCCTCGCGCTGTTCTCGGTGCGCGGCAATCTGATGGCGCTGTTTCGTGCTGATGCGCGCAGCCTGATCTGCCAACTGCTGGAGGGCCGGCGTCATGCGCGTCCTGCGTCTCGGTGATACCGGCGTGGAAGTGCGCGAACTGCAGCAGCAGCTCGTGCGAAACGGCTGGCAGGGCAAGGTCGACGGCTGGTTCGGTGAAGCCACCGAGCTCGCCGTGCGCGCCGCGCAGCAGCGCTACGGCCTGGTGGTCGATGGCATCGCCGGCCCCAAGACCCTGGAAACGCTCAAGGCAGGCCAACGCCCACTCAAGCTCTTGACCCTGCAGGATCTGCAGCGCGCCAGCGAAGCCCTCGGCGTCCCGCTCGCAAGCGTGCAGGCCGTCAACGAAGTGGAAAGCCGCGGCAAGGGCTTCCTGCCCGATGGCCGCCCGGTGATCCTGTTCGAGCGCCACATCATGTACCGGCAGCTGCACGCTGCTGGCCGCGATGCCGATGCCTTGGCCCAGCGCTATCCGGCCATCGTCAATACTGCCCGTGGTGGTTACGCCGGCGGCGCCACCGAGCATATGCGGCTCGGCCAGGCGATCAGCATCGACGCAGACTGCGCGCTGGCCTCGGCCAGTTGGGGCGCCTTCCAGATCATGGGCTTCCACTGGCAAACGCTCGGCTACGGCACCGTGCAGGATTTCGTGCGCGACATGCACGATTCCGAAGGCCATCAGCTGCAGGCCTTCGTGCGCTTCATCCTGGCCGATGCCGCGCTGCATAAGGCGCTCAAGGCCAGGAAGTGGGCCGACTTTGCCCGCGGCTACAACGGGCCGGCCTACAAGGAAAATCTCTATGACGTGAAGCTCGCCCGCGCCTACGACCGCTACGCCAAGGTGCCGGCATGACGTGGGCGCTGCTGCGTACCGTCGGGCTGCGCTGGCTGCTGCTGGCCGGCCTCGCCGCCGCGCTATTCGGCTACGCCTGGCTGCGTGGCGCCGCCTCGGTCCGTGATGACTGGGAACGTGCCGACCTGCAACGCAATCTGCAGGACGCCCGGGCGCTGGCCACCGCCCACGAGCAAGCCCGCCGCATCGAGCGCGCCGCCGCAGACCGCGAGGCGGCCGCCGAACGCACCTATCAGGAGTCCCTGACCTATGAAAAAGCCCGTCACGATCGCTTGCTTGCCGATGCTCGCCGCGGCGCTCTCCGGCTGTCAGTCCCCGTCCGTACCATCGACGCTTGCCCTATGCCCGACGCTGCCGCCGGCACCGGCGGCCGTGATGGTGAAGCGCGAGCCGAACTTTCAGACGAAGCTGCAGGATTTCTTGTCGGCCTCGCCTACGAAGCCGACACCGTAGTGCGTCAGCTCGCCGCCTGCCAGGCCATCGTCGAAAGCGACCGCGAGGCGTCCCGTGCTCAAGCCCAATAGCCTGCGTGCTACGCTGCTGGCCAGCGTGCCGGGCCTCAATGTCGATCCAGACCGATTGCAAATCTTCCTCGACGAGGGGCGGATCATCGCCACTGGTGCGCACTCCCATTCGTTCGAGTACGCCTACACCCTCAACGCCATCATCACTGAATACGCCGGCCATGCGGACGCGATCGTAGTGCCGGTGTTGTCATGGCTGCACGTCAACCAGCCCGACCTGCTCGACAACCCGGACAAGCGCCGCGACGGCTTCGTGTTCGAAGCCGATCTGCTCAGTCATGGCGGGGTCGACCTCTCGCTCAAAATCCAGCTGACCGAGCGTGTCGTGGTACGTCAGGGCGAGGGCGGCGCGCTGACCGCCGAGCATTGCTCGGAGCCACCCGACGATCCACGCGCCGATGTCGAACGCTGGACGCTCTTCATCAAGGGCGAGCCCGTCGCCAGTTGGCCGCCGGTGTTGCCGTGAGGGACTTGCTCGATCTGCAGGCGCAAGTCGGTGGGCTGCTTGTCCAGGTGGCGGCGCCCGCCCGGCGGGCGCTGGCGCGTGAGATCGCCACGGCACTGCGCCGTAGCCAGGTCCAGCGGATTGCCCAGCAGCGCAACCCCGATGGCCGTCCCTTCGCCCCGCGTAAACCACAGCTGCGCGACAAGAAGGGCCGTATCCGCCGCGCCATGTTCGCCCGGCTGCGCACGGCGCGCTATCTACGGCAGCAGGCTGGCGCCGACGGCGCGGTGATCGAATTCGCCAGCCGCGTGCTGCGCGTAGCCCGGGTTCATCAGTACGGGCTGCGCGATCGCGTGCGGCGTGATGGCCCCGAGGTGGACTATGCCGAGCGCCAGCTGTTGGGCTTCACCGAAGCCGACGAGCGCCTGGTGCTGGATCTCGTGCTCGCCCATCTCGTGCCCTGACCATGTGCCTGGCGGCGGCACACCAGCCACGGCACGCAGCACGCGGGCGTGCGCGGCATGCTCCCCTCCATGAATCCGACTCCTGACCTCGCCCGCCGCCTGGAAAGCCTGCTGCGCTTCGGCACCATCGCTCAAGTGGACCCTGGCCGCGCCCGCTGCACCGTCACCACCGGCGGCATCACCACCGAGTGGCTGCCTTGGTTCGCGCTGCGTGCAGGCCGTACCCAGTGCTGGAACCCGCCCACGGTTGGCGAGCAGTGCCTCGTGCTCGCACCATCCGGTGAGCTGGCCGGCGGCGTGGTGCTCCTGGGCATGTTCAGTGAGGCGAGCCCTGCCCCATCGAGCGACCCCGATGAAACGCTGACCGTCTACCCGGATGGCGCCACCCTCCGCTACAACCACGCCACCCACGCGATGACCATCGATGGCATCGCCTCGCTGGTGGTCAATGCCTCAGACCGCATTACCCTGCGCGCCGGCCGCGAACTGGTGCTCGATACGCCGCAAGCCACCTCGACCAATCAGCACACCATCGAAGGGCTGCTGACCTATCTGGCCGGCCTCATTGGGCATGGTGGTAGTGGCGGCGGCTCCACCATCACGGGCCCGATCACGCAAACGGGCGGCGCACTATCGAGCAACGGCGTCGTACTCGACAACCACCGCCACCCCGAATCCATCGGCGATATGACGGGTGGTCCGCTGTGAGCGGCATCAACGCCAGCGACGGTCGCCAGCTCGACGAGCTCGCCCACTTGCAGCAATCGGTACGCCGCATCCTGACCACGCCCATCGGCTCACGCGTCATGCGCCGCGACTTCGGATCACAGCTGCCCGAGCTGATCGATGCGCCCTTGAACGGAGCCACCGCGCTGCGTGTCCTCGCGGCCACCGCCATGGCGCTGACTCGGTGGGAGCCACGTCTGCGCCTCACCCAGGTGCAGCTGCAGGTGGGCGAGGCCGGCGCCCTGGCCGTCGAACTCAGGGCCGATCGCATCGATGGGCCGCGCGGCCTGCACCTGTCTGCCTCACTGAGGAACCCCGATGCTTGATCTGTCCCAGCTGCCGCCGCCGCGTTTTGCGGTGGTGCCCGATTTCGAGGCCGTCTATGCCGAACGCAAGGCGGCATTTCTGGCGCTGCTGCCCGCCGAATCGCGGGATGCAGTAGCGGCAGTGCTCGCACTCGAGTCCGAGCCCATGGCCGTGATGCTGCAGGAAAGCGCCTATCGGGAGCTGTACTGGATACAGCGGATGAACGAATCCGGTCTGGCCACGCTGCTGGCCTATGCCCAGGGTGCAGACCTCGATCAGGTGCTGGCCCGCTTCGGCGTGCCGCGCTTGGTGATCCAGCCAGCCCAGCCCAATGCGGTGCCGCCGGTGCCCGAAGTGCGCGAAAGCGATGCCGCCTACCGCGAGCGGGGGCAGCGGGCCTTTGATCGCCTCTCCGTGGCAGGACCGCGCGCCGCCTACGTGTACCACGCCTTATCCGCAGATGGCCGTGTGGCCGACGTATCGGCGATCAGCCCTTCGCCATGCGTGGTGGTGGTGTCAGTGCTGGCCCGCGAAGGAGATGGAGCAGCCCCGTCGGACCTGCTGGACGTGGTGCAAGCGGCGCTCAACGACGAAGACGTACGCCCGCTGGGCGACCGGCTGACTGTGCAGTCAGTCGAAGTCGTGCCCTATCAGGTACAGGCCGTGCTGCACCTGTATCCAGGCCCTGAAGCCGAGCCCATCCTGGCCGCGGCCAATGCCCGTTTGGCGGACTACGTGGCAGACCAGCGCCGAGTCGGCCGAGATGTGCGTCGCTCCGCGCTCTATGCCGCCCTGCACGTCAGCGGCGTGCAGCGCGTCGACCTGATCCAGCCCGCCGCGGATGTCGTGCTCAGCGCTGAGCAGGCTGCGCACTGCACTGCAACGGCGATCAGCTTAGGGGCCCCCGATGAATAGCCTGCTGCCGCCAGGTGCCGGCCCGATCGAGCACGCGCTCACTCTTGCTGGCGCCCAAGCACTCGACCGGGTGCCGCTACCGTTTCGTACGCTATGGAATCCCGATACATGCCCGGCGCCGCTGCTGCCATATCTCGCGTGGGCGTTTTCGGTCGATCGCTGGGATGCCAGCTGGTCTGAAGCCACCAAGCGCCAGGTGATCCGAGATGCGTTCTACGTGCACCAGCACAAGGGCACGATCGGCGCATTGCGTCGTGTTGTCGAGCCATTCGGCTACGACCTGACCGTGATCGAGTGGTGGCAGATGGAACCGGCCGGCGAGCCCGGCACCTTCGCCCTCGAAGTCTCGGTGCTCGACGAGGGCATCAGCCCCGAGCTGTATGCCGAGCTCGAACGGCTGGTCGACGACGCCAAGCCGCTTTCCCGCAAGCTCGCACAAATCATGATCAATCTTGAGCCGCGCGGCACTTTCTGGATCGCCGCCGCGGTCGCCGACGGTGACACGCTCACCGTCTACCCGTTGGAGTAAACATGCCCACGCCAACCTACTACGCATTGCTGACCCATGCCGGCGCCCTGCACGAGGTGCAGGCCAAACAAGCCGGCGCGCCGGTCCGCTACACGCACATGGCCGTAGGCGATGGTATCGCTACAGCTCCAGACCCGGCCCTCACTGCACTGGCCTCCGAGCGCTGGCGCACCACAATCAATCGGCTATATATCAACCCGCGTCGGCCTGATCAGCTCATCGCGGAAATGATCATTCCCGAAAACGTAGGCGGCTGGTGGATCCGCGAGCTGGCGCTGTTGGATGAAACCGGCACGATGTGCGCCATCGCCAAGGTGGCAGATAGCTACAAGCCCTTGTCGGGCGAGGGCGCTGTCCGCAAGCAGGCCATTCGCATGATCATCAAGGTGGCCCACGCGGAAAACGTCGCACTGATCATCGATCCCGAGGTGATCACCGCCACGCTTGACGACATCGACGATCGGATCTACCTGCTCGACAGCAAAGTCAGCGTGCGAGCAGCCACCACAGCAAATATCGCGCTGTCCGGCCTGCCAACAATCGACGGCGTGGCGCTCACCGCCGGCGACCGAGTGCTGGTACGTCAGCAGACCGCTGCCGCGGAGAACGGCATCTATGTCGCCGTCGCGGGCAACTGGTCCCGCGCAGTGGATGCGGACCGAAATGAACGCGTCACGCCTGGCTTGCACGTGCCCGTCGAGCAAGGTGCACTCTTTGGCGATTCGGTGTGGATGCTGATCACCGATGCGCCTGTGGAGCTGGGCGCCACGGCGCTATCCTTCGCGATGGTGTATGGCCGCACTGGCGTTGCGGCAGGGACATACGGCAGCGCCAGCCAAGTGCCGACATTTACCGTAGATGCCCAAGGCCGACTCACGCTTGCCGCAGTGGTCACCGTCGCGCCGGCCTGGGGGAACATCACCGGCAAGCCAACCACCTTGGGCGGCTACGGGATTACCGATGCCCTGGCCAGTAGCGAGGCAGTCATTGCCCCGGCTGCCGGCAAGCTGCTGCGGATGAATGCCAGCGGCGAACTGCCGGCCAACATCACCGGGAACGCCACCACCGCCTCCAAGCTCACCGGCCTACGCACCATTGCGGCCACGGGTGATGCCATCTGGTCGGTCAGCTTCGACGGATCGGGCAATGTGTCGGGCATCCTGACCTTGGCGAACAGCGGCGTGGTACCAGGCACCTACCCGGTGCTCACGGTCGACGCCAAGGGCCGTGCCACCGCCGGACGTGCGCTGCAGGCCGGCGACATTCCGGGTATCCCGGCCGAGCGTCTGACCAGTGGCACCGTGCCGGACGAGCGCTTGCAGGGCATCTATGACGGCTTCTCCCTGCGGGTGGGGAATGGCAATGCCCTCATCGCCGGGAGTACTGTCAATTGCCGAGCCGTACCGCACTTGGCGCAGTACCGCGGCGATGCCGCCTCCTATGTCGGCGCCATCGTGTTCGTAGCGCCGGTCACTGCGGTCAAGAACGTCATGCATGCGTTGCGTGTGATGGGGCACAACTACGGTAGCGGTGCCCTCTCAGGCAACAGCATCGATTTCATGGTGACCGGATACTCGTACACCAGTTGGCTGAGCGGATCCCTGGTGCAGTACGGCAAGCGCCGCCCACGTGTGCGATGGGGCCGCAAGATCAGCACCGGGCAAAACGTGCTGATCATCGGCGACGTGACGGATGAATGGTCCTATCCGCACCTCTCCATCGTCGAAGCGTTGTTGGGGTACACAGGCGCTACCGACGACTACTGCCGCAACTGGTCGAGCGAGTTGGCCACTACGCTGGGTGACTACGATCTGGTGACAGCGGATTTACCGGACAGCAGCCGATCCGCGACCGCGGACAAGTGGACTACCGCCCGTACGCTCACCCTGTCCGGGGCCGTCACGGGCAGCGCGATCATCGATGGCTCGGGCAATGTGGGCCTGAACGTCGAGGTGAATCACGGTCACCCGATTAGCGACATTGAAGGGCTGCAAGCCGATCTGAACGACCGACTATCGCGCTCGACCGGCGGGACGGTGCTGGCTGCTACAACGTTCCTTCGTGGAATCAACAGCGGCTACGGGGCCCCCGGCGGCAGTGGATCAGGCAACAGCTGGGGCGGTCAGCTCTTCGCCATTGGGCCGTCCTTTTCGGGATCTAGCTGGGGAGTAACTTACACCCCGGCGGGCCTGTATGGGGTAGCTTGGCTTCGTGCCGGCCATCCCAATGCCGATGCCCGTGTCGGCGAAGGGCTTTACTTGTTTTCGAATGGGACGTTGATGGCCGGTATCGGTGGTAGCGGCATCGCCGGCAATGCCAGCAGCGCGACCAAGCTGCAAACCGCACGGACCATCAACGGTACCGCGTTCGACGGCCTGGCCAATATCGTGACAGCAAGCTGGGGCGCCGCGCGCACCATCACCATCAACGGCGTGAGCAAGTCGGTTGATGGCAGTGCCAATGTGGCATGGACCGGCGTCGAGGTTGGCGGCGTACCGCCGGGGGCCATCGTCCCTTTTCCCATGACCTCGGCGCCAGCTGGCTGGTTGAAATGCAATGGTGCAGCAGTCAGTCGCACAGCGTATGCCGCCCTCTTCGCCGTGATTGGCACCCTATATGGCAGTGGCGACGGGTCGACCACCTTCAACTTGCCGGATCTACGCGGCGAATTCATCCGGGGTCTGGATGACGGGCGCGGCATCGACCTTGGCCGCACGCTGCAAACCTGGCAGAACCATGCATTCGCCAGCCACACCCACGCTGGCAGCACCAGTAGCGGTGGAGATCACAACCACACCGGCTCTACCAGTGGCGCGGGCGGCCATACGCACGGGATGTACCAGTCAAGCTGGGAGTCATGGCAGGGGAACGGATCAGGCGGCTCTGCCCCAGGCAATCTCGGCGATCAGTCTCAGCAGACGACATGGGTAGGCGATCACGCGCACGGCTTTTCGACGAACTACGCCGGTGCACACTCCCACTCCTTTACCACCGGGGCAACTGGCAGCACGGAGACGAGGCCACGCAACGTGGCGCTGTTGTACTGCATCAAATACTGACGGGGTAACGTGGAATGGAAAAGACTGTGTATCAAGCAGACCAGAACGGCTGGTATTGCGGACCCACCGTTGCGGACGAAAGCCCCCTGGAACCGGGCGTTTACTTGGTCCCGGCAGGCGCCTTTGAGGAGGCGCCACCGCAGGGGATGCCCGGCCAGCGGGCACGGCGCATCGATGGGCAATGGGTGTTGCTTGCCGATCCATTTTTGCAAGCGGACGAAGGGACCGACCCCAGCAACAGCGAGGGCATGCGGGCCACCGTCCTGGCGGCGATCGAGGTATGGGAACGCCAGGAGCGCGCCAGCGGCGTCGAGTTCGGCGGCCGCCACTGGCTCACCACGCCATCAGCACTGCAAGATATCCGCGACGTGCTGCAGGCCACGCTCATTCCTGGCGACGTGTGGGTAGACGCGAGTCGCGAGGTGGTGCCGATGGACCGTCTCACGCTGCAGGCGCTGTGGGACGCCATCGTAGTCCGCGGCGGCGAAATCTGGCAGCGCCGCCTGCAGATGGAAGCCGAAGTCACCGCGCTGTCCGACGCGGCACTGGCCACCTATTCGGTCGGTTGGGCGTCTGCACCATCTGTGCAGGAAGAAGGCACACCAGCCGCCTAGCGCGGCGGCGTTGCGTGCCCGGCATGCTGGGGGCTGCTCAACCCCTACATAGGATCAGCCCCATGCCGGCAGACTTTCACCACGGCGTGCGCGTCATCGAAATCAACGAAGGCGTGCGCGCCATCCGCACCATCAGTACCGCCATCATCGGCTTGGTCGCCACGGCAAGCGACGCCGACCCCGCCGTGTTTCCGCTCAATATCCCCACCCTCATCACCAACGTGCGCCAGTCGATTGGCGCTGCTGGCAAGCAAGGCACGCTGGCCAAGGCACTGGAGGCCATCGCCGATCAGGCATCGCCGCTGATCGTGGTCATTCGTGTCGAGGAAGGGCTCACACCGGCCGAAACCACCAGCAATGTCATCGGCACCACCACGGCCGCCGGCAAGATGACCGGCATCAAAGCGCTGCTCGCCGCGCAAACCACGCTGGGCGTCACCCCGCGTATTCTCGGCGCCCCTGGCCTGGATACGGTGGACGTCGCTACCGAGCTCGTCAGCGTGGCCAAGCAGATGCGCGCCATGGTCTACGCCAGCTGCTGGGATTGCGCCACCAAGGAAGCAGCGGTCACCTATCGCGACAACTTCGGCGATCGCGAACTCATGCTGCTGTGGCCGGACTTCACCACCTGGGATACCGCAACCAACACCAAGGCCACCACCTGGGCAACCGCCCGTGCCCTGGGCCTGCGTGCCCGTATCGACGAAGAGGAAGGCTGGCACCGTTCGCTGTCGAACATCGCGGTCACCGGCGTATCGGGGCTGACCCGTGACGTGTTCTGGGATCTGCAAAACCCGGCCACCGATGCCGGTTACCTCAACAGCAACGAGGTCACCGCGCTGATCAACAAGTCCGGCTATCGCTTCTGGGGTAACCGCACCTGCTCGGATGAACCGCTGTTTGCATTCGAGGTCGCCACCCGTACCGCCCAGGTGCTGGCCGACAGCGTTGCCGACGCCATGCTGTGGGCCGTCGACAAGCCGCTTACGCCATCACTGGTCAAGGATATCGTGGAAACCGTCAACGCCAAGTTCCGCGAGCTCAAGGCCAATGGCTACATCATCGATGGCGGCGCCTGGTACGACGAAGAGGTGAACACCGCCGCCACCCTCAAGGAAGGCAAGCTCTACATCGACTACGACTACACGCCGGTGCCGCCGCTGGAAAACCTGATGTTCCGGCAGCGCATCACCGACCGCTACTTCGCCGATTTCGCCGAGCGCGTCAACAGTTAACCCCCGGTGCGGGCCGGCGCGCCGGCCTGCCATGAAAAGGAAACGCCATGGCACTGCCACGCAAACTCAAGAACCTGATGATGTTCGTCGACGGTGTCGGCTACGCCGGCCAGGTCACCAGCGTCACCCTGCCCAAGCTCACCCGCAAGACCGAAGCCTATTCGGCTGGCGGCATGGCCGGCGCGGTGGGCATCGATCATGGCCTCGACGACGATGCCCTGATCGTCGAGTGGGAACGCGCCGGCTGGTCGCGCGAGGAAATCCGCTCGCTCGGTACCCCCAGGATCGATGGCGTGCTGATCCGCTTTACCGGCTCGCTACAGCGCGACGACACCGGCGAAGTCGATGCCGTCGAAATCGTCATGCGCGGCCGGCACGAAGAAATCGACCGCGGCGAAGCCAAGCGCGGTGAGGATACCGTCACCAAGATCAAGACCCGGTGCGCCTACTACAAGGAGATTTTCAACGGCACCGCCGATGTCGAAATCGACCCGGTGAACATGCTGGAAATCATCGGCGGCGTCGATCGTCAAGCCGAGCACCGCCGCGCGCTGGGCCTCTGAGCCCGGCCCGTCTGATCCCAAGGAACCCCCAATGAGCCAACAAACCGCAACCATCACCCTCGATACCGCCCTCGTCCGCGGTGAACAGACCATCGCCACGCTCACCCTGCGCAAGCCGAATGCCGGCGAACTGCGTGGCATCTCGCTGGTCGAGCTCACCCGCCTGGAAGCCGGCGCGCTGATCACCCTGCTGCCCCGGATCACCGAGCCCACCCTATTGCCCGAGGAAGCACGCCGGCTCGATCCGGCTGATCTGCTGCAGTGTGGTACCGAGGTGACCAATTTTTTGCTGCCGAAAGCAGTGAAAGCGGAATTCCAGATCGCGTAGAGGACGCCATGGCGGACATCGCTACCGTGTTCCACTGGCCCCCCCAGGCCATGGATGCGATGCCAGTGTCCGAGCTGATGGCCTGGCGCGAGCGTGCCCGCGTCCGCTGCGGCAGTGACGGGGCGTGATTCGCGCCACGCACTGCCGTTTTTGTTTCCCCCTATGATGAGGGCATCCCTTGTCCCGACTGCGCCATGGATCTCATTCTCTCGTTGATCGCCATCGCCCTGTGCGTGCTGGTCGTGCTCTGGCTGATCTCGTTGCTCGTGCCGCTGCTGTACTACATGGGCCGCATGCTCGCGGCGCTGTTCCGCCTGGGGGTGCGCGATGAATCGCGATCTGCGCCTTCAGGTGGTGCTGAGCGCGATTGACCGGGTAACCGCACCGCTCAAGCGTATTCGCGCCGGCGGCGGCGATGCCGCCAAGGGGCTCAAGGCTGCCCGCGATCAGCTGGCCGCGCTGGAGAAGTCGCAGCGGCTGGCCGAGCAATTCACCAGCATCGGCATCGCCGCCGGTGCCATGGGGCGCAAACTCAAGGAAGCCGAGGCCGAGCTGGCCGCCCTGCGGCGCCAGGCCGCGCCAGGCGAGCGCCAGCTGGCCGCGCTCAATGCCCGTATCGAGCAGGGCCGGGCTGCGCTCGACGCACATCGAGCCGCCCAGCGTGCCGCCGACGCAGCCACGCGCAAAACGCGTGGCGAGGTGGCAAAGCTCACTGCCGAGCATGAGAAAAATCAGGTCGCAATCCGCGCCATGAGAACCGGCATGGGCGACGCCAGCGGCGTCACCGACAACCAGAAGCGCGCCCACAACGAACTCGTTGCCGCCCAGCAGCGCACCCTGGCCAGCCTGCGGGCGGCCGAAGCGCAGCTGGTCAAGGACAAGGGCGCCAGGCTGGAAGCGATCAAGGCAGTCGAGCAGCAGCGCCAGGTGCTCGGCCAATTGAGTGCCGAGCTGGGCGGGGCCAAGAAGGCGCACAGCGACATCGCGGACAAGATGAAGGCAGTTGGGCGCGAAGTGGAAAAACTGAGCGCAAACTATGGCAAACAGCGCCAGGACCTGGCCCGTCTCAAGGACGTACTCGGGCAAAACGGCATCACGACCCATGCGCTGGGCGCCCATCAGCTCAAGCTCAGGCGCGATGTCGCTGCTGCCACGGCCGAAATCGAGCGTCAGAGCAAGACTGTCGCCGAAGCCTCCCAGCGCATGGAGCGCCTGGAAAAGCTCAAGGCTGGCCACGCCAAGGCCATGCTGCACACCGGCATGGTCGGCGGCGCCGGCTACGCCATGCTCGCTGCCGGCCAGGCCGGGCAGCGTGCCATGATGAAACCGATTGGCGCCTACGCCGAGGCCGAGGATGCA
Organism: Chitiniphilus purpureus; assembly: GCF_025642115.1. Taxonomy (GTDB): domain Bacteria; phylum Pseudomonadota; class Gammaproteobacteria; order Burkholderiales; family Chitinibacteraceae; genus Chitiniphilus; species Chitiniphilus purpureus. The sequence goes on along the minus strand of NZ_CP106753.1, from coordinate 1,478,801 downwards.
CGCACCCAGCTGCGTGTCTCAATGATGGGGGCCAACGGCAAGGCAGCGGCCGAGTTCGCCAAGATTGATGCGCTGGCCACCAAACTTGGTGACCGTCTGCCTGGCACCACGGCCGATTTCCAGAACATGATGACCATGCTGGTGCGCCAGGGCGTCCCGGCGCGGAACATCCTGGCCGGCGTCGGCGAAGCCACCGCGCTGCTGGGCGTGCAACTCAAGATGGCGCCGGACCAGGCTGCGGAGTTCACCGCCAAATTGCAGGACGCCACCCGCACCGCCAACGGCGACATGCTGGCGCTCACCGACACCATTCAACGTGCGTTCTACCTGGGTGTCGATCCGAGCAACATGCTCGAAGCCTACAAGGGTCTCGGCCCGGTGATGGACATGATCAAGCAGAAGGGCCTGGCCGGTGCCAACGCCATGGCCCCGTTCGTGGTGATGATGGATCAGGCCGGCATGCGCGGCGAATCCGCCGGCAACGCCATCCGCAAGGTCGTGGCCGGCTCGCTCAACGTCGGCAAGATCGCCAAGGCCCAGGCCGACCTGCGCGCAGCCACCGGCGTGCGCCTGAATCTTGACTTCACCAATGGCAAGGGCGAGTTCGGCGGCTTCGACAAGATGATGAAGGAGCTCACCAAGCTGCGCGGCCTCAATACCGTTACGCGGCTACAGGTGCTGAAAGACATCTACGGCGACGACAAGGAAACCAACGAAGTCCTCTCCAAGATCATCGAGAAGGGCCAAGCCGGCTACGACGACGTGTTGCAGCGCATGCGCGATCAAGCCAGCTTGCAACAGCGCGTGAACGAACAGCTCGGCACGCTCAAGAACCTGTGGGAAGCCGCCAGCGGCACCGCCACCAACATGCTGGCCGCCTTCGGCGAAGCCATCGCCCCGGAGCTGAAGGCGCTCACGGAGTGGATCGGCAGGACGGCCAGCGCTGTACGCACCTGGGCAGTAGAGAATCCGCGCCTCGCCGGTACGCTGATGAAGGTGCTGGGCATCGCCGCACTGCTGATCACCGCCCTCGGTGGCGTCGCAGTGGCTGCCGCATCCGTACTCGGCCCCATGCTGCTATCGCGCTTCATCCTGGCGCGCGCCGGGCTGGCGCTGTTCGGCCTGGGTAGCGGCGCCCGGGCGGCCACCGCCGGGCTATCGCTGGCGCAGCGGGCACTGGTAGCGCTGCCGGGCATGCTGGGCAATGCCTGGCGGCTGATCCGCATTTTTGGGCAGGGCATGCTCTGGCTCGGCCGTGCGCTGATGTTGAACCCGGTCGGGCTGGCCATCACCATGATCGCCGGTGCCGTATATCTGCTGTGGCGCTACTGGGCTCAGGTGGACGCCGCGTTCCGGCAACACCCCATCCTGAATTACGTATTCCCCGTGATCGGCGCGGCCCGTGCGCTGATCAACAACTGGGGCCAGGTGTCCGGCTTCTTTCGTGCGGTATGGGCCGAGCTGCAGGGCGCCGCCGGCGGCGGCCTCTCAGGCATCGGCGTGCTGATCCTCAACTGGTCACCGCTGGGGCTGTTCCACCGGGCCTTCGCCGCCGTGCTGTCGTGGTTCGGAATCGACATTCCCGCCAAATTCACGGATTTTGGCCGCATGCTGATCGATGGCCTGATTGGGGGCATCAACCAGAAATGGGAAGCCCTGAAGGCGCGGCTCACTGCACTGGGCAATAGCATCAGTGGCTCAGTAAAGGATGTGCTTCGCATCCGCTCACCATCGCGGGTATTCGCCACCATCGGCGGCCACACCATGGCCGGCTTGCAGCAGGGCCTGGAGCGCAACCAGCAAGGCCCGCTGGCCGCGGTCCTGGATACGGCCAGGCGGCTCACCGTCGCCGGCAGTGGCATCACCCTGGGCGCCTTGTCTGGGCCAGCGGCAGCCGACGGCAGCCCGCTGCGTATCGACACCCGCCCACCGCTGGCCACGCAGGCCGGGGGCATTCAGATCGCGGGCGATCAGATCACCATCGAAATCAAGGTCGGGCCAGGACAGCAGGTGGGCGAACTGCGGCAGATGCTGGCGCAGCTGCTGGATGAACGCGAGCACGCCAAGGCGGCACGGCTGCGCTCGGCCTTGTCGGATCGGGATTGAGGGTGGCCAGCATGATGATGGCACTGGGAATGTTCGTGTTTGGGCTGCGCAGCGTGCCCTATCAGGAACTGCAGCGACAACTCGCCTGGCGGCACGCCAGCACCGCCCGCGTGGGGTTGCGGCCGGCCCGGCAATACCTGGGCAAGGATGACGAAACGATCACGCTCTCCGGCGTGCTGCTACCGCAGCTCACCGGCGGCCCGGCGTCGCTGGCCGAGCTCGAAACCATGGGCGACGAGGGCGCGGCCTGGCCGCTGCTGGATGGCGAAGGCCACATCTACGGCCTCTACGTGATCGAATCGCTCCAGACCACGGCCAGCCTGTTCTTCAGCGACGGCACCGCCCGCCGCATCGAATTCAGCCTGGTGCTCAAGCGCATCGACGACGACGCCATCGACCAGCTGGGCACGCCGCCGCACGCCGAAAGGGCCGCATGACGGACAGCCGCAACCACCGCGTTGCCCGCCCGCTGTTCAGCCTCGCGCTGGATGGGCAGGACCTCACCCGCCGGCTGGAAGATCGCCTCGAATCGCTCACCCTCACCGACAACCGCGGCTTTGAGGCCGATCAGCTCGACGTCACGCTGCTCGATCATGACGGCCAGCTGGCCATCCCACGCCGCGGCGTAAAACTGTCACTCGCGCTGGGCTGGTCGGATACCGGCCTCCTCGACAAGGGCACCTACATCGTCGATGAGGTCGAGCACAGTGGCAGCCCGGACCGGCTCACCCTGCGCGCCCGCAGTGCGGATCTGCGCGCCGGCCTCACCACCCAGCGCGAGCAGAGCTATCACCGCCAGACTGTGGGCGCCATCGTGCGCAGCATCGCTGCCCGCAACCAGCTGCAGCCCGTGCTCGGCGCAGGGCTGGCCGACGAGCTGATCGAGCACCTCGACCAGACCAACGAATCGGACGCCAACCTGCTCACCCGGCTGGCCCAGCAATGCGATGCCATCGCCACCGTCAAGGCGGATCGCCTGCTGTTCTGCCGGGCTGGCCAGGCACAAACCGCCAGCGGCCAGCCCATTCCTGGCGTCACCCTCACCCGCGCCAGCGGCGACAGCCACCGCTTCACCTTCGCCGATCGGGATGCCTTCTCAGCCGTGCGCGCCTACTACCACGACGCCAAGGCCGCGAAGAGGCAGAGCGTGTCGGTGAATGGCAAGGGGGTCGCCTCAGGGCGAGGCACAGCGCCCAGCGCCGACAATGTGCGCGTGCTGCGCCACACCTACGCCACCAAGGCCACCGCCACACGGGCGGCCAAAGCGGAATGGGCGCGGCTGCAGCGCGGTGTCGCCCAGTTCTCGCTCACCCTGGCCCACGGCCGGCCCGACCTCTACCCAGAAACGCCAGTCACGGTATCCGGCTTCAAACCGGAAATCGACGGCGCGGGCTGGCTGGTGGTGCGGATCGTGCACACCTTGGGCGATGGCGGCCTGACCAGCGCCGTCGAGCTGGAGCTGGCACCGGGCAAGTGATCCGGCCCACGCACAGTGCCTTACCGTTTACCGTTAAACGGTATATCATGAGGCATGATTCGATCCTTCGCCGACCAAGCGACTGCGGATTTGTTTGCCGGGAAGCGCGTTGCCCGGTTTGCCAATATCGCCAGCGTGGCCACCCGCAAACTGCAGCAGCTCGATAGCGCAGCCACCCTCAATGCCCTGCGAGCCCCGCCGGGCAATCGGCTGGAGCAGCTGCACGGCGATCGGGCCGGCCAGCACAGCATCCGCATCAACGATCAGTGGCGCGTGTGCTTTGTCTGGACCGCTGAAGGGGTCGAGCACGTCGAAATCGTGGACTACCACTAGGAGAGCCCATCATGGCTATTGCTGCCCCCAAGAATGGCATGCGGCCCGTCCACCCGGGCGAGGTGCTGCGCGAGGATTACCTCAAGCCGTTGCATATCTCCGCCAACGCCCTGGCCAAGGCGCTGCATGTGCCCGCCTCGCGCATCAACGACATCGTGCTGGGGCGGCGTGGCATCACCGTCGACACCGCCCTGCGCCTGGTGCGCTACTTCGGCGGCGACGTGCAAAGCTGGATCAACCTGCAAACGGCCTATGACATCAAGGTGGCCGAGCAGACCATCGCGGCGGACATCGAACGCGAAGTGCAGCCGATGGCGGCGTGATCGGATCGCTGTCGCAATGAAAAGGCCCGCGATTGCGGGCCTTTGGCTTTCTGGTATCCGCTTGGCGCTGCGCTAAGCCGTGCCGCCTCGTGACTTCCATTTTTGCCACAAGGCCTTCAGGTCAATGCTCATGCCTGCGAACGTGGGCTTGAGTTGCAATATCTCCGCTGGCTTCTCGACACCTGCTGGCGTGGGTGTGGCAGCTTCAGGAGGCGGTACCTTCGCAGCTTCCAGAAATTCGCGCCCTTTGGGGGTGAGCCCGCCGGACACAACGATGGTCTTTGCGTGGTCATAGGTTGCCCGTGCTCGTGAGCGCTGCACCGCTACCTGGTACAGAAGGCCGGCGGTTTTGGCCTCCGTCAGCGCTTCTGCCATCGCCTGGAAGTCGTTGTAGGCGTCACTTTCAACGGGGGGCGCGGAAAACGATGTGGTGCCTGCCACGATAGACTCAAGGCCGTGAATGAGCGGGTTCATGTGAGTTGCAGTCCTTGACGTGAAAGAAAAAAACGATCGTTGCGTACGTGCTGGCCTGCATCTAAGCATCTACGCCTTCACCAGCACCCACCAAGCCCAGTCATCGCCGCCACGCCGATGCCCCTTCAGGCCAGGATGTTGCGCGGCTTCAGTCAAGCATTTGGGGTTATATGGATAATGCTCTTTCCGCTTTGCGTATTTCCCTCAACTCTCTGATGTGATCGGAAATGAGCATATTTCTATGATCGTTCATTTTTATGCGATCTTCATTTGTGTATGAAGAATCGGGGCTTGAGAGTTGAGCGCCTATTTCATCGATCTCTTCAAAAATTCGATCATTTAGTTTTTTTCGTTCGTTTAGTGATTTTATCTCTTTTGAGTGTAGATGTAGCGCGCGATTGCTGATCGCTGTGCCAATGAGTGCACCGGAGAATGCGCCGACTATGGTGTTGATCAAGGTCATTGCTAGCTTTAAATCTTCAAAGTGCTTTTCTTTCGGTTTGGCGGCATCAAGGGCTGAGACCAGATCATCGATTAAAACTTGGAATCCAAATGTTAAGATAATGGCTAAAAATGCAGGAACTAGTAATAGCCACGGCTTTGCGTGCATTCGCCCGCTAACCAAGTTAAAAATGAATGCACCCGTTGCAATGGAGAAAAGGCTTGCGAATAGTATTGATGTTTCCATTTTCCCCTCAGTTTTTTGAAGGCGTGTCAGCGTACACCTGATTACAACCACCACGCCCCAATCAACACCCCACCAAACCCCGCCATCGCCGCCACCACCATCCAGCGCCCACGTACCGTTTCCAAATGGGCGGCATGGGCCAGCTGCAGATCCGTTTCTCGCTGCCGTGCCGTGGCAAGCGCTGCTTTCAGCTGGTCGCGCTCTTCGCCTAGCCGGGTGGCCGTGGCTTCGTGCTCGCGGTCCCGCTTGTCCTGAATACTCCGCGCCGCCGCGCGCAGCGCCTTGTTGTCGCGCTGCAGCTGGGTCACCCGCTCCTGATGGCTGGCACAGGCGTTGCACACGTCTGGCGTCACCGGGGCTTGAGCCAGGGCGTCCAGATGGGTCAGCACGCCCTGCAGCTGGGCGAAGTCCAGATCCTTGAAATAGCCCGTGCCGTAGTGGCGCAGCGCATAGCCCGCCGCGCTCTGTTTCAGGCCCGCGTCCTCACTGGTGCGGGTCAGGATCAGGCGCAGCAGGCTTTGCCGGCGGCGCTCGCCCGTCAGCGCCTCGATCTCGGCCAGCAGCGCCGCCTCGCCAGCAGCAAACAGCGCTTGCGTCATGTCGGCCAGCTTGCGCCCGGTGGCGCGGTGCATCACCTGCCACGCCGCTTGCGCATCCTCTTCACTGCTGGTACCGCGCAGTGCCTGGATTTCCGCCACGAGTGCATGCAGCCGGGCTCGCTGCGCGCCAATCAGGGCATCCCCCTGGTCCTGGTTGGCTGCCGCGCTCATCTGCAGGCCACCATGAATGGTCACCGACCCATGCGCCACCACGCCCACATCGCCGGCAATATGATGCTGCGGTTGGGTCATGCGGCACCGCCCACGAAGCGGAACACATCGTCGTAGCCACGGCCGGCGCCTTCATTCGCGAACCCGCGCTCCTTCAGCTGATTCACCAGGCGGGTGTACTCGCCCATGCCCCAGGCGCGCACGCGGCGATAGATCTGGCCGCGCTCATCGGCGATGCCCACATCCATGCGCTTGGCACCGCCGCCCCAATCGTCGGCCGCAGCGGTAATGGCGTCGGAGACCGCGCTGTCAAAGGGCGGGCGTAGCGGGGTGAGGTAAGCGTTTTCCATAAACTCAAAGTCACTCGAAAAGAGGGATGGGGATCGATGCTAAAAGCCGGATGACCCACCACCATTGCGTCCGCCCCTGCCTCGACCGCCGCCGCCCCGCTTGAAGCCCGTGTTGGTCGGTTGGCTCGTAGAAGCGAGGGAAGGCATGGTGCTGCCACTACTCGTGCCGCCACGCCTACCGGTGCCTGTGGAGACGGGAATCTGAGTCACGCCAGGCAGCGCGTTGAAGTGCGGGATCGGCTTGTCCTGCGCCGGTTGCCCAATCGCGGGTAGATGCTGCACCAAGCCACCGGGGGTGTGCATCGGCGATAGCGCTTTGCTTTGGCCCACCTGGTAGCGGTCGGATTTCCTCACCGGTCCACTGGGCATCGGCGCCAAATCATTGACTTGGGCCATCTCTCGAATCGTGACCCGGCCAGGGGGTGCCCCGCGCTTCTGCTTATCGCTCACGTAGTCCGACTGCGCGTTGGTCAGGGGCAAGCTGAAGGTGTTATGCCCCAACAGGGCGCCGGCCATGAACGCATCGTTGCGGTTGATATTCCAGTTCACCACATTTGCCACCCGCGCTTGGCCGCGCTCTGCGGTCATGTCCGTTCCTGCGCGGCTCTTGCGTGTGAGCGATGTGGTTTCGTCTGCAAGCGCTTTGTACTCGCCGGACGAACGCGATCCCAGCAGCACTTCGCCCGGGCGATTCGGGGTATGCACCAGCCCATGGCCCTGCATGGCGGCGCCGATGCGCCCCATTTTCTCCCGTTCGGCGGCTTTGCCCGTTAACACCGTCCCTCGGGCATCCTTCACTGTCGAGGCCAGGGTGGCCTCCGCATAGGCATGCAGGCTGTCGTTCGTCGGCCGCAAGCCCTCCAGGGGGTCGCCGCTCGATTTTTTCCGCAGCTCGCGGATCTCGCGCTGGGCCTCAAACCCGCGCACCTGGCCGGGCGTGAGCAAGCCCGAATCCTTGCCAATGACTTCACCCCTCTTTTCAGTCCCGCGCAGCAATACCTGGTACTTGTTTTGCAAGCTCTCTGCCGAGGCGAAATCCGGCCCAGGCCGCGTCCGAGCCGGGGCAACGGCAGTACGGGACAGCACAGTAGGAAAAGCGGGGCCGCCCGAGCTTGCGGCCCGGTGGAGCAGATCATTGGTCGGCTTCAACCCATCGAGGGGATCCACCCCCGTTTTCTGAAGCCCCTTTTGCCGCACTGTGCGAATCTCCTGCTGCGCGGCAAGCCCGCGCACCTCACCTGTAGTGAGGCTGGCAAACGGCGAGGCGGGTTTGGACGCTGCAGCTTTTGGAACAGCCAGCTTGGGCGCCGTGGTGGGCACCGAGGCAGTGGCCTTGGGGCCCGATGGCTTCTTCTGGTATTTGCTTCTGGAATTGGAAGACGACATTGCATGCCCTTGAATCAAAGTGCACCCAAAAAGACGATCATGCTTTTATCCGCCCAATGCAGACTGACCAATCACGCTGGCACTGGATTACGTCTGTTGCTCCGATGGATCTTGGTTCGTGATTGGACGAAAAAACAGTAAGCCATAACTGGCTTTTTAGCCCTAGCGCCGGCAAACCTTCTTGGATTGTGATATGGAGCCGTCATTGCAGACGAACTTGTCGCCTTGGCAGTGCGACACGCCGCCTTTCTTGCCGGAGCAGGGGTAGTTTCGGGCCTGCGCTGCTGGCAGGGTCAGGCAGAGGGCGGCGGCGAACAGGGCGATGAATCTGGGCTGCATCGAGGTCTACCTTGATCGTTTGTCCGCGCAGACATTGCGCACGGCTTCAGCAGGCGTCGCCTTCCGGACCCAGCTCAATTACCTCGGGAACCATGTTCAATGGAACCCCCTTCGTGCTGAGTCCGGCGCCTTCCAGAAGCAATCGCAGTTGCCGCAACGTCAACGGCATGGCCGTAGCCACAACATCTGCCCGGGCTTGAGGGTCGTCCATCTTTGCCTGCAGCTCGTCTTTGCTCTGCACCTTCGGAAAAACGATGGACGCTTCAGTGGTCAGCGTGGCGGCAAAGGCCGGGGCATCAAGATCTATCTCTTCATGGGGCTGCGTTTCATTGCGCACATAGATGCTGGCGCGAACAACAACGTAAGGGCGCTTGCTCTCCCGAATGTGCAATGTGCATTCTGGAACGAAATCGATCTTGAATCCGTTGCTGTCGGGCAAGGTATTCCGCAGGCCGCATTCCGTCACCCGGAACGAGACTAGTGCGAAGGTTGGAGCCACTGCGTTTCTCCAATATCAATTCCGCTCGGTTCAAGAAAGGCACTGGGGCGGACACTGGCAGAAAGCTGCTCCACCATCTCGACGGGGGATCGTGTCGTCGTCTGCATCACATGCACATGGTGATGCTTGTGTTCCACCGTATCCGGCTTGCGCACATGGCACTCCAGCGCCTCCTTCACCACATCATTCAGCGAGGTGCGCCTACTCACGGCCAGCACAGCCAGCTTCTGGTGTAGCTCTGGCGATACGCGCACGTTGAACTGTCCCTTGCACGGCTTGTTCGGCTCTGCGCCGCGCTCCTCGCAGTGTGCAAGGTAGGCATCTACCTGGCTGCGGAAGGCTGCTTCAAGCTCATCGACGGAGGTGCCGTCGTACATGATCACATCGTTGATGAACAGCAGCTTCCCAAAAAAGCAGCGGTCTTCGGCGCTGAACTCAACCGAGCCGTGATACCCCCGGTACTCCAGCACGTTATCCATCATCTTCATCCTTTCAATCATCGCTCACACACCCATCTCATCGAGCAAAGCAACTACTTCCTTGAGCTGGTAGCGCTTCATGATGCCGCCTGGGTGCGGTCGGTAAGTGTTCAAGCGGCGGCCAGACACATGCTCGAAGAAGCAGTGAGAGCCGCCGCCTGATTGGACCAAGGTCCAGTCCAACGATTCCAACAAGGCGCGCAGCTCGTCCCAGTGGTAGTCCGCTGGGATGGTTTTCAGGCGTTGCAGGCGCTTGTCGTTCTTGGTCATCGGATATTAGCAGGGCTTTTATTTTGAGTAACTGTTTTTTAGTTACACCTTGGCTGCGTATGTTTTTCGGCAAGCAGAACCGGGTTCATTTTTTCTTCCCACCCATGTTGAAGCCACCCTTCACCGTCACATTCCCCGCTACCTGTTGGCCGATGTCGCCGGCCACGTGCGTGGTGGGGCTTGGGCTGTTCACCGTGTTGTGGCTGCCGCTCACGTTGGTGGCGTGGGCGCCGGACGCGGTTTGCGTCACGGAGCCGGCGGCGGGCACGGCTTGGCCGGACAGCAGCACGCGCAGCGCGGCTTGGCGCAGCTCGGGCGAGGCGGTGCCATAGGCACCGAGCAGCAGCTGGTGCTCGGGGTTGTTGGCATATGGGTCGCGGCGTCCGGTCAGAAGGAAGACAAGGTCCACTCCGTGGGCAGCGATCGCATCTAAGTATTTGGTATCGGGGTGCCGTTCGTCGGCTTCGTAGTTGAGCTGGGTCGTTTTCGAGACGCCCCCGATGGCCCCGAATTCCTTTTGATTCAGCCCCACTCGCTCTCGCTCGGCACGTAGCCGATGACCAAAGGTCATGAAAATTTTACCCTCACCTATTGCTGGTCAAGTTTTTTTGACCTAGCATGTAGTTGTGCTCAATAACTACGTCTGATCATAGCAACCATGTCAGCAAATGGACAGCTACCTCGCGTCAAACGCCGTGCCCCGCGTGGCGTGGAAACCGACAAGCCGGTGTGGGTGCGCATGCTCCCCGGCGAGCGGGCCGCGTTCGACGCCCTGAACGCCCAGGCCGGCTACTCGAACGCGGAATTCGGCCGGCAAATGCTGGTGAAAGGCTTGCGCGCCGAAGCCGAGGCGCGCGGCCTGTCGGGCTTACTGGAATGCTTGGCATGAAAGCTATTCGTAAAGCCCGCCCATTCCCAGTGACGCAGCCCACCCGCCGCCTGACGCGCCGCGGGCGTGTGTTTGGGTTCACAGCGAAGCGCAGCCGGAAATGCAGAGGAAGAAAGTGGCTGGCATCAGCTTTGGCCGCGCGGGCTGTTACAAATCCACGTGACGCAGTGGTTTGGAAGCGCCTGGCAATCCAGCTGGGGTACCTACGGTGAGCCCGCTAATTGCTCATGAAGGCGTTCATCAAGTCGTTGGCGGGCAGCTCATTGGGGTGGGCCAGCAGCAAATCCACGTGGGTGGCGCCAGCTTGGTCCACGCCGTGGAACAGGCGCCCAGCCACCACGAAGGTTTGATTTTCGATCTTGATCCAGTCTCCGGTCTGCGGGATCGCCGCGTGCCCGAGATCAAGGTCGGCCGGCGGCGCGCGGTCTTGGAAGTGCAGGAGCTGCGCGCTGGGTGTGAAGGAAATTTTCAACGAGAGGTCGGGGGCGTTCATGTTTGGTCCTGATCCACTTTTCGGGCTAGATGAGGCACGGGAACGGTCCATGCGCTTTGCCTTTGAGGGCGCGGTGCAAGGGTCGATCGGTGTGCGCGATTGCAACAGGATAGCCGCTGGTTTGCTCGCCGGCCTGAACGATGAGCAGCGCGTTGCCGCCTTGGCCTGGCTGTTGCGGCGCATCAGCGAATTCAGCCGCGAAGCGCTGGCCCGCCAGTGCTGCAACTACCGCCCGCGCGGCGGCCATTGGGGATGAACATGACTGCGACCAACGCCAAAGACACCGGCAACACCCAGTTCCTGTGCCCCAAGTGCGGCGGCCCCACCGTGACCCGCAGCAGCTACTACGTGTCGCCCACGGCCAAGAAGGCCACCAATCAATGCAAGAGCTGCGGCAGCCGGCTCAACATCGATTGCCAGGTCACGGACTTTCTCGAGGCCAGCTTCACGCCCAACCGCGCGGTGTTCATGCACGCCGAGCGCCAGGGTGCAGCGAACGACGATGGCCAGCAGGGCTTGAGTTTCAGCCCTAGCAGCTAACGCAGCGCAGCGCTCCCCTTCCCTATCCACTCATCGCTCATCGTGCCCATTGCGGGCCGCGAGGGGCGAGTTACGCCCAAGGAAATCGCACCATGTCGCATCCGCACGCCGCCGCGCGCTTCGAGCGCTTTCTCTGGACTTTGCTTGGCATGGAGCGGACCGCAGCCGATCAAGGACTGATCGGCCTGTTCGCCACCATTGCCCCACCCAGCCTGCCCGTGCCGGCCGTCCTTGCCGACATGGCGCTGGATGCCGAGTGGCGCCATGCCTGCGACTCCCTGACCCGGGCTGGGATCAGCCTGTATGGCTACACCATCCGCGAAACCTATGCCCGCTGCGGCACGCCGCACCGCAACCTCATACTCTGGGTTACGCAGGATGAGGTTGCACTGGTACAGCAGCACTTGGGCAATGCATTTGGCGATGCGCAGATCGAGCGCATCCGCAGCTTCACGTTTACGCCAGCCTCCGAAGTGTCGCGCAATGTGGCCAGGTACTTCGAGGCGTGCCTGCATCTGGGCAACGGCGAGGTAATGCCCCGGGCCCGCTTGGTACAACTGTAATCGGCCCGCCGCCATGCACGCGCCCACCACGCCCCAAGCCGCCGCAGCGCGTGACGCACTGCTCGCCGCGGTGCACGCCATGCCCGCCCGTCACGTGGTGCCGGATATGCTGCCGCTACCCGAGAACATCATCGCCCGCAGCTTGGAGCTGGACTGCCGCCGCGAGCAGGCATGGCAGTTGTCCGCTGCTTACGAGACACCGCGCCGTTCCGTCGAACGCCCACTCCCCAAGCGCCAGCGCGATGCCCTCCACGATCTGGCCAGCGAGCTCTACAGCTTCGCCGAGGCAATCCAGCCCCGGCTGCAGGCATTGGCCCTGGCCAACGTGGCCGGCCTGGAGCTGCACCAGCTGCGTGGCGTGCTGGTCTCGATCGGCCTGCTGCTCGCCGCCCTCGATCGCCGCCTGGATCAAGACGAATGCGCCCGCTCCCGCGGGATGGTGCATTCCCCATTCACCCGCGCCGAGCCGGACCAGGAAGAGAGGGCTGCATGATGGTCCAGATTTCAGGCAAGAGCGGCAACGATACGTTGCCAACGGTTCAGCTGATACAAGCCTTCGTCACACCCCAACTCGATGGCCGCATCGTTATAGGCGACAGGACGCAATCCTTCGATCCATGGGCAGCACGCGGCGTGCAAGTCAGCAATATCCGACTCCAAAGTAGCTGGAGCGTCCCCGCTCACCAAGCGCTTATGCAGTTGCCCCCAGCGGCTGTGCCACTCACCAAACGCGTAGATTTTCTCGGTCGGGGAAATCTGGTTCTCCAGCACCGTCGTCACCGCCACCATCAACCCGACGGCGATTCCCAAGCCAGGAAGCTGTGCTGCCAAGGTAGCGATGGCGCCAGCTCCTGCGAGCAGATTGATGCCAGCCAACCACTTCTTCAGGTGCCGGTACAAACGCTGGTGTCGTTCGTTCAGGCAAAGCCCGTACTGAATATCGAATTTCACTTCAAAAGACGTGCGGCTGGCTGGGCTCATTTCTATGTTCCTTTGGGTCTAGGAGCCGGCGGCGCCGGCTTTGGTGGTCGCTGGTTCCGGAAGTTTTCTTGCTCTTTCATGGTGGCTCCTTTGCAAAGTGGTTTCGTGAGCCCGGGGGGGCAGCGAAATGATCATAGCATTGCGAGCCACCACCTATTTGTTGGGAAGGCTGCATGATGGGCCGCCCCGCTTCGGTAGCGTGTGTTGTGAACACACAGCCCCTGCCCCACACCATCACCAAGTTGCGCGACCGCGTGCGCCGGCAGGAGCGCACCGCCGCACGCGCGCTGTTGCACGGGCTGCCGGAAGAGCTGGCCTATGCCGCGATGGGCGTGTGGATCAAACGCCGCGGTGAGGTGGAGGTGCTGCCGGGCAGGGATCACTTCAACGGTGCGGAGTCCAATCGTCGCTTGGTCGCTGCCAATTGCTGGGCGCGGGAGTTCGCCACCAGGCTGCGTGACACGGGTTTGCCACTGGACAAGGATGACGACGAACTGTCCAGCATGGCGCGGGTCGCGGCGGATGAGTGCGCCCGCATTCTGGTCCAGGCGGAAACGGGCGAGGTGTTCAGGGTGCGCGACGGCGAGCGCTTCGTCCGCCGCCCACGTTATGTGATCGAGGCGTGGCTCAAGGCCGAAGCCGCCGGCATCGTAGAGCCATTACACGAGCTGACCGAAAAGCAGCGCGCCTACGTGGTGCGCCGCCTGGGGGACGAAAAGTTCTGGCGCGGCCGGCTCAAGCGGCGTGTGACCGGTGTCCTGGAGCACGCCTATGTGTGCCTCGGTGAGGTGAAGCGCACGCGTTCGGCCTATCTGTCCCAGCCGACCTATCGGCGCTTGTGCGCCCGGGCCCGTCGCAATCGCCTGATGTTGGCCGCCGCCGAAGCGACCAACGAAACCGGGTATACCGCGACACTGGAAGAGCTGAGCAAGCGTAACGTGTCCAACCCGGCCATCCGCCGCACCGAGTTGATGGTGCGCGCCCGCGGCATGGAAGAGGTGGCCAAAGCAGCCGGCCTCTCGGCCTGGTTTATCACGCTGACTGCGCCCAGCAAGTACCACCCGAGCAGCGACAAGTACGGCAAGGCTGGCCACCCGCGCTTTACCGCACGCGACGTTCAGGACTACCTGTGCGCGCTGTGGGCCAGGGCACGCGCCCAGTTTAAGAAACACGCCATTTCGCCGTTTGGCATCCGGGTTGCAGAGCCGCACCACGACGGCTGCCCGCACTGGCACCTGCTGTTGTGGGTGGCCAAGGATCGCGCGACCAAGATGCTGGCCATCCTGCGCGCCAAGGCGCTGGAAGAGGATGGCACCGAGGCCGGCGCGGCCGACCATCGCATGACGGTGGAGGCGATCGACCCGCGCAAGGGCAGCGCCGTCGGGTACATCTCGAAGTATCTGGCCAAGAACATCGATGGTCACCGCATGGATACCGACGATGAGTCAGGCCTATCCGCCGAGGATGGCGCCGACCGCGTGGCCAAGTGGGCGAGCAATCACCGTATCCGCCAGTTCCAGACCCTAGGCACACCGCCAGTGACGATCTGGCGCGAGCTGCGCAAGGCCGATCTGTTCGCCAGCGAAAACGAAATGATGCTACGCGAGCTGCACCGCGCCGCCGACATGGGCGACTGGGCCATGTTCATGCGGGCGTGGTGCGCCATCGGTAGCGGTTACCGGGTGACGTTCGAGCACGAGCAAGAGGCTTGCCCGAATACCGGCGAGCAGCGCCTGCCCTCCAATCGTTTCGGGGAGCCAGTGCTGCGCCGAGCTGCGGTGGTAGTGCGCGAGCGGGTGATGTGCGGCCGCCGCGTGGTACTCGGTGAGGTCGTCGAGCGCGTCCAGACCAAGCTGCACAGCTGGTCCATCGAGTGGGGCCGCCGCGCGTTGGCAGACTGCGAACACCAGCAGGTCGACGCTTTTCAGCGCAGCGGCGTAGCCGCGAGCACTTGGACCTGTGTGAATAACTGTAACCAGCCCGAAGCCACCGCTCGCCAAGTGGCCCGGCTGGAACGTCAAAACGCCGATTCCGCCGTCACTTGGCGCCGGGATCTCGAGCTCGCAATCACCGGCGGCACCTGGGATAGGGCTGGCCGCTGGAAACCTGCACCGGCATCCGGGCCGGCCATCGCCACCTCGCCCGGATTCTCCCCGCCGCACGTCCCGCCGGACCGCCCGCGGCCATCCCTGCACTGAGGAAATCGACCATGGAACAGCACCATCAAGACACAGTTACGTCCGCAGCAATCGAAAACGCGTTCAACGCGTACGGCTGGGCGTTGAGCAATCTGCTCGATGCAGAAGACGCGCTACGTGAAGCCAAAACACGGGAACGCGATGCGGGCGAGGCACTTTGCCAGCTGCTGGCCGCAGCGCGTGACCAGGGCCTGTTTCAGGGCGAGTACGTCGCTGTGCCGAATTTTCGCGGTGAAGGCAGGGCGCTTTTGCGCCTTGAGCAAGGCCCGGACGGCGGGCTGCGGATCGCCGATTGCCATGTAAACGTGCTGTCGGGCTACGACATCGAGGAATGCGCCAAGCGCCGGGAGCAAGCAGCTGAGCAGCGCGCCGCGGAAGACGAGACCAACCTGGCGGACGAGGTGGCTGATGCGTAGCCAGATCCGCATCGTCGAATTCATCGACGCGACCGAGCTCTTCGACGTGGTCCAGCTGTTCCGCACCATGGGCTACCGCGTGGTGGCCATCGGCATCGATAGCTACCGCGCCTCGAAGACCATTCCGTATGGGGTAGCAGCATGACCTTCGACCACGTCCTGAAAATCCAAAGTGCTCCGTTCACCGAGCTGGAATCCGGTGCCCAAATGCATGCCATGGAACTGCAGCGCGGAAGTCACGTGTGGTGGGCCCCTGTTTACCCTCTCGGCGGTACCCCACACACCACAACAGTTACCCAGATCAGGGACGGGGTAGCCCACCTCGACAACGGTCGGCGCGTTCGGGCCGTGCCAGACGAATACGGCCGCTACTGCGGTACAGAGCAAGCCGAAGCGTGCGCATGGGCACACCACCTCACCTGGGCGTGGTTCGTTTCCGGCCAATGCCAATCGGCTGAGCAGCGTCAACTTGCGAGGACAGCCGCATGAGGACCGCCCTACGCATCATCGGCCGAATGGCTGCGTACTTGATCGGTGGGCTGGCCATTGCTGTTGCCACGCTTGCCGCCATGGCCGCGGCACTGCTGTTCCTGGGCGGTACCGTCGGCATGATCGCGGCACTGGCTTGCCTGGTACCGGCGGCTCGCGCCTATTGCCGCCTCGATGCGGCGCTTTATCCCGAAGCAGACCAGCCGTGAACACCTACAACGCCCATGTCCTGCTCTGGCTGCGCTGGCGCCACTGGTGCGCCAGCCGGGCCGGCGCCTGGATCATCGCCGAATCAATCGCCCGCCAGCACAACAACGAACAAGGGGGAAGCCATGTCCCGACAATTTGACTTGGCCAGCGACCTTGAGCAGCTGAGTCGCGATCACGCCATCGAAGCCGCCCGCGCCGGTGCCAAGCGCGAAACACCGGCGCCGACCGGCACCTGCCCGTGGTGTGAGGAAGCAGCGCCGGTCGGCGCCACCTTTTGCACGGCCGAGTGCGCCGGTGATTGGCAAGAGCACCACGCTCGCGTCGGCCGTGCCGCCCGCATCAGCGGAGCAAAGTGATGGACTACCACACCTACGACGATTTCCACGTCACACCGCGTGAGCTGGTACCGGGCACCGACGCATTCGAAGAGCCGTGGCCGCTGGCCTCGCGCTACCCAGCTGATCTGGTCGAATCCGATGGTGGGGAGCTGTGACCATGGCCCTCTACGAAATCGGCACCAGCACCCTGCACCACGGCGAGGCGCTGCAAGTGTTGCAGACGCTGCCCACGGTGAGCGTCGATGCGGTGATCACCGATCCACCCTATAGCAGCGGCGGGCTGCACAAGTCTGATCGCACGCTCAGTACCGCGGCGAAGTATGTGAGCACCGGGCAGACCAAGGAATGGCATGGCTTTTCCGGCGATCACCGGGATCAGCGCAGCTGGGTGATGTGGTGCCAGTTGTGGATGCACGAGTGCTATCGCGTGCTGCACGAAGGCGGCTACTTCTTGACCTTCGTGGATTGGCGCCAGTTGCCGAGCATGACGGATGCGCTGCAGTGCGCCGGCTTCATCTGGCGCGGCATCGTGCCCTGGAACAAGGGTTTGGGATCTCGTGCTCCCCACAAGGGCTACTTTCGGCACCAGTGCGAGTACATCGTGTGGGGCACCAAGGGCGGCTGCGCGATCGCAGAGCATGCTGGCCCGTATCCAGGCTGCTACGACGTGACGGTCCGACAGTCCGACAAGTTCCACATGACCGGAAAGCCAACCGAGCTGATGGAACAGCTGTCCCTGATCGTGCCGCCGGGCTCGCTGATCCTTGACCCGTTCATGGGCTCGGGTTCAACCGGCATCGGCGCCGCCCGCGCCGGCCGCAGGTTCATCGGCATCGAAGTTGAGCATTCCTATTTCCACGTCGCCCGCGAGCGCTTCGAGCAGCTGGAAGCGCAGGGTGACTTGTTTGAAGGGGTTGCAGCATGAACACGGTACCGAGTGCTCATCCGGTGGTGCTGATCGCACCCAGCCCGTGGTTATCGCGTCAGGAGTTGGTCGACCTTGTAGGCGACGACAAAGCGGCGCGCGTGCGCCACTGGCTGAAAAAGAACCAGATCCCATTCCTGCTCGCGCTCAACGGTTGGCCCCAGGTGAGTCGTGCCAAGGTGCGCGAAGCGCTCGGCGAGCAGTTGGTCGGCGACAGCCAGGAACAGGGATATCAACCGAACTTTGGAGCGCTGGGTTAAATGGCCCCACCTCGCAAGAAGAACGCCGATCTACCGGCCAGGATGTTTGCGCGCAAAGGTAAGCGCGGCACTACCTATTACTATCTGGCAGAACGCCCGGACGGCAACGGCCGCGATTGGATCAACCTCGGCAAGGATCGGGCAGCCGCATTTGCCAAGTACGGGCGGCTTGATTCCGGGGCCGACAGCCATGTGCGGTCGAACATCGTTTCGGAGCTGATCAAGCGCTACCAGCGCGAGGTATATCCAACCAAGGCCGCAGAAACCCAGCGGAAGAACGATCAGGAATTCAAGCATATCGAGGCAGTATTCGGCGCCATGCCAATCGACGCAATCAAGCCGGTGCATGTGCGCAAATACCTGGATCTTCGGGGGAAGACCGCACCGGTGCGCGCCAACCGCGAGAAGGCGCTGCTCTCTCACCTGTTCAACAAGGCGCGCGAGTGGGGCATCACCGAGGCGCAGAACCCGTGCTCCGGCATCACCGGCCACAAGGAAACCGGCCGGCAGGTGTACGTGTTCGATGAGGACTTCCGCGCTGTCTATGCCGTGGCCGAGCCGCCGCTGCAGGACGCGATGGACCTTTACCTGCTGATCGGCCAGCGCGTAACCGATGTGATCCGCCTGATGCGCACCGACATCAAGGATCGCCGGCTATGGACCCGGCAAGGCAAGACCAAGAAGCTGGTGGGTGTGGCCATTACCGGGGAGCTGGCCAAGGTGATCGAGCGCATCCTGGCTCGACCGGTCGAGCCCGGTCATGTGGCATCCAGCCATCTGATCCGCGATGCCAAGGGCCAAGCCCTGACTTACGCCAAACTGCGCGGCATGTTCGACCGCGCCCGCAAGGCCTCGGGCGTGAACTTCCAGCTGCGCGACCTGCGCTCGAAGAGCGCCACCGACGAGCTGGACCTGGCCGTTGCCAACGAAAGGCTGGGGCACTCGACGGTGACGATGACGAAGCACTACCGCAAGGCGATCAAGGTTGATCCGCTGCGATAGTGTCGCGGTAGTTGAATCGAAATACAGCCCGGTTCCCGCCGGGCTTTTATTTTGGTTCAACGCAAAGCACTCACTGCTAAAATGCCATTTGCATTGGTGAAAGGGAGAATGGAAATGCATGATGAAAAAGAACGGCTTCAGGTCGCACAATGGGTGCTCGAAAGAAATCTCGCCTGGATAGCCGCTGCGGAGACAAAGGTTGGCGTCGTGGTAGCGCTTGATACTGCGATTCTAGGGGCTTTGGGCGCGTCCTTTAGTGCAGCGAAGGCAGATGTTTTGACGCCTTGGGCGCTTGCCACCACAATTTTTGCTGCTTTGCTTATCGCAGCGGGGATCTTCTGCTCCGCAATGGCAGTTCTGCCGCGAGTAAAAGGGCCGCAGAAATCGTTAGTTTTTTTTGGTCGAATCGGTCCATGTGCTGATGCAGATTATTGCTTGAATTTAAAAAACGCGTCTGTCGAAGATTTGCTTGAGGACTGGTCTATGCAGATTCATCGAAATGCGCAGATTGCGTGCGAAAAATTCCGGTGGGTTCGTTACGGGATGTGGTGGTCCTTTGTTGCGATAGCTCCTTGGTTTTTCGCTGTCGTTGCTTTGCTTAAAAAGGAGGGTTGATGGTGGGGCTTAAATCAGACTTGGACACGGAAATTGCAACAATATTTAAGAGCGCGTGGAGAGTGCAAAAAACTGAAACCGTGCCGGAGCCGACGGATTTGGTATTGAATTCAAACCATGCGAAAGACCTTGAGGAAGCGACGGTGCTATATGCCGACTTAGATGGCTCGACAAGCATGGTAGATAGCTACAGTTGGGAATTTAGCGCGGAAATATATAAATCTTATTTACGATGTGCTGGCCAGATAATACGCGGCGAGGGAGGGGTAATTACCGCGTATGATGGTGACAGGATAATGGCGATCTTCACTGGAGATGCGAAAAATTCAGCAGCTGCGCGATGTGCACTTAGAATAAACTATGCAGTGCTATTTATAATCCAGCCTGCGATTCAGGCCCAATACAAGCAATCGCCGTTTATATTGAAGCACGTTGTCGGAATAGATACCAGTCCGTTACGTGCTGCGCGCATAGGAGTTCGGGGAGAAAACGATATTGTTTGGGTCGGCCGTGCAGCGAATCATGCGGCCAAGCTCACGAGCCTCTCTGGGGCTGCCACTTGGATCACGGCGAGCGTATACGATAGGCTGAACAAAGAGTCAAAATTTGCGGGTGACGTCGATATGTGGACTCCAATGATTTGGAAGTCAATGGGAGATATGTCAATATATGCGTCAAATTATCACTGGGCATTCACTTAAGACTACTTTGAAATTCACCGAACTCGATATGCAGCAATAACTAATGCTGTGCGCGAGTATCGGCGCCTAATATCGCCGCGGAGACGTGCTTACGCCTTGTTGCAATCACTAAATAACCTGCTCTATTGATTGAGAAAAATCTAAGATTCAAAATCCCCCGCCGCAAGGCGTGTCGGTTCGAGTCCGACCCCGGGCACCAGATAAAAACGCGGCTTCCAGCCGCGTTTTTGCTTTCAGCGCTGCTTTCCCACAACCCAGGTTTTTGCAAATTGCAACAACCCCGAGCCTGACGCTGGTGAATTCGGCTGGGCTGCCCATTCATCCCATTCGATTTCAGGCACGCCGTCCAAACGACTGCAGGGTGCGTCCAGGAACGGTAAAAGCCTCGCGCGCCTGGTCGACCCGCTTGGCGATGACGCACGCCGCCACATGATCGTTCACCAGGCCCATTGCCTGCATGAAGGCGTAGACGGTTGTCGGGCCTATGAACTTCCAGCCACGTTTCTTCAGATCCTTGGATAAACCGGTGGCCTGTGGCGGGATGGAAATCGTTTGCGGCAAGGCAGTTGCGGCACGGCGGGCTTCATACTGCCAAAAATAGGCGGCCAGACTGCCGTATTCGGCGTGCAGCCGTACCGCACATTTTGCGTTGTTGATCACCGCTTCGATCTTGCCGCGGTGGCGCACAATCCCTTCATCAAGCAGCAGTTGCGAGACTTGCGTTTCTCCAAATTGCGCCAGCTGGTGAAAATCGAAATTCCTGAAGGCCCGCCTGAAATTCTCCCGCTTGGTGAGGATCGTTCGCCAGCTCAGGCCGGATTGGAATCCTTCCAGGCACAGTTTTTCGAATAGACGGACATCGTCTGCAACGGGGAACCCCCATTCACAATCGTGATAAACCTCGAATTCCGGGACGATTGCGCACCAGCGGCAGCGTGGCAGGCCGTCCGTACCCAAAATGGTCGTCGGCACGCTCATGGCTTGGCACCCGACAGCAGTTCGGCGAAGCCGGGGGACACGAGTGACGGCGCAATGGCATGCACTTCGGGGGTCACGATGCCATGGACGACAAAGGGGTCCTGTTCTATCCGGGCGGTCAGCGCGCCTTGCTCCACACTCGTGGCGACAATTGCACCGCCTTTCCCGTCTTCAAGCGATCCGGCAGCCAGGAATATGCCGTCATCGAGCCCTTGCTGAAGCCACTGCCGGTGTCCTGCCAACCATTGAGCAGCTTGCACGCGCTTCGGACTGAATCTGAGAAAGATGACGTACATGGATACTCCCGTTTGCGGTTGGAAATCCAAAAGCGGCGGCGCCAATCCGCGCGGATCAGCGATCCAAGCTACTGCGATCGCTCGGGAAGCAGGGATTGCAGCCAGTCCTTTATCAGGCCTGCTTCGTAGCGGATGAACGCCTCATCGTTGAAGGCGTTGGCAAGTACCGCAATGCCCTGACTGCGGGCCAGCAAGTGCATCGCCAGATGTTCCGCGCGCGCCGCAAGGCCCAACGCCTCGAACTGCTCCCGCAGCCAATGGCGGAATTGGCCGAAGATCATGCTGGCATCGCCCTGCGAAGGATGTTCCACCTTGGCAAGCTCAGTGCAGAGCGTGCCCACCGGGCAACCAAAGCGCTGAATGGCGTGACGGTTTTGAATCAGCATCTCGGCGAAGCAGCACAGCCGCCCGAGCGGTGTCGTCTCCTGCTCATGCCATGCCTGCAGCATGGCCTGCGTCTTGGAAGCACGTAGCGCGATCACCGCGGCCAGGATGTCGTCTTTGGTTTTGAAGTGGTAATAGAAATTGCCACGTGAAATGCTCACCCGGCTTGCGATATCCGCAAACGACGTCTTCTCGTAACCACGCTGGTAGAACAGCGTATCGGCGGCCTCGACGATTTGGTCGCGTGTCGTTGGCGCTGAGGTCATAGCAGCCCCTGGGTCAGATGTCCTAGCGATTATTAGGACAGCCGACCTAGGCAGTCAAGCAGCCGTGGCGTATCGGCACCGCAGGTAGGACAGATGTGTTCCGCGCCTGCTGGGCGCGCAGCTTTGCGAGTTTCCATGCCTTTACCGGCCGGCTTCGGTATGGGAGCGGCGCTTCCCGACATCGATGACAAGGCCCCGGCTTATGCTGGGCGTGGCCCATTCCCATATGGGAGCAGGCTGACCAGGACGGGCAGTGCTGGAGTTGATCATCCTAGGCTGTTCGGTCGGAAGACTGTTGCCGGTACAACAGAACGCTGGCAAGGGCCGCAGCGCCGAGCACCGGGGGCATCACGAAACCCAGGAAGTAGTCCCAGGAACGGAAAATAACCTCTGGCCGCCCGATAAGGGAAACCGGCACGGCCATGGCGACGACCGCAGTGATGCAGATGACCGGCACTGCCAGCGCGGGGCGAAGACGGGTGGCCACGAGCGCGTGCGTGACACCGGCGGCCAGGGCGGAAGCAAGGCCGACCGGATAAGACAAGATGAGCGCAAACACAAACAACTCAAGCGGATTTGCCCACGGGGATCGGGGTGCAAAGACGGAAGCCAGCGTCACCACCATTGCCCCGACCGGCGGGCCTGTCAGGCAATAGATGGTGATCAGTCTTGTGCGGGGCAAATCGATAACCGGTCCACTCATCTTTAAGAGGGCGCTTTGCTCACAACGAGAAGTCGGCGAACTTGACCAGGGACCAGCACCCGCCCGACCGCTCGAAATAGAAGGTGACCAGTTGGTCGGTGTCGGGCTTGGTGAATGTCACCACCTGCATGCCACCGGGTGCCTGCTCAATACGACGCACCAACGGGATCGCTGCCTGCGCAAAGCGCGTGGGCCAGGCAATCCATTTGTAGTCTTGATCGGCGTGGCGCTTGACGGTGTACACGACTTCCCGCGGTCCCTCCACACCGCTGTTGTCGATGCGCGATGCAGTTAGAGGAAAGCGTGTGTGCTGACGCTGAAAAGCCGGGCTGTCTTCAAACCGGCTGATGAAACCGGGAAAGTCGGCAGCGCAGGCCGCAGCAGCAGCCGATGAGCCCCACCCCAATGCGACAAGAAGGATGGGCATAACACTGATGATCCGCATATCGAGCTCTGATCTCCAATCAACTGCAAACGGCGGCTTACCGACCTGGGGCGACATGGGCGGCTTGTCAAAGCGACGGCTCGAAATCCGATCCCGATCTGCCGCCCAAGCGCAGCACGTCCGGCACCAGCAGGGCAATGGCACAAATGAAGCACTTTTCCTGTGGGCGCATGTGAATCCTGAGTTCAAATCAACCGACGCCTCAGCGAAACGGCAGAACCCCAAAAGCGTGACCTTTTGCTGTCCGGTTGATGCAATGGTCAGGCAAATACACTTCAGATGCCCTCTTGGCTGCGAAAGTAGGCAACCAGCGCATTTGCGTGACCGTGCCCCATCTTATGCTCGCTCTTGAGCCAAGCGACCATCTCCATATGCTTGAGCCCTTTTTGATCCTTCAGCAGATCAAACCAATGACCCACAGGAAAACCGTACTTCTTTTCGATTGCAGGAAAATACGAAGCGGGGCCTTTTACCTGTTCGTCTTTAGACATGCGTCACTCCTGGTCTGCGCTTTTCATGAGTGGGAGGATTTTTCTGATGGTGCGTGCTCTAAGCCACAACGAGAGCCACATCAGTGCGCCCAGGTAAATGCCAAAAAGTGTGTGGCTGAACAACGGGCTATCAACACGCCAATGGCTGGCCAATGCCCCACCAAAAAGCCCTGTCAGCAATATTGCGCCAATGGGTGCGGTTCTTGGCACGATAAACAACACGGTACAGACGATCTCGATCACACCGATCAGCATGAGGTGTTGAGCTGGCCACCCGATCTTTGTCATCGACTCCATGGCTACTGGTGCGCCGAGCAACTTGGGTGCGGCTGAGCCGAGCACCATAAAGAGCGCGAAGAGCGCAGTCATTAACCATCCCACTTTTTTCATGTGATCCTCTCAATCCGTATCTTCAAGCCAATCATACCAACATGGCGGCCCCGCTGCCGGCCCCAGCGGTGACCGCATCCCATCCCGCTCCGACGAGCCCCCTCTCAGCGCGCCACATCGGGCCATTGCACCTTGGCCTCATCCAGCGCACACATCAGCATCAACAACGTTGCCATCCAATTGGGTCTGCCCATCGGCCTGGTGGTGAAAACCAAGGCGGCTGCCATGCCGAACTGACCATTGCGGTGCTGACCGAATTTGGGATTGGGGACCGCACCACGCTGCAGCGCACTGGGCAAACACCACCATCGACCGGCCACGCCACAGACCCGCTCCGATTCCAGCTGCTGTCTTCGGTCATATCAAAGTTTTTGAACCGGATATGGCAATATCAACCTCGACAGCCTTGCCCTTGAAGATCAGGACGAGGTTTAGGGCAATGCATGGACGCGAGGCAATTCAATCTGAAAAGAACAATTCCCCTCCATATGAAATACGCAATGGCAACCATTGATCTGCAATTCCCATGCTGTTTATGAAAACACGGGCAATGGAGAGGAATCCGGACCGCCCTTCAGCATACGCAATGACGATACGTCAGTTACACAGTAAGCCAGCAATTCCCACATAACCCATCTGCTTTTCACAAATGCAAGTGGCGTGAATGTGAATTCTCTGCATTTTTCCCCGACATTGTCCCATGCTACGTTCCGCTGCCTTTCAAGACCATTGAATCGAGACCGAAACAGGAGCCTGTTATATGCAACTTGTTCGTCGCGCAATTTCCGCCGGCATTTCAATGCTTTTCCTTGCACCAAGTGCCTGGTCCTCAACCTACGTCCAGTTGGATGACCTTGCCGTCACCCAGCCCGATGACTGGATCACGCAGCTGATCGAAACGCGGCGGCAGGCCGGTACTCCGGTGATGCCGGTGAAGCCGAGCCACGCGGGGGCAGAAGCCATTCAAAGGACCCCGGTTTTCACATGGCCGATGCATGCGTTCACCCGGGCCGACGAGCAAGTCAGCTATCGGGTGCAAGTGCGGAAGGTCGGTGAAACGCTGCTGCAGATCGACGCCAATTATCTGCCACACAACTGGTATATGCCGCTGGACAAGGAACTGCTGGCCGATGGGGTCTACGAATGGCGCGTGGTCGGCGGGCTGAGGGGGCAGCCAGAAAGCATCGGCCAATGGCGCCGCTTTTCGATCGGCCCGGATTCGAGCTTTATCCTTCCCGACATCAAGCCGCAGGATTCGCGGTCGTGGTATCTCGCCACTGCCGCCAAAGACCACCCCCGGATCCTGCCTGCCCCTTATCTCAGCCGCATTCAAGCCACCTTTGCCGGCGAGCGCAAAGCGTTGTGGGACAAGGTGCGCCAGGCGGTGATGGATGATGTGGCCCATCCCAGTGCGCTCTCCGAGCCCAGCGGGGAAGTCATCACGCTTGCCAGCAAATCGGAAGCGGTCATGCAGCGCATTGAAGAAGCGGCACTGGTCTGGCTGGCGGAAGGCAATACGCAGGTTCGGGACCGCCTCAAGGCACGGGTGATGCACATCGCGGGCTGGGCTGGAGTAGGTGCTGATAAATACGATGGCAGCAACGACACGGCCGCGCGTACCGCGCTCTGGGCATTGGTGGTCGGGTACGATGCGTTGTATCCGGCAATCACGCAGGCCGAACGCGAACAACTGGCAGCCGTCATTGCACAGCGTGCAGCGATCATTGATGCCGCGATCAGCGGGCCCTACCGGAAAATGGAGCACAACCCGCTGGATTCGCACAGCGCACCGACCGTGATTGCGCTGGGTGCCACTGCGGCGGTCATGTCCGGC
Organism: Chitiniphilus purpureus; assembly: GCF_025642115.1. GTDB lineage: Bacteria > Pseudomonadota > Gammaproteobacteria > Burkholderiales > Chitinibacteraceae > Chitiniphilus > Chitiniphilus purpureus. Next base: position 1,452,900 of record NZ_CP106753.1, on the reverse strand, counting down.
CGCCATCCCAGGTTCGATCACAATTTCTTCAACAAATGGGTGACCTTCTCCTATGCCTTGGTCCATCCCTATGGGAGCGAGGATGGCGGCTGGGGCAATAGCGGCGGTTACGGCGAGGAATTCCTCGACAATACCACCCCGTTCTGGGATGCCTTGGCGCAGACCGTCGACGTGAATCCGTATCAGCTCACCCAGTTGAAGCACTATCCGCGTTATCGCCTGTTCACGGCACCGCCGCGGGTGCAAGGCATGGCGCGCACCGTGCTTTCCCAATTTGGCGATGGTGCCGGCAACAGCGGCCCGGGCAAGGGTTACTACGGATACTGGCTGTATACCCGGATGCCGAATCCGATCTCGAAATGGCTGGCCGAAAAACAGCCGCTCAACGCGGCGGCAACCAGCGTCAGCAACAGCAATGTGAACAATCCGGCAATCCGTTCCCTGGTGGCCCCCGTCGTTTCCGCGGCTGAGGCATCTGCCATTGCGGATTTCGCACCCGCCACCGCCCCGACAGCCGCACTGTTCCCGTCGGTCGGCGTGGTCGCCATGCATGGCGGCTGGGATGAAAACCGCGCTTCCGTATTCTTTCGCTCCAGCCCGTTCGGAGCTTTCAATCATAGTCATGCAGATCAGAACAGCTTTGTGGTCGGCGCCCCTGGTACCCTCGGCACGGAAATGCTGCTGATCGACAGTGGTGTATACGACAGGTATGGCAGCGATTATTGGAAGAATTGGTATCGGCAGACCAAGGCGCACAACGCAATCACCTATACCGACCCGCGCCATCCCGCAACCAGTGGCGTCGGCCAGTCGGCGACCATCGGCAATCTGCCGACCAATTACGATGCGCAAGGCAGGATCCGGGGATTTCATACCGAGCCCGGCTTCACCATCACCACCGGTGATGCGGCGCGAGCCTACGATCGCACCATCATCAAGCGTGCATTGCGCACACTTGCGTATGTCGGAAAGAACGTGCTGCTTGTTCATGATGACCTGGAAGCGTCGACCCCACTCAAATGGGAATGGAATTTCCATTCACTGCTGGCGCCCACGATCGAGAGCAACGGCCAAGTGAAGATCAGCTACCAGGGCGCGCAGCTGTGCATGCGACAACTGCTGGACGGGGCTGATCGATACGACCATCTGCAGACGACCGAGCGCACCATGCCGTTGCCGAATGCCGCCAACCAATTCCATTCGGTCTGGTCGACCGGTTCGGCAAGAACCAGCCAGCAAAGCCTGATCCTGATCGATATCGGCTGCACCAATCCGGCAGTCAATGTCACCCGGACCGCTGAAGCCGTCTCGGCAGTGGTCGGCAGCAGGGAGATACAGTTCATGCCGAACCAGTTGCCGCGCTATACAACAGCGAACTGATCGACCGCGGCGCCGATGGCGCTGCCCGCACCGGCCGTTGCGGGCATTGCGGCACTGGCTGTCGCCCGGCCGCCCGCTGGCCGGGCGGTCGTTCGCTGCGCACGGCGGCCCTGTTCGCAGCCCGATGCGGTCGCAGCACAGGCAACCCGACAGCGCCGGTTGGTGATCGGCAACCGGTCAGACCACACCGGCGGCCGACATATCAACCGCCACAGGCATGGGTACGGCCGCCCCCATGACCGCACCGGTCCATCCGGCAAATGCCACGACCTGAATCCGCGTCGATTCCCGCGCAGCAATCCCATGGCACTCCTATTGTGGGTGAAGCGCCGCCGACAAACCCCTTCCGGCCGCAGCGCGCTCGCTTGCCGTATGACCCATACAGCCGGCGATCGAAGGAAGTCTGGTCCATCGCCGTTCAGGACGTTGTGCGCGCCCTGCCCGGAGCGTGCCGGCGGCGCAAAAGCTGGCACCGCAGGCGGCAGAAGGCCTCATCGGCAGGTCGTGAAGATTGTCGATCGTGGTTGGCGGCTTTGTCGGCAGACTGAAGGCAAACGACACCGCCGGGCGGGCGTACGTCAACCAATTCCGCCACGGTCGGTCGATCTTCCCATCCACGGTAGAGGCAGAGGCCATCATGCTCGAAACACACGCTCAGCACGTCATCGCCCACATCCAGTCCATTTCCGGCATCAAGCTGACCCAGGAACAGCTGACGCATCTGGTGGAACACCACGCGACCTTGCGCAACGCCATCGAAACCTGGAATGGCGACAAGGCGGCGGCAGGCAAGATCGCCAATGCGCTGTCGCAGGCGCTGCTGGGCCAAGGCTGGCCCACCAGCCCTGGCACGGCCAACCAGGGTGAGTTCATCACCCGGCTGCAAAGCGCCGCCGGCAAGCACGGCATCGATGTGGTGCCGCTCGCCGATTGACCGGGCCTGCGGGCGCGATGGTCGCCGGCCGTCGCGCCCTATCGGCACCATGGTCGGAGCACAAGGCCTGTCCGTGTCCGATGCCACCGGCAGGCTCTCCGACGCGCGCACCATCCCCCACCCGGCCCCTTCCCCGGGGCCGCTTGCGCATCAGCGCCGGGTTACGCTGCGGACGGCGTGCCATCCCTGGCCCGCAGACCCGGACATCGCACCGCCAGCGTTGTCCTGACGCGCTTGTTGCGTGCACGTGCAGACACCACAATGGCGGTCCGGCGAGAAAGCGCGCCGTTCGCGCCACCCAATAGCAATCTGTCATGCAAGTCCGATCCAGAGGACGTATATCCATAGCGACCCGGCACGAATTGCTTTGCTGGCCGACCCGAAAGCGCACTAGGCGCCCCTGGCGCTGCCGGCGTGATCGGTCGCCGCGGCAGTACAGGCGATCGCCATCCAGAAGAAACCCCAGACAGCGGCCATGCCCCACCCGATTGCCGGCATCCGCTGCCGTCGCCCGGAGCGCGTCGCCAATCCAGAGGCCGTTACCCCGACTTTGAGGAAGCAAGCTGTTTATGCAGTCCGAGAAACCAGCCGTCCCTCCCTGGGGTGATCCGACCTCGCTGTACACCCCACTGTCACTCGCCCTGATCCACCGTACCTCGCCGCGCCGCCAGCGGCTCGCCATCCTGTCCGCCTGGCTTGCCAGCCTTGCCGCCTGCATCGGCCTTGGCCTTGCCGCCATCGCCGGACAGTGGTCGGGGCTGCCCCTGGTGTTCGGCGGCGTGACCGTGTTCATCTCGGTCTATCCGCCGCTGGTGATCTGTACGCTCTGGGCGTTGTGGTTCGGTTATCTCTGGGGAGCCGTGCCGGCCTATCTCGCCACCTTCACCCTCTCGCTCTACTCAGGCATGCCGGCGGGCTGGGCCGCCCTGTTTGCACTTTCCAACCCATTGGGGCTTGCGGTGTTCACAGCCGCCTATCGCGCGTTGCCGGCCCGGGTGGATCTGCGGTCGGCCGATGCGGCGCTGCTCTTTGGCATGCTGGCGTTCTTCTCCGCGGTGTTCAGCGCCAGCGGCTCGTTCATCTGGACCCATCACAACGCGCTGGGCCTGCATCAGGCATTCGCCATCTGGCAGGGTTGGTGGCTGGGCAACTTCCTGCAGATGCTGCTGCTGGTCGGCCCGATCCTGCTGCTGGCGGGGCCGGTGTTCGCCCGCTGGCGCGCCCGGCATTGCCCGGTGGAGCGCTCCCCGTTCACCGGCGAAGGCCGGATGATGCTGCTCACCGCGTTGATGCTGGTGACCGGGGTGTATCTGTATCTGTCACTGTCGTTCATGCTGAGCCGGCGCGCCGCGGCCAGCCTTTCGCAGGGCAACGATCTGGCCGGCATGCAACGCGCGATGCAGCTGGTCGAGGCCTCCACCGCGGCGGTGTACTGGGTGCTGGCGATCATGTCATTCGCGATGGCGTTCCTCGGCTACCGGTTCGTCAACTACTGGATGCAGTCGCTGCGCGAAGCCGCGCGCGCGGCGCAGGAAGCCGACAGGACCAAATCCGAGTTCCTGGCGCGGATGAGCCACGAGATCCGCACGCCGATGAATGCCATCCTCGGCATGAGCAGCCTTGCACTGCAGACGGTGCTGACCCAGAAACAGCGCGACTACCTCGACAAGATCCGCTACTCGGCCGACACCCTGCTCACGATCCTGAACGACGTGCTGGATTTCTCGAAGCTGGAGGCCGGCAAGCTGCGGCTGGAGTACGTGGTGTTCTCACTTGAGGACGTGCTGAGCAATCTGGCGGACCTCGTTGCCTTCAAGAGCGAGGGCAAGCCGCTCGAACTGGTGTTCGACGTGGCGCCGGACGTGCCGCGGCTGCTGCATGGCGACCCGCTGCGCCTGGGGCAGATCCTGCTCAATCTGGTCAACAACGCCATCAAGTTCACCCCGGAAGGCGAAGTGATCGTGCTCATCAGCGTGGCCGATCTGGAGCCGCGGCGCGTCAAGCTGCTGTTTGCAGTGGCGGATTCGGGCATCGGGGTGGCGCCGGAACACCAGGGGCAGTTGTTCCAGGCCTTTACCCAGGCCGACGAATCCATCACCCGCCGTTACGGCGGCACCGGGCTGGGCTTGGCCATCTGCCGCCAGCTGGTCGAGGCCATGGGCGGCAACATCCGGATGGAAAGCGTGCAAGGTTCGGGCAGCTGCTTCGATTTCACTGTGGCGTTCGACGTGGTCGAGACCACTGCGCCCCCCCTGCCGGAAACCTTGTATGGCCGTCGCGTGCTGGTGGTGGATGACAACGCCATGGCACGCGCCACGCTGGCCGGCCTGCTCGAGCGCCTGGGGGCGCTTGCCAGCCAGGTGGCCGGCGGGGAGGCCGCATTGACCGCATTGCAGAAGGGCTGTGACTGCGCCCATCCCTACGAGATCGCGTTCATCGACTACGGCATGCCCGGCATGGATGGCCTCGCACTGCTGGCGCGGCTGCGCAGCCATCCGCAATGGCAGACGCTGCCGGTGATCCTGACAGTGACCGGCGCTGAGCGCGAGCGGCTGTCGCAACAGCAGAACACGCCCCAACCCGACGGCATGCTGCTCAAGCCGGTGCTCGAACCCAAGCTGGTCGAGAACATCCAGTCCCTGTTCAACGATGCGCAAAGCCTGCGCCGCCGGCCGCGGCCGCAGGATGCGCTGGATGTCCAGCACCGGGCGCAGCAGACGTTGCGCGGAGCACGGGTGCTGCTGGTGGAAGACAACGCCATCAACCGGCAGATCGCCGAGGAGCTGCTGGACGCCGTCGGGGTCGAGGTCGATGTGGCGGAGGATGGCGAACAGGCCATCGTCAAGGCGGGCAAAGGCAACTATCACGCGGTGCTGATGGATATCCAGATGCCGCATATGGACGGCTTGACCACAACCCGCCGGCTGCGCGAGGACCCGGCGCTCGCCGAGCTGCCCATCATTGCCATCACCGCGCACGCGCTGGGCGGCGATCGCGAGCGCAGCCTTGCGGCAGGGATGAACGATCATCTGACCAAGCCATTCAAGCCCGAGGCGCTGTATGCCCTGCTGGCCCGCTGGATCAAGCCCAAGGCGGCCCCCCCCAGGAGCGCCATGGGCGCACGACCGGTGCCGCCCGCCGACGAGGCGCTGCCGGCGCTGCCGGGCATCGACCTTGCTGCCGGCCAGATGCAGGTGGGCCTGGCACGCGAGCGCTATCTGCTGGTGCTGCGCAATCTGGTCGCCAACCACCGCAGTGTGCCTGCAAGGTTGCGCCAGGCACTGGCAGACCGTGAATTCGAAGAAATGCAGCGTACCGCTCATTCACTCAAGTCGGTAGGCCTTTACGTGAGCGCGCCACGGCTGGCGCAGAGCGCCATGACGCTGGAGACACGCGCCGCATCGCATCAGGATTGCGCCGACGCCGTCGAGGCCTTGTGCGCGGCAATCGATGAAGTGGTCGATTCGCTGGACGGCTACTTCGCGACCCGGGAACCCGCGCCCGAAGCGCGGCCTTAGTCACTTGCTGATGCTGGAGGAACCACCATGCCTTTTTGCCTGAAGCGCCTCTTTGCCACCGCCCTTGCGCTGCTGCTCGGCGCCTGTGCCGCGCCGCCACAACAGCCGCAGGGCATCGCGGTACCGCTGGGCGATACCGCCAAGGTCACTGCGCTGTTCTCCTACCCCAACTGCCTGGACCAGTGCCCCACGCCCAAGCCCACGTTGGAAGCCACCGTCGCCCACTGGCTGAACCTGAGCGTGATACGCGACGGCTACAGCACCGCCCAGGTCGCGGTAAGCACCCAGGGCGGCCAGGTCATCGCCAACATCACCAATGTGCCGCCCGACTACGGCAACACCATCACCCGCTTCCTGGCCACCGGGGCCGTGGGCCTGCAGGACGCCACCGAGCTGCAGCAGGCCGGACAGTGGCGTTCGGACTGGTATTTCTTCCTGCCGCTGGGCTTTGCGATGCGCAACAACCCCAGTGTGCAGCTGCTGCACTTCCCGCCCGACACGGTGATGACCCAGACGCAGGACTACCTGAAGGCAGCGACCACCCGACGCTGGGCCAGCCTGCTTGTCACCAATGGCGTACCGCAGGGCACCACCGATCCGTACCAGACCATCGTCGACATCGCGCCGATCGCCGCCCCCGCAAGTGCCGGACAGCAACTGGAAGGCGTCTATGACGACTTCAGCGACTACACCGTCTCGCTGCTGCAGCAGTGGACGGCCGGGGCCGACGGCAGCGTCCGCCCACTGGTCGCGTTCGGCAGCCCGGCACGCCAGTGGCTGGCACAGCAATACCAGCTGCAGCCGATCGCGGTACTGGGCCTGACCCGGTTCCAGCCGGTGCCTGGCCGAACCGTGCAGGCGATCGGCGCCAACCACCCGAGCTATATCTGGTATGCGGCCGATCCGAAGAACTACGGCGGCGACCAGCAAAAGGCGGACGCCGTCGGGATCAGGGTGATGGGGCAGGATCTGAACGCGGCATGCTGGCAGGTGACGATGGCCGCGCAGCCGCTTGGCGATCCGTCGCAGGCGCTGGCCGGCTGCCAGCAGCGCTGGCCCAGCGGCGGCACGGCGGTATGCACGCAGTTCTACACCACCATCCGCAATCTGACGCCGGAGCAGGCGGCGCAGAAATGCGGCAGCGGTGCCTGAAGCCGGCCCCCGCCCCTTGTGACCGGCGCGGCCTGCCCTGCAGGTACGCGCCGGCGGATACGGTCAACAAAGCATGAGCTCCGGTGGCTGCAGCGTCGGCACCGGCAGACGCTGCAGAATCCAGCGCACGGCCTCCTGCAACCGCAATTCGTCGTAGTCGCTCGAAAAGCAATGCAACGCGGCGCCATGCAGCAGGAAACGCACCGCCAGCTCCTCGGCATCGGCCGGCTGGTGCAAGGAATGGCCGAACAGGCGCGTCAGCGCTCCTGAGAACGCCGGGCCGGTGCACTGCGCAAGCTTGGTGTCGCCACGGGCGGCCATCCAGATTTCCAGGATGGCGATCGAAGTGCCCTGGCGGGGATGCAGCAGGAAGCCCTGCAGCATCATGTAGAGCCGGTCCTTCGGGCTGATCATGCCCAGTCCGGCAAGCCGGTGGCTTTCCGCTTCCAGCAGGGTTTCCACCACCGTGGGCAGCAGATCATAACGGCCTTGGGGATAGTGATGGCGCAAGGCGCCACGGCTGACCCCGGCACGCTTGCAGATGCGCTGCTCACCCAACGCGGCGTACCCGTGCTCGACCAGCAGCGCGACCGTCGCCTCGATCAGTTTGGTTCGCGTCTGATTGGAACGCTCGATCTGGGTTGCCATGACGGGAATTGTACCGGGTCCTTACCCATGCCGGCCGAATAGGCTGACATTCTCCTTCCAGGCGTACAAGGACCACCGACAAAATGCCGTCAACCCGACGACGGCTGGTTGCCTCATTCGTCGGGCGGGCCCGAACCGGCCCGTTGGGCCACGGCGCGGCGGGGCAAGCCCACCGATCCGACCCACTCTGTTCAGTGCTGGCGCGGCAGGCTTTCGAGCGCCCAGCCCAGATGCAACTCGTCGTTGGCGAAGGTGATCAGCGGTGCCAGCGCGGCCATCAATCCGGGCAGATGGGGGCGCAGCTCCTGATGCATACCCTTGTGCAGCATGAGCAGGGCTTCCGGCAAGGTGGGCGCCGGTGCGATCGGCATGCTCTCGGGCGCCACCACCCGGTTCTCGCCCGGCTCGGCGTACAGGCGGTCGCTGGCGATGCGTATCAGCGCCTCACCATCGTCGATGCTGTCCTCGCGCGAATTGGCCACCGACAGGCTGGCCGTCACCTGCACCTGCTCGCCGCGGAAATTGATGCGCGCCCCGGCGATCGCCTGGCGCAGCCGTTCGGCCAGCACGCGCGACTCGGTCAGCGTGGAGCCGGGTGAGACCACCGCGAAGCGGGCTTCGTCGACATGCGCGAGCGTATCCTCGCGCCGCAGCTTGGCCGCCAGATGCTTGGTCAGCAGGCCGAGCATCTGCTCGAGCACCCGGCCGCCCAGCCTGTCCGACAACGATTGGAAATGGTCGATCTCGATCAGCACCAGTGTCACTTCGCTATGGTGCCGTCTGGCGAATGCCAGTGCCTGCTCGGTCTGCAGCATCAGAAGGTGCGAGGTGCCCGCGCCGGTCGCCGCATGATGGGTGGCCGAACGGGCGGCCTCGGTACGGGCTGTCTCCAACTCGTGCTGCGACGCAGCGCGCTCGATATTGGCGCGCACCCGCGCCAGCATCTCGGCGCGGTCGGTGGACTTGGTGACGAAGTCGCTCGCGCCGCATTCGACGCAATGCTGGCGCGTGGCTTCGTCCTCCTCCCCGGAGATGATGATCACCGGCAGCATGCGTAGGCGGCGTTCGCCGGCCGAGCGCAGGCGCGCCAGGAGGCCCAGCCCGTCCAGCTCGGGCATGGTCAGATCGGAGAGTAGCAGCTGCACGGCATCATCGGCCAGCAGATGGCGCCACCCGGCCTCGCCATCGGCCGCTTCGACCACCTCGAACTGGTCGCTCAGATGCTTCTTGACCGTGGCGCGCACGATGCGCGAGTCATCGACCACCAGAATACGCGGTAATGGCGCGAGCTCGTTGTCAGCTGGCATGGGGAGCGGCCTTTGCTTACGGGGTGCTCCAAATCTATCACAAAGGCCTGCAGTTGGCCTGCCGCGACGCATTTGCACCCGGTCGGCTGGCACAGGCGCAGCCGACGGGACTACACTGCCGGGCATGAATCCCGTCCAGATCTACCTGAGCATGGCCCCGCTGACGCCGGCCGAGGCCGATATCGTTGCCCAACAGGCGGCACAACAGGGCCTGCGGGTGAGCCGGGTGGTACGCCAACCGCTGCCGGGCGGTACCTGTCTTGCCGGTATCGAGGCCGAACGGACGGTCGGCAGCGAAAGTCCGGTATGGTGCCTGGAACGGCTGGCCGCGGGGGTCTGGAACGAGATCGGCCGCTTTGCCCGCATTACCGCAGGTTGGCAACAGGCCGATGACGAGGAGTTGTGGTTCCACTTCGAGGAAACAGACTACCAGCGCCTGATGGCCGCGTTCCGGCTGAGCCTGCGGCGCCGGGTATAGCCTGAGCACACCGCTGGCGGCGGGCAACAAAAAACCCCGGCGGACCGGGGTTCTTCGGTGCTTCCTTAAAGATCAGGCTGCCATTGCCTTGATGGCGGCAGACAGGCGGCTCTTATGGCGGGCGGCCTTGTTCTTGTGGAAGATCTTCTTGTCGGCGATGCCATCGATCACGCTGACCGATTGCTGGTACACGTTTTGCGCGGCGCTCTTGTCACCGGCTTCGATCGCCTTCAGCACCTTCTTGACCGCGGTGCGGAATGCCGAACGCTGGCTGGCGTTGTGCTGGCGGGCCGTTTCGGCCTGCCGAGCACGCTTGCGAGCTTGGGCGCTGTTAGCCATTTATTAACTCCTGAAACTGTCGTCTGGGGCCCGAAGCCTATCCACGGCACCGGGCAGTCAATTCGGAAAGGCCGGATGGTACCGTAACGCCAGGAGGCGCGCAAGCTCTGCGTTCGGGCGGGAAACTGGGTAACATGCCGGCTTTCGTGCCCTGTCCTTGTCATGAATCTGCTCAAATCGCTTGCCAAGGTCAGTTCGATGACCCTGGTCTCCCGGGTGCTGGGGTTCGTGCGCGATGCGCTGACGGCCCAGCTCTTTGGCACCAGCATCGCGACCGACGCCTTCTTCGTGGCGCAGAAGCTGCCCAACATGCTGCGGCGCATCTTTGCCGAAGGCGCATTCTCGCAGGCCTTCGTGCCCATCCTGGCCGAGTACAAGAACCGCCATGGCGAAGCCGCCGCGCGCGAGTTCTTCGCGCATGTGGCCGGTACGCTGACACTGGTACTGGCCGTGGTCACCGCGCTTGGCATCATCGCGGCGCCCGCGGTGGTCTGGATATCGGCCTTCGGCTTCACCAACAAGCCCGCGCAGTTCGACCTGACGGTACAGATGCTGCGCATCACCTTCCCCTACATCCTGCTGATCTCGCTGTCATCGCTGCTCGGGGCGGTGCTCAACACCTGGAACCGCTTTTCGGTGCCCGCCTTCGTGCCGACCCTGCTCAACGTGGCAATGATCGGATCGGCACTGCTGCTGGCACCGTTCTGCGACCCGCCGGAGATGGCACTTGCCTGGGGGATGCTGCTGGGCGGCGTGCTGCAGCTCACCTGGCAGTTCCCGGCGCTCAAGCGGATCGGCATGCTGGTCCGCCCGCGGCTGGATTGGCGGAACACCGGCGTGTGGCGCGTGATCAAGCAGATGGGCCCGGCGATACTCGGGGTCTCTGTCAGCCAGATCTCGCTGCTGATCAACACCACCTTCGCCTCGCTGCTTGCGGCCGGCTCGATCTCCTGGATGTACTACGCCGACCGGCTGATGGAGTTCCCGACCGGCCTGCTGGGCGTGGCCCTGGGCACCATTCTGCTGCCATCGCTGGCCAAGAGCCATGCCGGCAACGACAGCGCCGAGTACTCGCGCCTGCTCGACTGGGGGCTGCGCCTGTCGCTGCTGCTGGCCCTGCCGTCGGCGGTGGCGATGGCAGCGATCTCGGGCCCGCTGGTCAGCACACTGTTCCAGCGCGGCGAGTTCGACGCCCACGACGCCCTGATGACGCAGCAGGCGCTGATCGCCTACACCGTGGGCCTGGTGGGGCTGATCCTGGTCAAGATCCTCGCCCCCGGCTTCTATGCCCGGCAGAACATCAAAACGCCGGTCAAGATCGCACTGATCACGCTGACCGCCACGCAGCTGATGAATCTGGCCTTCATCTGGCACTTGCGTCACGCCGGACTGGCACTGTCCATCGGGCTCGCCGCCTGCCTCAACGCGGCGCTGCTGTACCGGCAATTGCGCCGCCACGGCATCTTCACACCTCAGCCCGGCTGGGGTGTGTTCTTCGGCAAGCTGGTGCTGGCGGTGCTGGCGATGGCAGCGGCCCTCGTCGCCATGATGTGGCTGCTGCCCGACTTCGCTGGCGTGCCCCTGCTGCAGCGGGTGGCCCAGTTGACCGCGCTGGTCGCGGCGGGTCTCTTCACCTACTTCGGCGTCCTGGCACTGTTGGGTTTCCGGCCCCGCGACTTCTCGCGCCGCGCGGTGACCTGAAACCGGCGATGGCGCACAGGCGTGCCGGATGGGTACGCCCGGCAAGCAAAAAGCCCCGCAATCGCGGGGCTTTTGTCATGACCTGCCATTAGTTAGCAGGCCGGGGTGGTCCGCGCCACCTTGCCTGGGCCCGTTGCAAGGGCATGGCAAGGTGGGGGACGAGGTCACACCACCTTGGCGATGGCGCCGGCCACGTAGCCGAGGTTCTTGCTGTTGAGCGCGGCCAGGCAGATGCGACCGGTCGAAACCGCGTAGATGCCGAATTCGGTCTTCAGCCGCTCCACCTGGGCGGCGCTCAGGCCGGTATAGGAGAACATGCCGCGCTGGTGCACCACGAAGCCGAAGTCCTGCGCCACGCCCTGCGCCTTCAATGCATCGACCAGCCCCGAGCGCATCGCGCGGATGCGGTCACGCATGCCGGCAAGCTCGCCTTCCCACTGCGCGCGCAACTCACCGCTCGCCAGCACCGTCGACACCAGTGCGCCGCCATGGATGGGCGGATTGGAATAGTTGGTGCGGATCACCCGCTTCAGTTGCGAGAGCACGCGGGCCGATTCATCCTTGCCGGCGGTGATGATGGTCAGCGCCCCGACCCGCTCGCCGTAAAGCGAGAAGCTCTTGGAGAACGAGCTGGAGATGAAGAACTGCAGACCGGAAGCGGCGAAGGCACGCACGGCCACCGCATCGGCGTCGATCCCGTCGGCAAAGCCCTGGTACGCCATATCGAGGAACGGCACCAATGCACGCTCGCGGCAGGCTTCAACCACCTCGGCCCATTGCGCATCGGTCAGGTCGGCACCGGTCGGATTGTGGCAGCAGGCATGCAGCACGATCACCGAACCGGGCGCATACGACAGCAACGCTGCCTTCATCGCCGCGAAATCGACACCGCGGGTGGCCGGATCGTAGTAGGGATAGTTCTCGACGGTGAAGCCTGCGGCTTCGAACAGCGCGCGATGGTTTTCCCAGCTCGGGTCGCTGATGTAGATCTTGGCGGCGGGGGAAAGCCGCTTGATGAAATCGGCGCCGATCTTGAGCGCGCCGGTGCCGCCCAGTGCCTGCGCAGTCACGAGCCGGCCGGCGGCGGCGAGGTCGCTGTCTGCGCCGAACAGCAGGTTCTGCACTGCGTTGTTGTAGGCGGCCGGCCCTTCGATGGGTTGATAGCCACGCGCCGGTGCCTGGCTCAGCCGGGCCGCCTCGGCGGCCTTGACCGCGGCCAGCAGCGGCAGTTTGCCGTTGTCGTCGTAGTAGACACCCACGCCGAGATTCACTTTCTGATCGCGTGGATCGGCGTTGTAGGCTTCGTTCAGACCCAGGATCGGGTCGCGGGGGGCCATGTCGACGGCGGCAAAGATCGAGGCGGTCATCCTGTGCTCCAAGGCTGGTGGCGGGCGGCGGGGCCCGTGTGTAAGAAAGGCCGGTATTTTAGCACGAAGGCCCCAGGCGGCCGGCGGGGCGGCGTGGTAACAGCGGGTACAGCGGATTGCCGCACCACCGCGCCGTCATTGGTTGTCCTGCAGGCACTTGCTCAGATCCTGGCGCTTTTCCCCGGGCCGGATGACACAGCGGTGATTGCCGAAACGCAGGTACCCGTCCTGCTTCGGTATCGCCTGCGGCTCGGGGTTGCTTGCCGCCACGGCGGACGCCTGGCGTGCCTGCTCGAGGGCCTGTCCGAGCGCCGTTTTGGCCTGGGTCAGCTCCTGCGCCAACTTCTCTCGCGCCGCCTCGGCCTGCTGCTGCCCCGCCTGGGCCTGCTCCAGCGCCAGCCGCGCGTCGCGCCAACCCTGGGCATTCTTCTGCAAGGCGCCGCGCAGCAGCGTGATCTGTTCCACATACTGCTTTTCGTTGAATTCGCGGACGAACAGACCCATCCCCAGACCCAGCAGCACAAGCAGCAGCGCGCCCAGCACCCCACCGGCGGCCAGCAGCGGCACGCGGTGGCGCACCCACAGCGGCACACGCGGCGTGGCCTCGCCCTCAGGTGCGCCGGTGGTGACGATCTGGACGATCGGCTCGGAATTGGATTCCTGGCTCATCTAGAACCGCTCTTGCCTGGCCGGCGCGTCGAACCATCCCTCGATCGCCGGTACTTCGCCATCCATCTCGAATGCGATGCCTTCGCTGCGCATCGGCACAAACAACCGGCCGGTCAGCCGGTAGCGTGGCAATCCCTGCCCATCGGCACGGCGCAATTGGCGGGCCAGGGTGGCAAGGTTGCTGACGACATCAATCCTTACCTTGGCATCACCCAACGCGGGCACCGTCACCGCCTGCGCAGCCACCCCTGAGGCGAGCGGTTTGCCATTGACGGCAAGGTCGGCATCGAGCCCATTGAGCGGCAACGCAAACCGGTTGGGATTCTGCACCCGCAGCACCAGCGTGAAGCGTTGTTCGAACAGGCCCGCCTCCTTGAGCGACAGCCCGGCGAGCGACACGGTGGGCTTCTCGAAATGGGCAGGCACGCCGGCGCAGCCCGCAAGCCAGGCCACCATGCCGGCCACCATCCACATATACAGTCGACGTCGCATCAGACGGCCTCCAGCAGCGGCGTCAGCGCTTCGGCAATGGCACCGGTCAGCGGCAGCGCGCCGGGTTGTTCGGGGTGGAGCACGGCAAAGCTCACTTCGGCATGCGCCACCAGCTTTTCGTTGTCGGCACGCAGGATACGCTGCGAGATCACCCCATGCCGCTCGCCCAGCGACGCCAGCCGGGTTTCGATCACCAGCTCATCGCCCATGCCGGCCGGGCGCTTGTAATGGATATCGATCCGGCTGACCACCAGTGCCAGTCGCGACTGCATGAAGAAATCCAGCCGTCCCGCCTCCTCCATCATGTTCCAGCGTGCCTCTTCCAGGAACTCCAGATAACGCGCGTTGTTGACGTGGCCATACAGATCCAGGTGGTATCCGCGGACCTTGAGGCGTGTGAAGTGCGGCATTGCGATGTCCAGGCAGACGATGGGGCCATCTTAGGACCTGGCGGCTTTTATTTCACGCCGCCATGGGCGACGCAAGCCGCCAGGCAAGCCGCCTGCAGCGCATGCCGCCCAACCCGCGCATCGGCCGACACGGCCGGCGGTGGCGGCAGCGGCGGGCCGATGCCAGTGCATATGCACTAGGAAAAGTGAGGCCCGTTCGCGATAATCGCCCGCATTCGAATCCGCTGCACCCAGAAACGTGGATCTTCGCCATTCCCGTCCGTTTCGCATCGTGCTGCTGCTCGCTTTCATACTAGCGCTGCTGCTGAGCGCGGGCCCTTATCTGTTCGATGTCGAATATGTGCGCAACGAGTTGCGCGCGCTGGTGCTGCGCGAAACCGGGCGCCTGCTGACCATCCGGGGCGACACCCATGTGGTGCTGCTGCCTTCGCCAGCCCTGATCGCGCGTGATGTGGCGTTATCGGAGACCGATGCGAATACGCCGTTCGCCAAGGCCCGTAGGCTGCGGATCGGCCTGTCGGCCTGGACCTGGCTGCGCCACGGCACCGTCGCTGTGACCGAGCTTGAGGTGGACCGTCCGCAGCTGGCGATACGGCGCTACAGCGACGGGCGCTACAACTTCGATGACCTGCTGGCCGATCGCGGCAGTCAGGCAAAGCTGCGCTTCGACCTGCAGCAGCTGCACTTTCGCGACGCCACCGTCGACTACACCGACCGCAGCATGCCCGAAGCGTTGCGCCTGTCCGGCCTGACGGTGGAAGTGGATCAACCGGCCGACCCCATTGCCGGCCGGCTTGCGTTCAGCGGCGATGTCACGCTCTACCGGGCAAGGCAGCCGCAATGGCGTGCCCACGCCGAAGGCGGCGCGGCGCTGCGCTACGTGCCTGCGGAACGGCGGCTCTATGTGGCTGAGCTGGCGCTGGAGATGAACCAGCAGGGCAAGAGCGCGCCGGCGCTGGCGTTGCTCAATACACGGCTCAAGGCCACCGGCGAGCTGATCTACGGCTGGGAGCCGCTGCGGCTGAACGGCGGTTCGCTCAGCATGGAGGCAGTCGGCGCGCGCGCGCGCCAGGCTTGGCAATGGCGGCTGGACGCGCCACGTTTCGACTTTCGCGACGGCGTGGCCCGACTCAACGACCTGCGGCTCACGCTTGACATCCGCAGTCCGCAAAACCGCCTCACCGCCGAATTGAACATGCCGGCGCTTGCAGGGACCCGCCGTGGTTCGTTGCGGGCCGACCATGCCCGGCTGGGCGTGAAGGTCACCTCACCCGAGCAGCGCTTCACCCTCAATTTCGTCAGCCCGCTCGAACTGCACCACGGCACGCTGGCCCGGCTGCCGGCGTATCGCCTGACCGGCAACTATGGCAACAAGGGCCTGCCGCGCGGCGCCATTCCGTTCGAGCTGAGCGGCGATGCGGAAATGGACCTGGAGCAGGAACGCATCAGCCTGATCAACCGCGGCACGCTCGATGGCGCGCAGTTCGCCACCCGCTTCGCGGTGCGTGACTTCGTCTACCCCAAGTACCGGGTCGACCTGGACCTGGCACGGCTGGACCTGACACCCTATCTGCCCGCGGTGGCCGAAGGGGCCAAGGCGGTCGATACCGAAACGCCGCTGGAATTCGGCTGGCTGGAGCGGCTGGATGCCGACGGGCAATTGCGCATCGGCGAATTCGTGGTGAAGAACCTGCGCCTGCAGAACATTGCACTCGAATTCAAGGCCCAGGATGGCAAGGTGCAGCTCGACCCGTTCACAGCCCATATCTACGGCGGCAGGCTGGCCGGCCAGCTCGCCATCGACACCACCGGCAAGGTGCCACGCTACCATGTGCGCCAGCTCCTGTCGGGCGTCAACATCAACCCGCTGCTGCGCGATCTGCTGGCGATCGAGCGTTTCGACGGACGAGGCCAGCTGGATCTGGATATCTCCGCCAGTGGCGCGCGTCTTTCCGAAATCCGCCACTCTGCCACCGGCCGGGCGCATATGTCGCTGGCACGCGGCGCGGTGCGCGGCATCGATCTTGAAGCACTGCTGCGCACCGTGAACCGGCAGCTCAAGCGCATGAGCGGCGAGCAGATCAAACCGGCCGATCTGCACGCAAGCACCCCGTTCTCCGAACTGCGCGCCAGCCTAGCGATCAAGGACGGCCTTGCCAGCAATGAGGACCTGTACGTGGGCACCAGCCTGCTGCAGCTCAAGGGCCGGGGCCAGATCGACCTGGGCGACGGCCGGATCGACTATACGCTGCACGCCAGCGCCAATCCGCGCGTACCCGAGCTGCGCGACCTCGCCGGCGTGTCGGTGCCCATCCACCTGAGCGGAGTCCTGGCATCGCCGGAATACCGGGTGGACTACAGCACACTGCGCGAACAGCTGACGGCCGAGCCCACACCACCGTCGACGGACAAGCGCCGATGAACTTCGCCGAACGCCTGCTGGCCTGGCATGCCACGCATGGCCGCCACGACCTGCCCTGGCAGGTGCACGACCCATACCGGGTCTGGCTGTCCGAGATCATGCTGCAGCAGACGCAGGTCACCACTGTCATCCCCTACTACGCCCGGTTCCTGGCACGGTTCCCCGATGTGGCAGCATTGGCGTCGGCGCCGCTGGACGACGTGCTGGCGCTGTGGAGCGGGCTGGGTTATTACAGCCGCGCCCGCAACCTGCACGCGGCGGCGGTCATGGTCATGGAGCGGTTCGGTGGCGCCTTTCCAGCCGACCCGGCACTGCTTGCCGAACTGCCCGGCATCGGGCGTTCCACCGCGGCAGCGATCGCCGCATTCTCGTTCTCGGTGCGCTCACCCATCCTGGATGGCAATGTCAAGCGCGTATTGGCACGCTGGGCAGGCATCGATGGCTTTACCGGCGAAAAGGCCATCGAGTCCCGTCTGTGGCAGCTGGCGCAGACGCTGCTGCCCGCAAACGCCGAGGATATGCCGGCCTACACCCAGGCCCAGATGGATCTCGGGGCCACCGTCTGCACTCCACGCAAGCCGGCGTGCCTGGCATGCCCGGTGGCCGAGGACTGCGTCGCGCGCCTGACCGGGCGCCAGCACGAGCTGCCAACGCCCAAGCCAAGAAAGCCGCTGCCGCAGCGCCATACCGTGATGCTGTTGATCCGCGACGCGGAGCATCGGCTGCTGCTGGAACGGCGCGCGCCCACCGGCATCTGGGGCGGCCTGTGGTGCCTGCCGGAAGTCGACAGTACGCTTACCGCCGAGACCACTGCCCTGGCCCAGCTTGGCCTGACGTTGCAGACAGAACCGGCACTGCCTGACTTCGTGCATGTGTTCACCCATTTCCGGCTGACCGTGACCCCACTGCCGGCACGGGCCGTCGGCATCGGGCCGCTGCGTGATACGGACCGCTTACGCTGGTTCACCCGGGCCGAGGCACTGAGCGCAGGGATACCCACCCCGCTGCGTCGGCTGCTGGCATAGCACTGCCACCTGCAGCCGCCCCATCCAAAGGCCCCGGGAAAGGCACCAGCCAAGGGGCGGATCACCTGCACCCGCCTCTACCTGGCGCAGCAGCGAGACTGGATATGGCTACCGATCGTCGCAGCGCATCGGTCGATAGACATGCCGAATGTCATATATGGACGGCCATGTCGGCAAGGCCGACAGGCGAGCCTGGCGCCTTGCTGCCCGGGCAGTCGCGGTGACGTATCACTGCCACCGCTCGCAAACCAGCAATTGCCGTCACCCACCGCGCGACAGGACATCGAGCAGCCAGACAGGGCGCGAACGCCCGTCCTGGCTCAGGACAGCGGCCAGCTTCGTCCATGGCGTCCAGGTCGATGCGGCAGGGCCAAGTCAGGTGACCAGGGGTAAAAATGCTTGTAAAAACAAGGGGGCCCGCCGTCAGCGTATGATCAGGCAAAGGCCGGCCGATGCTGCGGTGCAACGGCAGGGCGACGAAGAGGGCGTGGGGAAATGACGGTGCGATTGCTGAAGCGGCGCCACGTTCAGCACCGCCAAACGGAAAACAGCCGCCGGCAAAGGCGACTGCTTATACGATTGGCGCACCCGACAGGGATCGAACCTGTGACCTTCAGCTTCGGAAACTGACACTCTATCCAACTGAGCTACGGGTGCAGCAAAGAGGAAGCGGATGATAGCGCGTTTCAGACGCCGCGTCCAAGTGCGGCTTGGATGGGCAAAGATTTGCCGGGTATAATCCGCGCGGTCATTCCAGGACCGCGGTTCAAAACCTAGGTATTCATAACATGACAAGGGATACAGCATGAGCGGTTCCAATGTCGCCGGTGGCGCAAAGAAAGTTGTCGGTATGATTTTGGCAGCGGTAGTCGGATTTCCGCTGCTCATCCTTTTCGTAGCCAAGCTGTTCACCTCCGGCAGCGGCGTCGACCTCAGTCTTTCCACCATGACCAAGGAAGCGATCTCGGCGCGGCTGCAGCCGGTCGGCGCGGTCAAGGTCGTCGAAGGCGGTGCCCCGGGCTCGCGCAGCGGCAAGGCGGTCTACGAATCGGTCTGCATGTCCTGTCATGACGCCGGCCTTGCCGGCGCGCCCAAGTTCAAGGACGTGCAAGGCTGGGCCGCGCGCATCGCCCAAGGCTTCGAGACGCTGTCCAAGCACGCGATCGAGGGCCTGAACGGCATGCCGCCGCGCGGTGGCGCCGCCGACCTGACCGACGACGAGGTCAAGCGCGCCGTGGCCTACATGGCCAACGCCGCCGGCGCGTCGTTCACCGAACCGGCTGTTGCGGCAGCTGCTGCAGGCGGTGCCGTCGACCCGGCCACCAAGGGCAAGGAAATCTACGATACGGTGTGCATGGCCTGCCATGCTGCGGGCATCTCCGGTGCGCCCAAGCTTGGCGACAAGGCCGCCTGGAGCGAGCGCCTGAAGAAAGGCGAGGACAACGTGATCGCCACCGCGATCAAGGGCATCAACGCCATGCCGCCCAAGGGGGGTTATCAGGGCTCCGACGAGGAATTCAAGGCGGCCGTCCTGTATATGCTCAACTCGGCCAAATAACGCCTCTGCCATCGGCGGAACGGGCGGCCCAGGCCGCCCGTTTGCTTTGCATGGCCCGGCTCCGGCGCAGCCCTGCCCTGTCGCCGGGCCCGCCTCACCGGCACCGCCAGGGACAGACGATACGACCGGGCCGGCTCACACCCCGTGGCGTCGGAACCAGCCCAGCATCTCCATCCAACCATCGCGCGCAGCGGCAGCATGGTAGCTGGGACGGTAGTCGGCGTTGAAAGCGTGGCCGGCATCCTCGTAGACGATGATCTTGTTGGCCACCTCGGCACGCTTGAGCGCCGTCTGCATCGCCTGCACCGTATCGAGCCCGATACCCTGGTCGCGTCCGCCGTAAAGGCCCAGCACCGGCGCCTTGAGCTCGGCCGCTACATCCAGCGGATGGCGCGGCATGTTGGTGGAAGGCTGCCCGACCAGCCGGCCATACCAGGCGACAGCCGCTTTCAGGTGGGGATTGTGGGCCGCGTACAACCAGGTGATGCGTCCACCCCAGCAGAAGCCGGTGATCGCCACCCGCGCCGGATCGCCGCCGTTGCGCGCGGCCCATTGCAGCGCGGCATCCAGATCCGCCAGCACCTGGGCATCGGGCACCTTGGCCACCAACTCCTTCTGCAAGGTGGGGATGTCGTTGTATTGGCGCGGATCGCCCTGTCGGGCGAAAAGGTCCGGAGCGATGGCAAGGTAGCCTAGCTTGGCCAGCCTGCGGCACACATCCTGGATATGCTCATGCACACCAAAGATCTCCTGGATCACCAGCACGGTCGGCAGCGGTGCGCCGGCGTTTGCGGGATGGGCCTGATAGGCGGGGATATCCCCGTTGGCGCTGGGAATGAACACCGGTCCGACGCTCAATCCCGCACTGTCGGTGACGATGGTCGATGCTGTCACCGGGCGCACGGTCAGCGCAAACCCGGCAGCCAGCGACGCGAGCAGGAAACGGCGGCGATCCTCGGTGGAGAAGCTGTTGTGATCAGACATGTGGTTCGGGCTCCTTGATCAAGCGCGGCAGGTGCAACCCGGGGGACAGCGCGGCGGGAACATGCCTGATACCACGGACATGCGTGCATGCGACCCTCCGGCTCTCTGCCGCAAGCGCGTTGCGCAGACCGACGCATACCAGGGCGAGTTCCCGATGGCATCGCGGTCGCGCCCTTTTGTTTAGCGCAAGCAGGTGCAGCCCCCAAGCACAGCGGCATGACCGCCGCCGGCATGGTGAGCCGATGGGGCGGGATCCGGTGGCGGTACACAAAGATCGTGGGCAGGCCTTACCGACCCGGGCTGCCGTGCGGCGCGGCCCGCAGATACTGATTCGGCCAAGCCACGGGCTGGCGCAGCGCCTGCGCCGCATGCAACGGCCAGTAGGGATCGCGCAGCAACTCGCGCCCGATCAACACCAGATCGGCCTGGCCGGTCCGCACCACATGGTCGGCCTGCGCCGGTTCGGTGATGAGGCCGACGGCCCCTACCGGCACCTGCGCCGCCTGGCGCACCTGCGCGGCAAACGGTGTCTGATAGCCAGGCCCGGCAGGGATATGCGCCACAGGCACCGATCCGCCGCTGGACACATCGATCAGATCGGCCCCCAGGTCCTTGAGGATGCACGACAACGCCACCGTCTCCTCGGGCGACCAGCCGTGCTCGATCCAGTCGGTCGCCGACAACCGTACCAGGAGCGGCAATGTTTCGGGCCACACCGCGCGCACCGCGGCCACCACCTCGCGAACGATCCGGGTCCGGTTCTCGAAGCTGCCGCCATAGGCATCATCGCGCTGGTTCGAGATGGGCGAGAGGAATTGATGCAACAGATAGCCATGGGCAGCGTGCACTTCCGCCACCTCGAAACCCGCGGCAAGCGCGCGGCGCGCGGCAGCGGCGAAATCCTCGACCACCTTGGCGATCCCCTCCCCGGTCAGTGCAATGGGCGAGGGGTAGTCCGGCGCGAACGGAATAGCCGACGGCGCCACCACCGGCCAGCCGCCCTGCTCTGGCGCCACGGCACCCTGACCCCCACCGAGGCCATGGGTACTGGCCTTGCGCCCGGCATGGGCCAACTGGATGCCGGCCACGCTGCCCTGTTTACGGATGAAACGGACGATGCGCTGCAGCGGTTCGATATGCTCGTCCTTCCATATCCCTAGATCTGCCGGGCTGATCCGGCCCTCCGGGCTGACCGCGGTGGCCTCCGTAATCACAAGGCCAGCACCGCCGACCGCGCGGCTGCCCAGGTGGACCAGATGCCAGTCGTTGGCAAAGCCGTCGTCGGACGAATACTCGCACATCGGCGAGACCGCGATGCGATTGGGCAAGGTCAGACCCCGCAGGGTCAGCGGATCGAAAAGATGCGGCATGGGAGCTCCCGGTTGCGGTGACAGCCAAAGCAGGCTTGGTCCTATCGCAGATGGGGCCCCCAGCGCCAGTGGCAAGACCCGGGGCAGGCATTACCGCTGCAGCCGGCTCAGCATGTGCGGCGCAGCGGGAAGCGCGCGGCAGTCAGGCCGCGTTCGCGGCCAGGAGGATCACAGTCCGCCAGGTCAGGCAGTCACCCCAAACAGCAGCAACGTACAGAAGCCGGCAACCGTGGCGGCGCACAGCGCGATCGACGCAGCCTTGAACCAGGCGGCTTTCATGTCGTCCATTGCAGTTCCTTCCGGTGACGTGGTGATGTTGTCGTTCTGGATCAGAGGGACATTGCAATATGCCTTATGCGTCGCCGGTTTGAGCAATCGGTGGCGACAGGCGGTAGTCTGGACGCGCCCGACTACATGACGGCAATGTTGGGCCAGGACAAAGTCGGCCCGATGCAGGCCGATTAGGCTGGATGCGTCCCGTTCCATTGAGGCCCATGCCATGCAGCGCACCGCTCAGGAAGACCTGGCCCGCCCCCTGTACACCTACTATGAAGGCGTCCCCGACTATCTGGTCGATGTCTACGACTGGGCGTACGTCAACCCTGATCGCGTCAGATCGCTCGACCGCAATCTGGTAGTCCGCACGCTGCTGTTCCTGCAGGACAGGCGACTGATGCGCCGATATCTCGAACGCATCCGTGCCGGCAGCCGGGTGTGGCAGGTGGCGCACGTCTACGGTGATCTGGTGATCCGCGCTGCGCACCGGGTCGGGCCGCACGGCGTGTTCCACCTGAGCGACATCACGCCGATCCAGCTTGAACAGGGGTTGCGCAAGCTCTCCGGCCTGCCCTGGGCCAAGGTCTTCCGTGCCGACGCCGGGCAGGCGGCTCAGCAGGATCGGTACGACCTCGTCTGCAGCTTCTTCCTGCTGCACGAGGTGCCGGACGACAAAAAGCGCCAGATCGTCGACTGCATGCTGTCCAAACTTGCTCCAGGGGGCGAGGCCGTGTTCGTCGACTATCACCGCCCCCGCGCCTGGCAGCCGATAGGTTGGTTGCTGCGGCTGGTGAACGCCTGGCTCGAGCCGTACGCCCACGCATTGTGGCAGCACGAGATCAGCGAATACGCAAGCGACGCCGCGCAATACCGCTGGGAGAAGCGCACCCTGTTCGGTGGGGTGTATCAATGCGTGGTAGCGCGCCGGACATGAAAAAACGCGGCCGAGGCCGCGTTTTTTCAGCAGGTGCCGTACCGCTTATTGCTTCTTGCTCCCGGACAGCGTCAGGAGTTCCTCCAGCTGCGCCTTCGGGATCGCACCCGAGACGATACGGCCGTTGGCGAAGATCAGCGCAGGCGTGCCGGTGATGCCCAGCTGCTCGCCCAGCGCCAGATTGTCCTGGATCGGGTTGGCGCAGTCGGTGCTGCCGTTTTCCGGCAGCTTCTCGTTGAGCACCCAGTTCTTCCAGGCCGCGGCGCGGTCCTCGGCACACCAGATCAAGGCCGACTTGCGCCCGGCATCCGGATGGATGGAGAGCGGGAACAGGAAGGTATAGATGGTCACGTTGTCCACGCCGGCGAGGCTCTCGCGCTCCAGCCGCTTGCAGAACGGGCAGTCCGGGTCCGAGAACACCGCGAGCTTGCGGCTGCCGTCGCCGCGCACTTCCTTGACCGCCTTGTCCAACGGCAGCTTGGAGAAGTCGGTGCTCATCAACTCGGCAACGCGCGCCTCGGTCAGGCTCTTCTTGTTGACGACATCGACCAGATCGCCGACCAGCACGTAGTCCCCCTTGGCATCGGTGTAGACGATCTGCCGGCCGCCCAGCACCACTTCATAGATGCCCTGCAATGGTGTGGCGCTGACGCTGGTGATGGTGCGACCGTCCAGCGATTTTTCCAGCTTGGCACGCAGCGCCTGCGCGGCCTTGGGTTCCTTGGCCGGGCCCGCCGAGGCCGAGCAGGCGGTCAATGCGATCATGCCGGTGGCAATCGCGGTGCGGATCAGACGGGAAGGTGCTTGCAGCATATTGTTGTTCCTTGAGTTCAGGCATCCATCGCATGGCGGATCAGTTGGTGTTTGAGCCATGCTTGTTGGTCGGTCAGCCCCAGGCCGAGGTTGCGCAAGGTCTTGAGCAGAGGATTGCGGTTGTTAAACAGCTTTTGCAGGCCGTCGCACACTGATTGCATCAGCTGCACCGGCTCGCGCCGCGCCCGCTCGTACCGGCGCAGCACCAGATAGTCGCCGCACCGCTGCGGCGCTTCGGCACCCAGGATACCGGCGAGTTCCGCCACGTCGCCAAAGCCCAGGTTCACGCCTTGGCCAGCCAGCGGATGCACGGTATGCGCGGCATCGCCGACCAGCGCGATGCGTGCCTGCACCATGTGGGCCACGTGATTCAACTGCAGCGGGAAGGCCGCAGTCTTGCCGGTCTGACGCAAGTCGCCCAGTCGCCGACCACCGGCTGCCGCCACCGTCTCGGCCAGCGCCGACGGCGCCATCGCCAGCAGCTCGCGCTGCCGCGCGGCATCGCACGACCAGACCATCGAGAGGCGCTGCCCGGGCAAGGGCAGCCAGGCGAGCACGCCGTCGTCGAAAAACCATTGGTGCGCAGTGCCGCGATGCGGCTGCGCACATTCGAAATTGGCCACCACGCCGAACTGCTCATAGGCATGCTGCGCCACGGCGATCGCGCATGCACCGCGCACCCAGGAGCGCGCGCCATCGGCCCCCACCACCAGCCGCGCGGTCAGCTCGCGGCCATCGACGAGTGTCAGGCGGGCGGCATGCGCGTCGATGGCCAGCCTGTCCGGCTTGGCCGGCGCCAGTACCGTCACGTTGGATGCCAGGGCCAGTCGCGCCCACAGTGCACGCAGCAGCTCCCGGTTTTCCACGATGACGGCCAGCTCGTCCACCCCGGCTTCCAGCGCCGAGAACGCCAGCTGGGAACGGCCGTCGTCGCCGAAGATGCGCATGCTGGCCACCGGCTGCACCCGCTGCGGGTCCAGCCGCTGCCAGGCACCGATCCGCGCCAGCAGGCGCTGACTGGCACGGCTGATGGCATAGATGCGCGCATCCCAGTCGTCCGCCGGGGGGTCGAACACGGCAGGCTGGTCCTCCAGCAGCAGGATCGACAGCGGCGTGTCGGCCAGCGCGGCGGCCAACGCCGCACCGACAAGGCCGCCGCCGACGATGATGAGATCGGCATCGGTGGTCGCAATCATGGCCTCGCAGTTTACCGGCTCGCAGTGCCGCAAGCGAGCGGCATGCCGTCTATGCTTTTGTCATGATTGTGCGCTATCTCGCCCCACTCCTCGCCTTTGTCGCCGGCGTATGCCTGTTGCAGCTGCAGACCGCGTTGCCTCCTGTCTGGCCCGCGGGGCTTGCAGCGCTGACAGGCGCGGTGCTGGGCTGGCGTGACCCGCGCCGCCGCACCTTCTGGCTCACCCTTGTGGCAATCTGCCTGGGTTTGGGCTGGGCCGGCATGCAGGCGGGTGCAAGGCTCGCCGGGCAGCTGCCGGCTGCGCTGGAAGGAAAGGTCATCACCGTCCCAGGCCATATCGTCGGACTACCGCAAGCAAGTGCCCACGGTTGGCGCTTCACATTCGCCACCGACAGCCCCGCCTTGCCGCGCCGTATCCAGGTGAGCTGGTATGGCAAACCGCCGCCACTGGCGCCTGGGCAGCGCTGGCAGTTGTCGTTGCGGCTCAAGCGGGTGCACGGCGCGGTCAACCCGGGTGGCCCTGACCTGGAAGCGTGGATGCTGCAGCAAGACATCGGCGCGACCGCCACCGTGCGGGCCGGTACGCGGCTACCAGGCCATGCACCCGCCGCGGCCATCGACCGACTGCGCGCCCTGCTGGCTGAACGGATCCGTCACGCGCTGGGCCCGGCACCACAGGCCGGTGTGATCGTCGCCCTGACCGTGGGCGAGCAAAGCGGGATCGCACTGAACGGTTACATTAAAGTCGTGAACTGAAATCAGGCTCAAAGCCGCGAAAACTGGTCGGTCAGCAGAAGTGCAGATTACAAATAGTCGGCAACCCGGGGCCGCTCTTCGGCGAAAAATCTCACATTAAAGTTTGAAACTGGGGCAACAAAACCTCGGAAACTCATGGTCCCAGGCTCGACAGTTAGAGCATGAATCACAACCCAAATGTCGCCGCCCCTTCTCTAGGCTCCGGCGCTAGCCTGTGGCAGTATCTAGACTGAAAAACTACGTACGAGCGGGTGCGAAAAACGTAGCGCCGCCCGGGAAACCGGGTCCCACCTGGAGTGGGAAGTCTGCAGAAATGCAGGTAGAGAATCCCGCACACGACGGCCGCTTCATGCGGCCGTTGGTCTTTCTGGCATTCGACGCCGTGGTCTAGTGTGTGACTTTGAGCCAAGCAGCAGGGGGGGGCTTTACGCGAGCTTGAGGTTCTATTCAAAGAAGCGTCAGCTCATTGTTCTTTTCCTGCAGCAACTTGGTACCGTGCTTTAGAGGCGAAGTCGAACTTCTGCCGGATAATGCGAACGAACCTTTCCGTTGTGAAAGGGACCGTTGAAAAAGTATACTTAGTCCCCTCTCCATTCAAGCAGCGTTTGATGCAGGCTTTCTATCTACAAAAACAGCCAAATCGCAACAATTTCATAACCAATCCGAAAACACAAACCCCCATTTTTGGCGTCTTTCCAGCTATTCAGAAGCATGATTTTCCCCAAGGAAATATCTATCTTCGGCATGGCGAGCACAAAAGTCGGCACAAAGGTTTCGGCTTGATTCACATCTGGGCTGAACGCTTTCCTCACTTAACAGAAATTGCCGATGCTGAAAGCAAGGTGCTGCCTTGGGTGGGCTCTATTTTAGGAGGCCCCGCTGATATTCATTGCGAGTTCGACGACCCTCGGGGCGAACATCGTCCGACTATTCTACGCGGGAGATATGGGCTGCTAATCGTGGAATTTCGCAAAGACGGCGAAAACGGACCATTTTACTCGATAGTTACGGCTTACGTAGGGCAAGCAAAAGGCCCCAAGATTGGGGCCTTCAAAGTGTCGAGTTCATGATAGTCGTAACGCCTCTTTAGCTTACCCAGCAAGCCGGGTGGTTCAGAGACCAGCACGAGTCTTTTGTGCTGCCACTACCGCAGGGACACTAGCATACCTGCTGCCAATGAGTCTGAAGGCCAATGCTAGAGAAGCCCTCAACTCCTGTTCGATTGCAGTAACTCGACGCCCCCAGTGTAGCAACAAATGTGGCACCACGCTAGCCTGCAGACATGTAGACAGAGGACCACGCACACGACGGTCGCTTCATGCGGCCGTTGGTCTTTCTGGGCCTAGGCCCCCGTAGGCCCCAGCCTGCACCTTGAGTCGAGTACTATCACCAATCCGCTCGTCACCCCGGATTCCAGAACACATTGCGGCTAGAACGAAACCGCGTAGGCTAGTTTTTAGCTCTGGTTGCGCTGCGCTAGCCGCACAACCTGGTGAGCGGACAGCGGGCGCGGGGGGCGCTCAGCAGCTTCTTCTACGTGCTGTGCGCCTTGCCTGTGGCGCACATGGCTGAGCGACAACGGGGCCGCTCGCATCTCGGAGATTTATCCGTGAGGCCTCAAGAGTTGCTATCCCTCCTGGAGCACTGCCGGGAGCTTTTTGCCCATCTTTCTACCCCTGCAGAGCTCACGCCCGACGTGCTGCAGTTCTGCAGCCTGCTAAGTCATGACCAGCCGGTCTATCTCTGCTGCCAGCCTGAACCTTGGAGCAGGCTGGATTGCTGCAGCCGAAACGTACTGACGTTTATGGAGACCAAGGGCGGACGGATATGCTGTGGCTACCGCATCGCGTGTAAACCGGGCATTTACATCGAAGGTATTCGGCATGCTGTCTGGACCGACGGCACGGAGAGCCGTGACGTTTCCTTCCTGGTGACTGGGGAGCCTCGAATCCTGTTCGTACCAGACGGAAGAACTTTCGATGGCGGGAGGAAGTGCGTTCGCTTTGCGATGAGCCATGTGGGCAATTACATTAAAGTCGTGAACTGAAATTCCCCGCAAAGCCGCGAAACCCGGTCGACTGGCAAAACGGCTACTTCCAAATAGTTGAGAACTCGCAACTACAGGTGAGCTGTAAGACGCACATTAAAGTCTGAAACTCGAACACCAAATAGTTGAGAACTCCCCCGCCACAAGACCGAGGGGGCGGGTAAAAACAACATAGAGGTTCACAGAGATGGTCATGGCGTCATATTCAATGTAGATGCCGAAGACTTCTGTCGCCCTCCAGCAACTACCTCCTTCCACTGCTGCCGCCCTTGAGCAGCTTGGTGCGCACTTGGCTGTCGCCCGCCTACGCCGGAAGGAATCTCTCAAAACCTGGGCCCAGCGCATGGGCGTCTCCGTTCCGACGCTGCAGCGTCTTGAGGCCGGTGACCCGTCGGTGGGTATTGGAATTGTAGCGACGGCCCTTTGGCTCATTCAGCGAGATGGTGAACTGCTGAACTTGGCGTCGCCCGAGCGCGACGTGGGAGCCATCGAGATGGACGTGCACAAAGCGGTCCAGCTGGGCCAAGCACGTGCACAAGCCTCTGCAGAGGCCCGAAGGTTTCGAAAGACTGAATGAATTGTGGCGAAGCGATTTACCAGGAGCTTTCCCGCACTTTTTCACCGCATTTTTCTCAACGCTTGGCAGGTGTCTCCGACGAAACATGGGCCTCTTCCCCGTCTGTTACTCAAAACTCCACCGAGAAGCCGAGTCCACTGTGGCATCCGCCACAAATCATTGCGGTGTTGCTTGAACGTTGGTGAGCTGGGCGGTCAAGGTACCGCCGTATGTCGGCGGCATAACAAAATATTTGCCTTCCAAATCAAAAAGACAGAGAAAGACAAAACACGTCATGTAGAAATGCGAGGCGATGTTATATGTCAGCTTTGAGTCATAATTCAGTTCTAATACTTGTCACCGTCGCCGGTGCCGTTCAGAGCGCCCCAACACCTGTTCCGTGCGACGGCTCTCCGCGCGCCGAAGAAATCACATTTACCACCCAGCAGACAACAGCGCCCCGGCAAGCGGCTTTAAACGCAGCTCGCACATATCTAATAGCGAGCACGCCTGCTGCGCTTGAAGTCGTAAATCTGTACGAGAACTCTCCAGCTTTAAATAAGTTGGCGTTACCGAAGAAATTAGAATTTGCAAAGCCATTTGGAGAATTCCCGCTGCCTGGGGTACAGCGCACCTCAGCCGAGGCTGAACTGCGCGCGAAATACCCCAACATTCAGGACATGATTGAGCAGTCCTATGACCCCAAAAAACAGCCTCTCCGCCCAAAAACCACGGACCCTCTCGTTAATTATGGACCTCTGAGCCTTAAGGAGGAAGATTTCGAGGCGGCAGCCAAGCTTCGTTCAGGGGGCAATGGCAACAACCAGATGACGCAACCTCAGGCGGCGCAACTATCCGGTCTGGAGAAAATAATTAGGTTTAAGTACAAAAGCGAAATGAAGTGGAATGACATGACGCTAGGTATTTTGAAGAAACTGGGATACCACAGCGCGGCTTCAGACGCATGCAACGACCAATTGCTTGGAAAGATTCCATTACTTCAAAGAGAAGCAGCCTTCTCGGAGGACTGGTTTGAAGTCTTGTGGCGAAAGTACCTTAAGGACCCCGATGCGTTTAAGGCAGAACAACCACAGCTGGCCACAAATTTCTCGAATTATCACACGCACTTGAACGCAGTGCTGAATACTTGCTTCACCCCGGCGGCTCCGGAAGGGGCTTACTCGGCCATGGACGCCCCTCGCCGGTTAGGCTTTCTAGAATTCGGAGAGGAGCACATCTGCGAAGCTTATCTTATCTCTAAAGAACATATCCTTACTGCTCGCCATTGTTGGCAGGGGCGACCTTCGCTAATTAACGCCTATAAGGCTGGAAAGGTTACGTTCAGGCCGCTGGGGTCTTCAGATACGCGACAACAGGTTTGCGCAGCTAAGACGGATAAAGAAGGCTTGTCCGTAAATATGCCGATGAAAGAAGAGCTGCTCGTAATGCGTATTGCACCTGTGGACTTCAATCCAGAGCCCGTAAAATTAGCTAGTGCCAAGGAGCTGGTGTCATGGGTGGAAAAAAAGGGGGAGGCCTTACCAACACAACTAACGGTATTTACACGGGTGAGTGGCGCGGAAATCGTCTCCCCCAAGTTCAAGGGTAGTATTGGAACGTCTAAGCCTGCGGGGTGCTATATCGTGAACTACAACCCAGGCACTTCTTGTTTTACGCATTACTGCCTCACCTATCCGGGCACCAGCGGGGCGCCCGTCTTTGCTAATTTTGGCAAGGACTGGAAGCTAGTCGGAGTTCACCTAGGAGCGGCAATTCCCCAAACCGTGAAGGCCTATCCGTCTTGCGGACCAAACTCTACCAATTTAGAAAATGCGGCCTTATTGGCTGACCAAAACCTTCTTAACAAGTACCTGTACTGAGGGGTTATTATGTTTGCCAAGCTTATCGCTGTTGCTGTACTGGGGGGGGTGAGCGCAGT
Organism: Chitiniphilus purpureus; assembly: GCF_025642115.1. Taxonomy (GTDB): domain Bacteria; phylum Pseudomonadota; class Gammaproteobacteria; order Burkholderiales; family Chitinibacteraceae; genus Chitiniphilus; species Chitiniphilus purpureus. The sequence continues at coordinate 1,422,630 of NZ_CP106753.1, read as the reverse complement.
CGTGCAAGCCGAACCGTTACTTCGTGTTGGTGTCACGCACGCATGCCCTACGGCGTACACTACGCCCGGCCAAGAAGCTGAGGGCTTTTTGGAAACCATCTTAATTGGAGTTGCGGTCGACGTAGCTGCAAATCTCGCGGGGTCGTTGATATCGAGCTTAGGCGATTATTTGACGCAGGACTCATCCCTGACTTTAAATGGGCTCTATCCGGTCAAAGGCTTTTATGTCAACACAGCGAAAGGCGTGTTCCCGGCAAGCCAAGCTAAGTGTGTTTGGGTTGCCGTGGCAGATAAATTTACGGCGCCTTCTCGAGACGAATATGGCACTGAAATCGAGACCGAGGGCGCTCGTAGAGTCAGCCCGGAGGAGGGAGCTGCTTTAATCCCATCGCTGCATGCGAATATCCCTCATGCCGCTGTTGAGCTCACAGGCCTGGCCGCCACACCTGTATTTTATTACGAAGGTGAGATTGAGCTCTCTCCGGACAACACGGCTTGGCGTTTGGTCACGAAAAAGCTTTTTTACCCAAAATTTATCGAGGAAGCGGGACTGTTCCATTCACAAACCCGGGATTTTGGGCTGACTTTAGAATATTCGAAACCGGCGGCTGATAAGCCGTTTGCAATCTTCAGCTTCAATCAAAGCGCGATGGCAGAAGGCAGTTTGAATGGAAAGGCTGGACTAGCTTTCCAAAGTGGCTGGATGCCTTTGCCGGAAGCGGCACCTCCTTCTGACAAGAATCTAAAACTATTTTTTCCTGTGAACTTGAAGGCGCAATTTGTTGAGACGAGAAAGCCCAACGTGCTCTCTAAAGCGGTCGGAAATGCCTTGAAATCAAACAAAGATAAGGCGGTGAGTGCGGTGAAGGACGAGACCCTTTTGGCACTCTCCAAGGACGCGCGTATTACCGCAAAGGGCAAGTCCTTGGACGAAGTAGAAGTGGCGCTTGTGGCGTACACGACAGCCCAAAGCGCAGCCAAGACTGCCTATGACGACTATCAGGCAGCGGTAGCGGCAAAGGATGCCACAAAAACTGCGAATGCTTTGAATGCCGCCAACGCAGCCTACGTCCGCTTAGCGCAAGCAGAGAACAATGCACGGGCAAAGGCTGCTGCAGCAGGGATACCCTTCACGGAGGCGGGACACCCAGGACCTTTACCGAAGTAGGATATCGACGCGTTCACTCAAGCGGTCCAATGGGCCGCTTCCGTTCTTCCAGCACTGCGCATGTTCAACACAAAGCGCCTCAACTGAAGAGGCGCTTTGTGTTGATGCTAGCGCTTTAAGGGCCGTCTGCACCGATGGGAGGTCAAGAGAAGCTCGGACATCGGTTTCGAAGCGCACCAGCGAGTGCGCTACCTGCGAGTCCAGCAGGAGCATGCTGCGCTGCTCCAAGGTCACGCCAGGGATAACCACGAAAATGGGCTTTCCTTGTGCGGGGGCCATGCCCACTTCGATGTGGTAAGCATTTATGAGGTCGGTAACTCAAATCGGCCCAAAGCCGCGAAGAATCGTAGCCGCTCAAAACGGGTAGGTAATAAAGTTGGTAAACGCTGTTTGCGCACGGACTGCAACCCATGCAATTAAAGTCGGTAACCGGTGAGAAGAACGTCGTCTGCCCACCCTGCCAAAGGTGGCGTTGAAGTTATTTAGCCATCAGAAAATCAACATAGATGTTCACGGATATGGCCATGGCGTCATATTCTATGTAGATGCCGAAGACTTCTGCCGCCCTTGAGCAGCTTGGCGCGCACTTGGCTGTCGCCCGCCTACGCCGGAAGGAATCTCTCAAAACCTGGGCCCAGCGCATGGGCGTCTCCGTTCCGACGCTGCAGCGTCTTGAGGCCGGTGACCCGTCGGTGGGTATTGGAATTGTAGCGACGGCCCTTTGGCTCATTCAGCGAGATGGTGAACTGCGGAACTTGGCGTCGCCCGAGCGCGACGTGGGAGCCATCGAGATGAACGTACACAAAGCGGTCCAGCTGGGCCAAGCGCGTGCACAGGCCTCTGCAGAGGCCCGAAGAGGTCGACAGGAAGACAAGGCGTGACGTCTGCGCGATATGCATCTTCAAAGCGACTATCGTAGTACATCTGACGATTTTAACGCCGCTATCTGCAGCTAGGCTATGCTTAAGAGGCAAGCACTGCCTACGAAAAATCGTTAGTTTAGGCTCACTCCAATTGAATAGAACTCTGACTGCACTTGGTTGCAACAGTCACTTACCTGCCTACTTGCTCGGTAAATATAAATGACCCCCAGGATTGTGCTCGACTGCGAAACATTCGAAGCGACTCTCGAGAGCTTAGCGCGTATTTTTCAAACCACGCCAGATACATTGCACACCCTACTATCGGCCAAGGAAATAGATGCTCATTTTGAAATTCATTGGCGAGAGCTGCCAGAGTTTAAAGAGTATGTTTATGCAATAGTTGAAAAACACTTTGGAAGCCCTTTGCCTCTGGACGCAGTCTGCTGGTTTCATACGACGCGAATATTTCCTGGAACGAACTTTTCCGAAGGCATACTCCCCCTCGGTGCAGCTCTCCCCGCCTTAAAGGAAAGACTTGTTCAAGCAGTTGACGACGCTCACATCAGAGAGCAACTTCAGGGCGCCCTTCACTCAAATAGCATTATTGATTTTCACTACTCCAACAAGACTCAAAACCCGATACATTGGGGGCCCTATGCCATATTGGTCAAGGAAGTCGCTCTCCATGCGACAGAGCTCGGCCAGCACGACTACTTAGGCATGCCAGAGATAATTGAAGATATTTGCAATGGATTTGAGAACGTAACAGGTACGAATCTAATACCTGAATATAGTACGAAGCTCAAACCGGCCATTGTCAAATTCACTCATGCAAGCGACCGTGACGAATCCTGTATCGCCACCGCCTTGTGCTACGCCCACTCTCGAATTCAAAAAGGCATTCCGTGCGCAAATTCTGTTACTTGTTTTGATGGAAAAAACAATCCAGTTCCTCCACGATGCATTTTGCGTGTGGAAATTGTGGAGTAGCGCATCCCTTCACACAGATTTTCATCGAAGTGGATATCGTACACCTAAATTATACCCATTCCAGCTTATCAGCGGGCGCCTGCGCCCACGTGGATAGCTCGGCTACACCCCATGTCTGCTGCACGGTACATTTCCGCACCAAGCATTCAAAGACTCACCTTAAAGCAAACATCAATTGCCCTGCAGAGCACCAGATTAATGAGCACATTAATAAAAACCTCATTTGAACAGCTGATGACAGACGCCCGCCTTATGGAGCTTTGCGAGCTGCAACGAATAGGCGATGAAGTTTTAGATGTTATTTCTTTAACAGAAAATCAGCACTCAGATATTATCGCTTGGATGCTGGATGCGAAAGAAGGCCATGGACAAGGCGACGGAATACTTCGAGACTTACTAATTTATGCGTCAAAAATAGCGAATGATGACGCATGTAACCTGGATGGGCGGACCCGCACTGCACGGTTCTTTCAAAACTGGCCTCCATCACGCATCCAAACAACCAGCTTCGGAGCGGCATTTTCAGCTAGAGAGTTAGGCATAACTGCAAATCAACGAGTAGACTTATTTATTGTCGACCCGCACAATAAATTTATTCTCCTGATTGAAAACAAAGCCGGCACCGCCCATATGCAGTCCCAGCTAAATTCTTACAGAGAAGGGTTTGAGAACGCTTTAAAGCAATCGCCTCACCTGAAACAATACGACGTCGCCTACATTGCCCTTGATAAGATATTTAACGAAGAAACTGCCTCAGCACTTCCTTGTGGGGACGCATGGCTCCATATTGGATACGATTGGCTGGAAAGCTCGGCGAATCGGGCTCTCCTGCACATAAACAGAGGGAACACAGCCGCAAAATTGGTTGTGAGCTACTGCAACAGACAAACTGAATGGGAACCTCCCAGCAACAGTAGAAGTTTACAGCTTGCTGCGGACCTCCACCTGGAGCATACCCAGGCCATTCAGCAATTAATTAATTACTCCAGAGGCCGACTAGAACACAAATGGCTCGGCGCAAACCCGGACGAAAAGTCACATTGGTTATTTCTGCTACAAAACAAGAGTGTAATGGCTTTTTTGCAAGAAACCCAAGGCATGACAGCTGTTAAATTGGGTATACGAACAGCGATTCCGGCACTCCCCGTTGAAAACTTTGAACACAAGCGCGTGTGGCTCAACCTCTGTCCACAAGGCTGGAACTCCGTTGTGAGAGATGACGGCTGGTGGCCGGTCTATTTAACCGTGCGCTATGCAACCCCTAGCAAGACCAAATATCAGCTAACGCTCACTTGGAACAGTCAGAGTGCACGGACGAGCGAAGAAGCAGATAAGCTCCTATCTTGTCTAAAATCGGTTGATGCAAAGTTGCAGCCACTAAAAATGCGGAATCGCCGACAAGTCGTATCCTTTGGCGAATTTACGCAATCAGAACTAGTCGACAAGATAAAAATACTTAACGCCGAACTCGCAGCTTCGCTAAAAACAGCCGCCATCCGTTAAGAAGCCACCGCCATGGCCACTACGCAAACACTGGGTCCACTCCACTTCGAAGACCTTGAGCCGAAGCGCTTCGAGGACCTGGCTCGCCAACTCATCTACGACTTCAAGCCTTGGCGAAAACTCGAAGCCACAGGGCGCGCAGGTAGTGATGATGGCTTTGACGCGAGAGGCTACGAAATGTTGGCGGCGGAGACCTCTGTCGCAGTTCCTTCGTATTCCTCAGAAAGCGCCGGCGACGTCGAAGAAACCAATGCAGACCAAGCTCTAGCCGTCGGTGCAGATGACAAGCTCTGGCTCCTACAGTGCAAGCGCGAGCGGGCCATCGGTCCGACAAAACTGCTCGGCTACCTTGACGACATCGTCCTCGCCGAAGGAGACCGGCCGTGCGGTACGTTTCAACGAGAGCTGCGACAACGGCGACTGCGTCAGAACCTTTGAGAATGGCTGCAGCATCCATTTCCAGGCGGCTTACTGCTATGACCCAGTCAAGCAGGCTTGGGGCTGGAACTCCGACGGATGCTAAGGCAGCCCCACAGTGCTTGCGCCCCTAGCGCAAGCGACACACCTCACACAGCGGCGTTTGCTACGCTTCATGACAAACGCTTACCATTAAAGAAATTTTCCATTCACAGTTGGCAAGCATGCCCGGCAAGCTATTTGTGGTTCTAGGCGATAAGACCAGCCACGGCGGCACGGTCGTCTCGGCGCAAAGCCCGATGACCTTCGATGGCAAGCCCATCGCCACTATCGGCGACATGACGGTCTGCCCACAGTGCAAAGGCAGCTTCGCCATCGTGCAGGGTGGCGGAAATATCTCGCTGCTGGGTCGGCAGCTTGCTCGCGAAGGTGACAAAACAGCGTGTGGCGCAGTGCTGCTTGCCGGCGGCCAAACCAGGGGAACGCATGAACAAGCCGGAGGCGGCAGTGGCGCAGCTGCTGCGATTTCAAGCAAAGCGGCGCCGGCCGCAGCGGCGGCACAAATGTTAACCCCTGGTGCCCCAAGCGATGCCGCGCACGAGGTGCAGTTCCTCGTCGAAGACGACGACGGCAACCCGCTCCCCTATCGGGACTACCTGCTGACCCGGGCAGATGGCTCCACCAAGCTGGGCAAGACCGACTCCAATGGCCTGACCGAAGCGATTCACGGCAACGAAGCCGAATCGGTATCCATCAGCGTCCTGTTCAAGGCGCCCAAGCGAATGCTTGAGAAGAAGGAAGTCAGAACATGAGCAAACCGCTCAAAGAGAGCGACTTCGAAACCGTAGCCGTGCTCGAGCGCGTCACGGGCCAGAAGATTGTTCCGCACAAGATAACGGTGAACGACAAAGCTGCTACCAGGCAGGCCATCATCCTCGCCCTGAGGCGGTCCGGCTTCACGTTCAAGACGCGTTCCGAGTGGGGCGCCAAACCGGGCAAGGCCAAGGAGGATTGGAACTTCCATTCCATTACGCTCCATCACGCCGGCAATAGTTTCAGCTGCCATGCCGATGGCGTGGAGCAGCTGAAGAAGGCTGAGGAAATCGATTTAGGCAAGTTTCAGCAGCTCTCGTACCACTACGCGATTGATTGCGCCGGCACCATCTACGAGGCCTTAGACATCCGATATAAAGGCGCGCACGTTTCCGGCGGCAACTCCGGCGTACTTGGCATCGTGATGCTCGCGGACTTCAGCGTTCACGGCGAAGCCTACGAGCAGGAGTACAAAGAGAAGTCCACGTGGGAACGGATAAAAGGCGCCCCTGGCTGGATTGCAGATAAAGCCGACACTGCAACAGACGAGCCTACAGACGCGCAAATCAAGGCGCTGTACAAGCTGGTCGAAGTGCTGAAGTCCGTTTTCTTCCTTGAAGTCTTCGGTGGGCACCAGGAGTTCCAAAGAAACGCGACTGGTGAAGGCCGCGCATGTCCCGGCCGCTACGGCATGGACTTAGTAAATATGATTCGGAAAGACCTCAACATGAAGGTGCCTGTCAAATGAGGGTCAAGCGCTCCCGGCTCATTGTGCTAGCTGTCGGCGTCTTAGTAGCAGTGTGCTTCCAGTTGTTCATCGGGTACGAGCAGATTGACCGCCACGATAGCGATGTGAGCGAATTCTTCGTGAAGAGGTATCCGTCGTTCCAATTCGTCTACCGGAACCCGGTCCATTGTGGGGAGTGCGATGTAGCGCCGCTTGAGGACTTAACACCGCCTGAACTGAAGGAGTTTGAGAGGTACTGTCGGGCTCGCCACGGCCTAGACGACATCGCTGCCTGCTACAAAATCTACGACGACTGGCAAAAACAGGTCCGGCGCAACCTAGGGATAGACGAGGCAAATTAACTCATGTTGGAACCAGCGAATAAACAGCTGCGTCACATGGCTTTCCAAATATAATGAGACGATTACGGGCAATACACTCAAATGATGCCTTCACCTTCTCTGCGACTCGCCTACTTGGAACGTTATTTACAGCTGCGACTATCTCCAAACGGGTGAGCTTGAGCTCCATGAAGCCAAAGCTAGCAATGGCAGATACTGCTCGAGACGCGTATCCTTTTTTCTGTTGAGATTGGCGCACCCAGTATCCAATGTTCCCAAAGTTGTGTTGCCGATTAAGTTGATTTATTGATACCCCACCTAACAATAGCCCACCATTAACACAAAACATCCCGACATCATAGGCTACGTTCGCAGCTATATTATAAGCGCATAAGTCGAACCATGTCTTAGCCTCGTCGGGCGAATATGTCCTAGTACACCAAGGCATCCATGCCCCAACTGTCGATACAGACTCTCGGACAGCTGCAACAAACGACTCTACGTCGCTTTTTTCAAAGGGTCTGAGAACAAAATCGGGCGTGGCAACAAACATAAGACTCACTCTATCAATGAGTTTAAGTAGAAAGTTCAACACGTGCTTACGAAGTATGAAACGAAAGCCTATGCCGATTGGATTGGCGCTGGTAGCGGCGCTCGCTGGCTGGCTCTTTATTGGGCGCGAAGAGATACACACCCACGATGGCGACAGGAGCGAACTGTTTATCAAGCAACGCCCTATGTTCCAAGTGGTCTTCCGGAACACAGTACTTTGCGGAGAGTGTGACGTAAAGCCATTCAGCATGCTGTCGCCAGAACAAGTCCAGGAGTTTGAGGCGTTCTGCCGGGCTCGCCACGGTCTAGACATAGCGCCCTGCTATGAAATATACGCACAGGAGCAGCGCGAGGCAGATGAGCGTCTAGGGATACAGCGGGGAAAGGTTAATTAAAACGGTGGCTCTAAATCAAAATGCTCTTTACTCTCGGGGCCGGGGGGCTTTAAAGCATCTCGAATAGCCACCAACCGTGCCAGAAGCTCGTCGAACGTGATGATGGAAACATCTGTTAGCGCGTGACGGTACAACTCGAAGCCTCGTTGCTTTTCGCGTTCCGTAGGTGTGCTGCCAGCGACGACGATACATGGAGTGGAGTACCCCTGAATGTCGTACCGATTAGATACATCCTTCAAATCTGCGAGTGAGCCACGCAGGGCCAAACGTTGGCTTAGGATTTGTGCGACCCCCCCGACTAGTTCGGCAGATGGTGCATATACATCAGGCTCGCGATAACATGCCCCCAATAGGGGAGTGCTAGGCTTTTTAATCTCCACAATGGCGAGATTTCCAGTTTTTTCCGCAGAATATATGAAGTCCGGGTGCTTTCCACCTTTTCCGTCTACTCTCTTTCCACCCGCATAAGCCTGCTTTTGGAACAAAACAAATGGCACAGAAAAAGCCAAACTTAAAACAAACGGATTTTTAGCGAAAAAACTCTGCCACCTTGTTTCATCTAGTAGCTTTTCCAGCATTGATGAAAATTGTTCGATGAGTTGGCTGAGAGTAACCATCTCAATATCTTCTTTAAGCTGTAGCAGCCGAGCAGGCTCACCAGCAGCAAGTTCCTCTACATTATCTGCAACAATCTGGACAACCGTTTTTTTATCGCTAGCAGAAAGCTGAACCTCAGTTTCCCCTCCTCCTGTCAGCGCCGCCATGACCCCAAGAGGAGGCTTGAATGGTTTAGGCGGAAAATTCGCAGAATCATGGACGCCTAATATTTCATTATAAAAAAGATAATCCTTCCTAGCTCTGGCAATACTTCTGGCACGGTTAGTGATTTGGTCAATTTGCTTTCGGTACCAATGAAAACGGCTGAGCGGCAAGTAGTATGTCTGCCCGTCGATTCGTTCAGAGTCTCCCCCATCAATCACAACAGCCAGGATACTCACTCCCAATTTTTCAATGTATTCACAGATAAACCGGTACTCCCACTTAAAGCCGAGACCCGACCGCCAATTTTTGGAAAACCCTGCAGGAAGTTGAGCGAGTAGGTCATCGACCTCCTCAAGGGCATTAGGCAAATCGAAGCTATAATCCTTGCGCCTTGCAACGACAATTTTTTCGATTCTCCCATAGGGCGAAGCGAGATATCCTGACGTACCTTTCTTCACATTAATAGGATATATCTCAAGCGCCTCTGGCGTCACATACAAAATAGGCTTCGCATCCTCAGGAAAACCATCTTGTTCAAACGAAACATCTGAAAAGTAAGCTACCACTCCCAACTCTTCAAGGGTTTCTGGGTGAATGTCACTATCAAGAAAAAGGAACGGCCCTCCATCTTCCCGTTTAAGCTGATTGTATTCAGTTCGACTAAGGGACGGCATTCAACCCCCAGAAATATTGGGATATGCAGAGAAATCTTTAACTTTAGCGATGGCAGAATGCATTGCGAAATTGAAGCCCATCACCTTGTCTAACCCATATTTTTCGCGCAAGTGTGCTAAGACAGCCTCTTCATCGTTTCTGTCGACATCAGTGCGAACTGAATATGCCTTTCCATCCGCTTCTTTAGCAACAGGGTCAATGACGCCTTCGGAAAACGCGCGTACGAAGGCACTGTCTCTAACCAATTCATATCTTGGCGACAAATCGTTGATACAAAACCGAGCGCGACCCTCACCGATAAGAATCGCTCCATCAAGAATATCGCGCCCGTTAAAGAAATCGCTGTTGTGGAAGTAGTAGCACTTTTTTAGTGACTCTTCCGGCATGTCAAATGTAATCAAGTGGGTGGAGCCGTACACCGACGCTTCAAACTGCTCCATATGCTCGGCCTCACTTCTCCCCGAAGCCTGAAGCACAACAAAGCAAAAGTCAGCAGCGTGAGTACTCTTCTTCAGACGAAGTTGATTTGCCGCCTTCTGGGAAAGCTTTGCTATCCTATTATTCCTAGATAGGGGCACGACCTCCAGAACCACTTCCTTTTCCTCAAGCTCGGCAGCCCTTTCCTCTGCTCGCTCTGGGTTTTCCTCTTTTGTTTTGAGCTCCAAAAGAATTTGGTACTGCCCATCATCCGTCAGGAAGTCAGGATTTGCCTCCCCATCGAGCCGATTGAGCTCGAAGCCAAAATACTTAAAAACTTCTTGTATGAAGCGCTCGTCTTGCGTGAGTTTGGTCATCGTATTGTTGAATAATGTTTAGATGCAGCTTCTTCTCGACCTTCCCTGCTGTGCTCAGTTGCACTCAGTACTTGATAGACCAGTGGAGCTACATCCCGCAACTGCCGCATACCCAGTGTCGGGCTTGTCTAGCGATTCCCAGACAAGAAAGCACAAAATGCTTGAAACAAAACACCCTCTAGCGACACCGAGGCAGCGAATTGTATTTACTTATATAGCGATTCTCGGCAGCCGCTAAAAGAGAAAAGGGCTTTCGCCCTTTTCAGAATCGCTTGCAAACCCTCTGTCATGAGTTCGAGTTCGAGTCCGCAGTTCGACTTCGCCTCAACACCTCCAGGATTTTCTCGAACACGCCAGCCACTTTCCATTGCCGGTATAAGGAGCTGGCGTTCTTCCAGCTTCCCTCGCCGTATGTACTAGCTCGCCAGCTGGTGCCGCAATGGAGTTTTCTCAGAATGCCATCGAGAACAAGACACTGGTCTAGTCGCTCTTGTGCGCGGCGCGGGGTGGAAATCAAGCGACGTATCTCGTTCCATTCAACAGGGGTAACAGCTACCGTACCATCAGGATGGCACGGGATATCGAGCTTTGAGGCCACCTTTTGCATAGGCCGGCTTCGAAACATCAGCCTCTGCAAAAGTGTCTGCACTTCGAAGAGTGGCTTTTCCTCAACATCCACACTCATCAGCGCAATGTCCGTCACGAAGACCGTACCGCCAATATCAGTACCGCGAAACACCACGTCCGCCTTCCCGGAAGGTAGCGAGAGCTGAAAAGTCCCCGAAGAAGCATTGTGATGGACGCTGTTGGCTAGGCGTCGGCCCGAAGGGTACCCCTCGGATGTCGGCAATTTCCGCTGGGGTCACAAGCAGTCCATCGGCAACACGCTGGCGTCGCGCCTGGTGCGCCTCAGCCTCCAGCCGTGCCAGCAGGCCTTCGTCAGGACTTGCCACTATTCGCTGCCGCGCTTCCAGGGCTTTTGCCAATGCCTGCGCCATAAACTCGTTCACGTTGTTGCCTCCTGTTTGTCGCTCCGTGCCGCCAAAGCACTAGCTTCCACCGAACTCTGCTTGGAGTCGCTTCTCCAACTGGGCCTGTACGTCCGCCGCGCCGAGTCCAACTGATTGCTGGCAATGCACCAGGCGCTGCCGGCACCCTTCAAAGCCCTCGCTTCGGTCGTCGATGGCGAGCCACGACTGAATGCCATATCGCTTCACATGCAGTAGAACCTGCTGGCCACGGAGCAGCGCGAGGAACGCTCTAGCGTCATCAAGCTGAGGCTCGAACGTTGAGCCCGTGACTCGCCGACGAAGCGCCTCCACCGGCAGAGCTCGTACCGCAGCTTCAAAGCCCAGATGCGGCACCCATGATGTGGAGAGCACGATTTCGACAGCCGGGTACGGACGTAGGAGCTGGTCGAGCATCTCCGCATGCTCGAACAGCGCCACGCCGGATTGGGTTGCGGCAGGTCCATGCGAGGTCAGCACCACATCCGTGCCATGCAGCACCTGGTCGTAGTCGAGATACAGGACTTGGCGCTTGCTAGTCTTCCTCGGCATGCGAGCCTCCGACTTGGGTTTCGCGAACATACCGCTCTCGATACTCGGCCGAAGCCTGGGTTCTAGCCTTGGAACGACCCCGCCACGCCTCTCGCTGTCCTATCTGCCGCTCCGCCTGGTCGCTGAGCCGGAAGGCATTGAGAAAGGCCTGAGTTCTCGGCATTCGGTCTCCAACCCGCGCTGAGCAGGTGAATCTGCGGGCATTGCGTGGGATTGAAGCGGGACCCGGTGAGCCATCGGGAACATGTGGATATATGCCTCCCCTCTCAAAGGGAGGAACGTGTCACTCAAGGGTGTTCCATGCTCGGCGCAGAAAAGCACAGCGGGAAGCTGGTGAGCGCGCCGCCAGTACGGCTCACCCCATCGCTCGAGGTCATCGGCAATGCACGCGACGCAGACCCGTTTAAAGGGTACCCCTGCAGAAATACTTTTCGTGAGCGAGCTTAGGCTCTCATCAGCTCGTAGTCCAAGGACCTTAGCCATAAGGGCTGCGCGTACATCCGCAGGCATAAATGCAACGGCATACGGAAACATCGTATGCCGTTGCACGAGCTCTTCCGGGTCCATGCCAGCGAATGCGCCTACGCGCGCGGCCGCTCCGACCATCAGAAACGAAGTACTGTCTCTATGGCTGCCATACACCAGCGCCAACAACCTTTTAGAAGGAAGGCCTGTGTGGCGTATGGCCCGGACGAGAACACTCCCAATAACCTCGTCCGGGTAGGGCTTTGGCAGATATGGCACGATGACCTCCCGCGCGCATTACACCATTCAGGCTCCTGGCGTCCTGCTATATGCCAGCGTTGCCCGGGTCGCTCTGGTGTTTACGCTTCCACGCAGCCGACTGCTGCGACGCCGCAAGCACCTGTGCTACAGACGGCCCCGCGATATCTTCATATCTCATGACGTCTTCGACGGAGCCGCGCTGAAGGGCACGCAACATCGGGTGCAGCATGTACATCTGCTCCATGTACACTCGCTCCAGCAAGGATGGCGTGAGTGTCTCATCGCCGCTCCGTATCGCTCGTGCCTGGGCGCCGGCAAAGAGCTTGATGGCCACGTCGATAATTCCCTGGCTCAAATCGAACATCAGTTCGCTTATCTCCTCCGAATACTCGACATAACTGCGTACCCACTGATAGCTCCAGAGTACGTCGAGAAATTCATCCCATTCGCCACTCGCTCTGTCCAACGGAGTCCACAGCGGGATGCCATGTCCACAGGTGCGCCGAGATTGTCTGAAGTCGAGGGAAAACACTTGGGCAGCCTTGTAGGTACCGATAAACAGAATGGGTACGCCAAGTTCATTGCACGCAGACACCAGCTCGGTCATCACGACCTGCTTATTTTTGCGAGCATTAGCTAGGTTTTGGACTTCATCCGCGACGAGAAACCCGACCGAGTGAACGTGCATCAGACGCGCAACGCTGCGCATCAAGGCATCGGCGCCCGGGCGACCTTTCACCGCGAACTGCTGGTAGTAATCGGCGCCAGGGATTAACCGGTCGAGCTGAGACAAGATGCCATATGCCAACCCCTTGACCGATGAGCCATCACTCGGCATCTCTACATGCAGCCATGGAACCTGATAGCGCATGAATTCTGGGTGGTAAATAACAGGCGGCAGATGAGAAAACCAGCGTGTCACCAACGCTGTTTTCCCCATACCAGGCAGCCCCATCAGCATGGCGGAAAGCTGAGCCGGGTCATCCAAGTAAGCTCCGGTGACGCCTACGCTATGGCAACCGCCCTCATAAATTGCCCGTATGCGCTCGCCATCAGCCTTTGTAAAAGGTGCGCGACCGACATACCCATTGCGAAGCATTGAATTCAAGGCATTGGCAACAGCTACGTCCCGCTCAAGCGGAATCCGTATGTTGCTCAAGCTACCCACCATCTGAATTCGCTCGCTATCTCCCCAATTCCTTTGTTCTGGGCAAAAATCGGGCTTGCACGCAAGCAGCTCTACCAACTGCTCATCAGACAAGCTCGGCGGCAAAGCTTCGATAAGCGGGTTACCTTGGAATTTAGGAAGAAGCTGAGGCGTGTAGCGAGCCTCAACAGCCATTGGCGAAAATATAATCGGATTCATATCTGTTCTCCCTTGAGTTTTTTGCGCATAGCACTAAACGTGCTGGACAATTTGGCGTTCTGTGGATTGTCTAATGTGAAGAGTTCTGAAGGCATTGCCTCCACGACCGTCTGGGAAGCGGCTAATTGCTGCGCAGCTTTCTCAGCTCGCCGCTTTTGGTCTGCCTCCAATTCACGTTGACGCTCGTCCGCTGGTGTAGTCCTTGGGACTTTCCTTTTGCCGGCGCCAACAAAACGCGCTCTGGCGTTCTCGACTGTGCCGGCAATTCTCTGGTTAAACTCCATCTGCTCTTGAGCACGCCCTTGTTCAATGCCGTCTTTGACAGCCTTTTTTTGGTCGAAAATGGCCTCTATCTCAGCAAAGGATTTCCCACAAAACTCCGCACTTCTTTCGGTCAAGTGACATTGGTAGATTTTCCCCTTCCGCTTCGGGTCAATCACATAAATGAAATCAGCCGTTGCATCGAAGTAGTTAATATCAACTTGAGTTACGCCTTTTTCACGAGCCATCTCGAACCAGTACAGCCCCTCTACCTCTGGGCACGTGTAGTAGCAATTTTTGAACTCGATACCATTCCGAGTAACCGATGCTTTTTCAGACGGCATCAAGGCAAAGCACACTTCCTCTGCCGTCGCCCGCCGCAAGCAATTCCGTCTTTGTTCGATATCTCGGTTCCAAACCGAGATGGGTGTAGGAACTTGACCATCCACGATGGAAGAGATGTCCTGCGGATAGTCGGTCATAGGAGAACGGTTCAACATAATGACGGCCTCGAGAAAGACCTTCCGATATTCTTGAAGTGTCAAACACGCTTCTTTATCGTGGGTTTTACTTGCTTGGCGTTTTTTGTAGTTCTCGGGGAGCTTGAAGCCCTTCACACTTTGGAGGCTCTGGCGAATTCTCTTGAAGGTCGATTCGACAACAGGCTTCAGTTCAGGACGGCAGGCAGGGAGTACGGCAACTTCCACACCCAGCTTATCCCCGAGCACGCTACTGGCTTGGGTATGCAGCTCAGACCGGTCCGCCAAAAACTCTTGAGGCAGCAGGCCATGTGCTGGCCAATCACTTTCACAATACTCAACGCCATACTCTTCACACAGGGCTTTCTTATCTTCGAACACACTGCATATAGCTTGCGCCGCCCCAGCCCATTTCAAATTTTCCAAGCCGACGTAGAACCCCACAATCAGCCTTGAGTACCTATCTACAACAACATATATGCAAACCTTCTTCAACAGCGTCTTCAAAATACCTAGCGCTACTAGCACAACGTCACTAATTGACCCGTCAATTTCGTATATATGCCCAACGCCCTCGCAATCCTGCATCACCGTCCCAAGCACCGCCCGATGCTTCATGCAGAACTCCGCCTCGCCTTTCCGCGCCCGAGCAACGACTGGAAATGGATAATTTTTACGGAAGTAGTAGTCGAATTGACGATATGTGGGTCGCTGACCAACTGGTAGGATAAAGTTCTTGACCCCATCCGACCAGAGATAGTGCTTCCCTAACATTTCGTTATAAACATGCCGCAAAATTCTTCGCTCATCTTTGAGATATATCTTTTCGATAGCGTACTTGAACCTATGAGCATCTATATCGGTCAGCTGGTATATATCTCTTCCAGACTTCGGCTTTCGGCCCCGCCCAGCAGTCTTTTCTGCTCCTTGCCAGCCACATTTTGTAAAACGCCCTAAAAGAGCAGAACGAGTCTGTCCACCCACCCACCATCTACGTAAATCTCGATAGAGTACCGAGCGCGAGCATCCAAACTGCTCGGCTCGTTTTTTGATGAGCTGCCCGCGAGAGAACGAATCGAAAATTTCCGGAACTTGCTCATGCAAGTTGCCAAGCCGTGCGAACGATGTGGCCTGCACTCTAAGCATCGCGTCGGTCGGCTGGAAAACCTCCGTCCCTTGGGTAACCGTCGAAATAGCGACAGGCTCAAGTCCTTTTATCGCGCTCAACGCAATCGGCTTTGGCCAACTGCGTGCTTCCTCCAAATCGATAACGACAGCAGCGTCGCAATCGTATTGAAAGTGCAAAAGACGGTGCTTTATCCCATTCAGGAGAAAAATGTCGTTCTTAACCAGCATGGCGTACCTCCATGCTGTCTTGATTCAAGACGAATGACGAAATCGGCACATCCGGCATACGCCGTAATCCCAGCTCCGCAGAAAGCAGCCCGAACTGCAAAAGCCAGCACCCCAACCGAAAAGCTGACTCACGTGGCAGGTCGTACTTGTTGTCGTAGGCACGGCAAAACTCGAAGAAGCTTTGCCTTCCCCTTTGCCCGCACAGCTGCTTGGCAAAGATTTCTTTGTGCCGGTCGAGCTCGTTCGGAGGCAATCCATCGCCTGCCAAAGCTGCGGCGTTCCGAATCCACTGAATGTTACGCACAGTGCGCAGCGGAATTTGAGTATGGAAAACCAACGTGTGCGGCACCGTCATCAACTGCAGGGCTACCGACTGGATTTTCAGCTTGTCCATGGCATCTTGGTCTGCAGCATCTTCAGCCCGCTTGGCGTCGTAGGCCTCGTAGCAGTACTCGCCGTCCACCACGCGGGTCACCATGAAGTCGACCGTCATCACGGTCGGGACGCCGGTGCCCGGGTAGTACGGGTGCCGGAGGCCCAGGCTCGAGGCCACGGCCAAGGTCAGCTCTCGGTCCAGCGGGAACTGTTCTCGAACATCAACAACATCTCTTTGCCACTCCAACATGAAGAACAGCCGGTGCTCGACGTCGGAGAACAAATGATGGGTCCGCGCAGTTTTCTCGCTCGGCACCCGATGCGTGCGCCCCTTGCTGCTCAATGAATGTGACCTCAGCCACGGTTGATAGGACGCTCCAGTCCCTTGTCCAGCACCTTGGGCCTTCAGCTCTTCAATCTTCCTTTCACTCCACCTGATTCTGTATCCAGGCATTTCAAACGCTCCTCAAGTTATGACGTCGACCTACTTGTAGCCGACGCACAACTGTCTATCCCCTCCTTCTATATCTTTCCATATAATTCATTTTTTCATCTCTGTATAAATTTTTATGTCGTATACGACATCATTGTCAGACGAGGTCAGTTTATCCATACTCATCAGTTGATAATGTTTGGGGCTAGTTGAATGGAAGAGCCGCAGGAAAGCGTTAGCAACGAGAAGAAGCAGCGCCAAATTGCAAAGGAATGGGAGCAGCACGCCAAAAGGATTCTCAAGGCGGAGCTAGTGCTGTCAGGAATGACGTACCCTGTGCTGGCGAAAAAGCTTGCTGCGATGGGGGTGACAGATAGTCCGGCGGCTATCGCAAACCGAATCTCCAGAGGGAAATTCAGCTTTGCGTTCTTCCTCCAATGCATGGCGGCGATGGAAGTTGCTGAAATCCGCTTGAAGGAAAATCGACTTAGCGGCCCATGGAGCAGCCTGGGTTAGCCTTCCACTGCCAAGTAGTAGTCAGAGGAGCCGCCCGCAAGGGCGCAACCTCGGACGCCGGCAAACCCGCAGCTACTCCTTGTGCCTTAACTAAAAGCACCGCGCTGGGCAGTTCGAGAGCTTTTGTCGAGTACAAAACTCTTTGTCACGGTCCAAGACTTCAATGTAATCGTCCAGCACCTGAACAGTGGCGCCGTTTCGCGGCAACAGGCATCACCCACCTGATCAGCATCTCGGGGCTGCACATCACCTTGCTGGCAGGGCTGGGGGCCGGTGCCGGCGGTAGCGTATGGCGCCGCATCCCGCCGCTGGCCGCGCGCCTCGGCGCACCACGGGTGCGGCTGGTCGCCGCCGTCGCCACCGCCCTGTGCTACAGCCTGCTGGCCGGCTTCAGCATTCCAACCCGCCGCACGCTGCTGATGATCCTGGTGGCGGCAATCTGCCTGTGGCGGGCCGCCCCGGTGCCGCCAAGCGCGGTCTGGGTCGGCGCGCTGGCACTGGTGACCCTGTTCGATCCGTTCGCGGTGCTGGCGCCCGGGTTCTGGCTGTCATTCCTCACCGTCGGGGCGCTGCTGTGGCTGGGCGGCAACCGCGATGGCACGGCGCCCTGGTGGCAGCGCTGGGGCGGTGCGCAGTGGGCGGCCACGCTGGCCTCGCTGCCGCTGCTGGTATTCCTGTTCCAACAAGTGCCACTGGTCTCACCGCTTGCCAATGCTGTTGCGATCCCACTGGTGAGCCTGGTGGTCACGCCGCTGGCACTGGCCGGGCTGCTCGATCCAAGCGGGCTGCTGCTGGTACTCGCGGAGCGCACGTTCGCCTTCACCGACTGGCTGCTGGGCTGGCTCGCCGGCCTGCCGCACGCCACCTGGTCCTTCATGAGCCCGCCATGGTGGGCCTTGCCGCCCGCAGCGGCCGGGGTGCTGCTGTGCCTGCTGCCGCGCGGCGTTCCGGGACGGGGCCTTGCACCGGTGCTGCTGCTGCCACTGCTGGTACCCCGCCACGTGCCCTTGCCACACGGCGCCTTCAGCGCGACGGTATTCGACGTCGGCCAGGGACTGGCGGTGCTGATCCGTACGCGCAACCATGCGCTGCTGTACGACACCGGCCCGCCCGGCATGGCCGAGCGCGCCATCCTGCCGAGCCTGCATGCATTGGGCGTGCGGCAGCTCGATCGCCTGGTGGTCTCGCATGACGACAACGACCATGCCGGCGGCGCACTGACCGTATTGACCGGCATGCCCGTGACCGATTGGCGTTCCGGCCTGCCGCCGGCACATCCGGCGCGCGGCCGTCCCATACCACATGCGGCGTGCGTGGCTGGACAGCGCTGGCAGTGGGACGGTGTGCAGCTGACGATGCTCTGGCCGCGAAGCGGCGACAGGATCAAGGACGACAACGCGGCCAGCTGCGTGCTGCGGATCGGGAGCGGCCGGCACAGCCTGCTGCTGCCGGGCGATATCGGCCGCACACAGGAGCAGGCGCTGATCGAGGGCGGACTGGGCCGGACCACCATGGTGATCGCCCCGCACCACGGCAGCCGCATCTCGTCGTCCTCGCCGTTCGTGGCGGCCACCGCCCCGGCATGGGTGGTCTACTCGGCGGGTTACCGCAACCGTTTCCGCCACCCCAACCGCACGGTGACCGAGCGGTACGCGGCGCATGGGGCACAGGCACTGCGCACCGATGGGGACGGCGCGGTGCACCTGACCTTCTCCGATACCGTCACCATCGAGCGCTGGCGCGAGCGGCATCCCCGCTACTGGCGCCCGCGCCCGGCACCGTGAAGCGGTTTATTCGATGCCGCGGCTATGCAGGTACTCCTCGTAGCCACCGAGGTAGTGGGTGAACGTGCCGTCGCCGTTCAGCTCCAGCACCTGCGTCGCCAGCGACGATACGAACTGGCGATCGTGCGAGACGAAGATCAGCGTGCCCTTGTACAGATCGAGCGCAAGGTTCAGCGATTCGATCGATTCCATGTCCATATGGTTGGTCGGCTCGTCCATCACCAGCACATTGGGACGCTGCAGGATCAGCTTGCCGTACAGCATGCGGCCCTTCTCGCCGCCGGACAGCACCGTCACCGACTTCTTCACGTCGTCGCCGCCGAACAACAGGCGGCCGAGGATGCCGCGGATCACCTGATCGTCGTCACCCGGCTGGCTCCATTGCTTCATCCAGTCGAAAAGGGTGATGTCCTCGGCGAAATCCTCCTCGTGGTCCTGAGCGAAGTAGCCCGGCTCGGCCTTGTCGGCCCACTTGATGAAGCCTGCATCCGGGCCGAGCTCGCCGACCAGCAGCTTCATCAGCGTCGATTTGCCGACACCGTTGCCGCCGATCACCGCCAGCTTCTGCCCAGCCTCGAAGATCAGGTTGAGGCTCTGGATGAGTGGCTTGTCGAACGACTTGGAAAGATTGTTCGCCTCGAAAGCTTGCCGGTGCAGCTTCTGCTTGTCCTCAAGATCGAAGCGGATGTACGGGTTCTGCCGGCTGGAGGGCTTCACCTCGACCATGTTGTCCTTGATCTTGTCGGCAAGCTTCAGCCGCGAGGTGGCCTGGCGGCTTTTCGACTTGTTGGCGGCGAAGCGCGCGGCGAAGGCCTGCAGTTCGGCGACCTTCTCCTTGGCCTTGCTGTTATCCGCCAAGAGGCGTTGCCGCGCCTGCGTGCTGGCCAGCATGTAGTCGTCGTAGTTGCCCGGATAGATGCGGATTTCACCGTAATCGACGTCGGCGATGTGGGTACACACCTGGTTCAGGAAGTGGCGATCGTGCGAGATGATCAACATCGTCGATTCGCGCTGGTTCAGCGTTTCCTCGAGCCAGCGGATGGTGTTGATGTCCAGGTTGTTGGTCGGCTCATCGAGCAGCAGCACGTCCGGATTGCTGAACAGCGCTTGTGCCAACAGCACCCGCAGCTTCCAGCCCGGCGCCACTTCGGACATCGGCCCGTTGTGCAGCTCGATCGGAATGCCGGCCCCCATCAGCAATGCACCGGCACGCGCCTCGGCGGTGTAGCCGTCGTATTCGGCGACCTTGCCCTCAAGCTCGGCCGCGAGCATGTAATCGTCCTCGGTCGCCTCGGGATTGGCATAGATCGCGTCGCGCTCATGGATCGCCGCCCACAGCTCGACGTGGCCCTGCATCACCACGTCGATCACGCGCTGGTCCTCGTAGGCGAACTGGTCCTGCTTCAGTTTGCCCAGCCGCACGCCCGGCTCCAGCGCCACGTTGCCCGAGCTTGGCTCCAGATCCCCGCCCAGGATCTTCATGAAGGTGGATTTGCCGCAGCCGTTGGCGCCGATCAGGCCATAGCGGTTGCCGTCGCCGAACTTGACGCTGACCTTCTCAAACAGCGGCTTGGCGCCGAACTGCATGGTGATGTTGGATGTACTGATCATGGGCGGTGTCTTTCCTTGCGCCCTGCCGGCCGCAGAGCGAATAGAATCGTGGCGCGTTGCAAAACGCTGAAAATCCTGGATTTTATCACAGCGAGACTACCCGATGCGCCTTGCCCCGCGCCTACAGCAGATCGAGCCCTTCCACGTCATGCGCATCCTGGAGGCCGCCCGGACGCTGCAGGCGCAAGGGCGCGACGTGATCCATCTGGAGGTCGGCGAACCGGATTTCGCCACCCCAGCCCCCATCATCGCGGCCGGCTGCGCGGCGCTGGCCCGCGGCGATACCCACTACACGCCGGCAGCCGGATTGCCGGCGCTGCGCGAGGCGATCGCGGGCTTCTACGAGAGCCGGTTCGCCGCAAGGGTCGACCCTAGGCGCATCCTCCTGACCCCGGGCGCGTCGGGGGCGCTGCAACTGGTGCTGGCGCTGCTGGTGGGGCGGGACGACGACGTGCTGCTGACCGACCCCGGGTATCCGTGCAACCGCCATCTGGTCAGTCTGTACGAGGGCCGGCCGGTCAACGTGGCCGTCACCGCGCAGAGCCGTTTCCAGCTCACCCCGGCGGATATCGCACAGCATGCCGGACCGCGTACCGTCGCAGCGCTGGTCGCAAGCCCGGCCAATCCGACCGGCACCGTGCTCGAACCGGTCGAGCTTGCCGCGCTGGCTGACGCCTGCCGCGCGCGGGGTCTTGCGCTGATCGTCGACGAGATCTACCAGGGATTGGTGTACGGGCGTCCGCACGAAACCGCGCTTGCGCTTGACGATGGGCTGTTCGTGGTCAATAGCTTTTCCAAATTGTTCCAGATGACCGGGTGGCGCCTGGGCTGGCTGGTGGCACCCGAGTGGGCGGTTCCGGCGCTGGAGAAGCTGGCGCAGAACCTCTTCCTGGCCGCACCGACCATCGCCCAGCATGCGGCGCTCGCCGCCTTCCATCCGGAGACCCTGGCAATCGTCGAGAGCCGGCGATGCGAGCTGGACGCACGCCGGCGCTTTCTGCAGGCAGCCCTCACCGACATGGGCCTGACACTGCCAGCTCCAGCGCAAGGCGCCTTCTATCTTTGGGCCAACTGCAAGCGGTTTACTGACAGCGCGGCACGGCTGGCGGAACAGCTGCTGCAACGCGAGGCGGTGGCGTTGACGCCTGGGGACGATTTCGGCAACAACCCAACATTCATGCGGTTTGCCTACACACAACCCGTTGTACGGCTGGAAGCGGCGTGCGAACGGCTGGCCCGTTCGCTCGGGTACGGTTGCACAGCTTAGACCACTCCCTTAACCTTAACAAAAGTGACAAGAACCAAGGTTTTGGGAGGCAGTACGCATGTTCGATTTCAAAGGGCTGGTCAGTGCGCTGTTCTCGCGCCAGCGGCCGGACGGCGTGCACGACTACAAGTCGGCCACCATGTTCATGCAGGAGCTGCCGGAAAGCGATCTGCTGCAGGCGCATATCGAGATCGTCAAGGCACTCAAGCAGTTGAACGGCAACCTGCGGATCAGCCTGAAGGAACGCATCCGCACCGTGCCCTACCTTGACGAGAAGGCCCGGCCGCTGCAGCAGCATCTGGTCGAGGTCTACTTCGGGCGCCTGATCGACGAGCACATCCAGCCCCATCAGGCATTGCCGGCGGTGCTCGCCTATTGGCACCAGATGGCGGAAGGCTACCGACTGTGCGTCAAGCACGCCGCCCAGACCGGGGCACGCAACCTCGATCGCCAGCTGCAGGTGTTCACGCTGCGCGCGCTTCATCTGTACAACCAGGAAGTCAAATGGGGCTGCCTGCGCTACATGGAGATCGACGGGCGCACCTGGCGCAACCTGAACCGCCTGTACCTGTACGCCGAGCAGCACCAGTTCGCCACGACGCCGCTGCAGCCCTACGGCAACGACGAGATCACCGATGCGCGCCGGGAATACCTGCAGGCGCAGATGCTGGTGCTGTCCAGCCCAGAGAAGATGCAGCCCTCGCAGATCGAGCTGGCCTGGCAGTGGCTGCGCCGCTGGTGCGCGCGCATCGAGCTCGAATCGCAGATCCGGCCCAACCGCCAGCTGTTCGCGGTGAACCTGGCGAGTGCCTCGGCACCCAAGCGCCTGCGCCGCGACATGGTCGGTGAACACTGGCGCTACTGGTTCACCGAGGCATTGGTCCTGCACGTGCGCAGTCTGTGCCAGGAATTCGAACTGAGCGAGCAGCCGGATGCAAGGCAGCACGGCCTGCCCGCCGAGTCGACCGATCCTGCCAGCCTGGAGCTGATGACGCGGCTGATCAACCTATGGTCGCGCGATGTGCCGGCCCCGGTGCGGCGCCACGAGCGCCGTGCCGCCCGCCGACGGGTGCAGGTGGTGCGCGGGTTGGACAATGTGATCCATTTCCTGCACGGGCTGCGCGCCCTGGATGCGCCGCCGGTGCACGCCGAGCACTGGTTGCTGGAAAACGAGAGCCAGGGCGGCTATGGCGTCAACTACAGCGGCAAGAGCGACGACAGACTGCTGGTCGGCGAGATCATCGGCCTGGGCGCGACCGATGCACGCAACTTCGCCGTCGGCGTGATCCGCCGCATCACCAAGCGCCGCGACGGGCAGGTGCAGGTGGGCATCGAGCGCCTTTCTGCCAACCCGCTGGTGGTGGAGCTGACGCCCACCCAGAGTCAGCACAGCTTCCTCGGGCTGTACGCCTCGGAAAACGGCAACGCCGCGCAGGAGCGCGTGCTGATGCTGCCGCAGACGTTCTTCGCCGCCTACCGCGAATTCAGGCTGGCGGCACAGGGCAAGTCCTATCGCATCCGGCTCGATCCGGCGCTGGAGCAGACCGCCTACACCGCCATCTCCCGCTTTTCGGTACTGCAACGCCTGTCCGCCTGAGCGGCACCGCGGTGTTCCACCTGGTGGGGGCTAACGTCTGCGCATAGGCGTTGCAGCCGGCGTCGGCACAGCAGTCGGAGTCGGCGTGGGCATCACCTGCGCGCAACGGCCGAAGCGGGCGTATTCGGCGTCGACCTCGGCCAGGCGCGCACGCAGCCTGTCGACGTTGTGCCGATAGCGCTCCCGCGCAAGACGGGCCGTGATCAGGCGCTGCTCCTTGAGCAGACGGCCACAGCGCGCACGCTCCAGTTGCATCAGCTTCCCGGGGTCGGCGCGGTAGTAGGTGGGGACCGGCGCCGGCGCCTGGGTCGGCGCCGCCGGCGTGGCGCCTGCAAACACCAGCAGGACAAGCATCACGCAGCGGCGGGCTGCAACCATAGCGTTTCCTCCTTGCGGATCGCGGCGATAGCCTCGGCAAAGGCGGCATCCAGCGGATGCGTGCCCCAATGCTGGCCCGCCAGTTCGCGTACCGGCACAAGGCCGATCAGGCTGTTGGATAGCCACAGACGATCCGCGGCAAGCAAGGAGGCCGGTGTCAGCGCTGTCTCGCGGACCGCGACGCCCACGCGCGCGGCGGCATCGATCGCCACGCCGCGCATCACGCCGGCCACCCCGCCACCATCCAGCCTCGGTGTAAACAACACGCGCCCCGAAAGCGCCAGCACATTGCTCATCACGCCCTCGAGCACGTGGCCGTCGCGATCGAGCAGCAAGCCTTCGAAAACCTCCGGATCGCACCATTCGGCGCGCGCCATCACGTTTTCCAGCCGATTGAGGTGCTTCACACCTGCCAGCCGCGGCTGCCAACCGGCCCGCATCTCACACCAGCGCACCCGCACCCCTTGGCCGGGCGGCGGGGGCGGCAACGGCGCCAGCTGCAACACCCGGTTCGGCAGGCTGGTCTGTGGCACCGCGTAGCCGCGCACCGATTCGCCGCGGGTGACCGTAAGCTTGATTGCGGCGTCGGCAGGCGCCGCCAGCTGCAGATCGGCGTGCCACACGGCCTCGTCCGGCGCCGCGATGCCAAGCGCAGCGCAATCGGCCGCCAGCTTGGCAAGGTGGCGGCCCCAGTAGGGAATGCCACCACCCTCGCAACGCAGGCTGCGGAACACGCCGTCGCCAAACTGAAACGCGCGGTCGGCCAGCGACAGGCTGTCGGCCGCGCATCCATTCACCCATCTCATCCGGATACTCCCAGTGCACGCAGCAACCCACGTGCCTTATGTCGCGTTTCGAGCAGTTCGCGTGCAGGTTCCGAATCGGCGACGATGCCGGCGCCGGCGCGGAAATAAAGCTCCCGGCCCTGTTGGGCGAAGCTGCGGATCAAAATGTTGAAGTCGGCCTGCCCGTCCGCGCTGATGTAGCCCACGCTGCCGGTGTAGGCATGGCGCGATCTGTCCTCCAGCTCGCGGATGATCTGCATGCACCGCACCTTGGGGCAGCCGGTGATGGTGCCACCCGGGAACAGCGCGCGTAGCAGCCCGCGCGGCGTGGTGCCGGCACGCAGTCGTGCCTGCACGTTCGATTCGATGTGATGCACGAAGGCATAGCTTGCCACCGCCATCAGTTCGTCCACCTGCACGGTGCCGGGGCGGGCGATGCGGCCAAGATCATTGCGCTCCAGGTCCACCAGCATGATGTGCTCGGCCCGTTCCTTCACCGTGGCCAGCAGGCGCGCCTTGAGCGCCTCGTCCTCCTGCGGTGTGGCACCGCGCGGGTGTGTACCCGCGATGGGGCGGGTCTCCACCAGATCGCCATGCACGCGCACCAGCCGTTCGGGTGACGAGCTGATCAGGTGGCAATCCGCATCCAGCCGCAGCAAGGCCGAGAACGGCGCAGGGTTGGCGGCGCGCAGGCGGGCGTACAGCTCGTGGGCGCCGCCCTGTGCCAGCGTGACATCCCAGCCGCGCGAGAGATTCACCTGGAACACGTCACCTTCCACGATATAGCGCTGGCATGCCGCGGCCCCGTCCAGGAATGCCTGCGGCTCGTCCTCACGCACCGCCTCCACCAGCAGCGGTCCCGGCTGCCAGAGCGGCGCCGCGGCCACCAGCTCGACCAGCCTGTCCAACTGCGCTGCGGTCCGGGCCACCAGCCACGCTTCGTCGGTGTCGCGCCGCAGCAGCACCGCGGCCGGGCAATCCAGCAGCGCCGCGCGCGGAAAGCCGACGTCGTCACGCGCAGGCACAGTGGGCTCGAACGCCTCCAGCAGTTCGTAGCCGGCGTAGACCAGCCAGCCGCCATAGAACGGCAGCGGTCCTGCCGGCGTCTCCCCCAACGGCAGGCGCGCCAGCTCGTCCAGGAACGCCTGCTGTTCATGGGCACCATAGCGGCGGACCGTCTGCGGCAGGGCAAACAGCAGATCCCAGCCTCGCTCGGCGGTGGACTGGAACAATCCGGGGAACAGGTCAGGCCAGGCGGCGGCCAGCGCCGGCAGATCCGGCAGATGATCGAGACGGTGCGTCAGCATGGCGCGATTGTACCCAAGCCGGCGCGGCTGCAGCGCGATGCGGCCCTGACCGCCAGCGCGAGGCAAATTACCACCGGCCATGCCAAAGGATGACCGACCATGGATTTGGAGCCTGTTCGGAAAGGAACGCCGATGCGCCTGCTGTCCTGCTGCCTTGCCCTCGCGCTTGCCGCCCCGCTGCATGCCGCCGTGCACCCGCTGCGCCTGACCGGCCAGTATCGATGCGCGGACGATGTGGGCTTCCGGGTCCGCGCCAACATCGACGGCCGTACGATCTATCTGTACCTCGACAACAGCGTCTATGCGCTGCAGGCCGAGCCGGTGGCGGACGGCTTCCTGTGGCACGGACCGGTGCTGCGCTGGCAGGGGGATCTGCGCGACAGCACCGTGCTGCGGGACGGCCGACCCATCGCCAACCACTGCCGCAAGCCGTAGGCGCGGCTCGCGGCATGGCGGGGCGATGGGTAGAATCCGGGTTACCTTCTCTTTGCCGCAAGGATGCCGCACGCCATGCCCGTCAATCTGCCCGAACTCGACCCCAGTCAATTGCACCCGGTTGCCGGCGTGGAACTGGGTATCGCTTCTGCCGGGGTCAAGACTCCGGGCCGCAAGGACGTGCTGGTGATGCGGCTGGCCGAAGGCGCGCGGGTCGCCGGGGTGTTCACACTCAACAAGTTCTGCGCCGCCCCGGTGCGGCTGTGCCGCGAGCATCTGGCCGCGCGGGGGGACATCCGTGCACTGGTGGTCAATACCGGCAATGCCAACGCCGGGACCGGCCTGGATGGTCTTGCACGTGCCCGCCGCATCTGCGACGCACTCGCCGGGCAGCTGGCGATCCAGCCCGGGCAGGTGCTGCCGTTCTCCACCGGGGTGATTCTTGAGCCCTTGCCGGCGGAGAAGATCGTCAACGCCCTGCCCGATGCGCTGGCCGATCTTGCGCCGACCCACTGGGCCGAGGCGGCGCGCGCCATCATGACCACCGATGTGGCACCCAAGGCGGCCAGCCGCCAGGTCCAGATCGACGGCAGGACGGTGACCATCACCGGCATCAGCAAGGGCGCCGGCATGATCCATCCGAACATGGCCACCATGCTGGGCTATGTCGCCACCGACGCCGCGATCTCGCAAGCCGTGTTGCAGAAACTGGCGCAATGGACCGCTGACCGCTCGTTCAACAGCATCACAGTCGACGGCGACACCAGCACCAACGACAGTTACATCCTGATTGCCACCGGCGCCGCCGGCAACGCCGAGATCACCGACGAGCACAGCACCGGCTTCACCGTGTTGCGCGAGGCATTGCTCGACGTGGCCCAGACGCTGGCCAAGGCCATCATCCGTGATGGCGAAGGCGCCACCAAGTTCATCACCGTCAACGTCGAGGGCGCGCGCAGCTGGGACGAGGCCAAGGCGGTCGGTTACGCCATCGCCAGAAGCCCGCTGATCAAGACCGCGTTCTTCGCCAGCGACCCCAACCTGGGCCGGATCCTGTGCGCGATCGGCTATTCGGCCGTGGACGACCTGGACGTGGACCAGTTGGAAGTCTGGCTGGGCGATGTCCTGGTCGCCGAACGGGGCGGGCGTGCCGCAAGCTATACCGAGGAACAAGGCAAGCGCGTGATGAAGGAGGCCGAGATCGGCATCACCGTCAAGCTCAACCGCGGTGGGGTCGCCACCACGGTCTGGACCTGCGACTTCAGCTACGACTACGTGAAGATCAACGCGGATTACCGCAGCTGACATGCCCGCGGCCATCCGTCCCGGCCGTTGGGCGCACATCGATATGCCGGGCCCATGCTGAGCGGCACCTTGCCCGGCACCCTCATGCTGTTCGTTGCCACCGCACTGGCCGAGATCGTCGGCTGCTACCTGCCCTGGCTTTGGCTCAGGCAGCAGGGCTCGCCGTGGCTGCTGCTTCCCGCCGCGCTCTGCCTGGCCTTGTTCGCCTGGCTGCTGACGCTGCACCCCACCGCCGCGGGGCGCACCTATGCGGCCTATGGCGGCGTCTATGTCGCGGTGGCGCTCGGCTGGCTGTGGCTGGTCGAAGGCATACGCCCTACCCTCTGGGACATGCTCGGGGCCGCCGTCGCCCTGTCCGGCATGGCGATCATCGTACTGGCACCACGCGGCTAGGGCAGGCAGGCGGCAGGCGCGCCGGCTTCGTCAAAAGCGCAAAGCCGATCAATGCGGCAGCGCTACAGTCGTCGGCAAGGAGCAAGGACATGAAACCGGATACCCGCGCGCGCTATAACGAGCGCGTCCTCAAGGTGCTGGACTATCTGCACCAGCATCTGGAAAGCGAGCCCGACCTGTATCGGCTGGCCGAGATCGCCTGCCTGTCGCCCTACCACTTTCATCGTGTATACCGGGGGCTGATGGGCGAGACCATCACCGAGACAATCCGGCAGATGCGGCTGCAGCGGGCTTCGGGCGACCTGGCGAGCAGCTTGCGCCCGTTGCCCGAGGTGGCGTTGCGTGCGGGTTACGGCTCGCTGCCCGCGTTCACCCGCGCGTTCCAGCAGCATTTCGGCACGTCGCCCGGCCGGTTCCGTAGCCAACGCACCTTGTCTTTCACTTCCGACCCGGAGTCCGACATGTATACCGTCACGATCACCGCATGCCCATCCATCCAACTGATCGCGCTCCCGCATCGCGGCAGCTATATGGAAATCGGCACCGTGTTCAGCAAACTGATGCTGCAGGCCCACGCCAAACACTGGCTGACCCCCGAGTCACGCGTGATCGGCGTGTTCTACGACGATCCGCAGACGGTACCGCAGCAGCTGCTGCGTTCCCACGCGGCACTGAGCGTCGCCGCCCCGGTGGTCGTCGAGCCGCCGTTCGAAGCATTGACGATCCCGGCAATGCGCTGCGCAGTGCTGCGCCATACCGGCCCCTACGCGGACCTGCACACATCGTACAGCTGGCTGTTCGGCGTGTGGCTCCCCGAGAGCGGCGAACAGCCTGCCGACTTCCCACCCTACGAGGACTATCTGAACGATCCGCAGACGACGCCGCCGGACCAGTTGCTGACCAACATCTACCTGCCCCTTGCCGATTGAGCAGACGGCAGGCCAGGACGGACAAAAGGCGCGTCGGAGACGCGCCTTTTGTCCTTCAGGAATCAGGTTTTGGGCTTCGATAGCTACCGATAGGGTTCCGCGACTTCGAGGGCGAGATTCCTCGTATCGTCGTGATCCAGAACGGCAGGGGTTTTGAAGGCCCGGAACAAGTTCATCAACGCATCGTTGACCGTACTCGCTAAGCCTTCCATAAAGTCGAATCGCATTGCGATCTCCTACTACGAAGGTTTCACTATCTACGTCGCAGATTTTGCTGACAGGTATCGATCCGCTTTGGTCAAAGACGGAGCGATTCGTTGCCGGAGTGTCGTCTCCGGCCGCGCGACACGCCTCAAGGCGCGCCTGCCTGTTAACACAACCGAACGTCCGGAGCGGCCCAATTGCCGCACCGGCAGAGGCAATCTAGCACCGGCCACCTGGCCCGTCAAACGGGGCAATCCAGGATAACCGAGGCGAAACAGCCACTTATGACGGGGAAGTATCTACCTGGAGAACGCGCAGAAAACGTCGCGCAGCATGGCGATCACCTCGAGGGTGCGCGTGTCGCCGACGCGGTAGTAGACGCGGTTGGCGTCCTTGCGGGTACGCAGTACGCCTTTCTCGCGCATCAGCGCAAGATGCTGGGAAATGTTGGATTGGGTGGTGCCGACCTGCTCGACGATTTCCTGGACGCTGACCTCGCGCTCCCCCAGCACACACAGAATCTTGAGTCGTAACGGATGAGACATTGCCTTCATCGCGCGCGACGCCTGCTGGATGTGCTCGTCGCTCATCAGTTCGGTGGGGGGGACCATCATCCTCTGCACTTTGTTTTCGCTTTGTCTTTGCAAGGCGGTTGTTTTTGGATTTGCGACAAGGCAAGCCTATGTCGTTGCGGTAGAATACTACCCATCTTTGGAACCCCACCGCAACGCCGCACTTTACAGCATTCCCGCGGTTTTTCCACAAGGCATCCCGTTCTATGACCCAAGCTACCGCCCCTTCCCGCGTCACGCCCGTCCTCCTGCTGATCCTTGACGGTTACGGCTATCGGGAGGAGACCGAGGACAACGCGATCGCTGCGGCCCGCAAGCCCAACATCGATCGTCTGTTCGCCCAGTTCCCCTGGACCACCATCAACGCCTCGGAGCATTTCGTCGGGCTGCCCGACGGCCAGTTCGGCAACTCCGAGGTCGGCCATCTCAATATCGGTGCGGGGCGGGTGTTGCAGCAGGATATCAGCCGCATCGACTGCGACGTGGCCGACGGCACGCTGGGCGAGAACCCTGAGTTCAGCCGGGCGATCGGGCTGGCAAGACAGACCGGCAGGACCCTACACGTGCTGGGGCTCGTCTCCGATGGCGGCGTGCACAGCCATGACACGCACATCCATGCGCTGATCAAGGCCGCCGCCAAAGCCGGCGTCGCCCGCGTCAGCGTCCATGCCTTCCTCGACGGCCGTGACACGCCGCCGCGCAGCGCAAAGCAATACCTCGAGCAGCTCGACGCCGTCTGCCGCGCCGCCGGCAATGCCCGTATCGTCGGCATTGTCGGCCGCTATTGGGCGATGGACCGGGACAAGCGCTGGGAGCGCGTGGCGCCAGCCTACAACCTGATTGTCGATGGCGAGGGCCTGTTCCATGCCGACGATGCACTGGCGGGCCTCGCAGCCGCCTACGCGCGCGACGAGAACGACGAATTCGTCTCTGCCACCCGCATCGGCGAACCGGCGCCGATGCAGGACGGCGATGTGGCGATCTTCATGAACTTTCGCGCCGACCGAGCCCGTCAGATCGCCACCGCGCTCAACGACGCGGCCTTCGACGGCTTTGCGCGCCAACGCATGGTGAGGCTTGCCAGCTTCGTCACCGCGACCCGCTACGCCGAAAGCTATCCCTACCCGGTCGCCTATGAAAAGACCAAGGTCAGCAACAGCTTCGGCGAATACATTGCCGGCCTCGGGCTCAAGCAGCTGCGCATCGCCGAGACCGAGAAGTACCCGCACGTCACCTACTTCTTCTCCGGTGGCGAGGAGAAGGAATTCCCCGGCGAGGACCGCATCCTCGTTCCCTCGCCCAAGGTTGCCACCTACGACCTGCAGCCGGAGATGAACGCACCGCTCGTGACCGACAGGATCGTCGAGGCGATCCAGTCCCGCCAGTACAGCGCCATCATCTGCAACTACGCCAATGGCGACATGGTGGGTCATACCGGGGTGTTCGACGCCGCAGTGAAGGCGGTCGAGGCACTCGATGCCTGTGTCGGCCGTTGTGTCGAGGCGATGCGTGCCGCCGGTGGCGAGGTGCTGATCACCGCGGACCATGGCAACTGCGAGCGCATGTACGACCACGGCGCGGCGCAGCCGCATACCCAGCACACCACCGACCAGGTCCCGTTCCTCTATGTCGGCCGCCCGGCCACGCTCGCCGCCCGCGGCGCAGGGGCGCTCAAGGACATCGCGCCGACGCTGCTGGCGATGATGGGCCTGCCACAGCCGGCCGAGATGACCGGCACCCCGCTGATCCGCTTCGCCTGACGTTGCGCGCCGCCTGCCTACTCCTTTTGCTGCTGCTGCCGGGCGTGGCGACCGCCGCGCCCGAGGTCTCGCGTGCCGACAGCAAGGCGCGCCAGGCCGAGCTGCAGACGCTGCGCAGCCGGATCAATGCGCTCAAGCAGGAGCTGGCAGCCAACGAATCGAACCGCAAACAGGCGGCCGACGCGCTCAAGCAATCCGAATCAGCCATCTCGGATGCCAACCGCGTGCTGGCCTCGCTCGTCGAGGAACGCCAGCTGACCGCGATGGAGCTGGCGCGGCTGGAAGCAGATATCGCCGGCACGCGCGCCAACATCCGCGCCAGTCAGACACGCCTCGCGCAGCTGTTGCGCACCCGCTACAAGACCCGCGAACTGGAGGCCTGGCGTCTGATCCTGGATGCCGAGGATCCCACGCAGGCTAGCCGCGACCTGACGTACTACCGCCATCTGGCCACTGCTCAGCAGCAGCTGGCGGAAACGCTGGAACGCCAGCTGGCCGAATTGAACCGGCTGTCCGAGGCGATCCGCCGCAAGAACGAGGAGTTGCAGCAGATCGCCCGGGCCAAGGCGCAACAGAAGGCCGCGCTTGAATCGCAGCAGGCGCAGAAGGCGGAGCTGGTCGCCAGGCTCAGCCAGGAGATCGGCCAGCAGCGCAATCAGATCGAAAAGCTTGCCGCCGACGAAAAACGGCTGGGCACGCTGGTCGCACGCCTGAACCAGCTGATCCGGCAGCAGGAAGCCAAACGCGCCAAGGAAGCAGCCAGGCTTCGGGCACAGCGCGAACAGCGCGCCAAGGCGGCTGCCAACACGGTCAAGGGGCAACGCAACGGCTCTGGCGTGCAGCCACCGGCCGCAGAGCCCGTGCGGCAGGTCAATCGCGACGAACCCGAACAAGGGCAGGCCGGGCTGCGCTTCGCCGGCCTCAAGGGCAAGCTGCGTCTGCCGCTCAAGGGCGAGGTGATCGGCCGTTTCGGCAGCACCCGGGCCGAAGGCACGCTCTGGAAAGGCGTCTTCATCCGCGCCGCGGGCGGGCAACCGGTCAAGGCGGTTGCCAACGGTGAAGTGGTGTTTGCCGACTGGCTGCGCGGCTTTGGCAACCTGATCATCCTCGATCATGGCGGTGGCTATCTCAGCCTGTACGCCGCCAATGAAAGCCTGCTCAAAGAGGTGGGTGACCGGGTCGCCCCCGGCGACACCATTGCCACCAGTGGCAACAGCGGTGGCATGGCCGATTCGGGCGTATACTTCGAAATCAGAAAAAACGGCCAGCCGCTCGACCCGCTTAGCTGGACCGGCTGACGACCGACCACGGAGTCCTCAATCCCCATGCCCAGCCAGTACCCTGCCCCATCTGCCGCCAAGCACGGCAAATTCCACAAGCTCGCGTTGCTGGCGGCCGGTGCCGGCCTGGGCGTGGCGATCAGCCTGTCATTCAATGTGCTGGCGGACAAGGAAACCGTCAGCACGCCACTGCCGATCGAGGAATTGCGCGCCTTTTCCACCGTATTCGGCGTCATCAAGCAGAACTATGTCGAGCCGGTCGAGGATCGCAAGCTGATCTCCGAGGCGATCAAGGGCATGGTGTCGGGACTGGACCCGCATTCGTCCTATCTGGACGAGGAAGCCTTCAAGGACCTGCAGGAGAACACCCAGGGCGAATTTGGCGGCCTGGGTCTTGAAGTGAACCTGGAAGATGGCCTGGTGCGCGTGGTCAGCCCGATCGAGGATACGCCGGCCTACCGCGCCGGGATCAAGGCGGGCGACTACATCGTCAAGATCGACGAGACCCAGGTGCAGGGCCTGTCGCTGTCGGAGGCAGTGAGCAAGATGCGCGGCAAGCCCGGCTCGTCGGTCAAGCTGATGCTGCTGCGCAAGGGCGAGAGCAAGCCCATCGTGCTGACCCTCAAGCGCGCCGTCATCAAGGTGCAGAGCGTCAAGTCCAAGCTCGCGGAACCGGGTTACGGCTATATCCGCATCACCCAGTTCCAGGAGCGCACCACCGAGAACCTCGCCAGCGCGCTCGAAGCGCTGTACAAGGAAAACAAGGCGCCGCTCAAGGGGTTGGTGCTGGACCTGCGCAACGATCCGGGCGGCCTGCTCAACGGCGCGGTCGGCGTGTCGGCCGCCTTTTTGCCCCGCGATGCGCTGGTGGTCTACACCGAAGGCCGCACCGCGGATGCCAAGATCCGGTTGCACGCCAGCCGCGAGAACTACCAGCGCGGCGGGCGCGACGACTACTTCAAGAACGTGCCGGCCGAGGTGAAGACGGTGCCGCTGGTGGTGCTTGTCAACAGCGGTTCGGCCTCGGCGTCCGAGATCGTCGCCGGTGCGCTGCAGGATCATAAGCGCGCCCTGGTGGTCGGCACCCAGACCTTCGGCAAGGGATCGGTGCAGACCATTCTGCCGATCGATGCCAAATCCGCGCTCAAGCTGACCACGGCCCGCTACTACACGCCCAACGGCCGCTCGATCCAGGCCAAGGGCATCACGCCGGACATCGAGGTGGAGGAAGGCACGGTTAACGGCAAGGAAAGCAGCGGCCTGCAACTGCGCGAGGCCGACCTGCAGCACCACCTGAACAACCCGGTCGGTGGTGAAAAGCCCGCGGAAAGACCCGCCGCCACCAAGCCCGAGCTGAAGCAACCGCCGGCCCGCGCAGCCTCCGGCATGGACGAGGCTGCCGAGCAGAACCCGCGCGAGCTCGCGTCCAAGAGCGACTACCAGCTGCAGCAGGCATTGTCGGTGCTGAAGGTGCAGCAATTGCTGCTGCAGCAGAAGACCCCCGCCGCCCCGGCCAAGCCGGCCAAGGCTGC
This sequence comes from Chitiniphilus purpureus, assembly GCF_025642115.1. Taxonomy (GTDB): domain Bacteria; phylum Pseudomonadota; class Gammaproteobacteria; order Burkholderiales; family Chitinibacteraceae; genus Chitiniphilus; species Chitiniphilus purpureus. Next base: position 1,388,420 of record NZ_CP106753.1, on the reverse strand, counting down.
AGCCAAATAGGCGGGATATCCCGGCGATCCATGCCCCGCCTCGGCGGGGCATTTTCTTGCCGCAGCGCAAGCCCGCGGCCATCGGACCATATGGGTACGCAGGTTATAATCACGGCTTCCCGCCCGTGATCTGCCGCCATGCCCGCCTGCGCCGCTTCCACCTGCAATCTCGACGACGCCGAGCTGCTGCGCTACAGCCGCCATATCCTGCTCGACCAGATCGGGGTGGAAGGCCAGGCACGCATCGCCGCTGCCCGCGTGCTGGTGATCGGCGCCGGCGGGTTGGGCAGCCCGGCGGCGCTGTACCTTGCCGCGGCGGGCGTGGGTACGCTCACGCTAATGGACGATGATGTGGTGGACCTGACCAATTTGCAGCGCCAGATTGCCCACACCACGACCCGCATCGGCATGTACAAGGCCGAATCCGCCGCACACGCGCTGGCAGCGCTCAACCCGGCCACCCATGTGGTACCGCTCGTCGAGCGTGCCGGCGGTGCACGGCTCACGCAGCTGGTCGCCACTCACGATGTGGTGCTCGATTGTTCGGACAATTTCGCCACGCGCCACGCGATCAACCGCGCCAGCGTGGCAGCCAAAGTGCCGCTGGTTTCCGGGGCTGCGGTGCGGTTCGACGGACAGTTGACACTGTTCGACCCGCGCTCGGACGGGCACCCCTGCTACCACTGCCTGTTCGGCGAAGACGGCGAAGCCAGCGACAGCCCATGCGCCACTTTCGGCGTATTCGCGCCGCTGACCGGATTGATCGGCACGGCCCAGGCCGCCGAGGCGCTGAAGCTGCTTGCCGGCGTCGGCGAGCCATTGACCGGCCGCCTGCTGCTGCTCGATGCGCTCAGCCTGCGCTGGCGCGAGCTGCGCTATCGCAAGGACCCGCACTGTCCGGTATGCGCCACCGTCGCCACCGGCTGAACCTACGCGGTGCCGATGCGTCGGCACCGGATCCGACTGGTGATCCGGACAGGCGGCCAGCGCACGTATTGCCCCTTGTTCAGCACCGCGTCGAGTGCCGCAACGCTATGCCTGTGGGCAAGATCTAGGGGATTTCCCGCATAGGCAGCGACAGCGCCGGCCGGCACAGTCGTCGCATGCATGCCCCCAACCGTTCCCCTTTGTTGCGCCCTCAGGCGTTTTGGTACCGCTCCTATTTCTAGGAGGCGGCCCGGGAACGTTCGATTCAATCACACTGTGCCGCCGATCCAGGCGGCACGGTTGTTTCGGGGACTCTCCCCTTCGCTGCGGATCGGTGGCCACCAGAACAAGGACCACGATCATGCAAGCTTCCGGTGCCACCATCCTTTGTGCGGAACGCGTCTGCGGACCGCTCTCGCTGGGCCAACTTGTCGGCGGCCTGCGCCAACGTCTGTTCTTCCAGCAGCGCCATCCGCAGTTGCTGATGCTGGAGCATGCCGATGAGGACAGCGCGCTCAACGCCGCCGCCGATCACCTGGCCGCCGGCATCGACCCCAGGCGCGTTGCGCTGATCGTTCCGGCACGGATTCCGGAGCTCGCGCAGTTGCGCGATACGCTGGCCGGTCTGCCCCACGGCGCGCCGCCCGCGCTGGATACGGCCGCATTGCTGGCCGCCCTGCGCCCGGGGCTCGTATCGCCGCATGCGGCCTCCGCACCGGAGGTGGCGGCCGCCAACGCGGTGGTCCGCGCAGTGAATGCCCACGCCGGCGGCAAGGTGCTGCATGAGGCGCAACCGATGCTGGCCCGACGCAGCCCTTTCGCAGCACCGCGCGTGCCGCTCGCCGCCCCTGTCAGCGATGCAGCGGGCCTGGCGGCAACGATCGAGGCACTGCCTGCCGGCGAGGCCTTGGGCCTGCCTGCCGGCGAGACGGAGGGGCATCCGCTGTTCCAGTTGCTGGAGGTCTTCGAGCACGATCTGCATTTCCAGGACGACCTGAAGGCCAAGTTCCGTCGTGGGGGACTGTCGGAACGCGTGGTCAAGGCCCATCTGCTCGACTGCATGGAGCATGCGCTCCGGCCGGTGCGCGAGCGGCGCACAGCCCTCGCCGCCGACCGGCCCGCACTGGCGCATGTGCTGGAACAAGGCACGGCGCGGGCACGCGCGGCTGCCTGCCAGGCGCTGGGTCAGCTGCGCGCGGTGCTGCCGGCCTGAAGCGGCGCCATGGTGAATCCGGGCAGCACCGCCAATGTGTTGTCCCGCGTCGCGGCAGCGATCCGCGCCGGCGTGTCCTGCCGCAGCCCGGCCAGCACCTGGGCGATGCGCGGCAGTTGCGCCGGTTCATTGCGCCCGGGCGGGGGGCCCGCCAGCCAGGCCGGCGCAATGTCCGGGGCATCGGTTTCCAGCACGATGGCCTCCAGCGGCAACTCGGCCGCGAGTCGGCGGATGCGTTGCGAACCACCATAGGTCATGGCGCCGCCGAAACCGAGCTTGAAGCCGAGTTTGAGAAACGCGTCCGCCTGCTGGCGGCTGCCATTGAACGCATGGGCGATCCCGCCGCGCACGCCCCACTTGCGCAGGTACTTGAGCACCTGGTCCTGGCTGCGCCGGATATGCACGATCACCGGCAGGTCGAAATCGCGCGCCAGCCGCAGCTGTGCCTCGAAGAACGCTACCTGCCGTGCGGCATCAAGGCCGGGCACGAAGAAGTCGAGTCCGATCTCGCCAACCGCGACCGGGCGGGCCTGCGCCACCAGCGCCGCGAGCTGCGCCAGATGCGCGTCGCGGTGTCCAGCCTCGTATAACGGATGCAGGCCCAGCGCCACCGCACAGCCGTAGCGCTCCCGCGTCGCCAGCGTTGCGGCGAAGGTTGCGGCGGTGACCGCCGGCACCAGCAGCTGCGCTACGCCGGCAGCCAACGCACGCCGGACCACCTGATCGCGGTCGTCATCGAATTCGGCGGCATCCAAATGGCAATGGCTATCTATCAGCATGGCAACCTTGAAAACCTGCGGCAGCGGGCACAATGCGCAACCTCGCCTGCCACTGGAGAAGAACCGGCGCTCACCCACACCTCCCGCATATCGACCCACCCCCGTGTTTCCCGCCGCACCGGGGAACTCTTTCTGGGCAATAATGCTCTTTGGTTGCGCCCGTTCGGTCAAACATAACGGGAACGATACAACGACATTGAATGGGACAGAGCATGACGGAATTATGGGTTTGGGGTCTGTTTGCCGCAGTGGTGATCGCGCTGCTGGTGTTCGACCTGGGGGTGCTGCACAAGGACAGCCACGAAATCAGCATCAAGGAAAGCCTGTTGCTGTCGGCCTTCTACATCACCGCCGGCCTGGCCTTCGGCGGCTTCGTCTGGTGGTACAAGGGGGGCGATGCCGGCATGGATTACTTCACCGGCTTCCTGGTGGAGAAGTCGCTGTCGATGGACAACGTGTTCGTCATCTCGCTGATCTTCACCAGCCTTGCCATCCCGCGCGAGTACCAGCACCGCGTGCTGTTCTGGGGCATCCTCGGCGCCATCGTGATGCGGGCAGTGATGATCGGCCTTGGCGCCGCGCTGGTGCATGAGTTCTCGTGGATCCTGCTGCTGTTCGGCGCCTTCCTGGTGTTCACCGGCATCAAGATGCTGCTGGCCAAGGATGAGGAAACCGACGTCGAGCAGAACGCGATCTTCCGCTATCTCAAGCGGCATCTGAAGATGACGCCGCAGCTGCACGGCCGGGACTTCTTCGTCGACGGCAGCCGCGTCGGCCTTGCAGCCGGGCGTTATGCAACACCGCTGTTCCTGGCGCTCCTGATGGTGGAAGCGGCCGACCTCGTGTTCGCGGTCGACAGCATCCCGGCGATCTTCGCCATCACCCAGGATCCGTTCATCGTCTACACCTCGAACATCTTCGCCATCCTTGGTCTGCGTGCACTCTACTTCGCGCTGGCCGCCATGGTGCACCGCTTCCACTACCTGAAATACGCGCTCGCAGTGGTGCTGATCTTCATCGGCGCCAAGATCGGGCTGGTGTACATGGAGGTGAAGATTCCCTCGCCGATCTCGCTCGGGGTCACCTTCGGTCTCCTGGTGGCGGGCGTGCTGTACTCACTGTACAAGACACGCGGCGAGCCGATACCCGAACAGCATCACTGATGCGATCGATCACCACGCCGGCCCTGTGCCGGCGTTGTGTCGCATGCGGCCTAAGCCGGGTGCTGTGCCACCGCGCGGCGGTTGATCCACCATGAATGCAATGCCGCCAGCACGATCAGCACCGCCGCCACCCCGCCGGTGATCGCCTCCGGGATATGCCACCTGGCCGCCAGCAACATCACCGCCGCCAACGCGCCGATCGCCCAGAAGGCACCGTGCTCCAGGTATTTGAGCGACGACAGCGTCCCGCGATACACCAGCAGCAGCGTGAACGAGCGCACGAACATCGCACCGATGCCAAGGCCGATCGCGATCAGGAAGATGCTCTTGGTCAGCGCGAATGCCCCGAGCACGCCGTCGAACGAGAACGAGGCGTCCAGGATCTCCAGATACAGGAACCCGCCCCAGCCGGTCTTGGCCGCCGCCTGTTCGTCACCCAGCAGGCTGCCCAGCCCGTCCACCGCCACGAACACCACCACGCCCCACAGCCCGGCCAGCAGAAAGCGGTATCCCTCCGCCCCGGGCAGCAGCCGCGCCACCGCCAGCAGCACCAGCAGCGACAGCAGGATCGCCGCCATGTCGAGCTTGCCGATCTTGGCCAGGAGACGCTCGATGGGCTTGAACCAGTGCACGTCCTTTTCGTGGTTCAGAAAGAAGTTCCAGAACACCAGCATCAGGAAGGCGCCGCCGAAGGCTGTCACTTCGATATGGGCCGACTGCAGGATGGCGGCATAGCGATCCGGCTGCACGATGGCCATCGACAGCACGTCGCTCGTCGGCCAGGCCCCGCTGGTCAGCCACTGATAGATCGTCACCGGCCCGGGCAGCGGCGCCATCATCGCGATCACGGCGACGATCACCAGCGGGAAGATCACCCGCATGCCGAACACAGCGATCAGCATGCCCCAGATCAGGAAGCGGCGGCGCCACTTTTCATCCCAATGCTTGAGCACCGACGCATTCACCACGGCGTTGTCGAACGACAGGCTGGTCTCCAGCAACGCAAGGTTGAATGCCACCCACAGGCCGCCGGGGCCACCGATGCCCCAGGCCATCGCCAGACCTACCGCCGTCACCACCGCCGAGCCGCGAAAGTATTGCCACATCATGCCAATCCGCTGTTGATCCGATCACTGCCGCATTCGACACGAATTGCGGCCCCGTGGCCAGTCTGGGCGCCGGCCCTGCCAAGGACAAGGCGGCAATTTACCCGGATTGTGCAGCAGGCCGGGTAACAAGGCGGCAGCCTGGGTCGGATCGCTCCTGGCGACGGCGGGCAGCCCTGCCCGGGTTGGTCGGGTGCGCCAAACGGCCTATACTCGCCGTGATTCCTTACGGGAGCGGCCCCCGGGCCTGTCCATGGGTTTCACGGCTGCGTCCGGTCAGGCAGGACGCTGTGTGCCGGCCACCTGCGGTCTTCATGCCGCAGCACACCGGGCTCGTTGCACGGAGTCTCGAACCGCCCCGCACGCAACCGTGGATCGCATGCCGGCAGGCCCGGCGCGCCGCGGCCCCCGCCTGTTGATCCTTGGAGCCCGCTTGATGAGCCATGCCTACCTCGACCTCGTCCAGGCGCACGATGCGCTGCTGCAAAAGAAGGACGCCCCGCTTTACGCCTCGCTGGACGGTCTCGCGCTGCCGGCGCGCCCGGTATTGCCGGCCGACGCCCCCACCGTGCTGATCTTCGCCCCGCACCCGGACGACGAATGCATCATCGGCGCGTTGCCGCTGCGGCTGGCGCGCGAAGCGGGCTTCCGGGTGATCAATGTGGCGGTGACCCAGGGCTCCAACCTCAAGCGCCAGCCCGAACGCTGGACCGAGCTGAAGAACGCCTGCGACCTGTTGGGCTGGGACCTGCGCGAAACCATTCCCGGCGGACTGATGGGCGTGGGCACCAAGACCCGTGACGGCGACCCGACCGCCTGGGCCGAGAAGGTGGCAGTGATCGCGCGGCTGATCGAGGAATACCGGCCGGCGGTCTGCGTGTTCCCGCACGACAACGACTACCACTCGGCTCATATCGGTACGCACCACCTGGTCATCGACGCGCTGGCCAAGGCCGGTCATGGCTGTGTGCTGGCGCTCTCCGAGTTCTGGCGCCAGATGGAAAAGCCCAATGCGTTGATCGCCACCGGCAACAACGACACCGCGGACCTGATCGCAGCGCTCGCCTGCCACGTGGGCGAAGTGGCGCGCAACCCCTACCATCTGCGCCTGCCCGGCTGGATGGCCGACAACGTGCGTCGCGGTGCCGAGGTGTGCGGCGGTCAGGGTGCGGCCGCCCCGACCTTCAGTTTCGGCACCATCTACAGAATCGTCCGGTTCGATGGCCGTGCCATCGTGGAAACCGAGCAGAAATACACCATCGCCCCGGGCGAGGACATCAAGGCCGTGCTGGCCTGATCCGCAATCCTGCGCAACGATGCGGCGGCTTGGCATCAAGCCGCCGTTTTCGTTGCGCATCCCGCCTTGCCCGCTTCCGGATCGGTAACGGCGGGCCAACCCGTCAATGGGCTGCGCTAGCGCTCCTGGGGGCGCTTGGGCCGGCGTCTGGGCTTGCCGCGTACCGCTGCCAACGCCGGATAGGCATTGAACGGCCCAAGGCGACGGGCGTTGGCGGTCACGGTGCGGTGCACCGGCGCCATCGTTGCCGCCCACAGCCGGCTGCTATCCCAGTGTGGTGGGCGCGGGCGCCGCTGGCCGCCGGCCAGTGCGGTCCAGCCACTCAGGCCGGCGAACCAGGCCTGCTGCTGCATGCGCCAGCACTCCAGCAGCATCGCCCAGCCCGCGCGGCTGAAGGCATCGAGCTTCTCGGTGCCCATGCGGGTGAATTCGCGCTGATCGCGCGGGCTCAGCGGCTGCTTGGCCAGCGCCATCCGGGTCACGCGTTGCGTAACCACCTGCGGTGCCGCCCACCAGATCTCCCACCACGTCAGGCCGTTGCGCCACCAGGCCAGATAAGGATTGTCCACGGTCATCTTCGCCTTCGTCGGAATCAGGGCTTTCAGTCTGGCAAAGCCAGCCGCCGCTGCCGTGCCGGCGTCATTGTGCGGACGAGCGGCACCTCACATCTGCCGGAAGCGCCCGGCAAAGCTGCGTGAGAGCGGCAACACCTCGCTGCGCGATTTCAGGAACACCTGCTGGCGTCCCATCAGATCCCGATGGATGCGCGCCACCGCGGGCAGGCTGACGATGAAGGCGCGGTGGATCTGGGCGAAGCGGCTGCCGTCGAGCTGCGGCAGCAGCGCCTTGAGCGGTGTGCGGATCAGGTGACGCTCGGTGGCGGTCACCACGTCGGTGTATTTGTTGTTGGCCTCGAAATACACCACCTCGTCGGCTGCCACCAACCGGGTGGTATCGCCCAGACCCACCGTCAGCCACGCGAGGTGCGCGGACGCGCCCGGTGCCGGCAGCCGAGCCAAGAGATCGGCCAGCCCGGCCTGCGGCCGGGCCTCGCGCTGCAGCCGCGCCACGCACTGCGCCAGCCGTGCGTCGCTGACCGGCTTGAGCAGGTAATCCACCGCTGCATGCTCGAACGCGGCGATCGCATATTCGTCGTAGGCGGTGACAAACACCACGCGGGTGTCGCTGGCCGCCTGCGCCACCTGCAGGCCGGTGAGGCCGGGCATCCGGATATCCAGGAATGCCACGTCCGGCCGATGCGCCACCAGCAGCGCCGCCGCTTCCAGGCCGTTGCCGGCGGTCAGCAAATGCGTGGCCCCCGGCCATAGTTGTGCCACACGGCTGGCCAGATGCTCGGCCAGCCGCGGCTCGTCATCGGCGATCAGGATGACGGTCATGCGCTTTCCTCGTACGGCAACAGCAATTCGGCCACCACACCGTGCGGCACGTTGGGATAGAGCGCAAGACGCGCGTGCTCACCGTACAGGCTGGCAAGGCGCTGCCGCACATTGGCCAGGCCGATGCCCGAGGTGGTCGGCAAGCCGGTGGCGGGAGTGGCGGCGAGCCCGGGTCCGGTATCGCTGACCGTCAGCCGCAGCCGGCCATCCCCGACACGCTCGCCGCGCACCGTCACTTCGCCGCCGGCCACCGCGGCCTCGATGCCGTGGCGCAACGCGTTCTCCACCAACGGCTGCAGGAGGAGCGGCGGCAACACCGCGCCCTGCAACACGGCCGGCACCTCGATCCGGTAGCCCAGGCGCGCCGGCAGCCGGATCTGGGCAATCGCCAGCAAGGCGCCGACCAGCTGCAGCTCGTCGCCCAACGTGGCACGCAGCCGGCGGGTACGACCCAGGCTGACGCGCAGGTAGCTGTTCAGATGATCGAGCATCGTCTGCGCCAAAGGTGGGTCCTGCACGATCAGGCTATGCACATTGGCCAATGTGTTGAACAGGAAGTGCGGCTCGATCTGCGCCTGCAACAGCGCCAGCTGCGCCGCGGTCTCGGTCTGGCGGGCCTCGGCCACGCGCCGCTGTTCGGCCGCAAGATCGGTCTGGTACTGCAGATTGCGGATATAGAGCACCACCACCATCGTGGCACCGCCGGCCAGCAGCAGGCTGCTGGCGATGACACGCCATGCGCCGAACACGCTGTCCGGCCGGGCAAACAGGTCATAGGCGCCGAGCCAGGCGCTGACCTTGAAACCAAACCACACTCCCAGCGGCACCGCGATCAGTGCGCGCAGCCAGACGAATCGCCACGGCTGCGTCTGGCCGGGCGGCAGCCAGCGCGCACTCAGGCTGTGCAAGGTCCAGATCGAAATGCCGATGGCGTTGGCGATGAGGGCGTTGTCCAGCAGCGTGGCATGGCCGCCCATGCTGGTCAGCAGCAGCGCCACTGCTTGATTGACGCCGACCAGGATCGCCAGCGCGCGCCAGCTCGATGACACCCCCTCGCAACGCATCCGGGAGGGCAGCAGGCGACGCAGCGCCATCATGTGGCCCCCACGCCAGGGCGGCCGTGCCGGAGCGGGTGACGCGGACTGGCAGTAAGTGGGTTCACTTTGCGATGCTCCTGTTTGCGTTCGAACCGGGAACAGAGCCTAGAAATAATGTGTCGCCAGCAGCTGCCACACCTGCCGCTGGGCGGCGGCACCGTAAGTACTGCCCGCATCGCCGGCATTGTAATGCCACTGCAGTGCCAGATCGGTGCGTTCGCCGCGCCAGCGCGCTTCGAGCCAGTAGAAACGGCTGTCGTCGATCAGGTCCAGGCGCCCCTGCCCGGTCAGATCGAGCCGGTTGATGAGCGCATCCTGCCAGCGTACGAACAGCATGGCGGCTTCCCGCGTGGTCAGCGCCTGCCGGCGGTCCGCCTCGTCACGATAGCGGCCATAGTCCTGCATTGGGCTGCTGCGCAGTGCTGCCCAGCCATCCTCGTCGGCGGCGGCACCGTCGCGCTGGTATTCCAGCGTCAATGACAACTTGCCCGGCGCGGTCCAGGTCAGCCCGCCTGCCCAGCTGGCGCGGAACGCGCGGGGGCCATCGATGGCGGTCAGCGCGGGCATGCGGCCACCCGCCCATTCCAGGTAGGCCACGGTGGCATCGCCCAGCAGCACACTCCAGTTGAAGCCGGCCTGCACCGGCTGGCCGGCCTGCCCGAACAGCAGCCATTGCGGATTGAAATAGGGACTGAAGGCATGACTCGCCACCAGCAGCCAGCGCTCGCGTGGATTGCTCGCGCCACCATCCAGACTGAAGGGCGAATCGCTGGAGGCCCCAGCCAGTTTGGGGGCGTAGATGGCGGTGAACGCACCGCCCTGCCACAACCATTGGCCCCGCAGCATGCCGCTGCCCAGCCGGTTTTCACGCAGGCTGCCCGGATCGGCCGAGGTCACTGAGCGCAGGGCGCCCGCCTTGAAGAAATCAGTGGGGTTGAAGCCCGTGGCGACGCCGAAGCGGGTGTTGATGCGCCCCAGGTCCAGCGCCAGTTGCGGCGCCGGCTGCCAGCCCAGGTACAGTTCCTTGAGGGTATTGATGCTGCGCTGCGCGCGCCCGTCGTCGTAGCTGCGCGCGTCGGCCCGATCAGCCGCCACCACCCGCCAGCCTGGAGCGAGGCGCCGATCCAGGCGGCCGTCCAGCGACAGTCGGAACTCGCGTGGCAGCGCTGCACCGTGCCGACGCCGCGGCACGGTGAACCCCAGTTCCGCGGCCAGCGCCCAATCGCGCGGGGCGGCCGCCACCGCATCGGTGGCATCGGCCAGCGCCAGCGCGGCGGCGTCCGGCGCTGCATCGTCGGCGGCAGGGGCCGCCTGCAATCCCATGGGCCACAGCACCAGGCCGGCAAGGTAGGCACGCACCGTCGTCACTCCGGCTTGAAGCGCGGCAGATAGTCGCGCTGCAACCAGCTTTCCGGCACATCGCGCCATGCGTAGCCGCCAAAGCGCATCACAGTGACCCAGTTCGGATCGAGGCCATCGATGATCACCGTTTCGGTCGGGCGCACCATGCCCAGCTGCGGCTGATAGCGCCGGTAGTAGGCCGTCTTGAGCAAGGCGCCGCTCTCGGCGTAGAAACGCCCCTTGATCGGCTGGCTGTTGCCGCTGTCCAGCCAGAATTCGACGCGGTGGTATGTCACGTCCGGTGTGCGCGCCTTGAGCAGGAGCTTGTAGCTGCGGCGCGCCTTGCGCTCGCCGTCGGCCACCTCCTCCTCGCCTGCGAGCGTGGCGGTGTAGTCGCCGGCCAGGTTGACGGTGACCACATCGCCGTTGGCCGCCTGGCCCAGCAGGCGCTGCTGCGGCGAAATCCGCACCGTGCCCTTGCTGGCCGGATCGTAGAACCACAGCTCGTTGCCATCCTTGAGCATCAGCTTGTCCGCATCGCGCGCCGGGGCGACAAAGCGCAGCAGGGTGCGGAACTGGCCACTCTTGGCGTCGGCGCGCGAATAGACCGTCAGCGTGGTGGCATCGCTTTGCTTGCCGTTGCGGTACTCCGTCAGCGTGGTGGTCAGTGCGAACGGCCGGTCCGGGTTGCGGATGGCGTCGCTTGCAGCCAGCAGGGCCTGGGCATCAGCGGCACGGGCAAGCGGCGCGACGATCAGGCACAGGGCCAGCAGGGTGCGGATCGGGGATTTCATGGCATCGGGCTCCGGGTTCAGGCAGGGCATGGCGGGCAGCGGGCTAGACATGGCCAAGCGCATCGACGATCTGCAGACGTGCTGCACGCCGTGCCGGCCACCATGCCGACCCCATCGCCACCAGCGTCAGCCCGAGCGCGGTGCCGAGCAGCATCGCGTGCTCGCCCCAGACGCGGACCAGGAGCGGAATCGGTTCGGTATTGCCCGGCGGCGTCCAGGTCAACCCGCTGTGATTGATCAGATAGGCCAACAGCAGCGCGGCGGCACTGCCAAGGACGCTGCCGGCCAGCCCCAACAGCGATCCCTCGGCGATGAACAGCCTACGGATGCCGGCACGACGCAGCCCGATGGCGCGCAGGGTGCCGATCTCGGTGGTGCGCTCCACCACCGCCATGCTCATGGTGTTGCCCACGGTGAAGAGCACGATCACGCCGATCAGCAGCGCAATGAAGCCGAAGATGGCACTGAACATGCCCACGATCTGCCCATACGACGGATTGAGCGTGGCGAAATCGAGCACCGTCAGCGCCTGCTGCGGGAACGTGCGTTCAAGCAGATGCTGCAGCCGGGCCTGGGCCGCGGGGAGCTGTGCGCTGTGGGCCAGCTGCACCACAATGGCGGTGGCTTGCGGCGGCGCGGCACCGTAGATCAGCCGCTGCGCCGCCCCCAGGTGCAACTGCACGAAGAGATCGTCGATTTCCTTGACGCCCATCGCCTCGGCCGCGGCCACCTGCAGCCTTGCCACATTGGGGGCCCCGTGGGCGTTGGCCGCCAGCAATTCGATACGCGGCATGACACCTTGCGCCGCCGACGTGGGACTGCCCTCCGCCTGCGCCAGCACTGCGATATCACCCGGCACGGCCTCCCCTTGCGCCGCCACCGGTTGCGGCAATGGGCAGTGCTTCACCGCCAGCGGGGCGCACAGTTGCAGCACCCGTGCCACGCCGGTGCCGATCACCGCGGCATCATCGGTCGTGCCGGTCAGGCGCAACGGCCGATGCCGCACCGGGAAGTCGTAGTCGTTCCAGGTGCGCATCCGGTTCTGGTCGTCCACCTCCACGCCGTTGCCGATCACGGTGCGCGACACGCCCGCCGCATAGTTGCCGGCAATGCCGCCCAGGCTCAGCGTCGGCGTCACCACGCGCACCATGGATGCAAGCACCGGGTCGCGCTTGATCGCGGCGATGATACGTCGATAGTCGCGGATGCCGTAGGCCGCCGGATTGCCGGTGCCGAACAGGAAGTAGTCGCGATGCTGGATCTGCAGATGCCCGCCCTGCTGGACGAAGTCGGTCTGCAGACCCAGGTTGATGTTGCGGCTGTAGCCACCGAACAGCAGGATGGCCACCGCGCCGACGGTCATGGCGAATAGGGTGGCGGCGGAACGGCGGCGATTGCGCAGCAGATTGCGCGCGGCCAGGGCCAGCAGGTTCATGCTGCGTCCTCCGTGCGGCGCTCGACATGGGTGATCGCGCCATCCCGCAGATGCACGGCGTCATCCGCCGCAGCCAGGACCTGCGGGTCGTGCGACGAGAAGACAAAGCTGATCCGGTGCTCGCGCTGCATCTGCCGCATGAGGGCGATGATGGCGGCGCCGGTGTGGCTGTCCAGATTGGCGGTCGGCTCGTCGGCCAGCACCAGCGCCGGGCGCATCGCCAGCGCACGCGCCACGGCCACCCGCTGCCGCTGTCCGCCCGAAAGCTGGTTCGGCCGGTGATGCATCTTGTCGTCCAGCCCCACCGCCGCCAGCAGCTCGCGTGCCCTGGCACGGCGCTCGGCCTGCGGGCGCCGTGCCAGGATCAGCGAGTATTCCACGTTTTCCAGCGCCGACAGCACCGGCAGCAGGTTGAAGTTCTGGAACACGAAACCGACGCGGCGGGCCCGGAAATCGGACAACGCATCATCGGCAAGCGTGCTCAGATCGGCCCCGTCGATGCAGACCTGGCCAGCGCTGGGCCGATCCAGCCCGCCGATCAGATTGAGCAGCGTGGTCTTGCCGCTGCCCGAGGGCCCGGCCAGTACGGTAAAGCGGTTGGCGCGGATTTCAAGGCCGATGTCGGCCAGCGCAGGGACATCGACCTGCCCCATACGGTAATGCTTGGCAACGCCGGACAGAACGACCGGATGCATGACGGGCTCCTGGATGGGAAGACGCCGTCACTGTATGCCGCTGTGATCGACCAAGGCCGCCATGCGACGAAGCGCCGCCAGCGGCGATCGACCGTCGCGGCGGCCGACGAAGCGCGTGTGGACCGGCAAGGCTGCGGCGGCCTGCGCCGGGTTGCGAATGGACCACCGCTTTTTGCAACGGCCAGGGTACGGGCTGCCTATGCGGTGCCCTGCGCCCGCCAGCCGTATTTGCGCAGCACGCTGCACGCGACCAAGATGCATGCGGTTGGTCATGGAACTGTCACGAAGATCACAGCATGCAACGACTTTCCCTGCTTGGCGCCGCCTTGGTGCTGATGCTATCCACCACGCCAGCTTTCGCAGAAGGCCCCATCGTCATCAAGTTCAGCCATGTGGTGGCCAACGATACGCCCAAGGGCAAGGCGGCGCTCTATTTCAAGAAGCTCGCCGAGGAGCGGACCAACGGCGCCGTCAAGGTCGAGGTCTACCCGAACAGCCAGCTCTACAAGGACAAGGAGGAGCTGGAGGCGCTGCAGCTGGGCGCGGTGCAGATGCTGGCGCCCAGCCTGGCCAAGTTCGGCCCGCTGGGGGTGAAGGAATTCGAGGTGTTCGACCTGCCGTTCCTCTTTGACAGCTACGAGGAGCTGCACCGGATCACCCAGGGCCCGATCGGCGCGGCGCTGCTCAAGCGGCTCGACAGCAAGGGCATCCTGGGCCTGGCCTATTGGGACAACGGTTTCAAGCAGTTCAGCGGCAACACGCCGCTCAGGAAGCCGGCCGACTTCAAGGGCCTGAAGTTCCGCATCCAATCCTCCAAGGTGCTGGACGCGCAGATGCGCGCGCTGGGCGCACTGCCGCAGCAGCTGGCGTTCTCCGAGGTGTATCAGGGGCTGCAGACCGGCGTGGTCGACGGCGCCGAGAACCCAGCCTCCAACTTCTACACGCAGAAGCTGCACGAGGTGCAGAAGTACCTGACGCTCAGCGACCATGGCTATCTGGGCTATGCCCTGATCGTCAACAAACGCTTCTGGGAGGGGCTGCCCGCCGCGGTGCGCGGCCAGCTCGACGGCGCGCTCAAGGAAGCGACCCGCTACGCCAACCAGATCGCCAAGGCGGAGAACGACGGCGACATCGAGAGCGTCCGCAGATCCGGCAAGACCCAGGTGCTGACGCTGACTCCGGCCGAGCGCGCCGCGCTCAGACAGGCGCTCGCCCCGGTGCACCGGCAGATGGGTGAGCGGATTGGCCCGCAGCTGATCCAGGCGATCCACCGTGAGACCGGCTTTGCCATGCCCCGTTGACGTGAAGCAGCGGCGTGCAACCGCCGCACCGCCACCTGCCCTGCGCCCTGACCAGGAACACCGCCATGCGCATGCTCGACCGTCTTGAGGAGTGGTTCATCGCCTTGCTGATGGCCAGCGCCACCCTTGTCATCTTCGTCGCCGTGCTGCATCGCTACGCCTCGGGCCTGGCGATTGCGGGGCTGCAGGATTGGCTGCTCGGCCTCAACCTTGCCTGGGCGCAGGAGCTGTGCATCTACCTGCTGGTCTGGATGGCTAAGTTCGGGGCCGCCTACGGTGTGCGCACCGGGATCCATGTCGGCGTCGACGTGCTGGTGGACCGGCTCGATGCACGTTACCGCAAGCTGTGCATCCTGGCCGCACTGGCCGCGGGCGCGTTGTTCACCGGCATCGTCGGCACGCTGGGCGCGGCCTTCGTCTGGGAAATCGCCCACACCGACCAGACCTCGGCCGACCTGGAAGTGCCGATGTGGCTGGTCTACCTCGCCGTGCCGTGCGGCTCCTACCTGATGTGCCTGCGTTTCCTGCAGGTGGGCTGGGGCTTCCTATGCCACGGCGCGCTGCCGCGCCATGACCACGGCCAGGTGGATGGGCTGGAAGAGGAACTGCAAGGAGCGCGCGCATGACCGCTGTGGCATCCGCCCCCAAGCCGCTGGCGGCCCGCTGGCCGCTCGGCATCGGCGCCGCGCTGGTGGCGCTGGCGCTGCTGGGCGGTCAGAAGGCGCTGATCTTCTGCCTGCTGATCGCCCTGATGCTGACCGGCATGCCGATCTCGATCGCGCTCGGCCTCACCGTGCTGGCCTTCCTGTTCACCATGACCCAGGTGCCGATCGAAGCGGTGGCGCTCAAGCTGTTCACCGGGATCGAGAAGTTCGAGATCATGGCCATCCCCTTCTTCATCCTCGCCGGCAACTTCCTGACCCACGGCGGCGTGGCGCGGCGGATGATCGATTTCGCCACTGCCATGGTCGGTCACTGGCATGGCGGCCTGGGCTTGGCCGGGGTGGTCGCCTGCGCGCTGTTCGCCGCAGTATCGGGCTCCAGCCCGGCCACGGTGGTGGCCATCGGCACCATCATCCTGCCGGCGATGGTCAGACAAGGGTTTCCCCGCCGATTCGGCGCAGGCGTCATCACCACGTCGGGCGCACTGGGCATCCTGATCCCGCCCTCCATCGTGATGGTGATGTACTCGGTGGCAACCAATACCTCGGTCGGCGCGCTGTTCATGGCCGGCGTGATCCCGGGGCTGCTGCTGGCGGCGCTGCTGGGCCTGGTGGCCTGGTGGCGGGCGCGCAGGCACGGCTATCCGCGCCTGCCGCGTGCCAGCTGGCGCACACGCTGGCATGCGCTGCGCCGGGCCATCTGGGGTCTGCTGCTGATCGCGGTGGTGATGGGCGGCATCTACAGCGGCATGTTCACACCGACCGAGGCGGCGGCGATGAGCGCGGTCTACGCCTTCGTGGTCGCCGTGTTCATCTATCGCGACCTGCCCCTCAAAGCGGTCGGCAAAGTGCTGCTCGGCTCGGCCGCCATGAGCGCCATGCTGCTTTACATCATCACCAATGCAGTGCTGTTCTCGTTCCTGATGGCGCACGAGAACATTCCGCAGATGCTGTCGGACTGGCTGCTCGGGATGGGGTTGGGGCCGATCGCCTTCCTGCTGGCGGTGAACCTGCTGCTGTTGCTGGCCGGCAACGTGATGGAGCCCTCGTCCATCGTGCTGATCTTCGCCCCCATCCTGTTCCCGGTCGCGGTGGCGCTGGGCATCGACCCGGTGCACTTTGGCATCCTGATCGTGGTGAACATGGAGGTGGGCATGTGCCACCCGCCGGTCGGGCTCAATCTGTATGTGGCCTCGGGCATCACCCGGATGGGCATCACCGAGCTGACCGTGGCGGTATGGCCCTGGCTGCTCGCGATGCTGGGCTTCCTGCTGCTGGTGACCTACGTGCCCGCGCTCTCGACCTGGCTGCCACGCACGCTGGGCATGATGGGGTGACCGGCACGCCAGCCGGGCCCGCTATGCCTGGATGACGCCGCCGCCGAGGCACACCTCGCCCTGGTACAGCACCATCGACTGCCCCGGCGTCACCGCCCACTGCGCCTCGTCGAAATCGAGCCTGACACCGCCCTCGATGTGCTGCAACGCGCACGCTGCGTCCTGCTGGCGATAGCGGGTCTTGGCGGTATAGCGGCCTTCGGCCGGCATTTCGCCGAGGATCCACGCGCAGTCGTTGGCCACCAGCGTGTGCTTCAACAACAACGGATGATCGTGCCCCTGCACCACGATCAGCTCGTTGGTCTCGGGATTCTTGCCGCCGACGAACCATGGCTCGCCGCTGCCGGCCTTGTCGCCGCCGATGCCAAGGCCGGAACGCTGCCCCAAGGTGTAGTACATCAGCCCCATGTGCTCGCCCATCACCCGCCCTTCTGGGGTCACCATCATGCCGGGCTGCCTGGGCAGATAGCGATTGAGGAATTCGCGGAACGGTCGCTCGCCGATGAAGCAGATGCCGGTGCTGTCCTTCTTCCTGGCGTTGGGCAGGCCGATCTCCTCGGCGATCCGGCGTACCTCGCTCTTGCGCAGGCCGCCCAGCGGGAACACCGCCTGGCTCACCTGCTCCTGGCTCAGACGATACAGGAAATAGGTCTGGTCCTTGCCCTCATCCACCGCGCGGATCAGCTCGGTGCGCCCGTCACTGCGCAGCCGGTTGCCACAATAGTGGCCGGTCGCCATCTTGGCGCCGCCCAGGGCGATGGCGTAGTCCAGAAAACAGCGGAACTTGATCTCGCTGTTGCACAGGATGTCCGGGTTCGGGGTGCGGCCGGCAGAATACTCAGCCAGGAAGTACGAGAACACCCGGTCCTTGTATTCCTTGGCGAAGTTGACCAGCTCGATGTCGATGCCCAGGAGGTCCGCCACCGCGATGGCGTCCATGCTGTCTTCCTTGATCGAGCAGTACTCGTCGTTGTTGTCGTCCTCCCAGTTCTGCATGAACACGCCGTGCACATCGTAGCCCTGCGCCTTCAACAGATGGGCACTGACCGAGGAATCGACACCGCCCGACAGGCCGATCACGATCTTGTCGCTCATGCCGCCCCCAAGGTCGAAGCCGGCCGGTCGAAGTCACGCAGCAACGCCAGCGGGTAGCGGCATCCGGCCAGGTAGTCGTCGATACAGGCGAGCAGCAAGGGGCTGCGGTGTTCGGCCTGCCGGGCCACGATCTCGTCGTAGCCCAGCCAGACCGCCGCTTCGATGCCGTCATCCAGCGTATGCCCTGCCACGTGCCCCAGCACGTCGCCGCAGAAGGCAAAGCGCAGATAGGTCAATCCGGGTCGCTCGGGCGGGCTCCACTGATAGATACCGACAAGGGCGGTCGGCTTGAAACGATAGGCGCTCTCTTCCAGCGTCTCACGCACGCAGGCCGCCACGAGGCCCTCGCCCGCCTCCAGATGTCCCGCAGGCTGGTTGAGCTTGCGCGCGCCGAGGATGCGCTCCTCGACCAACAGGAATCGGCCGTCGCGCTCGATCACGGCGGCGACGGTGGCATTGGGCTTCCACATGGGCATGACTCTGAAAACAAAGCGGTATTCTAGCGGAATCGGCATGCCGCGCCGCAGACCTCGGCGCCTATCCAGGGCGATTCGGGCCACGCCGCCCACGTCGTTTCGGCCCCCTGGCGGCACCGTGTACCGCACCGGCCGTGGCAGGCAACGGCACATCGATCCCGCGCCACTGGCCGCTCTCCAGCGCAGCGAGCGTCCACGAACCGACTGCCCAACGCACCAGGCGCAGCGTCGGAAAACCGATCCTGGCCGTCATGCGCCGCACCTGGCGGTTCTTGCCTTCGGTGATCACGATTTCGAGCCAGCTCGTCGGGATCGCGGACCGGAAGCGGACCGGCGGATTGCGCGGCCACAGGCCCACCGGCTCGACGATCCGGCGCACCTGGGCCGGGCGGGTGACGAAATCCCCCAGATCGACACCCTGGCACAACGGCGCAAGCGCAGCATCGTCGGGCTCGCCCTCGACCTGGACCCAATAGGTCTTGGGCAATTTGTGCCGGGGATCGGCAATACGCGCCTGCAACGGCCCCGAATCGGTCAGCAGCACCAGCCCTTCCGAGTCGGTGTCGAGCCGGCCTGCCGGATAGACGTCCTTGACCGGCACATAGTCGGCCAGGGTCGGGTGGGGCGGGCTCGGGGAAAACTGGCAGATCACCCCGTAAGGCTTGTTGAGCAGGATCAGTTTGGCCATCCGCGCATTCTATCGCGGCCAGCGTGCCGTCCCGCGGCTGCCCGGGCGCAAACTTGGCACACCAAGGCCGTTCACGCCATAATTGCGGGTTTCTAGCGTTGCCGCGTCATTTAACCAACAAGATGGGAAACCAACGATGAGCCATATCAAGGCGCCTGCAGAAGGTGCGAAGATCGTCCCGAACCTCGCCACCCCGGACAATCCGATCATCCCGTTCATCGAAGGTGACGGCATCGGCGTCGACATCACCCCGGTGATGAAGGACGTGGTCGATGCAGCGGTAAGCAAGTGCTACGGCGGCAGCCGCAAGATCCACTGGATGGAAATCTACTGCGGCGAGAAGGCGGCCAAGCTGTACGGCAACGATACCTACCTGCCGCAGGAAACCCTGGACGCGCTCAAGGAATATGTGGTCTCGATCAAGGGCCCGCTCGCCACGCCGGTCGGCGGCGGCATCCGCTCGTTGAACGTGGCTCTGCGCCAGCAGCTGGATCTGTATGTCTGCCTGCGCCCGGTACGCTACTTCCAGGGTGTGCCCTCCCCGGTGAAGAAGCCCGAACTCATCGACATGGTGATCTTCCGCGAGAACACCGAGGACATCTACGCCGGCATCGAATGGGATGCCCAGTCCGATGGCGCCAAGAAGGTCATCGAGTTCCTGCAGGAACAGATGGGCGTCAAGAAGATCCGCTTCCCCGCCTCGTCCAGCATCGGCATCAAGCCGGTGAGCAAGGAAGGGACCGAGCGCCTGGTGCGCAAGGCCATCCAGTACGCCATCGACAACAACCGCAAGTCCGTGACGCTTGTCCACAAGGGCAACATCATGAAGTTCACGGAAGGCATGTTCCGCACCTGGGGCTATGAGCTTGCCAAGAGCGAGTTCGGTGGCGTCGAGATCGACGGCGGCCCGTGGGTGCAGCTGCCCAACGGCATCGTGATCAAGGATGTGATCGCCGATGCGTTCCTGCAGCAGATCCTGCTGCGCCCGGCCGAGTACGACGTGATCGCCACCCTGAACCTGAACGGCGACTACATCTCGGATGCACTGGCAGCCGAAGTCGGCGGCATTGGCATCGCCCCGGGTGCCAACCTGTCGGACAACGTGGCCTGCTTCGAAGCCACCCACGGCACCGCCCCCAAGTACGCCGGCCAGGACAAGGTGAACCCGGGTTCGCTCTTGCTGTCCGCCGAGATGATGCTGCGCCACATGGGTTGGAAGGAAGCGGCCGATCTCATCATCAGCGCGATGGAAAAGACCATCCAGGACAAGATCGTGACCTACGATTTCGCCCGGCTGATGGACGGCGCCCAGGAAGTATCGTGCTCCGCGTTCGGCAAGGCCATCATTGCACGGATGTGATCCGGGCCACTGATGCCGGAACAGCAAGCCCCGCAGCTGCGGGGCTTCTTTTTTGGAGCAGGGCAAACAAAAAGCCCCGCCTGGAGGCGGGGCCGGTCAAGCACAGCCAGCCAGATCAGGTCGACTGGATGTTGGCGGCTTGCTTGCCCTTGGGGCCTTGGGCGACTTCGAAGGAGACGCGCTGGCCTTCCTTCAAGGTCTTGAAGCCGGGCATATTGATTGCGGAGAAGTGAGCGAAGATGTCTTCGCCGCCCTCATCCGGAGTGATAAAGCCAAAGCCTTTGGAATCATTGAACCACTTTACGGTACCCGTAGCCATTTAGGGTCTTTCTCCAAGATAAGCATTAACACAGCACCAGCTTGGCGCCGACTGTTTGAAGTCAAGGCCTAACGACGGGTCTACCGGTAAGGCTATGAAACTTGTCCATCAAACGCGCTTCGTTTTTACGCGACATTTACGGCCAGGGTCAAGCGTGCATACGTGAAAATCGTCAAACTGTTGCGCCGGTGGAACGCTTGAAAAAGCACCGGCGCGGGCCAAAATGGAAGTGGAAAAGGTTGGAATCATTGATGGCTCTGGAAAACCAGTTCGAAACGGAGCAGGCGTCGCATGAAACGCGTACGGCCCCGCCCCCCATGTATCGCGTCGTGCTGCTCAACGACGACTTTACACCGATGGAATATGTCATTCTTGTATTGCAGCACTTTTTCATGATGGGCCGAGAACAAGCGACCGTTGTCATGCTCAAAGTCCATAACGAAGGTCGTGGCGTCTGCGGAATCTATCCCAAGGACATCGCTGCCACCAAGGTCGCGCAAGTAATGGAGCACGCGCGAGCACACCAACACCCGCTCCAGTGCATCATGGAGGTAAACGAATGATCGCCCAGGAACTCGAAGTGAGCCTCCATATGGCCTTCATGGAGGCAAGACAAAAGCGCCACGAGTACATCACGGTGGAGCACCTCCTGCTTGCATTGCTCGACAACCCGTCCGCCGCCGAAGTGCTGCGTGCGTGTGGTGCGAACATGGACGAGCTACGTCGCTCGCTCGGCGATTTCGTGACCGAGCACACCCCGGTCGTATCCGGTTCGGGTGAGGTCGAAACCCAGCCGACCATCGGCTTCCAGCGCGTGATCCAGCGCGCGATCCTGCATGTTCAAAGCTCCGGCAAGAAGGAGGTGACCGGTGCCAATGTGCTGGTTGCCATCTTCGGCGAGAAGGATAGCCATGCGGTGTATTTCCTGCACCAGCAGGGCATCACGCGGCTGGACGTGGTCAATTTCATCTCGCATGGGATTGCCAAGAGCCAGTCGCCGGCGCAGCCGCAAAGCGCCCGCAGCGAACATGGCGAAGAGCAGGAAAGCGAGGTCAGCCCCGGCGGCGCGCTGGACAGCTTTACGCAGAACCTCAATCAGCTGGCATTGTCCGGCCGGATCGACCCGTTGATCGGGCGCGAAGCCGAGCTGGAACGCGTGATCCAGATCCTGTGCCGCCGACGCAAGAACAATCCGCTGCTGGTGGGCGAGGCAGGCGTGGGCAAGACGGCGATCGCCGAAGGGCTCGCGCGTCGCATCGTTGACGGTGAGGTGCCCGATATCCTGGCTGATGCCACGGTGTATTCGCTTGACATGGGCGCACTCCTGGCCGGCACCAAGTACCGCGGGGACTTCGAGCAGCGTCTGAAGGCTGTGATCAAGCAGCTGACCGACGAGCGCAACGCGATCCTGTTCATCGACGAGATCCACACGCTTGTGGGTGCCGGCGCGGCTTCGGGTGGCACGCTCGATGCGAGCAATCTGTTGAAGCCGGCCCTGTCCAACGGCTCGCTCAAGTGCATCGGCGCGACGACCTACAGCGAATTCCGCGGCATCTTCGAGAAAGACAACGCGTTGTCGCGGCGCTTCCAGAAGATCGATGTGGTCGAGCCGTCGGTGGCGCAGACCGTCGAGATCCTCAAGGGCCTGAAGGAACGTTTCGAGCAGCACCATGGTGTGAAGTACACCGCGACCGCGCTCGCGACGGCAGCCGAGCTCTCGGCCAAGTACATCAATGATCGCCATCTGCCGGACAAGGCCATCGATGTGATCGATGAAGCCGGGGCCGCGCAGAAGATCCTGCCGCGCTCGAAGCAGAAGAAGACCATCGGCAAGGGAGAGATCGAGGAGATCGTCGCCAAGATTGCCCGCATTCCGCCGAAGAACGTATCGAGCGACGACAAGAATGCGCTCAAGACGCTGGACCGGGATCTGAAGAACGTGGTGTTCGGGCAGGACAACGCGATTGAAGCCCTCTCGACCGCGATCAAGATGGCCCGGGCCGGGCTTGGCAATCCGCAAAAGCCGATCGGTGCGTTCCTGTTCAGTGGTCCGACGGGCGTGGGCAAGACCGAAGTGGCGCGGCAGCTCGCCTACACCCTGGGCATCGAACTGATCCGCTTTGACATGTCCGAGTACATGGAGCGCCATGCGGTGAGCCGGTTGATCGGCGCGCCTCCGGGATACGTCGGCTTCGAACAGGGTGGCCTGATGACCGAGGCGATCAACAAGCATCCGTATGCGGTGCTGTTGCTCGACGAGATCGAAAAGGCACATCCGGACATCTTCAATGTGCTGCTGCAGGTGATGGATCACGGAACCTTGACCGACAACAACGGCCGCAAGGCGGATTTCCGCAACGTGATTCTCATCATGACCACCAACGCGGGGGCGGAGAGCCTCAACAAGTCGGTGATCGGCTTCACGTCGAAGAAAGAGACGGGCGACGAGATGCAGGAGATCAAGCGCCTGTTCACACCGGAGTTCCGCAACCGGTTGGATGCGATCATTCCGTTCGCCCCGCTGTCGCACGAGATCATCCTGCAGGTGGTCGACAAGTTCCTGCTGCAGCTGGAATTGCAGTTGCAGGAGAAGAAGGTGGAGGCCCACTTCACCCAGGCGCTCAAGGACATGCTGGCCAAACACGGCTTCGATCCGATGATGGGCGCACGGCCGATGGCCCGTCTGATCCAGGACACCATCCGCAAGGCGCTCGCCGACGAGCTGCTGTTCGGGCGCCTGCTGCATGGCGGCGAGGTGACGATCGACGTCGACAGCGGCGACAAGGTGGTCCTGCGGCTGCAGGAGGACAAGGCGGACGCTGTTCCCGCCTGAACCACGCGGCTTCTCAACAGAACCCCGGCTCATGCCGGGGTTTTTTCATTGCCGGGCGGTAGCGACATGCTGGCGCAGGCTGCAGCGCCTCGCCCAGCCCGGCCGGCTAGCCTCTCGGATGATGCTGGCGGTGCAACGCCTGCAGTCTGGCTGTCGCCACATGGGTGTAGATCTGGGTCGTACCGATGTCTGCATGGCCCAGCAGCATCTGCACCACCCTCAGATCGGCACCGTGGTTCAACAGGTGGGTCGCAAAGGCATGGCGCAGCACGTGCGGTGACAGCCGCTCGGCGTCGATGCCCGCACTCGCGGCATACCCTTTGACAATGAACCAGGCACCTTGCCGGGTCAGCGGCATGCCACGCTGGTTGACGAACAGGGTCGATACCGCTCGACCGGCGCACAGCAACGCCCGCGCTTCCTGCTGGTAGCGATTCAGCCAGTGCTGCGCCTCGTCCCCCATCGGTACGACACGCTGCTTGCCCCCCTTGCCACCGACCACCTGGATGAAGCCTTCCTTGAAATAGACCCGTTCGATCGGCAAGGCCACCAGCTCGGAAACCCGCAGCCCGGTCGCATACATCAGCTCCAGCATTGCCCGGTCGCGCAATCCCCCCGCGCTGTCCGTATCGGGCGCCTGCAACAGTGCCTGCACCTGCGCCTCCTCCAACCCCTTGGGCAACGGCCGTATCCGGCGCGGCGAGGACAACAGCTCGGTCGGATCGTCCACAATCCGTTCAGCCAGGCGCCAGTGCCGGTAGAACTTGCGCAGGCTCGCCAGACGCCGGGCCAGTGTGGCGGCCTTGACGCTGCGGGCCTGCCTTGCCAGGAATGCCTGCACGTCGTCGCGGGTCGCGGCGAAGGGATGTCGTCCATCACCGGCCAGCCACTCACCCCAGATCGTCAGATCACGCCGGTAGCTCTCCACGGTATTGGCTGCGAGGCCCTCCCCCAGCCAGACCTGATCGATGAACGCATCGATGATCCGCTGCGTCTCATCCGGCAGCGCGCTCACAGGATGCCTTCGTGCACCAGCAGTTGACGCTTGATCGGCAACCAGTCAATGCCGTTGCGGTTGGCATTGAAACCGCCAAGACCGTTGGCTGCGACGACGCGATGGCAGGGAATGATGATGGGCAGCGGGTTGCGCCCGCAGGCGCCACCGACCGCCCGCGGCACCGAACCGATACGCCGGGCGATTTCGGCATAGCGAAGCAGTTGGCCACAGGGAATGGCCGCGATCTGCTGCCACACCGCGAGTTGATGGGCAGTGCCATCCAGGCGGCAAGGCAAATCGAAAACAAAATCAGGGGATCGAAAATAGGCGTCCAGCTGCCGTGCCGCCTCGCGCAATACGACGCTTGCCGGTGGACGCAGTGGCGCAGCATGGGGCAGGAAATCGATCAGCGCCATCTCGCCGGCCGCGCTCTCGACCAACCCGAGCGGCCCGATCGGGCTCGCCAGGATGGCGTGGTATTCGTCAAAGACAATCGGATGCATCAGTGGCATGGCAGCCCTCCACAATCGTGAGGGCTGATCCTAGCCGAAAAAAAACGCGGGCACGAATGCCCGCGTTCCTGCTGCCCGGGTGCCTGTTAACCGGCAGCCTGCTCGGTCTTGCGTGCCGGCAGTTTTTCCTTGATCCGGGCCGACTTGCCGGAGCGATCGCGCAGATAGTAGAGCTTGGCGCGACGCACATCACCGCGGCGCTTCACTTCAATCGCGGCGACGAGCGGCGAGTAGGTCTGGAAAGTCCGCTCGACACCGGTACCGGCGGAGATCTTGCGCACGGTGAAGGCGCTGTTCAGACCGCGGTTCTTCTTGGCGATGACCACGCCTTCATACGCCTGCAGCCGCTCGCGGTTACCTTCCTTGACCTTGACCTGAACGATCACGGTGTCGCCAGGGGCGAACTCGGGCACGGTCTTGCCCAGGCGGGCGATTTCTTCTTGTTCCAGTTGCTGGATCAGGTTCATTGCATTACTCCTTGTGCGAAGACGTACCTTCTGCCCCTTGCAGGGAAGCGGGCCCGACACTGCGGTGCTCCGCCTGAAATTCAGCCAGAAGACGATCTTCCTCTTTTGTCTGCCGGCGTGCCGCAAGCAAATCCGGACGGCGCAACCATGTACGCCCCAATGCCTGCTTCAAGCGCCAGCGCCTGATGTTGGCATGATTTCCCGAAAGCAGTACCTCCGGGACCGCCATGCCGCGGTAAACCTCTGGACGGGTGTAGTGCGGGCAATCGAGCAACCCGTCCACAAACGAATCTTCCTGCGCGCTCGCTGCCGTGTTGAGCACGCCTGGCAGCTGACGCACGATGGCGTCGATCAGCACCATGGCCGGCAGCTCGCCACCCGAGAGCACGTAGTCACCGATCGAGACTTCCTCATCGACCAGAGACGCCAGCACCCGCTCATCAACCCCTTCGTAGCGGCCGCACAAGAGCACAAGCCCTTCGCACGTCGCCAACTGCCCCACCCGCACATGGCTCAGCTGCGCGCCTTGCGGCGACAGGTAGACCACCCGCGGTGCCACGCCCGCCGCCTGCTGCCGCGCCCGGGCTGCATTGATTGCCAGCTCCAGCGGCTCCGGCAACATCACCATGCCTGGGCCACCACCATAGGGCCGGTCATCGACCCTGCGGTAATTGTCCTGCGTGAAATCGCGCGGATTCCACGCCTGGAAATCGAAAATGCCCAGCTCGACCGCGCGCTGCGTCACCCCATGGCGGGTGATGGCGTCGAACATCTCCGGGAAGATGCTCACCGCATCAAACAGCACGCGGCGTTCGGGCATCGCCATCTCTAGTAGTCGAGATCCCAGTCGACCGTGATCGTCCGGGATGCCAGGTCCACCTTCAAGACCACCTGCGCCACGAAGGGCAGCAGTCGCTCCTTGTCGCCATCCTTGACGACCAGCACGTCGTTGGCCCCCGTCTCGAACAGGCGCTCCACCACACCCAGCACCTCGCCCGGCGTATTGGCCACGGTCATGCCGACCAGATCGGCCCAGTAGTACTCGTCGTCTGCCGGCGCCGGCATTGCGCTGCGTGGAACCGCCACCTGGCAGCCCTTGAGGGCGAATGCCGTATCGCGGTCATCAACGCCCTCGAGCTTGGCTGCAAGCTTCTTGGGCTGGACCTGGCCTTCCTCGAAGGAATACGCCCGCCACTGCCCACCCTGCCACAGCCACCAGGTTCCGTACTCAAGCAGGCTGTCGGCGTGCTCCGTATCGGCGACGACGTTGATCCAACCGCGAATGCCAAAAGCCCCGCTCACATATCCCATCGTGACCAGATCGTCGGGCACGTTGGCGAACGAGGGCGAGGCCTGTTCCTTGCGCGTCACGGCAAACTTAGGCGGCCGGCTTGTACTGCTTGATCAGACGCGCGACGGAATCGCTCGGCTTGGCACCGACGCCGACCCAGTAGTTCAACCGGTCGAGGGCCACACGCACGCTTTCCTGGCCTTCCTTGGCGAGCGGATCATAAAAGCCCAGACGCTCGACAAAGCGGCCATCGCGACGATTGCGCGAATCGGTCACGACGACGTTGTAGAAAGGGCGATCTTTGGCGCCGCCACGAGCAAGACGAATCACAACCATTGTTTTGTACCCGGAATCGGTTTACGCGAAACTCGCGATTGTAGGTGAACACATACAAGCAGCACAAGAGCCCATACAACAAAGACTTGCGTGCAGACCGGCGACTACAGGCCCGGCAACATCCCTTTCATGCTCCGCATCATCTTGGCCATCCCCCCCTTGGAGAACTGCTTCATCATCTTTTGGGTCTGCTCGAACTGGTTGAGGAGGCGGTTGACCTCCTGCACCGACACCCCGGCACCGGCAGCGATGCGGCGCTTGCGGCTGGCCTTGAGCAGTTCGGGCTTGCGCCGCTCCTGCGGCGTCATCGAATTGATGATGCCTTCGATCCGCGCCACCGCCTTGTCGGAAGCCTGATTGTTGGCCAGCTCGGTCAACTGCCCGGCCCCGGGAAGCTTGTCCAGCAGTGCGGACATGCCCCCCATCTTCTTCATCTGCTGGATCTGCAGCTTGAAGTCCTCCAGGTCGAAGCCCTTGCCGGACTTCACCTTCTTCATCATCCTGAGGGCTTCGGCCTCGTCGACCGTCTTCTGGACATCCTCGATCAGGCTGAGCACATCCCCCATGTCGAGAATTCGGCTTGCCACGCGGTCCGGATAGAACGGCTCCAGCCCGGTCAGCTTTTCGCCCACGCCGATGAACTTGATCGGCTTGCCGGTGACATGGCGCACCGACAGTGCCGCCCCGCCCCGCGCATCGCCGTCCATCTTGGTCAGCACCACCCCGGTCAGCGGCAGTGCTGCACCGAACGCCTGTGCGGTATTCACCGCATCCTGCCCCTGCATCGCATCGACCACGAACAACGTCTCGACCGGCTTGATCGCGGCGTGCAGCGCCTGGATCTCCGCCATCATCGCTTCGTCGATGGCAAGACGCCCGGCGGTGTCGACGATCAATACATCATGGAAATGCCGCTTGGCGTGATCGAGCGCAGCCAGGGCGATCTCCACCGGCCGTTGCGTCACGTCCGAGGGAAACCATTCGACGTCCAGCTGCGCCGCCAAGGTCTTCAACTGCTCGATCGCAGCCGGTCGATAGACGTCGGCCGATACCAGCAGCACCTTTTTCCTGTGCTCTTCCTTGAGCCGCTTGGCGAGCTTGCCTGAGGTGGTGGTCTTGCCGGCGCCCTGCAGGCCGGCCATCAGGATCACCGCCGGCGGCACCGCGGCAAGGTTGAGCGCATCGTTGTGCGCCCCCATCAGCTTGGTCAGTTCTTCGTACACCACGCCGATCAAGGCCTGGCCTGGGGTGAGGCTGCCGATCACCTCCTGACCCAGCGCACGCTCCTTGACGTCGGCGATGAACTGCTTGACGACGGGCAACGCCACGTCGGCCTCCAAGAGCGCCATGCGTACATCGCGCAACGCGTCCTGGACATTGGATTCGGTCAGCCGCGCATTGCCGCGCAACGTTTTGACGACATTGCCCAGACGACCGGAGAGATTCTCAAACATGCTTCAAACCCTTGACGGTACCGGCAGCACGCACGGCATCCCGCTCTGCTAGACTAGTGGACCCGCCGATTCTAACCCACTATGCCCGTGCCCTGGCTCGCCCTTACCGCGCTTGCACTGTATGTCCTGCTTGGCTGGCAGTTCTGCCGAACCCGCCTTGCCGCCGCAGCGCCAGCCCGACCCGGCCTCGAGAATGCGGGCCTGTTGCTGGCATTGGCATTGCATGGATTGGCACTGTGGCCACCGCTGGCCAACCCACCCTTGCATTTCGGTGCGGCCGAAGCGCTGTCGATGACGGCATGGCTTGCACTGCTGGTCTACCTGGTGGGGCAATTGTCCTTTCCACTGGATGGCTTGCAGCCACCACTGCTGGCGCTGGTGATCGCGCTGTTGGGCGCAAGCCTGCTGCTGCCGGCAGGCCATCTCTTAACCTATCCGCAGAATGCGCTGTCGCGGCTGCACTTTTTGGCGGCGATGCTGGCCTACGGGCTGCTCGCCAACGCGGCCGGCATCGCGCTGCTGATGCGCATTGCCGATCAGCGGCTCCATCGCGCCGATGCGCATCTGCTGGTGCAAAAGCTGCCGCCGCTGATGTCGCTGGAGCGGCTGTTGTTCGCATGCATCGGCCTCGGTTTTGGCTGGCTGACGCTTGCGCTGGCCACCGGAGCCCTCTTCAGCGAGGAGGTGTTTGGCAAGGCCCTGCAATTCAATCACAAGATCGTGCTGTCGTTCGCCGCCTGGCTGGTATTTGGCGGGCTGCTGATTGGACGGCACCTGAAAGGGTGGCGGGGTCGTACGGCGACCCGGACGACCCTGATCGGGTTTTGTCTGTTGCTTCTGGCATACATCGGCTCACGCCTGGTGTTTGAGGCCATCCTGCAACGCGCCTGAGCCCATCCGGCCTGTCAAAATCCCGGTTGCGGCGCACGAAGTGCCAAGCCCGACAAGAGCGCCACCCGTCCTCCCGACACACAGGAGCACCAGGCTTACATGCGGGATGCCCACTCGGATGCGACATTTGCTAGACTGCTTCGAAAGCTAAGGTCGGGCAGGACAACTGCGCCGATAAGGCGTCCTGTCTCATCCATCCGATTCGCACTGCGAACCTAGAACAATTTCATGTCGACTGCCACTGCGCCTATTTCCGGTCTCGCACGTCTGCTGGTGCAACATGGCCGCCTTCTGGAAGCGGAAGCGGAAGCGCTGCACAACAACGCTGTCAACACCAAGCACAGCTTCATCGAACAGCTGATCAGCAGCCGCAAGATGTCCGCCCGGGAGGTGGCCGAATTCGGCGCGCAGACATTCGGCTACCCTTTACTCGATATCGATCAGATCGATACCAGCTACATCCCTTCGGGCGTGCTCGACCAGAAGGTGATGCAATCCAACCGGCTGGTGCCGCTGTTCAAGCGCGGCTCCAAATTGTTCGTCGGCATCTCCGACATCACGAATCTGCAGGCGCTCGAGGAGGTCCGCTTTCAGACCGGCCTGCAGGTCGAGCCCATCGTCGCCGAAGACAACAAGCTGGCCGTCCTGATCGACAAACTGGTCGAAGCCAGCGGCGCCAACCTCAAGAACATTGCCGTCGACGAAGCCGATCTCGATATCCAGGGCGGTGACGAGGAGCAGGCAGGCGATACCGCCAACACGGACGTCGACGACGCGCCGGTGGTCAAGTATCTGCAAAAGATTCTGCTCGATGCGATCAATGCCGGCGCATCGGATATCCATTTCGAACCTTACGAGAAATTCTATCGGATCCGTTATCGCCAGGACGGCGTACTGCGTGAAATCGCCCAGCCCCCTCTGGCAATCAAGGAAAAGCTCGCTTCCCGGATCAAGGTGATCTCGAAACTGGATATCTCGGAAAAGCGCGTACCGCAGGACGGCCGGATGAAGCTGGTGCTCTCCAAGAGCCGGGCAATCGATTTCCGGGTCTCCACGCTGCCCACGCTGCATGGCGAAAAGATCTGTATCCGGATTCTCGACCCCACCTCGGCGACCTTGGGCGTGGATGCGCTTGGCTATGAACCGGACCAGAAGGCGGCGCTGCTCGACGCGATCCACCGCCCCTACGGTATGGTGCTCGTCACCGGTCCGACGGGCTCGGGCAAGACCGTGTCGCTCTATACCTGCCTCAATATCCTCAATGAACCGGGAATCAACATTTCCACGGCCGAAGATCCGGCGGAAATCAACTTGGCGGGCATCAATCAGGTCAACGTCAACGATAAGGCCGGCCTCACCTTCTCGATCGCACTCAAGGCATTCCTGCGACAGGATCCGGACGTGATCATGGTCGGCGAAATCCGCGACCTGGAAACCGCCGACATCGCCATCAAGGCCGCGCAGACCGGCCACATGGTGTTCTCGACCCTGCACACCAACGATGCGCCGACCACGCTGACCCGGCTGGTGAACATGGGGGTGGCGCCCTTCAACGTCGCCTCGTCGGTGATCCTGATCAGCGCGCAGCGTCTTGCACGCCGGTTGTGCTCCAGTTGCAAGGCGCCGGTGGATATTCCGCCTGAGGCATTGCTGGATGCCGGGTATAGGGAGGCGGAGCTGGACGGCAGCTGGGTGCCCTACCGTGCGGTGGGATGCGACGCATGCAAGGGAACGGGTTACAAGGGCCGGGTCGGGATCTATCAGGTGATGCCGATCTCGGATGAGATGAACCGCATCATCATGAAGAACGGCACGGCCATCGACATCGCCGACCAGGCCCGCCGCGAAGGCGTGCGCGACCTGCGGCAATCGGGCCTGCTCAAGGTCAAGCAGGGGATGACTTCGCTTGAGGAAGTCATGGCAGTGACCAACGAATAAGGCGGGGGAAGGGTTATGGCAGTCGCAACGGCAAAGATGGCAGGTGCCAAGCAAAAGGAAACCACCTTCATCTGGGAAGGCAAGGACCGCTCAGGCAAGGTGATCAAAGGCGAAATGCGCGCCTCGGGCGAGGCGGTATTGCGGAATCATCTGCGTCGCCAGGGCATCAATGTCACCAAGATCAAGAAGCAAAGGCTCAGGACCGGGCGGCGCATCACCGAGCAGGACGTCACCATGTTCACCCGGCAATTGGCGACCATGCTCAAGTCCGGCGTGCCGTTGCTGACGGCGTTCGATATCGTCGCCAAGGGCCACAGCAATGCCTCGATGACCAAGCTGCTGATGGAAATCAAGTCGGACATCGAAACCGGCTCGTCCATGACCCAGGCATTCCGCAAGCACCCGCTTTATTTCGACGCGCTGTATTGCAACCTGCTGCAGGCCGGCGAACAGGCCGGTATTCTCGATACGCTTCTGGCACGGCTGGCGACCTACAAGGAGAAGATCCTGTCGGTCAAGAAGAAGATCAAGTCCGCAATGTTTTACCCCACCGCAGTGATCGTGGCGGCATTCGTGATCACCGCCGTGATCATGATCTTCGTGATTCCGGCGTTCAAGGATCTGTTCTCGAGCTTCGGCGCGGACCTGCCGGCGCCCACGCTGCTGGTGATCGCGCTCTCGGATATGTTCGTCGACTACTGGTGGTTGATCTTCGGCGGCATTTTCGGGGGCATCTGGCTGTTCATGAATGCGCTCAAACGCTCCGAGGCGCTGCAGATCGCCTGGGATCGCTTCCTGCTCAAGCTGCCCATTCTCGGGCAGATCGTCAAAAACGCCACGATTGCCCGCTGGGCCCGCACCTTGTCGACCATGTTCGCAGCCGGGGTGCCGCTGGTGGATTCGCTGGAGTCGGTCGGCGGCGCGTCGGGCAACTACATCTATCGGATCGCGACCAAGAAGATCCAGACCGAGGTTGCCACCGGCACCAGCCTGACACTGGCGATGCAGAACGCCAATGTCTTCCCGAACATGGTGCTGCAGATGACCTCGATCGGTGAGGAGTCCGGTTCGCTCGACTCGATGCTGAGCAAGGTCGCCGACTACTACGAAGAGGAAGTCGACAACGCGGTCGACGCGTTGTCCAGCCTGATGGAGCCGATCATCATGGTCGTGCTCGGCGTGCTGATCGGCGGCCTCGTCATCGCGATGTACCTGCCGATCTTCAAGATGGGCGAGGCGGTGGGTTGATGCTCTGGCAAGCGCTGCTTGACAACCCGCTGCCCTACAGCGGGTTGGTGTTCGTGCTGGGCCTGCTGGTCGGCAGCTTTCTGAATGTGGCGATCCATCGCCTGCCCCGGATGATCGAGGCAGACCTGCGGCATGAATGCCAGTTGATCGACCTGCCGGCCGATACCCCATGGCCGGACAGACCGCGCTACAACCTGTGGGTGCCCCGGTCCGCCTGCCCGCATTGCGGCCATCACATCGGCGCACTGGAGAACGTCCCGGTGCTCAGCTATCTTGCGTTGCGCGGCCGCTGCCGCGGCTGCGGACAACGGATCAGCCCGAGATATCCGCTCGTCGAAATGCTGAGTGCCGTGCTCAGCGCCGTCGTGGCGTGGCAGTTCGGGCCATCGCTGGCAGGTGTGGGCGCGCTGCTGCTGACCTGGGCGCTGATTGCCCTGGTCTTCATCGATGCCGACACCTTTTTGCTCCCCGACTCGATCACCCTGCCGCTGCTTTGGGCAGGCCTGCTGCTGAACCTGCTTGGCGGGTTCGTACCGCTGCATCAGGCCGTGATCGGTGCCATGGCCGGCTATCTTGCGCTGTGGAGCGTGTACTGGGCCTTCAAGTTGCTGACCGGCAAGGAAGGCATGGGCTATGGCGACTTCAAGCTGCTGGCTGCGCTGGGCGCCTGGTTCGGCTGGCAGGCCATTCCCATCATCGTGCTGCTTTCATCGGTGGCAGGAGCGATCCTGGGGGGCGCGATGATGCTCGCCGCACGCAAAGGGCTGTCCAAACCGATGCCGTTCGGACCCTATCTCGGTATCGCCGGGTGGCTTACGCTGGTCTGGGGTGCCTCGCTGCGCCAAGCGCTTTTCCCCACGCTTTGAACAGCATGCAGGTGGTCGGCCTCACAGGTGGCGTCGGCAGCGGCAAGAGCACCGCCGCCCGGCTGTTTGCCGGGCATGGCGCCCCGATCGTCGATACCGACGAGATTGCACACCGGCTCTCGCTGCCCCCATCGCCGGTATTGCCGGAAATCAGGGCGGCATTCGGGTCTGCCTATCTGCTGGCCGACGGCAGCCTGGATCGCGCAAGGATGCGCGAGACCATATTCAATGACCGTGACGCCAAGGCTCAGCTGGAAGCGCTGCTTCACCCGCATATCCTGCAAGAGGCCAAGCAGGCACTGGCCGTGCAGGCCGACACCACACCCTATGCCCTGCTCGTGGCGCCACTGTTGTTCGAGGCGCCGGAATTCCATGCGCTGACCAAGCGCTCGCTGCTGATCGATTGCGATGAAGCACTGCAGCTGGAGCGGGTTTCCCGCCGCCCGGGCCTGACGACGGCTGCCGCCCAGGACATCATGCGCAACCAGATGCCGCGCCGGCAACGGCTTGCGCTGGCCGATGACATCATCGAAAACAACGGTTCGCTTGAAGCGCTGGCACGCGCGGTGAAGCAATGGCATTTGTACTATCTGGATTGGTCAAAGAACATCAGATAAAGCTTACTCTGTGGGTTTTCAAAGCTGCCCACATGCTGCAGAATTGGTCATCTTTTTGTATCCAGCCCGCCGTGATCAGTTACGAATTCCCAATCAACGAGCGTATCCGCACCTTGCTGCGGCTGGAGCACCTGTACGACCGCACCGCCCTGTTTGCGGGCAGGGAACAGGCGGTGGATCATCATGCGGCGCTGCTCGGTATTTTCGAGATCATGGAAGTCGCGAGCCGTGCCGATCTTAAATCCGATCTATTGCAGGAACTTGAACGGCAGCGGCAAACCCTGGCGTCGTTGCGGAACAATCCGCATATCCTTGAAACAGCGCTGGAGGGCGTGCTCGCCGATATCGAGGTCGCCCACGGCCGCATGCTGGATATGACCGGCAAGTTCGGCCAGCACCTGCGCGAGAACGAGTGGCTGATGACGATCAAGCAACGCCTGTCGATTCCTGGCGGCGCCTGTGAATTCGACCTGCCTTCGTACCACTACTGGCAACAATTGCCGGCGGTGCGGCGGCAAGGCGATATCGATCGCTGGTTTCATCCCCTGACCCCGATCAAGCAAGGCATCGATATTGTCCTGCGCCTGTTGCGCGACTCGGCCCGGGTGAGCCATTACACGGCCCGCCAGGGCACATTCCAGCAGATGTCCGGGGGCAAGACCATCCAGATGCTGCGCGTGACCCTGCCTCTTGACCTGCCGGTCGTTCCGGAGCTTTCGGCCAACCGCTACGCCATCAATGTCCGCTTCGTGCATCCAAGCACCAGTGGGGAGCGTCCGCGGGTGGTGGACAGCGATATCGAGTTCAACCTGGGTTACTGCAATCTGTGACAGCGCGCGTCGTTCCCTGCCCCAAGTGCGGCACCCTGACCCCGTTCTCGCCGGCCAATCCCTACCGTCCATTCTGTTCCGAGCGCTGTCGCGTCGATGACCTGGCCGCGTGGGCGCAGGAGCGCTACCGCATTCCCGGCGAAGACGGCCCTCCGGCAATCGGTGGCGAATCCGGCGAATGAACGCGCGTCACTACCGCCAGGTCAGTTCCCACCCAGGCTGAGACCGGTCCTGCCGGCATGGGCCATGCGCGTCATATCTGAGTGCCCACGCTGCTTCACCGCGTCATCGTTTCTTCACCGCGCTGTCATCAGTCCTTCATCGCTGCACCGTAGCTTGTGTTCCATCTACCGGGAGGAACACCGATGCTGCAGCAGTTGCATTCCGACACCGCAAAACATGCACGCAGGTTGTCGCTGGCCTTGGCCAATACCCAGGAGCAGATCCGGGCTGCGCAAGCCCTGCGCCACAAGGTCTTCGTGGAGGAAATGGGGGCACGGCTCACCCCAGGCACACCGGGCCTGGATCAGGATCTGTTCGACCCCTATTGCGAGCATCTGATCGTCCAGGATGACGAGACGGGGGAAGTGGTGGGCACCTACCGCATCCTCACGCCGCATCAGGCACGCCGATTGGGCAGCTACTATGCCGACACCGAATTCGACCTGACCCGGCTGCAGCACCTGCGCAGCCAATTCGTCGAAGTAGGCCGTTCCTGTGTGCATCCGGACTACCGCAACGGCGCCACCATTGCGCTGCTCTGGTCGGGCCTTGCCGAATACATGCGCCGCCATGGTTATCAATACCTGATCGGCTGCGCCAGCATCTCCCTTTCCGACGGGGGCCATTGTGCCGCCAGCCTCTACCGCAAACTGATCGAGACCGCATACGCACCGATCGAATGGCGTGTCTTTCCCCGCTGCCCGCTGCCGCTTGCCGCCCTCGATCAACGCTTGCCGGTGCCCACCCCGCCGCTGATCAAAGGCTACCTGCGCGCTGGCGCACTGATCTGCGGTGAACCTGCGTGGGACCCGGACTTCAATACCGCAGACCTGTTTGTACTGCTGCCGATGCGCCGCATCGATACCCGCTACGCCAAGCATTTTGTACGCTAGACCGGCGCAATAAGTACGTGGCTAGACGACAAGGATATCGCTAGACTCCGGTTGTTCTCGTCGCACTTTCTCAGCCGGAATCGCCCGGCAGGTTGTCATGTACCGTAATTGGCTGCGCCTATGGCGCCTTGTAGTCGTGCTTTGGCATTTGGGCAGGGGCATGGTGATCGCCACCTGGCATTTTCCCAGGCTTGACCCACAGGCACGATTGCATCGCATTCAATTATGGTCCCAATTGCTGGCCAAGAAACTCGGTATCGAAATCAGGATTCAAGGGGTGATTCCGGGGCTTTATCCGGCCAACCACCTGCTGCTGGCCAATCACATTTCCTGGCTGGATATCTTCGTACTCAATAGCGCAACCGTCTCGCGCTTCGTCGCCAAGGCCGAAATCAAGCACTGGCCCATGCTGGGGCGCCTTTGCAGTGCTGCAGGCACCCTGTTCATCGAGCGTGAACGCAAACGTGATACCGCCCGGGTCGGCGGCGTCATGCTGGCAGCGCTGCGCGAGGGTCACTGCGTGGCGATCTTCCCCGAAGGCACCACCTCGGATGGTCGCTGCATCCTGCCATTCCGCTCATCGCTGCTGCAGGCGGCCATCGATTCGCACGCCACCATCCAGCCCATCTATCTGCGCTACATCGATCAGCAAGGGAATTGGAACGACGCGCCAGCCTACATCAACCAGATGACGCTGACCGAATCACTCTGGCGGCTGCTGGGCACTCGCGGCCTGGTCGCGGAAATCAATTTCCTGGCCCCGTTCGTGGTGCAGGACATGGATCGGCGTGAAGTAACGCGGTATGCCGAGGAAAGGATCAAGACGGCCCACGACGCACTCAACGCCGCCAGCGGCACGACCGGCTACTGACCGATCTCCTGATAGGAACGATCGGCTGCCACCTGCATCACCCGGGCGTCATCCAAGCATACAGCGGTCAACCTGCCCCCCCAGACGCAGCCGGTATCGATCGCCCACAAGTCATCCCGCATCAGCAGCCCCAGCGCCGACCAATGGCCACATACCACCCGGCCCCACCTGTTGCGCCCGGGGGCATCAAACCAGGGCACGAGCTCAGGCGGCGCCTGATCCAGCTCTCCCTTGAACTTGAGCTGCAGCGCGCCGGAAGCGTCGACGAAGCGCATCCGCGTGGCAGCGTTGATCGTGAAGCGGGCACGGTCGGCCGGGGTGCGGGCCTGTTCCCAATGCGCCGGCTTGTTGCCATACATGTCGGCCAGAAAGACCTGCCAATCCGGCGCGCATAAAGCGGATTCGACTTCAGCACAGGCAGCAGTGGCGTGCTCGCGGTGCCAGAACGGCCAAAGGCCGGCGTGGACGATAACCGCATCAGGCAGCACGCGCAGCAGCGGTTGTTTCCTGAGCCAGTCGCACAGCTGGTCGGCATCCGGCGCCGCCAGGACCTCGGCCAGCGTATCGCTCTCTTTGAGCGTGCCATGGCCGGCGTAGCAGGCGAGCAGATGCAGATCGTGGTTTCCCAATACCGCGAAGACACTGTCCGGGTGCCGATGTGCCCAGCGCAGCACCTCCAGGGAGCCGGGGCCCCGATTGACGAGGTCGCCCACCAGATACAACTGATCAGCTGCGCTATCGAACGCAACTGCATCGAGCAATCGCTTCAGTTCCTCCCAACACCCCTGCAAATCGCCAATTGCATAGCGAGCCATCTCAATCACTCTCTACAATGAACTACGCTTACGAATTCATGGTTGCATCTCATGCTCACGCGTCCCCCTGCCACCTACGAAGCCTGGGTCGACCATCTGGCCGCCTGCGAGCTGCCGGTCCTGCAGTATACGTTGACGAGACTGGGCGAACTGAAAAACCGTCTGGATGAAATCAGCCTCAGGGATCTGACGCGCCTCGCCCGACGCGATGCACTGATGACCTTGCGGGTGATCCGCTTCCTGCAGCAACGACGCCACCTCAGCCAGACCACAGACGTCAACACGGTCGGACGTGCTCTGTTGATGATCGGGATGCAAGGCTTCATCCAGGAGTTCGGCAAGGCAACACCAGTCGAGCAGATACTGAAAGACACACCACAGGCAGTGATCGGCATCCGTCGCATGTTGGCCCGTGCCGGCCTTGCCGCACGATTCGCCGAATCCATCGCTGCCGCCCGCCACGATGTCGACCCTGAAGAAGTGATCACCGCGGCCCTGCTGCACGATGCGGTGGAGATCCTGCTCTGGCTGCTCGCACCGACATTGGCAATGCAGATCGAACAGCTGCTGGCAGACGAGCCGGGATTGCGCAGCCGGGAAGCGCAACGCCGGGTCTTGGGACACAGCCTCTTTGAACTGCAGCTGGCGCTGGTGCAACGCTGGCAACTTCCGACGCTGCTGGCCCACCTGATGGATGAGCGCTATCAGAGCGAACCACGGGTCCGTACCGTTATGGTCTCGGCCGCCTTGTCCCGTCACCTGCTGCGTGGCTGGGACGATGCCGGGCTTCCCGACGACTTCAGCGAGGTGGCAGAGCTGATCGGGATCGAGCCGGATGCCGCGTACGCACTGGTCCGTGACGTTGCAGTCACCGCTGCACACGACTGGCATTGGTATGACACCTTGCCACTGCTTGCAAGACTGCCCGATACCCGCTGATCGAAGGGCCGGACAGTCGTCCAGCGGGCCTCTGGTCCGTCGCCGTACGGCCGTCAAAAGAAAAGGCCAGCATACGCTGGCCTTTTGCAATACTCACCGACCCATTCAGGCGGCATCGGCCTCGACGGCTTCAGCTTCCTCCGGGCGGTCCACCAGTTCGACCAACGCCATCGGCGCATTGTCGCCGGGACGGAAGCCGCACTTGAGGATACGCAGATAACCGCCATTCCGGGCGGCGTAGCGCGGCCCCAGCACATCGAACAGCTTCACCACGATCTCACGATCGCGGGTGCGGTCGAACGCCAGACGACGGTTGGCCAGCGACGGTGCCTTGCCGAGGGTGATCAGCGGTTCAGCAACGCGGCGCAGTTCCTTGGCCTTGGGCAGCGTGGTCTTGATGACTTCGTGACGCAGCAGCGCGTTCGCCAGATTGCGCAGCAGCGCCTGACGATGGCTGGAGGTACGGTTGAGTTTACGATTGGCTAAACGGTGACGCATTTGTCAGTTCCTTTACCTTGACCGGTTACGGCTTATCCAAGCCGGCCGGCGGCCAGTTTTCGAGGCGCATACCCAGGCTAAGGCCCTTCGAGGCCAGCACTTCCTTGATTTCATTCAAGGACTTGCGGCCCAGGTTCGGCGCCTTGAGAAGCTCGGTCTCGGTGCGCTGGATCAGATCGCCGATGTAGTAGATGTTTTCCGCCTTGAGGCAGTTGGCCGAGCGCACGGTGAGTTCGAGATCATCCACCGGACGCAGCAGGATCGGATCGATCTGCGGCGCAGCAGGCTTTTCTTCCTCGACCGGCGTACCTTCCAGATCAGCGAACACCGACAGCTGGTCCACCAGGATACGGGCCGCCTGGCGTACCGCATCCTCCGGCGTCAGCACCCCATTGGTCTCGATCTCGAGGATCAGCCGATCCAGATCGGTACGCTGCTCGACCCGTGCGCTTTCAACGGCATAGCTGACGCGACGGATCGGGCTGAACGAGGCATCCAGCTGGATCGTGCCGATGCTGCGGGAGTCCTCGCGGCCTGCGCGGGCGGGAGCGGGCTGGTAACCACGGCCCTTCTCGACCTTGATCTCCATGTTGAGCTTGCCACCGGCGGAAAGATGGGCAATCACATGATCCGGATTGACCACCTCGACATCGTGCGGCACCTGGATATCGCCGGCCTTGACCACGCCCTGGCCATCCTTGGTCAGCGTCAACGCGACCGCTTCGCGACCATGCAGCTTGAGCACGACACCCTTGAGATTGAGCAGGATATCGACCACATCTTCCTGAACGCCATCCAGCGCGGAATATTCGTGGACCACCCCTTCGATCTTCACTTCCGTCGGCGCAAAACCCGGCATCGAAGACAGCAGGATTCGGCGCAGGGCGTTACCGAGCGTATGGCCATAACCACGCTCGAACGGCTCCATCACCACCCGGGCTTGAGCGGACGATTGAGCCTGCACGTCGATGATGCGCGGCTTGAGCAACTCATTGGCGAGGTTTTGCATGTATCAGTATCCCTTGGCCTTACCGGGCAGCTAATTACTTGGAATAGAATTCCACGACCAACGATTCGTTGATGTCGCTGGACAGGTCGGAACGCTCCGGGGCGCTCTTGAACACGCCTTCGAGCTTCTTGCTATCCACCTGCACCCAGTTGGGGAAACCGATCCCTTCAGCCAACGATACCGCCTCGATAACACGTGCCTGCTTCTTGGCCTTTTCACGCACGGCCACCACATCACCTGCCTTCACCTGGAACGACGGGATGTTGACGACCTTGCCATTGACCGTGATGGCCTTGTGCGAGACCAGCTGGCGCGATTCGGCACGGGTGGAGCCGAAGCCCAGCCGATAGACGACGTTGTCCAGGCGCGATTCCAGGATCTTCAACAGGTTTTCGCCGGTCGAGCCCTTGCGGCGCGCGGCTTCTTCGAAATAACGACGGAACTGACGTTCCAGCACGCCATAGATGCGGCGGATCTTCTGCTTCTCGCGCAGGTGAGCACCGTAGTCCGACAGACGGGTGTTCTTAGCGCCATGCTGGCCTGGGGCTTGTTCCAGCTTGCACTTGCTGTCGAGCGAACGACGGGCGCTCTTGAGGAAAAGATCCGTGCCTTCGCGGCGTGCGAGTTTGCACTTGGGTCCAATATAACGAGCCATCTTCTACTCCGGGATTAGATGCGACGCTTTTTCGGAGGACGGCAGCCGTTGTGCGGCACCGGCGTCACATCCGAAATGCTGGTGATCTTGAAGCCGAGTGCGTTCAGAGCACGCACCGCGGATTCACGACCCGGACCAGGCCCCTTGATACGGACTTCAAGGTTCTTCACACCATATTCTTGGGCAACTTTACCAGCGTGCTCCGCAGCCACCTGGGCGGCGAAGGGTGTACTTTTCCGAGAGCCCTTAAAACCAGCACCGCCCGAGGTAGCCCAAGAAAGTGCATTCCCTTGGCGATCGGTGATGGTAATGATCGTGTTATTGAAGGAAGCGTGCACATGCACGATGCCTTCGGACACGCTCTTTTTGACTTTCTTCCGTACACGCACTGTGTTTGCTTTAGCCATGCTTAAATCCTTTGATGACGATCGCTGGAATTACTTCTTGCCAGCGATGGGCTTGCGCGGTCCCTTGCGGGTGCGGGCGTTGGTACGTGTGCGCTGGCCACGCACCGGCAGGCCCTTGCGATGACGGAAGCCCCGGTAGCAGCCAAGGTCCATCAGACGCTTGATGCTCATGGTGACTTCGCGCCGCAGGTCGCCTTCGATGACGTACTTGCCAAGTTCTTCGCGCAGCTTATCCAGCTCAGCTTCGCTGAGATCCTTGACCTTCTTGCTCGGCTCGATGCCGGTGGCACTGCAGACAGCGATCGCACGAGTGCGACCGACGCCGTAGATTGCCTGAAGGCCGATCACAGTATGCTGATGATTAGGGATGTTAACCCCAGCAATACGGGCCATACTTCTTTACCCCAGGTTCAAAAAGTTGCGGATTATAGCAACCTTGGTTGATTGGCTCAATCAGCCTTGGCGCTGCTTGTGCCGCGGGTCCGTGCAGATCACGCGCACCACGCGGTTGCGGCGGATGATCTTGCAGTTGCGGCAGATTTTCTTGACCGATGCTTGAACTCTCATCGTCTGGTCCTTTTTCTAGAATGAAACTCCGGGCGTCACTTCGTCCGGAATACGATGCGGGCCTTGGTCAGATCGTACGGTGTCAACTCCACCGTCACCTTGTCCCCGGGCAGGATGCGGATGTAGTGCATCCGCATCTTCCCCGAGATATGGCCAAGGACCACATGTCCGTTCTCAAGCTTGACCCGGAACATCGCGTTGGGCAGCGTTTCCAGCACTTCGCCCTGCATCTGAATAACGTCTTCTTTCGCCATAGCTAATTAGATTCGGTTGACTCTTATGCAGCGCCCTTGAAATTCGCCTTCTTCAGCAGGCTCTCGTACTGGTGGGACAGCACATAGGACTGCATCTGCGCCATGAAATCCATTGCCACCACCACCAGGATCAGCAGTGATGTACCCCCGAAGTAGAACGGGACATTCCACTTCAGGATCAGGAATTCCGGGATCAGACAAATCACGGTGATGTAGACGGCGCCGACCAGCGTCAGCTTGAGAATGAGCTTCTCGATGTAGCGCGCAGTGTGCTCGCCGGGCCGGTAGCCCGGGATCATCGCCCCGCTCTTCTTGAGGTTATCTGCGGTTTCCTTCGGATTGAACACCAGGGCCGTGTAGAAATAACAGAAGAAGATGATGGCCGCGGCGTAAAGCAGCACGTACACGGGCTGACCCGGGTGCAGCGTATCGCCAATGGCCTTCAGCCAACTCATGCGCTCGCTGTTGCCCGTCCACGACAGCAAGGTGGCCGGGAACAGAATGATCGACGAGGCAAAGATCGGCGGGATCACACCGGCCATGTTGACCTTCAGCGGCAGATGGGTGCTTTGGGCCTGCATCACGCGGTTGCCCACCTGACGCTTGGCATATTGCACCGGCACCTTGCGCTGCCCACGCTCGACGAACACCACCGCGGCGGTCAACAACACCACCGCCACCGCCAGCAGCAGGGCAAGGATCTCGTGCAGACTTCCCGCCTGGACCAACGACAGGGTCTTCGCAATCGCCGAAGGCACGCCTGCGGCGATACCTGCACAGATCAGGATCGAGATACCGTTGCCGATACCACGCTCGGTGATCTGCTCACCCAGCCACATCAGGAACATCGTGCCCGTCACCAGGCTCACCACCGTGGTGAACACGAACATGCCCTGCGGCATGCCCGCGATCACGAGGTTGGGCTGCTTGAACAGCATCACGGCGATCGCAAAGCTCTGCACCGTGGCCAGCAGCACCGTGGCATAGCGCGTGTACTGGGTGATCTTGCGCCGCCCGGCCTCGCCTTCCTTCTTCAATTGCTTGAGCGAAGGAAACACCTCGGTGCCGAGCTGCATGATGATCGAGGCCGAGATGTACGGCATGATCCCGATGGCAAACACCGTGAACCGCGACAGCGCACCGCCCGAGAACATGTTGAACATGTTCAGCAGGCCCGTCTGCGACGAATCGAACAGTTGCTTGAGCTCGTCAGGGTTGATGCCCGGCACGGGGATATGTGCACCAATACGGTACACGATCAATGCGCCGATCAAGAACCAGATTCGCTTCTTCAGATCCGCAAACTTGCTGCTTGCGGACGCCATACCGGGATTTGCCACGTTTGCGCCTCTGCTAAAAGCGTGTTACTCGACGATGCTGCCGCCGGCTGCTTCGATCGCCGCACGCGCACCCTTGGTGGCGGCGACGCCCTTCAGGGTGACAGCGCGCTCGATCTTGCCCGATGCGATCACCTTCACGGTCAGCGCATGCTGGCCGATCACACCGGCCTGCAGCAGCACGGCGAAGTCAATCTCGTTGACCGGCAGCGCATTCAGATCACCAAGGCGGACCTCGGCGCTCTTGCCCTTGGCCAGCGACACGAAACCACGCTTGGGCAGACGACGTTGCAACGGCATCTGGCCGCCCTCGAAGCCGACCTTGTGGAAACCGCCGGCGCGGGACTTCTGACCCTTGTGGCCACGACCGGCAGTCTTGCCGAGGCCGGAACCGATGCCGCGACCGACACGCCTCTTGGCGTGGGTTGCGCCGTCGGCGGGCTTGAGGTTGTTCAGTACGAGAGACATGTTAGCCCTCCACCTTCAGCAGGTAGCTGATCTTGTTGATCATGCCGCGGTTGGCCGGGGTGTCGATCACTTCGGCGGACGTGTTGAGCTTGCGCAGGCCGAGCCCGCGTGCGCACGCGCGATGCGATTCCAGGCGACCGATCAGGCTCTTAACGAGCGTCACTTTGATTTTCTTGGCGTCGCTCATTTACGCCTCCCCGAGGATTTCTTCAACCGTCTTGCCACGCTTGGCCGCGATGTCACCCGCGGTTTGGAGCTTGGCCAGCCCGTCCAGCGTGGCACGGACCACGTTGTACGGATTGGTCGAACCGTGGATCTTGGCGGTGACGTTGTGCACGCCCGCCACTTCGAACACAGCACGCATCGGGCCGCCGGCGATGATGCCGGTACCGTCCGGCGCCGGCTGCATGAACACGGTGGTCGCGCCATGGCGGCCGACAACAGTGTGCGGCACGGTACCGTTCTTCAGCGGTGCCTTGAACAACTTGCGACGGGCTTCGTCCAGTGCCTTCTGCACTGCAACGGGCACTTCCTTGGCCTTGCCCTTGCCCATGCCGACACGGCCGTCGCCATCGCCCACCACGGTCAACGCGGCAAAGCCGAGAATCCGGCCGCCCTTGACCACCTTGGTGACACGATTGACGCTCACCATCTTTTCGCGAAGGCCGTCGCTGCGATCTTCTACTTCGTTCCTAGCCATTTGATCACTCCAAATTAGAAGACGAGGCCGCCTTCGCGGGCAGCATCAGCAAGAGCCTTCACGCGACCGTGGTACTTGAAGCCGGAACGATCGAACGCAACTTGCTCGACACCGGCGGCAC
Source organism: Chitiniphilus purpureus (assembly GCF_025642115.1). Taxonomy (GTDB): domain Bacteria; phylum Pseudomonadota; class Gammaproteobacteria; order Burkholderiales; family Chitinibacteraceae; genus Chitiniphilus; species Chitiniphilus purpureus. The sequence goes on along the minus strand of NZ_CP106753.1, from coordinate 1,343,902 downwards.
GGGCCTTCTCGGCGATACGCTTGCCGACCAGCACTGCCGCGTCGACGTTGCCGCCGTTCTTGATCTGGCCGCGTACATCGGCATCCAGGGACGAAGCCGCGGCCAGCACCTTGCTGCCCGTTGCATCGATGACCTGCGCATAGATGTGGCTGTTGGTACGGTGCACCGACAGGCGCACCACCTTGAGCTCCGCAATCTTGGCACGGGTTTTACGTGCACGGCGGAGTCGGGTCTCTTTCTTATCCATGATTCAGCCTCGATTACTTCTTCTTGGTTTCTTTCAGAACGACCACTTCATCCGAATAACGGACACCCTTGCCCTTATAGGGCTCAGGCGCGCGGTAGGAGCGGATTTCGGCAGCGACCTGACCAAGCAGCTGCTTGTCGGCAGCCTTGAGTACGATTTCGGTCTGCGTGGGGGTTTCCACCTTCACGCCGGCCGGCATCTTGTGCACAACCGGATGGGAAAAACCGAGGGTGAGGTTCAGCGAGTCGCCCTGGGCCTGCGCACGGTAGCCGACGCCAACCAGGTTGAGCTTGCGCTCGAAACCCTTGGAGACGCCATCGACCATGTTGTTGACCAGCGCGCGCAGCGTGCCGGACATCGCCCGGGCGGGCTTGCCGCCGTCACGTGCGGCAAACACCACCGCACCGTTCTCGATCTTCACTTCCACGTTGCTGCCAAGCGCCTGGCTCAGCGTGCCGTTCGGGCCCTTGACGGTGATTTGGCCGTCGGCAACCTTCACATCCACGCCAGCAGGGATGGCAACCGGATTCTTCGCTACACGAGACATCAGTTCACCTCATTACGCGACGATGCACAGAAGCTCGCCACCAACACCGTTGGCGCGCGCCTTGCGATCGGTCATCACCCCCTTGGACGTGGACAGGATCGCCACGCCAAGACCATTCATCACCTGCGGAATATCGGTGGCGCCCTTGTAGATACGCAGACCGGGCTTGGACACCCGCTCGATGCGCTCGATCACGGGGCGACCAGCGTAGTACTTCAATTCGATGGTCAGCTGAGGCTTGACATCCCCAGCGACAACGAACGACTCGATATAGCCTTCGTCCTGCAGCACCTTGGCGATCGCCACCTTCAGCTTCGAAGACGGCATGGTCACGGTGTTCTTTTCCGCGCGCTGTGCGTTGCGGATGCGGGTCAGCATATCGGCGATAGGATCATGCATTGCCATGTTTTATCTCTCCTTACCAGCTCGCCTTGACCATGCCGGGGATCTCACCCTTCATCGCCAGCTCGCGCAGCTTGTTACGGCCAAGGCCGAACTTGCGGAACACGCCGCGCGGGCGGCCGGTAATCGAGCAACGGGTACCGGTACGGACCGGGCTCGCGTTACGCGGCAATTGCTGCAGCTTGAGGCGTGCGGCAAAGCGCTCCTCTTCGCTGGCGTTCACATCGTTGACGACAGCCAGCAGCTTTTCACGCTTGGCCGCATGCTTGGCGACCGTAGCGCGGCGCTTTTCTTCGCGATTAATCAGTGCAAGTTTTGCCATGATCGCCTCAATTCTTGAACGGGAACTTGAAGGCGGCCAGCAGGGCGCGCGCTTCGTCGTCGGTCTTTGCGGTGGTCGTGATGGTGATGTTCATCCCACGCAGCGCATCGATCTTGTCGTATTCGATTTCCGGGAAGATGATCTGCTCACGCACGCCCATGTTGTAGTTGCCGCGGCCGTCGAACGACTTGGCCGAGATACCACGGAAGTCACGTACGCGCGGCAGCGCGACGGTGACGAGGCGATCCAGGAATTCGTACATGCGATTGCGGCGCAGCGTGACCTTGCAGCCGACCGGATAGCCATCGCGGATCTTGAAACCAGCGATCGACTTCTTGGCCTTGGTCACCACCACCTTCTGACCGGCGATCTTTTCCAGATCGCCCACGGCGTGTTCCATCACCTTCTTGTCGGCGACCGCCTCACCCACACCCATGTTGATGGTGATCTTCTCGATGCGCGGCACTTCCATCACCGACTTGTAACCGAACTGCTCAATGAGCGCCGGTACAATCTTTTGCTGGTAAATCTCTTGCAGACGAACCATGTTCTACCCCTCAGCCGCCGATCACTTCGCCGGTCGACTTGAAGACGCGAACCTTCTTGCCGTCCTCGAGGACCTTGAAGCCCACGCGATCGGCCTTGCCGGCCGCCGCATTGAAAATCGCCACATTGGACACGTGGACCGACAGCGTCTTTTCCACGATGCCACCCTGCTGGCCGCGCATCGGGTTCGGCTTCTGGTGCTTCTTCACCACATTGACGCCCTCGACCACGATGCGGTCTTCGGTCGGCAGAACACGCAGCACGGTACCGCGACGCCCCTTGTCCTTACCCGTGATGACGATGACCTCGTCACCCTTGCGAATCTTGTTCATCCCGTTCCCCTTACAGCACTTCCGGCGCCAGCGACACGATCTTCATAAAGCGCTCGGTACGCAGTTCACGCGTCACCGGCCCGAAGATACGGGTCCCGATCGGTTCCAGCTTGTTGTTCAGGAGCACGGCGGCATTGCCGTCGAACTTGATCAGCGAGCCATCGGCACGGCGAACACCCTTGGCGGTACGGACCACCACGGCGTTGTACACGTCACCCTTCTTGACACGGCCACGCGGGGCCGCATCCTTGATGCTCACCTTGATGATGTCGCCGACTGCCGCGTAGCGACGCTTGGAGCCACCCAACACCTTGATGCACATCACGTGACGCGCCCCGGTGTTGTCAGCAACCTCCAGCATGGATTGCATTTGGATCATGGAAAAACAACCTCCAACTTAATCTGCGAATGTTTCGGCAAAGACCGGAACGGTGCCCGGCAAAACCGGGCCAAGACGCAGCCAGTTTTGGACCCCGAAAGGGGAAAAACACGATGGGTGTGACCCCATCGCAAGACGGAAAAACGGGCATTGTACGAGAAGTACAATGCCCTGGCAAGTCGCCTGGTCCTATCAGTACCGCTTAGACCACACGTGCCTTTTCAACCAGCTCAGTCACCACCCACGATTTGGTCTTCGAAATCGGACGACCTTCCACAATCGTGACCAGATCGCCTTCGTGATACTGGTTGCTTTCATCGTGCGCGTGATACTTCTTGGAACGACGCATCACCTTGCCGTAGATCGGGTGCTTGACCAGATGCTCGACGAGGACGGTGACAGTCTTATCCATCTTGTCGCTGACCACGCGGCCAGTCAGCGTACGCTTCAGTTTCGCTTCGCTCATGTTACGCCGCCTTCTGAGCCAGGATGGTACGAACGCGCGCAATATCCTTGCGCACGCGCTTGATCTCGGTGTTCTTGGCGAGCTGGCCGGTAGCGGCCTGCATCCGCAGACCGAACTGCGCCCGCAGCAGGGCAGTCAGTTCGCTCTTGAGCTCGTCGACCGACTTTTGACGGAGTTCAGCAGCTTTCATCATTGCCCCACTTGACGAGTGACGAAGGTCGTACCGAACGGCAGCTTGGCCGACGCCAGGCGGAACGCTTCGCGAGCGAGTTCCTCATTGACGCCATCCAGCTCGTACAACACCTTGCCAGGTTGAATTTCGGCAACCCAGTACTCCGGGCTACCCTTACCGTTACCCATCCGCACTTCGGCCGGCTTGGTCGAGATCGGCTTGTCCGGGAACACGCGGATCCATACGCGGCCACCCCGCTTGATATAACGGGTGATGGCACGACGCGCGGATTCGATCTGACGTGCAGTCAGGCGGCCACGCGTTGTCGCCTTCAGGCCGAACGTGCCGAACGCGACACTGTTGCCGCGGGTGGCGATGCCGGTGTTGCGGCCCTTCTGGACCTTACGGAACTTGAGTCTAGTTGGCTGCAGCATTGCGAGGCCCCTTTCGTGCTTTACGCTGGGTTTCCGGCGCCGGTTCCGCGACCTTCTCGCCCGGCTTCACTTCGCCCTTGTATACCCAGACCTTGATACCGATGACCCCATAGGTGGTCTTGGCTTCGCTGGTCGCGTAGTCGATGTCAGCGCGCAGCGTGTGCAGCGGCACACGGCCTTCGCGATACCATTCGGTACGCGCGATCTCGATACCGTTCAGACGGCCCGCGGACATGATCTTGATGCCCTGGGCGCCCAGACGCATTGCGTTCTGCATCGCACGCTTCATGGCGCGACGGAACATCACGCGCTTTTCCAGCTGCGACGAGATGCTGTCGGCAATGATCTGCGCATCGATCTCGGGCTTGCGCACTTCCTCGATATTGACGTGCACCGGCACCTTGAGGATGTTCTGCAGCTCTTTCTTCAAGAGCTCGATATCCTCGCCCTTCTTGCCGATCACCACGCCCGGGCGGGCGGTATAGATGGTGATCTTGGCATTCTTGGCCGGGCGCTCGATGACGACGCGGCTGACAGCCGCGCCAGCGAGACGCTTCTTCAGGAACTCGCGCACCTCGATGTCTTCGGTCAGCATCTTGCCGAAATTACGGCTGTTGGCGTACCAGCGCGAGGCCCAGTTCTTGTTGACGGCGAGACGAAAACCCGTCGGATGAATTTTCTGACCCATTATCGCTCCTTAGTCGCCCACAGTCAGCGTGATGTGGCAGGTCTGCTTCTCGATGCGGTTGCCGCGGCCCTTGGCACGTGCGGAGAAACGCTTGAGGGACGGACCCTTGTCCACAAAAATCGTCTTGATCTTGAGGGCATCGATATCGGCGCCTTCATTGTGCTCGGCATTGGCAATGGCCGACTCGAGCACCTTCTTGATCAGGACTGCGGCCTTCTTCGGGCTGAAGGTCAGGATGTTGATGGCCTGCTCCACAGGCTTGCCACGAACCAGGTCTGCGACCAGCCGAGCTTTCTGTGCGGAGAGGCGAGCATTGCTCAGTACAGCGGATACTTGCATGTCTTCACCTTAGCGCTTGGCTTTTTTGTCCGCGGCATGGCCTTTGAACGTGCGGGTGAGCGCGAACTCGCCCAGCTTGTGGCCAACCATGTTTTCGTTCACGTAGACCGGAACGTGCTGCTTGCCGTTGTGCACGGCGATCGTCAGGCCGACGAAGTCCGGCAGAACGGTAGAACGACGCGACCAGGTCTTGATCGGGCGCTTGTCGTTCGACGCACGGGCAGCCTCGATCTTCTTGATGAGGTGCAGGTCGACGAACGGACCCTTCTTGACAGAACGTGCCATGTTCAATTACCCCTTGTTCGCAGGACGACGACGAACGATCATGCCGTCGGTACGCTTGTTGTTCCGGGTGCGATAACCCTTGGTCGGCTGGCCCCACGGGCTGACCGGCACACGGCCTTCGCCAGTCTTGCCCTCACCACCACCATGCGGGTGATCGATCGGGTTCATCGCGGTACCACGCACCGTCGGACGGATACCCAGCCAACGCTTCGCACCGGCCTTGCCGTACGAGCGCAGGTTGTGCTCTTCGTTGCCCACTTCACCCAGGGTGGCGCGGCAATCGATGTGCACCTTGCGGATTTCACCCGAACGCAGACGCAGCTGGGCATAGGCACCTTCGCGCGCCAAGAGCTGCACCGAGGCACCGGCCGAACGCGCGAGCTGCGCACCCTTGCCAGGCTGCAGTTCAACGCAATGGATGGTCGAACCGACCGGGATATTGCGGATCGGCATCGCCGAGCCGACCTTGATCGGCGCTTCCGGACCGGACAGCACGGTGGCACCGGCCTTCAGACCCTTCGGGGCGATGATGTAGCGGCGCTCGCCATCGGCGTAGCACAGCAGCGCGATGTTGGCGGTGCGGTTCGGGTCGTATTCCAGACGCTCGACCTTGGCCGGAATGCCATCCTTGTTGCGCTTGAAGTCGATCACGCGGTAGTGCTGCTTGTGACCGCCGCCCTTGTGCCGGGTGGTGATCACGCCGCGGTTGTTGCGGCCGGCGGTCTTGCTTTGCGGCTCGAGCAACGGTGCGTACGGGGCACCCTTGTGCAGATCCGGGTTCACCACCTTGACAACGGCGCGGCGACCGGCGGACGTCGGTTTTACTTTAACCAATGCCATTTTCAAGTCTCCTTATTGCGCGGCTGCAAGATCGATTTCTTGACCCGGAACCAGGCTCACATAAGCCTTTTTCCAGTCCTTGCGCGAACCGGTGAAACGACCGAAGCGCTTGGACTTGCCCTTGACGTTCACCACGGTCACACCTTGGACCTTGACCTTGAACAGCAGCTCGACCGCTGCCTTGATCTCGCCCTTGGTCGCATCGGTGGCGACGCGGAATACGATCTGCTCGTTCTTGTCGGCCACCAGCGTGCTCTTTTCGGAGACGATGGGCGCGCGCAGCACCTGCAGCAGACGGTTTTCAGTAAATTGCGTCATGCGTAGATCTCCTCGAGAGCCTGGAGCGCATCGCGGGTCAACACGAGCTTGTTGAAGCGCACGAGGCTGACCGGATCGACTTGGGAAGGCTCGAGCACGAGCACGTTCGGCAGGTTGCGGGAGGCGAGATACAGGTTCTCGTCCAGCTCACGCGTCACGATCAGTGCCGAATCGAGCTTGAGCGCGTCCAGCTTCTGCACGAAGGCCTTGGTCTTCGGTGCTTCGAGCGTGAACGAATCCACCACGACCAGACGATCTTCACGCACCAGCTGCGACAGGATGGTCGCAATGCCGGCGCGATACATCTTGCGGTTGACCTTCTGGCTGAAGTTCTCGTCCGGGCTGCTCGGGAAGGTCTTGCCACCACCACGCCACAGCGGCGACGAGCTCATACCGGCACGGGCACGGCCCGTCCCTTTCTGGCGCCACGGCTTCTTGGTGGTGTGCTTGACGTCGGCACGCCCTTTCTGAGCGCGATTCCCGCTACGGGCGTTGGCGAAGTAGGCGGTGACCACTTGGTGCACCAGCGCTTCGCTGAAATCGCGGGCAAACAGGGCGTCGGAACCGGCGACGGCGGCTTGCGCCTCGCCATTTGCATTAATGACCTTCAGTTCCATCATGCACCTGCCTTGACGCTCGGACGAACGACCACGTCGTTGCCCTTGGACCCCGGAACCGCGCCCTTGACGAGCAGCAATTGGCGCTCGGCATCGACGCGAACCACTTCAAGGTTCTGCACGGTGGACTTCACGTTGCCGTACTGACCCGCCATGCGCTTGCCCGGGAAGATGCGACCCGGATCCTGCGCCTGACCAATGGAACCCGGCGTATTGTGCGAACGCGAGTTACCATGGGATGCACGGTTGGAACTGAAGTTGTGGCGCTTGATGACGCCGGAGAAACCCTTACCCTGCGAGGTGCCGGTGACGTCGACCAGCTGGCCTGCCGTGAAGAGCTCGACGGACAAAGCCGAACCGGCCTTCAGCTCGGCCAGCTTGTCCGCGGCAACACGGAACTCGACCAGGGCCAGACCGGCTTCGACGCCCGCCTTGGCAAAATGGCCAGCTTCCGCCTTGTTGACACGATTGGCCTTCTTGGCACCGAAGGTGACCTGGACGGCTGCATAGCCGTCGGTTTCTACGGACTTGATTTGCGTGACGCGATTGGCAGACATGTCCAGCACCGTCACCGGAATGGACGAACCATCCTCGGCAAAGACGCGGGTCATGCCGACTTTGCGACCGACAAGACCTAAGCTCATAGTTATTTCCTTTTCAGGGCCGATTACGATTGATCGGCAAATAACCAACTAAAAATAAAGGGGCTTGCCGTCACAAGAACGGCAAGCCCGCGATACTACCACAGCTTTTTCTTTCGCCGCAAACACTTAGCGCGTTTGCCGTCGAGCGTTACTGCAGCTTGATCTCCACATCGACACCAGCCGGCAGATCCAGCTTCATCAGTGCATCGACGGTCTTGTCGGTGGGATCGACGATGTCCATCAGACGCAGATGGGTACGGATCTCGAACTGGTCGCGCGAGGTCTTGTTGACGTGCGGCGAACGCAGTACGTCAAAACGCTCGATCTTGGTCGGCAGCGGAACCGGCCCCTTGACCACGGCGCCGGTGCGCTTGGCGGTCTCGACGATCTCCTGGGCGGAGCGATCGATCAGCGAGTAGTCAAACGCCTTCAGGCGAATGCGGATTTTCTGGCTTTGCATTGCAATTTCCTCGCTTACTCGATGACTTTGGCGACGACGCCGGCGCCGACGGTACGGCCACCTTCGCGGATCGCGAAGCGCAGACCCTGTTCCATCGCGATCGGCGCGATTAGCGACACCGTCACTTCCACGTTGTCACCCGGCATCACCATCTCGGTGCCCGCCGGCAGCTCGACCGAACCGGTCACGTCCGTGGTCCGGAAGTAGAACTGCGGACGATAGCCGTTGAAGAACGGGGTGTGACGACCACCCTCTTCCTTGCTCAGCACGTACACCGAACCCGTGAACTTGGTGTGCGGCGTGATCGAACCCGGCTTGGCCAGCACCTGGCCACGCTCGACTTCTTCACGCTTGGTGCCGCGCAGCAGCGCGCCGATGTTGTCGCCAGCCTGGCCCTGGTCCAGCAGCTTGCGGAACATTTCCACGCCGGTGCAGGTGGTCTTGGTGGTCGGCTTGATCCCGACGATCTCGATTTCCTCGCCCACCTTGACAATGCCACGCTCGACACGGCCGGTCACCACGGTGCCGCGACCCGAGATCGAGAACACGTCTTCGATCGGCATCAGGAACGGCAGGTCGATCGCCCGCTCCGGCTGCGGAATGTAGCTGTCCAGCGCCTCGGCCAGACGGAAGATCGCCGGCTCACCGATCTCGGACTGGTCACCTTCCAGCGCCTTCAGCGCGGAACCCTTGATCAGCGGAATGTCGTCGCCCGGGAAGTCGTACTTGGACAGCAGGTCGCGCACTTCCATTTCGACGAGCTCGAGCAGTTCGGCGTCGTCCACCATGTCGCACTTGTTCAGGAACACGATGATGTACGGCACGCCCACCTGGCGGGCCAGCAGGATGTGTTCGCGGGTTTGCGGCATCGGACCGTCAGCGGCCGAGCACACCAGGATCGCGCCGTCCATCTGTGCCGCGCCGGTGATCATGTTCTTCACATAGTCAGCGTGGCCCGGGCAGTCGACGTGGGCGTAGTGGCGGGTGGCGGTTTCGTACTCGACGTGCGCGGTGTTGATCGTGATGCCGCGGGCCTTTTCTTCCGGCGCGCTGTCGATCTGGTCGTAGCCCTTGGCTTCACCACCGAACTTCTTGGACAGGATGGTGGTGATGGCGGCGGTCAACGTGGTCTTGCCGTGGTCGACGTGACCGATCGTGCCAACGTTGACGTGCGGCTTCGTCCGCGTGAACTTTTCTTTTGCCATTGCTGTATTCCTTATTCGTTAACCATTACTTCTTGTTGGCGATGATGGCGTCGGCGACGTGCTTCGGCGCTTCCGAGTAGTGCTTGAATTCCATCGAGTAGGTGGCGCGACCTTGCGACATGGAGCGCAGGGTGGTCGAGTAGCCGAACATTTCCGACAGCGGTACTTCCACCTTGATCATCTTGCCGCCGGCCGGGTTGTCATCCATGCCCTGGATGATGCCGCGACGGGACGAGAGATCACCCATGATGTCGCCCATGTACTCTTCCGGCGTTTCGATTTCCACGGCCATCATTGGCTCAAGGATCACCGCACCGGCACGGCGCATCGCTTCCTTGAAGGCAATGGAGCCCGCCAGTTCGAAGGCGATCTGCGACGAATCGACGTCATGGTACGAACCGAAGGTCAGGCGCACGGTTACGTCCACCACCGGGAAGCCGGCCAGCACGCCAGCCTTCAGCGTGTTCTGGATACCCTTGTCCACCGAAGGGATGAATTCGCGCGGAATCACGCCACCCTTGATTTCATCGATGAACTGGTAGCCCTTGCCTTCGCCGGACGGCTCGAGCGTGATCGTGCAATCGCCGTACTGACCCTTACCGCCGGACTGCTTGGCATGCTTGCCCTGCACGTCCTTCACGGTCTGGGTCACGGTTTCGCGGTAGGCCACCTGCGGCGCGCCGACGTTGGCTTCCACGCCGAATTCGCGCTTCATCCGATCGACCAGGATCTCCAGGTGCAACTCGCCCATGCCGGAAATGATGGTCTGGCCCGATTCCTCGTCGGTCCGCACGCGGAACGACGGATCTTCCTTGGCCAGACGGTTCAGCGCCACGCCCATCTTTTCCTGGTCGGCCTTGGTCTTGGGCTCGACGGCCACATGGATCACCGGCTCCGGGAACACCATGCGCTCGAGAATGACCGGATGATCCGGCGAGCACAGGGTTTCACCGGTGGTGACGTCCTTCAGGCCGATACCCGCGGCGATGTCGCCAGCCAGAACCTCATCGATTTCCTGACGTTCGTTGGCGTGCATCTGCACGATACGACCGATCCGTTCCTTCTTGTCCTTGACCGAGTTCAGCACCGAGTCGCCCGACTTCACCACGCCCGAATAGACGCGGAAGAAGGTCAGCTGACCGACATACGGGTCGTTCATCAGCTTGAACGCCAGCGCCGAGAACGGGGCCGAATCCGACGCTTCACGCGTGGTCGGCTGCTCCTTCTCATCGGTACCCTTGACCGGCGGGATGTCGACCGGCGACGGCAGGAATTCGATCACGGCGTCGAGCATGCGCTGCACGCCCTTGTTCTTGAACGCGGTGCCGCACAGCATCGGCTGGATTTCGCAGGCGATGGTGCGCTGACGCAGCGCCTGGACGATCTCGGCCTCGGAGAGGTCACCTTCTTCCAGGTACTTGTTCATCAGCTCTTCGGTGGCCTCAGCCGCCGATTCGACCATCTTTTCGCGCCACTCCTGGGCGGTCGCCTGCAGTTCGGCCGGGATATCCCGGTATTCGAACTTCATGCCTTGCGAGGCTTCATCCCAATAGATGGCCTGCATCTTCAGGAGGTCGACCACACCGACGAAGCCGTCTTCGGCACCGATGGGGATCACCACCGGAACCGGATTGGCCTTCAGTCGGGTCTTCATCTGCTCGACGACGCGGAAGAAGTTGGCGCCCTGGCGGTCCATCTTGTTGACGAACGCCAGACGCGGCACCTGGTACTTGTTGGCCTGACGCCACACGGTTTCCGACTGCGGCTGCACGCCACCAACCGCGCAGTACACCATGCAGGCGCCATCCAGCACGCGCATCGAACGCTCCACCTCGATGGTGAAGTCCACGTGCCCCGGGGTGTCGATGATGTTGAAGCGGTGCTCCGGGAACTGGAGGCCCATGCCCTTCCAGAAGGTGGTGGTCGCAGCGGAGGTGATGGTGATGCCGCGCTCCTGCTCCTGCTCCATCCAGTCCATGGTGGCAGCGCCGTCGTGAACCTCACCAATCTTGTGGTTCACACCGGTGTAGAAAAGGATGCGCTCGGTCGTGGTGGTCTTGCCAGCGTCAATGTGAGCGGAAATACCGATGTTGCGGTACCGCTCAATGGGGGTCTTACGAGCCACGGTTGTTTCCTTAAGCGTTGTGCATTAGAAGCGGTAGTGGGCAAACGCGCGGTTTGCTTCCGCCATGCGGTGCACTTCGTCGCGCTTCTTCATCGCACCGCCACGGCCTTCGGCCGCATCGAGCAATTCACCAGCCAGACGCAGATCCATCGACTTCTCGCCACGCTTGCGGGCCGCGTCACGCAACCAGCGCATCGCCAATGCCAAACGACGGCTGGGACGGACTTCGACCGGCACCTGGTAGTTCGCGCCACCGACGCGGCGACTCTTCACCTCGACGACCGGCTTTGCGTTGTTGATGGCGGTGGTGAAGATTTCGATGGCGTTCTTGCCGGTCTTCTTCTCGATCTGGGCGAGGGCGCCGTACACGATGCCTTCGGCAACGGCCTTCTTGCCGTCGATCATCACCACGTTCATGAACTTGGTCAGTTCGGTGGAGCCGAACTTGGGATCCGGAAGCACTTCACGCTTCGGGACTTCTCTACGTCTTGGCATGGTTCTCTAATCCTTGATATGTCATTCAGTCGGGGCATCGCGCCCCACGGCCGTCCAGCGGGACGACCACTTACTCGACGGCGCCACTGATGCGGCCTGCCGCCGTAGCGTGCCGGGCTTACGCCTTCGGACGCTTGGCACCGTACTTGGAACGGGCCTGCTTGCGATCCTTGACGCCGGCGGTATCCAGCGAACCGCGCACGGTGTGGTAACGCACACCAGGCAAGTCCTTCACCCGGCCGCCGCGGATCAGCACCACGCTGTGTTCCTGCAGATTGTGGCCTTCACCGCCGATGTACGAAATCACTTCGAACCCGTTGGTCAGACGCACTTTGCACACTTTACGCAACGCGGAGTTCGGCTTCTTCGGCGTCGTCGTATACACACGGGTGCATACGCCACGCTTTTGAGGGCAGGCTTCGAGCGCGGGAACCTTGCTCTTGGCCACTTCCTTCTCACGGCCCTTGCGGACCAGTTGGTTGATGGTTGGCATTGATTCAACTTCCTCAGTTTGAAACCCCCCGTTGCCGGGGGACCTGTTTGCTGCGCCGGAAAAAAAACGGTTACCGACGCCCCAAATGAAGCGGGCGACACCCGGAAAGCCGGGTGTCGCCGAAAAAGACTCGGGATTTTAAGAAAATCAAGCCCTTGCCGTCAAGTCAGCTGCGTCAGAACGTCTCCTCGCTGCTGACGGTGGCGGCTTCTCCGGCCTGCACCTCCTCGCCCAGATCGAACAAGTTGGCGCTGCCTTGATGCTTGCGGCTGCGGTGATAGGCCAGACCGGTACCGGCAGGGATCAGACGACCGACGATCACATTCTCCTTCAGACCGCGCAGATCATCGACCTTGCCCATGATGGCGGCCTCGGTCAGCACGCGCGTGGTCTCCTGGAACGACGCCGCCGAGATGAACGAATCGGTCGACAGCGAAGCCTTGGTGATCCCGAGCAGCACGTTGTCGAACTTGGCCGCTTCCTTGCCCTCGGCCACCAGCTTGTCGTTGGCGATCAGCACTTCGGCACGCTCGACCTGTTCACCCTGGATGAACTCGGAGTTGCCCGGATCAGAGATGACCACGCGCCGCAGCATCTGCCGCACGATCACTTCGATGTGCTTGTCGTTGATCTTCACGCCCTGCAGCCGGTACACCTCCTGCACTTCCTGGACGATGTAACGTGCCAGTTCCTCGATGCCCTGCAGACGCAGGATGTCATGCGGATCGATGGCGCCGTCGACGATCATTTCACCGCGGTTGACCACCTGCCCGTCGTGCACCATCACGTGCTTTTCCTTCGGGATCAGGTATTCATGCGGCGTGCCGTCCGGATCGGTGATCACCAGACGCTGCTTGCCCTTGGTCTCCTTGCCGAAGCTGATGGTGCCGGTGACATCGGCCAGCATGCCGGCATCCTTGGGCGAACGCGCCTCGAACAACTCGGCCACGCGCGGCAGACCGCCGGTAATGTCGCGAGTCTTGGCCGATTCCTGCGGAATCCGCGCCAGCACTTCACCCACGCCGACCTGCTGGCCGTCCTTCACCGTGATGATGGCGCCCGGCTGGAAGCCGATGGTGACCGGGGTCTCGGTGCCGGTGAGCCTGACTTCGTTGCCACGCTCGTCGAGCAGCTTGACCAACGGCCGCACGCCCTTGGAACCGGCCTTGCTCTTGGCGTTGATCACCACCAGGGTCGACAGGCCGGTCACGTCGTCCACCTGCTTGACGACAGTGATGCCTTCCTCGACGTTCTCGAACTTCACCTGACCGGCGTACTCGGTGATGATGGGGCGCGCGTGCGGATCCCAGGTGCCGAGCACGGTGCCGGCCTTGACCGCGTCGCCGTCCTTCACCAGCAGCGTGGCGCCGTACGGCACCTTGTGCCGCTCACGCTCGCGCCCTTGGTCGTCCAGCACCAGCACTTCGGCCGAACGTGCGATGACCACCGGCTCGCCCTTCACGTTGGTGACGTAGCGCATGTTGGCGCTGTAGGCGATCCTGCCGTTGGACTTGGTTTCGATCTGGCTGGCTGCCGCAGCCCGCGACGCCGCACCACCGATGTGGAAGGTCCGCATGGTCAGCTGGGTGCCCGGCTCGCCGATCGACTGCGCGGCGATGACGCCGACCGCTTCGCCCGAGTTGACGAGGTTGCCGCGGCCCAGATCGCGGCCGTAGCACCTGGCACACAGGCCATAACGGGTTTCGCAGGTGAGCGGCGTGCGCACCTTGACTTCGTCCACGCCGATGCCATCGATCTTCTCGACCAGCTCTTCGGTCAGCATCATGCCGGCTTCGATCACCGTTTCCTGGCTGGCCGGGTCGATGATGTCCACCGCGGCCACGCGCCCCAGAATCCGGTCGCGCAGTGCTTCGATCACATCGCCACCCTGCACCACGGCCTTCATGGTCACGCCGTGCTTGGTGCCGCAATCGTCCTCGGTCACCACCAGATCCTGCGTCACGTCGACCAGACGACGGGTCAGGTAACCGGAGTTCGCGGTCTTCAACGCGGTATCGGCCAAGCCCTTGCGGGCGCCGTGGGTCGAGTTGAAGTACTGCAGAACGGTCAGGCCTTCGCGGAAGTTGGTGGTGATCGGCGTCTCGATGATCGAGCCGTCCGGCTTGGCCATCAGGCCCCGCATGCCGGCCAGCTGACGGATCTGCGCTGCGGAACCCCGCGCGCCCGAGTCGGCCATCATGTAGATCGAGTTGAACGACTCCTGGTCGACTTCCTTGCCTTCGGCATTGACGACCTTTTCCTTGCCCAGGTGCGCCATCATGGCCTTGGCGATCTGGTCGCCAGCGCGACCCCAGATGTCAACGACCTTGTTGTAGCGTTCGCCCTGGGTCACGAGACCGGCGGTGTATTGCTGCTCGATCTCCTTCACTTCGGCGTTGGCGGCCGCCAGCAGTTCGGCCTTTTCCTTGGGTACCAGCATGTCGTCGACGCAGATCGAGATGCCGCCGCGGGTCGAGTAGCTGAAGCCGGTGTACATCAGCTGGTCGGCGAACACCACGGTGTCCTTGAGGCCGCAGCTGCGGAACGAGGCATTGATCAGGCGGCCGATCTCCTTCTTCTTCAGCGCCTTGTCGATGTAGCTGAAGTCAAGACCTCGCGGCAGGATCTCGGAGAGGATCGCGCGGCCGACCGTGGTGTTCTTGCGCACCAGACGGCTTTGCCAGTCACCGCTGTCGTCCTTGTACCACTCCTTCAACCGCACCGAGATGCGGGTCTGCAGCGTGACCGCCTTGCTGGCGTAGGCGCGGTGCACTTCGGCCACGTCGGCAAACGGCGTTCCCTCGCCACGCGCGTTGGTTGCCTCGCGGGTCATGTAGTAGAGGCCGAGCACGATATCCTGCGACGGCACGATGATCGGCTCGCCGTTGGCGGGCGACAACACGTTGTTGGACGCCAACATCAGCGTGCGCGCTTCCATCTGCGCTTCCAGCGACAGCGGCACGTGGACGGCCATCTGGTCACCGTCGAAGTCGGCGTTGAACGCCGCGCAGACCAGCGGATGCAGCTGGATCGCCTTGCCTTCGATCAGCACGGGCTCGAATGCCTGGATGCCGAGGCGGTGCAGCGTCGGCGCACGGTTCAGCAGCACCGGATGCTCGCGGATGACTTCTTCCAGGATGTCCCACACCACCGCTTCCTGGGACTCGACCATCTTCTTGGCCGCCTTGATGGTGGTGGCAAGGCCCAGTACCTCCAGCTTGTGGAAGATGAAGGGCTTGAACAGCTCCAGCGCCATCAGCTTGGGCAGGCCGCACTGATGCAGACGCAGGTACGGGCCCACCGTGATCACCGAACGGCCGGAGTAGTCGACGCGCTTGCCCAACAGGTTCTGACGGAAACGGCCGCCCTTGCCCTTGATCATGTCGGCCAGCGACTTCAGCGGGCGCTTGTTGGCACCGGTCATCGCCTTGCCGCGACGGCCGTTGTCCAGCAGCGAATCGACCGATTCCTGCAGCATGCGCTTTTCGTTGCGCACGATGATGTCGGGCGCACGCAGTTCCAAGAGACGCTTCAGGCGGTTGTTCCGGTTGATGACGCGGCGATACAGGTCGTTCAGATCGGACGTGGCGAAGCGGCCGCCATCCAGCGGCACCAGCGGACGCAGTTCCGGCGGCAGTACCGGCAGCACATCCATGATCATCCACTCAGGCTTGATGCCCGAGCGCTGGAACGCCTCCAGCACCTTCAGGCGCTTGGCGATCTTCTTGATCTTGGTGTCGGAGCCGGTCGATTCCAGCTCCTGGCGCAGGGTGGCGATCTCCTGGTCGCTGTTGAGGCTCTTGAGCAGTTCGCGCACGGCCTCGGCGCCCATCATCGCGACGAATTCGTCGCCGTATTCCTCGACCTTGTTGAAATAGTCGTCCTCGGTCAGCAGCTGGCCGCGGTTGAGCGGGGTCATGCCCGGCTCGATCACGATGAACGCTTCGAAGTACAGCACGCGCTCGATATCGCGCAGCGGGATGTCCAGTACCATGCCCAGCCGGCTCGGCAGGCTCTTCAGGAACCAGATGTGCGCGACCGGGCTAGCCAGCTCGATGTGCCCCATGCGCTCGCGGCGCACCTTGGACAGCGTCACCTCGACGCCGCACTTCTCGCAGATCACACCGCGGTGCTTCAGGCGCTTGTACTTGCCGCACAGGCACTCGTAGTCCTTGATCGGGCCGAAGATGCGGGCGCAAAAGAGGCCGTCGCGCTCGGGCTTGAAGGTACGGTAGTTGATGGTTTCCGGTTTCTTGACTTCGCCGTACGACCAGGAACGGATCTTCTCGGGCGAAGCGAGCCCGATCTTGATCGCGTCGAATTCTTCGTCCTGCGTGACTTGCTTGAAGAGCTCGAGTAAGCCTTTCATTGAATCTTTCTCCTGTGAGGGTGAGGAGTCAGGTGTGAGGCGCCCGCGTCGGGACACCCCTCACACCTCACACGATCAATAGGTTTCCAGATCGATATCGATGCCAAGCGAGCGGATTTCCTTCACCAGCACGTTGAAGGACTCCGGCATGCCGGCGTCGATACGGTGATCGCCCTTGACGATGTTCTCGTAGACCTTGGTCCGGCCGTTCACATCATCCGACTTCACCGTCAGCATTTCCTGCAGCGTATAGGCAGCGCCATACGCTTCCAGCGCCCACACTTCCATTTCCCCGAAGCGCTGACCACCGAACTGCGCCTTGCCGCCCAGCGGCTGCTGCGTGACCAGCGAGTACGGGCCGGTCGAACGCGCGTGCATCTTGTCGTCGACCAGGTGGTGCAGCTTGAGGTAGTGCATCACGCCCACAGTGACCTTGCGCTCGAACGGCTCGCCGGTGCGGCCGTCGAACAGCTGCATCTGCGTCTTGCTGTCGTTGAAGCCCAGCAATTGCGTGTGGACATCGTCATCCGGATAGGCGATATCCAGCATGGTGCGGATCTCGGCTTCCTTGGCGCCGTCGAATACCGGGCTAGCAAAGGTCATGCCGGTACGCAGACCCTGTGCCAGATCGAGCACTTCCTTGTCGGTAAGCGCGGCGATCTCTTCGGTCTTACCGGCCGAGTTGTAGATTTTCTCAAGGTAGCCACGTACTTCCTTGGCCTGACGCGCTTCGCGCAGCATCGCGTCGATGCGCTGACCGATGCCCTTGGCCGCCCAACCGAGGTGGACTTCCAGGATCTGGCCGATGTTCATCCGCGACGGCACACCCAGCGGGTTGAGCACGATGTCGACCGGGGTGCCGTCTGCCATGTACGGCAGGTCTTCCACCGGCAGGATCTTCGAGACCACACCCTTGTTGCCGTGACGGCCGGCCATCTTGTCGCCCGGCTGCAACCGGCGCTTCACGGCCACGTAGACCTTGACCATCTTGATCACGCCCGGCGGCAGCTCGTCGCCCTGGGTCAGCTTGCGCTTCTTGTCCTCGAACTTCAGATCGAAGTCGGCACGCATCTGCGCGATCAGGTCCTTCATCGCCTCGAGCTGGCGCGCGGCTTCCTCATCCGCCAGCCGGATATCGAACCAGTCGTGCTTGGACGGCAGATCGGCCAGATACTCGGCAGTGATCGGCGTTCCCTTGGCCAGACGCTTCGGCCCGCCATTGGCGACCTTGCCGGCCAGCATGCGACCGATCCGCTCGAACAGATCGTTCTCGACGATCCGCAGCTGATCGTTCAGATCCTGGCGATGGCGGCGCAGTTGCTCGTCGATGATGGACTGGGCGCGCTTGTCGCGCTCCACGCCCTCACGGGTGAACACCTGCACGTCGATCACCGTGCCGGTCATGCCGGACGGCACGCGCAGCGAGGTGTCCTTCACGTCGGACGCCTTCTCGCCGAAGATCGCGCGCAGCAGCTTCTCTTCCGGCGTCAGCTGGGTTTCGCCCTTGGGCGTGACCTTGCCGACCAGCACGTCGCCGGCCTCGACCTCGGCACCGATGTAGACGATGCCCGACTCGTCCAGCCGGCCCAGCATGCGCTCGGACAGGTTGGAGATGTCGCGGGTGATTTCCTCGGGCCCAAGCTTGGTGTCGCGGGCCATCACGTTCAGCTCCTCGATATGGATCGAGGTGTAGCGGTCGTCGGCAACCACCTTTTCGGAGATCAGGATCGAATCTTCGAAGTTGTAGCCGTTCCACGGCATGAAGGCGATGGTCATGTTCTGACCGAGTGCCATTTCGCCAAGATCGGTCGACGCGCCGTCGGCCACCACGTCGCCGCGGGCGATCTTGTCGCCCTTCTTCACGATCGGGCGCTGGTTGATGTTGGTGTTCTGGTTGGAACGGGTGAACTTGACGAGGTTGTAGATATCCACGCCGGTTTCGCCCGGCAGGGTTTCGTCGTCGTTGACACGGACCACGATCCGGTTGGCGTCGACATAGTCGACCACCCCGCCGCGCAGCGCAGCCACGGCGGTACCCGAGTCGACCGCGCAGGTGCGCTCGATACCGGTACCGACGTACGGCGCCGTGGCGCGCAGGCACGGTACGGCCTGGCGCTGCATGTTGGCGCCCATCAGCGCGCGGTTCGCGTCGTCATGCTCGAGGAACGGAATCAGCGAAGCGGCGACGGACACGATCTGGCTCGGCGCCACGTCCATGTACTGCACCCGGTCCGGGCTCGCCATGATGGTTTCGCCATGCTCACGGCAGGTGACGAGCTCATCGGTCAGCGTACCGTCCTCGCCCACTTCAGCGTTGGCCTGGGCGATCACGTACTTGCCTTCCTCGATCGCCGACAGGTAGTCGATCTGCTCGGTCACCTTGCCGCTGACCACACGGCGGTACGGCGTTTCCAGGAAACCGTACTCGTTGGTGCGGGCGTAGCAGGACAGCGAGTTGATCAGACCGATGTTCGGGCCTTCCGGCGTTTCGATCGGGCAGACGCGGCCATAGTGGGTCGGGTGCACGTCGCGCACCTCGAAACCGGCGCGCTCGCGGGTCAGACCACCCGGGCCCAGTGCCGAGACACGGCGCTTGTGCGTGATCTCGGACAGCGGGTTGGTCTGGTCCATGAACTGCGACAGCTGCGACGAGCCGAAGAATTCCTTGATCGCGGCCGAGACCGGCTTGGCGTTGATCAGGTCGTGCGGCATCAGGTTGTCGGACTCGGCCTGCGACAGGCGCTCCTTCACGGCGCGCTCGACGCGCACGAGACCGGCACGGAACTGGTTCTCGGCCAATTCGCCCACCGAACGCACCCGGCGATTGCCCAGGTGATCGATGTCGTCCACTTCGCCACGCCCGTTGCGCAACTCGATCAGGATGCCGATCACAGCAATGATGTCGTCCACCGACAGCACGCCCGGGCCATGATCGCCCAGCTCGCTGGCGCGCTCGGTGAAGCGGCGGCGCCAGCCCGGCGACTTCTCGTCGAGCTCGGCGTAGGCGCGGCGGTTGAATTTCATGCGGCCCACGGCCGACAGGTCGTACCGGTCTTCGGAGAAGAACAACCCTTGGAACAGCCCTTCGACGGCGTCCTCGGTCGGCGGCTCGCCCGGCCGCATCATCCGGTAGATCGCCACGCGCGCAGCGTACTGGTCGGCGGTTTCATCGGCGCGCAGGCTGGCGGAGATATAAGCGCCCTGGTCCAGGTCGTTGACGTACAGCACCTTGACCTGCGCCACACCCGCCTGCTCGAACTTGACCACCGTGTCCTCGGTGATTTCCTCGTTGGCGCGGGTGATCACCTCGCCAGTGTCGGCATTGACCACGTCGTGCGCCAGCACACGGCCGATCAGGAAGTCGATCGGCACCGGCAGCTTCTTCAGGCCGGCATTGTGGATGTCGCGGATGGTCTTGGCAGTGATGCGCTTGCCTTCCTGCGCCAGCACCTTGCCGTCGTCGGAAACGATGTCGAACTTGGCGACTTCGCCCTTCAGGCGTTCGGGCACCAGCTCCAGGTACAGACCATCCTTGCTCATCATGAAGGTGTCGGTATCGTAGAACTCGACCAGCGCACGCTCCGGGGTGTACCCCAGTGCCTTGAGCAGGATGGAGACCGGCATCTTGCGACGGCGGTCGATCCGGAAGAACAGCATGTCCTTCGGGTCGAACTCGAAGTCCAGCCACGAACCGCGGTACGGAATCACGCGGGCCGAGAACAAGAGCTTGCCCGAGCTGTGCGTCTTGCCCTTGTCGTGTTCGAAGAACACGCCCGGCGAGCGGTGCAGCTGCGAGACGATCACGCGCTCGGTGCCGTTGATCACAAACGAGCCGTTACGCGTCATCAGCGGGATCTCGCCGAAATAGACGTCCTGCTCCTTCACTTCCTTCACGGTCGGCTTGGCCGCTTCGCGATCCATGATCACGAGCCGTACGCGTGCGCGCAGCGGGGCGGCAAAGGTGATGCCGCGCTGCTGACACTCGATCACGTCGAACGGGGGCTCACCCAAGTTGTAATGCACGAACTCCAGCCGGGCATTCTCGTTGTGCGAAACGATCGGAAAGATGGAGGTGAACGCGGCTTGCAGGCCCGCGTTCTTGCGCTCGGCAACCGGTACTTCCTGCTGCAGGAAGTCGGTATAGGAGTCGATCTGGGTCGCGAGAAGGAACGGCACGTCGAGCACACTGGCCCGCTTCGCAAAGCTCTTACGAATGCGTTTCTTCTCAGTGAACGAGTAATTCATACTCACAAGCTCTCCATGGGGTGAGGCGCAAAGGACAAACCGCAAAACGCCTTGAGGCGCGGTTTCCGGTTTGCCGCCTGCAGGTTGGAACCACCCTGAACGGACAAACGCAAAATGGCAGGCGGATCACTCCGCCTGCCGTACTTGCAATCGAACTGCGTATTACTTGACTTCCGCGGTAGCACCCGCTTCGACCAGCTTCTTCTGGATCGCTTCGGCGTCGGCCTTGGCGATGGCTTCCTTAACCGGCTTCGGCGCGCCGTCGACCAGATCCTTGGCTTCCTTCAGGCCCAGGCCGGTCACTTCACGCACCACCTTGATGACGCCAACCTTGTTGGCGCCAGCGCCGGTCAGGATCACGTCGAACTCGGTCTTCTCTTCAACCGGGGCAGCACCACCGGCAGCCGGGCCAGCAGCAACGGCAACGGCAGCGGCGGACACGCCGAACTTCTCTTCGAACGCCTTCACCAGGTCGTTCAGTTCCATCACGGTCAGACCGGCAACGGCTTCGAGGATATCTTCTTTGGACAGTGCCATTTGAAACTACTCCTGAAATCTTTAAACAGATGAGGTATGGGTTTAAGCGGCTTCGGCCTGCTTCTTTTCCGCCAGGGCGGCAAGACCGCGGGCAAAGCCCGACAGCGGCGCCTTCATGACGTACAGCAGCTTGGACAGCAGCTCTTCGCGGCTCGGGATCGAGGCAAGCTCGCCGACCTGGGCGGCGTTGAGCACGTTGCCGTCATATGCACCGGCCTTGATGACGATCTTGTCGTCCTTCTTGGCAAAGCTGTTCAGTACCTTGGCTGCGGCAACCGGGTCTTCAGAGATGCCGTACACCAGCGGACCGACCATATGGTCGGCCAGACCGGCGAACGGCGTATCCTGGACCGCACGGCGAGCCAGCGTGTTCTTCAGAACACGCAGGTAAACGCCGGACTCACGCGCCTGCTTGCGCAACTGAGTCATGTTGGCAACCCCGATACCCCGATACTCGGCCACAACGATGGTCTGAGCCTTGGCAACTTCTGCCGCGATCTCAGCCACGACGGCCTTCTTGTCTTCGAGATTGAGACTCAAGGTCTACCTCCATTAGCAAGAGATACGGTGCGATGTTCCGCACCCCCAACGGCGACCTTCATTCAGGAGATTGCGAAAGCGGATGCTTTCGAACAAAACCTTGACTGGGCACACCGTCTGCGTGGGCTGCGGGCCTTTGCGGCCCCCGATTAAGCCCCGAAGGGCGCCTACGGTCTTTGACAATCCCGTGCCGGCAGGCCGGCACGAGCCCAAAGTGCGTTATTGCGTAACCGACAGGGTATCCACGCGCACGCCCACGCCCATGGTGCTGGACACGGCGAGCTTCCGGAAATAAATGCCCTTGGCTGCAGCCGGCTTGGCCTTTTGCAGTGCGTCGATCAACGCGCTCAGATTTTCCTTCAGATCGGCCACGTCGAACGACGCGCGACCGATGGTGGCATGGACGATACCGGCCTTGTCGGTCCGGTACTGAACTTGACCAGCCTTGGCATTCTTGACCGCTTCTGCGACATTGGGCGTCACGGTGCCGACCTTGGGGTTCGGCATCAGGCCACGCGGGCCAAGGATCTGACCCAATTGGCCGACGATACGCATCGCATCGGGCGAAGCGATCACCACGTCGAAATCGATGTTGCCGGCCTTGACCTGCTCGGCCAAGTCTTCGAAGCCGACGATGTCGGCACCGGCGGCCTTGGCGGCTTCGGCATTGGCACCCTGGGTGAACACGGCCACGCGAACGCTCTTGCCGGTCCCCTTGGGCAGCACCACGGCGCCGCGGACCACTTGGTCCGACTTGCGCGGATCGACGCCGAGATTGACGGCGACATCGATGGATTCATTGAACTTGGCGGTCGCGCCACCCTTGATCAGCGACAGGGCTTCGTCGACGGCGTACAGCTTGTTGCGATCGACAGCGGCCTTCAGTGCGGCCAGACGCTTGGAAACCTTAGCCATTTACACGCCCTCCACATTCAGGCCCATGGAACGAGCGGAACCGGCGATGGTACGCACCGCGGCGTCCATGTCGGCAGCGGTCAGATCCGGCTGCTTGGTCTTGGCGATCTCTTCCAGCTGAGCGCGCGTGATGGTGCCGACCTTGTCGGTGTGCGGCTTGCTGGAGCCCTTCTGGATACCGGCGGCCTTCTTGATCAGGATGGTGGCCGGCGGCGTCTTCATCACGAAGGTGAAGGACTTGTCCGCGTAGGCGGTGATCACCACCGGGATCGGCAGACCCGGCTCGACGCCCTGGGTCTGGGCGTTGAACGCCTTGCAGAATTCCATGATGTTCAGACCGCGCTGACCGAGCGCCGGACCGATCGGGGGCGACGGGTTGGCCTTGCCAGCGGGCACTTGCAGCTTGATGTAGCCGACAATCTTCTTTGCCACGATTTACTCCTCAAACGGGTTCAAACGCAGGGCAGGACCCCGCTCCCCAACCTAAGCCGGCCCACAGGCCGGCAACCAACGACAGGACGAGCCTAGACCTTCTCGACCTGCGCAAAATCAACGTCCACCGGAGTTGCGCGTCCGAAGATCAACACCGACACCTTGAGCCGGCTCTTGTCGTAGTCGACATCCTCGACGGTGGCATTGAAATCGGCGAACGGACCATCGGTGACGCGCAACACCTCACCCACCTCGAACAGCACCTTGGGACGGGGCTTCTCGACCCCTTCCTGGATCTGCTTGAGCACGGCATCCATCTCGCGCTGCGGCACCGGCGTCGGGCGATTGCCCACCCCACCGACGAAGCCCGTCACCTTGGCGGTGGATTTGACCAGATGCCAGGTCTCGTCGGTCATATCCATTTCGACATAGATATAACCGGGAAAGAGCTTGCGCTCGGTCAGCGCCTTGCGCCCACCCTTGACCTCGACCACCTCTTCCACCGGCACCAGGATCTGCCCGAACATATGCTGGACACCAGCACGCTCGATACGCTCCTTCAATGCCTTTTGCACGCTCTTCTCAAAACCGGAATAAGCGTGCACCACATACCAACGCATACCCATCAATCACCCCGTCCGTGCATCAGTCGCGCCCAAGAATGAGGTCATAGAACACCCAAGCCAGACCCGTATCCACCAACCACATAAACAGCGCCAATACGCCAACGAACAGGAACACGATCCCGGTCATCTGCCAGGTTTCTTTCTTGCTGGGCCAAACTACCTTCTGCGCCTCCTTCACGGAATCGCGCGCGTAGTCGACAAAAGAACGGCCCGGCTGGGAAAACCACATCACCATCGCAGCCAATGCCAAACCCAACACAACCGCCAGGACTCGCAACACTCCCTGATCCGCGGGCAGGGCGTAATACCCTCCCACCCCGACGACGACCAGCAGCAGCGCTGCCACAACCTTGAATTTATCTACGCTTTCCATGGGCCTAGTTCTGGACTGCGGATAGTTGCAGGGCCGACCCACCCTGGGACGGCCCTGAATCTAAACCGTGGCAGGCGAGGAGGGTCTCGAACCCCCAACCCCCGGTTTTGGAGACCGGTGCTCTACCAATTGAGCTACTCGCCTACAGGGAAAGGGCAGGATTATACATAACCCTACCCTTTCTTGTGAAGTATTTACTCGATGACTTTGGCGACGACGCCGGCGCCGACGGTACGGCCACCTTCGCGGATCGCGAAGCGCAGACCCTGCTCCATCGCGATCGGCGCGATCAGCGACACCGTCACTTCCACGTTGTCACCCGGCATCACCATCTCGGTGCCCGCCGGCAGCTCGACCGAACCGGTCACGTCCGTGGTCCGGAAGTAGAACTGCGGACGATAGCCGTTGAAGAACGGGGTGTGACGACCACCCTCTTCCTTGCTCAGCACGTACACCGAACCCGTGAACTTGGTGTGCGGCGTGATCGAACCCGGCTTGGCCAGCACCTGGCCACGCTCGACTTCTTCACGCTTGGTGCCGCGCAGCAGCGCGCCGATGTTGTCGCCAGCCTGGCCCTGGTCCAGCAGCTTGCGGAACATTTCCACGCCGGTGCAGGTGGTCTTGGTGGTCGGCTTGATCCCGACGATCTCGATTTCCTCGCCCACCTTGACAATGCCACGCTCGACACGGCCGGTCACCACGGTGCCGCGACCCGAGATCGAGAACACGTCTTCGATCGGCATCAGGAACGGCAGGTCGATCGCCCGCTCCGGCTGCGGAATGTAGCTGTCCAGCGCCTCGGCCAGACGGAAGATCGCCGGCTCACCGATCTCGGACTGGTCACCTTCCAGCGCCTTCAGCGCGGAACCCTTGATCAGCGGAATGTCGTCGCCCGGGAAGTCGTACTTGGACAGCAGGTCGCGCACTTCCATTTCGACGAGCTCGAGCAGTTCGGCGTCGTCCACCATGTCGCACTTGTTCAGGAACACGATGATGTACGGCACGCCCACCTGGCGGGCCAGCAGGATGTGTTCGCGGGTTTGCGGCATCGGACCGTCAGCGGCCGAGCACACCAGGATCGCGCCGTCCATCTGTGCCGCGCCGGTGATCATGTTCTTCACATAGTCAGCGTGGCCCGGGCAGTCGACGTGGGCGTAGTGGCGGGTGGCGGTTTCGTACTCGACGTGCGCGGTGTTGATCGTGATGCCGCGGGCCTTTTCTTCCGGCGCGCTGTCGATCTGGTCGTAGCCCTTGGCTTCACCACCGAACTTCTTGGACAGGATGGTGGTGATGGCGGCGGTCAACGTGGTCTTGCCGTGGTCGACGTGACCGATCGTGCCAACGTTGACGTGCGGCTTCGTCCGCGTGAACTTTTCTTTTGCCATGATATTTCCTTCTCGAGAACCTGAAATATGCCAGCGAAAAAATGGAGCCGATGATGGGAATTGAACCCATGACCTCTCCCTTACCAAGGGAGTGCTCTACCCCTGAGCTACATCGGCGCGTCTTGGAGCGGGTGAAGGGAATCGAACCCTCGTCGTAAGCTTGGAAGGCTTCTGCTCTACCATTGAGCTACACCCGCAGGCTTCAGTCTCACTAGCAGCACACAATCTTCACACCGCGAAGCAGCTAATCTGGTGGAGGGGGAAGGATTCGAACCTTCGAAGGCAGTGCCGTCAGATTTACAGTCTGATCCCTTTGACCGCTCGGGAACCCCTCCTGCAAGAGACGCGCATTATGGATAACGACCCAGGCGGTGTCAAACCTTTTTCATCCAGCGCAATCAATCCGACGCTACGTGGTTGATCCTGAAAGGAAAATGGCACCAGGCAACTTACAGCGCATCGCACACACCGCTTTGCAGCCTGCAAAATGCGCCAGGTTGTGATCTTGGGCGCCCGGCTTTTAGCAGATGCAAAGCCAGTCCGGCTGGCATGCCAACACCAGCACCCGCGTTCATATAATGCAAGCCCGTAGCGAGTCAGCCGCTGCTGATGGGCCGGCCGCGTCGACGCCGCATGCAGCTCATCCAGCCTTATTCAAATTCAGCGAATGAACCGTTGACACCGCCTGACCCATGGTGTTTAATGCGCCTCTCTCAGCGGCCAGGTAGCTCAGTTGGTAGAGCAGCGGATTGAAAATCCGCGTGTCGGCAGTTCGATTCTGCCCCTGGCCACCAAAATTCAGCGCCCAACTGTTCTCAGTTGGGCGTTTTCATTTGTGCTTCCCGCATGACACGCGGGGTTTCCGCACATTCTGCGTGTGCGACCGGGGTCCTTTGGTCTGGCAGTAACATCCCCAGTTGCCCTCCGTTCCGCCCTCTCTTCTCTCGAAATCGGCGCTAACTTCTTCGCCGTGGCACACGCACATGGCCTTTCGCGACCATGATTTGTGCGCGTGCCATTGCCATTCGTTGTCGGGCTTGCTTGGAGCAGCAGTCCGTCACGCCAACACTGCCGCCGCGCAAGGCATGGAATACAAGCCTGCGCGTTGCTGCGTGACGACGAGTGCTCCGTAGGCCGCCAGTCGAGCCTCGTGCTCCGGCTTGCCCTTGTCCTTCGACTTGATCTTGAACAGGTCAATCGGCTTGTCGCTCTTCTGGCCAGCGCGCTGCATGATCCTTTCGCCGTTCACCTCGGCCCCCTTGAACGACCAGAGCGCTTCGAACACCTTGGCCTGACCATCGGTGAACCGGATCGGTGTGGCCTGCACATCCGGCAGCGTTGCCCATTTGAAGTCGGCCGAGAACGGCCCGTTCACTGGCGCAGCCGGATCGGCCACTGCTGGCACTGCAGACGGCACCGAGGGTATGAAGGTGATTCCGCCTCCATAGAACGTGAATCGTTCTTCCAGCGCCAGCCATTCAACACCGGAGCCGAAGGGCGATCCACGAGTCGTGCGCGGCCTGGGGGTGATGACTCGGATGTTGCTTCCCGCCACCCGGACACGATCCAGCAAGGACGGCTCATGCAGCACTCTCGTCAGATCTCGGGCCAGCACTACCGGAGAGCTGCGTGCGTTACCGAGCCGCCAAACACCGTCGCCCAAGTCATCGATGTCGTCGCGGCTCTCGATGTCGAGCGCGAGGCGCATTTTCTGCCGCAGCCAGTCTTCGTCCAGGGCCAACGCCGCACCGTCGATTGCCTCGACAGGAACCTGGCCACACTCCGGGCACCGGCAGATCCGACCGCCCCGTCCATCGCCCCAGACCTGCGCCCGATGCTGCTGACAGTGGGGGCAGAGCATAAAAGACTGATCCACCACTGTTGGCCTGACGGCTTTGCCGAGCACAGACAAAGCAGATACCTCGCGTGGCGAAAGCGTGGCCCGCAGCACCGGCGTGCCGCCTGCGAACAGCCGGCAAACCAGGGCCCAGGCATCGTGCGTCGCCATTGATCAGTCCTCGAAGGCCGATGATGAACTGACCGCGTCGGTCTCTGGCGGCAATTCCTGGGCACTGAGGGTCTGGCCCTTCTGCAAGATACCCACCGCAACTAGGTAGCCTTCCAGCTGCGCCTGCATCTTGGCGTCGAACTTGTGCAGGTTCAGCCGCCCTTTGCTGGTCACTTCGATGGTGACCACCTTGGGGCGAGTCCTGCCCGGCTCGGGTGGGTAATAGAGATTGACCTGTGCCGCTGTCACCGCCCACTGACCCTCCAGCGGGCCCGGTAGCTTTTCCTTCAGCAAATCGTGCACCGAGCGTTGCTGGCTGGATTGCATCGCCGTGCATTCGATCTTCAGCGCCGTGTCAGGACTGAGCAGGGTGAGTGCCTTCAACTGAACCATCGAGAAGCCGTCCTCAAAGGCCTCTGGCACATCGAATCCGGTGCGCAGCATCGACAAATCCAGCGTCGGCGACTTGATTTTGTGAGCACTCGCTTTCACGCCCAGCACATGCTCCGCGAAGGCCTCGACCAGCATTTGCTGATACTTTGCCCCGCCGCGCACCAGCGTGCGCACGACACCGGTGGACTTGGCGTACTCCAGCACCATGTGAATGTTGGGGTTGCCGACACGGCGCTTCAGGGTCGCCCCCTCGAACTCCAGGCGCAGCATCGCCATGTCCTTGACATGGACCGACAACAGGAACACCCCCGGACTGCGCTCGACCAAGTGCGCCACGCTGCCGTCTCCGCATTGCAGTTCGCGCTTGTAGAAAGCCGAGATGGCATGACGCAACGCTGTCAGATTGGCATCCGAACCGTTCGGTTGGCGTTTCAAGCCAAGGTCGTATTGCTGCGTCTGCTGCCCATGCTGTTCCCAAAAGCTGAAGTCATAGGCGCGTTCGAACAGCGCCGGGTGGTGGACGTAGAGCCAGAAGGAACGGTGGATGTCACTTGCGCATAGCGCCAAGCCAGCCAGCGCAGCACCATCGGCCACGGCCGCCTCAAACATCGCCTGCTTACCTGCCGCATCGCCCAACTGAACGCTGGCCATGAGGTTTGCCGTCATCCGGTCACGGGCAGCAATGTCGGGCCAGACTTTGACCGCTTCGAGCAGAAACTGGCTGGTCTCCGGTGTGTCATCCCAGGCAAAGCCATCGGGCACAGGCAGGCTGTGGGTGGTCAAGAAGTCGCGCAGCGTGGCGTCCACCGGCAGCTCGAGCATCACGTCGACAAAGGTCTTCTTCATCTTGATCGTCCTTTCTGGATCGGCGTCGAAGGTCTGTGACCGATGTACGGACTGCACTGGCCAGCGACTGGGTTACTGAACACGCACCTCGCATAAGTAAAGTAGCGAGATACAAGCGCGATTCTGAACCTCAGATTTCCGCTTGTCAATCAAAGCGGCACATCTAGACCTTATTTGTATCTCGCGGCTATACTGGCGGTCTTGTTTTTGTTAACTGACTGTTTTCCCCTACAGGAGCATCGCTATGGCTTCAGCGTTCGGAGCACGCCTGCGACGCTTACGCGAGGCGAAGAAATTGACCTTGCAACAGGTCGCCGACGAAGTCGGCTGTACCAAGGCGTATATATGGGAACTGGAGATGAAGGACGACCAGCGTCCCTCCGCTGAACGGGTCCAGGCCTTGGCCAGGGTGCTGGGCGTGACGATGGAGGACATCATGGGCGAGCCTATTGAACAGGTTCCTCAGGCCAGTCCAGAAGATGTGGCCTTCTTCCGCGAGTACGCTGGAATGACGGACGAGGAGAAGGATCGTTACCGTCAGGCACTCAAAATCATGTTCCCCGACAAGAACTAAGGCGGTCTGATAATTGAGCTCATCCCAGCCCCTAACCGGTTCCATCGCGGCCAGCACCGTCTTGAGATGGTTGCGGGCGTGGCACGCCGACGGCATGCCGGATGCCGTGGATCTGGAAGTCGTCCGGCAAATGCTTCCAGAGACGCCTTACGGCAAAGGGGTGCGGGAGATCAAGGCCCCGATGGTGCTGGACATCAATAGCTGCGAAGGCATGTTGGTGCGCAACCCACAGGACACCGCAGAGTGGGGCATCTTCTATAACGGCAAGGCAAACCCCGAACGCCAGCGTTTCACCATCGCCCACGAACTGGGCCACTTCATCCTTCACCGCGATCAGCGGCAAAGTTTCAACTGCGACAAGGAAAGCGTGTACTCCGGCGCTGACACTATCCGTGTCATCGAACGTGAGGCGGACGACTTTGCCAGCAACCTGCTGATGCCTGGCGACTTGCTGCGCGAGTGGATCTCGAACCAGCGCATCGACTTGCATGTCCTGAGCGCCCTTGCCAAACGGTTCCAGGTGTCGTTCGAGGCGCTGTGCATTCGGTTCATCAAATTCACCACGCAGCGGGCAATCCTTGTCTATTGGGACAACGGTTTCGTGAAGTACGAATGGCGCAGCAGCAGCGCGGTCAAGACGCGCGCCCGCATTCGGCGCACTGACGATCCGCAGGAACCATTACCCGGCACCCTGGCTGCTGATTCCACCGTTGAGCAGGAGTGGGATGGCACGGAGATGTCTGTCGCGATCTGGTGCCCGGAGGAGGCACCACACATGAAGTTGCGCGAGTTCAAGCACAGCTACACCACAGGAGATCGCGTCCTGACCCTTTTGCTACTGGAAAGTGCTGAACCACGATCATGGGATCGGTCTTGGCAAGACGGCGAGAGCTTTGACAGCTTCGATCAGTTCGTCTCGAACGGGCAATTGCCAGTACGGTGAGTCCCTCGATGACAGGCTTACCGATCCAACCCATAGATGAAGAACTGCAGACCTTGCAACGCGAGGTGCAACGAATGCTGGGCCGTTGTCTCTTGCGTCTGCAGCAGTACGAACAATTGATGAAGGCCATCGTGGCCCACCACGAAATCTCCGCGTCAGGATCACCCCTCGAATCGAACCAGGCGGAGCGCATTGCGGATGCCGCAAACAAGACTCTGGGTACGTTGGTTGGCACGCTGCTCGGAACGTATGTCACCAGCGGCGACCAAGACGAGGTCGCCGAACCAGATGCGCCCGACAACATCATCTCGTTCAAGATGAAGATGAGCTTGCGGATGTCTGCCGAGGATTTCGATACGACGCAAAACGATCTGAAGGAACTAGTTCTGCTGCGGAACAACCTGGTGCACCACTTTATCGACCAGCACGACCTTTGGAGTCTGGACGGATGCCGTGGTGCGCAAGAGTCCTTGGTCGCGGCCTACAGTCGCGTCGATCAACACTTTGAGCAACTGCGAGGCTGGGCGGAGCACATGGATCAGGCCCGTCGTCTGGCGGCGGAGTTTGCCCAGTCCGATGCCTTCCGCGATCTGGTGATCAACGGCATAGCGCCGGATGGCTCGGTGGATTGGCCCGCAGCCGGAATTGTTCGCGCATTGCGTGAAGCGGCAGATCAGTTGGCTGTCGACGAGTGGACGCCGGTCGCTACTGCTGGACGATGGATTGCAGAAAGGTATCCCGATCAACTGCCGGCCAAGTATGGGTGCAGCAGTTGGCGGCAGGTCGTGCACGAATCCCGCCTTTTCGAGCTTCGGTATCGGGAAGTGAATGGCCAGCGCGCGGCTTGGTATAGGCCCAAAGAGACATAGCGCCAAACCCGCGCACTCACGCTAAATCACGTTACGCGAAGTGCCCTTGGTTTCTAGCATGAGCAGCGTTTTCCATCGGAACGCTTGCCATGACAGAAATCGAACCTATCTCCATTTGCACATCACCTGACCGGCCACGGCACGGGCATCAAGAAATCGCTGATCTGTTGGCTGCCGCGCTGCTGCGCCTTCGTGCCCGCCAATCGCGCGACATCACCAAAAACAGCGAGCAGGTTTGCCTTGGCTTCCCCGGCCAACAGCGCGTGAATGCGAACCCCGATCACAACAACGGAGTTCGCCCATGACAGCACACGCAACCTCACCAACGCCCGCCTCAGTCGCCGCCCGCGTCGCGGCTATTCCCCATCTTTCGATGGATGATCTTTGGGCTCTCTGGGACGACCATTTCGATGAACGGCCGAATCACCACCATCGGGTCTGGCTGGAAAGTCGCCTGGCCTACCGGATGCAAGAGCGTGCGTTTGGTGGTTTGAAACCGTCACTGCGTAAGAAGCTCGAGGAGGTTGGGGAAACCGGCATCTTGCCCAAGCAACTGCGCGGCGATAGCCAACGCCTACTGCCCGGTACCGTCCTGACACGCATCTACGACGACATTGAACATCGTGTGCTGGTGCGCGGATCGAATGACTTCGAGTACCAGGGGCAACGCTTCAAGAGCCTGTCCGCTGTGGCCAAGCGCATCACAGGCAGCCATTGGTCAGGCCCGGTGTTCTTTGGTTTGAAGGCACCAGCTTCGAAGAAGGGGGCAGCATGAGCTCTGTGCGTCGAAACCAGATTCCCGCAGTCACGCCAAAGAAGCGCTGCGCCGTCTACACCCGCAAATCCACTGACGAAGGCCTCGATCAGGAATACAACAGCCTCGAGGCACAGCGTGATGCAGGATTGGCCTTCATTGCAAGCCAACGGCATGAAGGCTGGATAGCCGTCGATGACGGATACGACGACGGCGGCTACTCTGGCGGCAACATGGAACGGCCCGGGTTGCGCCGACTGATGATCGACATCGAGGCGGGGAAGATCGATACCGTGGTCGTCTACAAAATCGACCGCCTCACGCGCAGCCTGCCGGACTTCGCAAAGCTGGTCGAGGTCTTCGACCGCAACGGCGTCTCCTTTGTCGCGGTCACGCAGCAGTTCAACACCACCACATCGATGGGGCGATTGACGCTCAACATCCTTTTGTCATTCGCGCAGTTCGAACGCGAGGTCACGGGCGAACGCATCCGCGACAAGATCGCCGCCAGCAAGGCCAAGGGCATGTGGATGGGCGGAGTCCCGCCTCTTGGATACGACGTGGTCGAACGCAAGCTCGTCATCAATGAACGTGAAGCCGCGCTGGTGCGTGACATCTTCCGCCGCTATGCCGAGCACGGCTCGGCTGCGCGACTCGTCCGCGAACTGGAAATCGAAGGGCATACCACCAAGGCATGGGTCACCCAGTCCGGTCGGGAGCGATTGGGGCGCAGCATCGATCAGCAGTACCTCTTCACCTTGCTGCGTAACCGCATTTACCTCGGCGAAATCTGCAATCACGAGACGTGGTACTCGGCCCAGCACGACCCCATCATTTCTCAAGAATTGTGGGATGCGGCACATGCGTTCATTGAGAGGCGAAAGCAGGCACCGCGCGAACACCGAGCCAAGCATCCGGCACTGCTGGCGGGACTTCTGTTTGCACCGGATGGCCAACGCATGTTGCACTCCTTCGTCAAAAAGAAAAATGGTCGGCAGTACCGCTACTACGTGCCTTACCTGCACAAGCGGCGCAACGCAGGTGCCAGCCTGGCTCCGCATACCCCGGACGTGGGCCACCTGCCAGCCGCCGAGATTGAAGATGCCGTGTTGGCGCAAATCCATGCTGCGCTCTCATCGCCGCAAATGCTGATCGCAGTGTGGAGATCCTGCCAGCAGCATCCGGCGGGGTCGACGCTGGACGAGGCACAGGTGGTGGTCGCCATGCAGCGCATCGGTGACGTGTGGTCGCAACTGTTCCCTGCCGAGCAGCAACGGATCACACGGCTGCTGATCGAACGCGTGCAACTACACGGGCACGGCCTGGATATCGTTTGGCGGGAGGACGGTTGGATCGGATTCGGTGCAGACATCAGCACGCATCCCTTGATCGAAGAGACCCAAGAACGTGTCGAGGAGGCTTTGGCATGAATGCCACAACTCACCAGCGCCAGCGCGCCGTCCGTATCGAGGTCGGAGCCGAGGCGCGCAGTTATGTCAGCGAGGGGCAGCGGGTCACCTTGGTGCCCCTGACGATCAAGCGCCGCCAGAATCGGAAGCTGCTGATACCGCCAGCCCCCGAGATCGCGGACCGAATCGGTGGCTTCGATGTGCCGATGATCAAAACGCTGGGCAAGGCCTTCTACTGGAAGCGCTTGATCGACGATGGCACCTACTCGACGACAACGGACTTGGCGCACGCCATGAAAGTGGAGCCGGGCTGGGCTGCCGAGGTCTTGCGCATGACCATGCTGGCCCCCGATATCGTGGAGGCGATATTCGAAGGACGTCAGCCACGCCACTTGAATCTGCACACCTTGCGTGGCCGCCAAGAGCAACTGCCGCGCGATTGGGCTGCGCAGCGTCGATTGCTCGGTTTCCCCGACGCCTGATCTGCCTCCAGACACACTCGATGACGGCGAGCCATGTGCTCGCCGTTTGCTTTTCTGCCCTGGGCCATTGGCGAACCTGGAGTTCCATCGTGGTTCGCCATTGCGTCCCTTAAAGGTTCGCCACCCGAGGTTTGGAATGACACCTGTTACTCAACAACGTCACAGGAGCATTCCATGCAGACACCAACCAGCGGTATCCCCCGGTCGCCACAGCAGGCGATCAACACCATGTCACCCGGTGATCGCCGCGTGCTCAACGAGAACGAGCTCGCGCAACGCTGGGGCGTGAGCCCCAAGACTTTGCAGCGCTGGCGCAGTGAGGGTCGCGGTCCACGCTACCTGAAGCTGTCCAAGCGTGTCGGCTACCCGGTCGACGCGATCCTCGAGTTTGAGCGCGAAGCTCTGCACGACTCGACATCCGAACGCGCGGCTGTTTGAGGAGAGATGCGATGAATGACATCACCATCTTCCCCGCCGACATCGCCGAGATGTCCGTCAGCCAACTGGCCGCATTGCCGCCCGCGCAGAAACACGAGATCGACAAGAACCTCGATGCAGCCATCGACTGGCTGAAGAAGGCGCGCACCAAGTTCGACGCGGCACTGGATCAGTGCTACGGCGAGCAGGCACGCACCGCGCTGCGCGAGTCCGGCCGTGACTTCGGCACCGCACACATCAGCGATGGCCCGCTGCACCTGAAGTTCGAGCTACCCAAGAAGGTCAGCTGGGATCAGAAGCAACTGGCTGAGATCGCTGAACGCATCGTCGCCTCAGGCGAGAAGGTCGAGGGTTACCTCGACATCAAGTTGTCCGTCTCCGAATCCCGCTTCACGAACTGGCCGCCTGCTTTGCAACAGCAGTTCGCCGCCGCTCGCACCGTGGATTCCGGCAAGCCGTCTTTCACCCTTTCCATCGATTCGGAGTAATGACCATGAGCACCAATCTCATCGCCTCGCTGCGTCAACAGCTGCCGTCCATCTACGGCGAACACCTCCCTGACGAAATCCGGTATCGCCGCGCGGACGGCAAGGACGTCGTTGTCCCGCTTGATGCCGCCACTGTGGACGAGCTGGCTTTTGCCATCCAGACGGCCAACGCGGAATCGCTGGCGCTCGGTCGTCGCCGCACCGCGCTGGAAGAACTCCACACCGAGGTACGCAAACGTGCCGCGCGTGGAGCCGACCGTATCGCCGACGTGTCGTGGGAGGACTGATCATGAGCGCGATCATTCCCTTCCAGTTCGAAGCGCACGCCGTGCGCGTCCAGGTCGATGAATTCGGGCAGCCGTGGTTCAACGCCACCGATGTCTGCGACGCGCTGGAGATGGGCAATCCGTCTCAGGCGATTAAGTCCCACGTCGATGCCGAGGATCTCCAAAAATTGGAGACCCTTACGGCGGGTGGCCGTCAACGCCAAAACCACGTCAACGAGTCGGGGCTTTACGCCCTGATCCTCGGCAGCACCAAGGATGCCGCCAAGCGTTTCAAGCGCTGGATCACCGGTGAAGTGCTGCCTGCAATCCGCAAGACAGGCGCGTATTCCGCCGCCGCCACGATGGCTGCCTTGCCCGCGCCAACCCAAGATCGCGTCACCGCCATCCTGCTGATCGGCGAGGCGGTCGCCAAGGTACCGGGCGTCAAGACCGGCATTGCAATGGCTGCCACGTTGACCTGCATTCAGGAAAACACCGGCCTGACCACGGAAGTGCTGCGCCGCGCTTTGCCTGCCGCCAACGAGCCTATCTGCTCGCTCAACGCCACACAGCTCGGCAAATTGCTGAGTCACTCAGCCAAAGCCACGAACCAGTTGCTGGCATCCGGCGGCCTTCAGTTCCGTAACGACCGGGACGAGTGGGAACTGACCGAGGCCGGTGAAGCATGGGCCGAAGCCATGCCGTACTCGCGCAACGGTCACAGCGGCTACCAAATCCTCTGGAATCCGGCGGTCGCGGAACAACTGAAGGAGGTGGCGTGATGTCCCTCCCGATCATTTCCGCGCAGCAGCGCTTGGCCGAACGCAAGGGTGTGAAATTGCTGATGCTGGGCAAGTCCGGCATCGGCAAGACCACCCGGCTCAAAGACCTCGACCCTGCCACCACCTTGTTCCTCGATATTGAGGCGGGCGATCTCGCCGTGGCCGATTGGCCGGGCGACACCATCCGCCCGGCATCGTGGCCGGAAAGCCGCGACTTTTTCGTGTTCCTCGCAGGCCCGGACAAGTCACTGCCGCCGGAGAGCGCGTTTTCGCAGGCGCATTACGACCACGTCATCGAGAAATTTGGCAACCCGACGCAGCTCGACCGCTACCAGACCTTCTTCCTCGACTCGATCACGCAGTTGTCCCGGCAGTGCTTCGCGTGGTGCAAGACGCAACCCGGAGCCACCAGCGACCGTTCCGGTAAACCCGATCTGCGCGCCGCATATGGCCTGCTTGGCCAGGAAATGATCGGCGCACTGACACATCTGCAGCACGCACGCGGCAAGAACGTGGTGTTCGTCGCCATCCTCGACGAACGTCTCGATGACTACAACCGCAAGGTGTTCGTGCCGCAGATCGAAGGCAGCAAGACCAGTCTGGAGCTGCCCGGCATCGTCGATGAGGTCGTGACGCTGGCCGAGATCAAGGCCGACGACGGCAGTGCCTACCGAGCCTTCATCACGCACACCGTCAATCCCTACGGCTTTCCGGCCAAAGACCGCAGCGGTCGCCTCGACCTGCTGGAGCCGCCGCATCTCGGCGCACTGATCGCCAAGTGCGCAGGCCAGTCGCCATTGCCCATGCCCGTTAGCACCGGCACCCCCACTACTGAAAACACCACCGAATCCAAGGAGTAATCGCCATGTCGTCCAGCTATTTTGATTTCCAAGATGCCGATCCCCAACAGTCGGGCTTTGACCTGATCCCCAAGGGCGCTGTCGTGCCAGTGCGCATGACCATCAAGCCCGGTGGCTATGACGATCCGGGACAAGGCTGGGGCGGCGGCTACGCCACCGAGTCCTTCGAAACCGGCTCCATCTATCTCGCCGCTGAATTCGTGGTCACGGCTGGCGACCATGCCAAGCGCAAGATGTGGAGCAACATCGGCCTGCACTCCAAGAAGGGGCCGACCTGGGGCCAGATGGGGCGCAGTTTCATCCGCGCCGCGCTCAACAGCGCCCGCAACGTCCACCCCCAGGACAACAGCCCGCAGGCCGCCGCCGCGCGCCGCATCCAGGGCTTTCATGAACTGGATGGCCTGGAGTTTCT
Organism: Chitiniphilus purpureus; assembly: GCF_025642115.1. Lineage (GTDB taxonomy): Bacteria > Pseudomonadota > Gammaproteobacteria > Burkholderiales > Chitinibacteraceae > Chitiniphilus > Chitiniphilus purpureus. Next base: position 1,306,600 of record NZ_CP106753.1, on the reverse strand, counting down.
GGCGCGCGTGGACATTGAGAAGGATGGCAAGGGCCAAGACCGGAACGTGGTCAAGATCGCCGTCGAACCCGATCACCCCGACTACGCAAAACTGATGGGCGTGCCGCCCAAGGCTCCAGGCAGTGGACATTCCGGCGCTCCTGCGCAGGCGGCTGCGCCTGCGTATCAGGCACCGGCACCGCAACGCGCACCCGTGACCGGCAAGCCGTCGTGGGCGCAGTGAGGGAGGCCGATGAAATGCTGGGTCTGCAAACGACAGGCCCGGGGATTCGGCCACACCGACAACCGTCACGGTGTCGGCCATCCCCGGCGCTATCCCATCGACTGGGTGTTCTGCTCACAACGCTGCCAAAACGCGTTTCATGCGCTGTACGGCAACTGGCTGCGGGTCAAGGAAGGTCGCGTCGACAGTACGGAGGTCGCCATGATCGATCCATCTGATGTCGAACTGGCCGCGATGAAGAAGTGCCTCAAGGCCTTCGGCGAGGCTGCGGGCGAGATTGGCTTCACCAAGCCGCTGGGCGACTACTCCGAAGCCGAGGCGCTGCAAGTGATCGACGCCATCGTCACTTGCTACACCGAGGCAATGGTCACGCACCACGAGGCGAGCAAGTACCCACCGGTACGCGGCATGACGCCTGCGCCCGACCCTCTGGCCAACCCGTTCGCGGATCTGGAGGACGACCTGCCCTGGGAAGAGCCGAAGGGGAAGAAGCCATGATCGACTTCAACTCCTCATCGAGCATCTCGGGTCAGGTCACCACCCTGGTGGACACGGGCCTGCAGCAGGCTCGCGCCCGCCAGTCCGAGCGCCAGTACCTCGGCGCCTCGCGCCTCGGAGTGGCCTGCGAGCGAGCGCTGCAGTTCGAGTACGCCAAGGCACCCATCGACCACGGGCGTGACACCCCAGGCCGAATGCTGCGGATCTTCGAACGCGGTCACGTCATGGAGGACTGCATGGTCGCGTGGCTCCGGGACGCGGGCTTTGACCTGCGCACCCGCAAGGCCGACGGCGAGCAGTTCGGTTTCTCGGTGGCCGATGGCCGCCTGCAGGGCCACATCGACGGCGTCATCGTCGGCGGCCCCGAGGGCTTCGCCTATCCCGCGCTCTGGGAATGTAAGTGTCTCGGCAACAAGTCCTGGAGCGATCTGGACAAGAAGGGCCTGACTCTCTCCAAGCCCGTCTACGCCGCGCAAGTGGCGATCTACCAAGCCTATCTCGAACTGCACGAGCACCCGGCGATCTTCACGGCACTCAACGCCGACACGATGGAGATCTACACCGAGCTCGTGCCCTTTGACGCAGCACTGGCCCAACGCATGTCGGATCGGGCGGTCAAGGTCATCACGGCGACCGAGGCGGGCGACCTTCTGCCGCGCGCCTTCCATGACTCGACCCACTTTGAATGCCGGATGTGCGCGTGGCAAGACCGCTGCTGGAGGACACAAGCATGAATACCTCGAATTTAAATCACGTACTGGGCGAGCAGCTGATCGACGTGCGCCAGGCAGCACTGATGTTCAACCTGCCGTCGTATTGGCTCTCACAAGCCAAGGAGCGACAGGAGCGTCGCATTCCGCATTACCGCGTCGGCAAACTTGTTCGCTTCAAACCCAACGAGCTGGAAGCCTGGATCGCTGCGCAGCAGACGTCACACGAGGGTGCTGCCGATGCTTGATTTCAATGACACATCACCACCGGGAGAAACGGGCCGGCGCAACGTCAATGACAGCGAGCGGGACGAGATTCGCACTGAACTGATCGCACGCATGGAATCAGTCCTGACCACGATGTTTCCGGCAGGAAAGAAGCGTCGTGGCAAGTTTCTGATCGGGGACATCCTGGGCAGCCCGGGCGACAGCCTTGAGGTGGTACTCGAAGGCGACAAGGCTGGTCTCTGGACGGATCGTGCCACGGGCGATGGCGGTGACATCTTTGCCTTGATCGCCGCCTACCTCGGGGCCAACGTCCACACCGACTTTCCCCGGGTGCTCGACGAGGCAGCTGATCTGCTCGGTCGTTCGCGATCAGTGCCGGTACGCCGCGCCAAGAAGGAAGCTCCGGTTGATGATCTCGGCCCGGCCACGGCCAAGTGGGACTACTTCGATGCCACCGGCAAACTGATTGCGGTCGTGTACCGCTACGACCCACCCGGGCGCAAGAAGGAGTTCCGGCCGTGGGATGCCAATCGGCGCAAGATGACTCCGCCCGATCCGCGCCCGCTGTACAACCAGCCGGGGCTGGCGGCCGCTGGTCACGTTGTGCTGGTCGAGGGCGAGAAGTGTGCGCAGGCCCTGATCGCCATCGGCGTGGTGGCAACCACGGCCATGCATGGCGCAAATGCTCCCGTCGACAAGACCGACTGGTCGCCGCTGGCGGGCAAATCCGTGCTGATCTGGCCTGATCGGGACGCGCCGGGCTGGGATTACGCTGACCGTGCATCGCAAGCAATCCTGAACGCGGGTGCGACCACGGTCGCCATCCTGGTGCCACCCGATGACAAGCCGGAAGGCTGGGATGCGGCTGACGCCATTCCGGACGGCTTCGATGTGAGGGGCTTCCTCGCCGTCGGCGAGCGGATGCCGGTGATGCGCTCGGTCGAGGAGACGCCACCACCGGATCTGCTGACCGGTGTCGACTGGGCTACGGAGGACGGCTTGTCCTCGGCCTTCACACGCCGCTATGGCGAGGACTGGCGCTACTGCGCGCTTTGGGGCAAATGGCTGGTCTGGACCGGCGTGCGCTGGAATCCGGATCAGGTGCTCTACGTGTCTCATCTGGCACGCGGTATCTGCCGGATGGCGTCACTCAAGGCGGACAGCCCTCGGCTCAAAGGCAAGCTGGCCAGCTCCGCCACGATCTCGTCCGTCGAGAAAATCGCACGCTCCGATCCCAAGCACGCTTCCACCGCCGAGGAGTGGGATGCCGACGTCTGGGCGCTCAACACACCAGGCGGTGTGGTTGATCTGCGCACGGGCCGCATGCGACCGCACCGACGCGATGATCGGATGACCAAGGTGACCACGGCCACATCGCAGGGCGACAGTCCGACGTGGCGCGCATTCCTGGCCGACGTCACAGGCGGCGACGCTGAACTGATTGCCTACCTGCAACTGATGGTCGGCTACTGCCTGACGGGCGTGACCAGCGAGCACGCGCTGTTCTTCCTGTACGGGACCGGCGCGAACGGCAAGTCGGTGTTCGTCAACGTCCTGACCACCATCTTGGGCGACTACGCGGCCAACGCGCCGATGGACACGTTCATGGAGGCGCGCACAGACCGGCATCCGACCGATCTGGCGGGCCTGCGCGGCGCACGCTTTGTGTCATCCATCGAAACCGAACAGGGTCGGCGTTGGAACGAATCCAAGGTCAAGGCCATCACCGGAGGCGACAAGGTTTCCGCACGTTTCATGCGCCAGGACTTCTTCGAGTACGTGCCGCAGTTCAAGTTGGTGATCGCAGGCAACCACAAGCCATCGATCCGCAACGTGGATGAGGCGATGAAGCGGCGGCTGCACCTGATCCCGTTCACGGTGACGATCCCGCCCGAGCGCCGCGACGGCAGGCTGACCGAGAAGCTGCTCAAGGAGCGCGACGGGATTCTGGCGTGGGCGGTCGAGGGTTGCAGCCTCTGGCAACGCCAGGGCTTGAAGCCGCCCGCCAGTGTGGTGTCGGCGACCGAGGAGTATTTCGAGGCCGAAGACGCGCTCGGGCAGTGGATCGAAGAGCGATGCCTGCTGGCCAAGACCCACCGCGAAGGCGTTTCCGAATTGTTCGCCGACTGGCGTGAATGGGCTGAGCGCGCGGGTGAGTACGTGGGCTCGGTCAAGCGCTTTTCCGAACTGATGGCCGCCCGCAAGTTCGAGAAGTGTCGGCTGACCGGGGGCGCACGTGGGATCACGGGCATTGCCCTCAGGCCCAAGCCGTACAGCCATGGCTACCCCTACCGAGATGACTGAGCAATCCGGGCGAGTGACGGATTTGACGGGTTTCCTGATTGACGTGCTACGCGTGCGCGCACGTTAAGGCTGTTTTCCAAAGAACCCGTCGCATCCGTCACTCGCCCCCCCGAACTGGAGTACGACGATGAACACGACAATCTTGGCCCTTGATCTGGGCACACACACCGGGTGGGCTTTGCAGCACCTGGACGGCACTATCACCAGCGGCACGGAGCACTTCAAGCCGCAGCGATTTGAAGGAGGCGGCATGCGTTTCCTCCGTTTCAAACGCTGGCTCAACGAATTGCTCTCGGCCAGCAACCACATCAACGCGGTGTTCTTCGAGGAGGTTCGACGGCACGCTGGCGTTGATGCGGCGCACGCCTACGGTGGCTTCATGGGACACCTGACCGCGTGGTGTGAGCATCACAACATCCCTTACCAGGGTGTTCCAGTCGGCACGATCAAGAAGCACGCGACCGGCAAGGGCAATGCGGGCAAGGACGACATGATCGCGTCCGTCCGCCTGCGTGGTCACAACCCAGCCGACGACAACGAAGCCGACGCCCTGGCCTTGCTGCACTGGGCTGTCGAGACGCAGGAGGTGTGACATGAAGGTGCCGACACCCCAATACCGCGGCCCCCTCGGTCGTCTGCAACCTCAGGCCACGGATCTGGATGCGATCAAGGAACGTGGCTGGCGTGACCAACACATCCTGGTGGTCAACGCATCCGACGAACGTCTGGACTTCATCGAGCGCGAGATCGTGCGACGCATCGGTGACCGGCTCTACGGAGGGCGACGCAATGACTAAGTGGACTATCGAGGACGTTGCTGCTCGGTTTGAAGAGGCCGCAAGCACCAGTCGACGGTTGCCTCCTGTTCGAGTGCAGGGTTACTTCAACTGCTGGCCCACCATTGTCCGAAGCGAATGGGAGACCTTTGCAGCGGACGAGAGGGTGTACCGATCCTTTCCGCCGAGTCCAGAGGCAATTGAACGAATGCTGGAGGTCATGCGCTGGGTGCAGTGGCTCACCATCGAGCAACGTCATCTCGTATGGATGCGCGCGAAGCGCTATGGCTGGCGGGACATCACGATCCGCTTTGCCTGCGACCGCACGACGGCATGGCGGCATTGGCAGCGGGCATTGCAGACGGTCGCAGATCAACTCAATGGTGTGGTGATCGCGTAGGGTTTTGGCGTGATTTGGCGCGTATGGTCGGAGATGTGCTCCATCACGCGGCAATCAGCGGTTTTTGCCCCTGCAACAAAACGACCTGATCTTGCGTAGTATTCATCTATCGTCTGGACAGAGGTGACGGCAGAGGAAGCAGCCCAGAAATCAACGGGTCCTTCCTGGCCAAAAACCAATGCGGGGGGCGCGAGCGCGGCGCTTTTTTAGCGTCAGGGTGCGAACCAAGGTTCGCACGGTTCGCAGTTCGCACCCCGTCAGTTCGCACCAACCCCAAAACCCGCCCACGGTTGTCGTCGGCGGGTTTTCTATTTTCAGGACACCCTCTTTGAATACGCTCAACGTCGAGTACCGCAAGGTCGAGGCGCTGATTCCCTACGCCCGCAACCCGCGCTCACATTCCGAGGCGCAAGTCACCAAGATCGCCGCCAGCATCGTCGAATACGGCTGGACGAACCCTGTTCTGGTTGATGGCGACAACGGCATCATCGCGGGCCATGGTCGTTTGGCTGCTGCACGCAAGCTGGGTCTGGATCACGTGCCGGTGATCGAACTGGCCCATCTCACCACCGCGCAAAAGCGCGCCCTGGTCATCGCCGACAACCGGCTGGCGCTTGACGCTGGCTGGGATGAGGAGATGTTGGCGCTCGAACTGGCGGACCTTTCCGAAGCGGGTTTCGAATTGGCACTGACCGGCTTCGAGAACATCGAGATCGATGCGCTGCTGGCAGATGCCACGCCCACCGAAGCAGAACCTGCGGCGCAGGGTGGTGTAGACGCCGATGAACCCGATACGACCGATGACGTACCTGACACGCCTGTGGTGGCGGTGTCGCGCGGGGGAGATGTCTGGGCCATCGGCTCGCACCGGTTGATCTGTGGCGACGCCACCGACCCAGCCGTGGTCGCCACGCTGATGCAGGGTGACACCGCGCAGCTTTGCTTTACCTCGCCGCCGTATGGCAACCAGCGCGACTACACCTCCGGCGGCATTGCCGATTGGGATGTCCTGATGCGCGGTGTGTTCGCACATCTGCCGATGGCGGGCGACGGACAGGTGCTGGTCAATCTTGGGCTGATCCACCGCGACAACGAGGTCATCCCCTATTGGGACGGCTGGCTGTCCTGGATGCGTCAGCTAGGGTGGCGGCGCTTCGCGTGGTACGTCTGGGATCAGGGGCCAGGCATGCCCGGCGACTGGCAGGGCCGATTAGCTCCCAGCTTCGAGTTTGTTTTCCACTTCAATCGCAGCACCCGCAAACCCAACAAGATTGTTCCTTGCAAGCACGCAGGCCAGGAATCGCACCTGCGCGCTGACGGGTCGTCCACGGCGATGCGCGGTAAGGATGGCGAGGTCGGCGGCTGGACGCACAAGGGTCAGCCGACGCAGGACACCCGAATCCCCGACTCGGTGATTCGCGTGATGCGCCACAAGGGCAAGATCGGGCAGGACATTGATCACCCGGCCGTGTTCCCGGTCGCATTGCCTGAGTTTGCCATCGAGGCTTACACCGATTCGGGTGACGTCGTGTTCGAGCCCTTCGGCGGCAGTGGCACGACGATGCTGGCCGCGCAACGCACTGGTCGTATCTGCCGCAGTGTGGAAATTGCGCCGGAGTACGTGGACGTGGCCATTAAGCGTTTTCAGCAAAACCACCCCGGGGTGCCGGTCACGCTCATCGCAGGCTGTGGAATCAAATCGGGCCAGTCCTTCGATGAGGTGGCCACAGAACGGCTGGCGACCATGGAGGTAGAACAATGAGCGCGTCCTGGTTGGCAGACAAGATCGAGCAGTGGCCGACAGCCAAACTGCTGCCCTATGCCCGCAATGCGCGGACGCACTCGGATGATCAGGTGGCGCAGATCGCCGCATCGATTGCCGAGTTTGGCTTCACCAATCCGATCCTTGCAGGCAGTGACGGCATCATCGTCGCTGGGCATGGACGTTTGGCCGCTGCGCAGAAACTTGGGCTTGAGATCGTGCCCGTGGTCGTCCTTGATCACCTGAGCCCAACACAGCGCCGCGCCTTGGTCATCGCTGACAACCGCATCGCGGAGAACGCTGGCTGGGATGACGCCATGTTGCGCATCGAGCTGGAGGCCTTGCAGTTGGAAGGTTTCGATCTGGACATCACCGGCTTCGACGCCGACGCGCTGGCCGAACTGATCGCGGGTGACGAGCCGGACAATGGGGGCCAGACCGATGAGGACGCGGTACCGGAGGTTGGCGAGACACCCATCTCGCGCCCGGGCGATGTCTGGATCATGGGTCAGCACCGCCTGCTGTGCGGCGACTCGACTGTGGCCGAGAGCTATGCCCGGCTGATGCAGGGCGATGTAGCAGACATGGTCTTCACCGACCCGCCGTACAACGTGAACTACGCCAACAGTGCCAAGGACAAGATGCGCGGCAAGGATCGCGCGATCCTCAACGACAACTTGGGCGATGGCTTCTACGACTTCCTGTTGGCAGCATTGACGCCCACTGTGGCGAACTGCCGGGGCGGCATCTATGTGGCGATGTCATCCAGCGAGCTGGATGTGCTGCAGGCCGCCTTTCGCGCCGCCGGTGGCAAGTGGTCGACGTTCATCATCTGGGCCAAGAACACCTTCACGCTGGGCCGTGCCGACTACCAGCGCCAGTACGAACCGATCTTGTACGGATGGCCCGAGGGTGCGCAACGCCACTGGTGTGGTGACCGCGATCAGGGCGATGTGTGGGCTATCAAGAAACCGCAGAAGAACGATCTGCATCCGACGATGAAGCCGGTGGAGCTGGTTGAGCGCGCGATCCGCAATTCGAGCCGCCCGGGTAACGTGGTGCTCGATCCGTTCGGTGGTTCTGGCACAACGTTGATTGCAGCCGAAAAGTCGGGGCGCGTCGCGCGGCTGATCGAACTCGATCCGAGGTACGTGGATGTGATCGTGTGCCGGTGGGAGGACTTCACCGGCCAGACGGCTATCCGCGAGGCAGCAGACCAGGAAGTGTGCGCCAGTTGAATGTCTGGCCGGGCTGCTTGGCCTCTTCTTCCTCGGCGATGCGTCGCAAGATTTGCAGGGTGGTGAGATCGCGCGGCAGTGCCATGCACATGACGCGCACAGCCTGTTCGATGGAGATTTCTGGACGCCGGTTGGCAATCAGCCAACGAAGCGCCTGCTCCCGTTCGGTGGCGGGCGTTTTCATCAGGCAGCCATCTCTTCGCAGATTTCGCTGTGGATCACAAAGCCTGTCAGGTAAGGCAGGCCGCGCGGGATGCCGTACTGCTTGCTGGTCTGGCGGCCAATCGTCCAGCCCATCCAACGTTGGGTGGCGGCGTTGATCGCATCCTGCAAGGATTGGCCTTGGTGCAAACCGTTCTGGACGTCGTCGGCAAAGTGGCGTCCGTGGCGGCTGTCGAGGAAGGTCCGCACAGATTCGAGTGGCTGGCCGGTGGCGTCCGAGATGGCGATCATCGCCAAGGGCCAGGCTGCTGCGGCCTGTTCGTTCATCGTGCCCCAAAAACCCCAGGCTTCGTTTTGGGTGGCGGGTATCTGGTTGGTGGTCATGGTGTCTTCTCCGGGTTGATCGTTGCGACACCTGTAGTAACGCGCTGTTCGATTGAGAAGCCAAGCTGTTCCTGGCTTCTTTCTCGATCAATTTCGATCACCCGAGACGGGCTACGTAGCGGGCGTAATCACCGCCCTCGGGATTGACGTAGAGGTAAGGGCGTCCGGGAGCAGTGACCTCGACGCAGAGGCAGCCGTCACCAGTGCCGCCACCCTTGCCACGCAGCCAGTCGCGTGACACCAGCAGGCTGCGCCCAAAGGCGTCGAATTCGGCAGGGGTGAGCTCCTTGGTCTCAGTGACGTAGATCTTGTGCTGGTCGCGACCGCCCAGTTCGCCGAGGTCGGCAGATTTGCGTGCAAACGGCAGGCGGATACTCAACTCTTCGACCTGGAGGCTTTGGCCTGCGAACTGCAGGGTGCGTGGGGTGCGTTCGATGGTGATGGTCATGGTGCTCATGGCGGTTTTCCTGGTATGGCGTCGTCAATCACGACACCTGTATGACCGCGCTGGTGGGGAGAGAAGCCAAGCTATTCATGGCTCCTCTCGCCATCTTTTTGGCATCGCCGAAACTCGCTGTGCTCGCTTTCAGGCGATGCGGTAGATCCGCTCGCCACCCTGCGGCTTGTCCGAGACGATGGTCAGGCCGAGCTTTTTCTTGAAGGCTCCGGCGAAGGTGCCGCGCACCGTGTGCGCCTGCCAACCGGTGGCGGTGCAGATCTGGCCGATGGTTGCGCCCTCAGGGCGTTGCAGCATCCGGATCACTTCGGCTTGCTTGCTGTTCTCGCGTGTGCGTGGCTTGACCCACGTGGCTTCGGCGGCGGTTACGGCGGCTTCCAGTTCGGGATCGCTCGCGGCCGCAGGCGCGCCTTCAGCGTTGGCAATGATCTGGTCGAGATTGGCTTCGAACTGACCGCTGTCCTTTCTATTCACGTCGGGACGCGGAATGCCCAGGGCGTCATAGCCCTCCGCAGCGACAAACCAGTCGGTGCTGTCGGTGGTGATCAGTGCGCGGTTGAAAAGTCCGTCGAGCACCTTCTTGCGTGCGCCGCCTTTGATGTTGTCGGGGAACCAGTCGATCTTGCCGCTGGTGTGTTCAACCGCGTGGGCCAGGATCGCGTGCTGGGCAGGGGTCAGCTGGGTGGTGGTCATGTTTTGCTCCTTCGATGTGGTGGACGGTGATGTGATGAACGCGCTGTTCTCAAGTGAAGCCAAGCGCTTTCTGCTTGGCTTCTTCGCTTCGCAATCAGGTGTTGGCCTTGTCTGACGGGTTGGCATTGCGCCCCTGCTCAAGACCCGCGTTGAAGGCGGCTTCAAGCGCATCGCGTAGGCACCAGACCGCTACATCGTGGAAATCGAGGCTGTCCGAGCGGCGGGTTTCCAGGGTTTCGATGCCTAGCTTGTTTTGCGCGATCTGGGTCAGGAGTTGTTCGAGCTTGCTCATGTCCGTGTCCTTTCATGGTGTTGATGACGAACGTATGAACGCGCTGTTCCAGATGGAAGCCAAGCTCAATCCGCAGGAATGACGAACAAATGATTGAAGGTGCCCCGAAGGGGAAATATGGGTATTTCGATTCGTGCCTACGCACGCCACCGAGGGGTGTCCGATGCAGCGGTGCGCAAGGCCATCGCTGCTGGGCGGATCACGCCGGAGGCAGACGGAACGATTGATGCCGAGCGCGTCGACCGCGAGTGGGCGCGTAATTCCGATGCACCGCGCAATGGCACGGCCACCCGCGCTGTCAAGGTCGCCGTCCCGGAGTCCAGCGGACCTACAGGAGATGGACAAGCAGCATTACCAGTCGGTGGAACGTCCTTGCTGCAAGCGCGGACGGTCAACGAAGTGGTCAAGGCGCAAACCAACAAGGTGCGCCTGGCCCGCCTCAAGGGCGAGCTGGTGGATCGGCCGCAGGCCATCGCCCATGTTTTCAAGCTGGCGCGCTCCGAACGCGATGCCTGGCTCAACTGGCCCGCACGCATCTCGGCACAGATGGCAGCCAAGCTCGGCGTCGATCCCCACACTATGCACATCGCCTTGGAAGCGGCGGTGCGTGAGCACCTGCAGGAACTGGGCGAGATGCGCCCGAGGGTGGATTGATGGACTTGGACTATGAAGGCGCTGCCGAGATTGAGCGCGCATGGCGCGAAGGACTGACTCCGGACCCGCTGCTCACAGTGTCCGAATGGTCGGATCGCCACCGCATGCTCTCCAGCAAGGCCTCTGCCGAGCCTGGGCGCTGGCGTACCAGCCGCACGCCATACCTGAAAGCAATCATGGATTGCCTGTCGCCGACCTCGCCGGTCGAGCGTGTGGTGTTCATGAAAGCGGCGCAGCTTGGCGCGACCGAGATGGGATCGAACTGGATCGGCTATGTGATCCATCACGCACCTGGGCCAATGATGGCGGTGTGGCCGACAGTGGAGATGGCCAAGCGCAACTCCAAGCAGCGGATCGATCCGCTGATCGAGGAGTCGTCCGCACTGGCGGAACTGATTGCACCGGCGCGCAGCCGGGATTCCGGCAACACCATCCTGGCCAAGGAGTTCCGGGGTGGCGTGCTGGTGATGACCGGGGCCAACAGCGCGGTCGGGCTGCGCTCGATGCCGGTGCGGTATCTGTTCCTCGACGAGGTCGACGGCTATCCGTTGGACGTCGAGGGTGAAGGCGATGCGATCTCGCTGGCCGAAGCCCGTACACGCACGTTCGCGCGGCGCAAGATCTTCATCGTCTCGACGCCGACGATTTCAGGGGCATCGGCTATCGAGCGCGAGTACGAGGCCAGTGACCAACGTCGCTACTTTGTGCCGTGTCCGCATTGCTCCCACCGTCAGTGGCTGCGTTTCGAGCTGCTGCGTTGGGACAAAGGGCAACCGGAGACCGCCGCCTACATCTGCGAGTCATGTGACACCGCCATTGCCGAGCACCACAAGACGTGGATGCTGGAGCACGGCGAGTGGCGCGCGATGATCACCGATGGCACGGGTAAGACGGCAGGCTTCCACCTGTCGTCGCTGTACAGCCCGGTGGGCTGGCGTTCGTGGCGGGAGATCGCCGCTGCGTGGGAAGCTGCCGTCAGTAAAGAGTCGGGATCGGCCGCCGCCATCAAGACCTTCAAGAACACCGAGCTAGGCGAAACCTGGGTCGAGGAAGGCGAAGCGCCGGACTGGCAACGACTGGTCGAACGCCGCGAGGACTACCGCGTCGGTACGGTGCCGCAAGGTGGTCTGCTCTTGGTCGGCGCGGCCGACGTGCAGAAAGATCGCATCGAGGCGTCGGTCTGGGCCTTTGGGCGCGGCAAGGAGTCCTGGCTGGTTGAGCACCGCGTGCTGATGGGTGACACCGCCCGCGACGCGGTGTGGAAGAGCCTCGCTGAAATGCTGGCCGAAACATGGACACATGCCTCGGGCGCGGCGATGCCGCTGGTGCGCTTTGCCTTGGATACCGGGTTTGCCACGCAGGAGGCCTACGCCTTTGTGAGGGCCTGCCGCGATTCGCGTGTGATGGCGGTCAAGGGGATGCCTCGCGGTGCAGCCTTGATCGGCACGCCGACCGCCATCGATGTCTCGCAGGGTGGCAAGAAGCTGCGCCGGGGCATCAAGGTGTACACGGTGGCGGTCAGCATCGCCAAGCTCGAGTTCTACAACAACCTGCGCAAGAGCGCCGATGTTGGCGAGGACGGATTGACCACGGTGTTCCCGGCCGGGTTCGTCCATCTGCCCAAGATCGACGCTGAGTTCATCCAGCAACTCTGCGCGGAACAACTGATCACTCGCCGCGACCGCAACGGCTTCCCGGTGCGTGAGTGGCAAAAGATGCGTGAGCGCAATGAGGCGCTCGACTGCTACGTCTACGCCCGCGCGGCTGCATCGGCGGCGGGTCTGGATCGCTTCGAGGAACGTCACTGGCGGGAACTGGAGCGACAACTGGGGCTGGCCAGTCCGCCAGCCCTTGAAACACCTACTGAATCGATCAACGAGGCCACCCAACGCGGTGGCCTCGCTGTTTCTGGCAACCGTAACACCGGTCGGCGCGTGATCAAAAGCCGCTGGCTGTCCTGACACCTCAAGGAGAAAACATGAGTCTTGCTACCCGTATCGAAAGCCTGGTCATCCGCGTCGCGCAGGAATTCAACGACGTTCGCGCCAAGGCAGGCAACCTTGCCAACCTCACCACCACCGACAAGTCGAATCTGGTCGCGGCCATCAACGAACTGAAAGCCGCCGTGGTGTCGTCGGCGGTGATCGACGATGCGCACGTCGCGGCCACGACCACGTACTCGTCCAACAAGATCGTCTCGCTGCTCGATGCGCTCAAGACCGAAATCTTGGGCGGTGCCGATGCCGCCTACGACACGCTGGTGGAAATCCAGCAACTGCTGCAGAACGGCACCAGTGGCCTGGATGCGCTGCTCGCCGCCGTCAACAACCGTGTGCGCTTCGATGCGGCGCAGTCGCTGACCGTGGCCGAGCAACTACAGGCACGCAGCAACATCGGAGCCGTCGCAGCCACCGATGTCGGCAATACCGACACAGACTTCGTCGCGGTCTTTGTGGGTGCGCTGGTCTGATGAGCCTCGCATCGCGCATCAGTGCGCTGGCCAGTCGTGTCGGGCTCGAGGTTAAGACCAAGATCGACGCCACCCACCCCGGCGTGGCCCGGGCGTGGGTGTGTTTCGGCTATGTCGGCACGCAGGTCGTCGTGCGTGCATCGCACAACGTGGCCAGCGTGACCAGGACGGCGGCTGGCCGCTACCGGGTGACCTTCGCCACTGCCATGCCGGATTCCAACTACTGCTGGACGGCGCTTGCCCGCAGCAGCACCAACAGCGGCACGCAGCGCATTGCCATCGTGCGATCCAGTACCGACCAGAAGACCGCTCAGTACGTCGACATCAGTTGCGCCACCACGTCTGCATCGTTCGACGACTCCTCCGAGATCAACCTCACGGTGTACCGCTGATGGCCTACACACAAGCACACCTCGACGCACTGGAAGCGGCGCTGGTCAAAGGCGAAAAGCGCGTGACTTTTGGCGACAAGACCGTCGAGTACCGCAGCGTCGATGAACTCCAGGCCGCCATTGGGGCGGTCAAGCGCGACCTCTTCGAGCAGGCCGTGGATACCGGGCTGTGGCCCGGTGCGCCACGCCAGATCCGGGTCACCACCGGCAAAGGGTTCTGAACATGCAATGGTTTGACCGAATGCGTAGACGCGTCGGCATGAGTCTGCTGGGCGGCACCCCGTTCTATGACGGTATCGGTGGCGGCCGTCGCGCATTGGCGTGGCAGGTCGGCAATCCAGGCGCTGTCGCAGCACTGGCGTTCACCCAGAACGAATTGCGCGCCAAGAGCCGCGATCTGGTACGCCGCAATGCCTGGGCAGCGGCAGGCGTTGAAGCCTTTGTCTCGAACGCCATTGGCACCGGCATCAAGCCGCAGAGCATGCTGGCCGATCAGCCCCTGCGAGAAGCCATTCATAGCCTGTGGTGGGACTGGTGCGAGGAGGCCGATGCCGCCGGACTGACCGATTTCTACGGACTGCAGGCCTTGGCCTGTCGCGCCATGCTCGAAGGCGGGGAATGCCTGGTGCGGCTGCGCTATCGCCGCCCAGAGGATGGCCTGCCGGTGGGTCTGCAGTTGCAGTTGCTCGAACCCGAACACCTGCCAGCCACGCTGAATCAGGAATTGGCTTCGGGAAATGTGATCCGTGCGGGCATCGAATTCGACAAGCTCGGACGGCGGGTGGCTTACCACCTGTATCGCTCACACCCGGGTGATGGCTCACTGGCTCCGATGTCGGGCACTGGTGGCGTGGTAGGCGGTCTCGACACAGTGCGTGTCCCGGCTAGCGAAATCATCCACCTGTTTCGTCCCTTGCGGCCCGGACAGATCCGGGGCGAACCGTGGCTGGCGCGCGCACTGGTCAAGCTCAACGAACTCGACCAGTACGACGACGCCGAGCTCGTGCGCAAGAAAACCGCCGCGATGTTCGCGGGCTTCATAACGCGCCTGTCCCCCGAGGACAACCTGATGGGTGAAGGCTTGCCGGATGCCAGCGGGGCTGCATTGGCCGGGCTGGAGCCGGGCACGATGCAGATCCTGGAGCCCGGCGAGGACGTGAAGTTCAGTCAGCCCGCCGACGTTGGCGCGAGCTACGCCGAATTCCTGCGCATGCAGTTCCGGGCGGTGGCAGCGGCGATGGGCATCACCTACGAGATGCTGACCGGCGACCTGACGCAAGTGAACTATTCGTCGATCCGGGCCGGGCTGCTGGAGTTTCGCCGCCGCTGTGAGGCCATCCAGCACGGCGTGATCGTCCACCAGCTGTGCCGCCCGATCTGGCGTGCCTGGATGGAGCAAGCGCTACTTGAAGGCGCGCTGGCGCTGCCGCAGTTCACCGAGAAGAAGCGCGACTACTTCGCGGCCAAATGGATTCCACAGGGTTGGCAGTGGGTCGATCCCAAGAAGGAATTCGACGCGATGCTGACCGCCATTCGCGCCGGGCTGCTGTCTCGCTCGGAAGCCATCTCGGCCTTCGGCTACGACGCCGAGGACATCGACCGCGAGATCGCCGCCGACAACCAGCGTGCCGATGCGCTCGGTCTGGTCTTTGACTCCGACCCGCGCCACGACAAAGCGCCCCAACCATCGGCATCGGGCGCTCCCATGAATGCGGCCGCCACTGTGACCGTGCCGCAAGACCAACAGGACAACTGACATGCAACTCGTTCATCTGGCGTCCCGCCTCTACGGGACGCCGCTCCTCATTGCGCGTCCCAAACTCGACGTGATCCTCTCCGTGTTGGGTTCCCGCATCGGCTTGCCCGATCTGGACATGGCAATGCCGCTGCCCATGCCGCGCCAAAGCGCCACATCGGGTCAGGCGGGCATTGCCGTCATCCCGGTGGTCGGCACGCTGGTCAGACGTTCGATGGGTATCGAAGCCGCCTCTGGCCTGATGTCCTACGGCGAGATCGAAGCCCGACTGGACGCCGCGCTGGCCGACCCACAGGTGGCGGGCATCCTGCTCGATCTGGACTCGCCCGGCGGCGAGGCCTCGGGTGTGTTTGAGTTGGCCGAGCGCATCCGCGCTGCCAGCACCATCAAGCCGATCTGGGCGCACGCCAACGATGCCGCGTACTCGGCGGCTTTTGCCATCGCGGCTGCCTGCCAGCGCCTGACGCTGTCGCAGACCGCTGGCGTCGGGTCGATTGGCGTGATCGCGCTGCACGTCGACCAGTCGGTGAAGGACGCCAAGGACGGCCTGAACTACACCGCTGTCTTCGCGGGCAGTCACAAGAACGATTTCTCCCCGCACGAGCCACTCACCCCCCAGGCCACCACCGCGTTGCAGACCGAGGTGGATCGCCTGTACGACATCTTCGTGAATCAGGTCGGACAGATGCGCGGAATCGATCCGGATGCCGTGCGCGCCACCGAGGCGGGGCTGTTCTATGGCGAGCAGGCGGTGGCAGCAGGCCTCGCCGACGCGGTGATGCCGTTTGATGCGGTGATGACCGAGTTCACCGACGCGTTGGCTGCCAAGCAGCGGTTGGCGCAGCCTGGCGTGGCCCGCGCCTCGCCGCGAAGCCTGTCCACTCAATCCATTTCAAACCCGCCCCGAAGCAAACCTTTCACCCTGGAGAACACCATGACCGACCCCAAAGACGACCACGAAAACCCGAGCGATCCGGCCGACACCGACCCACAGGGCGACCAGCCGCAGACCGACAGCGATTCGCAACCGACGCCTGCCGCCCAAGCCGCACTGGCGCAGTCGTTCGCCAGCGGGCGCGGCCAAGCTCAGGCCATTGCAGAGATGTGCCTGATCGCGGGCCAATCCCAACGCACGGCGGAATTCCTCGCAGCAGGCTTCTCGGAAGCGCAGGTGCGCCGCGCCTTGCTCGACGCCCGTGCCGACCAACCCGAAATCGCCTCGCGTATCACCGCCGATGCAGGAACCAGCCAGCACCCGGAAAACAGTCCGGTGGTCGCTGCCGTCAAGAAGCTCACCGCCAAGGAGTAAGCCATGCCCACTGTCTCTCAACCCAAGAATCTCGGCGACCTGTTGAAGTACGAAGCGCCGAATCTCTACTCGCGTGACCAGGACACCGTCGCGGCCGCGCAGAACCTGTCGCTGGGCACCGTGGTGGGCCGCGAAACGGCTACCGCCAAACTCAAGGCCCTCGACCCGAGCGCCTCGGACGGCACGGAAACCGCCGTTGGCGTGCTCGGCAATGACGTCGATGCGACGCTGATCGACCGTGAGGATGCGATCCTGATCGCCCGCCACGCCATCGTCGCGCGCGGCGCATTGGTCTGGCCGACCAGCATCAGCACGGCGCATAAAGCTGCTGCCATCAAGCAACTCGCAGAACGTGGAGTCCTGGCCCGCGATAGCGCCTGACCCACTTCCAACGCTCCGTTTCACTCCCCCCAAAACCCGCCGCTGGCGGGTTTCGTCATTTCTGGAGATCCCAAATGCAGAACCCTTTTGAAAACCCCGGCTTCTCGATGGCCAGCCTGACGGCCGCCATCAACCTCCTGCCCAATCGCTATGGGCGGCTGGAGCAACTCAACCTGTTCCCGGCCAAGCCGGTGCGCACCCGGCAGATCATCGTCGAGGAGTACGCCGGTCGTCTGAACCTGCTGCCCACCCGCGCGCCCGGTTCGCCCGGCACGGTGGGTGAACGTGGCAAGCGCAACCTGCGCTCCTTCGTGATCCCGCACATCCCCCACGACGACGTGGTGCTGCCAGAGGAAGTCCAAGGACTGCGCGCCTTCGGTTCCGAAACCGAAATGGAAGCCATCGGCGGTGTCATGGCCCGCCATCTGGAGACCATGCGCAACAAGCACGCGATCACTCTGGAGCATCTGCGCATGGGGGCGCTCAAGGGCAAGATTCTCGACGCTGATGGCAGTGAGCTCGTCGATCTGTTCGACGAGTTCGACATCACTGCGCAATCGGTGTCCTTCGAGTTTTCGACGGCGGCCGACAACGGGCAAATCAAGACTGCCTGCCTGGAACTGCTGGGGCTCATGGAAGATGGACTCACCGGCGAGTTCTCGACCGGTGTGCATGTGCTGTGCTCGACCGAGTTCTTCCGGGCGCTGACCACCCACAAGGAGGTCAAGACCGCCTACCAGAACTGGCAGCAGGGCGCAGTGCTGATCAACGACATGCGCTCGGGCTTCAGCTACAGCGGCATCACCTTCGAGGAATACCGTGGCCAGGCGTCCTTTGTGCAGGCCGACGGCACGCTGGGGTCGCGCCGCTTCATTGCCGCAGGGGAAGCCCATGCCTTCCCGGTCGGCACGGTGGATACCTTCGCCACGTACTTCGCGCCTGCGGACTTCAACGAGACCGTGAATACCATCGGCCAGCCGTTGTATGCCAAGCAGGAGCCGCGCAAGTTCGACCGGGGCACCGATCTGCACACGCAGTCGAACCCGCTGCCGATGTGCCACCGCCCGGGCGTGCTGATCAAGCTCGTTGCAGCCTGATGGATGTCGCGACGCTGTACGAAGCGGCCCGCAATGCCGGACTCCTGACCGCCGTCACGGTGGCGGGCACCACCGTGCAATGCGCCTTCCGTGCCCCAGACGAAACCGTGCTGGATGGTTTTGCACTGTCGCGGGACTACCAGATCGACTACCCGGCGTCCTGGCTGACGCTGGCAGTCGGGGACACGGTCGAGGTGGCAGGCAACACCTTTCAGGTGCGCGACGTGCGTGCCATTGGCGACGGTACCGAGCGTCGCGCCTCGCTCTCCCAACTCTGAGGAACTCCCCATGAACTCCGTCCGCGAGCGCGCCTTGCGGGAGATCGTCACGCGCCTGGCATCTGCGATTGGCCCGACACCGGTGCTGCGCATGCCTGCCGTGCCGGTCACCCGCGAGGCCAGTCCAGCGCTGCTGCTGTTCGTCGATGGCGACAGCATTACCGCCCACGCCAACCACCTGGTCGACCGGATGCTGATCGTCCGGCTTGCCGTGGTGGCACGCGGTGCGGATGCCTTCGATGTCGCCGACCAGGCGCTGGTCGCGGCCCACGCGGCAATGCTCGCCGACCCGAATCTGGGCGGTCTGGCCATCGCAGTGCGCGAGATCGACTGCGAATGGGAGTTCGACGACGCCGACTCCGGTGCCGTCGCGCTGCCCGCCCGCTACGAAATCCGCTACCGCACCCACGCCATTGATCTCACCCAAACAGGATGAACCCCTTATGCCAAATCTCTCCATCGAACTACTGAAACCCCATACCCACGCAGGCAAGCGCCTCGCCGTGGGTGATCGCCTTGATCTGAATGACGCCAGTGCCCGTTGGCTGATCGCACAAGGCACGGCCAAAGCGGCCATCCCCGCCACCGATTCCAAACCCACCCGCCGTGATGCCACGCCCGGTGTTTCCACAACTGCAGCCACCCAAGGAGACTGAACATGGCTTACTTTTCCGGACAAGGCCGCGTCTACATCGGCGCACGCGATGACCTCGGCAATCCAGCTGGACTGACCTTCGTCGGCAACGTGCCCGAGCTGAAGGTGTCGCTGTCGGTGGACACCATCGAGCACCAGGAAGCGCAGTCGGGTCAGCGCCTGACTGACCTCCAGCTCATCAAGACCAAGAAAGGCGAGTTCGCCTGCACGTTGGAAGAGCTGATCGCTACCAACTTGGCGCTCGCGCTCTACGGCACCACGACCACGATCACCCCCGGCGCGGTAACTGGCGAACTACTGCCCAACCCTGTCACCCCGGGCAGTCTGTATCCGTTGACCATGCAAAACGTGTCGGCGGTGCAGATCCAGGACTCAGATGCCACGCCAAAGACGCTCCCGGCCAGCCAGTACAGCGTCAATGCCAAGCACGGTTCACTGGTGGTGCTGGATGCCACGTCGGGCGGCCCCTACACCGAGCCGTTCACCGTCGATTACGCCTATGGCGCGGCGCAGAGCACGGCGATGTTCACCCAGCCCTTGCCCGAGCGCTGGATTCGCTTCGAGGGGCTCAACACCGCCGACGGCAACCGCGAGGTAGTGATCGACCTGTACCGCGTGGCCATCAATCCAGCCAAGGAACTCTCGATCATCACGGACGAACTGCTGAAGTTCGAGCTGTCGGGCCAGGTACTGGCGGATCTGACCAAGCCAGTCGGCGGTGATCTCGGTCAGTTCGGACGTCTGGTGCTGCTGTGATGGACGGCTTCAAGACCTTCCCCCCTGAGCCTGTGGTCGTGACGCTGTCCGGCACTGCGCTGGAACTGACGCCGATCCGGCTGGGTGAGTTGCCACGCCTGCTGGCCGTGGTGCGCCCGCTGGCCGAGGAAATCACCAGTGATCCGGACTGGATGGCGCTGCTGGGACGGCACGGCGATGCCGTGCTGGATTTGCTGGCGATCACCACCCGGCGTGAACGCGCGTGGATAAACGACCTGTCGCTGGAGGACGCCGTGCAACTGGCCGCCGCCGTGTTCGAGGTGAACGCGGATTTTTTCGTGGCGCACGTCGTTCCGGCAGTGCAAGGCGCAGCCCAGCGACTCGCACCGACGCTGAGCTCACTGACGAACTCGGGTGGGACGCTGCCGTCGCACGCCTGATCCGCGCCGGTCACCGCCTGGGCGACGTGATGGCCTACACGCTCACGCAGGCGCAAGCCTTCCTGGATGCCGACGGCCAGATCGAACGGCAGCAACTTGCCCAGTTGCTCGGCATCCATGCCGTGGCTGCCCAGGGCGAGAAGCGTGGCATCGAACAACTGCAACGCGATCTTCTGAAGGACTAACCCATGCGTCTCTCGCTCACCACCACCGGCTTGCTGGACCCGCGCCAGTTGGCGGCGTGGAGCACCGAGCGGCGTCGCGCCATCCACACCGCCGTCGCCAAGGGCATGCAGTCCGGTGGGCGTGAAGTGCGTGACGCGGCGCGATCCGAGATGCGCAGTGCCTTCACCGTCAAGCGCAACAGCTTCATCTCCTCGATGGGCGTGAAGGTGTTCGACAAGAAGCCCGAACTGCTGCCCGCCCTGCTGGTGGGCAGCAAGATTCCCTGGCTCGGTCTGCATGAAAAAGGCGGCACGGCGAGCGGCAATTTGCTGATACCGCTGCTGCCCGGGCGCATCGGCCCCAAGCGCTTCAAGGCGGTCATTGACGGCCTGATGCGCTCGGGCAATGCCTTCTTCATCGAGAAGAACGGTCGCGTGCTGCTGATGGCCGAGAACATCAAAGAGAACGCATCGCAACTCAACCGCTTCAAGCGCGCTGAGCGTGGTCGTACCGGGGCCAAGCAGATCAAGCGTGGCCAGGAGATTCCCATCGCCGTGCTGGTCAAGCGCGTCGATCTCAAACGACGACTAAATCTGGCGGGTGGCGTGCAACGCGCACTGCCTGCCTTGGCGCGGGCGATTCAACAAGAACTGGACAAAGTCTGATGGCAAGCAATCGTGCCCAAATCCTGATCAGTGCCGTCGACCAGACCAAGACCGCTTTCGACTCGATCAAGCGGGGCCTTGGTGGCCTGACCGACACCGCCAAGAGCGTCAACGGCGTGCTGGCCAACCTCGGGGTGGCCGTCTCCGTGGCCGGTCTGACCGCGATGGTGAAATCGGCCATCGACACTGGCGACGCGCTGGACGAGATGTCGCAACGTGTCGGTGTCAGCGTCGAGACCCTGTCGGTATGGAAACCGGCAGCCGAGCAGTCAGGTGTGTCCGGCGAATCGTTCGAGAAGGGGCTGCGCAAGCTGTCCACCACGATGCTGGAAGCCGCGACCGGGTCGGAAGATGCCGCGCGCGGATTCTCCGCCGTGGGTGTCGAGTTCAAGAACCAGGACGGCACCCTGCGCGCCACCGATCAGGTGCTGCTCGATCTGGCCGAGCGCTTCAAGGCCATGCCCGATGGCGCGGAGAAAACCGCGCTGGCCGTGCAACTGTTCGGCAAGTCAGGAGCCGAGCTGATCCCGTTCCTGAATCAGGGGCGCGACGGCATCAATGAGCTCGCCTCCGAGATGCAGGCGCTCGGTGTGCAGATGAGTAGTGAGACTGCAGCGCAGGCGGGCAACTTTAACGATGCGCTCGACAAGCTGAAACTGGCCACCACCAGCATCGGCAACCAGATCATCGCGTCCTTGCTACCCGCCCTGAACGATATGGCCGGTGGCATGGTCGAGTCGGCCAAGCAAGGCGGCACGCTGCGCGTGATCCTCGATGGCGTGGTGCTGGTGCTAAAGACCCTGGCCCTCGGTGCCGCCACCGTCGGCAAGGCATTCGTCGCCTTGGGCGAAGCCATTGGCGCGGGTGTCGCCGCCGCTGTGGAAGCGCTCAAGGGCAACACCGAAGGGGCCAAGGCCATCATTGCCGACCTCAAAGGCAATCTGGTCAAACGGCTGGATGAACTGGCGTCCTTCCGTGACAGCCTTTTCGACCCCAAGCCCATCGAGGTCAAGGCACCTAAGATCCAGGCTGATCCGGAACTGCTGCAACGCCTGACCAAGCCCAAAGCCGTCAAGCCAGCGCAGGATACGACCGGCGCACAAACCACGCTGATGAAAGCGCAGCTGGACGCTGAGTTCGCGCTGCTCAAGGACGGGCTGTCCCGGCAACAAACCGCGCTGGATGCCGCACTCGAAGACCGTCTGGTCTCGGTGCGCGACTACTACACGCAGAAAACTGCCCTCGAACAGCGCGAGGTCGATGCCGAGATTGCCCGCAAGCAGCAGGAGCTGGCCCGCAGTCAGCAAGTCGCCGCCACGGGCAAATCGGAAAACGACCGCCTGCGTGCCAAGGCCGAAGTGGCCAAGTCGGAAGCCGACCTCATCACGCTCAACAATCGGCGCACGGACATCGAGCAGGCAAATGCGCGTAAGGCCGCGCAAGCCGAGCGTGAGCTGGCCGATGCCTTGGCGCAGGCGCGTGAGGAACTGGCGCAGATCACCGGCACGGCCACTGATGCCGACCGGCAAGCTGCCATTGAGCGCAGTTACCGGGATCTGCGTGCGCGACTGGCGGCAGAAAGCGATGCCGATGGCGTGTCGCTCGTTGATCGGCTCATCAATGTGAAGGCTGCACAGGCTAATCTGGCTGCGCTTGAAACTCAGTGGCGGCAAGTCACTGAGCGTCTGCGTAATGCGCAGGAGACCATTCAGACCCAGCAGCAGGCTGGGCTGCTGACCGAAGCACAGGCTCGCCAGCAGATCGTGACCCTGCAACAGCAATCGGCCACCGAGATGGAGCGCCTCTTGCCGACCATGCAGCAAGCCGCGCAGGCCATCGGGCCGGATGCGGTGATTCGCGTGCAGGCGTGGCGCAACGAGCTGGATCGTACCCGCCTCACGGTCGATGAAATGGCCCCGCTGTGGAATCGCATCGGCGAGAGTTTTGGCGGTGCGCTCAACGGGATGATCACCGGCGCGCAGACCTGGCGCAGTGCCTTGGCGAGCATCTTCCAGCAGGTGTCCGACGCCTTCCTGCAGCAGATCGTGATCCAGCCGTTCCAGCAGTGGATCGCCATGCAGGCGCGGATGCTGGCGCTCAAGCTCGGTTTCATCCAGCAAGAGCAGACCGTCGATGCGGCGGCCAGCGCCGCCAAGGTCGCCCAAAAGACCACCGAAACCACCGCCGTGGTGTCGATGGATGCAGCCAAGGCGGGAGCCGGGGCGGCGGCGTCGCAGGCTTCCATTCCCTACGTTGGCCCGGCACTCGCGGTAGCCGCGATGGTAGCCATGGTCGCCGCTGTGATGGCGCTCTTGGGTGGCATCAAGAAGTTTGCGGGCGGTGGTCTGGTCTCCGGGCCGGGCAGCGCCACCTCGGATTCGATCCCGGCGCGTCTGTCCGCAGGCGAGTACGTGATGCGGGCGGCCGCCGTGCGCCAGCTCGGTGTGGCCTTCCTCGATTCGCTCAACGGTTTGTCGGCAGGCCCACGTTTCAAGGGTGGCGACTTGGCCTTCGCAGCGGGCGGACTGGTACCAGAGGTGAAAGTGCCGCCCGCGCAGCCGCAGATGAATCAGGCGGTGCGCATCGTCAACGCGGTCGATCCGGGTGTGACCCACGACCACCTGCAGTCGCCTGCCGGAGAGAAAGTCATCGTCAACATCATCGGGCGCAATGCACGGGCCATCCGTGCGGCGCTGCAAGGCTGAATTTCAGGGGAAAGTCCAATGGCACTTCTGTTCATCGACGGTTTCGACCACTACGACCCGCAAGCCGTGGACAGCTTTGGCGATCCGTGGCTTGCGCGTGGCAAGGCGGCGTATCTGTCGCCGCAGGCCACCCGTATCAATGGCCGTCGCCCGTCCTCCTATGCCCTGCGTTTGCCGGAAGGTTCGGGGGGTGGCTACGTCAAGAACCTCGACGCCACCAAGACCAGCCTGATCGTCGGGGCGGCCATTCGCGTGGTGCCGTACCAAAACACCTACACCGAGCCACTGCTGCTGGGCGTGCGCGATGCCAACTCGCAGGTCGCGCATCTCGTGAAAATCGGCGAGGACGGTCGGCTCAAGCTCTACCGCTGGCAATACGGCTATGACCAGTTGATCTCTGTCTCAGTTGCCAGCGCTCCGGCGCGCGGCTGGCACTACATCGAGTTGCAGGTCACGCAGGGCACCAGCAACGGCATTCTGTCAGTACGCATCAACGGCATCCTGGCCATCCAGATGACAGCGCAGAACACCATCCAGGGCGGTGGCCAACTGCTCACGGCATTCGTGGGTGCCGTGCCTGGCCAAAACTGCCCGCTCACCATCGACGTCGACGACTTCTACATCGCCGATACCAGCGGCACGATCAACAACACCTTTCTCGGTGATGTGCGCGTCGATGCCTTGCAGGCACAGGCCGATGGCAGCCTGAACCAGTGGACGGCCAGCCCGGTCGGTACCGCCGCATGGGAAGCCGTGAGCGACGAGGACGAAGCTACGGCGATCAATGCGCCGAACGTGGGGTTGCGCCAGTCCTTCGATGTCGAGCCGTTGCCGGTGATGGCCACGCCCGCCATCTACGGCGTCCAGCTCACGATGCTGGCCCGCAAGACCGACGCCGGTCTGGGGAAGGTCAAAGGCCTCGTGGTCAGTGGTGCACAAAGCGCCGTCAGCACCGACATCATTTTGCAAGAACAACTGGCATGGCAGAGCACGCTGTTCGAGCGCAACCCGAACGGCAACGTGCAGTGGACGGAGGCCGCCTTCAATGCCGCTGAGTTCGGCGTGGAGTCGGCATGACGGATCGCGTCGTCGTTCAAGACCTCGCGGAGGTTTCCAGCAAGCCGACGCCTGGAAGCGAACTGCCCGCCTTCCAGGGTGAAGTGCTCTCGCGCGCCACTTTCGGGGCGAGCGCAGCCAGCTTCACGCCGGAAACAGCTGTCGCTCCGCTGCCGCCCAATCTGGCGGCCAGCCTGCTGGCGGAATCCTTGGCGGGCCCCTGGCCACCCATCGACGCACCGATCTTTCTGGTCGAAGTGTTGCGCCGGGATACGGCCTCAAGCGCCATCGTCGCCACCGGTATGGATGCCTTCGGCGACCAGCCTTGGCCGGATGCGCAACGCGGCGTGTTTGCCTTCCGTCATGATTGGATGGAGCCCCTTGTGGAACGGCTGGAGTGGCAGACCAGCGTCACGCGGCTGGCCAGTGGCAACGAATCCCGTCAGGCACGCCGACGTGTTCCTCGGCGCTGGCTCACCTACAAGGTGGGCAACGCCCGGCAGACCGATGCCCTGGTGGCCGACTGGCTGGCCGATCATCTCGGTCAAATGGCGCTGTGGCCGCTGCCGCAGTACGCGGTGCACCTGACCGAGTCCTGCGAACGTGGCGCACTGGCACTCAATGTGACGGAGGCTGATGGGCGACAGTTCGGGCCACTCTCGGCCAATGTGCATCTGACCTACGACGGGGTGCAGGGCTGGCAGGAAACTGAGAACAATGGCCGCTGGATTTTGATCATCGCCGCTGATGGCTGGCAGATCGCCCAACTCAGCGATGTGGAAAGCGATCTGCTGTGGCTGACGGAGCCCTTGGCACGCGCTGCAGCCGTGGGCAGCACCATCATGCCCTTGGTGTGGGGTAAGGCCATCGATCCTGCGGATCTCACGCAGTGGGTCCCTGGCATGGTCGGTGGCAACATTCCCACACAGATCCAGCCTGCGCCACAGCCCGACCAGGATGTTCTCGATGACCCATGGCTCGACGAGGTCCCGGTCTGGCCAGATGGCAACTGGCGTGACGATCCGACAGCCGCCGCGCAGGCCACGATCACCCGCCAGGATTTATCCCCTGCAGATCCGTGGGTGCGCCGGGACGATCCGTGGGCGACGACGACTTTGCAGCGGCGCTATCTGGCCAGCTCACTCGATGAAATCGAAATCTGGCGGGCGCGGCTATGGCGCACCCAGGGGCGTCTGGAAGCCTTCTGGCTGCCTGATGGCATAGCCCCGATCTTGTGGGTGAACGTCGAAGCTGATCCCGAGGACGGCTTCCTGCGCGTGGATGGCAAAGACATCTCGGCGCTCTGGCATCGCCCCGCGGCCTGCTTGATCGTGCATCCAGACGGCTATCGGCAGTACGCCCTGACGGCTACCTGCCATCTGGATCAAAGCGGTGTGCTGGTGCTGCGCTCGGGCCTCGACGACTGGGTGCCCGCAGGCAGCCGTGTCATTCGCCTCGTTCGCTGCCGCCTCGACCACGACGCCATCGACCTGTACTGGCACAGCCCGACGCTGCTGGAGATCACTTTGACAGCACGCCAATTGCCCGAACCACGCGGCAATGACCGTCAAACCTACGAGGGAGAGTAAGCACGATGAGCCAGAACCCATTGCTGGAAGTCGAGCTATACGCCTTCGCCAGCAACAGCGCGCAGTTCTATCTGACGCCGCACGAATTCGATATTGATCTGGATGGCAACCTCTACAAGAGCCTGGCCTTGGAACGCAACGAACTGGCGCTGGGTGCTGAAGCTGCGAAGGCTGGCTTGGATCTGAAACTGCCGCCGAACTGTGATTTGGTGCGCCACCTGCTCGCCAACTCGCTGACCGGCGACACCACCTCGATCACCCTGCGCATCGGACGGCGTGATACCTGGGGCGACTACTGGTGGATCTCCGGCACGCGCTGGATGGGACGGGTGCTGGGCGTCGAGGTCGCCGACGATGTGGCTCGCGTTCGCTGCGAATCCGCGCAAGTCAGTCTCAAGCGTATCGGGTTGCGGCGGCTCTACAGCCGCAAGTGTTCCCACGTGCTGTATTCGGCTGCCTGTGGTGCCTCACCGATTTCTGCCAGCGCCTTTGTGAGCAACACCAATGGCCGCAACGTCGATCTCGACGGTGGCACGCCCGGCAGCGTCATTGGTGGCTTGGCCGGTGGCTGGCTGCAAACCTCGGAAGGTGCCCGCCACATGATCGTCAATGACTACGGTGGCGGCGTCGAGTTGCTCTATCCGGTCGCCATAGACGTCGGCACAGAGGTACTTCTGACGGTCGGCTGCGATCACAGCACGGCCACGTGCGAGTCGCGCTTCGGCAACCTCGACAACTACGGCGGCTTTCCCGCCATCCCGAGCAAAAACCCGTTCTCGACGGGCGTGTTCTGAATCCCTGGAGAAATCGCCATGTGGTACCTCGTCGTCATCGTGGTGGCGGCGCTGGTTTCGGTCGCGCTCGCACCGAAACCGCCCGAACCCAAACCGGCATCCTTATCTGACGTCGATGCCCCCACCGCAGAAGAAGGCCGACCGATTCCCGTCGTGTTCGGCACCGTGCTGCTGCGTGGCTCCAACGTCGTCTGGTACGGCGATCTGGAAGCCGACCCCATCAAGAAGAAAGGTGGCAAGAAATGACCACTCAGACCGTCATCACCATCGATCACGTACGCGCCGTGGGCCTGTGCGTGAACGGCACGCGCACATGGTTCGCGCGTCACGATCTGGATTTCCGCGCCTTCCTGCGTGAAGGCTGTGACGCCGACACCTTGCTGGCCACCGGCGATGCAATGGCCCAACGTGTGGTCGAGCATGCCCGTAATCAATCCAGCCAGCGGGAGCAAGGCTGATGGGTGGCAGCAGCAAATCGCAAACCGTTGGCTACCGCTACCGGATGGGACTGCATCTGGTCTTGTGCCAGGGGCCCGTTGATGCCGTGCAGGAAATCCAGATGGGCGACCGTACCGCGTGGGGGGATGCCGACCGCGCGCCGCTGTCCAACGGGCATGGGCTGACCAGCCTCTCGATCAACAAGCCCACGCTGTTTGGCGGCGACGAGCGCGAAGGCGGCGTGGTCGGCACCATCGATGTGCTTTCTGGTCATGCCGGACAAGGACGCAACGACTACCTGATGAGTCGCCTCGGCAGTTCCATTCCGGCATTTCGGGGCGTGCTGTCCTTGGTGGCACGCAAGATCCTGTTCGCGGCCAACAACCCCTACATCAAACCGTGGGCGGTGCGCGTTCGGCGCTTCACAGCGGGTTGGTTCGATGCGCCGTGGATGGAATGGAATGCCGAAGTCCGCACCTGGGATGAGGACGAAGGCCAGGAAATCAGCGTCGGCATGAACCCGGCGCACATCCTGGTGCAGTGCCTCACCGATCCGCACTGGGGCATGGGCTATCCGCAGAGCACCATCGGCTGGAGTTTCTGGAACGCAGCGTGGGCCCTGTCGAGCGAGGGCTTCGGCCTCAATCTGATCTGGACGCGCCAGCAGCCCATCGAGAGCTTCATCGGCCAGGTCATCGACCACATTGGAGGCATCCTCTACACCGACCCGGAGCAAGGCACGTTTGAGCTCAAGCTGCTGCGCGACGACTATTGGATCGACAGCCTACCGCAGTTGGGGCCTGACGAAATTGTGCGGCTGGAACGATTCGAACGTGCCCAGTGGGGCGAACTGCCCAATGAACTGACCGTGGTCTACACCGACTGGCAGACCGGCGGTGATGCTGCCGTCACGGTCGAGAATCTGGCCGCCATCCAGTTGCAGGGCGGCGTGATCAATCAACGCCGCGACTACCCGGGCGTTAACTACGGGCCACTGGCCGCGCGGCTGGCCTTGCGTGACCTGCGCGCCTTGGGTTCGCCGTTGGCACGGATGAGTCTGACGGTGGCACGCGACACGCTGGAGCGTGCGCCGCTGCCGGGTGATGTATTTCTGCTGAACTGGCCGCGCTTGGGTGTTGATCAGATGGTGGTGCGCGTCACCGGCATCGACACCGGCACCTTGGGAACGGCCGAGTGGCGCATCGAAGCCATGGAAGATGTGTTCGGGATGAGCAACACCGTGCTGTCGCCCCCGCCACCGCACGTCGAGGAGCCGACCATCGAACCGTTGCCGCCCGCCTTGGTGCTGGCCGTCGAGGTGCCGTATTGGGAACTGGCCCGGCGTTTGTCGCGTGCAGATCTAGCCTACCTGACCGATACGGACACCTATCTCGGTGCGCTGGCCGCCGCCGGTGGCACCGGGCAATTGAATTGGCAACTGGCTACCGGCGCGTCGGGCGGAGACCTCACTGCCGTGGTGGGCGAAGACTACGCACCACTGTTGACGCTCGATGCAGCCTTGCCTGCCAGCGAGGTCGATGCCATCGGTGTGCCGGTGACGGCCATCAGCCAGCCGGAGCGACTGGCCGAGGGCGACTACGCGTATCTGATGGCCGCCAGTGGGGCAATTGCAGAGGCCGTTGCCGTCCTGGCCTTCGATGCTGCCAACGCGACCATCGATCTCGCACGCGGCGTGCTCGACACCACACCCCAAGCACATGCCTCGGGGACTCGGTTGATCGGTGTCGGCGAATGGCTGGCATCCGAAGGTGCGGAGCGGGCCCCGGGCGAATCGGTGTTCGTGGGCGCGATTCCTCGCACTTCGACCGATCAGGGCGATCCTGTGTTGGCCGCCAATGGGCAGCCGATGGTGCTGGCTGGTCGGCAGGCTTTGCCGTATCCACCCGGTCGTATCCGCCTCAATGGCCAGACAGAGCCTGCCATTGTGGCCGGTGATCTCAACGTCGCGTGGGCACATCGCGACCGCACTCAGCAGACAGCCTACATCGTGCAGCAAGACGAGGGCGATATCGGGCCAGAACTGGGCGTGACCTACACGGTGCACATCCGCAATCGCAACAACGTGCTGGTTCGTAACGAGACGGGGCTGCTCGGCACCGCCTACATCTGGACGGCAGCAGTTGCCGCGCTGGATGCCGGTGCGCTGGGCGACCGCATCACGGTGGAGATCAGTGCCGAGCGCGATGGTTTGAGTAGCTGGCAGCCGCAGGTGCGGGTCATGGATCGCGCGGGCTACGGCCTGCGCTGGGGACAGTATTGGGGAGGTGTGTGATGGAGCCGCGCATCGATGTTCATCTGCTCACCCTGAACGAGCTTGTCGAATGGCGTGATGCCTGCATCGCCAGCCTCGAGGACGCACCGATCCAGTTGCACGTTTTGCCCGGCATTCCGGGGCGTATCGGCGAGGCACGCGCGGCAGGCTATGCACAAGGCACGCTGCCGCTGGTGTCCTTTGTCGATCCCGACGATTTGTACGAAGCCAGTGCCTTCACACAACTGGCCGATGCGCTGGATGCCTGCCCGCAGGCCGTGATGGCCTACACCGACGAAGCACTGACCGACGAAAAGGGCCAGGACATCGCCGTGCGGCGTCTGGCCTACAGCCGTTGGCAACACGCCAACAGCGCCAGCCACGTGCACGGCCTGATCGTGATGCGTCGAACCGTCGTCGAAGCCGTGCTCAAGGAAACTACCGACCTCAACAACTTCGCCGACTGGCTGCTGACCCTGCTTGTAGCCAAGCGCGGCGGCGTGCTGTACCTGCCCATCGTCGGGCGGCATTGGCGACAACATCCGCAGCAAAGCCACCGAACCGGTGATCCGGAAGCAGTCCGGCGCATTCGCCAAGCATCGAACCTCTGGAGATAGACCATGTCATCGACCGACCCGAACCTTGGACTCAACTACGGCTGGACGCTCGGCGAGAGCGGCTGGGACACTGGCATGGATGTCAACCTCAAGCGCCTCGGCGCTGTGGTCGGCCTGTCCGTGAAAGACCGCGACTTGACCACGCCACCTACCAGCCCCACCAACGGCGACCGCTACATCGTGCCTGCGGCTGCCACGGGCGTGTGGGCCGGAAAAACCAACCAGATCGCGGTGCGCATTGCCGATGCCTGGGAGTACCACTCGCCCAAGATCGGCTGGCTTTGCTACATCGAGGACGAGGCCAAGCTCTCGGCCTACAAGTCCACCGGCTGGAGCGCTGGCATCGCCATCTGACTTCCCATCTTCGTACCCACCAGAAACCCGCCCACGAGGCGGGTTTCGCATTTCTGGAGACCGCAATGACCGAACCCGAACAACAACAGCCTGCGCTCGTCGAGAACATGCTCCTCTTGCGCCGCGAGGACTTCGACGAACTGCTGGACCGCGCCGCTGAACGCGGAGCCGAGCGTGTCCTGACCCACCTTGGCCTGGAAAACGGCCACGCCGCCCGTGACATCCGCGAACTGCGCGACCTGCTGGAAGCCTGGCGCGATGCCCGTCGCACGGCGTGGCAGACCACCGTCAAGGTCATCACCACCGGCATCCTGGCCGCGCTGTTGGTCGGTGCCGCTATCAAACTCAAACTGATGGGAGGGCCGCAATGATCGAGACTCTGCTTGGCGGCCTCCTCGGTGGGGCCTTCCGTCTCGCCCCTGAAATCCTCAAGTGGCTCGACCGCAAGGGCGAGCGTGGCCACGAACTGGCGATGCAGGACAAAGCGCTGGAGTTCGAGAAGATTCGCGGTGCACAACGGATGTCGGAAATCGGCGCGGGTGCCGATGCCGCGTGGAATGTCGGGGCCATCGAAACCCTGCGCGAAGCCGTTCGCACGCAGGGCGAGAAAACCGGCGTGCGCTGGGCAGATGCCTTGTCGATTAGCGTGCGTCCCGTCATCACCTACTGGTTCATGGCCTTGTACTGCGCCGCCAAGACAGCGGCATTCGCAGCAGCCGTGACTGCAGGCGCTGGCTGGGGCACGGCCATCCTCCACGCATGGACAGAGGCCGATCAGGCGCTGTGGGCCGGAGTGCTGAACTTCTGGTTCCTCGGGCGGGTGTTTGACCGGGTGCGGCCGTGATTGAGGTGCCCAAAGCGGCTATCGAACTGGCCAAGCGCTTTGAGGGATTCGAGCGCAAGGTGAAACGCGGAATCGAGATCACTGCCGTTCCCTATATCTGCCCAGCAGGGTTCTGGACGATTGGGTACGGTCATCTCTGCGATCCCAAGCACCCGCCGATCACGGAGGCAGAGGCTGAGGTCTATCTGGCGCGCGATCTGCAGACTGCACTGGCGGCGACGCTGCGCTTCTGCCCAGTGCTGGCCACTGAGCCAGAGGGGCGGCTCGCTGCCATCGTCGACTTCACGTTTAACCTTGGCGCGGGGCGGCTGCAGACATCAACGCTGCGACGGCGGATCAATCAGCGGGACTGGCCTGCCGCCGCGAGTGAACTGCGCCGATGGGTCTATGGCGGCGGGAAAGTGCTGCCCGGTCTGGTGACTCGGCGAGAGGCAGAAGTGTCTCTATTGCTGTGAAGCAGACAGCAACGTTGGTTCGGAAAACCGCAACAGCTGCTCTCGGATTTCCGCTGGCGTTGTTGTCAGATCCACTGTGGCAAACCGCACAGGGTGTCCTTGGATCACCGCCGTCTCATCGACCATCTGGCCGATTGCTGGATGCAACAACAATCCGCTGGCAAAATCCGCAAGCGCATCGCCGCGCCCTACCTGCGAGCGCAGGTATGCGTAGATCTGGTAGACGTAGCCGCTACGCAGCGTTTCTTCGCGATACCAGCCGTTCGTCACGATGGACGTGAACTTGGTGTCGATCACGATCCGACGCCCCGTGATCGGATGATCGAGTACCACGTCGGTTCGCATCGTGGGCAAGATGATGTCGATCCCGGTGGTCTTCTGCGAGATTTGCCAACCCAGCGTTCCACCGCATTTCACCTGCCATCCCTGCGGACTCAGCACTACATCATAAAAGCCACCTATCGCACGCTCGAACAGGCGGCGAACCCAAGTTGCCTCACGATCCGGCAGCGTAAGCACATTTGCGCCAGATGCCTCGGTTGGGAGAGTCAGTTCAAATGCTAGTTTTGCAGCGGCCACCATGAGACGGTCGTCCGCATCGTGCCGCCCGAAGCGATCTGTGCTCATTTGAGCGCGAGTTGGCGGTTCACCTGAGACTCCCTGCGCCTTCATGCTACCGGCCAGAGCGCGGCAGCGGTGGGCAACATCCTGCCGTTGCACGATTCTGGAAATGGCTTCCAGTGCTGCTCGCACAAAGCGGTTTCGAGGGGTGTCGATGGTCAGCTCGTCGAAGCGACACGCCACCATGCCGCGATCCAAAAGCTGACGGCGTTCAGTAGCCAGTACATCTATGCGGCCTCGTACCCGGTTCAGCGCTGCCTCACGCGAGCGGTAACCCAAGCTCAGACGACGGCGCTGCCGAACTTCTACCGCGTGGGCCAGAATCTCGGCAATCAGGTCAGGCAAATCGTCTGGGCTATCTTCCAGACCAACCATCCCAATGCCACGTGTGCGGAACAGATCTGACGCATACAGCATCAGCAGCCAAAGGTTACGTACCGGGATGCGCCCGACAAAACAAGGCGTATCTGTCAGCTCTTCTTCCCTTGTCTGCTGGGCTGCCTTCATTACCATCCCTGCATCAGCTGCGTGGTCGCCTTCTGTGCTTCGCCAGGCGTATCAAACCAATATTCTTCCAGCAGCGGACCGATCTCCGTCTCAACCACCTGCCGGAACCATTTTTTGGTATCTCCGGATTCCAAACGATGTACCGGTGTCACGTAGCTGTGGCCGATCCGGAACTGCTTGCCAAGCCGAGCATCTGAAGCGATGCGCTCATTCAGGTCGGCAATCCGCTGTTCGATTTCGATTACGAGCGCTGCATCAACGCCGCACGACTTGACCACCCACTCTCGCCAAACCGAGCCCAGTCTCGGCTCCAGCCCGACGAATGCAAATCGACGGCGCAGCGCCAAATCCACCAGCGCCAGCGAACGGTCGGCAATGTTCATCGTGCCGATGACATAAAGGTTCTCGGGGATATGAACCGGCCGTCGCACGCCATCGGCATCCGGGTAGCACAACTCAAGCGCCTCGCTGGGCGTACGTTTTCCAGCCTCCAACAACGTCAGCAACTCGCCGAAGATCTGGGCTGGATTGCCACGGTTGATCTCCTCAATCACGACGACGAACTTGGATGACGGCTCCTTGCGAGCAGCCTTGATGGCTTCCATGAACACCCCATCCGCAAGGGACAATTTGCCCTCACCAGTCGGACGCCAGCCACGCACAAAATCTTCGTAGGACAGATTCGGGTGGAATTGCACCGCCCGAATTTTGCTGTCGTCCTTCTGTCCGATCAATGCAAACGCCAGCCGCTTGGCCAGCCAAGTCTTGCCGGTACCCGGAGGACCCTGCAGGATCATGTTTTTCTTGGTGCGCAGACGGTCGAGCAGTAGATCAATTTCGGTACGATCAAGGAAGCAGCCATCCTTGAGGATGTCATCGACGAAGTACGGAATGATGGGTGCCGCCACCTGAAACGCCTCGCGCACTTCGCCGACGGAGGCTTGCTCGGCAGCTACGTCGGCACCGGCTTCATCAAGGGGCGGCGGTTCGTCGGCAGGGTCTTTATACATCCATGACGCCAGCGACAAATCCGGGAAGCTATGTACCGGATAACTATCTTCACCGAAGCGCGCACGCAAATCGTCCAGCAGCTTCAAATAGCTGCGAGCATCGCAAGGCCCCTGCTGGCCGCTGGTGGCAACATTAAGACCAAGTCGCTTGTTGATGTAGTGACGCGACTGGCTGTCAAGAGTCAAGAAATCCCAAGGGTGCGTCCAGTAGAGGCCGGTTGAAAGATTCCATGCCACGCCCCATACCTGAGTCGCGGCATCGTAGGCCCGGATGAATGTGTCGCGGCCCTCGGGTTGATCGCTTTCCACCAACTTGCTGGCGGCGGCAAACACATCCCACAGGGCATCAATGTCGCCTGCGCCACGCTTCTCTGCATAGGCAAAAAACCACGAGCGCTGATTGTTCAGAACGGGAATGCCCTCGAATGAAGGTGGCACCGGAACCGTCACACCCAGCAGTTTGGCCAACTCGCCCGCGATGGTCTTACGATTGGCATCGGTCATCGAACGGTTGAAGGTGCCCATCACGGTGAATGGACAAATATCCTGCAGTGGTCCGCTGGTGCCGTCAGGAAACTTGTCCTGCAAATAGCTCAGGCCCTGAACCCGCGTAGCGATTTGATGGATGCCTGCGATGAGTGCGGATCTGTCTTGGGCGTGATCGAGAAGTTTTTCGGCGACGGCTTCGTAAAAGTCCGTCCACTGGAACCGCTGTTTTTCAGGTGCCACCGTACCGAAGCGCTCGCGCCAGAAAGGTTCATTTCGGAAGCGATCCAAATCTTGCGGCTTGCCTTCAAACGCGAAGGCGATCAGGGCATCGTTCATCCAGTCACCCGGTTGCACGCGCCAGATCGTTCCCCGGTGAGTATAGAAATACCATTCTCGTACAGGCTCGGCTTTGGCCCAGTCAACTTTCACCCGCTTGCCGTCGTTTGGGTTCTCGGTGATCGTGCCAACCGCCTTGATCCCCATTACTGAAACCGTACGCCCTCGGTTATCAAAGGGCAGACCATGCTTGCGTGTGTAGGCCGCCTTGATGGCAATTCGCTCGCCCGGCTGCATGGCTCGCACCATGTCGAGAAGCTTGTCGTCGTAGCCGTTCTCCCAAATACCTTCCTTCAGGAAACGCGGCATCTGGTCATCGGTGCCTCCATAGCTTGCGCCGACGAACCAGGTGGTGCCGGAGGATGGGTTGTTCTTCTTCTCGTCCATGCGTGCTCTCTTAGTAATACTGCCGGATATAGCTGTAGGCCTTCTCGAACAGCTCTTCATCCGCATGCAGCTTGTATTTGAAGAGGGCCTTGCGCAGTGCCTTCTTGACCTCACGCTCACCGGCCTGAGTCCCTTGCCAGCCCGGGAAGCGGACCAGTCGCACGATCTCGTCGATGTCCGTGACCACGCGTTCGACCATGATGGGCGTCTCAGAAGTCTTGACCTCGTTGAACAACTCGGTCAGCGCAGCCTTGCCGCGATCCTCGTCCTCTTCGGGCGGGAGCTCCTTCTCGGCCTGCAGCGTTTCCTTGGCGATCTCCAGCAACTGCTTCAGAAACTCGACGCTGTTGATCTGACCGGACTCGAAGCGGTCCTTCAGCGCATCGAGCCGTTCCGACAACTTCTTGAACTTGGGGTGACCGCCATGCCCGCGCAGTCGGCGCTTGAGCTTGATCTCGATCTCCTTGGCCTTCTTCGGGTCTGGGTTCGACAGCACCGCTTCCAGCAGATCAGCGTCCAGCACCAAGGTGTCGAGGTCATCCCGCACCGCGTCGACATGCACGTTCTGGTGAATCAGCTCAATGGTCTTAGCGCCCAGCGAATGCCAGATCAGCTTGCCGTGGCCACTGGACGGCTGCACCGACTGGTACACCTGCGACAACCACTTGTAGTCCTTCTCGAACGGGCCCAGAACGGTGTCCGGTGAAAGCGCCTCCCAGATCTTGTTGAGCACGCTGTACTCGGCGGCGAAGTTGTCTCGCACCTCATTGTTGGGCAGGCACTGTTGTGCAGCGATCAGGCCCTCATAACCTTGCAGAGTGCGATCACAGCCAGTGAAGAAGGCCAGACATTTCTGCATGGCTTCGGGCAGCTTGTCCTTCAGCTCCTGGATGTTGCTGACCACCTGCTTGACGCTCTGGTCGTCGAACTCCAGCGCTGCCGCCACGTCATCGAAGATGCCGAGATAGTCCACGATCAAGCCGTGGGTCTTCTGCTCGGAGTAAGTGCGGTTCACTCGGCAGATGGCCTGCAGCAGCGTGTGGTCACGCAGCGGCTTGTCCAGGTACATGGCCTGCAAGATCGGCGCGTCGAAGCCGGTCAGCAGCTTGGCCGTGACGATGATCAGCTTCAGCGGGTCGGCCGGGTCGCGGAAGCGATCCAGCAGTCGCTCTTCTTCGTCGCGGCTTCGGTCGTAAGGCACGTACTCTGGATGTTCCTTCTTGTCCGCCGCCTGCACCGACATGACGATGTCCGTGGCCTCGGGCGGCAGCAACTTGTCCAACTCGGCCTTGAATAGCAGGCAGGATTCCCGGTCGAAGGTGACGATCTGCCCCTTAAAGCCGTTGGGTTCCACCTTGGTCTGATAGTGCTCGACGATGTCCTCGCAGATCTTGCGGATACGCTCGGGCGTCTTCACCAGCACGGCCATCTTGGCTGCGGTCTTGGCGAGGTTGTCCTTGTCCAGATCCGACAGGCCGCCGGTCAGATCTTTGTACGCGGCGTCCAGCGCCGCCTTGTCGATGTGCAGGTCAATCAGCCGGGGCTCGAAGTGCAGCTTCAGCGTGGCGCCGTCACGGATCGACTCCTCGAAGCCGTACCTGCTCATGTAGCCCTTCTCGTCTTCGTCGGCGCCGAAGGCGTAGAAGGTGTTTCGGTCGGCACGGTTGATCGGCGTGCCGGTCAGGCCGAACAGAAATGCATTGGGCAGGGCCTCACGCATTTTGCGACCGAGGTCGCCTTCCTGGGTGCGGTGGGCCTCATCTACTAACGCGATGATGTTGCTGCGGTCGTTCAGACTGCCCGTGGCCTCGCCGAACTTAAAGATCGTGGTGATGATGATCTTGCGCACGTCTTGCGCCAGCAGCTGCTGCAGCTTCTCGCGGCTGTCCGCCTTTTCCAGATTGGGAATGTCCGCTCCGGTGAACGTACCCGTGATCTGGCTGTCGAGATCGATCCGGTCCACAACGATCAGCACGGTGGGATTCTTCAATCCTGAGTGCATGCGCAGCTTCTGCGCGGCAAACACCATCAGCAGTGACTTGCCCGAACCCTGGAAGTGCCAGATCAGTCCTTTCCTGGGGTAACCCGCCAGCACGCGCTCGACGAGCTTATTGGCCGCTTCAAACTGCTGGTAGCGGCAAATGATCTTGATGCGCTGCTTCTTCTTGTTGGTGGCGAATAGGGTGAAGCTGCCGAGGATGTCCAGCACCACATGCGGGCGCAACATGCTCTCAGCGGACAGCTTGAGCGACTTCAGCGGGTGGTGCTGACCATCCTCCCCATTGCCATCCAGATGCCACGGTCCCCAGTCCTTGACGGGAAGGCCGATGGAACCATAGTGGTAGGCCTTGCCCTCGGTGGCCACAGAGAACACGTTGCAAACGAACAGCTCCGGCACGAACTTCTCATAGTCGTCGTGCACCTGTACCGCGCCATCGACCCAGCTGATGCACTTCTTTACCGGCGTCTTGGCCTCGATCAGTACCAGCGGCAAACCATTCACCAACAGCACCAGATCAGCCCGGCGTTCGGTAGGGCCAGCACGGTAGGTGTACTGTTGGGTGACGATGTACTGGTTCTGCGCGAGGTCATCCAGGTCGATCAGCCGCACCGGCACATGCTCGTTGTTGGGGCCGAAGGGCATCGAGCGCTCGCCACGCATCCAGGCGGTCATTTCCTCGTTGGCGCGGATCAGACCATCCGAGCGCACCGACAGCACGATGGCGCGCAGCTTGTAGAGCACTTCATCGGCGCGGTCGGGCTGAGCAGCAATCTCCGGGTTCAGGCGGATCAGCGCTTCACGCACCCAGGGTTCAACCAGCACCTCCTGAATCTGGCGCGGCACCTCAGCCGGGGCGGCGTAGCGCCAGCCGATGCCCTTGGGGCCGTAGCTGACTTGCGGTTCCTGGGCGGTGTTGGCCGGGACAGTTTTGATCGGACCGGCAAGCAAATCGCGGACGTAGGCTTCGACGGTATTTGATTCGTTGAAAGAACTCACCTTGCGTCCCCCGTGATCTCTGCGAACAACTGCTTTTTCATCGCCTCTGAAGAAGTACGGCGTTCCATCGCTGCCTTTCCCGCAAACTTTGCTTTCGCTATCTCATCCAGCAACTGTTGTTGCACATCCAGTGGCGGCAGCGGCAGACGGACTCGGAGTAAATTGCTGGCGTTCACGTTTGCCTGGCTCACGGCTTTAGTCGCATAGGCGAGTACCTGTCGGCGCCCAAAATCGGAGTTCAGGTACAGCGTGAGGAACTTTGGCTCTAATTTTTCCGTGTCTGTCTTGATTCGCACCAGGTACGAAGCGAATACGTGATCGCCATTGAGTTCGTAAACACCTGTTCGGCCCACCAACTCATAGCTGTTGGTACGGTTAAAAAGCACATCGCCGTGGATGAGCCGGTATGCATCGAAGTCTTTATCGTTGAGGTCCACATACTTGATGTCGTTCTCGACGCAAAGACCATCTTCAATATTCATCATTCGAAGCATCGGATATTGACCGTCCGATCCAGCGTTGATTGAAAGTCCGTACTGTGTTCCCTGAACAACTGAGCCAAGTTCGACAACAGGCCATTCTCTATTCAGTACGTCGGAAAGCAATGAGCGAACAAGCTGGTCGGCTATATCTCCCACTCTTCGATGCGCTTCACCGGTTCGTTCAAGTGCTTGGAAGGCGTCAACAAGTCTCGACTGTTCGTCTACAGGAGCAAGGGGAAAATCAAAGTCCGCCAAACTCGTCCAGTTGGTGCGGGGGCTCAACGAGCCAGCTGATGTGCCCACCGCGTGATCAAAAAAGGCATCGGTCTGGCAAATGAAGGGCAGCAGCTCCGGCAGCAAAACCTGTGCGTCCTTGGTCTCCAACACATAGATGTCACCGGAGCACACCCCAGAGAAATCCGCCACAGCCACCTTGCGCTGGTAAGCGCGT
This sequence comes from Chitiniphilus purpureus, assembly GCF_025642115.1. Classification (GTDB taxonomy): domain Bacteria; phylum Pseudomonadota; class Gammaproteobacteria; order Burkholderiales; family Chitinibacteraceae; genus Chitiniphilus; species Chitiniphilus purpureus. The sequence goes on along the minus strand of NZ_CP106753.1, from coordinate 1,267,089 downwards.
CGCTTGCCGAACAGCACCTGTCCAGGTTGAAACACGCTGGTAAAGGTCACGCCGTCAGCGACGCTGCCCCAACTGCGGATGCGCAAATCACCTGGCTCGAGATGTTCCAGACCGACGTAGCGTTCAATGCCATCGGCCAACGGATCTTGGCTGCGGGCTTTCGAGAGGCGCACCACGTCGCCGAATTTCACCCGACGCCAGCCGGGCTTCAGGGTTTTATTGTTCTTGTCAGACACGCTCGATGTCCTCCGTAATCAGTCCATCCAGCGTTTCCACCAGCGCGTCCATCTGTTGCCAGAACGCGCGGCCATCCGTTTGCCATTGGTCCCATGCAGAGAACAGCGATACCGCGTCACCGTTGCTGTCGGTGGCGATGGCGGCGGCAATGCGCTTCACGTACAGCGGGATCGAGAGGTTGCCCGCATTGGCGCTGATTTCGGCCAGGGTGGCGACCTTGGCGAAACCGGGCACATCGGCAAACGTCTTGTAAGCGGTAAGGATGCGCTGCTGGTGCTCAGGCTTGAGAAAGCTTTGCGCCCGTTCCCGGGTGACCTCGTTCACCGCGTCGATGAAGATCACCTTGCCCTTGCGACCGGCGACCTTCTTGCGGTTGCAGATGACGATGCACGACTCCATCGGGGAGTTGTAGAACAGGTTGGGCCCCAAGCCGATGACGGCTTCAACCCAGTCCTGCTCGACCATCTTGGCGCGCATGGTCTGTTCTTCATTACGGAACAGCACGCCGTGGGGCCAGAGCACGGCACTACGCCCCTTGGCGGTGAGGCTGGTTAGGATGTGCTGCTGGAAGGCGTAATCGGCGCGGCCCTGCGGCGGAGTGCCCAGCGAGTTGCGGCCCCACTTGTCACTGCTCCAGGCCTCGCGATTCCACTGCTTGATGGAGTACGGCGGGTTTGCCAGGATCACATCGAACTGGCGCAAACGGTCGCCCTCGATGTGCTTTGGTTCGGCCAGGGTGTCACCCCGAATGATTTCGAAGTCTTCCACGCCATGCAGGAACAGGTTCATGCGAGCGATAGACGAGGTAATGAGGTTGCGCTCCTGCCCGTAGAGCTTGAGCGTGCGGTATTCACCGCCGGAGCGCTTCACTTCGTCCAGTGCCGAGATCAGCATGCCGCCGGTTCCGCACGTGGGGTCGTAAATCGACTCGCCCGCCTGAGGTGCAAGAAGTTGCGTCATCAAGTGCACGACGGTGCGGTTGGTGTAGAACTCGGCCGCCGTGTGGCCGGAGTCGTCCGCGAACTTCTTGATCAGGTACTCGTAGGCGTTGCCCAATTCGTCTTCGGGCACGTTCGCCACCGACAGCGTCCGGGTCGAAAAGTGCTCGATCAGGTTCTTCAGCGTTTCATCGGGCAGACGCTCGCGGTTGGTCCAGGGGGCATCGCCGAAGATGCCATCGAGCAGATCTGGGTTGGCCGTCTCGATGGCGCGCATGGCTTTTTGAATGGCTGCGCCCACGTTCTTCGGCGTTTGACGCACATCGTTCCAGTGTGCGCCAGCGGGAATCTGGAAACGATGGTTTTCAGCGAACTGTGCATAGGAGAGGTCGCCGTTAGAGTTGGCCAGGGCCGCTTGGTATTCCTCTTCCCACACATCCGACACCCGCTTGTAAAACAGCAACGGGAAGATGAACTGCTTGTAGTCGCCCGCGTCGATCAGGCCGCGCAGCAGCACGGCGGCGCCCCACAGGTAGCCTTCGAGTTCTTGTTGGCTGATGCGGCTCATTTCAACCATCCTCCTTCGGTCATGACCTGCGCGAGTCGTTCCTCTGCCTCGCGGCAGTTGGTCAGTGCATCCTTGAAGGCTGCAATGGCGACGGGCAACGGAGGAATGTCTTCCTGCAGCGGTGGCAATACGTAGCGCGAAATGTTCAGCGTCCAGTCCTCGGCCTTGATTTCGTCGAGACTGACCACGCAGACCGCGTCCTGCACATCGGCAAAGCCGCGATACCAGCCGAGGATCTCGGCGGCGTGCTCGGGCTCCAGATAGTTTTGCGCGCGCCCCCGGCGGAACAGGCGTGACGCATCGGCGATCAGCACCTTCTTCTTGTGTTTGGCCGGCTTGCGCTTGCGCAAGACCAGGATGCACGCGGCCAGGCCGGTGCCGTAGAACAGGTTGGGCGCCAACCCGATCACGGCCTCAACCAGATCCATCTCCAGCAGTTTCTGGCGGATGCTGCCTTCCACACCTTTGCGGAACAGTGCGCCCTGGGGCAACACCACTGCCATCCGGCCGCTGACGTCGGCCATCGACTTGACCATGTGCTGCACCCACGCGAAGTCACCGCTGGATGAGGGTGGTAGGCCAGCAAAGTTGCGGCCGAAGGGATCGTTCAGCCACAGGTCCTCGCCCCACTTTTCCAGCGAGAAAGGGGGGTTGGCGATCACGCAGTCGAAGGTGGCCAGCCGATCGACCTCGAAGAAGGCCGGGTTACGCAAGGTGTCGCCACGCACCACCTGAAAGTCTTCAATGCCGTGAAGGAACAGGTTCATCCGCGCGATGGATGAGGTGGTGAGGTTCTTCTCTTGTCCGTACAGCTTGCCCCACAGCCGCTTCACGTCGCCATGCTGTTCCTTCACGTGTTGCACGGCGGCCAGCAACATGCCGCCGGTACCGCAGGCCGGGTCGTAGATGGTCTCGGCTTCTTTGGGATCGAGCATGTCGATCATCAGCCGCACGACGCTGCGCGGGGTGTAGAACTCGCCGGCCTTCTTGTTGGTGGCGTCGGCAAACTTCTTGATCAGGTATTCGTAGGCGTCGCCAAGCAGATCCGAGTTGACGTTCTTGTTGCCAAACGGCAGCTTGGAGAAGTGCTCGATCAGGTCCTTGAGCAAGGCATCAGACAGCCGATCCTTGTTCGACCACTGGGCATCGCCGAACACGCCGTAAAGGGTGTCGGGGTTGGCCTTCTCAATCTCGCGCATCGCGCGCTGAAGGGCCGTCCCGACATTGCTGGCCTTGGTGCGAACGTCGTTCCAGTGACAGTCTTCCGGGATCTGGAAGCGGTGCGACTCGGGAAACCAGGCCAGCTGCTCATCGCCAGTCTCATCGACGATCTCCTGGTATTCCTCGTCCCAGACATCGCAGATTCGCTTGAAGAACAGCAGCGGGAAGATGTAGGTCTTAAAGTCAGCCGCATCCACCGGGCCGCGCAGGATGTTGGCTGACTCCCAGAGGTGACCTTCGAGCTGGCTGAGTGTGATGTGTTGATCGCTCAAACGCTTGGCCCTTCTATATCAATGCCGTCGCAATGCGACTTGTGTCTTTGATTGGTATTCATTGGTTACTCGAACAGCCGCTTCTGCTTGACGATGTAGCCTGCAGGCTTCTTCTGTTTCTCCAAGACGCCTTCGTCGACCAGACGCTGCAGCCATGCCTTTGCCTGCGCGCTTGAGACGTCCAGCGCCGTAGCCACTTCGGCCTCCTTCATCGGAGTGGACAAAAGCGTCTGGATCGAGGCCCGAACAGCCGAAAAGAGCAACTCGGCTGGAGTCATTTCGGATTGCGGCTGCTCCGTGGTGTCGCCTGTTGGCGTTACCGCGTTTGAGGCGGCTGGCGGCTCTTCGGAATCTACGACGGGCGGTTGCGTATCCGAATCAGCATCGCTAGGTATGAATGGTTCGTTCTCAACCTTGGGCCCCGCCTCGGTGTCGCGTACATTGGGTGCCATTGGCGTGGTGCTGCCGACTGCCGTTCCGTCAAACAGCGAAAAGCCGACCTGTGGAGAGGTCGTTGCCAACGGTGTAGGCACGTTGAATACTTCTTCGAAAGCGTCGACGTCTCGCGGATTTGGCCAAGGCAACGCACCTTTGTTTCTCAGGGCATCTAGTCCGGCGGACGATTCGCCTGTTGATCGAACAAAGACAGGAACGAACTTGAGTTTGTCGAGTTGCTCCACCGCGCCAGCCCAAGTCCCTCCCTTACTCACATCAGAACTCACCACGAGTGAGGCATCGGCCAATGCGTAAATCAGCTTGTTCCGCTGCATCGCATTGCCGACGTTGAAGCCAGCGCTCGGGTCGTAAGGGGAGATCAGAACCAACTGGCCATCAAGCAGCAGGTTGCGGTGCTCGCGGTTCATGGTAGTCTTTTCCAGACTGTCTGCTAGAACTCCGCAGACCTTCCCACCTGCTTCAAGCGCGCCACGCATGGCTGCCTGATCGATGCCCTTGGCGCCGCCGGAAACCAGTGTGCTACCAGCCCGAGCAGCCAATCGGCCGATGGTCATGGTGTAGTCAATCAACGCATCGTCTACGTGGCGCGATCCGACGACTGCAAGTCCCCCGGTTTCTAACAACGCCATGTCGCCACAGCCATAGAGCACGGCTGGGGCATCTTCACGAAGACGAGCCTTCAGGCGACGCGGATACTCGGCATCGGCACGGCTGACCACCCATATGGCACGTGCTTGCCAGCGTTCAATCACTTGGCTCAGCAAGAATCCGCGGCCCAGCAACCGCTGCAGGCGGCCTTCCTCAATCACCGGCTGGCATGCACGTAGGATCTCGGCCGCATCGGGTGAAACCAGATCAGCGGGCTGATGCTGAATCTCGCGTAAATGACGCGCAAGGCGCTTGTATTCTCCGGGAGAGAGCAGATCGGGCGATGCACTTCCACGTCCGGCAATAAGTGGCGCTGTCAGCAGCAGAATTGCTTGTGTGTTGGGCGAGAGGGCTGGCGTCATTCGTCGTGCCCCGTCTGTGAGAGGGCCATTGGCCACACAGCACCACTGCCGTTCTTGCGGAGGAGCCACGCAGACACTGTCAGCGTCCACCGCGAGTCGACCATGTCGTCAATCAGGAGAACCGGACCGCGCAGGATAGGCTGGCCGTTAAGTGCGAGCGAGCCATCAATATTGCGCGCCTGTTGGGTACTGTTTGCCATCGTTTTCTGTTCGGGTCTTGCATCCGTTTTTGCGATGACCATATGAAACGGTAAATCCAGCGCAGCAGCCAAGCGCTGAGCGAAGTCCGGTACCAAGTCGGGATGACGAAGCGAAGGAACACAAGTCACCCAAGTTGGGGCTGGTTGCGGATTCCATTCAGCGATCATCTTCACGCACGCAGTTATAAGTTCGTCAGAAAAGCGGCCATCGTGGTATTTGCCCTGTCGAACCAAACTGCCCCAGCCGGCATCACCCCAAACGCAGAGTGCTTTGCCGGGTTGTGCCTGATACGGGATAGTGGACGCGGTGTGAATTCCGTACTGCGGCATCCCTCCCGCAGGCCATTTCTTGCGAGGTTCGATAGGCAGGCTTGTGCGACACAGAAATTCCTCGGCTTCCCGAATCAGCAAGTCATCTACTTCTTCTGACAGCGCAGGCAAAGAAGGTGGGCTCACAGTGCTGGAATCGCCATCAAGCGCATTAATCAGAAAGCCCATGTGCTGCCCGAAAGGCCGAGCGACGTACTCCTGCATTTGCTGGAGTTCAGCACGTCTCAATTTGGTGAGCCGGTCTGCTCTTGCCCAAAAACCTTCTACAAGCTCGGCGGCAGTGAGCTGCCATTTTGTGTTTTGCTTGGCAATCGGTGCTGGCGACTCGAGGGAGAGTGCTGTAATTGTCTTCTCGATGCGCCCTTTGCTCATGTTTACGCAGGTCATGAGTTCAGGTATTGAGAGTCCTTCCGGTGCTTCATTTAGTGCTCCCAGGACATCGTCAACCTCTTGGCGCGTTGGGAAGGCACTACGGATAAACCAATCCGTAATCCCTTCTTCTTCATCGCCGCTCAGGAGCACGCCATATGCAGATCTCAGAGCTCTGCCTGCTCGCCCAACTTGCTGGTAATAGGCGACAACTGAGCCAGGCATCTGAAAATGGATAACGAACGCGAGGTCCGGCTTGTCGTAGCCCATACCCAGTGCGGTGGTCGCTACAAGGGCCTTAACCTGATTTTCTTGCAGCGCCTGCTCCAACTCCTCACGCCGATCACCTGTCTTGCCTGTGTATGCTTCTACAGCAAAGCCCTTGGCCTTGAGCCAATCTGCCAGTTGATTGGCATCGCGAATAGTCAGGGTGTAAATGATGCCGTGACCTGGGAGTGAGTTGAGCTGCTGTGCGATCCATGCCATTCGGACAGCTTGACTTGGCAAGCGCATAGTTTGCAGCGTCAAGGAATCTCGATTCAAGTCACCGCGCAGTACCTTCATATTCGGGCCCAGCACAGCCACAAGATCTTCCATAACCCGGTTGTTTGCAGTTGCCGTTGTTGCCAGCAGGCGCAGATTGGCCGGCAGTGTTCTGGCGATACGCTCAAGCAATCGGTAGTGAGGACGGAAGTCGTGACCCCAATCTGAGATGCAATGGGCCTCATCGATAACCATCAGCGAGATCTGCCCTGCGATTCCCGCCAGCACCTCAGTGTTAAACCAGTCATTCCCCAGTTTCTCTGGCGCTATCAACAGAATGTCAACTTCATTCCGGTGGAGCTTGGCTTCAACCGCTTTCCACTCATCCTGGTTATCCGAGTTGATCGTGGCGGCGCGAACTCCCATTCGCTCGGCCGCAGCGATCTGGTTCCGCATCAGCGCCAGCAATGGTGAGATCAGCAGCGCGGGGCCCGCTCCAGTCTCCCGCAGCAATTTGGTCGCGATGAAGTAGACAAAGCTCTTGCCCCATCCGGTCTTCTGCACGACCAGCAAGCGGCCTTTGCCTTCGACAATGTGGCGAATGGCATCTTCTTGGCCATCACGGAAGGTTGCGTCTGCACGTCCGGAACCGATTCGAAGAAGTTCCAGCGCGCGTCTTGGATCGTAGGCCACGTTATTGTTCTCCCTTGCTTTGGTCGGGCGAGCGATAGCCCGGAGCCAGGACAGCATTTTTGACGCCGTACAGCGCCAGGTGATCTCTTAACCAGAGTCTGAATTCGTGCCCGCGCAGACTGTGATCTGGTGAGCAGTCAACGCTCCACTTGCGCAGGATGTATCCAGCAGTGGCTGCGCGCAGCTTCATCCGCAGCACGCCGTCGTGTATGCCGTAATCCATCTCGGTGATCTCCGGCCGGGGTTGATCCGGGTGCGGCACCAACTCCAACTCGACGATCCGGGTCCATTGAATGTCTTGATCGCTCATCTCTTGGGGTGCCACTGGCTGCCCTTTGAGTACCGCAGCGCGCCTGATCCGGGTGATGACGAAATCCCGGAACTCCTGTGACTTCCGGTCGAAGGCGCGGACGTGCCAACGCAGGCCGTTGTCGATCAGAGCAAACGGCACGATCTCCCGCTCCGTGCGGCCACTGGAGATGGAGTGGTACTCGATGCCGAGCGGACACTCCTGGTGAATCGCCCGGGTCACGCTCGCCAGCACATCCAGATCCGGATACGTGAGCCGTGACGGGCTCTCGCTGGCCACCCACGCCTTGAGCCGCATCGGTTCGCCATCGCCAAAGCCCTGGGTCAGCCACGACAGTACCCGCTCCGGGGGAAAGTCGAATACGGGCCGGAAGTCCAGCCCCAGGACATAGGACTTGCCCTTGGAGTCATAGTCGATGTTGCCCGGGGCCAACTCCTTGTACAGCGCCAGATCCCTGGATGCGGCGGCGGACTGGGTGCCAAACCGCGTTACTAAGTCCTGGCGGCGTATCTCCCCGATGAAGCGCACGCGCAACTCCACGAACGCAAGCCGGTCGCGCTGTGGCTGGGTTAGATCTGCAAGCTGTTCGTTTGACATCCTGGCTGGCTCGTTCGGGTTAGCGAATGCTTGTTCGGGTTATTGCGGAAAGTATATGGTCCGCCCTAAAATCTGTCCATGACTCTATTTTGATTTGAATATGCATCGTATTGTGATAACCACAAGCGGCGCAGCGATAAAAGGATTGGTACGGGCGCCATGCAAAATTTCGCAGAGCTTCACCTCAAGCCAGAGACGCTGGCACGTTACGGGTTGCCGGATATCTCGTATCCCATCCCGGCAGCCGATCTAAAGTCAGCCGTGCTCGACAATGGGGGCCTGCCGCTGGCGGTGATGCTGCATGGCCTACAACAGCGCAGCCGGGATGGGGAGGCCGAATGGCAGCAGGCCGAACCCGGAATGGATCGACTTGCCGAGCTGTTGGCGCCCGCCGATGCCCGCGACGTCATTTCAGCGGCCGGTGACCACTGGTGGCTCGAGGTCGGGCACGTGGATCTCGGCGGCAAACTCGTCACCATCCAACGTGGCGATGCTCTGATCGCTGCTATCACCGCCCGGGACGATGGACGTTTGCGGGTGGCCGTGTTTCGCCCGTTGGACGCCAAGAGCGCGGAATACCTGATCGGGCTGGGGCAAGTGCCTCACCCTGAGCACGGTGTCTGCATGCGCGAGAACAACTGGGAGTACGCGCTCGACTGCTCTGCCGGCAACGGCAACCACTACGCCGCCGAGCGGGGCGAGGCCTACCTGTCCTACTGGGAGAAAGGTCTGGGCATCAGTTGGGACGGCTCCGATGTGCCCGAGTGGCGCAAGCAGCTGGACCTTGTCGCCCGACCCGCCGCCCGCGTAGTCGCAGAGTTGGGCGTCTACTACACATTGTCCGGCCATGAGGACGAGGAGCCTGTTGCCGATGCGGGTGCGGCGGAAGAATTCGAGACACCGGCACCTCCGGCCTGGCGCAGCAAGCGCCAGCAAAAACGCACTGTCCAGGGGCGGTTTCTGGGCTGCCTACTCGGTGGCGCAGTCGGAGATGCGCTGGGCGCACCGGTTGAGTTCATGAAGCGCGTCGAGATTCTCCGTCGCTTCGGCCCGAAGGGAATCACCCAGTACGCACCGGCTTATGGCGGCATGGGAACGATCACCGACGACACGCAGATGACCTTGTTCACCGCCGAGGGGTTGATCCGAGGCTGGGTGCGCGGCTGCTTCAAAGGCATCACGACCTATTCCGGGGTCACGGCGCACGCCTATTTGCGCTGGCTGCAAACCCAGGGCGAACGCCCGACATGCGACATCGACTTCGGCACCGATGAGCCTGGCTGGCTGTTTCAGCAGCGTCAGCTGCACAGTCGTCGCGCACCGGGCAACACCTGCCTATCGGCCCTGAGGGCAATGAACTCGCTCGGGGAGCCGGCCCGCAACGACAGCAAGGGCTGCGGCGGCGTCATGCGCGTTGCACCGGTCGGGTTGTTCGCATGGCGCTTGCGTCAGTACGAATCTCCCCAAGACGCCTTCCGGCTCGGTACCGAATTGGCTGCGCTGACCCATGGGCACCCGACCGGAGCCCTGACCGGTGGTGTGCTGGCGGTGCTGATCCTGGCGCTGACCGATGGCGCGTCGCTACGCGAGGCATTGGCCACCGCAAAACTCCTCCTGCGAGCCGAGCCCGGTCACGAAGAGACGCTGCGGGCAATCGAGATGGCTGAGGAGTTGGCCGATTCCGGTTTGCCACATGAAGAAGCCATAGACCGGCAGGGTCAGGGCTGGATCGCCGAGGAGGCTCTGGCTATTTCCATCTATTGCGCGCTGGTCGCCCGCAATTTCAAACACGGCGTGATCTTGGCCGTGAACCACGATGGCGATTCCGACTCGACCGGAGCGATCGTCGGCAACCTGCTGGGCGCGATGCACGGCGTGAAGGCGATCCCTGCCGAGTGGCTGGAGCCGCTGGAACTGCGCGACGTCATCACCGAATTGGCGGAAGACCTTTACGCATTCAAGGATTGGGCAATTGGCGAGTACAGCGACAACGAAGAGTTGAATCAGCGGATCTGGCAGAAGTACCCAGGGTTTTGATCGATAGTAAGCAAAAATCGTCGAAGCCTTGTTTCTGGGACAAGACGGTTCATTTGCTTCAGCAAGCGAGCACTGTTTAGGTCTATTGCTCCGCCACGAAGACTGGGTCGCCAAAAACTGAAAAAGGTGCCGCTGTTCGCCCAGGCGCAGCCCCCGATGCGCGTGGGCAGGCCAGCGGCAAGCCTGTCGGTCATCGCCCTTGATCGCGGAGGGAAGCAGAAACTCCGTTTTGGGGGCGATGACCCTGATGCTTCCAGATTGTTAAAGAACCGTGGCCGCCTGCGTGGACGCCATCACGACCTTCCGGTGGGAAGGGTTTCGCTCACTACGCCGATTGCGCGCCGCTTATTTGTCCAGCGCCACCATGCGGACGATGCTGTCGAACTCGTTCAGCACGTCGGGGTGGTTCCTGGTCAGGTGACGCAAGATGGCTTCGTTTGCCATCAACTTGGCGAGATAGCCCTTGGCCAGCACCAGGTTGAGGATGTCCTGACCGTAGGTTTGCTCGGCGAGCTTGAACTGCTCTTGGAGGTTGCCCATCTCCCTCTCCATCTTGGCCATCTGGTCGGCGCTGACACCGGTCATCTTCTTGGGCTTGGTTTCACCAACGAGCAAGTTGCTGGGTGTCGCCGCAACCAAGGCCTGGGCATAGGCGACCGTGATGTTGTTGGCACTGACCATCAGTTCAACGCACTCAACCTGACGGGTCGGCTTGAGCTTGCGCAGGACCGCACCAAGGTTTGCGGAAAACGTCTGGTCGCGCAGCAATTCGGCGGCCTCCGGGCAGATGCCTTCCAGCAGGTTTAGCTTCTTGATGATGTGGCTGATGTCCACGTCCAAGGCCTTCGCCAGCTTTTCCGGGGTGACACCCCGTTCGACAGCGCGACGGATCATGAGGTGCTCCTGAATACTGGAGAGGCGATTGATCCGGTTGTTGTAGGTGTAGCTTTCGTCATCGGTGGCTACCAGGCAGGGAGCTTTGTCGAAGCCCAGCTGTTTCAGCGCGACCAGTCGTGTGTGCCCGTCCAGCAAGATGTGCTGCCCCTCGCGGTTGGGCTTTCCCACCGACAGGGGTTCGATTAGCCCGACCGCCTCGATAGATGCGGTGATCTGCTTGAATTTCCGTGAGGCAAGCAAGCCTTCTGGCGTCTTACGCGAGGGCAGGACGGACGAGAGGGGCAGAACCAATGGCTCCGGAACGAAGCCCAAGGGCGGTTTGCTCATGCGCCGCTCCCTCGAGCCCAGACCCGCTCCGCCAGATACTGGGGCAGTGTGTCCAGCCCCTCCGCGCGCAGCAGGGTGGTGAAATTCTCGTCGGCCAGCAGTTGGCGCAGGGCCCCGACAATGAACAGCAAGTTGCGTTGAGCGGTCTCTGCTTTCCTGACCAGCAGCTTCTGTCGCTCGACTTCCCGCTGGTAGTTCCGCACCAGGCTGGACGTGGTGACATCCTCATTGGTTTTGCGGGAGGTCATCCTGCCGCCGATGGACTTGCCTTGGGTGCGGCGACGTTCGATCACACGACGGGCTTGGATCAACTGGCTGCCACGCAGCTTTCCGGTTTCGTAGGCATCTTGCAATGCGGCTTGAATGGCTTTCTCGTCGCTGCCCGCGCCAGCGATGGTGATCGCCGCGTTGAGAGGGATGCGCCCGCTGCCGACGGCCATCAGCAGTCGCTGCTCACCGTTCTGCAGCAACTGCAGGATGCCCTGCACGTACTCCGGACTCAGGCCTGTCTTTTGGGCAATGGATTTCTTGTCATAGCCCTGATCCCGCAGCTGCTCGATGCCGGACAGCAATTCCAACGGGCTGAACTTTCGCCGGGCGATGTTCTCGGTGAGGCTCATGATGAAGGCCGATTCGTCATCGACGTTCATCACCATTGCCGGGATCTCTTGATGCCCGAGTGTCTTGAAGGCCTTGAACCGACCCTCGCCGCAGATGAGGAGATAGTGCTCGCCATTGCTCCCTGGACGTGGCGTCACGATGATGGGCTTTTTCAGGCCAATGTTCTGGATGTTGCCGACAATCTGCTCGAAGACCCTGCTGTTGCGCTCGCGGGGGTTGAGAACCTCAATCCGGTTGAGCGGAATCATCCGCAACTCCGAATGCCGATGCTCTTTTTCTTGACTCATGCGGCCCTCCGTATGCGGATGCGCCGCGCCATGCCGTAGAGGTAGTCCAGGCTGTCGAAGCGATAGCACTCAAACTCGATGCCGTTGTGGTCGGCCAAATGGATGCGTGCCTGACCGAAGTCCAGTCGCGGCAGCAGGTAGTAGTCCAAGGCAGCCTGATTGCTGTCGTCCAGCCGCACGGCCACCGTGATGTCGGGCGCGAGGCTGGTGTCGAAGCGCACCTTCCAGCGCCGTCGCCCGTTGTCGAGCAATTGGCACCGCGCCAGCACCAGTGAAACGGTGAACTCGCGATTCACAGTGAGAAGGTCGGTGGCCGGTTCACGCTCGACGTTGCCGCCGACCTCGGCAATCATGCGTTCGGTCTGGCTGACGATCTCAGGATGCAGTCTGCGCAGAAACTGATTCACCTCCAGATACTGGTAGTCGCGGTCCGGTGTGAAGCCCACCGCCTGGTAGGCGCGAACCAAACTGCCGAATCGATGTGCATAGGCCGCCGCAGACGGCATGCCATCTGCCTCATCGATGATCAGGCCGGAGAGGTACCCGTGGCGCTGGTACAGATTGCGCAGCTTCTCGATCAACTCCTCGTCGCTGTAGCGATGTGCCCTTGCGCGCAAGATGCCCTGCGCCGTGTAGAAGAGCTCCGGCGGCACGATGCCCTCGAACGCACCTTCCTTCTTGATCCACATGTCGGGGCTGTTAACCACCCGGTGCTTCTTTAGCTTAAAAGACCGACGGTTGTAGATGTTGTTGCCGATGTATTTTTCGTTGGACAGCACCTCGCGGACGGTCGCTCGCGTCCAATCCCGCCCAAGGTCAGTGCGCGTTCCTTGTGCGTTCAGGCGTTCGGCGATGTCCAGCTCCGTCAGGTTGTCGGTGACAAACCAGCGGTAGATCTGGTTGACCACGGCAACCTCATCATCCGGCCCCGGCTGAAGAATGACGCGGTCGGTTTGCAGGCTCTTGTGCTCGCCGCGAGCCAATTCACCTTTGAGCGTGCCGGACTGATCGATCAGCACGCGTCGCAGCCCATAGCCAGCCGGGCCACCCTGTCGGAAACCCAACTCAATCAGGCGGCACTGCCCGGCGAATACCTTGGCCGACAACTCGCGGCTGTACTCGCCAGCCATCGCGCGCTTGACGCCCTTGACGATGGTCGACACAGGCGAGCCGTCGTTTTCGAACTGCTCTGCGCAGTACGCGACCTGGATTCCGGCGCGGCGGCAAATGTATTCGTAATAGGCACTCTCATCGGCATCCTGAAACCGGCCCCAGCGGCTGACGTCATAGACCAGAATGATCTGGAAATCCGCGATGCCTGCCTCGACGTCCTTGATCAGCTGCTGCAGCGCCCGGCGCCCATCGATGCGCAAGCCGCTCTTGCCCTCGTCGGCATAGGTGCGAACGATCTCGATGTTGCGCCGGGCAGCGTATTCGCGGATCTTGTCGGCTTGGTTTTCCGTCGAATACTGCTGGTGCTCGGTCGACATCCGCACGTACTCGGCGGCCCGAAATGTCGGTGGCTGATCCGCCCCCGGAATGGAGAACTCTTCTGCCTGCATAGACCCGATCACTTTATGTTGTGTGAACTTGCTCTCGGGCCTGCCATTCACCTCATTGGCATACACGTGGCCTGCAATGCGCGGCCGGAATGCACATGGTTGAAATTGTTGCCATCCAGGATGATCGAGAGCCCATTTGGGCTTGAAGTTAAGGCCGGACTCCCTGGTTGTCGATCAAGTCATCTCTTGACGCATCCATCTTGCATTCACAGGTTTCGTACAGCAGCGTGATTTCAACCACCCAAGAACCCGGCGTTCCCTTCGGAAAATCTGGCCGTCTTGTGATCCGGTAGATGCCGGAAGGCAGGGCTGACACGTCCATCTTTACAGGATCGATGACTCGCTGCTGATGAGCCGTATCCGGTTGCGATCCTTGATCGCCGTCGGCCTGTTGTGCGTCTCGGTGATTGCGCCAATAGTCATGATTGCGCTGTGACCACGCGCGCTGGGCCGCCTGCTGATTGATGCGGTAGTCAGGATCGGATTGGAGTTTTGCCCGCTGCCATTCGCGCTTGCGAGCACGCTGGCATTCAGGGGCTGAGCAGAAGGCTTGGTCGGGAACCTGTGGGCGGGGTTCGAAGGGGTGGCCGCAGTGCGCGCAGTACTTGGTTGTCATCGGTGGGCTCCATACAAAATTCGTATGGAAACCCTCGAGCAGATTGGATTTCTCTGCTCACCAGCGTGGTTTGCTCAATCTCTGTACAGCCCGCCCGGAAAGGAGCGTGATCAGTGTCAGTAGCTCCTGAACGAAGGACTGCGCAGGTTTGTGGACAAGGTCACGCGAAGCGCAGGAGGGCTGCGATCACGCCCAAGAAAATGACGCCTTCCACCTGAGGGCTCCGGGGTTTTTCGCCCAGCAGCCACGTGGCGTAGGTTTCGCAATTGCGGTCCAGTAGCCGGTAGGGGCCCCGGTGTTGCAGCGATAGGGAGAGCCGTTGCATGATTTGCGCCCGCTGCTCGGGTGCAGCGCGTCGGACTTCCTTGATAGGGCGGCCTTGTGCGAACTCCGTGAAGCTCACAATTTGTTCGCCTTCAGGGGTCAGGTGCGCGACGTTGCCGTCGGGCAGTTGAACGCCCCAGTGTTCCCCCAGGCCAGTCAGCTTGGGGCGAGAAATGATTCGGAAGGGTTGAGTGTTGAAGAACAAGAGAACCTCCTGGTGTTGCTGTCGTCAGTGCCACAGCTGATCGCTGCGTCACCCGACTTCGGCGCTGAGCAGAAATCGGGTGACAACAACGATTACTTGCCTTTTGCCTTGCTGGAACTGGCCTTTTGGGTCAGTGCCGATGCCGCCACGGATTTGACGGATGCAGGTGTGCGTGGGTTGCTCAACAGCTTGGCAGCGGTCGATGCCACGCGGGCGGAGGTGTGTTCGTTCGTCGGTTTCTTGGAGGACATAGGATTTTCCTTATCAGTTCGCGGAAAGAGGGGAGACGGGAGTCAGGTCCTGCTGAGTCCCGTCAGGGATGGATCAGGCAAACAATTGCATCTGACCCGGATGAGATCGCCAGTGCTGGCACACAGCCTCCCGGCGTCCGAACCGGAACCGGGTGTATGCGCGCACAAAGACGCTCTTCCATCGGTGGTAGGCCATGGCCAACTCCTCATGAAAGTTGAGGGGGTTTGGGCTTGCCAGCACACCGCGAACTGGTAAAATCCGCTGTCCGTTCAAGACATGATGTGCATGGGTGGTTTGGTAGCCCCCTATTCACCTCACCAAAGGCTCTGAAGTGTTGGTAGCACTTCGGGGCCTTTTTCTTTGGTGTTGACGACTGGGTACAAACCCAGCTGCCAACACCGTGACTTCTATCAGCACGGCCACTGGCTCGTTCGGGAGTTCGATTCCGTACTGGTGAGTAGATTCTATGATAATCCCGAAAAAGGATCAACGCAAATGGTTGTTTCCCTTTTTGGGATTTTTGTTCATTGACTCAGGATCTGGCTGACCTGCCCCGTCTTACCGATGAGATGCGAAAGCAAGCGGAAGTTCTTCTCTTCATGGCGCAAGCGTCCCGCCACGATGGAGGGATGCACGCTGATCTCATCTGCGAAAGAGATCGCATCCTCAGAGAGTAGTGTTTGACGTACTTTGGCGGTGCGCCAACTCTTTTCAGGGATCAACGCCTCCTGGGCCATAGCATCAGCTTCCGCTTCAACCTCTTGGGGGTTGCTGCGATCCAGGTCGTCGATGAACACGGGAGACTCTGGGGTCAGGTGTTTGGCAACGTGCGCCAACTCATGGAGCAAAGCAAACCAGAAGTTGTCGAAGCGGTCATGTCGCAACGTCAAAGCAACAATTGGTCGATCGTTGTCTAGCATCGCAGCGCCGTCGAGAAAAGTACGTTTGAAGTGCTTTTCGATGACAAGCGTGATGCCGTGACGGGCGAGGTACTCCCGGGCGAGCTTTGGGCCTTCATCAAATGTCGAGAGCTTGGCAAGCTCACGCAGCCAGGTTGGCGTGATGGTTCCGTGCTTGTACTCTTTGGCAATGTTTAATGTTCGTGCTTGCCGCAGGACACACATGCGCCAAGCCAACAGAGCCATCTCATCGGCTTGTCGATCCCCGCGTTGATGCATGGGGGCGCGCAGGAACGCGGGGCTGACTTGCTTGGGTAGCAGGTCTTGCATGAATTTTCGAACCAAATCTTCGGCGTACTCTTTGAGGCGCTGCGCGTTACCTTCGAAATCCCCAAAGCACCCCCGCTCCAGCATCTCTTTGAGTGGGAAGCGGGTGAAGTCCATCTCTGGCTCCTGGTCGACGACTGTGCTGTCTGTTTCGACGTCTTCGATCAGGATGTCAGCGGGGATGCCCAAACCTTGGTTGAGTCGGCGAATCATTGGCAGGGACAGTGGACGCTTGCGCGACAGTACCTCCGAGACCTTTGAGATTGACCCGATGTAGGGGATCAGATCCTTGCGGGAGAGTTTCATCTGATCCATCCGGAAAAGAATCGACTCAATCGGATCAGCCTTGACCGGGGGAACGGTTTGTCGTTCGAAGTCCTGTATGACCAGAGCCAACAGCTCCAGCTCGTTTTCTTCCTTGGAGTTGGCCTTGGGGTCAAGCGACATCAGAGCAGACAGGCGAGCCATTGCTGCTTCGTAGTCTTCCGCGCTCTTGATGATCTTTACATTCATCGCCATCTCCACCAGTCGTTTACTTGCCTTACACACATCTGCCTAGAACTTTTTCTTGTCGTACTCGGCATGCGTCCCCACCCACTCGACCACTACCAGCCCGTTCTGATATCGGACCTTGACCACAAGCCGATATGAATTGCCCTTGATGTCGAAAATGACTCTGTTGTCGGCCAAGAAATCCGCGCTCCTGTATCTGCGCTTGATGTCATGTGACGTTTTCCAGTTCTCACGCTCGACATCCGTCTGCCACGCATCCAGTGGCCCACGCGAGGCTGCATGATCTTTTTTGAACGCCTCGAGTATGGGCAAACCCAGAATTCGCATGTAGGGACGATGTGTTCATGTTCAGACTTGCATTGTATTTCCCAAAAAGGGAAATGTCAATGTGGCCGACGAGAAAGAGAGGGAAGTCTGTCCGCGCCATCGAAGCAGAACTCGGTTGCGCACGCCTTTGCCGGAGGGGCATCCGCGAGGCGGGTTGCCGATGATGGTGGGCCGATCCGGGCTTCAAGATGGAGGGGAATGCGCGGGGAAGCGCGAACACCACCCGGGCTTCCGTATTCGTATATAATCATGCCTACGGTGTCCTCGCCGGTGAGGCAGGAAGGTTCTCTCTAGTAGGGGACTACACCACCAAAATTCAGCGCCCAACTGTTCTCAGTTGGGCGTTTTCATTTGTGCTTCCCGCATGACACGCGGGGTTTCCGCACATTCTGCGTGTGCGACCGGGGTCCTTTGGTCTGGCAGTAACATCCCCAGTTGCCCTCCGTTCCGCCCTCTCTTCTCTCGAAATCGGCGCTAACTTCTTCGCCGTGGCACACGCACATGGCCTTTCGCGACCATGATTTGTGCGCGTGCCATTGCCATTCGTTGTCGGGCTTGCTTGGAGCAGCAGTCCGTCACGCCAACACTGCCGCCGCGCAAGGCATGGAATACAAGCCTGCGCGTTGCTGCGTGACGACGAGTGCTCCGTAGGCCGCCAGTCGAGCCTCGTGCTCCGGCTTGCCCTTGTCCTTCGACTTGATCTTGAACAGGTCAATCGGCTTGTCGCTCTTCTGGCCAGCGCGCTGCATGATCCTTTCGCCGTTCACCTCGGCCCCCTTGAACGACCAGAGCGCTTCGAACACCTTGGCCTGACCATCGGTGAACCGGATCGGTGTGGCCTGCACATCCGGCAGCGTTGCCCATTTGAAGTCGGCCGAGAACGGCCCGTTCACTGGCGCAGCCGGATCGGCCACTGCTGGCACTGCAGACGGCACCGAGGGTATGAAGGTGATTCCGCCTCCATAGAACGTGAATCGTTCTTCCAGCGCCAGCCATTCAACACCGGAGCCGAAGGGCGATCCACGAGTCGTGCGCGGCCTGGGGGTGATGACTCGGATGTTGCTTCCCGCCACCCGGACACGATCCAGCAAGGACGGCTCATGCAGCACTCTCGTCAGATCTCGGGCCAGCACTACCGGAGAGCTGCGTGCGTTACCGAGCCGCCAAACACCGTCGCCCAAGTCATCGATGTCGTCGCGGCTCTCGATGTCGAGCGCGAGGCGCATTTTCTGCCGCAGCCAGTCTTCGTCCAGGGCCAACGCCGCACCGTCGATTGCCTCGACAGGAACCTGGCCACACTCCGGGCACCGGCAGATCCGACCGCCCCGTCCATCGCCCCAGACCTGCGCCCGATGCTGCTGACAGTGGGGGCAGAGCATAAAAGACTGATCCACCACTGTTGGCCTGACGGCTTTGCCGAGCACAGACAAAGCAGATACCTCGCGTGGCGAAAGCGTGGCCCGCAGCACCGGCGTGCCGCCTGCGAACAGCCGGCAAACCAGGGCCCAGGCATCGTGCGTCGCCATTGATCAGTCCTCGAAGGCCGATGATGAACTGACCGCGTCGGTCTCTGGCGGCAATTCCTGGGCACTGAGGGTCTGGCCCTTCTGCAAGATACCCACCGCAACTAGGTAGCCTTCCAGCTGCGCCTGCATCTTGGCGTCGAACTTGTGCAGGTTCAGCCGCCCTTTGCTGGTCACTTCGATGGTGACCACCTTGGGGCGAGTCCTGCCCGGCTCGGGTGGGTAATAGAGATTGACCTGTGCCGCTGTCACCGCCCACTGACCCTCCAGCGGGCCCGGTAGCTTTTCCTTCAGCAAATCGTGCACCGAGCGTTGCTGGCTGGATTGCATCGCCGTGCATTCGATCTTCAGCGCCGTGTCAGGACTGAGCAGGGTGAGTGCCTTCAACTGAACCATCGAGAAGCCGTCCTCAAAGGCCTCTGGCACATCGAATCCGGTGCGCAGCATCGACAAATCCAGCGTCGGCGACTTGATTTTGTGAGCACTCGCTTTCACGCCCAGCACATGCTCCGCGAAGGCCTCGACCAGCATTTGCTGATACTTTGCCCCGCCGCGCACCAGCGTGCGCACGACACCGGTGGACTTGGCGTACTCCAGCACCATGTGAATGTTGGGGTTGCCGACACGGCGCTTCAGGGTCGCCCCCTCGAACTCCAGGCGCAGCATCGCCATGTCCTTGACATGGACCGACAACAGGAACACCCCCGGACTGCGCTCGACCAAGTGCGCCACGCTGCCGTCTCCGCATTGCAGTTCGCGCTTGTAGAAAGCCGAGATGGCATGACGCAACGCTGTCAGATTGGCATCCGAACCGTTCGGTTGGCGTTTCAAGCCAAGGTCGTATTGCTGCGTCTGCTGCCCATGCTGTTCCCAAAAGCTGAAGTCATAGGCGCGTTCGAACAGCGCCGGGTGGTGGACGTAGAGCCAGAAGGAACGGTGGATGTCACTTGCGCATAGCGCCAAGCCAGCCAGCGCAGCACCATCGGCCACGGCCGCCTCAAACATCGCCTGCTTACCTGCCGCATCGCCCAACTGAACGCTGGCCATGAGGTTTGCCGTCATCCGGTCACGGGCAGCAATGTCGGGCCAGACTTTGACCGCTTCGAGCAGAAACTGGCTGGTCTCCGGTGTGTCATCCCAGGCAAAGCCATCGGGCACAGGCAGGCTGTGGGTGGTCAAGAAGTCGCGCAGCGTGGCGTCCACCGGCAGCTCGAGCATCACGTCGACAAAGGTCTTCTTCATCTTGATCGTCCTTTCTGGATCGGCGTCGAAGGTCTGTGACCGATGTACGGACTGCACTGGCCAGCGACTGGGTTACTGAACACGCACCTCGCATAAGTAAAGTAGCGAGATACAAGCGCGATTCTGAACCTCAGATTTCCGCTTGTCAATCAAAGCGGCACATCTAGACCTTATTTGTATCTCGCGGCTATACTGGCGGTCTTGTTTTTGTTAACTGACTGTTTTCCCCTACAGGAGCATCGCTATGGCTTCAGCGTTCGGAGCACGCCTGCGACGCTTACGCGAGGCGAAGAAATTGACCTTGCAACAGGTCGCCGACGAAGTCGGCTGTACCAAGGCGTATATATGGGAACTGGAGATGAAGGACGACCAGCGTCCCTCCGCTGAACGGGTCCAGGCCTTGGCCAGGGTGCTGGGCGTGACGATGGAGGACATCATGGGCGAGCCTATTGAACAGGTTCCTCAGGCCAGTCCAGAAGATGTGGCCTTCTTCCGCGAGTACGCTGGAATGACGGACGAGGAGAAGGATCGTTACCGTCAGGCACTCAAAATCATGTTCCCCGACAAGAACTAAGGCGGTCTGATAATTGAGCTCATCCCAGCCCCTAACCGGTTCCATCGCGGCCAGCACCGTCTTGAGATGGTTGCGGGCGTGGCACGCCGACGGCATGCCGGATGCCGTGGATCTGGAAGTCGTCCGGCAAATGCTTCCAGAGACGCCTTACGGCAAAGGGGTGCGGGAGATCAAGGCCCCGATGGTGCTGGACATCAATAGCTGCGAAGGCATGTTGGTGCGCAACCCACAGGACACCGCAGAGTGGGGCATCTTCTATAACGGCAAGGCAAACCCCGAACGCCAGCGTTTCACCATCGCCCACGAACTGGGCCACTTCATCCTTCACCGCGATCAGCGGCAAAGTTTCAACTGCGACAAGGAAAGCGTGTACTCCGGCGCTGACACTATCCGTGTCATCGAACGTGAGGCGGACGACTTTGCCAGCAACCTGCTGATGCCTGGCGACTTGCTGCGCGAGTGGATCTCGAACCAGCGCATCGACTTGCATGTCCTGAGCGCCCTTGCCAAACGGTTCCAGGTGTCGTTCGAGGCGCTGTGCATTCGGTTCATCAAATTCACCACGCAGCGGGCAATCCTTGTCTATTGGGACAACGGTTTCGTGAAGTACGAATGGCGCAGCAGCAGCGCGGTCAAGACGCGCGCCCGCATTCGGCGCACTGACGATCCGCAGGAACCATTACCCGGCACCCTGGCTGCTGATTCCACCGTTGAGCAGGAGTGGGATGGCACGGAGATGTCTGTCGCGATCTGGTGCCCGGAGGAGGCACCACACATGAAGTTGCGCGAGTTCAAGCACAGCTACACCACAGGAGATCGCGTCCTGACCCTTTTGCTACTGGAAAGTGCTGAACCACGATCATGGGATCGGTCTTGGCAAGACGGCGAGAGCTTTGACAGCTTCGATCAGTTCGTCTCGAACGGGCAATTGCCAGTACGGTGAGTCCCTCGATGACAGGCTTACCGATCCAACCCATAGATGAAGAACTGCAGACCTTGCAACGCGAGGTGCAACGAATGCTGGGCCGTTGTCTCTTGCGTCTGCAGCAGTACGAACAATTGATGAAGGCCATCGTGGCCCACCACGAAATCTCCGCGTCAGGATCACCCCTCGAATCGAACCAGGCGGAGCGCATTGCGGATGCCGCAAACAAGACTCTGGGTACGTTGGTTGGCACGCTGCTCGGAACGTATGTCACCAGCGGCGACCAAGACGAGGTCGCCGAACCAGATGCGCCCGACAACATCATCTCGTTCAAGATGAAGATGAGCTTGCGGATGTCTGCCGAGGATTTCGATACGACGCAAAACGATCTGAAGGAACTAGTTCTGCTGCGGAACAACCTGGTGCACCACTTTATCGACCAGCACGACCTTTGGAGTCTGGACGGATGCCGTGGTGCGCAAGAGTCCTTGGTCGCGGCCTACAGTCGCGTCGATCAACACTTTGAGCAACTGCGAGGCTGGGCGGAGCACATGGATCAGGCCCGTCGTCTGGCGGCGGAGTTTGCCCAGTCCGATGCCTTCCGCGATCTGGTGATCAACGGCATAGCGCCGGATGGCTCGGTGGATTGGCCCGCAGCCGGAATTGTTCGCGCATTGCGTGAAGCGGCAGATCAGTTGGCTGTCGACGAGTGGACGCCGGTCGCTACTGCTGGACGATGGATTGCAGAAAGGTATCCCGATCAACTGCCGGCCAAGTATGGGTGCAGCAGTTGGCGGCAGGTCGTGCACGAATCCCGCCTTTTCGAGCTTCGGTATCGGGAAGTGAATGGCCAGCGCGCGGCTTGGTATAGGCCCAAAGAGACATAGCGCCAAACCCGCGCACTCACGCTAAATCACGTTACGCGAAGTGCCCTTGGTTTCTAGCATGAGCAGCGTTTTCCATCGGAACGCTTGCCATGACAGAAATCGAACCTATCTCCATTTGCACATCACCTGACCGGCCACGGCACGGGCATCAAGAAATCGCTGATCTGTTGGCTGCCGCGCTGCTGCGCCTTCGTGCCCGCCAATCGCGCGACATCACCAAAAACAGCGAGCAGGTTTGCCTTGGCTTCCCCGGCCAACAGCGCGTGAATGCGAACCCCGATCACAACAACGGAGTTCGCCCATGACAGCACACGCAACCTCACCAACGCCCGCCTCAGTCGCCGCCCGCGTCGCGGCTATTCCCCATCTTTCGATGGATGATCTTTGGGCTCTCTGGGACGACCATTTCGATGAACGGCCGAATCACCACCATCGGGTCTGGCTGGAAAGTCGCCTGGCCTACCGGATGCAAGAGCGTGCGTTTGGTGGTTTGAAACCGTCACTGCGTAAGAAGCTCGAGGAGGTTGGGGAAACCGGCATCTTGCCCAAGCAACTGCGCGGCGATAGCCAACGCCTACTGCCCGGTACCGTCCTGACACGCATCTACGACGACATTGAACATCGTGTGCTGGTGCGCGGATCGAATGACTTCGAGTACCAGGGGCAACGCTTCAAGAGCCTGTCCGCTGTGGCCAAGCGCATCACAGGCAGCCATTGGTCAGGCCCGGTGTTCTTTGGTTTGAAGGCACCAGCTTCGAAGAAGGGGGCAGCATGAGCTCTGTGCGTCGAAACCAGATTCCCGCAGTCACGCCAAAGAAGCGCTGCGCCGTCTACACCCGCAAATCCACTGACGAAGGCCTCGATCAGGAATACAACAGCCTCGAGGCACAGCGTGATGCAGGATTGGCCTTCATTGCAAGCCAACGGCATGAAGGCTGGATAGCCGTCGATGACGGATACGACGACGGCGGCTACTCTGGCGGCAACATGGAACGGCCCGGGTTGCGCCGACTGATGATCGACATCGAGGCGGGGAAGATCGATACCGTGGTCGTCTACAAAATCGACCGCCTCACGCGCAGCCTGCCGGACTTCGCAAAGCTGGTCGAGGTCTTCGACCGCAACGGCGTCTCCTTTGTCGCGGTCACGCAGCAGTTCAACACCACCACATCGATGGGGCGATTGACGCTCAACATCCTTTTGTCATTCGCGCAGTTCGAACGCGAGGTCACGGGCGAACGCATCCGCGACAAGATCGCCGCCAGCAAGGCCAAGGGCATGTGGATGGGCGGAGTCCCGCCTCTTGGATACGACGTGGTCGAACGCAAGCTCGTCATCAATGAACGTGAAGCCGCGCTGGTGCGTGACATCTTCCGCCGCTATGCCGAGCACGGCTCGGCTGCGCGACTCGTCCGCGAACTGGAAATCGAAGGGCATACCACCAAGGCATGGGTCACCCAGTCCGGTCGGGAGCGATTGGGGCGCAGCATCGATCAGCAGTACCTCTTCACCTTGCTGCGTAACCGCATTTACCTCGGCGAAATCTGCAATCACGAGACGTGGTACTCGGCCCAGCACGACCCCATCATTTCTCAAGAATTGTGGGATGCGGCACATGCGTTCATTGAGAGGCGAAAGCAGGCACCGCGCGAACACCGAGCCAAGCATCCGGCACTGCTGGCGGGACTTCTGTTTGCACCGGATGGCCAACGCATGTTGCACTCCTTCGTCAAAAAGAAAAATGGTCGGCAGTACCGCTACTACG
Organism: Chitiniphilus purpureus; assembly: GCF_025642115.1. Lineage (GTDB taxonomy): Bacteria > Pseudomonadota > Gammaproteobacteria > Burkholderiales > Chitinibacteraceae > Chitiniphilus > Chitiniphilus purpureus. The sequence goes on along the minus strand of NZ_CP106753.1, from coordinate 1,243,295 downwards.
TGCCTTACCTGCACAAGCGGCGCAACGCAGGTGCCAGCCTGGCTCCGCATACCCCGGACGTGGGCCACCTGCCAGCCGCCGAGATTGAAGATGCCGTGTTGGCGCAAATCCATGCTGCGCTCTCATCGCCGCAAATGCTGATCGCAGTGTGGAGATCCTGCCAGCAGCATCCGGCGGGGTCGACGCTGGACGAGGCACAGGTGGTGGTCGCCATGCAGCGCATCGGTGACGTGTGGTCGCAACTGTTCCCTGCCGAGCAGCAACGGATCACACGGCTGCTGATCGAACGCGTGCAACTACACGGGCACGGCCTGGATATCGTTTGGCGGGAGGACGGTTGGATCGGATTCGGTGCAGACATCAGCACGCATCCCTTGATCGAAGAGACCCAAGAACGTGTCGAGGAGGCTTTGGCATGAATGCCACAACTCACCAGCGCCAGCGCGCCGTCCGTATCGAGGTCGGAGCCGAGGCGCGCAGTTATGTCAGCGAGGGGCAGCGGGTCACCTTGGTGCCCCTGACGATCAAGCGCCGCCAGAATCGGAAGCTGCTGATACCGCCAGCCCCCGAGATCGCGGACCGAATCGGTGGCTTCGATGTGCCGATGATCAAAACGCTGGGCAAGGCCTTCTACTGGAAGCGCTTGATCGACGATGGCACCTACTCGACGACAACGGACTTGGCGCACGCCATGAAAGTGGAGCCGGGCTGGGCTGCCGAGGTCTTGCGCATGACCATGCTGGCCCCCGATATCGTGGAGGCGATATTCGAAGGACGTCAGCCACGCCACTTGAATCTGCACACCTTGCGTGGCCGCCAAGAGCAACTGCCGCGCGATTGGGCTGCGCAGCGTCGATTGCTCGGTTTCCCCGACGCCTGATCTGCCTCCAGACACACTCGATGACGGCGAGCCATGTGCTCGCCGTTTGCTTTTCTGCCCTGGGCCATTGGCGAACCTGGAGTTCCATCGTGGTTCGCCATTGCGTCCCTTAAAGGTTCGCCACCCGAGGTTTGGAATGACACCTGTTACTCAACAACGTCACAGGAGCATTCCATGCAGACACCAACCAGCGGTATCCCCCGGTCGCCACAGCAGGCGATCAACACCATGTCACCCGGTGATCGCCGCGTGCTCAACGAGAACGAGCTCGCGCAACGCTGGGGCGTGAGCCCCAAGACTTTGCAGCGCTGGCGCAGTGAGGGTCGCGGTCCACGCTACCTGAAGCTGTCCAAGCGTGTCGGCTACCCGGTCGACGCGATCCTCGAGTTTGAGCGCGAAGCTCTGCACGACTCGACATCCGAACGCGCGGCTGTTTGAGGAGAGATGCGATGAATGACATCACCATCTTCCCCGCCGACATCGCCGAGATGTCCGTCAGCCAACTGGCCGCATTGCCGCCCGCGCAGAAACACGAGATCGACAAGAACCTCGATGCAGCCATCGACTGGCTGAAGAAGGCGCGCACCAAGTTCGACGCGGCACTGGATCAGTGCTACGGCGAGCAGGCACGCACCGCGCTGCGCGAGTCCGGCCGTGACTTCGGCACCGCACACATCAGCGATGGCCCGCTGCACCTGAAGTTCGAGCTACCCAAGAAGGTCAGCTGGGATCAGAAGCAACTGGCTGAGATCGCTGAACGCATCGTCGCCTCAGGCGAGAAGGTCGAGGGTTACCTCGACATCAAGTTGTCCGTCTCCGAATCCCGCTTCACGAACTGGCCGCCTGCTTTGCAACAGCAGTTCGCCGCCGCTCGCACCGTGGATTCCGGCAAGCCGTCTTTCACCCTTTCCATCGATTCGGAGTAATGACCATGAGCACCAATCTCATCGCCTCGCTGCGTCAACAGCTGCCGTCCATCTACGGCGAACACCTCCCTGACGAAATCCGGTATCGCCGCGCGGACGGCAAGGACGTCGTTGTCCCGCTTGATGCCGCCACTGTGGACGAGCTGGCTTTTGCCATCCAGACGGCCAACGCGGAATCGCTGGCGCTCGGTCGTCGCCGCACCGCGCTGGAAGAACTCCACACCGAGGTACGCAAACGTGCCGCGCGTGGAGCCGACCGTATCGCCGACGTGTCGTGGGAGGACTGATCATGAGCGCGATCATTCCCTTCCAGTTCGAAGCGCACGCCGTGCGCGTCCAGGTCGATGAATTCGGGCAGCCGTGGTTCAACGCCACCGATGTCTGCGACGCGCTGGAGATGGGCAATCCGTCTCAGGCGATTAAGTCCCACGTCGATGCCGAGGATCTCCAAAAATTGGAGACCCTTACGGCGGGTGGCCGTCAACGCCAAAACCACGTCAACGAGTCGGGGCTTTACGCCCTGATCCTCGGCAGCACCAAGGATGCCGCCAAGCGTTTCAAGCGCTGGATCACCGGTGAAGTGCTGCCTGCAATCCGCAAGACAGGCGCGTATTCCGCCGCCGCCACGATGGCTGCCTTGCCCGCGCCAACCCAAGATCGCGTCACCGCCATCCTGCTGATCGGCGAGGCGGTCGCCAAGGTACCGGGCGTCAAGACCGGCATTGCAATGGCTGCCACGTTGACCTGCATTCAGGAAAACACCGGCCTGACCACGGAAGTGCTGCGCCGCGCTTTGCCTGCCGCCAACGAGCCTATCTGCTCGCTCAACGCCACACAGCTCGGCAAATTGCTGAGTCACTCAGCCAAAGCCACGAACCAGTTGCTGGCATCCGGCGGCCTTCAGTTCCGTAACGACCGGGACGAGTGGGAACTGACCGAGGCCGGTGAAGCATGGGCCGAAGCCATGCCGTACTCGCGCAACGGTCACAGCGGCTACCAAATCCTCTGGAATCCGGCGGTCGCGGAACAACTGAAGGAGGTGGCGTGATGTCCCTCCCGATCATTTCCGCGCAGCAGCGCTTGGCCGAACGCAAGGGTGTGAAATTGCTGATGCTGGGCAAGTCCGGCATCGGCAAGACCACCCGGCTCAAAGACCTCGACCCTGCCACCACCTTGTTCCTCGATATTGAGGCGGGCGATCTCGCCGTGGCCGATTGGCCGGGCGACACCATCCGCCCGGCATCGTGGCCGGAAAGCCGCGACTTTTTCGTGTTCCTCGCAGGCCCGGACAAGTCACTGCCGCCGGAGAGCGCGTTTTCGCAGGCGCATTACGACCACGTCATCGAGAAATTTGGCAACCCGACGCAGCTCGACCGCTACCAGACCTTCTTCCTCGACTCGATCACGCAGTTGTCCCGGCAGTGCTTCGCGTGGTGCAAGACGCAACCCGGAGCCACCAGCGACCGTTCCGGTAAACCCGATCTGCGCGCCGCATATGGCCTGCTTGGCCAGGAAATGATCGGCGCACTGACACATCTGCAGCACGCACGCGGCAAGAACGTGGTGTTCGTCGCCATCCTCGACGAACGTCTCGATGACTACAACCGCAAGGTGTTCGTGCCGCAGATCGAAGGCAGCAAGACCAGTCTGGAGCTGCCCGGCATCGTCGATGAGGTCGTGACGCTGGCCGAGATCAAGGCCGACGACGGCAGTGCCTACCGAGCCTTCATCACGCACACCGTCAATCCCTACGGCTTTCCGGCCAAAGACCGCAGCGGTCGCCTCGACCTGCTGGAGCCGCCGCATCTCGGCGCACTGATCGCCAAGTGCGCAGGCCAGTCGCCATTGCCCATGCCCGTTAGCACCGGCACCCCCACTACTGAAAACACCACCGAATCCAAGGAGTAATCGCCATGTCGTCCAGCTATTTTGATTTCCAAGATGCCGATCCCCAACAGTCGGGCTTTGACCTGATCCCCAAGGGCGCTGTCGTGCCAGTGCGCATGACCATCAAGCCCGGTGGCTATGACGATCCGGGACAAGGCTGGGGCGGCGGCTACGCCACCGAGTCCTTCGAAACCGGCTCCATCTATCTCGCCGCTGAATTCGTGGTCACGGCTGGCGACCATGCCAAGCGCAAGATGTGGAGCAACATCGGCCTGCACTCCAAGAAGGGGCCGACCTGGGGCCAGATGGGGCGCAGTTTCATCCGCGCCGCGCTCAACAGCGCCCGCAACGTCCACCCCCAGGACAACAGCCCGCAGGCCGCCGCCGCGCGCCGCATCCAGGGCTTTCATGAACTGGATGGCCTGGAGTTTCTGGCGCGCGTGGACATTGAGAAGGATGGCAAGGGCCAAGACCGGAACGTGGTCAAGATCGCCGTCGAACCCGATCACCCCGACTACGCAAAACTGATGGGCGTGCCGCCCAAGGCTCCAGGCAGTGGACATTCCGGCGCTCCTGCGCAGGCGGCTGCGCCTGCGTATCAGGCACCGGCACCGCAACGCGCACCCGTGACCGGCAAGCCGTCGTGGGCGCAGTGAGGGAGGCCGATGAAATGCTGGGTCTGCAAACGACAGGCCCGGGGATTCGGCCACACCGACAACCGTCACGGTGTCGGCCATCCCCGGCGCTATCCCATCGACTGGGTGTTCTGCTCACAACGCTGCCAAAACGCGTTTCATGCGCTGTACGGCAACTGGCTGCGGGTCAAGGAAGGTCGCGTCGACAGTACGGAGGTCGCCATGATCGATCCATCTGATGTCGAACTGGCCGCGATGAAGAAGTGCCTCAAGGCCTTCGGCGAGGCTGCGGGCGAGATTGGCTTCACCAAGCCGCTGGGCGACTACTCCGAAGCCGAGGCGCTGCAAGTGATCGACGCCATCGTCACTTGCTACACCGAGGCAATGGTCACGCACCACGAGGCGAGCAAGTACCCACCGGTACGCGGCATGACGCCTGCGCCCGACCCTCTGGCCAACCCGTTCGCGGATCTGGAGGACGACCTGCCCTGGGAAGAGCCGAAGGGGAAGAAGCCATGATCGACTTCAACTCCTCATCGAGCATCTCGGGTCAGGTCACCACCCTGGTGGACACGGGCCTGCAGCAGGCTCGCGCCCGCCAGTCCGAGCGCCAGTACCTCGGCGCCTCGCGCCTCGGAGTGGCCTGCGAGCGAGCGCTGCAGTTCGAGTACGCCAAGGCACCCATCGACCACGGGCGTGACACCCCAGGCCGAATGCTGCGGATCTTCGAACGCGGTCACGTCATGGAGGACTGCATGGTCGCGTGGCTCCGGGACGCGGGCTTTGACCTGCGCACCCGCAAGGCCGACGGCGAGCAGTTCGGTTTCTCGGTGGCCGATGGCCGCCTGCAGGGCCACATCGACGGCGTCATCGTCGGCGGCCCCGAGGGCTTCGCCTATCCCGCGCTCTGGGAATGTAAGTGTCTCGGCAACAAGTCCTGGAGCGATCTGGACAAGAAGGGCCTGACTCTCTCCAAGCCCGTCTACGCCGCGCAAGTGGCGATCTACCAAGCCTATCTCGAACTGCACGAGCACCCGGCGATCTTCACGGCACTCAACGCCGACACGATGGAGATCTACACCGAGCTCGTGCCCTTTGACGCAGCACTGGCCCAACGCATGTCGGATCGGGCGGTCAAGGTCATCACGGCGACCGAGGCGGGCGACCTTCTGCCGCGCGCCTTCCATGACTCGACCCACTTTGAATGCCGGATGTGCGCGTGGCAAGACCGCTGCTGGAGGACACAAGCATGAATACCTCGAATTTAAATCACGTACTGGGCGAGCAGCTGATCGACGTGCGCCAGGCAGCACTGATGTTCAACCTGCCGTCGTATTGGCTCTCACAAGCCAAGGAGCGACAGGAGCGTCGCATTCCGCATTACCGCGTCGGCAAACTTGTTCGCTTCAAACCCAACGAGCTGGAAGCCTGGATCGCTGCGCAGCAGACGTCACACGAGGGTGCTGCCGATGCTTGATTTCAATGACACATCACCACCGGGAGAAACGGGCCGGCGCAACGTCAATGACAGCGAGCGGGACGAGATTCGCACTGAACTGATCGCACGCATGGAATCAGTCCTGACCACGATGTTTCCGGCAGGAAAGAAGCGTCGTGGCAAGTTTCTGATCGGGGACATCCTGGGCAGCCCGGGCGACAGCCTTGAGGTGGTACTCGAAGGCGACAAGGCTGGTCTCTGGACGGATCGTGCCACGGGCGATGGCGGTGACATCTTTGCCTTGATCGCCGCCTACCTCGGGGCCAACGTCCACACCGACTTTCCCCGGGTGCTCGACGAGGCAGCTGATCTGCTCGGTCGTTCGCGATCAGTGCCGGTACGCCGCGCCAAGAAGGAAGCTCCGGTTGATGATCTCGGCCCGGCCACGGCCAAGTGGGACTACTTCGATGCCACCGGCAAACTGATTGCGGTCGTGTACCGCTACGACCCACCCGGGCGCAAGAAGGAGTTCCGGCCGTGGGATGCCAATCGGCGCAAGATGACTCCGCCCGATCCGCGCCCGCTGTACAACCAGCCGGGGCTGGCGGCCGCTGGTCACGTTGTGCTGGTCGAGGGCGAGAAGTGTGCGCAGGCCCTGATCGCCATCGGCGTGGTGGCAACCACGGCCATGCATGGCGCAAATGCTCCCGTCGACAAGACCGACTGGTCGCCGCTGGCGGGCAAATCCGTGCTGATCTGGCCTGATCGGGACGCGCCGGGCTGGGATTACGCTGACCGTGCATCGCAAGCAATCCTGAACGCGGGTGCGACCACGGTCGCCATCCTGGTGCCACCCGATGACAAGCCGGAAGGCTGGGATGCGGCTGACGCCATTCCGGACGGCTTCGATGTGAGGGGCTTCCTCGCCGTCGGCGAGCGGATGCCGGTGATGCGCTCGGTCGAGGAGACGCCACCACCGGATCTGCTGACCGGTGTCGACTGGGCTACGGAGGACGGCTTGTCCTCGGCCTTCACACGCCGCTATGGCGAGGACTGGCGCTACTGCGCGCTTTGGGGCAAATGGCTGGTCTGGACCGGCGTGCGCTGGAATCCGGATCAGGTGCTCTACGTGTCTCATCTGGCACGCGGTATCTGCCGGATGGCGTCACTCAAGGCGGACAGCCCTCGGCTCAAAGGCAAGCTGGCCAGCTCCGCCACGATCTCGTCCGTCGAGAAAATCGCACGCTCCGATCCCAAGCACGCTTCCACCGCCGAGGAGTGGGATGCCGACGTCTGGGCGCTCAACACACCAGGCGGTGTGGTTGATCTGCGCACGGGCCGCATGCGACCGCACCGACGCGATGATCGGATGACCAAGGTGACCACGGCCACATCGCAGGGCGACAGTCCGACGTGGCGCGCATTCCTGGCCGACGTCACAGGCGGCGACGCTGAACTGATTGCCTACCTGCAACTGATGGTCGGCTACTGCCTGACGGGCGTGACCAGCGAGCACGCGCTGTTCTTCCTGTACGGGACCGGCGCGAACGGCAAGTCGGTGTTCGTCAACGTCCTGACCACCATCTTGGGCGACTACGCGGCCAACGCGCCGATGGACACGTTCATGGAGGCGCGCACAGACCGGCATCCGACCGATCTGGCGGGCCTGCGCGGCGCACGCTTTGTGTCATCCATCGAAACCGAACAGGGTCGGCGTTGGAACGAATCCAAGGTCAAGGCCATCACCGGAGGCGACAAGGTTTCCGCACGTTTCATGCGCCAGGACTTCTTCGAGTACGTGCCGCAGTTCAAGTTGGTGATCGCAGGCAACCACAAGCCATCGATCCGCAACGTGGATGAGGCGATGAAGCGGCGGCTGCACCTGATCCCGTTCACGGTGACGATCCCGCCCGAGCGCCGCGACGGCAGGCTGACCGAGAAGCTGCTCAAGGAGCGCGACGGGATTCTGGCGTGGGCGGTCGAGGGTTGCAGCCTCTGGCAACGCCAGGGCTTGAAGCCGCCCGCCAGTGTGGTGTCGGCGACCGAGGAGTATTTCGAGGCCGAAGACGCGCTCGGGCAGTGGATCGAAGAGCGATGCCTGCTGGCCAAGACCCACCGCGAAGGCGTTTCCGAATTGTTCGCCGACTGGCGTGAATGGGCTGAGCGCGCGGGTGAGTACGTGGGCTCGGTCAAGCGCTTTTCCGAACTGATGGCCGCCCGCAAGTTCGAGAAGTGTCGGCTGACCGGGGGCGCACGTGGGATCACGGGCATTGCCCTCAGGCCCAAGCCGTACAGCCATGGCTACCCCTACCGAGATGACTGAGCAATCCGGGCGAGTGACGGATTTGACGGGTTTCCTGATTGACGTGCTACGCGTGCGCGCACGTTAAGGCTGTTTTCCAAAGAACCCGTCGCATCCGTCACTCGCCCCCCCGAACTGGAGTACGACGATGAACACGACAATCTTGGCCCTTGATCTGGGCACACACACCGGGTGGGCTTTGCAGCACCTGGACGGCACTATCACCAGCGGCACGGAGCACTTCAAGCCGCAGCGATTTGAAGGAGGCGGCATGCGTTTCCTCCGTTTCAAACGCTGGCTCAACGAATTGCTCTCGGCCAGCAACCACATCAACGCGGTGTTCTTCGAGGAGGTTCGACGGCACGCTGGCGTTGATGCGGCGCACGCCTACGGTGGCTTCATGGGACACCTGACCGCGTGGTGTGAGCATCACAACATCCCTTACCAGGGTGTTCCAGTCGGCACGATCAAGAAGCACGCGACCGGCAAGGGCAATGCGGGCAAGGACGACATGATCGCGTCCGTCCGCCTGCGTGGTCACAACCCAGCCGACGACAACGAAGCCGACGCCCTGGCCTTGCTGCACTGGGCTGTCGAGACGCAGGAGGTGTGACATGAAGGTGCCGACACCCCAATACCGCGGCCCCCTCGGTCGTCTGCAACCTCAGGCCACGGATCTGGATGCGATCAAGGAACGTGGCTGGCGTGACCAACACATCCTGGTGGTCAACGCATCCGACGAACGTCTGGACTTCATCGAGCGCGAGATCGTGCGACGCATCGGTGACCGGCTCTACGGAGGGCGACGCAATGACTAAGTGGACTATCGAGGACGTTGCTGCTCGGTTTGAAGAGGCCGCAAGCACCAGTCGACGGTTGCCTCCTGTTCGAGTGCAGGGTTACTTCAACTGCTGGCCCACCATTGTCCGAAGCGAATGGGAGACCTTTGCAGCGGACGAGAGGGTGTACCGATCCTTTCCGCCGAGTCCAGAGGCAATTGAACGAATGCTGGAGGTCATGCGCTGGGTGCAGTGGCTCACCATCGAGCAACGTCATCTCGTATGGATGCGCGCGAAGCGCTATGGCTGGCGGGACATCACGATCCGCTTTGCCTGCGACCGCACGACGGCATGGCGGCATTGGCAGCGGGCATTGCAGACGGTCGCAGATCAACTCAATGGTGTGGTGATCGCGTAGGGTTTTGGCGTGATTTGGCGCGTATGGTCGGAGATGTGCTCCATCACGCGGCAATCAGCGGTTTTTGCCCCTGCAACAAAACGACCTGATCTTGCGTAGTATTCATCTATCGTCTGGACAGAGGTGACGGCAGAGGAAGCAGCCCAGAAATCAACGGGTCCTTCCTGGCCAAAAACCAATGCGGGGGGCGCGAGCGCGGCGCTTTTTTAGCGTCAGGGTGCGAACCAAGGTTCGCACGGTTCGCAGTTCGCACCCCGTCAGTTCGCACCAACCCCAAAACCCGCCCACGGTTGTCGTCGGCGGGTTTTCTATTTTCAGGACACCCTCTTTGAATACGCTCAACGTCGAGTACCGCAAGGTCGAGGCGCTGATTCCCTACGCCCGCAACCCGCGCTCACATTCCGAGGCGCAAGTCACCAAGATCGCCGCCAGCATCGTCGAATACGGCTGGACGAACCCTGTTCTGGTTGATGGCGACAACGGCATCATCGCGGGCCATGGTCGTTTGGCTGCTGCACGCAAGCTGGGTCTGGATCACGTGCCGGTGATCGAACTGGCCCATCTCACCACCGCGCAAAAGCGCGCCCTGGTCATCGCCGACAACCGGCTGGCGCTTGACGCTGGCTGGGATGAGGAGATGTTGGCGCTCGAACTGGCGGACCTTTCCGAAGCGGGTTTCGAATTGGCACTGACCGGCTTCGAGAACATCGAGATCGATGCGCTGCTGGCAGATGCCACGCCCACCGAAGCAGAACCTGCGGCGCAGGGTGGTGTAGACGCCGATGAACCCGATACGACCGATGACGTACCTGACACGCCTGTGGTGGCGGTGTCGCGCGGGGGAGATGTCTGGGCCATCGGCTCGCACCGGTTGATCTGTGGCGACGCCACCGACCCAGCCGTGGTCGCCACGCTGATGCAGGGTGACACCGCGCAGCTTTGCTTTACCTCGCCGCCGTATGGCAACCAGCGCGACTACACCTCCGGCGGCATTGCCGATTGGGATGTCCTGATGCGCGGTGTGTTCGCACATCTGCCGATGGCGGGCGACGGACAGGTGCTGGTCAATCTTGGGCTGATCCACCGCGACAACGAGGTCATCCCCTATTGGGACGGCTGGCTGTCCTGGATGCGTCAGCTAGGGTGGCGGCGCTTCGCGTGGTACGTCTGGGATCAGGGGCCAGGCATGCCCGGCGACTGGCAGGGCCGATTAGCTCCCAGCTTCGAGTTTGTTTTCCACTTCAATCGCAGCACCCGCAAACCCAACAAGATTGTTCCTTGCAAGCACGCAGGCCAGGAATCGCACCTGCGCGCTGACGGGTCGTCCACGGCGATGCGCGGTAAGGATGGCGAGGTCGGCGGCTGGACGCACAAGGGTCAGCCGACGCAGGACACCCGAATCCCCGACTCGGTGATTCGCGTGATGCGCCACAAGGGCAAGATCGGGCAGGACATTGATCACCCGGCCGTGTTCCCGGTCGCATTGCCTGAGTTTGCCATCGAGGCTTACACCGATTCGGGTGACGTCGTGTTCGAGCCCTTCGGCGGCAGTGGCACGACGATGCTGGCCGCGCAACGCACTGGTCGTATCTGCCGCAGTGTGGAAATTGCGCCGGAGTACGTGGACGTGGCCATTAAGCGTTTTCAGCAAAACCACCCCGGGGTGCCGGTCACGCTCATCGCAGGCTGTGGAATCAAATCGGGCCAGTCCTTCGATGAGGTGGCCACAGAACGGCTGGCGACCATGGAGGTAGAACAATGAGCGCGTCCTGGTTGGCAGACAAGATCGAGCAGTGGCCGACAGCCAAACTGCTGCCCTATGCCCGCAATGCGCGGACGCACTCGGATGATCAGGTGGCGCAGATCGCCGCATCGATTGCCGAGTTTGGCTTCACCAATCCGATCCTTGCAGGCAGTGACGGCATCATCGTCGCTGGGCATGGACGTTTGGCCGCTGCGCAGAAACTTGGGCTTGAGATCGTGCCCGTGGTCGTCCTTGATCACCTGAGCCCAACACAGCGCCGCGCCTTGGTCATCGCTGACAACCGCATCGCGGAGAACGCTGGCTGGGATGACGCCATGTTGCGCATCGAGCTGGAGGCCTTGCAGTTGGAAGGTTTCGATCTGGACATCACCGGCTTCGACGCCGACGCGCTGGCCGAACTGATCGCGGGTGACGAGCCGGACAATGGGGGCCAGACCGATGAGGACGCGGTACCGGAGGTTGGCGAGACACCCATCTCGCGCCCGGGCGATGTCTGGATCATGGGTCAGCACCGCCTGCTGTGCGGCGACTCGACTGTGGCCGAGAGCTATGCCCGGCTGATGCAGGGCGATGTAGCAGACATGGTCTTCACCGACCCGCCGTACAACGTGAACTACGCCAACAGTGCCAAGGACAAGATGCGCGGCAAGGATCGCGCGATCCTCAACGACAACTTGGGCGATGGCTTCTACGACTTCCTGTTGGCAGCATTGACGCCCACTGTGGCGAACTGCCGGGGCGGCATCTATGTGGCGATGTCATCCAGCGAGCTGGATGTGCTGCAGGCCGCCTTTCGCGCCGCCGGTGGCAAGTGGTCGACGTTCATCATCTGGGCCAAGAACACCTTCACGCTGGGCCGTGCCGACTACCAGCGCCAGTACGAACCGATCTTGTACGGATGGCCCGAGGGTGCGCAACGCCACTGGTGTGGTGACCGCGATCAGGGCGATGTGTGGGCTATCAAGAAACCGCAGAAGAACGATCTGCATCCGACGATGAAGCCGGTGGAGCTGGTTGAGCGCGCGATCCGCAATTCGAGCCGCCCGGGTAACGTGGTGCTCGATCCGTTCGGTGGTTCTGGCACAACGTTGATTGCAGCCGAAAAGTCGGGGCGCGTCGCGCGGCTGATCGAACTCGATCCGAGGTACGTGGATGTGATCGTGTGCCGGTGGGAGGACTTCACCGGCCAGACGGCTATCCGCGAGGCAGCAGACCAGGAAGTGTGCGCCAGTTGAATGTCTGGCCGGGCTGCTTGGCCTCTTCTTCCTCGGCGATGCGTCGCAAGATTTGCAGGGTGGTGAGATCGCGCGGCAGTGCCATGCACATGACGCGCACAGCCTGTTCGATGGAGATTTCTGGACGCCGGTTGGCAATCAGCCAACGAAGCGCCTGCTCCCGTTCGGTGGCGGGCGTTTTCATCAGGCAGCCATCTCTTCGCAGATTTCGCTGTGGATCACAAAGCCTGTCAGGTAAGGCAGGCCGCGCGGGATGCCGTACTGCTTGCTGGTCTGGCGGCCAATCGTCCAGCCCATCCAACGTTGGGTGGCGGCGTTGATCGCATCCTGCAAGGATTGGCCTTGGTGCAAACCGTTCTGGACGTCGTCGGCAAAGTGGCGTCCGTGGCGGCTGTCGAGGAAGGTCCGCACAGATTCGAGTGGCTGGCCGGTGGCGTCCGAGATGGCGATCATCGCCAAGGGCCAGGCTGCTGCGGCCTGTTCGTTCATCGTGCCCCAAAAACCCCAGGCTTCGTTTTGGGTGGCGGGTATCTGGTTGGTGGTCATGGTGTCTTCTCCGGGTTGATCGTTGCGACACCTGTAGTAACGCGCTGTTCGATTGAGAAGCCAAGCTGTTCCTGGCTTCTTTCTCGATCAATTTCGATCACCCGAGACGGGCTACGTAGCGGGCGTAATCACCGCCCTCGGGATTGACGTAGAGGTAAGGGCGTCCGGGAGCAGTGACCTCGACGCAGAGGCAGCCGTCACCAGTGCCGCCACCCTTGCCACGCAGCCAGTCGCGTGACACCAGCAGGCTGCGCCCAAAGGCGTCGAATTCGGCAGGGGTGAGCTCCTTGGTCTCAGTGACGTAGATCTTGTGCTGGTCGCGACCGCCCAGTTCGCCGAGGTCGGCAGATTTGCGTGCAAACGGCAGGCGGATACTCAACTCTTCGACCTGGAGGCTTTGGCCTGCGAACTGCAGGGTGCGTGGGGTGCGTTCGATGGTGATGGTCATGGTGCTCATGGCGGTTTTCCTGGTATGGCGTCGTCAATCACGACACCTGTATGACCGCGCTGGTGGGGAGAGAAGCCAAGCTATTCATGGCTCCTCTCGCCATCTTTTTGGCATCGCCGAAACTCGCTGTGCTCGCTTTCAGGCGATGCGGTAGATCCGCTCGCCACCCTGCGGCTTGTCCGAGACGATGGTCAGGCCGAGCTTTTTCTTGAAGGCTCCGGCGAAGGTGCCGCGCACCGTGTGCGCCTGCCAACCGGTGGCGGTGCAGATCTGGCCGATGGTTGCGCCCTCAGGGCGTTGCAGCATCCGGATCACTTCGGCTTGCTTGCTGTTCTCGCGTGTGCGTGGCTTGACCCACGTGGCTTCGGCGGCGGTTACGGCGGCTTCCAGTTCGGGATCGCTCGCGGCCGCAGGCGCGCCTTCAGCGTTGGCAATGATCTGGTCGAGATTGGCTTCGAACTGACCGCTGTCCTTTCTATTCACGTCGGGACGCGGAATGCCCAGGGCGTCATAGCCCTCCGCAGCGACAAACCAGTCGGTGCTGTCGGTGGTGATCAGTGCGCGGTTGAAAAGTCCGTCGAGCACCTTCTTGCGTGCGCCGCCTTTGATGTTGTCGGGGAACCAGTCGATCTTGCCGCTGGTGTGTTCAACCGCGTGGGCCAGGATCGCGTGCTGGGCAGGGGTCAGCTGGGTGGTGGTCATGTTTTGCTCCTTCGATGTGGTGGACGGTGATGTGATGAACGCGCTGTTCTCAAGTGAAGCCAAGCGCTTTCTGCTTGGCTTCTTCGCTTCGCAATCAGGTGTTGGCCTTGTCTGACGGGTTGGCATTGCGCCCCTGCTCAAGACCCGCGTTGAAGGCGGCTTCAAGCGCATCGCGTAGGCACCAGACCGCTACATCGTGGAAATCGAGGCTGTCCGAGCGGCGGGTTTCCAGGGTTTCGATGCCTAGCTTGTTTTGCGCGATCTGGGTCAGGAGTTGTTCGAGCTTGCTCATGTCCGTGTCCTTTCATGGTGTTGATGACGAACGTATGAACGCGCTGTTCCAGATGGAAGCCAAGCTCAATCCGCAGGAATGACGAACAAATGATTGAAGGTGCCCCGAAGGGGAAATATGGGTATTTCGATTCGTGCCTACGCACGCCACCGAGGGGTGTCCGATGCAGCGGTGCGCAAGGCCATCGCTGCTGGGCGGATCACGCCGGAGGCAGACGGAACGATTGATGCCGAGCGCGTCGACCGCGAGTGGGCGCGTAATTCCGATGCACCGCGCAATGGCACGGCCACCCGCGCTGTCAAGGTCGCCGTCCCGGAGTCCAGCGGACCTACAGGAGATGGACAAGCAGCATTACCAGTCGGTGGAACGTCCTTGCTGCAAGCGCGGACGGTCAACGAAGTGGTCAAGGCGCAAACCAACAAGGTGCGCCTGGCCCGCCTCAAGGGCGAGCTGGTGGATCGGCCGCAGGCCATCGCCCATGTTTTCAAGCTGGCGCGCTCCGAACGCGATGCCTGGCTCAACTGGCCCGCACGCATCTCGGCACAGATGGCAGCCAAGCTCGGCGTCGATCCCCACACTATGCACATCGCCTTGGAAGCGGCGGTGCGTGAGCACCTGCAGGAACTGGGCGAGATGCGCCCGAGGGTGGATTGATGGACTTGGACTATGAAGGCGCTGCCGAGATTGAGCGCGCATGGCGCGAAGGACTGACTCCGGACCCGCTGCTCACAGTGTCCGAATGGTCGGATCGCCACCGCATGCTCTCCAGCAAGGCCTCTGCCGAGCCTGGGCGCTGGCGTACCAGCCGCACGCCATACCTGAAAGCAATCATGGATTGCCTGTCGCCGACCTCGCCGGTCGAGCGTGTGGTGTTCATGAAAGCGGCGCAGCTTGGCGCGACCGAGATGGGATCGAACTGGATCGGCTATGTGATCCATCACGCACCTGGGCCAATGATGGCGGTGTGGCCGACAGTGGAGATGGCCAAGCGCAACTCCAAGCAGCGGATCGATCCGCTGATCGAGGAGTCGTCCGCACTGGCGGAACTGATTGCACCGGCGCGCAGCCGGGATTCCGGCAACACCATCCTGGCCAAGGAGTTCCGGGGTGGCGTGCTGGTGATGACCGGGGCCAACAGCGCGGTCGGGCTGCGCTCGATGCCGGTGCGGTATCTGTTCCTCGACGAGGTCGACGGCTATCCGTTGGACGTCGAGGGTGAAGGCGATGCGATCTCGCTGGCCGAAGCCCGTACACGCACGTTCGCGCGGCGCAAGATCTTCATCGTCTCGACGCCGACGATTTCAGGGGCATCGGCTATCGAGCGCGAGTACGAGGCCAGTGACCAACGTCGCTACTTTGTGCCGTGTCCGCATTGCTCCCACCGTCAGTGGCTGCGTTTCGAGCTGCTGCGTTGGGACAAAGGGCAACCGGAGACCGCCGCCTACATCTGCGAGTCATGTGACACCGCCATTGCCGAGCACCACAAGACGTGGATGCTGGAGCACGGCGAGTGGCGCGCGATGATCACCGATGGCACGGGTAAGACGGCAGGCTTCCACCTGTCGTCGCTGTACAGCCCGGTGGGCTGGCGTTCGTGGCGGGAGATCGCCGCTGCGTGGGAAGCTGCCGTCAGTAAAGAGTCGGGATCGGCCGCCGCCATCAAGACCTTCAAGAACACCGAGCTAGGCGAAACCTGGGTCGAGGAAGGCGAAGCGCCGGACTGGCAACGACTGGTCGAACGCCGCGAGGACTACCGCGTCGGTACGGTGCCGCAAGGTGGTCTGCTCTTGGTCGGCGCGGCCGACGTGCAGAAAGATCGCATCGAGGCGTCGGTCTGGGCCTTTGGGCGCGGCAAGGAGTCCTGGCTGGTTGAGCACCGCGTGCTGATGGGTGACACCGCCCGCGACGCGGTGTGGAAGAGCCTCGCTGAAATGCTGGCCGAAACATGGACACATGCCTCGGGCGCGGCGATGCCGCTGGTGCGCTTTGCCTTGGATACCGGGTTTGCCACGCAGGAGGCCTACGCCTTTGTGAGGGCCTGCCGCGATTCGCGTGTGATGGCGGTCAAGGGGATGCCTCGCGGTGCAGCCTTGATCGGCACGCCGACCGCCATCGATGTCTCGCAGGGTGGCAAGAAGCTGCGCCGGGGCATCAAGGTGTACACGGTGGCGGTCAGCATCGCCAAGCTCGAGTTCTACAACAACCTGCGCAAGAGCGCCGATGTTGGCGAGGACGGATTGACCACGGTGTTCCCGGCCGGGTTCGTCCATCTGCCCAAGATCGACGCTGAGTTCATCCAGCAACTCTGCGCGGAACAACTGATCACTCGCCGCGACCGCAACGGCTTCCCGGTGCGTGAGTGGCAAAAGATGCGTGAGCGCAATGAGGCGCTCGACTGCTACGTCTACGCCCGCGCGGCTGCATCGGCGGCGGGTCTGGATCGCTTCGAGGAACGTCACTGGCGGGAACTGGAGCGACAACTGGGGCTGGCCAGTCCGCCAGCCCTTGAAACACCTACTGAATCGATCAACGAGGCCACCCAACGCGGTGGCCTCGCTGTTTCTGGCAACCGTAACACCGGTCGGCGCGTGATCAAAAGCCGCTGGCTGTCCTGACACCTCAAGGAGAAAACATGAGTCTTGCTACCCGTATCGAAAGCCTGGTCATCCGCGTCGCGCAGGAATTCAACGACGTTCGCGCCAAGGCAGGCAACCTTGCCAACCTCACCACCACCGACAAGTCGAATCTGGTCGCGGCCATCAACGAACTGAAAGCCGCCGTGGTGTCGTCGGCGGTGATCGACGATGCGCACGTCGCGGCCACGACCACGTACTCGTCCAACAAGATCGTCTCGCTGCTCGATGCGCTCAAGACCGAAATCTTGGGCGGTGCCGATGCCGCCTACGACACGCTGGTGGAAATCCAGCAACTGCTGCAGAACGGCACCAGTGGCCTGGATGCGCTGCTCGCCGCCGTCAACAACCGTGTGCGCTTCGATGCGGCGCAGTCGCTGACCGTGGCCGAGCAACTACAGGCACGCAGCAACATCGGAGCCGTCGCAGCCACCGATGTCGGCAATACCGACACAGACTTCGTCGCGGTCTTTGTGGGTGCGCTGGTCTGATGAGCCTCGCATCGCGCATCAGTGCGCTGGCCAGTCGTGTCGGGCTCGAGGTTAAGACCAAGATCGACGCCACCCACCCCGGCGTGGCCCGGGCGTGGGTGTGTTTCGGCTATGTCGGCACGCAGGTCGTCGTGCGTGCATCGCACAACGTGGCCAGCGTGACCAGGACGGCGGCTGGCCGCTACCGGGTGACCTTCGCCACTGCCATGCCGGATTCCAACTACTGCTGGACGGCGCTTGCCCGCAGCAGCACCAACAGCGGCACGCAGCGCATTGCCATCGTGCGATCCAGTACCGACCAGAAGACCGCTCAGTACGTCGACATCAGTTGCGCCACCACGTCTGCATCGTTCGACGACTCCTCCGAGATCAACCTCACGGTGTACCGCTGATGGCCTACACACAAGCACACCTCGACGCACTGGAAGCGGCGCTGGTCAAAGGCGAAAAGCGCGTGACTTTTGGCGACAAGACCGTCGAGTACCGCAGCGTCGATGAACTCCAGGCCGCCATTGGGGCGGTCAAGCGCGACCTCTTCGAGCAGGCCGTGGATACCGGGCTGTGGCCCGGTGCGCCACGCCAGATCCGGGTCACCACCGGCAAAGGGTTCTGAACATGCAATGGTTTGACCGAATGCGTAGACGCGTCGGCATGAGTCTGCTGGGCGGCACCCCGTTCTATGACGGTATCGGTGGCGGCCGTCGCGCATTGGCGTGGCAGGTCGGCAATCCAGGCGCTGTCGCAGCACTGGCGTTCACCCAGAACGAATTGCGCGCCAAGAGCCGCGATCTGGTACGCCGCAATGCCTGGGCAGCGGCAGGCGTTGAAGCCTTTGTCTCGAACGCCATTGGCACCGGCATCAAGCCGCAGAGCATGCTGGCCGATCAGCCCCTGCGAGAAGCCATTCATAGCCTGTGGTGGGACTGGTGCGAGGAGGCCGATGCCGCCGGACTGACCGATTTCTACGGACTGCAGGCCTTGGCCTGTCGCGCCATGCTCGAAGGCGGGGAATGCCTGGTGCGGCTGCGCTATCGCCGCCCAGAGGATGGCCTGCCGGTGGGTCTGCAGTTGCAGTTGCTCGAACCCGAACACCTGCCAGCCACGCTGAATCAGGAATTGGCTTCGGGAAATGTGATCCGTGCGGGCATCGAATTCGACAAGCTCGGACGGCGGGTGGCTTACCACCTGTATCGCTCACACCCGGGTGATGGCTCACTGGCTCCGATGTCGGGCACTGGTGGCGTGGTAGGCGGTCTCGACACAGTGCGTGTCCCGGCTAGCGAAATCATCCACCTGTTTCGTCCCTTGCGGCCCGGACAGATCCGGGGCGAACCGTGGCTGGCGCGCGCACTGGTCAAGCTCAACGAACTCGACCAGTACGACGACGCCGAGCTCGTGCGCAAGAAAACCGCCGCGATGTTCGCGGGCTTCATAACGCGCCTGTCCCCCGAGGACAACCTGATGGGTGAAGGCTTGCCGGATGCCAGCGGGGCTGCATTGGCCGGGCTGGAGCCGGGCACGATGCAGATCCTGGAGCCCGGCGAGGACGTGAAGTTCAGTCAGCCCGCCGACGTTGGCGCGAGCTACGCCGAATTCCTGCGCATGCAGTTCCGGGCGGTGGCAGCGGCGATGGGCATCACCTACGAGATGCTGACCGGCGACCTGACGCAAGTGAACTATTCGTCGATCCGGGCCGGGCTGCTGGAGTTTCGCCGCCGCTGTGAGGCCATCCAGCACGGCGTGATCGTCCACCAGCTGTGCCGCCCGATCTGGCGTGCCTGGATGGAGCAAGCGCTACTTGAAGGCGCGCTGGCGCTGCCGCAGTTCACCGAGAAGAAGCGCGACTACTTCGCGGCCAAATGGATTCCACAGGGTTGGCAGTGGGTCGATCCCAAGAAGGAATTCGACGCGATGCTGACCGCCATTCGCGCCGGGCTGCTGTCTCGCTCGGAAGCCATCTCGGCCTTCGGCTACGACGCCGAGGACATCGACCGCGAGATCGCCGCCGACAACCAGCGTGCCGATGCGCTCGGTCTGGTCTTTGACTCCGACCCGCGCCACGACAAAGCGCCCCAACCATCGGCATCGGGCGCTCCCATGAATGCGGCCGCCACTGTGACCGTGCCGCAAGACCAACAGGACAACTGACATGCAACTCGTTCATCTGGCGTCCCGCCTCTACGGGACGCCGCTCCTCATTGCGCGTCCCAAACTCGACGTGATCCTCTCCGTGTTGGGTTCCCGCATCGGCTTGCCCGATCTGGACATGGCAATGCCGCTGCCCATGCCGCGCCAAAGCGCCACATCGGGTCAGGCGGGCATTGCCGTCATCCCGGTGGTCGGCACGCTGGTCAGACGTTCGATGGGTATCGAAGCCGCCTCTGGCCTGATGTCCTACGGCGAGATCGAAGCCCGACTGGACGCCGCGCTGGCCGACCCACAGGTGGCGGGCATCCTGCTCGATCTGGACTCGCCCGGCGGCGAGGCCTCGGGTGTGTTTGAGTTGGCCGAGCGCATCCGCGCTGCCAGCACCATCAAGCCGATCTGGGCGCACGCCAACGATGCCGCGTACTCGGCGGCTTTTGCCATCGCGGCTGCCTGCCAGCGCCTGACGCTGTCGCAGACCGCTGGCGTCGGGTCGATTGGCGTGATCGCGCTGCACGTCGACCAGTCGGTGAAGGACGCCAAGGACGGCCTGAACTACACCGCTGTCTTCGCGGGCAGTCACAAGAACGATTTCTCCCCGCACGAGCCACTCACCCCCCAGGCCACCACCGCGTTGCAGACCGAGGTGGATCGCCTGTACGACATCTTCGTGAATCAGGTCGGACAGATGCGCGGAATCGATCCGGATGCCGTGCGCGCCACCGAGGCGGGGCTGTTCTATGGCGAGCAGGCGGTGGCAGCAGGCCTCGCCGACGCGGTGATGCCGTTTGATGCGGTGATGACCGAGTTCACCGACGCGTTGGCTGCCAAGCAGCGGTTGGCGCAGCCTGGCGTGGCCCGCGCCTCGCCGCGAAGCCTGTCCACTCAATCCATTTCAAACCCGCCCCGAAGCAAACCTTTCACCCTGGAGAACACCATGACCGACCCCAAAGACGACCACGAAAACCCGAGCGATCCGGCCGACACCGACCCACAGGGCGACCAGCCGCAGACCGACAGCGATTCGCAACCGACGCCTGCCGCCCAAGCCGCACTGGCGCAGTCGTTCGCCAGCGGGCGCGGCCAAGCTCAGGCCATTGCAGAGATGTGCCTGATCGCGGGCCAATCCCAACGCACGGCGGAATTCCTCGCAGCAGGCTTCTCGGAAGCGCAGGTGCGCCGCGCCTTGCTCGACGCCCGTGCCGACCAACCCGAAATCGCCTCGCGTATCACCGCCGATGCAGGAACCAGCCAGCACCCGGAAAACAGTCCGGTGGTCGCTGCCGTCAAGAAGCTCACCGCCAAGGAGTAAGCCATGCCCACTGTCTCTCAACCCAAGAATCTCGGCGACCTGTTGAAGTACGAAGCGCCGAATCTCTACTCGCGTGACCAGGACACCGTCGCGGCCGCGCAGAACCTGTCGCTGGGCACCGTGGTGGGCCGCGAAACGGCTACCGCCAAACTCAAGGCCCTCGACCCGAGCGCCTCGGACGGCACGGAAACCGCCGTTGGCGTGCTCGGCAATGACGTCGATGCGACGCTGATCGACCGTGAGGATGCGATCCTGATCGCCCGCCACGCCATCGTCGCGCGCGGCGCATTGGTCTGGCCGACCAGCATCAGCACGGCGCATAAAGCTGCTGCCATCAAGCAACTCGCAGAACGTGGAGTCCTGGCCCGCGATAGCGCCTGACCCACTTCCAACGCTCCGTTTCACTCCCCCCAAAACCCGCCGCTGGCGGGTTTCGTCATTTCTGGAGATCCCAAATGCAGAACCCTTTTGAAAACCCCGGCTTCTCGATGGCCAGCCTGACGGCCGCCATCAACCTCCTGCCCAATCGCTATGGGCGGCTGGAGCAACTCAACCTGTTCCCGGCCAAGCCGGTGCGCACCCGGCAGATCATCGTCGAGGAGTACGCCGGTCGTCTGAACCTGCTGCCCACCCGCGCGCCCGGTTCGCCCGGCACGGTGGGTGAACGTGGCAAGCGCAACCTGCGCTCCTTCGTGATCCCGCACATCCCCCACGACGACGTGGTGCTGCCAGAGGAAGTCCAAGGACTGCGCGCCTTCGGTTCCGAAACCGAAATGGAAGCCATCGGCGGTGTCATGGCCCGCCATCTGGAGACCATGCGCAACAAGCACGCGATCACTCTGGAGCATCTGCGCATGGGGGCGCTCAAGGGCAAGATTCTCGACGCTGATGGCAGTGAGCTCGTCGATCTGTTCGACGAGTTCGACATCACTGCGCAATCGGTGTCCTTCGAGTTTTCGACGGCGGCCGACAACGGGCAAATCAAGACTGCCTGCCTGGAACTGCTGGGGCTCATGGAAGATGGACTCACCGGCGAGTTCTCGACCGGTGTGCATGTGCTGTGCTCGACCGAGTTCTTCCGGGCGCTGACCACCCACAAGGAGGTCAAGACCGCCTACCAGAACTGGCAGCAGGGCGCAGTGCTGATCAACGACATGCGCTCGGGCTTCAGCTACAGCGGCATCACCTTCGAGGAATACCGTGGCCAGGCGTCCTTTGTGCAGGCCGACGGCACGCTGGGGTCGCGCCGCTTCATTGCCGCAGGGGAAGCCCATGCCTTCCCGGTCGGCACGGTGGATACCTTCGCCACGTACTTCGCGCCTGCGGACTTCAACGAGACCGTGAATACCATCGGCCAGCCGTTGTATGCCAAGCAGGAGCCGCGCAAGTTCGACCGGGGCACCGATCTGCACACGCAGTCGAACCCGCTGCCGATGTGCCACCGCCCGGGCGTGCTGATCAAGCTCGTTGCAGCCTGATGGATGTCGCGACGCTGTACGAAGCGGCCCGCAATGCCGGACTCCTGACCGCCGTCACGGTGGCGGGCACCACCGTGCAATGCGCCTTCCGTGCCCCAGACGAAACCGTGCTGGATGGTTTTGCACTGTCGCGGGACTACCAGATCGACTACCCGGCGTCCTGGCTGACGCTGGCAGTCGGGGACACGGTCGAGGTGGCAGGCAACACCTTTCAGGTGCGCGACGTGCGTGCCATTGGCGACGGTACCGAGCGTCGCGCCTCGCTCTCCCAACTCTGAGGAACTCCCCATGAACTCCGTCCGCGAGCGCGCCTTGCGGGAGATCGTCACGCGCCTGGCATCTGCGATTGGCCCGACACCGGTGCTGCGCATGCCTGCCGTGCCGGTCACCCGCGAGGCCAGTCCAGCGCTGCTGCTGTTCGTCGATGGCGACAGCATTACCGCCCACGCCAACCACCTGGTCGACCGGATGCTGATCGTCCGGCTTGCCGTGGTGGCACGCGGTGCGGATGCCTTCGATGTCGCCGACCAGGCGCTGGTCGCGGCCCACGCGGCAATGCTCGCCGACCCGAATCTGGGCGGTCTGGCCATCGCAGTGCGCGAGATCGACTGCGAATGGGAGTTCGACGACGCCGACTCCGGTGCCGTCGCGCTGCCCGCCCGCTACGAAATCCGCTACCGCACCCACGCCATTGATCTCACCCAAACAGGATGAACCCCTTATGCCAAATCTCTCCATCGAACTACTGAAACCCCATACCCACGCAGGCAAGCGCCTCGCCGTGGGTGATCGCCTTGATCTGAATGACGCCAGTGCCCGTTGGCTGATCGCACAAGGCACGGCCAAAGCGGCCATCCCCGCCACCGATTCCAAACCCACCCGCCGTGATGCCACGCCCGGTGTTTCCACAACTGCAGCCACCCAAGGAGACTGAACATGGCTTACTTTTCCGGACAAGGCCGCGTCTACATCGGCGCACGCGATGACCTCGGCAATCCAGCTGGACTGACCTTCGTCGGCAACGTGCCCGAGCTGAAGGTGTCGCTGTCGGTGGACACCATCGAGCACCAGGAAGCGCAGTCGGGTCAGCGCCTGACTGACCTCCAGCTCATCAAGACCAAGAAAGGCGAGTTCGCCTGCACGTTGGAAGAGCTGATCGCTACCAACTTGGCGCTCGCGCTCTACGGCACCACGACCACGATCACCCCCGGCGCGGTAACTGGCGAACTACTGCCCAACCCTGTCACCCCGGGCAGTCTGTATCCGTTGACCATGCAAAACGTGTCGGCGGTGCAGATCCAGGACTCAGATGCCACGCCAAAGACGCTCCCGGCCAGCCAGTACAGCGTCAATGCCAAGCACGGTTCACTGGTGGTGCTGGATGCCACGTCGGGCGGCCCCTACACCGAGCCGTTCACCGTCGATTACGCCTATGGCGCGGCGCAGAGCACGGCGATGTTCACCCAGCCCTTGCCCGAGCGCTGGATTCGCTTCGAGGGGCTCAACACCGCCGACGGCAACCGCGAGGTAGTGATCGACCTGTACCGCGTGGCCATCAATCCAGCCAAGGAACTCTCGATCATCACGGACGAACTGCTGAAGTTCGAGCTGTCGGGCCAGGTACTGGCGGATCTGACCAAGCCAGTCGGCGGTGATCTCGGTCAGTTCGGACGTCTGGTGCTGCTGTGATGGACGGCTTCAAGACCTTCCCCCCTGAGCCTGTGGTCGTGACGCTGTCCGGCACTGCGCTGGAACTGACGCCGATCCGGCTGGGTGAGTTGCCACGCCTGCTGGCCGTGGTGCGCCCGCTGGCCGAGGAAATCACCAGTGATCCGGACTGGATGGCGCTGCTGGGACGGCACGGCGATGCCGTGCTGGATTTGCTGGCGATCACCACCCGGCGTGAACGCGCGTGGATAAACGACCTGTCGCTGGAGGACGCCGTGCAACTGGCCGCCGCCGTGTTCGAGGTGAACGCGGATTTTTTCGTGGCGCACGTCGTTCCGGCAGTGCAAGGCGCAGCCCAGCGACTCGCACCGACGCTGAGCTCACTGACGAACTCGGGTGGGACGCTGCCGTCGCACGCCTGATCCGCGCCGGTCACCGCCTGGGCGACGTGATGGCCTACACGCTCACGCAGGCGCAAGCCTTCCTGGATGCCGACGGCCAGATCGAACGGCAGCAACTTGCCCAGTTGCTCGGCATCCATGCCGTGGCTGCCCAGGGCGAGAAGCGTGGCATCGAACAACTGCAACGCGATCTTCTGAAGGACTAACCCATGCGTCTCTCGCTCACCACCACCGGCTTGCTGGACCCGCGCCAGTTGGCGGCGTGGAGCACCGAGCGGCGTCGCGCCATCCACACCGCCGTCGCCAAGGGCATGCAGTCCGGTGGGCGTGAAGTGCGTGACGCGGCGCGATCCGAGATGCGCAGTGCCTTCACCGTCAAGCGCAACAGCTTCATCTCCTCGATGGGCGTGAAGGTGTTCGACAAGAAGCCCGAACTGCTGCCCGCCCTGCTGGTGGGCAGCAAGATTCCCTGGCTCGGTCTGCATGAAAAAGGCGGCACGGCGAGCGGCAATTTGCTGATACCGCTGCTGCCCGGGCGCATCGGCCCCAAGCGCTTCAAGGCGGTCATTGACGGCCTGATGCGCTCGGGCAATGCCTTCTTCATCGAGAAGAACGGTCGCGTGCTGCTGATGGCCGAGAACATCAAAGAGAACGCATCGCAACTCAACCGCTTCAAGCGCGCTGAGCGTGGTCGTACCGGGGCCAAGCAGATCAAGCGTGGCCAGGAGATTCCCATCGCCGTGCTGGTCAAGCGCGTCGATCTCAAACGACGACTAAATCTGGCGGGTGGCGTGCAACGCGCACTGCCTGCCTTGGCGCGGGCGATTCAACAAGAACTGGACAAAGTCTGATGGCAAGCAATCGTGCCCAAATCCTGATCAGTGCCGTCGACCAGACCAAGACCGCTTTCGACTCGATCAAGCGGGGCCTTGGTGGCCTGACCGACACCGCCAAGAGCGTCAACGGCGTGCTGGCCAACCTCGGGGTGGCCGTCTCCGTGGCCGGTCTGACCGCGATGGTGAAATCGGCCATCGACACTGGCGACGCGCTGGACGAGATGTCGCAACGTGTCGGTGTCAGCGTCGAGACCCTGTCGGTATGGAAACCGGCAGCCGAGCAGTCAGGTGTGTCCGGCGAATCGTTCGAGAAGGGGCTGCGCAAGCTGTCCACCACGATGCTGGAAGCCGCGACCGGGTCGGAAGATGCCGCGCGCGGATTCTCCGCCGTGGGTGTCGAGTTCAAGAACCAGGACGGCACCCTGCGCGCCACCGATCAGGTGCTGCTCGATCTGGCCGAGCGCTTCAAGGCCATGCCCGATGGCGCGGAGAAAACCGCGCTGGCCGTGCAACTGTTCGGCAAGTCAGGAGCCGAGCTGATCCCGTTCCTGAATCAGGGGCGCGACGGCATCAATGAGCTCGCCTCCGAGATGCAGGCGCTCGGTGTGCAGATGAGTAGTGAGACTGCAGCGCAGGCGGGCAACTTTAACGATGCGCTCGACAAGCTGAAACTGGCCACCACCAGCATCGGCAACCAGATCATCGCGTCCTTGCTACCCGCCCTGAACGATATGGCCGGTGGCATGGTCGAGTCGGCCAAGCAAGGCGGCACGCTGCGCGTGATCCTCGATGGCGTGGTGCTGGTGCTAAAGACCCTGGCCCTCGGTGCCGCCACCGTCGGCAAGGCATTCGTCGCCTTGGGCGAAGCCATTGGCGCGGGTGTCGCCGCCGCTGTGGAAGCGCTCAAGGGCAACACCGAAGGGGCCAAGGCCATCATTGCCGACCTCAAAGGCAATCTGGTCAAACGGCTGGATGAACTGGCGTCCTTCCGTGACAGCCTTTTCGACCCCAAGCCCATCGAGGTCAAGGCACCTAAGATCCAGGCTGATCCGGAACTGCTGCAACGCCTGACCAAGCCCAAAGCCGTCAAGCCAGCGCAGGATACGACCGGCGCACAAACCACGCTGATGAAAGCGCAGCTGGACGCTGAGTTCGCGCTGCTCAAGGACGGGCTGTCCCGGCAACAAACCGCGCTGGATGCCGCACTCGAAGACCGTCTGGTCTCGGTGCGCGACTACTACACGCAGAAAACTGCCCTCGAACAGCGCGAGGTCGATGCCGAGATTGCCCGCAAGCAGCAGGAGCTGGCCCGCAGTCAGCAAGTCGCCGCCACGGGCAAATCGGAAAACGACCGCCTGCGTGCCAAGGCCGAAGTGGCCAAGTCGGAAGCCGACCTCATCACGCTCAACAATCGGCGCACGGACATCGAGCAGGCAAATGCGCGTAAGGCCGCGCAAGCCGAGCGTGAGCTGGCCGATGCCTTGGCGCAGGCGCGTGAGGAACTGGCGCAGATCACCGGCACGGCCACTGATGCCGACCGGCAAGCTGCCATTGAGCGCAGTTACCGGGATCTGCGTGCGCGACTGGCGGCAGAAAGCGATGCCGATGGCGTGTCGCTCGTTGATCGGCTCATCAATGTGAAGGCTGCACAGGCTAATCTGGCTGCGCTTGAAACTCAGTGGCGGCAAGTCACTGAGCGTCTGCGTAATGCGCAGGAGACCATTCAGACCCAGCAGCAGGCTGGGCTGCTGACCGAAGCACAGGCTCGCCAGCAGATCGTGACCCTGCAACAGCAATCGGCCACCGAGATGGAGCGCCTCTTGCCGACCATGCAGCAAGCCGCGCAGGCCATCGGGCCGGATGCGGTGATTCGCGTGCAGGCGTGGCGCAACGAGCTGGATCGTACCCGCCTCACGGTCGATGAAATGGCCCCGCTGTGGAATCGCATCGGCGAGAGTTTTGGCGGTGCGCTCAACGGGATGATCACCGGCGCGCAGACCTGGCGCAGTGCCTTGGCGAGCATCTTCCAGCAGGTGTCCGACGCCTTCCTGCAGCAGATCGTGATCCAGCCGTTCCAGCAGTGGATCGCCATGCAGGCGCGGATGCTGGCGCTCAAGCTCGGTTTCATCCAGCAAGAGCAGACCGTCGATGCGGCGGCCAGCGCCGCCAAGGTCGCCCAAAAGACCACCGAAACCACCGCCGTGGTGTCGATGGATGCAGCCAAGGCGGGAGCCGGGGCGGCGGCGTCGCAGGCTTCCATTCCCTACGTTGGCCCGGCACTCGCGGTAGCCGCGATGGTAGCCATGGTCGCCGCTGTGATGGCGCTCTTGGGTGGCATCAAGAAGTTTGCGGGCGGTGGTCTGGTCTCCGGGCCGGGCAGCGCCACCTCGGATTCGATCCCGGCGCGTCTGTCCGCAGGCGAGTACGTGATGCGGGCGGCCGCCGTGCGCCAGCTCGGTGTGGCCTTCCTCGATTCGCTCAACGGTTTGTCGGCAGGCCCACGTTTCAAGGGTGGCGACTTGGCCTTCGCAGCGGGCGGACTGGTACCAGAGGTGAAAGTGCCGCCCGCGCAGCCGCAGATGAATCAGGCGGTGCGCATCGTCAACGCGGTCGATCCGGGTGTGACCCACGACCACCTGCAGTCGCCTGCCGGAGAGAAAGTCATCGTCAACATCATCGGGCGCAATGCACGGGCCATCCGTGCGGCGCTGCAAGGCTGAATTTCAGGGGAAAGTCCAATGGCACTTCTGTTCATCGACGGTTTCGACCACTACGACCCGCAAGCCGTGGACAGCTTTGGCGATCCGTGGCTTGCGCGTGGCAAGGCGGCGTATCTGTCGCCGCAGGCCACCCGTATCAATGGCCGTCGCCCGTCCTCCTATGCCCTGCGTTTGCCGGAAGGTTCGGGGGGTGGCTACGTCAAGAACCTCGACGCCACCAAGACCAGCCTGATCGTCGGGGCGGCCATTCGCGTGGTGCCGTACCAAAACACCTACACCGAGCCACTGCTGCTGGGCGTGCGCGATGCCAACTCGCAGGTCGCGCATCTCGTGAAAATCGGCGAGGACGGTCGGCTCAAGCTCTACCGCTGGCAATACGGCTATGACCAGTTGATCTCTGTCTCAGTTGCCAGCGCTCCGGCGCGCGGCTGGCACTACATCGAGTTGCAGGTCACGCAGGGCACCAGCAACGGCATTCTGTCAGTACGCATCAACGGCATCCTGGCCATCCAGATGACAGCGCAGAACACCATCCAGGGCGGTGGCCAACTGCTCACGGCATTCGTGGGTGCCGTGCCTGGCCAAAACTGCCCGCTCACCATCGACGTCGACGACTTCTACATCGCCGATACCAGCGGCACGATCAACAACACCTTTCTCGGTGATGTGCGCGTCGATGCCTTGCAGGCACAGGCCGATGGCAGCCTGAACCAGTGGACGGCCAGCCCGGTCGGTACCGCCGCATGGGAAGCCGTGAGCGACGAGGACGAAGCTACGGCGATCAATGCGCCGAACGTGGGGTTGCGCCAGTCCTTCGATGTCGAGCCGTTGCCGGTGATGGCCACGCCCGCCATCTACGGCGTCCAGCTCACGATGCTGGCCCGCAAGACCGACGCCGGTCTGGGGAAGGTCAAAGGCCTCGTGGTCAGTGGTGCACAAAGCGCCGTCAGCACCGACATCATTTTGCAAGAACAACTGGCATGGCAGAGCACGCTGTTCGAGCGCAACCCGAACGGCAACGTGCAGTGGACGGAGGCCGCCTTCAATGCCGCTGAGTTCGGCGTGGAGTCGGCATGACGGATCGCGTCGTCGTTCAAGACCTCGCGGAGGTTTCCAGCAAGCCGACGCCTGGAAGCGAACTGCCCGCCTTCCAGGGTGAAGTGCTCTCGCGCGCCACTTTCGGGGCGAGCGCAGCCAGCTTCACGCCGGAAACAGCTGTCGCTCCGCTGCCGCCCAATCTGGCGGCCAGCCTGCTGGCGGAATCCTTGGCGGGCCCCTGGCCACCCATCGACGCACCGATCTTTCTGGTCGAAGTGTTGCGCCGGGATACGGCCTCAAGCGCCATCGTCGCCACCGGTATGGATGCCTTCGGCGACCAGCCTTGGCCGGATGCGCAACGCGGCGTGTTTGCCTTCCGTCATGATTGGATGGAGCCCCTTGTGGAACGGCTGGAGTGGCAGACCAGCGTCACGCGGCTGGCCAGTGGCAACGAATCCCGTCAGGCACGCCGACGTGTTCCTCGGCGCTGGCTCACCTACAAGGTGGGCAACGCCCGGCAGACCGATGCCCTGGTGGCCGACTGGCTGGCCGATCATCTCGGTCAAATGGCGCTGTGGCCGCTGCCGCAGTACGCGGTGCACCTGACCGAGTCCTGCGAACGTGGCGCACTGGCACTCAATGTGACGGAGGCTGATGGGCGACAGTTCGGGCCACTCTCGGCCAATGTGCATCTGACCTACGACGGGGTGCAGGGCTGGCAGGAAACTGAGAACAATGGCCGCTGGATTTTGATCATCGCCGCTGATGGCTGGCAGATCGCCCAACTCAGCGATGTGGAAAGCGATCTGCTGTGGCTGACGGAGCCCTTGGCACGCGCTGCAGCCGTGGGCAGCACCATCATGCCCTTGGTGTGGGGTAAGGCCATCGATCCTGCGGATCTCACGCAGTGGGTCCCTGGCATGGTCGGTGGCAACATTCCCACACAGATCCAGCCTGCGCCACAGCCCGACCAGGATGTTCTCGATGACCCATGGCTCGACGAGGTCCCGGTCTGGCCAGATGGCAACTGGCGTGACGATCCGACAGCCGCCGCGCAGGCCACGATCACCCGCCAGGATTTATCCCCTGCAGATCCGTGGGTGCGCCGGGACGATCCGTGGGCGACGACGACTTTGCAGCGGCGCTATCTGGCCAGCTCACTCGATGAAATCGAAATCTGGCGGGCGCGGCTATGGCGCACCCAGGGGCGTCTGGAAGCCTTCTGGCTGCCTGATGGCATAGCCCCGATCTTGTGGGTGAACGTCGAAGCTGATCCCGAGGACGGCTTCCTGCGCGTGGATGGCAAAGACATCTCGGCGCTCTGGCATCGCCCCGCGGCCTGCTTGATCGTGCATCCAGACGGCTATCGGCAGTACGCCCTGACGGCTACCTGCCATCTGGATCAAAGCGGTGTGCTGGTGCTGCGCTCGGGCCTCGACGACTGGGTGCCCGCAGGCAGCCGTGTCATTCGCCTCGTTCGCTGCCGCCTCGACCACGACGCCATCGACCTGTACTGGCACAGCCCGACGCTGCTGGAGATCACTTTGACAGCACGCCAATTGCCCGAACCACGCGGCAATGACCGTCAAACCTACGAGGGAGAGTAAGCACGATGAGCCAGAACCCATTGCTGGAAGTCGAGCTATACGCCTTCGCCAGCAACAGCGCGCAGTTCTATCTGACGCCGCACGAATTCGATATTGATCTGGATGGCAACCTCTACAAGAGCCTGGCCTTGGAACGCAACGAACTGGCGCTGGGTGCTGAAGCTGCGAAGGCTGGCTTGGATCTGAAACTGCCGCCGAACTGTGATTTGGTGCGCCACCTGCTCGCCAACTCGCTGACCGGCGACACCACCTCGATCACCCTGCGCATCGGACGGCGTGATACCTGGGGCGACTACTGGTGGATCTCCGGCACGCGCTGGATGGGACGGGTGCTGGGCGTCGAGGTCGCCGACGATGTGGCTCGCGTTCGCTGCGAATCCGCGCAAGTCAGTCTCAAGCGTATCGGGTTGCGGCGGCTCTACAGCCGCAAGTGTTCCCACGTGCTGTATTCGGCTGCCTGTGGTGCCTCACCGATTTCTGCCAGCGCCTTTGTGAGCAACACCAATGGCCGCAACGTCGATCTCGACGGTGGCACGCCCGGCAGCGTCATTGGTGGCTTGGCCGGTGGCTGGCTGCAAACCTCGGAAGGTGCCCGCCACATGATCGTCAATGACTACGGTGGCGGCGTCGAGTTGCTCTATCCGGTCGCCATAGACGTCGGCACAGAGGTACTTCTGACGGTCGGCTGCGATCACAGCACGGCCACGTGCGAGTCGCGCTTCGGCAACCTCGACAACTACGGCGGCTTTCCCGCCATCCCGAGCAAAAACCCGTTCTCGACGGGCGTGTTCTGAATCCCTGGAGAAATCGCCATGTGGTACCTCGTCGTCATCGTGGTGGCGGCGCTGGTTTCGGTCGCGCTCGCACCGAAACCGCCCGAACCCAAACCGGCATCCTTATCTGACGTCGATGCCCCCACCGCAGAAGAAGGCCGACCGATTCCCGTCGTGTTCGGCACCGTGCTGCTGCGTGGCTCCAACGTCGTCTGGTACGGCGATCTGGAAGCCGACCCCATCAAGAAGAAAGGTGGCAAGAAATGACCACTCAGACCGTCATCACCATCGATCACGTACGCGCCGTGGGCCTGTGCGTGAACGGCACGCGCACATGGTTCGCGCGTCACGATCTGGATTTCCGCGCCTTCCTGCGTGAAGGCTGTGACGCCGACACCTTGCTGGCCACCGGCGATGCAATGGCCCAACGTGTGGTCGAGCATGCCCGTAATCAATCCAGCCAGCGGGAGCAAGGCTGATGGGTGGCAGCAGCAAATCGCAAACCGTTGGCTACCGCTACCGGATGGGACTGCATCTGGTCTTGTGCCAGGGGCCCGTTGATGCCGTGCAGGAAATCCAGATGGGCGACCGTACCGCGTGGGGGGATGCCGACCGCGCGCCGCTGTCCAACGGGCATGGGCTGACCAGCCTCTCGATCAACAAGCCCACGCTGTTTGGCGGCGACGAGCGCGAAGGCGGCGTGGTCGGCACCATCGATGTGCTTTCTGGTCATGCCGGACAAGGACGCAACGACTACCTGATGAGTCGCCTCGGCAGTTCCATTCCGGCATTTCGGGGCGTGCTGTCCTTGGTGGCACGCAAGATCCTGTTCGCGGCCAACAACCCCTACATCAAACCGTGGGCGGTGCGCGTTCGGCGCTTCACAGCGGGTTGGTTCGATGCGCCGTGGATGGAATGGAATGCCGAAGTCCGCACCTGGGATGAGGACGAAGGCCAGGAAATCAGCGTCGGCATGAACCCGGCGCACATCCTGGTGCAGTGCCTCACCGATCCGCACTGGGGCATGGGCTATCCGCAGAGCACCATCGGCTGGAGTTTCTGGAACGCAGCGTGGGCCCTGTCGAGCGAGGGCTTCGGCCTCAATCTGATCTGGACGCGCCAGCAGCCCATCGAGAGCTTCATCGGCCAGGTCATCGACCACATTGGAGGCATCCTCTACACCGACCCGGAGCAAGGCACGTTTGAGCTCAAGCTGCTGCGCGACGACTATTGGATCGACAGCCTACCGCAGTTGGGGCCTGACGAAATTGTGCGGCTGGAACGATTCGAACGTGCCCAGTGGGGCGAACTGCCCAATGAACTGACCGTGGTCTACACCGACTGGCAGACCGGCGGTGATGCTGCCGTCACGGTCGAGAATCTGGCCGCCATCCAGTTGCAGGGCGGCGTGATCAATCAACGCCGCGACTACCCGGGCGTTAACTACGGGCCACTGGCCGCGCGGCTGGCCTTGCGTGACCTGCGCGCCTTGGGTTCGCCGTTGGCACGGATGAGTCTGACGGTGGCACGCGACACGCTGGAGCGTGCGCCGCTGCCGGGTGATGTATTTCTGCTGAACTGGCCGCGCTTGGGTGTTGATCAGATGGTGGTGCGCGTCACCGGCATCGACACCGGCACCTTGGGAACGGCCGAGTGGCGCATCGAAGCCATGGAAGATGTGTTCGGGATGAGCAACACCGTGCTGTCGCCCCCGCCACCGCACGTCGAGGAGCCGACCATCGAACCGTTGCCGCCCGCCTTGGTGCTGGCCGTCGAGGTGCCGTATTGGGAACTGGCCCGGCGTTTGTCGCGTGCAGATCTAGCCTACCTGACCGATACGGACACCTATCTCGGTGCGCTGGCCGCCGCCGGTGGCACCGGGCAATTGAATTGGCAACTGGCTACCGGCGCGTCGGGCGGAGACCTCACTGCCGTGGTGGGCGAAGACTACGCACCACTGTTGACGCTCGATGCAGCCTTGCCTGCCAGCGAGGTCGATGCCATCGGTGTGCCGGTGACGGCCATCAGCCAGCCGGAGCGACTGGCCGAGGGCGACTACGCGTATCTGATGGCCGCCAGTGGGGCAATTGCAGAGGCCGTTGCCGTCCTGGCCTTCGATGCTGCCAACGCGACCATCGATCTCGCACGCGGCGTGCTCGACACCACACCCCAAGCACATGCCTCGGGGACTCGGTTGATCGGTGTCGGCGAATGGCTGGCATCCGAAGGTGCGGAGCGGGCCCCGGGCGAATCGGTGTTCGTGGGCGCGATTCCTCGCACTTCGACCGATCAGGGCGATCCTGTGTTGGCCGCCAATGGGCAGCCGATGGTGCTGGCTGGTCGGCAGGCTTTGCCGTATCCACCCGGTCGTATCCGCCTCAATGGCCAGACAGAGCCTGCCATTGTGGCCGGTGATCTCAACGTCGCGTGGGCACATCGCGACCGCACTCAGCAGACAGCCTACATCGTGCAGCAAGACGAGGGCGATATCGGGCCAGAACTGGGCGTGACCTACACGGTGCACATCCGCAATCGCAACAACGTGCTGGTTCGTAACGAGACGGGGCTGCTCGGCACCGCCTACATCTGGACGGCAGCAGTTGCCGCGCTGGATGCCGGTGCGCTGGGCGACCGCATCACGGTGGAGATCAGTGCCGAGCGCGATGGTTTGAGTAGCTGGCAGCCGCAGGTGCGGGTCATGGATCGCGCGGGCTACGGCCTGCGCTGGGGACAGTATTGGGGAGGTGTGTGATGGAGCCGCGCATCGATGTTCATCTGCTCACCCTGAACGAGCTTGTCGAATGGCGTGATGCCTGCATCGCCAGCCTCGAGGACGCACCGATCCAGTTGCACGTTTTGCCCGGCATTCCGGGGCGTATCGGCGAGGCACGCGCGGCAGGCTATGCACAAGGCACGCTGCCGCTGGTGTCCTTTGTCGATCCCGACGATTTGTACGAAGCCAGTGCCTTCACACAACTGGCCGATGCGCTGGATGCCTGCCCGCAGGCCGTGATGGCCTACACCGACGAAGCACTGACCGACGAAAAGGGCCAGGACATCGCCGTGCGGCGTCTGGCCTACAGCCGTTGGCAACACGCCAACAGCGCCAGCCACGTGCACGGCCTGATCGTGATGCGTCGAACCGTCGTCGAAGCCGTGCTCAAGGAAACTACCGACCTCAACAACTTCGCCGACTGGCTGCTGACCCTGCTTGTAGCCAAGCGCGGCGGCGTGCTGTACCTGCCCATCGTCGGGCGGCATTGGCGACAACATCCGCAGCAAAGCCACCGAACCGGTGATCCGGAAGCAGTCCGGCGCATTCGCCAAGCATCGAACCTCTGGAGATAGACCATGTCATCGACCGACCCGAACCTTGGACTCAACTACGGCTGGACGCTCGGCGAGAGCGGCTGGGACACTGGCATGGATGTCAACCTCAAGCGCCTCGGCGCTGTGGTCGGCCTGTCCGTGAAAGACCGCGACTTGACCACGCCACCTACCAGCCCCACCAACGGCGACCGCTACATCGTGCCTGCGGCTGCCACGGGCGTGTGGGCCGGAAAAACCAACCAGATCGCGGTGCGCATTGCCGATGCCTGGGAGTACCACTCGCCCAAGATCGGCTGGCTTTGCTACATCGAGGACGAGGCCAAGCTCTCGGCCTACAAGTCCACCGGCTGGAGCGCTGGCATCGCCATCTGACTTCCCATCTTCGTACCCACCAGAAACCCGCCCACGAGGCGGGTTTCGCATTTCTGGAGACCGCAATGACCGAACCCGAACAACAACAGCCTGCGCTCGTCGAGAACATGCTCCTCTTGCGCCGCGAGGACTTCGACGAACTGCTGGACCGCGCCGCTGAACGCGGAGCCGAGCGTGTCCTGACCCACCTTGGCCTGGAAAACGGCCACGCCGCCCGTGACATCCGCGAACTGCGCGACCTGCTGGAAGCCTGGCGCGATGCCCGTCGCACGGCGTGGCAGACCACCGTCAAGGTCATCACCACCGGCATCCTGGCCGCGCTGTTGGTCGGTGCCGCTATCAAACTCAAACTGATGGGAGGGCCGCAATGATCGAGACTCTGCTTGGCGGCCTCCTCGGTGGGGCCTTCCGTCTCGCCCCTGAAATCCTCAAGTGGCTCGACCGCAAGGGCGAGCGTGGCCACGAACTGGCGATGCAGGACAAAGCGCTGGAGTTCGAGAAGATTCGCGGTGCACAACGGATGTCGGAAATCGGCGCGGGTGCCGATGCCGCGTGGAATGTCGGGGCCATCGAAACCCTGCGCGAAGCCGTTCGCACGCAGGGCGAGAAAACCGGCGTGCGCTGGGCAGATGCCTTGTCGATTAGCGTGCGTCCCGTCATCACCTACTGGTTCATGGCCTTGTACTGCGCCGCCAAGACAGCGGCATTCGCAGCAGCCGTGACTGCAGGCGCTGGCTGGGGCACGGCCATCCTCCACGCATGGACAGAGGCCGATCAGGCGCTGTGGGCCGGAGTGCTGAACTTCTGGTTCCTCGGGCGGGTGTTTGACCGGGTGCGGCCGTGATTGAGGTGCCCAAAGCGGCTATCGAACTGGCCAAGCGCTTTGAGGGATTCGAGCGCAAGGTGAAACGCGGAATCGAGATCACTGCCGTTCCCTATATCTGCCCAGCAGGGTTCTGGACGATTGGGTACGGTCATCTCTGCGATCCCAAGCACCCGCCGATCACGGAGGCAGAGGCTGAGGTCTATCTGGCGCGCGATCTGCAGACTGCACTGGCGGCGACGCTGCGCTTCTGCCCAGTGCTGGCCACTGAGCCAGAGGGGCGGCTCGCTGCCATCGTCGACTTCACGTTTAACCTTGGCGCGGGGCGGCTGCAGACATCAACGCTGCGACGGCGGATCAATCAGCGGGACTGGCCTGCCGCCGCGAGTGAACTGCGCCGATGGGTCTATGGCGGCGGGAAAGTGCTGCCCGGTCTGGTGACTCGGCGAGAGGCAGAAGTGTCTCTATTGCTGTGAAGCAGACAGCAACGTTGGTTCGGAAAACCGCAACAGCTGCTCTCGGATTTCCGCTGGCGTTGTTGTCAGATCCACTGTGGCAAACCGCACAGGGTGTCCTTGGATCACCGCCGTCTCATCGACCATCTGGCCGATTGCTGGATGCAACAACAATCCGCTGGCAAAATCCGCAAGCGCATCGCCGCGCCCTACCTGCGAGCGCAGGTATGCGTAGATCTGGTAGACGTAGCCGCTACGCAGCGTTTCTTCGCGATACCAGCCGTTCGTCACGATGGACGTGAACTTGGTGTCGATCACGATCCGACGCCCCGTGATCGGATGATCGAGTACCACGTCGGTTCGCATCGTGGGCAAGATGATGTCGATCCCGGTGGTCTTCTGCGAGATTTGCCAACCCAGCGTTCCACCGCATTTCACCTGCCATCCCTGCGGACTCAGCACTACATCATAAAAGCCACCTATCGCACGCTCGAACAGGCGGCGAACCCAAGTTGCCTCACGATCCGGCAGCGTAAGCACATTTGCGCCAGATGCCTCGGTTGGGAGAGTCAGTTCAAATGCTAGTTTTGCAGCGGCCACCATGAGACGGTCGTCCGCATCGTGCCGCCCGAAGCGATCTGTGCTCATTTGAGCGCGAGTTGGCGGTTCACCTGAGACTCCCTGCGCCTTCATGCTACCGGCCAGAGCGCGGCAGCGGTGGGCAACATCCTGCCGTTGCACGATTCTGGAAATGGCTTCCAGTGCTGCTCGCACAAAGCGGTTTCGAGGGGTGTCGATGGTCAGCTCGTCGAAGCGACACGCCACCATGCCGCGATCCAAAAGCTGACGGCGTTCAGTAGCCAGTACATCTATGCGGCCTCGTACCCGGTTCAGCGCTGCCTCACGCGAGCGGTAACCCAAGCTCAGACGACGGCGCTGCCGAACTTCTACCGCGTGGGCCAGAATCTCGGCAATCAGGTCAGGCAAATCGTCTGGGCTATCTTCCAGACCAACCATCCCAATGCCACGTGTGCGGAACAGATCTGACGCATACAGCATCAGCAGCCAAAGGTTACGTACCGGGATGCGCCCGACAAAACAAGGCGTATCTGTCAGCTCTTCTTCCCTTGTCTGCTGGGCTGCCTTCATTACCATCCCTGCATCAGCTGCGTGGTCGCCTTCTGTGCTTCGCCAGGCGTATCAAACCAATATTCTTCCAGCAGCGGACCGATCTCCGTCTCAACCACCTGCCGGAACCATTTTTTGGTATCTCCGGATTCCAAACGATGTACCGGTGTCACGTAGCTGTGGCCGATCCGGAACTGCTTGCCAAGCCGAGCATCTGAAGCGATGCGCTCATTCAGGTCGGCAATCCGCTGTTCGATTTCGATTACGAGCGCTGCATCAACGCCGCACGACTTGACCACCCACTCTCGCCAAACCGAGCCCAGTCTCGGCTCCAGCCCGACGAATGCAAATCGACGGCGCAGCGCCAAATCCACCAGCGCCAGCGAACGGTCGGCAATGTTCATCGTGCCGATGACATAAAGGTTCTCGGGGATATGAACCGGCCGTCGCACGCCATCGGCATCCGGGTAGCACAACTCAAGCGCCTCGCTGGGCGTACGTTTTCCAGCCTCCAACAACGTCAGCAACTCGCCGAAGATCTGGGCTGGATTGCCACGGTTGATCTCCTCAATCACGACGACGAACTTGGATGACGGCTCCTTGCGAGCAGCCTTGATGGCTTCCATGAACACCCCATCCGCAAGGGACAATTTGCCCTCACCAGTCGGACGCCAGCCACGCACAAAATCTTCGTAGGACAGATTCGGGTGGAATTGCACCGCCCGAATTTTGCTGTCGTCCTTCTGTCCGATCAATGCAAACGCCAGCCGCTTGGCCAGCCAAGTCTTGCCGGTACCCGGAGGACCCTGCAGGATCATGTTTTTCTTGGTGCGCAGACGGTCGAGCAGTAGATCAATTTCGGTACGATCAAGGAAGCAGCCATCCTTGAGGATGTCATCGACGAAGTACGGAATGATGGGTGCCGCCACCTGAAACGCCTCGCGCACTTCGCCGACGGAGGCTTGCTCGGCAGCTACGTCGGCACCGGCTTCATCAAGGGGCGGCGGTTCGTCGGCAGGGTCTTTATACATCCATGACGCCAGCGACAAATCCGGGAAGCTATGTACCGGATAACTATCTTCACCGAAGCGCGCACGCAAATCGTCCAGCAGCTTCAAATAGCTGCGAGCATCGCAAGGCCCCTGCTGGCCGCTGGTGGCAACATTAAGACCAAGTCGCTTGTTGATGTAGTGACGCGACTGGCTGTCAAGAGTCAAGAAATCCCAAGGGTGCGTCCAGTAGAGGCCGGTTGAAAGATTCCATGCCACGCCCCATACCTGAGTCGCGGCATCGTAGGCCCGGATGAATGTGTCGCGGCCCTCGGGTTGATCGCTTTCCACCAACTTGCTGGCGGCGGCAAACACATCCCACAGGGCATCAATGTCGCCTGCGCCACGCTTCTCTGCATAGGCAAAAAACCACGAGCGCTGATTGTTCAGAACGGGAATGCCCTCGAATGAAGGTGGCACCGGAACCGTCACACCCAGCAGTTTGGCCAACTCGCCCGCGATGGTCTTACGATTGGCATCGGTCATCGAACGGTTGAAGGTGCCCATCACGGTGAATGGACAAATATCCTGCAGTGGTCCGCTGGTGCCGTCAGGAAACTTGTCCTGCAAATAGCTCAGGCCCTGAACCCGCGTAGCGATTTGATGGATGCCTGCGATGAGTGCGGATCTGTCTTGGGCGTGATCGAGAAGTTTTTCGGCGACGGCTTCGTAAAAGTCCGTCCACTGGAACCGCTGTTTTTCAGGTGCCACCGTACCGAAGCGCTCGCGCCAGAAAGGTTCATTTCGGAAGCGATCCAAATCTTGCGGCTTGCCTTCAAACGCGAAGGCGATCAGGGCATCGTTCATCCAGTCACCCGGTTGCACGCGCCAGATCGTTCCCCGGTGAGTATAGAAATACCATTCTCGTACAGGCTCGGCTTTGGCCCAGTCAACTTTCACCCGCTTGCCGTCGTTTGGGTTCTCGGTGATCGTGCCAACCGCCTTGATCCCCATTACTGAAACCGTACGCCCTCGGTTATCAAAGGGCAGACCATGCTTGCGTGTGTAGGCCGCCTTGATGGCAATTCGCTCGCCCGGCTGCATGGCTCGCACCATGTCGAGAAGCTTGTCGTCGTAGCCGTTCTCCCAAATACCTTCCTTCAGGAAACGCGGCATCTGGTCATCGGTGCCTCCATAGCTTGCGCCGACGAACCAGGTGGTGCCGGAGGATGGGTTGTTCTTCTTCTCGTCCATGCGTGCTCTCTTAGTAATACTGCCGGATATAGCTGTAGGCCTTCTCGAACAGCTCTTCATCCGCATGCAGCTTGTATTTGAAGAGGGCCTTGCGCAGTGCCTTCTTGACCTCACGCTCACCGGCCTGAGTCCCTTGCCAGCCCGGGAAGCGGACCAGTCGCACGATCTCGTCGATGTCCGTGACCACGCGTTCGACCATGATGGGCGTCTCAGAAGTCTTGACCTCGTTGAACAACTCGGTCAGCGCAGCCTTGCCGCGATCCTCGTCCTCTTCGGGCGGGAGCTCCTTCTCGGCCTGCAGCGTTTCCTTGGCGATCTCCAGCAACTGCTTCAGAAACTCGACGCTGTTGATCTGACCGGACTCGAAGCGGTCCTTCAGCGCATCGAGCCGTTCCGACAACTTCTTGAACTTGGGGTGACCGCCATGCCCGCGCAGTCGGCGCTTGAGCTTGATCTCGATCTCCTTGGCCTTCTTCGGGTCTGGGTTCGACAGCACCGCTTCCAGCAGATCAGCGTCCAGCACCAAGGTGTCGAGGTCATCCCGCACCGCGTCGACATGCACGTTCTGGTGAATCAGCTCAATGGTCTTAGCGCCCAGCGAATGCCAGATCAGCTTGCCGTGGCCACTGGACGGCTGCACCGACTGGTACACCTGCGACAACCACTTGTAGTCCTTCTCGAACGGGCCCAGAACGGTGTCCGGTGAAAGCGCCTCCCAGATCTTGTTGAGCACGCTGTACTCGGCGGCGAAGTTGTCTCGCACCTCATTGTTGGGCAGGCACTGTTGTGCAGCGATCAGGCCCTCATAACCTTGCAGAGTGCGATCACAGCCAGTGAAGAAGGCCAGACATTTCTGCATGGCTTCGGGCAGCTTGTCCTTCAGCTCCTGGATGTTGCTGACCACCTGCTTGACGCTCTGGTCGTCGAACTCCAGCGCTGCCGCCACGTCATCGAAGATGCCGAGATAGTCCACGATCAAGCCGTGGGTCTTCTGCTCGGAGTAAGTGCGGTTCACTCGGCAGATGGCCTGCAGCAGCGTGTGGTCACGCAGCGGCTTGTCCAGGTACATGGCCTGCAAGATCGGCGCGTCGAAGCCGGTCAGCAGCTTGGCCGTGACGATGATCAGCTTCAGCGGGTCGGCCGGGTCGCGGAAGCGATCCAGCAGTCGCTCTTCTTCGTCGCGGCTTCGGTCGTAAGGCACGTACTCTGGATGTTCCTTCTTGTCCGCCGCCTGCACCGACATGACGATGTCCGTGGCCTCGGGCGGCAGCAACTTGTCCAACTCGGCCTTGAATAGCAGGCAGGATTCCCGGTCGAAGGTGACGATCTGCCCCTTAAAGCCGTTGGGTTCCACCTTGGTCTGATAGTGCTCGACGATGTCCTCGCAGATCTTGCGGATACGCTCGGGCGTCTTCACCAGCACGGCCATCTTGGCTGCGGTCTTGGCGAGGTTGTCCTTGTCCAGATCCGACAGGCCGCCGGTCAGATCTTTGTACGCGGCGTCCAGCGCCGCCTTGTCGATGTGCAGGTCAATCAGCCGGGGCTCGAAGTGCAGCTTCAGCGTGGCGCCGTCACGGATCGACTCCTCGAAGCCGTACCTGCTCATGTAGCCCTTCTCGTCTTCGTCGGCGCCGAAGGCGTAGAAGGTGTTTCGGTCGGCACGGTTGATCGGCGTGCCGGTCAGGCCGAACAGAAATGCATTGGGCAGGGCCTCACGCATTTTGCGACCGAGGTCGCCTTCCTGGGTGCGGTGGGCCTCATCTACTAACGCGATGATGTTGCTGCGGTCGTTCAGACTGCCCGTGGCCTCGCCGAACTTAAAGATCGTGGTGATGATGATCTTGCGCACGTCTTGCGCCAGCAGCTGCTGCAGCTTCTCGCGGCTGTCCGCCTTTTCCAGATTGGGAATGTCCGCTCCGGTGAACGTACCCGTGATCTGGCTGTCGAGATCGATCCGGTCCACAACGATCAGCACGGTGGGATTCTTC
This sequence comes from Chitiniphilus purpureus, assembly GCF_025642115.1. Classification (GTDB taxonomy): domain Bacteria; phylum Pseudomonadota; class Gammaproteobacteria; order Burkholderiales; family Chitinibacteraceae; genus Chitiniphilus; species Chitiniphilus purpureus. Next base: position 1,201,601 of record NZ_CP106753.1, on the reverse strand, counting down.
AATCCTGAGTGCATGCGCAGCTTCTGCGCGGCAAACACCATCAGCAGTGACTTGCCCGAACCCTGGAAGTGCCAGATCAGTCCTTTCCTGGGGTAACCCGCCAGCACGCGCTCGACGAGCTTATTGGCCGCTTCAAACTGCTGGTAGCGGCAAATGATCTTGATGCGCTGCTTCTTCTTGTTGGTGGCGAATAGGGTGAAGCTGCCGAGGATGTCCAGCACCACATGCGGGCGCAACATGCTCTCAGCGGACAGCTTGAGCGACTTCAGCGGGTGGTGCTGACCATCCTCCCCATTGCCATCCAGATGCCACGGTCCCCAGTCCTTGACGGGAAGGCCGATGGAACCATAGTGGTAGGCCTTGCCCTCGGTGGCCACAGAGAACACGTTGCAAACGAACAGCTCCGGCACGAACTTCTCATAGTCGTCGTGCACCTGTACCGCGCCATCGACCCAGCTGATGCACTTCTTTACCGGCGTCTTGGCCTCGATCAGTACCAGCGGCAAACCATTCACCAACAGCACCAGATCAGCCCGGCGTTCGGTAGGGCCAGCACGGTAGGTGTACTGTTGGGTGACGATGTACTGGTTCTGCGCGAGGTCATCCAGGTCGATCAGCCGCACCGGCACATGCTCGTTGTTGGGGCCGAAGGGCATCGAGCGCTCGCCACGCATCCAGGCGGTCATTTCCTCGTTGGCGCGGATCAGACCATCCGAGCGCACCGACAGCACGATGGCGCGCAGCTTGTAGAGCACTTCATCGGCGCGGTCGGGCTGAGCAGCAATCTCCGGGTTCAGGCGGATCAGCGCTTCACGCACCCAGGGTTCAACCAGCACCTCCTGAATCTGGCGCGGCACCTCAGCCGGGGCGGCGTAGCGCCAGCCGATGCCCTTGGGGCCGTAGCTGACTTGCGGTTCCTGGGCGGTGTTGGCCGGGACAGTTTTGATCGGACCGGCAAGCAAATCGCGGACGTAGGCTTCGACGGTATTTGATTCGTTGAAAGAACTCACCTTGCGTCCCCCGTGATCTCTGCGAACAACTGCTTTTTCATCGCCTCTGAAGAAGTACGGCGTTCCATCGCTGCCTTTCCCGCAAACTTTGCTTTCGCTATCTCATCCAGCAACTGTTGTTGCACATCCAGTGGCGGCAGCGGCAGACGGACTCGGAGTAAATTGCTGGCGTTCACGTTTGCCTGGCTCACGGCTTTAGTCGCATAGGCGAGTACCTGTCGGCGCCCAAAATCGGAGTTCAGGTACAGCGTGAGGAACTTTGGCTCTAATTTTTCCGTGTCTGTCTTGATTCGCACCAGGTACGAAGCGAATACGTGATCGCCATTGAGTTCGTAAACACCTGTTCGGCCCACCAACTCATAGCTGTTGGTACGGTTAAAAAGCACATCGCCGTGGATGAGCCGGTATGCATCGAAGTCTTTATCGTTGAGGTCCACATACTTGATGTCGTTCTCGACGCAAAGACCATCTTCAATATTCATCATTCGAAGCATCGGATATTGACCGTCCGATCCAGCGTTGATTGAAAGTCCGTACTGTGTTCCCTGAACAACTGAGCCAAGTTCGACAACAGGCCATTCTCTATTCAGTACGTCGGAAAGCAATGAGCGAACAAGCTGGTCGGCTATATCTCCCACTCTTCGATGCGCTTCACCGGTTCGTTCAAGTGCTTGGAAGGCGTCAACAAGTCTCGACTGTTCGTCTACAGGAGCAAGGGGAAAATCAAAGTCCGCCAAACTCGTCCAGTTGGTGCGGGGGCTCAACGAGCCAGCTGATGTGCCCACCGCGTGATCAAAAAAGGCATCGGTCTGGCAAATGAAGGGCAGCAGCTCCGGCAGCAAAACCTGTGCGTCCTTGGTCTCCAACACATAGATGTCACCGGAGCACACCCCAGAGAAATCCGCCACAGCCACCTTGCGCTGGTAAGCGCGTCGCTTGCCGAACAGCACCTGTCCAGGTTGAAACACGCTGGTAAAGGTCACGCCGTCAGCGACGCTGCCCCAACTGCGGATGCGCAAATCACCTGGCTCGAGATGTTCCAGACCGACGTAGCGTTCAATGCCATCGGCCAACGGATCTTGGCTGCGGGCTTTCGAGAGGCGCACCACGTCGCCGAATTTCACCCGACGCCAGCCGGGCTTCAGGGTTTTATTGTTCTTGTCAGACACGCTCGATGTCCTCCGTAATCAGTCCATCCAGCGTTTCCACCAGCGCGTCCATCTGTTGCCAGAACGCGCGGCCATCCGTTTGCCATTGGTCCCATGCAGAGAACAGCGATACCGCGTCACCGTTGCTGTCGGTGGCGATGGCGGCGGCAATGCGCTTCACGTACAGCGGGATCGAGAGGTTGCCCGCATTGGCGCTGATTTCGGCCAGGGTGGCGACCTTGGCGAAACCGGGCACATCGGCAAACGTCTTGTAAGCGGTAAGGATGCGCTGCTGGTGCTCAGGCTTGAGAAAGCTTTGCGCCCGTTCCCGGGTGACCTCGTTCACCGCGTCGATGAAGATCACCTTGCCCTTGCGACCGGCGACCTTCTTGCGGTTGCAGATGACGATGCACGACTCCATCGGGGAGTTGTAGAACAGGTTGGGCCCCAAGCCGATGACGGCTTCAACCCAGTCCTGCTCGACCATCTTGGCGCGCATGGTCTGTTCTTCATTACGGAACAGCACGCCGTGGGGCCAGAGCACGGCACTACGCCCCTTGGCGGTGAGGCTGGTTAGGATGTGCTGCTGGAAGGCGTAATCGGCGCGGCCCTGCGGCGGAGTGCCCAGCGAGTTGCGGCCCCACTTGTCACTGCTCCAGGCCTCGCGATTCCACTGCTTGATGGAGTACGGCGGGTTTGCCAGGATCACATCGAACTGGCGCAAACGGTCGCCCTCGATGTGCTTTGGTTCGGCCAGGGTGTCACCCCGAATGATTTCGAAGTCTTCCACGCCATGCAGGAACAGGTTCATGCGAGCGATAGACGAGGTAATGAGGTTGCGCTCCTGCCCGTAGAGCTTGAGCGTGCGGTATTCACCGCCGGAGCGCTTCACTTCGTCCAGTGCCGAGATCAGCATGCCGCCGGTTCCGCACGTGGGGTCGTAAATCGACTCGCCCGCCTGAGGTGCAAGAAGTTGCGTCATCAAGTGCACGACGGTGCGGTTGGTGTAGAACTCGGCCGCCGTGTGGCCGGAGTCGTCCGCGAACTTCTTGATCAGGTACTCGTAGGCGTTGCCCAATTCGTCTTCGGGCACGTTCGCCACCGACAGCGTCCGGGTCGAAAAGTGCTCGATCAGGTTCTTCAGCGTTTCATCGGGCAGACGCTCGCGGTTGGTCCAGGGGGCATCGCCGAAGATGCCATCGAGCAGATCTGGGTTGGCCGTCTCGATGGCGCGCATGGCTTTTTGAATGGCTGCGCCCACGTTCTTCGGCGTTTGACGCACATCGTTCCAGTGTGCGCCAGCGGGAATCTGGAAACGATGGTTTTCAGCGAACTGTGCATAGGAGAGGTCGCCGTTAGAGTTGGCCAGGGCCGCTTGGTATTCCTCTTCCCACACATCCGACACCCGCTTGTAAAACAGCAACGGGAAGATGAACTGCTTGTAGTCGCCCGCGTCGATCAGGCCGCGCAGCAGCACGGCGGCGCCCCACAGGTAGCCTTCGAGTTCTTGTTGGCTGATGCGGCTCATTTCAACCATCCTCCTTCGGTCATGACCTGCGCGAGTCGTTCCTCTGCCTCGCGGCAGTTGGTCAGTGCATCCTTGAAGGCTGCAATGGCGACGGGCAACGGAGGAATGTCTTCCTGCAGCGGTGGCAATACGTAGCGCGAAATGTTCAGCGTCCAGTCCTCGGCCTTGATTTCGTCGAGACTGACCACGCAGACCGCGTCCTGCACATCGGCAAAGCCGCGATACCAGCCGAGGATCTCGGCGGCGTGCTCGGGCTCCAGATAGTTTTGCGCGCGCCCCCGGCGGAACAGGCGTGACGCATCGGCGATCAGCACCTTCTTCTTGTGTTTGGCCGGCTTGCGCTTGCGCAAGACCAGGATGCACGCGGCCAGGCCGGTGCCGTAGAACAGGTTGGGCGCCAACCCGATCACGGCCTCAACCAGATCCATCTCCAGCAGTTTCTGGCGGATGCTGCCTTCCACACCTTTGCGGAACAGTGCGCCCTGGGGCAACACCACTGCCATCCGGCCGCTGACGTCGGCCATCGACTTGACCATGTGCTGCACCCACGCGAAGTCACCGCTGGATGAGGGTGGTAGGCCAGCAAAGTTGCGGCCGAAGGGATCGTTCAGCCACAGGTCCTCGCCCCACTTTTCCAGCGAGAAAGGGGGGTTGGCGATCACGCAGTCGAAGGTGGCCAGCCGATCGACCTCGAAGAAGGCCGGGTTACGCAAGGTGTCGCCACGCACCACCTGAAAGTCTTCAATGCCGTGAAGGAACAGGTTCATCCGCGCGATGGATGAGGTGGTGAGGTTCTTCTCTTGTCCGTACAGCTTGCCCCACAGCCGCTTCACGTCGCCATGCTGTTCCTTCACGTGTTGCACGGCGGCCAGCAACATGCCGCCGGTACCGCAGGCCGGGTCGTAGATGGTCTCGGCTTCTTTGGGATCGAGCATGTCGATCATCAGCCGCACGACGCTGCGCGGGGTGTAGAACTCGCCGGCCTTCTTGTTGGTGGCGTCGGCAAACTTCTTGATCAGGTATTCGTAGGCGTCGCCAAGCAGATCCGAGTTGACGTTCTTGTTGCCAAACGGCAGCTTGGAGAAGTGCTCGATCAGGTCCTTGAGCAAGGCATCAGACAGCCGATCCTTGTTCGACCACTGGGCATCGCCGAACACGCCGTAAAGGGTGTCGGGGTTGGCCTTCTCAATCTCGCGCATCGCGCGCTGAAGGGCCGTCCCGACATTGCTGGCCTTGGTGCGAACGTCGTTCCAGTGACAGTCTTCCGGGATCTGGAAGCGGTGCGACTCGGGAAACCAGGCCAGCTGCTCATCGCCAGTCTCATCGACGATCTCCTGGTATTCCTCGTCCCAGACATCGCAGATTCGCTTGAAGAACAGCAGCGGGAAGATGTAGGTCTTAAAGTCAGCCGCATCCACCGGGCCGCGCAGGATGTTGGCTGACTCCCAGAGGTGACCTTCGAGCTGGCTGAGTGTGATGTGTTGATCGCTCAAACGCTTGGCCCTTCTATATCAATGCCGTCGCAATGCGACTTGTGTCTTTGATTGGTATTCATTGGTTACTCGAACAGCCGCTTCTGCTTGACGATGTAGCCTGCAGGCTTCTTCTGTTTCTCCAAGACGCCTTCGTCGACCAGACGCTGCAGCCATGCCTTTGCCTGCGCGCTTGAGACGTCCAGCGCCGTAGCCACTTCGGCCTCCTTCATCGGAGTGGACAAAAGCGTCTGGATCGAGGCCCGAACAGCCGAAAAGAGCAACTCGGCTGGAGTCATTTCGGATTGCGGCTGCTCCGTGGTGTCGCCTGTTGGCGTTACCGCGTTTGAGGCGGCTGGCGGCTCTTCGGAATCTACGACGGGCGGTTGCGTATCCGAATCAGCATCGCTAGGTATGAATGGTTCGTTCTCAACCTTGGGCCCCGCCTCGGTGTCGCGTACATTGGGTGCCATTGGCGTGGTGCTGCCGACTGCCGTTCCGTCAAACAGCGAAAAGCCGACCTGTGGAGAGGTCGTTGCCAACGGTGTAGGCACGTTGAATACTTCTTCGAAAGCGTCGACGTCTCGCGGATTTGGCCAAGGCAACGCACCTTTGTTTCTCAGGGCATCTAGTCCGGCGGACGATTCGCCTGTTGATCGAACAAAGACAGGAACGAACTTGAGTTTGTCGAGTTGCTCCACCGCGCCAGCCCAAGTCCCTCCCTTACTCACATCAGAACTCACCACGAGTGAGGCATCGGCCAATGCGTAAATCAGCTTGTTCCGCTGCATCGCATTGCCGACGTTGAAGCCAGCGCTCGGGTCGTAAGGGGAGATCAGAACCAACTGGCCATCAAGCAGCAGGTTGCGGTGCTCGCGGTTCATGGTAGTCTTTTCCAGACTGTCTGCTAGAACTCCGCAGACCTTCCCACCTGCTTCAAGCGCGCCACGCATGGCTGCCTGATCGATGCCCTTGGCGCCGCCGGAAACCAGTGTGCTACCAGCCCGAGCAGCCAATCGGCCGATGGTCATGGTGTAGTCAATCAACGCATCGTCTACGTGGCGCGATCCGACGACTGCAAGTCCCCCGGTTTCTAACAACGCCATGTCGCCACAGCCATAGAGCACGGCTGGGGCATCTTCACGAAGACGAGCCTTCAGGCGACGCGGATACTCGGCATCGGCACGGCTGACCACCCATATGGCACGTGCTTGCCAGCGTTCAATCACTTGGCTCAGCAAGAATCCGCGGCCCAGCAACCGCTGCAGGCGGCCTTCCTCAATCACCGGCTGGCATGCACGTAGGATCTCGGCCGCATCGGGTGAAACCAGATCAGCGGGCTGATGCTGAATCTCGCGTAAATGACGCGCAAGGCGCTTGTATTCTCCGGGAGAGAGCAGATCGGGCGATGCACTTCCACGTCCGGCAATAAGTGGCGCTGTCAGCAGCAGAATTGCTTGTGTGTTGGGCGAGAGGGCTGGCGTCATTCGTCGTGCCCCGTCTGTGAGAGGGCCATTGGCCACACAGCACCACTGCCGTTCTTGCGGAGGAGCCACGCAGACACTGTCAGCGTCCACCGCGAGTCGACCATGTCGTCAATCAGGAGAACCGGACCGCGCAGGATAGGCTGGCCGTTAAGTGCGAGCGAGCCATCAATATTGCGCGCCTGTTGGGTACTGTTTGCCATCGTTTTCTGTTCGGGTCTTGCATCCGTTTTTGCGATGACCATATGAAACGGTAAATCCAGCGCAGCAGCCAAGCGCTGAGCGAAGTCCGGTACCAAGTCGGGATGACGAAGCGAAGGAACACAAGTCACCCAAGTTGGGGCTGGTTGCGGATTCCATTCAGCGATCATCTTCACGCACGCAGTTATAAGTTCGTCAGAAAAGCGGCCATCGTGGTATTTGCCCTGTCGAACCAAACTGCCCCAGCCGGCATCACCCCAAACGCAGAGTGCTTTGCCGGGTTGTGCCTGATACGGGATAGTGGACGCGGTGTGAATTCCGTACTGCGGCATCCCTCCCGCAGGCCATTTCTTGCGAGGTTCGATAGGCAGGCTTGTGCGACACAGAAATTCCTCGGCTTCCCGAATCAGCAAGTCATCTACTTCTTCTGACAGCGCAGGCAAAGAAGGTGGGCTCACAGTGCTGGAATCGCCATCAAGCGCATTAATCAGAAAGCCCATGTGCTGCCCGAAAGGCCGAGCGACGTACTCCTGCATTTGCTGGAGTTCAGCACGTCTCAATTTGGTGAGCCGGTCTGCTCTTGCCCAAAAACCTTCTACAAGCTCGGCGGCAGTGAGCTGCCATTTTGTGTTTTGCTTGGCAATCGGTGCTGGCGACTCGAGGGAGAGTGCTGTAATTGTCTTCTCGATGCGCCCTTTGCTCATGTTTACGCAGGTCATGAGTTCAGGTATTGAGAGTCCTTCCGGTGCTTCATTTAGTGCTCCCAGGACATCGTCAACCTCTTGGCGCGTTGGGAAGGCACTACGGATAAACCAATCCGTAATCCCTTCTTCTTCATCGCCGCTCAGGAGCACGCCATATGCAGATCTCAGAGCTCTGCCTGCTCGCCCAACTTGCTGGTAATAGGCGACAACTGAGCCAGGCATCTGAAAATGGATAACGAACGCGAGGTCCGGCTTGTCGTAGCCCATACCCAGTGCGGTGGTCGCTACAAGGGCCTTAACCTGATTTTCTTGCAGCGCCTGCTCCAACTCCTCACGCCGATCACCTGTCTTGCCTGTGTATGCTTCTACAGCAAAGCCCTTGGCCTTGAGCCAATCTGCCAGTTGATTGGCATCGCGAATAGTCAGGGTGTAAATGATGCCGTGACCTGGGAGTGAGTTGAGCTGCTGTGCGATCCATGCCATTCGGACAGCTTGACTTGGCAAGCGCATAGTTTGCAGCGTCAAGGAATCTCGATTCAAGTCACCGCGCAGTACCTTCATATTCGGGCCCAGCACAGCCACAAGATCTTCCATAACCCGGTTGTTTGCAGTTGCCGTTGTTGCCAGCAGGCGCAGATTGGCCGGCAGTGTTCTGGCGATACGCTCAAGCAATCGGTAGTGAGGACGGAAGTCGTGACCCCAATCTGAGATGCAATGGGCCTCATCGATAACCATCAGCGAGATCTGCCCTGCGATTCCCGCCAGCACCTCAGTGTTAAACCAGTCATTCCCCAGTTTCTCTGGCGCTATCAACAGAATGTCAACTTCATTCCGGTGGAGCTTGGCTTCAACCGCTTTCCACTCATCCTGGTTATCCGAGTTGATCGTGGCGGCGCGAACTCCCATTCGCTCGGCCGCAGCGATCTGGTTCCGCATCAGCGCCAGCAATGGTGAGATCAGCAGCGCGGGGCCCGCTCCAGTCTCCCGCAGCAATTTGGTCGCGATGAAGTAGACAAAGCTCTTGCCCCATCCGGTCTTCTGCACGACCAGCAAGCGGCCTTTGCCTTCGACAATGTGGCGAATGGCATCTTCTTGGCCATCACGGAAGGTTGCGTCTGCACGTCCGGAACCGATTCGAAGAAGTTCCAGCGCGCGTCTTGGATCGTAGGCCACGTTATTGTTCTCCCTTGCTTTGGTCGGGCGAGCGATAGCCCGGAGCCAGGACAGCATTTTTGACGCCGTACAGCGCCAGGTGATCTCTTAACCAGAGTCTGAATTCGTGCCCGCGCAGACTGTGATCTGGTGAGCAGTCAACGCTCCACTTGCGCAGGATGTATCCAGCAGTGGCTGCGCGCAGCTTCATCCGCAGCACGCCGTCGTGTATGCCGTAATCCATCTCGGTGATCTCCGGCCGGGGTTGATCCGGGTGCGGCACCAACTCCAACTCGACGATCCGGGTCCATTGAATGTCTTGATCGCTCATCTCTTGGGGTGCCACTGGCTGCCCTTTGAGTACCGCAGCGCGCCTGATCCGGGTGATGACGAAATCCCGGAACTCCTGTGACTTCCGGTCGAAGGCGCGGACGTGCCAACGCAGGCCGTTGTCGATCAGAGCAAACGGCACGATCTCCCGCTCCGTGCGGCCACTGGAGATGGAGTGGTACTCGATGCCGAGCGGACACTCCTGGTGAATCGCCCGGGTCACGCTCGCCAGCACATCCAGATCCGGATACGTGAGCCGTGACGGGCTCTCGCTGGCCACCCACGCCTTGAGCCGCATCGGTTCGCCATCGCCAAAGCCCTGGGTCAGCCACGACAGTACCCGCTCCGGGGGAAAGTCGAATACGGGCCGGAAGTCCAGCCCCAGGACATAGGACTTGCCCTTGGAGTCATAGTCGATGTTGCCCGGGGCCAACTCCTTGTACAGCGCCAGATCCCTGGATGCGGCGGCGGACTGGGTGCCAAACCGCGTTACTAAGTCCTGGCGGCGTATCTCCCCGATGAAGCGCACGCGCAACTCCACGAACGCAAGCCGGTCGCGCTGTGGCTGGGTTAGATCTGCAAGCTGTTCGTTTGACATCCTGGCTGGCTCGTTCGGGTTAGCGAATGCTTGTTCGGGTTATTGCGGAAAGTATATGGTCCGCCCTAAAATCTGTCCATGACTCTATTTTGATTTGAATATGCATCGTATTGTGATAACCACAAGCGGCGCAGCGATAAAAGGATTGGTACGGGCGCCATGCAAAATTTCGCAGAGCTTCACCTCAAGCCAGAGACGCTGGCACGTTACGGGTTGCCGGATATCTCGTATCCCATCCCGGCAGCCGATCTAAAGTCAGCCGTGCTCGACAATGGGGGCCTGCCGCTGGCGGTGATGCTGCATGGCCTACAACAGCGCAGCCGGGATGGGGAGGCCGAATGGCAGCAGGCCGAACCCGGAATGGATCGACTTGCCGAGCTGTTGGCGCCCGCCGATGCCCGCGACGTCATTTCAGCGGCCGGTGACCACTGGTGGCTCGAGGTCGGGCACGTGGATCTCGGCGGCAAACTCGTCACCATCCAACGTGGCGATGCTCTGATCGCTGCTATCACCGCCCGGGACGATGGACGTTTGCGGGTGGCCGTGTTTCGCCCGTTGGACGCCAAGAGCGCGGAATACCTGATCGGGCTGGGGCAAGTGCCTCACCCTGAGCACGGTGTCTGCATGCGCGAGAACAACTGGGAGTACGCGCTCGACTGCTCTGCCGGCAACGGCAACCACTACGCCGCCGAGCGGGGCGAGGCCTACCTGTCCTACTGGGAGAAAGGTCTGGGCATCAGTTGGGACGGCTCCGATGTGCCCGAGTGGCGCAAGCAGCTGGACCTTGTCGCCCGACCCGCCGCCCGCGTAGTCGCAGAGTTGGGCGTCTACTACACATTGTCCGGCCATGAGGACGAGGAGCCTGTTGCCGATGCGGGTGCGGCGGAAGAATTCGAGACACCGGCACCTCCGGCCTGGCGCAGCAAGCGCCAGCAAAAACGCACTGTCCAGGGGCGGTTTCTGGGCTGCCTACTCGGTGGCGCAGTCGGAGATGCGCTGGGCGCACCGGTTGAGTTCATGAAGCGCGTCGAGATTCTCCGTCGCTTCGGCCCGAAGGGAATCACCCAGTACGCACCGGCTTATGGCGGCATGGGAACGATCACCGACGACACGCAGATGACCTTGTTCACCGCCGAGGGGTTGATCCGAGGCTGGGTGCGCGGCTGCTTCAAAGGCATCACGACCTATTCCGGGGTCACGGCGCACGCCTATTTGCGCTGGCTGCAAACCCAGGGCGAACGCCCGACATGCGACATCGACTTCGGCACCGATGAGCCTGGCTGGCTGTTTCAGCAGCGTCAGCTGCACAGTCGTCGCGCACCGGGCAACACCTGCCTATCGGCCCTGAGGGCAATGAACTCGCTCGGGGAGCCGGCCCGCAACGACAGCAAGGGCTGCGGCGGCGTCATGCGCGTTGCACCGGTCGGGTTGTTCGCATGGCGCTTGCGTCAGTACGAATCTCCCCAAGACGCCTTCCGGCTCGGTACCGAATTGGCTGCGCTGACCCATGGGCACCCGACCGGAGCCCTGACCGGTGGTGTGCTGGCGGTGCTGATCCTGGCGCTGACCGATGGCGCGTCGCTACGCGAGGCATTGGCCACCGCAAAACTCCTCCTGCGAGCCGAGCCCGGTCACGAAGAGACGCTGCGGGCAATCGAGATGGCTGAGGAGTTGGCCGATTCCGGTTTGCCACATGAAGAAGCCATAGACCGGCAGGGTCAGGGCTGGATCGCCGAGGAGGCTCTGGCTATTTCCATCTATTGCGCGCTGGTCGCCCGCAATTTCAAACACGGCGTGATCTTGGCCGTGAACCACGATGGCGATTCCGACTCGACCGGAGCGATCGTCGGCAACCTGCTGGGCGCGATGCACGGCGTGAAGGCGATCCCTGCCGAGTGGCTGGAGCCGCTGGAACTGCGCGACGTCATCACCGAATTGGCGGAAGACCTTTACGCATTCAAGGATTGGGCAATTGGCGAGTACAGCGACAACGAAGAGTTGAATCAGCGGATCTGGCAGAAGTACCCAGGGTTTTGATCGATAGTAAGCAAAAATCGTCGAAGCCTTGTTTCTGGGACAAGACGGTTCATTTGCTTCAGCAAGCGAGCACTGTTTAGGTCTATTGCTCCGCCACGAAGACTGGGTCGCCAAAAACTGAAAAAGGTGCCGCTGTTCGCCCAGGCGCAGCCCCCGATGCGCGTGGGCAGGCCAGCGGCAAGCCTGTCGGTCATCGCCCTTGATCGCGGAGGGAAGCAGAAACTCCGTTTTGGGGGCGATGACCCTGATGCTTCCAGATTGTTAAAGAACCGTGGCCGCCTGCGTGGACGCCATCACGACCTTCCGGTGGGAAGGGTTTCGCTCACTACGCCGATTGCGCGCCGCTTATTTGTCCAGCGCCACCATGCGGACGATGCTGTCGAACTCGTTCAGCACGTCGGGGTGGTTCCTGGTCAGGTGACGCAAGATGGCTTCGTTTGCCATCAACTTGGCGAGATAGCCCTTGGCCAGCACCAGGTTGAGGATGTCCTGACCGTAGGTTTGCTCGGCGAGCTTGAACTGCTCTTGGAGGTTGCCCATCTCCCTCTCCATCTTGGCCATCTGGTCGGCGCTGACACCGGTCATCTTCTTGGGCTTGGTTTCACCAACGAGCAAGTTGCTGGGTGTCGCCGCAACCAAGGCCTGGGCATAGGCGACCGTGATGTTGTTGGCACTGACCATCAGTTCAACGCACTCAACCTGACGGGTCGGCTTGAGCTTGCGCAGGACCGCACCAAGGTTTGCGGAAAACGTCTGGTCGCGCAGCAATTCGGCGGCCTCCGGGCAGATGCCTTCCAGCAGGTTTAGCTTCTTGATGATGTGGCTGATGTCCACGTCCAAGGCCTTCGCCAGCTTTTCCGGGGTGACACCCCGTTCGACAGCGCGACGGATCATGAGGTGCTCCTGAATACTGGAGAGGCGATTGATCCGGTTGTTGTAGGTGTAGCTTTCGTCATCGGTGGCTACCAGGCAGGGAGCTTTGTCGAAGCCCAGCTGTTTCAGCGCGACCAGTCGTGTGTGCCCGTCCAGCAAGATGTGCTGCCCCTCGCGGTTGGGCTTTCCCACCGACAGGGGTTCGATTAGCCCGACCGCCTCGATAGATGCGGTGATCTGCTTGAATTTCCGTGAGGCAAGCAAGCCTTCTGGCGTCTTACGCGAGGGCAGGACGGACGAGAGGGGCAGAACCAATGGCTCCGGAACGAAGCCCAAGGGCGGTTTGCTCATGCGCCGCTCCCTCGAGCCCAGACCCGCTCCGCCAGATACTGGGGCAGTGTGTCCAGCCCCTCCGCGCGCAGCAGGGTGGTGAAATTCTCGTCGGCCAGCAGTTGGCGCAGGGCCCCGACAATGAACAGCAAGTTGCGTTGAGCGGTCTCTGCTTTCCTGACCAGCAGCTTCTGTCGCTCGACTTCCCGCTGGTAGTTCCGCACCAGGCTGGACGTGGTGACATCCTCATTGGTTTTGCGGGAGGTCATCCTGCCGCCGATGGACTTGCCTTGGGTGCGGCGACGTTCGATCACACGACGGGCTTGGATCAACTGGCTGCCACGCAGCTTTCCGGTTTCGTAGGCATCTTGCAATGCGGCTTGAATGGCTTTCTCGTCGCTGCCCGCGCCAGCGATGGTGATCGCCGCGTTGAGAGGGATGCGCCCGCTGCCGACGGCCATCAGCAGTCGCTGCTCACCGTTCTGCAGCAACTGCAGGATGCCCTGCACGTACTCCGGACTCAGGCCTGTCTTTTGGGCAATGGATTTCTTGTCATAGCCCTGATCCCGCAGCTGCTCGATGCCGGACAGCAATTCCAACGGGCTGAACTTTCGCCGGGCGATGTTCTCGGTGAGGCTCATGATGAAGGCCGATTCGTCATCGACGTTCATCACCATTGCCGGGATCTCTTGATGCCCGAGTGTCTTGAAGGCCTTGAACCGACCCTCGCCGCAGATGAGGAGATAGTGCTCGCCATTGCTCCCTGGACGTGGCGTCACGATGATGGGCTTTTTCAGGCCAATGTTCTGGATGTTGCCGACAATCTGCTCGAAGACCCTGCTGTTGCGCTCGCGGGGGTTGAGAACCTCAATCCGGTTGAGCGGAATCATCCGCAACTCCGAATGCCGATGCTCTTTTTCTTGACTCATGCGGCCCTCCGTATGCGGATGCGCCGCGCCATGCCGTAGAGGTAGTCCAGGCTGTCGAAGCGATAGCACTCAAACTCGATGCCGTTGTGGTCGGCCAAATGGATGCGTGCCTGACCGAAGTCCAGTCGCGGCAGCAGGTAGTAGTCCAAGGCAGCCTGATTGCTGTCGTCCAGCCGCACGGCCACCGTGATGTCGGGCGCGAGGCTGGTGTCGAAGCGCACCTTCCAGCGCCGTCGCCCGTTGTCGAGCAATTGGCACCGCGCCAGCACCAGTGAAACGGTGAACTCGCGATTCACAGTGAGAAGGTCGGTGGCCGGTTCACGCTCGACGTTGCCGCCGACCTCGGCAATCATGCGTTCGGTCTGGCTGACGATCTCAGGATGCAGTCTGCGCAGAAACTGATTCACCTCCAGATACTGGTAGTCGCGGTCCGGTGTGAAGCCCACCGCCTGGTAGGCGCGAACCAAACTGCCGAATCGATGTGCATAGGCCGCCGCAGACGGCATGCCATCTGCCTCATCGATGATCAGGCCGGAGAGGTACCCGTGGCGCTGGTACAGATTGCGCAGCTTCTCGATCAACTCCTCGTCGCTGTAGCGATGTGCCCTTGCGCGCAAGATGCCCTGCGCCGTGTAGAAGAGCTCCGGCGGCACGATGCCCTCGAACGCACCTTCCTTCTTGATCCACATGTCGGGGCTGTTAACCACCCGGTGCTTCTTTAGCTTAAAAGACCGACGGTTGTAGATGTTGTTGCCGATGTATTTTTCGTTGGACAGCACCTCGCGGACGGTCGCTCGCGTCCAATCCCGCCCAAGGTCAGTGCGCGTTCCTTGTGCGTTCAGGCGTTCGGCGATGTCCAGCTCCGTCAGGTTGTCGGTGACAAACCAGCGGTAGATCTGGTTGACCACGGCAACCTCATCATCCGGCCCCGGCTGAAGAATGACGCGGTCGGTTTGCAGGCTCTTGTGCTCGCCGCGAGCCAATTCACCTTTGAGCGTGCCGGACTGATCGATCAGCACGCGTCGCAGCCCATAGCCAGCCGGGCCACCCTGTCGGAAACCCAACTCAATCAGGCGGCACTGCCCGGCGAATACCTTGGCCGACAACTCGCGGCTGTACTCGCCAGCCATCGCGCGCTTGACGCCCTTGACGATGGTCGACACAGGCGAGCCGTCGTTTTCGAACTGCTCTGCGCAGTACGCGACCTGGATTCCGGCGCGGCGGCAAATGTATTCGTAATAGGCACTCTCATCGGCATCCTGAAACCGGCCCCAGCGGCTGACGTCATAGACCAGAATGATCTGGAAATCCGCGATGCCTGCCTCGACGTCCTTGATCAGCTGCTGCAGCGCCCGGCGCCCATCGATGCGCAAGCCGCTCTTGCCCTCGTCGGCATAGGTGCGAACGATCTCGATGTTGCGCCGGGCAGCGTATTCGCGGATCTTGTCGGCTTGGTTTTCCGTCGAATACTGCTGGTGCTCGGTCGACATCCGCACGTACTCGGCGGCCCGAAATGTCGGTGGCTGATCCGCCCCCGGAATGGAGAACTCTTCTGCCTGCATAGACCCGATCACTTTATGTTGTGTGAACTTGCTCTCGGGCCTGCCATTCACCTCATTGGCATACACGTGGCCTGCAATGCGCGGCCGGAATGCACATGGTTGAAATTGTTGCCATCCAGGATGATCGAGAGCCCATTTGGGCTTGAAGTTAAGGCCGGACTCCCTGGTTGTCGATCAAGTCATCTCTTGACGCATCCATCTTGCATTCACAGGTTTCGTACAGCAGCGTGATTTCAACCACCCAAGAACCCGGCGTTCCCTTCGGAAAATCTGGCCGTCTTGTGATCCGGTAGATGCCGGAAGGCAGGGCTGACACGTCCATCTTTACAGGATCGATGACTCGCTGCTGATGAGCCGTATCCGGTTGCGATCCTTGATCGCCGTCGGCCTGTTGTGCGTCTCGGTGATTGCGCCAATAGTCATGATTGCGCTGTGACCACGCGCGCTGGGCCGCCTGCTGATTGATGCGGTAGTCAGGATCGGATTGGAGTTTTGCCCGCTGCCATTCGCGCTTGCGAGCACGCTGGCATTCAGGGGCTGAGCAGAAGGCTTGGTCGGGAACCTGTGGGCGGGGTTCGAAGGGGTGGCCGCAGTGCGCGCAGTACTTGGTTGTCATCGGTGGGCTCCATACAAAATTCGTATGGAAACCCTCGAGCAGATTGGATTTCTCTGCTCACCAGCGTGGTTTGCTCAATCTCTGTACAGCCCGCCCGGAAAGGAGCGTGATCAGTGTCAGTAGCTCCTGAACGAAGGACTGCGCAGGTTTGTGGACAAGGTCACGCGAAGCGCAGGAGGGCTGCGATCACGCCCAAGAAAATGACGCCTTCCACCTGAGGGCTCCGGGGTTTTTCGCCCAGCAGCCACGTGGCGTAGGTTTCGCAATTGCGGTCCAGTAGCCGGTAGGGGCCCCGGTGTTGCAGCGATAGGGAGAGCCGTTGCATGATTTGCGCCCGCTGCTCGGGTGCAGCGCGTCGGACTTCCTTGATAGGGCGGCCTTGTGCGAACTCCGTGAAGCTCACAATTTGTTCGCCTTCAGGGGTCAGGTGCGCGACGTTGCCGTCGGGCAGTTGAACGCCCCAGTGTTCCCCCAGGCCAGTCAGCTTGGGGCGAGAAATGATTCGGAAGGGTTGAGTGTTGAAGAACAAGAGAACCTCCTGGTGTTGCTGTCGTCAGTGCCACAGCTGATCGCTGCGTCACCCGACTTCGGCGCTGAGCAGAAATCGGGTGACAACAACGATTACTTGCCTTTTGCCTTGCTGGAACTGGCCTTTTGGGTCAGTGCCGATGCCGCCACGGATTTGACGGATGCAGGTGTGCGTGGGTTGCTCAACAGCTTGGCAGCGGTCGATGCCACGCGGGCGGAGGTGTGTTCGTTCGTCGGTTTCTTGGAGGACATAGGATTTTCCTTATCAGTTCGCGGAAAGAGGGGAGACGGGAGTCAGGTCCTGCTGAGTCCCGTCAGGGATGGATCAGGCAAACAATTGCATCTGACCCGGATGAGATCGCCAGTGCTGGCACACAGCCTCCCGGCGTCCGAACCGGAACCGGGTGTATGCGCGCACAAAGACGCTCTTCCATCGGTGGTAGGCCATGGCCAACTCCTCATGAAAGTTGAGGGGGTTTGGGCTTGCCAGCACACCGCGAACTGGTAAAATCCGCTGTCCGTTCAAGACATGATGTGCATGGGTGGTTTGGTAGCCCCCTATTCACCTCACCAAAGGCTCTGAAGTGTTGGTAGCACTTCGGGGCCTTTTTCTTTGGTGTTGACGACTGGGTACAAACCCAGCTGCCAACACCGTGACTTCTATCAGCACGGCCACTGGCTCGTTCGGGAGTTCGATTCCGTACTGGTGAGTAGATTCTATGATAATCCCGAAAAAGGATCAACGCAAATGGTTGTTTCCCTTTTTGGGATTTTTGTTCATTGACTCAGGATCTGGCTGACCTGCCCCGTCTTACCGATGAGATGCGAAAGCAAGCGGAAGTTCTTCTCTTCATGGCGCAAGCGTCCCGCCACGATGGAGGGATGCACGCTGATCTCATCTGCGAAAGAGATCGCATCCTCAGAGAGTAGTGTTTGACGTACTTTGGCGGTGCGCCAACTCTTTTCAGGGATCAACGCCTCCTGGGCCATAGCATCAGCTTCCGCTTCAACCTCTTGGGGGTTGCTGCGATCCAGGTCGTCGATGAACACGGGAGACTCTGGGGTCAGGTGTTTGGCAACGTGCGCCAACTCATGGAGCAAAGCAAACCAGAAGTTGTCGAAGCGGTCATGTCGCAACGTCAAAGCAACAATTGGTCGATCGTTGTCTAGCATCGCAGCGCCGTCGAGAAAAGTACGTTTGAAGTGCTTTTCGATGACAAGCGTGATGCCGTGACGGGCGAGGTACTCCCGGGCGAGCTTTGGGCCTTCATCAAATGTCGAGAGCTTGGCAAGCTCACGCAGCCAGGTTGGCGTGATGGTTCCGTGCTTGTACTCTTTGGCAATGTTTAATGTTCGTGCTTGCCGCAGGACACACATGCGCCAAGCCAACAGAGCCATCTCATCGGCTTGTCGATCCCCGCGTTGATGCATGGGGGCGCGCAGGAACGCGGGGCTGACTTGCTTGGGTAGCAGGTCTTGCATGAATTTTCGAACCAAATCTTCGGCGTACTCTTTGAGGCGCTGCGCGTTACCTTCGAAATCCCCAAAGCACCCCCGCTCCAGCATCTCTTTGAGTGGGAAGCGGGTGAAGTCCATCTCTGGCTCCTGGTCGACGACTGTGCTGTCTGTTTCGACGTCTTCGATCAGGATGTCAGCGGGGATGCCCAAACCTTGGTTGAGTCGGCGAATCATTGGCAGGGACAGTGGACGCTTGCGCGACAGTACCTCCGAGACCTTTGAGATTGACCCGATGTAGGGGATCAGATCCTTGCGGGAGAGTTTCATCTGATCCATCCGGAAAAGAATCGACTCAATCGGATCAGCCTTGACCGGGGGAACGGTTTGTCGTTCGAAGTCCTGTATGACCAGAGCCAACAGCTCCAGCTCGTTTTCTTCCTTGGAGTTGGCCTTGGGGTCAAGCGACATCAGAGCAGACAGGCGAGCCATTGCTGCTTCGTAGTCTTCCGCGCTCTTGATGATCTTTACATTCATCGCCATCTCCACCAGTCGTTTACTTGCCTTACACACATCTGCCTAGAACTTTTTCTTGTCGTACTCGGCATGCGTCCCCACCCACTCGACCACTACCAGCCCGTTCTGATATCGGACCTTGACCACAAGCCGATATGAATTGCCCTTGATGTCGAAAATGACTCTGTTGTCGGCCAAGAAATCCGCGCTCCTGTATCTGCGCTTGATGTCATGTGACGTTTTCCAGTTCTCACGCTCGACATCCGTCTGCCACGCATCCAGTGGCCCACGCGAGGCTGCATGATCTTTTTTGAACGCCTCGAGTATGGGCAAACCCAGAATTCGCATGTAGGGACGATGTGTTCATGTTCAGACTTGCATTGTATTTCCCAAAAAGGGAAATGTCAATGTGGCCGACGAGAAAGAGAGGGAAGTCTGTCCGCGCCATCGAAGCAGAACTCGGTTGCGCACGCCTTTGCCGGAGGGGCATCCGCGAGGCGGGTTGCCGATGATGGTGGGCCGATCCGGGCTTCAAGATGGAGGGGAATGCGCGGGGAAGCGCGAACACCACCCGGGCTTCCGTATTCGTATATAATCATGCCTACGGTGTCCTCGCCGGTGAGGCAGGAAGGTTCTCTCTAGTAGGGGACTACACCACCACCCGATTGAATGCAAAAAGCCGGCTTGTTCAGCCGGCTTTTTGCATTTGTCGTCCTGGCCCCACACGTCGCCTCTGATATTTGCGCGAGCAAGCATGATTCGGGTTAAATGCGCCCACGGCTCTTACGTCGATCGCAAAACAAACGAAGGAAATTCCTTTGTTTTTCCATCCGACCTCGCAAAGGAAATGAGATAAATGGATATCACGACCCTGACCCGCAGCTGCTTCCGGCAAGCGGCTCAGATCACCGCTGTGGCATCGCTGGCGCTGCTTGCCGCCTGCAATGGCACTGCCAATACCAGTGATGGTGGTAGCAACACCGAACCGACGCCGACCCCGGCACCAAGCGTTCAGGCGAGCCGTATCGACTTTTTGTTGAGCAGCAAGGAATTGCCCGACAACAGCGCCGTCAGCGTCACAGCCACCGTGATGGACAATGGCAACAAGGTCATCAGCGACGCTCCGGTCACGCTGGCCGTCACCTCCGGCAGCCTGATCAACGCCACCGCCACCACCAATGAGGCCGGACAGGTCACTGCCGAATTGACAACCGGTGGCGATGCCACGCCGCGGACGATCACCATCACCGCAACCAGCGGCTCTGCGGTGGCGACAGCCCTTGTGACCGTGGTCGGCAATTCGGCCAAATCGGTCAAAGTTGGGACAAGCAATGTGACTGCCGAGCCGACGGATACGCAATACTCCAAGCCGTACAACGTGCTGGTGACCGACGCCAACGGCCTGCCGGTCAAGAATGCGACCGTGCAGCTGACGCTGGAACCGATCCGCTACTGGAAGGGCTATCGGGAGTGGGACCAGACAGTTACACCCAATGCCTGGACATTCACTTCCAGGGTAATGACAAACTGCACCTCCGGCGGGGATTGCAAACCGGCCACGGTCAACCCGGCCAACGTGATCACCGACGCCAACGGCTTTGCATTCTTCAACGTCATCTATGCCAAGAATTATGCAGGGTGGGCCGAAATGCGACTCACCGCCACCGCGACACTTAGCGGGAATGTCACCGCGACGGATGTTTCCGAGTTTACGTTGATGGGCCTTGCCAAGGATTATCAGACCCAGGGCATTAGCTCACCCGGACGCTGCAGCCCGTTCAATGCCCTGACGGACTACGTTGGGACATGCCCGTAAACGTGCCGCTTCTTGCCGCACAAAAAAAGCCAGGCCCAGCCTGGCTTTTTTTATATGGGCCCAGCCCATCCATGTCGCCGCACACCGCGGATGCGGTATCGGCAACGCGCTTTGTCAGCGCCGGGCGCCTGGGATCAGCCGGTGTTCTGCCAGCCGAACCGCCGGCAATCGATCCGCCCCGTCTCATCGAACTCGACCCCCTCGGCCTCCAACAACACGCGTTGCAGCTCATCGTTGCCGTTCCAGCCGCGCGGGCTGATGCGCCCTTGATGATTGATCACCCGGTACCAGGGCAGGGTGTCGTCTAGGCAACGGCCGACCAGACGCGCGTGGCGGGGATAACCGGCAAGGCGTGCAATGTCGCCGTAGCTGCATACGCATCCCTGCGGAATACGGGCCACGACATCCCGGATGGCTTGCCGGATTGCGCTGCTGTCGGACTTCATCGCGCTCCCACCAATGGAAACGGGACGGCCAGACCGTCCCGCACGGAGTTCAGCCACCGTCAGGGCTATTTGCGTTCGACCTGGCTGACATCGCGTACCGCACCGGTATCAGCGCTGGTGGTCATGGCGGCGTAGGCACGCAATGCGGGTGACACATAGCGTTCGCGCCCCACGGGTTTCCATGCCTGGTTGCCCTTCGCCTCCATGCTGCTGCGGCGCCTTGCCAGTTCCTCGGCACTGACCTGCAGCTCGATGCGGCGATTGGGGATGTCGATCAGGATGGTATCGCCCTCCTGCACAAGGCCGATGGCGCCGCCTTCAGCCGCCTCGGGGGAGACATGGCCGATCGAGAGGCCGGAGGTGCCGCCGGAGAAGCGGCCGTCGGTCAACAGCGCGCATGCCTTGCCCAGCCCCTTGGACTTCAGATAGCTGGTGGGGTACAGCATTTCCTGCATCCCTGGTCCGCCCTTGGGGCCTTCGTAACGGATCAGCACGAGATCGCCCGCAACGATCTGATCGGCCAGAATGCCCTCCACCGCCGCCTCCTGGCTTTCGAAGATGCGGGCACGGCCGGTGAACGTGAGGATGCTCTCGTCCACCCCGGCGGTTTTCACGATGCAGCCGCGTTCGGCGATGTTGCCATAGAGTACGGCGATGCCGCCGTCCTGGCTGTAGGCATGCGCTTTGTCGCGGATGCAGCCTTGCGCACGATCCAGGTCCAGCTCCGGGTAGCGCATCGATTGCGAGAACGCGATGGTGGTGGGAATGCCACCCGGCGCCGCACGGTACAAATGATGCGCCATGCTGTCGGACGACTGCTGCACCACGTCCCATTTGTCCAACGCCTCGCCAAGCGTGGGCGTATGGACAGTCGGCACCGCGCGGTGAATCAGTCCGGCACGCGACAGCTCGGCCAGGATGCCGATCACGCCACCGGCACGGTGCACGTCTTCCATATGGTATTTGGCAGTGGCAGGTGCCACCTTGGCCAGGCATGGGACCTTGCGGCTCATGCGATCGATATCGGTCATCCTGAAGTCGACGCCCGCTTCATTGGCCGCAGCCAGCAGGTGCAGCACGGTATTGGTCGAGCCCCCCATCGCGATATCGAGCGCGATGGCATTTTCGAAGGCTTCAAACGTTGCAATGGCGCGCGGCAGCACGGCTGCATCGTCCTGCTCGTAGTAGCGCCGCGCCAGCTCGACGATGGTGCGCCCGGCCTGCAGGAACAATTGCTTGCGGTCGGCGTGGGTGGCCACCAGTGAGCCATTGCCCGGCAGCGACAGCCCGAGCGCCTCGGTCAGGCAATTCATCGAATTGGCGGTGAACATGCCTGAACAGGAACCGCAGGTGGGGCAGGCGCTGCGCTCGACCGCCGCCACTTCTTCATCGGATACATCCGGATTGGCGGCCTCCACCATCGCATCCACCAGATCCAGGTGCCGCTCTTCGCCTCGCCAGTTGACCTTGCCGGCCTCCATCGGGCCGCCGGAGACGAAGATCACCGGGACATTGAGCCGCAGCGCCGCCATCAGCATGCCCGGGGTGATCTTGTCGCAATTGGAGATGCACACCAATGCGTCGGCGCAGTGGGCATTGACCATGTATTCGACCGAATCAGCGATCAGGTCACGCGAAGGCAGGCTGTAGAGCATGCCACCGTGCCCCATGGCGATCCCGTCGTCCACGGCGATGGTGTTGAACTCCTTGGCCACGCCGCCAGCCTTTTCGATTTCGCGGGCCACCAGTTGCCCCAGGTTGTGCAGATGCACATGCCCGGGTACGAACTGCGTGAACGAATTGGCGATTGCGATGATGGGTTTGCCGAAGTCGCCTTCTTTCATGCCGGTCGCGCGCCACAGCGCGCGGGCGCCGGCCATGTTGCGACCATGGGTGGAAGTGCGGGAACGGTAGGCGGGCATGGCGAATCCTTGCGAGATGCGTACAACGAAGGGATGCGGATGAAGCAGGTATAATGCCGCGATTTTATCGAAAAGCCCCTGTCCATGCTCGTTCATCCGCAATTCGACCCCATCGCCTTCTCGCTCGGGCCATTGTCGGTCCATTGGTATGGGTTGATGTACCTGGTGGGCTTTCTGTTGTTCCTGACGCTTGGCCGCTGGCGTATCAAGCGCGGCAATCCGCAAGGCTGGCAGGCGCAGGAGATGGACGATCTCCTGTTCTATGGCGTGCTCGGGGTCATCCTGGGCGGCCGGCTGGGGTATGTGCTGTTCTACAAACCGGATTTCTACCTGCACCATCCGCTCGACATGCTCAAGGTGTGGGAAGGGGGCATGGCCTTCCACGGCGGCTTTCTCGGCGTGCTGCTCGCCATGGCACTGTTTGCACGCCGGACCCGCCGCAGTTTCTTCCAGGTGACCGATCTGATTGCGCCGCTGGTGCCGCTGGGGCTGGCATTCGGGCGACTGGGCAACTTCATCAACGGCGAGCTGTGGGGCCGGGTGACGACGCCGGATGCGCCATGGGCGATGGGGTTTGCGCAGGCACGCACCGCCGACGCACAGGCGGCGATCCTGAATCCGCAATGGCAGGAGTGGCTGCTGCAGTACGGGATGCTGCCGCGGCACCCGTCCCAGTTGTACCAGTTCGCGCTCGAAGGCGTCGTGTTGTTCCTGGTGCTGTGGGTCTACTCCGCCAAACCGCGCAGGACCGGCCAGGTCTCGGCCTTGTTTCTGTTCGGCTATGGCCTGCTGCGCTTTGCCGCCGAGTTCGCCCGCGAGCCGGACGACTTCCTTGGCTTGCTGGCGCTGGAGCTGTCGATGGGGCAATGGCTGTCGCTGCCGATGCTGGCCGCCGGCTTGTACCTGCTCTGGCGCAGCTCGCGCGTCCGTCACCCGGTTTGACGCGCCTTCCGCCAGGGGCGGGAACTTCAAGGCCAGCGCCTGCTCCTTCGTTGTACCTTCAACGACCGGTACAGAGTGCAGCATGGACGACATGATGGTTGCCGCAACAGCGTGGTATGTATTGGCCGGCGTACTGGTCTTTATCGGTCTGCTGGGCACGCTGCTGCCGCTGCTGCCGGGGACGCCGCTCATTTTCGGCGGCATGCTGCTTGCCGCGTGGGTGGACGGATTCGTGCGCGTAGGCTGGATGCCGCTGGTTCTGTTGGCCGGTCTGCTGTTGCTGTCCATCGTGCTGGACTACATCTCCGGCGCCCTGGGTGCCAAACGCTACGGCGCCAGCAAGCAGGCACTATGGGGCGCGCTCGCCGGCTCCATCCTCGGCGTATTCGGCGGCCTGCCCGGTCTGCTGATCGGCCCTTTCGCCGGTGCGGCCCTGGGTGAGTACTACGCGCGCCGTGATATGGAGCAGGCCGGCAAGGTCGGCCTTGCCACCTGGATGGGCCTCATCATCGGCGCGATCGCCAAAGTGGCTGTGGCGCTCGCGATGCTGGGGATATTCACATTTGCATGGTTCTGGTAACCACGCAGCGGTAAAACATCGCGTGGTGCGGAAGGCCTGATCTAACATCGGCAGAACAGGGCGACCAGGAGCCATCATGTCCAGCCTCCCCCTACCCCATGGCAAGCTTGTCTACTTTGTCCGACGTGGCATGGAACGCCGTAGTATGACCCGCCGGGCACTCCCGTTCATCACCGAGGAAGGCTTGGTGCTATATGACCGCCGTACCGGAACGGACCGCCGCCATGGTGACGATGAACCGGCGTACGACGGGCATCGCCATGCAGACGATGGCGATGAGGACGGCACCCCGGCAGCGCCCGGCGATGTATGGCCCTCCCCCCCGCATCAGGTCATGACACCACGACGCCGCAGCGTGGAATAGCCGTGGCACAGGTGCTTGGTGCAGGCGCGCGGCTGCCCGGACTATGGGCGTCCTCCAGAGCCATCCACCGGCGTATGGAAAAGCGCTAGAACCAGCGCCGGATCTTGAAGAACCACAACAGCCCGCCTCCCAGCGCCAGCATGCCCCCCAGTACCGCGTAGTAGCCCCAGCGCCAATGCAGTTCCGGCATCACATCGAAGTTCATGCCGTAGATGCCCGCCACCAGTGAGAGCGGCATGAACACGGTGGTCACCGCGGTCAGCATGCGCATCTGCGTGTTCATCCTGTGCGACTGCAACGCCAGGTAGTTGTCCTGCAGGCTGCCCACCAGATCGCGCAGCGCGTCGGTGCTTTCGATCAATTGCACCGTGTGGTCGTAGACGTCGCGCAGGTAGAGCTGTGTTTCGGCATGGAAGAAATCCGGCTCGTCGCGCTGGATCACATTGACCACCTCGCGGGTGGGCCATAGACCGCGCTTCACGTAGAGCAGCGACCGGCGCAACGTGCGCACCTCGCTCAGGTGCTCTGGCCGGGGGCCCGCGGCGATCGCGTCCTCCACCTGCTCGATGCGCTCGCCAAGATGCTCGATCACGTTGAAGTACCGGTCCACGAGCTTGTCCAGCAGCGAGTAGACCAGGTAATCCGCCCCCAGCTTACGGATCTGCGACTGCCCGTTCTTGAGGGTGGTACGGAGGCCGTCGAAGGTGCCGGTGGGCATTTCCTGGAAAGTCAGCACGAACCCCCGCCCCAGCACGATGGCGATCTGTTCGCTGCCGACCTCGCCGTTGTCGTTGACATGGACCAGCCGCGCGGTGATGAACAGATAGCCGGGATAGACCTCCACCTTGGGGCGCTGCTGCGTGTTGAGGATGTCCTCCATCACCAGCGGATGCAGCCCGAAACGCCGGCCGATGAACTTGAGCAGCTCCAGATTGGCAAGGCCGTGCACGTTGAGCCAGAAGGTCTTGTAGCGCGGCTCGTAGCTCTTGCCCTCTTCGAAGGAGGTGAACCGGGTTTCGAAGAACGCGTTTTCCTCCGGGCCGAATTCGATCAGCGTGGCGAGCGTATCCTCAGGCCGGTTGGGACCGACGTAGCGCAAGGTCCCTGGCGGGGAGCCTGCCTTGTCCGCGCTCAGGTGATGCTTTACGCGTGCGGGATGAGCAACGTTTTTCCGACCTTTTGCCATGCGCGGGCTTCCTCGTCGAGCGCAAATCGAATCAGATGGTGGGCGTCCAGCCAGGCTGCCGGCACCTGCAGCCGATAGTGGCCGGCCTGATCCTCGATCAGCGACAGCCCGGGCAAAGCCAGTGCCTGACGCGCGCGGTAGACCAGGACGGCCAGCCGCAGTGCCAGTACCGCGCGCCACTGTGCGTCGCTCAACTCCTCGGCGAGCAGCTTGTGCAGCCTGCCCTGCTGCGCCAGCGCCAGCAGCGCCAGTTCGGCCTGCTCCTGCCGTGAGAATCCAGGCATGTCAGCATGCCGCAGCAGATAGGCCGAATGCTTGTGAAAACTGATATGGGAGATATTGCGGCCCACCTCGTGCAGCAAGGCCGCATCATGCAGGCTGCGCACTAGGCGCGTGTCCCCCGCTGCCGGTCCGAACAGCTGCAGCGCCAACGCGGCGACCTGCTCGGCCTGGGGCACGTCCACGCGGTAGCGCCGCGCGAATGCGGCAATGGTGCGATCGCGCATGCCCCCACCGGCGCGCCGCTCCACCAGATCGTGCAACACGCCGTCGCGCAGTGCGCCATAGGTGATCTGCATCTGCTCGATGCCGAACGCGGCGAACACCGCCGCCATGATCGCAAACCCGCCGGCCAGCACCGGCTTGCGATCGGCACGCAGCCCAAGCAGCCGCACCTGGTCGATATGGCCCGCCTGCAACAGGCGCTCGCGGAGCTGCAGCAGGCCCGCGCTGGTGATGCCCCCCTGGGCGAAACCGTTCTGCAGCAGGATGTCGGCCAGCGAACGGGCGGTGCCCGAGGTGCCGATCGCCACCTGCCAGCGTCCGGCGGCAAAAGCAGCCTCGAACGGCTGCAGCACGTGGCGGGCCGCGGATTCGGCCTGGGCGAGCGCCTGCGCGCCCAGCCTGCCGTCGGCAAAGAAGCGCCGGCTCCACGATACGCAGCCCATCAACGTGCTTTCGGTCACCAGCGACTCGTACTGCCTGCCGATGATGAGTTCGGTCGAGCCGCCACCGATATCGACCACCAGCCGCTTCTTCGGCGAGGCGGTGAGACTGTGCGCAGCGCCCAGGTAGATCAGGCGCGCTTCCTCGTGCCCGCCGATGATCTCGATCGGAAACCCGAGCGCGGCCTGGGCGCGCGGCAGGAATTCGGCGGTGTTCTTGGCCACGCGGAAGGTGTTGGTGGCCACCACGCGCACGCGTGCCGGGTCCATGCCCCACAGCCGGCGCCCGAAACGGCCCAGTGCGGCCAGCGCTTCATCCTGCGCCTGCTCGGTCAGACAGTTCTGTTCATCCAGGCCCGCGGCGAGCCGGACCGTCTCCTTGAGCGCCTCCAGCGGCACCACCCTGCCCTGCTCGGTGCGCGCCACCTGCAGCCGGAAGCTGTTGGAGCCCAGATCGACGGCTGCGATCAGCGCGTTATCGGACATGATGGCTCCAGGGCGACAAGGGGCTTCACGATAGCCGGCAGCCCACCATTTGGCAAAGGGTCCGCCATGCCCCGGGCAGCCACGCCACAACGGAAGGTGGACATGGAAAAGGCGGGGCCGGGCCAATGAAAAAGGCGGCCATCGGCCGCCTTGGATGCTGTTCACGGTCTTCCCCGGCCTGACACCGAATCGGGCCGGCTTTGAAGACGCGCAAGGCCTGCGTTCAGTCGGGCCGGCTTTGCAGCACCACGCGATCCATTTCTTCGAGCGTCTTGTGGCGCACGTCCTGCCCCTTGACGAGGTAGACCACCTGCTCGGCGACATTGACCGCCAGGTCGCCGATGCGCTCGATGGCCTTGGCAATCCACAGGATGTCGAGCGTAAGCGAGATCGAGCGCGGGTCTTCCATCATCACCGTGATCAATTGCCGCTGCAGCGCCCGGTACTCCGAGTCGAGCACCTGATCGGCCCGCTTGACCTCGGTGGCCGGCACGGCATCCATGCGTGCGAATGCGTTGAGTGACTTCGAGAGCATGTCCAGCGCCTGCTGCGCGATATGGTTGAGCTCGGCAAACCGCGGTACCTGCAGCTTGCCGGCATTGTAGATGTTCTTGGCGCGCTGACAGATGCGTGCCGCCTTGTCGCCGATCCGCTCCAGATCCTCGACCGACTTGATCACCGTCATCACCATCCGCAGGTCGCCCGCGGCCGGCTGGCGGCGCGCAATCATGTGGATGCACATGTCGTCCAGGATCAGGTGCATCTCGTCCACGCGCTCTTCCTGTTCCAGCACCTTTTCGACAATGGCCATGTCCCCATCCGCCAATGCCTGCATCGCAAGGCGTACCTGCTCCTCGACCAAGCCGGCCATGCCGAGCACATTCGAGCGGATTGCTTCGAGTTCGGCGTCGAATTGCTTGGATATGTGTTCAGACATGCTCATGTCTCCGGCAGCGTGATCAGGGCAGGTTAGCAGGCCCAGGTTACACGGATGTTGCACCGGCCACCTGGGGGTGCTCGCGGCGCAGCGCGGGCATCCCCAGTTTAGG
This sequence comes from Chitiniphilus purpureus, assembly GCF_025642115.1. GTDB lineage: Bacteria > Pseudomonadota > Gammaproteobacteria > Burkholderiales > Chitinibacteraceae > Chitiniphilus > Chitiniphilus purpureus. Next base: position 1,173,393 of record NZ_CP106753.1, on the reverse strand, counting down.
GATGCCGGCCACGCTTGGCGAGCATTCCACCCTGTCTGCCGTAGCGATCAGCGATAGGTGCGCACGCCGTCCCGCGTCCCCAGCAACAGCACGTCGGCCCGGCGGCGCGCGAAGATGCCGTTGGTGACCACGCCGACGATCTGATTGATCTCGGCCTCCAGTTTGGCCGGCTCGGCGATGCGCAGCCCGTGCACGTCGAGGATGATGTTGCCGTTGTCAGTCAGCACGCCCTCGCGGTATGCCGGATGGCCGCCAAGCCGGACCAGCTCGCGGGCAACGTGGGAGCGGGCCATCGGGATCACTTCCACCGGCAGCGGGAACTGGCCGAGCACGGTCACATACTTGCTCTCATCGGCAATGCAGATGAAACGCTCTGCCACCGCCGCCACGATCTTCTCCCGCGTCAGCGCAGCGCCCCCCCCCTTGATCATCTGCAGCTGGTGATTGATCTCGTCCGCGCCATCGACATACACCGGCAATCGGTCGATCCCGTTCAGGTCGAACACCGCGATACCGTGGCCCTTGAGCCGTGCGACCGAGGCCTCGGACGACGACACCGCACCGACGATGCGTCCCTTGCAGCCGGCAAGCGCATCGATGAAGTGGTTGGCGGTCGAGCCGGTACCGACCCCGACGATGCAGTCGTCCGGGATATAGTCGATCGCGGCGAGCGCAGCAGCGCGCTTCATCTCGTCCTGGGTCATGCGTCACTCCTCTTTCAATGACTTTCAATGGGATCCGTCAGCGCCGATTGTAATGGCAAAGCGGACACTGGCTTCTGCCCCGCATCAAACGGCACCGAGGCTTGCAATGTAATGGCGCAGGCCGTCCAGCAGCATCTGTACCGCGATGGCGGTCAGGATCAGGCCCATGAGGCGCTCGAAGGCGGTGGTGACGCGCTCGCCCAGCCAACGGCTGATCTGCTCGGCAAAGCCCAGGGTCAGCGCGCAGATCATCAGAGCAATCGCCAGCGCCCCCACCCACTCCCACAGGCGCATCGGTTCACGCGATACCAGCAGCAGCACCGTGGCCAGCGCCGATGGCCCGGCGATCAGCGGAATCGCCAGCGGCACCAGGAAGGGCTCCCCGCCAGGCAGATCGCCGCCGGTGCCTGAGGACGGCGGAAATACCATGCGCAGGGCGATCAGAAACAGGATGACCCCGCCAGCGATGCCAAGCGAGGTTTCGGAAAGATGCATGATCTGCAGGAACTGCCGGCCGAACAGCATGAACAGCACCAGCACGGCAAAGGCCACCAGGATCTCACGGACCACCACACGCCTGCGGCGCGCCGGCGGCACGTTCTTCATCAACGACACGAACACCGGCAGGCTGCCGAACGGATCGGTGACCAGCAGCAGCAACACGCAGGCCGAGAAGAAGGACATGGTTTCCATTCCCGCATGCTAGATGCGCATCGCCAGCGAGGCATCGGGTCTTACCCTAGGCGCAGCCAGCTTCAACCAGGGGCACGAAGGACAAAGGCGGGCATGCGGGACACAGTGCGTCGGGCCTTCTACGGCCTTCCTCCGCCAGCACCACGCGGCAATGCGCCCGGCCCTCGCCCCTCCTGCCGGATGGTCCCCTGGACCGGCATCGGCTTTGGCAGACCGCGTGCCGACAGGAGGGCGATCCGTTGCGCCGCGCTGCGTGCAGCCATCCGGCCTACCACCAACGCACCCTGTGGTTGGATGCCGATCCACCGGCAAGGACGACACCAATGAAAAACCCCGCCGCGGCGGGGTTGCCATCCATCCGGGCGGGAGTCCGCTGCGGCATGCGTCGCAGCGGACTCCCAGCCGGCGATCAGGGCAGGGTCTTCAGGTGGTTCTTCACCGGCACGGAGAAGTTGAAACCATCCTTGCGGTCCCAGTTGATCGACCAGGTCATCACGCCACGGGCGGTCGGGTAGGCTTGCGCCGGCTTGACCGTACCGCAGTCCTGCAGCTTGGTCAGGCAGTTCATCGCCTTGTTGACGATGTCGGGCGTGACAAAGCCGGTATTGGCCGAGCTGCGGCCCGAAGGCACGCCGAACGCGACCTGATCCGGGCGCAGACCCTTGAACTCCCAACCCGCGCCACCTTGGGTCTTGAAGCCCTCGATCAGCATCAGGCTGCCGCCGACGAGGCCGTCGACCGTGCCTTCGTTGAGCTGGCCGTACGGCGTCCACAGCCCGCCGTTGTTGTAGTACTGCACGTGGATCATGTTCAGATCGTCACGCAGCCCGTCGATGATGGGCAGGTATGCGCCCCAGATGCCCGAGAAGGCGACGTAGCCGCCCTGGACATACGGATGCTCCGGCGCCATCGACAGGTAGAAGTTCGGGCCGACCTTGGCCTTGAGTTCCTTCATCGCCGTGATCAGGTTGTTGATGATCGGCGTGCCGAGCACCACACCTGCGCCGCTTTCGAGGTCAAGATCGATGCCGTCCAGGCCGTACTTGGTGATGATGCCGTGCAGGCTGTTGACGAAGTTGGTCACGTTCTCACGCGTGTTCAACGTCATCCGGCCTTCCTGGCCGCCCAGCGAGAGCACCACCTTCTTGCCCTTGGCACGCTTGGCCGCGATATCGGCGATGAATTCCGCCTCGGTGCCGGCGTTGGCATCCAGGGTGAAGGTGACGTTGCCGTTGCCCGCATCCTCGCCGAACGACAGCATGATCACGTCCCAATCGTCCGACACATCGCGGATGCGGATGGCCGGGCCCGACGGGTTGGTGAAGTTGTGCCAGTACCCGATCAGCGCGTGCTTGGGCAGGTTGCCGGACGGCGTCGGGGTCACCGGCGTCGGGGTCGGGGTCACCGGTGTGGGGGTCGGGGTGACGGGCGTCGGCGTGGGGGTCGGCGGCACCGGTGTCGGGGTCGGGGTGGGCGGAACCGGGGTCGGGGTGGGGGTCGGCGGCACCGGCGTCGGGGTCGGGTTGGTCGGCGGGGTGCCACAGTTGCTGACGACCTTCCACACGCCCCACGAGCCCGACTGCGCCGGGTTGTCGCCCTGGGTCCACCACTTGGCTTCGTAGTTGACGCCGTTATGGGTCACACGGGCGCCGCCATTGTAGACACCGCTGCTGCTCCAGGTCTGATAGCACACGTCGCCCGGTGCCGGGGTCGGGGTGGGGTTGCCGGTCGGCGTGGGCGTGGGTGCGACCGGGGTCGGCGTGACCACCGGGGTGGGGGTGGGTGCCGGCGTCGGCGTGCCGCCGGTGGCCGGACCCAGATCCTGCCACAGCGTCGGGGTCGACTTGGGGTTCCAATTGGCACCGACGTAGGCGGTATGGGTGGTCAGCGCCTTGTAGTCGCGCCCGTCATAGGTGACGACGGTACCGGCGTTGTAGACCGAACCTTCCTGCCATGCCGGAGCGGCATGGGCGGCCATGACGCCGCTGGCGATGACGAGCACGGCCAGAAGCCGGCTCACCCGGGGGGTGAAGCGTACTTTCATTGGGATTTCCTCCATCCTTGTATCGGATTTATGCGTGACCCGCATTGCGCATGCGAGCCGCGTGCTGCCTGTTTACGCCGGCTTGTAAGGTGTGTCAATCACCCTGCATGGCCCCGTATATAAGAAAAAACATGCATGTCGCCACACCCACCGTCCGTCCCATTGCCAGCGCCGTTCGGGGACAACATGACGTGGCATCCGGGCCAGATGCGGACGGGGTGCAAAGACCACTTCGCCGGGAAAAGAAAATGCCGGCGCGCATGGCGCGCGCCGGCAGATTTACAACTCAGAACGCATTGAAGATGCGGCTGAAGTCCCACTGGTTCTGCACGATGCCGCTGCATTGCCAGTTGGCGGTGGTATTGCCGGCGCAGTTGCCGTTGTCGCGGCCCAGCGACCAGAACGACATCATTGCCATGCCCTGCTGCTTGCCAAAGTCACGCACCATCTTGGCGTCATCCAGCGTGAACACCTCGGTCGGGTTGTCGTTCTGCCCGATCATGGCCACAGCGCCGAGCATGCCCCAGTACTGTGCATCGGTCTTGCCCGGCCAGACCGACTTGAGCTGGGCATGGACCTTCTGCAGTGCCAGGATCGAACGCGCACCCATCTGCTTGCCGGACACGCCGTCGTAGTAGTCCATGATCATCGGGTTGACCAGATGGACCTCGACACCGGCCGCCTTAGCCGACTGCAGCACGTACAGGTTCTCGGCATTGAAACCGTTGTCCGGGTTTACGCCGAGCGTGTACGACAGGAACAGGCTCTTGCCCTTGGCCTTGAAGCGATCCTGCAGGATCTTGATCGCCGCGTTGCGCCGGTCGACCAGCGACTGCTCCAGGTTGTTGTTGCCTGGTGCGTTTTCCGGATCGAGATCCAGATGGTCGGTGCCAAAGCGCGTCAGCACGTTCTCGTAGGTTGTGGCGATGGCTGCCGGATCGGCGCAGCTGCGCACCAGATCGCTGGCATTCCAGCCGCCCGAGGATACGATCACATTGCCGCCGAAGGCCTTGAGCGCATTGGCCTGCGACAGCAGCCCCGATTCGCCCGTCGGCCAGCCGCCGTTGCAACCGCCTGCCGAATTGAAGAACGCCAGCGAAACGTGGCGGCCACCGGTGGCCTGCGCCCAGCCGGACAGATCGATCGCGCCGCTGACATCGATATACGGCGCAAAGCGGAAGGCCCCGCTGTTCGGCGTCGGCGTCACGGGGGTCGGTGTGACCGGCGTTGGCGTTGGGGTCACCGGGGTGGGCGTTGGGGTCACCGGGGTGGGCGTCGGCGTCACCGGCGTCGGCGTGCCGCCACATGCACCCAGGTTCTTCCACACGCCCCAGTCGCCTGATTGGGCCGGGTTGTCACCCTGGGTCCACCACTTGGCTTCGTAATTGACGCCATTGTGGGTCACGCGCGTGCCGCCGGTGTAGACGCCGCCACTGCTCCATGCCGGATGGCAGGCCGATGGTGCCGGTGTGGGCGTGGCAGGCGCCGGGGTGGGGGTGACCGGGGCCGGCGTCGGCGTGGCAGGCGTCGGCGTCACCGGGGTGGCCGTAGGCGTCGGCGGAACCGGGGTCGGCGCAGGCGTCGGGGTACCGCTGCTCACGCCCAGATCCTGCCACAGCGTGGGTGTGGCAGCCGGATTCCAATTGGCGCCGGCATAGGCGGTATGCGTCACCAACGCCTTGTAGTCGCGACCGTTGTAGGTCACCACGGTGCCTGAGGCATAGGCATTGCCTTCCTGCCAGGCGGGCGCGGCATGCGCGGCAAGGACACCGCCGGCCAGAAGCGCCGCGGCCAGCAGCCGATGCACCAACGGCTTCATGGGCTTGAACATCATGAAAAAACCTCCGTCCTTCTTCTTTTATGCAAACCGGTACGGTAGGCGGGCCGGCGATGCGGCCCGCCACCGACCCTTACTGCGGCAATGCGTTGAAGTAGGCGCGGTGCTGGGTCGAGAATTCAAAGTTGTTGAATTTGTCCCAGTTGACCGACCACGTCATCAGACCACGCATGTTGGGGTACACGCCCTTGGGCTTGTAGCTGCCGCATTGCGCGCCCTTCATCAGGCAGTCCAGCGCCTTGTGCACTTCGCCCACGCTGGTGAAGCCGCCGCCGGCGTTGCCGTTGGCCGGCAGACCGATCGCCACCTGTTCCTGGCGCAGCGCCGGGAACTGGAAGTTGGTGCCGGCCACCTTGAAGCCTGCCAGCAGCATGTCGGTCATCGCCACGTGGAAGTCCGCGTTGCCCATCGTGTGGTACTGGTTGTCCAACCCGGTGATCGGGCCGGAGTTGTAGTCCTGCACGTGCAGCAGCGTCAGGTCGTTGCGCATGGCGTAGATCACCGGCAGGTAGGCCCCGGCGCGGGTGTCGCAGCCGGCGCAGGTGCCGCCGTAGAAGCTGTAGCCCAGTTGCACGAAGAACGTCTCGGGCGCCATGGTCAGCACGAACTTGCTGCCGTACTTGGCCTTGAGCTGCTTGAGCGCGCTGATCAGGTTGACGATCACCGGCGAGGTCGGGTTGGCCACGTCGTTGTCACCCGGGTTCAGTTGCAGCGAGTGCCCTTCGAAGTCCACGTCCAGACCGTCAAGACCGTACTTGTCGATGATGGCCGACACCGAACTGACGAAGGCTGCCGCTGCCGCAGGCGATTCGAGACGCACCTGGCCGTTGGCGCCACCGATCGAGATCAGCACCTTCTTGCCCTTGGCCTGCTTGGCCTTGATCGCGGCGAGGAACTCGGCCTCGGATTCCACGTTCGGGCATTGGGTGGCCGGACACATCTTGAACGCCACTTGGCCGGACGTGGCCGAGGTCGGCTCGGCGAACGACAGATTGATGATGTCCCATGCATCGGACACATCGTTCATCCGGATATAACCCGAACCATTGGCAAAACTGGCATGCATATAGCCCACCAGCACATGCTTGGGCAGGCCGTCACCGCCAGGGTTGGGCGTCGGGGTCACCGGCGTGGGGGTGGGTGTGACCGGGGTCGGCGTCGGTGTGACCGGCGTGGGGGTCGGTGTCACCGGGGTCGGCGTCGGCGTCACCGGAGTGGGTGTCGGCGTGGGCGGCACCGGGGTCGGCGTCGGGTTGGTCGGCGGCGTGCCGCAATTGCCGATGGACTTCCACACGCCCCAGGAACCGGATTGCGCCGGGTTGTCGCCCTGGGTCCACCACTTGGCTTCGTAGTTGACGCCATTGTGGGTCACGCGCTGGCCGCCGGTGTAGACCGCACTGCTGCTCCAGGCCTGGTGGCAGCCCGTCGGCGCCGGGGTCACCGGGGCCGGGGTCGGCGTAGCCGGGTTGGGCGTCGGTGTGGCCGGATTCGGGGTGGGGGTCACCGGGGCCGGGGTCGGGGTGGCCGGCGTCGGCGTCGGGGTGCCGCCGGTGGTGGGACCCAGGTCCTGCCACAAGGTCGGGGTGGCTGCCGGATTCCAGTTGGCACCGCTGTGGGCGGTATGCGTCACCAGTGCCTTGTAGTCGCGGCCGTTGTAGGTCACCAGGGTGCCGGCGCTGTAGGCGCTGCCTTCCTGCCAGGCGGGCGCGGCATGCGCGGCCATGACGCCGCAGGCCAGCACGACACTGGCGAGCAGGCGGGTCATCAACATGTTGGGGTACTTCACCTCTCCATCTCCTTCTTGTTCATGCCGTAAAAACCGGCTGCTCCCCACCCGATGGGCCGGACGGGGAACAGCCGGGATCCTCCACTTACTTGATCGACTTGATCAGCTCTTTGCACTCGGCCGCGGTCACGTTCTCGCCGCATGTGGCGATCTGGTCCTGCGGCTTGCCATCGGCCACGTCGCTGAGCGCCTTGTTGCCCAGCGCATGGTTGACGGCGTTGAGGTTGTAGCCGTTGTCCTGCTCGATCTGCCAGAAGAACACCCCTGCCAGGCGCTTGTCCTTGGCGTACTGGGCCTTCAACGCTGCCGTGCGCGGCGTTTCCAGCGAGATGTACGACCAGCCGCTGCTGCCGATGGGGTTGACCGCGTAGTCGGCGTTGGACAGTTTGTCGGTGTACAGGCGATACCCGTTGCGCGGCTTGAGTTCACGGTCCAGGTAGTTCTGGTACAGGTCATAGCCCTCGACCACACCCGCTTCCCAGCTGCCCACCCCGGCGATGCCGGTGATGAAGGCGGCACCGGTCCACTTCGGATCACCGAAGGTGGTATCCCCCTTCAGCCCGGCGGTGTACTCGGTGATGTCTCCGGGCAGGATGGCCTTGGAGCGGTGGTAGTTGGCCACACCGATCATCATCTTGTTGAACGGCACCCCGTACTTGCTGTTGAGGTACTCGATCATCCAGCTTGCCGACGATCCGGTGGACGACCCGTTGGCGTTCGGGTTGTTGTACAGCGGGGTGTGATGGCTGAGGTTGCGCTCCCACGCCCCGGTCAGGTCGTAGGTCATCACGTACAGCCGGTCGAGGTACTTCTCGATCTCGGTCCACTGCAGCTTGTCGATCTTGCCCTGCGTGGCCGGGATCGCCGACGACAACCGATACTTCTTGCCGGTCTTGACGGTGAGCCAGTCCATCGCCGCGCGCAGATCCTTCAGCAGCTGCAGGTAGTTCTGCGGATCGTCCGGCCGTGCCATGCCCGGTACGGCGCCGTCGCTCGCGGGATATTCCCAGTCGATGTCGATGCCGTCGAAGTCGTAGCGCTCAAGGAACGCGACGATGGAATCGACGAACACCTTGCGCCGGGTCGGATCGGATGCCATCCATGGGAAGCCCTCGGACAAGGTCCAGCCGCCCACCGACAGATCCAGCTTCAGATGCGGATTGGCCTTGCGCAGGTTGTACAGCACCCCGAACACGCCACCCACGTCGTCCTTGCCGATCTCGTACATGCCTTCGATGCCGGAGATCTTGGCGGTCTGCCCGCCAGGCTGGTTACGCAGGAACGCCGCCTCATAGTCGGCCATCGCCATCGCGCCGTCCGGCAGCTTGGTGGTGCCCAGGCCGCAGGTGCGGTTGACGGCAGCGGGCGCAGTGGTCGGGAAGCCCGGGTCCTGGGTGTTCTTGGCCGCCGGGAAGCAGATACCGGCAAAGCCATACACCAGTCGATCCAGGTTCTTGACCGGCAGCTTGCTGAAGTCGAAGCGGCGGCCATAGATCGCCCAGTCGCCCAGGTAGGCCACGCGTTCCTGGCCGGCCTCGATCGAGTAGACATTGTGCTGCAAGGGCAAGGAGCCAGGCGCGAGCTTGGCCACCCGTCCGCCGGTGTCGGCATCAAAGCCGGGATGGTTGCCGCCCGGATCGGTGGCTGGGTTGATCCCACCCTTGGTGCCGGTCAGCGTGGACTGCGTATTGGCGATGCGCGTGGCGCTGAGCGGGCCTGCCGGCAACACCTTGCCGGAGTTGGGGTTGCCGTTGAGCACCGGCTGGGCCGTGCCGTAATTGATGTTGTTGGGCACCTTGACCGGACACAGGTCTTCCTTGGGCACACCCACGAGCTTCCACTGGTTGGTGAACACGGTGCTGTCCGGCGGAATGGCATAGGTATCGACCAATGCCTCGTAGGCGCCACCCTTGTAGCCGGCAAGCTTGCCCTTGGGATAGATCTTGGTTGCCACCCATTCCGGGGCGCAGAACGGCGCTGTCGGCGCCGGGGTCGGCGTCGGGCCACCCGGGGTGGGCGTGATGCTGCCGCCGCACGCCGTATCGGGCTGGAACAGCGCGCCGGTATTCGCCGGATCCCATCCGGCCTGCGCGGTATGGGTGACGAGGGCTTTGTAGCTTCTGCCGTTGTACAGCAGCGACGAGCCAGCGGTGATCGACAGGCCGGGCGCCCAGGCCGGGCAGGAACCGACCGGGGTCGGGGTCACCACGGGTGTGGGGGTCGGCGTGACCACTGGGGTCGGCGTGGGGGTCGGTGTGGGGGTGACGACGGGGGTGGGCGTCACGACCGGGGTCGGAGTCGGCGTAACCACTGGGGTCGGCGTCACGACCGGGGTGGGGGTCGGTGTGACCACCGGGGTCGGGGTCACCACTGGCGTGGGCGTCGGGGTCGGCGTACCGGCCACCTCCTGCCACAGTGTGGGGGTCGACACCGGATTCCAGCCGGCGCCGACGTAAGCGGTATGGGTCACCAGCGCCTTGTAGCTCTTGCCGTTGTATTCGACAACGGTTCCGGCGCTGTAGGTATTGCCTTCGGCCCAGGGGGCGGCGTAAAGGCCTGCGGCGGCAAACAACGCCACCACGCCGGCAGCCAGAAGGCCGACGGTACGATGTGCACGTTTCATCTGCTCACTCCAATCTTTGGGGTATGGCGCCTGCATCGGGCGCACGGTAAACCCCTCCCCGGGGACGGGGAGGGGGTACTTCCCTGGTTTTTATTGCTTTTGGTGTTGCTTTCAGCGTTGCCGCCGGTTTACCTCACAGCGCTCATCACGCCGGTCAGTTCGCCGTTCGAGTCACCGTCAAGCGACCAGCTGAACATCCCGCCCAGACCATTGGCCTTCACGTAGTCGATCTTGGTCTGAATCACTGCCGGGGTGTCATAACCCCAGAAGTTGGTGCCGTCGTACTTGTACGATTGCTTGGTGACCGGATGGACGTACACGGTGCCCGGTGCGTTCTTCAGCACCTTGTAGTCCTCGATCCCTGCTTCGTACGTGCCGCGACCCGGACCGGTGGCCGGTTGGTACAGGCCATTGCTGTTGCCTGCCTGCACGCCGGTCCAACCGCGACCGTAGTACGGGATACCGACCAGCAGCTTGTTGGCGGGTGCGCCGGCTGCGATCAGGTTCTTGATCGCATCGTCGATGTTGTAGTACGAGGACACGCTGCGCTGACCCTTGTCGTCCAGGAAGCCCGGGCTGTTCGGATCGGGGTACAGGTGCGACTGGAAGTTGGTCGGACCATTCGTCTCCCAACCACCGTGGAAGTCGTAGGTCATGACGTTGATCCAGTCGAGGTACTGGACGTACTTGCCCGGCTCGGTCATGTCGATCTTGTCCTTGCCGGAGCCGATCGCCACCGTCAGGAGCTTGTGGCCGTCGTTCAGCGCATCAAGCTGCCGGCGGAACTCCGCCAGGAGCAGCGTGAAGTTCTGCTTGTCTTCCGGCGCCACGGTGTTGTACGGCTGGCCGATCACGCCCGGGTATTCCCAGTCGATGTCGATGCCGTCGAACACGCCCTTGGCCGAACCAGGACCGCCGCGACCGCTGTAGCTGGGCAGGTTGCCCTTGATGAACACGTCGATGCACGAGCTCACCAGCTGCTTGCGCAGTGCGTCGGTCTTGCTGGCTGCCGAGAACCACTTGGACCAGGTCCAGCCGCCCAGCGAGATGAACACCTTCAGGTTCGGGTACTTGGCCTTCAGGTTCTTCAGCTCGCCGAAGTTACCGGCCAGCGGCGAATCCCAGGTGTACGGCTTGCTGGGGTCGACCAGGCGGCCCGGGGTGCGGCCGTAGTCAGCCCATGCGTCACCACCGGTACCGGCAGCGGCATCGTTCGGGTTGGTGGCACCCGGCTCGAGCTTGTCGATGCCGGCCGCGCACTCGTACCCACCGTTCTTCTGGTAGAGGTTGCCGAAGGCGTAGTTGATGAAGGTGAGTTTGGACGCGGCGCCCGAGGTGACGATGTCCGCCACTTCGTAGCCACGGCCGTACACGCCCCATTGCGCGAAGTACGAACCGGCCTGCCGTCCGCCCGGTGTGGGCGTCACGGGAGTCGGGGTCGGCGTGACCGGGGTCGGCGTCGGCGTGACCGGCGTCGGGGTCACCGGCGTCGGCGTCGGCGTGACCGGGGTCGGCGTCACGGGGGTCGGGGTCGGTGTGACCGGGGTCGGCGTCGGGGTCACCGGATTGCCGGAGCAGTTGCCCAGGTTCTTCCAAACACCCCAATCACCCGATTGGGCCGGGTTGTCGCCCTGGGTCCACCACTTGGCTTCGTAATTGACGCCATTGTGGGTGACACGGGCACCACCGCTGTACACCCCACTGGCGCTCCAGGCCTGATAGCAGGTGCCCGGGGTGGGTGTGACCGGGTTCGGCGTCGGCGTGGTGGGATTGGGCGTCGGGGTGGTCGGGTTCGGGGTCGGGGTCACCGGGGTCGGCGTGGGCGCGACCGGGGTGGGGGTCGGCGAGCCGCCGTTGGCGGGGCCGAGATCCTGCCACAGCGTCGGCGTGGAGGCCGGATTCCAGTTGGCACCCGCGTAAGCGGTGTGCGCAACCAGCGCCTTGTAGTCGCGACCGTTGTAATTCACCACCGTGCCGGCGGTATAGGCACTGCCTTCCTGCCAAGCCGGCGCGGCGAACACGCCGGCCGACAGCGACAGCAAGGAGATCAGGAGCGCGCTGCGGGCGCGCCCTTGGGCTTTACGTAACATGCTGACTCCATCCTGTTAGTGACGATGGCGCCGCCGGATCGGGCATGGCCCTAAGCAGCAGTACCTTCGTTGCTCTTCGCGAAGAACCACCGGCCGATACCGGTGGCGATCACACGGCAGGCGCCCTGGAACGCGCCTGCCGTTTCCGGCGATGACCTGCCGAAAATCCTGTGCCGTGATCCATGCCCGCAAGGCACGATCGGCACACCCATCCACCCCGCGCATCGGCGCGTCGACCGGCAGGATTATGCAAATCCGGCGCAGCGGGCGGTTGCAAAAAACCGGTCATCGGGCAGGCTGCGGAACAGGGAATCGGCGGCAACGCCATACCCCTCGCAACCCCCGTCCTTATTCGACGTCATTTGCCTGTGATTGGAATTGGAAAATACAAAGCAACCGCTCAACCGGCGAATGAACGGATAAACGGCATTGCAAATGGAACCGCTGGTTTTTTTGATACCGCACCCAATTGCAAAGGCGATGCGTTTCAGGCTGGGATGGGCTTGCACCCGATTGCCGGAACCGGAAAAAATCACATCCGGGAACACAATCCGGGCACAATCCGGGACGAAGGGAGGAAACGAGCCACAGGCCGGGCGATGCAGGCATCGCGCACCGCCGGACAGCATGCGGAAGACACAGAAACCCGTCGATCGCACAGGCGACGACGGGCCCACTGCATCTTGCATGCAGACGGAAGGACAACAGGTTACGGCAACCGGTGCAATATTCCGCACTGGCGACCCGCGACCGGGTTCACTCACTTCTCCACCTCCAGCCTTGATAATTTCTTAATTTGAATTACCTGCCTACTTTGGGCAGCGGCTTGGGAATGATGATCTGCCAGTTGGGCTTTAAAATCAATCATCAATTCCTGATTAACCTTCCCTTCAATCGCCATATAGCAGCCTTTCATCGCGTGCATGATCAGAGGCATGCCATTGTTATTTTGCCGTCAAACCACATCCATATCAGCAATTGCTGATTTCAATCAAAACCGCAATTCACGCCGCAAGACAGGCAAAGAAAAACCCTCCCGCGTCACGCGGGAGGGCTCAGTGAGTTGCTGCTGTTGTTGTTGCTTGAACTACTGGCGCATCGTACCCATCGCGTTCATCAATTCGCCGTTGGCGGTATCGCCATCGAGCGACCAGCTGAACACGCCACCCAGACCCTTGGTCTTCACGTAGTTGATCTTCGTGACGATGACTTCAGGGGTGTCGTACGACCAGAAGGTACTGCCATCGAACTTGTACGACTGCTTGGCAACCGGGTGCACATGCACGGTACCCGGGGCGTTCTTGAGCACCTTGTAGTCTTCGATGCCGGTCTCGTAGGTGCCGCGTGCCGGGCCGGTCGCTGCCTGATACAGGCCGTTGTTGGCGTTGGTCACGCCGGTCCAGCCACGCCCGTAGAACGGGATGCCGATCACCAGCTTCTGCGCCGGCACGCCGGCCTTGAGCAACTGATTCACCGCGCTGTCGGTGTTGTAGGTCGGCTTCAGGCCGTCCTGCGGACCCGCCGGATCGTTGTACAGATGCGATTGGAAGTTGGTCGGGCCCTTGGCATCCCAGCCGCCGTTGTAGTCGTAGGACATGATGTTGATCCAGTCGAGCGGCTTGCTGTACTCGCCCGGCTCGGTCATATCGATCTTGTCCTTGCCGGCGCCGATCGCCACGGTGAGCAGGTAGGGCTTGCCGGTCACAGCGGTCAGTGCGTCCAGCTGGGCACGGAACTCCTTCAACAGCAGCGTGAAGTTCTGCTTGTCGGACGGGCTGACGGTGTTGTAGCCGAAGCCCTGCACGCCCGGGAATTCCCAGTCGATGTCGATACCATCGAACACGCCGGCGGCCGCACCCGGCCCGCCTGCGCCGTCGTACACCGGCAGGTTGCCCTTGATGTAGACGTCGATGCAGCTCTTCACCAGTTGCTTGCGCGCCGCATCGGTCATCGATGCTGCCGAGAACCACCTGGACCAGCTCCAGCCACCAAGCGAGATGAAGGCCTTGAGGTTGGGATTCAGTGCCTTCAGGCGCTTGAGCTGGCCGAAGTTGCCACGCAGCGCGCTATCCCAGGTATCGGCCTTGCCGTCGACCGAAGTGGCCGCATCGAACGACTTGCTGTAGTCGGCGAACGGATCGCCGCCATCGCCGTTACCCGATTCGGTGCGGTACTGGATATCGCATTCGTAGCCGCCATTCTTCTGGTAGACATTGCCAAAGGCGTAGTTCAGGAAGGTCATCTTGGCAGCCGAACCGCTGGTCTGGATGTTCTTCACCTGATAGTTGCGGCCGTAGATGCCCCACTGCGCGAAGTACGAACCCACTTGCTTGCCCGAGACGCCCGGCGTCGGCGTGACCGGCGTCGGTGTCGGGGTCACCGGCGTCGGGGTCGGCGTGACCGGGGTCGGCGTCGGGGTCACCGGCGTCGGCGTGACCGGAGTGGGCGTCGGTGTCACCGGGGTCGGTGTCGGGGTGGCAGGGGTGGGCGTCGGCGCAGTACCGCCGCAGGCACCCAGATCCTTCCACACGCCCCAGGCACCGGACTGCGCCGGGTTGTCGCCCTGGGTCCACCACTTGGCCTCGTAGTTGCGGCCGTTGTAGGTCACCTTGCTGGCGGCGGCATAGGCGGTCGATGCATTCCACGCGGCATGGCAGCTGCCGGTCGGGGTGGGGGCAGGAGTCGGGACCGGCGTCGGAACGGGGGTCGCCACCGGCGTCGGGGTCACCGGCACCGGGGTCGGTGCCGGCGTGGCAGTCGGCGTCGGCGCCGGAGTGGCGCCGGACGACACCCCGAGATCCTTCCACAGCGTCGGGGACGCAGGAGGATTCCAATTCGCGCCGACGTAGGCGGTATGCGTCACCAGCGCCTGGTAGTCACGGCCGCCGTAGCTGACCGTGCTTCCTGCCGTATAGGTCGCCCCTTCCTGCCAGGCCGGCGCGGCGTAGGCATGGACTGCCATCAGCGCGGCCGGGATTGCGGCAATTGCAAAACGATTGAGTTGCAACATCTTATTGGTCTCCATCCTCTTTTATTTGGCGTTATTCACGCGCATCCACTGGTCTTGCCAGGGACCCAGAACGTCAGAATCAAGAAAGCGTTCTGGTTTTTTCCTCCCGGCACCGGGCTACCTGGGCATGTAGTCGGTTCAGACACGGTTCATTACCGCCCATGCCCCGAGGCATGTCAACCCTACACATTGATCGGCTATAAACCGCCATTCATCCGTCATTCGCAAGATGGCACTCCGACTACACAACGCCCCAGAATGGCTCAGATTGCACTGCAGCAGCGCACTGCAAACACCCTTGGTATTCCGGCATTTCAAGGCGGTCATGCACCGGACGCATAGCAATATGAGTCAATTCTGATGTAGATACTGAAGCGGCATTTACGTAGTTTTTGGTAAGCGGACTACCCGACCACTACGTTCGTCGCCGACGAAATGCGGAACTGCTGTCACGTACTGAACCCCATCACTCGTAGTTAATTCTTTCTTGTTACTAACAATCACCTACTGCATTAGAAAATTCTAATGCAATTTGAGTGTGGACAAGCCAGGCAATGCAAGCATCAAACTGACAACGATGGTGCAAGCGTCGCCCCTGAACGGGACAAAAACATGCAGATTGCGGCACAGGTCACCGCATGCCGTTCCGATGTGGGACAAGGGACACACGCGGCAAAGGCAAGGATGCGCTGCCAGCGCTCAGGGACGGTTGCCCAGATGCCAGCGGGCGCAGTACCACTTGGTCTGACGATCGGGCTGCTCCACCAGCACGCTGCCAAAGGCGGAGAGATAACGGGGATAGGGGCCGGGCAGCGCGACGAACCGGATCGACAGCCTGGTTTCGATGTTCCTGCGTACGGTCTCGGCCGGCGCCGGGATCAGTGCACCCACCATCCGCGCACCGCTCTCAGGGACACCGGCGAACACCTCATGCGTGGGATTGCCCGCAAGCACCGCTTTTTGGGAATCGAACCAGTCCGCCTCACCCCAGCGGCGCAGCGGCGTGCCCAGATGGCGTCGGAAGTAATCCTGCCAGTAGCCGGCGCTCACCTCGGAACGACAGGTCAACGCCGCCTCCATCTGTTCGCCGAAATGCGTGGGCACCGCCGCCGTGGCCGGCAAGGCGCAACAGACCAACGACAGCAAAAGCGGAATCCGGGACAGATGGCGCATGCGCATGATGATAGTCGCTCTGCGCGAAGCCGGGCGATACCGCAGAAACACAAAGCGCGCAGCGCCCGCCGGGCAGCTGCGCGCTTGGCGCGGATCGGGCGGGGCTAGCCGCTGTTGCGCAGGCCCGCGGCGATGCCGTTGATGGTCAGGTGCACCGCGTGGCGCAGCTCCTCGCTCTCCTCCCCGCCGCGCAGCCGCTTGAGCAGCTCCACCTGCAGGTGATTGAGCGGATCCAGATATGGCAACCGGTTGTCCAGACTGCGCGCCAGCATCGGGTTGTCGCCCAGCAGGCGATCATGCCCGGTGATGGCCAGCACCGCATCCACCGTGCGCTGCCATTCGGCCTTGAGCCGTTGGAAGATGCGATGGGCGATATCCGGATCGTTCACCAGCTCCGAATAGCGCGCGGCGATGGCGATATCCGATTTGGCAAGCACCATCTCCATGTTGGAGATCGTCACCTGGAAGAACGGCCAGCTGCGGTAGTGCTCGCGCAATGCCGCCAGCCCTTCGTCGCCCTTGTCCTTCAGGAATTCGCTGATGGCGGTGCCGAACCCGTACCAGCCCGGCAGCATCAGCCGGCATTGGGACCAGCTGAACACCCAGGGAATGGCGCGCAGGTCGGCGATCGAGTTGGTGTTCTTGCGCGCGGCCGGACGCGAACCGATGTTGAGATTGGGAATCTCGTTGATCGGCGTGGCTTCGCGGAAATAGGTGATGAAGTCGGGGGTGGCGTACACCAGGTCGCGGTAGGCCTGATAGGCGCGCAGCGACAGCCCTTCCATCAGACGGCGCCGCTCGCTCGGGTCGAAATCCTCGGGATCGGGCGCGGGAAAGCTGGCCTCGAGCGTGGCCGAGATCAGGATCTCCAGATTGCGCCGCCCCACTTCGCGGTCGGCATACTTGGCCGCGATCACCTCACCCTGCTCGGTGATGCGGATCTGACCATTGACCGAGCCGACCGGCTGCGCCAGCACCGCGTCGTAGGCCGGGCCGCCGCCACGGCCGACGGTGCCGCCACGGCCGTGGAACAGACGCATCTTGAAACCGGCCTGCTTGAACACCTCGACCAGGTTGAGTTCGGCCTTGTACAGCTCCCAGTTGGAGGTGAGGTAGCCGCCGTCCTTGTTCGAGTCCGAATACCCCAGCATCACCTCCTGCACCTGATCGCGGCACGACAGCAGCTGGCGCCACTGCGGCAGCGAGAACAGATCGGTCATAATCTGGCCGCAGCCGCGCAGATCGCCGATGGTCTCGAACAGCGGGATGATGTTGATCTTGCAGCGCACGTTGGGCGCCAGCTGCACGAGGCCCACCTCGTTGAGCAACACCGCCACTTCCAGCAGGTCCGAAACCGATTCGCAGTTGGAAATGATGTAGTTGGGCAGCACGGCCTCGCCATAGCGGGCCTGCACCTGCTCGGCCGCGCGCAGGATATTGATCTCCTTCTGCACGTCCGGCGTGTATTCGACATACGGGCAGATCAGCGGACGCGGGCTGGCCAGCTCGCGCAGCAGCACCACGCGGCGCGACGCCTCGTCGAGCGCGAGATAGTCCTCCAGCCCGGCCTTGTCGAAGAGTTCGGCGATCACGCGTTCGTGGATGCCGGCATGCTGGCGCATGTCCACCGGCGCCAGATGCAGCCCGAACACCGACACGGCACGCCGCAACCGGCGCAGCCGGCCGTTCACCAGCTTGCCGGCGCCATGTGCGACCAGCGAGTCGAACACGGTCTCCAGGTCTTCTTCCAGCTCCGCCGCACTGTTGTAGGCCGGCGCGTGCGCCACATCGTGCAGCGCATGGTGGAAGGTGCCGATCTGCGTTGCGGTGGCGAACACCCGTGCGCGGATATGGGAGACAGCAAGCCGGTACGGCTCCTCGGAACGCCGGGTACGCTCCTCCTGTGCCTGTTCGGCCAGCTTCTGCAGTTTCTGGTCCACCTGCACCAGCCGCGTGGACATCGACAGCTCGTTCTCGAGCTTGCCCAGCTGCTGGTAGTAGTAATCGAGTGCGATGCCGGATTGCCGCGATACCGCATAACGCAGCACTTCGGCGGTGACGAAGGGGTTGCCGTCGCGGTCGCCGCCGATCCAGCTGCCCACGTGCACGAAATTGGGCAGTATCACCGGTTGGCCGGTCAGCTTGCCGAGCCGGTCCTCCAGGTCCAGATACAGACGCGGCAGTTCGTGCAGGAAGGTATTGCGGAAATAGGTCGAGCCGTTTTCGATCTCGTCTTGCACCGTCAGCTTGAAGGTCCGGATCTCCCGGGTCTGCCACAGCGCGAGCAGCACCCGCTCCAGCGCCTCCTGGTTGGCGACCACCTCTTCCGAGGTCATGGCCTGCCGATCACGCGCGGCCAGCAGTTCGGCCACGGCACGGTGGCAGTCGAGGATGGTCTTGCGCTTCACCTCGGTCGGGTGGGCGGTCAGCACGGGGGCGATCAGGGTCTCTTCCAGCAGGGCGATGATGTCCTGCGGCTTGACGTTCCTCGCCACCAACGCCTCGAGCGCGGCGGCCACGCTGCCGCGCTGCGATGCCGAGCCCCGCATCCGATGTGCGCGGCGGCGACGGTTGTGGTGCAGGTCTTCGGCGATATTCGACAGATGCGAGAAATAGCTGAACGCGCGGACCAGCGCGACAGTGCTGTCCAGGTCGAGCGAGGACAGCGAGCGGGACAGCGCGCGGCCGGCATCCGGGTCCTGCCCCTCCACGTAGCGGATCGCCAGGTCGCGGATGGCATCGATACGCTCGGCGGTGGCTGGGCCGGTCTGCTCCCGGATGGTATCGGCCAGCACCTTGGCCAACAGATCGAGGTCGCGTTTGAGCGGCAGGTCTTTTTCAGCAATCGGTTCTAGTACGGACATGGCGGGCGAGTTATCAGGGAGCGTTTTAAAAGACAAATGCCCGGCATTGTACCAACAAAGACCCGTTGGTCATCGATTGTCTGCCTGTGGCACCCCGTGGCCGCGCCTAACCGGCCCAGATGCTGAGGACCAGCGCCGCCAGCAGGGCTGCGATCGCACCGAGCAGCCAGTTGCGCCGCCGCTGTTCGCGCATCAGGCCGTAGTAGCCCGCCACCATCACCTGCTCGGCGTCGCCCAGTGCGTTCAGACGGCGTGGCAGGCTTGGCAGCAAGGCCGCCCACTGCGGCGCTTCGCGTCGCAGGTTGGCCACGAAACCGCGCCAGCCGATCTGCTCGTTCATCCACCGTTCCAGGAACGGCTTGGCCGTATCCCACAGATCGAGCTCCGGGTCCAGTTGGCGACCCAGCCCCTCGATGTTGAGCAGCGTCTTCTGCAGCAGCACCAGTTGCGGTTGGATCTCGACGTTGAAACGCCGGCTGGTCTCGAACAGGCGCAGCAGCACCTGTCCGAACGAGATCTGCGAGATCGGCCGGTCGAAGATCGGCTCGCAGGCGGTGCGCACCGCCGCCTCCAGCTCCTCGATGCGGGTCTGCCGGGGCACCCAGCCCGATTCGATATGCGCCGTGGCCACACGCCGGTAGTCACGGTTGAAGAAGGCGAGGAAATTGATCGCGAGATATTGCTTGTCGCGCTCGGACAGCGTGCCGACGATGCCGAAGTCCAGCGCGATATAGCGGTTGTCCGGGGCGACGAAAATATTGCCCGGGTGCATGTCGGCGTGAAAGAACCCGTGCCGGAACACCTGGGTGAAGAAGATCTCCACCCCGAAGCGCGAGAGCTTCTTCAGGTCGATGCCTGCCTCGACCAGGGCATCGATACGCCCGATCGGAATACCGTCCATCCATTCCAGCGTCAGCACCTGCCGGCTGGTCCAGTCGTAGAACACCTCGGGCACGATCAACTGGTCCGAACCGAGGAAATTGCGTCGCAGCTGTGCGGCGTTGCCCGCCTCGACCATCAGGTCCAGCTCGTCGTGCAGGTATTTGTCGAACTCGGCGACCACCTCGCGCGGGCGCAGGCGCTTGCCGTCGACGAACAGCTTCTCGACGAGTGCCGCCATGGTGCGCAGCAGCGCCAGATCGCTTTCGATCACCGGGGCGATGCCGGGCCGCAGCACCTTCACCGCCACCGCCCGCCCGTCGAACAGCCGGGCACAGTGCACCTGGGCGATCGACGCGGAGGCCACCGGCTGCAGGTCGAACTCGGCATACAGCGCCGCGAGCGGCTGGCCCAGGCTTGCCTCGATCACCTGGACGGCGAGCGTACCGGCAAACGGCGGCACCTGGTCCTGCAGCAGCGCCAGTTCGTTGGCGATATCGCCGGGCAGCAGATCGCGCCGGGTCGACAGCACCTGGCCGAACTTGACGAAGATGGGACCCAGGCGCTCCAGTGCCAGGCGCAGCCGCACCGCGCGCGGCTGGGACAGGCGGCGCCAGAAGAACAGCTGTTTGCACAGCCAGCGCAGGCCATGCACCCGCTCGTGCCCCAGCAGGAATTCATCCAGCCCGAAGTGAACGATCACCCAGGCGATCTTGAACAGGCGGACCAAGTGCATCAGGACGGCTTCTTGGTCAGGAGATCGATGCGTTTTTCCAGCCGCGCCACATCGTCGCGCAACCGGTCGACCTCGGTGCAGTAGCGGTTGACCCCGGCGGCGTTGGCCAGCAGCGCCGCCTCGTCACGCCAGTACTCCACCAGGTGTTGCGCCATCCGTGCCCCGATGGCTCCCGGGATGCCGCCGATCCTGCCGGCAAGCCAGACCAGCCGATTGGCCGCCACATCGCCAACCAGTTGCGACAACTCCTCGGCCAGATCCCAGCGCAGACCACCGAGCGCACGCCCGACCGAGGCGGCCAGCTCGGCATCGCCCTCCAGGTGCAGCTGCCGCTGTGCCGAATGGCGGTCGAACACGAAGGCGATGAAGAAGGCGAGCGGCACCTCCAGCGTGGCCTCCGCCGGGCTGCGGGTTTCAGCGAAGTGCCCTTGCGCCGTGATGACCAGGGTGTCGGACAGCGCCGGGAACGACAGCCGCAACACCCGTCCCGCATGCCGCGCCAGCTCGGCGGCGGTCGCGGCATCGTTGGCCAGCAGCCGGTTGATCAGGCGCGCCAGCATCAGAACTTGTATCCCTTGTGCAGCGCGACGATGCCGGCGGCAAGGTTGTGGTAGGCCACCCGGTCAAAGCCCGCGCCGTGCATCATGTCCTTGAGGGTTTCCTGGTCCGGATGCATGCGGATCGATTCGGCAAGGTACTGGTACGAATCCGCGTCGCCGGCCACCAGCCGGCCCATGGCCGGCAGCAGCTTGAACGAATACAGATCGTAGGCCGGCTTGAGCGGCGACCAGACCTTGGAGAATTCCAGCACCAGGAGCCGTCCGCCCGGCTTGAGCACCCGGTGCATCTCGGCCAGTGCCGCATCCTTGTGGGTCATGTTGCGCAGCCCGAAGGCCACGCTGACGATATCGAAGTAATTGGCGGGGAACGGCAGCCGCTCGGCGTCGCATTGCGCCGTGGCGACGGCAAAGCCCGCGTCGAGCAACCGATCGCGCCCCACGCCCAGCATCGAGCTGTTGATGTCGGTGAGCCAGACCTCGCCGCGCCGGCCGACCTTCCTGGCAAACGCCTTGGAAAGGTCGCCGGTGCCGCCGGCGATGTCCAGCACCTTGTCGCCCGGGCGCACCCCGCTCGTCTCGATGGTGAAGAACTTCCACGCCCGGTGCAGACCGGCGCTCATCAGGTCGTTCATCACGTCGTACTTCTGCGCAACCGAGTGGAATACCTCGGCCACCTTCTGCGCCTTTTCCGATTCGTTGACGGTGCTGTAGCCAAAGTGCGTGGTCTGGTCGGACATGGGGTTCTCTTTCATTCGGAATCGCGCGAAGCGCCGGCCCGGGCCAGGCGATCGAGGTAGGCTTGCCACCTGGCCTCCTGATCCCGGCCAAGTTCGTACAGGTAATCCCAGGAATACAGCCCCGAATCATGCCCGTCGTCGAAGACCAGCTTGACGGCATAGTTGCCGACCGGGTGCGCCGCGACCAGATTGACGCGGCGCTTGCCAGCCTGCAGCACGCCCGGACCGGCACCGTGCCCGCGCACCTCGGCCGAGGGCGAGTGGACACGCAGGTACTCGGCGGGCAGACAGAAGCATGCCCCGTCTTCGAACGTCACTTCGAGCCGCGCGCTGGCGCGGTGCACGATCAGTTCGGTGGGAAAGGGGCTGTCGGGCTTCAACCCGGCCATGGGGCGCTCCGCTTGGACACAAGGCGCCATGATAGCGCCAAGGCCGACGGGCCGCGACCTTCGCTCGCGAACGCCGCAGGGGGTTTGTAATATTAGGTTCACAGTCGAGCCTTAATCTCGCAACATTGCCAACGCCCCTGACTCGCGAGGTTATGCATGCCAGCCAACATCCTGCTCGTAGAGGACGAACCGGCCATCCAGGAACTGATCGCCTTCAACCTGACCCAGGCCGGCCATCACGTGATGCGAGCCGACTCGGTGGAGACCGCACAGCATCTGGTGCGCAACGCCCTGCCCGATCTGATCCTGCTGGACTGGATGCTGCCGGGCACCTCCGGCATCGACTTCGCCCGCCGGCTGCGCGGCGAGGAGCGGACCCGGCAGATCCCGCTGATCATGCTCACCGCACGCTCGGATGAGCAGGACAAGATCGCCGGCCTTGAGACCGGTGCCGACGACTACATCACCAAGCCGTTCTCGCCGCGGGAACTGCAGGCACGCATCAAAGCGGTGCTGCGCCGGCGCGCGCCGCAGGCGACCGACGATCTGGTACAGGTGCTGGGCCTGCAGCTGGACCCGGCCACCCATCGGGTGACGGGCAACGGCCAACCCATCGACCTGGGTCCGACCGAATTCAGGCTGCTTCATTTCTTCATGACCCATCCGGAACGGGTGCATTCGCGGGCGCAGCTGCTCGATCAGGTGTGGGGCGATCATGTGTTCGTCGAGGAGCGCACCGTCGACGTGCATATCCGCCGGCTGCGCTCGGCGTTGACCGAGTCGGGCTACGACAAGCTGATCCAGACCGTGCGCGGCACCGGATACCGGCTCTCGGCGCGCTAGCCCCCTTGGGCGCCGCCGTGCGCCCCTCTCCTCCCTGTGGCGGAACCTCCCGATGATCTGGCTGCGCTCCATCATCTACTACCTGACGCTGGCCCTGCTGGCGCTGTCGGTCGGCGCCATCTGGGGCGCGGCGGCCGGCTGGGCGCTGGCCTGCGTGCTGCTTGCGCTGTCGGTGCTGTTCCACCTGCACAATCTGGGCAGGCTGCACCGGTGGACGCAGCAGCCGCGCGTGGACAACGTGCCGGCGAGCTTCCTGCTGTGGCAGGACGTGTTCGACCGGCTCTACGCCCAGGTGCGGCTGCAGAAGAAAAGCCAGGACAAGCTGACCAACACGCTGGAGCGCTTCACCAGCGCCGGCGAGGCCCTGCCCGACGGTGTCATCGTGCTGGACGAGCATGATCGCATCGAATGGTGCAACCGCACCGCCATGCAGCACCTGAGCATCGATCGCACGACGGATGTATGGCAGGTGCTGACGCATATCGTGCGCCACCCCAGCCTGCGCGAATACCTACGCACGCAGGATTTCGCGCACCCGCTGATCCTGCGCACCACGCGGCCGGCCGAACGGGTGTTGTCGGTGCAGCTGGTACCGTTCGACTCCACCCGCAAGCTGCTGCTGTCGCGCGACATCACCCGGCTGGACCGGGTACAGACCGTGCACCGCGATTTCATCGCCAATGTGTCGCACGAGCTGCGCACCCCGCTCACCGTGGTCAGCGGCTTCGCCGAGACCCTGATGGACATGCCGGAGATGGACGCGGCCACCCGCACGCAGCAGTTGGGTCTGATGGTGGAGCAGACGCAGCGCATGCAGCGGCTGGTGGACGATCTGTTGACGCTGTCACGGCTGGAGAACGGCCAGCAGCTCAAGGAAGAGGAGGTGGATGTACCGCAGCTGATGCGGCTGCTGCAGGCCGAAGCCGAAGGGCTGTCGCAGGGCCGGCACCGTGTCGCGGTGGCACAGCTCGCCACCACGCGGCTGATCGGCAACCACGACGAGTTGCACTCCGCATTGAGCAACCTGGTGTCGAACGCCATCCGCTACACCCCGGCCGGCGGCGGCATCACACTGTCCTGGCTGGTGGAGGACGGCCAGCCGGTATTCGCGGTCAGCGACACCGGCATCGGCATCTCGCCCGAGCATATCCCGCGCCTCACCGAACGCTTCTACCGGGTCGATCGCAGCCGGTCGCGCACCACGGGCGGCACCGGGCTCGGGCTCGCCATCGTCAAGCACATCCTGCAACGCCACC
Source organism: Chitiniphilus purpureus (assembly GCF_025642115.1). Taxonomy (GTDB): domain Bacteria; phylum Pseudomonadota; class Gammaproteobacteria; order Burkholderiales; family Chitinibacteraceae; genus Chitiniphilus; species Chitiniphilus purpureus. The sequence continues at coordinate 1,149,169 of NZ_CP106753.1, read as the reverse complement.
AGGCCGAGCTTGCCATCGACTCCAAGCCTGGCACCGGCAGCCGGTTCGCCGTCCGCTTTCCCGCACACCGCCTGTTGCCCGATTGATGGCGCGCATTTGCGCTCTCGCAAATGTCAAACCGGCAGGGTTGGCGGATAATCACCCCGATGCCGCCACGCGGCTTTCCTTTTCAATGACCCTGACCGACCGATCGAGAGGTGTTTCGCTATGAGCAAGCTCGCCGCCATCAAACCCTTGGGCCAACGCATCTGGCTGGACAACCTGTCCCGTGGCCTGTTGCAGTCCGGTGCCCTGCAAAAGCTGCTCGATGACGACGCCATCGCCGGCGTCACCTCCAACCCGGCGATCTTCTACAAGGCGATCTCGTCGGACCCGCTCTACACCGGCGACCTGGCCAAGCTCAAGCAGCAGGACCTGAGCGCCGAGCAGCGCTATGAGGCACTGGTGGTGCCGGATGTACAGGCCGCCTGCGACCTGAACCTGCCCCAATACCGCTCAAGCGCCGGGCTCGATGGCTATGTCAGCCTCGAAGTCTCGCCCTTCCTCGCCAACGACACGCAAGGCACCATCGAGGCCGCGCACCGGCTGTGGCAGGCGGTGAACCGTCCCAACGCCATGATCAAGGTGCCCGCCACCCAGGCCGGCATCATCGCCTTCGAGCAACTGATAACCGACGGCATCAACGTCAACATCACGCTGATGTTCAGCCTCAAGCACGCCGACGATGTGCTCACCGCCTACATCCGCGGCCTGGAGGCGCGTCGGGCCGCCGGTGAGCCGATCGACCACGTGCGTGCGGTCGCCTCGGTGTTCCTCTCGCGGGTGGATGTGCTGCTGGACAAGCAGCTCGAAGCCATCGGCACCCCCGAGGCGCTGGCGTTGCGCGGCAAGAGCGCCATCGCATTCGTCAAGGTGGCGTACCAGCACTACAAGCAACTGTTCAACGGCACCCGTTTCAAGGCACTCAAGGCCGCCGGCGCACATCCGCAACGCCTGCTGTGGGCCTCGACCGGCACCAAGAACCCGGCCTACCGCGACACCATGTACGTGGAGGAGCTGATCGGTCAGGACACCGTGAACACCGTGCCCGATGCCACGCTGGATGCGTTCCGCGACCATGGCGTGGCGGCAAGCAGGCTCGATACCGGCATCGAGGAAGCGGTGCTGGTGCTGGCACAGCTGCGCAGGCTCGGTTTTGACTTCAACCGGGTCGGCGAGCAACTGCAGCAGGAAGGCCTCAAGCTCTTTGACGACGCGTTCGAAAAGCTGCTGCAACTGACCGCCTGATCCGCACCTGCTTCACGAAACCGGCCCGCCAGGGCCGGTTTTGCATTGGGCCGGCAGCGGGCCAAAAAAAAGCGGGCCGGATGGCCCGCAAGTCATGACTGCGCCTTGCGGCGCACAAGAGGAAACCGATCAGCACCGGCCCCCTGGTAGGGGGCCGGCGGCTGTTTTCGCTTACTGCTGCACCTCGCTCATCGTCTTGGTCAGCGTGGCATTGGCATCGTCCGCATCCAGCGACCAGCTGAACAGGCCGTTGAGGCCCTTGCTCTTCAGGTACTGGATCTTGGTGCGGATGGTGGTCGGATCGTCGTAGCTCCACCAGTTGGCGCCATCGTACTGGTACAGCTGCTTGGTCACCGGGTGATAGCGCTTGGTACCGGGCGCGTTCACCAGCGCCTTGTAGTCGCCATAGCCGCCTTCGGTGCTGGTACCGACCTTGCCCGGCGCGCCGGTGGCCGCCTGGTACAGGCCGTCGCCATTAGGACCAGGTTGCACCCCACCCCAGCCGCGTCCGTAGTACGGAATGCCCAGTACCAGCTTGTTGGCCGGCATGCCGGCCTGCAGCAGCTTGTTCACCGCGGTGTCGATGTTGTACGACGCGGCCTGGGTGCCGGCGTACGGATCGGCCGGATCCGGATACAGGTGCGAGTGGAAGTTGGTCGGACCGGTGCCTTCCCAACCGCCATGGAAGTCATAGGTCATCACATTCACCCAGTTGAGGTACTTGCTGTACTCCGCCGGTTCGGTGTTGGCGATCTTGTCGACGCCGGCACCGATGGCCACGGTCAGCAGGTACTGCTTGCCCAGCGCATCGAGCTGCGTGCGGAACTCCTTGAGCAGCAGCGTGAAGTTCTGCTTGTCGGCAGGCGAGCTGGTGTTGTACGGCTGGCCACCACCGGCCGGGTATTCCCAGTCGATGTCGATGCCGTCGAACACGCCAGCGGCGGCACCGGCGCCACCAGCCGGATCGCCATCGGCCTTCTTCAGGTTGCCCTTGATATAGACATCGATGCACGAAGCGACCAGCTTCTGGCGCAGCTCAGGCGTAGCCGAGGCGGCGGAGAACCACCGCGACCAGGTCCAGCCGCCCAGCGAGATCAGCACCTTGAGATTGGGATACTTCTTCTTGAGCTTCTTGAGCTGGTTGAAGTTGCCCTTGAGCGGGTTTTCCCATTCGTCACCCACGCCGTCGACGGAGTCGCCGGGCCGGTAATCCATCTGGTAGTCGGCCCATGCATCGCCGCCGGTGCCCGCCTGCGGGTCGTTGGCATTGGTGGAACCCGGCTCCAGCTTGTTGATGCCGCTGTCGCAACCGTAGCTGCCATCAGCCTTCTTGTAGACGTTGCCGAAGGCATAGTTGATGAAGGTGAGCTTGGCAGCCGCGCCACTGGTATCAACGTGCTTGACGAAGAACGCGCTGTCGTAGACACCCCACTGGGTGAAATACGAGCCGACCTGCGCCACGCTCGGTGCCGGTACGCCACCGCCCGGGGTCGGGGTCACCGGGGTCGGTGTGGGGGTCACTGGCGTGGGTGTCACCGGCGTCGGGGTCGGGGTCACCGGCGTCGGAGTGACCGGTGTCGGCGTCGGGGTCACCGGGGTCGGCGTGGGTGTCACCGGCGTCGGGGTCGGGGTGGCCGGGGTGGGCGTCGCGCCGCAGGGGCCGAGGTTCTTCCAAACGCCCCAATCGCCGGCCTGTGCCGGGTTGTCGCCCTGCGTCCACCACTTCGCTTCATAGTTGACGCCGTTGTGCGTCACCCGGGTGCCGCCGGTATAGACCGAACCACTGGCCCAGGCGGGGTAGCAGGCGCCCGGCGTGGGCGTCGGTGTGGCGGGGGTCGGTGTGGCAGGCGCCGGCGTCGGCGTCACCGGTGCCGGGGTCGGCGTGGCAGGCTGCGGGGTGGGCGTGACGGGCGCCGGTGTGGGCGTGGCCGGCGCGGGCGTGGGGGTGCCACCGCTGGAAGCACCCAGATCCTGCCACAACGTGGGCGTGCTCGCGGGGTTCCAGTTCGCCCCGGCGTACGCGGTATGGGCGACCAGTGCCTTGTAGTCGTGGCCGTTGTAGCTGACCACGGTGCCGGCAGTATACGAACTGCCCTCCTGCCAGACCGGTGCAGCGAAGACGCTGGCCGACAGGCACAGTCCGGCGATCAGGGCGGCGAGACCCTGCCGGCGGACATGGGATGTGTGCTGCATTGTCCATTCCTCCAGAAATCCAAAATGGCTGACCGGCCCTCAGTGGTATTTTTGTCCTGCGCGACTCCAGACCAGTCAGCGGCGCTGATGCTACGCCGCGTACCGGCAATCGCCGTACAAGGACCGACTGAAGGTGGACAATCTGGGATGGAAGGTTACAGCTATCAGAATTTCCACAAAGCGTCGTGCAAGCTATCGCACGAATGGTCAATACCGGTTACGCAATCCCGGTCAGATCGTGCATCGGACGGCCTCATGCCGGTGCAATCATGAAGGCAGCGACGCCCGCCACACACGGACTGCACCCACATGCACCCCACCGGCGGATGGGCAGCGCGCGCCGGGTTGGCACTGCTGACAGACACCCGGTGCAGCGGCCCTGCCAGGCAGCGCGAAACGTCCTGCGCGGCTGTGACACGGCCTTCCTGCGCTCACCAGCAGTACGGGTGGTATGGCAGGCCAGGGCGACGCTGCCGGGAGACTGTGGCAGCGACGCCTATGCCCTCGGCGTATCGGATGGGGCTGCGGTTGCCGCCGGATGCACGGCCTGATCCACCGCCACTACCACGGCTTCGGCCAGCGTATCGGCAGGCGGCTCGACGGCCGCATCGGCCTCGGCCACGGTGGGCACTGCATTCCAGTTGCGCAGCAGCGTAAAGGTCACCGCCAGCAAGGTGGGCCCGAGGAACACACCCAGCATGCCCCAGGCCAGAGCCCCGCCCAGCACGCCGATCAGGATCAGCACGAACGGCAGATTGCTCTCCTTGCCGATCACCAACGGCTTGACCACGTTGTCCGCAGAGGCCACCACCGCCACCATCCACACCGCCAGGAAGATCGCCCAACCGGTCGTGCCCTGCAGATACAGCCAGGCCGCCACCGGCAGGCCCAGCAGGCTCGGCCCACCCGGAATCAGCGACAGGAAGCATGAGACCAGTCCGAACGCCGCGGCATTGGGCACCCCGGCCAGCCAGTAGCCGAACCAGGCCAATGCGCCCTGCACCAGCGCCGTGCCGATGAAGCCGTACACCACGCCGCGGACCGTGCCGCCGGCCAGCTTCATCAGCGCCTGCGCCCGCTCACCACCGATACGCCGCAGCGCCGACATCAGCCAGTCAACCAGCACGTGGCCATTCACATAGAGAAAGAAGGAGAAGAACAGGCTCAGTACCAGCAACAACAGCCCGCTGCCCACCGCCTTGCCGAACAGCAGCAGGAAACCGCCCACCGGCTTGAGCCACTCGCGGATGCGGGCCAGCGTCTCCGGATCGCCCACCGCCAGCTCGCCCCAGAATTGTGCAAGTCGGGGCCCGATCCATGGCAGGCCGACCAGCCCGGACGGCAAGGCCGGCAACCCCCCTTGCACCTTGGCGCGGATCCAGCCTTCGATCTCATCCAGGTTGAGCGCAAGCTCCACCCCGGCCACCACCAGCGGCACCAGGATCAGCAGCGCATACAACAGCACGATGGTGGTGGCCGCCAGCACGCGCTGCCCGCGGAACCGGCCGGCAAGCCACAGATACGGCGACCACGTGGCGTAGACCAGGATACCGGCCCAGACCAGCGCGGCCAGGAACGGCGCCAGCACCTGATAGGACAAGGCAAGCAGCAGGACGACGATGCCGGTGGCAAGCGCAGGTTCGATCCAACGGGGTGAGTTCATAAAAATCCCAAGGACATTCGACGACCCCCGATTCTAGGGCCTGTTCAGTGTTGTTTCACGGTTGCATTCGATGCCGCCCGGAACGGCACGCATCGATGCCCGGCACATCATGGTCCGGTGACTGCAACACCCGGTGGTGAGCGAGGGCACGTCGCCAACGCCTGACCGCAAGGACCGGGCCAAGCAATGGTGCCGCTGCGATGCCCGCCCTGGTGGCACCTGCGTTGCCGGCTGTGCCACGTCTGAGCTGGCCCGTGCCGGCTGCACTGCGGCAACGGGTGCATTGCACCGGCTACACCGGACGCAACCCACGATGCTGGCGGATTGCGATCCTGTGGCAAGCAGCAGCCCGCGCGTGAAAAGTGGCTCTGCCCTTGTGCCGACTGTCACTGGCTTGTCCACCGGCAGCGGCGCACGATCATTGCAATCCATGAGCCCGGCTCGAAACGGGTGTGACAACAGACGCAAGGAGAACCCCATGAGCAACCTGAACACAGGCAAGACCCATCCCTTGATCCTGGCCGCGGCGGGCGCCGTGATCGTCGCCGCTGCCGCCGGCACGGCGCATTGGCTTGGCTTTACCGGCAAGCCCGCGCCCGATGCCCCCGTCGCCAGCCAACCGGTCACCGCCGTCGTCACCCTCACCCCCACCGTGGCACCGACGCTGACCCCGGTTCCCACGCCGACGCCCACCCTGACCCCGTCACCGGTACCGACCCCCGCCCCCACGCCCAAGCCGCAACGCAGGCCGACACCGCGGCCCGAGCCCCAGCCCGAGCGCACCGAGACAAGGCCGGCCCAGCCCGCGCCTGAACCGGTACGCCAGGTCTGCCACGAATGCGGCCGGGTGACGGCCGTGCGCGCCGTGGAACAACCCGGCAGCGCCAGCGGCGGCGGCGCCGTGGCCGGCGGCGTGGTCGGCGGTCTGCTGGGTCACCAGGTCGGCAAGGGTCGGGGCAAGGATGTGGCGACGGTACTGGGTGCGGTCGGTGGTGCGGTCGCCGGGCACCAGATCGAAAAACACGTGCGCAAGGTCACCACGTACGAGGTCGAAGTCGCCTTCGAGGATGGCAGCAGCCGCAGCTACCCGTATCAGCAACAGCCGCCGTTCTCGGTCGGCGATCGCGTGCGCGCCAGCGGCGGCGAGATCGTGGCGGACTGACGTACGTGCCCAGGCGGGGCTTGCCGCCCGGCCTTGGCCACCATCCCAAGGATGCGGATGACCGCCCTGCCCTTCGCTTTTGCCGGCAGGGCGGTCCGCCTTGCGTTACGGCTGCCCGCTCAACCGCCGGTACCGGGAAACTCGCGCGTCTGGCTCAGCAGCTCGTTGACGAGTTCGATCGCCTCATGGCGCACCGCGAGATCATCCACCCGCTCGAATGCATCGGTGAAGATATCGTGGATCTCGCAGGCCAGCTGGAACAGCATCTGTTGCTCCGACGGCAACGCCTGCGGCAGATAGCAGTTGATTTCATCCACCACGTGATCGGCCAGATCTTGCGGGTGGCTCGCTTCGCCTGTCAGGATTCGGGCGTACAGCCTGATGCCGATCCTGCCCATCGCCAATACATGCATTTCGCTCTCCCGTCCCTGTTGGTGCGCTTTTTCTCAATCTAGACAGCGGTAATGCACTTGCCCCCGCCGCTTGTCAGGATAACCCGGTCACCCCCCTTTTTCTTACTACTCCATTTCGATTTATTCTTAAACCCTTAAGGGATTCCCTGTAACGACAACCGGATATGCAGCCCCTAGATTTGTTGCAGGGCAACATCGGAGCGTTCATCCATGTGCGGTATCGTTGGGGCGATCTCGGATCGCAATGTGGTGCCCATGCTGTTGGCAGGGCTGCAACGTCTGGAATATCGCGGTTACGACTCCAGCGGGCTGGCGCTGCTGGAGCGGGGGGAGATGAGCCGACTGCGTGTTGCCGGCCGCGTGGCCGAATTGGCGCAGCGCGGCGCGGCGCTGCAGGGACGCAGTGGCATCGCCCATACCCGCTGGGCGACGCACGGCGAGCCCTCGGAAGCCAACGCCCATCCGCACCTGGGTGGCGACAGTGTGCTGGTGGTGCACAACGGCATCATCGAGAATCACCGCGTCCTGCGCGCCGAACTGGCCGAGTTCGGCTACCGCTTCACCTCGGACACCGACAGCGAGGCGATCGCCCACCTGATCCACCATCTGCTCAAGACCGGGGGCGATCTGCTGGACGCGGTGCGCAACGCGATGGCCCGGCTCAGCGGTGCGTTCGCCATCGGCGTGCTGTGCCGCGACTGGCCGGACCGGCTGGTCTGTGCACGGCGCGGCAGTCCGTTGGTACTGGGCCAGGGGTTCGGCGAGCAGTTCTTCGCCTCCGATATCGCCGCGCTGCTGCCGGTAACGCAGCGGATGGCCTATCTGGAGGACGGTGACATCGCCGAATTGCAGCGGCAGCGCATCCGCATTGTCGATCAGCACGGCACCATGCAGCAGTGCGAGATGCACACGGTCGACATGAATGTGGACGTGACCGAGCTGGGTCCGTACCGGCATTTCATGCAAAAGGAGATCTTCGAGCAGCCCGGTGCCGTGGCCAACACGGTGCAGCGCGCCATCGAGCTGGGCTGCCGGGCCGAATTGTTCGGGCCCGACGCCGAAGCCATCTTCACCGCTGCACCAGCCATCCGCATCCTGGCCTGCGGCTCCAGCTACCATGCTGGGCTGGTGGCACGGTACTGGCTGGAGGAATGGGCCGGGCTGCCCGTCAGCGTGGAAATCGCAAGCGAATACCGCTACCGCCGCTGCCGCGAGCCGGACGGCACGCTGGTGATCGCCATCTCGCAATCAGGCGAAACCGCCGATCTGCTCGCCGCGGTCCATGCGGCGCGCGAGCGCGGCAAGGTGCGGCTGCTGGCCATATGCAATGTGCCGCACGCCACGCTGACGCGCGAAGCGGAGCTGCTGTTCCTCACCCAGGCCGGCATCGAGATCGGCGTGGCTTCGACCAAGGCCTTCGTGACCCAGCTGGCCGCGCTCTATGTGCTGGCTGTCGCACTCGCACGCTGCCGCGCCGGGCTGTCCGAGGCCGAGCTGCAGGCGCTGAACGACGCCCTGCCCGGCCTGCCGGCCCGGATCAACGCCACGCTCGCCCTGGAACCCGAACTCGAACGCTGGGCGCATGAACTCGCCCACTGTCGCCACGCGCTGTTCCTGGGGCGCCATACCCTGTTCCCGATCGCGCTCGAAGGCGCGCTCAAGCTCAAGGAAATCGCGTACATCCACGCCGAGGGTCATGCTGCCGGCGAACTCAAGCACGGGCCGCTGGCACTGGTGGACGAAGACATGCCGGTGATCGTCTGCGCCGCCCGCGATGCCTTACTCGGCAAGCTGGCCTCCAACGTACGGGAGGTACAGGCACGCGGCGGCCGGTTGTTCATCCTGGCCGCCCCGGGCACCGAGGGCGAATTCGAGGGGATCGGCCATCATCTGACCGTGCCCGGCGGCGGCCCGCTGACCGCACTGACCATGGCGCTGCCGCTGCAGCTGCTGGCCTACCACACCGCCTGTCGCAAGGGCACCGATGTCGACAAGCCACGCAATCTGGCCAAGTCGGTGACGGTGGAGTAAAGGACGGGGCCGTGCCCGGCCCCGGCTTTCAAGGATGTCGATTCATCCAGGCAGGCTGGATTCATCGATCTGCACATTGGCCTTGGGCAGCCTGGCGAGGGCCGGCTGGATTTCAGCCTCGTCGTTGGAATAGAAGGGCACCACCTCCGGATCGCTCCAGCCACCCTGCCCGTTGATCACCGCATCGATGCCCGCCATGGCCACCCGCAGCAGGTTGTCGTGGTTGATATCGTCCTTGATGTATGCCTTGCGCACCGGGTCGTACGGCGCATCCACCTCGGACCTGCCGCGTTTCACAAACAGGCTGGGATGCGGCTGTGCGGGATCGAACCGCATGGCTTCCATTTGCACATCGAATTGGTAGTTTCTATCTGCAAAATTGTACAAGGAGACATGCAATACGCAGTTTGTATTTCCGATCCGCCCTGACAGGTGAATGCCATCCTCACCCCGTTGCAATTGCAGGTTCAGCGTTTGGGCGATATTTCTTGAAAGCTGCATCAACAGCGAATTCTCGCTTTGAAACCCGGTGAAGCACTCTTCCTTTTCCGAGAGGCCGAACTGGCGCTCAAGCAGCCCATCCAGCGATTCGAACGAATTGAGCAGATCATTGACATCCATATCCCGGCGCTCGAACACATTGATCAGCTCGACCGCGATGTCATCGCGCTCTTCCTCGTCAGTGATGTGCGCTTCAAGGACAGGCCAGATTTCAACGAAAACGGTGGACCCCGTTCGCCAACTCATTGCCTCCTCCCCCTTGCAGAATATAAGGCCCATATGTCAAGGCGATGCATTCAATCCAGGTACCGGGAAAATGCGTTTCCCGGCACCCTTGCCCGGCTATTTCTGGCAGGCGATATAGTGGTAGCTGGCATCCCCCATCCGGAAACCAAAGAATGTGGAACCAGGCCAGACTGTGCTGCAATAGGCCTGGCCGTCAAAATCCGGGGTGTTGTTGCTGATCGGGTAGTACTGCACCACGGCTTGCGCCGAGCCCGCCATGCCAAAAAACAATACTGCGAGTGCCAAAAGCTTCTTCATAACACCTCCTCATCAATGGTGGACCAACTGGTTCAAGCCAGCGTGCTGCGCTTTTTTTGCATCGGCGCATTTCAAGATGCCACATCGCCGCCTTCGAACCTTGCAGGACTTTGCCTCCCCGACATCATTCTAAGCAGCCGAATATCGCCGATAGAATGTCCTGCCATTCCTTGGGGCTTGTCCGTTTGTTCGGTAGATTGGGTGCGATCCACGGTGGACACGGCATAAGCATGGCAACCATCTACTACGAACGTTTTGATCACGCGCCGGCGCATGAGCCTGCCCGTCTGGTCGGCGCACACGTGTTTCACGACGCGTCGTGCCCGGTGATGTACAAGTTCGGTGTGTTCATGTGCGGCGTCGCCTGCCCGGATGGCGCGAGCGACGCGGAACGGGTGGATGCGCCATTCCATGTGCTTATCGTGCTGCTGAGCGGCAGTGCCGAGCTGTACGACGGTGAAGACCGCTGGCAGCTCGGGGCCGGCCAGTTCGGGGTGTTGCCGGCGCGCGGCCATTATGGCTTCCGGCGCACTGGCGATGCACCGATGCGCCACGTCTGGTTTCTGCTCAACGATGAGGCACGCTGGCGCCTGCTCGACCGTGGCCGGCCCTGGGTCGGGACGACGCTGCTGGGGCCGCACCTGTACGATGCCGTGTCGTTGTTCCAGCGCGAGGCGCAGCGTTACAACGAAGGCGTGCACGACACGCTGGTGCTGCAGACGCTGGAAATCGTCAGCCGCCAGCTCGAACGCCTGCTGGTGCCACCGGGACAACGGCCTGAACGGGAACAGCGTCTGCTGTCGCTGATCGACGAGATCCATCGCCAACCGGCCGCGGACTGGTCAGTCCCGCAGCTGTGCCGACAAATCGGCTTGGGCACCACCCAGCTGAACCGGCTGTTCCTGCAGCACTATGGGCGCGCACCGGCGCAACTGGTATTCGAGATCCGCATGCAGCTCGCGCGCAAATGGCTGCTCAATGGCCAGCGCGTCAGCGACGTCGCCGCCGCGCTCGGCTACCGGGAACTGGCCAGTTTCTCCCGCTGCTTCAATCGGCACTTCGGCTGCGCGCCCAGCCGGATCACCTAGGCAAGGCTCCCCACGCCGCCGCGGCCGGGGTCAGGCGGACTGCGGCGCCGGACACCTGCTCACCCGGTGGATGGATACGTCCGACGCCTGCCCCCTTTTGCATCCGCTTGGCGACGGGACGCACTGTCCGTGCCCCCGCCGCGCAGCGACGGCCCGCCCCCGATCCGGCCAGGCGACGGCCTTGCCATCCCACTTCGTCAATACCACGCCAGTTTTCCCGACGCCCAACCACTATTCACTGTCAAAAAAAATCCGCCTTTCATAAACCCGTCTATAAACCAGTTCTACGAATTTCTGATTTCCTGCTTCCCATCCGGTGCAAGCCGATGGAATCGGGGTTTGGCGTCCGGCAATGCAACGGGGTAGGAATGGTCAAACGGGTCAGGCTGCAGTTGGGCGACACCCTGGTTCAACGCGGCATCATCACTGACAACGAGCGCATCCTGGCGCTGGGCGGGCAATGGCCCACAAGGTGCCGTCTGGGCAAGGTACTGATCGCGCAAGGCCGACCCATCGGGCAGGGCGTCGGCCGGCTGCTCCCGCTGCGTTCGTCCGCCGCAGTGGCACCCGGCTGCAGTGGCCAGTTCAGTTGCGCCATGCCGAGGGCGCCGGTTCCGGCGACAGCCCTGCGCCTGCCGGCCACCGGCGATGCCGGCCTGACTGTGACGATCGACGCGGAGACCGGCCATGTGCACTAGGCCGTGGCGCCGTGGCCAAGCCGGCGTGACCTTGTGGGAGCTGTTGTCCGCATTGTTCATCGTCTCGATCGCAATCGCCGGCGTGGTGCAGATCTATGCCGTCACCACCGAGGCCAATGCGGACCCCCTGCTGCGCAAGCAGGCGTTGATGGTCGCCGAGGCGATGCTGGAGGAAGTGACACTGCAGGCTTTCTCCGCGCCCGCCGCCGGCTACAACGGTGGCAAGCGTGCGCTGTTCGATCATGTCGCGGCCTACAACGGCTATACCGTCACCGGGATCCGCAACGCGGACGGCGTGGCCGTTCCCGGCCTGGAGGCGTACCGCGTCGCGGTGCGTGTCACGCACCCTGCGGCAGCGATCGGCGGCATTGCTGCTGACCAGATCTGGGTTGTCACCGTCACTGTCTCGGATGGCATGAACCAGCCCACGGTGCTGACAGGATATCGCTTCAACTATGGCTGACCCCGACACCGCATTTCGCCACAGCCATGGCTTCACGTTGCTGGACCCCACGATGCTGCTGACCGTCGTTGCGATCACGACAGCGACGTTGGCGGTGTTTCCGGACAGACCGATCCGCGGCGATCTTGCGAACCGGCAGCGCAACGATCTGCCGGGTCCGGCGGACGCCGCGATGCGGCAATTGACGAAGCCCAACAGCATCCGGCTCGCCCGCGGTGGCGCCAGGCAGGCCCTGCCCGCCCGCCGCAGGCGCGGCCACATCAACCACGCACCCTCGCCCAGCCTTGCGCGGCAACGCAATCGGGTGGCCTGCGTGCAGCTCGCGCTCACCCGCGCCAACGAAACGGTCTCCCTCCATCAGGTCATCCATGTCGCCAATCTGCCGTAATACCGGTTTCGCACTGCTCGGCGCCCTGTTCCTGCTGCTGGTGCTCAGCAGCATGGCCGCGTTTGCGCTCGCGCTCTCGGCCGGCGCGCAACAGGGTGCCACACTGGACCTGCAGGGCAGCCGGACCTATCAGGCGGCCCGTGCGGGCGTCGAGTACGCCGCCTTCCAGGCAATGCGGCAAGGCCAGTGCATCGCAAACAGCCAGCTCGCGCTGCCGGCGCCGATGGCCGATCTGGCGGTCAACCTCAGCTGCAGCAGCAGTGCGCACAACATCGCCGGCAACACGGTCACGCTGTACCGCGTGACCGCCACCGCGTGTACCTTGCCACCGGGCAGCAGCTGTCCGCCGGCCTCGCGTACCGTCAACTATGTCGAACGCCAGATCAGCGCCACGCTGAGCCGCTGCGTCGACGTCACCGGCACCGTCTGCACCTGACGCGGCGAGCGCGGCCGGCGATCATCCGCATCGGGCCGGTGCTGGCTGCCGAGTGGCCGCTGCCCTGACCTTCCCCCCTGGCCAACGCCACCTGGGTGCCGGGCAGCCGCATTGCATTCCGCGGCGTCCCCACCGCCTGCCCCGCTTGCCGGCCTGGCTGACCGCCAGCCTCATATCGCCGGACCTTCCAGCATCGGCCAGGGCACAGCCGGGCTGAAGAGGTCTTCACCGGGCGCACCGGGACAGCGGGGCGGAGCGGCCGACCGTGGCCAGACGACTTCGGTCTGCGCAGCAACGTCGCCGGTCCGGTCGTTGCGAAACACGCCTTGCGCATCCGGGTTTCTTGACCATCATGCTATCTGACTATCCATCCGGTATATCCCGAAGCGGGTGTACCAGCGCCTGCCCGCAGGTCTTTCCCACCCACCTTCCTTTTCGGACACCCATGCCCCACCCGTACCGACCGCTCTCCCGCGCCCGCGACCTGATCCAGCCGCACTACGACGTACTGGTCGTCGGCTCCGGCTATGGCGCTGCAGTGGCCGCCAGCCGCTTCGCCCGCGCCGGGCGGCCGCAGGGCAAGCTGCGGGTGGCCGTGTTCGAACGCGGGCGCGAATGGCCGGTCGGCACGTTTCCGGACGCACCGCTGGCCGCGCAGCAGGAATTGCAGCTGGATGCGCCCGGCGGGCGCATCGGCAACCCAACCGGACTCTATGACCTGCGGCTGAACGACGAGCAGGCGGTGTTGGTCGGCTGTGGCCTCGGCGGCACTTCGCTGATCAACGCCAACGTCTCGCTTGCCGCCGATCCGCGGGTGTTCGAGGACCCGGCATGGCCGCAGACACTGCGCGGACAGGCCGCGGCGCTCGCGCCCTGCTATGCCCGGGTCGATGCCATGCTGCGCCCGCGCCCGCTGCCGGCGGATTTTCCGCACCCGGCAAAGCTGAAGGCACTGGAAGCGATGGCGGCCGCAACGGGGAGCCGCTGCGTGCGGCCGCCGATCAACGTCAACTTCGAGTTCGACGGCCCCAACCATGTGGGCATCCACCAGCCGCCCTGCGTGGGCTGCGGTGACTGCGTGTCCGGCTGCAACACCGGCGCGAAGAACACGCTGGCGATGAACTACCTACCCGATGCCGCCGCCTTCGGCGCCGAGATCTTCTGCGAAGTGCAGGTACGGCGCCTGGAGCGTGACCCGCACAGCGGACGCTGGCGGGTCTACTACCAGTTGCTGGCCAACCAACGCGAGGCGTTCGATGCGCCCGAGCTGTGTGTGAATGCCGACCTGGTGGTGCTGGGCGCCGGCAGCCTGGGCTCCACCGAGATCCTGCTGCGCTCGCGTGAGCAGGGGCTTGCCCTCTCCGGACAGCTGGGCCGCCGCTTCACCGGCAACGGCGATGTGCTGGCGTTCGGCTACAACCTCGACCGCCCGGTCAACGGCGTCGGCCGTGCGCCGGCACAGACGGGCCGCACCGATCCGACCGGCCCCTGTATCACCGGGCTGATCGATCGCCGTACCGGAGCGCTCGAGCAAGGGTATGTGATCGAGGATGGCAGCCTGCCGAGCGCGCTTGCCGCGGCGCTGCCGGCAGCCTTCTCGGTCGCCGCTGCCGCCGGCCTGGGCCAGGTGCCGGCAGATGGCTGGCCCCACCGTCTGGGCCGCTGGTGGCGCGGCCTGCGCGGTGGCCCGTACGCCGGGGCCATGCATCACACCCAGACCTACCTGGTGATGAGCCATGACGACGCCCAGGGCCGGCTGACGCTGGAACGTGACCGCGTACGCGTGATCTGGCCGGGAGTGGCCCGCCAGGGCATGTTCGCGCGCGTGAACGAGGCGCTGGCCCAGGCGACCTTCGCCCTGCATGGCATCTTCGTGAAGAACCCCTTGTGGCACCGCTGGTTCGACGCCGGCATCGTCGCCTGGGCCGAGCGCGTGCTGCTCGGCACCCGGAGCGGTGCGCGGCTGATCACGGTGCATCCGCTGGGCGGCTGCGGCATGGGCGACAGTGGCGCAGCCGGCGTGGTCAACGGCGACGGGCAGGTGTTCCGCGACGATTCCACCGCGGTCCACGACGGCCTCTACGTCGTGGACGGCGCAATCATGCCGCGCTCACTCGGCGTCAATCCGCTGTACACCATCGCCGCGCTGGCCGAGCGCATCGTCGACCGCGCCGCCGCGCTGCGCGGCTGGTCCATCGACTACGACGCCGCCACGCCGGCACCGGCCCCCACCCGGCCCCGGACGCTGGGGCTGCGCTTCACCGAGACCATGCGGGGCTATTTCTCGACGCAGGTGAAACACGCCGACCCGGACGGCTTCCAGCGGGGCTGGACCGAGGGCAAGGCACATGCGAGCCCGATGACGTTCACCCTCACCGTCGCCAGCGACGACCTCGACCGGATGCTGGCCGACCCCCGGCACGCGACGGGCCTTGCCGGCACGGTCACCGCGCCGGCCCTGTCGCCCGATCCACTGACCGTGAGCGAGGGCCGCTTCGAGCTGTTGACCGGGGATGCCAGCGCGGTCGAGACCCGGCGCATGCGCTACCGGATGCGTCTGGAGCGGCAGGACGGCCCGCCACTGTATTTTTCAGGCGACAAGGTGATCCGCGACGAGCCCGCGCTGGACCCGTGGCAGGACACCACCACCTTGTTCGTGACCGTGCACGATGGCGACAGCGAGGCCGCGCCCATCCTGGGCGTGGGCATCCTGCGCATCCTGCCCGAGGACCTGATGCGCCAGCTTGCCACCCTGGCGGTGCCGGGTGCCCGCAACTGGGCCGAGCAGGTGGAGGCGCTCGCCCGCTTCGGCCACTTTTTCGCCGGGACGCTGGTCGACCAGTATGGCGGTGTGTTCACCCATTACCCGTTTGGCCGCGCCGAGCCCGCCAGCCGCCCGCGCAGTGCTCGCGCGCTGCGCTCAGGCACGCCGCAGGTGCACGGCGTCACCACCGCCGACGGCGTCTCGCTGCGGCTGACCCGCTACCGCGGCGGCGACAAGGGGCCGGTGCTGCTGTCGCACGGCCTGGGCGTGGCCAGCACCCTTTTCAGCCTGGACACCATCGACACCAACCTCCTGGAATACCTGTACGAAGCCGGCTACGACGTCTGGCTGCTCGACTACCGCGCCTCGATCCTGCTGCCGGCCTGCCGCAGCCAGTTCACCGGCGATCACATTGCGCGGTACGACTACCCTGCAGCAGTGGACAAGGTGCGTGCCCTGACCGGGCGCGACCGTATCGACATCGTGGCCCACTGCTTCGGCGCCAGCACCCTGTTCATGGCGCTGGCGAACGGGCTCGAAGGCGTGCGCTCGGCGCTGTTCTCGCAAGTGGCCGGCCATGTGGTGGCGCCGGCGGCGACACGGCTCAAGGCCGGCCTGTACCTGCCCGACCTGTTGGACGCACTGCAGGTGCCCACGTTGACCGCGGCGGTGGCCGCCCACCCCGGCCCGCTGACCCGGCTTTATGACCTGGCGCTGTCGCACAACCTGGCGATCCCGGGCGAGGAACAGTGTACGAGCGCGGTCTGTCACCGGATCAGCTTCATGTACGCCCTGCTGTACGAGCATGCCCAGCTCAACCAGGCGACCCACGACGCGCTGGGCGAGCTGTTCGGCGAGGCCAACATCAGCGCCTTCGAGCACCTGGCGCGCACGGTGCGCGCCGGCAAGGTGGTGGCCGCGGACGGCGAGGATTGCTACCTGCCGGACGATGTGGCCATCGCGCGCACCCGGCTTGCCAGGCTGAACATGCCGATCCGCTTCATCCACGGCGCGCAGAACGCCTGCTTCCTGCCCGAAAGCACCGAGCGCACGCAGGCGCTGCTGACCACGCTGTATGGCAGTGCCCGATACAGCCGGGTGGTCATCCCCGGCTATGGCCACATCGACTGCATCTTCGGCAAGCACGCGGCGGTGGATGTCTACCCGCATATCCTGGATCACCTTGAACAGGCGGGAGCGACATGAGCCTGACCCTGACCCCGATGCTGGCACCGCAGCACAAGCTGCGGCTGTGGGCGGGCCTGCTGGCCAGCGGAAGACCGGCACAGCCGGCCTGGACGCTGGGCGGCAACCCCGCGCAGCCCAGATGGCTGCGCGCCTGGGCACCAGTGCAGCCTGGGCTGCCATCCGATACGCCGCGCGTCTGGTGCGGCGTGGCCGAGTTCGACGTCGCCGCCGGCAGCCATCAGGTGACCGCCCACTGCGCCGGCATGGGCGACGGTCTCACCGTCTCCACCCTGCCCGGCACGGTGGGGGCCGGTGCGTTCGGCGAGCTGCGCATCCTGCTGGTGTCCTGCTACTACCGCGGCGAGGATGAGCAAGGGCGCATCGCCCGGCAGATCGCCGGGCTCAAGCTGCAGCCGGACCTGACCCTGCTGATGGGCGACCAGGTCTACCTGGACCTGCCCACCGACCGGAACTTCCCCAACCAGCCGCACTGGCTCGCCCGCCATTTCGAGCAGGCCTATTGGAACAACTGGCAGCCCCGGCACGGCGCGTTCACACCCGGTTTCGGTGAAGTGATGCGGCTGGCGCCCTGGCTGGGCGTCGCGGACGACCATGAATTCTGGAACAACGCCCCGCACGTGAGCCCGATCATCCAGAACAGCTGGAAGGCCGATGGGCGCAGCAACTGGTGGAACACCGCGCTCAACTGCTACCGCGCGTTCCAGGCGCCGGCCGCGGGCCACGACGGCCAGCCTCACGCTGTGGGCGATCCCTACACCTTCGATATCGGGCAGCTGTCGTTCTTTGTGGCCGATACTCGCAGCCGGCGCGATGCCGACGCCATGCAGGCGATGGACAACAGCGCGCTCGCGCGCCTGGAGCAATGGGTCACCACCAGCATCGCGCAACGCCGCACCGGCGTGATCGTCACCGGGCAGCCGCTGCTGCAGGCACGCGCCGGCCGGGTCGGCAAGATCACGGACTACGCGTTGGCGGACTATGGCGACTACGGCAGATGGCTTGCCGCGCTGAACGCACGTGCCGCAGCCGGCCTACCGACCGTGCTGCTGACCGGCGACGTGCACTACGGCCGGGTCAGCCAGGTGATCGACGACCGGGCCGGCGGCTGGCCGGCACACACCGAAGTGATCGCCTCGCCCACCTCGCTGGTGCGGACGCTGGGTGCCGACGATTGGGCGTCGATCAACCCACTGGCCGATCCGGTGTGGCCCCGCCACAGCAATGGCGAGGCACCGCCGCCCTGGCTGAGCGGGGACAAGCGCCACCGTATCCGCTTAAGGCACCTGCAGAAGGGCGACCACGTGGCGCTGCTGCGCTTTCGGCCGCGCGGCGGAGCATTGAGTCTGCAGGTCGACTATTTCCCGCTGCACCCGGATCCCACCCACGCCGTGCCACGCCGGGTAAGCCTTGATCTGACCCCGCGGCCTTTCTAGATGGAGCGCCAAGCCATGCTGAGCATGCACACCGCACTCGACACCACCCACGAAGGGCAGCTCGCCCCACGCAACGCCAAACTGGTCCTGCAGGAACGCAAGGCCAACGAGGACAACCTTGGCTGGCTCGCCCGTGCGCTGACCAAACAAAAGCCCAAAGCGAGCGAATGCGTGCTGCTGCTGGCCGGCGGCAGCGACCGCCTCTCCCGCCGCGTGCGCAATGCCCAGTCGCGCCTGCGGCAGGACCTGGCGCCCAGCTGGTGGTCGGACGTGGCCGTGCTGATCGGCACCAAGGCGCATGCCGACGCGCAGCTTGTCCAGATCTCGCTCGACCCGCGGCAAGGCTTCGGCTTCCCGGCTGAGCGCAATGGGGTGCAGCACGAAGACCTGGGCCACTACGGCCCAAGCGAGAAGTATCCCAACCTGGCGCTGCTGGTGGTGCCCGCCGAGGCCGCCGCGGTGCTGGCCGCGATCGGGCGTCTGGAGAAGCAGCGCCTGCAGCTGGACCTGCCGGCGATGCTGTTGCCCTGGCTGGCCTTCGGTTGGGGCGTGGGCGCGGCCGAGAACCCGCTGCTGGCCGGCGTCGGCCATCCCGGTGCCGTCCTGGTGGAAAGCGCCTTCGCCCAGGCCGACTTCGATCTCACCCCGGGCCTGGAAAGCCGCGCCAGCTGCCCCGAGGCGATCTGGCAATCGGCCACCTGGTGGCAGCAGTACCACCAGGCCCGGATCAAGCGGCAGATCCGGGGCGCCTATGTGGCGGATGAATCGCTCTAGCGCCGGTCGGTCCTTGGTTGTTGATGGCGCCCGCAGGGTTTTACACCCTGGGTTGCCGGTCGTTGCGACCCACCGCATTCAAACGGCGTGCCCGGTGGCGTCGCCCCCCTGCCGTAACCCTGCTGCTGCCTGCCCGCGCGGGCACCCGATTCAGCGCTGAAGGACGTTGCGCACCGCGCCCGGACCGCTACGGCCGGAAGCCGGCGGCCACCCTTGACGCACCACGCCGCCCTGCCACGGCCACGGCCACGTCGGCGGCAGGCGGCAGGCGGCAGGTGCCGTACTCAGTGCCGCATCGGCTGCGCCGCAACCCAGGCCGCCATGCGTGCCACCGCCTCCTGCAGCGCGTTGAAGAAGCGGCCGGCGTGATAGCCATCGCACACCGCGTGGTGGAAGCGCACGTTCACCGGCAGCAGCGTCTGCTCACCCTGTGCGAAATACTTGCCCAGCGTGACGAAAGGGATCATGTAGCGACCATCGTCGTACAGGTGGTAGCTGATCGAGATGAAACTCACCCAGGGCACCGTGGTGATCGCGAACAGGTTGCGCGGCAATGGCTGCTGCGGATACAGGTCCGTGCAGCCGCGATACTGTGCGATGTCGGCCTGCAGCCGGCTGCAGAAGTCCGCCACGTCGCCGCCGTATTCGGTCAGCACGTGGGTGAAGGTCTCGTTGTCGGGGTTGAACACCGTATACATCGGGTGCAGCACATTCCAGTAACCCGGCGTGCCGGCATCGTCCAGTTCGCTGCGGTACTCCTGGTGCGTGTTGATCACCTGGCAGATGGCGGCCGCGATCGCCGGAAAAAAACGAAAGCCACGCGTGTGGCACGCGTGCAACAGCGGTGTGACGTCGACATGGGTGGCCATGTCGAAATTGCAACGGCGGCTGTCGTTGAAGCGCTCGAAGATTTCACGGCGCGGCCAGCGTGCCAGATCGATCGGGGTGAACAACGGGGCCGGGATGGGCATGGCGACACTCCTGTGGTGGTCGTTCATGCCACTGTAGTAGCCAACGGCAAACCGCGCCGTTGGTGAAAACTGCGCAAATCTGCGGGATGACAGCGGCGCCATCTTCGGCATGGGGTCGCTGCCAGCGCCCGCCGCCGCGGGTCCTGGGCCCATGCCCCTTGTGCAACGTGCCGCAGCGCTGTCCCGCCTCACCGACGTGTGCCCTGCGCACGTGCCGGGCGGCGGGCACGGTTGCCACCACGCAGGCTGGTGGGCGGAACAGGCCCGCATGACACCTGCAGCTATCGTGGCAAGGCCAGGCGTTGCAGCATCGCCATCACCGCGGCCATCTGCGGCGCCGGTCTGGTATGGAACCGCGGCTTGCGCGGGTCGACATCGGTGTAGCCCCAGAAATCCCAGCAGCCGTTCGGATTGCGTCTGCGGTCCGCCTGGACCTGCGGATACAGCACCACAATGCGGTTGCTGTCGGCCAGCTCGTTGTAGCCGGTGGTGCGATAGAAGCGATCCCGCAGCACCGCAGCCCCCTGACCACAGCCATGGAACACCACATGCACCCGGCATTGCGCGCTGGCGCAGGCAGCCGGCAGATAGGCATAGCCGGTATCGGCCATGCCGGCATCGGGCCGGCCTGCGGTGAAGGGACGCTGATCGAACGCGATGAGCCGTCCGCCCGCCTTGGCCGCCGGTGGCTGCAGCCTGCCGTAGAGGTGGCGCAGGATGTCGTGCGACTGGATGAAGCCGCAGTTGTTGAGGTTGGGCGCGGCGTTGGCATCGCAAGCCAGGTCGGCGCGGTTGCGGGTAAGCAGCGCATGGCCGGCACCGGGATGGCTGACATAGCGCAGTTGCCCGGGCGACACCCCGGCGGCGACGTAGAAGCGCTGTGTCTGCGCCACCACGCGGGACCTGACAATGCGGTCGGCGGCCCCGGTGAAGATGTAGACGCGATGCTTGCGCAGGTTGGCCGGATCGTCGATGTCGCCGGCCGCGGCGAACTGCCTGGCCAGCGCCAGCGCGCTGGCGCCGTCCGGCGCCGGGCCCCGGGGATTCAGGCAGCGGGTGGTGGCGTTGGCCAGAAAACGACCGGGCCCGGGAAAACCGCCAAGGCCGGCGCAATAGAACGGGCCGCCGGCGACGATGCCGGCGCCGATGACCGTGCTGGAATACGCCACCTCGAACTGCGTCGCCATGAATGCGCCGGAGGACAGCCCGGATACCGAGCTTTGCGACAGGTCGGTCCCCAGTCGGGGCAGCGGTTGGGCAGTCTCGGCCTGGGCCAGCGCCGACAGCACGAGGGCGGCGGCTCCAATCGGCCACAGGCACAGCTGTGGGGTCACACGGGTCACGATGCGGTCCTCCAAAAAGCTGTTCCCTGTCATGTCGCCAAGGCGACACGCGTCATCAGGGTTGGTGAGCGGCCTGGGGCAGGCGCATCGCCGCAGTCTTCCAGTCCTTGCCACAGCGCCGGTGCGGCACGGGCCAGTAGCACAGGCCACGCCGGGACAGGGTGCACGCGGGTCCATGCCGCGACACTGCCCGTCATGGCGCAAGGGCTGTGCACCGCCGTGCGGACAGCACCCCAAGGCGACAGCCCGCGCCAAGCCACCGCGGCTGGGCACCCCGGAGCTAGCTGTCGCCGGATTCGGCCTGGTCGAAATCGTGCTGGGCGGCCAGCAGCGCCGGGTAATGCTGCTCGGCCCAGCGGTCGAGCACCACCAGGGTGCTGCTCAGCGAGTGGCCCAGCGGCGTCAGCCGGTATTCCACATGCGGCGGCACGGTCCGGTGATCGTGCCGCTCGACCAGGCCGTTGCGCTCCAGCTCGCGCAGTGTCTGCGTCAGCATCTTCTGCGAAATGCCTTCGATCCGGCGCATCAATTCGTTGTTGCGCACCGGCTGTTCAGCCAGCAGCGGCACGATCAGCAGCGCCCATTTGCTGCCGATCAGCGCGAGCGCGGCGCGCGAGGGGCAGTTGGCACTGTAGACATCGCCCTGGCCTGCGGAAAGTTCGGGGGTGGTTTTCATGGGAACCAAAAGGTGCGTACTTGTTGACTGGGAAGCATAGCGCCAGAATCCGCCCATCTCAAAACGCATCCGGAGAACGCCATGGCCTGGGCCTATCTGCTGGCGGCAAGCGTGCTGGAAATCGCAATGGCCGCCGCATTGAAAGCAGCGCAGGGCTGGACCCGCCCGGTGCCGAGCCTGCTCGGCGTGGTCGCGGCGCTGGCGTCGATCTTTCTGCTGACCCACGCGCTCAAGGCGTTGCCCACCGGTACCGCCTACGCCTTGTGGACCGGCATCGGCGCGCTTGGCGTGGCGGTGCTCGGCATCGTGGCCCACGGCGACAGCGCGTCACCCTCGCGGCTGCTGTGCATGGGCCTTGTGCTTGCCGGGGTCGCCGGCCTGCGCCTGCTGGAAAACTGACTGGAGCATCTCATGTCGCATCTGCTGCATATCACCGCCTCACCGGACCCGGACACCGCCCATTCGGCCGGCGTCGCACGCGAACTGCTTGCCGCCTACCAGGCGCGGCATCCGGCACATGCCATCACCACACTCGATCTCTGGGGCACCACCTTGCCCGAGTTCGACGCCACCATGATCGCCGCCAAGTTCGCCGTGCTGCGCACCCAGGAGGCCAGCGCCGGGCAGCAGGCGCGCTGGGCAGAGGCGGTGGCGATCAGTGCCGCCTTCAACGCCGCCGACCGCTATGTCTTCAGCCTGCCGATGTGGAATTTCGGCATCCCGTACCGGCTGAAGCACTACATCGACATCGTGACCCTGCCCGGCCAGAACTGGTCCTGGTCCAGGGCACAGGGCTACCGGCCGTTGCTGAGCGGCAAGCGCGCGGTGCTGGTCTACTCCAGCGCAGGCGATTTCCCGGTGCCGCCGCCGCCCGACGGCTACGCGGATTTCCAGAAGCCGTTCATGCGCCAGTGGCTGCGCTTCCTCGGGATCGAAGTGGTGGACGAAATCGTCGTCGCCCCGACCTTGACCGACCCCGACCGGCTGGCACAGATCCGGGACACCGGCCTGCGACACGCCCGCGCCGCGGCGTTGGCGCTGTAACCCGTCGCCTCAGCGTCCGGCCCCACCCGCCGCCGGAATGGGCTCGCCGTCGAACCGGCGGCGCCATGCGGCATCGCGGCGCAAGGCGAGCACGGCGCGGTCCAGGAAATGCGCCAACGCCGGGTCGGTGCCGGCACTGAGCAAGTGCCGCGCATAGGGCTGGCCACGCGGCAGGCGTAGCGTGGCCTCGCGCCAGCCGGGCAAATGGTCGATGAACCAGGTATCGGTGGAAACCGGCATGGTGATCACGTCCAGGCGGTCGCGCAGCAGCATATTGGTCAACGAGTACAGGTTGGCAGCGTCGATGCGGCTGAGCCGTCCTGCGGCGAGCGCGGCTTCGAGCTGGGCATAGCGGTGCCCGAGCAGGCCGCCGAAACGCAGGCCACTGCCCGCTTCGATCTGGGCGACGGTGTAGGGATGGCTGCGCTGGGTGATCCAGTAGTCCTGGTCGCGCATCAACGCAGGGCTCCAATGCTGCGCGCGTATCGCAGCGCCGAACCAGGCGGGATGGACCCAGGCGACGACGCCCCGCCAGCGCGGCTGCGCCAACAACACGTCGACGCGCTTGCGCGGCAGCAGTGCCACCTCGAAGCGATAACGCCCTTGCGCCAGCGCGGTCAACCGCTGCGCCAGCGCTTGCGACAGATCACCATGGCCCTGCTGGACCAGGAACGGCGGGAAGTCGTGGTACACATACAGCGGCACCGTCGGCGGCTGCGCCTGCACCACGACACACCAAGCCAGCAGCAGCCACCCTCCTGCATGCCGCCACGCCGCCCTGCGCCAGGCCCCACCCATGTTCACCCGCCCTTGGTCATGGCGGCGATGGGCTGCACACGGGCCGCCATCGGCTCATCCCGCGCGGGCCAACTGTGCCAGGCGATCCTGCAGGATCTGCATCGCCGCCACCTGGTCGAGCACCGGCTTTTGCCTGCGCCCACGCACGCCGATCTCGCGCAGCGCGCTGTCGGCCGCGGCCGAGCTGTAGCGTTCGTCCACCAGCACCACCGGCAGACCGAACCGGCCCGAGAGCCGCCGGGCGAATTTGCGGGCCAACGCGGTCAGCGCGTGCGCCTCACCATCGGGGGCCAGCGGCAGGCCGACCACCAGTTCGGCCGGCTCCCACTGGGCGATCAGTTCGGCGATCCGGGCAAAGCGGGTGTCGTTGTCACGGGCCGCGATGGTGCCGACCGGATGGGGAATGCCCAGCTCGACGCTGCCCACCGCCACGCCGATGCGCACCTCGCCGAAGTCGAACGCGAGCAACGTGCTCATCGGACCCCGTCCGGCGAGGACAGCGCGGCCGTGGGTCTAGGCATGCCCGGCCTCTTCGGCAAGCATGGCCATGTCGATGCCCAACAGCGCCAGTGCCGCCTCGTAGCGTGCTTCGGCCGGCTGCTCGAAGATGATGCGGGGATCGGCCTGCACCGAGATCCACGCATTCTGCGCCAGCTCGTTCTCCAGTTGCCCCGCCTCCCAGCCGGCGTAGCCCAGGGTGACGAACAACTGCTCGGGTCCGCTGCCCTCGCCCACCGCCATCAGGATGTCCTTGGAAGTGGTCAGGCCCATGTCGTCCGATACCGCAAGGGTGGACTGCCAGTTGCCCAACGGGGTGTGCAGCACGAAGCCACGGTCGGTCTGCACCGGCCCGCCGAAACACACCGCCAGCTCGGCGACGTCCGGACGATGCAACTCGACGTCGATCTGCTCGAACAGCGTGGTGAGCGTCATGCCCAGTGGCCGGTTGACGATGACACCCATGGCGCCGCGCTCGTTGTGATCACACACGAAGGTCAGCGTACGGGCGAAGATGGGATCGACGAGGCTGGGCATCGCGATCAGGAAATGCTGGGAAAGGTCGAGGTCCATGGCGGGAATTATTGCACAAAGGGGGCGCCGCCACGGCTGGCCGGCCGTGCGGTGCAACGATCGGGGCCGGTGGCCGCGGCAAGGGTATGATCGGCCTTTTGCCCGTCCTTCCCCATGAGCGATACCGCCCTTGTCTGGCTGCGCCGCGACCTGCGGCTGTTCGATCACGCCGCGCTCTACCATGCGTTGCGTCACCATGCGCGGGTGATCCCGGTATTCGTGTTCGACCGTGCCCTGCTCGATTCCCTGCCACGCAGTGACAGACGGGTCGAGTTCATCCATGCCGCGCTTGCCGAGCTGCGCGAAGCGCTGCACCGGCTTGGCAGCGCGCTGGTGGTGCGCCATGCGCAGGCGCATGAGGCCATTCCACAACTGGCAGCCGAGTTCGGGGCGCAGGCCGTGTACGCCAACCGCGATTACGAACCGGCCGCCATCGCGCGCGACGAGGCAGTGGGCCGCGCGCTGCACGGCCTTGGCATTGCATTCCGTACCAGCAAGGATCAGGTGATCTTCGAGCGCGACGAAGTGCTCACGGGCAGCGGGCAGATGTACAGCGTCTTCACGCCGTACCGGCGCGCCTGGCTGGCCCGGCTGACGCCGTTCTATCTGTCGTCGTATCCGGTACGCCGCTACCTGGAGCACCTGGCGCCGCTGTCGCCGCAACCGCTGCCCACACTCGCCGAGCTGGGATTCGAGCCGAGCAATCTGTCGACGTTGCCAGTGCCACTGGGCAGCAGCGGCGGCGAGCAGTTGTTCGAGGCCTTCAAGGAGCGGATCGACCGCTACCACGAAGCGCGCGACTATCCGGCGCTCAAGGGGCCGTCCTATCTGTCGGTGCACCTGCGCTTTGGCACGGTGTCGATCCGCGAACTGGCGCGCCATGCTTACGAGCAGGGCAGCGCCGGCGCGCAGACCTGGCTGTCCGAACTGATCTGGCGCGAGTTCTATCAGCAATTGCTCTGGCACCGGCCGGACGTGGTCGGGCATGCCTTCAGGCGCGAGTACGACAGCCTGCCCTTCCCGAACCGCGAGGACTGGTTCGCTGCCTGGTGCGAGGGCCGTACCGGCTATCCCATCGTCGATGCGGCGATGCGCCAGCTCAACACCTCGGGCTATATGCACAACCGGTTGCGCATGATCACGGCGTCGTTCCTGGTCAAGGATCTGCTGGTGGATTGGCGCTGGGGTGAGCGTTATTTCGCCGAACGGCTGATCGACTACGATCTGGCGGCCAACAATGGCGGCTGGCAATGGGCGGCCTCGACCGGATGCGACGCGCAGCCGTATTTCCGCATCTTCAATCCGGTCACCCAGTCGCAGAAATTCGACGCGGAAGGACGTTTCATCCGACGCTATTGCCCCGAGCTTGCCGCCTTGCCAGCCAAGGCGATCCACGCGCCGTGGCTGGCCACTCCGGACACGCTGGCTGCGGCTGGTGTCAGGCTGGGGCACGACTATCCTAAGCCTATCGTCGAGCACGCCGTGCAACGCGCCGCCGCGCTCGCGCTCTACCAGCGCGAATGACGCAAGCAGGCATTGCGCAGCCGGCTTGGCTTGTGCCCGGAGCTGTCCGCGAGCCCAACTTGCGCTACCCCAACCGCCCACCGATTGGTGGATGGATGCATGGCGCTGGCCGCTGTGATGGTGCAATGGCAGCCATGGTCGAGCACCAGGAAGTGTATGGCTAAGCCGTTGATCCAATGGCGCTTCTGCAACCACCCGTCGGTATGTCGCAGGGTGACGACACGATTTTCTGCTTGCCATTCAACAGCTTGCCTACTTCATGCCCACCCCCGTCGCCAGGCAGCGACAACCTTGCTGCCTTCACTGCAGCAGTTGACGCCATGCCAGAAGCACCAGTTTATTAAGCATATGATTCATAAGATATTTCAGGATCTGGCACGGAGTGTGCTGCAGGGTAGCCTGTGTGGCCCTGCCACCGCCTCTTACCTCACTTGGAGTAATCACAATGCAAATCCGTCAACTGTTCGCCAAGTTTGCCGCTGTCGCTGCTCTGTCCGCCTTCACCCTGGGCGCTGCCCACGCCAACAGCACTGCCCCGGCTGACCAGCCGGAAGCCAGCAAGCCGCACGCTGAAGGCGAACATTCGTCCAAGTAAGGCGATAGACATACCGCCCCGGTACCGTTACCCCCGCCCCCTGTCTGCGGTACCGGCGGCTTGGTTGAACGGCGCATCAGCGCCGTTTTTTTTCGCCCGTGCATCCTGCATATCCTGCTGACTACGTTACGCCCATCAGCTGTTTTGCCCTTCACGCCCATGCCTTTTGAGTAAAAGATTGGCCAACGCTACCATTGCGCCTTTCTGACGCCATCGCTCAACTTCCATGGACCTCGCCACCCTGCTGTCCTCGTTCGCCAGCGCCTTTACGCAGGACCAGCGGCTGGTCACGCTGCAGCTGGGCGACGGGGCGCATTGGGGCGGGACGCTGCTGCCGCACAGCGCCACGGGCAGCGAGGCGCTGTCCCAGCCTTACCGCTACCGCGTTGAATGCCTGTCGCCGTCGGTCGATCTGGAACTCAAATCCCTGCTCGGCCTGCCCGCCCAGCTCGGCATCCTGACCGCCGACGGCGGTGAGCTGGTGCGCGGTGGCGTCATCACCCGCGCCGAGGCGCTGCCCGCCGACGGCGGCTTCGCCCGCTATGCGCTGACCATCGAACCCCCGCTCGCGCTGCTGGCCCACCGTCGTACCAGCCGGGTGTTCCAGGACCGCACCGTCCCCGACCTCGTCCGCGCCGTGCTCGATGAACACCTGGCCGGCAACCCGGTGTTCGCCGCCGGCTTTGCCGTGCGCTTCGAACTGCGCGAGACCTACCCGCTGCGCTCCTATTGCCTGCAGTACCGCGAGACCGATCTCGCCTTCGTCAGCCGGCTGCTGGCCGAGGAAGGGCTGGCCTATCGCTTCGACCACGCCGCCGGTGACACGCCCAAGGTGACGCTGGTGGTGTTCGACGACCCCTATGCGCTGCCGCAGGCCCAGCAGGGCAGCGTGCGCTTCCATCGCGCCGATGCCACCGAGACCGAGGACAGCCTCACCGGCTGGACCAGCGCCCGCCAGCTGGGCACCGCCCAGGTGGCGCTGGCCAGCTTCGACTACCGGCCGGTGGCGACGCTGCAGGCCCAGGACGGCACGGGGATCGACCAGGGCGACGGTGGCGCGCAGGCCGAGCGCACCTTGGCGGACTACGACGCGCAGACGCTGTACTACGCCAGCGACGACGACGCGCTGGCCCGCTATGCCCGGCTGCGCCAGCAGGCGCTGGATGCGCACAAAAAGGGCTTTGCCGGCAGCGGCACACTGCGCAGCCTGCGGGTGGGCGAATGGTTCCAGCTGCGCGACCACCCACACCACGACGCCGACGCGCCCGAGCAGCGCGAGTTCGTCGCCACCCGGCTCACCTTCCGCGCCCGCAACAACCTGCCGGGCGGATTGCTGGCCCAGTTGGGCGAATCCGCTGGGGAGGCCGCGCCGTTCCAGGTCGACTTCGACGCCCAGCGCCGCGGCATCCCGCTGCCGCCTTTATACAGCCACACCGAGCATGCCAGGCCCACCGCCCCCGGCGTGCAGACCGCCACCGTGGTCGGCCCGGCCGGCCAGGAAGTGCATACCGACCCCTACGGCCGGATCAAGGTGCAGCTGCACTGGCAGCGCCGCCCGGAACACCCGGACTTCGGCGCCAACCAGGACGAGCGTTCCAGCTGCTGGCTCCGCGTCGCCTACCCCAGCGCCGGGGCGCAGTGGGGCCACCAGTTCATCCCGCGCATCGGCCAGGAAGTGCTGGTGGACTTCGTGGAGGGCGACATCGACCGGCCGCTGGTGGTCGGCACCCTCTACAACGGCAGCCACCTGCCGCCCACCTTCTCCGGCGCCGGCAGCCTGCCGGCCAACCACACCCTGTCCGGCATCAAGAGCCAGGAGTTCGGCACCACCCGCTACAACGAGCTGCTGTTCGACGACACCCAGGGCGAGCTGCGCCTCAAGCTCTCGTCCGAACACGGCAAGACCCAGCTCAACCAGGGCTACCTCGCCCACCCGCGCCGTGATGGCAAGGCTGAACCCCGTGGCGACGGCTTCGAACTGCGCACCGACCACGCCGGTGCCCTGCGCGCCGCGCACGGGCTGCTGCTCAGCACCGAAGCCCAGCCCGGCGCCGCCGGCCAGCAACTGGACCGGGCGCAGGCCCAGGCGCAGCTTGAAGCCGCGCAACAACTGGCACAGACCCTCAGCGACACCGCGCAACACCAACTGGCCGACCCGGCTGAGATCGGCCCGGACACGGTGGATGTTGAAGGCGAAAAGCAAGCCAAGACCCAGCACGGCCACCTGGATCACCTGAACGAAGCGCTCAAGGCCTGGGAAGCCGGTTCCAACACCGACGAACAAGGCAAGACCGCGAAGGAGCAACCTGGCCAGCAACCCATCCTGCTCGCCAGCGCCCCGGCCGGCATCGCGCTGACCACTGCCCACGCCCTGGTGCTGAACAGCGGGCAGAACCTGGACACCCTCAGCCAGCGCGACACCCAGCAGAGCACCGCCCGCCGTTGGATTCACAACGTCGGCAGCCGGATCAGCCTGTTCGTGCAGGGGGTGGTGGACAAGGTGAATCTCAAATTGATCACCGCGAAGGGCCATGCGCAGCTGCAGGCGCAAAGTGGGGATGTGGAGATCGTCGGCGACCAGAATGTGCGCCTGCACGCCAACCAGCAGCAACTGACCGGGGTGGCCAAGGCGGAGATGCTGCTCAATTGCGGCGGGGCCGCTATCCGGATGCGGGATGGCCGGATCGACCTGCATGCGCCGGGCCAGATCAGCATCAAGGCCAGCAGCTACAGCTTCGATGGGCCGGATAAACTATCGCCCGGCCACCCGGCCTTCCCGGCGCAGGTGCTCGCCACCCCGCCGGCCATCCACCTCGATCAGGCGCCGCTGGGGGTGAAGAGCAGCTGGGCCGGCATGCCCTACCAGCTCTATGCCGACGGCGCGCTCAAGGCGGAGGGCGTGATCGACGCGCTCGGCCAGGTGCCAGTGCAGGACCACAGCCCGTTGATCCAGCAGTATCGGGTGGAAATGGCCAATGGCGTGGTCTACGACATTCCGGTTGCGGTCGACTACCGCAATGCCGCCCAGGGCGACCCGGCCAACCAGGGCTTTCATAGACACCAGACCGGCGACGCCCCGGAAGGCGGACGTGCCGGAGAACAACGTACTGCACGTGAGGACTTCCTGGCCTTGTTCCAACCTCCAGCCAAAGGCGAATAGCGCATGGGCGACAAGATCGTCACGCCGATCTCGGTGAACCAGGGGCTGCACTGCACCCTCACGCCACCCTGGTTCGTGCAGCACTCTGAATACCACCCGCTCAACGGCAACTTCGAATTCCTGATCAACGGCGAGCAGGCCTTTGGCGCGGTGCACCGGGCGATCGAACAGGCCAGGCACTCGGTCTGCATCATCTGCTGGGGATTCCAGCCGTCGATGCACTTCATCCGCGACGGCAGGTCACCCGCGATCGGCGCGCTGCTGGCGCAAAAGGCCGCCGCCGGCATCAAGGTACGGGTGCTGTGCTACAGCGTCGGCCCCTACTACGTCAGCGGCACCGGTGCCGCCGTCGACGAGCCGAACATGCCCAACCGCTCCGGCCCGTACCGCCCCAGCGCGATGGATGTGCCGCCCACCAGCACCCAGGCGCAGAACGACTACGACAGCCAATGGTTCAGCCGCTACGATCGCGACCGGGGGCTGGTACAGGCCGGCGTGAAACGCGTCCAGGACCTGCTGGACGACACCACGGTCCGGAACCTGCACTTCCGCAGCCGCGGTTTTACGCTCAGCGAGCGCAACCAGCTGCTCAACCAGGACTACGAAGACCGCAACATCTCCGGGGGCATGCGGCGCACCCTGGCGGCCTCGCCCAGCCATCACCAGAAGATGGTGCTGGTCGACTACGAAAGCCCGGCCGACCACATCGGGTTCGTGATGGGCCACAACATGCTGGACGAGTACTGGGACACCTCGGACCACAGCTGTGTGCAGCGCAGCGCCCGCACCGGCCGCAACGGCAAGCTGCCGCGCCAGGATCTCTCCAGCCGGATCACCGGGCAGCTGTGCGGCGACCTGGTGCGCAACTTCCGGCAGGCCTGGAAGCACGACACCGGCGAAGTCCTGCCGGAACCGCCTGCCTACTATCCATTGCGCGACACGCTGGGGCAGCGCATCCAGGGCCAGGTGTTGCGCACCCAGCCGCAATACCGGGTCGAGGACATCAAGAAGGCCTACCTGCAGGCGGTCAACAACGCCACCCAGTGCATCTACATCGAGAACCAGTACTTCCGCTGGCCGCCGTTGGCGGACAAGATCAGGAACGCAGCCACCAAGCAATGCCAGTGGGGCCGCGATCCGGCCCGGCACCGCTCGCTGTACCTGTTCGTGGTCACCAACAGCAGCAACGCCGGCCTGGGCAAGGGCACGGTCAAGACCCATGAAATGCTCGACAGCCTGGGGCGCGCCGACGCGATGCCGGGGGTGGAACTGCAGCAGCGCATCGACGACCAGCGCCTCGCCATCGCGCAGCTGGATCAGCGCCTTGACCTGGCCAGCCGCAACCTGGCCCGCATCGACAGGACGCTGCCCAACCCGGCCGTGTTCAAGGACGGCCAGTACCCGTCCGCCTATACCCAGAACCCCAAGACCCGCGCCGACCTGGAACGCTACAACGCGCTGATCAAGCAGCGGGTCGAACTGCAGCGCCGGCGGGACGAGCTGCAACGCCAGCGCGATGAACTGGAACGGCTGGCCAAGCAGGCGGAGCAGGGCCAGGGCCCGGGTCTGCCGCAGACCGACCTCATCGCCCCCGAACCGCGCCCCGGCCTGAAGGTGCACGTCTGCACCCTGGTGCCGCCGGATACCCCGGCCGGCCGGATCTGGAACGAGGTGTACGTGCATGCCAAGCTGATGATCGTCAACGACACCTTCATGACGCTGGGCAGCACCAACATCAACAGCCGCAGCATGGAAGTGGACAGCGAGCTGAATATCGCGCACTGCAACCCGCACATCAGCAAGCAGGCGCGGCTGGACCTGTGGCGCATCCATACCAAGGGGATTGGGGCACAGGAGGATGTGGCCGATGCATTCCAGATGTGGGGGGAACTCATAAAAATTAATAAAGAACGGGAAGCAAAAACCAGAACCCCTCAAGCCTCGCTGCGCGGCTTCATGCGTATCGATCCCACGCTCAGCGACTCGGACTGACCCATGCGCCCGATCCTGACCTTGCTACTGGCCGTGCTGCTGAGCAGCTGCGGCAAGAGCCCGCCCCCAGAAACCTCCCGGAGCACCGCCATGTCCGGCCTCGCCGCCACCCAGGAGGCTCAACTGGCCTTCACCTGCGCTTATGAGAAAGACCGCATCCCGCCGCGCGACCCGGAGGCGGAACAGCTGTTCCAGCACGCCCGCTGGCTGCAGAAGCGGAACCTGCTGAAGGAAGACCCGGCGCAGTACCCGGTGTTCGAGCGGCTGTACCGCATCGCCGCGGCGCACGGCCACGACAAGGCGGCACACAACCTGGCGCTGCTGCTGATCCGTGGCCAGAGCGATGCGTCGGACGCACTCTCGCTGCCGGTGCAGCTGGCACAGGATCTGATCCGGCGCGGCATCCCGCAGGGCTACTACGACATGGGGGTTTTGCTGAACAAGGGCTATGGGGTGGTCGGCGACCCGCGCAAATCGCTGACCTATCTGCGCAAGACAGCGGACCTGGGTAGCCCAGAGGCGCAGTATTACGTTGGTGATCGCCTATTTATGCTAGGAATTGATTACGCGGTGCCGTTCCGGATCGGATTGCAAATGAAGAAGTGTGCGGCGGAGCAAGGGCACACTGAGGCAGCAATGGAGTACGCAGTTCATTTGCAAGATGAGGGCAAACTCGAAGCTGCAACCAAGTACTTCCAGATGGCTGTTAAGGCAGGAAGCGATCTGGCTGCAAACAAACTACGCCGTTCATTTTTGGCCCCACCCACTGAAGACAGCCTTGCTTATTTGGGTCTCGCAAAAGACGAGGAACGCTCCCGGCGCTACAAGATCCTGTCCGACATCCTGGAGCGCTATTCCTACCTCAACCCCACCGTCGACGAGATCGACCAGATCGTGCCGTTGCCGCCGGCCCAGCTGCCACCGTGGGACGGGCAGATCCAGTGGGTGAAGGAATGGGAATCCGGCAAGGCACCGCCGCTGCCCGATGCGGCACGCATCGCCGAAATGGCCAAGGCCAAGGGGCTCGATCCGGCGACCGGCCGGCCGTTGCAGGCCGGGTCGTGAGGTTGAAGGGTGCGGCGGGCGGGGCCTTGCTGTTCACCGCGCTGTTGCTCGGCTGCGGCAAAAGCCCGCTCCCAGAAACCTCCCGGAGTCCCACCCTGTCCGGCCTCGCCACCACGCAGGCGGCCCAACTGGCCTTCACCTGCGCCTACGAACACGACCGCATCCCGCCACGCGACCCCGAGGCCGAGCAGCTGTTCCAGCATGCGCGCTGGCTGCAGAAGCGGAACCTGCTGTAGGAAGAGCCGGGTGCGTGCTCGCTGCTGGCGTGCCGTCGTTCAGGCTGCGGCCGGCTCGGCGCGGTGGTAGCGGCGGGCGATGCGCCACAACGGCACCGGCCAGATCCGGCTTGCCTGGCCGGCGGCGCCGAAGGCTTCGAAGCGATCGATGCATACCGCGCGCATGGCGGCGATCCCTTCCTTCAGATATTGACGCGGGTCGAAGTCCTCCGGATGTTCGGCGAAATGCCGGCGGATGGCGCCGGTCATGGCCAGACGCAGGTCGGTATCGATATTGATCTTGCGCACGCCATAACGGATGGCGCGTTGGATATCCGCCACCGGTACGCCCCAGGTCGGCTTGAGGTCGCCGCCGTAGCGGCGCACTTCGTCCAACAATGACTGCGGCACGCTGGAGCTGCCGTGCAATACCAGGTGGGTCTGGGGAATCGCTTCATGGATCTGCCGTACCCGGTCGATGGCAAGCACGTCACCACTGGGCGGGCGGGAGAACTTGTAGGCGCCGTGGCTGGTGCCGATGGCGATCGCCAGTGCATCCACGCCGGTCTCGTCGACAAAGCGCCGCGCCTGCTGCGGATCGGTGAGCAGCTCGTCACGGCAGAGCGTGCGTGTTGCACCCACTCCATCCTCGGCCTCGCCGCAGCCGGTTTCCAGGCTGCCCAGGCAGCCCAGCTCGCCTTCCACCGAGACGCCACGCTCATGCGCGAATGCCACCACCTGCCGGGTCACCGCCACGTTGTAGTCGAAATCGGCCGGGGTCTTGCCGTCCTCGCGCAGCGAGCCGTCCATCATCACGCTGGAAAACCCCAGTTCGATCGCACTGCGGCATACCGCCGGACTGACGCCGTGGTCCTGATGCATCACGATGGGCAGCTCCGGGTGGCTTTCGACCGCAGCCTGGATCAGGTGCTTGATGAAGGCTTCGCCGGCATACCTGCGCGCGCCGGCACTGGCCTGCAGGATCACCGGGCTGTCGGTTTCGGCTGCCGCGGACAGGATGGCCTGCACCTGCTCCAGGTTGTTGACGTTGAAGGCCGGCACGCCGTAGCTGAATTCGGCGGCGTGGTCCAATACCTGGCGCAGACTGACAAGTGACATGGCGGCTCTCCTGATGTTGCATCGCAACACAAAATGTAGTGCCGCCATTGGCGCTACAACATCAGGACTTGCCGCAATAGGGAAACACCTGAACCCGGCCCGGGGCACCGATGAATGTTGCGACGCACCGGGCGGGGGTCATCGTGCCGGCGCCGCCTTCGGCTTTGGTGACGGTGCGACGGGCTGCAACGTGAAGCTGGCGCCGCCCAGGCCGTCGGCCTGGAAGGCGAGCGTCACGTCGAAGCGCTTGCCGCATGCCCCGGTACTCCAGATCTCGCGCCAGTTGCCCGCCAGCAGCGTGTAGTTGACCGGCGGCGCCAGCCGCAGCGTGAGGTAGTCCGCATCGCGCACCGGGCCGTCAAGCCGGGTGGCGACAAGCTTGAGATCCTCGTCATTGCAGCCGGCGGCCAGCGCCTGCTGCTGCAATGCAGCCTGCACCGCCGGATCGAGCAGCACCTCGCGCCGCAGGCGCAGCGACACCAAGCTTTCGCCCAACAGCGTGGCCTGCGCCCATTCGGGCTTGCCGGCCGCTTCGAACCAGGCAGCCTTCTGCGCGCTGGTCAGTCCGGCAGACAGGTTGCCCAGCTCGGTCGCCAGCACATTGAGCGCGCGCGGCAGCTTCTGCGCGGCGGCCTTCATCAACCACTCTGCCGCCTCGCGTTCGAGCGGACGCGCACTGGCGGGCCTGGCGGCCTGCGCCTTGAGCTTGGCACGGTCGACGTCGCCGTCCTCGCCCAGGAGGCGGTCGGCCGACTGTGCCATCAGCGTGCCCGCCAGCAGGAACTGCGCTTCGGCGGTGCCTTGCCCGGCCAGCGGCCGCAGCAGCTTTTCCGCGGCCAGCGGATCGCGGTTGGTGCCCTGGCCCTGCAGATACAACTGGGCCAGGAGCATCCGCGTGACGTCGGTGGCGCTGCCGTCGTCCACGTCAGCCCGGGCGGTGGCAAAGGCCAGTTCGTAGTTGCGGCTCTCCAGCGCCCGCTGCACCATGCCTTCGCTGGCGCCGGCGACACTGCAGCAGGCTGCCAGCAGCAGCCCCAGCATTCGTTTCATCGTTCCATCCATCCTTGTTCTTCCGGGAAGGTCCATGCCGCCCATGGGTGATGCACCTGGCCGGCCTGCCGCGCAGCGCGCCGCATCCGGGCGATTCTTCAACAAATCGCCCCGGCCCGCCAGCCGGCCGACACGGATGGCCTTTCCGCCCCCATCGGCGGTGCCCCGGCATGGTCCGGCGTGGCGCGTGGCATGCCCATAACGCCGACGCCGGCCCCGCAGGGCCGGCGTCGTCGGCAGCGTAACGTGCGGCTCAGTCCTGGGCACGCGCCTCCAGGATGGCCACGGCCGGCAGGACCTTGCCTTCAAGGAATTCGAGGAAGGCACCGCCGCCGGTGGAGATATAGCTGACGTCGTCGGTAATGCCGTACTTGGCCACCGCGGCCAGCGTATCGCCGCCCCCGGCGATCGAGAAGGCAGGCGATGCGGCGACGGCGCGCGCCAGGGTTTCGGTGCCGTGTCCGAACTGGTCGAATTCGAACACGCCGACCGGGCCGTTCCAGACAATGGTGCCGGCCTGCCCAAGCAGTTGCGCCAATGCCTGGGCCGAATCCGGGCCGATGTCGAAGATCATGTCGTCGTCGCTGACCTTGGCAAGCGGCTTGACCACCGCCGGCTCGTTGGCATCAAACCGCTTGCCGACCACCACGTCGGTGGGCAGCGGCACGTCGCCGCCGCGCGCGCGCAGCTTGGCGATCACCGACCTGGCGTTGTCGACGAGATCGGGCTCGGCCAGCGACTTGCCGATGGCATGCCCTTGCGCAAGCAGGAAGGTATTGGCGATGCCACCGCCGACGATCAGCTGGTCAACCTTGTCCGCCAGCGATTCGAGGATGGTGAGCTTGGTCGAGACCTTGGAGCCGGCGACGATGGCCACGAGCGGGCGCGCCGGCGCGGCCAGCGCCTTGCCAAGCGCATCCAGCTCGGCGGCCAGCAGCAGCCCGGCGGCGGCCACCGGGGCAAACTGGGCCACGGCATGGGTCGATGCTTCGGCGCGGTGCGCGGTGCCGAAGGCGTCGTTGACGAACACATCGGCCAGCGCCGCATACTGCCGGCCGAGCGCCTCGCTGTTCTTCTTCTCACCCGGATTGATGCGCACGTTCTCCAGCAACGCAAGCTCACCGGGCTTGACCGCATAGCCTTGCCAATCGGCGATCACCGGGACATCGCGGCCCAGCAGTTCGGACAGCCGGCGCGCCACCGGCGCGAGCGAATCCTCGGCCTTGAACTCGCCTTCGGTGGGGCGGCCCAAATGGCTCATCACCAGCACGCCGGCACCAGCCTTGAGCGCCGCCTCGATGGTGGGCAGCGAAGCGCGGATACGCGTGTCGTCGCCGATCACGCCTTCCTTGACCGGCACATTCAGATCGGCGCGGATCAATACTTTCTTGTTGGCCAGATCCAGCTCGGCCATTTTGCGGTAGGACATGGGGGGTTCCTCGGGATCAGAAAAATCTTTTGCCCAGGTTGTCGGGGCGCTTGGTGCGCTACGCAGGCTTACAACCTGGGGCTACCATTCGTTCTGGTCCGGCAGCGCGGCGCGTGCAGCGCGCAACGCCTATGCTCGGTAAGAAGCCCAAAGTCTAGCACAGCGCCTTTTCCTCCCATGTCCCAGCCCCTGCCCCTTTTGCGCAACCGCAATTTCCTGCTGCTCTGGCTTGCCAGTGTGATCGGCAACCTCGCGCTGGCGGTCGCGATGCTGGCCGAAACCTGGTACGTGGTGAACCAGTTGGGCGCCAAGGCGCAGCTGGGCTGGGTGATGATCGCCGGCTCGGTGCCGCGCATCGCGCTGATGGCGATCGGCGGGGTGGTGGCCGACCGGATGAAGCGCGGGCGCATCATCGTCGCCTCGATGGGCATCCGCGTCGTGTTGCTGTTCGCACTGGTGGGCCTGCTCGCGCTTGGCCAGCTGGATATCGTGATGCTGACGGTGTTCGCCTTCCTGTATGGTGCGCTCGACGCCTTCTTCTGGCCTGCCAGCGGTGCGCTCCTGCCCGGCATCGTGCGCGATGCGGATCTGTCGCGCGCCAACTCCATCATGCTGACCACCAACCAGATCGGACTGGTGTTCGGCCCGGTGCTGGGCGGCATCCTGCTTGCGCAGTTGTCCTACCAGAGCGTGTTCGCCTTCACCGGCGTCACACTCAGCCTGGGCGTACTGTGCATGCTGTTCCTGCGCGAGCCGGAGATCGAGCGCGGCGAGGGCGGCAATCATCTGCTGGCCGAACTCAAGGAAGGGCTGCAGTATGCGCTGGCCACGCCGGTGCTGCGCTCGCTGATGATCGTCTACGCCATCGCCAACCTGCTGTTCATGGGGCCGCTGGGGCTGGGCGTGCCCATCGTCGCCAACGACAACCTTGCCGGCTCCGCCACCACGCTCTCCTATCTGCAAAGCGCGTTCGCGGCCGGCATGGTGCTGGGCGGCATCCTGCTGACGCTGTATCCGCCGACCAAGAAGCGCCTGTTGATGATCGTGCTGGTGATCGCGTTCGAAGGCGTGGTGCTGGGGCTGCTCGCGCATACGCACTGGCTATACCCGGCGGTGGCGCTGCAGTTCCTGCTGGGGTTGGGCGTGGTGTCGAACAACGTGCCGATGATGTCGCTGATCCAGCATTACACCGACCGCAGCAAGATCGGCCGGGTGATGAGCCTGAACACCATGGCCTCGATGGGCCTGTCGCCCATCTCCTACGCCCTGGTGACCGCGCTGCTCGGATTGCATGTATCGATCGGCTGGATCATGCCGTTGTTCGGGTTGACCATGGCAGTGCTGGTCCTGGCACTGGCGGTGAAGATACCGACCATCCGTCATATCGACTGAACCGCGCGTACCTGCCAGGGCAATGCGGGCGCGCAGACGCCCTAGAATCGATCGCCATCGCTCCACCACAATAAGATGGCCATGCTGCTGCGCCTGCTTCTCGCGCTCTGCCTGCTTGCCGGGCCGGCCCAGGCTACCGCCGACTCGGCCGGGCAGCGCCTGGTCGCCTATTTCCCGTTCTGGGCCAGCTACAGCCATGGTGCAGTGCTGTCCGATGCGCCGGCCGAGAAGCTGACCCATCTGGTCTACACCTACGCCGAGCTGAAGGCTGACGGCACGCTCGCCCCGGGCGACTTCTTCACCGATCTGGTCAAGATCCAGCCGGGCGGCGACGGCACGCTGCACCGCGGCAACTACGCACTGATCCCCGAACTGAAGGCACGCAACCCGCGTCTGGCGGTGCTGATCTCGGTCGGCGGCTGGAACTGGACCGGCCCGCTTTCCAATGTCGCGGCCGATGCGGCACTGCGGCGGCGCTTTGTACAGGACGCCGTGGCCTTCATGGATCGCCACGGCTTTGACGGCATCGAGATCGACTGGCGCTACCCGGTGGCGGGTGGTCATCCGAATACCGCCAGGCGGCCGGACGATCTGGTCCACTTCGCGCAGTTGCTCACCGGGTTGCGCCAGGCCTGCCGGCTGCGCACGCGCGGTTGCCAGATCGCGATCACGCTGGGGCCGCATATGCGCCGCGTCGCGCCGGGCGATTACCGGCCACTCGCGGCCCAGGCCGATTTCGTGTCGCTGATCGCCACCGATTTCCATGGTGCCTGGAGCAAGCGCACCGGCCACAAGGCGCCGTTGTACGCACCACGCGGCCAGCCCAGCGTGGCGCAGGCGACCGAGGATGCGCTGGCGCTGGGCATCCCGCGCGCCAAACTGGTGGTGATGCTGCCGGCCCAGGGCGCCGGCTGGCTTGGCGTGCCACCGGTCGACCAGGGGCTGGGCCAGCCGCACCGGGGTGCGCCCTGGGGCACCTGGGACAACGAAAAGACCGGGCCAAGCGGCGTGTTCACGCTGGGTGAGGTGCGCCGGATGCGCGACAGCGGACAATTCAAGCTGCATTGGGATGTACAGGCCCAGGCCAGCATGCTCTACCGCGCCTCGGACGGGCAGTTCGTGTCGTTCGAGAGCCAGCGCTCGCTCGCCGCCAAGCTCGCCTTCATCGACCGGGAGCGGCTGGGCGGCGTGGCACTGTGGGAGGTGAGCAGCGACGATGTCGGCAATGCCAGCCTGATCAGCCAGACCTTTCGTCACTACCATCCGTGGCGCAGCGCCTGGCTCGATCTGCAGCGCCGCATCCTGGACGCCGGCCCCTGGCTTTCCGGCAGCGCATCGTTGGTGCTGCTGGCCAGCCTGACCGGCTGGTGGCTGGTGCGGCGCCGGCAACGCCGGATACGCAAGGGCGAGCTGCTGGCGCGCGACGAGGTGGTGGAGGTACTGGCCGCGCTGCCCGGCGACCTGAGCCTGGCCGCGCACATGGCCACCCGGCTGCGGACACGCCATGCCGCGCGGCTGGCGCCGCCACAGCATGCGCAGCTGCAGCGCATCGCGGCCGACAGCCTGACGCTGTGCCAGCAATTGCAGCCGCTGACTGACAGCGTCGCCGCGCGCCGCCTGCCGCACAGCGGCGATGAACTGGCGCAGCTGCAGCGTTTCGCGGCGCAGCTGGCCGGCGAGCGCAGCGTGGAATGCATGCTCGACACGCTGCTGCGCTTTCTGGAGGAGGACGATCGCGTCAGCCAGGCCGAGCGCCTGGAAGGCGGGCAGGATCTGCTGCCCGGAACGTCGGACGATGACGTGTTGACGCTGTCAGCCGACCGCCGCGAGGCGGTGGTGCGGCACACGGCACTTGCCGACCATCATGTGGCGCTGCATTTCCACGAACCACTGTCGGATACCGAGGAAATCTACTTCCGCAGCCTTGCCAACCAGCTGGTGCTGGTACGGCGCCAGCTGCAGACCCTGGCACGCCAGCCGCAGCTGCTGGCCGAGCTGTACGAAGTGGCGAGCCGGCGCGACAAGCTGCTGTTCATCCGCGCCGACCGCGGCTACAGCGGCATCCACGCCAGCGACCTCGCGGCACCGGTGCATGTGACGCTGCGGCTGCGGGCGTTGCAGCTTTACTTCGACGAACAGTTGCTGCTGCAGGTGC
Source organism: Chitiniphilus purpureus (assembly GCF_025642115.1). Classification (GTDB taxonomy): domain Bacteria; phylum Pseudomonadota; class Gammaproteobacteria; order Burkholderiales; family Chitinibacteraceae; genus Chitiniphilus; species Chitiniphilus purpureus. The sequence goes on along the minus strand of NZ_CP106753.1, from coordinate 1,108,524 downwards.
ATCGCTCCTACCTGGTACGCCCAGCAGCGGTGACGACCGGCCGCCGCGCCCGCAACGGCGGGGTGGAGCTGCTGGTCGGCAGCCACGCCATTCCGGTGGCCCGCTCCTATCTGCCTGGGCTCAAACAGCGCTTTCCACAATGGTTCACCGCCGCCGGCCTGTAGTACGCACAGCAACCGGCCGGCCCCCGCGGCCATGCGTGGAGTGAACAACGACCCTCCCGCATGCAGCCGGCCAGGCCAAGACCGGACACCGTACTTGGTTCTGCCGTGGCCGACCCCCCCCCCCCCCGGCGCAACAGCGACGGCCCCCCACTGCGGACACATACCGGCGTGGTCGGCCCGGCAATGCATGGCGCTGCGGTGGGCCGACGCCGATATGCCACACCCGGCTTGCAGCATGCTGGCAAGGAATCGCCGCTTGACACCCGGCCGGCTTGCGCCGCACTTTTGGCATCCGTGCCCGAAAAGCCGGCGGATGAGGCCTGTCCAACCCCGCCATTGATGAACCACCCTGCCGTGTCGATCAATCCCAATTGATTGATATGAAACGATTTTCATCGCCATCCGGCTGCGGCTCGTGAAATCGCAGGGGCAGGCAGCTTCCGGTGGCGCGCCTTGCTTGCGATAGTCCAGATCGTGGGCCGACCATGATGCCCACGGCACCAGAGATGGAGACAATAAGGATGGAGATGACAACGACAAGAAGCCGTTGCGTTGCCCTGGCCGCCCTGTTGCTGGCAGGCGCCAGCGGGGCGGCTTCTTTACCGGCCTGGCAGGACGGCAGCGCCTACGCCGCCGGCCAGATCGTTCAACACCAGGGTTCGCGCTACCAGGCTCGTATCGCACACACCGCGTGGCAGGGCGCCGGCTGGAATCCGGCCCACGCCGCCTCGTTGTGGCAACGGCTCGGCAACTGTGTCACCGCGGCAGGCGATCTTTGCAACCCGCCGCGGGCCGGCAGTGTGCACCCGACCACCTGGGCCGGCGGCGCACGCGGCGCATACAGCCTGGTGCACGACGATCTGTGCGCCTATATCACCGACGGGCAGCTGCAACATGCCGCCCCCGAGCTGAACAAACGGGGCCTGAAGGCGGCCTTCGCCATCATCAGCGACAACTGCGCCCCGTATCACTGGGACGCGGCCAGGGCCTTCCTCGCGCAGGGGCATGAGATCGTCAGCCACAGCCGCACGCACCAGAACAGCAACAGCCCCGGCTGGAACAGCGAAACCGAGATCGCCGGCTCGGCCGCCGCCATCGCCGCCGCGTTGGATGGCTATGTGCCGACCTTCTTCGTGTGGCCATCCGACATCGCGCCGGATGCGCCGTTGGCGTATCTGAAAACCCAGCCGAACTACCTGGGCGGACGTGCCGCCAATCGCGTCGACGAGCAGGGCAACATCCAGTATGGCCAGGCGGCCGGCGTGAACCCGGCGGACTTTGCCGATCCCTATGCGATCAAGTGGGATGTGTTCACCCAGTCCGGCATCTGGTCGCTCTATCCGCAGGGCAGCGAAATCCTCAACCTGCACGTCGATGCCGCGATCGACCAGGGCGGCTGGGCATTGCGCACCGCGCACGGGGTCGAGGACAGCTCGTGGGAGACGATCCCATTGGCGCGCTATATCGGGCATCTGGACCATGTGAAGGCCAAGGTGGACAGCGGTGAGCTGTGGATGGCCCCGCCAAGCGCGGTGATCCGCTATCGCTTCGCCCGCGATGCCTGTGCACCGCAGCTCGTCGACGGCGCAACGATCCGCTTCGCCGACAGTGCTGATTGCCGGCGCTATGCCACCCGACTGACGCTGGAATTCACCAGCGACAAGCCTGCCGTCACGGTCAAGGCAAGCCAGGCCGGAACGGCCCTGCCGGTGACGCGGCTGGCCGCCGACCGCTACCGTATCGACGCCGAGACCGCGCGCGGTGATGTGGCACTGACGCTGTACTGAACGCCGTACCGGGCCGCGGCGGGACCCTTCCCCGCTGCGGTCCATCCCGTTCCGCCAGCGGACTCAGTGCGCCGGTCCTGTCGGCTTGCGGTGCAGGTGACCTTCGCGCAAGGCCCGCAGATGCTGACTGTGCCTGCGCAGCCAGATCGGCAGTTCGTCGCCGGTCATCGGCCGCGCCACCAGGAAGCCCTGACCCAGGGTGCAGCCGAAATCCTGCAGCAGCCGCCAATCGTCCAGCAGCTCCACGCCCTCGGCCACCGTCACCAGGTTCAGCCGGTTGGCCATCTCAAGCGCCGACTGCAGGATCACCCGCAGTTGATGGCGTTCATTGGCACCGCTGACGAAGGTGCGGTCGATCTTCAGTTCGGTGAACGGAATGCGCGCCAGTTGCTGCATCGACGAGAAGCCGGTGCCGTAGTCGTCGATCGACAACCCGAAGCCCTTGAGCCGCAATCGGGCCAGCGTGCCGAGCGCGGCGCCGAGATTGGCGACCACCGAGCTTTCGGTGATCTCCCAGACCACCTGCTCGCTCTGCAGCGCATGACGCGCCATCAGATCGGCGGCGTAGCCGACGAATGCTTCCGAATCGAACAGGCGCGGCGAGAGGTTGATCGCGATCGAAAGCCGCAAGCCATGGGCGTTCCAGCGTGCAGCCTGGGCGCATGCCTGCTCGGCCATGGTCGTGGTCAGTTCCTGGATCAGCCCGCCCTGCTCGGCGGTGGGGACGAAATGATCAGGCAGGATGACGCCCAGCGTGGGGTGCATCCAGCGCGCCAGCGCCTCCACCCCCTTGATCACACCGGTGCGCACGTCCACCTTGGGCTGGAAATACGGCGTGATCTGCCCTTGCCGCAGGCCCTCGTGCAGTTCGGCCACACCCAGGCGGGGCTGCACGGGCGCCGGGTGTCGCAGCGACCTGGGCTGGCCGTAGCGTTGCAGCGCCGCGGACAGCTGCGGCAGGTTGAGGGGCTTTTGCAGCGCAGCCAGCACCTGCAGCCCCAGCGCATGACTCATGGTCTGCACCGAATCGATCAGTGCGCTTTCGCGGCTGGACACCACCACCAGCGCAATCTCCTCGCCCCGGTGCTTGAGCGCCTGGATCAGCTCGATGCCATCCATGCTGGGCATCTCCAGGTCCACCAGCATCAGGCTGGGTCGCTTCGGCAGCTGCGTCAGCAGTTCCAGCGCCTCCACCCCGTTGCCCGCCTCGTGGATCACCGGGATGCCCAGTACGCGGCAGAGCTGGACGGCATACTGGCGCTGCGCCCGGCTGTCGTCCACCACGAGGACCGATTCGATGGACAGGGGCGGGAATTGGGGATCCGGGGTCATCGTGCATGCCGTCCAATCAGCGCCGGGATGCGTTCGAGCGGGACCACCTCGCTCACGCCCCCATGCTGGATCGCTTCCTTGGGCATGCCGAACACCACGCAGGAGGCTTCGTCCTGGGCATAGGTGGTCGCGCCGGTATCAAAGAGCTCCCTGAGCCCCCTGGCGCCGTCGTCGCCCATGCCTGTCATGATGATGCCTATCGCATTGCGCCCGGCCGCCTTGGCCGCCGAGCGGAACAGCACGTCCACCGATGGGCGATGCCGGCATACGAGCGGGCCGTCGACCACCTCCACGTAATATCGCGCACCGCTGCGCTTGACGACCAGATGTTTGCCACCGGGGGCGATCAACGCGGTCCCTTGCACGATACGGTCATTGTGACGCGCTTCGCGCACCTCGATCTTGGACAGGCTGTTCAGCCGGGCCGCGAAGCTCTGGGTGAATTTCTCCGGCATGTGCTGCACCACCACCAGCCCGGGGCAGGTGACCGGCAACGCGGTCAGCACCACCTCCAGCGCCTGCGTGCCGCCGGTCGAGGTCCCCAGCGCCACGATCTTCTCGGTCGTGGGCAGATGGCGGTGGTCGCCCGGGGCCTCCAGTACCGCATCGGCGCTGAGCTTGGGCGCCCCCATCCGTTCATGGGCACCGAGACCGCCGCCCGTGCCGCCGCCAGCCGTGGCGCTGGACGCAGTGCCCCCGGCGGCGGCCGTTGTCGGCCGCAGCCGCGTCATCCTGGCCTGTGCCGCGGCACGGATCGCCGACACCAGATCGGCCGAGCTGTCCTGCAGGAAATCCTTGAGCCCGATGCTGGGCTTGCTGATGACGCCAATTGCCCCAGCCGCCAATGCCTCCATCGACACGTCCGCGCCCTGCTGGGTCAACGTCGAGCAGATCACCACCGGGGTGGGCCTGGTCGCCATCAGCTGCTTCAGAAAGGTGATGCCATCCATGCGCGGCATTTCGATATCCAGCACGATCACGTCCGGCCAGTTGTTCTTCATCTTCTGCATCGCGAAAATCGGATCGGAGGCGGTGGCGATCACGTCGATGTCGTGGTGCCGGGCCAGCACCTCCTGCATGACCTGCCGCACCACCGAGGAATCATCCACGATCATCACCTTGATCATAGACGGCCTACCCCGGCATTCCGGCGGTGCGCCCGGGCAGCGTCAGCGCACCGCCACGCCGCACCCACACCTCGCCGCGCGCCAGGTCGACGCGCAGATAGCGGTAACCCGTGCCGCCAAGATCGCTGCAGCGCAGCGCAATGCCGTATCGGTGCAGCAGTTGGCGGGCAAAGCGCGCGTTGTGCTCGCCCACCGTGTCGCCCCGCCAGCCGACGTCGAGCGCGCGGGCGCCGCCGAACAGCTTGGCCTCGAATTCACCCGCGACACAGCCATGCCGGCGCGCCTGCAGCAGCAGCAGCTGCATCGCTTCGGCACCGTAGCGGCCGTCCAACGGGGTGCCGCTTGTGCGTGCGTGACGCTCGGGCAACAGGAAGTGGCACACCCCGCCCAGTATCCGTCGGGGGTGCCGCAGCACGATGGCCACGCACGAGCCAAGCAGGGTTTCGATCTGCGCCGGCCCTTCGCCGAAGTACAGTTCTCCCGGATTAAGGTAGATGTGGCGGCTCATGGCAGTTTGCGGTAGATGGACGGGGAGATCATCTGCAGGCCCAGCGGCATGCCGTTCAGCGACTCGGAGTGCCCGACGAACAGCAGCCCACCTGGGCGCAGGTGCTGCAGCACGCTGCCGACCACCTTGAGCTTGGTGGGTGGATCGAAATAGATGATCACGTTGCGCAGCAGCACCAGATCGAAGGGTCCGAGCCGCATCGGCAGGGCGGTGAGGTTCAGCTGCGCGAAGGTGACCCGTTCGCGCAGCGCGCGCGTCACCAGGAATTGCCCGTTGTATTCGCCCTGGCCCCGCAGGCAGTAGCGCCTGAGATACTCGGGCGGAATCCGCTCGCCGCGCGCCATCGGATACAGTCCACGGCGGGCCTGCGCCAGCACCCGCTGGCTGATGTCCGATCCGAACACGCGCCAGGGCCGCTCGCCCAGCACGGCGTCGAGCACCATGGCCACGCTGTACGCCTCCTCGCCACTGGCGCTGGCCGCACTCCACACCTGGAACGCCTCGCCCGCCGGCCAGCTCGTGAGGATGTGCTGACGCAGAAAGTCGAAGTGCTGCGATTCGCGGAAGAAATAGGTTTCGTTGGTGGTGATGAGATCGATCGCGTATTGCCGCTCCGCATCGCCGCCGCGCCCGGTGATCAGCTGATGGTATTCGCTGAAGCTTGACAGCTGCAGCTCGGCGATGCGCCGGGAGAGCCGGCTGGCCAGCAACACCTTCTTCTCGCGCGACAGGTGCAGGCCGATCTGCTGCTTGAACAGCGTCTGGAACAACGCCAGTTCGCTGTCGCTGGGCACGGCGACCGACAGGTCGTCGCGCGCCATGTCCTGGCAGGGCCGGACGGCCCTGCCACGCAGCTCAGAAGCGAGCGAAGGACTGTTCATCCGGCATGTTCTCCTGCGCAGCGGCCGTACGGCGCGGCGCGTGGTGACCCCGGCCTTCGCGCACCGCCGGCACGCGGAAGAACTGGATCAGGCCCTGCAGTTGCGCCGCCTGCGAGCTCATTTCCTCGGAGGTGGACGACAGCTGCTCGGACGACGATGCGTTCATCTGGGTGCTCTGCGCCAGCTGGCCGATCGCCGTGTTGATCTGTTCAAGCCCGCCCGCCTGTTCACGCGAGGCGGCGGCGATCTCCTGTACCAGCTCGGCGGTGCGCCGGATCGACGGCACCATGTCGCCCAATAGCATCCCTGCGCGTTCGGCAAGCTCGACGCTGTCGCTGGCGAGGGTGATGATCTCGGAGGCCGCCACCTGGCTGCGCTCGGCCAGCTTCCTGACCTCGGCGGCCACCACCGCGAAGCCCTTGCCGTGCTCGCCCGCACGCGCAGCCTCGATCGCGGCATTGAGCGCCAGCAGGTTGGTCTGGTAGGCGATGTCGTCGATGATGTCGATCTTCTTGGCGATCTGGCGCATCGCCGCCACCGTCTGCTTGACCGCCTCGCCGCCTTCGCCGGCATCCTGGGCGTTCTTGGTGGCCATGCTGTCGGTGGCACGCGCGTTCTCGGCGTTCTGCGCCACCGTCGCGGTGATCTGCTCGACCGCCGAACTCGTCTCCTCGACATTGGCCGCCTGCTCGGACGCGTTCTGGCTCAGGCCCTGCGACGACGCCGACACCTCTTCGGATGCCGAAGCCAGCGATGCGGCGGCAATGCTCACGTCGCCGATCACGCTGTTGAGGCGGGTGACCATCTCGCGGATGTGATACAGCATGCTGATGGTGTCGCCTTGCTTGACCGGCACCTCGACCGTGAGGTCCCCCTTGGAGACCTGCTGCAGGACAGTGGCGGCCTGACGCAGGTGCTCGATCATCAGCTGGATGTTGTACAGCATGCTGCGGGTATCGTCGGGGCGCAGGGCGACGTTGACCGACAGGTCGCCGATGGCCACGCGCTGCATCACCTTGACCGCCTCGTCCGGCTCACCCCCCACCTGCCGGGTGATCAGGCGTGCCAGTGACAGCCCCATCACCAACGACAGCAGCAAGGCGCCGCCGATGATCAACCAGGTGGTGCGACGCGCCTCTGCCTGCACCTCATTGTTGTGCGCATTGGTGTCGGCCGCGATCTTTTCGTTGTAGGCGCTCAGTTCGCGCAGGAGTTTATCCACCTTGTCGATCGCACCGCGCAGATCGGTATTGATGAGCGCCCGCGCCTCGGGCTGCCGCCCCGCCTTCATCAGGTCGACCGCCTGCAGGGAATGGCGCAGATAGGTGGGCAACGCGTTCTTCAGGTCCTCACGCAGCTGCCTCTCATGGGCATTGGCGGTCGTCGCTATATAGAGGCCCCAATACTTGTTGAACTCGCCCAGGAAGTGTTCGGCGCGTTGCTGCGTATCGCTGAACTGCGCTGGATCGTCCACCTGCGATAGCATCCGGACCGTGGCGCGGCTGTGCAGCACCAGCGACAGATTGGCCTGACCGAGATAGCTGATGCCCAGCAGATTGTTGTCATAAACCGACTTGGCGCTCTCGCCGATCTTCTCCAGGTTGCTGAGCCCCCACAGCCCGACACCGAATGTCAAGAGGGATGCAACCAGGAAGGCGCTCAACAGCTTGACGCCCAGTCTCAAACGCATGAACCAGCCCATGGGATTCTCCTGACAAAATGCACATCCGCGCCCCTGCGCGTCCCGGCCTTGTGGCCCTGTCTTTCTGTCCGTGCCTGTCCGGCCCGTTACTCGCCGGCACCCTGCCCTTCGCCTGCCGCCATGCCGATCAAGGTGGTCAGCTCCTCCACGGACAGCACCTGATGGATGTCGAGCGCGATGACGAAACGCTCGTTCAGGTTGATCATGCCTTCGATGAATTCGGCCCGAATCTTGGCGCCGAATGAAGGCCGCGGTTCGACCTGACCGGGTTCGACCGTCAGCACTTCGTTGACCGCATCGACCAGTACGCCCAACAGCAGCAGCAGTCCCTCCTGCTCCAGCTCCAGGATCACGATGCAGGTACGCCGGGCGATCTCGGTGCGTGGCCGTCCGAAGCGCACCGCAAGGTCGATCACCGGCACCACCGCGCCGCGTACATTGATGACGCCACGCAGGAACGCGGGCATCAGCGGGATCTCGGTCAGCCCGGAGAATTCGATGATTTCGCGGATCTGCTCGATCGGCATGGCAAACAACTCACCGGCGAGCGTGAACGTCAGGTACTGCCTGCTGACGCCCTGCACCGCCAGCGCCGTGCCGCCTGGGTTGGTTGTGGTCGGGTATTGCGACATCAGTGTCTCCGGCTTAGAAGCAGGTGAATGACGGTTCCGCCATCGCATGGTCCGGCGCGGCGGGTCCGGCCGGCAGCAGCCGGAACCGGAACAACGGTGCAGTACGAAGCGACAGGTCCATCGGTCATCCCATGCGTCGTTGCGTTAGCGATCCGACAGCGCGCTGGCCTGGCGCGGCCACGACTGCGCGGCCTGCGCCCTTGCGGTGCGCTGGATCAGATGCGGCACATCCAGGATCAGCGCCACCCGGCCATCCCCCAGGATGGTGGAGCCGCTGATGCCCTTCATATCGCTGAACAGCACGCCCAGCGGCTTGATCACCGCCTGGAATTCGCCGACCAGCCGGTCCACCACCAGCCCCGCGCGCTGCTGACCGTACTGCACCACCACCAGGCTCTCGCGTACCTCGCCCGCCTCGGGCAGCTCGAACAGCTCGCGCAGGCGTACGAACGGCAATGGCTCACCACGCAGTTTCAATATGTTGTGACGGGTATCGTGGCTGCTCACGTCCACGCACTCGATCACCAGATCGAGCGGGATCACGAACACCGCCTCGCCCGTCATCACCTGGAAGCCGTCGATGATGGCCAGCGTCAAAGGCAGCCGGATACGCACGGTGGTGCCCTGCGCCGGCCGGCTCAGCACTTCCACCTCGCCGCGCAGCGCCTCGATGTTCTTGCGGACCACGTCCATGCCCACGCCACGGCCGGACAGGTTGGTGACGGTCTCGGCAGTCGAGAAGCCCGGCTCGAAGATCAGCCGGAACACGTCGCTGTCGCTCAGTTGCTGGTCCGGCTGCACCAGACCGCGCTCGATGGCCTTTCTGAGGATGCGTTCGCGGTCCAGCCCGCGCCCGTCGTCCGAGACTTCGATGACGATGCAGCCCGATTCGTGGAACGCATTCAGGCGCAGGGTGCCGGCGGCCGGCTTGCCGATCGCGGTGCGCGCCTCGGTCGGCTCGATGCCGTGGTCCATCGCATTGCGCACGATATGCATCAGCGGATCGGACAGTTTCTCGACCATCGACTTGTCAAGCTCGGTGTCCGCCCCGGTGACCACCAGCTGGATCTCCTTGCCCAGCTCGCGCGAGATGTCACGCACCACGCGTGGAAAGCGCTGGAACACCTCACCGATCGGCACCATGCGCAGTGTCAGCGCCGCATCGCGGATCTGCTCGACCAGCGACGAGAGCGCCTGGGTCGCCTCCTCGAACTGCACATCCTTCTGCCGGCGCGCGACCACATTGGCGCCGGCACCGGCGATCACCAGCTCGCCCACCAGATCGATCAGCGCATCAAGCTTGCTGACTTCCACCTTGATGAACTTCTGCTCCTGCGCGCGCTTTTCCTCGCCCTGTTTTTGCTTGGTCAGCGCGGCGGCGACCACGGCCTGCGGCACCACATCGTTCTCGACCAGCAGGGCGCCGAGTGGCTTGGCCGGCACCGGCTCGGCCGCCTGCTGCGCCAGCACGCGCGTCAACTCGCTTTCGGTGAGCGCGCCGCCCTTGACCAGGATCTCGCCCAGCCGGCCGCTGGGCTCGGGCAGCCCGTCGATCAGCGAGATGTATTCGGCCACCTTGCTGTGCGGCGGCAGGATGCGGATATCGCTGTCGTCACGCACGAATTCGAATACCCCCTCGATGGTCTGCCGGTCCACCGGGCTTGCGAAATCGATCTCGAAACCGAGGTAGCAGGTTTCGGCATCGAACTCGGCCGCGGCAGGCAAGGCATCGGGCAGGGTCACGATGTGCACGATGTGGCCAAGCGTGCCGAGATAGCGCAGGAACGACAGCGGGTCCATGCCGCTGCGCAGCACGTCCGGCGAGAAGCGCAGCGAAATATGCCAGTTGTCGCTGCTGACCGATTCGCCGCTCTCGACCTCCACCTTGCCCTGCGGCTCGCCTTGCGGCTGTGCCACGGTGGCGGGCGGGGGCGGTGTGGCGGTGACGACGCCAAGCAGCGCGGTGAGCGCCGCCTCCAGCCGCGCCCGCCGTTCGGCATCGGGCTCCTGCTCCTCCTGGCGCGCCGCGATGGCATCGACCAGCATCGCGATGTAGTCGCTGCATTCCAGCAGCAGGGTCAGCAGGTTGGCATCGAGCGGCTGGCTGCCATTGCGTACCCGGTCGAGCACGCTCTCGACGATATGGGTGAAGCTGACGATACGCTCGAACGCGAACAGCCCGGCCGAGCCCTTGATGGTGTGCGCAGCCCGGAACACCGCGTTGATCGCCTCGGCATCCTGACCCTCGGCCTCGATCTGCATCAGCGCCTGCTCCATCGCCGCCAACAGTTCGCGCGCTTCCTGCACCAGGGCGTCGCGTGCCATGTCCATGTCCATGATCGCTCACCTGACCGCGTTGGGAATCAACACCGGATCGCCAAGCGTGCCGGCCAGATCCAGGAGTTCGAGCACAGCCAGCACCGCCGGGCTGTGGCCGCTGTAGCTCACGCTGGCACCACGCCGTGCCGCCTCGCGCTTGAACATCAGCAGCAGCTGCACCCCCGAGGTGTCGATGTCCTCCACCCCTGAAAGATCGAGCGACAGCGGTGCCTTGGCGGTGCCCAGCAAGGCCACCAGCTCATCCTTGAGCATGGCGGCGTAGAAGATGGTCAGCTCGCCGGTCAGGCGATAGGTGCCCGACTCGTCGGTGGCAAAGAGTGGCATGTGCAACGCTCCCTGATGGCCGGTTGAAGGCGATGCGGGGTTTGGGACACGGTCTGCGGCACCTGGTGATGGCAAGGCCGGACCCGGCGGGCAGGCAACGCCGGTGGTGTCGGCACCAGCGCGATGCGGCGGGGCGCCGGGCGCGGCCGCATGCTGACGTGGCTCATGGCAGCACCAGCTTGGCGACCGCATCCAGCAGCGCCGGGGGCTGGAACGGCTTGATCACCCAGGCGCGCACGCCGGCCGCCTTGCCCTCCTGTTTCTTGGATTCGTCGCCTTCCGTGGTCAGCATGATGACGGGCGTGAACTTGTAGCTGGGCAGCTGCTTGGCTGCCTTGACGAAGCTGATGCCGTCCATGTTGGGCATGTTCACGTCAGAGATGATCAGGTTGTACTTGCGTCCGTCGAGCTTGCCGAGCGCATCCTTGCCGTCGCTGGCCTCGACCACGTCGTAACCGGCACCCTTCAACGCAATGCCCACCGTCTGCCGCAGGCTGAACGAGTCATCCACTACCAGTATCGTCTTGCTCATGGTCATCCCTGATCAAAAGAAATCCACCTGGGATGCGGCAACCGTGCCGCTTGCCTGCCCCCCGTGGATCAACCGCTGTTCCGTCGTGGTATAGGTCTTCTCCAGCTCGGCCAGCCACCGCTCACGCGGCGGCAGCTCGTCCTGTTCGATGGCGCGCACCAGCTTGTCCATGTCGCGCTCGACATGATCGAGAATCTGGCTGATGCGGTCCTGGAACTGCAGGTTGACCAGCACGTCCTGCACTTCCTGGCCAACGGCGCGGCTCTCGGTTTCGAGCTGCGTCACCGTGCCCGACAGTGCGCTTGCCGCAGCCTGGAAGTGTTCGAGCACCTGTCCGATCACCTGCTTGGATTCGCCGATCATCTGCGCCTCGTCGGCCGAGAGCTGCTGCGCCGAGGACAACGCGCCCGCAATGGTCTGATTGATCGAATCGACCTTGCTGCGGATGCGCTTGCCGGTGTCGCCGGACAGGTTGGAGAGCTTGCGCACCTCGTCGGCCACCACCGCGAAGCCGCGCCCGGCCTCGCCGGCCCGCGCCGCCTCGATCGCGGCATTGAGCGCCAGCAGGTTGGTCTGTCCGGCGATCTCGGCCACATCGCTCGCCATGCGCTTGAGCTCGTCGTTGAACTGGCCCAGCCCCTCGATCTCGCGCAGCAACGTCTCGCGCGCCGACAGCACCTGCTCCAGCGATTCGACGATCTGGCCCAGCAGCGTGCCGGACGACTGGATCACCTCGATGACCTGGTTGTTCTGCCCGCCCGCCCCCAGGCCCAGTGCCTGCCCCAGGCGCCGGTTGATGCCCGAGAAGCGCAGCACCAGCGTGTCGACAGCCTCGCGCGTCTGCTCACGGGCCAATGCGACGTGCCGGTGCCACAGCGGCATCACCCCGGTGACCAGCTGAGCCAGCACGGTCTGGGACAGCGGCACGGATATCGGGGCTGCAACCGCCTGCGACGTGACGACCGGCTCGGGCGCACGCAGGCGCCAGGCTGCCCACGCCAGCGCGGCAGCAAACAGGGCGCCCGCCAGCACGCCCCACCACAGCACCTTGGAAAGCAACAGGAAAGCAACCCACTGCATCAAGGCAACGATAATCAAAAGAATGCGCATGGTATTCAAGCGATTTTGTTGTCATTCAAACAAAACCAGACCTGTCAGGCATCTCTGCCTTCCAGACTGCCCCGCTTACTCACCTTAGCCTGGATTGGCGGTTTTCATAGTTTTTTAACCACGGGAAACGTGACATTGCGCAAGGCTGTGGACCCGACTGGCAGCCGAGTCGGCCGCCCTGCTTCAACCCGTATCGGGGTAGGCGGCAACACCATGCAGCACGCTGCATGCCGCGCTGCGCAAGGCATGGCCGTGCCTGGGCACTGTCGGCAAGCCGGGTGCGATGCAGCCGGGCGTGCGGGGGCAACCCGGGCGCGGGAAAAAGCTTATCTATTCAGTCAGGATCAGGAGGAAAGCGTATTGAGGGTGACGCGGGCGACCAGCCCGCCTTCAGGGTGGTTGCCCAGCAGCAGTCCGCCGCCGTGGGCGTGGATGATATTGCGGGCGATGCCAAGGCCCAGCCCCATGCCGCCACTGTTGCTCTGCCGCCCATGTTCGAGGCGGACATAAGGGTCGAACAAGCGGTCCAGCATCTCTTCGGGCACGCCTGGGCCGTGGTCGCGGATGGTGAGCTCGACCAGGTCGTCGCTCTCGGTCAGCAGCACCTCGGCGCGGCCGCCGTACTTGAGTGCGTTGTCGATCAGGTTGGACAACGCGCGCTTGATGGCCAGTGGCTTGGCGATCACGGTGACAGCGCCGCCGGCGAAGGCCACTTCGCCACCGGCAAGCTTGGCATCACGCGCCATGCGCTCAAGCAGCAGGTCAAGCCGCACCGCGGTGCGGTTCTCGTGGATGTCGGTGTCCTTCACGCTTTGCAGCGCGCCCTTGACCATGAGTTCCAGCTCGTCCAGGTCTTCGTGGAAATCGGCACGGGTGGCTTCGTCCTCCAGCAGCTCGGCGCGCAGCTTGAGCCGGGTGATGGGTGTGCGCAGATCGTGCGAGATCGCGGCGAACAGCCGCTCGCGGTCATCCATGTAGCGCTCGATCCGCGCCTGCATCGCGTTGAAGGCGCGCGCGGTCTGCACGAATTCGCGGCTGCCCACCTCGGGCACGGGCTCTGTACGCGCGCCCTGGCCGAATGCCTTGGCCGCGCTGGCCAGCACCGCCAGCGGCCGAGTCAGCCAGCGCACCACCAGCAGCGAGAGCAGCAGCACCGAGACCAGCGTCGCCAACTGCAGCGCCAACCGGTCGACCGTGATGGGATCGGCCTTCTCCAGGAAATACGGATCGGGCATCAGCGTGGCCAGATAGATCCAGCCGGCCGGCTCCAGCTCGGCCTGGATCACCAGTACCGGCGCCACGCGCGGTTTGACGATCAGGGTGTGCTGCACCCAGTCGTCCGGCAGATCCTGCAAGGTGGCGCCGTCGTCGCTGACCGGCAGGCCGTCGGGCCAGGCGAACGCCACCCGGTAGTCGGCCAGCCGCGGCAATTGCTGTTTGAGCTTGCCGCGCACGGTATCGAGCACCACGCGCGACAGCGCGGTCTGCTCGATCGGCGCCACCGTCACCGGCGCGCTGTTGACGCTGACGAAGAACCGCGTGCCGCCCATCTCGCGCAGCTGCTCGATCAGCAGCGGCCGGTAGTTGGCCGGCAGGCTCTTGAAGAAACGGATCGCGGCCACTGCACTGCCGCCCAGGTGATGGGCCGCCGCAGTCGCCTCGCGCTGCGACTGCTGCCGGATCTGCTCGGTCCAGATCAGGTTGGCAAGCAGCTGCGTCGCCAGCACGCCCAGCCCCATCACGATGGTCAGCCGCCCCAGCAGCGAGCGGGGCAGCCAGCGCATCCTGCGCATGCGTTCAGCCATGGCTGACGGTCACATCCGCCGAGAACACATAGCCGCTGCCGCGCACGGTCTTGATCAGCGCGGCCTGGCGGCCATCATCGTTCAGCCGCTGGCGCAGCCGGCTGACCTGCACGTCGAGCGAGCGATCGAGCGGACCCAGATCGCGGCCGCGCGTCTCCTCGGCCAGCACTGCGCGGTCCAGCACCTCGCCGGGGTGTTCGAGAAAGTACCTGAGCAGCTGGAAGTCGAGCCCGGTCAGCTTGAGCTCCTGACCGTTCGGATCGAGCAGCGTGCGCCCGACCGCGTCGAGCACGAAGCCCTGGAACCGGTAGTAGCGCGGCGGGCCGGGGCTGTCCTGCCCCGAACGGCGCTGGATGGCCTTGATCCGCGCCAGCAGCTCACGCGGGTTGTACGGCTTGCCGAGGTAATCATCCGCGCCCAGTTCCAGGCCGACGATCTTGTCGGTGTCATCGGCACTGGCGGTCAGCATGATGATGGGCACCTGCGAGCGCTTGCGGATATGCGCACACAATGCAAAGCCGTCGGTATCGGGCAGCATCACATCCAGGATCACCAGCGACAGCTCGTCCCGATAGCGCTCGAACTCCTGCATGAAGCTCCCCCCGTCCTGGGCCAGCCGCACCTCGAACTGGTTCTTCTCCAGATAGGTCTTGAGCAGCGAACGGGTCTTCTGGTCATCATCGACGATGAGGATTTTGCGCAGCGTCATGGTTTTGGCGGGAAGAGGGAAGGGGGAAGGGCAACAGCGCGCTCATCCCAACCACGCAGGTACTTCGGCTTTTTCCCTTCCCTCTTCCTCCTTCCCTCTTCCCAGTTTCAAATCATTTCAATGCCCTGCTGATCGCCGCCAGCCGCCGTTGTACTTCGCCGGCGGTCACCTGGTCATCGGTGAAGTAGCGGTAGACCTGGGCGATGATCGCATCCTTCATTGCTTCGTCGGTAGCCATCCGGTGGACGATGCTCGGTGCCTGCACGGCCTCGCCGCGGGCGAAGGTCTGCCAGCTCTGGCGGGCACAGCTGTCCAGCTGGGCCGGATCGATATCGCGCCTGACCGGCACCGAGCCCTTGATGCGGTTGTAGGCCAGCTGCATGGCCGGGCTGGCTGCGATCCGGGCGAAGGCCTCCTGCTGGCGCACCTTGCCGTAGTCGCCCGCCAGCATGGCAAAGGTGTCGACGCTGTACAGGTGCATGCCCATGGTGCCGGGTGCCGCGGCGCAGCTGAAATGCCGGTCCACCTCCAGGCCGAAGCTCATCAGCTCGCCCTTGGCCCAGTCGCCCATGATCCACATCGCCGCCTCACCGCGGGCAAAGCCGCGCGCCACCTCGTCCCAGCTGCGCTGCGGCACCGGCTGTGGCATCCAGCGCTTGAGGCTGCGCAACCGCTCCAGCGCCTGGCGCACCCGCGGGTCGTACCAATCGTCGGGGCGCTGCAACGTGAACAACTGCCGGTACTGCGCCGGACCGACGCTGGCCAGCAGCAGCGTCTCGAACAGCGTGGCCACCTGCCACGGCTCGCTGCTCTGCGCCAGCGGCGTGACGCCGGCACGCTGCAGCTGGACGGCGACGCGCTCGAACTCGGCCCAGTTGCGCGGCGGCAAGAGGCCCAGCCCGGCCAGCACCTCACGTTGGTAGTAGAGGGTGTTGATCCGATGCAGCCCGATTGGCACCGCGACCACATGCTGCTGTACCTGGGTCAGCGACCAGATGGTGGGAAAGAACCGGCCGCGCCAGTCCTCGTCGCGCGCCACGTCATCCAGTTCGAGCAGCAGGCCAAGGCCGGCCCAGTCGCCGATGGTCGGGCCGATCAGTTGCGCCACGTTCGGCGCCCGCCCGGACAGCACGCGGCTCTTGAGCACCTTGAACGCACCGACGCCGGCACCGCCCGGGATGGCGGCATCGCGCCAGATCACGTGCTCGGTGGCCAGCCCCTGCGCCAGCATGTCGGCCGCCTGCCGCTCGCTGGCCGACGTCCACCAGTGCAGCACATCCAGCGTCTGCGCTGCGCCGGCCCAGGGCGCAAGGCACCACAGCAGCCAGGCAAGCACATGGCGCTGGATGCCCAACCGCGCCCGGCCCTGCCGTCTGCGCTCGATCCTGTTCATCGGCCTCCCCGGGAAACGCGCCGAGCATAGCGTAACCGAGCCGGCATATTTGTAACAAAGCCTTGCATTTTCTTGCCCCACCTTGAAGCGGCCCATGGCCGGCCTGCACGGCCTTGGGCCGGCGCCACTGACATCGCAGCCGTCAGCCCGGTGCGGCATGTAAAGAAATGCAACGCCGGCGCAATCGGAAAACACAAAAAATCAATTCAAAATCATAAACTTGCATGAATTCCGCCACGCTTACGCAAGCAATTGGTGTCACGCAGAGCGCGATGCTACGGTGCGACTGTCCCAGGTGGGCGCCGCTCAGGCCGCACCGCCGGGCTTAACAGGATCTGAGGAGATCGCATAAATGAAGCATATCCGCTTGACCCAAGGCGCGCTCGCCGCCGCCCTGCTCACCGCAGGCACTGCGCAGGCTGGCACGCTGACGATCGAATCCTGGCGCGTGGACGACAAGGCGCTGTGGGAAGAGGTTCTGATCCCCGCGTTCCAGAAGAAGCACCCCGGCATCCAGATCAAGTTCTCGCCGACCGCCCCCACCGAGTACGACTCCGCGCTGCAGGCGCGCCTGACCGGCGGCACCGCGGGCGACCTGATCACCTGCCGCCCGTTTGACAAGTCGCTCGACCTTTACAAGAAGAGCTTCCTTGAAAAGCTCGACGGCAAGGGCGGCATGCAGAACTTCCCGGCCTCGGCCAAGGTGGCCTGGCAGAGCGATGACGGCAAGGACACCTTCTGCATGCCGATGGCCTCGGTGATCCACGGCTTCTTCTACAACAAGAAGATCTTCAAGGAACTGGGCCTGCAGCCGCCCAAGACCGTGGCCGAATTCCACAAGGCGGCCGACGCGGTGAAGAAGGCCGGCAAGACCCCGATCGCGCTGGGCACGGCCGATCAATGGGAAGCGAGCCAGATCGTGTTCACCGGCATCGGCCCGAACTACTGGAAGGGCGAGGAAGGGCGCAAGGCCATCGTCGCCGGCAGTGCCAAGTTCACCGACGCGCCCTACGTGGCCGCGTGGACCGAGATGAGCAAGTGGGCGCCCTACCTTGCCAAGGGCTACAGCGCGCAGACCTACGGCGATACGCAGAACCTGTTCGCCTCGGGCCGCGCCGCCATGGTGCCGGCCGGCTCGTGGGACATCGGCTACTACAACCAGCAGGGCGTGGATTTCGGCGCCTTCCCGCCGCCGGTGCAGAAGGCCGGCGACAAGTGCTACATCTCCGACCATACCGACCTGGGCATCGGCGTGAACCCCAAGTCCAAGAACAAGGGCGATGCCTACAAGTTCCTGGAATGGGTGGGCAGCCAGGAATTCGCCGACCTCTACACCAACAAGGTCACCGGCTTCTTCTCGCTGTCGAACCATCTGATCGCCGTGAAGGACCCGGTTGCCAAATCCATGATCGACTGGCGCAAGACCTGCGGTTCGACGATCCGTCTGAACGCGCAGATCCTGAACCGTGGCGAGCCGAACATGGAAACCGAACTGTGGACCGTCAACTCGGCCGTGCTCAACGGCAAGATGACGCCCAAGGCCGCCGCCGAGCGCATCCAGGCGGGCCTGTCCAAGTGGTACAAGCCGGCCAAGTGATCGGTCCGGTGCGGCGCTGCGGCGCCGTGTGACGAGCACCCGCGGGCCGGTTTGCGCCGACCCGCCGGCGCCGCGTGCTGGAGCGCGGCGTCAGGGCGCGCTGGATGGACTTTCCTCTCCATTCCTCTGCTGAGGCCGGCGCTACGCCGCCGGCCTCTTTTTTTTCCGTTTCGTGATGCCGTTCCCGCTGCATCGCCCCCGGATTTCGGAGTACCTGCCATGAAAAAGCCCTTTCCGTGGCACATCCTGGTCTTTCTGACCCCGGCCTTCCTCATCTATGCCGTGTTCAGCGCCTTTCCACTGCTCGATACGCTGCGCCTGGGCTTTTACACGACCAGCGAAACCGGCAGCCAGCATTTCGCCTGGCTTGCCAACTACCGCATGCTGTTGTTCGACCCGAACTGGTCCGAAGGCTTTTGGAACGCCATGGGGAACAATGTGAAGTTCTTCCTGGTACACATGCTGATCCAGAATCCGCTCGGTCTGTTGCTGGCGGCCCTCCTGAGCATGCGCGGCGTGCGCGGTGCCAAGGCCTACCAGACCCTGCTGTTCCTGCCGACGCTGCTGTCGGTGGTGATCATCGGCTTCATCTGGCAGCTGATCCTGTCGCCCTTGTGGGGCGTGGCCGAGACGCTGCTGGGCTATGTGGGCCTTGCCGAGCATTTCCAGCCGTGGCTGGGGCAGGAGGAGACCGCGCTCTATACGCTGTCGCTGATGTCGGTGTGGCAGTTCGTCGGCATTCCGATGATGCTGATCTACGCCGCGCTGATCGCGATCCCGGACGAGATCATCGAGGCCGCGGTGGTCGAGGGTGCCTCGGCCTGGCGCATCTTCTGGACCATCCGCGTGCCGCTGATCCTGCCCACGCTCGGCTTGGTGACCATCCTGACCTTCGTCGGCAACTTCAACGCCTTCGATCTGATTTACTCGGTCAAGGGCGCGCTCGCCGGCCCGAGCTACAGCACCGACATCCTCGGCACCTATTTCTACCGCGCCTTCTTCGGCTACCAGAGCCAGTTGGGCAGCGCGACGCTGGGTGCTGCAGTGGCCACGCTGATGTTCCTGGTGATCCTGGCGGGGGTCGGCGTGTACTTCTTCTTCGTGCAGCGCAAGCTGCAGCGCTTCAGCTTCTGAGGAGCCGGCCATGCAACACAAGGTAACCCGCTTCGCCGGATCGACGTTCACCCATGTGATCCTCGCTGGCTACTCGATCCTGGCACTGTTTCCCATCGTGCTGATCGCGATCAACGCGTTCAAGGACCGCGCCTCGATCTTCGATTCCCCGCTGTCGCTGCCCAATGCCGAGAGCTGGTCGCTGATCGGCTTCGAGAAGGCGATGAAGAACGCGCACTTCTTCAGCTTCTTCGGCAACAGCATGATCGTCACCGTGACCTCCCTGTTCTTCATCCTGCTGTTCGGGGCGATGGCGGCGTGGGCGCTGTCGGAATACCGGTTCCGCGGCAACCGCTGGCTGATGGCGTTCTTCGCCTTCGGCATCATGGTGCCGATCCGCCTGGGCACCGTCTCCATCCTCAAGATCATGGTGTCGCTGGAGCTGGTGAACACGCTGACCGCGCTGATCCTGGTCTACATCGCGCAGGGCCTGCCGCTGGCGATCATGATCCTGTCCGAATTCATGCAGCAGATCCCGAAGGAGCTGAAGGAGGCGGCACGCTGCGACGGCGTGGGCGAATTCAAGATCTTCTTCCAGGTGATCCTGCCGCTGATCCGCCCGGCCGTGGCCACGGTGGCGGTGTTCACCATGGTGCCGATTTGGAACGACCTGTGGTTCCCGCTGATCCTGGCCCCGGGCGAGGAGACACAGACCATCACGCTCGGGGTACAGCAGTTCATCGGCCAGTACGCCACCGACTGGAACGCCGTGCTCGCCTCGCTCTCGCTCGCCGTGCTGCCGGTACTGGTGCTGTACATGTTCTTCTCGCGCCAGCTGATCCGCGGCATCACCGCCGGCGCGGTCAAGTGACAACACCGGTGAGGTGTGAGAAGTGAGGTGTGAGGTGTAAACCCGCCCCTCCTCGCACTGCACCACTCCTGATTCGAACCAATACGGATGGCGTGACGGGGCTTGGACACCTCGCCCCTCACGCCTCACCCCTCACGGAGCTTTCCATGTCCCACGTATCGCTGAAGCACCTGAAGAAGAGCTACGACGGCAAGACCGATGTGCTGGCCGGCATCAACCTGGAGATCGAGGACGGCGAATTCGTCGTGCTGGTCGGTCCCTCGGGCTGCGGCAAGTCGACGCTGCTGCGCATGCTGTCCGGCCTGGAGGAAATCTCTGGCGGCGACCTGGAGATCGATCATCAGCGCGTGAACGACCTGGCGCCCGCCCAGCGCGGCATCGCGATGGTGTTCCAGAGCTACGCGCTCTATCCGCACATGAACGTCTACAAGAACATGGCGTTCGGGTTGAAGATCCACGGTGCCGGCAAGGATGAGATCGACCGCCGCATCAAGCACGCCGCCGGCATCCTCAAGATCGACCACCTGCTGACCCGCCTGCCGCGCGAACTCTCGGGTGGCCAGCGCCAGCGCGTGGCCATCGGCCGCGCCATCGTGCGCGAACCCAAACTGTTCCTGTTCGATGAGCCGCTGTCCAACCTCGATGCCGCGCTGCGGGTGCAGACCCGGCTGGAGATCGCCAAGCTGCACCGCGACCTCAATGCCACTATCGTCTACGTGACGCACGATCAGGTCGAGGCGATGACGCTGGGCGACAAGATCGTAGTGATGCACGACGGCCATATCCAGCAGGCCGGTACGCCGCTGGAGCTGTACCAGCGCCCGGCCAACCTGTTCGTCGCCACCTTCATCGGCTCGCCCAAGATGAACCTGCTTGAAGGCGTGGTCAGCGAAGCCGGCGCCCACGGCATGACCGTGACGCTGGCCGGCGGGCAGCAGCTACGCACCGAAGTCGACGGCAGCCGTGCCACCGTGGGCGACCGCGTCACCGTCGGCATCCGCGCCGAGCACCTGTGGGAAAACGAGGAAGGCAGCGAGCACTTTCTGGGCGTGGTCAATCTGGTGGAGCATCTGGGCGAGGCCAATTTTCTCTATGTGACGCTGTCGAGCGGACACGACATCGTGGTGCGCGGCAACGGCGAGCGCGAAGTGGCGCTGGGCGACAACGTGCGGCTTTCCGCGCCGGCCAGCGCGTTCCATGTGTTCGATCGCGATGGCCTGGCGTTCCATCGCCTCAAGCCGGGCAACCTGCGTTCGTCCAAGGGTTAGGCAGGTACGGGCAGGTCACGCCGGGCCACAACCGCTACACTGGGGCCATCAGGCTCCGGACAAGCACGATGCGCCGACTGCTCCCCATGCTGGCCCTCTTGATCGGCCTGTGCAGCGAAGCCGCCCTGCTGGTGGCGGTGCCGCAGGATGTGCTGGCCGACTATGAGCGGCTCGTCGCGGGACGCGACGTGCGCACGCTGCGTGACTACAGCGGCCCGGGCGCGCGGCGCGATACGGTGGAGATGATCCTGCTGCAGCAGGCGCTGTGGCTGGGCGGCGAACGCGCGGCGGTGCGGTTCACCACGCTGAACAGCTACGCGCGCATCCTCAATGAAGTGGAGCAGGGCCGCGTGGTCGCCGGCGGCACCTCGGCGTGGGCGACGGACCTGAGCACGCGCAACATCCGGCTGTCGCGGGCTTTGATCGAGGAAGGCGAGTACGTGGTCGGTCTATATGCCCTGGCCGGCAACCATGCCGTGCTGCGCACCCGGCCGGCCCAATGGCGCACGTTGACGGCGGTCACCAACCGCGCGTGGATCAACGACGTGGCCACACTGCAGCAGTTGGGGGTACGCCACATCGAGAGCGCGCCCACGTTCGCCATGATCGCTCGCATGCTCAAGGCCGGCCGCGGCGACCTGACCCTGGCTTCATTCAAGCCCACACCGGATCTGTCGTTCGAGGTGGAAGGCATCACGCTGACGCCGCTGGTGGGCTACAAGGTGGCGATGCCCGGCAGCCGCCATTTCCCGATCGCCCCGACGCCGCGCGGTGAACGTTTCGCCCGCGCGCTCGACATCGGCCTTGCCCGGCTGCGTGGCGAGGGGCGCATCCGCCAGGCCTACGAAGCCGGCGGCTTCTTCAACAGCCGCGTGGCGGAATGGACGCTGCTGGACCCGCGCCGGACGACGGCACCGGCCAGGATCAGCCCTCGGCCGCCTTGAGCTGCTCCACCAGTGCCACGTACTGCTGCTGCGCCGCCTCGCTGGAAAGCCCCTTGAGCTTGGCCCAGGCATCGTACTTGGCCTGCCCCACGAAGTTGATGGCGCCGGGGCGCTCGCCCGAGACATCGCCTTCGGTACCCTGCTTGTAGAGGCCATACAGCTTGAGCTTGGTCTGCACATCGGGCGCCTCGTCGAGCGTCAGCACTTCCTCCTGCGCAGTCTTGAAACGGGTGGCCAGATCGGACATGTCGGTTCTCCCGGTGAATTTCAAACACGTGTTTGAACGATGGCAGTATACATGGCGGCACGACGGCCGCCGCGGTGGACGCCCGCGGCAGCCGCTGCCAGTCGCCCGCGATGGCAGCGGCGCATGCACCGTCAGCCCGTATCGCCCAGATAGACGCCGTAGCCCTGCCCGGCAAGCCTGATCAGGCAAAAGCCATGGCCGAAGGGGTCGGCCAGCATCGCCAGTTCGCCATAGGGCTTGGCCTCGGGCGGGGATTCGAGCGTGGCGCCGGCGGCGACTGCACGTGCCACCGCCACCGGTACGTCGTCCACCTGGAAATCCAGATGCACCGGTGTCCAGTGGCGTGCATAGCTGCGCGGGGGCGCCCCGGGGGCCGGCTCGCTGCCGGTGGGTTTGGCCAGCAGGTAGATCAGCACACCGGGCCCGGCCAGCTCGGCGAACCCCTCGTCGAAGCGGCGGCTGAGCATGAGCCCCAGGCCCTCGGTGTAGAACGTGATCGCAGGTTCCAGATCCGGCACATCGATATTGATCAGTACGGACATGTCCACTCCTCGGGCAAAGGCAGTGGGACCGTTGCATGGCGGCATGGCGTCGGTGAATTTGTTACAGCGGCCAGCGGCATGCCGGGGTGGGTGTCTGCAAATGAGGGCCGGCTCGCGTCCGGCCCCGGTGCGAGCGCCCTCAGCGAGCCTGCGATACCGGGTTCCTGCGCTTCAAGGAACGCCTGCGGTGGGATAGCGCTGCTGCTGCGCCGCTCCAGGCACCACGCGATCTTCTCCGCACCCTGGCGCGGGTGCGGACGACCGGCTTTACGGACCTCACCCCGACGGATACGGCAGTTGCTCCAGCCAGCTGGGAGCGGCGCATCACACAGCCCATGGCATGCCGACGCTTCGTCGTGGCGGAATATTTCATTTTTGCGCGTTTACCACGTAAGCTTTTTTTACGCTCCTCTCTGACACAAGGGCACCATGTTCGCGCTTCCCAGGATCTCGCATCGCCTGTTGTTCGGTTTTTCCATCATGGTGGCCTTCCTGGTCGCGCTGAGCGGACTTGGCTACTACAGCGTCGAAAAGCTCTCCGGTATCACCCGCGGCATGCTGGAGTCGGAATATGCCATCTCCAACGGCGCACAGGAGCTGCGTTACCTGCTCACGCGGGCGCGCCAGAAGGAGAAAAGCCTGTTCATCTCCATCGGCAGCAGCAACAGCGATGACAACCCGGCCAGCAACAAGGCGGAGTTCGACGAGATCATCGGCGATTTCCTCGCTGCCGCCGAGGCGTTCCGCAAGTTGTCGCTGCCGCCGGAACTGGCAGCGCAGGCTGCCGCGATGCCGCAGCAGATCGCGAACTACCGGAATGCGGTCGATCACATCTACCGCCGGATCGAATCCGGGGAAGTGGGCAGCGCCCTGGCCGCCGATGCGGCGCTGGTGCCGTTCAAGCAGCCGATGCGCGAACTGGCCGACACCACCAAGGGCATCGTGCAAGCCAGCGCAAAGCAGATCAGCCACTCCGGTGAGACGCTCGCCACGGCCAGCAGATCGATCGAACTCACCCTGCTCGGCATCGCCTGTGCGGCCATCGTGCTCGCCCTGCTGTGCGCATGGTCGATTTCCCGCTCGATCACCCGCCCGCTGGCCGAAGTAGGCAGCGCTTTGCAACGCATCACCACAGCGCGCGACCTGCGTGAACGCATTCGCTATGACCGGCAGGACGAGATCGGCTTCACGGTACGTTCGATCAATGCACTGATCGATCTGTTGGCCAGCACCATGCAGCAATTGCAGCTCAGGTCCAATGAGCTCAAGGGTGCGGCGCAGTCGCTGTCAGGTGCCGCCGATGCGGTACGCGGGGGTTCCCGGCGTCAATCGGAGGAAAGCAACTCGATGGCGGCCTCGCTGGAAGAGATGACCACCCGTATCAGCCAAGTCAGCAACCTGGCCGACGATGCCCAGCTGCGGGCCACCGCAACCGGCGAGGCCGCATCCGCCGGCAATGCCCGTATCCTTGCAATGCAGCACGACGTCGGCGCGATTGCCGACGCCATCCGCCAGGCGGCCTCCACTGCAGGCGAGCTCGATACCGCATCCGACCGGATTTCCGGCATCACCGCCGTCATCAAGGATGTGGCTGACCAGACCAACCTGCTGGCGCTGAACGCCGCCATCGAAGCCGCGCGCGCCGGCGAACAGGGGCGGGGCTTCGCGGTGGTGGCGGACGAGGTGCGCAAGCTTGCGGAAAAAACGGGGCAATCCGCCTCGGAAATCGCCGAGATGATCTCCGCGGTCCGCCGCAGTGCGCGCACCATGGCCGACCAGATGGACCGCTCGGTCGGGATCGTGGAATCCGGTGTCAGCGGTGTGCAGCATGCCAGCGAGCAAATCGACACCATCAGTCGCCAGAGCGACAGCATGATCGAACTGGTCGGTGCGATCCATGGTGCGTTGGCGGAGCAGAACAGCGCCAGTCAACTGATCGCCCGCCGTGTCGAGCACATTGTCGAGATGATCGAAGAAAACGCGCGCGCCACCGAATCGGTGGCCGGCACCACCGCGGAGCTCGACAACCTGGCCTACCAGCTGCGCGAAGCAGTCGCCAGCTACCGCACCTGAGCGGGTGTGGTTGGGCCGGGCGTCTGCACCAGCCGGTATCCACCGGCCAGCCGGGTGTGATGCCAGGCCGCGGAGGCCATCATGCAGGCGAGGCGTCGAACACGCGCTTGCCCTTGACCAGCGTGTGCCGCACGCGCCCCTTGAGCTCGTAGCCCAGGAACGGCGTGTTCTTGCCCTGGCTCCTGAGGGTTTCGGGCGTGACCCGCCAGACCGCCTCGGGATCGAACAGCGTGAGGTCGGCGCGGTTGCCCACCGCAAGGCCGGCCTCGAACCCGAGGTAGGACGCCGGCACCGCGGTTACCTTGGCCAGTGCCTGCGGCAGCGCCACACCGGCGCGTCCGGCCCAGGACAGCGTCAGCGGCAGCAGCAGTTCCAGTCCGGTGGCACCGCGCTCGGCCTCGGCGAACGGCACCAGCTTGCCATCGTCGTCCACCGGGCTGTGGTCGGAGCAGATCGCGTCGATGGTGCCGTCAGCCAGGCCCGCCGCCAGCGCATCGCGGTCGCGCACGCTGCGCAGCGGCGGATCGAAGCGGTACTGGCTGTTGAAGTAGCCGATATCCACGTCGGCCAGATGGATATGGTTGATGCCGACATCGCACGTGAGCGGCAGACCCTGGCGCTTGGCCTCGCGCACCAGCGCCACGCCCTCGCCGCTCGACAGCCGCGCCAGGTGGACCCGGCAACCGGTGGCCCGCATCAGCTGCACGATCTGCGCGATGGCGATGGTCTCGGCGACCACCGGAATGCCGGTCAGCCCCAGGCGCGCGGCGTATTCGCCGTCGTGCGCCACGCCGTCGTTCACCAGGCTGGCCTCCTCAGGGCGCAGCCGCAGCGCGAAGCCGAACGTGGCGGCGTACTGCATCGCGCGGTACAGCACCTGCAGATCGGCGATCGGCACATCGCCCTGCGAAAACGCCACGCAGCCGGCTTCGCGCAATTGCGCCATCTCGGTGATCTCGCGCCCCTTGAGCCCGACGGTGAGTGCGCCCAGCGGATAGAGCCGCGCCAGATCATGTGCCTTGGCACGCTGGCGCAGCATGGTCACGAGACCGGGCTCGTCGAGCGGTGGATCGGTGTCGGGCGGGCAGCAGATGCTGGTCACCCCCCCCGCCACCGCCGCCGCCATCTCGGTCGGCAGCGTCGCCTTGTATTCGAAGCCCGGCTCACGCAGCCGCGCGGCAAGGTCCACGAGGCCAGGGCAGACCACCAGGCCGCTAGCGTCGAGGGTGTCCTCGGCAGCAAAGCCGGCGGGGGCCTGTCCGACACCGACGATGCGGCCTTCGGCCAGGAACAGGTCGGCCCGGTTGTCGGTGCCGGCGCGCGGGTCGATCAGGCGGCCGTTGCGGATTGCGATGTGCTTGATTGCCATGTCTTTCGGCATCCCTTGGAAACTGTTGTGCGTTCAACCCGTCCGGGCGTTCAGCGGTGCGCCTGGTTGTGGGCGACCAGATCCATCACGGCCATGCGCACCGCGATGCCGAAGGTCACCTGCGGCAGGATCACCGCGCGCTCGCCGTCGGCCACCGCCGAGTCGATCTCGACGCCGCGGTTCATCGGCCCCGGGTGCATGACGATGGCGTCGGGCTTGGCCAGTGCCAGCTTGTCCTCGGTCAGGCCGTAATGCTTGAAGAATTCCTGCGAGCTGGGCAGGTAGGCGCCGCTCATGCGCTCGTTCTGCAGCCGCAGCATGGCCACCACATCCACATCGGCCAGCCCCGCGCGCATATCGTGATAGACGTGTACGCCCAGGCTTTCGATGCCGGTGGGCAGCAACGTCTTGGGGCCGATCACGCGGATCTCGGGGCAACCCAGGGTCGAGAGCGCATGGATCTGCGAGCGCGCCACGCGCGAATGCAGGATGTCGCCGACGATGGCGACGCGCAGGTTGGTGAAGTCGCCCTTGTAGTGGCGGATGGTGTACATGTCCAGGAGCGCCTGCGTCGGATGCGCGTGACGCCCATCACCGGCATTGACCACGGCGATGCCGGGCCGCACATGCTCGGCGATCAGATGCGCGGCGCCCGACTGCGCGTGCCGCACCACGAAAAGATCGGCACCCATCGCCTCCAGGTTGTGGATGGTGTCGAGCAGCGTCTCGCCCTTGGCGGTGCTCGATGCCTGGATATTCAGGTTGATCACGTCGGCCGACAGGCGTTTGGCGGCGATTTCGAACGTGGTGCGGGTACGGGTGGAATTCTCGAAGAAGAGATTGAACACCGAGCGGCCGGCAAGGATGGGGAATTTCTTGGTGCCCGCCTCGCCCTGGACCACGAATTCCGCGGCACGATCGAGGATCTGGTTGAGGATGCGACGGGGCAGCCCTTCGGTGGTGAGCAGGTGGATCAGCTCGCCCTGGGCATTCAGTTGCGGGTTGTGCATGGGGATCTCGGCGCGGGCGCCGCCGGACACGGCCGGCAGCGGGTTGGCGATGCGCGCAATTTTCGACCATCCGCCCGTCGCTGACCAGTGCCTGGTGCGATGCGGCCGGTCAAACGACGCAGGCCGCAAGACCACAGCGGCATGGGACGGGGCCTGCCGCAGCAAAAGACAACGCCACGCTTGTGGCGTGGCGTTGTCAATCGGCTGTCGGCGCGCCTGGGTGGACACGCCGCTGGCACAGCAGACTTAGAAGTCCATGCCGCCCATGCCGCCCATGCCGCCGGCCGGAGCTGCCGGCGCATCGTCCTTGGGCAGTTCGGCGATCATCGCGTCGGTGGTCAGCAGCAGGCCGGCGATGGACGCGGCGTGTTGCAGGGCCGAACGGGTCACCTTGGCCGGATCAAGCACGCCCAGTTCGACGAGGTCACCGTATTCGCCGGTGGCCGCGTTGAAGCCGAAGTTGCCCTGGCCTTCCACGACCTTGTTCACGACCACGCTCGGCTCGTCGCCGGCATTGGCCACGATCTGGCGCAGCGGGGTTTCGATCGCCTTGAGCACGATCTTGATGCCGGCGTCCTGATCGGCGTTGATGCCCTTCAGTTCACCAAGGCCGGCACGGGCACGCAACAGTGCCACGCCACCGCCGGCCACCACGCCTTCCTCGACCGCGGCACGGGTGGCGTGCAGCGCATCTTCGACGCGGGCCTTCTTTTCCTTCATTTCGACTTCGGTCGCGGCGCCGACCTTGATCACCGCCACACCACCGGCCAGCTTGGCCACGCGTTCCTGCAGCTTTTCGCGGTCGTAGTCGCTGGTGGCTTCCTCAACCTGCTTGCGGATGGTGGCCACACGCGCCTTGATCGCTTCTTCGGAACCGGCGCCGTCGATGATGGTGGTGTTTTCCTTGGCCACTTCGATGCGCTTGGCCTGGCCCAGATCCTGCAGCGTGGCCTTTTCCAGCGACAGGCCGACTTCCTCGGCGATCACGGTGCCGCCGGTGAGGATGGCGATGTCTTCCAGCATGGCCTTGCGGCGATCGCCGAAGCCCGGGGCCTTGACGGCGACGGTCTTGAGGATGCCACGGATGTTGTTGACCACCAGCGTGGCGAGGGCTTCGCCGTCGACATCCTCAGCGATGATCAACAGCGGACGGCCCGACTTGGCCACCTGCTCAAGCACCGGCAGCAGATCGCGGATGTTGCTGATCTTCTTGTCGAACAGCAGCACGAACGGGTTTTCAAGGACGGCAACCTGCTTGTCCGGGTTGTTGATGAAGTACGGCGACAGGTAGCCGCGGTCGAACTGCATGCCTTCCACGACATCGAGTTCGTTGTTCAGGCTCTTGCCGTCTTCGACGGTGATCACGCCTTCCTTGCCGACCTTGTCCATCGCATCGGCGATGATCTGGCCGACATCGGTGTCGGAGTTGGCGGAGATCGAGCCGACCTGTGCGATCTCCTTGGAGGTGGTGACCGGCTTGGCCTTCTTCCTCAGCTCTTCGACGAGGGCGACAACCGCCTTGTCGATACCGCGCTTCAGATCGGTGGGGTTGAAGCCGGCGGCAACGTACTTGATGCCTTCGTTGACGATGCCCTGTGCCAGCACGGTGGCGGTGGTGGTGCCGTCACCGGCCACGTCGGAGGTCTTGGAGGCGACTTCCTTGACCAGCTGGGCGCCCATGTTCTCGAACTTGTCCTTCAGTTCGATCTCCTTGGCGACCGACACGCCGTCCTTGGTGATGGTGGGCGCGCCGAAGCTGCGCTCGAGCACCACGTTGCGGCCCTTGGGGCCCAGGGTCACCTTGACGGCGTCGGCGAGGATGTTGACGCCGCTGATCATCTTGCTACGGGCGGAATCGCCGAATTTGACTTCTTTAGCAGCCATGGTTGTCTAGCTCCGATTGAATTCTTTGGGTTGGTACTTGCAGGCCGCGCCCGAGCGGGGCGGCACGGTCGTCACGGCGCCGGCCACCGGCGCCATGCGCGCGGCAGAGGCCGGCGGATGCGCAAAATCAGCCTTCGAACACGCCGAAGATGTCTTCTTCACGCACGACCAGCAGCTCTTCGCCGTTGACCTTGACCGACTGACCGCTGTACTTGCCGAGGATGACCTTGTCGCCCACCTTGACCGCGAGCGGGCGCACTGAACCGTTGTCCAGGAGCTTGCCGCTGCCGATGGCGACCACTTCGCCCAGATCCGGCTTTTCGGCGGCGCTACCCGGCAGCACGATGCCGGAAGCAGTCTTTTCCTCAGCTTCTACACGCTTGATCACGACACGGTCGTGCAAGGGACGAATTGCCATCTTTCAACTCCTGCAAAATGGATGATGCGAAATCGGTGCAACATCAAGGGCTATGATTGCAACAACTTGACGGTTAGCACTCTACGCTAACGAGTGCTAATGATATGGATGACAGTAGGGGTTTTCAAGGGCGTCGAAACGGAAATGCACACCGGACGGTGTGCACCACGGGTTGCACCGGCGCAACGGGTGGCCGGTCACCAGGTTCCCGGCGGCCTGGCGGCGCTTTCCGGGCGTGCACCTCAGTGTGGCCAAAGCCGCCGGCAACGCCGGATCGTGACCATGGTATCCATCCATCCCGTGCCAGCCGCATCGCCATCGGCACCCAAATGGCACCCCCTGGCGCACTGCCGTCATGGCCGACCAAGGCCATGCGCCGCCATGGCGGGCAGCCTTTAACACGCGGTTGGTTGAAACGGGGGCCGGTATCTGCTGGCGTGGGGGAAGGATTGCAACGCCGGGGAGGACGCCACCGCTTTCGCCCGGATCGCGCATTGCCCGCTTGAGGCCATTTAGCCGGAAACGCCGGTGATGACGACGCTGAGATGCAGATGCGCCATCAATGCAGGTCGTCTGGCTCTCAAGACAACCAGGCGGCTGATCCGGCCCTCGACATCGCGCGTACCTGCTTGATTCACATCGCGCTGTTGGACAACGAAGACGTGTCATGCGCCCTGTACGCCGCCACAGAGCCGGGTCGCCGGCAGACTACGCCGGCGCTGTGGCAGTTGCCCTGCACTGCACAACGGCGCCGGCCGCTGCGCAGTTCGGCATCAAGCTCACCGCGTCGTGGCGCGGCACCCGGACCGCCTGCTGCCAGGCAGCCCGGCTTGGCTTACCAGCCGTCGATGCCGGGCTTGGGCGGATCGGCCGGCGGGGCCACCGGGACTTCCGGGGTCACCGGCGGTACGGTATCGGGCGGCGGCGAGGGCCGGGCGGGATCGGATACGGCAAGGCGGAACGAACGCGGGTCAGTGTTGAACATGGCATTTTCCTCTTGCAAAGCGGTGGTGAAACGCATCGGCCCCCGGTTGCAACCTTCATGCCATTGGCAGCGCGACCGGGCTGGAGCCCGGTCCGGGTCCAGGCGGCCGGCGGGAGATGTAACTCTTGCCAGCGGGGTGTAAATGTTGCGCAGCCTTGGCGCTGCCCCATGGTGCAGCGCCACATGCAGGACCGCATCGGGCCTGCTGGCCCCAGGCGAAGCCGCGCCCGAGGCAGATGCGGCTCAGGGCCAGGAGGTCTCGCGCATCGGCAACACCATCACTTCGGCGATCACCGTTTCCTCGGGCAGCGTCAGCAGGTAGCGCACCGTATCGGCCACATTGGCCGGATCCTGCAGCAGACCAGGATCGAGGTCGGGGAAGCGGTCGAGCAGGAACGGCGTGCGCATGCCGCCGGCGAACACGGTGGAGACCTTGATGCGTTCGGAGCGCAGTTCGGCATGCAGTGCCTGCGACAGCCCGAGCAGGCCCCACTTGGAGGCGTGGTAGGCGGCGGCATTGGGCCAGGCACGCCGCGCCGCGGTGGAAGCGATGTTGATGATCTGCCCGCCCCCCTGCTCCCGCATCTGGCGCGCGGCGTACTTGGCAAGCATGAACGGGCCGGACAGGTTGGTGCGGATGATACGGTCCCACTCGTCGCATTCAAGCTCGTCGACGCTGCAGGTCTTGTCGATGCCGGCGTTGTTGACGAGGGCATCGAGCCGGCCGAACACCTTGACCACCTCGCTGATCGCGGCCTTCACCTGGGCCTCGTCACCCACGTCGGCGCGGATCGCGTAGGCGTGGCAGTCGCTCTGCTGCAGCTCGGCCACCTGCGCCTGCGCAGTCTCGGCGTGCAGGTCCATCACCGCCACGCGGGCGCCCTCCTTGGCCAGCGCCTGGCAGATCGCGGCGCCCAGGCCCCGGCCACCGCCGGTCACGAGCACGACTTTGTTCTTGAGCGAGTTCATCTTCGTTTCTCCTTGTGGACCCCGCACCTGCGGGAGAGGGACACCGCGCCGGGCACGGTGTCAGGGACAGGTCAATCGATGCGCAGCGTCACTTCCAGCGTGCGCGTGGCGCCAGGGGCCAGCCATAGCGCGCGGCCCTGGCGGATCACATCGTTCAGGTCATAGGGTTTGCCGGTGCATGGCTCCGCCATCAGCACGTAGTGGCCGTTGAAGCCGCCATAGCTCTGGAACAGCCACACGTAGGGGAAGTCGGCGGTATCAAAGTGCAGTTGCAGATGGCTGCCGGTGCGCGCGTTGCGCACGCCGCAGCGGCCCTCGCCCAGGTTGGCGCAGTAGACGAATTCGCGCAGTCCGCTGGCGGCGGGCAGCGTGCGATCCAGCCTGACCGGGCTGCCGTCGGCAGCGCTCGCTCCCGGCCAGCGGGTGACGCCGTCGCGCCCGATCAGCCGGCTGAAGCCCAGCGCCACCGGCTCGACGTCGCATTCGGGCAGCGTGATCTCGTCGCCCTCCTCGATCGCCAGCGCCGGATGCAGCTTGAGCAGGCAGGGCAGCGGCTCGGCGGCAAGCGAGGTGAAGCGGTAGCGCAGCCGCAGCTCGGGGGCGTCGGGGGCGAGCGCCAGCCGCTTGTGCATCCGTACCGGCACGGTCTTACAGTCGAGCACCATGTCCAGCATCTGCGGCGCATGTTCGACCACCTGCCAGGCCGCGGACCAGGCTTCGCCGTGGTCCGGCAGCGCGCGGCCTTCGACGGTGCAGGCGGCATCGTTGGGGAACATCTCCTCGAAACCGCCCTGCCAATGGTCGTCGAACGAGGCACCGGGGGGGACGCTGCGCGGTGCGTCGGCATCGTACCCGGGCGGATGCCACAGCCACGCCTTGTCGCGGACGAGGTCGGTGATCTGGTCGATGCGGCCGCCGCACTCCGGGCGGACCGCGACGGCGAGGTGGCGGTTTTCGAGAATGAGGGTCATGGATGGGCCCGGAAAATGATGACGGGCAGCTCACCTGCAAACGTCATGCCATGTGTTGCGCCTGTGGTATCAGGCACATTTCCTGCTGGTTCAGCTGCCCCGTCCCGACCAAGGAGCATGCCGTGCCCGACTTGAGCGCCGAGCTGATCATCGACCTGCACGACCGCCGCCTGCTCGAGCTGCGCTGGCCGCAACCGGCCACGCATGAGATCGAACAGCTGCCCGAACCGTGGTGCTGGATCGAACGCAATCATCGCTACAACAGCCTCTTGTGGGCGGCTGAGGACCAGGCCCGCCGCGAGGACGTGCCCGATGGCGAGATCGTCCGGCGCAAACGCGAGATCGACCGCTACAACCAGCAGCGCAACGATGCGGTCGAGCACATCGACGAGCACGTGCTGAACAGCCTTGCCACCGTCGAGCGCCTGCCGCAGGCGCGCCGGCACAGCGAGACCGCCGGCGCGATGATCGACCGGCTGTCCATCCTGGCATTGAAGATCCATCACATGCGGCTGCAGACGCTGCGGCTGGAGGCAGGGGCCGAGCACGTGGCCCGCTGCGCGGTCAAGCTCACGGTGCTGCAGGAGCAGCGGGCTGACCTGGGCGGGAGTCTGGACGGGCTGCTCGCCGACGCCGCCGCAGGCCGCGCGTACTTCAAGGTCTACCGCCAGTTCAAGATGTACAACGATCCGCAGCTGAACCCCGCGCTCTACGGCGCCACCCACGGCGGTGCGTCGGCGAGGCTGGCCTCGTGAGCGCCGCGGCGCCCGAGGTGGAAGTGCTGATCCCCACCTGCGAGCGGCCTGCCGCGCTCGCGGTCACGCTTACCAGCCTGATTGCCCAGCAGGGGCCGGCACTACGCATCGTGATCTCCGACCAATCCGAGGAGGATGTCTTCACCAGCGGCGAGGTGGCCGCGGTACTGCGTGTACTGCGCGCCCGCGGTGTGCCGGTACGCACCCACCGCCACCTGCCGCGCCGCGGTCTGGCCGAACAGCGCGCCTTCCTGCTGTCACAGGCACAGGCACCGTCCTGCCTGTTCCTGGACGACGACGTGATCCTGGAGCCCGACCTGATCGCGCGGCTCCACGGCGCGCTGACCACGCAAGGCTGCGGCTTTGTCGGCAGTGCGCTGATCGGTCTGAGCTTCGAGCACGATCAGCGGCCGTGGCAGCAGGCGGTGTCGTTCTGGGAAGGGCCGGTTGTGCCCGAAACAATCGAGCCGGGCAGCGCGGCATGGGCCCGTCACCACCTGCACAGCGCGGCCAATCTGTTCCATGTACAGCGGCA
Source organism: Chitiniphilus purpureus (assembly GCF_025642115.1). GTDB lineage: Bacteria > Pseudomonadota > Gammaproteobacteria > Burkholderiales > Chitinibacteraceae > Chitiniphilus > Chitiniphilus purpureus. The sequence goes on along the minus strand of NZ_CP106753.1, from coordinate 1,074,627 downwards.
ACTGGGCCTGACCCGCGCCACCGAGCGGCTGTACCGGGTGGCCTGGATCGGCGGCTGCGTGCTGTTCGACACCGCCAAGCTGCGTGCCACCGGGGGGTTCGACTTCTGGCAAGACTTGCCGAGCGCGCACTGCGGCGAGGATGTGCTCGCGCAGCTGCGGGTGATGGCGCGTTACGGCGGGGCCGGCCTGATGCCCAGCGGCGCATATCACCAGGAGCTGCCGACCACGGTGCCCGAACGCGAGGTGGATGCGCCGTTCGCGCTGTGGCAGCCGGCACCGGACACCGCCGCCGCGAGGCCGCATTGATGCAGGCGGCCAGCGCCACGGCGCCGGCAACCCTGCCGGCGCCGCTGACCGGGGTGCGCCACATCGTGGTGTTGCGCCCGTGCGCCGTGGGCGATTTCGTGTTCGCGCTGCCGGCGCTCGCCGCGTTGCGCGCCACCTACCCACAGGCGCATATCACCCTGCTCGGCCGGGCATGGCAGGCCGAGCTGCTGGCCGGCCGGCCCGGGCCGGTGGATGAGGTGCGGGTGTTGCCGACGGTGCCGGGCGTGGGCGCGCCGGCCGACGCCGTCGAGGACACCGCGGCGGTGACGGCCTTGCTCGATGCGCTGAATGCGCGCGGTGTGGACCTGGCGATCCAGCTCTATGGCGGTGGCGGCTACGCCAACCCGTTCCTGCTGCGTATCGCCGCACGCCATCGCATCGGCCTGCGGGCGCCCGATGCCCCGGCGCTGGATCGCACGTTGCCCTATGTCTATCTGCAGAATGAGCGGCTGCGGCTCCTGGAAACCGTGGGCCTTGCCGGTGCGCATGCCACCACGCTCGATGCGCGCCTGGCCGTGCTGCCGGACGACCTCGCGCAAGCGGCGCGCTGCGTGCCGATGGACGACGCGAAACCGCTGGTCGTGATCCAGCCTGGTGCCACCGATCCGCGCCGCTGTTGGGCGCCCGCGCGCTTTGCCGCGGTGGCCGATGCGCTGGCCGAGGCCGGCGCGCGCATCGCGGTCAACGGCAGCGAGGCCGAACGCGACCGCGTGCGGGCGGTGATCACTGCCATGCGCGCCGACGCGCTCGATCTGGCCACACCACAGCTGTCACTGTCCGGACTGCTCGGATTGCTGTCGCGCGCCACGCTGCTGGTATCCAACGATACCGGCCCGCTGCACCTGGCGCAGGCAGTGGGCACCGCCAGCGTCGGCATCTACTGGTTCACCAATCTCTTGATCTCGGCCCCGCTCGCCGCGGCGCGCCATCGCCATGCGGTCTCGCTGCAGGTGCACTGCCCAGTCTGTGGCCGCGAAAACGTCACCGCGCACTGCGGCCATCCGGCCAGCTTCGTCGATGCAGTGGGCGTGGACGAGGTGCGGACGCTGGCGCTGGCGCTGTACCGCGAGGAGCTGGCGCGCGGCTGAGCACCAGCGGGACATGCCGGTGGCCGGCCGCTGGCATCCGCGCCGGCAGGTGCGCTAGGCGGTGGCCAGCAGCGCCAGCGCCTCATCCAGCACGGTCTGGCCGCGTACGCCTTCCGGGTCCCACACCGCACGGTGGCGGCTGGCGTCGAGCGGGGCCCAGCGCGCCATTTCCGAGGCACGGAACACCACCACGCTCGGCACTTCGAGCGCGGCAGCCAGATGCGAGACGCCGGTGTCGTTGGACACCAGCAGCTGCGCGCCGCGCAGCAGATGGCCGAGCGCACCCAGCGAGATCGACGAGGCGGTATCGAGCACCGGTGCGCGCATCGCAGCCGCCAGCATGGTGGTCAGCGGCTTTTCCTGTTGCGAACCGGTCAGCACCACGCGCAGGCCCTGCGCCGCCAAGGCATCGCCCAGCTCGGCAAAGCGGGTCACCGGCCACCGCCGGCGCTCGTCACGCGCCCCGGGGTGCAGGCATACATAGGGCTGGCCGCTGTTGGGCAGCGCGATGCCGGCCTGTGCGAGTTCATCGGCATCGTCCGGCCCCAACGGAAATACCAGCTGCTCGCCCTGCGCCGGTGCCCCCAGATGGGTGGTCAACGCAAGCAGCCGCTGGATCTCATGCCCATGTTCGGGATACGGCAGATGTGCGCTGCTGGCAGCCCCGCCGTCCTGGAAGCCGGCCTGCCAGCGCGTGCCGAACTGCGCCACCAGCGGATTGGTGATCAGCCCGCTGCCATGCAGTTGCAACGCAAGGTCGAAGCGGCGCGCCTGCACCGAGTGCAGGAAGGCCCGGAACGCGCGCGGATCGGGCACCTGTTCGGGCAAACCGGGGTGCCCCGGGAAGGCGATGAATTCGTCGAGCAGCTCAGGCAGCCGTTCTGCCAGCTGGCGTGCCCATGGCAGGCCGACCAGCGCGATGCGCGCCCGTGGCAGCTTGCGCCGCAGCGCGCGCAGCGCCGGCACCGCGCAAAGCATGTCGCCCACCTGCAGCGCGCGGAACACCACCACCGAGCGCGGCGGATGCAGATCGAGCCAGGGCGAGTGGGCAGGACGGACAGGTGACGCGGTGACGGCATGCTGCACAGACGGTTCTCCTCATTCAATCGCTGGCTCACGGCCCCCTGTCCGCACCACAGGGACCGGCGCGCAGGCGCGGCAGCAGCCGCTCGCCTGCGCCCCACGCCAAGATGTACGCCACGGCGGGCGAAACGTGAACCGATTCAAGGAGCCCTTCGCAGCAGCAACCGTGCCAAGCCCGTTGCTCGGCGATGGCCGTCGCGCCGTGGAGCGGGCGTGTGGCGCATGCCCCTGCAACGCGCAGCCGGATCAGCAGGCAATGGCCGGGTGGGCAGGCTACGCCGTCGCGACACAACCGACTCTTTTTTACCCGGTGCCATGCCAAAACCGCCGTGTGACACCGCTAGCACGCTCCTTGCTATATCGCGTGCTGTCGGCGCGCCGGCCTTGTCTTCGCTCTGCACCGCGCGCCCTTTCGAATAAGAGGAGCCCGGCATGCCCGCCCCCACCGCTTCACCCAGGCAAGATTCCGCCCCGCATCCGGTGATGCGCGAACTCCTCGCCGCCGCCTGGCGTTTCCGTTCCCGCGTGCTGGCGGCGCTGGCGCTGCTGCTGCTGGCCAAGGTGGCGGTGGTGGCGGTGCCGCTCGCGCTCAAGGCGGTGATCGATGCGCTGAGCCGGCCCGAACAGGTGCAGTCGCTGCCGGTGCTGCTGCTGGTGGGTTACGCGGTGCTGCGCTTTGCCGGCACGCTCTTCAACGAGCTGCGCGACCTGGTGTTCTCGCGCGTGACGCAGAACATCGTCTCCGGCTATGCGCACCGCGTGTTCGTCCACCTGCACGCGCTCTCGCCGCGCTTTCACGCCAGGCGGCGCACCGGCGGGCTGCTGCGCGACATCGACCGCGGGACCAACGGCGTGGGGTTCCTGCTGGGTGCGGGGCTGTTCACGCTGGTGCCCACGCTGGTCGAGTTCGCGATGGTGCTGGGCATCATCCTGCTGAACTACCCGGCGGCGTTCGCCGGCATCATGATCGCCACCTTTGCGGTGTATTCGGTCTTCACTTTCATCTTCACCAGCCGCCGTACGCTGCATCAGCGCCGCGTCAACCGGCTCGACACCAATGCCAAGGGCCGGCTGGCCGACAGCCTGATCAATTACGACAACGTGAAGTTCTTCACCGGCGAGGTGGCCGAGGCGCAACGGCTGCGGCATATCCTGAACGACTGGGTCGACGCGATGGTGCGCAACCAGAAGGCGCTGTTCATACTGCACGTGGGCCAGAGCCTGATCATCGGCCTGGGCGTGACCGCGGTGATGCTGCTGGCCGGTCTGGCGGTGGTGCGCGGCTCGCTCACGGTGGGCGACCTTGTGCTGATCAACGCCTACGTGATCCAGGTCTGCCTGCCGCTGAACACGCTGGGCTTTGTCTACCGCGAGGCCAAGGATGCGCAGACCAATGCCGAGCAGTTGCTGCGGCTCCTGAACGAGCAGCCTGAGATCGTCGACGCGCCGCAGGCGCCGGCGCTGCAGGTGAAACAGGGTGAGGTGGCGTTCCGCAATGTCAGCTTCCACTACGAGCCCGAACGCCCCATCCTGCACGACATCAGCTTCACCATCCCGCCGGGCAAGACCGTGGCGGTGGTCGGCGGCAGCGGCTCGGGCAAGTCGACACTGGCGCGGCTGCTGCTGCGCTTTTACGAGGTGCAGCAGGGCGCCATCCTGATCGACGGGCAGGACATCCGCGCGATCACCCAGGAGAGCCTGCGCGATGCGATCGGCGTGGTGCCACAGGACACCGTGCTGTTCAACGACGACATCGCCTACAACATCGGCTACGGCCGGCGGGGCGCCAGCGGCACGCAGATCGTCGCCGCCGCCAATTCGGCGCACGTGCACCGCTTCATCCAGGCGCTGCCCGCGGGGTACCACACCGAGGTGGGCGAACGCGGCGTCAAGCTTTCGGGCGGCGAGCGCCAGCGCATCGCCATCGCCCGCGCCATCCTCAAGAACCCGCCCATCCTGATCTTCGACGAAGCCACCAGCGCACTGGATTCGCATTCCGAACGCGCCATCGAAGCGGAGCTGGAACGCATCTCGCGTGATCGCACCACCCTGATCATCGCCCACCGCCTGTCCACCATCGCCGACGCGGACGAGATCCTGGTGATGGAGCACGGTCGTATCGTCGAACGCGGCAGCCATGATGCGCTGCTCGGGCGGCAGGGCATCTATGCGCAGATGTGGCAGCTGCAGCAGCGCGAAAAGCAGTTGGCGCAGAGCGAGGCCGCGGCAGCGGGGGCGCCGCCCGCGCCCTCGGCCGGCGACAGCTGATCCGGCAGCGCGGGCACCGTCCTTGCTTGGACAGCAGCACCTTTTTCCGATGACCACAAGGAGATCGTCATGGCCGATCGTACAGACAGCGGCAACGCTTCACAGCGCAGCCCCAACCCGGTCCAGGTGCAGAAGTTCCTGGGCGGGCTCGACTATCCCGTGGACAAGGCCACCCTGCTCGACCAGGCCGAGAACGCCGGGGCGGACGACCGGGTGCTGGAAGCGCTGCGCGCATTGCCGGAACAGGAATACGACAGCCCGACCGCCATCTCGCGCCAGTTGGGCCAGTTGCACTGACCCTGGCCGGGGCATCCGCCCCGGCGGTGCCCAACTGCGCCACGCCACCTCCCGGCCTGCAAAAACTACATCGATGCTGTAATTGTTGCGCCGCACACATCCAGCGGCCCTCGTTCCCGCCCAACCGCCCCCGCGCGGACCCTTCCTTCCGAAAATCTTTCCGGATCAGCCCGTTATCTATCAGTGGCCGGACGGCCCTGCCGACTGGAACGGGAGTTGCTGACCTCGACAGTCCGTCGCGCCCTACATTGCGCCGACACCCTCCTTCATACCGGGGACAGCTTATGACCAAACGCATCGCGCTGATCAGCGACCACGCTTCGCCACTCGCCGTCATCGGCGGCGTGGACAGCGGCGGACAGAACGTCTACGTGGCCCATGTGGCCCGCCAGCTCGCCGCCCTCGGGCACCAGGTGGATGTCTTTACCCGCCGTGACCACGACACGCTGCCGACCGTTGTGCAGTGGTACGAGGGGGTGCGTGTCATCCACGTGCCGGCCGGGCCGGCCGAGTTCGTGCGCAAGGAGGCACTGCTGCCTTACATGCCCGAATTCGCCCGCTGGATGACCGAGTTCTGCCGGATGCAGGGGGGATACGACCTCACCCATGCCAATTTCTTCATGTCGGGCATGGTTGCGTTGGAGCTGAAGCAGGCGTTGGGCATCCCGTTCGTGATCACCTTCCATGCGTTGGGCCATGTGCGGCGTCAACATCAGCGCGAAGCCGACCAGTTCCCGGCCGAGCGGCTGCAGATCGAGGAGACGCTGGTGGCCGAGGCCGACGCCATCGTCGCCGAATGCCCGCAGGACAAGCTGGACCTGGAAACGCTGTACGGCGCCGATCCGGCCAAGCTCTACATCGTGCCGTGCGGTTTCGACAAGGATGAATTCTGGCCGGTGTCGCGCAAGTTCGCCCGGCATACGCTGGGCTTTTCGGCGGACGAGCGCCTGCTGGTCAACATCGGACGGCTGGTGCCGCGCAAGGGCATCGACAACGCCATCCGCGGCCTGGGGTATCTGAAGCGCGACCACGGCATCGACGCCACCTTGCTGGTGGTCGGCGGCAACTCGGATGTGCCCGACCCGCAGCTCACCCCTGAGATCGAGCGCCTGGGCCGTATCGCCGCCGAGGAAGGCGCAGGCCAGCGTGTGATCTTCACCGGCCGCCGTTCGCGCGAACTGCTCAAGCTCTACTACGCCGCGGCCGACGCGTTGATCACCACGCCATGGTACGAGCCGTTCGGCATTACGCCGCTGGAGGCGATGGCCTGCGGCACTCCGGTGATCGGCTCGGACGTAGGTGGGCTCAAGTACAGCATCGAGGAAGGCAAGAGCGGCTTCCTGGTGCCGCCGCACAAACCACAGGTGCTGGGCCGGCGTCTGGCGCAGTTCTATGCGCGCCCTGAGCTGATCAAGCGTATGGGGCGCAGCGCGCTGCGCCGGGTCAACAGTCTCTTCACCTGGGAGAAGGTGGCACGCGATCTGGCCGCCGTGTACTACCTGGTGGCGGACCGCGAAGTCGAAACGCTCGATCACCACTGGTGGCAGAACGACGCGACCCAGCACCAACAGGCCGTGACGCCGTCCCGACAAGGCGCCCTGCTGCCATGAGCCAAGCCGCGGTCTTCCTCGACAAGGACGGCACGCTGGTGCACGACGTGCCCTACAACATCGATCCGGAGCTGATCGAACTGACCGACAACGCGGGTCCGGCGCTGCTGCTGCTGCTTGAGCACGGCTTCAAGCTGTTCGTGATCTCCAATCAGCCCGGCATCGGGCTGGGCTACTTCCCGGCCGCGGCGCTGGGGCCGGTGTCGCGCCGGGTGCTGGATCTGGTGCAGGAGGAAGGCGCGTTGCTGCACGGCTTCTACTACTGCCCGCATGCGCCGGCCGAACCGGGGCAGAAAGGCTGCGACTGCCGCAAGCCGGCCCCCGGCCTGCTGCTCCAGGCGGCCGAGCAGCACGACATCGACCTGGAGCGCTCGTGGTTCATCGGCGACATCCTGGACGACATCGAGGCGGGGCACCGTGCCGGCTGCCGCAGCATCCTCATCGACAACGGCAACGAGACCGAGTGGCGCGCCTCGTCGCTGCGCAAGCCCGAGTATCTGGCGCGTGACCTGCTGGATGCCGCCAGCCATATCGTGATGCAGCAGCTGCTGGCGCATACCCCGCTGGAGCGCGCGCGATGAGCCCGGGCTGGCAGACGGCGCGCCATATCCTGTGCGTGCGGCTGGACAACATGGGCGATGTGCTGATGACCACGCCGGCGATCCGCGCGCTCAAGCAAGGCGCACCGGGGCGGCGGATCACGCTGCTGGCCTCGCCGGCGGGCGCGGCTGTCGCCAGGCATATCCCGGAAATCGACCACACCATCGCGTTCGAGGCGCCATGGATGAAAGGTGGCGAGGCCACGGTCAACCCGGCGCAGGATGAGGCGGTGCGTGCCCAGCTCGCCGCCGGCGGCTTCGACGCCGCGGTGATCTTTACCGTCTACAGCCAGAACCCGCAGCCGGCCGCCTATTTCTGCTATCTGGCCGGCATTCCGCTGCGCCTGGCGCATTGCCGCGAGAACCCCTATCACCTGCTGAGCGACTGGGTGCCCGAGCGCGAGCCGGAGCACGGCATCCGCCATGAGGTGCAACGTCAGCTCGATCTGGTGGCGCAGGTGGGCTGCCACACCCGCGACCAGCACCTGTCGTTCCAGGTGCGCGACGAGGCGTGCAATCGGGTCAGGCGGCTGCTGTTGGCGCAGGGGCTGGACGAGGCCCGGCCGTGGGTGCTGGTGCACAGCGGCGCCACTGCGCCATCGCGCCGCTACCCGCCAGCGCAGTTCGCCGAGGCGATCCGGCTGTTGGCCCGGTCCGGCTGCCAAGCCGTGCTGACTGGCTCGGCCGCCGAACTGGACGACGTCGCGCAGCTCCAGCAGCAGGCCGGCGTGCCGACCCTGTCGCTCGCCGGGCGTATCGACCTGGCTGAGCTGGGTGCGGCGATCCGGCTGGCAGACGTGGTGCTGAGCAACAACAGCGGCCCGGCGCATCTCGCGGCCGCGATCGGCACGCCGCTGGTGGACCTGTACGCGCTGACCAATCCACAACATACGCCCTGGCTGGTGCGCCACGCGCTGCTGTTCCACGACGTGCCGTGCAAGTACTGCTACAAGAGCGTGTGCCCCCAAGGCCACCACGCCTGCCTGCGCCAGGTGTCGCCCGCCCAGGTGGCCGATGCGGTGCTGGCACTGCTGCCCGACACGCGCCGCAACGTCCGCCCGCCGCACCGTGCCGCGACCCCACGCCCCCCGGCCCGCCCACGCAGCGGCGGGGCCACTGTCATCCCGCTTTGGAGAACCCCATGCGTCGACTCCGGATCCTGACCTGGCATGTCCATGGCAGCTATCTGTATTACCTCACCCAGGTACCGCACGATTTCTATGTGCTGTCCAAGCCGGCGCGCTCGGCCGGCTATGCCGGACGGTTCGGGCATTTTCCATGGGGCGACAATGTGCACGACATGCCGGTATCCGAAGTGGCCCGGCATGAGTTCGACTGCATCCTGTTCCAGGACGACGCGCACTACCTGGAAGACCAGCACCATATCCTGACTCCGGCACAGCGCGCGCTGCCGCGCATCTATCTGGAGCACGACCCGCCGCGCGACTCGCCCACCGACACGCCGCACCTGGTGGACGACCCGGATACGCTGCTGGTGCACGTGACGCCGTTCAACCGGCTGATGTGGGACAACGGCCGCACCCCGACCCGGGTGATCGAACACGGCGTGCTAGCCCCGCGCGACGTGGAGTACAGCGGCACCCTGGCACGCGGACTGGTGGTGGTGAACCACCTGGCGCGACGCGGCCGGCGCCTGGGCGCGGATGTGTTCGCCCAGGTGCGCGAGCAGGTGCCGCTTGATCTGGTGGGCATGGGCGCCGATGAGGCGGGCGGGCTGGGCGAAGTGCGCCATGACCAGTTGCCGGCATTCGCCGCGCGCTACCGCTTCTTCTTCAACCCGATCCGCTACACCAGCATGGGGCTGGCGGTGATCGAGGCGATGCTGCTGGGCATGCCCATCGTCGGCCTGGCCACCACCGAGATGGCGTGCGCCATCGAAAACGGCGTCAGCGGCTATGTCGATACCGACCCGGCGCGGCTGGTGGGGCATATGCATGCGTTGCTGGCCGATCCGGAGCATGCGCGCGCGCTCGGCGCCAATGCACGGCGCCAGGCCGAAACCCGGTTCGGCATCGAGCGTTTTGTCGCCGACTGGTGCGATGCCTTCGGCACAGTGACCGGCACCGCACGCACGCCCCCCGGGCAGATCGCGCTCAGCACGGTGTAGGCACGCCCAGCCACCCCCACAACAGCACGCCGGACCAGGCGCCGTCCAGGGCGCCGGCCTACGATGGAGGAACGATATGCCTATCACCCCGGTGATTCTCTGCGGTGGCAGCGGTACGCGGATGTGGCCGCTGTCGCGCGCCGGCCACCCCAAGCAGCTGCTGGCGCTCTCAGGCGAACAGACGCTGCTGCAGCAGACTGCGCTCAGGCTCAAGGGCCTGTCGCATGCCGGCGCGCCCATCGTGGTCACCAACCAGGAACAGCGCTTCATGGTGCAGGAACAGCTGCATGCCATCGATCTGGCGGCAGCGCAGGTGATCGTGGAGCCGGTGGGGCGCAACACGGCGCCGGCTGCCGCCGCCGCGGCGCTGCTGGCGCTGCGCGACGATCCGCAGGCGCTGCTGCTGCTGCTGCCGTCCGACCATCTGGTGCAGCGCCCCGAGGTGTTCCACGATCTGGTCGGCCAAGCGCTCAGCGCTGCGGAACGCGGCTGCCTCGTCACCTTTGGCGTGCAGCCCAATTGCGCGCACACCGGCTATGGCTATATCCGCCGCGGCGCGGCGCTCGACATGGCCACCGGCGTGCACCGGGTGGCCCGCTTTGTCGAAAAACCGGATGAAGCACGCGCCGCCGAGTTTGTCGCCGCGGGCGACTACTACTGGAACAGCGGCATGTTCCTGTTCCGCGCCGACCGCTATCTGGCGGAGCTGGGCAAGGCGCAGCCGGAGATGCTGGCGGCAGTGGACGATGCGGTGACGCACGGTCGTGCCGAGGCCCCGTTCTTCATGTTGGAGGCAACGCGCTTTGCCGAGGTGCCATCCGAATCGATCGATTACGCGGTGATGGAACATACCGATGCCGCGGCGGTGATCACCGCGGCTGACCTTGGATGGAGCGATATCGGCAGCTGGTCGGCGCTGGCCGAGGTCTGCGAGCACGACGGCGCCGGCAACAACCTGGTCGGCGACGTGATCGCCGAGGCGGCGCAGGATTGCTACATCCGCGCCGAAAGCAGCGTGGTCGCCGCAATCGGCGTCGAGCACCTGGTGATCGTGCAGACGCCGGACGCGGTCCTGGTGGCCTCCAAGGACCGGGTGCAGGACGTGAAGAAGGTGGTCGAGCGCCTCAACGCCGATGGACGCACCGAATCGCTGTGGCATCGCCGCGTGCACCGGCCCTGGGGCAGCTACGAGGGGATAGACCGGGGCGAGCGTTTCCAGGTGAAACACATCGTGGTCAAGCCCGGGGCATCGCTGTCGTTGCAGATGCATTACCACCGTGCCGAGCACTGGATCGTGGTACGCGGCACTGCCCGCGTGGTCTGCGGCGACGAGACGCGCCTGCTGACCGAGAACCAGTCCACCTACATCCCGCTGGGTACGGTGCACCGGCTGGAAAACCCCGGCAAGGTGCCGCTGGAGCTGATCGAGGTGCAATCGGGCAGCTATCTGGGCGAGGACGACATCGTCCGGCTGCAGGACCAATACGGCCGCGAGCCGGATGCCGCACCGGACAGCGCGCTGCTTGCCGGCCTGCCGGCCATGCCCATGCCCGCCGGCGACACACCCCGCCAGCACTAAGCGGCGGCCGACGCAGTACGCAATGCCAGCGCCGGCCCGCCCCCCTGCCATTTCCAGATCCGTCCCCCGCCGGCCGGTACCGGCGTCGCCGGCCGCACCAGCCGGTGCAAAGGAGAGACCGTTGAGCCGTTGCCTTGCTCCCCGCCACACCGCCGTGCCAGCCCGCGCGGACCACCGGCCCACCGGAACGCAGGGTCGACCGTGATGGCCAAGCTGGGTTGCTTTACCGCCTATGACATACGCGGGCGCATCGGCGATACGTTATCCGACGAGATCGCCTATCGGATCGGCCGCGCCTATTGCGACGTGCTCCAGCCGCGCACCGTGGTGATCGGCGGCGATTCGCGGCTGTCCACCCCCGTGCTCAAGCGCGCGCTGGCGCGCGGGCTGGCCGAAGGCGGCTGCGATGTGCTCGACCTGGGACTGACCGGCACCGAGGAAATCTACTTCGCCACGTGGCACCTCAACGTGGATGGCGGCATCGAGGTCACCGCCAGCCACAATCCGGCCGAGTTCAATGGCATGAAACTGGTACGCGCCGGTGCGGTGCCGATCAGCGGCGACAGCGGGCTGCACGACATCCAGCGTTGCGCCGAGCAGGGCGACTTCCGGATCGCACCACGACGCGGCACGCTGCGCGCCACCTCGGTGCTGGATGCCTACGTCGACTGTGTGCTGGGCTTCATCGACCCGGCGGCGCTGCGCCCGCTCAAGGTGGTGGTGAACGCCGGCCACGGCGCCGCCGGCCACGCCGTCGACGCGCTGGCGGCACGCCTTGCCAGGCTGGGCGCGCCACTGGCATTGATCCGGCTGCAACACGAACCGGACGGGCGTTTTCCACATGGCGTGCCCAACCCGATGCTGCCGCAGCAACGCGCCGCCACCGCAGACGCGGTCCGCCAGCTCGGCGCCGACTTCGGCGTGGCCTGGGACGGCGACTTCGACCGCTGCTTCCTGTTCGACGAACAGGGCGCCTTCGTCGAGGGTTACTACCTGGTCGGCCTGTTGGCGCAGGCGCTGCTGCGCCGCCATCCGGGCGAGCGGATCATCCACGACCCGCGCCTCATCTGGAACACACAGGCCCAGGTGGCCGAGGCGGGCGGCATCGCCATCCAGAGCAAGACCGGGCATGCCTTCATCAAGGAGCGGATGCGCGAGGAAAACGCGCTTTACGGCGGCGAGATGAGCGGGCATCACTATTTCCGCGATTTCGCCTACTGCGACAGCGGCATGATCCCCTGGCTGATGATCGCCGAGCTGATCTGCCAGCAGCGCCAGCCGCTCTCGGCGCTGCTGGCCGAGCGCATCGCCGCCTTTCCGGTCTCCGGCGAGATCAACCTGACTGTGGCCGACACCGACGCCGCCCTCGAACGGATACGCGCCACCTTCGGCCATGAGGCGCGCAGCATCGACCAGACCGACGGGTTGAGCCTGGACACGGGCCTGTGGCGCTGCAACGTACGCCGCTCCAACACCGAACCCCTGCTGCGCCTGAACGTGGAAACCCGCGGCGACCCGGCACTGCTGCAGCAGATGACCGAGCGGCTGCTGGCGTTGCTGGGAGGGCGGTGAGGCAAGCGTTGGGCGCTCAGCCGATTGATACGCCTGGGCGGATTCGACTGTCTGGTGACTTCCCGTCTTTGAGCCCCAAGCCGGAGGGATGCCGGATACCCCATTGGGCTTCGCAACCAGCCTCATGACCCACCTGCACAGCGAACGGCAACCGTGCACGCTTTGATGCCTCACCCTCCTTGGGCAGCAGCGGGACGCCAGGCGCAGGACAGTGGGAGCAACAATGGTGCCGGGCGCCGCTACGACTGGCTTGTCAGCCTACGCCGAGCGCCGCCCCGCTCGCAGGGTGGGCGGCCGACATCGTTCAGCCCGAGGCATCCGTACGACCGATCCGGCCCCTAACCTTGCCGCCGGTAGTGCATCGTGACGAACTGGCGCCAGTGCCCGTCCTCGCCCTGCACGTGCGATGTCATCACGCGGTGGTCGGGGCTCTTGATTTCGATGATGTCGCGGTAGTGGGCGGTCTTGTTCGGATCGTCGAATGCGGGGCCGTCCACGCTCAGCACCAGTACCTTCTGCGTGGCATCCAGCTCGCCTTCGTACACCCAGAGACGATCCATCATCGAACCGACCCAGGTGCCGACGAAGCGCTGTTGGAGCGGGTCATACCCGAGCGTCATCATCGTTTGGACCGGACCGCAGCCGGGCATCTGTCCTTGGGATTCGCACACCACCCACAGCTCACCCAGCGCACGCACGCGCTCGGTCCCCTCGGCCCGCTGCGGCGGTTGGCCGGGCTGCGCCGGCATCTCGCTCTCGTAGGTCCATTCGCCGATCAGTTGCTGCAACCATCGATGTTGCTGCTGTGCCTGTACTGCTTCCATGGTCTGTCTCCTTGCTAGGGTCGCCGACAGCCCGGCTGCCGGCGGTAAACCCCAGTGTAGGTTCCTCTGCCTTTGATGCAAGCACATGCATCCTTCGCACACCCTCGGGAACCCACCTTGTCCGGCGGTGCTGCACGCCGGCCGGATCAACAGGCCGCATGCGGCATGCGCCTGCCCTGTTCCAAGGCGGGCCGACCGAAGCCCCCCTGGATGGGCAACGCGCATGCGTCGCATGCGTGAAGAAGCAAAGGCAGCAGACCCGCCGCTCGTCCGACGCTCAGCGCGGCTTTTGCCCGCGGCGGCGCAGGCGGGCCAGCATCAGCCCGACCAATCCGGCACCGGTCAACGCATAGGTCGCCGGTTCGGGGACCGGGGAAACCTGGGTGTAGGCGGTGATGCCGTAGCCATTCAGCGTCAACTGCAACGCCGCATCCGGGCTATCATAGGCAGTGTAGCCACCGGACAGCCCCAGTCTGAGGCGGATATCGACCGGCTGGGCGGCAACCGCAAAAGGCTTGCACGCAGCCCCGGCCTGCGGGCATGGCATGCAGCCGTCCATGCCTTTGCAGGACTGCCACTCATGGCGATCGGATCGCTGCCACACCTGCGGCAACTGGGCGCCCTGCGGGGCGGCTGCATCATCCTGCGGCGACTGCCAGCCTTGGCTGAACGTGGTCTGGAACGCATGCTCCGGCACCTGCCCGTAGTTGAACCAGTTCGATTCGACGCTGCTCGTGACAGCGGCATTGATGAAACGGTCGCTCCCGGACACATGGCCGGTTGCCGTGGCATCCACATGGCTGCCCAGGCGATCGATGGTCTTCCCGTTCCTGGCTTCGATCTTGAAAAGGAGCGAGGGCATTTCCGCCAGGAATTCCTGCTGACCGCCACCGGACAACGCCTGATCGAAGAGTGCACCGCCCCCTTTTCTGGCAATCCGCAGCGTATTCGCATCGACGCTGACCTCCCAGAAGCCGGGTACCTGCGTGGATTCGTACCGATAGATCACATCCTTGCCTTCCAACTGCACCAATGCCCCCATCGACGGGGCTGCACATACCGCAGTTGCCAATGCCAGAACCCATTTCTTTCCAAGCATGCTTCACTCACCTTTTGAAATTTCACCATCCACCAGGCAGCACATCCAACGACGGCATCGGATCCACTGTCCTGCAAGGCATATCCTGATCAGCTGCGGACGGGCCGCGCCGGCTTCAATCAATGGGTTTTCCTGCGGCGTGCGGCCAGCAGGCCGACCAGGCCCATTCCCAGCAGCGCATAGGTCTCGGGTTCGGGCACCGGGGAGACCGGGGTGTCATAGGGAATGGTATTGAAAGAAACCGTGTAGCTGTCCAGGCGGGTCGTCATCAACGCCGTTTCCTCGAAAACCGTGCCGGTGAAGAGGTCGGAGCGGTAATAGCCTTCACGCAGGTTCGCGTTCACTTTCATCGAAAACGATTCGAACGATGCCAGGCCGTTGTTTGCGCGCAATCCTTGCAGTGCCTGATCGGCCACGCGGCTGTTCTGCCAGGCCGCCGGCAGATGGTGGATCGAATCGTCGCCCATTCCCGGGGCATAGGCAGGCGAATATTTGCTGGATTGCAATTTCTCGCTTCCCAAATGCGCGGCATTGCCGGATCGAATTGCAACCTGTGTAACAGCTGTCGCTTCCATCACGAATTCGTCACCCACCTGGCCGATTGCTGTGGCGGAATGGGTCAGCTGAAAATCATTGACCCTGCGTCCTGTCTTGGTGAGTACTTCGACATCGAATGGCTTGACCGAGACGGAGGCGGTGCGCCTTTCGGCAAGCCCGCCGATGGTGAGCTGTGCCAGCGGTTTGTCTTCGATTGCCTTCAAAGTCAGTGTGTTGCCGATCACATCCACCTTCCAGTTGCTCATCAGACTGGACGAATCATAACGGAACCACAGGTCGGCACCTTCGACGGTAATCAACGCAGCATGGGCAGGCAGCGCAAAAATGCCGCAGACCATGGTCACGATCCATTTCTTTCCCAACATCAACAAGCTCCTTTAAAAAGAGAATTGCACACCGCCTGGGATACCGATTGTCCATGTATCCCGGTGATTCCGTCTGGCCTGCCAAGACGGGCGGGCAACTGTATCACGGCAAAGTTTATTTTTATTTATGTTTTTGGTTTTCAACAAATACGCCATATTTATCAGCAAACACTTAAAGACAAGGCCGCGCAACTTCTCACGTCCCCGTTCAATCCCGTTGCCGCACAATGTATTTTGCGGCGCCGGGTTCTGCGGTGAACTGGCAGCCGCGTTGCAGGCAACGCCGGATGCCGCCCTGTCAGCAGCCTGCGGCAGAAAGCGGAACCCCGGTCCCTCCAGCACACCATTGCGAAGTGCCCCATGTCCCTCCCATCGACGGCACCGGATTACCAGAAACTGTTCAGGGAATCGGCCACCTGCAAGTGCCTGCTTGATGCCGATTTCAACTTTGTCGACGTCAGCGCCGGCTACTGTGCGGTCACGCAACGCAGCCGCCAGGAGCTGCTGGGTCGCAATCTGTTCGAGATGTTTCCGGCCGACCCGGGCAGCACGGACAGCGACCATATCGAGATCCTGCGCAATTCATTCCAGCGGGTGTTCGATACCGGCCTGCCCGATACGCTGCCGCTGATCCGTTATGCCATCGCCCGGCTGGATGCCTCGGGCCGCCGGGTGTTCGAGGATGCGTACTGGAGCGCCAGCCATTACCCGGTGGCCGACCAGGCCGGCAAAGTGTGCTTTGTGCTGCAGCACACGCAGGACGTGACCGAGATCCAGGCACTGCGACGCGCGCTCAATGCCGCGCGGCAGGACGTGGCGGTGCTGGGCGACGAGCAGGAGGTGTTGGAGCGGGCACGGCTGGCGCAGGAGGAAAAGCAGCGCATGGATGCCGAACGGCTGCACCTGCGCCGCCTGTTCGAGCAGGCGCCGGGTTTCATGTGCGTGCTGCGCGGCCCCGAGCATGTATTCGAACTGGCCAACGAGGCCTATTACGTCCTCGTCGGCCGACGCGAACTGATCGGCTGCAACGTGCGCCAGGCGCTGCCGGACATGGCCGGCCAGGGCTACTTCGAACTTCTGGATCAGGTCTACGCCAGCGGCGAGGCATTCATCGGCCGGGAAATGCGGGTGCTGGTGCAGCGCGACGGCGGCACGCCCGACGAGGTGTTCGTCGACCTGATCTACCAGCCGATCCGTGGGCGCGATGGCCGCGTCAGCGGCATCTTCGTGCAGGGGCACGACGTGACGGCCCAGAAACATGCGCGCGACGAGCTGGCAGCCTACCGCAACCACCTGGAGCAACTGGTCGAGCTACGCACCCGGGAGCTGGCCGACAGCGAAAAGGAGCGGCGCCAGGCCGAGCGGGCCTTGCTGCAGACGCAGAAGCTGGAGGCCATCGGCAAGCTCACCGGTGGCGTGGCACACGATTTCAACAACGTGCTGCAGATCATCGCCAGCAACCTGCAGTTGCTGCGCGGCGAGGCGATCGGCAGCGCGCAGGGGCGCCAGCGGCTGCAAGGCGCGCTGGCCGGGGTGGAGCGCGGTGCCAAGCTGGCGTCGCAATTGCTGTCGTTCGCCCGCCGCCAGCCGTTGGAGCCGGTGGTGTGCAACGTGGGCAAGCTCCTGAGCCGGATGGACGCGCTGCTGCACCGTGCGCTGGGCGAGGCGATCGCGGTGGAGCTCGTGGTCGGCGCCGGACTGTGGCACTGCGCGCTTGATCCCAATCAGCTGGAAAACGTGGTGCTCAATCTGGCGATCAACGCGCGCGATGCCATGCAGGGCGAAGGCAAGCTCACCATCGAGGTGGGCAATGCGATGCTCGACGAGACCTATGCGGCGCAGCACGCCGAGGTCAAGCCCGGCCAGTATGTGATGATCGCGATCAGCGATACCGGCAGCGGCATGAGCGAGGAAGTGGCGGAAAAGGCGTTCGAACCGTTCTTCTCGACCAAGCCCGAAGGCCAGGGCACCGGGCTGGGGCTGAGCATGGTGTATGGCTTCGTCAAGCAAAGCGGCGGGCATATCAAGATCTACAGCGAGCTGGGCGAAGGCACCACGGTCCGCATCTACCTGCCGCGCAGCCTGGGCGAGGAGATCGAGCCCGAGGCACCACCCCCGGTCGTGGTGCGCGGCGGCAGCGAGACGGTGCTGGTGGTCGAGGACGATGCCGAGGTACGCCGCGCCGCCGTCGACATGCTGACCGACCTGGGCTATCGCGTGCTGAAGGCGGAGAACGGCGACAGCGCGCTGGCGGTGCTGCAAAGCGGCGTGCCGATCGACCTGCTGTTCACCGATGTGGTGATGCCGGGCCAACTGCGCAGCCCGCAGCTAGCGACGCATGCCAAGACCTTGCATCCGGGGCTGGAGGTGCTGTTCACCTCGGGCTACACCGAGAACGCCATCGTGCATGGCGGCCGGCTCGATCCGGGGTTGCATCTGCTGAGCAAGCCCTACCGGCGCGAGCAGTTGGCGCGCAAGGTGCGCCAGTTGCTCGACCAGCGCGGCAGGAACACCGGGCCGCCCGCCGCGGCAGCGCGCAGCCTGCGCATCCTGCTGGTCGAGGACAACGAGATCCTGCTCAGCTCGCTGACCGAGATCATCCACGAGAGCGGACATGAGCCCCATGCCGTCACCAGCGCCGAGGCGGCGATCCGCGTGCTCAATGGGACGCACTTCGACGCGCTGCTGACCGATGTGAGCCTGCCGGGGATGTCGGGGATCGAACTGGCCGAGCAGGTCCAGCGGCATTTTCCGCAGATGCGCATCGTCATCGCGTCCGGCTATGTGTTCAGCAACGAGGTGCAACGCCGCTTCGGCACCAATGTCAGCTTCGTGGTCAAGCCCTACGACCTGCACCAGGTCGAGGCGCTGTTCAACAGCTAGCCGTGGGAGCCGCCCGGCACGATCCGTCCGCGGCGATCTGCACCACCTTGCCCACCGCATGCACTGCCCCGTCGAGCACCGCCAGGCCGCTGCCGTCGGGCGCGGCATAGAGCGTATGCCCGGTGGCGGTGGCGTACTCGCGCAACGCCGGCAGGGCGGCACCGCCGCTGCCCCAGTGGGGATGGAACTCGAAGGGTACGGCGGCGAGTGCGGTCAGATCGCCCGACCGCTTGCCGCGCCGCGGCGGAAAGAAACCGGCAATCGCGATGCTCGGGGTGAGCAGGATGGCGCCAGCGCTGTCGCCCACCACCACCCCGCCGCGGGCGATGTACTGCTGCAGCGCCTCGAACACGCCGCTGGCATGCAGACGGCGCAGGAACACATAGCAGTTGCCGCCGGCCAGGTGCACCACGTCGTAACCCAGCAGCAGGTCAGGCGTGCAGGTGCGCCCGCCCTGCAACACCAGCAGCGTCACATCGGCCACCCCATGCCGGGCATAGTGGGCGCAACGCTCGGCAAAGAAGCCACGGGTCTTGTCGGTGAGACCGCCCGAGGCGATCCAGGCCACGCGTGGCTGCGGCACGCCGGCTTCGCGCAGCGCCCAGGCGTCCAATGCCTCACCGGCGCTGCCGCTGTGGTCGCTGAACAGGAACAGCCGGCGGCGCGAGCCACATTCAGCCATCACCCGCCCCCCTGCCACGCCGCCAGTTCATCCAGCACCGCGGCATCCTCAAGCTGTGCGAAATCCCGGTAGTGCAGGCCGACCGCATGGAAGGGCTGCGGGGTGCGCAGGCAGACCAACTCATCCACCTGCGCGCGCAGGGCTTCGACCACGTCGCGCGGCGCCACCGGCACGGCCAGTACCAGGTATGCCACATCCTTGCCACGCAGCGCCTGCAACGCGGCCCGTACTGTGCTGCCGGTGGCGATACCATCGTCGACCACGATGACGGTGCGTCCGGTCAGCGACGGCAACGGCCGTCCGCCACGATAGCGCTGGCGCCGCTGTGCCAGCACTGTGCGCTGGCACTCGACTGCCGCTTCCAGGTAATCCGCGTTCAACGGGGGGGTGCCCCGGTCTAGCCAGACCACCTCGTCCGGCTCGCCTTCGACCAGTGCGCCGATGCCGACCTCGGCCGACCAGGGGGCACCGATCTTGCGTACCAGTACCACATCCAGCGGTGCGCCAAGCTGCCGCGCCACCGGCGCCGCCACCGGCACGCCGCCGCGCGGCAGCGCCAATACCAGCGGATCGCGTCCGCGCAGGTGCAGCAGCGCCTGCGCCAGTTCACTCCCTGCGGCGTGGCGGTCGGCAAACATGGTCATATCCCGAACGGAAAGGTATCCGGCACGCCGTGCGCCGTGGGCGCCGGCAGCGGCGTCAGCGCCCGCGTCTGCGCGAACCACAGATAGGCGTCGAACTGCTCGGCCAGCACGGCTTCGAAATAGTGGCTCAGCCGCTCGGTCGCCGGCCGATAGATCACCCCGATGGCGCGCTGCAGGCGCGGGGTGGCCAACAGCTGCCGCAGCTCACTGCCCGTCCGGTCGCGCCAGCAGGTCAGCGAGCAGGCCGGCGCGGCGCGCTCGAACAATGCTTCATGGCTGTCCGGATGCGGTGGCAGCACCGCCTTCACCTGCGCCGCGCCGTCCCAGTCGTTTGCGGCAAGCACCGTGCCCCGGGCAGTGCCCAGGCCGATCAGCACGGCCTCGCTGCCGAACGCCGTGCGGCACAACTCGCCCAGGTTGAATTGCCCGCGCCAGCCCATCTCGGTGGCAGCGGCATTGCCGATATGCGAGTTGTGCGCCCACACCACCACCCGCGCGGCGCCCCCCTGGCGCGTCAACAGGCGATGCAAGGTATCGAACATATGGCGGTCGCGCAGATTCCACGACTCGGTGTTGCTGCGATACATCACCCGGTAGTAGTGCTCGGCGGCGCGCACGACGCGCGCATTCTGCGCCGCATCGAAAAAGCCTTCCTCCTCGTCCTCCTGTCCCAGATAGCTCAGCCGTCTTTCCAGCAACTGCTGCAACTGCTCGATCGCCTTGTCCTCGCACGAGGCCACGTCACCGGTGCGCACCGCGAGGCCATAGCGCTGCGGCTCGATATGCCACGGCGTCAGACAGCCGTAGCGCCAGCGTGCCTGGCTGGCCGCTTCGGGGTCGACCTGGTCCAGGTAGTCGAGCACCGCGCGCACCGAGTTGCCCAGGCTGTAGAGATCGAGCCCGCGTATCGCCACCCGCTCCGCCAGCGGCCGCCCCTGGTTGTGTCCGCGCAGCCAATCCAGGAAATGGCGCATGGGCTGGTTGCGCCACATCCAGACGGGGAAGCGGGTGAATGCGCCCTGCGCCAGCGACGACGAAGGCCGCAGCCGCACCACCGCATCCAATTGCGCAGCATCCGGCCAATCGGCCTCCAATGCCACGCAGTTGAAGCCATGCACTTCGATCAGCCGCCGGGTGATCGCCGCACGCGCGGTGTAGAACTCGTCGCTGCCATGGGTGGCTTCGCCGAGCAGCACCACCCGGGCGTCGCCGAACGCATCGAAGGCGGCACCGAATGCAGCGTCGTCGGGTGGCGGCAGCGGCCGGGCATGCTGCGCCAGCAGCGCAGCGGCATCGTCGGACGACCGGGAGGAGGTGGGCAGGGCATCGGCTGACATGCGCTCGCCCAAGCGAAAAACGCGCCAAGCCGCAGCACCGGTCCGGCGGGGCGCGCCGCGACGCGGATTTGTAAAACCTGCGCACCGGCAAGGCCGGATGTGTAGTTTGTGCAGGGCCTGCATCGGCTGCGCTCACCGGGATGCGCACTGCACCGGGCACAAACCCTGCTCGTCGTGTCGGGTCTGCAGCCTTTGGGATCGTGATGGAAGCCAACGATATCTGGTACGACAACGCCGTGGCGTATCAACTGGACGTGGCCACATTCCACGACGCCAATGGCGACGGCGTGGGCGACCTGCGCGGGCTCACCGCCCGGCTCGACTATCTGCGCCAGCTGGGCATCAACTGCCTGTGGCTGATGCCGTTCCACCCCACGGGCGATCGCGACGACGGCTACGATGTGACCGACTACTACGGCATCGATCCGCGCCTGGGCAGCTTCGGTGACTTCACCGAGATGCTGGATGAAGCCCGCGCACGCGGGATGCGGGTGCTGATGGACCTGGTGGTCAACCACACCTCCGATCAGCATCCCTGGTTCCAGGCGGCGCGCCGCTCGCGCGATTCGCCGTACCGCGACTACTACGTCTGGGCCACCGACCCGCAGGACCCGCAACGCGATCAGGTGGTGTTTCCGGATCACGCCGACAGCGTATGGACTTACGATGCGGTGGCGCAGCAGCACTATTTCCATCGGTTCTACGACTTCGAACCCGCGCTCAACCACGGCAACCCGGCGGTGCGTGAGGAAGTGCGCCGCATCATGGGTTTCTGGCTGTCGCTGGGGGTCTCGGGCTTCCGGGTCGACGCGGCGCCCTTTCTGATCTGGCCCAAGGGACCGGCGCAGCATTTCGACGATCCGCACGAGGTGCTGCGCGAGCTGCGCCGGCATGCAGCGCGCTATGGACTGGGGGCGGCGCTGCTGGGCGAAGCCAATGTGGCCCCGGCGCAGTTGGGCGGGTTCTTCGGCCGTGGCGACGAGATGAACCAGCTGTTCAATTTCCTGGGCGCGGAGCGGCTGTTCCTGGCACTGGCCCGCGAACAGGCGGCGCCGCTGCACGACCTGCAGGCACGGCTGCCGCCCCTGCCGCCCGCCACGCAATGGCTCAACTTCCTGCGCCACCACGACGAGCTGAGCCTGCAATGGCTGGACGAGGATGAGCGGCAAGCGGTGTTCCAGGCCTTCGGCCCCACGCCGGACATGCAGGCGTATGGCCGCGGGCTGCGCCGGCGCCTCGCACCGATGCTGGATGGCGATCCCGACCGCATCCGGCTGGCGTTCAGCCTGCTGTTCAGCCGCTGCGGCTCGCCGCTGTTGTTCTATGGCGACGAGATCGGCATGGGCGAGAACCTGGCACTGCCGGGCCGCTACCCGGTGCGCACGCCGATGCAATGGTCGGACGACGCCAATGGCGGCTTCTCGAGTGCCGCGCCGCAGGCGCTGTATCGCGACGTGGTGCGTGATGGCGCCTTTGCCTTTGCCAAGGTCAACGTGGTGCAGCAGTGGCAGACGCCCAATTCGCAGTTGAATTGGATGCAGCAGCTGATCGCGATCCGCCGCGCCTGCCCGGAGCTGGGCCAGGGCGGGCACGCCTGGCTGGACAGCGACGATCCGGCAGTGCTCGCCGAGACCATCCACCTTGGCCAAGGCCGCATCGTCTGCGTGCACAACCTTGCGCGCATGCCCAGGCAGTTCACACTGCGGCACCCAGCGTTATGCGGTCAGCCGTGCTACGAGCTGTTCACACGCACCATCCGGCATGCGGACACCGATGGCCGGCTGACGCTGTCGCTGGCGCCGTACGGCTATCACTGGTTCCGCGTGGGCGGGCTGTTCGCCCCGGCCTGACGCAGCTGCGGCAGCACCTTGGCGCCGAAGGTCTCGATGAAGCGCGCCTGTTCGCCGTTGACGTTGTGCAGCAGCAGCGCATCGAACCCCAGCGCGAGATCCTGCTGCAGCCAGTGCGCATGCCGGGCCGGATCGCTGGACACCCGTACGTGGCGGGCCACATCCGCTGGCGTCACATAACGCGCCATCGCATCGAACGCCGCCGGGCTCGCCACATCCTCGGCCAGCTCGGCGGCGAACACATTGGTGCGCCACTGCACATGCGCCCCGGCCAGCGCCGCCTCATCGGTCGCCGCGTAGGAAAGCTTCACCTGCAGATAGAGCGGCTTGCCCTCGCCGCCGCCCTCGCGGAACGCCTCGACAATGGCGCGCAGCGTCTCGGTGTGTGCGGAAACAGTGATCAACCCGTCCGCCCAGGCGCCCGCCCAGCGTGCGGTCTGCGGGGACAAGGCGGCTGCGAACAATGCCGGTGGCTGCGCCGGCAGCGTATAGAGCCGTGCCCGCACCAGCTGCAGCAGGCCGTGATGGGTCACCTGCTCGCCTGCCCACAGCGCACGGATCAGCTGGACCGCCTCCAGCAGGCGCGCATTGCGCTCGGCCTTGTCCGGCCAGCGCTGCCCCAGGATGGCCTCGTTGATCGCCTCGCCACTGCCCACCGCCAGCCAGAAACGCCCGGGATACATCTGCGCCAGTGTGGCGGCGGCCTGCGCGATCAATGCCGGGTGATAGCGGAACGCCGGGGCGTTGACCACCCCCAGCGGCAGATCGGTGGCCTGCAGTGCGGCACCCAGCCAGGACCAGGCAAAGCCGCTCTGCCCCTGCGCCTCACCCCAGGGGTGGAAATGGTCCGAGCACATGCCGCAGTCGAACCCGGCCTGCTGCGCGGCCTTGAGATAGCCCAGCAGCGCGCCGGGCGAGAACTGCTCGTGTGAGGCGTGATAGCCCAGGCGTGGTTGCATCGCGGTCCTGCCGTGGTGAAGTGAAAGGACAGCAAAGCCAACTTCGTGCCAGCCGGGCCACGCCACCGCATCCGAAGCGACGGTAGCCTGCTGGGCCGCCAGGATGCTGGCGGGGCGGCAGGCCGCCAGCGCGCCGTGCGCCCGCCGGTCGCCAGCCGGGGGGCGCCACCGCAAACCCGGTTGCCCCGCCCGGGACCATGTCATATCAATAAGAGCCGCCGACAGAACCCGGCTGGCCGCACCGCACAATTGCCGTACCGCCGCTGCGCCGGGCGGTCGCAGGAAGCCCGATGCGTGGCGGCTGAGCACATGCCGCGCTGCTTGCCAGGACTGCGGCGCCGGGTGCTGTCCGCGGCTTCAAACACGCTCCGGCCCCTGCCCTGCGGCGGGATCCCGGTGCGGCTCCTGCAGCCTGCGCAAGCCCGCCGCAGCCGTCGACACGCCATCCTGACCTGTGCGGCGCGCACCACCGGGGAGGTTCCCATGCTCGGCCTTTACCGCTATCTGATCCGCTGCAAACGCAAGGTCCTCGCCTACCGCGAGGAAAGAACGGTACAGCTTTACGCGCGCTCCTATTTGGAGCAGGTGCTGGCCGATCTGCAGCGGCTATCCAGGGACAGCGCCCGCCACCTCGATCCGGCGACCCAGGAACGCATCGATACCCTGCTGTCGTGCCGGGCCTCGTGGCGCTCGCTGTTCGAGATGGAAATGCTGGCGCTGAAATTGATGGGCCGGGAGGAATTGCAGGTCAGGACGCAGGTCCTTGCCGCCAAATTCAAGAACCAGAACCTGACCAAGGACAACGCCCTGCTGATCCAGGTCGACGAGGAGATCCGCAAGGGCACGCCCGAGACGCTGCTGGCCCAGGCCATCGCCTTTCAAAAGGAATCGCAATGGGTGTTCCGCAAGGCGGTGGCATTGGACCAGCATCTCAATTCGATGCGCCTTTTCGTGCTGCTGACCACGCTGCTGCTGCTCGAATCCGTCGGTTGGTTGTATCTGGCGGCCAAGGACCATTTCGATCCGGGCCGCTTTCACCTGGACCAGATCGCCGTGGCATCCATCTTCGGCCTGCTGGGGGCCTACATCAGCATCTGTCGACGCGCCAGGATGGATGAGGAAAAGAACAGCCAGACCGCCATGCCCAGGTTCGTGCCCTACCAATCGATCAGCAGCCTGAGCGCAGGCAGGGTGGGCCTCTTTACCGCGCAGATCGTCGGCATGATCTCGGCCATCGTGATGCTCTACCTCTCCCGCAGCGGACTGATCTCGGGCGAAATCCCCAATCCGGGCGCCAATCCCTTGCCCGGCATCGTGCTGCTGTCGTTCATCGCCGGGTTTTCCGAACGCTTCGTCCCCGACGCGCTGGACAAGCTCGCGGCCAAGACCAGCAAACCGGCCGGATAGCGCACGCCCTGCCAGCCGGCCTGCCTCAGGCCGGCGCCACCTCGCGCACCACACGCAAGGTGTCAAGACCGACGGCGCGTGCGCCATGGCAGCCCAGCACCGCGTCCAGCGCCGCCTGCGCCTGCGCCGCGCCGAACGTGGCTTCCCACGATTCGCGGGTCAGCCACTGGGTACGGTTGATCACCCGGTCGCCATCCTCGCTGGCGTAGAAGCGGGCACTGACAAAGCCCGACTGGCCCTGGCACTGGCGCGCCACCTCGTCGGCGAGGGCATGCAGCAACGCGTGCTGGCGTGATGGATCGACCTGGAATTCGACCTGGAGCGTGAACAGGGAAGCAAGCTGGGGCGATGGCATGAAGGCTCCGTGGTCAATGGCATCAGTGAAACGGGTGGTCCGGCGGGATGGCGGCGCTCAGGCCAGCACCTGCTGGTAAGGCACTGCCGCACGGGCAGCGCGCAGCATGCCGCCCCACCAGCGCAGCTGCGCCAGCATCCGCGCCAGCGAGCGTTCGGCGCGCCGCGCCTCCGGCGCAGGCAGCACGCCATCGGCACCGAACCGATCCTGCGGATGCGCGAAGCTGACGGTGTCGCGCAGCGTCACCGCATGCAGTTCGGCAAACACCTGGCGCAGCTGCTCCACCGCGCGCAGTCCCCCCGATACCCCGCCGTAGCAGACAAAGCCGACCGGCTTGGCGTGCCACTCGGCGTAGCCCGCGTCGATCAGCCATTTGAGCGGCGCCGGATAGCCATGGTTGTACTCGGGGGTGACTACGATGAAGGCATCGGCCCGGGCCAACTGCTGCCGCAGCTGCACGAGGGCGGCCTCGTCGGCCGTGCGCCAGGCAGCGGCCGGATCGATGGGCAGCAGCGCCAGATCCGGCGCACCGGCGACATGCGCGCCGACCCAGTTGGCGATCACGTCGCAAAAGCGCCCGCTGCGCGCGCTGCCGTAGATCAGTGCCACGTTCAAGGGTTGCATCACGGTGGGGTCTCCCTGGTTGTGCATCAGTCAGCGACAGGGTAAAAGCTGAAGTTAACTTGAGGTCAAGCGGAACCACCGTATGAACAAATTCAGTTCGTCCGCAAAGGTGCAGTGGCTGACGGTGGGCGAACTGGCCGCCCGCAGCGGCGTCGCGGTCTCGGCGCTGCGCTTCTACGAAGCCAAGGGCTTGATCCACAGCACACGCAGCAGCGGCAACCAGCGCCGCTATGCACGCGAGATGTTGCGGCGCGTGGCCATCATCAAGGTGGCGCAGCGTCTGGGCATCGGCCTCACGGAGATCCAGTCGGCACTGCAGTCGCTGCCACAGGAGCGCACGCCGACCCCGAAGGACTGGGCGCGGCTGTCGGCGCACTGGCAAGCGGCGCTGGACGAGCGTATCGCTCAGTTGACGCGTCTGCGCGACACATTGACGGGGTGCATCGGCTGCGGCTGCCTGTCGATGCAGGCCTGCCCGCTGCGCAATCCGCACGATGAGCTGGCCGCGCATGGGCCCGGTCCGCAACTGATCGATCCCATGGGTCCGGGGGCCGCGGCGCTCGACGGCCACATGGCCCGGCTCCCCGGCGCAGCGCATCGCGACCCCGAAGAATAGACCCGTCGGCCTGGCTGCGGCGTCAAGCGGCCGACCAAACCCGGCACAGCGGTTCTGGCTGGCAGCGCGAAACGCAGGCAGGACAGGGCGGCAGCCACAAGATGCGGTCGGCCAGCCACGCGTGGCAGCGCATCCTGCATGCCGGGGTTCCGGTGCATCGGCAGCCCGCCTGGTAAAGCCCCGGGTGTCAGCCAAGCTGGCCCCGGTCCAGATGCGGCGGCATGACGACGATGCAATGCAACATCGAAAACGGCCGATTTGTAATCCGGCCCCACCGGTGTCGACGCGGTGACGAGCGCAGCCCGGATGCAGCGGATACAACTGATACGGGGTGGCCAAACGTGCATCGGCTATTTTGTCCGCCTCTCCTATGTCCTTTGAGTAAAGCTTACCCCGCTGGTATTATTTCGGCTTCCTGACACCCTTTCTCAAGCATCCCATGGACCTCGCCACCCTGCTGTCCTCGTTCGCCAGCGCCTTTACGCAGGACCAGCGGCTGGTCACGCTGCAGCTGGGCGACGGGGCGCATTGGGGCGGGACGCTGCTGCCGCACAGCGCCACGGGCAGCGAGGCGCTGTCCCAGCCTTACCGCTACCGCGTTGAATGCCTGTCGCCGTCGGTCGATCTGGAACTCAAATCCCTGCTCGGCCTGCCCGCCCAGCTCGGCATCCTGACCGCCGACGGCGGTGAGCTGGTGCGCGGTGGCGTCATCACCCGCGCCGAGGCGCTGCCCGCCGACGGCGGCTTCGCCCGCTATGCGCTGACCATCGAACCCCCGCTCGCGCTGCTGGCCCACCGTCGTACCAGCCGGGTGTTCCAGGACCGCACCGTCCCCGACCTCGTCCGCGCCGTGCTCGATGAACACCTGGCCGGCAACCCGGTGTTCGCCGCCGGCTTTGCCGTGCGCTTCGAACTGCGCGAGACCTACCCGCTGCGCTCCTATTGCCTGCAGTACCGCGAGACCGATCTCGCCTTCGTCAGCCGGCTGCTGGCCGAGGAAGGGCTGGCCTATCGCTTCGACCACGCCGCCGGTGACACGCCCAAGGTGACGCTGGTGGTGTTCGACGACCCCTATGCGCTGCCGCAGGCCCAGCAGGGCAGCGTGCGCTTCCATCGCGCCGATGCCACCGAGACCGAGGACAGCCTCACCGGCTGGACCAGCGCCCGCCAGCTGGGCACCGCCCAGGTGGCGCTGGCCAGCTTCGACTACCGGCCGGTGGCGACGCTGCAGGCCCAGGACGGCACGGGGATCGACCAGGGCGACGGTGGCGCGCAGGCCGAGCGCACCTTGGCGGACTACGACGCGCAGACGCTGTACTACGCCAGCGACGACGACGCGCTGGCCCGCTATGCCCGGCTGCGCCAGCAGGCGCTGGATGCGCACAAAAAGGGCTTTGCCGGCAGCGGCACACTGCGCAGCCTGCGGGTGGGCGAATGGTTCCAGCTGCGCGACCACCCACACCACGACGCCGACGCGCCCGAGCAGCGCGAGTTCGTCGCCACCCGGCTCACCTTCCGCGCCCGCAACAACCTGCCGGGCGGATTGCTGGCCCAGTTGGGCGAATCCGCTGGGGAGGCCGCGCCGTTCCAGGTCGACTTCGACGCCCAGCGCCGCGGCATCCCGCTGCCGCCTTTATACAGCCACACCGAGCATGCCAGGCCCACCGCCCCCGGCGTGCAGACCGCCACCGTGGTCGGCCCGGCCGGCCAGGAAGTGCATACCGACCCCTACGGCCGGATCAAGGTGCAGCTGCACTGGCAGCGCCGCCCGGAACACCCGGACTTCGGCGCCAACCAGGACGAGCGTTCCAGCTGCTGGCTCCGCGTCGCCTACCCCAGCGCCGGGGCGCAGTGGGGCCACCAGTTCATCCCGCGCATCGGCCAGGAAGTGCTGGTGGACTTCGTGGAGGGCGACATCGACCGGCCGCTGGTGGTCGGCACCCTCTACAACGGCAGCCACCTGCCGCCCACCTTCTCCGGCGCCGGCAGCCTGCCGGCCAACCACACCCTGTCCGGCATCAAGAGCCAGGAGTTCGGCACCACCCGCTACAACGAGCTGCTGTTCGACGACACCCAGGGCGAGCTGCGCCTCAAGCTCTCGTCCGAACACGGCAAGACCCAGCTCAACCAGGGCTACCTCGCCCACCCGCGCCGTGATGGCAAGGCTGAACCCCGTGGCGACGGCTTCGAACTGCGCACCGACCACGCCGGTGCCCTGCGCGCCGCGCACGGGCTGCTGCTCAGCACCGAAGCCCAGCCCGGCGCCGCCGGCCAGCAACTGGACCGGGCGCAGGCCCAGGCGCAGCTTGAAGCCGCGCAACAACTGGCACAGACCCTCAGCGACACCGCGCAACACCAACTGGCCGACCCGGCTGAGATCGGCCCGGACACGGTGGATGTTGAAGGCGAAAAGCAAGCCAAGACCCAGCACGGCCACCTGGATCACCTGAACGAAGCGCTCAAGGCCTGGGAAGCCGGTTCCAACACCGACGAACAAGGCAAGACCGCGAAGGAGCAACCTGGCCAGCAACCCATCCTGCTCGCCAGCGCCCCGGCCGGCATCGCGCTGACCACTGCCCACGCCCTGGTGCTGAACAGCGGGCAGAACCTGGACACCCTCAGCCAGCGCGACACCCAGCAGAGCACCGCCCGCCGTTGGATTCACAACGTCGGCAGCCGGATCAGCCTGTTCGTGCAGGGGGTGGTGGACAAGGTGAATCTCAAATTGATCACCGCGAAGGGCCATGCGCAGCTGCAGGCGCAGAGTGGCGATGTGGAGATCGTCGGCGACCAGAATGTGCGCATCCATGCCAACAAGGAAAAGCTGGAACTGGTGGCGCAGGAAGAGTTGCTGCTGACCTGCGGCGGGGCATATATCCGGCTCAAGGGCGGCAACATCGAGATCCACGCACCGGGCAGCCAGAGCCTGAAGGCGGCGAGCTACAGCCTGGCGGGGCCGACCAGCATCGCGGTCAAGAACACCACGCCGCAGGGCAAGCTTTGCGCAGCGCAGAATCAAGTAGCGGTGGCTCAGGGCGGGGCGACCGTTCCGGTCGGGAACTGAAATGATGCCGCACCAAGCACTGCTGGCCCGACACCACTACGCCATCGTCGATCGTTTTGCGCTCAATCCGGCCGCCTGGCACGAGGCCTTGCCGCTGCGCCCGCTCGTGCCTGTCCAATTGCAATCGGATGCGGACAAGATGCCCGCACTATTGCCGCTGGGCGAGCTGAGCGCGCCGCAGTTGGTGCTGCTGTGCGACAACCTGCTGGCTGCGGAGCAGGGCGAGGCCGATGCTCTGCTCGCCTGCCTGCTGCACATTCCCGGCGGCGATACCGACGCGCTCGTCCGCCATTTCAGCAACCACCTGCTGCTGCGTTCGCCACAAGGCCGGGCACTGCTGCGCTATTACGACCCACGCGTCTTTGTGCATCTGACCTGGCTGCTGAACCCGGATCAGCTCGCCGACCTGTTCGGCCCAACGACGCAGTGGACTTGCTTATTGAAGCATCAATGGGTCAGCATCCCACGGCCCGTTGCCGCCGAATCCTGCCAATACTGGGGTGCGAGCCGGCAGCAACGCGTGCAACTGGACCAAGTGGGATTGATCAACGCCGTGCTGGCCAACTGGCTGGCGCCGGCTAGCCCGGCATGGGCTGATCTGTCGGCCTTCGTTCCGCTGGCAAGGCAAGTAGAGGCGGCCCTGAGCACAGCGCAGCAGCGCTACGGGCTGCAGGACGCCGCCGACCTGGCCGAATTTGCCGTACAGGCATTGCGCCACGGCGCGTCATTCCATCTGCATGACCTGATCCAACGTGTACTGGCGCGCGTCAATACCGGCGCAACCACCTATGCCGATGCCTGTGCGCTGATCGAACCACATCAATGGGCCGCGATTGCCGGCCATGCCCAACACTGACCCGCTTTTCGAGAATACCGAGCCATGAGCGAATGCCAGACCAAGTGCAAGATGTGCGACAAGCGCGGGCTGCCCATCCTGCTGACCCGCTATGCCATCGCCCCGCACGACGCCGGCGCCCCCGCAGTCCAGGGCGGTTTCAGCGTCACTGATCAAGGTGGCGCCAAGATCGATCTGCAAGGCGCGGCCCAGTACACCCAGCGCCTGTTGCGTAGCGGCTACCTGTACATGTACGACGAGAAACGCAACCGCTGGCACGGCTATTTCATCACCCCCGACGGCTACTACATGCCGTTCGATATGCCCAAGGCCGGCCCCACGCCGCCGGCCATCAAGGGCGACCCCAAGAAGATCGTGCCGTGCAATCCGGCCAAGAACGGCATTATCGCCGGCTGCATCACCCTCTCCACCCCTACTGAGGCCGGCAAGGTATGGTTCGGCTTTTCCGACGTGGAATGGACCCAGGCGGTATGGCAGCGCCATCAGAGCGCCGACTACCGCAAGCGCCACATGCGCGAGTTCGACGTCGCCAAGTGGCTGGGCTCTGGCGCGCACAACCACGCCTGTGGCATCCACCTGCACGCCGGCTACATTGCCGAATACGCCAAGGGCGCACGCAAGCAGGCGTTCGCCTTCAGCCCGGCACAGTTCAATGCGCGCAGCGGGCAGTCCGCTGGGCTGATCCACGCCTTCGAGAATCTGAACCGCGGCAAAGGGGTGTTCCTGGCACTGAATGATCCGGCTGGCCTGGCCATGGACCTGGCAGCGCTGATGACCAGTTCGCTCAATGCCTTCATGCAGCAACCGGCCCGTAGCCGCAAGCTGACCATCAGCGCAACCATCGGCGACCTGCGCACCGCCATTTACGAACAGGCCAAGGACAAGGCGATCCGCGACGCCGATTTCAACGCGCGCCAGCGGGCCACGCAGGGGGGCCTCTCCTACCCCGCCTATGTGCCAGCGCAATTCGATGAGGCGTACTACCTGCGCACCCGCAACCCCTCGTCAACCATGGTGCGGGAGTATCAGCAGGAGGCATGGCAGAAGTACCGCGACAGCTACAGCGAGGCCGCCCGCCAGCAGTTTCAACGCGAGTTCACCGAGCAACTGGCCGAATTCGATCGCACTCGCATTGCGCCGCTCGCCGTCGCCCATGCCGCATGGATGAAAAGCCAACGCATGGCGCAGAGCTTCCAATGCAACTTCGACGAGACCAACCTGGACAGCGGCAAGGTCTATCTCGCCACGGTATCGCTGTGCATTGCCGACACTCAGGACAAGCAGGCCTGCTTCGATCTTTACGACGAGTGGATGGACGGCTCGCTGGAAGACCAGCGGAACCTGCTGCTGCGGGCACTGGTACTCAACCAGCAGCAACTGGCCAGCATCATCAGCAAGGGCGCTCAGGTCAACATCGATCCGGCCAAGCTGCCCTGGGACGGCATGATCGCCAGCGTTGGCGGCGCACTCGATCGGGTCATGGAGAACGAGAGCGACATCCTGGGCCGCTTCATCGTCCAGGCTGGCAGCACCGCGCTGAACAAGCTCAAGGCCTGTGCCGAAGCCGGCGCACTGCCGCAGGGGCTGGTGGCCATGGGCGTCGTCAGCAAGTCCGCCATCGTGCGGCTGGAATTCACCGGCAGCATGCGCGACTTCCAATCCTATCTGGCCGAGGAACTGATCAAGGCCCGCGGCGAGGCGCTGCCGCCGCACGGGCTCAAGGCTGCGCTGAACCGGCACCTGCGCAGCCTGGAAGTGGATGGCGTATCGCTGGAAGGCACGCGCAAGAAACGCTTCCTGGTGATGTTGAACCTGGACGAACTCAAGGCAGTGCAAAGCGGTTTGAAGCCGCGCGCCAAATCGGTGGCAATGGCCAAGACGCTTGGGGTGGCTGATCTGCGTGCACTGAACCCGGGGCGCTGGCGCAACGGCCTGAACCGCGCCGCCATCTGGGCCAAGGGCCACTTGCCGCTGGGCTTCAGCGCGCTGGCCGCCTTGGCGCAATGGGCCGCACTGGGCAGTTTGACCAGCGATCTGGAAAAATCGGTCAAGACCGGGCGGGATCTGGACGAAAACCGCGCGCGGCACCTTGCCGGCTGGGCGGCCTTTGGCGGTACCATCGCCGAAGCACTGGGCACGGTGGTGGCTAAAATACCCACCACGACATTGCGCCTTGGGCAAGGCTGGACAAGTTTGATGTCCATCCTAATGAAAGGAATTGGGAAGGGGCTAGGGATACTTGCGGCGGGGACAATGGCTTATTGGGATGTTAAAAAAGGCGTATCAGAAATGCAATCAGGAAAGCAAGGGCTGGGCATGCTTTACTTGGCTTCTGCAGGATTTGGCCTCGGGGCTGCAATTATCTTGCTCCTGCCTTTTGCCTGGGCCACCCTAGTGGGCTTCATCTTGATTGCGTTAGTACTATGTATCGCCGTACTAATCGAATTCATCAAACCCAACCCGATCCAGGAATGGCTGGAGGGCTGCATCTTCGGCAAGGACACATTCAAAACCCTGGACGCGGAAATGCGCGCCCTCAAAGCGATCTCGGAATAATGGAATACATCGGCCTGATCTCCAGATACCCGGTCAACCGCCCGTTGACCGACGATGAAATCATCCGCCACCTGCCGCAGGACCAGCCCAGTACCGCCCGGCCCTGGTATCAGCTGTCGGTGATCCGGATGAATTCCACCTACCTGGAGTGTTGCGACAAGTTCTTTGGGTGGAAGGGACTACTGACCACCGTAGCCATTTCCTTTGGGGCAATCATGGGAAGTGGGATACTCCAATTCCTGGCCATTATTTTTTTACGTTGGGGAACACAAAGCCAAACCGAGCATAAAGAAGATCTAATCGTGCTAGCCTTTCTCGCCGTATTGGCTGCGATCTTCGCCGTCGCGCTTACTTGGCTTATGCGTCACGAAGCCTTCCGTTACACCCACTACCCAATCCGCTTCAACCGCAAGACCCGGATGGTACACGTGTTCCGCCTGAATGGCAGCGTGTTGACCGTACCATGGGACGACATCTACTTCACGCTCAATCGCGCCCAGATGCGCAATACCTGGGAAGTGCGCGGCCATATCCTGGCGGAAGACCGCCTCACCGTACTCGAAACCTTTGGCCTACCCTATTTCAGCGAAGCAAACGACCCCAATCTGCTGTCGCAATGGGAGTTCGTGCGCCACTACATGGAAAAAGGCCCAGCCCAACTGCTGGAACAGGTGCAACACACCATGGACATCGCCGGACGACGCGAAACCTTCTGGGGTGGATTCCATCGGCTGATGGTGCATTTCAATGCGCTGCCGCTGCTCGCCTGGCTATGCTCGCCGGTATTCCTGCTACTCGCCATCGGCCGTTGGATCGCAATGCGCACCAGCAAGGTGCCCGCCTGGCCACCGGAAGTGGAAGCGCAAAGCCAGGTCGATCCCGAGGACCGCCACCAGCGCGATGCACAGCACCCCTACGCGCCGTCGCGGGGTCCGGGCTGAATGCCAGAAATTTCCCGACAGATCAACCAGCATCCAGACCCACGTGAAGAAAATCAAATATCTGCGTGAGAAGCTTGCCGGCTTTTGCGCATCCGGCCCCGGAAAATCCATTCTGGTGCTGATCTTGATCGCAATGCTGCCGCTGATTTTCGTCATCGGTCTGCCCGCCCTGCTGCTCAGTGCCATCCATTCGCAATGGCGCGGCAAACATCCCCCGGTCAAGATCGACGGTGTCCATGTCGCGTTTCAAGCGATGTTCTATATCGTCCTTTTCATCGTATTGATCTGTACCGGGCTCACCTTGATCGAGTTTGCAATCAATGGGGAAATCTGTGGCAGGGAATCACGTCTCACTCGAGTGAGTTGCTATGATTTTTCAAATGCGTTCTGGAAGGCGTCGCTGCATTTCTTCCTGAACTATTTGTTCTTCTGGTTTTCGCTGGCTTTCATCTGTATCGGCTTACACGGACTGCTCGCTGCAGAAAAACCCCGGGATACCGATGAGCAGGGCCGTTGAAGCCCGCGTGGCAATGCCACGAGCGGCATTGGGGGTTCGGTATCACCGGCGGGCAGCTGCCAAGCCGCCACACCCGATAGCAAAAACGCCATATAGACCGTGCATGACGCATTCGGCGAAAGCCACCGCCGTGCTGCTCCTTGGATAACCGGCCGGCCGCGCCTCCTGCCCATGACAAGGTGCGGGAGCACAGGGTCAATTGGCTTCAACGCCCGCACACCACCACCGATGCGCTCAGCCGAGCCGGCGCACCTGTCCGGCGCGCTTCTTGAATTCGGCACGCAGCAATTTGTAGATGTCGATATCGAACGGCGCGGCCGGCGCGGCCAGCAATTCGGGCAGTTCGGCAAGGTCGTGCACGGTGCCCAGGTAACGCCAGCGGTCGATCACGTGCAGTTGCGGTGCCCATTCCGGGCCTTCGGGCAGTCCGACCGGGCCGGGCCACGGCCAAGCGGCGAAGGCATGTTTGCCCAGCGCCGCCAGAAGGCGCGCGTTGTAGAGCGCGGGGGCCTCGCGGCCGGCGCATACGCCCTTGCAGCGCCCCAGCTGATGGCCGAAGCACGGCGTTGGCCCGCCCTTGCGTGACCGGGGCTCCAGCCCCAGCGCCTGCCGGCACAGCCCCAGCTCCTCGGCCAGCTTCTCCAGCAGCTTGGCTGCCTCGCGCCGGCCGCGGAACGGCCCGAACAGAAAGTCACGCCCGCCGCTGTCCGTGTCCAGGTCGGCCACGTCGATGAGCCGCGGCACCAGCACGCCGTCGTCCTCGACCAGCCGCCAGAGGCATTGCTCGGCCGAAGGCCGCAGCCGCGCGTTGAAGACCGGGCGCAATTGCTTGACCAGCCTGGCTTCCAGCAGCAACGCCCCCAGCTCGCCCGCGGTTTCGATCCAATCGATCCGGCGCACCAGTTGCGCCAGCTGCATTTCCTTGTGCGCCTTGTGATCGGCGGCGAAATGGCTGAGCACCCGCCGGCGCAACCCGGTGCTCTTGCCCACGTATAGCGGCGCATCGCGCTCGCCATGGAACAGGTACACCCCGGCCCCGTCGGGCAGGTCGTCCAGCACCGCGGGGTCGAGCCCGGGGGGCAGCGCGGGCTGGCGCGTCAGCTCGGTGATCGCGGCCTGCACCGCGGGGGCCGGATGGTCGCGCTCGACCACCTGCAGGAACTGCAGCAGCAATTCGGCATCGGTGAGCGCCCGGTGGCGCATGCCGTCCACCCGCAGGCCATGGCGCGCCACCAGCGCATCCAGGCTGTGCTTGTATTCGGCCGGATAGAGCCGGCGCGAGAGCTTGACCGTGCATAGCACGCGGCTGCGCAGCGCAAGGCCCGCCCGCTTGAATTCGTTCTTCAGAAAGCCGTAGTCGAAGCGCGCGTTGTGGGCCACGAAGATGCGGCCTTCGAGCCGCAGCAGCACCTCTTCGGCCAGCTCGGCAAAGGTAGGCGCCCCGGCCACCATCGCGTCGTCGATGCCGGTGAGGCTTTGGATGAAGCTGGGAATGGGCACGCCGGGATTGACGAGGCTGGCCCACGCGCGCACGCCCCGTGCATCGACCTCTACGATACCGATCTCGGTGATGCGATCGCGCGTGGCATTCGCGCCGGTGGTTTCCAGATCGACCAGCACCAGCGGTTCGACAAAGGCAGCAGACAGCACGGCGATACGGCGGCAGGAAAACAAACCCCGCAGCATGGGGCAGCCGCGGCACCCTGACAAGCCCGGGCGACTGCAGTATGCCGGCCGCGCAGTACGCGGCCGGCCAGGCAGCACGCGTGCTATTGGACAGGCAGGACGATCACCATGCCGGTCGTGCCATTGCCAGGCTGGGCCCTGCTGCCCGGATCGAAGCCGTTCCCGCCGCTGCCGGGCGCCCCGACACCGCCGCCCTGGCTGCCGTTGCCCGCCACGCCCGGCATGGTGGCCAGGCCCAGCGCGGGCAGGGCGAACGCGGCGCTGCCCCCGACCCCGGCAGTGCTGGGCGAGGTGGAGCCGTCATAGCTGCTGTAGATATGGTGGGTGCCGGCAGTGCCGCCCCTGGCCGTGAGCACTGTCGTGCCCTGGTAGGAGACCAGTGAATCGCCCCCCTTGCCCGAAGGCGGCGGCGGGAAGCCGGTGATGGTCCCACTGCCGGGGGTGATGCCGACATTGGTCGCGATGCCGGGGTTGCCGGCAGTCACGCCGAGCACGTCACCCGGATTCACCGCCAGGTAGATCCGCTGATACGCCCCCGAGCCGCCGCCGCCGCCCTGGCCGGCCCCCCAGGCCGGATCGGCGACCTGACCACATGCATATTGCTGGCAGTTGAAGGCATTGCCGCCACCCCCGCCCCCGCCCCAGGCATCGATCAGCAGCGCGTGTACGCCGGCCGGCACGGTATAGCTGCCGGATGTGGTGAACAGCACCGCCCCTGGGCCAGTGGGGCCGGCCGGCCCTGCGGGACCGGTCGGGCCGGTGGCGCCATTGCAGGCGTAGGCGGTCGAGCCGATCTCGGTCGCATCGAGCACGCCGTTGCGGTTGGCATCGATGCCGCTCGTGATCATGCTGCCACCGTTGGCGCACGCGGCGCCCGGGCCGATGGCCGCCACGGCACTCAGGCTGTTCAGCCCATCGGTGCCGGCCGTGCCATTGCAGACATAGCTGGAGGACTGGATCTCGGGTGGATCGAGTGCGCCGTTGCCGTCGCTGTCCAACCCCACGCTCACACGCTGACCACCGCTGGCGCAATGGGCTCCAGGTGGCTCCGCGGTCATCAGCATACGCGCGGTGAGACCCGGCGCGCCGGTCGGGCCGGTCGGGCCGGTTGGACCGGTTGGACCGGTTGGGCCGGTTGGGCCGGTTGGGCCGGTTGGGCCGGTTGGGCCGGTTGGGCCGGTGGCACCGTTGCAGGCATATTGGACATTGGCCACTTCGTTCGCGCCCAGTGCGCCGTCGCGATTGGCGTCGACGCCTGCGGCAACCTTGGTGCCGCCGGCCGGACAATGGGGCCCCGCCGGCTCGGGCTGCATGTCGAGCAGGCTTTGCAGACCATCGCCGCCCGCCTTGCCGTGACACAGATAGCGCGTGGCACTGACTTCATTGCCATCGAGCACCTGATTGCGATTGCGGTCGGACCCGACAGTGACCTTGCTGCCGCCGGCCGCACAGGCCTCGCCGGCGGGCTCGGGTACCAGCGCGAACAGGCTGTCCCACCCCGACGCACCCTGGCTGCCGGTTGCGCCGTTGCATACATAGCCGGTTGAGTCGATTTCGTTACCGTCCAGCACGTCATTGGCATCGCGGTCGAATCCGGCACTGATACGTTGGCCGCCACTGGCGCAATGGCTCCCGGCCGGCTCCGTCGTCTGCAGAACCCTGGTGCTCAGGCCATCGGCACCCGCCGCGCCCCGGCAGAGGTACTGGATGGCGCTGACTTCGGAGATGTCGAGCACGTGGTTGCGGTTGGCATCCAGGCCGGTCATCACCTTGCCGCCGCCGGCGGCGCAGTGGTCACCTGCGGGCTCGGCCACCATGTTGACGAGCCCGGCCGCGCCCGGCGCATCGGCAACGCCGTCGCATAGATAGCGCGTTCCGACGATTTCGGCGGGATCGAGCCGGCCGTCGCCATTGCGATCCTCGCCCGCACTGACCTTGCTGCCCCCGTTGACACACTGTGCGCCGGCCGGCTCGGGCAGCAGCGACAACAGACGCATCGGCTGCGCAGCAGCCGGTGTCGCCTCGCACACATAGCCGACCGCGCTGATTTCCTGGCTATCGAGTATCCGGTTGGCGTTGCCGTCCAACCCCGCCTGTACCCGCGTGCCACCTTGCGGGCACTGGCTGCCGGCCGGCTCGGCGCCCAGTGCCGCCAATGTATCCACGGTGCCCTGCCCGCCGCGGCAGACATACTGGGTATTGCGGATCTCGTCCGCGTCCAGGACGCCGTTCAGATTGCCGTCGGCGCCGGATTCGACCCGTGTGCCGCCCTGCGCACAGTCGGTGCCGGCTGCCTCGCGCTGCAAATTCACCAGTGGCAAGACCGCCGGTTTTGCCGGCGGCGTACCCTGCTCCGTCTGCCCACCGCCGTCGCCGCAGGCGGCAAGCAGCCCCACCACCGTCACGGCAAGCACCTGGCGTAATGCACCATGCCTGTTCCACGAACGCCCCCCCGGGCGCACCGTCTGCCACAACCCCATCATCTGCTGATACTCCTGTGTTCTTTCTCGTCTGGCTTGACCACTGACCATGGCACTTGCCACCACGGGCTTCAGTGCCGGCGTGTCGCCAAGGCAGGGCCGGTTTCAGCCGGCTGCGGAGTGTAAAGAACCAACGTAAGCAGATCGTGACAAACAGGCCGGCAGGTTGCGGACAGCCGGATCAGGCAGCCTGCCCGAGGTGGGTCTGCGCCAGCCGTTCCAGCCGCTGCGCCAGGCCGACGGCCCCTTGCCGCGCAGCCAGCCCGCGTGCCTCGGACAGCAGCAAGGCCGCCTGCCCTGCCTGCCCCTGTCGGGCCAGGACAACCGCCTGCAGCAACGCCACCTCCGCCAGGCAGTAAAGGTCGCCTGCCTGCTCCAGATTGCTGCGGGCCGGCTGCACCATGACGGCCAGCTCGTCATGCAGGTCCAGTTGCAGCAGGACGGTCATCACCACCCAGCCGGCGGTGGTGCTGCCAGCCTGGTATGCCTGCCGGAAGGTCTGGGCCGCCTGCAGCACCGGTGCTGGATCGGCCAATCGCCCTTCGCGTGCGTCGCACCATAACGTGAACAGGCCATGGATGCCCTGCCACAGCGGAAAGCCGAAACGTCGTGCCAGCGTCAGCCCTTCGCCGGCGTGCCGGCGCGTGCCCTCCACATCATCGGCGGTCCAGTTCATCGCGGCGGCAAAGGCCAGTACAAAGCACAACGCATGTGGCTTGCCGCCGCTACGCGCCTGGGCAATGCCTTGCCCAGCCACGCTGCGCGCCTGGGCCTCGTCGCCGAGAAACCAGCAGTTCCAGCTCAGGAAGGCACGGACCAGCACACCCAGATCCTCGCCCCAGTACCGCGTGCGCTCTGTCAGCGGCAAGGTATCGGCCAGGGCTGCGCCTTCTTGCTGATAGGCCAGCGCCTCATGGAAGCTGCCGCGCCAGAACAGTGAGTTGCCCAGCGCGAAGCACACCATCAGCCGCTTCGCAGGGGTGTCGGCCAGCTGTTCCAGACGCCGACCGATCACCAACCCTTCGGTACGCCCCTGCGAACTGCCGCCCATGTACAGGCCGCTCAATGCGCGGAACCGGTCTTCGTCATCCTCGGGCCGTCCTTGCGCTTCGATCCGGGCGGCGATGGATTCGAACAGCGCATGCCCGAGCGTGGAACCGTAGCCCTGGCTGAGCAGCGCTGCGTCGCCGACGGCGAACTGCAATCCGCGCAGCAGGACCGGCTCACCTGCCGCATGCTGCTCGGCCAGTGCCAGTGCGCGCTGCAGGCCACGCAGCGCGTCGCTGGCGAACTGACCGGCAAGCGCAGCCTGGCCGGCGCGTCGCCACCACTCGATGGCCAGTCGCCATTGCTGCGCGGCATCGAAGTGTGCGGCGATCTCGCCGGGGGCCGCGTGCGGTTGCGCGGCGAGCCAGCCGGCAAAGCGCGCATGGATATTGCGAGCATGGCCGGGCGTGAGGCTGCGGTACGCGGCATCGCGGATCAATGCATGACGGAACGCATAGCGCTGCTGGGGCAGCGGCCGGATCAGCCGGTAGTGGGTCGCCAGTTCCAGCACCGGCTGCAGTTCCTGGTGCGGCAGAATCAACGCCAGATGCTCGGCCGAGAACACGTTGCCCAGCACCGCAGCCGACTGCAACACCGGCTTGAACGCTCCCAGCCGGTCCAGCTCCAGCGCCAGCAATTCGTCGATCCGGTGCGCCGGGGTGATCTCGCCGGCAAGATGGCGCCGGGCCAGATGCTCGATGAAGAGCGGCACACCGGCGCTGTCCAGCACGATGCTGCGCTGCTCGGCCTCGCTCAACCGACCGGCCGGATCACACTGCGCCACCAGGCGCCCCGCCGCCGCTTCGGGCAGCGCGGCCAGTTCGAACCGGCTCGGCGGCATGGCATAGCTCATTGCCGCGTCCGGCCGCGCGGTGCTCAGCAGCAGGAGCCGTTGGCCGGCAAGCAGGCCGGCGTAATGCGCAAGCCATTCGTGCGTGGCCAGATCCGCCCAGTGCAGATCGTCCACCCACAGCAATACCGGTTGACGCCCGGCCAAGGCATCGACCGCGGCAAAGGCGGCCCAGAAGCGCTGGTCCCGCCCTTCTGTCGGCGCTCCCGGCAGGTCTTCCTCGAACAGGAAATGCAACAAGGTCTCAAGCAATTCCTCGCAATCGGGCTGCCCGGCGAGCAATGCCGCGATTGCGGCACGCACTGGCGCCCGCTCGCCAAGCGCGGCCGGATCGGCGGTCAGCACGGTGAGTAGGGCGGCACGCAGCGGTGCCAACGGCAGCGACTGCCACTCCAACGCACCGTGCAGGCGCAATACCAGCCCGCCTTGCGTTGCCACCTGGGCGGCAAATTCCCGCGCCAGCCGCGTCTTGCCCACACCTGCCTCGCCCTGGATTGCCACCCAGGCCGGCCTGCCGTCGCAGGCCTGCCGCCAGTGCCGCATCAGTGCAGCCAGCTCCGGCTCACGCCCGACCAGCGGCTGCCTGCCGTCCAGTGGCGCATCGCCGCTCGCCGCCTCAGGCCGCAAAGCAAGCACGCCGTGCGATGCCGACGTGAATGCCGGCACCTGCGCGGCCAGCGCCGGATTGCCCAGTGCACTGCCGGGCAGGGCCCGAGCCGCCAACTGCCTTGCTTCGTCAGGCAGGGTGCCAAACCAGTCCGCCCCTTCGGGCCCGTAGCGACAGGTGAGCACGCCCAAAGCCATGCCGACCTGCAACCTTCCGGGCAGGGCCTTGAGCAGTTCGCCCACGGCCAGTACGCAACGCCGCGCCGCCTGTTCGGTCTGGCCCGCTTCGCCGAATCCGGCGTAGAAGCCCAGGCCCGCCAACGGACGCACTTCGGCGCGCCGTTGCAGCAGCAAGGTACGTGCAGCCAGCAGGGTGGTCAGGTCCAGGTCACCCGGATCGGTTGACACTTCGGCCAGCGTCACGAAGCACACGGCCATCGAACGCGACTCCTGCACCGTGGCGGTTGCAGGCCAGGTGGTTTTGGCATCGCCGGTCGGCAGGCCACGCTGTTCGACGAGCGCGCGCAATGCTGCCGTGACGCGCGTGCCCAGCTCGCTGCGCAGATTACGATCCAGTTCGGTCAGCGCCTGCTGCGCGCCGCGGTGATCGCCCATGTGCAGCAACAGTCGGATCAGGCGTCCGGCGGCGGGCTCACTCAGTGGGTCGTGCTGCCACAACAGGCGGGCCGACAGTACCGCGGCGGCCAGACGCCCACAATGTTGCTGTGCCTCGCACACCCATTGCAGCATCGATTGCTGCCACGACTGCACTTGCTGCCGGCTGGCCTGCAGCCAGCGCAGGTACGCCTCGCCCGCCACCGGCTCCAGGCCATCGAGCAAGGTGCCAGACAACGTGTCCAACTGCGGTTCGATCACTTGTGCGAGCTCATCGGCCCGTAGCATGGCCGGGTCATCGGCGCAGCGCCGAGCCAGCTGCGCCAATGCCAGCGTGTCCACCCACAGTGTGGTGCCGGGCACCAACAGTACGCGTTCGCGCTCGATGCGCAGGCAAGCCCCACCGGCGTGACGATCGAACACCCGCTGCAGGTTGTTCAGCACTTGCCGCAGATTGGCCAACCCGAGCGCGCGGTCCAGTTCCGGCCAGAGCATGGCGGCCAGCGTACTGCGCGGCTGCCAGGTCCCGGCCGGAAAGGACAACAGCCCCAGCAAGGCCCAGGCCTTGCGGTAGCGGAGCTCGCGGCCCGGTTCGTGGTCACCTTGCGTCAGTCGCGGCGCACCGAGCAGACACAGTGCCAACGGCTGCGGATTCATCGATCCTCCCCGGCACGGGGGTGCCGCATCAATGGATCAGCCGCCTGCGTGCCCGTCAGACGCCTTGGCGAAGCGGAAGCACTGGTGGATGCGCTGGTTGCGAAAATCCTCGGGCACCGATGCGGCCGAGAGGTCCTCGCACAGCGGGAGCAGCGCCGGATCAAGCTTGAAGGTGCGCAGGTTGTTGGAGAAGTACAACGTGCCGTTTGGCGAGAGGATCTCAAGGCAGGCCTCGACCAGCCAGCGGTGATCCTTCTGCACATCCAGCACGCCTTGCATCTTCTTGGAATTGGAGAACGACGGCGGATCCATCACGATCAGCTCGTACTGCGCACCGTCGTCGATGGCGTCGGTCAGGAACTGGAACACGTCCTGCCGCACGCGCCGGTGCAGCCCTTCGGCGAAGCCATTGAGCGCCAGGTTGCGCGCCGCCCAGTCCAGATAGGTGTTCGACAGGTCGACCGACATGGTTTCGCGCGCCCCGCCGGCGGCAGCATAGACGGTGAAGGCGCCGGTGTAGCAAAAGAGGTTGAGAAAGCGCTTGCCGGCCGCCTCGGTACGGACCCGGGCGCGGGTATTGCGGTGATCCAGAAACAGGCCGGAGTCCAGGTGGCTGTCCAGGTTGACGATGAATTTGAGGCCATTCTCCTCGACCACGAAATCCTCGCCCTCGTGGCCGGTCCTTTCGTATTGCGCGCTCCCTTCCTGACGGCGACGGGTCTTCACCGAGACAAGGTCCTCGCTCACCCCCAGCGTCTGCGCGGTCGCCTCCCAGATCTCGGCCAGCCACGCTTCGTGCGCCTCGTCGGTCTGCACCCAGCCGGTATCGTATTCCTGCAGGTGCA
Source organism: Chitiniphilus purpureus (assembly GCF_025642115.1). Classification (GTDB taxonomy): domain Bacteria; phylum Pseudomonadota; class Gammaproteobacteria; order Burkholderiales; family Chitinibacteraceae; genus Chitiniphilus; species Chitiniphilus purpureus. The sequence goes on along the minus strand of NZ_CP106753.1, from coordinate 1,031,152 downwards.
CGCGCCCGGCGTACCAATCGACGATCACCGGGAACTGCGGCACGTCCCGATCATAGAGCCGGTAGCAGTTCACGCCATGGCGGCGCGCCCACTTGCCCCAGTGCTTGGCGTTCTTGGCAAGGCGGTTGGTATAGCTGGCAAGGTCGGACATGGGATGGGGCCTGGCTGGGCAAAGCGCGAGTTTACCAAGGCATGCCCTGCGCGGCGCGCAGATCGCCTGCGCAGCTGCAGTTGCCGGAGCGGACATACCGGCATGGCCGAGGAGATGGATGGGCAGGCCGCGTTGCGGCAGGACGGTTCAGTGCGTGCGCTGCGCGCGCCAGGCCACCAGGCGCTCGAACACCGGCTGCGGCACATACTGCCGCACCACGCTCTCCCAGTTGCCGGGACCGACGAGGCCCTTGACCATGGTCGAGCTGATCTCGGCGATCTCACGCGGAGGCATCAGGAAGACGGTATCGATATGTGGGGCGAGGTCGGCGTTCACGTAGCGCATCTTGCGCTCGAATTCGTAGTCGGCCGCCTCGCGGATGCCGCGCAGGATGAAATCGGCGTTCTCTTCGCGCGCGTAGTCGACAAGGAAGCGGTTCTCGAAGGTCTCGACGCGCAGGTTGGGCAGGTGGGCGGTGGTTTCCTTGAGCATCGCCACGCGCTCGTCGACCCGGAACGTGTATTTCTTGTCCGGATTCTCGCCGATCGCGACGATCATCTCATCGAACAGCTTCACCCCATGCTCGATCATCCACACGTGGCCGTTGGTGACCGGATCGAAGCTGCCAGCGTAGACGCCACGACGCATGACCGCCTTTCCTTTGTTGAAGCGAGCCGCCACTATACCATCTGTAGGCATTAATTTAAGATGCCCCGGACATCGCAAAGCCGCCCTGTCGCGAAACGGGGAGCCTGGGAGGAAATCAAGAATGCTGCGCAAAGTCCTGTTGCCCTGCCTGATCTTCGGCGCGCTGGCCGCCTCCGCTTTTGCGGCGCCGGAAGACGAGGAAATCGAAGCAGTCATCAAAGCCCCCGAGGCCCAGATCGTGATCGGCCAGTCCGTGCCCACCACCGGGCCGGGTGCCGATACCGGCAAGGCGCTGGCGCTGGGCGCCTCCCTCTATTTCGGCCGCGTCAATGCGCGCGGCGGCATCAATGGCGCGGTGATCGACCACAAGGTCATCGACGACGGCGGTGATCCCAGGCGCGCGGTGCAGAACACCCGGCAACTGCTGGACAAGGACAATGCGCTGCTGTTGGTGGGCTACTACGGCAGCGCCACGGTCTCCGAGCTGAGCCGCTCGCGCGTGCTGGTCGACGGCAACGCCGCGCTGATCGGCGCGCACGCCGGTTCGGACCTGATCCGGCTGCCGGCCGACCCCCATGTGTTCCAGACCCGTGCCGGCTATACCCAGGAGCTGGAGAAGACCGTGCAGCTGCTGGCGGGCAATCTGGGCATGACGCGGATCGGCGCGCTGGCGCAGGACGACGCCGACGGCCAGGCAGCGCTCAAGTCGCTCAGGAGCGCGCTGGCCAAGCACCGCGCCAAGCTGGAAGTGGAGGTGACGTTCAACCCGCGCAACGGTGATGTGGGCAAGGCCGCGCAGACGCTGGCCAAGTCCAATCCGCAGGCGGTGCTGTTGCTGACCACCTCCAAACCGGCCGCGGAGTTCGTCAAGAAGTACAAGGCATTGGGCGGCACCAGCCAGCTGTATGGCATCTCGCTGATCCAGTTCGAGGACGTGCTGCGCTACATCGGCAAGAAGGATGCGCATGGCCTTGGGATCTCGCAGGTCTACCCCTATCCGTTCAACGTGCAACTGCGCTTCATCCGCGAATTCCAGGAAGACACCGGCGCCGTGCTGCGTAGCGGCGAATTCCCGAGCTACGCGGTGCTGGAAGGCTATATCTCGGCACGGCTGGCGATCGAGGCGCTCAAGCGCGCCGGCAAGAACCCGACCCGCGCGGCGGTCACCACTGCGCTTTCCACGCTGGGACGGCTGGATCTGGGCGGCTATGCCGTCGACTTCAGCGACAGGAAGCGGCTGGGTGCCAACTTCGTCGAGCTGACGATGATCTCGCCCACCGGCACGCTGACCCGCTGAGCTGGCGTCGCTGCGGCAGAACCCGGCCCACGCGGCCGGGTTTTTTGTCGGCCACGCGCCCGGCGATTTGACCCCGGCTTTCAGCGGCTCTTACCATAACCCGCCCCGCCACCAGGACGACCCACCCATGACCCAGCTGCAACGCATGCCTTCCAACGACTCGATGACCGTCGCCGTGTTGAATTGGATCGGTACGCTGGTGTTCCTGTTCGTGCCGCCGCTGATGCTGTATCAGAACAGGAAGGACGATCCGCTGGTGTTCGACCATGCCAAGGAGGCGCTCAACTGGTCGATCACCGTCATCATCATGTCGGTCGCCCTCTGGATCGTGACCGGCTGGCTGCTGTTGCGCGTGCTGATGCTCGTGCATCTGGTGTTCTGCGTGCTGGGGGCGGTCAATGCCAGCAAGGGCGTGTCCTACCGACTGCCGTTCAATATCCGGTTGATCAAATAGCGATCGGGCTCACCACGGCGGCGGGGCAGCCTGCCGGAGTGCCGGGCACCCGACGTTTACCTTGCATATTTGCAACACCCCGCCGTCATCGCCGACACAGCCTTTTTCTGACAGAGAGTGCAATCGATTCGCTGTTGCACGCCCCCCGGCCGCACCATCCCGACCTGCCCGTGCAAGCCAGCACCACCAGCTGCTGCCACCCCATGCATGCCGCCCCCTCAGGTTTACACCGCCCCTGCGGCGCGTTATGCACTTCGTCTTAAAGCCGCGCGGTATTCATCAACCCGCTCTAGCCTGATCACGCTTTACCCGACCAACTCTCCTGGAGTCATCCCATGCTTGTACGCCGGATCATCGCGGCCATGGCCGGCCTGCTGCTGTCGCAGGCTGCCATGGCCATCCCCGCCTCGCTCGACGCGGGTCAGGTCACCATCGACTACGACCCGGACCAGTTCACTTTCGCCATCGAATACAACGATTGGGGCTGGACCAACTACCTGGATCCCAACAGCATCACCTACCGGCCGGTCAACAACGGTGTGGAGCTGTTCTTTGGCAACCAGATCTATCTGTCGGACTACGCCATCAATGAACAGGATCCGCTGCAGCCGACCCGCGCGCTGTTCGACGCCACGTTCGACTTCCAGGCCAAGCCGGGTCACCGGATCGTGGGCTACACCGTCGATGTGCTCGGCTCCTATTCGATTGAGCACCCGGGTGCTGTCGCCGTCGGCTTGAACAACGTCGGCTGGGTCAGCTACACCCAGGGCCACAACAGCCTCTTCTCGCAGCGTTTCAACTACGACGGCGCCTTCGCCCAGCCGCTGCAGGGCTCGGCCGAGGCACTGGGGTCCCTGGAGTTCATCGAAGTGCAGGTGGGCACCGAATGGGTGGTGGTCGGCAGCGAGTGGGTGCCCGATCCCGCGTGCGCCGGGGACCCGGACTGCCCGCTGATCGAGCAGCCCATCTACGGCGAGGTCCCGGTGTACATGCAACAGGCTGACCTGGGCGCTGCGGATCTGCAGCTGTACAGCATCACCCTCTCCGCGGTCACCGCGCCGGTGCCCGAACCGGAGGTGTACGCGCTGATGCTGACCGGCATGGGCCTGGTGGGCTGGGCACGGCGCCGCCGCAAGTCCTGATCCGGCACTGCACCAAAAAAAGGAGCGCCCTCGGGCGCTCCTTCTTGTTTGTCGCCGCGCTCAGCCCAGCCAGCGCCGGGCGTTGCGGAACATGCGCAGCCAGGGCGCATCCTCGCCCCAGTGCTCAGGGTGCCAGCTCATCTGCACCGTACGGAACACGCGCTCCGGGTGCGGCATCATGATGGTGAAGCGACCGTCGGCGGTGGTCAGGCCGGCAACGCCCTTGGGGCTGCCGTTCGGATTGGCCGGATAGGATTCGGTCGGCTTGCCGTGGCTGTCCACATAACGCATCGCCACCAGCGCCGCCTTCGGATCGCCCTGCTGGCCGAAATTGGCGAAGCCCTCGCCGTGGCTCACCACCACCGGCAGCTTGCTGCCAGCCATGCCGCCGAAGAACAGCGACGGCGACTCGGGCAGCTCGACCATCGTCAGGCGCGCCTCGAACTGCTCGCTGCGGTTGCGGGTGAACTTGGGCCACGCCTGTGCGCCCGGGATGATGCCTGCCAGGTTGGCCATCATCTGGCAGCCGTTGCACACCCCGAGGCCGAAGGTATCGGCGCGGTGGAAGAAGGCGTCGAACTCGTCGCGCGCCCGCTCGTTGAACAAAATGCTCTTGGCCCAGCCTTCGCCGGCACCCAGCACGTCGCCGTAGCTGAAGCCACCGCAGGCGGCAAGGCCCTGGAAGTCGGCCAGACGGGCGCGGCCGGCGATCAGATCGCTCATATGCACGTCGACGGCGGTGAAGCCGGCGCGGGTGAACGCAGCGGCCATCTCGATCTGCCCGTTCACGCCCTGCTCGCGCAGGATGGCGACCCGGGGACGCACCCCCTTGCCGATGTAGGGCGCGGCGATGTCCTCGAACGGCTCGAAGCTCAGCTGCGCAAACAAGCCCTGGTCGTGCTTGTCGTCGATCCGCGCGAATTCACTGTCGGCACATGCCGGGTTGTCGCGCAGCCGCTGGATGCGCCAGCTGGTCTCGCTCCAGGCCTTCTGCAGCTCGATGCGCGACTCGTCCAGCAGCAGCCGGTTGCGCTTCTTGATCTTGAGCCGGTCGTCGTGGTTCAGGCTGCCGACCACGTGCAGCTCGCTGCGGATGCCCACGTTGGAGAACGCGGCGATCACCGCGGCGGTATCGCTGCGCTTCACCTGCAGCACGGCCCCCAACTCCTCGTTGAACAGCACGCCCATCACGCGGCCGTTCTCGGCGCGGGCGACGTCCTCGGGGGACAATTCGTCCTCCTCGCGCGCCCGGCGGCGGCGCTCGATGCACAGCTCGTCGATATCCAGCGATACGCCGACATGGCTGGCGAACATCATCTCGGCGATCGCGCCGATCAGGCCGCCATCGGAGCGGTCGTGGTAGGCGAGGATCTTGCCTTCGGCATTGAGCTTCTGCACTGTGGCGAAACAGGCTTTCAGATGGGCGATGCTGACCACATCGGGCGACCATTGCCCCACCTGCTTGTACACCTGTGCCAGTGCCGAACCACCCAGCCGGCATTTGCCGTCGCCCAGGTCGATCAGGATCAGGTCGGTATCGAACTCGGGCTTGAGCACCGGCGTGAGCGTCCGGCGCACATCGTTCACCGGCGCGAACGCCGAGACGATCAGCGACAACGGCGACACCACTTCCTTGCTCTCGCCGCCCTCCTGCCACACCGTCTTCATCGACAGCGAATCCTTGCCCACCGGGATCGACACCCCCAGCTCACGGCACAGTTCCAGCGACACCGCCTTCACCGTGTCGTAGAGCCGCGCATCCTCACCCGGATAACCGGCCGCGGCCATCCAGTTGGCCGACAGCTTCACATCGGAGAGCCTGGCGATCGGCGCGGCGGCGATATTGAGCAGTGCCTCGCCCACCGCCATCCGGCCCGAGGCCGGCGCATTCAGCAGCGCGAGCGGTGTGCGCTCGCCCATGGCCATCGCCTCGCCCTTGTAGGTGGCGAATCCCATGGTGGTGACCGCCACGTCGGCCAGCGGCACCTGCCAGGGGCCGACCATCTGATCACGCGCGGTCAGCCCGCCGACAGTACGATCGCCGATGGTGACGAGGAAGTTCTTGTTGGCCACCGTGGGCAGACGCAGCACGCGGTACAGCGAATCACGCAGATCGAGCGAGGACGAATCGAACACCTGCACGCCCGGCTTGATCCGGGCCACGTCGCGCGTCATCCTGGGCGGCTTGCCCAGCAGCACGTCCATCGGCATGTCGACCGGACGGTTGGCGAAATGTGGGTCTTCAAGCACCAGCTGGCGCTCGCCGGTGGTGCGGCCCACCACGGCGAACGGGCAACGCTCGCGCTCGCAGATCGCCTCGAAGGTCAAGAGGTCGGCCGGCGAGATGCCGAGCACGTAACGCTCCTGCGATTCGTTGGACCAGATCTCCTTGGGCGCCATGCCCGATTCCTCGATGGGCACCTTGCGCAGGTCGAACACCGCGCCCATGCCGGCATCGTTCACCAGCTCAGGGAAGGCATTGGAAATGCCACCGGCGCCGACATCGTGGATGGACTGGATCGGGTTGCCGGCGCCGAGCTGCCAGCAGCGGTCGATCACTTCCTGGCAGCGGCGCTGGATTTCCGGATTGCCACGCTGCACCGAGTCGAAGTCAAGGTCGGCCGCGTTGGCCCCGGTCGCCATCGAACTGGCCGCACCGCCGCCCATGCCGATCAGCATGCCCGGGCCGCCCAGCTGGATCAGCAGCGTGCCTTCGGGCAGCGCATTCTTGCCCACCTGGATGGCGGCGATGTTGCCAAGGCCGCCCGCGATCATGATGGGCTTGTGGTAACCGCGGCGCACGCCGTCGAAGCTTTCCTCGAACACCCGGAAGTAACCGGCGAGGTTGGGCCGGCCGAACTCGTTGTTGAACGCGGCGGCGCCGATCGGCCCTTCGATCATGATCGACAGCGCCGAGGCAATGCGGTCCGGCTTGCCGTAGGCCGGGTCTTCCCACGGCTGGATCGCCCCGGGGATGTTGAGGTTGGAGACGGTGAAGCCCGCGAGGCCCGCCTTGGGCCGCGAGCCGCGCCCGGTGGCGCCCTCATCGCGGATTTCGCCGCCCGACCCGGTGGAGGCGCCGGGGAACGGCGAGATCGCGGTCGGGTGGTTGTGGGTTTCCACCTTCATCAGGATATGGGTCTGCTCCAGGCTGAAGCCGTAGACCTGGTTGCCGGCGGCCGGGTAGAAGCGCTCGACCTGGCTGCCTTCGATCACCGAGGCGTTGTCCGAGTACGCCACCACCGTGCCTTCGGGCGCGGCCTTGTGCGTCTCGCGGACCATGCCAAAGAGGCTCTGCGGCTGGGCTTCGCCGTCGATGATGAAGTCGGCGTTGAAGATCTTGTGGCGGCAGTGCTCGGAATTGGCCTGCGCGAACATGGTCAGCTCGACGTCGGTCGGATTGCGCCCCAGCTTGCCGAAGTTGTCGACCAGGTATTCGATCTCGTCCTCGGACAGCGCCAGCCCGAATTCGCCATTGGCCGCCTCCAGCGCCGCCCTCCCGCCCTGCAGCACATCGACGGTCGCCAGCGGCCGGGGCGCGAAATGGCGGAAGAGCTCCACCCCCGCCTCCAGCGTCGGGAACACCTGTTCGGTCATCCGGTCATGCAGCAGTGGTGCCAGCTGCGCGATCTGGGCGGTGGAAAGCGGGGCGTCGTCGTCGCGGCTGGCGTAGAACGCGATGCCACGCTCGATGCGCGCCACCTGCGCCAGGCCGCAGTGGCACGCGATGTCGGTCGCCTTGGACGACCAGGGCGAGATGGTGCCGATGCGCGGCAGCACCAGCAGCAGCGTCCCTGTGGCCTCGGCGGGTCGCGCCGGTTCACCGTAGCTGAGTACGCGTTCGAGCACCGTCTGCTGCTGGGTATCGAGCGCGGTATCGACCTCGACGAAATGCCAGAACTCGGCATACAGCCGCAGCGGCACATCCTGTGCAGCGAGGGCGGCACGCAGTTTTTCGATACGGAAAGCGGAAAGCGCGGTACCGCCGCGCAGCTTCAGGACATCAGCCATGGTGTTCGGGTCCGTTCAGTTCAGCGATGAGGGACAGCGCATGCGGCTCGGCGACGGCACGCCCTCATGATTTTCCAGGCCGTCATGATACCGGAAAGCCCGCAGCGCCGCCCTGCGATACCGGCACGTGCAGCCTGCCCGCAGGCGTCGCTGCATCGCAGCAGCGCACTTGGCGGGGCGGCAACCGCACGCGACAATCTGAGCAATGTCGATGCTGGCAGGTGTAAGGCAATCGCTCTACACTGACCGTCACCCCCTGCATCCATTTTGAAGCTGTTCACGATCCTGCCATGGGGCCCCTACGGCGCATGAACCCCCTTAGACCTTAGGTCAACCGCGGTTGCTGCGCTGAGCCTGCCCACCGGACGCCCGGCAGGATGCGAACCGATTCTTACGGCGCAGCGGCGCCGTTCCATCCTTGTGCCTCATACCGATTATCTGGAGTAGACCGATGAGCCGTCCTGCTGGATCACAACTGAAGCTCACCTGGGAATGCGTTTCCAACCATTACGATGGCGACACCTTCCTGGCCGAAATCACGCTCACCAACCGATCAGCGCAGCCGCTTGAAGGATCGGACTGGGCGCTCTACTTCAATACCTGCCGCAAGATCAAACCCGAGTCGGTGACGGGCGGCGTGGCGATCCAGCATGTGAACGGCGACCTGTCCAAGCTGGTGCCCACCACCGATTTCGGCACGCTGGCGCCGGGTGAGTCGCGCACCATCCGCTACGTGGGCCTCTTTTGGGTGATCCAGGAAACCGACGCGCCGCTCGGGTTCTATCTCGTCTACGGGGATGGCACGCCAGGCGCACACGCCGAAGTGATCGGCGACCCCGAGATCGTGCCGTTCACCCGCCCCGAACAACGCAACCGCTCGCTGGCCGACAAAGTGCCCTACGTGACCGCGGCGACCCGTTATGCCGACAACGCCGGGCTGACGCAGCTGGATGCCGCCGATGTCGGCAAGATCACCCCGACCCCGCAGAGCGCCAGCTACGGCAATGGCGCCTTCACGCTCGACGCCTCGGTACCCGTGGTGTTTCCGGTGGCGCTGGAACGGGAGGCGGCCTTTCTGCGGCAATCGCTGCGCGACCTGACCGGCGCCGAGTTCCACGGCGCCGCCAGCGGCCAGGGCATCGTGCTGCAGCTGGGCACCCCCGAGGTCGGCGAGAACGGCTCACCCGACGAAGCCTATACGCTGCGGGTGGACGCCAACGGTGTGGTCATCACCGGTGCGTCGGCCCATGGCGTGTTCAACGGCATCCAGACACTGCGCCAGCTGCTGCCTGTCGAGGTCTGGCGCAATCCGCAGCCGGTGCTTGTGGTGCCGTTCTGCGAGATCAAGGACGCCCCGCGCTTTGCCTATCGCGGCATGCACCTGGACGTAGGCCGCAATTTCTCGTCCAAGCAGACGGTGCTGCGGCTGCTTGAGTGCATGGCGTTGTACAAGCTCAACAAATTCCACTTCCACCTCACCGATGACGAAGGCTGGCGTGTCGAGATCCCGACCCTGCCCGAACTGACCGAGATCGGCAGCAAGCGCGGCTTCACCACCAGCGAAACCGACAATCTGGTGCCCTGCTTCGGCTCGGGCGCGCAGGTGGAGGGCTCGCATGGCACCGGGTTCTACAGCCGCGCCGACTTCATCGAGATCCTCAAGTTCGCCACCGCGCGCCATATCGAAGTGGTGCCCGAGTTCGACGTGCCGGGTCACGCGCGCGCTGCGATCAAGGCGATGGACGTGCGCTACGAGCGCCTGATGCAGGCCGGCCAGCCTGCCGCTGCCGAACAGTATCTGCTGGGCGAGGCGGAGGACGCCTCGACCTACGAATCGGTGCAGCTGTGGCACGACAACGTGATCTGCATCGCCACGGACGGCGCGTACAACTTCATCGAAACGGTGATCCGTGATGTGAAGGAGATGTACGCCGAGGCAGGCGCGACCTGGAAGACGCTGCACACTGGCGGCGACGAGGTGCCGGCTGGCGTCTGGGAAAAATCGCCCAAGTGTCAGGCTTTCATGCAGCAGCAGGGCATGCAGAGCACGCGCGAGCTGCAGGACTACTTCCTCGCCCGCTATCGCGACATCCTCAAGCGCTATGACCTCACCTTCGGCGGCTGGGAGGAGATCGCCCTCACCCACGACGTCGTCGACGGCGCGCACGTGCACAAGCCCAACCCCAAGTTCGTCGACGCCAACTTCCAGCCCTATGTGTGGAACAACGTCTGGGGCTGGGGCCAGGAGGATTTCGCCTATCAGCTCGCCAACGCCGGTTACAAGGTGGTGCTGTGCAACGTGACCAACCTGTATTTCGACCTGGCCTACGAGAAGGATCCACAGGAGCCCGGTTACTACTGGGGCGGCTTCATCAACACCCGCAAGGCGTTCGAATTCTGCCCGCTGGACATCTACACCACCGCCACCGTCAACCTGATGGGGCACGATCTGGGCAACTCGCTCGACAACAAGGTGCGCCTGACCGCAGCCGGTGCCGCCAATGTGATCGGCATCCAGGGCGAGCTGTGGGGTGAGAACGCGCGCAGTGCGGCGCGGGTCGAGCAACTCGCGATGCCGCGGCTGATCGCGTTGGCCGAACGGGCCTGGGCCAGCGATCCGGGCTGGACCACCATCGCCGACCGCGCCGCGCGCAATGCGCGGATGGACGCGGACTGGAACCAGTTCGCCAACCGGCTGGGCCAGCGCGAGCTGCCCCGGCTGGACGGTTTCCTCGGTGGCTACGGCTATCGCGTGCCGGTACCGGGCGCAGTGCTGGAGAACGGCCAATTGCGCGCCAACGTCGAAAACCCGGGGCTGGTGCTGCGCTACACCACCGATGGCAGCGAGCCGGGCTTGAGCTCGCCTGTCTACAGCGGCCCGGTGGCGGTGTCCGGTACGGTGAAGGTGGCCGCCTTCACCACCACCAACCGGCGTGGTCGCTCGGTGACGGTCGGCGCCTGAGCTGTCTTGCACCCAATCAAAAACCCGCCGTGACGGCGGGTTTTTGATTTGATCGATACGATGGGCTACTTCTTGACCTGTGGCGGCGCGGCGGCATTGTACGACTCCGGCCGCCGCTGCCGCAGGCTGGCAGCCATGGACAGCAGCTGATGCAATCGCTGTCGGTTGCTCTGCTGGGCGATCTGCAGCGGCGTGGTGCCATCCTGATGCCTGGCCTGCGGATCGGCCCCGTGGTCCAGCAGGGCGACCGCGGCATCCAGATGTCCGTTGGCCACCGCCTTGTGCAGCGCGGTCCAGCCTTCGGCGGTGCAGGTGTTGACATTGCCCCCCAGCGAGATCAGCAGGCGTACCAGCTTGGTATGGCCGCGTGAGGCGGCCTGGATCAGCGGTGTGAAGCCATGTTTGTTGGGCGCATTCACGCGCGCGCCGTGCGAGAGCAGAAGCTGCGCCAGCCCCTCCTGCCCGTTGAGTGCGGCCCAGTGCAACGGCCCATAACCGTCCGCGTCCTGCGCATGCACGCTCGCACCGGCGCGGATCAGTGCCTCGGCCATCGTCGCATTGCCTTCGAAACAGGCGCGGATCAACGGCGTCCACTCCTGCTCGTCGCGCACCTCCACCGACAGCCCCGCGCGCAGGAACAGCCCGATGATGTGGTGCTCGCCGCGACTGACACATTGGTGGAAGTCGCGCACTGTCGCGCCCAGCCCCTGCTCGGCCAGCTCCTGGCGCGCCTTGTCATGCACGTGGGCCCACACATCTTCCTGCTGCATGGCCGGAAACGCGATCTGGTCGTAAGCGTACGCCAACGTCATCAGCTCCGCGCCCACCTCCGGTGGAAAGCCCTGGCGGTCCGGCCGGTCCATGATCAGCAATTCCTCGAAGTAGGCACTGAGCATGGGCGTGCCCCATAGCTCGGCGACCCTGGCGGCGATACGGGGGTAACGCTCCGCCAGGATGGTCGGGAAGCGATCGGCGAGGCCGTGCTGCTCAAGGCAGGCGCGCAACAGATCGGACATGGGGGCCTGTAAGCAGAAAACTTGCAAAAGAGTGCAACCATTTTAACCCATTGGCCTTGCCCGCAAGTAGCCGTAAGGCAGGCATAGGCAGGATACTGTCCGCTGTCTCGCAGGGTGGCTGGACAACGGCACAGGGATTCAATATGATTCCCGCCTCCTTTCCCTGGCGCGGCAATGGCGGCCGGGGGAAAGCCGACATGGTGAAATTGGTAGACACGCTATCTTGAGGGGGTAGTGGCTTCGGCTGTGTGAGTTCGAGTCTCACTGTCGGCACCAGAATCCAACAAAGCCGGGACTGCATGTCCCGGCTTTTTTCATGTCTTGCGCCAGCCCGGCACCACACTTCCTTACGAAATTCGGCTTGCGTTGCCGTCCAATCATACCGATAACCATCGGATCGCCACTCGCCATGGCGATAATTCCTGTTTCAAATCAAAACACTATCAACCACGCTTTGAAGCAGCCAGCGCCAGCGTGACTGCACGCACCACGCAGGCACAATCTTGCACGCATTATAAATATTACATAACGAGAAAATAATCTCGATTGAATTTTATGACCTTGGAGAAATAGCAAAACCCAGGATTAGCGCTGGGCACACCCCATGCTATTCTTTGGATGCAGCACTCATGGTGCCAAGCCTGATATGGAGATATGCAGAGCCTGCGCTCCGGATGGCCGGTCATCGCCCTGAGGCTTCCAGCTCCGCCGGGACGATGTAAGATTAATTTGTGTCAATGATCAAACATACCGAGTCAAGCGTCATACACCTTTCGCATCCGGGTGGAGGACGCCCAGACGCGGGATTTCAGCAGGAGACCTCCATGATGTCGATTCGCAGCCGTATCGTAGGCTGGTCGTGCGCAGCGATGGCGGTTGGGTTTGCGGCGACCGTCGGCTATCTCGTCACCGCGGGGGATGTGCCGTCCGGCATTGCCACCATAGGGGTGCTGATCGCGCTGGCCAGTATGGCGCTGGTGGCAGGGGCTGTGGTGTTCGCCACGGGCCGGGGGCTGGCACCGTTGCTGCAGATCCGCGATACGCTGCGCGCACTGGGCGAGGAAGGGGGGGACCTGAACCTGCGGCTGCCGGCCACCGGCAATGACGAGATCGGCGCCACCGCCAGCGCACTCAATGGCTTCGTCGCCCGTCAGCAGGGTGTGCTGCGCGATGTACAGCGTGAAATGGAAGGGCTTGCCATCGGCCTGCATGAGCTGTCGGCCGTCACCGCGCAGATGGCCAAGGACACCCGGATGCAGTCGGACTTTGCCGCCTCCTCCGCGGCCACCGTCGAGCAGATCACCGTCAGCATCACCCATATCGCCGACAATGCGCGCGACGTGGACGATGTGGTCTCGCAGACCCAGCAGATCTCGGCCGACAGCGCCGAGGCCGTGCGGCGCGTCTCGCAGGAGGTGGGCGGTGTGGCACAGGCGATGCAGGTGCTGGGCACCACCATGGACGGCCTGGGCAAGCGTTCGCAGGAAATCAGCGGCATCGTCAGCGTGATCAAGGAGATCGCCGACCAGACCAATCTACTGGCGCTCAATGCCGCCATCGAAGCGGCGCGCGCCGGGGAACAGGGCCGGGGCTTCGCCGTCGTGGCCGACGAAGTGCGCAAGCTCGCCGAGCGTACCGCATCGGCCACCGTGGAGATCACGCGGATGATCGACTCGGTGGGGCGCGAAACCCGGCAGGCGGTGGACAACATGGGCAGTACTGCCGACCAGGTGAACGAGAGCGTCGCGAGCGCCGACAGCGCGCGCCAGCACATGCTCGAGATCAACCAGCGCATGACGCATGTGGTGGAGGCGGTGCGGCAGATCGCCGAATCCACGCTGGAGCAGTCCTCGGCCACCACCACGATGGCGCAGTCGGCCGAACAGATCAACAACATGACCCAGGCCACCGATTCGGCACTGCACCAGGCCGGGCAGACGTTGCACCAGCTGGACGAACGGGCGGCGCGGCTGCTCGACCAGGTCGGCCGCTTCAAGCTTGCCGACATCGAGGTGCTGCACTGGTGGCTTGCCTCCAGCGAGGCACGCGCCGTCTCCGAAGTGAAGGCGCTGCTCAACCGGATGGGCCATCACTGGATGGACGCCCATGGTGGCGGCGACAATCCGATGGCCTCGCTCAGGAGCCGCATCGACGCCGGCAACCCACCCACCGCGGCGGCGATCGGCGGGGTCAAGATCCAGAACTGGGCCAAGGACGGCGTATGCGCCGACCTGACCGAGATCGCGCGTGAGCAAGGCTGGTCGCGGGTACTGCCCGCGGTGTTCGACCAGATGATCCAGCACAACGGACAATATGTGGCGGTGCCGCTTGGGACCGCGCGCACCAACATGCTGTGGGTGAATGCGCAGATCGTGAACCGCCTGGGCCTGCGTCCGCCGCGTACCTGGGACGATTTCTTCGCGATGGCGGACAAGCTCAAGCAGGCCGGCATCGCCACGCTGGCGCACAGCGAGCAGAGCTGGCAGGTGGCGACGGTGTTCGAGGCGATCGCGCTCGGCCAGGGCGGCGCCGACTTCTACCGCGCCGCGTTCAGCAAGCTGGACCAGGGCGCGCTGACCAGCGCCGCGATGACCCGCGCGCTCGAGACCCTGAAGCGGCTCAAGCCCTACGTGACGCCCGACCCGGTGGGCCGCGACTGGAACCTTGCCACTGCCGACGTGATCAACGGCCGCGCCGCGATGCAGCTGATGGGCGACTGGGCGAAAGCGGAGTTCGTGCAGGCCGGCAAGGAGCAGGGCACGGACTACCTGTGCTGGCCGGCCCCCACGCAGGCGGGCGACTACAGTTTTGCCGCCGACACCCTGACGATGTTCAAGCAGACCGATCCGCTGCGCCTCGAAGCACAGCGCGATTTCGTTCGCCTGCTGATGAGCCAGGAAGGGCAGGAGGTGTTCAACCTCTTCAAGGGCAACATCCCGGCACGTACCGACGTGGACCTGCGCCGCTACGACGACTACGCCCGGCAGTCGGCCAAGGATTTCGCCAATGCCGCCAGCAAGGGTGTGTTGGTGCCGTCATGGGCACACAACATGGCGGTACAGGACAACGTGCGCTCGGCGTTCTTCGACGTGGTCGGCGCCTATTGGGGCAGCCGCGACATGGGCGCGCAGGACGCCGCGCGCCGCTTTGCCGACGCCGCCCGGCGCTAGACCGGCGTCGTCCCGTCCCTGACCCGGCCCCGCCGGCCGGCCACGCCCAGACCCGGCTACGTCCGGGTCTGGGCGTCTGGGATGCCATCCAGGCAGCGGCTGTGACGGGCCTGGGCGGCAACGCCACTATCGCAATCGGCATGGGCCGCATGCGAGCCCTGGCTTGGTGCGAGGTGGCAGCGCACGGCTCAGGACGCAGCCGAAACGCGGCCGAACCGCTCGAGCACATGGCGGGCCATGCCCTTGGCCAGCTCCTGTTCGCCCATGAATACCCGGCCGACCGCCTCATTGACCAACAGCACGGCCTCCTCCTCGCTGTGCGTGCGCACCACCGTCTCGATCGGTGGATTCAGCATACGGGCCACCTCGACCATCTTGCGCACGCCGAAGGCATCGGGCGTGGCGATCACCAGCATTGCCGCGCGCGCGACATGCGCCTGGATCAGCACCGCCGGCTCGACGGCATTGCCCGAGACCGCCGGTATGCCCTGCGCACGCAGCATCTCGACGATCTCGCGGTTCTGCTCGGCCACCACGAACGGCACGCCTTGCGCGGTCAGGGCCTCGCCGATCCGACGGCCCACGCGACCGTATCCGACCAGCACCACCTGCCCGCTCAACAGCTGCTGATCGGTCTCCATCGGCAGCTCGGCCAGCGGATCGTCCGGCCGTTCCAGAAGGCGCGCGATGCTGGAGCGCGAACGGATCCAGCGCTGTGCCGGTTCGATCGCGGTGAAGACCAGCGAATTGAAGGCGATCGAGATCAGTGCCCCCGCCAGGATCAGGCTTTGCCCCTCCTTGGGCAGCAGCTCAAGCGCAACGCCCATGCCGGCCAGGATGAAGGAGAACTCACCGATCTGGGCCAGGCTCGCCGAGACGGTCAGTGCGGTATTGAGCGGGTAGCGGAACAACAGCACCAGCCCGAATGCCGCCAGTGTCTTGCCCACCATGATGATCAGCACCACCACTGCCACCTGCAGCGGCTGCTCTACCAGCACCCGCGGGTCGAACAACATGCCCACCGAGACAAAGAACAGCACCGAGAACGCATCACGCAGCGGCAGCGACTCCTCGGCGGCACGGTGGCTCAGGTCCGATTCGCGCATCACCATGCCGGCGAAGAACGCGCCCAGCGCGAACGACACGCCGAACAGCTTGGCCGAGCCGTAGGCGATGCCCAGCGCGGCCGCGATCACGCACAGCGTGAACAGCTCGCGCGAGCCGGTGCGCGCCACCTGCCACAGCAGCCATGGGAACAACCGGCGGCCCACCGCCAGCATCAGCACCACGAACACTGCGACCTGGCCCAGTGTGCGCAGCAGCGTCCACCACAGGTCGGCGCCGCCTCCCTGCGCGGGCGCGGTGCCGCCCAGCATCGGGGCCAGCGCCGGCAGCAGCACCAACACCAGCACCATCGCCAGATCCTCGACGATCAGCCAGCCGACCGCGATGCGCCCATTCAGGGATTCGAGCACCCCGCGCGTTTCCAGCGCCCGCAGCAATACCACGGTGCTGGCGCACGACAGCGACAGCCCGAACACCAGCGCCCCCCCCAGGCTCCAGCCCCACGCCATCGCCACGCCCATCCCCAGCAGCGTGGCGACGGTGATCTGCACCACCGCACCGGGCAGCGCGATCTTGCGTACCGCCAGCAGGTCGTCCAGCGAGAAATGCAGCCCCACGCCGAACATCAGCAGCATCACGCCGATTTCCGCCAACTGGCCAGCCAGGTGCACGTCGGCGACGAAGCCCGGGGTGGCCGGCCCGATCACCATGCCGGCAAGCAGGTAACCGACCAGTGCGGGTATCTTCAGGCGGGCGCAGAGAAAACCGAAGATCAACGCCAGTCCGAGGCCGACGGCGATGGTGGTGATAAGGCTGACGTCGTGAGGCAAGCTGCCTTCCTCCTGGGTTGGGATAAGTTGGAATGACATTGGAAGGCGGCGGGGCCGCCTTCGAAAAGCAGGGCGTCCAGGCGGCGCATGCCGGCGTCAGGCTGCCTGCGTTGGGCGGCCACCCGGGCCCCAGGGGCCGTGCGTAAGCATCTGCTGACACCCAGACCATCAAGCTTATTCGAATTGGTATGGCACGCCTACCGTCCTTTCACCGCCGAAACGGCCGGCCAGCGCCACGTGGCAGACAGCGTGCGGCGCCGGCTACAGCCGGTCGAGCGCCACTGCAAATACACTGGCGGCGGTCTTGATCGGATCGTGCCGCACGATGCCGTCCTGGAAACTGGCATTGCGCGACCGGATCACATTGACCCCGGACGCGGCAAGCCGGTCGGCATCGATCCGCACGCTGGCGGCACCCTCGTCGCGGTAACGCGCCAGGATGACGTCGGGGATGGGCTCGTCATTGACGATGACGTGGTCTACCCGCCTGATGCCGTGGCGCAGCAGTGCATCCAGATGGTCGGCCACGTCGTAGCCATCGGTTTCCCCAGCCTCGGTCATGATATTGCAGACATACACCACGTCGGCGCGTTCATTGGCGTTGATCGCCGCCCGCACCTGCGGCAGCAGCACATTGGGCAGCACGCTGGTATAGAGGCTGCCCGGCCCCAGCACGATCACGTCGGCCTCCGCCACTGCATGCACCGCCGCCGGCACGGCCGGCACCACAGCATCGTAGAACACGCGTCGGATCGGCGAGCCGTGCGTGGCCAACAATGATTCGCCGGCCACGAGGCGCCCGTCTGCAAGTTCCGCCTTGAGCACCGCGGCGCACGCAGCCACCGGATAGACCCGGCCTTTGATATTGAGCACGCGACCCACGTTCTCCACCGCCTGCACGAAATCGCCCCCGGTAAGTGCATGCATGGCGCAGATCAGCAGATTGCCGAGCGCATGGCCATCCAGGTAAGGCGCATCCTCGGTGGCAAATCGATACTGGAACAGGCTGCCCAGCAGCGTTTCGTCCTCGGACAGCGCCACCAGCACGTTGCGGATGTCGCCGGGCGGCGGCATGTCGAACTGGCGCAGCAGCACGCCGGAGCTGCCGCCATCATCGGCAACGGTGACGATGGCGGTGATATCGAGCGGAAAATGCTTAAGGCCGCGCAACAGTGCGGAAAGTCCGGTGCCGCCCCCAAGGGCAGCCACGCGCGGATAGAAGTTGTCCTGGTTGTTCAAGCATCAGCCCCCATACGCTTGCTGGTCTTGCCTGCCTCCGCCCGGGCCGGCGCGACCGCAGCATCGCCCGCCTGAGCCCCGGCCTGCAGGCGCCGCCATATTGCCGCCCTGATGAAACGACCGTGGCATCAGAACAGCAGCGCAGAGGCTAATCCCTTCCCGCCGGCTTGCCTACTGGCAATCTTGCCCGAACACACACCTATACAAAAAGTCCAATAAAAAGAGAATTTGACAGAGAAGCACAAAGAAATCTACAGTGATCTCAGTCTAACACACCGATTATTCTACTTTTTGTAAAAGATATGCTGACCTCTCCTGCCGCCAAGTATCACGCGTTCACCCCCCTTGCTCTGCCCGACCGCCGTTGGCCCGACCGGCAGCTGACTGCGCCGCCGATCTGGATGAGCACGGATCTGCGCGATGGCAACCAGGCATTGATCGAGCCGATGAGTGTGCAGAAAAAGCGCCTGATGTTCGAAACACTGGTACGCATCGGCTTCAAGGAGATCGAGGTGGCGTTCCCATCCGCCTCGCAGACCGACTATGACTTCGTGCGCATGTTGATCGAAGAAGCGCTGATCCCGGCCGATGTCACCATCGAGGTCCTGACCGCCGCCCGCCCCGAACTGATCGAACGCACCATTGCGGCACTGGAAGGAGCCCGCCGCGCCATCGTGCACCTGTACAACCCGATCGCGCCGGCCTGGCGTCGCCTCGTATTCGACACCGATCGTGCCGGCGTGAAGCGTCTCGCGGTCGAAGGCACCCGGCTGATCAAGGCGTTGACCGACGCCAGACCCGGGACCGAATGGGTGTTCCAATATTCGCCGGAGACCTTCTCGGCTGCCGAGATCGAGTTCGCCAGGGAGGTGTGCGATGCGGTATCCGGGATCTGGCAACCGACGCCGCAGCGCAAGATGATCGTCAACCTGCCAGCCACGGTGGAGATGAGCACGCCCAACACCTATGCCGACCAGATCGAGTGGATGCACCGGCACCTGGCGCGGCGCGACAGCCTGATCCTGAGCGTACACCCGCATAACGACCGCGGCTGCGCGGTGGCGGCGACGGAGCTGGCCTTGATGGCCGGCGCCGAGCGGGTCGAAGGCTGCCTCTTTGGCAGCGGCGAGCGCACCGGCAATGTCGATCTGGTGACGCTAGCGCTCAATCTCTACAGCCAGGGCGTGCACCCAGGGCTCGACTTTTCCGATATCGACGCGATCCGCAGCGTGGCCGAGCACTGCACCCAACTGCCGGTCCACCCGCGTCATCCGTATGCAGGTGACCTGGTGTTCACCGCGTTTTCCGGCTCGCATCAGGATGCGATCAAGAAGGGCATGGCCCGGCAGCAGCCGGACGGCTGTTGGGAAGTGCCCTACCTGCCGATCGATCCGGCCGATCTGGGGCGCAGCTATGACGCGGTGATCCGGGTCAACAGCCAGTCGGGCAAGGGCGGCGTCGCCTACCTGCTCGAACACGAGCACGGCTTTGCCCTGCCGCGCCGCATGCAGATCGAGTTCGCCCGCGCGATCCAGCAGCTCACCGACGGCAGTGGCGGCGAAGTGACCGGGCAGGCGCTGTTCGACCTGTTCCGCCGCGAATACCTTGACCGCGCCGGACCATGGCAGTACCTGGGCCACCGGCTGCACGAAACGCATGCCGACGGCACCGGGCAAGTGCAGATCGAGGTCGAGCTGCGCCACCAGGGCCGGCCGCTGACCGTGTGCGGTGCCGGCCACGGCCCGCTTGCCGCCCTGGCCGCGGCCTTGCCAGTGCCGATCACCGTGCTGGACTACCACGAACACGCACTGGGCCAGGGCGTCGCCGCGCAGGCGGCCTGCTACGTGGAGTTGCGCGTGGCCGACGGCCCTACCTGCTTTGGCGCCGGGGTGGACGAACACATCGTCGCCGCCGCGCTCAAGGCCGTACTGAGCGGGCTGAACCGCACGGCAGGGGATACCGCGGTGCAAGGCCAGGAACAAGAAGCCCTATGTTCGTCATCCTGATAAATTCCACGCCTTCTCGCAGCCAGTCTATTTTCGCCAAAACAAAACCGAAAAAAAGAAGTGGAAGCCCTGGTGGCCAGGTTCAGCGGCAAAGAACGCTTTATTGGAAAGGATATGCTGCAATAGCGGAGCAGGGCGGCAGATCAACCGATTTGGGCAGCGACGACCCTGGGGCATAGCCTGCACAATGGGTGGCGGGACAATCGATTGCAGTGCGTTGATTCAAAAAACGCGTTTGTCTCGATGGAAATGCCATTCAGCAACAGCACTCCATCACCTGGATCCGATTTTCCGCGCCTTCAAAGAACCAAGCATCAGCCCATCGCGCAAGGGTCGCTGAAATCCACGTCTTGGCATTCAGGCCTCAGGCAACGGAAGTGCTTTGCCCGTCTTGCGCCAGGCATTCGATCGCCCGGCCGACCCAATGCGGCATTCCGATTCCGCTCCGATGCCACGCAATGCTGCCGCTAGGCCATTTCCACCCGGAGAATGGTGATGATTGCACCCGAACCCTATCTCACCGCTTACCTTGCGGTTGTCCACCGTGCCATTATTGCCTCCCGTTCATTGGCGCATCGCAATCAACGGATTTTCCCAAGGCGACGGGAAGTGGCACAGATTGCAGATCTGCAAGATGCGATTCACGTGGTGGTGGAACTATTGAATGATTGGGCACGTTGCGATGAAACCGCCCTCAGGGCGGATTTCCTGGCAGCGTATGACAGGAAGTGGGCCGGTTCGTCTGCCTGTTCACTCAGCCTTGTCAAAGTCCTGGAGGAGAAATTGCACGAAGCCAGAGGCTGACACCGCAGCCCAAGGCACGCAAACAGCAAGCCTGCGTGGCCCGGGAGCCCAGGCAGGTCAGCTCATATCCTTCGCCAGCCGGCTGGGCGCACAACCGAAGTGGCGGGTGAAGCTGCGGGAAAAGCTGGCGATCTCCTGATAGCCAAGCGCAGTGGCGGCGTCGGCCACCCGCCGGCCGTTGAGCAGCCAATCGCGTGCCAGCTGCATGCGGATATCGAACACCAGCTGCGCCGGTGCCCGCCCGTAGCGGCGCATGCACAGCCGGTACAGTTGCGTGGCGCCCAGCCCGACCCGCTCACACAACATCGGCACCGACCAATCGGCGGCAGGCTCACGGCGGATGTCGTCGAGCAGCCGTATCAGGAGCTGCTCGCGCTCCGGCCGTGCGCCGGCAAGCCCCAGCAACCGCTCCAGCTGGCGACTCACAATTTCCAGCGCCTGCGGCATCAACGCATCGGCGGCCCCTTCGCTGTTCAGCTGCGCTTCACGCTGGAACAACGACACGGCGTCGTACAGTCGCGCACCGTGCTCGGTACTGCCGACCGAAGGTCGGCTGCGATCGAGCGATTCCCAGCGCGCATCATCCAGCAGCAGGAACCACGCATGGCGCATCGGGGCATCGCCGATGCGCCGGTAACCGCGATGGCCGCGCGCAGGCAGCACGCCGTACTGCCCGGGGCCGACCCGCCAGCGCCGCTCCCCTTCATACAACTCGGCCGTGCCGCCCAGCAAGACGAGCAGCACATGAAACGGCGCATCGATCCGCTCGATCTCGCACGGGCCGCTGGGAATGCCGACGCCGCACATATAGAGGCCGTACTGCCGCATCGCCGGACAGGATGCGGGGTGATACGCCTGCACGCCGACCATGCGCGAGATCTCAGGATCGTGCACCGCGGCGAAGTCAAGGTCGAAACGTTCGTAATAGATGGTCGCCATGGCTGGGCCTTGCTCATTGCGAGAGCGGCCCCGGGACAGTGCCTGGATAGCCGCAGAATCAGACAAATTTCAAGCAAAAACAGGACATTCTACTGACATAAGCAGCCCACTTAGAATGGATCCGGCGTTCCAGGCTTGGCAGTGGTCTTCACGGCACGGGCGGCCTGTGAGTTGGACGAAGTGTGCCGGAAACAGCCAATTGCAGGGGCCCTGTGGCACGACACGGCCGACGTACCGCCGACGGTTTCGGATCGTCGGCAAGGCGTGCCGGCCACGTCTGGCCAAGCGGTATCGCCATCTTGGCAACGCGGTCGGCAGGCGGGCATGTCGACTGGGGATGGCAAGCTGTATCCGACCGTCACGCAACTGCGGTTACCCGAAGCCGCGTACACCGCGGGCGCCGTGGCGTGGGAAGGCACGGCGGCCGCGGCGACGGTCCCCTTTGGTAGCCGGGCAAGGTGGTGGAATCTGCTTGCTGTCTGCGGGCCGCGTCGTGGTCAGGGTCATCTGCCCTGGTCTGGCTTGGCCGCACCGCTGAGCAGCGCAAACCGCCGGATTGAAGGACGTTTAACCGCTGTAGCTGCTGTTCGAAGCATCGATTCAAATACAACAACATATTTCCACAAGTAGGAGGACGTTTTTATGCAACACGCAACCCATGCACTGGCGCTGGCGATGGCAGCCGGCTTGCTTATGCAGCCGGCCCAGGCAGAAGAGGCCCGCCTGGCCGCCGCGGCGGACAACAGGGCGACGCAGGTGAGGATCAACTGCGCCAACGAACCGATGGCCCTGAAGAAGGCCGTGGAGAAAAAGGTCTGGGCTGACGAGAAGGTGAAATTCGTCATCTCCGGCGAATGCCAGGGGCCGCTGCGGATCGACCGCCACGGTGTGGAGATCATCAGCGATCCGACCCGGCCCGGCACGGTGCGGGTTAGTCAACCCACGGGCGATCAAAGTGCGATTCTGGTGCAGTCGGGGTCGGCTCGTCTGGCCAATTTCCACATCAATGTGCCCCTAGGCATGGCGGCGGTGACGGCCCAGGCCAATTCGAGCGTCGAGATCGACCGCATCACCACCAATGCCAAGGCGGACTGGAACGTGCCACTGGCCCAGTTCAATGTCACCGACAGCAGCAGCCTGTTCCTGGCCAATCTCAACAGCGCCCCGGATGGCAACGACGTGCTGGTCATCGGCGCATCGAGCGCCGAATTCAAAGCCGGCAACGAGCTGATCACGCTGGACGTGCGCGATACGTCGATGGCCAAATCCAGTGCGCCGAACCGGTTCAAGGCAGTGCAGACATCGGCCAACGGCTATTTCCTCGCCGACCACAAGACACGTGTCGACGCATTGGCGATCTGGGGCAAATCTTCCGTCGAGATCACCCGTGAAAGCTCGGTGGGCAAATTGGACATGGGCGGGCAGACCCAATTTGCCGCCTACGGCAATTCGTCGGTATCCGGGCCGTACGGTATCTATGGCAACGTGATAATTGAACTCAATCATTCGTCGGCCACCGAGTGGTATACCGTGAACAACCCGCATGCCATGTTCATCGGCAACAACGCCACGGTGAACGAGGTGTTCTATCCCAGCTGGAGCTGGGCCGGCCAGGGTAAACAGCCAAACCAGCCCTGAAAGCATACGGCGGCGGCTGAAAGCCCAGCAGGGCAGCGCTTTCAACATCAGACCCTGCAGCTTCACCGCCTTTGGGCCGGCTTGCACAGCCTGCGCGTAACGGAGCTGTGCAGCAGCAACACGATATCGGACAGGGTGTTTCCCGATCCGGCATCGTGTTGCCAACCAAGCGCGGAGCGCCAATCGCCCGTGGTACCTCGTACCACGGGCGATTGGCGTTGATCGGACCGATCCGTACCGCCCCCCTTTGTGGCCGGCACGACCAGGGCTGCCAGGTACAGCCTCCGCCCCGTGAGCCCGCCAAGGCCTACGTCTGCGCCTGCCGGCGCTATGCGGGCCTGTTACCCGCAGCCATGCTGCATCCACTTTCCCAGGTCGCCCGGCCGGAACACGGCCCATCCGCACCTGCGCCGCAACACCAGGGGCATCCTGCCCATCGTGCCATCCGCGCTGTGGCATCCCCCCGCCCTTCTTTGATTGCCGCACTGCGGTACCCGTCGCGTCGACCAGTATCATCGTCCGGTTGTATCGGCCTTATGAAATCGAATTGCTTTTGCAACTCAATTGCCTATACGAGGCTGCCGATGATATAACGGTCGGCCCGACCGTAGGAGGCCCTCATGCATCCCGTTTCCGATCCACGTCTGCCGGTCACCGTGTTGTCCGGCTTTCTGGGTGCCGGCAAGACCACGCTGCTCAATCACGTGCTGCATAACCGCGAAGGGCTGCGCGTGGCGGTGATCGTCAACGACATGTCCGCAGTGAACGTGGATGCGCGCCTGATCCGCGAAGGCGGCGCCGCGCTGTCGCACACCGAGGAGAAGCTGGTGGCCATGAGCAACGGCTGCATCTGCTGCACGCTGCGCGAAGACCTGCTGCTGCAGATCCGCGAATTGGCGGCGCAACAGCGCTTCGACTACCTGCTGATCGAGTCGAGCGGTATTTCCGAGCCACTGCCGGTGGCCGAGACCTTCACCTTCCGCGACGAGCATGACGCCAGCCTCTCTGACGTGGCCCGGCTCGATACCCTGGTCACCGTCATCGATGCCGCCCATTTCCTGCGCGACTACGACAGCCGCGATTCGCTGGCCGAACGCGGTCATGCCCTCGGGGCGGAAGACAGCCGCAACGTGGTCGAGCTGCTGATCGAGCAGGTGGAGTTCTGCGACGTGCTGGTTTTGAACAAGACGGACCTGGTGGCACCGGCCGAGCTTGAGCGCCTGGAAGGCATCCTGCGTGCGCTCAACCCACGGGCGGACCTCGTCCGTGGGTGCTTTGGCCAAGTGCCGCTGGCACGCGTGCTCAACACCGGGCGTTTCGATTTCGACGCTGCCGCGGTGGCCCCCGGCTGGCTTGCCGAACTGCGCGGCGAGCACATGCCCGAAACCGAGGCCTACGGCATCACGAGCCTGGTCTGGCGCGCGCGGCGGCCATTGCACCCGCGCCGCTTCTGGGCGTGCATCCACGCCGACTGGCCGGGCGTACTGCGCTCGAAAGGCCATTTCTGGCTGGCAAGCCGCCCGCAGCTCGTCGGCCAGTGGTCACAGGCCGGCGGCAGCGCACGCCATGGCGGCGCAGGCCATTGGTGGGCCGCGGTACCGCGCCGGCACTGGCCTCAGGACGAGGAGAGCGTCGCGCTGATCGAGGCGGACTGGGACCCGCGCCATGGCGATCGGCAGCAGGAGCTGGTGCTGATCGGTATCGGGCTGGACGAGCCGGCATTGCGCGCCATGCTGGACGCCTGCCTGCTGACCGACGCCGAACTTGCGCAGGCCACCGATCCGGCCGGATTCGACGATCCGTTTCCAGCGTGGGCGGCACAACCGGACTGAGCCGGGCCTACGCCGGCTTCAGCCGGCGGACAGTCGACAATGCCACATCACCGCCTCGTACGGGCGCAGCGGGATCTGCGCGGCAAGTGGTGGCGGCGACGGGTAGTTGGCGCTCAGCAGCTCGGTCGCACCGTCAGGCACGGTGCCCGCCGGGACCGTATAGCGCACGGTCTCGGCACTGAAGTTGCCCACCACCAGCAGCAAGGCATCGGATGATTGGCGCAGATAGGCCCAGATGCGCGGATCGTCGAGGCTCAGGCAGCGATAGGCCCCCTCCACCAGTACCGGATACGCCTTGCGCAGGCCGATCAGATGACGGTAGTGATGCAGCACCGAATCCGGATCGCTGCGTTGCGCCGCCACATTCACCTCACACCAATCGGGCGCGAGGCCGATCCACGGTTCGGCGCTGGAAAACCCGCCATGGGCGCCCGCATCCCACTGCATCGGCGTGCGCGCGTTGTCGCGCGACTTCTGCCGGATCGCCGCCATCGCGGTCTCGGCCGGCACTCCGGCCGTGACCAGCCGGCGCCAGGCATTGAGCGTCTCCACGTCGCGGTATTGCTCGATGTGCCCGAATCCCGGGTTGGCCATGCCGATTTCCTCGCCCTGGTACACATAGGGCGTGCCCTGCAGACCGTGCAGCACGGTGGCAAGCAGCTTGGCCGACTGTACCCGGTAGCGCCCGTCGTCACCGAAGCGGCTGACCACGCGTGGCTGGTCGTGGTTGCACCAGAAGATCGCGTTCCAGCCACAGCCCAGGTGCATGCCCTCCTGCCATTCCGAGAGGATGCGCTTGAGCGCGACAAAGTCGTACGGCACCGCCACCCACTTTTCACCGCCCGGATAGTCGACCTTCAGATGGTGGAAGTTGAAGGTCATCGACAACTCGCGCTCATCGGGATGCGAATAGCGGATGCAATGCGCCAGCGAGGTGGAGGACATCTCGCCCACCGTCAGCACGTCGCGGCCGGCGAACACCTCGCGGTGCATTTCCTGCAGATGGTCGTGGATGCGCGGGCCATCGGTGTAGAAGCGGCGCCCGTCACTGTCGTCCTCGGGGAAATCGGGCGGCTTGCTGATCAGATTGATCACATCCAGCCGGAACCCGGCTACGCCCTTGTCCAGCCAGAAACGCATCATCGCGTGGATATCGCGCCGCATCGCCGGGTTTTCCCAGTTCAGGTCAGCCTGGCTCACGTCAAAGAGATGCAGATAGTACTGTCCGGTACGCTCGTCGTACTGCCAGGCCGGGCCGCCGAACTTGGATTGCCAGTTGTTCGGCGCATCGCGCCACAGGTAGTAATCCCGGTACGGGTTGTCGCGCGACTGGCGCGCCGCCTGGAACCAGGCGTGGTCAGTCGACGTGTGGTTGACCACGATGTCCATCATGATCTTCAACCCGCGCGCGCCCGCCTCGGCCACCAGCCGCTCGAAGTCGGCCATGCTGCCGTAGCGCGGATCGATCGCATGGTAGTCGGCCACGTCGTAGCCATTGTCACGCTGCGGCGAGACGTAGATCGGCGTCAACCACAGGTAATCCACCCCCAGCCACTGCAGGTAGTCGAGTTTCTCGATCACCCCGGCCAGATCGCCGGTCGACCCGCCCCGCGCACTGCGAAAGCTCTTGGGATAGATCTGATAGATCGTGCTGCGCTTCCAATCCTGCATTGCGGCTCCCCCCTACGCGCTGACCAGCACCGGATCGGTGATTTCCAGGCGGCGATAACGCTTGGACAGCAACCAGGTGAGGCCCAGCGGCACCAGCAGCACGATCAGCACCCCGACCAGATACACCGGGATCTGCGCCGGCACCACCGAGATCACCGCCGGCAGCCCGCCCACGCCGATGGCGCTGGCGGTCACGTGGTGCATCGACACCAGTGTGGTGGCCATGGCCGAGCCGATCAGCGCGGCATAGAACGGAAACTTGTGCCGCAGGTTGACCCCGAACAGCGCCGGCTCGGCAATGCCGAAATAGGCCGACAGCGCCGAGGTCCAGTCCATGCCGCGCTCGTTGCCGGCCTTGGCGATCCACGCCATCGCCAGCGCCGCGCTGCCCTGCGCGACGTTGCACAGCGCGATCATCGGCCAGATGAAGGTGCCGCCCTGCACCGCCATCAGCTGCAGATCGGCGGCGAGGAACATATGGTGCATGCCGGTGGCCACCAGTGGCGCGTACAGCAGCCCGAACAGCAGCCCGCCCAGGAGCGGCGCGCTCTGGAACAGCCAGACGATCATCTGCGCGATGCCGCCACCGGCATGACGCGTCACCGGGCCGATCACCGCCAGCGCCAGCACGCCGCTGACCACCAGCGTGGTGATCGGCACGATCAGCATCTGCATGTTCGGCGCCACCCGCGCGCGCAGCCACAGCTCCACCCGGCTCATCACCCAGGCGGTGACCAGCATCGGCAGGATCTGCCCCTGGTAGCCCACCTGCTCCACCTGGAACAGCCCCAGAATATCGAAATACGGTACCGCGGCGCCGTTGATGCCGGCAGCGGCCCGGCCATAGTGCGAGGCGTTGAGCAGCTGCGGGTGCACCAGCATCAATCCCAGCACCAACCCCAGGAGTTCGCTGCCGCCGAAACGGCGGGCCGCCGCCCACCCCACCAGTGCGGGCAGGAACACCAGCGAGGTGCTGGCCATCAGGCTGATCATGCGCCACAGGCCGTCGAGCTGCGGCAACGCGGTCAGCACGCTCTCCCCGTCGAAGAACAGGCCGCGCACGCCCAGCAGGTTGTTGATGCCCATCAGCAGGCCGGCAGCGACGATGGCGGGCAGGATGGGCACGAACACATCGGCGAACATGCGCACGATGCGCTGCGGCGATTGCAGCGCCCGGGCGCCCACCTCGCGCAAGCGCGGCTCCGCCGACGGCGGCGCCGCCATCCGGGCCGCGCCGATCAGTTCGGTCAGCTCGTCGTACACCCGGCGGGCCTCGTCCGGGCCGATCACGATCTGATGCAGCCCGGCCGCGGCCAGCGCGCCCTTGACCAACGGCACCGCCTGCAGCACGTCGAGCTGGGCACGACGGTCGTCGCGCAGCACGCAGCGCAGCCGGGTCAGGCAGTAGGTCAGCTGTTCCACGTTCTCGGCGCCGCCCAGCGCAGCCAGGATGTCGCCGGCCACATGGCGGTAGTCCGGCTCGCCTGCCGCCGGGACTGCGTGCACCGCCGCTGGCGGCGGCGCATCAGCGGGCGCCGCTGCCACCAGCTTGGCCAGCTCGGCATGCACCTGCTCCACCTCGCCCGCGCCGATCACGATCTGATAGCCGCCGGCACTGGCAAGGGCTGCCTTGACCAGCGGAATCGCCTGCAACGCCTCGGTCTGCGCCAGCGACGGGTCGTGCAGCACCAGCCGCAGCCGGGTGATGCAATGGGTCAGTTGCGCAATATTGCCGGCGCCGCCGAGCAAGGCCAGGATCTCGCGGGCGATCCCGTGGTAGTCGTGTGCCATCGCTGCTTCTCCGGACAGGTTGGACCGTTGCCGGCCTCTTGTCTCAATAGATAACACGCGCCACGCAGGCCCACGGTGGGAATGGTGCCGTCGCCAGTGCCAGCCGGTGTGTCCATGCTGCATTGCAAAATGCAGCCGCGCTGTGCCTACCGCCCTGGGCGGCGGCAAGGGTAATATCCTGTCGGCGGCGGCATGCCGCCCCATCCCGTCCCTGCCAGACCGCACACCATGTCCATCCTGCCCCCGCCCTCCTGGTTCCGCCGCAGCCCGGTCACCCTGTTGCTGTTGGGTGCCAATGTGCTGGTCATGCTGCTCCAGTTGCTGCAAGGCGTGTCGCTGTGGGGCGCGGCCGGCGGCGAACTGGTGCGCTGGGGCGCCAACCAGCATGGCCTGACGCTGGGTGGCGAGCCGTGGCGGCTGCTTTCCAGCATGTTCCTGCATATCGGTGTGGTGCACCTGCTGGTCAACATGTACTCGCTCGCCATCCTCGGCCCCCTGCTGGAACGTCAGCTCGGCCCGGTGCGCTTCAGCCTGCTCTACCTTGTCGCCGGCCTGGCCGGCGGGCTGGCCAGCACGCTGTGGAACGCCGCCACCATCAGCGCCGGGGCCTCCGGCGCCATCATGGGGCTCGCTGGCGCCTGCTTTGCGCTGCTGCTGGCCGAACGCCACCGGGCCGGGCCGGGCGGGCGGCAGGCGCTGCGGCAGATCGGCCAGGTGATCGTGCTCAACCTGGCACTGGGCCTGATCATCGACGGCATCGACAATGCCAACCATATCGGCGGCCTGCTCGGCGGTGGCGTGCTGGCCTGGGGCTATGCCTGGGCCGCTCGGCGCCCGCACGCCGGCCGCGATGCCTTTGCCATCGCGCTCGGCGCGCTGGCCCTGCTGGGCGGCCTGCTGTACAGCCAGCGCACCGATACGTTGCGCTTCGACGCCGCCCTCATCCGCTTTGTCGACACCATGACGCGCTACGATCAATTCGGCGCGTTCTGGCTGCGTACCGATCCCGCAACACGCACCGCGGCCTTCGCCCGCGCCCAGACGGCCCTGTCCGCCTGCGCCAAGGAAGCCCAGGTCGCCGCCGGCTGGCGCCTGCCGGCAGCCGATGCGCGTCTCGCACGCCAACTGGGGGACTACTGCAACCTGCGGCTGGCGCAATATCGGGTCAACGAAGCCCAATGGCGCAGCCAGGGCGACTACGGCATGCCCGACCTGCGCTACCGCGGCCAGGCCGACCAGTTGGGCCTCACGCTACGCCCGGCGCTGACCGTTCGCCTGAAGGCCGCCTATCACCGCAACGCGCTGCGCGGGGAGCGGCCAGCACGGCGGGGGTGATCGGCCGGGCGGCGCCAGCGCCGGCTGGCCGGGACAGGGTACGCTGTGACCACCGGCATCGCATCTGAACCGGTCGTGTATCGATGGGCATATCGGGAAGCAACGCATGCAGGTGCTCAACATCCATCAGCGCACGTTCGACATGGACCCGGCTGTAGTGGGGGCCCTGCTCGATACGCTCGCCTCGAAAGACGATCGGCTATGGCCGGGACAGGCCTGGCCCCGGATGCGGCTCGACCGGCCGCTGGGCGAAGGCGCAGCGGGAGGCCACGGGCCGATACGCTATATGGTCGAACACTATGTGCCAGGGCGGGCAATCCGATTCCGGTTTGGCGGGCCGCCCGGATTCGATGGCCTGCATGCATTCGAAATCCTGACCGGTCCGCAGCAGGCCGTCATCCTGCGGCACACGCTGCAGATGAAGGCGCGCGGCTGGGCGATGCTGTCATGGCCGCTGGTCTACCGGCCGCTGCACGATGCCTTGCTCGAAGACGCACTGGCGACTGCCCAGGCGTCGCTCGGGCTGGCACCGCAATTGCCTGCGTGGTCACGGTGGGTAAGGGTGCTGCGCTGGATCGCCTCGGGTGGCAAGGCGCCGGCCCAGGCAATTCCCCAGCGTGCGCTGCCCAGGGCCACGGCGCCGACCCTTCCCCACCCATGAACCCGGGTGCGCACAGGCCATATGATGAACTCCTGCCGTGGTCTGCGTTCCCAGACTCGCTTCATTTGCACACCCGCAATATGCTCCATGCCGTGCCGTATGCGTCAGCAGGTCCATCCTGCCTCGTGACGGCTACCCTCTTTACGCATTCTCGATCCGGAGTCTGAGACACATGGCTAGTACCAAGGGCTTGCATCACCTGGGTTTGGCGGTTTTCAACCTTGCCGATACCACACGCTTCTTTGTCGAAGGACTGGGTTGGACCGAATCAGGCAGGGACGATTCGTACCCCAGGACCATGGTCACCGACGGCCACGTGAAGCTGACCTTGTGGCAGGTCGATCATGCGCAGGCGGTGCACGAATTCAACCGGCGCACCAACGTGGGCCTGCATCATCTGGCACTGGAGGTCGAATCCGAATCGCGGCTTTTTGAGCTTGCCGAACGGCTCTCGCAATTCCCCGGTGCGCGTATCGAATTCGCGCCGGAGCTGCTTGGCGGTGGGCCGCGCAAGCACATGATGTGCTACGAGCCGGGCGGTATCAGGATCGAGTTCACCTGGAACGGGCAGTAACCGCGGTCGTCCGCGGGTGGGCGCGCGCCCTGGCGCCTGCCCACCTGGGGACCGGCCACGGCTGCACCGGCACCCCACCTTCACGTTCGAGACCCCACATGCAACGCACCCTGCTTGCATCTCTGCTGTTGCTGATGGCATCCGGCTGCGCCGCCGGCTCCGATCCCTGTGGCGACTACGACAAGGTACGGCGCTCACTGCCCCGAGACGCTGCTGCCCTCCTGGATCGCGGCGTCAACTGCAATCATTTCGCCGGCGAATTCAACGGCGACCGTTCAGCACGCGACCAGGAGATCAACCAGGTACTGACCGAGCTGCGCTGCGATCAGGTCGAACGCGAGGTGGCGGCAATCAAGCGCAAGTACCGGGCTGATCCGGCGGTGCTGAAGGCGTTCCGGGTTTATTACGACGAGTGAACGGGCAGACGCCACGGCGGGCCTGCAGCGACTGCCAAGCCCGCCCCATCCTGATCACCCTTCCACATTCACCATCCATGGCACACCGAACTGGTCGCGCAGCATGCCGAAACCCTTGGCCCAGAAGGTGGGGCCGAACGGCATCTCGATCTGGCCACCCTGTGCCAGTGCGTCGAACAGGCGTCGGCCTTCATCCAGCGTGGCCGGGTCCAGCGCGAGGCTGAAGCCCTGCATCGGGGTCGATTGCCCGGGCATGCCGTCGGAGGCCATCAGCGCGGTCTGGCCGATGGTCAGGCTGGCGTGCATCACCTTGTCGCGCCATTCAGGCGGGCCCTGTTCTTCCTCAGGGGCGTCGGCGAAACGCATCAGCTGGGTGATCTGCGCGCCAAGCGTCTGCTGGTAGAAATTCAGCGCCTGTTCACAGCGCCCGTCGAAGAACAGATAGTTCTGCACTTGCATATGCACTCCTTGCAATCGCGGGTTGAGGCCGGCTTAGCCAGCCTGGGGTGTCAACATAGCATCCGCAGCACCGCAGCCCCGTGACAGCTGCACGATTTCGTTCATGAACGATTGCTTGCAGATCAGGCGTTCACCGTGGGTGTCCGCTTTGCGCACCGTGCCAAACCGGCTAAAGTAGCCGCACGCAGAACGACCGTTCCACTCATGGATTTTGCCACCCTCACCCCTGCTGTCCAGTCGCGCCTGGCCAAGCTGGGCATCCACCGCCTGTTCGACCTGGTGCTGCACCTGCCGCTGCGCTATGAGGACGAAACGCATCTGGTGCCGATCGCCGACGCACTGACCGGGACCAATGTGCAGGTCGAGGGCGAGGTGCAGACGCTGGACGTGATGTTCCGGCCGAAGAAACAGCTGGTGGCGCGGGTGGCGGACGCCAGCGGCATGCTGGTGGTGCGGCTGATCAATTACTACCCCAATCAGGCACAGCAGTTGGCCGTGGGCAAGCGGGTGCGCCTGCTGGGGGAGATCCGCCGCGGCTTCTGGGGCGACGAGATGGTGCACCCCAAGATCCGGAACGTGGGCGACGGCGCCGCGCTGTCCGAGGCGCTGACGCCGGTCTACCCCACCACGGCCGGGCTCAGCCAGGCTGCGCTGGCCAAGCTGATCGGCAAGGCGCTGCGTGCGTGCGACCTTGCCGATCCGCTGCCGCAGGCGATGCGCGACGCCTATGGCCTGCCGCCCTTTGCCCATAGCGTGCATCTGCTTCATTCGCCCACGCCCGACATTCCCAACGTGGCGCTGCAGCACCGCACCCATCCGGCGTGGCGGCGGCTCAAGTTCGATGAGTTGCTGGCGCAGCAGCTCAGCCTGCGGCTGGCGCGCGCCGCACGGCGCGAGCGCGACGCGCCGGTGATCGCCGCGGATGGACGGCTGGCGGCGCGATTGGTCGCCAGCCTGCCGTTCGCGCTAACCCGGGCGCAGAACCGCGTGTTGCTGGAGATCGCCCGCGATCTGGCACAGCCCTATCCGATGCAGCGGCTGCTGCAGGGCGATGTGGGCTCGGGCAAGACCATCGTCGCGGCGATCGCCGCCTGCCATGCCATCGAATGCGGCTACCAGGTGGCCTTGCTTGCGCCCACCGAGATCCTGGCCGAACAGCATTTCCGCAAGCTCTCGGGCTGGCTCGCGCCGCTGGACATCAAGGTGGTCTGGCTGGCCGGCTCGCTCAAGGCCAAGGAAAAACGCAGCGCGCTCGAGGATGCGGCGTTGGGCGTCGCACCGTTGGTGGTCGGCACCCATGCGATCTTCCAGCAGCAGGTCGAATTCCGGAATCTGGGTCTGGCCATCGTCGACGAGCAGCATCGTTTCGGCGTGGCGCAGCGGCTGGCGATGCGCGCCAAGGGGCAGAGCCCGCACCAGCTGATGATGAGCGCCACACCGATCCCGCGCACGCTGGCGATGAGCTTCTATGCCGACCTGGATGTGAGCGTGATCGACGAGCTGCCCCCCGGGCGCACGCCTATTCTGACCAAGCTGGTGTCGGATGCGCGCCGCGACGAGGTGATCGCGCGCATTGCCGCCAAGGTGGCCGAGGGACGCCAGGCCTACTGGGTCTGCCCGTTGATCGAGGAATCGGAGGCGCTGCAGCTGCAGACCGCGGTCGATACCCATGCCCAGCTTGCCGAGGAGCTGGACGGCGTGGCGGTCGGGCTTTTGCACGGCAAGATGAAACCGGACGAGAAGGCCGCGGTGATGGAGGCCTTCATTGCCAACCGCATCCAGGTCCTGGTGGCCACCACGGTGATCGAGGTCGGCGTGGACGTCGCCAATGCCAGCCTGATGGTGATCGAACATGCCGAGCGCATGGGTCTTGCGCAGTTGCACCAGCTGCGTGGCCGCGTCGGCCGCGGAACGCATGCCAGCCTGTGTGTGCTGCTGTATTGCGGGCCGCTTGGCGACACCGCCAAGGAGCGGCTCAAGGTGATCTTCGAGAACACCGACGGCTTCATCATCGCCCAGGAGGACCTGCGCATCCGCGGCCCGGGCGAGCTGGCCGGGGTGAAACAGTCGGGCGTGCCCATGCTGCGCTTCGCCGACCTGGAGGCGGACGCCGATCTGGTGGAGGCGGCGCGCGAGGCTGCCGATACGCTGCTCGCCCACGACAGGCCGGCCGCGCTGAGCCATCTGGATCGCTGGTTGCCGGGGCGTGCTGCGTTGCTGAAGGTGTAAGGAGTTCCCATCCATGCGACAATCGCGCTGCCTGTCAGCAGCCCCAGCCTACCGGCTGTCACTACTTCATGACCAACGGTAATTGGAACAGGTAGCTTGAGTTGTGCCATCCGTAGCCGCCTGCATGTGAATCGTCATCCTGCCCACCCACAGCGAATCCCCGCCCTGTGCGGTCATGATCCTGCCACGCCGCTGGCAGGCCGGCTTCAGTGCACCCGGCCACCAAACCATGCATATACCTGCATGACAATACAATCTGCGGAGCGGGGAATCCGGTGCAACACACCTGCCGCCGGCCGCGCCGCGCCCCAGGGTGTCCACCGCATCGGCAGGTGCTTGCCGATGCATCCGGACAGCCGGTTTTGCATCTGATCAGGCCAGCCCGTTTCGCCATGCTCCCACCCTTTACCGCCATGCCGCGCCGTGTCCGCATCGCATTCTGGATCACGGTATCGGTACTCAGTGGCATCCTGATCCTGTCAGCCTGGTTCGAGCAACGCCTGCGTGCGCACCTGTCCGGGGTGTCGGACTATGCGGCGCAGGAGGAACTGTGGAACACCATCTCGCTGACCCGCGAGTTCATGAACGTCATCAAGGTCGTCCGGCTCGCCCGCTACGATCCGACCCAGCGTGAAGAGCTGGCGCTGCGCTACGACATCCTGGCCAGCCGCGTGCACACCACGCAAAGCGGTACGCTGCACAACCTCTACGGCATGACGCAGGCGTACCGGCAGTTGCTGGCGCCGCTGAATGCGTTGTTCCAGCAATTCGACCCGCTGTTCGAGGATGGGCTGGACAATGTCGAGATCGAGCGCCTGGCGCAGACGCTGGACCAGCTCGAACCACAGTTCCACCAGACCGTGCAACTGATCCAGGAGCGCTTCAGCGACCAGTTGATCCGCAACCAGCGGCTGATCGTGGCGCTGGGCGAATGGCGCATCGCGCTCCTGGTGCTGCAGTTCCTGCTGTTACTGTTCTTTGCCTTCATCGCGCTGCGCGAACTGTGGCGCAGCGAAACCCGCAGCCGCGAGCTGGAGGAGGCCCGCCGCGTGGCGCTCGATGCGAGCGCGGCCAAGACCCGCTTCCTCGCCAGTGTCAGCCACGAGATGCGCACCCCGCTGACCGCGATCATCGGCTACACCGAGCAGGTGCTGGCACTGAACAGCCTGCCACCCGCGCAGCGCCGGCAGCTCGAACATGTGCGGCAAAGCGGCACCTACCTGTCCAGTCTGATCGGCAATGTGCTGGACGTCTCCAAGATCGAAGCGGGCCGGGTGCACGTGGTGGAAGACACCGTGTGCATGGCCGAGGTGGCGACCGACCTGCGCGGCATCTTCGAACTGCAGGCCGCATCGCGCGGGCTGCAGTTCACGCTGACACTGGACCCGGCAGTACCGCCCTACCTACATCTGGACGGCGGCAAGTGGCGCCAGATCCTGATCAACCTGATCGGCAATGCCATCAAGTTCACCGAGCATGGCGCGGTGCATGCGCATATCGATGCGCTGCAGCCGGCCGACAAGCTGATGCTGCGCATGCAGGTCATCGATACCGGGCTTGGCATCTCGATCGAGGAACAGGCACGGCTGTTCAACCCGTTCGAACAGACCGCCAGCGGCAAGCTGCTCGGCGGCACCGGGCTCGGCCTCGTGATCAGCCGCGACTACGCTCGCCACCTGGGTGGCGACATCACCGTGGAAAGCGTGCCGGGCCGGGGCTCGACCTTCACCGCCACGGTGCATGCCCAGCCGGCGATGGCACCGCCGCCCGCCGATGAAAAGGATGCGCCGCGCCTGGACGGACTCAAGCTGGTGATCGCCGAGGACCAGGAGATCAACCGCGAGCTGATGCGCGACATCCTGACCCAGGCCGGCGCCCAGGTGCGTGCCACCGACAACGGCCTGTCGGTGTTGGACGAGCTGACCACCGATCCGGCCTGCGATTGCGTGCTGCTCGACTACAACATGCCCGGGCTGGATGGCCTTGCCGCCGCCCGCGCGCTGCGTGCCCGCGGCTGGAGTGGGCGGATCGTGATGATCAGCGCGGGGCTGCAACCGGAGCCCGACAAACTGGCGGCAGCCGGCATCGACCAATGGCTGCCCAAGCCGTTCTCGGCGCTGCGCCTGCTGCAGGCCGCCCGCGGCGAGGTCCAGGAAGGCGCGGCCCCTGCCGCTGCCGTGCAATCCGAACTGCTTGAATCGCTGGAAACCATGTGCGGCCGGCTGGGCTGCACCCCGCAGCGCTGGTTGGAGCTGGCCGAGCGCGGTCTGGCCCGGGTCGAGACCTTGCTTGCCCACTACGCCAACAGCGACAATACCCAAGACAAGCAACGGCATGCCCACAGCGCCCGTGGCATCGCACTGCAGATCGGCGCCACGGCCCTGGCCACGGCGCTCGCCGACCTGGAGCAGCACCCGGACACGGCGCCCACCACCCCGGTCCGCGAATGCTACGCACAGACCCGCGCTGCCGTCGCCGAGCTGGCCCAGACCAATTTCCTGTCAGGCACAACCAGGGATGCCCCATGATCAAGCGTCTTTTCTTCTTCCTTGTCGGATGCGCGTTGCTGGCCCCGCAACCGGGATGGGCCCGCGACAAGACCGGGACGCCACTGCTGGTGGTCAGCGGCAACCTGGTGCAGCACGGCAAGGCCCGCGCACCACTGGTCTTCGATGAGGCCACGCTGCGCGCACTGCCCCAGCATACGTTCACGGTCGCGACGCCCTGGCATCCGCGGGCGCAGCGTTTCGAAGGTCCACTGCTGCGCGACGTGCTCGCCGCCGCCGGTGCGGCCGGCCAGACCCTGTCGCTGCGCGCCCTCAACGACTACGTGATCACCATTCCGCTTGAGGATGCCGAGCAGTACGACGTGATCCTGGCCCGCAAGCGCAACGGCAAGCCGATGACGGTACGCGACAAGGGGCCGCTGTTCGTGATCTACCCGTTCCATCAACATCCCGAACTGCGTCAGGCCGAGTACTACCGCCGCTGTGTCTGGCAGCTCGCGGAAATCATCGTGCACTGATCCGTGCGGCGTGGCGCGCTACAGCGGCCAGATCGCCAGCAGCAGCGGCAGCAGGATCGAGGTCAGCACCGCATTCAACCCCATCGCCAGTCCGGCGAACGCGCCCGCCGTCTCGGAGACCTGCAGCGCCCGCGCGGTGCCGATGCCGTGCGCGGCCACGCCCAGCGCAAAACCCTGCACCATGGGCTCGTGCACGCGCAGCCAGCGCAGCAACGGGATGCCGGCCACGGCACCGAACATGCCGGTCAGGATCACCACGCCGGCGGCCAGCGCCGGCAGGCCGCCCAGATGTTCCGCCAGCGCCATCGCCACCGGTGTGGTCACCGATTTGGGTGCGAACGAGATCAGTGAGGCGGCCGACAGCCCGAACAACCGGCCCAGCAGCAGCGCGCTGGCGATGCCCACGCTGCCGCCCACCAGCAGGGCGAGCGACAACGGCACCAGCGAGGCGCGCACCTGGTGCAGATTGAGATAGAGCGGCACGGCCAGCGCCACCGTGGCCGGCCCGAGCAGCAGGTGTATCGCCTCGACCCGGGCAAAGTAGTCGCCGTACGGCACCCCGGTGGCGTGCAGGAGGCCGATCAGCGCCAGCACCGTCAACAGCACCGGATTCAGCAGCGGCAGCCGGTGCAGACTGCGGTGGAGCTTGTCGGCCAGCAGGTACACCGCCGCGGTGATCACCAGCCACAGCCCTGGGTGGGTCTGCAACCATGCCCAGACCACCCGCGCTTCAGTCATGACGACGCCTGAGCAGCCATTGCAGCGTCAGCGCGGTGGCCGCCAGCGTGATCGCGCTCGACAGCAGCAGCACCAGCAGCATGGCGATGCCCTCGCGCGCCAACGTCGGCCCCAGCGCCATCAACCCGACCCCGGCCGGCACGAACAGCAGCGGCAGGTAGCGCAGCAGGCCGGCGCTCACGCGCGCCAGGCGCGCCGGCACTTGGCGCCGGCCCATCAGCCAGGCGGTCAGCAACAGCATGCCCAGCACCGCGCCGGGCACCGGCAGGCCAAGAAGCCGCCCCACGGCCTCGCCGGCCAGCAGGAAGGCGCAGATCACGGTCAGGCCGAACAGCATCGGAATCTCCAGGACGGTTGGCACGCGGACGGGCGCATCCGCCACGGGGCGGCTACGTGCCCGCGCTCACCACTGCACCAGTTCCACCTGCCCCAGGCTGCGCCCGAGAAAGCGCTCGCCGATGGTCTGGAAGCGCACCGGCACATCGGTCACGTGATAGCGGTAGACGGGCCGCGTACGGCTGGGATTGGCCAGGCCCTGCTGTTGCAGCAGCACGGCCGCCTGGTCGGCGATCGAGATGGCCGAATCGACCAGTTGCATGCGGCTGCCTGCCACTTCCTGCAGCAGCGGCTTGAGCAAAGGATAGTGCGTGCAGCCCAGGACCAGGGTATCGATACGCTCGACGAACACCGGCTTGAGGTATTCCTGCGCGGTCAGCCGGGTGACCGGGTGCTCCAGCCAGCCCTCCTCCACCAGCGGCACGAACAGCGGGCACGCCTGCGAGTAGACGCGGCAATCGGGGTTGAGCTGGTGGATGGCGCGCGCGTAGGCATTGCTGTTGATGGTGGTGGGCGTGCCGATGACGCCGATGCCGCCCGAGCGGGTCAATGCCACCGCATTGGCGCCACCGGCCTCGATCACGTCCAGCACCGGCACCGGCGCATTGGCGCGCACGCGGTCGGCGGCGACCGCAGCCATGGTGTTGCAGGCGATGATCAGCAGCTTGACCTGACGCTGCAGCAGGAAATCGACGATCTGCTGGGTGAAATGCTCGATGGTGGCGACCGACTTGACCCCATAAGGCACGCGCGCGGTATCGCCGAAGTAGGTGATGTGTTCGAAGGGCAGCCTGTCCATCAACGCGCGCACGACGGTGAGGCCGCCGACGCCGGAATCGAATACGCCGATGGCGTGGCTGGGATCAGGGGTGGACATGGAACGCGGGCTCCGGGCGGCAAGCTGTGTAGGCGGCCAGAAAGCCGCAATTCTACGCCCCCCGTCCCGCCGCCAGAAGTGGCCCGATGCAACGGATTGCTACGTCTGCACCGCCCCTTGCGCGC
The DNA here is from genome assembly GCF_025642115.1 of Chitiniphilus purpureus. Classification (GTDB taxonomy): domain Bacteria; phylum Pseudomonadota; class Gammaproteobacteria; order Burkholderiales; family Chitinibacteraceae; genus Chitiniphilus; species Chitiniphilus purpureus. Next base: position 991,711 of record NZ_CP106753.1, on the reverse strand, counting down.
GACGCTGCAGCGTGGAGGCGATCTGCACGCCCTGCTGCCGTAGATGCGCATGCAGCAGCGTGGCGAAATGCAGTGCGTGCGGATGATCGCCGTGCAGGCACAGGCTGTCGGCCTGCAACGGCAGCCAGGTGCCGTCCTGCGCACGCACGCCGCCGCGCAGCGTCAGATCGGCCGCCTGCGCCAGCGCATGCTGCGGATCGGCAAGCACCGCGCCCGGCTCCCCGCGCGGCACCAGGCTGCCGTCGTTGCGGTAGGCCCGGTCGACGAAGGCTTCGGCAATCACGGTCAACCCGCATTCGCGCGCCGCATCGAGCAGGGCCGAGCCGGACAACCCCATCACCGCCAGCGCGGGATCGATTTCGTGGATACTGCCGGCGATCAGCCGTGCCAGCGCCGGATCGCGCGCCGCATCGTTGTACAACGCGCCATGCGGCTTCACGTAGGCCACGCTCAGCCCCGCCTCGATGCAGACCGCCTTGAGCGACCAGAGCTGCGCGGTCAGGATCTCCACCAGCCGCATCGGTTCGAGCTGCATCGAAACCCGGCCGAAGTGCTCACGGTCCGGATAACTCGGGTGCGCGCCGACCACCACGCCGTGGATTCGCGCCAGCCGCACCGCGGTGCGCATGCTGTCCACATCGCCGGCATGGCCGCCGCACGCGATATTGGCCGACGAGATCAGCGGCATCAGCACCGGATCGTGCGCAAAGCCCTCGCCAAGGTCGGCGTTCAGGTCAATGGTGTGTGCCAACGCAGGTTCCTCTCGATATGGGCGAGCCATGCGCGCTGCGCAGCGAGTGCCGCCAACGCCTCATCGGGCCCGATTTCGGCAAACCGCACCGTCGCGCCCGGATGCAGCTGCCCGGCGCGCCACAGGTCGGCTTCGATCACCACCAGCGGCTTGGCATAGCCACCGGTCGTCTGTGCATCCGCCAGCAACAGGATGGGCTGCCCGCCCGGTGGCAGTTGCACCACCCCCGGCAGCACCGCGTGCGAATCGGGCTCGGCCAGCCCCTCCAACGCCAGCTGCGGCCCGGTGAGACGCGCACCCATGCGGTTGCTGGCCGGCGATACCCGCCAAGGATAGGTCAGCAGTGCGCGCTGCGCCGCCCGCGGCAGCTGCGGCCATTCCGGCCCGGGCAGCACCCGCAGCACCTCGCCGCGCGGCGGCGGCAGCACCGCAGCCGGCTGCGGCATACATGCCGGCAACGGCCCCAGCGGCACCCGATCGCCCTGCGCCAGTCCCCGGCCGCCAAAGCCGCCCAGTCCCGCCAGCAGCCCGGTGGCGCGGCTGCCCAGCACCGGCGGTACGTCGATGCCGCCCGCCACGCACAGATAGATGCGCGCGCCCTCACTGGAGAACGCCAGCCGCAGCACGGCGCCTGCTGCCGCCTCGTAGACCCGCCAGCCGGACAACGGCCTGCCATCCAGCGTGGCGGCGACCGGGGCCCCGGTCAGCGCGAACCGGCGTGGCATCTCGAACCGCAGTTGCAGACCACCCAGCATGATCTCCAGCGCCGCCGCCTCTGCCGGGTTGCCCAGCAGCAGATTGCCGACCCGCAGCGCCACGCTGTCGCATGCGCCGCCGGCCGGCACCCCCAGGAACCGATATCCGGTGCGGCCCAGGTCCTGCACCGTGGTCTGCGGCCCGGGACGTCCGATCAGCAGGGTCACGCGATCTCCTCGATCTGGAAACGCACCGTGTCACCGGGCGCCAGCAGCCCCGGCGTCTCGCGGTAGGGGTCGAACAGCGGCGCGTCGGTGCGGCCGATCAATTGCCAGCCACCGGGCGAGGCCAGCGGATAGACCCCTGTCTGCGCGCCGCCGATCGCCACCGACCCTGCGGGCACCGCCAGGCGCGGATCGGATCGCCGCGGCACCGCTAACCGCGGGTCGAGCCCGCCCAGATAGGCGAAACCGGGCAGGAAACCCAGGCAATACACGGTATAGCTGGCGGCGCTGTGCCTGCGCACCACCTCATCGGGCGCAAGCCCGGTGTGCCCGGCAACCCAGGCCAGGTCCGGTCCATGCTCGCCGCCATAGCGCACCGGCAGCGTCACGGTCTTGCCCGGTGCCAGCTCCACGCCGGCGCTGCGCGCCCACGCGCCTTCCAGCGCGCGCGTCACCAGCCGTGCCTTGGTGACAAGCGGGTCGAAATGCGCGGTCAGGTTGCCCATGCCGAGAATCCACTCGACCTCGGGCAGGCGATGCTCCAACACATGCCAGGCAGCCCACAGCCGGCGCTGCATCGCCAGGTCGGCGCCCACGTTCAGCACCAGCGCGCATTCGCCCAGGGGCTGGATCGACGGCGACACCGCACTCATCCGGCCACCCCGTGCTGTTGCAACGCCCAGGCCACGTGCTCGCGCACCAGCGCATCGGTGTCGTCGCGTCGCGCCTGCAGCGCGGCCAGCACTGCCGGCGACGAGGGCGCGTTGCCAAGGCCAACCGCCAGATTGCGCAGCCAGCGCGCGTAGCCGATCCGGTAGATGGGACTGCCGGCCAGGCGCTCCAGGAACTGCGCCTCGCTCCAGGCGAACAGCTCGCACAGCGAGGCATCGTCCAGACCATGGCGGACGGCAAAATCGGGGTCATCGCTGCGGACGGCGAAGCGGTTCCAGGGGCAGACCAGCTGGCAGTCGTCGCAGCCGTAGACCCGGTTGCCGATCAGTGGCCGCAGCGCCGGCGGAATGCTGCCCTTGAGCTCGATGGTCAGATACGAGATGCAGCGCCGCGCATCCACGGTATAGGGCTTGACGATGGCGCGGGTCGGACAGAAATCGAGGCAGCGGGTGCAGCTGCCGCAGTGCTCGGCCGGCAACGGCGGGTCGGCCGGCAGCGCCAGATCGGTCAGCAGTTCGCCGAGGAAGAAGAACGACCCGTAGTCGCGGTTGAGCAGCAGCGTGTGCTTGCCGCGCCAGCCCAGGCCCGCCTGCCTGGCCAGCTCCACCTCCAAGAGCGGCCCGGAATCGACGAACACCCGATGCCCGAACGGCCCGATGCGCTCGCCGATGCGCTCGGCCAGCGTCTGCAGCTTGCGACGCAATACCTTGTGGTAGTCCCGCCCCAGCGCGTACCGCGACAGATAGGCCTTGGCGCCGTCGGCCAGCACCGCTTCACTGGCCGCTGCCGCCGGCGGCAGGTAGGGCAGGAACACGCTGATCACGCTGCGGGTGCCGGGCACAAGCTCGGCCGGGCGCGCGCGCTTGAGCCCATGCCGTGCCATATAATCCATCTCGCCGTGATACCCGGCATCCAGCCAGGCCTGCAGACCGGCCTCGGCGTGGCTCAGGTCGACGCCGGTGATGGCCGCCCGCGCAAAGCCCAGCGCCGCGGCCCAGCGCTTGATGTCGGCCGCCAGTGCCTGCCCATCCACCTGCCCGTTGTCGAGTCCCATATGCATAGCGCCGATGATACGCGAAAGCTGTTCCTGCCCGACGAAGCCGCCACGCTCGCGCTCGGCGACGCGCTCGCCCACGCGCTGGCGCCGGGGATGACCGTGTTCCTGGAAGGCGATCTGGGCGCGGGCAAGACCACCCTCACCCGTGGCATCTTGCGCGCGCTGGGCTACCCCGGGCGCGTGAAAAGCCCCACCTATACACTGGTTGAACCTTATACAGTTTCGAATTTATACTTGTATCACTTTGATTTATATCGATTTCAAGACCCCCTCGAATGGGAAGACGCCGGCTTTCGGGAGTATTTCAACCCCGACAGCATCTGCCTGATCGAGTGGGCTGAAAAAGCACAAGGGCTGCTGCCATCCCCGGACTGGGTGATCGGGCTCGCACCCGAAGGGCTGGGACGGCGGGCCCGGATCGCCGCAGCAACACCGCTTGGAACCGAATGCCTCGCACGCCTTGTCCTCACGTGAACCCTGATCGCCGCCGGCTGCTGCGCGCATCCGCCGGGGCGCTCCTTGTCCTGGCAGTGCGACCGGTCGGCGCCGCCGCGGACGCGTCGCCCAATGTGATCGCCGTGCGCATGTGGCCCGCCGAGGCCTATACCCGGGTCACGCTGGAATCGGACGCGCCGTTGACCTTCAAGCAATTCCTGCTGCGCAATCCCGACCGGCTGGTGGTCGACCTGGAAGGCGTGGAGCTCAACAGCGAGCTGCAGAGCCTCGCCGGCAAGCTGACCGCCGCGGACCCCAACATCGAGAAGCTGCGGGCCGGCCGGTTCAAACCCGGCGTGGTGCGGCTGGTGATCGACCTCAAGACCGAGGTCAAGCCGCAGGTCTTTACACTGGCACCGGTCAGCGACTATCAGCACCGGCTGGTGATCGACCTGTATCCGGCTGCGCCGGCCGATCCACTGCTGGCCTTTCTGGACGAGCAACGCTCCCCCGCGCCCACCCCCGAGCCAACACCGGTGCAGCGCCCCGCCACCGTGGCACGCGACAGCCTCAAGGTGGACCGGCTGGTCACCGTGGTGCTCGATCCCGGGCATGGTGGCGAGGACCCCGGCGCGGTGGGCCCTGCCGGCAACCACGAGAAGACCGTGGTGCTGCAGATCGCCAGACGCCTCAAGGCACTGCTGGAGCAGGAAAGCAACATGCGCGTGGTGATGACGCGCGACGGCGATTATTTCGTGCCGCTGGGTACGCGGGTACGCAAGGCACGCGCCGCCAAGGCCGATCTGTTCGTGTCGATCCACGCCGATGCCTTCGTGCGCCCGGACGCCAACGGCTCGTCGGTGTTCGCGCTGTCCGAGCGCGGCGCCACTTCCACTGCGGCCAAGTGGCTGGCGCAGAAGGAAAACGAGGCCGATCTGATCGGCGGGGTGAAGATCGACACCAGGGACCTGCATCTGGCGCGCACGCTGATGGACCTGACCCAGACCGCCACCATCAACGACAGCCTCAAGCTTGGCAAGGTGATGCTGGGCGAGCTGGGCAATATCAACCGGCTGCACAAGGCGCAGGTGGAGCAGGCCGGCTTCGCGGTGCTCAAGGCGCCGGACATCCCGTCGGTCCTGGTCGAGACCGCGTTCATCTCCAATCCGGCCGAGGAGCGCAAGCTCGTCAGCGACGACTATCAGCAGCGGATGGCCAATGCGCTGTACCAGGGCATCAAGCGCTATTTCGCCGCCAACCCGGTGCCGCCGGGCACCAAGGTCGCGCAGCGCTAGCTTGGATCGGCATGCAGCCAACGGCCGGCGGAACGCCAGCCTGCCGCTGATATACTGCCGGCTCGCCCCTGTCCTGCCCGCCGCCATGCCCCGCATCCAGATCCTGTCCGACACCCTGGTCAACCAGATCGCCGCCGGCGAGGTGGTCGAGCGCCCGGCCAGCGCGCTCAAGGAACTGATGGAGAACAGCGTGGACGCCGGGGCGCACAGCATCAACGTGGAGCTCGTGGCTGGCGGGACCAGGCTGATCAAGGTGATCGACGACGGCGGCGGCATCGAACGCGACGATCTGCCGCTGGCGCTGCACCGGCATGCCACCAGCAAGATCCACAGCTTCGATGATCTGACCCGTGTCGCCACGCTGGGCTTTCGTGGTGAAGGGCTCGCGTCGATCGCCTCGGTGTCGCGCCTGGTGCTGACCAGCCGCTTCGAGGGCGCCCAGCATGCCTGGCGCATCGAAGCCGACCACGGCGGGCTGAACGAGCCCGAACCGGCGGCGCTGGCGCTGGGCACCACGGTGGAAGTGCACGAGCTTTACTACCAGACGCCGGCACGGCGCAAATTCCTCAAATCGGACAGCACCGAGTTCGCCCACTGCGAAGAGGCGGTCAAACGTCTGGCGCTGGCGCATCCGGCGCGGCAGTTCACGCTCAGCCACAACGGCCGCGCCCAGCTGCGGCTGCTGCATGGCGATCTGGCGCGGCGCGCGGCGCAGCTCCTGGGCGACGAGTTCGTCCAGACCGGCGTGGCGCTGGACGAGCGCGCCGGGCCGCTGCGGCTGTGGGGCATCGCTGGGTCGCCCACGCTCTCCAAGGCCAGTCGCGATGCGCAGTATTTCTTCGTCAACGGCCGCTTCGTGCGCGACAAGGTCGTGCAGCACGCGCTGCGCGAAGCGTATCGCGACGTATTGCACCACGACCGGCACGCCGCCTACTGCCTGTTCCTGGAGCTGGAACCGGAAGGGGTGGACGTGAACGTGCATCCGACCAAGATCGAGGTGCGCTTTCGCGAAAGCCAGGCGGTCTATCGCTTCGTGCTCGCATCGCTGTCCAAGGCACTGGCCGAGACCCGCGCCGGCGCGGTGCCGGCCGGCGTCGACCCTGAAACCGGCGAGATCGCTGCGCCGGCGCACCTTGTCGCCGGCAGCCCGCGCCCACCCGCCCCGCCGGGCGCAGCGATGTACCGGCAGCAGCCGATGCCGCTGCCCATGGCGGCGGAACCCCTGGCGGTGTACGACCGCCTGTTCGGCGACCTGAAGCGACCGGCCGCGATGGCCGATGACGCCGCGGCCGGCTGGAGCGGCTTCGCACCCACCATTGACCGGCCCGCGCTCCCAGCCGAGGACGAGGACGGCATCCCGCCGCTGGGCTTTGCCCTGGCGCAGCTGCATGGTGTCTACATCCTGGCGCAGGCGGCCGAGGGGCTGGTGGTGGTCGACATGCACGCCGCACACGAGCGTGTGGTCTACGAAAAGCTCAAGACCGCGCTGGACCTCGCTCAGATGCCCACCCAGCCGCTGCTGATCCCGCATCTCTTTGCTGCCGACCGCCTCGACGTGGCCACGGTGGAGGACCATGCCGAGGCGCTGGCGGCGCTGGGCTTCGATCTGTCGGTGGCCTCGCCGACACAGCTGGCGATCCGCAGTGTGCCGATGCTGCTCAAGGACGCCGACGCAGTCGAACTGGCGCGCGCGGTGCTCAAGGACATCCGCGAGGTCGGCGCCAGCCAGGTGCTGGCCGGCCGGCGCAACGCGCTGCTCGCCACCATGGCCTGTCATGGCGCCGTGCGCGCCAATCGCGCACTGTCGCTGCCCGAGATGAATGCGCTGTTGCGCGAGATGGAGGCGACCGAGCGTTCCGGCCAGTGCAACCACGGCCGCCCGACCTGGTTCCGGCTGAGCATGAAGGAGCTCGATGGCCTCTTCATGCGGGGGCAGTGAGTGGAACCCGATCGCGACGACCCCGACACGCTGGCCCGGCACCGGCGACGGCAGCCCCCCGCCCTGTTCCTGATGGGCCCGACCGCCTCGGGCAAGACCGCCTGCGCCATCGCGCTGGTCGAGGCCGGCCTGCCGGTGGAGCTGATCTCGGTCGATTCGGCGCTGGTGTTCAAGGAGATGGACATCGGCACCGCCAAGCCCGGCGCTGAGGAACTGGCGCGCGCCCCACACCACCTGATCGACCTGATCAGCCCGGAGCAGGCGTACTCCGCCGCGCAGTTCCGCGACGATGCGCTGCGGTTGATGGCCCGGATCAGCGCACGCGGCCGGTTGCCGGTGCTGGTGGGCGGCACCATGCTCTACTTCAACACGCTGCAGCACGGTCTGCACGATCTGCCGCAGGCCGACCCGGCGCTGCGCGGCGCGCTGCAGGCCGATGCGGCACGCCTGGGCTGGCCGGCGCTGCATGCGCGGCTGGCACAGTTGGATCCGGCGACCGCGGCCCGGCTGCAGCCCCACGATCAGCAGCGCATCGAACGTGCGCTGGAGGTCTGCCTGCTTGCCGGCCGGCCGATGTCGGCGCTGCTGGCCGGGCCGGCGGGCGCGCCGTTGCCCTATGCGCTGCACAAGCTCGCCCTGGTGCCGGGCGAACGTGCCGCGCTGCACGACCGCATTGCACGCCGCTTCGATGCAATGCTGGCGCAGGGGCTGGTGGACGAGGTGCGGATGCTGCGCCAACGCTACGCCTTGTCGCCGGATCTGCCATCGATGCGCTGCGTCGGTTATCGCCAAGCCTGGGAATACCTGGACGGGGACATCGACGCCGCCGCGCTGCGCGACAAGGGCATCTTCGCCACCCGCCAGCTCGCCAAGCGCCAGCTGACCTGGCTGCGCGGCATGGACGACGTGACCCCGCTCGACTGCCTCACCCCTGACCTGCCAGCGCAGGTGGTGACGCGGGTACGCGCGCTGACCCAGGACGCACTCGCGCAAACCCTGGACCTTGGCACCCTCAGACCCTGAACCTTGAAACGGTGTTTCAGGATCTGGTGGGGTGTTTTCAAAAGCTCATCCACGCGCTGGGTCGAACGCGGGCAGGCGCTTGGCGCCGGTGACGAACTGCCAGCGCGGGTAGTCCGGCAGCCCGTCGCGATAGGGTGGCGGCACCTCGCCCTGGATCAGCGGGGCGAAGTATTCGCGCCCCAGTGGCGACAGGTGCAGCCCGTCACCGTTGAGAAATTCGAGCGGCAATGGCTTTTCGCGGTTGGCCACCTCGGCGAGCGGCACGGGCTCGATGCGCCAGCGATACGGCTCGTTGTCCTCGCGCACGATGGCCGGCATCACGCTGCGCAACCCACCCAGCGCATAGCTCACCGCGTGCTCGCCCACCGCGATGGCCTGCGCCAGATCGGTGGCGCTCGCCAGGTGGCGCGCCGCGCGCTGCAGGTAGTCGGCCACCGCCCAGTGGCACTTGTAGCCCAGGTGCTGTTTGACCAGCCCCGCCAGCACCGGCGCCACGCCACCGAGCTGCACATGGCCGAATGCATCGGTGGCGCCGGATTCGGCCAGATACACCCCCTGCGCATCGCGGACCCCTTCGGCCGCCACCACCACGCAGTAGCCGACACGGGCGATGGTCTCCTGCATGGCCCGCACAAAGCGCCCCGCTTCGAACGGCACCTCGGGCGTGAGGATCAGATGCGGCGGGCTGGCGGCGTCGCTCGATGCAAGCCCGGCTGCAGCTGCGATCCAGCCGGCATGCCGGCCCATCACTTCGAGGATGAACACCTTGGTGGAACTGGCCGCCATCGACGCGGTATCCAGCCCCGCCTCTCTCACCGACGTGGCCACATACTTGGCCACCGAACCGAAGCCGGGCGAGCAATCGGTCAGCGGCAGGTCGTTGTCGATGGTCTTGGGGATATGGATGGCGGTGAGGTCGACGCCGTGGTACTGGGCGAACTCGGCCACCTTGAGACAGGTATCGGCCGAGTCGCCGCCGCCGTTGTAGAAGAAGTAGCCGATATCGTAGGCCGCGAACAGCTCGAACAGCCGCTTCAGCTCGGCGCCGTGCTTGAGCTTGTGCCGGCATGATCCGAACGCGCCGCCGGGGGTATGCCTGAGCTGGGTCAGATGTGTCTCGGTGAGCTGCGCGGTATCGATCAGCACCTCGTCCAGCGCGCCAAGGATGCCGTTCTGCGCCGCGAACATGGTACCGATCCGGTCTGGATGGCGCCGGGCCGCGGCGATCACGCCGCCGGCCGAGGCATTGATCACCGGCGTAACGCCGCCGGACTGGGCATACAACGCGTTCCTGGGCATGGGCCTGCCTCTCGCTGCGATCGATAACGAATAGTTTTGCGCAGCGCAACATCGGCGGCATCGGGAGTTTCCGCCAGGGGCGCGCCACGCTCGCCCTGCCGGCTCACGCGTGCAGGTGGGACACCATGGCGGCGGCGAGCGCTGCGCGGGCCTCGCCATTGCCGAACACGTGGTCGGCGCCGCGCACTTCGCACCATCCGGCACCGGGAATCCGTGCGGCGAAGCGTCGTCCGGTCGCCGGTGGCACCGCGGCGTCCTGGTCGCCATGCACCACCAGGGTGGGCATTGCGATCCGCGCCAGCCCGGCCTCGGGGTCGAGTTCCGCCAGCTCCTGACGCAAGGCGCCGCCGATGCGCAGGCCCAGGAAATCGACGCAGCCGTCGGCCAGCGGGATGCCAGCGGCGCAGGCCCGCTCCACCAGTTCGCCCAGGTTGCCCGCGGGCGCAATCAGCGTCAGCGACGAGAGTGCCGCCCCCTGCGCGGCGCGCGCGGCGGCCAAGCCCCCCATGCTGAAGCCTGCCAGGTGCAGCCTGGCATCGGGATGGCGCGTGCGCAGCCAGGCCAGCAGGGCACCCACCTGGCGTGCCTGGTCGGCCACAGTGATGTCCTCGAAACGCCCGCCGCTCTCGCCACAGCCGCGAAAATCGAAGCGGTAGACCGTGATCCCGGCCGCCGTCAGCCGCCGCGCCAGGTCGACGAAGTAGTACGCCAGTTCGATCCGGTGTCCGGTAAAGCCATGCTGCAGCAGCAGGATGTCGCGCCCCACGCCGGCATCGGGCAGATCGCAGCTGCCTGCCAGCGGCACGCCGTCGTCGTCGAACCTCACCTCACTGGTACGCATGCCGTCCTCCCCGGTCGATCCCCGGGACGATACGCCAGCGGGCACGCGGCGCCAATGCGGCATGGCGCATGGGGCAACAGCGGCATCACGTCACGGCGGCCACCGCGGCTACCGGCTCTGGGCCTGGCTGGCCATCTGGGCGCGCAGCTCGTCAACCGTGATCTCGATGCCCTGCGCACGCATCGTCTGCACCATCTGCGCAAGTTCGGCGTCGCTGTACGTGCCCTGCCGGGCACCGGGCAGCATGACGTGCTCGTTCTGGATCAGCCAGGACATCGATGGCAGCGAGGCGATGAACCCGACCACCGCGAGCACATTGATCAGCATGGTCGGCGGTTCGGCCGGCGGGCCGAAGCGGTTGGGACCTGTATCGCCCGGCCACAGGCACAGCCCCATCGAGCCGACCAGCCCCACCATGGATACGATGCTGCCGATCTGCGTGTCGATCAGCAGCACCACGAGCGGCAGCGCCAGCCCCGCCGCGCCCCACCAGCCCGACAGACCGATGTCGTGCAGCCGGAACACCACCAGCCGCATGAAGAGCCACAGCCAGGCCATGCCGAACACCACCCAGAAGCCCTTGAGGAACAGCAACGCCAGCGAGAACACCAGCGTGATCGGGACCAGGGCGAGCACCAGCAGCATGCCGTAGGCCAGATAGCGCATCCGGCCGAGCCGGCCGGTCAGCTGGAGACCGAACAGCCGGGGTGTCTCGTCGATCCCCGGCTGCGTCGCCTCGCCGGGCCTGAGCCCGGATACCGTGCGCGGCCCACCTGCCGCCGGTTGTGCCTGCCGCGCTTCGATCCGGGCCTGGTTCTGCGCCGCCAGCATGCGCGGCATGTCGGTCCCGCAACCGGAGCACAGCGTGCGCTTGTGCTGCTCCAGGTTGCAGGCGGGACATTTGATGCTCTCGGGCACCGCGGCGTCGGCCAGCGCCAGCACAGCCGGTTCCGGTGCGGCAGGCACCGGCCCGGGGAGCGCCGCAGCCTGTGGCGCCTGTGGCGCCTGTGCCGTCGGCCGGGCCGGTTGCGGCTGGATCTCGTCGAACAGCGCCGGGAAGGCCGTATCGGCCAGCGGCTGCCGCCATGGCCGGCCGTCCAGGTGTTCCACCCTCACCGCCGCGCCCGCCTGCCGCAGCAGCGCAAGATAGGTGTCGATCTGCGACTGCGGCAGCTGCTGCTTGATGACGGTGGGCGCCGCATCGAGCAGGCGGCGGCTGCGCTCGGCGTCGAGCTTGAGCAGCGCCGCCAGGTTGGCGTGCACATCGTCCCGGACAAAGCCGGGCAGGATTTCTCCGGTCAGGATCAGGCGGACCGCATCGCGCATACGGGTTTCCATCGGCATATCGACAGGCGGGCAAAATTAAATAAAGATTCAGGTATAAGCAAGTAGCAACCGTGGCTGCAGCGTAAATACCGACCACCGTAGCCCATCGGCTGCCATTGCAACAAAAAACCGGAACATGCTTACGTCCGGCAGCTGCGCAGCCGCGCTTTGCCGCGCCCGTGGTAGAACCAGCCGATCCTCAAAAAACATTCTGTCGATGCGCGAATTCATCCTGGCCGCCCCCTGGTGGCAAATCATGCTGGCCGGCTGCGCCTTCTTCGGCGGCATCTATGTCGCCTTCGGCCTGGTCAACACACTGCTGAGCCGCCACCTGCTGCCCGCCATCGGCCATGGCGGCACACTCGATCCGCGCCCGGTACCACCGGGGCAGATGCGCCGGGAGTTGATGCAATCGACCTCATCCATCCTGCTGTTCGGCTGCGGCATGGTGTTCCCGTGGGGATTGCTGCAGCTGGGCTGGGCGCGGCTCGCCGTCGATCCGCCATGGTGGCGCACCGCGGTCGAGATCGCCGTGCTGGTGGTGTGGAACGAGGTGCACTTCTATCTCAACCACTGGCTGCTGCACACGCGCTGGCTGCGGCGCTTCCACACGCCGCACCATCGCTCGGTGGTGGTGACGCCATGGGCAACCTACAGCTTTCATCCGGTCGAGGCATTGATGCTGGGCAATGTGATCCTGCTGCCGATGCTGCTCCACGATTTCTCGGTGTGGGCCCTCGCATCGGTGCCGCTGTTCAGCCTGCTGTTCAACAGCATCGGCCACTCCAACTACGACTTCCTGCCCGATGCGCACCACGACCGCTGGTGGTTGAACGGCGCACGGCGCCACCACCTGCATCACGCCTGTTTCACCGGCAACTACGGCTTCATGCTCCCGTTCATGGACCGGCTGTGCGGCACCGCGCTGCCGCCGGATGCCGCCGCCGCCCGCATCGCCGCCTGGCGCCAGCAGCAGCAGGGCCGCGATGCTGCATAACCGGCGCGACTGGCAGGCCGTCGCCTACCTCGTCGCGCTGCCGGTGCTGGTGGCGTGGCAGTGGCGGTACGGCTGGCATCCGTTCGCCTACGCCGTCACGCTGTTCCTCACGCTGGGCATCGGCGTGATCCATCACCACCATACGCACCGACGGATGTGGCGAGGCCGGCGCCTGAACCGGCTGACCGACCTGTGGCTGACGCTGCTGCAGGGCCACCCGACCTTCGTGTTCTACCCGGCCCACGTCGCCAACCATCACCGCTACCGGCATGGCCCGCGCGACGTGGCGCGCACCTATCGCTTCGGCGGCGACAGCAACCACCTGTGGGGCTACCTTGCCCACCCGTTCCAGGCGGTATGGGTGCTGTATCCGCTGTTCCTTGGCTGGCTTTCCCGACTGCGGCGGCACCACCCGGGCGCCTGGCGCTACTGCCTGCTGCAGTACGCGCTGGTGACGGCGCTGTGGGCGGGCCTTGCCTGGCTGGACTGGCGGCAGTGGCTGCTGCTGGTGCTGATCCCGCAATTGCATGGCCTGCACTGGCTGCTGGCAACCAACTATCTGCAGCACGCGCACGCCGATGGCCGCTCCAGGCTCGACTACGCGCGCAACTTCGAGGGCTGGGTCAACCCGCTGCTGTTCAACATCGGCCTGCATACGGCCCACCACGAGCATCCGCGGGTGCATTGGTCCGAACTGCCCGCGCTGCACCGCAGCTATCGCGCACGGCTGCATCCGGCGCTCAACGCCGGGCCGCTCGTGCCCTACATGTTCCGCACCTTCATCGCCAGCGTCGTGGTGCCGCGCTGGCGCAGCCGCTCCTTGATGCGCCACGAGGAAACCTGACATGCCTACCGCGTTCGACCGCGTCTACATCGAAGCCGCCGGCTACCACCTGCCCGGCCCGGCCATTGCCAACGCCGAGATGGATGCCTATATCGCGCCGCTCAACCGCATTTCCGGCCGGATCAAGGCCCGCATCCTGGCGGAGAACGGCATTGCCACCCGCCACTACGCGATCGCGCCGGACGGCAGCACCACGATGTCGCACGCGGCGCTCGCCGCTGCCGCGGTGCGCGATTGCCTCGACCGCGCGCAGGCGACGCTGGCGGACGTGTCGCTGCTGGCGGTGGGCTCCAGCGGCGGCGATGCGCTGATGCCGGGTTTTGCCGGCATGATCCAGGGCGAACTCGGCGCGCCGCCGATGGGCACGCTTTCCAGCCAGGGCATCTGCGCCGCCGGCATCACCGCGCTGGCCCACGCCGCGCAGGGGATCGAACTGGGCGCGCACCGCCAGGCGCTGACCGTGGCCGCCGAGATGCCCTCGCGCATGTTCAAGAAGAGCCGTTTCGCGCCGCGCGGCTACGACAGCGATTTCGATGCCCACTTCCTGCGCTGGATGCTGTCGGATGGCGCCGGCGCCGTGCTGCTGACCGATACGCCGAGCGGGCGCGGCGGCGTGCGGCTCAAGCTCAGGTGGATCCACCAGCAGAGCTTCGCCGGCGATTATCCGGTCTGCATGCAGCTGGGGCTGACCGAGGATCGCAGCACCTCCTTCCTCGACTTTCCGTCCTGCAGCGAGGCCGAGGCGGCCGGGGCGCTGTCGCTGCGGCAGGACATCCGCCTGCTGCCGCACCTGTTTGATGTGGCCATCCACGAATACGTGAAGCTGGTCGAGGCAGGCTGGGTGCAGCCGGCGCGGATCGATCACTTTCTGTGCCACTACTCGTCGGCCAAGTTCATCCCGGTGGTCGAGGACCTGCTCGACAAGGCTGGGCTCAGCATCCCGAAGGAACGCTGGTACAGCAACCTTGCCAGCCGCGGCAACACCGGCGCGGCATCCATCTTCGTGATGCTGGCCGAGTTCCTCGACACCCGCAGCATCCGGCCGGGCGAACAGATCCTGTGCTTCATCCCGGAATCGGGCCGCATCAGCGCCGCCTACGTGCTGCTGGAGGTGGAAGCCGCCGACGCGCCGCGTTCGTTGCCGCGTCATGAGGACCGGCCGGTGACCCCACCCGCCCCGGCAGAAGGCGCCATCGCCGCGCCGCACGACCCGGCCGGCGCGCCGGAACCGTTGCAGCCGCTGCTGTTGCAGCTGGCCAGCCTGTGGCAGGACTACCGCTCCCAGGTATGGCGCAGCCCGGTGATCCACAGGCTGGTGTCCGGGCGCTTTGACCTGGCGGCCTACCGCAACTGGACGGCGCAGTGGGTGCCGCAGGTGCGCGAGGGCAGCCGCTGGATGCGCGAGGCGGTGGGCTCGCTCACCAGCGACTACGCACCGCTGGCCGCGCTGATCGAAACCCATGCCGGCGACGAGCAGAACGATTTCATGATCCTCTACCAGGATTACCAGGCCGCCGGCGGCACCGAGCCGCTGGCGGCGCTGCGGCGCAACCCAGGCGGCGAGGCGCTCAACGCCTACCTGCACGCACTGGCCGCCACGCCGAACCCGATCGGTTTGTTGGGCGCCATCTACATCATCGAGGGCACCGGCCAGCGCATCGTGCCGGCGCTGCTGCCGTTGCTGCGTCAACAGGTGGCGCTGCCGCCCGCCGCGTTCCGCTTCCTCGAATACCACGGCGCCAACGACGAGCATCACCTCGCGCGCTGGCTGATCGCGGTCGAGCTGGTGCTCGCCGTCGATCCGCAGGCCGCCGCCGCCATCCTTGCCACCGCGCGCCGCACCGCCCAGCTCTACCTGATGCAGTTCGACCATATCGAGTCCGCCGCATGAAGCGCCTGCCCGACTTCCTCGCCCGCGAACACGACCCGCGCGACCCCAACCCATGGCTTGCGCTTTACCTTGACCAGAGCACGCCGCTGCCGGATCACGTGAAGCAGGCCTGGCTGGCCGATTCCAGCTGCGCCTCGCGTCAGTTCCTGCTGCCCTTCATCCGCCCGCTGGCCCGCGCCACCATCGTGCTGATCCAGGTGATCAAGGCCGTCCTGCCGCGCCGCTGGGCCGCCTCGCGCCTGTTGCACTGGCTGCTGGCCGAGGGGCTCAAGCGCTTGGTCTCGCCCGAGGCCAACTGGCTGGTGATGCGCCACTTCCACCTTGGCGCGCAGATCCTGGAATTCATCGCGAAGAACGCCCCGGTCCCGGTGGAGACCGCACCGCTCAAGCCCTTGGTGCTCGATGATCTGAAGGACGACCTCTTCGTCAAACATGACCTCAACCTGTTCAACTTCGTGATCCGGCTGGGTCAGGGCCTGCGCTTTGCCGAGCAGCAGCTCGTGCCGGTGGCCGAGCCCGACTTCAGCATGATCGAAGAGCCGCCGCTCGCGCTCGCCGACTTTCCGCATGGCCGGCTCAACTTCGTCGACCTGCAGACCGCGATCGAATGCTTCACCCCGGTCTACCAGCTGTTCCTCACCGACAACGATTTCTGGCGCGCCGCCAATTCACTGCAGCTGGACGAGACCATCGGCCTGTATGCGGCAACGTTGCTGGGCAAGCCCGAGCATCTGATCCTGCTGAACAACAAGCACCCGTTGGTGCCGATGAGCACGCTGCGCGCCGGCTACCGGCTGGTGCTGCATGGACTGTCGACCGAGATGCTGCACGCGGTGCTGGTGCGGATGAAGGTGGCGCAGCGGCGGAAACAGGCTTCGGACGGCTGACCCGGACCCCTCTGCCGATGCCGCACCCACCTGCCATACGCCCTGTGCTGTCCGCGGCCGAAGCAAACCCGCTGCATCGTCATTGAGGACGGTTGGCGCGGCCTGCCAGGACCGCGGCGCCGGGCTTTGTCCGGTGTGCCTGATGCAGGCATCACAGCGTGGGCACGCGCCCGGCGGCGTGTCCGCGTTGGTTGCCTTTGCGTCGGCACAGACCGTGAACCGGCGAAGACAGCCTGCTCCCGCGGCAAAACACCTTCGCGCGCGCCGTTGCAACGGCCGGCATGAGCCGGGCCTGCGCCCGGCGTCCCTCCCCACCGGTTGAACCGTAAGCCGGCCGTAGCGGCCGACCGTTTTTTTCACGTTTGGCGCCGGATTGCGTTCACTACACTGCGGCTTGAAGGCGCCTTTTCCGCAGCGCCTTTAGGCCATGGATGTCCACCTTTCCCGCCCCCCCTTCACCTTGGCGTCTGGCCGCGGTGCTGCTGGCTGCATTCCTGCTGGCAGCGGTCGGCAGCTCGGCCGCGCGGCTGGTGCCTGGCATGGCGCCACCGTACTGGCTGCCTGCCGGCATCGGAATCGCGGTCTTTCTGATCTTCGGCCCCAAGGGGGCGTTGCTGTGCCTGCCGGCCAACCTGGCCTTGAGCTGGAGCCACTACCGGCTCGGTGGTGGCATCGCGACGTCGGGCTGGCTGCCCCTGGTGCTGGCGGCGCTGGATACCGGGCAAGCCTGGCTCGCGGCGCACTGGTGGCGCCAGCGCGAACTGGCGCAGCAACGTCCGTTGCTGCGGCGACCGTCCGAACTGGGATTCTTCTGGACCCGGGTATGCCTGCTGCCGCCGTTGATATGGATACCACCGGCGCTGCTCGCCTGCTGGGCGGCCATGCCCGAGCCGTGGACGCTGCCGGCGGCCGGGCTGCAGCTTGGTCAGCACATTACCGGCAATGTGCTGGGCATCCTGCTGGTCACCCCTTGCCTCGTCGCCTGGCGCGACCGGCAACGCTGGTACCGGCGACGGCGGCGCCTGCGCTGGTGGCCGGGCCTGGCGCTGCCCCTGGTCACCGGGGTCGCGCTGCTGCTGCACGGGCATGCGCTGATGCTGCTGCTGCCGGTGCTGCTGGCGGTGACCGTGTACTACCGCTTTCCAGGGGTGGCGTTTTCACTGCTGCTGGTCGCGCTGCTGCTCGGTTCGATCACCGCCTGGGGCACTGGTACGTTCGCCGGTGTCGATCCGGATGTCACCTTCTTCGATCTGCAGGTGTTTCTGTTCTCGGTGACCCTGACCTTGCAATACCTGGCGCTGGGCCACGAACAGCTGCTGGAATACCAGCGCGAACTCAAGCATGACGTGGCGGCGCGCACCCGCGAGCTGAAGCTGGCCAACGAGCGGCTGGCCGAGATGGCCACCACCGACGAGCTGACCGGCGTGACCAACCGGCGCGAATGGCAACGGCGCAGCGCCGAGTCGATGATGCTGGCGCGCCGCACCGGTGAGCCGCTGAGCGTGCTGATGCTGGATCTGGACCACTTCAAGCATGTGAACGACACCTACGGCCATCTGGTCGGCGATCTGATCCTGCGCGCGGTGAGCCGGGCCTGCCTGTGGAGCCTGCGTACCACCGACCATTTCGCCCGCTGGGGTGGCGAGGAGTTCGTGGTGATGCTGCCCGACACGGCCCTTGCCGAAGCGGCACAGGTGGCCGAGAAGCTGCGTCTGGCGTCCGCTAGGGCCGCCGTGCAGCACGATGGCACGGCGGTGCAGGTCACCATCAGTATCGGGGTAACCGCGCTGCGCCCCGCCGATCTGAACCTGGACGATCTGGTGCGCCGTGCCGACGCGGCGCTCTATGCCGCCAAGCGTGCAGGCCGCAACCGTGTGGTGATCGACACCGAAGCCGTGGATGGCTGAAAGCGGCGGTACAATCGCAGGCCTTGTCACCCTGGCCACCGTCACCATCATGCCCATCCGCGCCGTCGTGTTCGATTTTGGTGGGGTTCTCTTCGACTGGAACCCCGATCACCTCTACCGCCAGCTGATTCCCGATGCCGAGGAACGCCGGCGCTTCCTGAGCGAGGTGTGCTCACCCGCCTGGAATCTGCAGCAGGACGCAGGCCGCCCGATCGCCGAGGCCAATGCGGTGCTGGTGGCCGAGCACCCGCAGCATGCAGCGCTGATCCGTGCCTTCTACGAACGCTGGCCCGAAACGCTGGCGGGCCTGCTGCCCGAGGGCGTGGCACTGATGGAGCGGCTCGAAGCCGCCGGCATGCCGCTGTACGGGCTGACCAACTGGTCGGCCGAGACCTTTCCCTATGCATGGGAACACTACCCACTACTGCACCGTTTCCGCCATATCGTCGTCTCCGGCCGCGAAAAGCTGATCAAGCCGGATCCGGCGATCTATCGGCTGCTGTTCCAGCGCATGGCGCAGGACCTGCCGGCGCTGCAGCCTGCGGAACTGGTCTTCATCGACGATAGTCAGAAAAATGCCGACGCCGCCAGCGCGCTGGGCTGGCACGGCATCCACCACCTGGACGCGCAGACCACCGCCGCCCGGTTGCATGCGCTCGGAGTGGACTGCTGATGGCCACGACCGGGGCCAGGATCGAGATCCGCTACTGCACCCAGTGCCAATGGCTGCTGCGCGCAGCCTGGCTGGCACAGGAACTGCTCAGCACCTTCGGCGAGGAACTGGCCGAAGTGGCACTGTGCCCCGGCAGTGGTGGAATCTTCGAGATCCACTGCGCCGACGAGCTGGTCTGGGAACGCAAACGCGATGGCGGTTTTCCGCAGGCGGCGGAACTCAAGCAGAAGGTGCGCGATCTGATCGCACCGGACAGGTCGCTGGGCCACAGCGACCGCCGGACGTCCTGAGCGCATATCGCTGTGGTAAGGTAATCGCCATGAAATCAAGTCGTTTCACGCTGCTTGCAACGCTCGCTTTCTGCGCCTGGACGCCTGCGGCCCTGGCCGATATCTACAAGTATGTCGATGAGGAAGGGCGGGTCACGTTTTCCAATATCCCGCAACGTGGCGCACAGCGGGTGTATGTGGACTCCATCTCGGTCATTCCGGCGCCGCGCCCGCGTGCCAAGGCCGGCTTGCCCGGCGCCAGCCGCCCCAGCACCACCTCGCCATCCAATTTCCCGAAGGTGGATAGCGCCACGCAGAAGGCGCGCGACAGCAACCGCCGCCTGATCCTGCAGGAAGAGCTCGCCGCCGAACAGCGCGCCCTCGCCCTGGCACGCCAATCGCTGGCGGACGCGGAAAGCACACGCAGCACCGAGGAAAAGCAGAATCCGCAGAAATACGTCGAGCGCCTCACTCGGCTGCGCGAGGCTTCGGTGGTACATGAGAAGAACGTCGCCGCCCTGACCGCTGAACTCGCACGGCTGCGCTGACCCCCACCACGCCGCCTGCCGTCGCGGCCCCCTGTCCCGCACCAATTTCCATCAATTGATGCACTACAATGGTGCATCCGCTGCCCGCTGTGCCACGCCTGCCCAGCGGCCGCGTGCCTGGGTGGCTGGTCCGTTAATTGCTTGCAAGCGCCAAGCGCACTTTCCATGTCCACCGTCATGCCCCTTACCGCCTTCAACGGCCTCGACCTGTTGGACGCCGCCATCCTGGCCCTTGCTGCCGACGGCACGCTCGTCCATCACAATCCGGCCGCCGCCGACCTGTTGGGCCTACGGGACGAGCAGATCGGCCTGCCGCTCGAAGCCTGCCTCGGAGCGGAGCACGTGATCGTGCAGGCGGCGCGTACCGCCTGCCGCGACAACCTGTCGATCACCGAACACGAGATCCTGCTGCATACGCTGCAGGGTGAGGCCTATGTCTCGCTCACCGCCAGCCCGATCGAACACCGGACCGCGGTGGCGCTGGTAGAGATCCGCCAGATCGACCAGCAGCGGCGCATCGCCAACGAGGAGCGGCTGCAGGCGCAGCAGCAGGCCAACCGCGAACTGATCCGCAATCTGGCGCACGAGATCAAGAACCCGCTCGGCGGCATCCGCGGCGCGGCGCAGTTGCTGGAGCACGAGCTGACCGAGCCGCACATGCGCGAATACACCCAGGTGATCATCGAGGAATCGCAACGGCTGCAGACCCTGCTCGACCGGCTGCTGACACCGCACCGGCTGCCACGGCTCTCCGAGCTGAACGTGCATGAGGTACTCGAACGCGTACGCAGCCTGGTGCTGGCGGAAACACCCAATGGCCTGGCCGTCAAGCGGGACTACGACACCAGCGTGCCCCACCTGATCGGCGATCGGGAGCAACTGATCCAGGCCACGCTCAATATCGTGCGCAACGCGGTGCAGGCGATGGCGGGGGTCGGCGAGATCGTGCTGCGGACCCGGATCGCGCGGCAGGTGACGCTCAACCGGCGGCGCTTTGCGCTCGCCATCATGGTGCAGATCGTCGACAACGGCCCGGGGATTCCCGAATCGCTCAAGGAGACGCTGTTCTATCCGCTGGTCTCCGGCCGGCCCGGTGGCACCGGCATCGGGCTGCATCTGGCGCATACCTTCATCACCCAGCACCACGGCACGGTCGAGTTCGAAAGCCGTGCGGGGCACACCTGCTTCACGCTGCACCTGCCACTCAACGGCTGGCCGGCCCTTCCGCATGCCAAGGATCACGCATGAGCACTGTCTGGATCATCGACGATGACCGCTCCATCCGGTGGGTATTCGAAAAGGCACTGCAGCGCGAAGGGATCGCGCACCAGACCTTTGCCTCGGCCACCGAGGCGCTGGCAAACATGGCACACGGGATGCCGCAGGCGGTGGTCTGCGATATCCGGATGCCGGGGGAGTCGGGGCTGGGCTTTCTTGAGATCGTCAAGCGCGAGCACCCCGGCCTGCCGGTCATCATCATGACCGCGCATTCCGATCTGGAAAGCGCAGTGGCCGCGTTCCAGGGCGGCGCGTTCGAATACCTGCCCAAGCCGTTCGATGTGGATGCTGCGGTGGCCCTGGTGCAGCGTGCATTGGCCGAAGGCGGGCGCCAGCAGGGGCAGGCCGAATCAGCGCCCGCCGCCCCCGATATCCTGGGGCAGGCGCCGGCGATGCAGGATGTGTTCCGCGCCATCGGCCGCCTGAGCCAGTCGGCGGCCACCGTGCTGATCACCGGCGAGTCGGGTACCGGCAAGGAGCTGGTGGCGCGTGCGCTGCACCGCCACAGCCCGCGCGCCGGCAAGCCCTTCGTGGCCATCAATACCGCGGCCATCCCGAAGGAATTGCTCGAATCGGAACTGTTCGGGCACGAGCGCGGTGCCTTCACCGGCGCGGAGGCACGCCGGCAAGGTCGCTTCGAGCAGGCCGAGGGCGGCACGCTGTTCCTGGACGAGATCGGCGACATGCCGGCCGAGCTGCAGACCCGGCTGCTGCGGGTGCTGTCGGACGGCTTCTACTACCGGGTGGGCGGACATGCACCGCTCAAGGCCAACGTGCGCGTGATTGCCGCCACCCACCAGAACCTGGAGGAACGGGTCAAGGCCGGCGGCTTTCGCGAGGATCTCTTCCACCGGCTGAACGTGATCCGGCTGCGTCTGCCGCCCTTGCGCGAGCGGCGCCAAGATATCCCGCTGCTGGTGCGCCATTTCCTCGCCAGATCGGCGGCGGAGCTTGGGGTGGAACCGAAGCGCCTGTCCGAGGACGCGATGGCCCGGCTTGCCGGCTTTGCCTTCCCGGGCAATGTGCGGCAACTGGAAAACCTGTGCCACTGGCTGACGGTGATGGCCCCCGGGGCGACGGTGAAGGCGGACGACCTGCCGCCGGAGATCAAGGAACCCGCCGCGGCCGGTCCGACCGGCGGGGGGGACTGGAAGTTGTTGCTGGCCGCGGAACTCGGGGCACGGCTGGCGCGCGGCGAAGCCCGGGTGCTGGACGATATCGTGCCGGCCTTCGAGCGCACCGTGATCGAGCGCGCACTGGCGCACACCGGCGGCAAGCGCATCGAAGCGGCCGAGCTGCTGGGCTGGGGCCGCAACACGCTGACGCGCAAGATCCAGGAACTGGGGCTGGACGACAGCGTGTGAGCCGCCCGGCTCAGCGGATCTCGAACAGCTTGCCGAAGTTGGCGATATCGAGCACGGCGCGCACCGTGCCGGTGGCCTCGGTCAGCACGATCCTGCGTTCCCCGGCACGCTCGTTGAGCAGCAGCAGCATGCCCAGCGCCGCGGAATCGAGGTAGTCGACCTTGGCAAAATTGATCTCGATGGTCTCGACTCCTTTTGCCGCAAGCACGGCCGTCGTCGCCTCCTTGAACTGCCGGTGGCCTTCAAACGTGAAGTTGCCGGTGAGCTTGATCCAGGCATACGTCGATTCGATCGACCACTGGGCTTGCATGCATGTGTCTCCTGTTGCAGGTGAAATAAACTTCTGCGCCGGTTGCCGCACCGGCTGCCGGTATCCGACCTTGCATGCGGTCGTCCGGTTCAACGCCACCAGCCTTGCCTGTCGCCGCCGGCAGGCGCACGTTCCGGACCGCAGGCTTTTACTGTAAGGCAATCAGGTTCAGGCCGCCAAATCGCCGGCGGCAGTGGGGGCGTCGACACCGTAGCGACGCTGGGTACGGCGGTATGCATCGATCAACTGC
Source organism: Chitiniphilus purpureus (assembly GCF_025642115.1). Taxonomy (GTDB): domain Bacteria; phylum Pseudomonadota; class Gammaproteobacteria; order Burkholderiales; family Chitinibacteraceae; genus Chitiniphilus; species Chitiniphilus purpureus. Next base: position 968,935 of record NZ_CP106753.1, on the reverse strand, counting down.
CGGGTACGGCCGTTGGCCGGGTCCAATTGCTTTGCCCGCACCAGGTACTGCTCGGCCAGCACCATGTACTGCGGATGCCAGCCGTCGCGGTTGACCAGTGCCAGGATGGCATGCACCGCGTTGAGCAGCACCTGGACATTGCCCGGCAGCGAACCGAGCGCCTGCACGAAGCGCTCGGCGGCGCCCGCCAGATCGCCTGCCTGCGCTGCACGCACCGCCTGGTTGTTCAGCTCCAGGATATCCTGCGTCGCGGCGGCGATCAGTGCACGGCCGGCTTCGGCGTCACCCAGCGCCTGGAACAGGCCTTCGACGCTGGCGACCAGTTCCAGATTGTCGTGATCGGCGCGCAGCGCCTTGCGGATATAGCCCTCGCCCAGGTCGCGCAGGCGTGCGGCACAGCAGGCATGTGCCGCCTCCAGCAACACGCCGGCCGGGGCATCGACCCACCCGTCCAGCTGCTCGCAGGCCTGGGTGAGCAGCACGCGGGCCTTGTCGCGTTCGGCCTTGTTGTCGTCGCCCAGCTGTTGCGAGACAGCGGCGTCGACCAGCTGCACCACCACGTCGGCCGCGACATCGCCGCGGAAATCATGCTTGAGCCGGGTGCCGGTACGGCGGGCGGCGCCCAGGTCGCCGCGTTCGAGCTGGATGCGCGCCAGCTCGCCATACACCGCCGGGTCGCGCCAGAACGAATTGCGGGCCAGCTCGATCGCCTGCGACAAGCCCTGCTCGGCGCCGGCCAGGTCGCCATTGCGATGCGCGAGCCGTCCCAGTGCACGCTGCCGTTGCGCCACCAGTGGGGAGCGCCTGACCGCCTCCTGCAGCACGGCCTGGGCCGCCTTGGCATCGCCCTGGGCCGCCAGCGTGCGCGACAGCCAGTCGTAGGCTTCGATCACCAGTTCGTGCGCCTCCCTGACCTGCTGGAAGCACAGGCGCGCCTCGTCGAACTGCCGCAGCGCGAACTGCGCGCGCCCCAGCCCCAGCAGCGCCCACGGGGCATCGCGCTCGGCGAGCAGCTCGCGGTACAGATCGCGTGCGGCCGCATGCTCGCCGACCTGGGCCAGGAGCCGGCCTTTCATGCGCCGGAAATCGATCATGTCGGGCGGCGCATCGGCGATTGCCTTGTCGCACGCGGCGATCGCAGCCAGGTAGTCGCCCGCACGCACCGCGTCGTCGATGCGCCGGAAGCGGCCCTTGCGCCCCAGCGCCCGTTCGATGCGGGCGACAAACTCGCCGCCCGAGAACGGCTTGAGCAGATAGCCATCCGGCGCAAGCTCGGCAGCGCTCATCACCTGGGCCAGCCGGCGCTCGCCGGTCACCACCATGAAGATGGCCGAAGGCTTGAGCAGCTGGTGCCGTTGACAGGTCTCGAACAGGTGCACGCCGTCGAAGCCTTGGCCCAGATCGTATTCGCACAGCACCACGTCGTATCCGGACTGGTTGATCCGTGCCAGCGCGTCGCTGATGCGCATGGCGTAGTCGATCTGGGTGACGCCACAGGCACTCAGCCCCTGGCCCAGCGCCGAACGCATCTCACTGGCGCGATCGATGATCAGCGCGCGGCAACCGGCCAGCGTGGGAGCCTGTTCAGCCATAAGGGCGTTCCTGTTCCAGTCCGCTTCAACTTCAGCACATTATTCCGCGATCCGCCGCGCTGCGGGGGATTGCCTGCGTATCACCCCGCCCGCCTCAGTCCGGCAACGGTTCGAGCTTGGCGTAGGCCACGGCCAGCCACTTGGGGCCATGCTCGCGGAAATTGACCTGGACGTTGCCGGTGGCGCCCCCCTCATGGTCGGTGACCACGCCGATGCCGAACTTGGGATGGCGCACGCTCATGCCCAGCGCCAGCCCATGCGCGGGAGCCTGGGCCCGTGCCGGGGCCGTGGCCTGGGCGGCGAAGGTCTGCGGGGCGTAGCCGCGGTTGAGGAACTTGAGCAGCTGCTGCGGGATTTCATCGAGAAAGCGGCTGGCAATCGAATAGCGGGTCTGGCCATGCAGCATCCGGCTTTGCGCGAGCGACAGATACAGGCGCCGGCGTGCCCGGGTGATCGCCACATACATCAAGCGACGCTCCTCCTCCAGGCCCTTGGGTTCGCTGACGCTGTTCTCGTGCGGGAACAACCCTTCCTCCACCCCGGTGAGGAACACGCTGTGGAACTCCAGCCCCTTGGCGGCGTGCACCGTCATCAGCTGCACCGCGGTCTCGCCGGGGCGGGCCTCGTGTTCGCCGCCCTCCAGGCTGGCATTGGCCAGGAAGGCCTGCAGGTCGTTCTCGTCCTCGGAGACGAAACCGGCCGCGGCGTTGATCAGTTCGTCCAGGTTGGCAAGGCGCTCCTCGCCTTCCTTCTCGCTGCGGTAGTGCTCGCGCAGCCCCGATTGGTCGAGCACCAGGCTGACCAGTTCGGGCAGCGGCATGCCCTGGCCGAGCTGGCGCATCCGTTCGACCAGCTGCACGAACCGGCCGACGGCGGCCGCACTGCGGCCGGCCCCGCCCGAGCAGGCGGCCTGCCACAGGCTGGTGCCGGTGCCGCGCGCGGTTTCCTGCAGGATGTCGAGCGTGCGGTTGCCGATGCCACGCGTGGGGAAATTGATGATGCGCAGCAAGGCGCTGTCGTCTTCCTGATTGGCCACCAGCCGCAGATAGGCCAGCGCGTGCTTGATTTCCTGCCGTTCGTAAAAACGCAGTCCGCCATAGACCCGGTAGGGCAGGCCGGCCTGGACCAATGCATGCTCGATCAGGCGCGATTGCGCGTTGGAGCGATACAACACCGCCACATCGCCCAGTTCGATGCCATCGCGCCGCAATTGCCCGATCTCGTCGACAAGAAAGTCGGCCTCGCCATGGTCGCTCAGCGCCTCGAATACCCGGATCGGTTCGCCCGCGCTTTCCTCGGTCCACAGATTCTTGCCCAGCCGTTCCCGGTTGTGGCTGATCACGGCATTGGCCGCTTCAAGGATATTGCCGTGCGAGCGGTAATTCTGTTCCAGCCGGATCACATGGCGCACCGCATAATCGCGCTGGAAATCCTGCATATTGCCTACGTTGGCGCCGCGGAAAGCGTAAATCGACTGATCGTCATCACCCACGGCGAACAACGACGATTGCGGCCCGGCCAATAGCTTGAGCCAGGCGTATTGCAGGCGGTTGGTATCCTGGAATTCATCGACCAGGATATGCTTGAAACGCTGCTGGTAATGGGCACGCAACGCCTCATTGCCTTGCAGCAATTCATAGCTTGCCAACAGCAGCTCGGCAAAATCGACCACGCCTTCACGGCGGCATTGCACCTCGTATTCGAGATAGGCCTGCTGCAGATGACGCGTGTATTCGTCGCGCGCCTGCACCTGCGCGGCACGCACGCCGTTTTCCTTGTGCCCGTTGATGAAATGCTGCACGGCGCGGGGCGGATAGCGCTCTTCGTTCAGAGTGAGCGCCTTGAGCACCCGCTTGACCGCCGCCAACTGATCCTGGCTGTCGAGAATGACAAAGGTGGCCGGCAGGCCCGCATCGCGATGATGCAGCCGCAGCATCCGGTGGCACAGCCCGTGGAAGGTGCCGATCCACAGCCCGCGTGGATTGAGCGGCATCATCGCGGTGATGCGTGCCAGCATTTCCTTGGCAGCCTTGTTGGTGAACGTGACCGCCAGCAGCGCGGCCGGGCCCACCCGGCCGGTGGCGAAGAGCCAGGCGATCCGCGTGGTCAACACGCGCGTCTTGCCACTGCCGGCACCAGCCAGGATCAGCGCGTGCTCGTCCGGCAGCTGCACGGCCAGCGCCTGCTGCGGGTTGAGATAGGCGGTAAGGGGATGGGACATGGCGAGCCGCCGCTAGGAAGTGCAAACCGAACGATTGTACTAGGGCGCGTTCCCCGACCGCAAAGGCGTGCGCAGGTCGGTTGCCGGTGTGCGGCGCTCGGTGCGCTGCCGCGAAGGCGCAAGACCGGCCATGCCGACGGCGGATGGCCCTAAAAAACAAAGGGCAGCCCATGGGCTGCCCTTGATCGCGATGCGCACCTCAGATACGCAGATCGTCAATCGATTTGCCGGCACCGATCCAATCCAATGCCCATTGCGGCTTGCGGCCACGGCCGGACCAGGTCTGGTTCGGATCGGCGGGATTGCGGAACTGGGCCTTGGTGGCCGGCGCGGCGGCGGTGGTCTTCTTGGCGCCTTTCTTGTCCAGGCCCAACACTTCATTGAGCGAGAATCCCTTGGCGGCAGCGAGGTTCTGCAACTGGTTCAGCAGATCCTGCTTATCGGTTTCCTTGCGGCGGACAATCTCGCGGTCGAGATCTTTTTGCAGTTGATACAGTTGCGGCAGGCTGAGCGAGGACAAATCCATTATTTTCTCCTTGGAGAATGTCGGGTGACGATCGATTCTTGCAAAACCACGCGCGCATTATGCGCCGGGCTATTTGCCCAGACAAGGCGGGGCGAATTCCGATTCGGCAACCATTCCGGTAGATATTCACGCAGTGCAGTGTAGGCCAAATGCAAGCCTGCGTCCTGATCCCGTCGCAGGCGGCATCCATCCTTGGCCTGGCGATTGCATCCCGGCCATCCAGGTGCCGGATCGGGCATGGACGATACGGCGCGCCTGCGGCTTTGGGCCGGCAACGTATTGCCAATTGCTGTTGCAAACAGGTGCCACAATCCACTGCTCCCGGAAATAAAAAAAGCCCGGCATTCCGGGCTTTTTTATCCAATGCACCAGTCGGCTATTGCAACCACTCATTGACTTCGAGCAGGTCCGCCTCATCCAGATCACCCACCGCATAGGCCAGCTGCAGCCGTGCATACAGGTATTGATAGCGCGCCACCACCAGATCGTATCGGGTCTGATAGTACTTTTGCTCGGCGTCGAGGACATCCACCGTGGTCCGCACGCCCACTTCGCGTCCCAGCTTGGTCGATTCCAGCGAGGACAGACTGGATTTCTGCGCCTGCTCCAACGCCTCGATCTGCGCCGCCCCGCTTTGCACGCCAAGGAAAGCCTGCTTCACCTGCTTGACGCTGTCGCGCTTGGCCGCTTCCAGCGTCAGGCTTTCCCGGTCGCGGTTGGCGATCGCCTCGCGATACTTGGAGCTGCGTTCGCCGCCGGTGTAGAGCGGAATGGACAGTTGCAGGCCGATGGTGGTGTTCTCGGTGCGGTCACGCCCGCCCGAGCGGGAAAGCTCCTCGCTGGCCCAGGTGTTGCCGTACTTGGCGACCAGGTCCAGCGTGGGTGCGGTGCTGACGCGGTAACGGTCGATCTCGCGGCGACTGATGTCCAGGTTGAGCCCCTGGCTTCTGACCGCGAGGTTCTCGTTCTGCGCACGCTCCACCCACGACTCCAGCGCCGCGGGCTGCGGCCCGGTGGGACGCAGGTCCTCGCTGATGGTGGCCAATGCAGCCGGGTCAAGGCCGGTCAGCAGCTGGAAGGCGTTGTGCTTGATCTCCAGATCGTTGCGCGCGGCGATCTCGCTGGCGAGGATCGCGTCATACCGTGCCTGCGCCTCGTTGGTGTCGGTGATGGTGGCCACACCGACCTCGAACGATTTCCTGGCCTGCGCCAGCTGCTGCGAAATCGCCTCCTTCTGCGAGACCGCGAGCTGCACCCGCTCCTGTGCCGCCAGCACTTCGAAATACGCCTGCGCCGTACGCAGGATCAGGAGCTGCTCGGCGTCGCGGAACTGCACCTCGGCAAGGTCGGCCTGCTTTCTGAGCTGGTCCGAGCCGACCATCACATCGGCACGGTAGATCGGCTGCGCCGCCGAGACCGCGGCGCTGTACTGTTCGCCGTTGGCCGAGCTATCGGGCAGCGTCTCGCTGCCCGCATGGTATTGCTCGCGGCTTTTCTGGGCCGAGCCATCGAGCGTGACCTTGGGCAGCCACAACGCGCGTGCCTGGTTGTTCTTTTCCCGCCCCGCGTCGAGCGCATGGCGCGCCGCCTGGTAGGTGGCATCGTACTGCTGCGCTGCACGCCAGCTTTGCAGCAGGTCCGCCGCCGCGCCTGCCTGCGCCAGCAGGGCCAGCGCTGCGGCGATCATGGTCTTCTTCATGCAAATCCCCTGAATTTCAATGGGTTCCCTGCGCCGGCGCAGGGGTGGGAGCAACGCGGTTCCAGGCCACGTACAACGCAGGCAGGAACAACAGGGTCAGCAAGGTCGCGACGAACAGCCCGCCCATGATGGCGATCGCCATCGGCCCCCAGAAGGTATCCCGGGTCAGCGGGATCATCGCCAGGATGGCCGCGGCGGCCGTGAGCATGATGGGCCGGAAGCGCCGCACCGCCGATTCGATCACGGCGGTCCACGGATCGTGGCCGTGGCTGATGTCCTGCTTGATCTGGTCCATCAGAATCACCGAGTTGCGGATAATCATACCGGAGAGCGCAATGACGCCGAGCTGCGCCACGAAGCCGAACGGCGCATTGAACAACAGCAGCGTCATCGTCACCCCGATCAGCCCGAGCGGCGCCGTCAGCAACACCATCACCGTCAGCCGGATGCTGTTGAGCTGGATCATCAAGAGCGTGGTCACCACCAGCAGCATCAACGGCATCACCGCCGAGATCGAACGCTGCCCGACCTTGGACGCCTCCAGCGTGCCGCCGACTTCGATGTGGTAACCGGCCGGGAGTTTCGCGGCCAATGCATCGATTTCCGGTTGCAGCGCCGTCGCCACGTCCGGCGGCTGGGCGCCGGCAACATCCGCGCGCACCGACAGGGTGGGCACCCGGTTGCGTCGCCAGATCAGGCTTTCCTCGGCCTCCAGCCGCACCTCGCCCAGCTGCGACAGCGGCACGGTGGCGCCGTTGGCGAGTTTCACCGGCAGGTTGCGCACCGCGGCGAGCGAGGCACGCTCGCCCGGCACCAGCCGCGCCACCACGTCGATCATCTCGTTGTGTTCGCGGTACTGGGTGGCGGTCACGCCGGAGACCGCCAGCTGCAGGTATTGCGCCAGCTGCTGGGTGGTCAGCCCGACCGCACGCAGTTTGTCCTGGTCGGCGTGGATGCGCAGCACCTTCACCTTTTCGCCCCAGTCGAAATGCACTTCACGGGCATGCGGGTTGCTGCGCATCACCGCCGCCACCTGCTCGCCCACCTGGCGCAGCACGGCCGGGTCCTTGCCCAGCACCCGGAACTGCAGCGGATAACCCACCGGCGGACCGTTCTCCAGCCGGGTGACGCGGCCACGCACCTGCGGGAAATCATTGGTGAACAGCTTGGCCACCCGCCGGTAGACGTTGTCGCGCACCTTCTCGCTTTTGGTCATCACCATGAGCTGGGCGTAGTTCAGGTTCGGCTGCTGCTGATCGAGCGGCAGGTAGAAGCGCGGCGAGCCGGTGCCGATATAGCTGGTGACGCTCTGCACATCCGGATCGCGCATCAGGATCGCTTCGAGCTTCTTGGCCTCGCGCTCGGTGGCCTCGTACGACGCGGCATAGGGCAGCCACAGATCGACCATCAGCTCGGGCCGGCTCGACGCCGGGAAGAACTGCTTTTGCACCGCGGTGGAAAACAGCACCATCGACAGCACGAACGCGAGGACCGTGACGCCGATGGTCGTCTTGCGCCAGGTGATGCACCAGGTGACCAGGCTGCGGAACCGCCGGTAGAAGCGCCCCTGATACACGTCGTGCGTGTGCTGCTTCATCTTCTCGGGCAACAGCTGGTAGCCCAGGTACGGGGTGAACACCACCGCGACGATCCACGACAGGATCAGCGCGATGCCGACGACGGCGAAGATCGAGAAGGTGTATTCGCCGGCATTGGACTTGGCCAGCCCCACCGGCAGGAAGCCCGCCGCGGTGATCAGCGTGCCGGTCAGCATCGGCATCGCGGTGCTGGAATAGGCGAAGGTGGCGGCGCTGAAGCGGTCCCAGCCCTGCTCCAGCTTGAGCGCCATCATCTCGACCGCGATGATGGCATCGTCGACCAGCAGGCCGAGTGCGATCACCAGCGCCCCCAGCGAGATGCGCTGCAGATCGATGCCGGCCAGCTGCATGCCAAGGAAGGTGAGCGCCAGCACCAGCGGAATCGACAACGCCACCACGATGCCGGTGCGCCAGCCCAGGCTCAGAAAACTCACCGCCAGCACGATGATGACGGCTTCGAGCAGCGAGCGCATGAAAATGCCGACCGCGTTCTTCACCACCGCCGGCTGGTTCGACACCGTATGGAATTCCACGCCCACCGGCAGGTCGCTCTTGATCCGTGCCAGCGTGGTGTCCAGCTGCTCGCCCAGTGCCAGCACATCGCCGCCCCGCTTCATCGAGACGCCAAGCCCCAGCGCCGGGCGACCCATGTAGCGCATGCCGATCTCGGGCGGATCGATGGTGGCACGGTAGACATTGGCCACGTCACCAAGCCGGAAGCGCTTGCCGCCGATGTCGAGCACCGTGTCGCGGACCTGCGCCGCCGCGTCGAAATTCCCGGTCACCCGCAGGAACACCCGCTCGTCGCGGCCCTCGACCACGCCGGCAGCCGACAGTGCGTTGGTCGCCGCCAGCACGTCATTGATCTGCAGCGGCGATACGCCAAGCGCCGCCAGCTTGGCGGAGGCATATTCCACATAGATCTTCTGCGCCTGCTCGCCGAAAAGCTCGACCTTGTTCACATCCTTCAGCCGCAGCAGCTCCTGGCGCACGCCTTCCACGTAGCGCTTCAGCTCCGGCATGGTGAACCCGTCGCCGGTAAAGGCGTACAGGTTGCCGAAGGTTTCGCCGAATTCATCGTTGAAGAACGGGCCCGCCACGCCCTGCGGCAAACCGCCACTGCGCTGCAGGTCGTTGACGCGCTTCCTGATCTGGTACCAGGCGCCCTCCACCTGGTGGCCGCGGATCCACTCCTCCAGGCTGATGACGATCAGCGCCTCGCCGGCGCGTGAATAGCTGCGCATGTACTGGATGGTGGTGATGCCCTGCAACGACTTCTCGAGCGGATCGGTCAGTTGCCGTTCCACCTCGCTGGCGGAGGCGCCGGGCCAGAACGCGCGCACCACCATGGACTTGAACGTGAACTCGGGGTCTTCCTTCTGCCCCAGCCGGGAATAGGACAACAGGCCGGCCAGCGACAGCACGATCATCAGGTACAGCACCAGCGAGCGATGCCGCAATGCCCATGCCGACAGGTTGAAATGCGTGGCATAGGCCGCCGGATGGTTTTGATGCTCGTTCATGCGCCGGCCCCCTGGCTGCGCTCGGCCAGGCGCTTGACCTGCTGTCCTTCGCGCAGCAGATGCGCGCCGGCGGTGACCACCAGCGCGCCGACCGGCACACCGCTCACCAGCGCCGCCTCGTCGGCCACGCCCAGTACCTTGACCGGCATGGCGCGCACCACCCCCTGCGCCGGGTCAAAGCGCCAGACCTGCTGCCGTCCGGTCTCGCCAAAGAGGGCGGTCAACGGTACACGCACCTCCTTGCCGACGGCCACGCTGCCGTTCGCGATCGTGACGCTGGCGCTCATCCCGAGTTGCACGCCCTCGCCGCCGCCATCGAAAGTCACCCGCGCCGGGTAGGTGCGCGCCACCGGATCGGCCGCCGGCGACAATTCGGAGATCCGGCCCTTCAGTGTCTGCCCGGGCAGCGCCCACAGCCGGATCTGCACCGGCTGACCCAGCTGGACCGAGCCGCGCAGCTGTTCGGGCACGTTCACGGCGATCTCGCGCAGGCCGTTGCGGGCCAGCGTCGCCACCGGCTGGCCGGCGGCCAACACCTGCCCCGGCTCGGCGGCGACCTCGGTGATGACGCCATCGGCATCGGCGGTCAAGGCGGCATAGCTCGCCTGGTTCTGCGCCAACACGCGCTGGGCATTGGCCTGCCGTACCGCCTCCTGCGCGGCATCGAGCGCGGTCTTGCGGTTGTCGACCTCGGCCTGGCTCACGAATTTGCGGGAGAACAACTGCTGCGCGCGCTCGTAATCCATCTTCGCCTGCGCCAGCCGTGCCGCGGCGGCGGCCGCTTCGGCCGAGGCGGCAGTGGCGCCCAGCGCCACGTCGCGCGGGTCGATGCGGGCGATGACCTGCCCGCGCCGCACCACCGCACCGACCTCCACCTGACGCTCCAGTAGCTTGCCGCCGATGCGGAACGCCAGCGGTGTCTCCACGTCGGCACGTACCGTGCCGCTCAATTCCACACCGGGGGCAGCCCCCGGCGCGGCGACTTGCATCACCCGCACCGGGCGCAGCGCTTCCTTTTCCTGCGGCGGCTTGCCGCAGCCCGCCAGCGACAGGGCCAGCAGCAACGTACCGGTGGGGACAGACCATGATATGCGGTTCATCTTGATTCCTTCAGGCAATGGCGGAACGGGGCATCAGGCCGTGCAGCACGAGGTCCAGCATGGCCTCCAGGTAGCTGCGCGGATCGGCATCGGGGTCGAAACAGGGCACAAGCGAGTGTTGCCAGATCATCAGCATCACCACGGGCGACATCAGCGTCTGCACCGCATGCTCGACTGGCACGGCACGGAACTCGCCGCGGGCGATGCCGTCCTCGACCACACGCTTCAACAGCGCCTGGCCCGGCTGGATGAATTCCTTCTGGTACAGCTCGGCCACCTCGGGAAAGTTCTTCGCCTCGGCGACCATCAGCTTGGGCAGCGCGGACAACCGGCTCTCGCCGATCTGCGTCCACCAGGTGAAGAGGAAGGTGCGCAGGCGCGCCGCGGCGCCCACGTCCGGCTCGGCCAGCAAGGATTCGCCCAGCGCGAGCTTGGGCAGCACCAGCTCACGGATCAGCGAGGCGAAGATCTCCTCCTTGCTCTTGAAGTAGCGATAGGGCGTGCCGCAGGTGACCCCGGCACGCTTGGCGATATCGCCCATCTTGGTGGCGGCGTATCCCTTCTCGGCAAACAGATCAAGCGCCGCCTCCAGGATCTCCTGGGGCCGCGCGGCCTTGCGCCGGGACCAGCGCTTGGCGAACGGGCAGTCATGCATCGTGGCAGCAAGTTAATAAATTAATGTTCATTTATTATTTCGGGTGGCAAATGCCGCTGTCAATCGCTGCCTCGACTACGCAAACGGATACACGTGCGCAGCGGCGCCGGCGTTACAATCCGCAGCGTTCAACCGTCAGCCTCAGTTCCAGGAGCCGCCATGACCGTCGCCACCCCGCAGGACAAAGCCAACATCCTTTCCGAAGCGCTGCCCTACATCCAGCGCTTCTTCGACAAGACCATCGTGATCAAGTACGGCGGCAACGCCATGATCGACGAGGAACTGAAGGAAGGCTTCGCCCAGGACGTGGTGCTGCTCAAGCTGGTGGGGATGAATCCGGTGGTGGTGCATGGCGGCGGCCCGCAGATCAACGACCTGCTCGATCGCATCGGCAAGAAGGGCGAGTTCATCCAGGGCATGCGCGTGACCGACGCCGAGACCATGGACGTGGTCGAGATGGTGCTGGGCGGCCATGTGAACAAGGAAATCGTGTCGATGATCAACAAGCACGGCGGCAAGGCCGTCGGCTTGACCGGCCAGGACGGCCACTTCATCCGCGCGCGCAAGATGTTCCTCAAGGGCGCCAACGCCGACGAGCTGGTCGATATCGGCCAGGTCGGCGAGATCGAGAAGATCGATCCATCCATCGTCGCCCACCTCGATGCTGCCGACTTCATCCCAGTGATCGCGCCGATCGGGGTCGACGCCAGCGGCGAGAGCTACAACATCAATGCCGACCTCGTCGCCGGCAAGCTGGCCGAAGTGCTGCACGCCGAGAAGCTGATCCTGATGACCAACACGCCGGGCGTGCTCGACAAGGACGGCAACCTGTTGACCAAGCTGACCGCGCGCCGCATCGACGAGCTGTTCGCCGACGGCACCATCTCCGGCGGCATGCTGCCCAAGATCGCCTCGGCACTGGATGCCGCCAAGAGCGGCGTCAACTCGGTGCACATCATCGACGGCCGGGTGAAGCACGCGCTGCTGCTCGAGGTCTTGACCGAGCAGGGCGTGGGCACGATGATCCGGGCCAAGTAGGCCGCGCCGCGGCGGCAGGGAAAATCCCTAGCCGGCGCTGCCGTCCGCCCGCTTGCAAGTTTTACCCGGCTGGCTAGATTGGAATGACCGTCCATCCACCCCCGCGAGGCCGCTCCGATGAAGACCGCACGTCATTTGCTGGATGAGAAATCCCTGCGCGACACGATCTCGATCTCGCCGCAGGCCACGGTCTACCAGGCATTGCAGCTGATGGCGGAAAAGAACGTCGGCGCCGTGCTGGTGATGGAGGGGCAACAGTTGGTGGGCATCTTTTCCGAACGCGACTATGCCCGCAAGGTGGTGCTGATGGGCAAGACCTCGGCCGGCACGCCGGTCTCGGAGATCATGACGCGCAAGCTGGTGGTGGTGGCGCCCGATACACCGGTCGATACGTGTCTGGGCCTGATCACCGAGAAGCGCATCCGCCATCTGCCGGTGCTGGATGGCGAGCGGGTGTGCGGCGTGCTGTCGATCGGCGACCTGGTGCGCGAGAAGATGGCCGACCAGCAGTTCACCATCGATCAGCTCTCGCATTACATCTACGGCCCGCGCTAGCCGCCAAGGCCCCCGCACCGCAAGCCGGCCCGGCCGGCTTTTTTCATATCCACCGCGCCCGTATGCCGCATCCGATCTGGCTGTTCGACCTGGACAACACGCTGCACCACGCGCACAGGCACGTGTTCCCCATCATCGATGCCGAGATGACCGCCTGGATCGCCGCCAATCTCGCCATTGCGCCGCATGCGGCAGACGAGCTGCGTCGCCGTTACTGGCAGCGCTACGGCGCCACCATCCTCGGGCTGAAGCGGCACCATCCGCAGCTTGACCCGCATCACTTCCTTGCCGCCGCCCACCCGCTGCCGCGCCTGCTCGAAACCGTGCACCCGGTGCCGGGCTTGGCGCGCACGCTGCGGCGGTTGCGAGGGCGCAAGATCCTGTTCACCAACGGCTCGACCGCGTACGGCCGGGCAATGCTGGCCGCGCTCGGGGTGTCGCGGCACTTCGATGCGGTGGTCGGCGTGGATGCATTGCGGCTGACCCCCAAGCCCTTCGCCGCGGGGTATCGGCAACTGCTGGCACGCTACCGGCTCGACCCGCGCCGCTGCGTGATGGTGGAGGACAGTGTGGACAATCTGACGACGGCCAAGCGCCTGCGCATGCGCACCGTCTGGCTGCGCCCCCATCGGCGCGGCCATGCGGCGGTGGACTACCTCTTGACCGGCTTGCACCAGTTGCCAGGCCGGCTGGGTCGGCAGCGCTGAACCCTGGACCCTGAAACACAGGGGCACCGGGTTCCACGGGAAAAACCGAAGCAGAGAGGCAGATCGGTGTGGCCTACAGCGGCTCCGCCCCATTGAAGACAGGTGCAGTGCGCCTTCCGTCCACCGCTGTCCTGCTCTGTGCCCCCGGTGTCTCAAGACCCGGGGTGTCAGTTGACGCCCTGGGTCTGCTTCCGCCTCCCGGCCGCTACAGCTCCACCTGCATCCCCATCTCCACCACGCGGTTGGGCGGGATCTTGAAGAAGGTGGTGGCCCGCAACGCATTGCGGTTCATCAGCGCAAACAGCTTGCGCCGCCAGAGCGCCATTTCCGGATACTTGGCCGCGACGATGGTCTCGCGTGACAGGAAGAACGAGGTCTGCATCGGATCGAGGTCCAGTTCCGGCTGCAGCTCGGCCACCTGCCGCAGGATGGCCGGCACGCTGGGCTCTTCCTTGAAGCCATAGGTGGCGACGATCTGGTAGAAGGTGGCCCCCAGCCGGCGCACCGCCACCCGTTCGCGCGTGGTCACGTAGGGAATGTCCGCGCTCTGGATCGTCATCAGCACCACCTGCTCGTGCAGCACCTTGTTGTGCTTGAGGTTGTGCAGGAGCGCATGCGGCACCCGCTCGGCGCTGCCGGTCATGAAGATGGCCGTGCCCTCCACCCGCTGCGGCGGGCTCGCCTCCAGCATCTCGACGAAGCCCTCCAGCGGCAGCTCGCCCTGGTGCAGGCGCTCGTTGAGCATCACCCGGCCGCGCTTCCAGGTCATCATCAGCGTGAAGGCGATCATCCCCACCAGCAGCGGGAACCAGCCGCCCTCGTGGATCTTGAGCGCATTGGACGAGAACAGCAGCAGATCGATCACCAGCATCACCCCCAGCAGCGCGAAGATGCCGATGCGCCACGGGCCGCTGAAACGCCGGCCCAGCACCACGAAGGCCAGCAGGGTGGTCATCACCATGGTGCAGGTGACGGCGAAGCCGTACGCGGAGGCAAGATTGCCCGAAGTGCGGAACAGCAGCACCAGCACGATCACCGAGACCAGCAGGAACCAGTTGATGCCGGGCATGTAGATCTGGCCGATCTCGGTATCGGAGGTGTGCTCGATGTCCATGCGCGGGGCGAATCCCAGCTGGATCGCCTGGCTGGTCACCGAATACGCGCCCGAGATCACTGCCTGCGACGCGATCACCGTCGCCAGGGTCGCCAACACCACCAGCGGCAGCACGCCCCAGGACGGCGCCAGCAGGAAGAACGGGTTCTTGATCGCCGCCGGATTGGAGAGCAGCAGCGCGCCCTGGCCGAAATAATTGAGCACCAGTGCCGGCAGCACCAGGCCGAACCAGGCGCGCCGGATCGCCGGGCGCCCGAAGTGGCCCATGTCGGCATACAGCGCCTCGGCACCGGTCAACGCCAGCACCACCGCGCCGAGCAGCACGAAGGCCTGCCAGGCATGGTGGGTGACGAAGCGCCAGGCGTAGAGCGGATTGATGGCCGCCAGCACCTCCGGCATCTTGATGATCTGCCACAGGCCAAGCGCACCCAGCGTCACGAACCACAGCACCATGATCGGCCCGAACAGCCGGCCGACGCTGGCAGTGCCGCGCATCTGCAGCAGGAACAGCGCGATCAGGATGCCGATGGTCAGCGGCACGATATAAGGGTCAAAGCGGTGGGACACCACGCCGATGCCCTCCAGCGCCGAGAGCACCGAGATCGCCGGCGTGATGATGCTGTCGCCGTAGAACAGCGCCGCGCCGAAGATGCCCAGCACTGTGTACAGCAAGGCGCGCCGGGTGCCGGCGCCGGCTTCGCGCAACGCCAGCGCCATCAGCGCCAGCACGCCGCCTTCGCCACGGTTGTCGGCGCGCAGGATCAGCACCACATACTTGGCCGACACCACCAGCATCAGCCCCCAGAACACCATGGACAGGATGCCGAGCACGTTCTCGGCCACGATGGGCAGCGGCACGTGGCCGTTCAGGCATTCCTTGAGCGTGTAGAGCGGGCTGGTGCCGATGTCGCCGTAGACGACGCCCAATGCGGCCAGCGTGATCGCAGCCTTGCCGGAAGGCGCGGCGCCGGGGTTGGATGGATTCATTTGGCTCGGGTCGAACAGGGTGGCCGGATTATAGCGTCGGGGTCCCCGGAAGCGCCGAAAACGTGGTCCGCAGTTGCGGCAATGCAGCATGGACGCGCGCCCAATCGAACCAGGGGCCAGGATCGGTCTTGCGCCCCGGCGCGATCTCGCTGTGCCCCGCGATCGCCTGCAGCGGATAGCGCGCGGCCAGCGCGGCCAGCAGCGGCAGCAAGGTGGCGTACTGCGGTCCGGCGAACGGCACGTGGTCGCTCCCCTCAAGCTCGATGCCGACCGAGAAATCATTGCAGCGCTCGCGGCCGCACCAGTTCGAGACCCCCGCATGCCACGCACGCGCCCCGGCCGGCACGAACTGCACCAGCGCACCGTCGCGCCGGATCACAAAGTGGGCAGAGACCCGCAACCGCGCCAGCTCGTCATAGCCCGGATGCGCCTGCGGATCGATCCGGTTGGTGAACAGGCGCTCGATGTCGTCCCCGCCGAACTGGCCGGGCGGCAGGCTGATGTTGTGGATCACCACCAGCGACACCGCCTCCCCCGCCGGACGGGCATCGTGGTTGGGGCTCGGCACCTGGCGCGCGCCCTGGCACACGCCGTCCGCGTCGATCGTCAATTGCATCACGTCCTCGCTCAGCGCGCCCTGCAGTGGCCGGACGGCCACGGCTCAATCCTTGCCCGCCAGTCCAAGCCGGTCCATCCGATAGCGCAGCGAACGGAAGGTCACCCCCAGCAGCTTGGCCGCCTGGGTGCGGTTGCCACCGGTCTTTTCCAGCGCATCGAGGATGGCGGCCCGCTCGACCCGGTCCAGATGGTCCTGCAACGGACAATCCGCACCCCCACCCGTTTCATCGTCCAGCCGCTGCGGCGAAAGCTGCAGGTCGAAGGCGGTGATCGCTGATCCGTCCGACAGCGCCAGCGCACGCTCCAGCGTGTTCTCCAGCTCACGTACATTGCCGGGAAACGCGTAGCTGCGCAGCGCCGCCAGCGCGTCGTCTGCAAGCGCCGGCACGGTCTGGCCGTTCTGCACCGCCAACCGGCCGAGCAACTGGCGGGCGATCAGCACCACGTCCTCGCCCATCTCGCGCAGCGGCGGCATCTTCAGCTCGATCACGTTCAGGCGATAGTACAGATCCTGCCGGAAGCGGCCGTCCTCGACACAGCGCGCCAGATTCTGATGGGTGGCCGAGATCAGCCTGACGTCGACCGGCTCTTCCACCGTGCTGCCGACCTTGCGCACCTTGCGCTCCTGGATCGCCCGCAGCAGCTTCACCTGCATCACCAGCGGCAGATCGGCCACCTCGTCCAGGAACAATGTGCCGCCGGCCGCCGCCTGGAAGAAGCCCTCGCGATCCTGGTCGGCGCCGGTGAAGGCGCCCTTGCGATAGCCGAAGAACTCGCTTTCCATCAGGTTCTCCGGGATCGCACCGCAGTTGACGGCCACGAAGGGCTTGTCGGCGCGGCTGCCACGCGCGTGGATCAGCCGTGCCGCCCGCTCCTTGCCGCTGCCCGATTCGCCGGTGATGTACACCGGCGCCTGGCTGCGCGCGAGCTTTTCCACCAGCTCCAGCACTTGGCGGATGGCCGGGGAATCGCCCAGCAGCGGCCGATCCGGCAGCGGGCCCGCCTCGGCAGGCGCCTCCTCCAGGTTGAGCGCCGACTTGACCAGCGTGCGCAGCTGGTCGAGCGCAAGCGGTTTGGCCAGGTAGTCGAACGCGCCGGCCTTGAGTGCGGCCACCGCATTCTGCATGCTGCCGTAGGCGGTGATCACCGCCACCGGGATATCGAGCCGCTCGCGCTCGATGTATTCGACGATCTCCAGCCCCTCGCCGTCGGGCATGCGCATGTCGGTCAGCACCAGATCGTAGCGGGTGCGCGCCAGCGCGGCGCGGGCCTCGGCCACGCCATGCGCGGTATCCACGTCCAGCCCCATCTTGATCAGTGTCAGTTCCAAGAGCTCGGCGAGGTCGACCTCGTCGTCGACCACCAGCACCCGCCGCCCGTTCCTAGCCTTTCTCGCCATTGTCGACCTCGAACACGATCCTGAAGCATGCCCCATGCCGCGCCGGTATATATTCCAGCCACGCCGAATTGGCCGCGCAGATCTCGCGTGCAATATACAGGCCGAGCCCGGTGCCTTTCGATTCGGTGGTGAAAAACGGCTCGAACAGCTGGCTTTGCGCATCGACCGGCACCGGCGGACCGTCGTTCAGCACGTCCAGGCGCCAATGGCCGTCATCGTCCATCTCGACCATGAGACGCAGGCTGCCCGGCTGCTTGGTGCAATAGCGCCAGCCGTTGCGCACCAGGTTCCACAGCACCTGGTGCAGGTGGCCCGGGTCGAAGCGGATCTGTGCCTCAGCCGGACACACACAATCGATTCGGATGCTGATGTTCTCCACTTGGCGCACGTCGTCCAGGAAGCTCGCCAGCCACCCGTGCAACGGGATCAGCGCCCGTTCCAGCCGGTCGCGCCGGTTCAGCTCCAGCACATCGGCCACCATCCGCTCCAGCCGCCCGGTGTTCTCGCCGATGATGCGGGTCAGTCGCGCCTTGAGCGGATCATCGTCCGCCTCCTCGGCCAGCAGTTGCGCGGCATGGGAAATGGCACCCAACGGATTGCGGATCTCGTGGGCCAGGTTGGCGGTCAGCCGGCCCAACGCCGCGAGCTTGAGCTGCTGCGCCTCGCGACGCAGCCGGTCCATGTCTTCCAGATAGACCAGCACGTCGCCGGTGACGGTGAACGATGCCGGGGCGAAGCGCGGGCGCAGGGTCTTGCGCGTGGCGCCGGCCTGGACCAGCGCAGGGGTGCCGTACGGGTCCTCCCGCCAGCACGCGAGCACCTGCTCCAGCTCGGGCAGGAAGGCCGACAGCGCGATGGGGCAGTCGGGGCGCTCACCGATCAGGCGTCCTGCCTGTTCGTTGTACTGCCGCACCTGGCCGAGCACGTTCACCACCAGCACGCCCTCGGACACGTCCTGCAGGATGCGCGCGTTCAGCTGGCCCATCTGCTCCAGATCCACGCCGCGCTGCTGCGCCAGCGCCTCACTCTCTCTCGCGTAGCGCGCCAGACGATGCGCAAGCCACGCTACTGCAAAGCTCGCCAGGCACAGCAGCACCACGTTGGCGTAGTCGCCGGCGGCCGGGTCGCCGGAAAGCCGGCGCACGGTATGCTCGGTCAGCAGCGCGATGCTGGCGATCGCGGCATGGAACAAGGTCATCCGGCCGCGGGCGATCAGGCCGGCCGCGGCAAGGTAACACAGCAGCAGGATGCCAAGGCCGCTCCGGACCCCGCCGAACAGGTGGACCAGCGCGACGATGAAGGCGATATCGGTGACCGCGTGCAGCGTCAGCTGCATCTCGAACACCGGGCGGCGCAGCCGGATGCCGAACAGGAACACCAGCGCCAGCAAGGTGTAGCTGGACGACAGCCACAGGAACACCCGCCACCTGGCCTCGCCATCCAGGGTCTGGGGCATGAACCAGCTGCCGCTCAGCAGCAGCGCCACCACCGACAGCAGCCGGAAGGTATTGAGCAGGCTGAGCGAGCGCCAGTACACCTCGGCGGCCGGATGGCGACCGCCGGGCGCGGGCGGCGCCGGATCAGCCTTGCGCGCGAATAGGCGCGGTTTCAAGGAAACGCGACAGTTCGGACAGCGCGGCTTCATAGACGCCGCGCTTGAATTCGATCACCGCGTCCAGCGGCGCCCAATAGCCGTTCCAGCGCCACGCATCGAACTCCGGATGCGACGAGCGTCTCAGGCAGACGTCAGAATCGCGTCCGACCAGCCTGAGCAGGAACCAGATCTGTTTTTGCCCCTTGTAGGTGCCGCGCCATTCGCGGCGCACCCAATTGGCCGGCACATCGTATTTCAACCAATCGCGCGTGCGCCCGACAATGCGCACATGCTGTGGCTCCAGGCCGACTTCTTCCATCAGCTCTCGGTACATCGCCTGTTCCGGCGACTCACCTTGCTTGATGCCCCCTTGTGGGAACTGCCACGAGTGCTCACGCACGCGCTTGCCCCAGAACACCTGGTCAGCCTGGTTGAGAAGGATGATGCCGACGTTCGGGCGATAGCCGTCACGATCAAGCATGGGTGTTCACCCTGTAACCTTTAGTTAACGCTAATTTTTTCACATCCGATGCGGCTTGCAAACCACCGCGGGGATTTTGAAAGCCCCGAACGGCGGCGCATCAAATGAACAGCCGGCGATCGTTGTAGGGATTCATCCGCACCAGGTCGGCCACAAACTCGGCAAATTCGAGGCCATAGGCGGCTTCGAGCACCTGGGCGCGCTCGGCCAGCCGCGCCCATTGCGGATTGTTCTGCGGCTGGTTGAAGGCAAACGCCATCACATTGCCCCGCTGCCTTGCCGGCAGGCAGAGCACCCGGCCATCGAAGGCGCTCCCGAGGCGCTCGCGATACATGCCGAAACGCTTGTCCGAGCTCCACAGGTTGACCGCCAGCACGCCGTTACCGGTCAGCCGCTCGCGGCAGGCGGCGAAGAAATCCGCGGATGCCAGCGGCGCGGCGATGCCGGTGGCGGAGTAGGCATCCATCACGATCAGGTCGGTCGAATCGGCCGGCAGGCCGTACACGTGGGCCGCGCCATCGCCCACCCGTACCTGCAGGCGCGCATCGTCCGGCGGCAGCGCGAACATGCTGCGCGCCACGTTCACCACCTGTTCGTGCAGCTCCACGCAGGTCAGCCGCGTGGACGGCAGCCGCGCATGCACCCACTTGGCGATCGACCCGCCGCCCAGCCCGATCAGCAGCATCTCGCGCGGCGGATCGATGAACAGCAGGATGCCGAACAGGCACCGGGTGTAGGCCAGCACCAGCTCGACCGGGTCGCTGACGCGCATCGCACTCTGCGTATCGTCCTGGCCGAAGTGCAGTTTGCGCACGCCGAATTCTTCGGAGATATCGATGACGAGCTCGTCCGCCGCCATGGCGGTACGTCTGGAACGGAACAGCACTATGGTGCCCCGCAGCCGTCGTCGTCGTCCGGACGGCTGGCAAGGATATTGATCCGCCCGGGCTCGGCAAAATTCTCGCGGTCGAACGCCTTGTCGCCATCCGCACGTGCCACCCCGTCGGCCCGCGCATTGACGAAGTCGTACAGCGCCGGATCCGCCAGGTGCGACGGGACCACATTGCGCAGCGCGCGGAACATGCTTTCGATGCGCCCCGGGAAGCGCTTGTCCCAGTCGGCGATCATCTCGCCGATCACCTGGCGCTGCAGATTGGGCTGCGAGCCGCACAGGTTGCACGGGATGATCGGAAACGCCCTGGCGACGGCGTAGCGCGCGATGTCCTTCTCGCGGCAATAGGCCAGCGGCCGGATCACCACATGGCGGCCATCGTCGCTGACCAGCTTGGGCGGCATCGCCTTGAGCTTGCCGCCGTGGAACATGTTGAGGAACAGCGTTTCCAGGATGTCCTCGCGATGATGGCCCAGCGCGATCTTGGTCGCGCCCAGCTCGTCGGCCACCCGGTAGAGGATGCCGCGCCGCAACCGGCTGCACAGCCCGCAGGTGGTCTTGCCCTCGGGCACCACCCGCTTGACGATGCTGTAGGTGTCTTCCTCGACGATGCGGTACTCCACCCCCAGCGACGACAGGTATTGCGGCAGCACATGCCCGGGAAAGCCGGGTTGCTTCTGGTCGAGGTTGACCGCAACGATGGAGAAATCGATCGGCGCGGACTGCTGCAGCCCCAGCAGGATGTCCAGCATGGTGTAGCTGTCCTTGCCGCCGGACAGGCACACCATCACCCGGTCGCCCGGTTCGATCATGTTGAAGTCGTTGATCGCGTCGCCCACCGCATGCCGCAGCCATTTGGTGAGCTTGTTGAAGTTGAAGCGGGCTTTCTTGTCGGCGTCGGACAACACCGTGGTTTCGGTCGCTGCGTTCATGGTTCGGGCCAAAAAGCGCGGGGCGACGCGCGCCCCGTGCTAGGTGATTGAATTGCCGCGGATTTTACCCCAAGCATCGTGCGCTGCCCAGGCACCGCCCCGGATCGGCCTGCCGCGATGCCACGGCCTTGGCTACCGTAGGCACCGCCATCAAAACCCGGCGCAGCGGTCCTGCAGGAAGCGTGAAACACCCACAGCACGGGTATGGCAAGGGAGCGCGACACTACCAGACGGCTGTTGCGGGCGGCGCTAAAGCACCACGCTGCGCCCACCGTCCACCGGCAGCACCACGCCGGTCAGGTACGGCGCCTCCAGCAGGAAATGGATGGCCTGGGCAAGATCCTGCGGCCCCCCCACGCGCCCGAGCGGAATGCTCGCCTCGATGCGCGCACGCTCGGCATCGTCGAACACCGCCTCGTTCTCCGGCCACAGATTGGCACCCGGGGCCACCGCATTCACCCGCACCGCCGGCGCCAGCTCGCGCGCCAGCCCGCGTGTCATCGCCACCAGCCCGGCCTTGGCTGCGGTATAGAGCGCGAACCCCGGGCTGGGCCGCTCGACATGGATATCGGCGATGCTGACGATGGCACCGCCGGTGTGCGCCAGCGCTGGCGCGGCCGCCTGCGCCAGAAACAGCGGTGCCTTCAGGTTGGACCCCACCAGCTCGTCCCACGCCGCCTCAGTGAAGGCGCCAACCGGCGTGGCAAAGAACGACGAAGCGTTGTTGATCACCGCATCAAGCCGGCCGAAACACTCCAGCGCCGCCGCGACCAGCTCGGGCAGCCGTGCGGTCTGCAGCAGATCAAGCTGCACCGTAGCCGCCGAAGCCGGCCGCAGCGCATTGAGCTCGGCCGCAAGCGCGGCCGCCGCTGCCGCACTGCCGCGGTAGTGGATCAACACTCGCCAACCGCGCGCATGCAGAAAGCGCACCACGCCCGCACCGACCCGCTTGGCGCCGCCCGTGACCAGCGCCACCTTGCCCAGCTGATTGTCCTGCATTCCCATTCCCGTATCGCGCCCCTGTATACCGATCCGGCGCCTGTCGTCATGCGTTGCGCAGCGGTGTGCGGGCAGCGCCGGATGCGGCGCAGATGACCGGGCGATGTACCGGTCTCACCACCGCAGGCACCCCGATCGCCCGGAACCCGAAGGCCGGCCCGGATACGCCGGCCACCGCGTTGCACCCCTTGGCAAAAACCCGCCACTGTCCACGCCGTGCGCCTTGCCGGCGCAGCGCAATCATGAAACTCGTGACGGCAGGCCCTAGAATTAGGTTTTAGCCGATTCTCCCGCCCCGATGATTCCCTCGCAACACCGGCCCACGCTGCCCCAGCCCGACCCGGACGCACTCAGCGTCTCCGAAGCGCTCACCGCCCAGCTGCGCGACCACATCGTCGAACGCGGCTGGCTGTCGTTTGCCGACTACATGGCCCTCGCACTCTATCGCCCGGGGCTGGGCTACTACGCCGGCGGCGGGGCCAAATTCGGCCAGGGCGGCGATTTCATCACCGCGCCGGAACTCTCGCCGCTGTTCGGCGCCTGCGTCGCCGAGACCATCGCACCGGTGCTGGCCGCGCTCAACGGCGGCGACATCCTGGAATTCGGGGCCGGCACCGGCCAATTGGCGGCCCAAGTGCTGGCCGAGCTGGAGCGGCTGGACCAGTTGCCGCAGCGCTACCTGATCGTCGACCTGTCGGCCGAGCTGGCCGACCGCCAACGCGCCACGCTGCATACGCTGGTGCCGCATCTGGCGGACCGGGTCAGCTGGCTGAGCACGCTGCCGGACCAATTGCACGGTTTCGTGCTGGGCAACGAAGTGCTCGATGCCATTCCATGCAACCTGATCTACCGCGATGCCGCCGGCGCCCTGTTCGAGCGCGGCGTGGTGTGGAAGGACGGCTTCACCTGGGAAGACCGCCTGCTGGTGCCGGGGCCCCTGCTCGACTTGGCCAGCGCGCTCGACCTGCCCTGCAACTACCTCACCGAGATCCAGCCGCAGATGCATGGCTTTATCGCCAGCGTGGGCCACATGCTGCAGCGCGGCGCGGCGCTGTTCATCGACTATGGCTTTCCCGCATCCGAGTACTACCATCCGCAGCGCAGCGGCGGCACGCTGATGGCGCATTACCGGCACCACAGCCTGGACGACCCGTTCTTCCTGCCCGGTCTGGCCGACCTGACCTGCCATGTGGATTTCTCGGCAGTCTACAGCGCCGCCGACGCAGCCGGCCTGCAGCTGGAAGGCTATACCTCCCAGGCCCAGTACCTGCTCGACACCGGCCTCACCGGACGGCTGGGCCGCCTGCCCGAAGCGCAATACCCGGTGGCGGCCTCCGCCGTGCACAAGCTCACCAGCCCTGCCGAGATGGGCGAGCTGTTCAAGGCAATGGCCCTGTCGCGCAACCTGCCGCTGACCACGCTGCTGCCGGGCTTCCGGCATGCGGACGACTCGTTCCGGCTTTGAACAATCCCCAGGCCGCCCACCCCGATCGATACGCCAAGCTTGACAGCATGCCGCATGGGCGACACAATCCCGGGTTCTTATGGCTATGTAGCTCAGTCGGTTAGAGCACAGCACTCATAATGCTGGGGTCACAGGTTCGAGTCCCGTCATAGCCACCAGATCTCCTAGCGCGGGCAACCGCGCAGGTCAAAAAGCCCCCGGATGCTTGGCATCCGGGGGCTTTTTCGTTCCGGGGCAACGAAAGGCCACCGCCGGTACAAAATCGGGAAAACCACGATGCCCGCAAGGCAGCCCCCTGGCAGCCGCCGATCGCAACCGCCAGATCACGCCTCATCCCAGGCCACGCCAGCCTTGATCCCATTCCCCAGCACGGGATGCCGCTGGCTTGGCACCGCCCCGGATCGGCCAGCCAGTAAAACCCACACCGCCCCTGCCTGGGAGCAGACACCCGCCACCCCGGCCGCACCTGGTATTGAACGTGGCTTGGAAAAGCCCACCCAGAATGGCCGCCCGGGCCGGGGTGAGCCGATCCGGATCGAAACCGCCCTTCTGCAGCTGGTGATTCAGCCGCAGCCACACCGCATCAGCCCGGGTGAACAGATTGGCCGGATCGGCCAACAGCGGCTGCAGCAGCGCCGGCGGTGATCGTTATCGCCCAGGACATAACAGCGCAGCCCGATCCCCAATTCCCGGCGCTCGATCAGCACCGGCAACGGCCAGCGCAGCAGCCGCCCCGACTTGTGCCACCAGAGCGGTAGGCAAGCCCAGGTCGTGGGAAGGAATGTTCTATGTTGGTGTGTGCTCCGAATGAGACGGGAGCCATGTCCAACAGTCCGGTGTGACGCGCCTGTGGATGGATTTCCGGGGGCGGGGGTGAGGCGGGGTGGTTAGGGCTGGGGGCCAGCAGATGAGCGCGTTACAAGCGGTTTGGAGAGATCAAACGGGCGTGAAGCGCACTATCAATCAGGTGCAAAACGGCTCAAAACGCTGCTATAAACACCTTCATGCCAACGTACTTTTAACTTAAGAAAACACTCTGTTGCGAGAGCTACGACAAAGTCGCCGCGTTAGTACGATTAGCGTGAATATACGGACACCGCTGTAGAAAAATCGCACAAGATCAAGGTCATACAGACGTTTATCCGGGTCCTTATTTATTGAAAATGTGCTGACAAAGCTGTCAGTCTATTAACTGCTAGGTTCTTGGGGGGGATATTCGTGGTTTGGTTACCAAATTCAAAAGCTGTAGAAGATATTCACATCGAATTGGCAAAAATTTTTGAACAGGAGAACGACCCGATCTCCCCTGTGGGTATTAAATCACAGCCAATGCTTGAATCCGCCTGTGAACGCCCAAATACAGGCGTTGGCAGTCATTTCAAATATACCACTCTTGAACATAAGCTAGCCGCTTTATTTCACTCTTTAACAAAAAACCATCCATTTCATAATGGAAACAAAAGAACTGCCATCGTCTCATTAATTACGGCCCTATACAGAAACAACAAAAGGCTCGACTCTACAGTATCTGATGAAACCATTTATGATTTTGTTGTATCGGTTACAGCCGATGAATTTCCAAAGAAAGATCATGGACTGCATATAGATGTCGTTGTGGATGAAATTGCCAAATGGATCAAGAAAAAATCAACCCCCCTTAATACAAAAGCCCAGGGAATGAAAATTCGCGGTTTTATTGAAAAATGCAAAGCAGCTGGCGCACACTGTAAAAATGCCAGTGGTGGCGCATACGTAATCAGCAACAAATCCAACAGCATAAGAATCAGCAAATCGACCAAACAATTGTCTGGCCCAGTCATTCGACAATACCTAAATAAATTAGCGCTAAGCGAGACCACAGCGGGCATATCAATGGATGATTTTCGTGAAGGTGTTAGTGATGAGCGCGAGCAAATATATCGGTATATGGTTGCACTGCGTCGCTTAGCAAGAACCTAACACTCCAGTCAAACGGGGCCGGCTAAAGCAGGCCCGTTACTTCCAATGTTGGATTTCCCGGGCCCTTATCAAGCATGTTCAACTTCCTCGTTACCGCACATGAAGGCGCTTGGGATATCCCAGCGTACGAATACACTCGTGATCGTTTTCTGGAATATACCAATGATAAGGAAAAGACTCTTTTTAAGTCCCTAACCGCTGAGCACATTGATCTATTGAAATCATTTCCATGTCTTTTTGCATACGAGGGAGACAGGCACCCGGCCAGGGTTGGCTACCTGCGCTCCATAAAAGAACGAAGCAGGTCAATTCTTATTGAATATGAGTTCGAGCCTGAAATCAATCCAATTCCATTTGAGGATATTTCCACCTTACTTAGATTACTTGATATTGGCGAATGGGAGATGACTAGGACTCATTGGGCTGTC
Organism: Chitiniphilus purpureus; assembly: GCF_025642115.1. Lineage (GTDB taxonomy): Bacteria > Pseudomonadota > Gammaproteobacteria > Burkholderiales > Chitinibacteraceae > Chitiniphilus > Chitiniphilus purpureus. The sequence goes on along the minus strand of NZ_CP106753.1, from coordinate 942,853 downwards.
AAGGATGAAGATCTCTTCAAACGCCTACACGATGCAAGCCTAATTGACCAAAAATTCATAAACCCGGCAGGTCGAACTGGAAAATTGGAAGAGCTTAGATTCAAGGTTGCCTTCTCTTTCCCTGGCGAAGTCCGAAACAAGGTTTTAGAAATCGTCAATCGACTCAAAGGCTCATTACCCTCGGGCACGATTTTTTATGATGACGATTTCACTGCACAACTGGCCAGACCAAATTTGGATAATCTCCTTCAGGCTGTTTATCTGAGAAACTCAGACTTGATAGTTATATTTCTTTCTGGTGATTATGAAAAGAAAATGTGGTGTGGTATCGAATGGCGTGCAATTAGAGGAATTATAAATAACAAAAGTGATCATGCAGTTATGTTCGTTCGCTCGGACACAGCGGAAATTCCTGGGGTTTTCTCTCACGACGGTTATATTGATCTCAATAGATTTTCAACCGAGCAAGTCGCTGATTTTATTATCGAGAGAGTTCGCCTAAATGAGGGATAATAAATCTAACCTTTCGATCAACGTGACAGCCCAAAGCTGTGCTTTGAGCTCCCTCCGCTGCTTCGCAGCTCCGGCTGCACATTACCTCCAACGTTAGATTTTCGAAGCGCCATGACAACTACACTTACACCAGGATCTGTTATCCCGTTTTTGCGACGCCGAGATTACGTTCTAGTCAAACGCCTAGGTAGCGGCGCGTGCGGGGAGACTGTTCTAGTTCGTGATGACGTGATTGAGAGCAATTTCGTTTGCAAGAAATACTCACCAATCATCGAATCCCTCCGCCAAAAACTCTTCAAGAATTTTTTGAGGGAAATAAAACTGTTGCACGAAGTGCATCATCAAAACGTCATCCGCGTTTTTAATTATTACGTCTACCCGGAAAAGCTAACTGGCTATATCCTTATGGAGTATGTGCAAGGGTTAGATCTTGAAGAACACCTTGGTTTCAAGCCAGAAACAGTCAACGAAGTATTTATTCAGGCAATTGATGGTTTTGCTTACCTAGAGTCCTCACAAATTCTTCATCGAGACATTCGCCCGCAAAATGTCATGGTGCGTGACGATGGAATACTAAAGATAATCGATCTAGGGTTTGGAAAGCAGATTGAGGCTACGGTCGATTTTGACAAGAGCATTAGTTTGAATTGGTGGTGCGAACCGCCACTTGAATTTTCGGAAGGCATTTACGATCACACTACTGAAGTTTATTTTGTAGCCAAACTCTTTGAGAAACTTATTACAGAAATTGGCATTGAGCAATTCAAGCATGCAGCTTTGCTGGAGCGCATGTGTCGCCGAGACCCAGCAGAAAGAATCTCTTCTTTTCTGGAGGCAAAGAACGAACTGACTCTTCGACGCTCGGCAGATATTGAATTTGAAGAAAATGAGCAAAACGCATACAGATGCTTCGCAAATGCAGTCATCCAACATGTAACGAAGATCGAGGTAGGCACAAAATATATAAACGACTTAGACCGAATCAGGAGCCAACTAGAGGCGGCGTACCGAAACTGCATGTTGGAAGACGAGATTCCAGATTGCGCACCTATGCTCAGAATACTTATATCTGGACAGTACTACTACAAAAAGCAAGGTTTTGAGACTTTGATACTTAGAGAATTTCTTCAATTTCTTCGAAGCGCTCCGCTAGAAAAGCAGCGGATTGCACTCGCCAATCTTCACGCACGTCTAGATGCCGTAAAACGTTACGCCGAGCCAACGCCGAGTTTTTATGATGACATCCCGTTCTAGTCGAATTGAATCTAACAATTCCGTTGAGCGGGACTTGCCCACGAGCTGCGCTTGCGGGTTCCCTTCTCAGCTCCGCCGCTACGGCGCCCCTTCACGCCAAACATCATCCACACTACGGAATCAACTACAAGCCCAGTCTACTTCTCTAATGCAATAAAACTGGTATTAAAACTTCCTATGCACAGCCGGCCACCGAAGTAAACTCAAACGACCGTCGTTTTACCGCCGGCCCCATCTCGTAGCGGCATGCAGAAGTGCATACGCTTCACACAGAACCTTGGCTCTGCCTGCGCTAACGGAAGATTAAATATGGAACCAAGTTGGGACCATGCCGACCACTTTGGCCCTATCGGGACCAGCTCGCAAACCCAGCATTTATGCCACTGGGACCAGCGGGACCACTCAAAAATGTGGGGGCGGAGGGGTCACACAAGAGCACAAGAGAAAGTGGTATTAAAGTCACCCCCAAAATACAGGGGTACGCTATCTGTTAGCTATTACTTAAAACCAGCTGGATCGACATACCAGGATTTCTGTAAATAGCTTAAATAATCCGCTCACCATTGCATCATCTTTCTACGTTCAGCAATCCATTCCGCTTTATGAATATATGTCGCCCGAACACCATTCGCTCCTAGTGACTCATTTGCTGTTCAATGGCGTCTTTGCTCCAATACCCGGATTCATTAAAAGCACTGCATGCCATAGTACGAAATCCATATCCCCATATCTCGGTCTTTGTGTCGTATCCCAATCGACGCAATACTGCATCCACCGTGTTTTCGCATATTGGCTCTTTAGGATCATGATCACCGGCAAACACCAGATCGGATTGCCCGGTGAGTTGTTGGATCACCTACAGCGCTTCCTTGGCCCTACGTGAATAGCGAAAGGCTGGAACATGCGCTTCTCCCTTTCCAGGCTCGCGGATGTGCTCGCGGCCAGAGCAGCGGGGGCGCAGACCTCTTCCAAGCCCACACCTTCGACCCAGCGGCTAGGATGGCTCGCGGATCACTTTGGAGGCAGGCAAGGGAGCACCGCTTCGCGCTGCTGCTTGCTCCTCGTTGTTGGTACCTACACATCACGGCATACGGATTGTTGGTACATTATGTTTATCAAATCCGTAAAACCCAACAGAATAGCGGGATACAGCGCGATTTCAAGTTCCCGTCATACCACCGATAGAGCGTTTCACGAAGTATCGTGAGATGCTAAAAGCCCCGGACATCCATAGCGATTCCGGGGCTTTTTACTTTTCAAGTCATCGCACAACGCGTCATGACAAGCCGTCGTTTCAAGGGGTACGTTTAGGAGTACGAACTTCTACCCCTGAGGGGGCCGACCCCCTAGGCCTTGCCCGAACTGGTAAATGCGGATGAAGGTGGAATGAAACCTACGAAGCTGGTTCCCGTAGGGCCTGATAAGTAGTAGACGCATCCTTCGTCAGATATACCGACCGGCCAAGCCCACTCCTTGTGGGAATGGGCGGCCGCACGAGCGGTTCGAGGCTCGCCCTAATGCGATACTAGAACGGGTTGGGTCCAACAATAGGCCCACCGGTAGCATTGCAGCTGTATTGATTCACCGCAGTGATTTTGTCATTCAGGCCTAAATTGCTGATATTGCTGTACGAGCCTGGATAAAAGGTCCTCGTGGGAGCGGCACGCCATGCGTTGTAAAGCGCAGGGTCTTTGGGAGGGGCATCGATCCATACCTCCAGGCAGATGCGATCTGGAACCTGAATGGATGTGGTGCGATCATTCATGAACCCGCCGATGTTTGACACAGCCACATTCAATGGCGGTGAATATGATCGCCCGCCTTCAGCATTGAAGTTTTCGTGTTCATATAAAACTGCTTTTTGACACATCGTTGAATCGTACACGTCGATACTGGTGGTCCGATCTTGCAGAGGGTACATCTGAAGGTCGGCCTTGCTTCCCATAAAGCTCATCGTCATGCCGCCAAAGTACTCATGCTCGTAAAGCGTAATACATTGATTGGAGGCGACCGAAGAAATTTGGTCATTGATGTTGTCGTCCACACGGGCAACAGGCCCATTCGCCACTAAAATGGCCTCCTTGTAGTCCTTGTGCTTATAGAAGACAGCTGCGTTCGCCTGAATCGCGATCCCGGCGGCAAGCAGCATGCAGATCGTCTTTGCCTTACGCATTTCATCCATCCTTTCAAGTTTATTGGTTTGATGCTGGCTTTGTTGGCCGAGGGCATTCTAGGCAAGTAATTTGATTGAAATGAATGTCCAGATCTTTCAGGAAATTTGTTCGATTCTTCGGCAGCCTTAACTTTGACAAGCGCAAGTGGCAGCGCCTTGCTGATGCCTCTGATGGCAGGATTGGCTGCGCCGTGCAGACCGGGTGCCGGATTTGCGGCGGAAGCAACCGGGAACGTAGCGTCGCTTTGGAAGAGGTGGCGCCGCGCTGGCGTTACTGAGAGAGCGGGGATTGGGTGCGAAGTGCCGCGTGCGCTGTCACCGCCCCCGTCGTGGACGGTGCGGGCACAGATGACCGACATTACCTACATCCGCACACACGAAGGCTGCCTCTACCTGGCGGTGGTATTCAACCTGTTCTCGCGCCAGGTAATCGGCTGGTCGATGGGATCGCGCGTCGATTGCGAGCTGGCTGTGGCGATCAATGCGCTGCTCTAACCTGACGACGACCGCTTCAAGGACGAAGCGGAAGAGCTGGCCAAGCTCTATCAAGCCTTTGCCGAGTACGCTGATGTACTTTGCCGAAAAACTGATGCACCAGGACCAGACCCGCAGCGAGGAAGGAAAAAAGCACAGGGAGAAAATGGTCGCCGAGTTCGGCATGGATGCCGAATTGATCCGCCAGACCGGCCGTGATGGTGCCGGGGTCGCGCATTTATGGCTCAATGACCGGGTCAGCGAAACGCCGGATATGGATGCCTCGTGGCATTGCTACAACGAGCGGTTCATGGGTGTGCGCACCCCATTGGACGACAAGCGGGGATTGCTGACACGGCTCGCAATTCCGGCAACCATCATGTTCTATGTATTGATGTTTTTTCGTAAATGGGGCAATACCCGCTATATTTTTTGGGGCGGATAATCACGGAGGTGACCTTAGCGCTTCCGAATTGTTCTTTAATCTGATTTTGCTTCCTTTGGAAATCGGGTTTGCAATTGCCTATTTCTACCTCGCCAACGAATTCCTGCGCCTCGAATCCCTCGTCCAGCGTCGCCTGCTGCTCCGCTTCGACCGCGTTAACCGTAAGGTCCATCTGCACCGGCCGCGCTATGCCGGCGGGGTCATCACCCTCGATTGGGACAAGGTCACCACCGCCTTCGACGGCAAGGACGAAGGCAGCGTCGGCATTCCGCAGTTGCTGTGGTATCCGCAGGATACGCCGAATGGGTTGATCGAAATGCTACTCGTCGGCAGGCTGGCACGTGCCGATATCGAAATCCGCCAGCGTTGGGAATTCATCCGCCGCTTCATGCAGGAAAGCCCGCAATCATTGCCCGCCCGCCCCAAAACCATCGGCAGGTTTTCCTGGCCCTGGCGCAGCGTGCAGACGGCCTCCGGCTTGCTCTGGCCCTTCCACGGTCCTGATCCTGCTGTTGCTGATCTCGCCGGCCGTGCTGATCTTTGCCACCGGCAACTGGCTGTCGCTGCTGCAGTGCTGGGAGCCGGTGTTCCCGCAGGCCGTCCGCCGTGCCTGTGGCGAATCGTGGCTGGCGGTGCTGCAGACCCGGCTGATCGACCTGGGCACCTGGGCGATGCTGGCCGGGGTGGGCTGGTGGTTGTAGCCGTATTGGCAGCAGGCGTTTGGCCAAGTAGATATCGCCTTGCGAGCCCTGTCACCCATGTGCTCGGGCCATCTACAGCTCTCTGGCCTGATGCAGGGCTTTGGCGGCTTTACGGCTAAGCAGACAAGACAATTGCCGATCCGCCGACAAGTAGGCAGCACATACGTAGCCAAGGGCATTCACCAGTCAACAGCAAGGGTGGTTATAGCTGGCAGCATTTATACGGGCAGATCCGGCCTCTGACCACCATTGTGGGGCCAGGGGTATATTCGCCACCAACAGCGTACGGCTGCATCGGTATAGCGTGGTGCGTCGCTGCGGCACCGCAGTTCCAGCGTGTTTGCGGTAAACCTGAGCAGCCTGCGCGCCACGCCAGGAGCGGCCCGACAGATCGGTACGCTGGATGACAAAAGCCCTACTGCCTGAAGGCCCTATGCGGTCGACCAGGCGCCTTGATTGCGGTATGGCCATATGCGGCAGCACGCGCCCTCGGTTTTGACGCCCCCCGGGATGCGGCCCCCACCGGCCCCGATCCCGTAGCGTCGGCCACCATACAGATGTCATTCTCTTCTTTGCACGGCCGGGCCCTGCCGCTACGCTAGGCCCGCAATCCGCAGCACGCCCTTGAACCCGCCCGCGCCGGAGCCTGATATGACCGATCTTGCCTTGCTCAGTGGAATCTATTGGACCGATCTGGACGGGATCAGGGCGCGGCATGCCGCCGGGGCCGACGTCAACGCCGTGGACGCCAATGGCCGTACCCCGTTGACCGAGGCGATCCTGGGTGGCACGGGGTATCCGGCAGTGGTGAAGCTGCTGCTGGAACTGCACGCCGATCCCAGCGTGGAAGACGCCAACGGCTACACGCCGTGGCTGGCATACCGCAGCATGGCGGGCAACCCGGTCACCGAGCGTGCCCAATCCAGGATACGGGCGTTGTTGGAAGCCCATGGCGCAAGCCGGGCAGGCGAGGCGGTGTTCGAGTTGCAGGCACGCGCCGGGGCGGGCGATATCGCGGCGGTGCGCGGGCTGCTCGAACAGGGGGTCCGTATCGAAACGCCGTTCTGCTCGCCGCTGGGCGCCGCGCTGTTCGAGGGGCACCCGCAGATTGCGGAACTGCTGCTGCAAAGCGGCGCCAACCCCGAAGGCTGCGAGCCGCAGGCGGCCGGTCTGTCGCCGCTGATGCACGCGGCGGATATGGGGCTGCTGCCCATGGTGCAGCTGCTGGTGCAATACGGCGCGGACGTGACCCGTGCCGCCGATGGCGAAGACGGCTGCATGACCGCGGCCTGGTATGCGCGGCAGAAGGGGCATCACGACGTCGCGGACTGGCTGGCGCAGCAGCACCCCGCCGCCGAACGCTGCCGGATACCCCAATCGGCCCTGGGCGACGGCCCCAAGGCCAAGTACCTGGCGCTGTACCGCTGCTACACCAATGGCCGCAACCACGGGCTGGATACCGATGCGATCGTGCGCCAGCTGAGCGCCTGGGATAAACGCCATGGCATCCAGGTGCAGGATGTGGCGACGGACCGGGTCACGGTGCAGTTCATCGACCTGCCGGACGATGTGGGCAAGCTGGTCAAGGAAATCGACAAGCTCTGCCCCGATGTGATCGGGCAGCACTTCGGCCTGCTCGACGAACACGCGGCGCAGTTCACTGTCGCTGGCCAGGCCGTGCCGGCAGACCTCGCCGCGCTGCTGCAGGACCTCGACCCCGGGCACAGGCAGTTCGGCCAGCAGGTGCTCGGGCGGTGGCTGCGCACGCATCGCGCAGTACAGCTGTGGTGGGATTGACGCCGGCCGCTGCCGATTCTTCGGCTGGGCCACGCCCGTAGGAGAGCCGCATCCCCACCGGCGCCAGACCGATCCGCTTCACATCCGGCATTTGGCCACGTTCCTTCCAGCAGGCCACCCGGTCCGGGTGGGCCTGCCCCTTCATCCGACAAGGAAAGCGCCATGTCTGATCAAACCTGCAACCACTGCGGTGCCAGGATGCGCGCCATGGACACCCAGCAGGCCGGGCACAACGAGAACGAAGCGTACTACTGCCCGGCGTGCAACAAGCGATTCAAGGTCTACGCCGCCTTCACCCCGACCGTCACCCTGCTTTCCCCCAGGACGGACGGCAAAACCGATCAGTACCAGAACAGCGAGGCAGACTGACCGCCTGCGCGGCCCACCGCCAGCGGACGCCTACTTGTCCAGCGGCCGCTTGGAGTAGACCGCGATCCCGGTACCGGAAAGCGTGGCCTTGCCGCCGAGCCTGGGGGTCAGCAACGAGACGCCCGGGTCGGTGGGATGGTCCGGGTTTTTCTTGCTGAAGCTGCCGGCGAATACGGTCTTGTACTTGGTGACCGGCGTCTTGGTCAGATCCACCGGCGAAGGGCCGGATACGCCCTGCGGCTGGGCCGAGATGGTCTTGGTGTCCTGCAGGATCTTCAACGTGTCCTGGCGCTGGTTGGATTGGAACTCCTTGGTCTTCACCTCGGTGAACGTGGCGAACGTGCCCTGGTCGGTGGTCTTGATCTTCAGCAGGTCCGGCCGCCGGTTGCCTTGCACGGTCGGGCTGCCGATCGTGGTCTGCGGGTAGTACTGGCGCTTGGCCTGCTCGATCGGGTCCATCTGGTTGTACTTGCGCAGCGTGCGATCGAGCATGCGCGCTTCATTGATGAAGCCCGCCTTTTTCTCGAAATCCGTATCCTTCGCGTTCTTGTAGGCTTTCTTGTTGTCCTTGATCGCCTTGATCAGCCTCGCGTTGTTCTGGTCGTTCAGGTCATAACCCTGGTACCGCCCCTTGGTCGCACCCTTGGTATTGAACAGCGATTTGAACGCATCATGCGACTCGGTCGGCGTACCTTTTTGCAGGTGCAGCATGGGCGAAAGCGCGGCTTCAAGCTGCTTTTGCTTGCTGATCTCGAAGAAATTCGACGACTGTTTGCCAGGCAGCTGCGTGCTCCCGCCCACCCCGGATTGCACTGGCGGCAGCAGCGTCGGCGAGAAGATGGACGGCGTCGGCAACTGGACAAAGCCGCTGGTGGTGGATGGCGGCTTGGGTTGCGCCTGCTGCGGTGCTTCGAGCTTGACCTTCTTGGTCTGCTGGCCCGCGTCTTGTTGCTGGAAGGCCGTGTCGGCGGTGCGCTTCTCGTTGACCGTCTCCTGCACGGGGAAATAGTTGAATAAGGTATTGCTGGGCTTGGCAGGGGCAGTGCCAGTTTTCTTGCCGCGCTTGTTCTGGCTGCTCATGGTCGCTTCGGTCTCTGGTTTCAGGAGGCCGCCAGGCGGCCTATGCCAACAGAATCGTGTTAGCCGCTCCAGCCGGTTTGCGCAACGGCAACCACGGCCGCCACCTTTGCGGCAAGGCAGCGCCGCCAGCTAGACTGGCGCCCGGCCCCGCCCCGGATCAAACCCATCGTGTCCCTTGCCATGCCCCATCCAACCAGCGCGCCCGGCATCGACCTGTGGCTCACCTTCTATCAAGAGCTGACCGATCCGCGGTTGCTGGACGAACTGCGCGGCCTGCTGAGCGAGGCCGAGCGCCAACAGGCGGCGCGTTTTCACTTTGCAGACGACCGCAAGCGCTATCTGGCCACGCGCGCGCTGGTGCGCACCGTGCTCTCGCGCTACGCCCCGGTGGCACCCACCGACTGGGTGTTCACCGCCAACGCCTACGGCCGGCCGCAGATCGACCCCTGCCACGGCGAAGCGGCGGGGCTGCACTTCAACCTATCGCACACGCAGGGCCTGATCGTGCTGGGCGTGGCGCGCCACGGCGCGTTGGGCGTGGATGTGGAGCACCTGCACGCCCGCCAGGTCTCGCCTGGCCTGGGCGAGCGCTTCTTCTCCCCGGCCGAGGCCGCCGCGCTCGCGGCCGTGCCACCGGCGCAACGCCAGGCGCGGTTCTTCGAGTACTGGACCTTCAAGGAGGCGTACATCAAGGCACGCGGCATGGGCCTGTCGATCCCGCTCGACCGCTTCGGCTTCGACTATCCACATGAACACGCCGTGCAGCTGACCATCGACCCCGCGCTGGGCGACGACGCACAACGCTGGCAGTTCTGGCAGTTCCGCCCCACCCCGGACCACCTGCTGGCCATCTGCACCGAACGCCCCCCCACCCCACTGCCCACCCCGACGCTGCGCCGAGTGGTGCCGACACTTGCGGATGAGGTTTGGCCGGCTATGGTGATGAGGGAGTCGTGGGTGGGGTACTAACCCCCGCGATGCAGAGCTTGCAGCTTCTCAGGCGGTGTATCGGGTTGCTTGCGATCCAACCATTCGGTGCATGGGTTCATTTGCGGTGATATGCAGTTAGATGAGCAGGAATGGTGCAATTGGTGACTGTTGATTGGCCTAAGCAGCCGTTCCGCACCACCCATTTGGGCGGCAGCGTTCGAAAGCCACGCAGATTTTTTCCGACTTTAAACTCCGAGCGATTCAAGTTGAAAACACTGCTCATCGGCACTCCCATCAGATAAATCGTATAGAACGTCAAAGCTCGCCATGAACTGTCAATTTGGCATGATAAATGCCGTCCGTATTTGTCGTGATAAGTTCAGTGCTAACTTGACCCTATGGAAACCCGCTAGCCGACAGCTAGGTGCCTACCATGAACCAGAACAAGCGCTACATCCCTCTTAACGCCAGTGAAAGCGCGGTACTGCGGGATGCCAACACCTTGTTGCCACGTGACGAAGTGTACGAACCGCTGGAAGAGATGATTAATGAAGCTCTGGAAAAGGCAAAAATTGCCCAAGACAAAGCGCTGAATGGTTTGCGCGAGCACAACGCCATTTCGATTGACGGCGCACGCGGCACTGGCAAGACCGCAGTGCTCGTGAACTTGAAAAGCTATCTCAAAGACCGTGATGCCCTGAAAGATGTGCACATCCTCGACCCGGTAGACCCAACCCTGCTGGAAGATGGCGAATCGCTATTTCTACACATTATTGTCGCGGCCATACTGCACGATAAAGATGTCAAGGAGGCGCAAAGAACAACCCCGAACAAAGCCATATACCTAAATCAGACACTGGACAAGCTCGCCCAATCACTGGAATCAGTAGAAACACAAGAGAACCATCACGGCATGGACAAAGTGCGTGCCATGTACAGCAACAAGCAGCTGGCCGACTGCGTGCAGGATTTCTTCCGCGAGGTACTGAGCCTTCTGGAGAAAAAGCTGCTGATCCTGCCGATTGACGATGTCGATACCGCACTCAACCGTGCCTTTGAAAACCTCGAAATCGTGCGACGTTATCTGGCTACACCCTATGTGCTGCCCATCGTCTGTGGTGACCGTGCACTCTACGACGAAGTGACTTGGCGCGATTTTCATGGGCGCCTTATCAAGGACTCCAGCTATCGTCGCAATGAGGCTTATGAAAGCGCAGTAGAGTTGGCCTCGGAGTATCAGCGCAAAATCCTGCCATTTCCGCGCCGCCTGACGATGCCGGAGGTTAGGAAATATTGGCAGCAAAGCAATATCTATTTGCGTGATGGACAAAATGCTGAGGTGATGCCGCTGCGCAATTTCATTGCTTGGTTGGAGATTTTTTTATCCGGGCCGGTGAATGGCCTTGGTAATAGTCAGTTGCCGCTGCCCATCCCTTCGATCCGTGCCCTGACCCAGCTCTTGAATCAGTGCCAAAAACTAATCCCAACTTTGCCTAAAAGCATCAAAGAAGCGGACTCAGCCTTGCAGGCCAAGCGTGCATGGCAAATGCCAGATGTGCCTGAAAAAGCGATTGAGGAATTTGAAAAGGAATACCAGATACAGCATAAGGCCGAGAAGCGCGAATATGGCCCGGCTTATGCCAAGTTTGCTGAATATCTCAAGGCATCTTTACCAGCCTATGCAACAGAAGACTGGATCGAATCTAATCGCTCAGCGTGGATATCCAGCTTGGAAAAACATTTCAAGTTCGAGCCCACGGGTGGTGTGGCGTATCTGGTTTTGCTGGCACGGCAGTATTGGCAGCAATGGCGAGGGACACTGGCCAGCCAGCGTACCGGCAGCCTGTTTGATACACCTCTATTCCAACCGCGTGCGCATGGCCATGCGAATTATCAGCATTTCGAAAAATACCATGATTTGACCAATTGGAGTGACTCTCTGGGAGACAGATTACCAAAGATGTGGTTTCGTGATCTTTTCGAGATAAAAACAATCCTGCCATACCCGCAGGCTGAGATTGGTTGCAGTGTCAGTCAATCTTTCAATAATCAACTTGCCTCAAGTCGTAAACACAACAACCAAGCCTTGAAGGGCGAGCTTCGCAAGCTAGCGCGTGGTGTTGATTCAGATGAAAAGCTACCAGGAAAGGCAGGATTGTTGCTCAATCTACTGGCGGAATATTACTTTTACCAGTCAGCTCAACGTGCGGTAGTGCTGAATATCGGGCGCATCTTTGAGTTGATTATTGCCAGCCTGCTTGGCAACGTAGAGTTAAGCGATTTACAAAGGATTCTTCTCGCTGCACCATTTTTCTCTGCCAAAGACCTAGCGCAGGATATCGTGGTTTCGGCCCAAAACGATCCGGCCGATGAGGAGAGTGGGGGTCCAGACGAAAATGTTGATGAAGATAAGGAAACTCCACTCGATTCAGCATTGATAGCGCTGCAGCTCGAGATCAAGCAATGGCGAGAGGGATACGAAATTGACCAATTGGATATATCGCCCTGGTTGGTCTACAAGGTTTTCGAGAAGGTTTATGCCATGATTTCCGATAACAAAACCCATCAGAATGGATTGAATTACTTGACGATTGCCTTGAATAAGGCGGGCTTGGTGTTTTATGCAACTTGGTCTGCATTTGGCAGCTTCGAGAAAGGGCGTTTGTTTGGCTTGCCAGAACTGGTAACCGATGTTGGATTGCGTAGCTCAAGAAATTTTAAGCAGAATGATCACTTCAAGATGAACATTGGCCACCTTGCACCGTATAAGCAGCGCGTTGCCGGTCGAACAGACGTCGAAGATCACCGAGCATTGTTTGGTCGCAAAACCAGGACTATCGCTAATGCATTGGCTTACCACCCATTGCGGAATCTGGTTGATGATGTATGCAATACTTATTTGTCGCGAAAAAGACCTGATTCAATGTCAGGCGCACAATCAAAGAAAGGCAAAAAAAAATCAGCGAATAAATGGCTGTCTGACAAGTTGAATATTAATTTTGGCGGGAAAGAAGGCGATATTGAGAAAGTGAAAAAAGCAATTCGTGCGATGCCTGAGAGTAAATGCAAAGAAATTTGGGAGGAAATGTCTAAAGAATATAAACGAAATTCTGCAGCAAAGGTGGCATTGAATAAAGCACTTGAACTTGAGGAGAAATTTCCTGGACTCACGGGGTTTTCTGATGCTCCAGCGCACCCTGACTGAACACGCCTCTGAATGTTTTTACAGCGATGAAAGGTTGGCCGCACGGCTGTGGCAGCACTTGCTGCAGCCAGCCGACGATCTTGCCAGCGACCGTTGGCGGCGGCTGGGGGGTGACCTCTACCACTTGCTAGTTGAAGGTGTAGAAGCACGCTATCCGCGTGAACATCGCCTGACCGATGTGCGGCAGTTGATGGGACACATGCTGGATGGCGACTTGCTGCTGACACCAGAACTGCCCTGGCTGGATGGGCTGCAACAGCAACTATTGCAGCGTAATGGCGACTTGCTTTGCTACCGTGAGGGCGAAGTGCAGGCTTATGTGCGGCTGGCGGCTGGGCTGGACCCGACCTTGCTAGTAGGCTGGCATCTTGCAGGCTGGATGCAAGAAATTCCGTGTCCTGACCCGCACGACATCCGCCGTGTGGTGTCCGCCCAGACCACCTTTTTTGCCCCTCCGGGCAACCCTGCGCTACCGTTTGCTGAAGGGCATGTCCATTTCTGGGGCGTCACCGCCGATAGCGCGATTCTGGATGACTATCTGCTGGCTGATAAGTCGCTGAAGCTGAATGAAAAGCTGAATCCGTGGCAGCGTGAACAGCACGACAACTTGCAGCCATTGTTGCAGCGTGCCCGGCAATTGCTGGTGTTGTTGCTAGAGCCAGGAGCACAGACTTGCCTCGCACAAAATGACCACGAAGCACAACCCAAAGGCGATGGAAAGGCCAACCCTTCATGCACAACAGGTTGGCCGCAGCGCTTGGAACGGCTCTCCCTTGCCATGCAAACGCCTATCCGCAAACCAGACAGCCGCTTGCTGGCAGCCTGCATGCGTGTAGACAACGTTGGCAGTGCCAACTGGCTGCTGGGCGAGTTTGCGCAGGCGATGAGCTGCGGGGCAGCCAATCGCTGGTTGTGGCTGTATGTCTACCTTTGTCGACGCTACCGTGAGCATGAAACAGATCCGTATCAGCGCGCGACCATTTTGTGTTTCTGGCAAACCGTCAACCTGCTACGTCGTAGTCTGATCATGGACGGACAAGGGCTGACGCGCTTTGCCGAGCGCTATTTTCAAGCATCGCTTGGTCGTAGTAGAGACTATCAAGGCAATGTACGCCGATTGTGGGCAGGTAGGGCCGATGTGGCGGAAATCAAGTCCGGGCCATTAGCATTCAAACCTAAATTAGCCAGGGAGCTTGCTCAAGGTTTAATTGCGAACAACGATTTGTACTTGCCAAAACCACCTTATATTTTTGGCGAGTCTGATCTCCAACTGGATATGAAGGCTTTGGCCACTATGCAGGCTCTGGAACGCTGGCAATTTTGTGGCCATTTCTTGCGCTCGAAACCACACAAACAAAACCAGCGCCCCAAACCGGATAGCAAGGAGCTGTGGCAAGAGGCCGAAAAGCTGATGAGCAATCTGCAAAGCGAATCGGGCTGGGTGGCAGCCGAGTTTCTGGGGGGCAAGCTGAACTCGAACTTTCGCTTCCAACCAGCCAGATGGTTTCGCGGGCTGGACGTGGCGGGTGACGAAAATGCGTTGAAGATCGAGTGGTTTGCGCCGCTGCTGCGCTGGTTGCGCAGCGGCTTCAAGCCACGGCCAGATGGCGAACGTGCGAGCACGGGGTTTCATCTAAGCATTCATGCGGGTGAAGATTACGCTCACCCCGCATCGGGCATGCGCCATATCGACGAGACGGTGCGCTTTTGCGAGATGCGCGAGGGTGACCGGCTGGGACATGCGCTGGCACTGGGCGTTGCACCGAAAAATTGGGCCGCTCGACAAGGCGAGATGCTGCTGCCGCTGGACGAGCATCTGGATAATCTAGTGTGGCTGTGGCATCACGCCAGTGTGCTGAGCGGCGTGCTTCCATTGGCACAGCAGGTGTTGCCGATTCTGGAACGACGCATTGCGCGTTTCTGGAGCTTATCGCCGTGGTGGCAAGTGCCGGATTTCATGACGAACGCGGCCACGGGCAAGATCACTGCTTCGGCAGCCGCTTTTGAGGCCTCGCCTTTGTGCCATGCGACAGCTGATGATCTGCATCAGGCATGGTTGTTGCGGCGCAACTGTTATTACCATTTGTGTAAGATCGGAGATGGCTGGCTCGTCGATTCAAAAGAGCGGCATGCCTTACCCAACCATCCTGAGTTGGCCGAGAACAGTACGCTGGCCAGCCAGCTGTATCGGGCGCGGCATAGATGGTTTCAAAGCGTACAAGAGCCACCACTGGTGATCGTGCGCGTAGGAGATAAGGCATACGCTCACAGCAGGTTTCACACTAGGGTTGGCTGCAAGGGGGATAACTATCTGCTGGAGGATGTGGACACCCTAGCGGAGCTGGATTTCATGCACGCTCTGCAAGACTGGCTGCTGACCGAGTACGACAAGCTGGGGCTAACCATTGAGGCCAATCCAACTTCAAATGTGTATATTGCACGGCTGAAAACATACGCTGAGCATCCGATTTTCCGTTGGCACCCGCCGGACGAATCGGTACTAGCACCAGGTGCTGCGGCCAACCTTTACGGCATGCGTCGTGGCCCGGTACGCGTTCTGGTGAATACCGACGACCCTGGCATCATGCCTACCACGCTGCGCACCGAGTTCTTACTACTGCGCGAAGCTGCTCTGGAGTTAAAGGTTGGCCGCACTGTAGCAGAGCGCTGGCTAGAGACGCTGCGTCAGTACGGTATCGAACAATTTCATCGTAATCATTTGCCAGTATTTGAGGCGGTTTGAGGGGGAGTAATTGTCGAAATAAGAAGTACCGTTTATAAAACAGCATGCAAACGTCGGCCTCATCTGCTGATGAGGAGGCAGTGATCAGTTGCACGTCGCTTCGTCTTGCATAGGCCCCGCATGGGGCAAGCCGTACCAAAGTTCGCCCGGACACCCTCACCCCTCACCCCTCCAAAAACATCCCCGCAAAGCGCTGCGCGATCACCGGGTCCAGGCCGTGGGCTGCCGGGTCGATGGCCATGCGTTGGGCGATCTGCGCCACCTTGGCGTATTCGTCGGGGTTGGCGGCGCAGTGTTGCAGCAGGTTGCGGGTGTGCTGTTCCAGCTCAGCGGCGGCGGCGAGCCAGCGGGGGTCGTAGCGGGGGGTCGTGGCGCGGCCTTCCTGCGGCAGCGCGTCGTCCTGCCAGGCGAAGGCGAGGTTGCTGCCGTCGTGTCGCGCCAGCAGCGGCAGCGGCATGCCGGGCGCGACGCGCACTTCGGGCAGCAGTTGCAGCCCCTGCTTCCAGTGCAGCGCATCGCCGCTGTCCGGCGCGTTGGATAGCCAATGTTCGCCGTCAAGGTTCAGGTCGAACCAGAACAGCACTGCGCCGGCCATGCCCGGTGCCAGCGCCGGCACGCTGATCGGTTGCTGCTGCGGCGCGGGGCCGGCGCTGGCGAAGTCGAAGGCGAATACGTCGAACGGTGCGCTCAGCGCGCGATGGCCAAGCCGGGCGGCATCGACGTTGCTCGACCCGGGCGCGGCGCGGTAGGGGTTGAGCAGGGTGGCGTCGATCTCCCAGATGCGCTCGATCCGGTATTCGATCACCTGGGCGCGGATGCGGGCGGCGGCGGGCAGATAGCAGGCATCCGCCGCCAGCAGGTGTTCGCGCGCATGGGCCAGGAAATGCAGGACGCCTTCGCCGATCAGGCTGCAGTCGAACAGCTCGAACAGCGCCAGATCGGCGCGGCGCGGCAGATCGTCCGGCAGCTGCAGCTTGCGGCAGTCCCGGTGCAGCAGCGTGACCCGGTCCGCGAGGCCGCTGCGCCCGATGACTGCGCGGCCGGCCTCGGCGAGCGCACGCTGGGCCTCGCAACCGATCACACGCCCGGCACCGGCCGAGGCGGCCAGCAGCGACAGCAGGCCGCAACCGGCGCCGATGTCGAGCACCAGTGCGTCCGGCCGGGTGGCAAGTGCCCGTGTCAGGGCCTCGCGATAGCCCTGGTTGCGCCGCGCGTCGCCCAGCATCGGCACATACCAGCCGGGCAACTGCCGCGTGCGCGGCAGCGACGGTGCCGGCCGGGTTTCGAAGTGCAGCCGGGTCGAGGTGATCCGCAGCGTGGTCTGCAATGCCTCGCCCGGTTGCAGCGCGATCGGGTCGGTGTACTGCACCGCCGGGCGGATGGCGCAGAGGGGGCTGTCCGGGGCGTTGCTGATGCACACCTCGCCCAGGTCCAGCTCGAACCAGAACACGATGGCATCCACCGTGCCGGCGGTGGTGGCCGGCAGCGCGATGTCCCAATCCGCCTCGCGAAAATCGGCAAGATCGATCTGGCCGACCCGGGTGGGCTCGGTCAGCGACTGCCAGAGCCCTGGCGGCAGATCGAGTGGCTGCGGGTAGGGGCTCCAGCGCAGGGCGTTGATGGCCTCCAGCGCACAGGCCGCGTCCGGGTAGCGCCAGGCGATGCCCATTGCGAACACGGTGGCGCGCGCCGGCAGCACGCGGGCACCGGCGCGGGCATGGCGGCGCACCGCCGCGACGATGCCGGTCCCGAGCAGGGTGTGATCGATGCTGGGGAACACGATGCAGTCGCAGTCCTGCGCCGCGGGCGTTTCCGGACTCGCCGTGACCACGTCGATGCCCTGGGCAAACTGTTCGAACGACGTGCGGCGCTGCGCCTCGGTCCAGCCCGCGGCCACCTCGCCGTGCTGGGCGTGCCATGCCGCCAGGAAATGCTTTTGCGCCATGCCGTCGGCGATGCGCGCCTCAAGCGCGAAGGCCTCCTCGCAACGCACCTGCGCGGCGCCGTGCTGCAGCGCGCGCAGGGCGAACACGCCCAGTTCGCTGCCGCAGAACAGCACACGTCGGCCCGCGGTGCCGGCGAGCGCGGTGTCCCAGGCCGCCAGCCATGCCGGGTCCGCCAGCCGGGCGAGGGCGTTGCCGGGCGCGCGCTGGGCGCTGTAGCGCCGCAGATGCTGCCGCAGCCCATCGACCCGGAAGGTGTCGAACGACGCGGGGATGGCCGGATCGCCCAGCAGTGCCGGGTCGAACACCACGCCGGGTGGCGACGCCTGCGGTGGTGCCTCCTGCGGCGTCGCGGGATCGAGCACCTGGCGCAGCACCGCCGCCTGCTGTTGCGCTGCCTGCAGCGCCTGCAGGCGCTGGGCGGTCTCGGCGTCGTCCGGTTCCAGGCGCAAAGCCTGCCGATAGGCCGCCAGCGCATGTTGCGGCTCGTCGAGCCCGGCGTGGGCGTCGGCCTGCAGCCGGTAGGCAAGCGCGTGCCGCGGCGCCAGTGCCACCAGCCGTTCGGCGCCGGCCCGTGCCTGCGCGAACCGCGCCAGAGCCAGCAGCGCGCGTACGCGCCCGGCGTGCGCGTCCAAATGTGCCGGCGCTGCGGCGATGATCTGGTCGTAGTAGACCAGCGCCTCGGCCGGCCGCCCTTGTGCCAGCGCGGTTTCGGCCAGCTGTGCCAGATAGGGCAGCGCGCCTTGCAGTACCGTGCTGGGCACCCGCGCCAGCATGGCCTGCATCCGGGTCGCGTCGCCGGAGGCGAGCGCCGTGCTCAGTTCGTCGTACCAGTCAGCCATGGTCGTGCGCCGCTCCCATCATGCCGTGGCCGGCAACGTGGCCAGCAACGCAGCCAGGTTCTTGCGGTCCTGCCCGTAGGGGGTGAGCACCGGGTGTGCGCTGGAGCTGGACATGGCCGGCAGCCCGTATTTGACGAAGGTGGCCAGCGTGCCGGACGGCCCGACGTCGATATAGCGATGCCGGCCCTGCCGCTCCAGGTGCGCCACCGCGTCCCGAAAACGGATCGGCTGGCGCACCACGCGCCAGAAGAAGCCGTCCGACAGATCGGTGAGCGTCTGGCCCTGCGCGCAGCACACCAGCGGCAGGCCACCCCGCCCCAGTGGGATCGAGCGCATGAATTCGGCAAACTGCGCCTCGGCGCCCTCGATCCAGCGCGAGTGGTAGGCAAAGGACACCGCCAGCCGCTGATAGGTCACATTGCGCTGCTTGAGCGCGGCCTCGATCGGCGGCAGCTCGCATTGCGCGGCGGAGACGGCGAAGTGCGAGCTGAAATTGATCCCGGCCATCTCGCTGCGCGTATACAGGAAGTCCTCGTCGTACAGCGCCGGATCGGCCAGCACCGCGATCATGCCGCCTCGCTCGCACGAAGCCTCGAATGCCGCCGCCTGCTCCAGCACCGCCGCCAGCGCGTCCTCGACGCCGATGTAGCCGGCCACCGCGGCCGCGGCGAACGAGCCCAGGCTGGTGCCCAGCGTCAGGTCGGGCTTGATGCCCTCGTGGATCAGGCACTGCGCGAGCGCATACTCGACCATGAAGATCGCCGGATGCGTCAGCAGCGTGCGGTCGAACACCTCGGACTTGTCAGCCGAGTAGATCGCGTCGAGCACGCGCCTGCCATTGATGCCGTGCGCCACGCCATCGAGCCACACCATCCATTCGCGGAACACCGGGTGCTCGTCGAACAATTGCCTGCCCATCTGGTAGTACTGCGATCCCTGCCCCGAAAACATGAATACCGTCCTGGCGGACATGGCCTGCTCCCCGCTATCGATTGTCATTTGCTCCATTCCCCGATCGGCGCCGCCGCGGTATCCGGCGCCTCGCCCGCGATGCCCGCCGCCTGCAGCGCGGCGGCGAGCTGTGCCAGCCGCAATTCATGCGCCGCCAATTGTTCCAGCAGTGGCTGCAGCGCGCCCGGCTCGCGCCCCCGTGTGCCCTCGCCCGCGACCAGGTGGGCCGGGTTGCCCAGCGCGGTGGCACCGGCCGGCACGGCCTTGACCACCACCGCGTTCGAGCCGATGCGGGCGCCCCGCCCGACCGTGATGTCGCCCAGCACCTTGGCGCCGGCGCCCACCGTCACGCCGTCCTCCAATGTGGGATGCCGCTTGTGGCCGCGCTGCAGCGAGGTGCCCCCCAGCGTGACGCCCTGGTAGAGGGTGCAGTCGTCGCCGACCACCGCGGTCTCGCCGATCACCACGCCATGGCCATGGTCGATGAACACCCGTCGGCCCAACTGGGCGCCCGGGTGGATCTCGATGCCGGTCAGGCTGCGCGCCAGGTGCGATACGAACCGCGCCAGCCACCACAGGCCGCGCTGCCAGCACCAGTGCGCCCGGCGATGCAATACCACGGCATGCAGGCCGGGATAGCAGGTGAGCACTTCCCAGGCGCTGCGCGCGGCAGGATCGCGCTCGATGATGCTGGCGATGTCTTCTCGAAGGCGGTTGAGCATGGGATCGGGCAACGGGGTGGCGCGCCGCGCACGGCGCCGGATCGGCGGGGCGGCAGCGCACCCGCCGTTGCTTGGGCAGGCCCCGGGCAGCATTGCCGGGGCGGTGGCCGACCACGGCCGGCGCCTCACCGCGTCAACAGCGGGCGGCCACCACGTCCAGGCCGAGCGAGTGGTAGTACTGGCGCCAGAACAGCGCCGAATCCCGCGCATCCTCGACCGAGCGCGCCGATTCGATCTCGAACAGGCTGACCGGGCCGGCGCGGCGCGCGGCTTCCAGCCAGTGCGCGATCTCGCCGTCCTGCGCCACATCGGAAAAGATCTGCTCCTGCTCGTCGCCCAGGCGCCGCTGCGTCCAGCCGATGTAGTGCAGATCGTCCGGGCTGCTGCCCAATCCAAACACGTGATAGTCCGCGCTCGCCATGTCCTCACCCCTTCGATGAACCGCCTCTTCGGCGTACCGCAACCCACCTTGCCAAGCGCCACCGCCGCGCCGCGGCATTGCCCGCCATGCACCCGGCCGCGTGTACCGGCGCCGCTGCGCCCCACTTGCCGGTCACTAGGCCGGCGTCAGCTCGTCCAGGTCGAAATAGCCGTTGTATCCCTTCAGGTAGACCGCCGCCCGGTGCCCGAACAGCACCACGGCCTCGCTGCGGGTCTCCAGATCGGCAGCGTCGACCAGCGTCGACCTGACCCGCGTGCCCACCGGATGCGTCCTGTTCCAGGCACGGACCTTGTCCTCGGCCACCACGCCGGGCCGGGCCGGTGCGGCCGGCGCGTCGTCCTGCAATTGCGCGGCGAGCGCATCGAGCACTGGCCGGGGCGTCTGCACCTCGACGGTCTTGGCCAGCTTCGTCAGCACATCGCCCGGCCCCAGCTCTTCGAACACCATGGCCTCACCGCGCGCCACGCCCTGGGCCAGCAGGTACTGGACGGTCTCGGACCAGCGCACCGTGCTGGCGATCTGGCCTGCCAGCGTGTCCAGCAGCGCATCGTCGCAATAGGGCCGGGCAGTGATGTTGGCGATCACCGGGATCTGTGGCGCGGCAAACCGGAACGACGCGAGGTAGTCCTTGAACTGCGCCATCGCCTCCCGCATGAACACCGAGTGGAAGGCGCCGCTGGTCGCCAGCGGGTAGTAGCGCACCTTGCCCTGCTGGAACAGCGGCTCGGCGCGGGCAATCTCGTCGGCAAGGCCGGAGATCACGATCTGCGACGGCGTGTTGTAGTTGGCCAGATAGATGTTGTTCAGCCCGTGTTCGCGCAGCGTCTCCTCGATCTGCTCCTTGCTGGCGTTGAGCACCGCCGCCATCGCGCCGCCGGACACCTGCGCCATCAGTTCGCCGCGCTTTTGCACCAGCCGCAGCCCGGTCTCGAAATCGAAGCAGCCAGCCGCCATCAGCGCATTGAATTCGCCCAGGCTGTGCCCGGCCAAAAAGTCGGGCGCGCCGTCCTCTTCGCGCTTCTTGAAGTACGACAGCGCGTTGACCACGTACAGCGCCGGCTGGGTGAAGCGGGTGTTGCCCAGCTCGTCGCGCGCATCCTGCAGGCACAGCGCGCGCACGGAATAGCCGAGGATGGCGTCGGCCTGCCCGGTCAGTTCCTGGAAGCGCTCGAACAGGCCCTCGCCCATCCCCTTGGATTGCGAGCCCTGGCCCGGAAACATATAGGTCTTCATCGTTTGCCCCTATGAATCGATCTGTTGGACGAAGCGGCCCTGCCGCCTGCGGTGCGGGCCGGCCATCAGCCGTACCGCTGCAGGCAGACCGCGGTATTGATCCCGCCGAACCCCATGCTCAGGTTGAGTGCGTTGCGGATCGGGTGCACCACCGGCTCGCGTCCCACCCAGCGCAGTGCCGGGTCGATCGGCCGGTCGAGGTTGCGCGTGGGGTGCAGCGTGCCCGCCTGCATCTGCAGCAGCACGGCGATCAGTTCGGCCGTGCCGGCGGCGCTCAGGCCATGGCCGGTGATCGACTTGGTCGCATTCAGCCAGGCCCGCTCCAGCCCGCAGCGGCGGAGGGTTTCGATTTCGGTGACGTCGCCGATCGCCGAACCGGTGCCATGCGGGTTCAGATAGTCGATCTGCGCCGGCGCGAGCCCGGCCTGTGCCAACGCCGCGCCGATGGCCGCGGTTTCGCCGTCGGCCGACGGGTTGGGGTTGCGGTTCGCGTCCATGCCAAGGCCCCAGCCGGCGACGCGGGCGTAGGGCGGGCGGGCACGCCGCTGCGCCGACGCCAGCGTCTCGACCACCACCGCGCCGCACAGCTCGCCGAAGATGAAGCCATCGCGGTCCGCATCGAACGGGCGGCACGCCAGCGCCGGCGCATCGGCATGGCGGTCCGAGCCCATCGCACCGAGCGAACGCAGTCCCTGGCATTCCCAGTACGACAGGTCCATCAGCGCCCCGAGCGCGATACAGGCCTGCACCCGGCCCGACTGCACCGCGTGCAGCGCTTCGATCACCGCCAGCTGGCCGCTGGCGGAGGCACCGCCCACCGTATGGGCAAGGCCCTTGATGCCGAACGCCTCGGTGCACAGCCCGCACAGGTCGCTGTCCATGAACGCCATGCCGTAGGTCGGGCGCACGAAGGCTTCGCGTCCGCGGTAGCCGTCGCGCAGCAGCGTCGCTTCGCGCTGCTGCACGTTCGAGCCGCCGACGATGAGGCCGACCGCCTCGCCCGGCATCGCGCCCAGCCCGGCGTCGTGCCAGGCTTCGTGCAACGTGGCGAGCGCCACCTGGCCGGAGAGCGAGGCGGTGCGCAGCAGGCCGGCCGGGATCGTCTGCGGCATCGCCAGCGTGCCGATCTCGGCACCGAGAAAGCCGGGCGTCGCTGCGGCCTCGTGCCCCGGCAACTGCCGCCCCGGGCGCCGCATCGGGGCGAAGGCGTGCCGGCCGGCGAGCAGCGCCGCGGCGAACGCGTCCTTGCCCTGGCCGATGGCGGAGGTGATGCCAAGCCCGGTGACGACCGGATCGTTGGGCGCGGGGCGGGTCAGGGACGACATGGGGCGGGGGGCCCTAGCCCTGTTCGTGCATGATGCGCGCCAGGTCGCCGATGTTCTCGGCCTTGGCCATGGCGATCAGCGGAATGTTCAGCGACAGCGATTCGAGCGTCATCATGATGATGTCGGCGCGGTCGACCGAGTTGGCGCCCAGTGCCTTGAGCGAATCGTCCGGCTGGAAGCGATGCGTCTCCAGGCTCGGGATCACTTCGCGCACATGGCGGACGATGGTTTCGAAGATCTCTTCCTTGTTCACAGCGTATGTCTCCTGCGGGATGTGGAACGGCACATGGTCAGTTGCCGAAAAAGGCCTCGATGCGCTCCTTGACCTCGGGCCGGTGGAAAGTGAGTTCGTGCATGGCGATCTCCTGCTCGATGAACGCGGGCAGCTGTGCCCTGAGCGGCCCCACCAGATGGCTTTTCAGCGTGACGAGCGAGATACGCGGCTTCTCGGCCAGGCTTCTGGCCAGCTCCAGCGCGTGCTGCGGCACCGCTTCGCGCGGCACCACCGCAAACGGCACGCCGCGCCGCTGCAGTTCCTCGCCGCGATAGGTGGCGGCACTGAGCATCATCTCGTGCGCCAGGCTCAAGCCCAGCTTGTGCGGCAGGATGAAGGTCGACCCCATGCCGGGGGTGAAGCCGTATTTCATGAAGTTGGCGGTGTAGACGCTCTCGCGCGCCAGCACCACGAAGTCGGCAAACAGGCCCATCACGAAACCGCCGCCGATGCCGTGGCCCTGCATCGCCGCGATCACCGGGATGGGACAGTTGAGCGCCAGGCTGTACAGGTCCTTGTCGGTGAACTTGACCTTGCCCTCGAACAGCTCGCGCAGGCCCGCCTGCGTGCCGCCGCTTGAGAAATAGCTGTCGTAGCCGGTGAGGATCACGACCTTGTAGTCGGCGCAGTGCCGGATCTGGTCGAACGCCGCGGTCAGCCCGTGGATCAGCGCATCGGTGAAGGTGTTCTTGTTGACCCGGTCCTGCATGCGCACCTGGACGATGCCCGCTTCCAGCTCGCTGACCTCGATGATGGGCCCGGACATCAGTCGGCCTCCCACGGGAACCTGCCGGTGCGGGCATAGCGCGCGATGCGCTGCAGGTTGTCCGGATCGGAGAACACGGCGATGTTGGCCTTGAGCGCCTTGGGCTTGGCGGCGGCGAGCCCGTCGTCCAGCCCGACCGCGTAGCGCTTGTAACGCGCGATGCCGGTCATCCCCAGCCGCCGCAGCCGCAGCAGGTGCTTGCGCAGCAGGTTCTCGCTGTTGTCCTCGCAGGCGTCGACGAGGCCCCACTGCAGCGCCTGGGCCGCGCTGATGGGCTGAGTGGTCAACGTCATGTAGTTGGCCTTGGCAAAGCCGATCCGACGCACCAGGAACGGCAGCACGCAGGCCGGCATCAGGCCGAACAGCAGCTCGGACAGGCTGAAGGTGGCCTCGCTCTGCGCCAGCACGATGTCGCACGCGGCAACAAAGCCGATGCCGCCGGCGTTGGCCCGGCCGCGCACATGCGCGATGGTGATGTAGGGGCCGCATGCCAGCCGCTGCCATACGTCGTACAACGGCTCGGGATCCTGTTCGCGGCTCGGGCGGCCATCCTCGAAGCGGGCCTGGATCTCGTTGAAATCCGCCCCCGAGCAGAACACATCGGGCAGCCCCTCCAGCACCACCACCTTGGCCACGCCCTCGCAGGCGCGCAGCACCGCGGCAAGCTCGGCGATCAGGCCGTCGCTGATGGCGTTGCCCGCCTGCGGCCGGTGCAACGTGACAAAGCAGATGTCCTCGTCCTGCCGCACCCGCAGGGTGTCGTAGGCATCGTTCAGGAGACCCATTCGTACTCCCGGTGGAATTCCTTGATCTCCTTGAGCAGCAGCGTCGGCTGCTTGAGCGCGGTGCGCGCCTCGGCGATGAAGTCGGCATCCGGGATCAGGTTGCGCGTGCCGAACTTGAGTTCGCGGCTCTTTTCCAGCAGCTGGTCGTACTGCGCCATCGACAGCTCGTAGCGGTTGTCCAGCCGCGCCTTGATGCCGAGCGCGCGCAGGCGCTCCTGGCCCTCCTTCCTGACCACGCCACTGAAGAATTCGGAACAGCAGCCCGAGCCGTAGGAGAACACGCCGACGCGCTTGGGCGTGTCGAAGTCGCCGTTGTCGATGGTGCTGGCCAGCGACAGCGCGGCGGTCGCCCCCATGATGTTGCCGACCCGCTGGCAGTGGGTGAGCCCGGGCGCCACCCGGCGCTGGAAGTCGTCCTCGATGTCGGCGGGCTTGGCCTTGACCAGCTTGCGCATCATGTTGCGGTGCGCGCCCTTGACCATGCCGCCGAACGGGGTGTGATAGGCCAGATAGCCGAAGGTCTCGCCGAAATGCGCGCCCTCGACGCGCTTCTGGTATTCCAGGTAGGCGTTCTCGCAGCAGTTGAGGTAGGACAGCAGCGACAGGTCGGTATCGCCCGCGTCGGTATCCGGCGAGGGACGGCAGGTATCCATCACCTCGTAGCCGTAGTAGCCGTTGGCGCCCACGTCGATCTGGAACACATGCGGCCGGTCGCTGACCAGCATCGCCACCGCGCCCGAGCCACCGCTGGGCTCGGCGAACGACCAGTCCGCCGACAGCGCCTCGCCACCCTCCTCGACCATGAAGCGCGACACGTCGGTGGCGATCACCAACGCCTTGCAGCCCGGCGAGGTCTGCGACAGCACGAAGTTCACCGCCATCTGCAGGCCGGCCACGCCGGAATAGCAGGCATTCTTCAGCTCGAACAGCCGGCAGTTGCGGTTCAGCCCGAGCAGATCGTGGCAATAGGTGCTCATCGACTTGCCGAAATCGAACGCCGATTCGGTGCAGGTGATCACCATCTCGATCCGGTCCTTCTCCTCGGGCGTCAACGCATCGATCAGCGGCTTGGCCGCGTTGACGGCGAAGGTGATCGGGTCCTCGCACGGCAGCGCGACCGTCTTTTCCTTCATCAGCAGGTTCTCGAACCGGCTCATGTCCAGCTGCCGGTGCCGGGCCAGCTTGGCCACGTCCAGGCAGGCCGTGCCGGCAAACAAATTGATCGCTTCGATTCCAACCATGCTCACTGCGATAACCTCCGGCATCCGCGCCTTGTCTGTGGTGTGTCCGCGTCCCAGGCGGCACGGCAAGGCTCCAACCCCGCCGGTGCTGCCTTGCCGCGCCTAGCGAAAATCCAGCAACCTGCTCTCGCTCTGCCCCTTCCTGAGCCGGAAGGCGGCAAACGCGTGTCGATCGGGAAAATGCAGATACATGTTGTGGCCGAGCACATCGGCAAACCGCTGCCCCGGGGGGCGCAGATAGGTGTGGCCGGGAAACACGTGCGTATCCGGGTGCAGCCGTGCCTTCAGCAACTCCAGGCTCTCGAACATCTCGAACGCCGCATCGGGCCCGTTGCAGATCCCGCAGCCCTCGATGAACAGCACGTCGCCGGTGAACAGGTTGTTGCCGATCAGGTAGCACATGCAGCCCGGCGTATGCCCGGGCGTCAGGATGGGCTCGATGCGCATCCCCCCCACCCACCAGGGCGTTTCGTCGATCGCGACCAATTGCCTCGCGTGGAACCCGGATGCCTCGATCTCGCGACGCGACATCCAGATCGGGCAGTTGTAGAACTCCGCCAGCGGCTGTGCGAGATCGATATGATCGAAATGGGCATGCGTCAGCAGGATGCCGCTCAGCGTCGACCGGGTACTGGCCAGCGCCGCGTGGATCTTGTCGATCTGCCAGGCCGGGTCGACCAGCACGGCCTGCTGGCTTGCCGGATCGACGATCAGGTAGTTGTTGTTCTTCATCACCTGGCGTGCGACCTTGATCAGGAAAACGCGTGGCGCCAGTACATCGTCCCCGCCGTCGATTCGATCCGTATCCACGATAGCCGCCCTGACCCGATCCCCAATGCCAGCCTTGTTGCAACCGGCATCTGCGGCAGCCCAAGTCGATATCCTTGCCTCATCCAGCCCCAAGGGTCATGGATGGCGCCCAACTGCGTAAGCCCTAAGAAAACAATTGGGATGCGGCTAATCTATCGCTTGCCACGCCGCTTTAGAACTACACGAACATGTAGTTGTGACGGGCAGGGATGCCCGCCGCGGCGGTTTTGCCGCCGACCGCCACCGGATTCGCGCGCATACTGCCTTACGGCGCAGACAGTCGGCAGCGGGCGCCGCACGGCGGCGACGCATCCCGGCAAGGCAGGCACGCGATGTGTCTTCGATACTGCTGAAACAACCAATTGGCCGGGGTTGGCGTTTCGCCAAGCATACGTGCCGGCCCGGCGGGCCTGCGGCATGCTGGTCCGCCATCCCGTAGAGCCCTTGCCCCGGAGGCGCCATGCTGCACACCACCCTGCTCGTCACCACCATCGCGCTGCTGGCCATGCTCTCGCCGGGGCCGGACTTCTTTCTGATGGTCAGGAACGCCGCGCGTTATCCGCGCCGGGCGGCGCTCGCCACCGCAGCCGGCATCAATGTCGGCATTGCAGCGCACATGGCGTATTGCGTGGCAGGGCTGGCGGTGGTGATTGCCACCACGCCGTGGCTGTTCAATTTGCTCAAGTACGCGGGCGCGGCCTATCTGATCTGGATCGGCCTGCAGGCGCTGCGCGCGCGCGGCGGCGGCACGATCGCGCTCGAGGCGGCGCGCCAGCAGGTGGGGCTGCGGCAGGCGTTCATGCAAGGGTTGCTGTGCAATCTGCTCAACCCCAAGGCCACACTGTTCTTCCTGTCGGTGTTCACGCAGATACTGAGCGTGGACACCACGCTGCCGGCCAAGCTCTGGTACGCGTTCATCATCTGGATGCTGGGTGTGATCTGGTGGCCGCTGCTGGTGTTCATCATCCAGAGCGCGGCGGTGCGCCGGGGCCTTGCGCGCGCGCAGTCGCTGATCGACAAGGTGCTGGGCGGTGTGCTGGTCGCGCTGGGGGTGAAGGTGGCGCTGTCCTGAAGCGCGGCGACCGGTGCGGCGCGGCACCGGCGACAAAAAACCCGCGCCGGCGATGCCGGACGCGGGTCTGGGAATTGCCCTGGCTATACCGGACAGCCGTGGGCAATTACAGGCTGTAGTACATGTCGAATTCGACCGGGTGCGTGGTCATCCGGATGCGGTTGACTTCGTTCATCTTCAGTTCGATGTACGAGTCGATCCACTCGTTGGTGAACACGCCGCCACGGGTCAGGAACTCGCGGTCCGCATCCAGCGCGGCCAGTGCTTCGTCGAGCGAGGCGCACACGGTCGGGATCAGCTTGTCCTCTTCCGGCGGCAAGTCGTACAGGTTCTTGTCGGCCGGATCGCCCGGGTGGATCTTGTTCTGCACGCCATCGAGGCCGGCCATCAGCAGTGCCGAGAAGGCGAGGTACGGGTTGGCCAGCGGATCCGGGAAGCGTGCCTCGATGCGGCGGCCCTTGTCGGACGCCACGTGCGGGATGCGGATCGAGGCGGAGCGGTTGCGTGCGGAGTACGCAAGCTTCACCGGCGCTTCGTAGTGCGGCACCAGACGCTTGTACGAGTTGGTACCCGGGTTGGTGATGGCGTTGAGCGCCTTGGCATGCTTGATGATGCCGCCGATGTAGTACAGCGCGAACTCCGACAGGCCGGCATAGCCGTTGCCCGCGAACAGGTTCTTGCCGTCCTTCCACACGGATTGGTGCACGTGCATGCCGGAGCCGTTGTCGCCGACGATGGGCTTGGGCATGAAGGTGGCGGTCTTGCCGTACTGGTGGGCCACGTTGTGGACCACGTACTTCAGGATCTGGGTCCAGTCGGCGCGCTGCACCAGCGTGCTGAACTTGGTGCCGATCTCGTTCTGGCCGGCGTTGGCCACTTCGTGGTGGAACACTTCCACCGGCACGCCCAGCTCTTCGAGCACCAGCACCATGGTGGCGCGGATGTCCTGGTGGCTGTCGACCGGCGGGACCGGGAAGTAGCCGCCCTTGACGCGCGGACGGTGACCGAGGTTGCCGCCTTCGGTGTCATCGGCGGTGGCCCAGGCACCTTCGTCCGAGCTGATCTTGAGGAAGCAGCCGGACATGTCCACGCCCCAGCGCACGCCGTCGAAGATGAAGAATTCGGGTTCCGGACCGAAGTAGGCGGTGTCGCCCAGGCCCGATGCCTTCAGATAGGCTTCGGCGCGCCTGGCGATCGAGCGCGGGTCGCGGTCATAGCCCTTGCCGGTATCGGGTTCGATCACGTCGCAGGTGAGGAACACGGTCGGTTCGTCGAAGAACGGATCGATGTTGGCGGTGGCCGGGTCCGGCATCAGCAGCATGTCGGAAGCCTGGATGCCCTTCCAGCCGGTGATCGAGGAGCCATCGAAGGCGTGGCCGTTGCTGAACCATTCCTCGTCCACAACGTGGGCCGGCACAGTGACGTGCTGCTCCTTGCCGATGGTATCGGTGAAACGCAGGTCCACGAACTTGATGTCGTTTTCCTGAATCAACTTGAGAACGTCGGCTGCCGCCATCTTTGTAAGCTCCTTGCGGATAAGGGTTGTATCGGTGTCGCTCTGGCCCGTTGCGCCAGCGGCGCGGGATGGCACGCTCGCAAGCATGATCTGTGCCAGCCCGCCGAAGCGAGAGGAATCATTGTGCCACAAACGTTGCGGCGCACGACCGCGATTTGGCCGCGCACCACATCGATGCACCATCCCGGATTTTCGCCCCATTTCTGTGCATCCGTGCCGGTACAGGGGGTACTGGAGGCGGTTTCAAGTCCGCCGCGCGGCGTGCGGCGGTTAGAATGGCGCCTTCGACCCTGTGACCGGAGGAATCAGCAACCATGAGCGAAGCAAACGTGATCCTGCAGCGGGCGCGCGAGCGCGCTGGCCAGTTGGGGCTGCCCTATTCGGGCGCGCTGACGCCTGCCGAAGCACACCTGCTGATGCAACAGCCGGTCGGTGCCACCGTCGTCGACGTGCGCACCGCGGCGGAGTGGCAGTTCGTCGGCATTGTCCCCGGTGCTGAATTGATCGAGTGGAAACGCTATCCCGGCATGGCGCCCAACCCGGAGTTCCTGGCACAGCTGAAGCAGAAGGTCGACCCGCAGCGCGTGGTGCTGTTCCTGTGCCGCTCCGGCGCACGCAGCCACGATGCCGCCGCCCTGGCCGCGAGCCACGGCTATGCCGAGGCCTACAACATCCTGGAAGGCTTCGAAGGCGACCGGGACGCCGCGCAGCACCGCAACACCGTGAACGGCTGGAAGGCGGCCGGACTGCCCTGGGTGCAGGGGTGAGGGCTTATGAGGTGTGAGGTGTGAGGTATAGACTTCATGCCTTCTTCGCCTTGCCCGGTCCAGTCATGCGCTACGCCGTTTTTGGCAATCCGATTGCCCATTCCAAATCGCCGCAGATCCATGCCGCGTTCGCCGCGCAGTTCGGCCTTGCACAATTCCGCTACGACAAGCTGCTGGCACCGCTCGATGGCTTTGCCGCCACCGTGCGCGACTTCATCGCCGCAGGCGGTGCCGGCTGCAATGTGACCGTGCCGTTCAAGGAGGAGGCGTTCCGGCTGGCCGCCACGCTGAGTGCCCGCGCCGAGGCGGCAGGGGCGGTGAATACGCTGTTGGTGCAGGCCGATGGCAGCCTGCTGGGCGACAACACCGACGGCGCGGGCCTCGTGGCCGACCTGCTGCGGCATGGCGAGCTTGCCGGCCGGCGGCTGCTGCTGCTGGGCGCGGGCGGCGCCGCCCGCGGCGTGCTGCTGCCGCTGTCCGCCCAGACGCCCGCGGCCATGGTGTTGGCCAACCGCACCGCCGCCAAGGCAACCGCGCTGGCGGCCGAATTCGCGCCCCGGCTGAGCGTGCCGCTGACCGGCACCGGGCTGGACGGCATCGCAGGCCGGTTCGACGTGGTCATCAATGCCACCTCGGCCAGCCTGGGCGGCACCGCGCTGCCGCTGCCGGCTGATGTGTTCGCCCCCGGCGCGCTCGCCTACGACATGATGTACGGCAAGGACGAGACACCGTTCCTCGCCCAGGCGCGCGCCGCAGGCGTCGCCACCCGCGTCGACGGTTTGGGCATGCTGGTCGGGCAGGCGGCCGAAGCCTTCGCGCTGTGGACCGGGCACCGGCCGCAGGTGGCGCCGGTGCTGGCGCAGCTGCGCGCCGCGCTGTAACGCAATGTCACCCCGGGGCAGCGGGCGCTCGACCATAATCGCCGCCGCTTCGATATGTTGGTACGGACCATGGCAGGCAAATCAGGCAGGACCTTCGGCTGGTGGTTCGGACGGGCGCTGCTCGCGCTGTTGCTGCTGTTTGTGGCGTGGAACCTGTGGATCCTCGGCCACGTGGTGCTGTGGCGCTGGGTCAATCCGTCCGAGACCGCGTTCATGGAGCGCCAGCTCGACCGGCTGCGCGACGAGGACCCGCAGGCCGAGCTGTATCACCAGTGGGTGCCGTACCACAGGATCTCCAACAATCTGAAGCGGGCGCTGGTCGCCAGTGAGGACGCGCGCTTCCTGGCGCATGACGGCTTCGACTGGGAAGGCATCCAGACCGCCTGGGAGAAGAACCTGAAAAAGGGCCGTATCGTCGCGGGTGGCTCGACCATCAGCCAGCAGTTGGCCAAGAACCTGTTCCTGTCCGGACGCCGCACGCCGTGGCGCAAACTGGAGGAAGCACTGATCACGGTGATGCTGGAAGCGGTGCTGGACAAGCGGCGCATCTTCGAGATCTACCTGAACGTAATCGAATGGGGTGATGGCGTATTCGGCGCCGAAGCCGCGGCCCGCCACTACTACGGCGGCCGTGCCGCCCAGCTCAGCCGGATGCAGGCGGCCCGGCTCGCCGCCATGGTCCCCAATCCGCGCTACTACGACACACACCGCAACGACCGGCGCCTGCTGCGCAAGGCGGCCATCATCCAGCGGCGCATGGGCTACGCCGACATTCCCTGAACCACCACGCCGGCGCAACGCGCGCCTTGTGTGCTTTTCGTCTCACTTGCCCCAAAATGCCGTCCGGATAGGACATCGTCAGCGATATCGATAGTACGATGCTCGAAAAACCGGATGGACAGGGAGAGGGAATGAAGCGGGCGCTTTGGCGACGCGACTGGATCGTGGCGCTGGCCGTGGTCCTGGCGTATCTGGCGATCTGGTTCGCCACGCCGGCTGCGGGCTGGTTGGAGGCGCGCGCCTACGATGCCGGCGTGCGGCTGACCCAGCGTCTGCCCGATCCGCGCATCGCGGTGATCGCCATCGACCAGCAGAGCCTGGACAACATCGGCCGCTGGCCCTGGTCGCGCGAGACCCACGCGCGGCTGATCGACCGGCTGGCCGCCGGCGGCGCGCGCGTCGTCGCCACCACCGTGCAGTTCACCGAGCCGCAGCAGGACCGCGGCCTGCCCTACCTGCAACAGTTCAAGCGCCGCTTCCTGCAGAATCCCGAAGCCTATCCGCATGGCTTCGGTGCCCAGCTCGACGCCGCACTGCACGAGCTGGACGCCGATACCCAGTTGGCGCGCAGCATCGCCGCGGCCGGCAACGTGGTGCTGCCGATGTCGTTCACCTTCGGCGAGGCGCAGGGCGAGCCCGACCGGCCACTGCCCGGTTTCGTCACGCGCACCGAACTGGAGCCCGCCGGCGACCCGGGCCACGGCTGGCCGTCGCCGGTGAACGGCGCCACCGTGCCGCTGCCGCGCCTTGGCAGCGCCGCAGTGTGGGTGGCGGGCGATACGCTGGTGCCGGACGAGGATGGTGTGATCCGCCGGATTCCGCTGGCGGTGCGCCACTTCGATGCCCTTTACCCCACCTTCCCGCTGGCGGTGGCGGCACGCACGCTCAATCTGCGCCCGGGAGACATCGGCATCGACCTGGGACGGTCAGTCCAGCTGGGCGGGTTGCGCCTGCCCACCGACGCCAGCGCCGCCCTGCTGCCCTATTTCTACAGCCGCGACGGCGAAGCTGCCTTTCCGGTCGATTCGTTCTACGACGTGCTGGCCGGCAAGATCCCGGCCGGGAAATACCGCGGCAAGACAGTGCTGATCGGCGCCACCGCGCTTGGAGTCGGCGCGGCCTATGTGACGCCCGGCGCGGTGGCCACGCCATCGGTGCTGCTGGCGGCCAATGCGGTGTCCGCGCTGCTGCAGCAACACTATTTCGTCAGCCCGCCCTGGGCACACTGGACCGGCATGGCGGTGCTGCTGGCGGTGGCGCTCTACCTGATCCTGGCGCTGCCCCGGCTGAAGGCGGCGGCGGCGGCCGGAACCACCGCGGCGCTGCTGCTGGTGCTGCTGCTGGTGCAGTTCACGCTGATGGTCCAGGCGATGCTGTGGGTGCCGCTGGTGATGCCGGCCACGCTGCTGCTGCTGGGTCATGCGGTGTTGACCACCAAGCGCTTCTGGGTGACCGAGGAGCGCGAGCAGAAAAGCGCGGCCGAATCGGCCGAATCCAACCGGATGCTCGGCCTCGCGTTCCAGGGCCAGGGACAGCTGGACATGGCATTCGACAAGTTCCGCCGGGTTCCGCTCGGCGACGACATGATGGAGCTGCTCTACAACCTGGCGCTGGATTTCGAACGCAAGCGCCAGTTCAACAAGGCCGAGAATGTATACCGCCACATGGCGCGGCACGACCCGGGCTATCGCGATCTGGGCGACAAGCTCAAGCGGGTCAGGCAGATGTCCGAGACCGTGCTGCTCGGCGGCGGCGGCGGTGCGGGCACGGTGCTGCTGGCCGGCGGCGACGTGGAGAAGCCCATGCTCGGCCGCTACCAGGTAGAAAAGGAGCTGGGCAAGGGCGCGATGGGCGTGGTCTACCAGGGACGCGACCCCAAGATCGGCCGCGTGGTCGCGATCAAGACCATGGCGCTGACGCAGGAATTCGAGCCCGATCTGTTGGAGGAGGCGCGCGACCGCTTCTTCCGCGAGGCCGAGACCGCCGGACGTCTGAACCATCCGAGCATCGTCACCATCTACGACGCCGGCGAGGAACATGACCTGGCCTACATCGCGATGGAATTCCTCAAGGGACGCGATCTGACACCGTATACCCGGCCGGACAGCCTGCTGCCCACCCTCGCCGTGGCCGGCATTGCGCGCCAGGTCGCCGAGGCGCTGGACTACGCGCACGCGCAAGGCGTGGTGCACCGGGACATCAAGCCGGCCAACGTGATGTACGAGCCCGATACCGGTGCGATCAAGGTCACCGACTTCGGCATCGCGCGCATCACCGACTCCAGCCGCACCCGTACCGGCATGGTGCTGGGCACACCGTCCTACATGTCGCCCGAGCAGCTGTCCGGCAAGCGCATCGACGGCCGCTCGGACCTGTTTTCGCTGGGGGTGATGCTCTACCAGCTCGTCACCGGACGGCTGCCATTCAACGGCGATTCGCTGGCCGAGCTGATGTTCCGCATTGCCAACGACGCGCCGGCCGACCCCCGGACCCTGAACGCCCGGATTCCGGGCATGCTGGCGGCGATAATCATGAAAGCCCTGCAAAAAGACGTCGAGAGCCGATTCCAGAGCGGGGCCCATTTCGCTGCGGCTTGCGCCAAGCTCGAGGCAGGGCTCAAGCAGAGGGCCGAACATGGCTGATCTGAGCCGCTCGCTGCAGATGACCGGATTGACCGACGCCGGTCTCGTACGCGACCACAACGAGGATGCGCTGGGGTTCGACCCCACGCTGGGCTACGCCGTGCTCGCCGACGGCATGGGTGGCTACAACGCCGGCGAGGTCGCGAGCGGCATCGCGGTGCAGATGCTGGCGCACACGGTACGCGAGGGGTTGTCGGCCCGCGCCGCCCACCTGCGGGACCTGCATGGCGTGCCCCACGGCCACTCGCTCTTGGAGACCGCGGTGCAGCGGGCCAACGCGGCGATCTACGGCACCGCGCTGGCACAGCCGCAGTGCGCCGGCATGGGTACGACGCTGGTGGTCGCGCTGTTCTTCGACAACCGGGTGGTCCTTGCCCATGTGGGCGATTCGCGCTGCTACCGGCTGCGCGACGGGGTGCTGCAGCAACTCACGCGCGATCACTCGTTCCTGCAGGAGCAGCTCGACAGCGGCCTGATCACACCCGAGGAGGCCCGCTACGCCGGCAACAAGAACCTGGTGACCCGCGCGGTCGGCATCGACCCGGATGTCGAGACCGAGCTGAACGACTTCGCCGCCGCCCCGGGCGATCTCTACCTGCTGTGCTCGGATGGGCTCAACGACATGATCGAGGACGACGAGATCGCCGAGGTCCTGTCCGGGGCGCACCACGATCTGCCGGGCGCCGCGGCCGAGCTCGTCGGGCGTGCCAATGCAGCGGGCGGACGGGACAACGTCTCGGTGCTGCTGGTCGCGATACGCAAACCCTACCCGGCGCAGCCGGCGTTGTGGCGCAAGATGTCCTCGCTGTTCGGCAACCGGTCGTAGCAGGCAGCGGCAAGAGAGAGTGGAACAGAAAAATGGCAAAAATCCTGTTATGCCTGGATGGCAACGTGATCAAGGAATTCCGGCTGACGCGCGAGCGCACCACCATAGGGCGGCGGCCGACCAATGACATCCAGATCGAGAATCTCGCGGTATCGGGCCAGCACGCAGCGCTCGACCGGATCGGCGCTGATGTGTTCGTCGAAGACCTGGAGAGCACCAATGGCACGTTGGTCAACGGCAAGCCGGTGCAACGTCAGCTGTTGCGCAACGGCGACGAGGTCACGGTCGGCAAGTACCTGCTCAAGTACTGGCAGGCCGCGGCGCCCAGCGACGATTTCGACAAGACCATGATGATCCGCAGCGCAGCCAAGCCACCGGCCCCGCCTGCGCCGAAAGCGGCTACGGCTACGGCTGCGGCAACGGCGGCACGCCCTGCCCCGGCCGTAGTACGGCCCCCGGCCGGTGCCACCGGCGTGCTCAAGGTGATCAGCGGCACCAACGCTGGGCGCGAGCTGCCGCTGGACAAGGCCAGCACCCGGGTGGGCAAGGTCGGCGTCCAGGTGGCGCTGATCAACCGGCTGCCGCAGGGTTATATGCTTGCCCATGCCGAAGGCCATAGGACGCCCTTGGTCAATGGCGCCGAGATCGGCGCCACGGTCCGCCCGCTCAGGGACGAGGACCTGATCGAGGTGATGGGCGTGCAGATGGTGTTCTTCCTGCGTTGAGCGCGGCGCCGGCGGCCGCCCGCTGCGGCCTACCCGGCAATTTGAACGTTTGAGACAGGAATCCATGCAACTTCGCATCCTTGGCTGCAGCGGCGGGATCGGCGCAGGCAACCGGACCACCGCGCTCCTGCTTGGCCGGCATGTACTGATCGATGCCGGCACCGGATTGGGCGAGCTGACGATGGACGAGCTCGCGCAGATCGACCACGTGTTCCTCACGCACGCGCACATGGATCACATCGCCTGCCTGCCCATGCTGATCGATACCGTGTTCAGCAAGCGCACGCAGCCCATCACGGTGCATGGCTGCAGCGCCACGCTGGCGGCGCTGCGCGAGCACGTGTTCAACTGGCGGATCTGGCCGGACTTCACCGCCATCCCGTCACCCGAGGCGGGCATGCTGCGCCTTTGCACGTTCGAGGCCGGCGAGACCCGCAGCGCCGCCGGCTGCGGGATCACCGCGCTGCCGGTGCGCCATACGGTGCCGGCACTCGCCTACGCGCTCGATTCAGGCCACAGCACCCTGGTGTTCTCCGGCGACACCGCCGATTGCGCCGAATTCTGGGGCGCGGTGAACGCCCTGCCGCAACTTGCCACGCTGATCATCGAGACCGCCTTCGCCGACCACGAGCAGGCGCTGGCCGAGGTCTCCCGCCATTTCTCGCCCCGGCAGTTGATCGCGGCGCTGTCGCAACTGGCCCGTCCCGAGCAGGTCCAGATCCTGATCACGCATCTGAAGCCTGCCGATCAGGAACTGACCATGCGCGAGGTGCTGGCCAGCGGCGGACACTACCGCATTGCCCGGCTGGCGCAGGGGCAGACGATCGAATTCTGAGCGCGCCGCTCAGTGCACATAGCCCACAATGCTGATGTACTGGCAGATGCTGCCCGCCAGGACAAACAGATGCCAGATGCCGTGGCCATGCCTGATGCGCTCGTCGAGCACGAAAAAGACGATGCCGACGGTGTAGAAGGCGCCGCCGGCGGCCAACCACCCCAATCCCGCCGGGGCGAGCGCGGCGACCAGCGGGCCCATCGCCAGCAGGATCAGCCAACCCATCAGCACATAGATCAGCAGTGACAGCGCACGGGTACGCCTGCCGATCCACAGTTCCTGCACGATCCCGAGCACCGCCAGTCCCCAGTTGACGCCGAACAGGCTCCAGCCCCAGGCACCGCGCAGCGTCACCAGCGTGAACGGGGTATAGCTGCCGGCGATCAAGAGGTAGATCGCGCAATGGTCCAGCCGCTGCAGCACCGCCTTGGCGCGCCCGCGCAGCGCGTGATAGAGCGTGGAGATGGTATAGAGCGCGAACAGCGTGAAGCCATAGATCGAGACGCCGACGATCTTCCATGGATCGCCCGCCATGCCGGCCCAGACAATGGCGAAGACCATGCCGGCCAACGCCAGCACGGCACCGACCAGATGGGTGTAACTGTTGAAACGTTCACCGTAGTACATGTTGTCCTCCCGACGCCTGCGCGGCGTCCCACCCTCGCTGTCCCACCCGACCACACCCGCTGCCGGGCCGGCCTGACGGACCGACGCCTGCCTTTCTGCTGCAAGGCCGCAATACGCTACTCCAGCGGCAGCCACCCCGCCTAGTAAATAAGCCCGCCGTCATTTATTTTTATTCCCGTGAATCGGCAAAGCCGTTTCATTGCATATCCGAATATTCTAATTATTGACCGGGGAGCCCCGCCAAACCGGGCAGCCACCGGCCTGGAGAGGAGTGATGGCAATGTCCAAGTGGTCCGAAAAGCATATTGCTTATGCTTTTCTTTATCTATTCGTGATCGCGGTCTTCTTTTATCTGAAGAACGCCAATCTGCTGGTGGATGAACAGATCCACCAGGCACAGATCAGGCGTTTCTTCGCTGGCGACTATACGCTGGAACCGGCGCTGACCACCGTGCCCGGCTATCATCTGCTGCTTGCCTGGTTGATCTGGCCATTCGGCGAATTGACGCTGCCGATGATCCGCGGTGTCAACATGGTGTTCGGCCTGGCGCTGATCGGTGTGTTCACGCTGCTGCTGCGCCGCATCCAGGGCAGGGTCGAGCTGGCGCGGCTGGTGCAGTTTGTGTTCTTTCCGATCATCCTGCCGTTCTTCTTCCTCGCCTACACCGATGTGCTGGGCCTCGCGCTGGTGCTCGCCGGGCTGTATCTGGCGCTGTGCGGCCAATGGACCGCGTCGGCCCTGGTCTGCCTGCTCAGCCTGACGGTACGGCAGAACAATGTGGTCTGGATGGCGATGATACCGATGCTGTGCCATCTGCAGGCCCCCGGCCGCGTCTGGGACAGCCAGCGGCTGAAGACGCTGGCGCGCCGGTGCTGGGCCTTCATCCTGGGCGGGATCGGCTTTGCGGCGTTCGTTGTCTACAACGGCGGCGTCGCGGTGGGGGATCGCTGGGCACATCCGGCAAGCGGCATCCATTCGGGCAATTTCTATTTCCTGCTGCTGATCTATTCCATCCTGTTCCTGCCGGCCATTATTGCCAATCTGCGCAATACCGTGGATTACATCCGCAATCAATCACTGGCACCGATCGGATTGGCCTGTCTTTTCCTGTTCTATTTGTTCACCTTCAACAATACGCACCCGTACAACCATCTATTGGAGCACTATTTCCTGCGCAATTGGCTGTTGCAGCTGATCACCTCCTCGGCAATGATGAAGATCGCCTTCTTCCTGCCGATGGCCATTGCGTTCTTCGATTTTCTCGCGCGCGCCAAAGGGCGCCATGACCGGCTGCTGCTGGGACTGTTCGGCGTACTGGCGGTATTGCCATCCTGGCTGATCGAGCAGCGCTACTACATCGTGCCGCTGGCCCTGTTGATGCTGTATCGCGACGAGGAAGCGCCGCAGGTGGAGGCGGTGACGAGCCTGTACTACGTGACAGCGGCAGTGGCGCTGCTGTACGGCATCGCCACCTACCGCTGCTTCCTGTGACCTGCGAGGGGCCGGGTCAGCCGAGCAGCCTGTCGAGCGCCTCGCGGTATTTGGCCGCGGTCCTGCGGGCCACCTCATCAGGCAACGCCGGGGCCGGCGGGGTCTTGTCCCAGCCGGTCGATTCGAGCCAGTCGCGCACGAACTGCTTGTCGT
Organism: Chitiniphilus purpureus; assembly: GCF_025642115.1. Taxonomy (GTDB): domain Bacteria; phylum Pseudomonadota; class Gammaproteobacteria; order Burkholderiales; family Chitinibacteraceae; genus Chitiniphilus; species Chitiniphilus purpureus. The sequence continues at coordinate 903,519 of NZ_CP106753.1, read as the reverse complement.
AGCTGGGCGGGTTGGTGCCGGGCACATATTCGTCGGCCGGCCAGAAGCGGCTGGAATCAGGTGTCAGCGCCTCATCCATCAGCGTCAACGTGCCGTTCCCGTCCAGGCCGAACTCAAACTTGGTGTCAGCGATGATGATGCCGCGGGTGGCGGCGAACTCGGCCGCCCTGCGGTAGAGCGCGATCGCGGTGTCGCGCACCTTGGCCGCCAGCTCCACGCCCAGCAGTTCCTCGCAGCGCGCGTAGCTGATGTTCTCGTCGTGATCGCCCACCGCCGCCTTGGTGCTGGGCGTGAAGATGGGCTGCGGCAGGCGGTCCGCCTCGCGCAGACCGGCAGGCAGCGGGATGCCGCACACCGTGCCCGACTGGCGGTACTCCTTCCAGCCTGACCCGGCGAGGTAACCGCGCACGATGGCCTCCACCGGCACCGGCTTGAGCCGTTTGACCACGACTGCGCGGCCTTCCACCTGCGCACGCTCGGCGGGGCTGACCACGTCCTCGGGCCGATCGCCGGTGAAATGGCTGGGCACCTCATGCTTGAGCAGCTCGAACCAGAAATTGGAGATCGCGGTCAGGATCTTGCCCTTGTCCGGAATCGGTTCGGCCAGGATCACATCGAACGCCGACAGGCGATCGGTGGCAATCATCAACATGCGCCGCTCGTCGATCTCGTACAGATCGCGCACCTTGCCGGAATAGATCTTCTTGAGACTGGTCAGGTGGGTGGTGGTCAGGCCGGCCATGGCGAACATTCCGTACATGCAAAGAAGGCGATTATGCCACGCCGGTCCATGGGCGCGGTCACGCCGGGCGGCTGCGCCGCATGAAGCGCTCCGGCGCCGGGAACACCTCGAAACCCAGCGGCCGGTAGAGCCGGTGCGCGTCGCGCGTCAGCAGGTAGCAGTGTTCCACCTGGGCCAGCCCGGGGTGCGCGAGCAGCGTGCGCACCATCTCGGTGGCGATGCCCTGCCCCCGGTGGGTCGGGTCGACCACCACGTCCGCGAGATACGCAAAGCGCGCCCGGTCGGACACGATCCGCGCGTAGCCGACCTGCCGTGTGCCGTGGTAGGCGCCGACCAGCACGGCCGATCCGGCGGCGGCATCGCGCACGCGCGCCTCGTCGATGCCCTCGCACCAGTAGCAACGCGTGAGCTGCGCGGTCAACCAGCCAAAGTCGATACGCTCGGGCTCGTCGCTGTAGCAGATCCCGCCGACGGTGTGCCCCTGTTCGAGCGGACGCGTCAGCTTGAATGCGATGTGCTGTTGCTGCCATGGATCGATGCGCATCTCCCAGCCGGCCGGCTGAAAGCCCGCCGCCTGATAGAGCGTCAGCGCCGGCAGGTTGCGGTCGAAGCAGGTGGCGTTGATCCGCCGGGCGCCAAGGCTGGCCGCCAGCGCACACATCGCCTCGATCAGCGCCCGTCCCCAGCCTTGCCGGCGCCGGGCGGGATCGACGATCACGCTGCTCAGCGTCGCCTGTGCAGCCGGCGCATGCTCGATGAAACCGGCAAAGCCGACCGGCGCGCCGTCCACCTCCAGCACGCTGGCGCCGTGGCACTGCGTCAGCACTGCCTGCAACTGCGCCACCGACAACGGAAAGCTCGCGCGTGGCAACATCCGGTACAGGGTCTCGGCGTCGGCCACCCAGCTGGCGATGCACGCAAGGTCGGCCGGCTGCGCCGGGCGCAATCCCGGCATCAGGATGCCTTGAGGGCGGCAGCCGTCAGCGCCGACAGGCGTCGGCGCTGGCATCCCGCCGCATCGAAATTGGCCGGATCGAGCCAGGCGGCATAAGCCGCTTCCAGAGCCGGCCATTCGCGGTCGATGATCGAGTACCACGCCGTGTCGCGATTGCGCCCCTTGATCACCGTCGCCTGGCGGAAGATACCCTCGAAGGTGAAGCCCAGCCGCGCGGCAGCGGCGCGTGACGGCGCGTTGAGCGCATTGCATTTCCATTCCACGCGGCGATAGCCGAGTGCGAAGGCATGGCGGATCAGCAGGATCAGCGCCTCGCTTGCCGCGGTGGTGCGCTGCAGCCGGGGCGAAAAGGCGAGATTGCCGATCTCGATGGCACCGGCACGCGGCTGGATGCGCAGGTACGCGGCACAGCCCAGCGCCTGCCCTTGCGCATCGACGATGGTGTAGTGGCGCTCATCGGGCGCCTGGCAGGCCTGCGCCAGCCAGGCTGCATAGTCCGCGGGGGCGGCGAACGGGCCGAAGGGCAGATAGGTCCATACCGCGCCTGCCGCATCCTCGGCGTGGGCTGCAAACAGCGCGTCGGCATCGCGTGCCGCCAGGGCCGGCAGCAGCCGGCACCACTGCCCGCCCAATCCCGCCTCGGCCGATGGCGGTGGTGGCGGCTGCCAGTGCGGCAGCAGTGTGCCCAATGGTGCAGGTGGATCGGTGGCAATGGGCATGGCAATGCGGCAACGGAACGGTGAAGCCCGATCCTAACAGGCGGGGGTGCGCGCCGTGGCGTCACAGTACCAGCGTGCCGCCACGGTAACAGCGCGGAAGGGCGACACCGCCCTCCTCGCCACCCCACGCTTGGCACCCGGCCGGCACAGCTCACATTCGAAGACCGATCGGCCCTAACGCCACAAGCTGTAGCCGATCCGGAACTCGGTACCGCTGCGCCGGTTGTAGTCGATCAGCGTCTCGCCCCAGCCTTCGAAATAGCTCAGGTACAGATAACCCATGGTACGCGGGAAGAAACGCGCCAGCGGGTAGGTGACCTGCGCATGCCCGCTGGCATAGCCCTCAGTGCCCTGGCGCAGGGTGGCGGCGATTTCCAGCGACTGTGGATGTCCGAAGGTGAAGCGGTAGTCGCCGTAGCCGCGGTAGTTCTCCACGTCGCCGTTGTTGCTGCCCTTTTGCAGGTAGTAGTAGAGCTTGGGTGAGAACGTGAAGTGCCAATCCCCTGGGTCGCCGAGATAGAAGGTGGGTTTGACGAAGAACAGGTCCACGCTGCGCGATTCGAGCTTGTCCTCGCCGTTCGATTCGTGTTCGTAGCCGGCGGCGAATGCCACGCGCTTGAGCCAGCCTGCGGATACGCCGGTGTCCGGCAGCGCGTAGTACAGGCTGGGGCGGTAGCTGGAGTCATACATCGGGTAGGACTCGGCATCGATGTCCATCAGCATCGTCTGCGTATAGCCGATGTAGAGGTTGTCCAACAGCGCCTTGGACTGGGGCGTGTCGGGTTCGAGCAGCCGGAAGCGGAAACTGAACTGCAGCTGGGTGTAATCGTCGCTGTCCAGACCGGTGGCGACATACACGGGCTCGTGGAACGAGAAGCGCGACAGCACCGCGGGGTTGTCGTCGATGACCCGCGCCTGCGGCGCCTGGTCCGCCGGCCGCGTGGTGCCGACGCTCTGCGGCGACGGGGCGGCGGCGACCGGTTCGGCCGCCTCGTTGCGCCGGGCCAGCGTGACCACCATCGGTGCCACGTCCAGATCCGGCAGCGCCAGCCGGACTTCGCCGCGCAGGCTGGCGGGCAGCGCGGCGGCGTAGCTGAGCTTGCGCGGCTGGCCGGGCACCTGCGGCAGGTCGGGCTGGCGCATCAGCGTGAGCTCGACCGGCGGCTGCGGAAAGGCGGTGGCACTGGCACGCAGTTGCGCCGGCTCCTCGGTGGGTTGTCCATCGTCGAACACCAGCAGCGTGACGGTCAGCGTATCGGTCACGTCCACCTGCCGCGGCAGCGGGGCGACGGCGATCGAGGCAAAGGCGGGGCCCGCCAGCCACGACAGGGCCAGCAGGGTGGCGCCAGCGACGGCGCGGATACGGAAGGGCAATGGATGGGTCAACAGAGTAGGCACGGTCATGGCAGCTCGCAGTGGCAGGACCGCGCCCCCTGCGCGGCCCTTAGCTTGCAGAAAACCATGGGCGGGCGGTAAGCGCCGTGTGAAAAATGCGATGGCGATCAGGCCGGCCGGCTGCCTGTGCGCAGCGCGCCGCCCGATCAGGGCAACCTCAGCATCGTCACGCCCCATCGCTGTCGCCGACCGTTGTGCGATGGCATGCACGGCCGGCCGCAACGCCGCTCTGCGCAGGTGCCGGCGTCAGCCAGGCCGACCAGGGCGCTGCTTACGCCGTCGCGCCCAGCAACGCCGGCGCAGCGCGGGGACGATGCAGGCGGCCGCGACGCGCGCTCTGGATCAACTGACGCAGGAAGCGCAAGCCCTGCGGCCAGTTGCCATGCCCCGAATCGACGTTGATATGCCCCGCTCCGGCAAGCGTGACCTGTCGCGCGCCCCAGGCCTGGGCAAATGCGGTGGCATGGTCGATATGGCAGGTCGGATCGTTGTCGCTTGCGATCACCAGGCTGGGAAACGGCAGCGGCGCCAATGGCAGCGGAACGAAACCGGTGAACTGGGCGGGCACGAACGGACGGCGCACATCCGCCGGCGCCACCAGCAGGGCGCCGGCGACGCGCGTGCCGTTCCGGCCGTACAGCGCGGCCCAGTGTGCCAGCGTGATGCAGCCCAGGCTATGCGCGATCACGATCACCGGGCCATCACGCTGGGCCAGGGTGCGCTGCAACGCGTGGGTCCAGGGTCCCGCCACCGGATATTCCCAGTCCCGCTGCTCCACCCGTTCGAACCCGGGGTAGCGCGCCTGCCAGCGGCTCTGCCAGTGCGAAGGTCCCGAATTACGCCAGCCGGGCAGCACCACAATGCGCCCCCCCGCGGCCAGCCACTGGGTGATCGGCCCTGCGTCCTGCGCCGTCATGACCGGTATCCCGGCTCGCCCAGCAGATAGCCTTGCAGGCCATCCACCCCCGCCTCGATCGCCAGTGCCCGCTGCAGCGCGTCCTCCACCCCCAGCGCCACTACCTTGCTGCCGGCGTCGCGCAGCAGCACGACCAGCTGGCGCAGACCACGTGCGGCTGTGTCGTCCTGGCTGGCCAGCCGCAGCAACCGGCGGTCCAGCTTGACGTAGTCGGGCGCAAGCGCCCAGAAGCGGTCGAAATTGGCGTGGGCATGCCCGAAATCGTCGAGGGCGATCCGATAGCCGCGCGCCCGGAAATTGGCGACCGCGCGTGCGATCGCCTGCGGTTCGGCCGCGACGCCGTCGCTTTCCGAGAGTTCGAGCACCACATCCGCGGGCTGGAAACCCTGGCTGCCCAGGATGCGCTCGAAGTAGGCGCCGTGGCGCTCCACCGCCGGCAACAGCTCCGGATGCACATTCAGGAACAGCGAGCGGCCTGGCCGCGCATAGGTGGCGAAATTGATCAGATGCAATGTGCGGCACAGCCGGTCGAACGGCACCAACAACTGGCTGGCACGCGCGGCGGCGAATGCAGCCTGTGGCGCGAGCGGCTTGCGTCGCAGATCGGCACGCAGCAACGCCTCCTCCCCCAGCACGGCATGTCCGTCCGGGTGGTAGATGGGCTGGAATGCCGATGCCAAACGCATGCCGAGCGCCTCGGTCACCGCGCCCTGGATCGGGTCGATGTTGAATTCGGCGCGCGGCCAGTCACGGCGGATCTCGACCGGGACAGGCTGGGCGGGGAGTTTGAACGTGTCGTTCATGGGGCTCCGGAATCTCGACGGGTCAGGAAGGGCGCAAGGCGCTTCCTTTGCACAAAGGCGGTTCATGCATCAGGCCGGACCGTCATAACTGGCGTGCCGACACGCTGGTTGGCAGCCGGCTCACGCCGCCCCGGGGCTGCGTACCACGGGCCGGCCTGCGACGGTAAGACATCGACCGCAAAACCCAGACCAAAAATGCGCCGGCAGCCTGTTCGACCGCCCGGCCGGCGCTCCCCACTGCAGCGGGACGCCGTCGCGCCGGCAAGGGCGGGTGAATGGCGTCTGTCCACGAAGCACCGTTGCCCTGGCATGCCTCGGGCAATCCGCCCCCGGCTCTGCCGGGGGGATGCCGCAATCGGCCTGCCGCTGTGGTGCCGGGCGCTTTACCGGTCCGGTTGCGGCGTCAGCCGCAGGTAGGGCCGCAAGGCGCGATAGCCCTTCGGAAAGCGCTGCGCGATCTCGGCCTCGTCGGTCAACGACGGCACGATCACCACCTCGTCGCCCTGCTCCCAGTTGGCCGGAGTGGCGACCTTGTGGTGGTCGGTCAGCTGCAGCGAATCGATCACGCGCAGGATCTCGTTGAAATTGCGGCCGGTGCTCGCCGGATAGGTCAGCGTCAGGCGGATCTTCTTGGCCGGGTCGATCACGAACACCGTACGCACGGTGAGATTGGCCAGCGCGTTCGGGTGGATCATGTCGTACAGCGTGGCCACCTTGCGGTCGGCATCGGCCAGGATGGGGAAGTTGACGCGGGTGCGCTGCGTCTCGTTGATATCCTCGATCCACCGGTGATGCGACTCGACCGGATCGACGCTGACCGCCAGTACCTTGACGTTGCGCCGGGCGAATTCATCCGTGAGCCTGGCGGTATAGCCCAGCTCGGTGGTGCACACCGGGGTGAAGTCGGCCGGGTGCGAGAACAGCACCACCCAGTGATCGCCGGCCCATTCGTGGAACCGGATCTCGCCTGTGGACGATTGCTGGGTGAAGTCGGGGGCGGTGTCGCCCAAGCGCAAGGTCATGGTGATGCTCCTGAAGGGGTGCAAGCAATGGGCCGGCCGGCGATTGTGCCGGCCGGCGGACAGTCCGGATCGGGCGGGCGGGTCGCGCAGCCGATGCCTTACCTGGCGTTGGCCGCCTGGATCTGGTCGAACACCGCGCCGTCGACGAAGTGGGTCTTCTGCGCGTGCGCCCAGCCACCGAATTCCTGGTCGATGTCGAACAGCTTCACGCTAGGGAACTGCTTGGCGTACTTGGCGTACACCGTCTTGTCGCTCGGCCGGTAGTAGTTCTTCGCGGCGATCTCCTGGCCTTCGGGCAAATACAGGTACTGCAGGTAGGCCTCGGCCACCTTGCGCGTGCCCTTCTTGTCGACCACCTTGTCCACCACCGCCACCGGCGGCTCGGCCTTGATCGACAGGCTGGGCGCGACGATCTCGTACTTGTCGGCGCCGAACTCGCGGATCGACAACACCGCTTCGTTCTCCCATGCCAGAAGCACATCGCCCTGGCCACGCTCGGTGAAGGTCACGGTCGAGCCACGCGCGCCGCTGTCGAGGATGGGCACGTTCTTGAACAGGCGGGCGACGAAATCACGGGCCTTGGCGTCAGTACCGTATTGCTTCTTGGCCCAGCCCCACGCCGCCAGATAGTTCCAGCGGGCGCCACCGGAGGTCTTGGGATTGGGCGTGATCACCTTCACGTCCGACCGCACCAGATCGGCCCAGTCCTTGATGCGCTTGGGGTTGCCCTTGCGCACCAGGAACACGATGGTCGAGGTGTAGGGCGAGGCGTTGTCGGGGAAGGCTTTCTGCCAGTTGGGCTTGAGCAGCTTGCCCTTTTGGGCAAGCTCGTCGATGTCGTACGCCAGCGCCAGTGTGACCACGTCGGCCTGCAGGCCATCGAGCACCGAACGCGCCTGCTTGCCCGAGCCGCCATGCGACTGCCGCACGGTCACATCGTCCCCGGTCTTTTTCTTCCAGTGGCTGGCGAATGCCTTGTTGTAATCCTGGTACAGCTCGCGGGTCGGATCATACGAGACATTGAGCAGCTCGACCGAGGCGGCCCAACTGCCGCTGGCAGCGAAGGCGAAAGTGACGGCGGCGGCTAGGTGGCGGTAGGACATCTGCGTGGCTCCCTGTGTTTGGAATAGGCGTAGGGCGCAGTGTGGCAAGGTTGTTTTATATCTAGAAATATTTTTTTATTGGTTTTTTATTCTTTATGGATATAAATGGTCAAATCCGATGCCACCTGGATATGGCAGGCCAGCCGGGGAACATGCGGCAGCGTGGCGGATGAAGCCACCGGGTCCAGGCCGCGCCGCGCCAGCACCGCCTGCTCCAGCCGCGGACACGGCAGGGCTTGGCTGGCATCGGGCGCGATGAACACCACGCAGGCGCCGCAGCTGCCCTGGCCGCAACGCCACGGCAGCGCAGGCACGAAAACGCCGGCGTTGTGGCGTATCACGTCGATCAGCCGCGTCGCCTGTGGCACCTCGGTCTGCAGCACCAGCTGCTGATCCACCATGAACGTCAGCACCGGCATGGACCGCCCCAGACACGGCGCCGGCTCGCTCCGGCATCGCCATGGCCCTGGCTGCATCGGGCCGGCCCGGCCTGTGCTTGCCCCGCCCCGCTGGCAGGGCGTGTCCCCGTGACCGACGGAGCAACAACACCGGGCCACCGATACAGCCGCCTTGCGCGCCCTCGGTGCCAACCGGCCTCAGGCGCCGCAGACACCGGGACAGACATAGGTCATATAGCCGCCGCCGCAGTCGGCCATGTGGTCATGCGCGATCTGGTCGAACCTGCCTTCGACGATCAATGCGGACAGGTGCATCAGCCGCTGTGCTTCGAGCAGCGGCGAATCGCCGACGATGGCGCCGTGCCAGTCGATGAAGCGCAGCACGCCTGCCGAGGCGTAGTCCCAGGAATCGAGCGGACGGAAATACCTGCCGACGATGGGCAGCGCGCTCAGCAGCTCGATGAACGGGCGTGTCGGCGGCAGATGCGGCACGATGTCGTCGGCGTACTCGTAGCGCAGGGCCCCGGGCAGGACCTGACCATAGGCATGGGCGAACACCGCATCGCCAGGACGCGCACCGGCAAAGCTCACCACATTGGCCGGGGCGATGCCTTCGAGCTGCAGCAACCGCATGCCCGCCAGATGCGCCATCGCACCACCCTTGCTGTGCCCGGTCACGTAGAGCGGCTTGCCGCCCGCCAGCCGGGTCTTCACCGCCGGCAGCAGCTGCGGCCACAACGCATCGATGGCGCCCCAGAAGCCCTGATGGACCGCGCCGGGCATGCCGGCCACCTGGATCGGCATCGCATCCAGGTCGTTCATCCAGTCGAGCAGGTCCTGGATGTTCTCGAGATCCGGCGGCAAGGTGCCGCGGAACGCCAGCACCACCGCATCCGCGGTGCTGCCGACAAGGCATGCATCGATTGCATCCAGCCCGGCCTGAAAGGTATCGGGGGTATCGATGAAGCCAACGGTATCGTAGGCCGGCTGCCTGCTGTTGAGCGGGCTGCCGCTGCCGATGGCATAGCTCACCACGCAGGCGGACAGCAGGCGGCAGTCGAGCGAGGGGGTTGCGGGCATGACGGGCTCCTGGACTGGCGGGCTGGCGACCGCCGATGCGCCCAGCATAGACGGGGGCACAGCGGCGCCAAGCCCGGGCCGCCTTGCGGCGGCCGCCGGGCGTCAGGCCGCGGCCTGGTGGCCGAACTCGCTGTTGAGCACCGTGTAGAACTGACGCAGGTTGGCATCCAGCTCGGCCAGCTGATGCTGCAGCTGCCGGTCCATGTCCTCCAGCTCGACGATGCGGTCTTCCAGCGTGTCGGTGGCCTTGTGGATGCGCTTGATGCTTTCCAGCCGGCGGCGCAGCTGCAGCTGGTGTTCGCGCACCTGCGTCTCCATCGGCGCCATCACGGCCTTGAGCCAGTTGTCCACGTCGCGGTTGGCCACTTCGAACACATACACCACACGGCTGGCCACGGTTTCGAAGAACTTGGCGGTCAGCCTGCCCTGGCTGGTGGTCAGGAGATTGCCGATGGTGTTGAAGTGCTCACGGAACGACTTCTCCAACCGCGCCAGCTCCTTGTGGTACTTGAGGGTGGAGAACGGCGGCGGCGTCACCTGCCCCAGGCCATGCTCCTCGCTGAACTTGCGGTACATCGCGGCCATCATCGCCTGGATTTCGGCCACCTGCTCGGCCGACTTGCTGATGTTGCCGTTCACGTCCTTGAAGAAGCGGTCCATGATGGCCCTGAGGCCCCCTTCGCCGAACGAGAACAGCGAACGCTCCATCTCGCCGCGGATGCGCGCGATCTCGGCCTTGAGCGCATCCATGCCCAGGAGCGTGAGCAGCTGATTGGTCTGCTGGCTGAATACGCTGCGCAGCGCCTGGAAGCGCACCAATCCTTGCTCGAAGTGCTTCTTGTCGGCCTGGACCTTCTCCATCATCTGCGCGACCACGTCCTGGTTCTTGCCGCGCAGCTTGGTCAGCTCGTCCAGTTGCTCGGACAGCCCGCCGCGGCGGGTGGCAAGGATGCTGCGGGTGGCGCCGACGATGTCCTCGACCTCGGTCACCGTGCTGTCGCGCACGATGTCCTGCTTGGCCGGCAGCAGCTCCTGCGACAGTGCCGTCTCCAGCCGGTTGAGCTGCGAGCGCTCCAGCAGCGCGGCATCCTGATGCACCTTGGCCACCAGCGCCTTCTGCGCCGATACCGGGTACACCTGGGCGCGCGGCACGCTCAGCAGATGCGCGGTGGTCTCGACCTGGCGGTCGATCTCGGCACGGATCTCGCCGTCGCTCTTGAGGTCGTCCCACAGGCCGTCGATCTTGTTGAGCACCACCAGGCGCCCGCGGGCGCCGCCCTGCACACGGCCCACGTGGTTGCGCCACACTTCGATGTCGCTCTTGGTCACGCCGGTGTCGGCGGCCAGGATGAACAACACCGCGTGGGCATTGGGCAGCAGGTTCAACGTCAGTTCCGGCTCGGTACCGATGGCATTCAGCCCCGGCGTATCCAGGATCACGAGGCCCTGTTCGAGCAGCGGATGCGGGAAATTGATCAGCGCATGGCGCCAGGCCGGGATTTCGATGGTCAGGTCGTCGGCGACCGTCATCTTCTGGTCCGGGTCCTCGTCGTTGAAGAGCCCGTAGTCGCGCGCCTCGGCCACCGGCACGCGCTTGGTGCGGCCCACCTGCCGGAATGCGTCCAACAGGCTGCCGGCATTGCTGATTTCCAGGGGCAGCGTGTGCCACTCCTCGGGATAGCGGCGGTATTCGCTGGTGGTCACGTTCTGCCGGCGCGTCTCGATCGGCAGCAGCTGGATCGATGGCGGGCGCTGCGGATCGTAGAACAGCTCGGTCGGGCACATCGTGGTGCGGCCGGCCGACGACGGCAGCACGCGCTGCCCATAATGGGCAAAGAAGATGGCATTGATCAGTTCGGATTTGCCGCGCGAGAACTCGGCGACGAAAGCGATGTTGAGCTTGTCGTCCTTGAGCTTGTCCAGCAGGGTCTGCACCCGCAGCTGCGTCTGCGCATCACCCAGGTCCTGCTCGGAGAGCCAGCGCCCCAATTGCGACACGCTTTGCGAAAGCTGGCCGCGCCAGGCGCTGTAGGCCTGGAAGTCCCCGGCGAGCCGGTCGCTGCCCAAGGGATCGTTGACGGCCAACGCGTCAAGATGCAGATAGTCCATCATTGCCAGCTCCCTGAGTGCGGGCGCGCGCCGCGTGCCCATCTTGTCGTTATGTCGCCGTCACCGGCTGCCTGTCAATGCTGGCAGTCCGGGCAGTGGAAAGTCGCACGCTGGCCCTGGCGCAACTGGGCGATCGACGTGCCGCATACCCGGCAAGGCTCCCCAGCCCGGCCATAGGCATAACACTGCAGCAGAAAATAGCCCGAGCGCCCGTCGCTGTCGACGAAATCGCGCAAGGTGGTGCCCCCCGCCGAGATGGCCGCGGTCAGCGTCTCGCGGATCGCCTCCACCAAGCGCCCGATCTCGGCCCGGTTCAGCGTATCGGCTGGCCGGCGCGGGTCGATGCGCGCACGGAACAGCGATTCGGATGCATAGATATTACCGACTCCGACGACCACGTGGTTATCCATCACCACCTGCTTGATGGGTGCGTGCCGACGGGCGAACGCGCCAATGAGATGGTCGGCGTCGAAGGCGGGCGACAGCGGCTCGGGGCCGAGCGCGCGCAGCAGCGGATGCGCCGCAGGTGCGCCGGTATGCCAGAGCATCGCGCCGAAACGGCGCGGGTCGCGGTAGCGCAGCCGGCGGCCGTTATCGAGCACCAGGTCGATATGGTCGTGCTTCTCGGCCGGGAACGCCTCGGTCAGCACCCGCAGCGTGCCGCTCATGCCCAGATGCACGATCAGCGTACCGTGCTCGAAATGGAACAGCAGATATTTGGCGCGCCGGCTCAGTCCGATGATGGGGCGCCCCGCCAGCAACCCGGGCAACGCCTCGGGCACCGGCCAACGCAGCCGGCGCTCGCGCACGATCACGTCGAGCACACGGCTGCCCTCGATATGCGGTGCAATACCGCGGCGGGTGGTTTCGACTTCGGGCAGTTCGGGCATTTCGAGGTCCATTCCCGCGTTTTGGACGGGCGGGCGGGAATTCCCTTAAGATGGCCCTGTCCATTCACACTCGCCCGGCCAAGGCATCCGATGCCTTGGCCGGGCGCTCGCAACCTGCGGATTGTGCCATGTCCCTCTCCCCTCGCGCGTGCTTGTCTGCATTGTTGAGCGCGGCGCTGGCCGCCGCGGTCGGCGGCTGTGCCACGCCGGCCCGGCCGGCGGCAGCACCCACGGCGGCCAGTGAACCGGCTGCAGCGGCAAGCGAACCCGCCGCCGCTGTGGCAAGTGTCATCGAGGCTCCGGAACCGGACTACCCGAAGCAGGCGCTCACCGTCGACCTGCTGCTGCGTTTCCTGGTCGGCGATATCGCATTGCAGCGCGGCGAGATGGCGCTCGCCTCGCAAGCCTGGACCGAACTGAGGCAGCACAGTGCCGACCCACGCGTGGCCAAGCGGGCCACCGAAGTGGCGATCGCCGCAGGGCAGCTCAACCAGGCGATCGAAGCGGCCCAAAGCTGGGTGAGCGCCGATCCCGGCTCGGTCGACGCGCGCCAGGTGATGCTCAGCCTCTTGATCCGCGCCAACCGGCTCTCCGAGGCCAAACCCCATATCGAGGCGCTGTTCAAGGCACGACCGCAGGAGACGGCGCCATTCCTGGCTCAGATGCACCGCCTGTGGGACAAGCAGACCGACCGCGCCGCTGCGCTCAAGCTCACCCAGGAACTCGCCGCCGCGCACCCGCAGCTGCCCGAGGCGCATTTCGCGCTGGCAGTGGCCCATGCCAACGCCGGCCAGCAGGCCGAGGCGCAGCGCGAGCTCAACCAGGCCGAAGCACTGCGCCCAGGCTGGGAAACGAGCCTGCTCTACCGCGCGCAGCTCCTGAACGACGCACCGCTGCCGCAACGGATCGCGCAGCTTGAGCAGGCGGCCCGGCAAGCCCCCAAGTCCGTGGCGATCCACAATGCACTGGGGCGGCTCTATGCCGAAGCCAAGCGTTACCGCGACGCCAGCCTCAGCTACGAGACGGCGCTTGCGTTGCAGCCGGCGGATCTGGAGGCCCTGGTGGGATCCGGGCTTGTGGCGATCGAACTGCGTGAATATGAAAAAGCCAACAGCCGCCTTGCCTCCGCCGTGGCGCGCGCGCCCAACCACACTGCCAATCTGCGTTTCTATCTGGGGCAGGTTGCCGAGGAATTGCGGCATTACGAAGAAGCCGCGCGCTGGTACGCGCAGACCGACGGCGAGCTGCAGTCCGCAGCGCAGCGGCGCCTCGCCAGTGTGTACGTGAAACTCGGCCAGCTGGACGAGGCGCGCGCGGTGGTCGGCAGGATGCCGGCACAGACGCGTGAGGCGCAGGTGGAAAAGGCGCAACTGGAGGCCCAGCTGTGGCGCGAGGCCGGCAACCTTCCACGTGCGTACACCGTGCTCACCGAAGCGCTCAAGCGGTTTCCGGAGCACCCCGATCTGCTGTACGACCGCTCGCTGATCTCCGACCTGAACGGCAACTACGCCGAATCCGAGGCGGACCTGCGCCGCTATCTCGCGCTCAAGCCGGAAAACGCCATGGGGCTCAACGCGCTGGGCTACACCCTCGTCAACCGTACCGACCGGGTCGACGAAGCCGCACGCTATATTGAGCAGGCGATCGCGCTGGAGCCGGAGAACCCGGTCATCCTCGACAGCCTCGCATGGCTGCGCTTCAAGCAGGGGCGGCTCGAAGAGGCGGAACAGCTGCTGTCCAAGGTGCACGCGCAACTGCCCGACCCGGAGATCGCCGCACACTGGGCCGAGGTGCTCTGGCAAATGGGACGCCGGCAGCAGGCGCGTGAGGTGCTGCAAAAGGCATTGGCCCGCGATGCGAGCAATGAGGTCCTGCTTGACACCGGCAAGCGCCTGGGTCTGCATCCGTGACGGTCACAACGCGACTCAAGCCGCGCCTCACGGCGCTGGCGGCCTTGCTGCTGGCCGGTTGCACCACGGTGCCCGCACCCTCCCCACTTGCCGCCCGGGTCGATTTCGCGGCCGACGGGCGCCTTGCGGCACGCGGCGAGCTGGCCGGGCGCTCAGTCAACGAGAACGTGCATTTCCGCTGGCGCCGCAGCGGCGAGCAGGTCACTGTCGAACTGGGCAGCCCTCTGGGTGACACCCAGGCGCGGCTGCAGGTGACCCCGGCCGAGGCGACGCTGCGGCTGGCCGATGGCCGCAGCGCCAGCGCGCCAGACGCCGACGCACTGCTGGCGGAGCTGACCGGACTGACGCTGCCAGTGGCGCAGCTGCGCTGGTGGATCGAGGGCGCATCGGCCCCGCAACCCGCGGCGACGGAGCTGCCGGGCGAAACACCGGGCAGCCGGCGGCTTGAACAGGCGGGCTGGCAGGTCTCGCTGTACGATGCGGCGCCCTACCCGCGCCGGCTGGTCCTCAAACGGGACGATTTCGAAGTACGCATCGCCGTCACCGCGTGGCCATGACACCATTCCCTTCGCCCGACTGGCACGCGTTCGCGGCGCCGGCCAAGCTCAATCTGTTCCTGCATATCGTCGGTCGCCGCACGGACGGCTATCACCTGCTGCAATCGGTGTTCCAGCTCATCGATCTGGCCGACACCGTGCATATGCGGGTACGCGCCGACGGTGCCGTGGTGCACCACAATCCCTTGCCCGGCGTGGCCGCCGAAGCGGACCTTACGGTGCGCGCAGCCCGGCTGCTGCAGCGGGAGACCGGCTGCACGCTGGGCGTCGATCTCGCGCTGGACAAGCGCGTGCCCATGGGCGGCGGGCTGGGCGGCGGCAGCTCCGATGCCGCCACTGTGCTGCTGGCGCTCAACCGGTTATGGGGGCTGGCGCTGCCGCGCGGGCGATTGATGAAGCTGGGCCTGGCGCTGGGCGCGGATGTGCCGTTCTTCATCTTCGGCAGGAATGCCTTCGTCGAAGGCATCGGCGAGCGGATGACCCCGGTGGATACCCAGTCCGGCTGGTTCGCGATCGTCCATCCGCCGGTGCATGTGCCGACACCGGCCATCTTCGCAGCCCCGCAACTGCAACGTGCCACGCCACCGATACGGCCAACAGCGATCGACTACGCCACCACGCGCAACGACCTGGAGCCTGTGGCCTGCGCGCTGTTCCCGCAGGTGGCGGCTGCGCGCGATGCGCTGGCCCGGATTGCGCCTGCCCGCATGACCGGCTCCGGCGCCTGCCTATTTTCATTTTCCGCTTCACAAACCGAAATCGACTGTGTACTATCTCGGCTTCCTGACGGGATGGCCGCCTTCAAAGCAGCCACACTCGATCAGCACCCGTTGCACGAATTTGCAAGCTAGTCAGCCAAGTTCGTTAGGGGAGTCGCCAAGTTGGTTAAGGCATCGGATTTTGATTCCGACATTCGAGGGTTCGAATCCTTCCTCCCCTGCCAGTATGCAAGTAGAAAAGCGTGTACACCCGTTACACGCTTTTCGTTTTTTCAGGGTTCGGAAATGGCTTACGAAAGCCTCATGGTGTTCACCGGCAATGCCAATCCCAAGCTTGCCGACAGTGTCGTCAATCATCTGGACATCTCGCTGGGCCGTGCTGCCGTCGGGCGGTTCTCCGACGGCGAGGTGACCGTCGAGCTGCTGGAAAACGTACGCGGCCGTGATGTATTCGTATTGCAATCGACCTGCGTGCCGACCAACGACAACATCATGGAAGTGATGCTGATGGTCGATGCGCTCAAGCGCGCGTCGGCCGGCCGCATCACCGCAGCGATTCCCTATTTTGGCTATGCGCGGCAGGATCGCCGCCCCCGGTCGGCCCGTGTGCCGATCTCGGCCAAGGTGGTGGCCAACATGCTGCAGGTGGCCGGAGTCGACCGGGTACTGACCGTGGATGTGCATGCCGACCAGATCCAGGGCTTTTTCGACATCCCGGTGGACAACATCTATTCCACCCCGGTGCTGCTGGCCGACATCCGCGCGCAGCAGCATGACAATCTGATGGTGGTGAGCCCCGACGTCGGCGGCGTGTTGCGCGCGCGCGCAATGGCCAAGCAGCTGAATGTCGACATGGCCATCATCGACAAGCGCCGCCCCAAGGCAAACGTGGCCGAGGTGATGCATATCATCGGCGATGTGGCCGATCGCAGCTGCGTCATCATCGACGACATGATCGACACCGCCAACACGCTGTGCAAGGCCGCCGCGGCATTGAAGCAACACGGCGCCAAACGGGTGATCGCTTATGCGACCCATCCGGTATTCTCCGGCGCGGCCGTCGAACGCATCCTGCAATCGGACCTAGACGAGGTGGTGGTGACCGACACCATCCCGCTGTCCGAGGCGGCCCTGCTTTCCGATCGCATCCGCGTGGTCTCCATCGCCGGCCTGCTGGCGGAGACAATGCGGCGCATCAACAACGAAGAGTCGGTGTCCTCACTGTTCGTCGACTAGGCATTGTGGCGCGGCCAGTAGGCCGCGCCTTGTTGTTTGGAGGAATCGTCCTCCAAATCGCGCGCCATCTGGTCGCGGTTGGCGTGTGTTCATTCAGACTGGAATCAACATCATGACTTACGAAATTTCTGCTCAAGCTCGCGAATTGCAGGGCACTGGTGCGAGCCGCCGCCTGCGCAAAGCGGGCCAGCTGCCTGGCATCGTCTACGGCGGCAACAAGGAGCCCAAGGCGATCGTGCTCGACCACAACAGCATGTACTACCAGCTGCAGGAAGAAGCGTTCCACACCGCCCTCGTCAAGCTGACCGTGGGCAGCGAAACCGAACAGGTGCTGGTGCGCAATGTGCAGTACCACCCGTTCCGTCAACTGGTGCTGCACGTGGACTTCCAGCGCGTGGACGACAACACCAAGGTCGAACTGAAGGTACCGCTGCACTTCGTCAACGGCGATCTCGCACCGGGCGTGAAGCTGCAAGGCGGCTCGATCAGCCACATCCTGAACGAGGTGCTGGTGCGCTGCGTGGCCACCAAGCTGCCCGACTTCATCGAAGTGGACCTGGGCAACCTGGATGCCACCCACGGTTCGGTCCACCTGTCCGATCTGAAGCTGCCCGAAGGCGTCGAGCTGATGTCGCTGGTGCGCGGCGAGAATCTGGCAGTGGCCAATCTGAACGGCGCCAAGGCCACCGCCGAGTAAGCGGTTCCGCCACACAGGCATACAAAAAGCCGGCCATTGGCCGGCTTTTTGTATGGTCACGCAGTTGTTGCTCAGTGCCCGGCGCGCTTCAATGCACCGGCAACGGCACGCTGCCCCGCGTCGGCCGCGCCCCGGTGTCCGGAGCGGCGCAGCGCCGTGAGCCAGTCCTCCACCAGGGCTTCGAGCCCGGGGCCGTCCCGCAGCGCGGCAAAGCGCTCGTCCAGCTTGGACTCCCAACCCTTGCCGAGAAACTCGCCCGCCACCTGCAGCACGATCTGTCTGACCAGCAACAGGCGCCTGGGCGGGGGAAGCTGGTCATACAGGCCATGCACGACCGCCGCAGGCGTGCTTTCCGCGCCTTGCGGCGCAATCAGCTTGAGCTGCTCCAGCATCCTGAGCACATCGCCTGCGCCAGGCATCAGCGCGGCAAGGTCCTCGAAACTGCGGTGTCCATCGATCATGATCAACAGCTGCCGCGCCTTGGGCGGTACCTGGCCGCTGCGCGCAACCAGTTCCTGCTGGCCCAACTCGGTCTTGTAGTAGACGGTACCCATTTCACCCTCCTCATTCCCAGCGACAGGAATATCGTTACTTTAGGAGGACAGGCCCGATCTTTTCCATATTTTCTTACATTAAATGACCAAAAAACACCGTACAAACCGACAAACGGTCGAAACACGCTTGATTTCGGTCAAATAACAACGAATTTATTAAAGATTTCCGTAAGAATGAAGTCCGGAAAGAAACATGTTCACCCCGATGAAGGCAAACGTGGTGACCAGCAACCCGACCACCGACCACCACGCCAGTACGTCGCCACGCCAGCCCTTGATCAGCCGCACGTGCAGCCACGCCGCGTAGTTGAGCCAGACGATCAGCGCCCAGGTCTCCTTGGGGTCCCAGCTCCAGTAGCCACCCCACGCCTCGGCCGCCCAGAGTGCGCCGAGGATGGTGGCAATGGTGAAGAACAGAAAGCCGACTGCGATGGCCTTGTACGCCACTTCGTCAAGCGTGGCCGGCTTGGGCAGGTAGGCCTGCATGGCTCCACGGTTCAACGTCAGCAACGCCATGCCGGCCGCGGAGAAGATGAACATGCTGACGAGGCCGACCCCGGAGCCGAGGCTGGGAAACCACGTGGCCGCGTTCAGCTGGAACGCCGTGCCTGCCACCAGCAGCACGCCGGCAAACGGATACAGCATCAGCCTGGCCTGCCGGGACAGTGCCGGCGCCGGCACTGCCAGCAGCCAGGCCACGCCCAGCATGGCTGCCAGCGCGAATGCGCCGTAGCCGACGAAGTTGGCCGGCACGTGGATCTTCATCCACCACGATTGCAACGCCGGGATCAGCGGCTGGATCTCGTGCGCCTGCCGGTCGAAGCTGTACCACAGGATGAAGGCCACCGCCGCCGAGATCACCAGCAGCACGAAGGCCCCCATGGTACGGGCCTGGAACTTGGCCTCGTAATACAGATACATCAGGGCGGTGATCAGGCAGAACAGCACGAAGACTTCGTACAGATTCGATACCGGGATATGGCCCACGTCCTGCCCGATCAGGTAGCTCTCGTACCAGCGCACGAGCTTGGAGACCAGTGCAGCAGCCGCCGCGGCCCAGGTCAGGCTGGAGGCGATGGACAGCGTCGACGCCGAGCGGCGCAGCGTGCCCAGCCAATAGAGACCGGTTGCCAGGAAGAACAACACGCACATCCACATCACTGCCGATTGGCTCGACAACGCGTACTTGAGCCCGAACACACTGCCCGCCCGCGCAAGGTCGCCCTGATACAGCCCGATGCCGACGAGTGCGATGGCGCCGCACAACGGGATGAAGAGACGCATGGCCGGCCAGAACCAGCCGAACCAGATCAGGCCGGCGATGGTGCTGAGCAGGATGCCCTGCTCGTAGTAATCCATGAATTCGCGGTAGCGTCCGAGTGCGAACAGACCGGCCAGCAGCACCAGCAGGGCAAATACGAAGTCAAGGGGGCGCTTGCGAAGACTAAGTGCGTGCATCGGGTGGATCCTCGTGGGAGGGGTCGGGCAACAACGCGGCCCGCATCCGGGCAAAAGCGCGATCCAGCTCACTGTCGTGCCGGCTGGCGGTCATTGCCAGCAAGGTGCGGCCGTTGCCGACACGCAGCCAGAGGCGTTCCTCGCGCAGATAGAACATGCAGTAGATGCCGATCACCAGCAGCAGGCATCCCAGATAGACAATGGACTGCCCCGGCGCGCGGGCGATTTGGAAGCCGCTTGCCTGGATCTCCTCGAATCCGGTGGGCTGCAGATAGACGGGCGCGCCGTAGTCGAACAGGGCGCTGGTCGCAACCAGGCCATCGATCAGGAAACGGAAGCGGGCCGCATCCATCTCCAGGCGTGGCAGACCGGCGCGTTCCTGTGCAAGGTCCAGCGCATCGACGGCCGCGCCCTGCAGGATCTTCAAATAGGTCTGGGTCACGCTCTGGCGCTGGTCCTCGGGCACCTTGGCCTGCTGCAGGAAGCGGTCCAGCGCAGGAAAGCCGCCGCCACCGAACTGGGCAAGCAGGTTGAGCGTGACCGCCTGGAACTGCTCGCGCCGACCGGCCGAGAAACCGCCTTCCTGGAACGCCTTGCCCGCGGTACGCCGGGCGATCTCGGGATAGGCGGCCGGGTCCAGCAACACGGCGCGCAGCCGCATGAATGTTTCGGGGCTGGCGGCGGCATCCAGCGGGATGCGCACGAACGCGAAATCGGCCGAGAGCTCGCGCCGCATGCCGCTGAGCAGGTAGAGCGCATTGTTCTCGGAGAAAGGGGCGAGATAATTGAGGTATTCCACTGCCTGGCCACCCTGGTCGCGCAGCTTGAACTGCACCGAGGGTCCGAGGTTGCGCAGGTTGTGCTCGGGCTTGACCGACTGCACCGCCGCAAGGGCCTGCTCGAAGCGGCTGACCGCCACGGTCGAGGTCTGTGATTGCGTGCGCCCCATGTTCTCGATATTGAACACCCGCAGATCGCCCAGCTCGAGCGTGTAGCGCTGCGCACCGGCGGTCAGCACCTGGCTGGATTGCGAACGCGCGTCGAGGCGGTGCGGGCTTGCACCCTCACCCAATGGCCACGCATTGAAGGTCAGGGGCGAGCCACCGTCGCCGAAGCTGGCCTGATAGATGGCCACGCCATCGTGGATCAGCGGCTTGTTCACTTCCACGGTCGCGCTTTTGAGCACCTTGCCGGAAGCACGATCGAGCACCTCCACGTCCGAGGCGAAACGCTTGGGTTGCCCGGTACTGTAGTGCTCGACATGAAACTGCTTCAGACGCAGCGCGAACGGCAGCTCCTGGACAAAGTAACCCTGGCCGGCGTTGAGGAAGATCACGTCGGCAGTGGCGTCTTCCGGGATGGTGACATTGCCGCGAAACGCAAGATTGTCGGCGCCAAGGCGGCTGTGCGCCGGCACCTGGCTTTGCGGCACGTCGCGCGTCTCGGGCACTTTGCTGCCGGTCAGCTCCCGCAGCTTCAACGGCAGATTGCCATCGAGCAGACCACCGACACAGATCACCACAATGGCGGCATGGGCAAAGAAATAGCCCAACCGCTGCCCCACACCCTTTTTTGCCGCCAGCAGCCTGACACCGTCCGTCTCGCGCAGCCGGAAGCGGAATCCAGCTTCCTTGAGTGCCGCCGACGCCCGCTCAAGGTCGGTCTCGCCATCCACCTCGGCGTGATGCCCCATCAGCCGCAGCGAATTGAGACTGGCATGCTCCCGGAAATGCCGGATATCGCGCAGCATGCCCGGCAGATGCCGCCAGATGCACAGCGACACCGACAGCACCAGGAAGACCAGGATCAGCAAGAACCAGCCGGCGTGGTAGACATCGAAGAGGCCAAGCGGCTCGAAAAAACGGAACCAGAATTCGCCGAATTCGATGCGGTAATTGACGTAAGGCTCGTTCTGCTTGAGTACCGTGCCGATCACGGAAGCAATGGCGAGCACGGTGAGCAGCCCGACGGCAAAACGCATTGACGAGAACAGATCGAACAACGCGCGGCCGAACGGGACGTGTGAGAGGCGTTTTTGGGTCATACCAGTGCAAAAGGGGCGTTGCCGCCCCTTGGTGCCAAGCTGCCCCGAATGGTTCCGCGGCAGGCCCGTATATCAGTGTGGTGAACGGTCAGTGCAGTGCCTGGATGTACTCGGACACCGCCTTGATCTCCTGATCGGACAGCTTGGCCGACACTTGCGACATCACCGGATTGTTGGCGCGCTCACCGGAACGGAAGGCCTTGAGCTGCGCCTCGGTATAGGCGGCGTGCTGCCCACCCACCCGTGGATACTGGGCCGGGATCCCGACGCCGTTGGGGCTATGGCAGGCCATACAGGCAGGTACACCCTTGGCCGCGATGCCACCGCGGTAGATCTTGCGACCGGCCTCGATCAGGGCCTTGTCGGAAGCACCCTTGGCCTTGGCCGTCTGCTTGGAGAAGTGGGCGGCGACATTGCGCATGTCGTCGGGCCCCATCTGCGCGGCAATCGGGTTCATCACCGGGCTCTTGCGGGCCTGGCTCTTGAATTCGACCAACTGCTTGTAGATGTACTCGGGGTGCTGACCGGCGAGGCTGGGATTGGCCGAGGCGACGCTGTTGCCATCGGCGCCATGACAGGCCGCACAGTATTGCTCGACGATCTGCTTGCCCCTTGCCGGATCGGCCTTGTTCGCGGCAAAGACGGTCGGGCTGATCATCACCAGCGCTGCAAGCGTTGCGACCACAGGCGCATTGCGCATAAGTTTGCTCCCTCTTGCGATGCTATATCGGCCTTGTCGGTCGGCCGGCTTACGATCAAATCCTGGTATTCTATACGAAGACTTTTTAGCTAACCACACACCATGTCCCTGTTTCGCGGCCTGAAGTTTCTCACCACCGTCAACGACTTGCGGCAATTGCCGCAAGAAGGACTGGAAGTGGCTTTCGCCGGACGCTCCAATGCTGGAAAGTCCAGTGCGATCAATACCTTGGCGGATCACACCCGCCTTGCCTTCGTCTCCAAGACGCCGGGGCGCACCCAGCACATCAACTACTTTGATTTCGGCGGCGACCGACGGCTGGTCGATCTGCCCGGCTACGGCTATGCCGAAGTGCCGGCCGCCGTGCGTGCGCACTGGGAAAAGCTGCTCGGGCAGTACCTGATGACGCGGCAGAACCTGATCGGGCTGGTCTTGATCATGGACGCCCGGCGTCCCCTGACCGAGCGGGACCGCAATATGCTCGACTGGTTTAGACCGACTGGCAAGCCGGTGCACTGTCTTTTGACCAAGGCGGATAAGTTGAGCCGACAGGCGCAGACGGCAGCACTACGTGCGGTGGAAAAGGAATTCGAGGAGGATTCGCTGATCACCGTGCAATTGTTCTCCAGCCTCAAGAAGCAGGGCGTGGAGACCATCGAGGAGATCGTGGGCGGCTGGTTTTCTGCCGTTGAATACCAGTCGACAGGCGGCCTATAGACTGGCTTGAACTTTCTTATCCGATTCCTATCTTAATAGTCAGGTGCGCCCCTGCACCTCCCGCTTTTCCTCCCTGAGCGGGTGCCTCGGCAGCATGCCGGGGCTGTTATACCCCGGTCATTCTCCCCTTGGACCGGGGTTTCTTTTTTTCCAGCGGGCGTGACAGCACCGCGCCGCTACAACCCCAGCCTTCGGCAGACGGTCGCGACCGCGCCCGATGCATTCAGCGTGTAGAAGTGCAGGCCCGGTGCGCCGCCGGCCAGCAGCCGGTCGCACAGTTCGGTGACCACGTCGAGCCCATAGGCACGGATGGCCGCCGCGTCGTCGCCAAACGAGGCCAGGCGCAGCCTGAGCCAGCGCGGGATCTCGGCGCCGCACATTTCCGAGAAGCGCGAGAGCTGGCTGAAATTCTGGATCGGCATGATGCCCGGATAGATCGGGACAGTGACGCCGCGTGCGCGTACCTCGTCGACGAAACGGAAGTACGCGTCGGGGTTGAAGAAGTACTGTGTGATCGCGGCATCGGCACCGGCGTTGACCTTGGCCACGAAGTTGCGCAGATCGGCCTCGGCGCTTGCCGCCTGCGGATGGTATTCCGGGTAGGCGGCCACTTCGATGCGGAACCAGTCGCCATGCTGCTGCCGGATGAAGGCGACCAGCTCGTTGGCGTAGCGGAATTCGCCGACATCGACCATGCCGGATGGGATGTCGCCGCGCAGCGCGACGATGCGGCGGATGCCGTGTTCCCGGTAGTCGGCCAGCAGCGCGGCAATGGCTTCGCGGGTCGAGCCGATGCACGACAGGTGCGGCGCTGCGTCGAAGCCATCGTGCCGGATCTCCAGCACCGCGGTGCGCGTGCCTTCCTGCGTGGTGCCGCCCGCACCGAAGGTCACCGAAAAGAATTCGGGTTTGAACTGCGCCAGCGCCTGCCGCGTGCTGCGCAGCTTTTCCACGCCTTCCTGCGTCTTGGGCGGGAAGAACTCGAAGCTGATATGGGCGCGCGCCTGCGGCGCCAGGTGTGAGGTGTCAGGTGTCGTCATTCGTTGCATCCCGATCCGAGCCAGGTACGGCACGGGAGTGGCTCGTCACCCCGCGCCGCGCCGCCCGGATCAATAACGGTAGTGGGCCGGCTTGTACGGGCCGTTCTTGGGCACGCCGATATACGCGGCCTGCTGATCGGTCAGCGTGGTCAGCCTGGCGCCGATCTTCTTCAGGTGCAGGCGGGCGACCATTTCGTCGAGCTCCTTGGGCAGCACGTAGACGCCGATCGGGTACTGGTCGCGCTTGCTGAAGAGCTCGATCTGCGCCAGCGTCTGATTGGCGAACGAATTGGACATCACGAAGCTCGGGTGGCCGGTGGCGCAGCCGAGGTTCACCAGCCGCCCTTCGGCCAGCAGGATGATGCGCTTGCCGTCCGGGAACACGATGTGGTCCACCTGCGGCTTGATGTTGTCCCATTGATACTGGCGCAGGCTCGCCACCTCGATCTCGCTGTCGAAGTGGCCGATGTTGCAGACGATGGCGTTGTGCCGCATCGCCTTCATGTGCTCATGCGTGATCACCGAGACGTTGCCGGTGGTGGTGACGAAGATGTCGCCCTGGCCGGCCACGTCGTCCATCGTCACCACGCGGTAGCCTTCCATGGCGGCCTGCAGTGCGCAGATCGGGTCGATCTCGGTCACCCACACTGTGGCGCCAAGGCCGCGCAGGCTTTGCGCGCAGCCCTTGCCCACATCGCCGTAGCCCAGCACCACGGCGATCTTGCCGGCGATCATCACGTCGGTGGCGCGTTTGATGCCATCGACCAGCGATTCGCGGCAGCCGTACAGATTGTCGAACTTGCTCTTGGTGACCGAGTCGTTGACGTTGATCGCCGGGAACGCAAGCTTGCCCTGCTCGTGCATCTGATAAAGGCGGTGCACGCCGGTGGTGGTCTCCTCGGTCACGCCCAGGATCCTGGACAGCCGGGTGGAATACCAGGTCGGGTCCTTGGCCAGCTGCGCCTTGATCGCGGCATACAGCACGGTCTCTTCTTCATTGGCCGGATCGCCGAGCACCGAGCGGTCCTGCTCGGCGCGCGCGCCCAGATGCAGCAGCAAGGTGGCATCGCCGCCATCGTCCAGGATCATGTTGGCGTACTGCCCGTCGCCCCATTCGAAGATACGGTGGGTGAACTGCCAGTACTCCTCCAGCGATTCACCCTTGTAGGCGAACACGGGGATGCCGGCGGCGGCGATGGCGGCAGCGGCATGGTCCTGGGTAGAGAAGATGTTGCACGACGCCCAGCGCACCTCGGCACCGAGGGCAATCAGCGTTTCGATCAGTACGCCGGTCTGGATGGTCATATGCAGGCTGCCGGCGATCCGGGCGCCCTTCAGGGGCTGCCGCGCGGCGTATTCGTCGCGCACGGCCATCAGGCCCGGCATCTCGGTCTCGGCGATATTGAGTTCTTTGCGGCCCCAGGCGGCAAGGGAGAGATCGGCAACGTTGAAATCGTTGAAATCGTTGCAGTCGTTGAAGTCGGCCACGGCAATGCTCCATGTGTGGCCGGGAAGGGCGCTACCCACCTGTGCGCCCCGTGCCCGGCACGGGTTGATCAGGTGAGCGTCGTTGTGCCGCGGCGAACGCCGCAGCCGGATCAGTCCAAGCCTGGGGGGCCATGCCGCCTCGCAACGCTCCTCGGACTGAAACCGGATGATAACCAAAGCGCCGCCGGTTGCCGAGCCCGATGGCGCGAACGGCCGGCCCTGCTTTGCGCCTCCCGCTGACAGTGTTGTGCTGCGCTGTCCTACAGCGGCTTCTGGCATGCCGGATTAAGTTAGACGGGTATCGGGACCCATAGGAGAGATGCACCATGTTCACCAAAGCACTGATGGCCGCCGGCACGCTGGCGTTGATCCTCGGCATGCCGGTCCATGCCACCGGCGAGACCGCGCCCGAGCAGGCCGACGGCGACACCAAGACCAACGCGCAGCAGGCCAACCAGAACAAGAAGTCGCCCGCCGAGCGGCGCGCGGCAATCCGTGCCATGGCACGGGAATCGCTGAACGAGATCTACGGCAAGCATCCGCAGGCGAAGGAACAGATCCAGAAGGCGGCAGGCTACGCGGTGTTCAACACCGGCAGCGTGCAGGTGCTGTTCCTGGGCGCCGGCGGCGGCGAAGGCGTGGCGGTGAGCGGCGGCAAGGAGACCTTCATGGGCGTGGCGCAGGCCAAGGCCGGTCTCGGGCTGGGTGCCAAGAACTCCCGGCTGGTGCTGGTGTTCACCGACAAGGCCACCTACGACAAGTTCGTGAACAAGGGCTGGGTGTTCGAGGGCCAGGGCACGGCAGCGGCCAAGGCGGGCGACACCGGCGGCGCCATTGCCGGCGCCGCGCTGATCGCCCCCAAGGTCTATGCCTACCAGTTCACCGAGCACGGTCTGACCGCCGAGGTCACCGTGGCGGGCAGCAAGTACTTCCGGGACAAGGAACTCAACCAGGGCAAATGACGCCCCGTCCCCCTCCCGCCAACCCGGCCCCGGCCGGGTTTTGTTTTGGGTGGCAGGCACGGAGCGGGCACCCGGCAGCGGCCCGATCCAGGGCACTGCGTGGAGCCGGAGCGACCGGATGCGGTAGCGGCAGCCGCACCCGATCGCTCACTGCATCACCGCCGGTTGCCCGGTTTCGCGCGGCTGCGAAAGCGCCGTCCCCGGCACCGCGCGTACGCAGAAGTTCTCCAGCTTCACCAGCACCTCGCCGCTGTCGCTCAACAGCCGGATATCGAACTGCCTGAGCTGCGGCGCCATCGATTGGGTACCGACAGGCGTGACCCAGGCGTAGCAGGCCTGCGGCAGCGGCCGCAGGATGTGCACCCGGTCCAGCGCGAACGGCAGGTAGGCGGTGTCGGGATCGGCGCCTGCGGCCATGCCGAGCACGGTCTGCAGCGCGCCATCGATCAGGCACGGATGCAGCACGTACTGCTCGAACCCCGGCTGCAGCAGCGCCGGCAGCCGCAGCCGCGAGAGCGCGAACCCCTCGCCGACGTGCAGCGCCTCGATGCTCTGGAACGCCGGCCCATAGTGCAGGCCGAGCCCGGCCAGTTGCCGGTAGCACGCGGCCCCGGGGTGCACCGTGTGGGCGCGTTGCATCAGCACCTCGGGTTGGCAGGCCGGCTCTGCGATGCCGGCCGCGCCGTAGCACAGCCGCCCTTCCGCGTGCAGCACGCGCTCGTTCTCGTCGTCGAACGACACGATGGCGTACTGCGCCTGGGCGCCATCGGGCTTGAGCAGGGTCATGATCTGGCGGGGCGAGGCGTCCAGCCTGAGCGGCTGCGCCCAGACGATGTCCTCGATACGCGCCACCGGTGCTTCGCCGGCGATGGCCCCGACCACGCAGGCGATCTCGAGGAAGCCTGCGCCCGGGAACAGCGGTGCGCCGTTTACCTGGTGGTCGCGCCCGTAGTACTCGGAGCCCGCCAGCAACGAGGCGAAGCGCACCTGGTGCAGCGTGGAGACATTGCCGTCGACCAGCGGATGCAGGCGCGCGGCCGCCGCGGGGGTCACTGCAGGCGGCACCGGCATGTCGGACACCCAGTAGCGCTCCTTGGCGAACGGATAGGTGGGCAGCGGCAGCCGGGCGGGGTGATGCGCACCGTGGCAGTCGTCCCAGTCGATCTCAACCCCTGCCACCCAGCGCTGCGCCAGCGCCTCCAGCGCGTCCTGCACGAACAGCGTCTTCATCTGGGCGCGCTCGTCCTGCCGCGACGCGCTCCGGGCACGGTGGGGCTCGACGCGGCCCAGCAGCATGCCCGGTACCGCTTCGCCAGCGGCAAACGAGGCCAGCGCCGCCAGCAATGCCGCGCCATCCGGCACCACCACCGCCAGCCGCTGCGCCATCGCTTCGCGACCGGCCTGCAGCGTGTAGGCCAGCCGCGCCAGATCGATACCGGGCTGCGCCACCAGGTGCGCCTGCAACTGTGCCGCGCTGTGCCGCAGCCGCGCGTCATCGCGTGCCGACAGCACGATCAGCTGCGGCCCGGCCGCCGGCTCGCCGGTTGCCGCCGGTGCCACGTATTCCTGCAGGATCAGGCAGGCGTTGACGCCGCCCGCGCCGAAGGAATTGATCAGCGCGCGGCGCGGCACGCCCGACTGCGCGGGCCAGGGCGTGAGCGCGTGCTGCAGGTAGAACGGCGAGTTCTCGAAATCGATGTTGGGGTTGACCTGTTCGGAGTGGATGGTCGGCGCGATCTGCCGGTGCTTGAACTGCAACAGGATCTTGGCCACCCCGGCGATGCCGGCCGCCGACTCGGCGTGCCCGACGTTGGCCTTCACCGCGCCCAGCGGACAGTAGCGCCGCTTTTGCGTGTGCTTGCGGAACGCCTGCGTCATCGACACCACCTCCAGGCTGTCGCCCAGCTGCGTGCCGGTGCCGTGCCCTTCGACATAGCCGATGGATTCGGCATCGACTCCCGCCTTGTCCAGCGCCTGCTCGATCAGGCGCGCCTGCGAATTGGGATTGGGCGCGGCATAGCCGTTGGAGCGGCCGCTGTGCTCGCACACGCTGGCGGCCAGCACACCGTAGATGTGGTCGCGCTCGGCGATCGCGCGCGACAGCGGCTTGAGCACCAGCGCACCGACGCCCTCGCCCGGGATGAAGCCGTCGTCGCCGTCGCCGAAGCTGCGGCACTTGCCGTCCAGCGCCAGCATGCCGCGGCGGCACAGCGACTGGTACTTGGCCGGATGCAGATACAGATTGACCCCGCCGGCGATGGCCACCTGGCATTCCTGCTGCTTCAGGCTCTCGCACGCGAAGTGGATCGCCACCAGCGACGACGAGCAGGCGGTGTCCACCGGCATGCTGGGGCCCTGGAAGTCGAAGAAGTACGACACCCGGTTGGCGATGGACCACGGCAGCGAGCCCGGCGCCTGCACGCTGCCTTGCGCGGTCTGCGAACCCAGCAGCTGATAGGAGTTG
The DNA here is from genome assembly GCF_025642115.1 of Chitiniphilus purpureus. GTDB lineage: Bacteria > Pseudomonadota > Gammaproteobacteria > Burkholderiales > Chitinibacteraceae > Chitiniphilus > Chitiniphilus purpureus. Next base: position 874,841 of record NZ_CP106753.1, on the reverse strand, counting down.
GTGGTCACGCCGACGAACACGCCCACGTCGGCGCTGCGGGCCTTGGGATAGCGTCTCTTCAGGCTGTCGCGGGTGTAGCCGGCGTCTTCGATCGCCGCCCAGACCGACTGGATGAACAACCGCTCCTGCGGGTCGATCAGGCGCGCCTCGTCGGGCGCGATGCCGAAGAACGCGGCGTCGAACTTGTCCACGTCCTCCAGGAAGCCGCCCCACTGGCAGTAGATCTTGCCCTGCCGCGCCTGCTCGGGGTCCGGGTCGAAGAACGCGTCCGCGTCCCAGCGGCTGTCCGGCACGCGGGTGACGAGGTCGCGCCCCTCGCTCAGGTTGCGCCAGTACTGTTCCAGCGATTCGGCACCGGGGAAGTGGCCGTGCAGGCCGATGATGGCGATGTCCTCGTGCGGCGGCAGCGCGTCGGTGGGCACCGCCACGGCCACCGCGGCGGATGGGGCTGGTGCCGCGGGTTGCGGCGCGGCCGCCGGCTGCCCGGCATCGCCCAGATGCCGCACCAGCGCCGGCCGGGCCTCCCGGGCCAGATAGCCGGCCAGCTCGGCGATGGTGGCGTATTCGTAGAGCAGCGTCTTGGGCAGCTCGCCCAGGTCCTGCTCCAGCCGGGCATTGATGCGGCCGACCATCATCGAATCGACGCCGAAGTCGTCGAACCGCGCCTCGGCGTCGATGCGCTCGACCGCCAGCCTGATCTCGGCGCCGAGCAGCGCCTTCAGGTAGTGCTCGGCCGCCTGGTGCAGCGATGCCGGCGCCATCGGCGGCGCCGCCGCCGGCGGCGATGCCGCACCCGCGTCGTCGCGCTCCACGTAGGCCGCGATCCGCGCCGGCTCGCCATACAGCACGATGCCATGCGCCTCGGGGGCGCGCAGCAGCGTTTCCCAGGCCACCAGGCCCTCGGCACTGGGCAGCGCGGCCATGCCGGTGCGCTGCGCCATCCGCGCCAGATCGTCCGGCGCGATGCGCATCCCGCCTTCCGCCCAGAACGGCCAGCCGATCGACAGCGTCCTGCCGCTGCGCGCCCCCGCCGCCACCTGCGCCTGCCGCGCCTGCGCAAACGCATCCAGGAAGCGGTTGGCGTAGCCATAGTCGGCCTGCCCGGGATTGCCGAGCGCGCCGGCCACCGACGAGAACAGCACGAAAAGATCGAGGTCCGTCGCCTGCGTCGCCCGGTCCAGGTTGAGCGTGCCGGCCACCTTGGCGGCGAGCACGTCCACCATCTCGGCGCGGGTCTTGTTCAGGATGTAGGCGTCGCGATGCACCCCTGCGGCGTGGATCACGCCGTCAAGCCGGCCGAAACGCGCCGTGGCCTCGCGCACCAGCATCTCGGCCTGGGCCGCGTCGGCCACGTCGGCCTGCAGATAGACCGGCTCGCCACCGTGGCGGCGCAATTCGTCCAGCCTTGCCTGCAACCGGGCGTCCAGCCCGGAGCGCCCGCTCAGCACCAGCCGCGCGCGATAGCGATGCGCCAGGTGCAGGCCCAGCTGGTAGCCCAATCCACCCAGCCCGCCGGTGACCAGGTAGACGCCGCCGTGCTTGAGCGCAGCGCCAAGGTCATCTTGCGCCGGCGTGTAGCGCTCGATCCAGCGCAGTTCGCGGCGCGGTGCCGATGCGGCGGGGGCGATGCGCACCTCGCCGTCGTGCCAGTCGGCCTCGCACAGCTCGTCGAGCGCGGCGCGTGCCGTCTGCGCCGCGCTACCACCCGCGTCGACGGCCAGCACCTTCCATGCGAAACGCGGGTGTTCGAGCGCCAGGCTGCCCAGGTAGCCCGCCAGCCCGCGATGCAGCGCGCCCTGCCCGTCCAGTGCCGACGAGCCCAGCGCCACGATACGGATCGGTTGGCGCGGCTGGTGCCGGATCAGCGTCCGGCACAGTGCATGCAACGCGAACACGCCGCGGTCGAGCCGCACGGCAAGCGCCCCGGTATCGGGCACGGCCTGCACGATGGCGGCCGGCAACACCCCCCCGAGATCCGCAAGCAGCGCGGCGAAATCATCCTCGGACGCCGGATCGACGCAGTAGGTATATGGACCGAGCCGCCGGTAGCCAGCGGCATAGTGCACCACGACCACCGGCGCGCCGGTGCGCCGTGTCGCCTCGGCCAGCAGCGCCTCATCGGCGCCCAGGCACCACAACGGACCGGCCGCGCCCGGATCGCTGCCGGTGCCGGCCGGCATGGCGGACTGCCAGCGCTCGCGGTAGTAGACCAGTTGCCCCGGTGCAGGCGGCGCGGCCAGGGGCCGGGTGTCGAGCCAGTAGCGCTCGCGCTCGAATGGATAGGTGGGCAGCGCAGTGCGCCGGGGGCGCGTCTCGCGCGCCAGCTGCGCGAAGTCGATCTCGCCGCCGGCAACCCAGCACTCGGCCAGCCCTGCCAGATCGCGCTGTGCCAGCAGGCGCCCCACCGCCGCGTCGTCCACCGCCACCGGCCGCGCCGGCCGTGCCCCGCCGTCGTACACCCCTTGCGGCAGCGCTGCGTCCATCCCTGTGCGCACCTGCTGCAGCCACTGCCGCAGCGTTCCGCGCAATGCCGCCGCATCGTCGGCGATCACCGCCAGCCGCAGCGGCAGCGGGGTGCGGCCGACCTGCGCCGTGAATGCGATATCGGAGAGCGGCGCCGTCGTATCGGCAAGGCAGGCCGCCATCCGCTCGGCATAGGCCAGCAACGCGGCGCGGCTTCTGGCCGACAGCACAAACAGCTCGGGCCGGGCGGGCGCCGCTGCGACCGGGGACGCGCTGCGGTATTCCTCGACGATCAGGTGGGCATTGGCGCCGCCGGCGCCGAACGAGCTGATCGCGGCGCGGCGCGGTTGCCCGGCCGGCTGCGGCCAGTCGGCCAGCGTGCGTTGCACCCGGAACGGGGTAGGCCCGAAATCGATATGCGGATTGAGCCGTTCGGCGTGCAGCGACGGCACCAGCTGTCCATGCCGCAGTTGCAGCAGCACCTTGGTCAGCGCGGCGATGCCGGCCGCCGCCTCCAGGTGGCCGATGTTGGATTTGACCGAACCGATGGCGCAGTGCCAGCCGCCGTCGGCGCCGTCGAAGGCACGCGCCAGGCCCGTGATCTCGATCGGATCGCCCAGCGCCGTGCCGGTGCCGTGGGTCTCGATATAGCCGATGCCGGCCGGATCGATGGCAGCGCGTTCGAGCGCCTCGCGGATCAGCGCCGCCTGCGCCACCGGATTGGGCACGGTATAGCCGTTGGTCTTGCCGCCGTGGTTGATGGCGCTGGCCTTGATCACGGCATGGATGACGTCGCCGTCGTCGAGCGCGCGTTGCAACGGCTTGAGCAGCACCGCACCCACGCCCTCGCCCGGCACGTAGCCGTCGCCGCCCTCGCCGAAGCTGCGGCAGCGCCCGTCGGTGGAGGCGAAGTTGCCCTGGCTCAGGCTCAGGTATTTGTGCGGATGGATCGACACGTTGACCCCGCCGGCCAGCGCCACGTCGGCCGCACCGCCGCGCAGCGCCTCGCACGCCAGGTGGATGGCGGTCAGCGACGAGGAACACATGGTGTCGAGCGCCAGGCTCGGTCCCTGGAAGTCGAAGAAGTACGAGACGCGGTTGGCGATCGAAGCGAACGATGAGCTGGGCACGCCGCCCGCGACGGGCGTGGCGCCATACAGTTCGTACTGGCCCCACATCGCGCCGACATAGACGCCGACGCGGTGGCGGGCCAGGGCCGCCTTGCCGTAGCCCGCATCCTCGATCGCCTCCCAGGCCGTCTCGATGAACAGGCGCTCCTGCGGGTCGATCAGCTCGGCCTCCTTGGGCGAGATGTTGAAGAACAGCGGGTCGAACGCGTCCACGCCGTCCAGGAAGCCGCCCCACTTGCTGTAGCTCTTGCCCGGCTGGTTGCGCGCCGGGTCGAACAGTGGTGCATGGTCCCAGCGGGCCGGCGGGATCTCGGTGATGCAATCGCGCCCTGCGGCGAGGTTGCGCCAGAACGTCGCCAGATCAGGTGCCTGCGGATAGCGGCCCGCCAGCCCGATGATGGCGATGCCGTCGTCCACCGCGCGGGTCGGCGCGGCCAGACGCAGCCTGGCCGGCAACGCACGCGGCGCCGGCGGCAGCGGCACGGCGGGCGCCGCCGCCCCGGCCAGTTCGCGCGCGATGCCGGGGAAGGCCTCGGCCAGATGACGCGCCAGTGCGGCGATGGTCTGGTACTCGAAGAACAGCGTCTTGGACAGCGAACCGAAGCGGCGCTCCAGCGCCTGCGTCAGCTTCATCGCCAGCACCGAATCCATGCCGTACTTTTCCAGCGGCGCCCTGGCGTCGACCTCATGCGCCGGCATCCGCAGCAACTCGCACAGGGTCTCGATCAGATAGCGCTGCAGCCCGGCATGCAGCTGTGCGACGTCGGCCTGCGCCCCCGCGGACGCCGCTGCCGGCACGGACGGCGGCGCCGCGGCGGCAGGGGCATGTCGGCGCGCCAGCGCGCGCTGCAGCCGCACCGCATCGCCTTGGGCCACCAGCACGTGATCGGCGTCCAGCGCCAGGGCCGCGCCGAAGGCACGCATGCCGCTGGCGGTGGCCAGCGGCGTCATGCCGGCGGCGTCGGCCAGCGCCTGCAACGCCGCGTCATCCAGCTGCATGCCGCCGTCCTGCCACAGTGGCCAGCCAACCGACAGTGTCCGGCCTTGCCTTAGGCCGGTGGCGGCGAGCCGGTTGCGATGGCCGGCGAACGCATCCATGAAGCCGTTGGCCGCCGCGTAGTCGGCCTGCCCGACATTGCCGAGCGCCGCGGCCAGCGACGAGAACAGCACCATGAAATCGAGCGGCGTGTGCTGTGTCGCCAGATCGAGGTTGAGCGTGCCGCGCACCTTGGGCGCCAACACCTGCGCGAAATCCTCGGCGCGCTTGTTGACGATCAGGCTGTCGCGCAGCATGCCGGCGCTGTGCAGCACGCCGGTCAACCGGCCGTGGCGGCCCATGAGGTCGGCCACCAGCGCCTCGACCGCACCCAGGTCCTCCAGGTCGAGCCGGTGATAGGCAAGCCGCCCCGGTGCCAGCCCGCGTGCCGCGCACCAGGCGTCCAGCCCGGCACGGCGCTCGGTGGACAGCTCGGCGCGCCCGGTCAGCACCACGGTGGCGTCAGGCGTGCGTGCGACGATCTCGGCGGCGAACAGCATGCCCAGCCCGCCCAGCCCGCCGGTGATCAGATACACCCCGTCGTCGCGCCACGGCATGCTTTCGGCCACGGCCGCCGGCTGCCAGCGCCGCACCCGCGGCACGCCGGCCGCGGCCTGGATGAGGGTGTCGCCCCAGTGCGCCTGCGCCGCACGCAGCGCCTGGGCCAGCACCGCCTCATCGTCGTCGCGCCCGATCAGCACCAGTTGGCCGATCAGCGCCGGGTGCTCCAGCCGCGCGCTGTCGATCAGCCCGGCCAAGCCGGCCAGCAGCGCCGCGTCGCCGTCGTCCACCGCTACCAGCTGGAACAGCATCCGTTGGCCGGGCGTGTGGCCCGGCTGTGCGCGCAGTTGCTCGAAGCAGGCCAGCGCGGCCAGCCGGTAGCGCTCGGCGGCGTCCGGCGTGCCCGCCGGTGCGAGGCATTCGGCGTCGATGCCGGGCAATGCCGCACGCAGCCGCGCCAGATCCAGCCACGGCAGCCCGCACAGCAGCACCTGATGCCGCCCGCAGGCCGGCATCGGCAGGTCAGGCGCCGCCGGCACCTGCCACTGCGGGCAGGCCAGCAGCAGCGATGGCGCCGTCGGCTGTGCCGCGGTGCGCAGCGCCAGCCCGCGCAACGCCACACAGACACGGCCGTCCTCGTCGCACAGGTCGATATCGATCCGGCGCAGGGCGTGCCCGGTGCCGTCGGCGTAGCGCACCCAGGCCAGCAGCCGCGGCGTGCATGGCGCGGCCAGCACCGCGGCATCCAGTGCGAACGGCACCGCCGGCGCCTGCAACGGCTGCGCCGGATCGGCGAGCAGGCCCAGCGTGGCCTGCAGCGCGCTGTCGAGCAGCGCCGGGTGCAGCACGTAGCCCTCGGCGGGCGCCGCCGCCGGCAGGGCCAGCGTGGCCAGCACTTCGTCCTGCCCGCGTTCGAGCCCCACCACGCCACGCAGCGCCGGACCGTAGTGGATGCCAAGCGCCGCGAACGCCTGATAGAGCGCAGCCGGCGCCAGCGCGCCGCGCGTCATCCGCGCCCGCAGCACGGCAAGGTCGAGCGCGGCCGGGGGCGGCGCCTCGTCCAGCGTCACCTGTCCCTGGCAATGCAGCGGGCCATCATCCCCATCCGCGCCGCGCACTTCGAAATCGACGACGCTTTCGCCATGCGGCGTCAGCGCGATCCGCAACCGGGCACCACCGTCGCCGAGCACCGGCTGCGCCCAGGCCAGATGACGTATCGCCAGCTGCCGCCCGCCCGCCGTGCCGGGCAGCGCCAGTTCGACGGCGGCGCGCGCCAGCTCCAGGCAGGCCACGCCCGGCAGCATGCGCTGCGGCGCGGCGCCGGCAAGGCTGACCCGGTGGTCGCTGAAGAAGAATTCGGTGCCGCTGAAGACCGAGGCATAGCGTTGCGCGAAGAAGTCCGAGGTGTTGGCATGCAGCAGCGGATGCAGCGCAGGTGCGCGGCCGGCGGCCGAGCCCGCACTCCGGCCGATCCAGTAGCGCTCGCGGGCGAAGGGATAGGCCGGCAGGCTGACGAGCAGCCCCGGCCGGCCGGCATGAAGGCGCTGCCAATCGAGCGCGAGGCCGCGCACCCACAGCTCGGCAAGCCTGGACAGCTTGCGGCGCTCGATCCACTTGCCGATCGCCTCCTGCATGTCCTCGTCCTGGCTGAGCAACGACACCCCGTCGCCCGCGTCGGCCTGCCCGTGGAAGCAATCGTCCAGCTCGCGCTCGCCGCGCGCCCAGGCCTGCAGTTGCCGGGTCAGTCCGTCCAGCGTCTGGGCCACCAGCGCAAGCCGGCAGTCCATCGCTTCGCGCCCCAGTTGCAGCGTGTAGGCGACGGCCGCCAGGCTCAGATCGGGATGATCGGCAAGGAAGGCGGCAAGTTCGGCGGCCTTCTGCGCCAGTTGCGGTGCGGTACGCGCCGACAGCGGGATCAGCATCGCTTCCTGCGGGCCGGCGGGTGCGGCCTGCGGTGGCGTGTATTCCTCGACGATCAGGTGCGCATTGGAGCCGCCGGCACCGAACGACGAGATGCCGGCAATGCGCGGCAGCGTGCGGCCGTCGCGCACCGGGGCATCCCACGGCCGCAAGGTCTGGTTGACGGTGAACGGCGTGCTGGCGAAGTCGATATGCGGGTTGAGCCGTGCCGAGTGCAGCGACGGCACGATCTGCCGGTGCTTCAGCTGCAGCAGCACCTTGGTCAGCCCGGCGATGCCGGCCGCCGATTCGCAGTGGCCGATGTTGGACTTGGCCGAGCCGAGCGCACAGAACTGGCGCGCCGCGGTGTGGCGGCGGAACACCTGCGACAGCGCGGCGATCTCGATCGGATCGCCCAGCCGGGTGCCGGTACCGTGCGCCTCGATGTAGCTGATGTCACCGGCGTCGATGCCGCACTCGCGCAGCGCGGCGTCGATCACCCCGGCCTGCGCCTTGGGGTTGGGCACCGAATAGCCGTTGGTCTTGCCGCCGTGGTTGAGCGCGCTGGCGCGGATCACGCCGTAGATGTGGTTGCCGTCGCGCTCGGCGTCACTGAGACGCTTGAGCAGCACCACGCCGACGCCCTCGCCGGGGATGTAGCCGTCGCCGCCCTCGCCGAAGCTCTGGCAGTGCCCGTCACCCGAGATGTACTGGCCGGCGCTGAGGATCAGGTATTTGTTGGGATGGATGCTGACGTTGACCCCGCCGGCGATCGCCAACGCGGTGCGGCCGAGCCTGAGATCCTGGCATGCCAGGTGGATGGCGGTGAGCGAGGACGAGCACATGCTGTCCAGCGTCATGCTCGGGCCGTGCAGGTTGAGCAGGTACGATACCCGGTTGGCGATGCTGGCGTAGCTGACCGGCACGCCGAGGCGCCGCCCCTGCAGGCTCGCCTCGGCGCCGAACAGCTGGTACTCGCCGTACATCACGCCCACGTAGACGCCCACCTCGCCCGGTTGGCCGTGCTGTGCCGCCGCCTGCAGGCCAGCGCGGGTATAGCCCGCGTCCTCGACCGCCATCCAGGCGTGCTGCAGGAACAGCCGTTCCTGCGGATCGAGCAGCTCGGCGTCCACCGGCGGGATGTTGAAGAACAGCGGGTCGAACTCGTCCACGCCATCGATGAAGCCGCCCCACTTGCTGTAGTGCGCACCGGGCGTGCTGCGGTCCGTGCTGTAGTAATCGCGCCAGTCCCAGCGGCTGGCCGGTACCTCGACGATGCAGTCGCGGCCAGCGCGCAGGTTGTCCCAGAACGCGGCCAGGTCGCGCGCCTCGGGGTAGCGCCCGCTCAGCCCGACGATGGCGATGGGCTCGGCATGCGGCGCCGGTTGCGGCTGCGGCGACGGCTGCGGTGCGCGTGCCAGCCGGGAGCGCACCGGTGCCGGTGCCGGCGGCACCGGGCCGGCAGACTGCGCCGGTGCGGCGGTGTGGAACAGCCCTTCCAGCGCTGCCGCGTGCTCGCGCAGGAAGTAGCCGGTCAGCTCGTCGATGGTCTGGTATTCGAAGAACAGCGTCTTGGAAAGCGCGCCGAAGGTCTTTTCCAGCTGCCGCGTCAGATCCATCGCCAGGATGGAATCGATGCCGTATTTCTCCAGCGGCGCGGCAGCGTCGACCTTCTGGTACGGCAGCTTGAACAGCCCGGCGAACTGCCGGCGCAGGTAGTCGCGGGTCTGTCCGGCCAATTGCGCCGGTGCCGCCACGATCGCTTGCGCCGGTGCCGTCGCGACGGGTGCCGGTGCTGTGGCCCCGTCGCTGAACAGCGTGCGCCGGATCGCGGCCAGCTCGCCCTCGATCACCACGGTCTGCGGCTGGCCGGCGGCGAGGCTGCGCTGGAACGCCGCCATGCCGGAGGCGGTGCCGAGCGGCTGCATGCCGGTGGCGGCCCGCATCGCGTCCAGCACCGGCTGCGGCATCGGCATGCCGCCTTCCTGCCACAGCGGCCAATCGATCGACAGCGTCAGGCCGCGGCGCTCGCCGCGGGCGGCCAGCTCATTGCGGTAGTGCGCATAGCGGTCGAGAAAACCGTTGGCCGCGGCGTAGTCGGCCTGCCCCACGTTGCCCATCAGCGCGGCGCCGGACGAGAACAGCGCCAGGAAATCGAGATCCAGGTGCCGGCTCGCCAGATCCAGGTGCACCGTGCCGGCCACCTTGGGCGCCAGCACCTGGGCGACCTCGGCCGGCTTCTTCCTGGCGATCAGCTTGTCGGCGATCATGCCGGCGCAGTGCAGGATGCCATCGAGCCGGCCGTATCCGGCCTCGATCTGCCGCACCAGCGCCGCCACCGCCGCGGCATCAGTCAGCTGCAGCGGCAGGTAGGCGAGCCGGGATACGTCGGCGTCGGCCGCCAGCGCCGCCAACCGGCGCCGGGTCTTGGCGGAGGGCGCGGCGCGGCCGGTCAGGATCACCCGCGCCTGCACAGTCCGGCGCAGGATCTCGGCGGCGAAGAGCCCGCCCAGCCCGCCCAGCCCGCCGGTGACGAGATAGACGCCGCCTTCGCGGAACGCGAGTGGCGGCACCGTCTCGGCCAGCGGCTGCCAGCCCGGCACCTCACGTGCCTGCGCGCCGCGACGCACCAGCGGTGCGCCCGTGCCGGCCTCGGCGGCAAGCCAGCCGGCCAGCGTCGCCGGGTCGGTTGCCGGATCGACCAGCAGCAGCTGCGCGCGCAGCGCCGGGTGTTCGAGCGTCGCCGATTTCAGCAGCCCGGACAGCCCCAGCAGCAACCGCGCCTGCGGCGTGTCCGGCACCACCAGCTGCAGCAGCACCGGCCCGCCCTTGCCTGCACTGAGCGTGCGGACCGTCTCGAAGCAATGCAACGCCGCGGCGGTGAAGTTGCCGGCCGGATCGTCCGGCCCCTGCGGCACGACGTCGACCTGACCGCCGGGCAGCTGCTGGCGCAGCGGCGCCAGCAACCGGTCCAACCCGCACAGCAGCACCTGCTGCTGCACCGGGGCCGCCGCAGCCGTATCCGGCAGCGCGGCCGCTCGCCAGCACGGCGTGGCCAGCACCAGTCCGTGCGTGGCTTGCTGCGGCACGGCAGCGCGTGGTTCCGCCGTGCCCAGGGTGCGCGAGGCGAAGCCCTGCAGCACCGCGCATACCCGGCCGGCCTCGTCGCACAGCGTGATATCGAGCCGGGCCACCGCGCCGCTGCCGCCGACGCGCCGCACCCAGGCGTACATCTGCGGCCGGCAGCCGGCGTAGACGCGCAGCGTATCGAGCGCGAACGGCAGCGACGGCTGCTGCGGCAATGCGCCCGGGTCGCCGACCAGCCCGAGCGCGGCCTGCAGTGCGCCGTCGAGCAGGCTGGGGTGCAGCGTGAACGCCTCCAGCGTGCCGGCGACCGCCGTCGGCAACGCCAGCCTTGCCAGCGCCTCGCCTTCGCCGCGCAGCACGCGGGCCACCGGCTGGTGCGCCGGCCCGAAGCGCATGCCCATCCGGTGGTAGACGGCATACACCGCCTGTGCATCCAGCTCACCGGCCTGCATCCGGCGCCCGAGCGCCGGCAGATCGAGCGGCGGCGGCGCCTCGCCGGCAAAGGCGGCCAGGCCGCGGCAGTGCAGTTCCTCCCCCTGCCCGGCCAGGCTGCGGATCTCGAACTCGACCGGGGTGTCGGCAACGCCGTCGCCGGCCGGGCGCAGCTCGATGAACACCTCGGTGCGCGCATCGACCACCAGTGGCTTGAGCCAGACCACGTCGCTCAGCTGTACCGCATCCGTCCCGCCGTGCCCGGGCAGGGCGTCGACCAGGGCGGCGCGCGCCATCTCCAGATAGGCCACGCCGGGCAGCACCGGCAGCGGCGCGCCGCTGCCAGTGGCGACGCGGTGACCGTCCAGGAAGAACTCGTCGCCGCCGAACGAGGCCGCGTAGCGCTGCCGCGCCAGGTCGGAGGCGTTGCGGTGCAGCAGCGGGTGCAGCGGTGGTGCCGCGCCATCGCGGCCGCGCCCCGAGAACTGCCGGATCAGGTCGAGCGCGTCCTGCCGGGAGAGCCGGGCGCTTTTCAGTTCGGCAACGATGTATTCAACGAAATCGATCATGGTGGACTCTGGGTGCCGCCGATGCCGCCCAGTGGGCGGACATCGGCTTTCGGGTCGGGAACGGAGCGGTCAGACCAGCTTTTTCAACAGTTGCACGCCCTGGTCGGCGTCGAGCGCCGCCTCGTCGATGCGGGCGAGGATGTCCTCGATCTGCGACATGCCGGCGGTGGCGACAGGACCGGTGGGCACGGCATCGGCCGGCGCACGCACCGCCTCGTGATCCAGCCAGTACTCATCGCGGGCGAACGGATAGGTGGGCAGCGCAATGCGCCGCGGCGGGCAGGCGCCCCACAGTTGCGCCCAGTCGACTTCGGCGCCGGCTGCCCACAGCGCCAGCAGCGCAGGCAGGTCGCCCCGTGCGATCGTTGCCTCGATCTCCCCAGGCGGCAGCGCCGCGCGTTCGCCGGCGCGCCGCACCTGGCCACGGCAGGCGCCGTCGATGGCCGCCTCGCCGTAGACGAAGGCATCGAGCCGCTGTGCGAGCGCGTCGAGCGAATCGACCACGAAGCCCACCCGCTCCTCCATCGCCTCGCGGCCGACCTGCAGCGTGTAGGCAACGGCGCCAAGGTCGACGCCCGCCTCCGGCTGGCGCAAGGCGTCGAGCAGGTCGCTGGCCCGCTGCTGCAGCTGCTCGGCACTCCTTGCCGACAGCGGCACGATCACCGGCCCCGGCGCGACCATGGTGGGCGCGGGCTCGGGCAGGTATTCCTGCAGCAGCACGTGCGCATTGGCACCGCCGGCGCCGAACGACGATACCCCGGCGATGCGCGCCAGCGGCGAGCCGTCGGCGCGGCGCGGGGTCCAGTCGGTCAGCGTGCGGTTGACTTCGAACGGGGTGCGCTCGAAGCGGATGTGCGGGTTGAGCCGTCCGGCATGCAGCGACGGCGCGATCTGCCGGTGCTTCATCTGCAGCAGCACCTTGGTCAACCCGGCGATGCCGGCCGCCGCCTCGCAATGGCCGATGTTGGACTTGGCCGAGCCGATGCGGCAGTAGCCGGTGTCCGCGCTGTCCTGGGCGAACGCCTGCTGCAGCCCGGAGATCTCGATCGGGTCGCCCAGCTCGGTGCCGGTGCCGTGCGCCTCGATGTAGCTGATGTCGCGCGCGCTGATGCCGGCCTTGTCGATCGCGGCACGCACCAGCTCGGCCTGGGCCGCCGGGTTGGGCACGGTGAAGCCGCTGGTCTTGCCGCCATGGTTCACCTGGGTCGCCAGGATCACGCCGTGGATCAGGTCCTGGTCGGCCAGCGCACGTTCGAGCGGCTTGAGCAGCACCACGCCCACGCCTTCGCCGGGCACGAAGCCATTGCTGCCCTCGCCGAAGCTCTTGCATGCGCCGTCCCGGGACAGCATGTGCTGCGACGCCATGTCGATGAAGCTGGTGGGATGCAGGTACAGGTTGACACCGCCGGCGAACGCAAGGTCGCAGTCGCCGTGGCGCAGGTGCTCGCACGCCTCGTGCACCGCGGTCAGCGACGACGAGCACATGGTGTCGACCGGCAGGCTCGGGCCGTTGATGTCGAGGAAGTACGACAGCCGGTTGGCCACCGAGCCGAACGAGGTGCGCGGCCAGAACTTGGCATCGGCGCCGGCGTGGCCACGGTACAGGTTGTAGCCGGCGCGGGTGATGCCGGCGAACACGCCCACCCGGCGCCCGAAACGGCGCCGCAGCGCATCACGGGTGTAGCCGGCGTTTTCGAGCGCGTGCCAGGCAGCCTGCAGGAACAGGCGCTCCTGCGGGTCCATGTTGAGCGCCTCCTTCGGTGGGATGCCAAAGAACAGCGTGTCGAACTCGGCGAACTGGTCGAGAAAGCCACCCCACTTGCAGTAGCTCCTGCCCTGCTCCACCGCCGCCTGCTCGTCCGGCTCATAGAACCCCTCCAGCGCCCAGCGCCGGCCGGGAATCGGCGTGATCGCGTTGCGGCCCGAGCAAAGGTTGTCCCAGAACTGCGCCAGGTCCGGCGCCCCGGGATACATGCCGCTGATGCCGATGACGGCAATGGCGCCGTGCGCAGGCCGCGCAGCCGGCATGGTGGACACGGTGGCCATGCGCGTGCGCAGCGGCAGCGTCGCACCCTCGGCCGGCCGCTGCGGCGCGGCGGCCGAGGGCAAGGGTGCCGGCGCCCCGAACAGCTGCACCAGCCGGGCATGCTGCGTCTGGACCAGGTGGGCCGACAGCGCGGCCACGGTCTGGAACTGATAGAGCAGCGTGCTGCCGATGTCGTCGAAGTGCTTCTTCAGCTCCTGGTTGACAAGGCCGACGATGATGGAATCGATGCCGTAGCGCTCCAGCGGCTCGTCGGCGTCGATCTCATCGCTGCCGATCTTGAGCGCCTTGCCGATCAGCGCCTTGCAGAACGCCACCGTGCGCGCGACGAGCTGTGCCTCGCCGCCCGTACCGGACAGCGCCGCCGCCGCAGTCGCCGGCGCGACGGGTGCCGCGCTGGCGGGCGCCCTGGCCGGGGCGGGCCGGCGCTGGCGCGCCAGGCCGTCGCTGAACGCCACGATCAACTGCTGCCCGGCGTCATGCATCGCCTCGCACGGGAACTGCAGCGCGTGGAAGCCCTCGCCTTGCAGCACCTGCCGCCACGCCTCGGGGTACAAGCCGGGCGAGCCGGGGATACGGATGCCTTCGTCCTCGTTCAGCCACCAGCCGTCCAGCAGGCCGAAGGTGACATGGCCGCACAGCGAATGCGCGCTGATCTCGTTGAGCAGCAGCATGCCATTGCGGCGCAGCAGTGCCTTGGCGTTGCGCACCGCGTTGCGGATGTTGCGCGTGGCGTGCATGGCATTGGCGGCGATCACGATGTCGTAGCCGCCGGGCTCGATGCCCTGCGCGGCAAGCGGCGCCTCGATATCCAGCAACCGGGTGTGCAGATAGGGCGCGCACGGCCGGTAGTGCTGCTCGGCGTGGAACAGGAATGCCTTGGACAGATCGGTGTAGCAATACTCGGCGATATGCGCCTGCCATGGTGCCAGCGCGTCGAAGATGCCCTGGCTGGTGGCGCCGGTGCCGGCGCCGATCTCCAGCAGCCTGAGCCGCGCCGCCGGTTCGGCGGCGAGCCGCGCACGTACCGCCGCCGCCATCAATTCGCCCAGGCGCGCGTTGTAGGCAAGCGAGACGGCATCGGTCTTGTACACGCGCTCGACCAGCGCCAGCGATGAGGCCGGGAAGATCACGTCGGTGGCCTTGCGCCGGCCCGCGAGGATGTCCGGCAGCGCGCGCATGCAGGTGTCGACCAGCTCGCACAGCGCGCGCCTGCCGCTGTCCGCCAGCCCGTCCTGCAGCGCCTCGTCCCACTCGCGCCACAACTGCGCCAGCGGTGGCAGCGCTGTGCCCGGCAGCGCCGCGGTCAGCTTGCGGCTCTCGGCCAGCCAGCGCGCATAGCCCGGCTGCACGCCGTCGGTGGCGGCGAGCAGACCATGCAGCAGCCGCAACAGCGCCGGCTCCAGCTGCCCGCCCGCCTTGGCGGCCGGGCCCTGGGCCGGCGGCAACGGCGCGGGCAGGCAGGGCGCGACGGGGCCGTCCTGCTCGGCCAGCCACTCGTCGCTGTGCCGCGCCAGCGCGGTGTCGGGCAGCATGCTGCCGATCGAGAGCTGATCGAAGCGGCTGGCCATCAACCCATCCAGCGCGCGCATCGCCTCGGCGGCATCGAGCGGGCGGTAGCCCGAGCCGTGGAAATACCCCTTCATCGCCTCGGTCATCGCCGCACCGGCACCGACCGACCAGTAGCCCCAGTTGACCACCTTCACCGGGCAACGCCAATGCCGGCCCAGCTGCAGCGCGAACGCGTCCTTGAACGCGCAGCCGGCCGAGTAGCCGCTCATGCCCCCGCCGCGCACGAAGGCGGCGTTGGACGAGAAGAACAGCGCGAAATCGAGCGCTTCGCCGGCAAACACCTGGGCGATGCGCACGCTCAGGTCGATCTTGACCGCCAGGATGGCGCGGAAGTCGGCCTCGGACACCGTCCTGAAGCTTTGGTCGAACGCGCCCACGGCCGAATGCACCACGCCATGGATCGCCGGATGGCGCTGCCTGATCTGCGTATGGGCCGCGGCCAACTCGCCGGGACGACTGGCGTCGGCCTGGATGTATTCGGGCGCGCGGCCGAGCGCCGCAAGCCGCGCCAGCTGATCGCGTAGCCGCGCATCCGGCGCGCGCCGGCCGATCCAGATCACGCTGGCGTCGTAATGCTCGATCAGATGGCGGGTCCAGACCTCGCCGATGCCGCCACTGCCGCCGATCACCACATAGACGCCGCGCGTGCGGTACGGCGGCGGCGCCTCGGGCAAGGCCTGCACCCGCAACAGCCGCTGGCAGAACCATTCGCCGCCGCGGCGCGCGTAGCCCGCTTCGCCGCGGGTGGGCAGCGCCGGCAGCGCGGCCAGCGTGGCATCATCGAGTGCCTCCAGGTCCAAAAGCCGGAGCTTCCAGCGCGGATACACCTCGGCCATGCTGCCGCACAGCCCGTGCAATGCGGCATGGGCCGGGTTGGCGGCCTCGCCGGGGACGACGGCCACGCTGGCGAAGGTGATCAGATCCCACTCCAGCGCACGCGACTCGTATCCCAGTTCGGTCAGCGCACGGGCGATACGCAACACCTGCATCGCGCCGCGCTGCTGATCGTCGATCAGCGATTCCTCGGTCAGTGTCGGCGCAGCATGCGCGGCGGCGATCCAGATCAACCGCTCGAAGCCGGGGTCACCGAGCGCCGCGCCGATCGCGGCCACGTCGGCATCGGCGGCCAGATCGACGAACGAGAGCGTGGCACCGGCGCACTGCCGCACCAGCGCCGCGCGCTGCAGCGCATCCGCGCCGATCACCCGCACGCGCTCGCCGGCCACGGTGCAGGCCGGCGCGCCGGCAGCGGCCAGGGCCTCCCAGCGCGGCGCCAGCAGCACCAGCTGCGCCGCAGCGGGCTGCGGCACCAGCGCCAGCCCGCGCAGCATGGCGCAGGCGACGCCGTGCGCGTCGACGAGGTCGATGTCCAGCCTGCCGTCGCCGGCGGTGCGCACCCAGGCATGCAGCTCGCCGGTGCACGGGCCGAACACGGTCAGTGCATCCAGCGACGCAGGCTGCCCGTCCACCCCGAGCGCAGCGCCCAGCTGCAGCGCGGCATCGAGCAGCACCGGGTGCAGCACGCAGTCGTCCTGCGGCGTCTGCGGTCCGCGCAGCCCGGCCAGCAACTGGCCGTCGCCACGATGCAGCGCCAGCAACCCCGCCGGCGCAGCCCCATGCAACGCGGCAGCCGGGTCCGGCACCGCGGTGAGGCCGTGCCGCAGCGCCGCCAGGTCGACGCGCGCGGGCTCGCCGCGGCCGATGCGCCGCGCGGCACCGCCCAGGTACACCGTACGGCCGTCCTCGCCTTGCGTGTAGATCCCGACCTCGATGCGCCCGGCATCGCCGGCGGCCAGATCGACCACCACGTCGGCCGGCGCGGCAAGCAGCAGCGGCGCCGGCCATTGCAACGGCCCCAGCGCGACCGGCGCGTCGCCATCCAGATCGCGCGTGGCCTCGACGATCGCGGCCCGCGCCAGTTCGAGCAGCGCCCCGGGCGGCAGCGCCGCGCCTGCGGCTGTCTGCGCGCAGAACCATTCGGTGCCGGTGAAGTGCGAACGGTAACGCTGCTGGCTCAGCAGCGAGGCATTGCGGTGCAGCAGCGGATGCAGTGCATCGAGCACCGGCTTGCGCGCCGGCGCCGCGCCGATGCGATAGCGCTCGCGGGCGAACGGATACAGCGGCAGCGCGATGCGCCGCGGCGTGGCCGCGCCGTAGAAGAGGCGCCAGTCCAGCTCCAGGCCCTGCGCCCACATCTGCGCCAGACGCGCCAGCCGGCGCTGGCCCAGCCATTTTTCGACCAGCGCGCTGCGCACCTCATCGTCCTGGCTGAGCAGCTTCATCCCTTCGCGGTGGCGCTTCACCTCGCCGCGGTAGAGCGGATCGCCGTCGTGTCCGGCCAGGTACGCCTGCAGTGCCTCCTGCAGCGCCGCGATCGAGCCGACCAGCAGCGCCAGCCGCTCGCCCATGGCGTCGCGCCCCACCTGCAGCGTATACGCCAGCTGCAGCAGGTCCGGCGGCGTGGCGGCGGCGCGCAGGAAGGCCAGCAGGTCCTCGGCCTTCTGCCGCAGCTGCGGCCCGGTGCGCGCCGACAGCGGCACGATGATGCGGCCGTCCTCGGTGACGGGCTCCACCGGCGCCGCCGGGCCGGCCGCGCCGTATTCGGCGAGCACCAGGTGGGCATTGGTGCCGGAGAAGCCGAACGAGCTGACCGCGGCGCGGCGCACCCCGGTCGGGCCCGCCGGCCAGGGGCGCAGCGTGTCGTTGATGTAGAACGGGCTGCCGGCGAGGGCGATGTGTTCGTTGCACTGCCGGTAGTTGATGGTCGGCGGCAGTGCGCGGTGCTGCAGCGCCAGCACCAGCTTGATGAAGCCGGCGGCGCCGGCCGCGGTCAGGCAATGGCCGATGTTGCTCTTGACCGAGCCGAGCGCACAGTAGCCCGCCGCGTCGGTGAAGGGCTTGAACGCCGCCTTGAGCCCGGCCACCTCGATCGGGTCGCCCAGTTTGGTGCCGGTGCCGTGCGCCTCGATCAGGCCGATGCCGGCCGGGTCGATGCCGAAGCGCCGGTACACCGACTGCAACAGCCGGGTCTGCGCGTCCTCGTTCGGTGCAGTGATGCCGTTGCTCTTGCCGTCCTGGTTGACGCCCCAGCCTTCGATCACCGCCAGGATGCGGTCCTGGTCGCGCTCGGCGTCCGCCAGGCGCTTGAGCACCAGCACGCCCACGCCTTCGCCCGGCACGAAGCCGTTGGCGCGTTGATCGAAGGTGAAGCAGCGCCCGTCGGCCGAAAGCATGCCGGCCTGCGCGGTCATGATGTGCATGCCGGGCCCGCCCATCACGTACACCCCACCGGCCAGCGCCAGATCGCTGTTGCCGGCGTTGAGGCTGTCGCAGGCATCCGCCAGCGCGACCAGCGACGACGAGCAGGCGGTGTCGATCGACAGGCACGGCCCCTGCAGATTCAGGAAGTAGGCGATGCGCGCCGCCAGGATGGCGGTGGCGGTGCCGGTGAAGCCCTGTGCGCTCAGCCGCTCGGGCACCGCGTCCAGGTAGTCGCTCGGCGCGCAGCCGACGAACACGCCGCACTGGCTGCCCGACAACGCCTGCGCGGCATAGCCTGCGTCTTCGATTGCATGCCAGCACGCCTCCAGGAAGAGGCGCTGCTGCGGGTCCATGCACTCGGCCTCGGTCGGCGAGATGCTGAAGAACAGCGGGTCGAACAGATCATGGCCATCGAGTGCGCCCAGCCACTTGCTGTTGGTCTTGCCGGGTGCGGCCTCGCCGGCCTGGAAATGGTCGGCCAGGCGCCAGCGCGCGGCCGGCACCTCGTCGATGCAGTTGCGGCCCTCGGCCAGGTGGGCCCAGAACCGCTCCAGGTCGTCCGCCTGCGCAAAGCGCCCCGCCATGCCGATCACGGCGACGGGCGCGGGCCGACCAACACCGGGCGCGGCCGGCTGTGCCGGGCGACGGCGCAGCGAAGCCAGCGTCGGCCATGCCGCCGGCCATGCGACCGGCAGCGCCGGGGTGGGCGGTGCCGCAACCGGCGGCGTGGCCGGCGCCATCGCCGTGCCGGTGCCGGCGTGCTGCGCCACCAGCCGGGCGAACGCCTGCAGCGTGGGATGGCTGTAGACCTTGGTGGCCTCGATCTCGATGCCGTAGCGCGCATTGATCTTGCGCACCCAGGTGACCCCGGTGATCGAATCCAGCCCCAGTTCGATGAATTCCTTGCCGTCGTCGATCTCAGCGGCCGGCAGCAGCAGTTCGCCGGCGAGCATGTGCTTGAGTTCGGCGAGCAAGCCGTCCAGGTCCGCAACAGCGGGTGCGGCGGAGGCCGGTGCCGGCTCGGCCGCAGCGGCGGTCGGCGCGCCTGCGGCAGGCACACCGGCCGCGTGGCCGGGAGCCGCCTGCGCGAGCACCAGCCCGGCCAGTGCCTGCAGCGTGGGATGGCTGTAGACCTTGGTGGCCTCGATTTCGATGCCGTAACGGGCGTTGATCTTGCGTACCCAGGTGACGCCGGTGATCGAATCCAGCCCCAGCTCGATGAACGGCGTGTCCTCGTCGATCTCCGCTGGCGCCAGGAACAGCTCCTGCGCCAGCATCGCCTTCAGCTCGGCCACCAGTCCGTCCGGGCGTAGGGCGCCGGACGTGGCCGGTTGCGGTTGCGGTTGCGGTTGCGGTTGCGGTTGCGGTTGCGGTTGCGGCATGGCCGGATCGGCGGCCAGGCGTGCGGCAATGGTCTGCAGCGTGGCGGCGTTGCCGACGAAGGTGGCCTCGTGCATCGCCACTTCACGGCGGAACGCGTCCTCGCGCGACTGGCGCAGCGGATGCGCCCACAGCGCCTTGAGTGCCAGCAGGCGCGCACGCGGCTGACGCGCCATGCGCGCCGCCAGCGCCAGCGCCGCCGGCAGCACCTCGCGGCGCGGCAGCACCGGCAGCGGCACGCCGCGCCCGGCCAGCGCCCGGCCGGTGGACTCGGCCGCGGTCAACAGCGTCTCGCGTGCGAGGTCCTGGCCGATCCGCTCCGGGAATACCAGCGTGGCACCGGCCCCCGGCGTGAAGCCGTAGCCCATGTACGGGCTGAGATAGCGGCTCTCCTCGCCCAGCAGCGCAAGGTCCGCGAACATGCCGAACGCCCAGCCGCCACCGATGGCATGACCCTGGATCGCTGCGATCACCGGCAGCGGGCACGCCAGCGGCAGCTGGAACACCGCTTCGTCGGTGAAGCGCGCCTGGCCCTGCTGGATCGCCAGCAGCGTCTGCAGTGTGCCGCCGGTGGCGAAATAACCGTCGTAGCCGGTCAGCACCACCACCTTGCAACCCGGGTGCGCCGCGATCTGCGCGAATGCCTCGTTCAGCCCCTCGACCAGCGCCGGCGAGAACATGTTCCTGGCTTCACGGTCCTGCATCGCGACCAGCACCACGCCGTCCAGCTGCAGCGTGGCGCTGACCACGGCCGAGCGCAGCGCGATGGCCGCCGGGGCGGCAGCAGGCGCGTCCGCCTCATCGACCGCCGGCCACTCGGGCAGCGCCGCCAGCCGCGCGGCCCATTGCGCCACCTGCGTCGCCTTCCATGCCAGTGCGGCAGCACGCGGCCAGGCATCCCAGAACGCCGCCAGCCGCAACACCTCGGCCAACGGATCGGCCGCCGCCACCACCGCACCCGAGCGCGCGGCCAGTTCGGCACCGCTGTGGCGGCCAGCGGCGAGACTGATCTGGCGCGCCAGCGCCGTGCCCAGGCGCCAGGCACCGAGGGCGGCGGCTTCGCGCAGCAGTGCGGGCGCGGCCCACAGCGGCGCGGCGTCATACCCGGCGTCCAGCCGGTACACCGCCGTATCGCAGCACAGGCCGAACAGCCACGCCAGGCCCTCGGCATCCGCTTCGAACGCCGCCGCCACAGGCAGCGGGCAGCCGCGCACCAGCGCGGCCAGTTCGGCGAAGCGCGCAGGCGCCCCATCCTCGTCATCCGGCTGCGGCAGGAAGCCGGCGGATGTGCCGGCGACCACCACTGCCTTGCACTCGGGATCGGCCGCCGCCTGCGCCAGCGCGGCGCCGAGTTCGGCGATCCAGCCGAGCAGCGTGCCGGCCTGCGGGCGGATCAGCCGCACGCTGTCCTGCGCGGCCGTGCGCGGTGCCTCCCCCACCGCGTCGGTGAGCGTCAGCGCGGCGAGCAACGGCGCCAGCTGGCGGCCCAGGTGTGCCTTGAGCAGGCCCAGCGCCGCCTGTGGCTTGTCCGCCAGCGCGGCAGCAAGCTGCGCGGCTGCGTCGGTCGCCACCGGGGCGACACGGCAGGGCCAGCCGCGCGCCTGCAGTTGCGCGCCCGGGCAGCGGGTGCGCCGGTACAGCCAGTCGTCGGCGACGGCGTCGCCCAGCCGCGCGCGGAAGAAATCCGCCTCGCCCGCAGTCGGGAAGAGGCCGGCGGCGGGGTCGGTAAAGCCGTATTCGCCATCGTCGCGGCACACCAGGAAATCGCAGGCGGCCGCCAGCAGCAGGCCGGCGCCGGTCGCATCGCCGTCGAGCACGGCGATGACCGGGGCCGGGAGACCGGCCACGGCATCGCACAGCGCTGCCGCCACCAGCGCGTTGCAGGCCGCCCGATCGCCGCGCCATGCGTCCTCATGCCGGCCGGCCAGCAACAGCACCTTGAGCCCGGCCTGGTCGTGCAGCTGTGCGAGCGCCTGCCGCAGCGGCGTGATCGCCGCGTCGAGGGCGGACTGCCATTCGAGGGTCCAGACGCCGTCGTCCTGCGCCAGCAGCCGCAGCGTGGCTGCCGTTGCACCGGTTTGCGACCCATCGAGCGCAGCCAGCGCCACCGTCGCCTTGGCCTGCGCCGGCCCCGCCGGCACCGGCCGGCTGGGCAGCAGCCGGACCGCTTCAGGCTTGCCGCGCAACGGCGCAAAGCCGGGCAGCGGTGCCGGTTGCGCCGGCAGGGCGATCCACCGTGGTGCGGCGGCACGGGTTGGTGCGGCCGGTTGCACCGGCCGGGCCGGTGGCGGCGTATCCGGCGGCATGGCGGGCGGCACAGCAGGCTGCACAGCGGCCGGGATGGGCAGGCAATGCAAGCCTTCCAGCCGTGCCCAGACCTCGCCTGCTGCGTCGCACAGATCGATGTCGATCGCCCCGGTCGCGGTCAGGCGCAGCCAGGCCAGCACCTCGGGCGGGCAGGCCGCGCCCAGCCACAGCCGTGCCAGCGTGAGCGGTGCCGCGGCGCCCAGCCGCGCCAGCAGCGCGGCCAGCGCCTGCAGCAGCAGCGGGGGCAGCCGGTACGCGGCGAGTTCGTCGGCCGGCAGCGCCAGCCGTGCCCACAGTTGCCCATCGTCTCCGGACAGCGCCTGGATGGCCGGGTGCGGGGCCGGCAGCACCGCCAGTGCGGCACCCTGCCGCGCGGGATCGAGCCGGGCCGGCGCGCCGGTCTCGTCCGCCGCCGCAACGCCCTGGGCGAGGACAGCTTCGCCGTCGAGGCGGTAAAGCTCGATATCCATCGCGCCGTCGCCGCGCGGCAGCAGCGCGATGCCCACGTCGCAGCCGCCGGCCAGCGGCAGCGGCTCGCCCCATGCCATCTGGCGCAGTGTCCAGCCACCGGTGTGGCCGGGGGCCGCCAGCGCCGCGGCGGCCTGCAG
The DNA here is from genome assembly GCF_025642115.1 of Chitiniphilus purpureus. Classification (GTDB taxonomy): domain Bacteria; phylum Pseudomonadota; class Gammaproteobacteria; order Burkholderiales; family Chitinibacteraceae; genus Chitiniphilus; species Chitiniphilus purpureus. The sequence continues at coordinate 852,552 of NZ_CP106753.1, read as the reverse complement.
CATTTCCAGCAGCAGCAAGGGCGGCATCGCCCGCTTGGCGCCGGCCCCGTCGGCAAAGGCTTCCGCGCCGGTGAAGCGCGAGGTGTAGCCCAGCTCGCGCACACTGGAGGTATTGGCATGCACCAGCGGATGCAACAACGCCGGCCGCGCCGTGCCGGCGGCCACCGGCGTCGTCCAGTGGCGCTCACGGGCGAATGGATAGGTGGGCAGGCTGATCCGCCGCGGCGCGGCGCCTTCGAGCAGGCCGCGCCAATCGAACTGCAGGCCCTTGACCCACCATTGCGCCAGCGCCGGCAACGCGCGGCGTTCGATCCACTGTGCCAGCGTGGCGGCGAAATCCGGTGCCGCAGTCAATTCGGCGAGCGCCTCGCGATGCTGGCGGGCCTGGGCACGCCAGACCTGCGCCCCGGCGGTGCCATCCGCCAACGCACGCAGCTGCGCGGCCAGTTCGGCGCAGGAGCTGACGATCAGCGCGACGCGCTCGTCCATGGCCTCGCGCCCCAGCTGCAGCGTATGGGCCAGCGCGGCAAGGTCGATCGGCTGGATGCTGTCCTCGATGAATGCCGCCAGCTCGCGTGCCTTGTGCTGCAACTGTTCATCGGTACGCGCCGACAGTGGCACGATCACCGGCAGTTGCAGCGCCAGCGGCGCGGTGTCGGCGGCGGGATATTCCTCGACGATCAGGTGCGCATTGGAGCCACCCGCGCCGAACGACGAGATGCCGGCAATGCGCGGCAGTGCCTGGCCGGCCAGCAGCGGCGGCGCCCACGGCCGCAGCGTCTGGTTGACGGTGAACGGCGTGCTGGCGAAGTCGATATGCGGATTGAGCCGCGCCGAATGCAGCGATGGCACGATCTGCCGGTGCTTCATCTGCAGCAGCACCTTGGTCAGCCCGGCGACGCCGGCGGCCGCCTCGCAGTGGCCGATGTTGGATTTGGCCGAGCCGATCAGGCACGCGCCGGCTTCGCCCGGCCCCGTGCTTTCGTTGAAGGCACGCGCCAGCGCGGCGATCTCGATCGGATCGCCCAGCCGGGTGCCGGTGCCGTGTGCCTCGATGTAGCTCACCGCACGGGCGTCGATGCCGGCGGTGGCCAGCGCGCGCCGGATCACCTCGGCCTGTGCCTGCGGGTTGGGCACGGTGTAGCCGTTGGTCTTGCCGCCGTGGTTGAGCGCGCTGCCGCGGATCACGCCGTGGATCGGGTCGCCGTCGCGCTCGGCGTCGGTCAGGCGCTTGAGCACCACCACGCCGACGCCCTCGCCGGGGATGTAGCCGTCGCCGCCTTCGCCGAAGCTCTGGCAATGGCCGTCACCGGAGATGAACTGCCCGGCGCTGAGCATGGTGTACTTGTTCGGGTGGATGGTGACGTTGACGCCACCGGCGAGCGCAAGCTCGGTGCGGCCGAGCCTGAGGTCCTGGCACGCCAGGTGGATGGCGGTGAGCGAGGACGAGCACATGGTGTCGAGCGTCATGCTCGGGCCATGCAGGTTGAGGAAGTACGACACCCGGTTGGCGATGCTGGCGAGCGTGCCGGAGAGGTTGTACTCGCCGTACATCACACCGGCATAGACACCGACCTGACCGGCGAGCCCTGCGTCGTTCGGGATCTGCAGCCGCTCGCGGGTGTAGCCCGCGTCCTCGATCGCCATCCATGCGTGCTGCAGGAACAGCCGCTCCTGCGGGTCGATGCCGCGTGCCTCGCGCGGGGCGATGTTGAAAAAGCGCGCGTCGAACTCGTCCACGCCGTCGATGAAGCCGCCCCACTTGCTGTAGTGCGCGCCGTCCTGCGTCTTGTCGGTGCTGTAGTGGTCGCGCCAATCCCAGCGGCTGGCCGGCACCTCGGCGATGCAGTCGCGACCGTGGCTGAGGTTGTCCCAGAACGCGGCGAGGTCGCGCGACGCCGGGTAGCGCCCGCTCAGCCCGATGATGGCAATGGCCTCGTCCGCGGCACGCGCCGCTGCCGGCACGGCTGCGGCGGTCGGGGTGGCCAGATAGCGTTGGCGGCGGCTGACGAGCCGCGCCGGCGCGGTCCCGGGCGCAGCCGCCGGCTGCACCGCGGCAGCGGCCTGCTGTGGCATGCCGGCCATCGGCAGCGCCAGCCGCTGCGCCAGCGTGCCGGCGTGGGCACGTACGAAATAGTCCGCCAGCTCCGCCAGCGTCCGGTATTCGAAGAACAGGGTCTTGGGCAGCGCGCCGAAACTGGCCTCCAGCCGGCCGGTCAGGCTCATCGCCAGGATGGAATCGATGCCGTAGTCCTCCAGCGGCGCCGCCGGCTCGATCCGGGCCAGCGGGATCTTCAGCACCGCTGCGAATTCGTGGCGCAGGAACTCGCGCGTGCGGCCGGCCAGATCGCCGGCCGGGGCCGCCACGGCCGGGACAGGCGCCGCGGCGGGCTGCTGCGACACCGGGACGGCCTGCAGCACCTGCCGCATGCGGGCCGCGTCGCCATGCATCACCAGCAGCCGGCTCTCGCTGCGCAGCAGGCCGTGCCGCAATACGGCCAGGCCCTCGGCGGTGCCCAGCGAGCGCAGCCCGGTGCGCTCCTGCAGCTGCGCCATGCTGGCCGCGTCGATGTTCATCCCACCATCGAGCCAGTGCGGCCAGGCCAGGGCGAGCGTCCTGCCGCTGCGCTGCCCCGCCGCCACCTGCGCGGCGCGCCAGCCGGCGAATTCGTCCAGGAAGCCGTTGGCCGCGGCGTAGTCGGCCTGACCGACGTTGCCGGCCCAGGCCGCGATCGACGAGAACAACACGAAGAAGTCGAGCGGCAGCGCGCGGCTGGCCAGGTCCAGCTGCGCCGCGCCCGCCATCTTGGGTGCGAGCACCTCGGCAAACTGCGCCGCGCTCTTCTTGAGGATGAAGCTGTCGCGCACGAGGCCGGCGCTGTGCACGATGCCGTGCAGCGTGCCGTGCTGCTGCACGATGCCGTCGACCAGCCGCACGGCGGCATCGGCGTCGGTCACGTCGGCACGCCGGTAATCGAGCCGGCCCGACTGCTGCAGCGCCGTCAGTGCGGCCAGCCGTCCGCCTTGTGCCTCGCCGCGGCCGGCCAGCACCACCCGGGCGCCGGCCGTGGTGTCGAGCAGGTGCCGGGCGATCGCGAGGCCAAGGCCGCCGAGGCCGCCGGTGATCAGGTAGACACCATGTTCCTTGAACACGCTGCCGGCTCCCTCCGGCGCCGCGGCGTCCGGCAGTTGCCAGCGCCGTGCCAGCCGGGTGACGCCATCGTGGCGCACCACGCGCTCGCCGCTGCGGTCGCGCTCGGCGGCAAGCAGCGCGGCCAGTGTGGCGGTGTCGATGCCGGGCGCGACGAACACGATCTGCCCGGTGAGGCCCGGGTTTTCCAGCGCCGCCGTCTCAAGGAGCCCGGCCAGGCCGGCCAGCAGCTGCGCGCCGTCGTGTTCGGCCACCACCAGCTGCAGCAGCGTGCGACCCGGCGTCTTGGCCTTGAGCAGGCGCCGCAGCGTCTCGAAACAGGCGAGCGCCACCGCGGCGTAGCCCTCGGCCGGCGCCTCGGCGGACAGCGCAGGCAGCGCCGCGCTGCGGCAGCCGGGCAGCGCGGCGTCGAGCGCGCCCTTGCCGATCCGCGGCAAGCCGCACAGCAGCACCTGGTGCCGCGCGTAGTCCACCGTGCCGGCCGCGGCCGGCAACGGCGTGGGCACCCAGGCCGGAGTGGCCAGCAGCGTGGCGCACGGCGCCTGCCGCTGCGGCGCCTTGAGCCCCCTGATGCGTTCGAGCGCCTGCTCCTGCGTCAGCGTGCCGGCCGACAATTCGCGATAGATGTTCGCCAACGCTTGCTTCATAGCTTTTCGAGTTCCACGGCTTCGTCGGCGGAGATCTCATGGTTGAGAATGCCGGCGATGATCGACTGGTAACGGGCTTCATCGAATGGGGCGGCTCCGGCCGCGGGCCGGGCCGAGAAGCCCCGCATTGCGACGCAGACATTGCCGTGCGCGTCGCACAGATCGATGTCGACCTTGGTGAGATGGGGCAGTACGCCCGCCCCGCCCCGGGCATGGCGCACCCAGGCGTACAGGTGCCCGCCGCTGGCGGCCGAGACGATGTGCAGCGATTCGAGCGCGAACGGCAGCCATGGCTGGCGGGCCGGGCCCTCGTCGAACAGCGCGATGGCGCCTTGCAGCGCGCTGTCCATCAGGCTGGGATGCAGCACGTAGCCATCGCCGCGCGCGGCCTCGGGCAGTGCCAGTTCCAGCAGCACTGCACCGTCGCCGCGATGGAGCGCGACGATGCCGCGCAGCGCCGGCCCGTAGTCCAGCCCCAGCCCGGCGAACGCCGGGTAGAGCGCCGCGCCGTCCTGGCTGCCGCGCGTCATCTGCGCGCGCAGCCCGGCCAGGTCAAGCGGCGGCAGCGTGCCCGGCATCGCCGACACGCCGCTGCCCTGGCAGTGCAGCGCCTCGTCGGCGCCGTCCTGGCTGTAGACCTCGAAGCCCAGCGCATCCCCCTGCTCGGCGAACACGGCGATGGCCACACGGCGCGGTGCGTCGACCACGATGGGCTGCGCCCAGACCACATGGCGCAGCTCGATGCCGTGTGTGGCGCGCTCGGGCGGCAGTGCATCCAGCAACGCGGCGCGCGCCATCTCCAGGTAGGCCACCGCCGGCAGCATGCGCCGGCCGTCGACGCGGTGGTCGGCCAGGAAGAACTCGTCGCCGCTGAAGGTGCTGTCGTAGCGCTGCTGGCTCAGGTCCGAGGTATTGCGGTGCAGCAGCGGGTGCAGCACCGCCGCGGCAGCTGCGGGCGCGCCGCGCCGCGCCGCCTGCGTGGCGGCCACCCAGCAGCGCTCGCGGGCGAACGGATAGGCGGGCAGCGCCATCCGGCGCGGCCGCGGCTGCGGGTGGAAGGCGTGCCAATCCAGCTCGAAGCCCCTGACCCACAGTTGCGCCACCTTGTGCAGGTTGCGGCCGGCCACCCAGTGTGCGATCACGCCGCGCATCTGCTCGTCGTCGGCGAACGCCGCCAGCAGGTCGTCGCCGCGCGCGGCCTGGCCTTGCAGCACGCCGTCCACACTGTCGCCGTCCAGCCAGCCGGCCAGTTGCTGCGCCAGCGGCTCGATGCCGTCGCAGATCAGCGCCAGCCGGTGCGGCATCGGATCGCGCCCCACCTGCAGCGTGTAGGCCAGCCGCGCCAGATCCGGCACGGGCTCGCGCCGCAGCGCCGCCAGCAGGTCGCGCGCCTTGTGCCGCAGCTGCTCGGCGGTCTTGGCCGACAGCGGCACCAGCACCTCGCCTACCGTCTGCGGCGCGGCGGGCGGCGCCGTGTATTCCTCGATCACCACGTGCGCATTGGTGCCGGAAAAGCCGAACGAGCTGACGGCGGCCAGCCGCGGCGTGGCACTGTCCCATGCGCGGTACTGCGTGTTGACGTGGAACGGCGACTGCCCGAACGCGATATGCGGGTTGGGCCGCGCATAGTGGATCGACGGCACCAGCATGCGGTGCCGCAGGCACAGCAGCGCCTTGATCATGCCGGCCACGCCGGCGGCAAAGCCGGTATGGCCGATGTTGCTCTTGACCGAGCCGAGCGCGCAGCGCGCCTGCCCGCCGGAGCCGAACGCCGCGGTCAGCGCGCTGACCTCGATCGGGTCGCCCAGCGGTGTGGCGGTGCCGTGCGCCTCGACATAGCCGATGCGCGCGGCGTCAATGCCGAAGCGGCCATACACCTGCCGCAGCAGCGCTTCCTGCGCCAGGGCGCTCGGCGCGGTGATGCCGTTGGTCTTGCCGTCCTGGTTGATGCCCGAACCGCGGATCACGCCCAGGATGTCGTCACCGTCGCGCTCGGCATCCGCCAGCGCCTTGAGCAGCAGCACGCCGCAACCCTCGGAGAACACGATGCCGTCGGCCGAGGCGTCGAACGCGGCGCAGCGCCCGTCGCGCGAGGGCATGCCCACCTGCGAGGTGAGGATGTGGCCGATCGGCGTGGTCAGCAGGTTGACGCCGCCGGCCAGCGCCAGCCGGTTCTCGCCGCGGCGGATGCTTTCGCACGCCAGGTGCACCGCCACCAGCGACGACGAGCAGGCGGTGTCGATCGCCAGCGCCGGGCCCTTCAGGTTGAGGTGATACGAGATGCGCGCCGCCAGGATGGCGCTGGATGTGCCCATGAAGGCGGCCCCGGCCGTGTCCTGGCCGTCACCGGCCAGCACCCGGGCATAGTCGCCGCCGGCACAGCCCACGTATACGCCGCAGGCTGCGTCGGACAACGCGCCCGGTGCGTAGCCGGCACGCTCGATCGCCTTCCAGCACTCCTCCAGGAACAGGCGCTGCTGCGGATCGATCAGCTCCGCCTCGGCGGGCGCGATGCCGAAGAACAGCGCGTCGAAGGCATCGATGCCCTCCAGGAAGCCGCCCCAGCGCGAGTACGAGGTATGCGGATGCCGCGGGTCCGGGTGGTACCAGTCGGCGTGGCCGTCCCAGCGCCCGGCCGGCACTTCGGTCACGCAATCGCGGCCGGCCTTGAGGTTGTCCCAGAACGCCTCGACGGTCTCGCTCATCGGGTAGCGGCAGGCCATGCCGATGACGGCGACCTCAGCCGTGCCCCGCGGCATGACCGACGGCCGCGGCGGCTGCATCACGGCCTGGCGTTCGAGCGTGCTGCGTGCGACCCGGCGCAGGCCGATGTCCTCGACCGTCAGCACCGCCCGCCCGCTGGCATCGACCAGCTCGAAATCGAACGACGCGGCATCGTGCGCCAGCGCGCGCAGCCTGGCATGGCAGTCGTACCCGGCCTGATCGAGCGGGCCGGCGAAGGCGATGGCGCCGATCCGGTGCGGCAGGAATTCGTCGTCGCTGGGACCGAACTGCTGCTCGGCGAGGTAGGCACAATGGTTGATGACGGTGCACAGCCCGCCGTACAGCGCAAACGGGTTGGCCAGGAACGACCAGTCGTGCCCGGCCACGCGGATACGGCCCAGCGCGGCCGAACGGCCGAGTTGCAACTGCTGCAGCGGTGCGTACCAGGTGCCGGCATTGGTGCGGATCTGCGCGCCATCCAGCTCGCGCTCGACAGTGAAATCCGCACCCAGCCGGCCCGCCGGCACGCCGTGCGCCGGCACGATGCGGCCCTGCAGATGCAGCGTCTCGTCATCCGCCGCGCCCGCCGGTGCCGAATGCACGGTGAACTGCAACGCCTCGCCGGCGCGGCGGAAGGTCACCTTGAGCCCGGTGTCGCAGCCCGGCACGCCCAGCAGCGGGCTGACCAGGGCGATCTGCTCCAGGCGCAGCGGCACCTCGCTGAAATAGGTGCGGCAGGCGGCGTAGACCAGCTCCACGTAGGCATCGGTCGGCAGCAGGTGCCGGCCGAACACCACATGTTCCCTGAGGCAGACATTGGTTTCGGGGTTGATGACGCAACGCACGCTGAATTCGCCGTCGGTCTCGAAATCGCCCTCGCCGTCGGCGCAATGAAAGTACAGGTCCTTGAAGCGCTTGCCGAACTTGGGCTCGAAATGCAGACCGCCCGCCGCAGGCCGGCGTACGCTGCGCAGCGGCGGCACGGCGGCGTGGGCCACCACCGGCACCGCAACCACGGCGGCCGGGGCCGCGGGCGCGATGTCGGGAACCAGGGGCGCGACCGCCGGGGCCGCGCCGGGCAGCTGCGCATGCAGGAATGCCGCCAGCGCCGCCACATTCGGATAGTCGTACACCCGCGTCGCCGACAGGTTGCTGCCCCAGCGCCTGTTGATCACCTTGACCCACTCGACGCCGACGATGGAATCGAGCCCCAGCTCGGTGAACGGGCGTGCCTCGTCCACCTCGGCCGGCTTCATGTACAGCGCCTGCGCCAGGCTCGCGCGCAGGTCCTGCCGCAGCGCCGGCAGCGACGGCCGCGCATCCGGCTGCGCCGCCACCAGCGGGGCGGGCACGGGCACGGCAGCAGGCGCGGCGGGCGCCGCCGGGGCCGCGCCGGGCAGCTGCGCATGCAGGAACGCCGCCAACACCGCCACATTCGGATAGTCGTACACCCGCGTCGCCGACAGGTTGCTGCCCCAGCGCCTGTTGATCACCTTGACCCACTCGACGCCGACGATGGAATCGAGGCCCAGCTCGGTGAACGGGCGTGCCTCGTCCACCTCGGCCGGCTTCATGTACAGCGCCTGCGCCAGGCTCGCGCGCAGGTCCTGCCGCAGCACCGACAGCGCCGGCCGCGCATCCGGCTGCGCCGCCACGGCGGCCAGCGGGGCGGGTGCGGCAACGGCCGGTGCCGTGGGCAGCGCCGGTTCGACCTGCGGCATCAGCCCGGCGTGCAGCGTGTGCTGCGGTGCAAGACCGCGCAGGGTGACGCAGATGCGGCCGTCGCCGTCGCACACATCGATATCGACCGCGGGTGCACTGCCGGCGCTGCGCCGCGCCCAGGCAAACGCCTCGGCCGGGCACGCCGCCAGCACCTCGGCCGCGTCGAGCGTGCCGGGCGCCGTCTCCCCCAGCAGCGTCAGGCCGGCATGCAACGCGGCATCGAGCAGGACCGGATGCAGCCGGTACTGGGTCAGCGTCGGCACCAGGGCCGCCGGCAGCGTCAGATGCGCCAGCGCTTCGCCAGCAGCGAGATGGAGCGCGGCGATGGCTTCGGTACCGGATATGGCTGGCACGGCGGTGCGCAGCCGCGCGCGCAGCGATGCCAGATCCAGCGTGGCCGGTGCGGCGGCGTGGTGCGGCAGCGCCAGCCCCTGGCAATGCGCGGGCGCATCGGACGCGCCGAAGATCTCGAATGCGGCGCCGTCGCCGTCCGGCGCCAGTGCGATCGACACGGCCTGCGGCGCCGCCAGCGCGCCCTGCCAGACCAGGCCGTGCAGCGCGATCGGCGCGTCGGGCGCCCGTTGCGGCAGGGCCTCGGCCAGCGCAGCGCACGCCATCTCCAGGCAGGCCGCCGCCGACAGCACCCGCTGCGCACCCGCGTCCGGCAGTTCGCGCCCGGTGAGGAAGCATTCGTCGCCCGCCAGCGCGGTACGGTATTGCTGCCGGTACAGGTCGGCGGTATTGGTCTGCAGCAGCGGATGGCGCGTGCCGGCCGCCGGCACGGCGGCCGATTCGGGTTCGGCATCGAGCCAATGGCGCTCGTCGGCGAACGGATAGCCGGGCAGGCCGATGCGGCGCGGCAGCGGGCCGCCCGCGTGGAACGCCGCCCAGTCGAGCGCCAGCCCCTGCACCCACAGATCGGCCAGCCGGGCGAGCGCGCGCCTGGCGATCCAGTTGCCCAGCATGCGCTGGAAATCCGGATCGGCGGCCAGCGCCGCCAGCGTCTCGCGGCCACGCGTCAACGCCCCCTGGTAGATGCCCGGCGCAGCCTCGCCGGCGGCGAACGCCTGCAACTGCGCCACAAGCGCGGCCGGCGTGTCGGCGATGAAGGCGGCGCGTTCGTCCATCTCCTCGCGCCCCAACTGCAGCGTGTAGGCGATGTCGTCGAGTGGGGCGTCCGGCATCGCCTGCAGGAAGGCCAGCAGATCGCGCGCCTGGTGCCGCAGTGCCTGATCCGTGCGGGCCGACAGCGGCACCAGCATCGGGCCGGACTGCGACGGCGCTGCCGCCGGCCGCCGGTGCTCGGCCACCACCACATGGGCATTGGTGCCGGAAAAGCCGAACGAATTGACCGCGGCGCGGCGCGGCCCCTGCCCTTGCGGCCAGGGCTGCAAGCGCGCATTGACATAGAACGGCGAGCCGGCGAGCGCGATATGCGGGTTGAGCTGCCGGAAATGCGCCGCCGGCGGCAGCTGCGCGTGCCCCAGCGCCAGCAGCGCCTTGAGCAGGCCGGAGATGCCGGCCGCGCTCAGGCAGTGGCCGATGTTGCTCTTGACCGAGCCGAGCGCGCAGTAGTCCTGGTTGCGGGTGAACCTGCCGAAGGCGGCCTTGAGCCCGGCCACCTCGATCGGATCGCCCAGCGCCGTGCCGGTGCCGTGCGCCTCGATCAGCCCGATGCCGGCCGGATCGATGCCGAAGCGCCGGTACACCGTCTCCTGCAGCCGTGCCTGCGCATCGGCGTTGGGCGCAGTGATGCCGTTGGTACGGCCGTCCTGGTTGACCCCCCAGCCTTCGAGCACGCCGTGGATGGCGTCGCCGTCGCGTTCGGCATCGGCCAGCCGCTTGAGCAGCACCACCCCCACTCCCTCGCCGTTGACGATGCCGCTGGCGCGCGCGTCGAAGGTGAAGCAACGCCCTTGCGGCGACAGCATGCCCAGTTGCGCAGTCATGATCTGCATCGCCGGCCCGGCCATCACGTTGACGCCGCCAGCGAGCGCGACATCGCAACCGTGCGCGATGAGGCTGTCGCAGGCGGTGGCCACCGCCACCAGCGACGACGAGCACGCGGTATCGATCGACAGGCTGGGGCCGTGCAGGTCGAGGAAGTAGGCGATGCGCGCCGCCAGGATGGACGGCGCGGCGCCGGTGAAGCCCTGGCCGCTGAGCTGTTCGCGGCGCGACAGCTGGTGGTAGTCGCCGGCCGAGCAGCCGACGAACACGCCACAGCGGCTGCCTGCCAGCGCCCTGGGGTTGTAGCCGGCATGCTCGATGCCGTGCCAGCACACCTCCAGGAACAGGCGCTGCTGCGGGTCCATGCTCCTGGCTTCACGCGGCGAGATGTTGAAGAACGCCGCGTCGAATCGGTCATGGCCGTCCAGCACGCCCATCCAGCGGCTGTAGGTCTTGCCCGGCACGGCTTCGCCCGCCTGGTAGTAACGCTCGATATCCCAACGCTGCGGCGGGATCTCATCGATGCAGTCGCGGCCCTCGGCGATATTGCGCCAGAACGTCGCCAGGTCGGGCGCCTTGGGAAAGCGCCCGGCCATGCCGATCACGGCGATGGGCTGTACCCGCAGCGCACCCTCCTGCGGCAGCACGCGGCCCTGGCCGCGCCACGACAGCAGCGTATGCAGCGCCGGTATCGCGGCCGCTGCAGCCGCTGCGGGCGGGACGGGCTGCGGCACCGCGGCGGGCCGCAGCTGCCCACCGACGTGGCTTGCCAGCCGGCGCAGCGTGGGGTGGCTGTACACCTCGATCGCTTCGAGCGCGGTGCCGTAGACCTCGTTGATGCTGCGGATCCAGGTGACGCCGGTGATGGAATCGAGCCCCAGCTCGACGAATTGTTCGTCCTCGCCGATCTCGTGCTCCGGCATGCGCAACTCGTGCGCCAGCATGCGCCTGAGTTCGGCGAGCAGCGCCGCTGGATCGCCGGCTGCCGATGCCGACAGGGGCGGCAGCGCCGCGGCCTGCGGCAGCAGCGCCTGCAGATGGCAAGCCAGCCGGCCCAGCGTGGGATGGCTGTACACCTCGATTGCTTCGAGCGCGGTGCCGTAGACCTCGTTGATGCTGCGGATCCAGGTGACACCGGTGATGGAATCGAGCCCCAGCTCGACGAATTGTTCGTCCTCGCCGATCTCGTGCTCCGGCATGCGCAACTCGTGCGCCAGCATGCGCCTGAGCGCGGCGGTCAGCGCCGGCAGGTCGGCGGCGGCGGCCGGCTGCGACGACACCACGGCCGGCAGGGCGGCAGGCTGCGCAGGCGCGCCGAAACGGCGCTCGATGCCAGCCAGCGTCCCCGCCTCACCGACAAAGGTGCGCTCGTGCATCGCCAGCTCGTGTTCCAGCGCCTGCGCCAGCGCCGGGTGCAGCGCCGCGCCGCGTTGCGCCTTGAACCGGAGCAGCCGGGCGCGTGGCTGCTGTGCGATGCGCCCGGCGAGGGCCAGCGCCGCCGGCAGCACCGCCGCGCGCGGCAGCACCGTCTGTGCCAGGCCCCGCGCCTTGAGCACGCCACCGGCGTATTCGCGCGCGGTCAGCAGCGTCTCGCGCGCCAGATCATGGCCGAGCGCGTGCGGGAACAGCCAGGTCGTCCCCGCGCCGGGGGTGAAGCCGTATTCCATATAGGGGCTGACATAGCGGCTCTCGTCACTGAACAGCACGAGGTCGGCATACATGCCGAGCGCCCAGCCGGCGCCGATGCCATGGCCCTGCATTGCCGCGATGACCGGCAGCGGGCAATCGAGTGGCAGCCGGAACACCGGGTTGTCGGTGAAGCGCGCTTGGCCTTGCTGGATCGCCCGCAGCGTCGCCTCGGTGCCGCCGGACGCGAAATAGCTGTCATAACCGGTGAGCACCACCACCTTGTAGCCCGGGTGGGCCGCCACATGGGCAAACGCCTCGCCCAGCCCCTGCGAGAACGCCTCGGAGAACATGTTGCGCGCCGCGCGGTCGGCCATGCGCACTTCCAGCACGCCGTGCGGGTGCGCGATCGCCTCGATCACCGTCGACGACAGCGCGACCGGCCCCACCGGCGGTGCGTCCGCCTCCGGCGCGTCCAACATCGGTGCGGCCGGGGCCGCGAGCAGTGCCGCGGCGCGCTGCTGCCAGCCGGCCAGCTGCGGCAACGGCCATGCCGCCAGCGCGTCGGCCAGCGCCAGTGCCTGCGTCAGCAGCATCGCGGCCGGCACCACATGACGGGCGCCGTAGCCGGCATGCAGTTGCGCGCCGGAGACCTCGTCGCCCGCCAACAGCAGCTGCAACGCGGCCTCCTCGCCCAGGCGCAGCGAGAACGCGGCCCATGCCGCGTCGGCCAGCGCCGGTGCGCTTAGCGCATCGCCGACGGCGTAGTGGCCTTCCTCGGCATAGACGCAGGCCTGGCACAGCTGGGCGGCATACCACGCCAGCCCGCTCGGCGCACCGCCAAGCGCCGCGATCACCGGGCGCGCCAGTCCGAGCAGCGTGTCGCGCAAGCGCAGCGCCAGCGCCGCGTCGGGCGCGCCGGGCAGGAACTGCGGATGCATGCTCGCCAGCACCACGCAGCGGTAAGGCAGGCGGGCGATGTGCTCGAACAGCGTGGCCAGATCGGCCAGCAGCAGGCCGGCATCGTCCGCCTGCGGCTGGATCGTGACCACCAGCGCATGCGCGCCGTGCGCCGCCAGCGTCAGGCGCGCCGACGGTGCCGTGGGCAGCGTCGTCACGGCAGTGTCCTGCGGGATGGGGATGCCGGCAATGGTGGGTGCCGGCGGCGCCTGCAGCGCAGCCACGATGCGGCGGTTGAGCTGCTGCTTCAGCAACTGCAGCGCAAGGCGCGGCTTGGCCGCCAGTGCGCGCGCCAGTGCCAGCGCATATGCCTCGACCTCGTCGTCGGGCAGCACCGGGCCGCGCCAGCCCCGCTGCGCCAGCCCGGCGCCGCTGGCACCCGGCGCCAGATACAGCAGGTCATCCGCCACCGCGCGGCCGAAGCGCTCGACCAGCACGGGCTCGGCCACCTCCGACGGCAACCCGTCCTGCGGCATGGCGGACGCGAGGCGCGCGTGCTCGCCGCACACCAGGAAATCGCAGGCGGCGGCGACCAGCAGCCCGGCGCCGTCGACCGCGCCGCGCACCACGGCGATCACCGGCACCGCCGATGTCGCCAGCGCGTCGTAGCAGCCCATGGCGAGCGCGGCACGGTGTGCTGCCAGCGCGCCGGTCAGGAAGCAGGTCGGGCCGCCTTCCAGCAGCAGCACCTTGGCCGTCGGCTGCGCCTGGACCGTGTGCAGCGCGGCCAGCAGTTTGGCCAGCAGCGCCTCCGACAGCGCATTGTCGCCGGGCGCCGCGATACGCAGCGCGAACACGCCGTCGCCATGGTCGGACAGCGTGACCGTCCCGTCCGCTGCCGACATGCCGTCGCCCGGTGCCGTCAGCGCGATCCGCGGTTTGGGCGCGGTGCCGGCGGCAAAGGCCGCGGCGGCGGCCGGTGGGGTCAGCGCGATGCTGGGCTTGGCGCGGACCGGGTCGGATGGCATCGGCGCGGCCAGCGGCAGCGCCACCGGGCGCGGGGCGACCACCGCGGATGCCGCCGTGGCGGGCACGGCCGACGGCAGCGTGTCCGGCAGACGTACGCCGCGCAACGCGACGCAGACCAGCCCGGCAGCGTCGCACAGGTCGATATCGATGCCCTGCGCCCCGGGGCGCACCCAGGCAAGGCGCGCCTGTGCCGCCGGCCGGAGCGCATGCAGCGTGGCCACGGCGAGCGGTTCGGCGGCGCCGGCCGCGGCGAGGGCCGCGCCCAGCAGCGCCGGGTGCAGCACATAGTCCTGGTGGCCGTGTGCCAGCGTCCCGGGCAGGGGCAGCGCCACGCGCTGGTGCGGCGCGATGGCGGCCGGATCGACCTGCTCCGGCGTCGCGGTACCGCCGGCCCGGACGATGCCCTGGCAGTGCACGATCCCGCTGCCGTCCTCGTCGACGCCGTAAAGCTCGAATTTCGCCGTGGTGCCGTCGTGCCCGAACAGTGCGAGGGTCAGTGGCTCGCCGCCGCGTGCCCGCAGCGGCCGCGCGAACGCCACCTGGCTCAGTTCGACCGCCTGCGGCGCCCCTCCCGGCAGCGCCGCGGCGAAGGCGGCCCGCGCCATTTCCAGGCAGGCCGCCGTCGACAGGCGGGTTTGGCCCGGCGCGCCGTCGAAGAAGAATTCGTCGCCACGGAAGGTGGCACCGTAGCTGTGCTGCGCCAGATCGGAGGTATTGCGATGCAGCAGCGGATGCAGCGCGGTTCCCGGCAGCGGCGTCGCCGGGCGTGAGGCGGCGTCGGCCCAGAACCGCTGCCGGGCGAACGGATAGCCCGGCAGACCGGTGACCCAGTGCGGCGCGGCGTGCAGTGCGCGCCAGTCGACCGCCTCACCACCGGCCCAGCGGGCCGCCAGCTGCGGTGGCGTCAGCGACGCGGGGTGCAGCGCGGCCCGGGGTGCCGTGTGCGCGCCGGCCTTGGCCTGACCACGGTGAAGCCCATCGACGGCCTGGTCGGCCAGATAGGCATCGAGCCGGTCCGCGAGCATGTCGGTGCTGTCGGCCAGCACCACCAGGCGCTCGCCCATGGCCTCGCGCCCGAGCTGCAGCGTGTACGCCAGTGCGGCCAGCGGCGGTGCCTCGGCACGGACGAAGCGGGCCAGATCGCGCGCCTTGTGCTGCAGCTGTTCGGCCGTGCGTGCCGACAGTGGCACGATCGCCGGCAGTGGCATGGCCTGCGGCGCGGTGCCGGCGGCGCGGTATTCCTCGACGATCAGGTGCGCATTGGAGCCACCCGCGCCGAACGACGAGATGCCGGCAATGCGCGGCAGCGTGCGGCCATCGCGCACCGGGGCGTCCCACGGCCGCAAGGTCTGGTTGACGGTGAACGGCGTGCTGGCGAAGTCGATATGCGGGTTGAGCCGTGCCGAGTGCAGCGACGGCACGATCTGCCGGTGCTTCAGCTGCAGCAGCACCTTGGTCAGCCCGGCGATGCCGGCGGCCGCTTCGCAGTGGCCGATGTTGGACTTGGCCGAGCCGATCAGGCAGAAGCCACTGTCCGGAGTGTGCTCGCGGAACACCTTGGCCAGCGCCGCGATCTCGATCGGGTCGCCCAGCCGGGTGCCGGTGCCGTGCGCCTCGATATAGCTCACCGCGCGCGCCTCGACCCCCGCCTCGGCCAACGCCTGCCGGATCGCACTGGCCTGCGCCTGCGGGTTGGGCACGGTGTAGCCGTTGGTCTTGCCGCCATGGCTGAGCGCGCTGCCGCGGATCACGCCATGGATCGGGTCGCCGTCGCGCTCGGCGTCACTGAGACGCTTGAGCACCACCACGCCGACGCCCTCGCCCGGGATGTAGCCGTCACCGCCCTCGCCAAAGCTCTGGCAATGGCCGTCGCCGGAGATGAACTGCCCGGCGCTGAGCATCAGGTATTTGTTGGGATGGATGGTGACGTTGACGCCACCGGCGAGCGCCAGCGCGGTGCGGCCGAGCCTGAGGTCCTGGCACGCCAGGTGGATGGCGGTGAGCGAGGACGAGCACATGGTGTCGACCACCATGCTTGGGCCGTGCAGGTTGAGGAAGTACGACACCCGGTTGGCGATGCTGGCCGGATTGCTGGCAAAACCGCTGCGCTCGCCGCGCAGGCTCGCCTCGGCACCGAACAGCTGGTATTCGCCGTACATCACCCCGGCGTACACACCCACCTGCGCCGGCAGATCGTCGCGCTGCGGGATCTGCAGCCGCTCGCGGGTATAGCCCGCATCCTCGATCGCTAGCCACGCGTGCTGCAGGAACAGCCGCTCCTGCGGATCGAGCAGTTGCGCCTCCAGCGGCGAGACATTGAAGAAACGTGCGTCGAATTCGTCCACGCCGTCGATGAAGCCGCCCCACTTGCTGTAGTGCGCGCCGGGCGTGCCGCGGTCTGCGCTGTAGTAGTCGCGCCAGTCCCAGCGGCTCGCCGGCACCTCGACGATGCAGTCGCGGCCAGCGCGCAGGTTGTCCCAGAACGCGGCGAGGTCATGCGCCTCGGGGTAGCGCCCGCTCAGCCCGACGATGGCGATGGGCTCGGTGCCGACGGGCGCCGGGCGCGGCGCGGCGACGCGCAGGCTGGCAACCGTGGCCGGCACCACCACGGCGGGAGCGGTGGCCGGCGCAGCGCTGCCGGTGGACAGCGCAGCCAGCGCCACCGCGTGCTCCCTGGCGAAATAGCCGGCCAGCTCGTGCACCGTCAGGTATTCGAAGAACAAGGTCTTGGGCAGCGCGCCGAAGCCGGCCTCCAGCCGCTTGATCAGTTCCAGCCCCAGGATGGAATCGATGCCGTAGTCCTCCAGCGGCGCGCGGGCGTCGATCTGCGCTTCGGGCAGCTTGCACAGCGCCGCCAGTTGCCGGCACAGCAGGGCCTCGGCCGCGGCGGCAAGGTCGGCGCCGGCCGACACCGCCACGGCGGCGGCCGGCTGCGGCGGCGCGGTGACGCCGCGCAGCGCACGCAGCATGCGCGGCAGCTCGCCCGCCATCGCCAGCGTCTGGTCGTGGCCGCCGGCAAGGCTGCGGTAGAAGAGCTGCATGCCGGTGGCGCTGTCCAGCGGGGCGATGCCGGTGCTTTCGCGCAGCATGCGGCGGCCGGCCTCGTCCGGCTGCATGCCGCCGTCGCGCCACAACGGCCAGCGGATCGCCAGCGTGGCACCGCGGCGCTCGCCAGCGGCGACCAGTCGGTTGCGGTAGTGCGCAAAACCGTCGAGAAAGCCGTTGGCGGCGGCGTAGTCGGCCTGCCCCAGGTTGCCCAGCGCGCTGGTCAGCGACGAGAACAGCACCAGGAAATCGAGATCGAGCCCGCGCGTGGCCTGATCCAGGTGGACCGTGCCCTGCACCTTGGGCGCCAGCACCTCGGCGAACCGGGCGGCGTCCTTTTTGAGCATGAAGTCGTCATCGATGGTGCCGGCGCAATGCAGGATGCCATCCAGCCGGCCATGCTGCCTGCCGATGGCCGCGACCAGCGCGGCGACCCGCCGCGCATTGCCAAGGTCAAGCTGCCGGTATTCGACCCCGCCCGCGGCCGCAAGCGCGGCCAACCCGGCCGCCTGCCCGGCACTGAGCTGCGCCGGCGCGGCACGGCCGGTGAGCACGATGCGCGCATGTGGGCTGCGCGCAAGGATCTCCTGTGCGAACAAGCGGCCAAGGCCCCCCAGCCCGCCGGTGATCAGATAGACGCCCTGCTCGCGGAACGGGCAGGGCAATGTGTCGGCGCCGGCATCGTCCAGCACCTGCCAGTGCGCGGTGTGCCGCACGCCATGCGGATAGCGCACCAGCGTATCGTGCGGCCGCGTGGCATCGGCTTCGAGCCGGCCGGCAAGCGCCTCGGCACCGATGCCGGGCTCGACCAGTACGATCTGGCCGGCCACGCGCGGCTGTTCCAGCTGCGCGGTCTTCATCATCCCGGCCAGCCCCGCGTAGAGCGCGTGCTCGTCGCTGTCCGGCAGCACGAACTGCAGCAGCGTGCCCTGCGACGGACGCGCCGCCATCAGCGCCTGCAGCGCCTCGAAGCCGGCGAGTGCCAGCTCGCCGTAGCGGCGCGCCGGACCGCCGCGTGCGGCCAGCGGCAGATGACGGCAATCGGGGGCGATACGGGCGGCGTCCAGCTGCGGCAGGCCGCACAGCACCACCCGCCGCGCCCAGCCTTCGACCGGCGCCGTGCCAGGGTCGGGCCGCCATTGCTGCGTCGCCAGCAGGCTGCCGCTGTCCTCGCCGCCCAAGGGGCGCGCGACGAAGCCACGGATCGCCACGCAGACGGCACCGCTGTCGTCGAGCAGGTCCAGATCGAGCCGGACGGCGCGTTCGCCGGCAACGGCCGGCGCCCGCCGCGCCCACACCAGCGGCCGGGCCGGGCACGGTTGCAGCAGGCGCACCGATGCGACGGCGAACGGTACCATCGGGCGCTCGGGCGGCCGGGCCGGGTCCACCAGCAGCAGCGTGGCGGCCTGCAGCGCGCCATCCATCAGGCTGGGATGCAGCACATAGCCAGATGCATCCGCCCTCACCGCGGGCGGCAAGTGCAGCTGCGCCAGCAACTGGTGTCCGCCACGCTCGACCGACACGATGGCGCGATGCGCCGGGCCATACTGCAGCCCCATCCGCCCGAAGAGGCGGTAGACCGCGTCGGCCGTCAGGCCCTCGTGCCGCAGCGCGGCCCTGAGCGCCGCAAGGTCGTGCGGCGCCTGCGGCGTTGCCTCGCCGGTCAGGCAGCGGCCCTGGCAGTGAATCGCATCGTCGCCGGTGTAGACCTCGAAATCGATGCGGCCAGGCTCGCGCGGCAGCAGTGCGATCCGCACCTGTACCGGTTGCGCCACCGCGATCGGCTGCAGCCAGACCACGTCGCGCAGTTCGAGCGCGGCATCCGGCACGCCGGCCTCGCGTACCGCGGCGCGTGCCATCTCCAGGTAGGCCACGCCGGGCAGGATGCGCTGCGCGTCGTCACCGGTGCCCCGACGCAGCCGGTGGTCGCGCAGGAAGGGTTCATCGCCGGTGAAGGTGGCGCTGTAGCGATGCTCGTCCAGGTCCGAGGTGTTGGCATGCAGCAGCGGATGCAGCAACGCCTGCACCGGCGCGGCCGGGTGGCTCGCCATCCAGCAGTGCTCGGCGGCGAACACGTAGGTGGGCAGGTGCACCCGGCGCGGCGCGGCGCGGCCCTGCCGGGCAGCCCAGTCGATGGCCTCGCCGGCAGCCCAGGCGGCGGCCAGCCGGGCCGCCTCGCCGTCGTCGGCCGGCGGTGCCTCGCCGTGTGCAAGGTAATGCGCCAATGCCGCCTGCAGCCCGGCCAGCGAGGCGACGGCGAAGGCGACGCGCCGCGCCATCGCGGCACGGCCGGTCTGCAGCGTATAGGCCAGCGCCGCCAGCCCCGGTGCGTCGTCGCCGCGCGCGGCGAGGAACGCGGCCAGCCGTGCGGCATAGGCACGCAGGCTCTCGTCGGTCCGGGCCGACAGCGGCACCACCACCGGCGCGGCCGGCGCGGCCGCGGGCTTGCCCTTGGCGGGCACGTATTCCTCGATCACCACGAAGGCGTTGGTGCCGCCCACCCCCAGGCTGTTGACCGCGGCGCGGCGCGGGCCGGGGCCGGCCTGCCAGGGGGCAAGCTCGCGGTTGACGTAGAACGGCGTGTTCTCGAAACGGATGCGCGGGTTGGGCCGGGTGTAGTGCGCCACCGGTGGGATCAGTCCGTGCTTGACCGCCAGCACCGCCTTGATCAGGCCGGCGATGCCGGCGGCGGCCTCCAGGTGGCCGATCTGCGTCTTGACCGCGCCAAGCGCGCAATAGCCCTTGCGCCCGGTCTGCTCCTTGAACACCGCCGACAACGCCTTGACCTCTTCCGGGTCGCCCATCGCGGTGCCGGTGCCGTGCGCTTCGATCAGGCCGATCGAATCGGCGCTGACCCCGGCGTTGTCCAGCGCCGCGCGAGCGCAGGCGATCTGGCCCTTGGCGCTGCTGGCGGCGTAGCTCATCTTGCCCTTGCCGTCGTTGGCGATGGCCGAGCCCTTGATCACCGCGTGGATCGGATCGCCGTCGCGCAGTGCGTCGGCA
Source organism: Chitiniphilus purpureus (assembly GCF_025642115.1). Classification (GTDB taxonomy): domain Bacteria; phylum Pseudomonadota; class Gammaproteobacteria; order Burkholderiales; family Chitinibacteraceae; genus Chitiniphilus; species Chitiniphilus purpureus. The sequence goes on along the minus strand of NZ_CP106753.1, from coordinate 832,755 downwards.
AGGCGTCTGATCAGCACCAGCCCCAGGCCGCTGCCGAACACCACGCCGTCGGCGTCGGCGTCGAAGGTGCGGGTGCGCCCGGAGCGGGAGAAGATGTAGCCGTCCTGGTAGCGGTAGCCATGCAGGTGCGGCACGCGCACGGTCACGCCGCCGGCCAGCGCCATGTCGCACTCGCCGTTGAGCAGGCTCAGCCGCGCCTGGTGCAACGCCACCAGCGAGGTGGAGCAGGCGGTCTGGACCGTGACGCTGGGCCCGGTCAGGTTGAGCTTGTACGAGAGGTAGGTGGCGAGGAAGTCCTTGTCGTTGCCAAGGTGTGCCGCGCCGGCGGTGATCTTCTCGAAGCGCTCGTGGCGGTTGACGAAGTGGGCGAAGTAGCTGGTGGTGACACCGCCCGCGCCGGCGAACACGCCGATGCGCTGTGCCTCGTGGCGGGCATGGCCCGCGTCCTCCAGCGTCTCCCAGGCGCATTGCAGCAGCAGCCTGATCTGCGGGTCCATCAGCTCGGCTTCGAGCGGCGAGATCTTGAAGAAGCCCGGGTCGAACTGCGCCACGCCGTCCAGCGGCGCGGCCACCTTCACGTAATCCGCGTCGGCAAGCTGTGCCTCGGGCACGCCGGCGGCGCGCAGCTCGTCGTCGGTCAGCGTGCGGACGCTGTCCCGGTTCGCACACAGGTTGTCCCAGAACTCGGCCACGCTGCCCGCGCCCGGAAACCTGCCCGCCATGCCGATGACGGCGATGTCATCGCCCTTGACCCTGGTATTCATGCGTCTTTCCACTCTTGAGACCAGCCGGCCTGCCCGGCTGGAGAAGCTGCGGGTGTTTCAGTGCACGCGGCGCAGGCTCTGCGCGTAGACATCGCACAGGTCCTGGATGGTGCGGATGTCGGTGATCATCACGTCCTCGTCCTGGAACGGATCGACGCCGAGCGCCTCCTCCAGGTTGGCGATCAGCGTCGCGACCAGCAGCGACGAGAACCCCAGCTCGTCGACGATCTCGGTGGCACCGGTCAGCGCGGGCAGCGGCAGGTCACGCTCGGTGGCGACGCTGCGGATGACGTTCTCGATCACTTCCTTGATCTGGGCACTCATAGGCTGGACTCCCCCTGTCATACGGTCAGGCCGCCATCGACGACGATGGTCTGGCCGGTCACGAAACGTGCGTCTTCGGAAAGCAGGAAACGGACGACGGACGACACGTCCTCGACCGTGCCCATGCGGGCAAGCGGCGTCTGCCGCACGATGCGGGCCTTCTGCTGCTCGGTCAGCTCGGCGGTCATCTCGGTGGCCATGAAACCGGGCGCGACCGAGTTGACGCGGATGCCGGCCGGGCCCAGTTCCTTGGCCAGGCTGCGGGTCAGCGCGTCAAGCGCGGCCTTAGTGGCGCTGTACGCGGCCACGCCCTTGTAGCCGCGCACGCCGACGATGGACGAGACGTTGACGATGGCGCCGCCGCCGCCGACCATCATCTGCTTGACGCAGGCCTGCGACAGCGCGATCGCGCCGCCCAGGTTGACCTGCAGCATCCGCGCCACGTCGTCGTGCTTCATCATGGTCAGCAGCCCCTCGTTGGCGATGCCGGCGCTGTTGACGAGGTGGCCCACCCGCCCCAGCCGTTCGCGCACCCGGCGCATGAAGCCGGTGAGCGCCGCGGCGTCGGTGATGTCGAATGCTTCCCAGCAGACCTCCCCGGCGGCGCGGGTGAGCAGCGCATCGAGTTCAGGCGTGCACCTGCGGCTGAAGGTGGCCACGCGGTAGCCCGCGTCGAAGAGTGCATTGCAGATGCAAAGGCCAAGGCCCCTGCTGCCGCCGCTGACGACGGCGACTGGCTTGTGTTCGGACATTCACGGCTCCGTATCGGCTAGATGGGTTGCGCGGCACCCGGCACGGGATCGGACGCGGGTGCGTCCGGCCTTGCAGCGGCGGGCGTCTTGCGGATCTTCTTGAAACGCGAGCCGACGAGGCTGGCGCCGTCGGCAAGGGTGATGAAGCCGGGCACCTTGAACGGGGCCAGGTGCGCGCGGCATTGCGCAAGCACGCGCTTCTTGAAGGCGATCGGGTCCTCGTCGCGTTCGAGCAGGAATTCGGCCCAGACCATCTGGCCCACCACCGGGCTCTTCTTTTCGCGCACGATCACGTCGCGCACGTTGTCCAGCGTCAGCAGGAAGCTCTCGATCTCGATCGGGAACACCTTCTCGCCGGCCACGTTGATGATCTCGGACTCGCGGCCGAGGATCTGGAAGTACTCGCCGTCGACCTCGACCTTGTCGCCGGTGTCGTACCAGCCCTCGGCGTCGAACGGGCTCGGCGCGTTCAGGTAGCCCAGCATCGCGTGTGCACTCCTGATCCACAGCGTGCCGTCCCTGACCTGGAGCTCGAACCCGTCGCCGCCGATCTTCATCCAGCGCGATGCCGAGTCGCGCGAGCGGGTGGACAGGATGCCCAGCTCCGACAGCCCATAGGTCTGCTTGAGCGCCACGCCGGGAAAGGTGCGGTGCAGGTTGGCCAGCGTCGAGGCCGGCATCGCCTCGGTGCCATAGGTGATGACCTTGAGCGAGGACAGGTCATGCGCACGATGCACGCCGGACATCAGCAGCATGGTCAGGAACGATGGCGTGGTCGGCAGCAGTTCCACCCGGTGCCGCGCGATGGTGGCGCAGATCCGGTTGGCCTGCCTTGATGGGCAGGTGACGATGGTGCCGCCGTTGAGCATCACCGAGAGCAGGGTGTTGAGGCCGCCAATATGGTCAAGCTTCAGGAACAGCAGCGTGCGGAACGACTCGCGCACCCGGGCGCGGAATTTCTGGGTCATCCGGCCATAGTCGAGTAGCACGGCCTTGCCACGGCCGGTGCTGCCCGAGGTGAAGATCACGAAGCCCGGCCGCTCGCCGGCCGCCATCGGCGCCAGCAGCGGATGCAGGTCCGTACCGGGTGTCAGGGTGCGGCAGTGCGTGCACTGCGGCGTCACCGGCCCCTCGGCGGGCACGGTGATCAGCCGGGTGGCCGCGGTGACGGCCAGGCGCTCGTCGAACAGCGCCGCGTCGTCCTGCGCCAGTGGAATCACGATGCAGCCATGGCCCAGCAGCGCCTGCAGCAGCGCGACCACGTCGATGTGGTAGTCGGCCACCAGCCCGATCCGCTCGCCCGGTGCAATGCCCCACTGCGCGAGCGCGTCACGCCACTGCGTCACCCTGCCGGCGAACTCGGCGTAGCTGACCGTGCCCGTCTCGTCCACGGTGAGCATGCGCCCGCCGAACTGCTGCAACCGCTCATTGATCCATTCCATCGCCTTGTCCTCGCTGTGCCCTCGCCGTACGCGGCTACTTCGCCGCGACGGTGAGCCCTTCGTCGATGAAATCGATGCGTGCGGCGCGGTATTTGGGCTGCCGCAGCAGGCGCGGGTTTTCCTCGGTCAGCATCTTGTGGATGGCCGAGGGCGCGCCCAGGCTGAGCAGCAGCTTGGGGAAGGCATCGCCCATGTCGAAGTCGGAGATGAACTCGATCTTGATCGTGCCGTCCCCGAGCGGGGTGTAGCGCCAGACGTTGTGCACATGGTTCAGGCGCACGCAGCAGTCGCTGGGCTCGATCCGGTTGGGCACGGCGATGTTCTCCAGCGTGACCACGCGGGTCCTCGGGTCCTGCGACAACTCGCCCTGCAGCAGGAATTCGCGCGGCGCGAACGGCGGGAACAGCGCCACGGTCCACATCGTCACGTTGTATCCGCTCTGCGCATCCCACGGCTTGATGATGCGGTAGTCAAGGCAGCCCTCGACCCATTTGCCGCAGTCCTTCTGGATGTCGGCATCGAAGAAGGGCGCCAGGTGGTTGCTGAGCGTGAACTCCTTGGACTGGGTCACGCCGCGCACCTTGAGCGTGGCGGTGCCGGGCGACTTGAGTGTGTAGATCTGCGTGCCGTTCTCATCGATCGCCAGCTCCCAGCGGTTGGAGCCGGACCGCAGCCACAGCCAGTTGGCCAGTACGACCAGCAGCACGAGCGCGACCAAGGCGATCAGGAGGCCCTTGGCGATCCGCCGCGGCAGCGAGGGACGTTTGCGGGTGGCGGGGGCGGTCATGGGGATGCTTGTTTCCATCTTGTCGTCCTGGTGGTGATCAGTTGAGTTCCTGGATGCCGTCGACCTTGGCGTGCCTGTACTTGTCCATGTCCATCAGCTTTTGCATGCCGCCCATGATTTCCTGGGTGCCTGCCTTCAGCGCGAAATTGACGAGGAAGTACGGCAGCCCTTCCATGTCGGTGTCCTGGGTGAACTCGATGTCGAGCCTGCCGTCCGGGCGCGGCGTCAGCTTCCAGTTGTTGTGCAGGTGCCTGACCCGCACGCAGCATTCATCGCGCGCGATCCGGTTGGGCGCGGCCAGCAGGTTGATTTCGAGCTTCCTGCTCACCGGGTCCTGGTAGTGTTCCTGGAACAGCACGAAGTCCTGGGTGTTGAACCCGGGCACGTCGAACTTGAAGCGGATGTACGCGGCGTAGCGCCCGGGCACGCTCTGTACCGGCTCGATCACCTTGGCGTCGTAGCATTGCGCGTCGACGCAGCTCTCCAGGTCCTCCAGCAGCTTGACCATGCCGGCCAGCCTGGACTGGATCGTGGTGGTGGCCTTGACCATCACGAGGTTGGAGCCGGGGGTCTTGAGGGTCCAGACCTTGACGCCGTTCTCGTCGCTCGCCAGCTCCCACTGGTTGGAACCGGAACGGTTCCACGCCACGTGCGCGATCAGCAGCACCGCGACCAGCGTCAGCAGGCCATACAGCATGTATTTGAGGATCTTGCCCTTGCGTTTGACCTTGGGCACGGCGGCGGCGCCTGTTCCTTCGGTCAATGTCAACGTTTCCATGGTGGACTCCGGTGGGTTGGGTGGGTGGGCGGATGCCCGCATCACAAAGTGGCCAAGAGGTGTCGGGACAGATGGCGCGCAAGGCACACCAGCGTGAGCGTCGGGGTGCCGCGCATGTCGTCGGGCAGCACCGAGCCGTCGCAGACGTAGAGGTTGCGGTACCGGGTCTCAAGCTTGTCGTCGACGTGCTCACCGATGCGCACGAGGCCGCCGACCCGGCCGGCGGCGGTCACGCCGAAATCGGTGATGTGCGTGGCACCGGCATGCCTGAGGATGCGGATCGCCTCGGCCCTGCCCTTGTCGAGCCGCTGGCGGTCCTCGCGGTCGAAGGTCTTGTGGAGGCGCCCGTCCGGCCTCAGCTCGCCGCCGAAGCCATCCTTGACCTTGACGCCGATGCCGATGCTGCGGGTGCTGGCCACGAGATGCCGCAGCTTGAAGCCGGCGAGCATCATCGGCCGCAGCATGTGCTGCGGCACGTTGGCGTCGCCCAGCTCGATGCCCTCGTCGTAGCTGCAGCCCATGCTGCCGACGAAGCTGCTCCTGCCGGTGAGGCCCGGCACCAGGCCGTAGATGGCATAACCCGGGTTGCAGTAGAAGCCGCGATCGCCGATGCCGGGCACGCCGCTGTCGCGCAGCAGCTGGGGCGAAGCGAGCTCGCCTGCGGCAAGGATGATGCGGGCGCCGTAGACGCGCCGGGTCTCGCTGCCGAAGAGGCCGCGCCTGACCCGGTACTCGACGCCGACGGCCTTGCCGCCTTCGATCAGCACCTTATGCACGGTGGCGCGGCTGATGAGTGTGGCACCCTGCGCCACCGCCTCGTCCACATAGCTCCTGGCCTTCCACTTGGCCTCGTAGCGATAGCCGCCGTCGCACTTGGCCAGGTCGATCAGCATGTCGTTCTTCTGCCAGGCATGCCCCAGCGCCAGCGCGCTCTCGCGCAGCCTGCGGTTCTGGTCCCCCAGCAGGGCCTCGGGCAGCTGGGCGATCGGCAGTTCCTGCCTGACCGCGTCGAAGTCGGCGCCCAGGTCGATGCCCAGCCTGGAAAAGGTATCGGGCCTGGGGTAGTTGACCACGCCGAAATACAGGCCGGTGGAGCCGCCGGTGGCGATGGCGCGCATCGTGGCAAGCCTGCCCTCGCCCAGCGGCACCTCGTCCATGACGGCGGCCATGCGCAGCAGGCTTTCGTTGACCGGCGCGTTGTCGCCGCGCTCCAGCAGCAGCACGTTCTTGTTGCGCCGGCACAGCGCCCGCGCAATGGTCGCACCGCAGGTGCCGGAGCCGACGATGATGGCGTCGAATTCCGGCTGGTTGTCGCTCCGCTCGATCTGGTTCATTTGCGCCTCGTGCAATCCGCTCTGGCTAGAATTGGTATTGGATCCGGAAAAAGACCTGATCCTGTTTGCGATACGGCCATAGCGGACTGTTGGCGTCCGGCACGTCGATCAGATGCGCATCGACATGGAGGGTCGTATTGTCGCTCCACTTGTATGACGTTCTCAGCGACGACTGATGGCTTTCGAATGGCCGGCCATAAATGGTCAGCCAATTGACGGTGAGCGTGTCGTTGAGAAAGAAGAAATTGGCATTCAATATCCACGAGCCGCTGTTGCGCCGTACGCCGGCAAGTTGGCCATCCCAGCCGCGGACATGGCTGTTAACGAATTCGATGCCGATCGTGTCCGACTGCCCCAGCGCATAGGTGATGCCAAAGGCGCCATCGACCACATCCTTTTCGACGAGCCGGGATTCACTGTCGTTGAATGCCTTGGACGACTTGATCGCCATTTCGCCCTTGAACAGGAATTTGCCGTTGACGTAATTGAAGGCGACACCAGCCAGGGTGAAACGCTGCGCCAGACGCGAGAACACCGGATCGCCCGATCCGGTCGCGCCATCCATCCGGAACACGTAATCGTTGTCGATCAGGCTTGCCGCCATCAGCGCGATATCGCTCTTGCCGAAGGTCTTTTTCCAGCGCATGCCGTATTCGTATTCCGAATCGCCCGTTTCATCGCGGATGACGGCGCGCTCGAAGGCTTCGACATGGTAGGCGGTGCCCGGCCTCGGATATTTGTTGAATTTGGGCCGCGGCACGAAGAACAGGCTCCAGTCGCCGCTGTCGGAGAAATGATCGAGGTTGAACATGAACTGGCCGATCCGCGATTCCTCAAGCGGAATGAAGAACAGCTCGGACAGATTGCGCGGGCTGACTTCGTCGGTGATCGCGCCGCCCTCGGATTCGCCCCAGATCAGGCGCTGCACCCCGGCGCGCACGCTGGTGTCGCTGCCCACCGGGCTGTATTGCAAAAACGCCTCCTGGGTGTGGCTCTCCAGCAGCAAATGCCGGTCCTCGGCGCGCGCGCGGTGGTCGTTGCCCCAGAAGGCATTGAGCTTGGTATCGAGCTGGGCGAAGAAGCTGTCCAGGAAATGGCGGGCGTATTCCAGCCGGAACCAGCTGCGGTGGTTGACCAGGTCCGCATCGTCCAGCCGCAGCGCGTCCTCATGCGCCAGCGTGATGCGCATCGGCTGCGACTCGCCGGCCGATGCCGCATCCACCGACCAGTCGATCTGGCCGGGCGCGGCCAGCTCCGCCGCCCCCGCTGCCGGATCGGCCGCCACCGTTGTGCTCGGGTGTTGCGGTTCGTCGGCCGCAGCGGCCTGCTGGGCCCAGCACACCAGGGCCAGCAGCAGCCAGCGACAGCAGTGGATCATGGCATGGCGCGTCTGCATGCCCGGGCCTATTGCTTGAGGTCCGCGCGGAACCGGGCCAGATTGCGCTCCCTGAACGAGAAATCGGTCAGTGCGCGCTGGCCCAGGAACTCGTCCGGCACTTCGGTGTTGTGCCGCATCGCGATCCGGTCCATCTGGCTCAGCCGCGAGGTGGTGAGATTGTTGACCACCACCTTGGCCGCCATCAGCACGCCGTCGACCGGCTTGATGTCGGACTGGATGCGCTGCTTGTGCAGCTTGCCGTTGCGGTACAGCTCTTCCTTGAGCGGGATGTAGGTTTCCTGGTCGACCCAGGCGAGCACCTTGCCGTAGCGGGTGCGCCTGGCCTTCTCGGCGGTCGGCAGCATTTCCACCAGCCACACCGGCCGCCCCTGCAACGCGGTCTCCTCGACGATGCGGTAGGTGTATTCGTAGATCTTGCGCGCCTCGGGGTTTTCGGTGGTTTCCACCGAGAATTCCGAGCCGAACACGCTGCCGCCCTCGTCGTCGCTGGCGATCACGCGGTTGACCTTGCCCAGCGCCGGCAGGTACAGCCAGTTGTCGTTGTCCTTGCCGCGCTCGGCATATTCGTACACCAGGAGGCTGGTGCCCCGGTCGCTGGCCGGTTCACGCACGATCAGCAGCGACTTCTCGCTGTAGAGGCCGCCCTGTTCCGCGACACGCTTGGCGTTCTCGGCCAGCACCACCCGGGGCTTTTCGGTGCAGCGCACGCCCGAGGCGGTCTGCGCGTATTTGCAGGTGGTGATCTTCACGTTCGCCAATTGCGTCCGGTAGGACTTGCGCATCACGCGATCGACCTTGGCCATGATGTCGTCGGCGGCCGGTGTGGCCGCGGCGTGCAGCTGTGGTGCCAGGGCCAGCGTCAGGAGCGTGAGCACGGTACGGATGGGTTTCATGTGTTTCTCATCGGTCGGGCGTTGAAAGACGGTCCGGTCCACGGGGTATCGCCCCGCTTCACCCCGGGCGCGACGGTTCCAGTGACGGCAGCGCGGGTTCATCCGCGGGCCGGGTGGTGAATCTGAGCTTGAAGACCAGGATTAGCGCAGGCAGCAGGAAGAGGTCGTTCAGCAGCCCGACCAGGATGGCGAGCGAGCCGAAGATCCCGAGGTTGGCCGCGCCGCTGTCGGAGGCAAACGCCATCACGCCAAAGCCCAGCCCTAGGATGGCGGTGGTGAACACCACCGACTGCCCGGCCTCGGCGAGGGTGGCCGCCAGTGCACGCCGGATGTCGCCGTCCAGCACCACCTCGTTGCGGTAGCGGGTAATGAAATGCACCGTGTCGTCGACCGCGATGCCGATGATGATGGGCGCGATCATCATGGTGGTGATGTCGAGCGGCCGGTCGAGCAGGCCCAGCGCGCCGTAGGCGAGGATGGCCGGGATCAGGTTGGGCAGCAGCGCGATCACCCCGGCCTTGACCGAGCCGAACAGCACCAGCAGCAGGGTGCTGATCAGCACCAGCGCCAGGCCGAAGCTCTGCAGTTCGCTGGTGCTGAGCGCATCGGCGCCCTGCATCATCAACGGCAGCATGCCGGTGATGGCGACCTTGGCCTCGGGGTACCGGTGCCTGAGCTTGGCCACCGCCTTGTCGATGTCGGTGCGCATCGATTCCCAGGCGCGGGCGTATTCGTAGGAGCCGCGGTTGTAGAGCCGCACGCTGACATGCGAGCGGTCGTAGTTGTCCGACACGAGCTTGCGCCTATCGTCCGGGTTGGACTGGTTGAACAGGAACAGCGTCTGCGACACCGCGCTCTGGGTGGGCGGGATCACATACATCGCATTGCGCCCGTCGTTGAGGGTGCGGTACGAATCCTTGACCGTGTCGACCAGCGAGGTGGTGCGCACCACCAGCCCGGGATGCTTGCGCTCGATCAGCCGCTGCAGCCCCTCGACCGTGTGCAGCACGAACGGATCGTGGAAGGCGTTCTCCCGGCCCAGGTCCAGATAGATCTCCATGCTCTGCGCGCCCATCATGTGCCGGTCCACCACCCGCACGCTCTGCCGGATGCCCCACTCTTCGGGAAACGAGCCGACCGGGTCGGTATCCACCTGGGTGCGGGTGGCGCCGTACAGGCAGGTGAGGAACAACGCGAGGAACAGGGCGATGATGGCGACCGGGCCTTTCTCGACCAGCGGCAGCACCCGTGCCAGCAGCCGGCCCAGCATTGCGGCGCTGTCAGGGAGCCGGGCCAGGAGGCGCTGCTTCTGCGCCACCGGAGCGGGTGCCCACAGGTCGAGCATCAACGGCAGCAGGTAGACCGAGAACACGAACGGCAGCCCGACCCCCAGCGCGCACATGAATGCGAACACCTGGATCGGCACGATGGGCGTGATGCTGAGCGCCATCACCGCGACGATGTTGGTCACCGTGGTCAGCAGGCAGGCCACGGCCACATGGCGCAGGCCGTGCCGCAGTGCGGCGCGGTGCTCGCGCCCCTCGCCGCGCGCCGACAGGTAGGCCGACATCACGTGCACGGTGTCGGCCACGCCGCAGGCCAGCGTCAGCATGATGGCGACCATGACGAAGGCGGTGATCGGCAGGCCGAGCCAGCCGGTGATGCCGATCGCCCACACGCTGCTGAGCACCACGATGACCACCGGCCACACCACGGCGCTCAGCGAGCGGAACATCAGCGCCAGCAGCAGCATGATGATGACGAGCGCGGCCAGGTTGAGCATGCCCATCTCATTGACCGTGGCCATGTTGTATTCGGCCGCGGCGGTGCTGCCCACCGGGTAGTACGTGAAGTGCGCGCGGTACTCGGGTTGCTGCAGCACCGCGTCGACCTCGTCCATCAGCGCGACATAGTCGGCAAGGTCGGTCGGCTTGAAGCGCGGGCGCACCGCCGGGCCGCTCGCCGCGGTCATGGCGTTGATGTCGAGTGCCATCGCGGCCGGCTGCGCTGTCGCGGCAGGCGCGGCGTCGAGCGGGATGGCGCCGAAGTCGGTTTCGATCAGGATGCCGCCGTAGCGGTGGTCCTTGGAGAAATACAGCAGCGGAAACTGCGGCTGCGCCTCGGCGGTGCGGCGGATGCGTGCCAGCGCCGGCTCCGAGTCCGGCACCGCGGCGCCGACCAGCTTCTTCGAGACCAGGGCGCCATCGCGCGCCTGCAACACCGGCGCATTGATCAGCGAGGTGATCTTGACCACGTGCCTGAGCGCGGACGTGTCCCCTTCGCGCAGCCGGTCGATGCGCCCCTGCAGCTCGCCCTGCAGCCGTTGCAGGAGCTTGAGCGACTGCTCGGAGAAGACGTCGCCGTCGCGCGGCTTGTAGACCACGTACAGGTGATCGTCGCTGCCGAAGTCGTGATGGAACCAGTCGAAGGCGACGATGGTGGGGTCGTCCCTGTCGAACCAGCCTTCGATCGACATATCGAAACGCGCCCGGCCCACGCCCAGCGCCAGGAACACCGTGAGCGCGACAAAGCTGGACCATACCAGCAGCCGCCGCGCGCGCAGCGCGTCGGGTACCCGCTCGAAATAGCCCATCAGCGCATTCATCAACTGTCTCATCATCCTCTCCAGATCCATGCCGGCATCAGCGGCGCGCGCGCGCCAGGGCGGCGATCTTCCTGGCCACGTCCTTCACCGGCGCCTGCTCCAGGATCGAGAAATGGTCGGCGGCGATGTCGTGGCGGCGCAGCGTGCCGGACACGAACTCACCCCAACCGTAGTCCTCGGGCATGTCGGCAAAGCCGTCGCTGGCGCGCAGCAGCACCAGGTCCAGCGGCTGCTCGGGCCTGACGGGCCGGTAGGCGCGGCAGTGGCGCTCGCTGGCGGTGGCCGCCTCGAAGGTGGCGACGAACTGCGGCTTGGGCAGCTCCAGCCCCAGCGACGCCAGCTGCGCGTACAGGTACTCGCAGCGGTCCGCCTCGGGCACCTGCGCCAGCTGTGCCTCATCCAGACGGCCGCTGCCACCAAGCGATTCGACGAAGCGGTTGAACACCGCCGCGGTCATGCGCTCGACCGGATCGCGACCCAGCAGCGCCGGCGTCAGCGTATCGAGCAGCGCCAGCCAGCCGATCCCGATGCCTTGCGCGCACAGCTGCCGGGCCATCTCGAAGGCCAGGATGCCGCCGTTGGAGTACCCGAGCAGCCGGTACGGCCCCTGTGGCGCCACCGAGCGCAGCGCCTCGATCAGGAAGCGGGCAGTGTCCTCGACGCTGCCGTCGGGCCCCGCCGGCTCCAGGCAGTAGAACGGCTGCTTGTCGCCCAACGCATGGCTGAGCTGCTGCAGCGACAGCGCGCTGCCGCCGGCCCCCGGCACGGCGAAGATCGGCGGCCTGTTGCCCGCGGTCTGCAGCGGGATCACGCAGTCGGCCGGCTGCTGCGCGTGGCGCGGCGCCACCGCATCGGCCGCACGGGCCGCACCGGGCGCCGGCGGCGTGGGCGAGACCACCAGCGCCGCCGCCGTCTCGGCGCAGGCCTGCGCCAGGTACTGCGCGAGCGTGCCCACCTCGGGATGCTTGAACAGCACGCTGGGCGAGAGCGTGGCGCCGAGCAGCTGCTCGGTCTTGATGATGAGTTCGGCGATGCCGAACGAATTCATGCCCAGGTCGATCAGGTCGCGGTCGAGCGCGATGCCGTCACTGTCGCCGCCCAGCTGCGCGGCGATCTCCTGCTGCAGGAAGCGCTCGATCTTCTCGGCCGGCGATAGCGCCGCCGCATCCGCGGGTGCCGCCGTTTCGGCAGCGGGCACGTAGAAATACCAGCGCGGTACAGCGGCCTCGGCCACGGCCGGCGCCGCGGGGGTGGCCGGCGGCTGCGCGGCCGTCACCGCGTAGTGCGGTGCCTCCTGCGGCTCGATCTGCAGCCAATGCCGGCGCGGCTCGAACGGATAGGTCGGCAGCGTGACGCGCCGCACCGGCTGCCCGTGCCAGATCGCGTCCCAGCCGATCGCCACGCCGTTCACCCACAGCAGCGCCACCTGTTTCCACTGCCCGCTCTGCAGGCTTTGTGCGAGCTGCATCTGCGCCATGTCGGCGGTGACGAGGCTGGCGAGCGCGCCCTTGTCGGCCGGGTTGCTCCGGCCATGGAAGATCTCGCGCGATTCGAGCCCCAGCTTTTCCTTGATGCCGGCCTTGTGCACCAGCGCGAGCTTGTCGAGCAGCTCCTTGCGGGTGGCGGCGACGATGGCCAGCCGCTCGGGCAGCGCCTCGCGGCCCACCTGCGCGGTGTAGACCAGGTCGGCAAGCGGCCCGTCGGCATCGGGCGCGCCGAGGAACTCGATATAGCGCGCCACATAGCGCGCCAACGCCTGGCCGTCGCGCGCCGACAGCACGAAGAGCTGCCGCGCCGGTGCCGCCGCCGCAACGGCGGGACCGGCGGCACGGTATTCCTCCAGCAGGATGTGCACATTGGTGCCGCTGTCGGCGAACGAGTTGACCGCCGCGCGGATCGGCGCATCGTCCTCGGGCCGGATGCTGTCGAACCCGATCTGCCGGTCGGCGATATAGAGCGGATGCGCCGGCGAGCCGATGTCGATGAACGAGTTGACCTTGCCCACCGAGATGGTCGCCGGGAAGGTGCGGTGATGCAGCGACAGCGCAAGCTTGATGACGTTGGCGACGCCGCTGACCGATTCCACGTTGCCGATATTGCCCTTCACGCTGCCGAGCGCCACGTGCTTGCGGCCGGCGGCGCTGCCGGCAAAGGCGTTTTTGATCCCTTCGTATTCGAACGAATCGGCCCATTTGCTGGCATAGCCATCCACTTCGACGTAGTCGATCGATTCGAGCGCCACCCCGGCCTTGTCGTAGCAGCCGGCCAGCACGTCGGTGATCGCCTCGTGCTTGACCTCGGAGATGTTGCGCGCCGCGCCGCGGAAGTTTTCGTGCGAGGCGCGGATCAGGCCGTAGATGCGGTCGTTGTCGCGCTCGGCATCCGCCAGGCGCTTGAGCACCACGGCCGCCACGCCCTCGCCGCGGGTGAAGCCGTCTGCGGCATCGTCGAACACGCCGCAGGTGCCGGTGGGCGAGAGCACACCGTATTGCGAGGCGGCGACGTAGTCGTCGGCGAACAGGTTGAGCGAGGCGGCGCCGGCGATCGCCAGGTTGCTCTCGCCGTTGAGCAGCGAGTAGTAGGCGCGGTTGATCGCCACCGCCGACGAGGCGCAGTTGATGTTGAACGACTCGCTCGGCCCGCACAGGCCGAAGGTGTGCGAGATGCGGTTGGACAGGTAGTACGACGGGCTCGACGAGCTGAACAGCGGGCCCTGGGTGAAATCCTGGTTGTTCAGCCGCCGCAGCCGCTGTTCGTATTCCGAATACTCGTAGCCGATGAATACGCCGGTGCGCGAGCCGGCCAGCTTCTTCATGTCGATGCCGGCGTCCTCGATGGCGTGGTAGGCCTCCTGCATCATGAGCCGCAGCTGCGGATCGATGGTCGCCGCTTCGGCATCGGGGATGTTGAAGAAGCCGGCGTCGAAGCAATCGACCCCGTCGATCAGCGCGCCCCATTTGGACACGGTCTTGCCGGGCGCCGCCTTCTCGGCGTAGTGGTCCTGCCAGCGCCAGCGCGTGGCGGGGATCTCGCGCATGCTGTTGCGGCCGGCCATTAGGTTGTCCCAGAACGCCTGCGGATCGGGCGCGTCGGGCAGCCGGCAGGCGATGCCGACGATGGCCACCAGCGTGGCACGTGCGCCGACGGCGGCGTCGGCGGCGTCATTGAGGCCATAGTGTCGCAGCAGCTCGGCGGCATGGTTGGCCACCAGCGCATCGGCGATGTCCTCGGCCGAGGCAAAGCGGCCGTACGACAGATCGACCGCGAAGGTGCGGTTGACGAAGTCCAGCAGCGGCGGACCATCCGCACGTACCGGCGCCATGCCCGCAACAGGCTGCGCTGCGATGGGCGCCGCGGCGGGTGCGGGGGTCTGCTGCGCCAGCAGCGCTTCCAGCAGGCCGGCCAGACCGCGCACCGTGTCGATGTTGGCGAACTGCGCCGGGGTGAGCGTGAGGTCGAGCTCGCGCTCGATGTTCTCCATCAGCTCCATCACGATCAGCGAGTTGACGCCGAAGCTCTCCAGGTTGGCGTCGATGTCCACTTCGGCCGCCGGCACCTTCAGTGTCGATTCGATCAGCCGCAGCACTTCGCCCAGCACGTCATTGACTGCCACGTTCGCCATCTCAGCGCCCTCCCCGTTCGGCCTGACGCAGATCGGCCAGCACCCGCGCCCGCAGCTGAGCAAGGTCCGGCCGCGCCTGGTCCTCAGGCGCCCGCACGGCGGTGGGCGGCGTGGCCGGCCCGGGTGGCGCGGATGCCGCGGGCTCGGGTGCGCTTTCGTGGAAGAAGCCGTGCTCGATCAGGGTGTCGACACTGCGCTTGAAACCCTCGATCACCGCCAGCAGGTCATCCTCGCTGTGGGCGAGGTTGAGGAAGCAGTTGCCGGAGGTGGACGTCTCCACGCCCTCAAGCTTGAGCAGGAGGATCAGCAGCTCGCGCACGAGGCCGTAGGGGTCGTCGGTGATCTGGAAGCGGAACAGCGAGCTGAAATAGTCGATGACGATCGGTGCCCGCCGCTCGGCGAAGTAGGCGTTGATCATGTCGCACATCGCCTGGGTGCGGCGGTTGAGCTGGCCGATGGCGCAGTCGCAGCTGCCGTACTCGCATTCGCCAGCGCTGCACAGGCGCTTCATCTCCAGGCAGACCGCGCGCGTGGCCGAGACCTTGAGCGAATTCTGCGTGTGCGTGCCGGCCATCACCGCGCGCTTGATGCTGGGCATCGAGGCGTCGTCGAACCCCCACACCCCGCCGTCGACATAGTCCAGGTACTTGGCCAGGCCAGCGATGATGCCGGTGGGCATGCCGCCGCCGGGCACCTTGCCGTAGGTCGCCAGATCCGGCTTGACCTTGAAGAAGCTCTCGGCGCCTTTGCGACCGGCGCGAAAGCCGGTGACCATCTCGTCGAAGATCAGCACGATGTCCTTTTCCAGCGTCAACCGGCGCAGCGCCTGGATGAACTCGACCGGCTGGCGCGACGGGAAGCGGGACTGGATCGGCTCGGTCAGCACGCAGGCGATCTCGTCGGCGCGTGCGGCGATGGTTTCGAGCGGGTCCATGCTGCCGTAGTCAAGGATGATGAGCTGATCGGCGAACTCCTGCAGCAGCCCGAGCCCGGCCGACATGCTGACGCCGTTGCGGCCCTTGAGCGCCAGCACGGTGTCCGACAGGCCATGGTACGAGCCGTCGAAGATCACCACCTTCTTGCGACCGGTGGCGGCGCGCGCGATGCGGATCGCCCACATCACCGCCTCGGTGCCGGTCTGCGCGAACACCATGCGCTCGTGCCCGGTCAGCTCGCAGAACAGCCGCGCCGCCTCGAACAGGTCCTCGCTGTACGCCACCAGCGGATAGCCCTGCTCCAGCCGCTCGATCAGCGCGCGCTTCATGAATCCGGGCTGGTGCCCGAAGAAGTTGACCCCGTTGTCGCCGGTGATGTCGACGTAGCGGTTGCCGTCCACGTCGTAGAGGTAGGCCCCCTCGGCACGGGCGTAGGTGAGCTGGAACTGCATGGGCTTGAGCGGGCGCTTCAGCCCTGCCACCTTGCGCTGGTCGACAAAGTGGGTCTGGTGCACCAGCGCGTTGTGCTTGGACTTGGCCATCCGGGTGGCGAAACGCTGCGACAGCTCGGCCAGGAATGCCTTCTGCTGCTCGCTCAGGTCCGACTCGTGCACCGATCGCAGCCGGGGCGCCGCCTCGACGGCGGGCGCAGGCTCGGCCAGCGCCGGCTGCGGCTGCAGCCGTGCGCGCAGGCCGGTCATCACCCGGTCCCGCTCCTCCTGCGACAGCGCGTTGAAGCTGCGCAGCGCATCCTCCTTGGCGATCCGCCTGGCCAGGATGTTGTCGAGCACGTCGTCCACTGAAGTTGCCATTGCCGGTTTCCTCTAAAGGGTTGCTTCCAGGTCTTCCAGGATGCGGGCGAACTCGTCGCTGCCGGGCGCCGCCCCCGCCACCTGCCCCTGGTACGCCGCATCGAGCAGCGCCGTGAATTCATCGCCGGACGCCGCGGCGGGCGCGCTGCTGCCGGCAAAGCCGAGCGCCTTCAGCTGCACGCAGACCGCGCCTTGCGCATCCATCAGGTCCACATCCAGCGTCAGCGCGTCCGAGGCGGCCTCGTACGCCGGCCGCACCCACGCGTACATCGGGCCATTGCACGGTGCCAGTACCCGCGCCGCCCCCAGCGTGGCCGGCTCCGGGGTGCCGCCGTGCGGCTGCAGCGAGGCCGCCAGTGCCGCGGCGCTTTGCAGCGCACCGTCGAGCAGCGCCGGATGCAGCACGTGGCCGTCGTCCCCGGCATGGCCGGCCGGCAGTGCCAGCTGCGCCAGCGACTGCCGGTAACCGCGATACAGCGCGATGACCGTGTGCAGCAGCGGGCCGCGCGGCGCGGCTTTGGCGAGCAAGGCCGCGCTCTGGGCCGCATCGAGCGCCCCGTACGCCATCAGCGCCTTAAGCTGGGCCACATCGAGCCGGCGCGGCGCCGGGCTGGGCAGCCAATGCACGCTGCCGGCGCAGTACGGAGTGGTGCCGCCCTGGATCTCGAACAGCACGGCGCCGTCGCGCCCGGCACGCAGGTCGATGCCGAACGGGATGCCCGGCACCGGCGCAGGCGGCGCCGACCAGACCAACTGCCGCAGTTCGGGCACCATGCCCTCGGCCGCCGGCTGCGCCAGCGCCGTCGCGGCGCGCGCCATTTCCACGCAGGCCATCGCCGGCAGCGTGCCGTGGTGGTCGGTGAGGAACCATTCGCGGCCGCTGAAGACGCTGGCGTAGCGCTGCTGCCCCAGCGTCGAGACATTGGCATGCACCAGCGGATGCAGCGCCGCCGCCGTGCCCGGCCGGGCGGCTTTGGCGCGGGTGGCGATCCAGTGCCGGTCGCGGGCGAACGGGTAGCCCGGCAGGCTCAGCCGGCGCGGGCTTGCCGCCGTGCGCTGCAGCCGCTGCCAGTCCGGATCGACCCCGTCGACCCAGGCCTGCGCCAACGCGACCAGGTCGCCGGTGGCCAGCCAGCCTTCGAGCTGTGCCGCGCCGGCCGCCTCGCCGGCGGCCAGCGTGCTCAGGCCCTGTTCGTTCCTGCGATAGCGGGCGACGCGGCCACGGTGGACGCCCGGCGCCAGGGCCGCGCCGTCGACGAAGGCGCGCAACTGGTCACCCAGCTGGTCGCGCGACCCGGCCACCAGTGCCAGCCGCTCCTCCATCGGATCGCGCCCCACCTGCAGCGTGTACGCAAGGTCGGCCAACGGCGCATCGTGCGTGTCCAGATGGGCCAGCAGCGCCGCCGCGTAGTCCTTGAGTCGCTCGCCGCTGCGGGCCGACAGCAGCACCAGTTGCGGACCGGCCGGCGATGCCGCGGTCGCGGGCGCCAGGTATTCCTCCAGCACCACGTGCGCATTGGCGCCGCCCCAGCCGAACGAGCTGACACCGGCCCTTCTGGGCAGCGGTGCGCCGTCCGCGCCGACCGGGGCCGCCCAGGCGGTGGTCCTGGCGGCGATGTAGAACGGGCTGCCTTCAAGGTCGATGTAGGGGTTGAGCGTCTCGAAATGCAGCAGCGCCGGGATCTGGCGGTGCTTGATCGCCAGCAGCACCTTGAGCAGGCTGGCGATGCCGGCGGCCGGCTCCAGATGGCCGATGTTGGTCTTGACCGAGCTCAGACCGCAGTGCGGCACGGTGGGCGCTGCCCTGCCGTGCTTGCGGTACAGGTCGGAGAATGACTTCTTCAGCGCCTGGATCTCGATCGGATCGCCCAGGCTCGTGCCGGTGCCGTGGCATTCGATGTAGCCGACCGTGGCCGGATCGATCTGCGCCTTGTCGTAGGCTTCGAGCAGCAGCTCGGCCTGTGCCTTGGGATTGGGCGCGGTCAGCATGGTGACGCGGCCGCCGTGGTTCTCGGCGGTGGCCCTGACCACGGCATAGATGGGGTTGCCGTCCTGCTGCGCCCGATCGAGCGGCTTGATCAGGATCGCCCCCGAGCCCTCGCCGCGCACATAGCCGTTCGCGTCCTTGTCGAAGGTCTTGCAGCGGCCGTCGGTGCTGAGCATGCCGGCCGAACTGAGCGAGATATGGCCGACCGGCGTCAGCATCACCTGCACACCGCCGACGATGGCCATGTCGCAGCTGCCGGTGTGGATGGATTCGATCGCCCGGTGCAGCGCGATCAGCGAGCTGGAGCACGCGGTATCGAGCGGCGCGCTCGGCCCGCGCAGGTTGAGCAGGAACGAGATGCGGTTGGCCAGGATGGAGTGCGAGTTGCCCGAGGCCGA
Organism: Chitiniphilus purpureus; assembly: GCF_025642115.1. Classification (GTDB taxonomy): domain Bacteria; phylum Pseudomonadota; class Gammaproteobacteria; order Burkholderiales; family Chitinibacteraceae; genus Chitiniphilus; species Chitiniphilus purpureus. The sequence goes on along the minus strand of NZ_CP106753.1, from coordinate 813,923 downwards.
GAAGCCGTCCAGCGTCGATTCGTTCTCGGCGAGCACGTCCACATAGTCCTTGGCCGAGACGCCGACGAACACGCCGGTGCGGGTGCCGGACAGGTCGGACACGCGGTGCCCGGCGTCCTCGATCGCGTGCCACACCGTCTCGATGAAGAGGCGCTGCTGCGGGTCCATCATCTCCGCCTCGCGCGGGGTGATGCCGAAGAACAGCGGGTCGAAGCGGTCAATCCCGGTCATGAACCCGCCCCAGCGCGAGTTGGACTTGTTCACTTCCTTGATCGGGTTGCCGTCGTAGTCCTCCCAGCGCCAGCGGTCACGCGGGATCTCGGTGACGAGGTTGCGCGCGTGGCTGAGGTGATCCCAGAACGTCTCCAGGTCGTCCGACTGGGGCATGCGCCCGGCGATGCCGACGATGGCGATCGGCATGTCGGCAAAGCGGCGCTCGCGCGAGAAGTCGCCTCCCGGCGCCGGCTGCGGTGCCACGACGGCCCGGCGCTTGTCGATGGCGCCGGGCATGGCGCCGGGCGCCGCAACCGGCACGGGCGCGATGGCCGGTGCCGCGGCAGCCACCTCGTGCACCCGGCGCACGGCATCGGCATGCTGGGTGGCGAGCACGCCGGCGACCGCGCGGATCGACGGGTACTCGAAGAACAGGATGGGGTTGACCTCCAGCTGGTAGCGGTCATTGATCGCATTGGCGAAGGTGGTCAGGCCGATCGAATCGAAACCCAGGTCGAGCAGGATGCTGTCCAGCGCCAGATCGGCCGCATCCAGCTTGAGCAGCGTCATCACGATCTGCGACAGCGCTGCGGTCACCGCGGCGCTGAGATCGCCGTCGCCCGCCGCCGGCGCCGGTGATGGCGATGCGACGGGCGCGGTGTCGCGTGCGATGCCCCACGCCTGCTCGATCTTGGCCTGTACGCCTTCGAGCACCGCCACCTGCGGCAGCGGCGAAGCGAGCCAGCGTGCGAACGCCGCAAGGCCGAACGCGGTGGACAGCGGCCGGATGCCGAGCCGGTTCCTGAAGAAGAGCTCGGTCTGCTCGTCCAGCTGCATCCCACCCTCGGCCCACAGCGACCAGTTCAGGCTGAGCGTGTGCCCCGAGCGCCGGCCGGCGGCGACGAGCCGTTGCCGCGCCACGGCGAACGAATCGAGGTAGTGGTTGGCGAAGGCGTAGTCGCACTGCCCGGTGTTGCCGCCGATCGCCGCCAACGACGAGAAGGTGACAAAGAAATCCAGGTCGTCCGCGCGGGTCTGTCGGTCCAGATGGAAGGCGCCGAAGAGCTTGGGCGCGAACACCGCGGCCATGTCCTCGCGGGTCTTGTTCCTGAGGAAGGCGTCGCGCAGTACCCCGGCGGCATGCACGATGCCGTCCAGCCGGCCGAAGCGCGCCTTCGCCTCGCCCAGCACGCGCTGCACGTCCTCGGCGCGGGCGATGTCGGCACGCAGATAGAGCACCTGCGCCCCGCCCGCCTCCAGCGCCTGCAGCCGGCGCTGCTGTTCGGCCGACAGGGCCGAACGCCCGGTCAGCACCAGCCGTGCGTCGCATTGGCCGGCCAGGAATTCGGCGAAGATCAGCCCCAACCCACCGGCGCCGCCGGTGATCAGGTAGACCCCACGCTGCCGCAGTGCGACGCCCGGCCGTGCCGATTGCCGTGCCGCCTCGACCGGCAGCCGTTCGAGCACCCGGACGTAACGCACGCCGGCGTCGTAGCGCACAGTGCTCTCATGCTGTGCATCCGGATGCAGTTCGGCCAGCGCCAGCGCCAGCGCCTCGTCCGGCGCCAGCGTCGGCGGCAGCGCGAGCGCCTTGCAGTCGATGCGCGGGTTTTCCAGCCGCAGGCTCCTGGCGAAGCCGTTGATCGCTTCGTGCTGCGGCTGCGGTGCCTCCGGCGTGGCGCGGTACAGATACAGCAGCCGGGTGCGGCCGGCCGGCTTGTGCACAATCAGCGCCTGACAGAAGAAGAAGAAGGCGTAGACGCCACGCTCCAGCATGTGCGACAGCGTGGCCGCGTCGTCAGGGGTGCCGGGCTCGGGCCAGCCGTAGCACACCTGCTCGACGGCAAAGCCGCGCTGCGCCAGCGCGTCGAACAGCAGCGCGTAATCCTGCCGTTGGCCCGGATCGATCCGGTAGCAGTCCTGATCCAGCTGCGCGAAACCCTCGCCCGGCAACACCAGCACCGACGCGATGCCGCGACGGGCGCAGGCCTGCTGCAGCGCCGGGTCGCTGCCGAAGATCAGCAGCGGCCGCGCCTCGTCGGGCTGCGCGGCCAGCGGCAAGGCATGCCAGGCGTGGCCGTAGTACAGCTCGGCAAAGGCGTCCTCGGGCGCTGCCGGGACGACCGGCGGGCGCTTGTCGTGCACATTCGAGAGCGGTACACCGACCGAGTCGCGGATGCGGGCCAGCACCTTGCCGGTCTCGTCGACCAGCGTCACCTGCTCGCGCGACACGCCGCCCTGCCCGCCCGGCGCCTTGGTCACATAGCTGTAGCAGGTGCGCGTCAGCGGGTGCAGCAGCTCGACTTCGCCGATCGAGTACGGCACCTTCATCTGGCCGTCGGTGTCGCCCAGCTGGCCGGCCACGCCGGCCTGCATCGCGGCGTCGAACAGGCACGGATGCAGCACGAATTCGTCGAAATCGGCGGCACGCGACTCGGGCAGCCGCAGCAGCCCCAGCACTTCATCCTTGCCGGTGCAGACCTCCTGCAGCAGCTGGAAGCTCGGGCCGTAGCTCAGCCCCACCGCCTCGAACAGCGGATAGGCGTCCTTGCCGGACAGGGTTTTGGCCGCCCTGGCGCGGATGGCGGCCAGATCCACGTATTCCGGGGCGGCCGGGGCAGCCTGCCCGTCCTCGTACAACAACTTGCCCTGGGCGTAGACCCGCCTGGCGCCGGCCTCCTCGCCGGACACCTCGAAGGCCACCGCATCGGCCAGCGGTGTCAATTCGATCTGCACGTGGACCGGCGCGTCCGCGACGGCAAGCGGGCTGACCCAGGTGATGTTGCGCAGCGTGCGCACCGTGCGTCCCGTGGCGAGCTCGCCGGCCTTGCGCGCCAGATCCAGATAGGCAGTGCCCGGCAGCGTGGGGATGCCCGAGACCACATGGTCGCGCAGGAAGAATTCCTGGCGTGAGAACGCCTTGCGGAACAGCTGGCGCTGGAACGTCGATTCGTTGCTGTCGATCAGCGGATGCAGCCGCGCCGTGGCCGGCGTCAGCGCGATGGCGCCGCCGGAAGCGCCGATCCAGTGGCGTTTGTCGGCGAACGGATAGGTGGGCAGCGAGACGCGCCGGCCCTGTTCGCAAAAGCCGCTGCAATCGGGCAGAAGCCCGTCTATCCACAGCCGCGCCAGCTTGTGCGGATCGCGGCTGGCGCACAGCAGTTCGACGAATTGCGCCTTTTCCTGACGGTTGAGCAGCCGGGCGAGGCCGTCGGCCTCCTTCGCGTGCCCGACCAGCACGTCGGCCTCCTCGCGCCCGGCGAGGAAGGCATCGAGCCCGGCGATCAGCGCGGCGCGACTGGCGCAGACCAGCGCCAGGCGATGGTCGAACGATTTGCGCCCGTGCTGCAGCGTGAAGGCGACGTCGACCAGCCGTTGCCCGGCATCGGCCGCCAGATGCGCACGCAGGCGGCCGGCCATCGCGCGCAGTTGCCCATCGCTGCGCGCCGACAACGGGAACACCAGCGCGCCGGCCGGCGCCAGGGCGGCCGCGGCGGGGTCCGGTACGGCTGCATGCTGCTCGATCACCACGTGGGCGTTGGCGCCGCCGGCACCGAACGAGCTGATGCCGGCGCGCAGCGGATGGCGCACGCCGTCGATGTCCTTGCCGTGCCATGGCGCCAGCTGCTGCTGCACCTGGAACGGCGAGGCGGCGAAATCGATATGCGCGTTGCGCTGCGCCGAGTGCAGCGACGGCACCAGCGTGTGGTGCTTCATCTGCAGCAGCACCTTGGACACGCCGACCACGCCGGCAGCGGCCTCCAGATGGCCGATGTTGGTCTTGACCGAACCGACCGGGCAGGATTGCGGTGCCACCGCGTCGCGCTCGAATGCCTGCGTCAGGCCGGCGATCTCGATCGGGTCGCCCAGCTCGGTGCCGGTGCCGTGCGCCTCGATATAGCCGATGGTGCGCGCGTCCACGCCGGCGCGGGCCAGCGCAGCGGCGATCAGCTCGCCCTGCGCCTTGGGATTGGGCACGGTGTAGCCGCTGGCACGGCCGCCATGGTTGACCACGGCGCTCTTGATCACCCCGTAGATCTGGTCCTTGTCCTGCAGCGCCTGCGCCAGCGGCTTGATGAAGAGCGCGCCCACGCCCTCACCGGCCACATAGCCGTTGGCGCCAGCGCCGAAGCTGCGGCAGACACCGTCGTCCGAGAGCGCGCCGCCCGCATGGTTGATGTCGAACTTGTGCTGGTGCAGATCGAGGTTGACCCCGCCGACCAGCGCGCTGCAGGCATCGCCGTTGTGGATGGCCTCGCAGGCAAGGTAGAGCGCGGTCAGGCTGGACGAGCAGGCGGTATCGACCGTCATGCTCGGCCCGGTGAGGTTCATCCAGTACGAGACGCGATTGGCGATGCTCCACAGGAAGGAATTGGGGTTCGCCTCGCGGCCCGTGAGCTTGGCCTCGACCCCGGCGATCTGATACATCGCCCACACCGCGCCGACGAACACACCCACATTACGCGGCGCGCCTTCGCCAGCCAGACTCTCCGGGTAGTAGCCGGCATCCTCCAGCGCTTCCCACGCTACTTCGAGGAACAGCCTTTCCTGCGGGTCGAGCACTTCGGCTTCGCGCGGCGAGATGTTGAAGAACAGCGAGTCGAATCTATCCACGTCATCGAGGAAGCCGCCGCGGTAGCTGCGGCTGAAACCGGTGTCCACCCGCGCCGCGAGGCGCGCCGGCGGCAGCTCGCCCACGCAATCCCGGCCCGCCTTCAGGTTTTCCCAGAACGAGGCCATGTCGGCCGCCTTGGGGTAGCGTCCGGCCATGCCGACGATCGCGATATCGCCGCGCGCGCCAGCCGGCGCGGTCACCGGCACGGGCTGGGCCGCCGGCTGTGGCGCGGGGAGCTGCCCGGTGGCGGCATGCGGCACGTTGCAGTCGCCGGCGGTTGAGGCATCCACCGCGGTCGCGGCGTGGTAGCGGAGCAGCGCGTAGCGGGTCTGGCCCGGCACACCGGCCAGCCTGAGTTCGGGAATGTCACGCGGCATGCGCAGCGCGGCGACAAGGCGACGGGCGATCGCGTCGATCTCATCCTCCTTGAGCCCCATCGGCACCGCCAGCCGCACCTGTCCGTCGAGTGGCGATTGCTTCTGCATGCCCACGCTGTGCAGGCCGGCACGGATGCCGGTGTTGAGGTACAGCCAGGCCACGAACGAGGCGGCCGGCTGTTCGAGGTCGCGGAACGGCGGCAAGCGCTTGGCGTCGATCACCACGCAATGCCCGCCGGCGGGCGAGACCACCGGCACCCCCGCCTCGCTGAGCGCACGCCAGAGCGACTCGACCGCCCGCATCCGCCGCACCACCCGGGTCTCGATCTGCCGGCGCTGCTGCAGCGCGAGCGCGACCAGCTTCTTCTCGATCACGTTCAGGCCGCCGCCGTGCTGTTGCTGCAACGCCTGCAGCCGGCGCAGCAGCGCCTCGTCGTTGGTGGCGATCAGCCCGCCCTTGTCGATGCAGAAATCCTTGGCGAGGCTGGCGATCACCACATCGGCACAGCCCAAAAGGTCGGTGGCGGCCTGCCACAGCGTGCGGCCGGCGTACTCCGGTGCGTGCTCGACCAGGTACTGCGCGTTTTCCAGCACCCGCGTCGCATCCAGCACCAGCGCGATGCCATGCGGCGCCAGCAATGCCTTGACCGCCTGCAGATGCGCCACCGGAACCGGCAGCCCGCCGGCGGCGTTGTCGCTCAGCTCGATACAGACAAAGGCGACCTGCGCGGCGTGCCCGGCGAGATAGTCGCGCAGCGCCGCCTCGTCCAGTCCGGCGCGGCACGGCTCCTGCGCATCGGCGCGCAACAGCGCCGGGTGCGGCAGCTCGTGCGGCGTGTAGCCCTGGTCGATCTGGTGGTAAAGGCCGGTCGGGAACAGCAGGTTCTGCAGCACCACCCCTTTGCGCGGCCAGGCCTGGCAGAACAGCTGCTCGGCGCTGCGGCCGGCATCGGTGAGCACGAAATGCCGGAACGGGAACACCGCGGCGAGGCACTGCTCGACATCCACGCCTTGCTGCAGCTGCGTGCGCAGGTGCGCCATCTGCGCGGCGACGAAGGGCGCGGCTGCGAGCTGCGCCCACGAATCGGTCTTCAGGTCGTGCTCGACCTCCCCGGCCGGCAGATCGAAGGGATCGAAACCGACCTTGGCCAGCGCACGCCCGCGCGGTGTCCCGACCACGGGCGCCGCCGCAGCGGCGACTGCACCAGGGGCGACCACGTCCGCCCGCCCCAGCACCTCGGCGGCATTGTGGTTGGCCGTGTCCGGGGTCTGTGCCTTGGCCGGGTCGGCGATCGACATGATGATGTCGACGACATTGTCGGCCTTGCCGCTGCCCACCGGCCGGCACAGGTAGATGATGCGGTTCTCGGGGCGGAACTTGTTCTTGAACTGCAGGTTGCCTTCGTCGTTGAAGATCTGCTGCCGGTGCAGATCATCGAGCAGCCGGTCGATCCCGGGGTCGGCGTGCGGCGAGGACGCCAGCCGGCAGCCATAGGTGCCGCCCAGGCTGAGCATCGCGCATCCCTCGGCGGCCAGCGCCTTGATGATGTTGACGATGGCGAATTCGAGCCCGCCCAGCGGCATGTCCTGGCCGTAGAACTCCAGGTCCATCAGATAGCCGTTGAGCGACGCGCACATCTGCGAGACCAGGATGACGTTCTGCAGCACGTCGTCCAGGTAGGTCAGGAAGATGCGGTGCTGCACATGCAGCGCGCCGGCGAGGATCTCCTGCCGGACAAGATGGATCAGCGGGTTGACCATGGTCTTGCCCGCGCACCAGCGGTCGATCACCTCGGCAATCGCGTGATCCACCTTCGCGTCGCTGCCGCAGTGGTATTCCTGCGTGCGGCAGGTGCCGGCCTTCTCGAATTTGGCCACCTGGTAACGCAGGCGCCGCATCGGGCCGCCGTCGAGCGAGAACGCACCGATGTCCAGCACCCGCTGCAGCGCACCGAACGGCGTGGCGGAGAACGGCACGCCATCGATCAGGCCCGGCACCTCGTCCAGGAACAGGTTGAGCTGGAAGCCGTGCCCGCTGCAGTAGCGGTGCATCTCCGCCGCCAGCTCCGCGAAGTAGTCCGCCGGGCCGGTATAGGCGTAGACCAGGATCAGATCGTTGCTGCGGCAGTAGTTGAAGTAGCCGTTGCGCGTGCTGCCGACAAACAGGTTGGGCGCAATGTTGCGCGTGCCCCTGGAGACGCAGCCTTCGTTCTTGTGGCGCTCGAACAGGGCGTTCACCTGCGCCTGCAACGCCGGATAGCGCGGCAGGTCCTCTTCCAGAAGGCGCAGCGGCACGGCAGCTGCCGCCACCGGCCGGGCCGGCGTGGCAAGGGGCGGCGACGCCGGTGCCGCAGCCACGGCCGCTACGGGCCCCGACTGATCCGACCGACGGTGCGCCTGACCGAACCTGGCGTTCAGCACCGCCGGATGGCGCTCGACAAAGTAGCCGGCCAGTGCGCCGACGCTGAAGTATTCGAACAACAGGGTCTTGGGCAGCGTGCCGAAATCGGCCTCAAGCGCCTTGATCATTTTCAGCACGCGAAAGGAATCGATCCCCAGCTCGGCGAACGGGGCCGACGCGTCGAAATCGGCGCTCGACGCAGCCGACACGTCGGCAAGCAGCGATTTGAGGTAGGACTCGGTCAACTCCTGCAGCATTTCCTGATTCAGCATGTCGTCCCCGTCGATACAGAAGCCGGCCGCACGCCAACCCGTTTCCGGCCACCATCGCCGCGATGGACTGCGGCAGTGGGCGCCCTGGGCCTGCCGACACACCCGGCAGCGGATCGCCTGTTGCCACTGGCGCAGTGGAGCGCCTTGGGTGATCCGCCGGCTTGCGACGTTGATGCGGACACAGGCAGGCGATTGGCGTCGATGCGCCTTTCAAACCATCGATGCGTAATCCGCCGGGCGATTGGCAGCGCAATTGGCCAGGGATCACCCCTTCGCCTGACAAAGATCGGCATACGCCGATGCCATGCGCGATTGCATTGAAAAGCCGGCCAACGCTTCAGGCGATATGCGGCCCTGGCCGCTCAATGCCCGGTTGAGTTGCGTCGCCAATGTATCGAGTACCGTTCACAGGGAGAACTACACGAACATGTAGTTGTTCCGGTACTGCCGATTCAGATATGTTTCGTGGCGACTGTGGATATGCAAATTAAGGGCGGCGGCTCGAAATGGATATTTCGTTGGTCAGGAAGGGAAACCATTCTTTTTCCAGCTCGGATGAGCATGAGATGTATCGCCTGCGACATCAGATGTTCCATGACCGGCTGGCATGGGATGTCAATACGCAGGATGGGCTGGAATTCGACGATTTCGACCGGCTGGACCCGCCTTATGTCATTGCCAGGGACGAACGGATTCTATGCGGTTGCTGGCGGATTCTTCCGACGACCGGCGCCAATATGCTGCGCGACGTGTTTCCGCAATTGCTTTGCGGTGCGCCCGCCCCGTGCGGCGAGGATATATGGGAATTAAGCCGTTTTGCCGTGCTCAGGCAGAAATCCGACGCATTCGGATTTTCCAGGCTGCCATTGCAGATGATGGAATATATCGTGCAGCTGGCGCGCCAGCAGGGCATCACCCAATTGGTGACGGTCACGACCGCCGGGCTCGAAAGGCTGCTGCGACACGCGGGCTTGAGACCCCGTCGGCTGGGGCCGATGCTCAGCATCGGCGTCGCACGGACGATCGCGTTGTCGTTCGACACCAGCGAGGCCACGCTGGCCGCGCTGACGCACTCGATCAGCGCCTGCGCACCACCGGCGGCCGACCGGACGGCGCGCTATATCAGCCCGAACGCCACCGCCTTGGCCACCGCCTGATGGCGGTTGGTGACATCGAACTTCTGCAGGATGTTGCGCATGTGGTAGCTCACGCCATGCTCGGAAATGCTGACCAGCCTTGAGATTTCCCAGGTGCTCTTGCCCCCGGCCACCCATTTGAGGATCTCGGCTTCGCGCTTGGTCAGCTTCGGTGGCAACGCCATGTGCTGGCCCTTGATGATGCGGCGCATCGCCTCATGGGTCAGCGTGGCGAGCAGCGATCCGCACATCAGCATCTCCCGCACGTGGCGCCGGGCATCGTTGTCCGAGTGGGCGATCGCCAGGCTCAGCAGCGCCACATCACCGTTCCGGCTGTGCACCGGCAGCGACATGCCCTCGGACAACCCATGCATGCGTGCCTCTTCCCGCAGGTTGCGCTGCGTTTCGTTGACATACATGCCCTCATTCCAGATCAACGGTGAAACCGACGTGAGCGAATGGCAAACCACGGGGTCGATTTGCATATAACATCGCTGGTCGTATTTCTCCCGCCACGCCGGATCGTAGTTGGATTCGATCTGTTGCACATGGCGCGCGCCATCGAAATGGAACCGCCCACCATATAGAAAGGCATCGAATCCCAATTTGCCGCTCAGTTGGACCAGCGCACTGTTCACCTGATCAAAGGTCTTGCAATCGTTCAGGCGCAGGATTTCGGTGATCAGCTGCAGGCTGTCAAACCCGTCTTCGTGGGCAGGACGGCGGCTTGAATTGCTGGACAATACCGTAAAGCCTGCCGGGGGGACCACGTTCGGGATCGCCTGTTCCAATTCCCGGTGGTGGCCTTCCCGCTCCGGCAATCGATATGGATCTTCCTTGGCAATTGCCTCACCATCCAGATGGCATATCAGCGTGGCGCGTTCAAACAGCTCATCGTCCAGATTCAAACCCATCCTTATACCCTCCTGCACTGGGCATTATCCAAGCGCTTTTTATTGAATTCTTATATAAGCCAATGGTAATTCCGAGGCGGGTTCCTCTCCCGCCGGGAGAACAGATCGATTATGACACCCTTATCCGATTGCCAACCCGTGTAATTACGTTTTGCAAGGTACCGCAAAAAAAAAGCAATTACCGGACTAAACAGATGCAGTGACGAAATTGTGCAACGGATTGCGATATCGCCAGCCGTTGCCGGCCCGGGCAGCCCGCCGTGGCATCGCGCCACAACCGCTGGCCGGACCTTGCTGCGGTCACCCGGGGCGATGCCGCTGCACCGCAGCCATGCATTGCACTGGCACCGGCAGGCATCGGACCACCCGGCAGGCGGGGCGGCAGGGGGTCCATCCCTGGCGGGTCCACCCTCGTGCGCGGCCCGGTTGCGCCGCGGGCGAGACTGCAATCGGGCAGCGGACCCGCCCGGCCCGGGCCGTCAGCAATGCCATCGGACCGGGAACACGGCACCGGGTTGGACATAGCGGCAGCGGAAGGACCGGGATCACGGCCCTTCCGCGGAGTACATCGTCCCGGCGCAGGCGGTGCCGGCGATTCAGCCAGCCGGATGCGCCGGTGGCGACGCCGGCCATCTGTGCATCCATGGAACAGCTGCGCAACGAGGGGAGCGTCGGGCATGGGCGGCCTGCAGGTAGGCGGTGCGAAAGGCGACATCATGTCGAAACAGTGTGTCGCGAATATGACGGACAAAGTCAGCGGGGACCCTGCCACCAACAAGATTACTGTCGTTGCATTTGACAGGATGTGCAATCTGCCGGTTGGCGGCTTTTGGGCGACCAACGCTCACAAAGCTTTCATTTTTTCTTCGCCCTTCAAACGGATGCCGGTATTGGCAGCCTGCGCCAGCCCGCCGCGCCGTTGCGGGGCGGGCATGACCGCCTGAAGCGCTTTCACAGCACAACGCGCGTTTGCTACCATTGCGCGTTTGGTTCTCGGGCATGACATCATGCATAAGTGCTTGTTTTCGCTGATGCTTGTTGCAAGCATCGCCACGGCGCACGCGCAGCGGCTGCTGCCGGCGCAAGGCCAGCCGGGCGAATTGGCCGGTTTTGCACCGCCGCAGGTGAAGATCGACAGCAAGGTCTACACCACTGCGCCGGGGCTGCGCATCCATGGTCTGCAGAACACATTGCTGACCCCTGGCACGGTGCCGCAGCGGGCCTATGTGTGGTTCCAGCTTGAGCCCAGCACCGGCTTCGTCTGGCGCATGTGGCTGCTGGACGCGGCCGAATACCGGCAGCTCAAGGCCCAGGCCAGGGCCAATCCGACTCCCATCCCCGCCTCACCAGCACGATAGAAACGGCATGAGCAAGAAAGTATTCATCAAGACCTTCGGCTGCCAGATGAACGAGTACGACTCGGACAAGATGGCCGATCTGCTGCACGTCACCGAAGGGCTGACCAAGACCGACAACCCCGAAGAGGCGGATGTCATCCTGTTCAACACCTGTTCCGTGCGCGAGAAGGCGCAGGAAAAGGTGTTCTCGGACCTGGGCCGCGTGCGCGAATTGAAGCAGCGCAACCCGGCACTGGTGATCGGCGTGGGAGGCTGCGTGGCCAGCCAGGAGGGTGCCGAGATCGTCAAGCGCGCGCCCTATGTGGACGTGGTGTTCGGGCCGCAGACCCTGCACCGGCTGCCCGAGCTGATCGCCAGGAAGCGTGAGACCGGTGCGGCGCAGGTGGACATCTCGTTCCCCGAGATCGAAAAATTCGACCACCTGCCCCCGGCACGTGTCGAAGGCGCGACCGCATTCGTCTCGATCATGGAAGGCTGCTCCAAGTTCTGCAGCTTCTGCATCGTGCCGTATACACGTGGCCAGGAGGTGAGCCGCCCGTTCGAGGACGTGCTGGCCGAAGTGGCGGATCTGGCGCAACAGGGCGTGAAGGAGGTGACGCTGCTGGGGCAGAACGTCAACGCCTATCGCGGCAGGATCCTGGACGGCGGGCCGGACGAGGTGTGCGACTTCGCGATGCTGCTCGAATACGTGCACGAGATCCCGGGCATCGAGCGCATCCGCTACACCACGAGCCATCCCAAGGAAGTGACCCAGCGGCTGATCGACTGCTACCGCACGCTGCCCAAGCTGGTCTCGCACCTGCATCTGCCGGTGCAGGCCGGGTCCGACCGCGTGCTGGTGGCGATGAAGCGTGGCTACACCACGCTGGAATACAAGAGCCTGGTGCGCAAACTGCGCGAGGCGCGCCCGGACATCTGCCTGTCGTCCGACTTCATCGTCGGCTTCCCGGGGGAGACCGAGGACGACTTCGAGCGCACCATGAAGCTGATCGAGGAGGTGCGCTTCGACGCGAGTTTCAGCTTCCTGTACAGCATGCGGCCCGGCACGCCGGCGGCCGACCTGCCGGACGACGTGCCGCAGGAGGTGAAGACCCGGCGCCTGATGCACCTGCAGGCGCGCATCGAGGCGCTGGCGCAGGAAGTCAACCGCGCCATGGTCGGCACAGTGCAGCGGGTGCTGGTCGAAGGCCATGCCCGCAAGAACGCCGCCGAGCTTGCCGGCCGTACCGACAACAACCGTATCGTCAATTTCGAAGGCCCGGCGCGCCTGATCAACCAGTTCGTCGACGTACTGGTGACCGAGGCGCTGCCGCACAGCCTGCGCGGGCGCATCGTCACCCGCGAAACCGTGGCGGCCTGACCCGCCCCTCAAGGACCCCTGATGGCAACCAAAGGCTTCTCCCGCAGCACCGTCGCCCCGCTCACCGAAGCGGAACTGGACGAACTGGCGGCCTTCCTCGATTCGGATGCCACACCCGAGGAATGCATGGATCTTTCGATGCTGCACGGTTTTGTCACCGCCGTGCTGGTCTCGCCGGTCGAGCCCCTGCCCGAGGCATGGCTGCCGTCGGTGTGGGGCGAAGGCGAGGAGCGTCCCGGATTCGAGTCGACGCAGCAGCAGACCCGGATCGAAGACCTGATCCTGCGCCTTTACAACCAGCTGGCCGATGAGCTGGCCTCCGATCCGCCGACCTTCACCCCCATGGTGTATGTGGACGAGGACAGCGGCACCGATATCGCCCAGCAATGGTGTTACGGCTTCATGCTCGGCACCTCGCTCGATCCGGAAGGCTGGCAACCGCTGCTGGAGGACGAGGACGGCATCGAGCTGATCGGCCCCATCCTGGACTGCGCCGACGAGGATGCGCGCGCGGAGCTGGCCGAGGCCGGGGAAGACGTGGTGCAGTTCGAACACCAGCTTGCCGCCGCCCTGCCCGACCTGGTGCCGGGCATCCGCAGCTACTGGCAGGAACGCCAAGCCCCTGCGGCCGACAACGGCGGTCGCAGCCCACGCCGGCGCTAGGCTGATGGATGGCCCGCCCAAGCGGGCCGATGCAGCCGTCGGCCAGGGTATTGTTGCAATCCAGGCTGCGGCGGGCTTGTGTTTTACTGCCCAACCGCCATCTTCGATGCTGCCGCCGGCACCGGCTCGCTGCATGGCCGCTCCGGAAAATATGCCCTTCCCATGACCAAGGCCCCTGCTTTTGCATAACGACACCATTTCCTTCCTGCCAGCCGACAACACCCGGCTGGCCAACCTGTGCGGCCCGCTCGACGAGAACATCCGCCAGATCGAAACGGCACTGGATGTCGGGATTGCCCGGCGCGACGCGCATTTCCGCGTCTCGGGCAAGACGCGCCAGATCAAGCTTGCGCTCGACGCGCTGGAGTATTTCTACAACCAGGCGAGCGACCCGCTTGATATCGACGACATCCAGCTCGGGGTGATCGAGCTGACGCGCGCGCCCGACGATGCGCCGACTGACTCCGACGCCCCGATGCTCAAGACCCGTCGCGCGGACCTGCGCGGGCGGACCCCGCGTCAGACGCAGTACATCAAGGCGGTGATGGAGCACGACGTCACCTTCGGCATCGGCCCGGCCGGTACCGGCAAGACCTATCTGGCGGTCGCCTGTGCGGTGGACGCGCTCGAACGCGACGTGGTCAAGCGACTGGTGCTGGTGCGTCCCGCGGTCGAGGCCGGCGAGAAGCTGGGCTTCCTGCCGGGCGATCTGGTGCAGAAGGTCGATCCCTACCTGCGTCCGCTGTATGACGCGCTCTATGATCTGATGGGCTTTGACAAGGTCACCCGGCTGTTCGAGAAAGGCATCATCGAGATCGCCCCGCTCGCCTTCATGCGCGGACGCACGCTCAACCATTCGTTCGTGATCCTGGATGAGGCGCAGAACAGCTCGCCCGAGCAGATGAAGATGTTCCTGACCCGGATCGGCTTCGGCTCCAAGGCCGTCATCACCGGCGACCCCACCCAGATCGACCTGCCCAAGAACCAGAAGTCCGGCCTCGTCGATGCGCAGGACGTGCTGGCCGAGGTGCGCGGTATCGCGCTGCACTACTTCACCAGCGCCGACGTGGTGCGCCATCCACTGGTGCAGAAGATCGTCGACGCCTACGATCGCAAGACCAGGCAGCGCGAAGAGGATGCCGCCCGCAAGCGGGCCGAGCGCGATGCCGCATCCGGCAAGGACGGCGAGCGCCATGCCTGAGCGCGCCCGGCGCCCGGGCAGGGGACGACGATGAGCCGGCGGCTGAAGCTTGCGGTGCAGAACGCCACCGCCGCCACCGCGTTGCCGACCCGTGCACAGCTGAAAGCATGGGCCGAGGCGGCGCTGCAGCCCGGCGTGAAGCAGGCCGAGCTGACGCTGCGGCTGGTGGATGCGCCGGAAGGGCAGACACTCAACCGCGAATACCGTGGCAAGGACTACGCCACCAATGTGCTCACCTTCACCTTCGACGACCTGCCCGATATTCCCGGCCTGCCGTTGATGGGCGACCTGGTGCTGTGCGCGCCGGTGGTGGAACAGGAAGCACAGGAACAGGACAAGCCGGTGCTCGCACACTACTGCCATCTGGTGGTGCACGGGGTGCTACATCTGCAGGGCTACGATCATCAGCAGGAGGACGAAGCGCAGGCGATGGAAGCGTTGGAGGCGCAAATCGTCACGGCACTGGGTTATGATGATCCGTACCGAAGCGACAAGGAGTCCTGACCCAGATGGACGATGGCACGTCCTTAAGCGCCAAGAGCACTTGGCTGGAACGTCTGACCCACTTTCTGCTGCGTGAACCGGAAAACCGCGGCGAGCTCGTCGAGATCCTGCACAACGCCTTTGAACGCCATCTGCTCGACGCCGATGCACTGGCGATGATCGAGGGCGTGCTCAATGTCGGCGATCTCTTGGTGCGCGATGTGATGCTGCCGCGCAGCCAGATGGATGTCGTCGATGTGGCGATGCCGCCCGAGACATTCATTCCCTTCGTGATCGACACCGCCCATTCGCGTTTTCCGGTGATCGACGGCGACAAGGACAATGTGCTCGGCATCCTGCTCGCCAAGGATCTGCTGCACTACTACGCCAACCGCCAGTCCTTCGATATCCGCCATATCCTGCGCCCGGTCGTGTTCACGCCGGAGACCAAGCGGCTGAACATGCTGCTGGCGGATTTTCGCGGCACCCGCAACCATATGGCCATCGTTGTCGACGAGCACGGTGGCGTATCCGGCCTGATCACCATCGAAGACGTGATCGAACAGATCGTCGGCGACATCGCCGACGAATTCGACCAGACCGAGCTGTATATCGTACCCGCGCGCAACGGGCATTGGCGGGTCAAGGGCACTACCGAGATCTCGCACCTGAACGAGGCGCTTGGCACCCGGCTGCCGCTCGAAGAAGCGCGTACCGTCGCCGGCCTCGTGATCAACCATGTGGGGCATGTGCCGCAGCGTGGCGAGGTGGTCGAGGTCGAGGACTGCCGGTTCCGTGTGTTGCGTGCCGACAGCCGGCGCGTCCACACCGTGGCGGTGCAACGCCTGGCGTCGGTGCCGCAGGCCACGCCTTCATAATCCGCGCGCCACCGGCTTCCCCAGCCGTACCGGCTGCGATCTCTTCCGGACCACGCCTTCCCGCCCATGGCCCAAACGCGCCTGTCTTCCCTCCTGCCCCGTACCGCCCTGCTCCACCTCGGGCTCGCCACCGGCGGCGCCAGTGGCGCGCTCGCCTTTGCCCCGTTGTATTGGGCGCCCGTGATGTGGCTGTCGCTCGCCGCACTCTTCATCTGCGTCGCCCGCGCACCATCCGCTGGTGCCGCTGCCTGGCGCGGGCTGAGCTGGGGCATGGGCTACTTTGTCGCCAATATCTACTGGGTGTTCATCAGCATGCACGTGTACGGCGGCATGCCGGCCTGGATGGCGGCAGGCTGCACTGTGCTGTTCGCACTCTATCTCGCGCTCTTTCCGGCGCTGGCGGGCTGGCTGGGACAGCGCCTTGCCGCGCCGGCGCGCTGGCGTCTGCCGCTCCTGATTCCGGCTGCCTTCGTCGCCACCGAGTACCTGCGTGGCTGGCTGTTCACCGGCTTTCCATGGGCCAGCAGCGGCGTATCGCAACTGCCGCACACGCCGCTGGCCGGTTTTGCGCCGGTGTTGGGCGCATGGGGGGTGGGACTGCTGCTGGCACTGAGCGTCGGGCTGCTGGCGTCACGCCCGCGCTCGCCCAGGCATTGGGGCGCGGTGGCGGCGATCTGGCTTGCAGGCGGGGCACTGCAGCAGGTGGACTGGACCGTGGCGCAGGGCAGGCCGGTCACGGTGACGCTGGTGCAAGGCAACATCCCGCAGAACATGAAATGGGACGAAGCCCATTTCGTCGAGAACCTGCGCACCTACCTGCAGCTCACCCGGGCGGCCCGGGGCGAGCTGGTGATCCTGCCGGAAACAGCGATTCCCGCCTTCCTGGAAGACATCCCGGGCTGGTATCTGGCCCATCTGCGCCAGGCGGTGGGCGATCGGCACCTGATCTCGGGCGTACCGATCCAGGGCAAGCAGCCGGACGAGTACTACAACGCGGTGCTGGCGTTGAGCGACGCGACCCAGCCGGCCTACTACAAGCATCACCTGGTGCCGTTCGGCGAATTTGTCCCGGTACCGGCGCTGTTCGGCTGGATGTACCGCTTCCTGAACATGCCACTGTCGGGCTTCACGTCAGGGCCGGCCCGGCAGGCGCCTCTGCAGCTCGGCGCAACCCGGCTGGCGCCCAATGTGTGCTACGAGGATGTATTCGGTCGCGAGATCCTGCGTGCGTTGCCGCAGGCGACCTTGCTGGTCAACGTGTCCAACCTTGCCTGGTTCGATGGCTCGTGGGCTGCGGCCCAACATGCGCAGATGAGTCAGGCCCGCGCGCTGGAAACGGGCCGCTACATGCTGCGCGCCACCAACACCGGCATGACGGCCATCATCGACGAGAAAGGCCACATCCGCGCCGCCGCCCCGCAGATGCAAAAGGCCCTGCTCGAAGGCAGGGCCCGGAACTTCAGTGGCATGACGCCCTACGCGCGCCTAGACGACTGGCCGGTGCTGCTCACCATCGGCTTCATCCTTGGCGCCGCCGCCCTTGCGCGTCGGCGCATATAGCTGCCGGGTGCCGGCGAACCGGTCGTACAGCAGTTGCCGGTCGCGGTCGAACCAGGCCCAGACGAAGGGCGCCAGAAACCACGCCAGCGCAAGCCAGGCCCATGGAATCCAGCGCGCGTCGTGCCGCGCTGCGAACCACAGGGGCGCAAGCGGCACATAACACAGCGCCGCCAGGATGAAGCGCAGCAACAGCGGCCGCCATCCAGGCACGCTGCCATCGGCGCCGGCCAGCCTGATCCGCCAGGTCTTCATCGCCAATGTCTGCCCGCCGTGGCGCCAGCAAAAGGCAAAGTAACCGAACAGCGCCAGCATCAGCCAGACGAAATTCAGCGCATGGGCAAATGGATGATCGAACTGGCCGGTCAACGGCAGGCCCATCAGCCCCTGCAGCACGGCCTGTACCGCCACCGCTGCAACAGCGGCCAGCAGCACCACCGGCACCACCAGCATGCCCTCGTACAGCAGTGCACACAGGCGCCGCCACCAGCCGGCCAACGGCGGTCGCACTGCGCTCATTGCTCGCGCCGCCGATGGGACCGCGCATCATCACCGTGCTCGCGTCTGATCTTCTCGATCACGGCACGCCGCTGCTCGGGCGGCATCTCGCGCAGACGCCGGTAATTCTCTCGCGCGCGGTCGCGCTCGCCAGGCGACAGGTCGGCCCAACGTCCGATGCGCTCGCGCACACGTGCCTGCTTTTGCGGATCGAGCTGGGGATAGCGCTCGGCCAACCGGGCGAAGCGCGCCCGGTCGTCAGATGGCAGCGTATCCCATTGGCCGGACAGCGGCGCCAGCAAGGATCGCTGCTGCGGGCTGAGCGACTGCCAGTCCTCGGCGAGAGCGGCCTGCATGCCCAGCAGGCCGGCGCACAACAGGGCGATCAGTTGGTAACGACGGTCCATTTATCGAAATCGTTGCTCACGTAGACATCGAGCGGCACTTCGTCCGCGAGTAATTGCAGATCGAGTGACGGATCGGTCGCGCGCACGTGCTGCCATTGCCAGGCGCCACCGACCAGCACCGCCAGTCCAAAGGCAAGGCCGGCACCCCATGCGGCAGGATGATCGCCACATTGCGCCTGCAGCCAGCGCAGCGCCCGCAGTGGCAACGACAGATCAGGCCGCGCGTGGGCGACGGCGGACTGGCGCGCGGCGGCGAGGCGCACGGCAGCCGCCTCGGACAGCGGAGTACCGTCCAGTGCGCTGCGCACCAGCCTGCCCAATTGCTGCTCGCTCCGCTCGTCCATTGCCGTTTCCCTGCGCTTCACTGATTACCTTGCCAGTCTACACCGTGCTGGCGCATCCAGTTCGCCAGCGCTTGCGTCGCCCGCGAACAATGCGTCTTCACGCTGCCTTCGGAACAACCCATGATCCGGGCGGTTTCCGCCACATCGAACTCCTCCCAGTAACGCAGCAGGAACGCTTCGCGTTGACGTGCCGGCAGCCGGGCCACGCCGGCTTCGATCAACGCCATGGTCTGCGCCTGTTGCCGCTCGGCCTCGGGGCTCGCGGCGCTCGGCTGCGCCGGCAGCCAGTCCAGCGGATCGTCGTCGTCGCCCTCGCCGTCGCGCTGGAAGGCCGAGAACAGGGTCACCCACCAGGTGCGTACCTTCTGGCGCCGGAAATGGTCACGGATGGTGTTTTGCAGAATGCGCTGGAAGATCAGCGGCCATTCCTCGACGGTGCGATCGGCATAGCGCTCGGCCAGCCGCATCATTGCATCCTGCACGATATCCAGCGCCGCTTCCTCGTCCCGCACCGCGTAGAGCGCGTGCTTGAAGGCACGCCGCTCGGTCGAGGCAAGGAAATGGGAAAGCTCGGATTGGCGGGAATGCATTGCGCCCAATGGAAGTAAGGTGAACTGGGCAAGGATGCTAGCAAGGGCATCGGATCAGTGCCAGTGAAGTGCTGCAAGCACTTGGGCCAGCGGTATTTTTTCTTGCCAAGCGCGCACTGTTCCGCTACCGTTTGCGGTTCACACCCAATCCAGATGTGAAGCCGCGCCCCCGGAACTTCGGCGGCCGGCACCGAATGGCACCGCCCGCGCAACACACCGCAGTCGTCCCAATTCGGGCCACAAGCCCGAGCCAAGGCGGCCAGCCCGGTAAAGACAGGCTACGCGGCACTGCCGATGCCACCATGTCCTGGCCGATGCGTTACCGCGCACCGGCCGGCGTTTGAAGACACGCCCGTCTTGACGCACGAGACATGCCTGGCCAAGCAGGTCGACGCAGTCGCAATGCTCTGGAATGGCAGGAGCACTGTTTTTCTTCAACGTTGATCGCCGGTTGCCGCACGCGAGGTGCGGCTGCGTACCGGCAAAGGGTGACATCATGGAGCATCTCTCCGGTGCCGAGATCGTCACGCGCTGTCTGCAGGAGGAAGGCGTCGAATTCGTCTTCGGCTATCCTGGCGGCGCTGTGCTCGAGATCTACGACGCAATCTTCCGTCAGGAAAAATTCAAGCACGTGCTGGTCCGGCACGAGCAGGCTGCGGTGCATGCCGCCGATGCCTATTCGCGCTCCAGCGACCAGGTCGGCGTGGCCCTGGTCACCAGCGGGCCGGGCGCGACCAACGCGCTGACCGGCATCGCCACCGCCTATATGGATTCGATTCCCATGGTGGTGATCTCCGGGCAGGTCGGCACCAGCGCCATCGGCCTTGATGCCTTCCAGGAAGTGGACATGGTCGGTTGCTCGCGCCCGATCGTGAAGCACAATTTCCTCGTCAAGGATGTGCGCGATCTGGCCACGGCCTTCAAGAAGGCGTTCTATATCGCCAAGACCGGGCGCCCCGGCCCGGTGGTGATCGACATCCCCAAGGATGTGACCATCAACAAGTGCGCGTTCGAATACCCCGAGTCGGTGTCGATCCGCAGCTACAACCCGCCCAGCAAAGGCCATCCGGGTCAGATCAAGAAAGCGGCGCAACTGCTCGCCGAAGCCAAGCGCCCCTATATCTACGTGGGTGGCGGCGCCGTGCAGGGCGGCGCCGGCGCGCAGGTGACCGAGCTGGTGCGCCTGCTGGGCGTGCCTTGCACCAATACGCTGATGGGCCTTGGTGCGCTGGATGGCACCGACCCGAATTTCGTTGGCATGCTTGGCATGCATGGCACCTACGAAGCCAATCTGGCGATGCAGTACTGTGATGTGCTGATCGCGATCGGAGCACGTTTCGACGACCGGGTGATCTCGGTGCCCAACCAGTTCCT
Organism: Chitiniphilus purpureus; assembly: GCF_025642115.1. GTDB lineage: Bacteria > Pseudomonadota > Gammaproteobacteria > Burkholderiales > Chitinibacteraceae > Chitiniphilus > Chitiniphilus purpureus. The sequence goes on along the minus strand of NZ_CP106753.1, from coordinate 793,282 downwards.
GTCCAACCCCAAGCGCATCGTCCATATCGATGTGGACCCCAGCTCGATCGCCAAGCGGGTCAAGGTGGATGTGCCCATCGTCGGCGACGTCAAGCATGTGCTGACCGACCTGATCGCTGTGCTCAAGGAAGGCAATCAGCGCCCTCATCCGGATGCGCTGGCCAACTGGTGGAAGCAGATCAACGAGTGGCGCAAGCCCGACTGCCTGCTGTACACCCCGTCGACCGAGCTGATCAAGCCGCAGGCGGTGGTGCAGAAGCTGTGGGAGATCACCAACGGCGAAGCCATCGTCACCTCCGACGTCGGCCAGCATCAGATGTGGGCGGCGCAGTACTACAAGTTCCGCCGGCCCAAGCAATGGATCAACTCGGGCGGCCTTGGCACGATGGGCTTCGGTCTGCCGGCGGCGATGGGCGCGCAACTGGCCAATCCCGACGCGCAGGTGGCATGCATCACCGGCGAGGGCTCGATCCAGATGAACATCCAGGAGCTTTCCACCTGCAAGCAGTACCACACGCCGGTCAAGGTGCTCTCGCTGAACAACCGCTACCTCGGCATGGTGCGGCAGTGGCAGGAGTTCTTCTACGGCACGCGTTACTCCGAGAGCTACATGGATGCCCTGCCCGATTTCGTGAAGATCGCCGAAGCGTACGGCCACGTCGGCTTCAAGATCGAGAATCCGGCCGACGTCGAGCCGGTGCTCAAGGAGGCGTTCAGCCCGGCACTCAAGGAGCGGCTGGTGTTCATGGACTTCCGCACCGATCCGTCGGAGAACGTGTTCCCCATGATCCAGAACGGCAAGGGCCTCAATCAGATGGATCTGCCACCGCATATGCGCGGCCTGCAGCAGGTGCCGTTCGAAAACAACCGCGACTACGGCAATCTGTGCTGAGGGGGGGCAGAACATGCGACATATTCTTTCCGTCCTGATCGAAAACGAAGCCGGCGCGCTCTCGCGCGTGACCGGCCTGTTTTCCGCTCGCGGCTACAACATCGACTCGCTGACGGTGCAGACCACCGAAGACCCGACGCTGTCGCGGATGACCATCGTCACCCACGGTTCGGACGATGTGATCGAGCAGATCACCAAGCAGCTCAACAAGCTGATCGAGGTGGTCAAGGTGATCGACCTGAACGAGGCCGACCACATCGAGCGCGAGCTGATGCTGATCAAGGTGCGCGCCACCGGCAAGGATCGCGACGAGATGAAGCGGATGGCGGATATCTTCCGCGGCCGCATCATCGACGTGACCGAGAAGACCTACACGATCGAGCTGACCGGCACCGGCGAGAAACTCGATGCCTTCATCAAGGCACTCGACCCCGCGGTGATCCTGGAAACAGTGCGCACCGGCGCCTCCGGCATCGCACGCGGCGAGCGGGTCCTCAAGATTTAACGGCGGGTACGGGCATGGTGCCCGCCCACTGCATACTCCCAGAAAAAGGAAACCGGAAATGAAAGTCTTTTACGATAAAGATGCCGACATCAGCCTGATCAAGGGCAAGCAGGTCACCATCGTCGGCTATGGCTCGCAAGGCCATGCCCACGCTGCCAACCTGAAGGATTCGGGCGTGAACGTCACCATCGGCCTGCGCAAGGGCGGTGCCTCGTGGTCCAAGGCCGAAGCCGCCGGCTTCCCGGTCAAGGAAGTGGCCGAATCGGTGAAGGGCGCCGATGTGGTGATGATCCTGCTGCCGGACGAGTCGCAGCCGGACGTGTACCACCGCGAGATCGCGCCGAACCTGAAGGATGGCGCAGCCCTGGCGTTCGCCCACGGCTTCAACATCCATTACAACCAGATCGTTCCGCCGGCCAACGTCGACGTGATCATGGTTGCCCCGAAGGGCCCGGGCCACACCGTGCGCAGCGAATACAACAAGGGCGGCGGCGTGCCGAGCCTGATCGCCGTGTACCAGGACAAGTCCGGCCGTGCCCGTGACATCGCCCTCTCCTACGCCGCAGCCAACGGCGGCACCAAGGGCGGCGTGATCGAAACCAACTTCCGCGAAGAAACCGAGACCGACCTGTTCGGCGAACAGGCCGTGCTGTGCGGCGGCGCCGTCGAGCTGGTGAAGGCCGGCTTCGAAACGCTGACCGAAGCCGGTTACGCCCCGGAAATGGCCTACTTCGAGTGCCTGCACGAACTGAAGCTGATCGTCGACCTGATGTACGAAGGCGGCATCGCCAACATGAACTACTCGATCTCGAACAACGCCGAGTACGGCGAGTATGTGACCGGCCCGGAAGTCATCACCGCCGCCACCAAGGAAGCGATGAAGAAGGCGCTGTATCGCATCCAGTCGGGCGAATACGCCAAGATGTTCATCCTGGAAGGCAAGACCAACTACCCGAGCATGACGGCCCGCCGCCGTCTGACCGCCGCCCACCCGATCGAACAGGTCGGCGCCGAGCTGCGCGCGATGATGCCGTGGATCGCCAAGAACAAGCTGGTGGACCAGTCCAAGAACTGAGCCTTGCCTGTGGCATAGACGGCCAGCCCAGCGCTGGCCGTTTTCATTTGTGCTCGGTGCGCGGCGATCCCGCCTTGACGGCCCGCCGCGGCGCCAGTTCATCGGCAAGGTAGTCGATGAAGACGCGCAACTTGGCGCTCAGATAGCGGTTGGGCGGATAGAGCACCCAGGCCGTGCCGCGATAGGCCCCCATGAACTCCCACCCGGGCAGGACCTCGACCACCTCGCCGCGCTGCAGCGCGTTGTCTGCGGTGAAATGCGGCAGGCATCCTATCCCCAGGTGCTGCAACACACCCTCAAGCCGGATCTCGCTGTGATTGGCCACGTAGCGGCCGTGCACCATCACCTGCACCTGCTCGCCGCGGCGCCTGAATTGCCAGCGGTTGTCGCCGGCATGCTCGCCCAGATACAGGCAGCTGTGCTGCGCCAGCTCACGCGGGTGGGCAGGCATGCCGTGTGTCAGCAGGTATTGCCGGCTGGCACACAACACATGACGGACCGGCATCAGCGGGCGGGCAGCCAGCCCGATGGCCGGCTGGTCGGTGATCCGGATCGCCAGGTCCACCTCATCATCGATCAGATCGACATAGCGGTCGGACACCACCAACTGCACATCGATACTTGGATAGCGATGCAGGAATGCCGGGATCAGGGGATGGAGCACCAAGCGGCCGAAAGCCTTGGGCACACTTATCCGGATCAGGCCGCTTGGCGCTTCGGTGAACTTGCCGGCGGCCGCCATGGCCTCGCGCGCTGCCGCCACCATTTCCTGGGCGCGGCGATAGACCTCGGCCCCCGGCTCACTCAGACGCAGCTTGCGCGTCGTGCGCTCCAGCAGGCGGATCGTCAGTTCGGCTTCGAGTCGCGCCACCTGCCGGCTGACTGCTGACGGTGTCATCCCAAGCTGGCGGGCCGCGGCGGAAAACCCGCCAGCATCCACGACGCGGACGAACACAGCCATATCAGAGAGCAATCCGAGATATTTATTTGTTCCCATGCTGCACAAGACCTGTTCCACACCAGGGCATTATCGCAACAAGGCAGGTGATTGATAATGTGGCAAACGAGACGATAATCAGTGAACCTGCCGTGCAGGATGCATGGCAGCGCTTGCAAACTTCGCAGTTGACCTCCCAGGCCTTTTCAGCGCCGGACGGAGGCAGCTGGCACCGCGGGGGCGCCATGCCGAAAACCGTCAGTACCGCACGGGCACGTCTGGATTTTGCCTTGCAGAAATGGCGTGAGGCCACGGCGCCGGCCGAAGACCCGGATGCGCACGCCTTCGCGGCCGAAGTCCTGCACTATGCGCACACCGTGGAATACGTGATCCAGGCACAGCAGCGCCAGATCGATGGCCTGCACGGGCGCATCGCCGAGATGGAGCGGCGCATTGGCCTGTTGGCCGATCGCAGCTAGCGCGCCGGACGGCGACCGCCTCGCTGCGCGCGACTCACCAGCTCGGTGATCACGTACAACCCCATGCCGGCTCACCCTGACTGGACGCTGTGACGCCGTGCGGCAGCCGTTGCGGGCCTCCTGTTGAGACGCGTCATCCGGCATGGCCCACGTGTCCCTTACCGTGAGTCCCGGTCGCCGCCCCCCGCACAGCGCCCTTTGGGCAAACGCCCATAGCACAGCGCTTTGCCAGTCCCCTGTTCTTGCTGCCACCAGGAGCCCCGATGCGTGCCTTGCCCTATCCTGCGCCGTTCTGGATCGCCGACGTGATGCTGCTGTCGGTTGCAGTGGTCTGGGGCACGAGCTATGCGGTGGCCAAGGGGGTGCTTGCCTATTATCCGGTACTGGGTTTCATCGCCATCCGCTTCGGGCTGACCTTCGTGCTGCTGCTGCCGGCCCTGCGTGGCCTGGCCGGAACGCAGGGGCGTAGCGCATTGCGTGCAGGTGTGCCGCTGGGTCTGCTGCTGCTGGCAATCTTTGCCTGTGAAACCCTGGGCATAGCATTGACGCATGCGGCCAATGCTGCGTTCCTGATCAGCCTGTGCGTTGTGTTCACTCCCTTTATCGAATGGGCCTTGTTGCGCCGTCGCCCCACCGGATCGGCGCTCATCGCGGCCGGGGTAGCCTTGGCGGGGGCCTGGCTGCTGGCTGCTGACCTGTCCGGCGGCATGAACGTGGGCGATGGGCTGATGCTGGCCGCTGCGTTGTTGCGCGCGCTGCTGGTGTGCGTGACAGCGCGCCTTACCGCCAACCACCCGGTTCCGGTATTGGCGCTGACGGCGGTACAGGCCGGCGTGGTCGGTGCCGGCAGTTTGATTGCAGGCTGGCTGCTGCCCGGCAGCCTGCCCGCCCTGCCCGCCGTGGCCGGCTTCTGGTACGGCACGCTCTATCTGGTGCTGTTCTGCACCCTGTTCGCTTTTTTTGCGCAGAATTATGGGCTGCGGCACAGCAGCCCGAGCCGCGTGGCGCTGCTGATGGGATGCGAACCGGCGTTCGGGGCGCTGTTTGCGAACTATTGGCTGGGCGAACGGCTGAGCAGCGCTGCATGGCTGGGCGGGGCGTTGATGGTCGCTGCCGCAATCTGGGCCGCGCTGCCCCGCGACAGGTCGCGTGGGCAGGCCGCGCGCGACCGTTGACCCGACAGGCCGGTTGGTTGAAAGACACCGGCACCTTACCTCGGTTACAATTTTCAGCTTGGACCAAGCAATCGAGGCAACTTTGAGTACGCATTATCCCCATCCCATCATTGCCCGCGAAGGGTGGCCCTTCCTGGCCGCCAGCGTGGTCGCCGCCGTATTTGTCACCCATTTCGCCGGTTGGTGGTCGGTCCCGTTCTGGATCATCGCCCTGTTCGTGCTGCAGTTCTTCCGCGATCCCCCCCGACGCATCCCGCAAGACCCCACTGCTGTATTGAGCCCGGCCGACGGGCGCGTGGTCGTGGTCGAACAGGCGCTGGATCCTTACCGCAAGGTCGAGGCGCTGAAGATCAGCGTGTTCATGAACGTGTTCAATGTGCACTCCAACCGCAGCCCGGTCGACGGCGTGGTGGAACGGGTCGAATACAACGCCGGCTCATTCGTGAACGCCGCGCTGTCCAAAGCCTCGCTCGAAAACGAGCGCAACGCCGTCCTCGTCAGGATGGGTGATGGCACCCCAATCACATTCGTCCAGATCGCGGGACTGGTCGCCCGCCGTATCCTCTGCTACACCCGGGAAGGGGACACGTTGAGCCGAGGGCAACGCTACGGCTTCATCCGCTTCGGCTCGCGTGTCGATGTCTATCTGCCACTGACGGCACGGGCCAAGGTCGCCATCGGCGACAAGGTCAGCGCAACCGAGACCGTTCTTGCGGAACTGGGCTGAGCCTGACGCGCCCAATCGTCATCGCGGCGTCCTTCGCCGCTTGCCCGAGAAGACCATGCACCCGATCAAGCGACCGTTGAACCTGAAGCGACAAAGCATCTACCTGCTGCCCAATCTGTTTACGCTTGGCGCACTGTTCGCCGGGTTCTACGCGATCGTCCAGGCGATGAACGGGCATTTCGAGCAATCGGCGGTGGCCATCTTCGTGGCGATGATCCTGGATGGGCTCGACGGCCGCGTGGCGCGCATGACGCACACCCAATCGCCATTTGGCGCCGAGTTCGACAGCCTGTCCGACATGGTGTCGTTCGGCGTGGCGCCGGCGCTGGTGGCCTACGAATGGGCGCTCAAGGACTTCGGCAAGCTCGGTTGGATGGTGGCCTTTATCTACTGCGCCGGCGCAGCGCTGCGTCTGGCGCGCTTCAACACCAATCTGCAGGTGGTGGACAAGCGTTTCTTCCAGGGTCTGCCCTCGCCATCGGCTGCCGCATTGGTCGCCGGCTTCGTCTGGATCAGCATCGAACATGCGGACGATCTGGCCTTCATGGCGGGGGTGCTGCCGACCATGACCCTGCTGTTTACGCTGTTTGCCGGCCTGACGATGGTATCCAACGTACGCTTCTGGAGCTTCAAGGAATTCCACGCCAAGAAGACGGTGCCATTCGTTGCGCTGCTGATCGCCACCCTGGTATTGCTGATCGGCGCCTCCCGCCCCGCGCTGGTCCTGTTTTGCTTCTTCATCGGCTATGCAGCCTCCGGCTATCTCTACTGGGCGTGGAACTGGTTGAACCGGCGCAAGGTGACGCCGACCAACTAGACATTAAGTAGACAATGCCGCAATAGAAACAACCACAAAGTCATTCATCAGACATTATTTTGACGTTATGTCCACAAGCGCGCTATCCTGAACGCAAACAGTGTTCAGGAGCGCCGCCGTGCAGTTCGATATCGATCGCCTGATTGCCGATTTCGGCGGCCCTGGGCCGTTGACCGAAGCGCTCAACCAAACCTTTCCCGATGATCCTGTCAGCCGTGCCGCCATCTACAAGTGGCGCGAACGCGGCAGTCTGCCGCTTTCGCAGATCGACAAGCTGGCGCAACTGGCCGCGGCACGGGGCCGCACCTTCAACATCCACACCTATCGTCTCGGCGCCGCGGCGCCGCTCACTGCCGGAGCACACGCCATGGGCGACCGTTTGTATATTTTCGACACCACCTTGCGCGACGGGGAACAATCCCCCGGCGCCTCGATGACCAGGGAAGAGAAGATCCGGATTGCCCGACAACTGGAAAAGCTTGGCGTCGACATCATCGAAGCCGGTTTTGCCGCAGCCAGCCCGGGCGATGCCGATGCCATCCGCGCCGTCGCCGAAGCGGTCAAGGAATCGACTGTCTGTTCGTTGGCGCGCGCCAACGAGCGCGACGTCCGCGCAGCCGGTGAAGCGATCCGCCCTGCCGCGCGCGGCCGCATCCATACCTTCATCGCCACCAGCCCCATCCATATGGAGAAGAAGCTGCGCATGTCGCCTGACGAGGTGGTGGAAGCGGCGGTGCGCGCGGTGAGGATTGCCGGTGAATACACCGCCGACATCGAGTTCTCCGCCGAGGATGCATTGCGCAGCGACATCGATTTCCTGGCCCGTATCTTCGGCGAGGTGATCAAGGCCGGCGCACGCACGCTCAACGTACCCGATACCGTCGGCTATGCGGTGCCCTACCGTACCGAGGCATTCTTCCGTGAGCTGATCGCCAAGACGCCGGGGGGCGACAGCGTGATCTGGTCCGCGCACTGCCACAATGACCTTGGGATGGCGGTGGCCAATTCGCTGGCCGCGGTGCTGGGCGGCGCGCGGCAGGTGGAATGCACCATCAACGGCCTTGGCGAGCGCGCCGGCAACGCGGCCATGGAAGAAATCGTGATGGCGGTCAAGACCCGGCACGACATCTTTGGCGTCGAGACCCGGATCGATACCACCCAGATCGTCCCGACCTCCAAACTGGTTTCCACCATCACCGGCTATCCGGTGCAGCCCAACAAGGCCATCGTCGGCGCCAATGCGTTCGCCCATGAATCGGGCATCCATCAGGACGGGGTGCTCAAGCACCGCGAAACCTACGAAATCATGAGCGCCGAGTCGGTCGGCTGGTCGGCCAACCGCCTGACACTGGGCAAGCTTTCCGGCCGCAACGCGTTCCGTAGCAAGCTCGCCGAGCTGGGCATTGTGCTTGACAGCGAAGAGGCACTGAATGCTGCCTTCGCCCGTTTCAAGGAGCTGGCCGACCGCAAACGCGAGATCTTCGATGAGGATTTGCACGCGCTGGTCTCCGACGAGATGATCAGCATCGAGCAGGAGACCTACAAGCTCGCCGCGCTCAAGGTGGTGTCCGAAACCGGCGAGACGCCGAGCGCCACGCTGGTCATTGCCGAGGAAGGCACGGAAAAGCGGGCGCAGTCGGAAGGAGACGGCCCTGTCGATGCCACGTTCAAGGCGATCGAATCAGTGGTGCACAGCGGGGCCGAGCTGCTGCTTTATTCAGTCAATGCCATCACCAGCGGCACCGACAGCCAGGGCGAAGTCACCGTGCGGCTTTCCAAGGAAGGGCGTGTGGTCAACGGCCAGGGTGCCGACACCGATATCCTGGTTGCCAGCGCCAAGGCCTATATTTCCGCGGTCAACAAGCTGGGCAGCAAGGTCCGGCGTGTCAACCCGCAGATCGGCGAATCGATCTAGCGCCAGACGCGCACCGAACCCCACGGTTTTCCGGCACGGTGCCAAAACCGTGGGGCCTTGTTCAATCGGGCCGGGGCGAGGCTTGTCGCAGCGAAGGCCGGGTCCAGCGGGCATAGAACACAACCGCGGCAAAGATCCAGACCGACAACGCGATCTCGGCCAGCGCAAGGTACTGCGCCATGCCCTGCTCCGACCAGGCCCGCATCACGCCTTCAGTGAACCAGAGCAGCACGAACATGCTGCACCATTGGTAGGTGTAGCGCCGCCCCTTGAGCAGGCCGGGCAGCGGCAGCAGCAAGGGCAGCGCCTTGAACATCAGTACGGACCCGCCCGGACGCAGCGGCGCCAGCCACAGTTCCCAGGCGAGGCACAGGCCGATCAGTGCGATGACTCCAAGGATGGCGGCCCACTGCACGTGGCCACGCCAGCGTGTCAGATCGGCGCTCATCGCGGCTGGCCCAGCTGCAGCGCAATCTGCGCGAGCCGCCGCCCTTGCGCCAGGCAAAGCTGTCTTTCCTCATCCGACACCGGCAGGCGCGACTCGGGGCCGGCCAGGTGGGATGGGCCATACGGCGTGCCGCCGCTGCGGGTCGTGGACAACGCGGTTTCGGTGAACGGCGTGCCGACGATCAGCATGCCGTGGTGCAGCAGCGGCACCATCATGGTCAGCAATGTCGACTCGTTGCCACCGTGCATGCTGCCGCTGCTGGTGAAGACGCAGGCAGGCTTGCCGGCGAGCCCACCTTGCAGCCAGGTGTCGATGGTCCCATCCCAGAAATATTTCATGGGCGCGGCCATGTTGCCAAAACGGGTTGGGCTGCCGAGCGCCAAGCCATCGCAAGCCTGCAGATCGGCCAATTCAACATAAGGGGCGCCGCTTTCGGGCACGGCAGGCTCGCTGGCCTCGCACACGGTCGACACCCGGGGAACGGTGCGCAATCTGGCGGTGCATCCGGGCACGGATTCAACGCCACGGGCGATCAGCTGTGCAAGCTGACGCGTGGCGCCATGCGTGGAGTAGTAAAGGACGAGTATGTCAGCCATGGGGTCCACCGATGTCAGGTCCGCTATTATAGGGGCTTGCTCCTCATAGACCGACAACTGCATGGCACGCCTGCTCCCGCTGAATGCCTTATCGCTGCAACCATTACTCACCGTTCACTATTGGGGGCGTCTGGCCGGGTTCACGCGCTTTGTCGGGCATCGACTGGTCGTCGACCGCTGCCTGCAGACCGCAGGCAGCCTGACCTACACCACGCTGCTGGCCATCGTGCCGCTCTTCACCATCGCGCTGACGCTGTTCTCGGCGTTTCCGATGTTCTCGGCATATGCCGGGAAATTCCGCTCCTTCATCCTTTCCAACCTGGTGCCGGAAACCGGCGGCCGTGCCGTCGCGATGTATATGCGGCAGTTTGCCGACAACGCCGAGAAACTGACCGCACTGGGGATGATCGGTCTGGTCCTGACTGCGCTCCTGCTGGTCTTCACCATTGAAAAGACCTTCAACCAGATCTGGGGGGTGCGCAAGCCGCGCAAGCTGCTCTCGCGCACCTTGATCTATTGGGCGGCATTGACACTTGGCCCACTGCTGATCGGCATCAGCCTGTCGTTGACGTCATGGCTGTTCCAGCAGAACGCGCTGGTGGAAAACGCCCCACTGATCGAAGCACTGCTGCTCAAGCTGGGGCCGTCGCTGTTGATGTTCGTATCGTTGACGCTGCTCTACGTGGCAGTCCCCAATTGCTATGTGCCACGCAGCCACGGCATGTTGGCCGCCGTATTGGTCGCCATCCTGCTGGAGCTGATGAAAAAACTGTTTGCGCTGTATATCCAGCTGTTCGGCGGCTACCAACTGGTCTACGGGGCATTCGCCAGCTTCCCGATCTTTCTGTTGTGGCTGTATGTATGCTGGGTCATCGTACTGGGCGGCGCCGTGCTGGCGGCCTCGTTGTCGTATTGGCATGGCGACGGCTGGCGCTGGGAACGCCATCACGGCACCCGGTTCGAACAGGCGATGCGTATCCTGATGACCTTGGCACAGGCCCATACCCACGGTGAAGTGCTGCATATCGACGCGCTGCGCCGACGGGTCGGTCTGGGCATCGATGCCACTCACAACCTGTTGGAGACCATGAGCGAACGCGGCTGGGTGCAAGCGACCCGCGCCGGGGAATGGCTGCTCTCGGGTTCGATCGACCGTATCCGGCTGCTGGATCTGTTCGAAGCGGTGGTCACGCCGCTCTCGGCCACCGTGGAAACCGGCCTTGCACGGCACATCACCGGGATGACCGCGGCGCTGGACGAAACCCTCACCCAGTACGCGGCCCGCCTGGATGATGAACAGGCGAACGCCTGAGCACCTGTTGATGACCCTTCAAGCCGTCATCCGACCGGCCAGCCCTGAGAGCCTGTCCAGGCAGGCCACCACGCGCATCCTGGCCATGGTTTCGGTGCAAGGTTGAAGCTGCAGACAATGTGGTGCCGGTCGGCCCATGCCCAATCCATTGCCGGCCGGCTGCGATCAACCACGCAACAGACGATGGACGCCCACCATCGTTTCAGGCGCAACCCCGTTGCAGCGTCCGGGTCAATGTGGCGTAGTCCAGCTCGCCGATGTAGGACTGTCCCAACTGCCGCATCAGAATGAACTTGATCGTGCCGGCGTCGACTTTCTTGTCCTGCGCCATCAGCTCCAGATAGCGCTCGACCCCCAGCGCCGGCGCTACCACCGGCAGTCCGGCGCGTGTCAGCAGTGCACGGATGCGCTCGATGGCGGCGGCATCCAGATAGCCCAGCGCTTCGGATGCAACTGCCGCCAGCATCATGCCAGCGGCAACCGCTTCGCCGTGCAACCAGGCGCCGTAGCCCAACCCCGACTCGATGGCATGGCCGAACGTGTGGCCCAGATTGAGCAAGGCGCGTTGCCCCTGCTCCTTCTCATCACCGGCCACGATGCGCGCCTTGTTCTGGCAGCAGCGCTCGATCGCCCAGGCCAAAGTCCCGGTATCCCGCGCCATCATCCGGTCGATATTCGCTTCCAGCCACTCGAAGAAGAAGAGATCGTCGATCAGCCCGTACTTGATCACCTCGGCCATCCCAGCGGAGAACTCGCGTGCCGGCAGGGTATCGAGCGTATCGAGGTCCGCGAGGACCAGTCGGGGCTGATAGAACGCCCCGATCATGTTCTTGCCCAAAGGATGGTTGATCGCCGTCTTGCCGCCGACGGACGAATCCACCTGCGCCAGCAGCGTGGTGGGGATCTGGATGAATGGCACACCGCGCTGATACACCGCCGCCGCAAAGCCGGTCATGTCGCCGATGACGCCCCCACCCAGCGCGATCAGCGTGGTCTTGCGCTCGCAGCGCGCAGCCAGCAGTCCATCGAAGATCAGGTTGAGCGTTTCCCAGGTCTTGAAGACCTCGCCGTCGGGCAGGACGATCGCCTGCACCTGCACTCCTCGCGCGGCCAGTGCCGAACGCAACGGGTCCAGATAGAGCGGTGCCACGGTCTCGTTGGTCACGATGGCCACCCGCGGTTGCGGCAGCAGCGGCAGGATCAGATCGACCTGCGTGAGCAGGCCGCGGTCGATCAGGATCTGATAGGGAGCGTGGTCGAGGTCAAGCTTGACGGTGCGCATGCAGATGCTCGAGTTTGGCCAGAAGCGACTGGGTGAGTTGTTGGACGGACTGTCGGCTGGTATCAATGATCAGGTCGGCCGTTTCACGGTATAGCGGATCGCGCGCTTCGAACAGCTCGCGTATCCGCTCCTTGGGGTTGGCAGTCTGCAGCAGGGGCCGGTTCTTGTCGTGCGCGGTGCGCAGATAAAGATCGTCGATCCCGGCCCGCAGATAGATCACGAATCCATGCTGGCGCAATGCGGCACGGTTGTCCGCACTGAGCACCGCGCCACCGCCGGTGGCCAACACCAGCTCCTGCTGCTGCACCAATTCAGCGATCGTCGCCGTTTCACGCATGCGGAATCCGGCTTCCCCTTCCACCTCGAAGATCAATGGAATCCTGACCCCGGTACGGGCTTCGATTTCGTGGTCCGAATCATAGAATTGCTTGTCCGTCGCTTTGGCCAATGCCCGGCCGACGGTGGTTTTGCCGGCACCCATCATGCCGATCAGAAAAAAATTGCCTGGCAGTTTCATGCCAGGCATTTTAACCGGAAATGCCAGCCTGTACGGCTGGCATCCCTGCCTTTCAGCGCAGACCGACTTCGGAGCTCACGATCTTCGGGGTGATGAAGATCAGCAGTTCACGCTTCTCGTCACGCTTGGATGTGTTCTTGAACAGATGGCCCAGCACCGGCACATCGCCCAGCAGCGGCACTTGCTGGATGTCGGTGCCGATGGTCTGGGTATAGATCCCACCGATCACGATGGTGCCGCCGTTCTCCACCAGCACCTTGGTCGAGATCTGCTTGGTGTCGATGGCCGGGCCAGCCAGCGTATTGTCGCCACGGCTGTCCTTGTTGACCTTGACGTCCATGATCACGTTGCCGTCCGGGGTGATCTGCGGTGTCACACGCAGCGACAGCGTGGCCTTCTTGAACGAGATCGAAGTGGCCCCGTTCTGCGACGATTCCGCATACGGGATCTCGGTACCGTCCTCGATCACGGCCTCGGTCTGGTCTGCAGTCACCAGACGCGGGCTGGAGATGATCTTGCCCTGGTTGTCCGCTTCCAGCGCATTGATCTCAAGCCCCAGCAACCAGTCGGCATTGGCGGCGATCAGGGCCAGCGTGCCCGGGCTGCCGCTCACAGGCAGGTTGACGTTGAACGGCATCGAGCCATCGGTGTTCGTCGGCACGCCGCGACCATCGAGCTTGGTGCCCGCGAGGGTCGGCCACGTCGAAACATTGGTGTTGCCCACATGACCGGTCGCACCCCAGCTCAGCCGGGCACCCAGATCACGCGAGAAGCCATCGCGCGCCTCGACGATCCGTGCCTCGATCATCACCTGGCGGACAGGGATATCGGTCTTGCCGATGATGTCGCGCAACTGGTCCAGCTTGGACGGCACGTCCTGCACGATCAGGATGTTGGTACGCGGATCGATCACCACGCTGCCGCGCGGCGACAGGATGCGCTGCTTCTCGTCGGTGAGGATCTTCTTGAAGTCATCGGCCTTCTGATACTTGAGCTGGAACATCTCGGTACGGGTCGGCTCAAGCTCCAGGATCTGCTTCTTCGCCTCCAGCTCCTGCTTTTCCTTGGCGGCCAGCTCATCACGCGGCGCCACCCACAGCACGTTGCCGGAGCGACGCTGATCGAGCCCCTTGGCCTGCAGGATGATATCCAGCGCCTGATCCCACGGCACATCCTTCAGACGCAGCGTCAGGCTGCCCGAGACGGTATCGCTGGTGATGATGTTAAGACCGGTGAATTCGGCGATCACCTGCAGCACCGTACGGATCTCGACATTCTGGAAATTGAGCGACAGCTTCTCGCCCTTGTAGTTGGGGCGCAGTGCGGAAAGGGCGCGGCTGTCTTCCTGTGCCTTGCGCACTTCGATGATGAAGCGGTTTTCGGTCTGGTAGGCCGAATACTCCCAATTGCCTATCGGCTGGATCACCATCCGGACATTGCTGCCTTGCCGGTAGGTATCGAGCTTCTGCACCGGCGTGCCGAAGTCCGCGACGTCCATGCGCCGCTGCAGCCGTTCCGGCAGCTCGGCCTTCAGGAAATCGACCACCAGCGTGCTGCCTTGCTGCCGGATATCGATCCCGACATTGGGGCTCGACAGATCGATCACCACCTTGCCTTCCCCGCTGACACCGCGGCGGAAGTCGACTTCGGTCAGGCTTTCCTGCGCCGTGTTGACGGTCGGCTGCGCAAAATGCGTGGTCTCCGTCTTGGCTGCCACCGCGGAGGTGGAGCCATCGATGGTCACGAGGAACGCATTGCCTTCCACATTGGTCTCGTAGGCCGCCTGCTTGTTGAGGTTGAGGACCAGCCTGGTCCGGCCGGTCCCCTCGGCCAGATTGAGCAGGCGCAGCGTTGCGCTATTGACCTGTACGCTGCTCTTGCCGGCCTTGTTGGCCGTGCCCGGAAAATCGAAGGCGACACGCGGCGGCGTGCTGACGGCAAAACTGGTCGGCTGCGGCACAGGTCCGTCGAACTGCACCTTCACGACCTGCTTTTCGTTGGAGATCGTGTTGACTTCGACGTTAGTGATGTCGCTCGCCTGACTGGCGGAGCACAGCGCCACTGCCAGCGCGCCACAGACCAGCCAGGCCTGCTTCAGGATGGATACATTCTTCATTTAATTTTGCTCCGCTTCGTCCAGAGTGAGGATCGTTTCCCGCTCGATCCAGTCTCCGCCGCTGTCCTCGACGATTTCCTTCAACTTGACTTCCGTTTCGGAAATGGCCACCACCATGCCGAAGTTCTGCCCCATGTAGTTGCCGACCTTCACGCGGTATAGATTCCGATCCGGCGCGCTGATCAACGCCTGGATCTGCTTGCCTTGCTGCAGGATACCGACCATGCGCAGCTTCTCGAGATCGTAGTTCTCGAGCACCTCCTTGGGTCGGTTGGTATTGGGTGCAATCCCGCTGCTGCTCTTTTTGGCCAGTTCCATCTTCGCCGCATTGAAGGGATCGAGCAGCGAGAAGGCTTCATACACCACCGGCTCGACGATCTTGACCTCCGGTGCAGGTTCGATCTTGCCGCGCAGCCCTTCACTGTTCTGGGCCATCCACTCCTTCAGATCGCCATGCTCTTCACCGAAACATCCCGTCAGCAGCACTGCGAACATTGCTACCGGTATCCAACGCGCCATGCCGCACGCCTCCCTGAGAATTTGCTGCGAAGCACTCATTGCCGGTTCTTCTTCTTCGCTTCGGCCTCTGCCTGCCGCATTGCCTGGATCTCGGCCTCATCCAGCGCGCGATAGGTCCTGGCGGTTGCCTGCAGCAGCAACGTGTCCGCATCCCCTGTCCTGGACAGCTGGATATCATTCAGTGTCACGATACGCGAGAGCTTGGCCACATCGCTGACAAACGCGGCCAGATCGTGATAGCTGCCGACGATCCGGATGCTGATCGGCAGTTCGGCGAATTCGGACGTCTTGATCTCCGCGCCGGGCTGGAACAGCTCGAACAGCAGGCCGCGGCCGACACCGGCCTGGTTGATCTCGGTCAGTAGCGTTTCGACTTCCGACTTGTTGGGCAACTGCTTGAGCAAGGCCCCGAACGACTGCTGGATCTCAAGCAGCTGCTGGCGATAGGCGTCAAGGTTGACGGCCTGGCGCTTCTTGTCGATGAATTCCTGCTTGAGCTGTTCTTCGCGCTGCTTGCCAGCCTCAAGCTTGTCGAATTCGTCGCTCCATACATACCAGTGGCCACCCGCCACGATCGCGACAAAGACCACGACCAGCAAACCGATCTGGGCCGGAACGGGCCAGTTGCCGATATCCTTGGGATCGAGTGAACGCAGTTCGTCAAGCGTCATGATCAGCCTTTCTTTTCAACGGATTGGGCATCGGCATTCTTCTCATCGGGGCGGACGATCTTGACCTCCAACGTGAACTCGGACAGCCGCTGATTCTTCTGCTGAGTTGCCCTGACGACGATCAGCACCGGCAATTCGAAGATGTCGGAGTCGTTGAGACTGCGCATCAACGTCGAGACGCGGGCGTTCGACTGTGCGTAGCCGACCAGCCGCAGCTTGCCGCCCTCCTGCGAGACGCTGGAGAAGTAGATGCCTTCCGGCACCTGGCGCACCAGCTGGTCCATGATGCGGACCGCCTCGGCCCGGTTGGACTGCAACCGCTCCACGACCTGTTTGCGCGCAAGCAACGCTGCCCTTTCGGCCTTCAACCGCTCGATCTCGGCGATCTCGGCATCCAGCTTCTTGTTTTCCGACTCCAGGAACAGGTTGCGCTCATCCTGGGTCGCCACCCGTGCGCTCAGCACGAGCCAACCCGCGACGACAACGCCGACGGCGACGGCGAATGCAACCCCGAGGATGGCCAGATAACGGCGCTGCCTGGCCTGCCGCTTCTGCTCGCGGTGCGGTAAGAGGTTAATCCTGATCATGACGGGTCAAACCTCCGCATCGCGAGTCCGCAGGCTATCAACAGGCTGGGCGCATCAAGCTGGATCTGCCTGCCGCGCAATTTGCCTATCGCCATCCCGTAGAACGGGTTGGCGCGCATTGCGCTTGCCACCTGGGTACGACTGGCGACTGCCTCATCCAGCCCATGGATTGCACTGCAGCCCCCGGCGAGCAGGATGTGATCGACCGAGTTGTAGTTGCTTGAGGTGTAGAAGAACTGCAACGAGCGCGAGATCTCCAGGGCCAGGGTATCGATGAACGGTTGCAGCACCTCGGGCTCGTAGCTTTCAGGCAGCCCACCCGACTTCTTGGAATGCTCGGCTTCCTCGAACGACATGTTGAACTTGCGCTGGATTTCCTGGGTCAACTGGTTTCCGGCGTACGCCTGGTCGCGGCTGTAGATCGATTGGCCGTCCTTGAAAATATTCATATGCATCGCAGTTGCACCGATGTCCACCACCGCGACGATCTGGTTTTCTCCTTGGCCCGGCAATTGGGGGCGCATCAGTTCGAATGCCGCCTGGGTTGCGTAGAGCTCAACGTCGACCACCGTGGCCTTGAGGCCGGCAGCCTCCACGACGGCGACCCGCTCGTCCACCTTTTCCTTCTTGGCCGCCGCGATCAGTACCTCGGACTCCTCGGGCACCGCGGGCGAAGGCCCAAGCACCTGGAAATCAAGGTTGACCTCGTCCAACGAGAACGGGATGTATTGATTGGCCTCGGCCTCGACCTGGGTTTCGAGCTCACGCTCGGACAGCCCGCCCGGTGCCAGGATCTTCTTGGTGATCACCGCCGCCGCCGGCAGCGCGATGGCCACGTTCTTCACACGCGATCCCAGCTGGCGCCACGCACGTCGCAGCGCTTCGCTGACCGCATCGGCATTGGCCACGTTGCCATCGGTCACGGCGTCCTTGGGAAGCAGTTCGATGGCGTAACGTTCCAGGCTGTAATTGCGCCCGACCAGCCCGAGTTCGACCATCTTCACGGCCGACGAGCTGATATCCACGCCGATCAACGGCGGAGCCTTGGGCTTGAGAAAGTCGAGATTCAAAAGAAATTTCCTTTATTAAATAGGAAACTAGAATGTTTTTCTGCCGCACTACCGCAAAAATGCTAGCAGCGCCAAGCAACCCCTGTAAAGCAAGCTAGCTAAAGCATCAGTTTTTTGCAACAGCCCCCGAATCGCGTAAATTACGCTCAACGCAAACCAATCCGAATTCGATCATGGCCAGAAGAATCCTTTTGATCGCCGCTGGCATCATCGCAGGCGCAGCGATTTTTGCCGCTGGTCTGCTGTTCTTTGCCGTTCTGCTTACTTACCCTCGACTTCCTTCGCTGGAAGCGTTAACGGACTACCGTCCCAAGATCCCACTGCGCGTATACACCGCCGACAATGCACTGATCGGTGAATTCGGCGAGGAACGCCGGGCCTTCGTGCCGATCGATCAAGTTCCCAAGCTGATGAAGCAGGCGCTACTGGCCGCCGAGGACGAGCGCTTCTACAGCCACGGCGGCGTCGATTACATCGGCGTTGTACGGGCAATGCTCGGCAACATCGTGTCAGGTCATTCCCAATCCGGGGCCAGCACCATCACGATGCAAGTTGCTCGTAATTTCTATTTATCCAATGAGAAAACGTTTACTCGAAAATTTAATGAAGCCCTGCTCTCGTTCAAGATTGAGCACAATTTATCCAAGGATCAAATCCTGGAGCTTTACATCAACCAAATCTATCTGGGTCAACGGGCGTATGGATTTGCTGCAGCTGCGCAAGCCTATTACGGTAAACCGCTAGGCGCCCTTTCGGTTGCCGAGACCGCGATGCTGGCTGGCCTGCCCAAGGCACCGTCCGCGTATAACCCCATCGCCAACCCGAACCGCGCCAAGCTGCGCCAGAAGTATGTCCTGCGCCGCATGCACGAACTGCGCTTCATCGATGACCAGCAGTACCAGGCCGCCTTGAACGAACCACAGCAGATCAAACGCAACCTCACCAGCTATCCGGTACACGCCGAGTACGTTGCGGAGATGGTGCGCCAGATGATGGTGGAGCGCTACAAGGATGCCGCGTACACCCAAGGTTTTAAAGTTTACACGACACTCGACAGCCAACAGCAGACAGCCGCGTACCAGGCACTGCGTAAAGGGCTGCTTGTTTACGACACCCGTCATGGTTATCGGGGTCCTGAAGGCTATATCGATGCCAGCCTCTTACAGCCTGGCAAGGAAGATCTGCTGATCGATGCACTGGATGGACTGGAAGACGCGGGGGAGCTACGTCTCGCAGTGGTACGCCAAGTGAGCACCAAGGGCGTCATCGCACAACTGAAGAGCGGGGACGAGATCCGCCTTGACGGCGCTGGCCTGCGCTTTGCCCGTTTTGCCCTGACCAGCAAGGCCCCACCGACTGCACGTATCCGCCCCGGCGCGCTGATCAGGGTCCGCCAATCCGAGAACGGCTGGCAGATCAGGCAGTTGCCGCAAGTCGAAGGGGCCCTGGTCGCAATGGAGCCGCAGAACGGGGCGATCAAGGCGTTGGTGGGTGGGTTCGACTTCAATCGCAACCACTTCAACCACGTCACCCAGGCTTGGCGACAGCCAGGCTCCAGCTTCAAGCCTTTCGTATACTCGGCCGCCGTGGAGCGGGGCGTGACACCCGCAACGCTGATCAACGATGCGCCCCTGGTGATCGATCCGCAGGAGATCGGCGGGCAACGCTGGGAGCCGAAGAACTATGACGGCACATTTGCCGGGATGATGAGCGTGCGAGACGCGCTCACCCGCTCCAAGAACCTAGTCTCGATCCGCATCCTGCAGGCGACCGGGCCACAATACACCCAGCAGTTCCTGACCCGGTTCGGCTTTCCGCCCAAGAACCATCCGGCCTATCTGACGATGGCGCTGGGTGCCGGCAGTGTCACGCCGATGCAGCTTGCGGAAGGGTATGCTGTCTTTGCCAATACCGGCTACCGCGTCTCCTCGCACTTCATTGACAGGATCGAAAGCGACCGTGGTCAACTGCTGGCCCGCATGCAACCCGAGGTGGTCGGGCAGAACGCCAGGCGGACCCTGCCGGCACGTAACGCATTTGTGATGACATCAATGATGCAGGATGTCGTACGTTACGGTACCGCTGCCAAGGCTCGGGTACTCGGCCGCCAGGATCTGGCCGGCAAGACCGGCACAACCAACGATGCCCATGACGCCTGGTTTGCCGGCTACTCGCCACACCTGGTCGCGGTCGTCTGGGTCGGCTTCGACCAACCGCGCTCGCTGGGCGGCTCTGAAACCGGTGGTGCGGCAGCCTTGCCGATCTGGATCGACTACATGAGCGTGGCATTGAAGAACAAGCCGGACGTCCCGCAAGCTGTGCCCGAAGGCCTGGTCACTCAGGCCATTCAATCGGAGCGTGGGCTGCGCAACGAATACTTCTACTCTGAATTCCAGGAAACCAACCCCGAACTTGGCCTGGGCAGCAGCAGTACGGCTGCTCAGCCGCTGGAGGAGATCAGAGACCAACTGTTCTAGCACACAGGGCCGGCCTTACCATCGGCATTGGGACCAGGGCATACAGGGCACGACGGCCAGGGCCAAGTCCGGCAGGCGTTTGTGTGCTACCGGAGCCAATGCCGTCATGTGTTCACGTCCATCTGTCGTTGACAAGGAGCCAGTATGGCCAAGACATCTCTTCTTGACCGCAGCGCGACCAGCCTGCGCCTTGAGATAGCACACCGTGCCGCGCGCCTTATCGCCCAGGACCATATCCACGACTTTGCACTGGCCAAAAAGAAGGCTGCGCGGCAGCTGGGGCTGTCGGACCATCGCAATCTGCCGTCCAATCAGGAAGTGGAAGAGGCACTGGCCGACCATCGTGCCCTGTATCAACCGACACACGGGCACGAGGTCCAGACGCTGCGCTCGAAAGCAGTCAAGGTCATGCGGGTACTTGCGGATTTCCAGCCCTATCTGACCGGTTCGGTGCTGTCCGGTCTCGCCGATGCGCAATCCGACATCAATCTGCTGCTGTTCCTGGACGACCCCAAGAGCGTTGAGCTGTTCTTGTTGAACGAACGCATCGACTACGCCCATCTGGAGCCTTCACCCACCCAGCGTTTTGCGGATCACCCAACGCTCGCATTCTGGTTTGATGACACATTGATCAAATTGCACGTGAGACCTCGGACGGCAGAACGTCTGACCCCGCGCAAGGACGAGCGGGCACGTGTGGAGCAGGTTGAGCAACTGCTGGCCGCGTCGCGCTGAACACACGCCCAGGAGGGAAAGATGCAGGGCCAACGCTTGACCCCAGTGCGGCTTGGCAACCCAACGCCCTACCTGGTCGACGACCCGCTGCATATGAATTACCTGTTGCAGCAACTGCAACAGCGCAACGAGCTGGTCTGCCTGTACCCGATCGGACGCGAGGAGCCGTTTGCTCTCAGCACCCTGCTGGCCGTCGATGCGGCGCAGCTCGTGTTCGATGCTGCCAGCGAGCCCAAGACGAACCAGATGTTGGCAACCCAGGGGGCCTGCTGTGTTTCGCAACTGCGCGGGGTGAAGCTCCAGTTCGAACTCGCACCCCTGACCCCTGCATCCCATGCCGGACGCGCCTGCTTAATCGGCCCTGCACCGGCGGCCATCCTGCAGCTGCAACGACGCCAGGCATTCCGGATGCGACTGCCCATCAGCAATCCCATCCATTGTGTTTGTTCCGACCCCAGCCATCCCGGCCTGACCGGCACGATCTCTGATCTGAGCATGGGGGGCCTGGGCCTGGTGCTCAGTCAGCAGCAGGATCTGTATCCGGATGAACTGCTCCATCAGTGCTGCTTTGAGCTGCCAGGCCAAGGCCAGATCGAAACGGACCTGCGTATCCGCGACAGGCTCGTGATGACGCTGCGCAATGGTGTACCGCGACTGCGGTACGGTTGCCGTTTCGTACAGCTTCCACCGTCTGCCCAGCAGAAGATACAGCGCTACTTGACCCAGCTTGAGCGACATCAGATCGAATGGCACCGGAGCGCTTGAAGGATAAGCCGATGCGACCGTTGTTTTCGAACAACACGCTTCGCCGGATCGAGCAGACCCATGCCACTGCCCATCCTGCCTTGATGGTACGGGCCGGCAAAGGAGCGGCGGCATGGATCGCGGCGCACTTCGCCAAGCAGGTTGTCACCGTTGTTGCTGGCCCCGGGCACAACGGAGGGGATGCTTTGTACTGCGCGGCAGAACTGCATGGCCTCGGATGGCCGGTGATCGTCCACGCCATCCCGCCACGCCACACCAAGCCTGCGCTTGCTGCAGCGCTAAAGGCATGGCAACGGATCGGGGAAGTGCATACCGATTGCCCTCATGTCACCGACGGCCTGGTCGTGGATGGGCTCCTCGGGATCGGGCTTGACAGCGCACCCGATGACACGTTGGTACGGTGGATCGATGCAATCAATCGGCACCGGGGCCCGATCGTGGCATTGGATGTACCGACCGGGCTGAATGCCGATACTGGCGAAATCCCTGGTCACGCAGTGCGCGCCGACCATACCCTGACCTTCCTGGCCGACAAGCCCGGCCTGTATACCGCATACGGCCGTGACCATGCCGGTGAGGTGACTTGTCTGGACCTTGGCATCACTGTGGAAGCGGACCTCGCGCCCGCCGCCTTCCTGGTGGCAACGCAGCCGCTGGCACTGCCACCGCGGCAACATGCCAGCCACAAGGGCACTTACGGCACAGTCGCCGTTGTCGGCGGGGCTTCCGGCATGACAGGTGCGGCCATGCTCGCTGGTCGGGCTGCACTTCAATGTGGTGCAGGCAAGGTCATCGTCGGACTCCAAGACCATCGGATCCATTTTGACCCGCACCAGCCCGAGCTGATGATTCAGACTGTGGACGATGCCCTGACCGCCCCATTGAGTGCACTCGCGGTAGGCCCTGGCTTGGGAACCACAACACAGAGCGTGGATAGCCTTGCCAGCACACTGTCGACTGCAGTACCGGTCATCATCGACGCAGACGGGCTCAACCTGCTGGCCCGACATGCACATCTGCAGCGATCGATAACGCAGCGTGGCGCACCGACCATACTGACGCCTCATCCGGCCGAGGCAGCCCGCTTGCTGGGTACGGATACGCGGGCGGTTCAAGCGGACCGTCTGTACGCAGCCCAGGAATTGAGCTCCCGTTACCAATGCGCGATCCTGTTGAAAGGCTCCGGCAGTATCTGCACCGCACCGGGGCACCCGCCCACCATCAACGGCAGCGGCAATGGCGCCTTGGCAAGCGCTGGACAAGGTGATGTGCTGAGCGGGGTGATTCTGGCCCTGGTCGCCCAAGGCTTGCCACCACTGGATGCGCTGCGATTGGCGGCTTACCTGCATGGACTTGCCGGCGATCAGTGGCGCCAAGACCATCCAAGTGGAATCGGCCTGACCGCCTCGGACACAATTGCCGGGATACGTCGGCTTCTGAACCCGCTCAACCAGGAAGCCGATCGATAGCACGGACACCCGGTTGTGGACGGCAGGGGCGTACCCTGGTGCATTTGGCGAGGATGAGCTGGATCGCCGATCCTAAAGCAAAACCCCCGGGTGCGTGAGCACCCGGGGGTTTTCATGAGGAGTCTGGCGATGACCTACTTTCACACGGGAACCCGCACTATCATCGG
Source organism: Chitiniphilus purpureus (assembly GCF_025642115.1). Classification (GTDB taxonomy): domain Bacteria; phylum Pseudomonadota; class Gammaproteobacteria; order Burkholderiales; family Chitinibacteraceae; genus Chitiniphilus; species Chitiniphilus purpureus. Next base: position 770,029 of record NZ_CP106753.1, on the reverse strand, counting down.
CGCTAAGTCGTTTCACGGTCCTGTTCGGGATGGGAAGGCGTGGGGCCAACTCGCTATGGTCGCCAGACGTAACTGGTTGAGCTACGACTGTATACAGTCCTGCTCCAAATCGATAGAAGAAGCGGTGCGCGGCCGACAGCCCCACACACTCAAATTCGTTTCAGGTTAGATCATACGAGCTTGTCGCCACCCTGAACCGACCTGGTTCAGGTTATAGGATCAAGCCACACGGGCAATTAGTATCGGTTAGCTTAACGCATTACTGCGCTTCCACACCCGACCTATCAACGTCCTGGTCTTGAACGACCCTTCAGAGAGCTCAAGGCTCTAGGGAAGTCTCATCTTGAGGCGAGTTTCCCGCTTAGATGCTTTCAGCGGTTATCTCTTCCGCACTTAGCTACCCGGCGATACCACTGGCGTGATAACCGGTACACCAGAGGTGCGTCCACTCCGGTCCTCTCGTACTAGGAGCAGCCCCTCTCAAACTTCCAACGCCCACTGCAGATAGGGACCAAACTGTCTCACGACGTTTTGAACCCAGCTCACGTACCACTTTAAATGGCGAACAGCCATACCCTTGGGACCGGCTACAGCCCCAGGATGTGATGAGCCGACATCGAGGTGCCAAACTCCGCCGTCGATGTGAACTCTTGGGCGGAATCAGCCTGTTATCCCCGGAGTACCTTTTATCCGTTGAGCGATGGCCCTTCCATACAGAACCACCGGATCACTATGTCCTGCTTTCGCACCTGCTCGACTTGTCGGTCTCGCAGTCAAGCCACCTTGTGCCATTACACTATCAGTACGATGTCCGACCGTACCTAGGTGACCTTCGAGCTCCTCCGTTACACTTTGGGAGGAGACCGCCCCAGTCAAACTGCCTACCATGCACGGTCCCCGATCCAGATGATGGACCTAGGTTAGAACCTCAAACGCACCAGGGTGGTATTTCAAGGACGGCTCCATGGCAACTAGCGTCACCACTTCAAAGCCTCCCACCTATCCTACACAAGTCCGTTCAAAGTCCAATGCAAAGCTACAGTAAAGGTTCACGGGGTCTTTCCGTCTAGCAGCGGGGAGATTGCATCTTCACAAACATTTCAACTTCGCTGAGTCTCAGGAGGAGACAGTGTGGCCATCGTTACGCCATTCGTGCGGGTCGGAACTTACCCGACAAGGAATTTCGCTACCTTAGGACCGTTATAGTTACGGCCGCCGTTTACCGGGGCTTCAATCAAGAGCTTGCACCCCATCATTTAACCTTCCGGCACCGGGCAGGCGTCACACCCTATACGTCGACTTTCGTCTTGGCAGAGTGCTGTGTTTTTGATAAACAGTCGCAGCCACCTTTTCACTGCAACCGCGTCGAGCTCCAGTCGCGAGGACCTTCACCCTACTGCGGCACACCTTCTCCCGAAGTTACGGTGTCAATTTGCCGAGTTCCTTCTCCTGAGTTCTCTCAAGCGCCTTAGAATTCTCATCCTGCCCACCAGTGTCGGTTTGCGGTACGGTCAATTCTGAGCTGAAGCTTAGTGGCTTTTCCTGGAAGCATAGGATCAATCACTTCGGGCCCAAAGGGCCCTCGTCATCACGCCTCAGTGTTAACAGGGATCCGGATTTGCCTAAATCCCCCACCTACACGCTTAAACCGGGACATCCAACACCCGGCTGACCTACCTTTCTCCGTCCCCACATCGCACTCAGAATCGGTACAGGAATATTAACCTGTTTCCCATCGACTACGCTTTTCAGCCTCGCCTTAGGGGCCGACTCACCCTACGCCGATTAACGTTGCGTAGGAAACCTTGGGCTTTCGGCGAACGGGCTTTTCACCCGTTTTAACGCTACTCATGTCAGCATTCGCACTTCCGATACCTCCAGCAGCCTTCACAAGCCACCTTCACAGGCCTACGGAACGCTCCCCTACCATGTATCAAAGATACATCCGCGTCTTCGGTTCTAGATTTGAGCCCCGTTACATCTTCCGCGCAGGACGACTCGACCAGTGAGCTATTACGCTTTCTTTAAATGATGGCTGCTTCTAAGCCAACATCCTGGCTGTCTATGCCTTCCCACCTCGTTTTCCACTTAATCTAGCATTTGGGACCTTAGACGGCGGTCTGGGTTGTTTCCCTCTTGACACCGGACGTTAGCACCCGATGTCTGTCTCCCAAGCTCGCACTTAACGGTATTCAGAGTTTGCCATGGTTTGGTAAGTCGCGATGACCCCCTAGCCATAACAGTGCTTTACCCCCGTTAGTGATACTTGAGGCACTACCTAAATAGTTTTCGGGGAGAACCAGCTATTTCCAGGTTTGTTTAGCCTTTCACCCCTATCCACAGCTCATCCCCTAGTTTTGCAACACTAGTGGGTTCGGACCTCCAGTGCGTGTTACCGCACCTTCATCCTGGCCATGGATAGATCACCTGGTTTCGGGTCTACGCCCAGCAACTAAACGCCCTATTCGGACTCGGTTTCCCTACGCCTCCCCTATTCGGTTAAGCTCGCTACTGAACGTAAGTCGCTGA